>CAWDPK010000005.1:0-1812429 GCA_963804255.1 uncultured Acidimicrobiaceae bacterium | reverse complement strand
GATAAGGGGATAGCCAACAATGCGCTTCTCGAATGACGAAAGAGCGCGTCACCGAAGTGCCGCATGGTGGCGGGGACACAGTTGCAAGCATCGACGGCATCTGGAGCGCCGCTGAGCCGGTGTTCTGGGCGACCCCGGTCCTATGTTCTGCTCCGACAACTGGGACACCCTGAGCCGGACGTTAGGCTGATTCAGACACACAGCGTGGCCACCAAATCGAGGCTTGCGACCGGTATTCTCTCCCGGGACAATACTGAGCTCGTTCCGGTCCGCATCCGGGATAGTGAGTGATCGTCATGTACTACTTGCTTTTCTACGAGGTGGTCGATGACTATGTGGAGCGTCGACGAGCGTTCCGCGAGGAGCACCTCGGGCTAGCACGGGAGGCGAAAGAGCGCGGCGAGCTGGTCCTCGCTGGCGCTTACGCTGACCCGCCCGACGGTGCAGCGCTGGTGTTCCAAGCCGATGACGACTCAGTCGTGAGGAACTTCGTCGCCCACGACCCCTACGTCCGCGAAGGCCTTGTCAAGAAGTGGGTCATCCGGCAGTGGACCGTCGTGATTGGGGACCAGTAACTATCGGTCATCGCAGCGTGGTCTCGCGGGCCCGGCTGTGGCGGATCCAACCCGGGGCCGGTTTTGCGCTTACCTGGGGCGGGATCGGGACCCTGGAAGGAGCCATCCTCTACGTGAAGATTGAAGTGGTGTCATGATCCGAGAGCGCCGAGAATCAGACATAACCCAGCTACTGGAACTTGCTCAGCTCGTTCGCGATACCGACGGCTATCCACCGCTTGGTGTCATCGATGTCGAGCACTTTCTCGCGCCTCCGTACGAGCTAACTGCATGGGTGGCCCTACTCGACTCGAAGATCGTCGGTCACGCAGCTCTTCACTCGACGGGCTTTCCTGTCACGATCGAACGTGCGCTTGAGCGCACCGCGGTGACAAAGAAGCGTCTCGGGGTTATCGCCAGAATGTTCGTGTCTCCAGAAGTCAGAGGAACAGGGATTGCGCGCTCTCTCTTGGACACAGCCGTCGCACAGGCGCACGATCGAGGTCTCTGGCCGGTGCTCGATACCGCGGCTCACTTTGCCGCCGCCATCAAGTTCTATGAATCGGCGGGTTTCGAGCGTGCAGGCGACGTTAACTTCGTTATCGGCGATGAACCGCCCCTCAAGGGAATGGTGTTCATCGGACCACCACCTGAATAGAGACGAAAATCCAGAGCCACCTAGAGTTCGGAATGCTCCAGAACGGGTCTTCTGTGTGTCTTCTGAAGGACAACTTGGTGTTGGACTTGACCCGCTTCGGTGGACACCTGATTCTGGCTGAAGCCAGAGGAAGGAGCCCCGAGTGGCACGACCGTCGAGGTATCCAGACGAGTTCCGGCGAGAAGCAGTCCAGATGGCCCTGGCCACCGACGACTCGAGCGCATCGGTGGCTCGCCGGCTCGGGGTGAACGAGACCACGCTGCGCAACTGGGTGGCGAACCACCTCGCCGAGGAGGCCCGGCAGGCCGACCCGCTGGCCGTCAAGGAATCCGAGTTCGAAGAGCTGCGCCGCCTGCGCCGGGAGAATGCCGAGCTCCGGACCGAGCGGGAGATCCTGCGCAAGGCAGCCGCCTATTTCGCCCAGGAGACGATCCGGTCTGCCGCTTCCGGTTCGTCGCCGACCACCGACACGCCTGGGGCGTCAAGCGGCTCTGTCGGGTCCTTGGGGTCTCGAGATCGGGTTACTACGCCTGGGCGTCCCGACCGGTCTCGGCGCGTCAAGTAGCCGACACGGCGCTCAGCGCCACGATCACCGAGATCCACCTTCGCTCTCGTCGCACCTATGGGGCCCCGAGGGTCCATGCCGAGCTGAGCCGACTCGGAATCTCGTGTGGGCGGAAACGTGTGGCCCGGCTGATGCGTCAAGAACGGCTGGTCGGGGCCCATTCGAGGCGTCGATGGCGACATGGCAAGGCGGACACCGCCTCGGCCCCCGACCTGGTGAAGCGCAACTTCAACCCCACCGGTCCTGACCGGCTCTGGGCGGCGGACGTCACGCAGATCCGCACCGCAGAAGGGTGGCTCCACCTCGCCACCGTGATCGACCTGTGGTCACGCTCGGTGGCCGGATGGGCCATGGGTCCCGCCGCCAACTCCGAGCTGGTCTCGGACGCACTCGTCATGGCCTTCGAACGGCGCCGACCCGACCGTCGGGTGGTACATCACTCCGACCACGGCGCCGCCTACACCTCGCTGGCTTTCTCCCAGCGAATCGTCGACCTCGAGCTCGATCAGTCCTTCGGTGCCGTCGGCAGCTGCTTCGACAACGCCGCGGTCGAGTCGTTCTTCGCCACCCTCAAGCGGGAACTGGCCTGGATCCACGGCACCAAGACGTGGGCAACGAGGAGGGCTCTTCGGGCGGCGATCTTCGACTACATCGAGACGTTCTACAACCCCCAGCGGATCCAGCAGCGGCTCGGTTATCAAAGCCCTCTAGAGTTCGAGAAAGGCAACGTCGCCTAGCAACCCGTGTCCACCGAAGCGGGTCAATTCCAGTGTCTTCTGTGAAGGGCGTATTCGGCGATCTGCACCCGTGCCGATCCCGGTACAGGCAGCGCATAATCGCGGCGACCGGTCGTGGTTGCTTCGATCGCTCGCACGAACGATTCATCGCCCGTCGGATATCGCTCAGGTTGCAGCGGCAATCAAGTCCCACACGGGATAGTGGGTGGGCACGGAGTTCGGTCAGCTTCTCGAACACAGTTTGAGAGTCAGCGCTCTCTTGTCAGGTCAGTGGAGGTGAGCGGACTCGAACCGCCGACTTCTACGTTGCGAACGTAGCGCTCTGCCAACTGAGCTACACCCCCAAGCGCACCTCAGGCTAGTCCTGGGTTGGTCAGGCCCGGTTCGCCCGGGTCGGTGACTTGGGGGCCTGGACAGGCCGGCTCCGCCCCTAGGCCTCGGCGGCTAGCCGGGCGTCCTCAGCCTCGTAGTAGTGCGCCAGGTCCTTTTCCGACAGGTACTTGACCGCCCCCGATTCGACGTCGTCTTCCACGACCCGGGCCTGGTCGGCACGTCGTAGTTGCTGCATGTGACGTCGCTCGGCCTCGACCCGTTGACCGTACACGGCGAGCCCAACGAAAACCAAGAGAAGCGCAAGAAAGACCGCCGACGCGATCCACGCTCCGCGCAAGGGATGCACCAACCCAAGAAGGCCGCTCAGAGCAGCCAGGGCGCAGAGGACCCCGAACACGTCCCGACGCCGCTTGCGTGCAAGCCGACGGCAATCGGCCGCCACAAGCTGGCGCTCTTCGGCCGCCGACAGTGCGGAGACGTTCGACTCGCCCGCCTCCCCTGCCCACGGGTGCAAACGCACGACGACCTCGTCCAAGGCAGGCGGCTGAAACGGATCCTCGAAGAGCGTTTCGGAAGGCCCGGGAGCTGCGTCGGCCGGCGGCAGCAAGATGAGGTTCGGACGAACCGGCGGGCGGTGGAACGGCAGCCATCACGACGGCTTCGGTCTGGCCCGCCGCAGACTCGGTGCCGGTCAGGCGATACGCGGGCTGCGACCAACTTCGGGCCCGTGCGCTCGAGAAGATCGAGGCGCTGGTGGAAATGGTCGATCGAACCCGCCGACCGCCGCTCGGAGAGCTTCGAGATCACGCTCGGAACTAGAACGGCGATCCACAAGACCGCCACCAGGATCAGTACGATCACCGGCGCAACTCCCCTCGATCGACTTTCCGACGGCCAACGTTACTGAGCAGCCCGTTTGCGCTGGTGGATGGTGACGCTAAGGCGAACTGTCGGTGGTCGCCCTGCTCCACCAGCGCGCGCCGTCCTGACCGACATCGACGGCGACCGAGAAGCACTCCGACACGGCCGCCGACGTGAGGACGTCGGCCACGGGGCCCGGACGTTGGATCCGCCCGTCGGCCAGCAAGACGGCGTGGGTGATGCCCGGAGGGATCTCCTCGGTGTGGTGCGTCACCAGCACGAGCGGTGCCGAGATCGGTACCGCCGGCGATCGAACCGAGGACGCTGAGCAGCCGCTCCCGGGCTCCCATGTCGAGGCCCGCCGCCGGCTCGTCCAGGAGGAGGATCTCGGGTCGGCTCATGAGCGCCCGGGCCAGGAGGACGTGCTGGCGCTCGCCCTCGGAGATGACCCCGAACTCACGATCGGCGACCCCGTCGGCCCCACCCACCCCGGCGCTCGACCAACAGCCGCTCGGCCTCCGCTCCAGTCCTCGTCGCTGTAGGAGTGCCACCACGTCTCGAGCGCGCCGAACTTGCCGCTGGCCACGACCTCGCGCACCGGCTGGCTGGCCCGCAGCTCCCGGATGACCGACGCCGCTCACGAACGCGACCCGGGCGCGCAGGGTGCGGACGTCGACGGTTCCGAGGCGTCGCCCCAGGATCTCGACGGTGCCGGCGGTCGGCCACAGGCGCGCGCCGGCCACCCGCAAGCAGCGTCGTCTTGCCCGAACCGTTGGGACCGAGGATCACCCAGCGTTCGCCGGGGTGGACCTCCCAGTCGATGTCGTCGAGCAATGGGCGGCCGTCGCGGATGACCCGAACCCCGCGAAGCGAAAGGACGGCACGGTCCGCCTCGCGCTCGACCGTCGGTGGTCCGCCGGTGCTCACCGTCGGCGACCGACGGTGCCGAGGTGCGTCAGTTGGCCGCCAGCCGTCGGTCGATCCGGCCGATCAGTCCCGAGCAGCACTGGGCCCACGTCCGCTCCCCCATCAGCCACAGCCAGATCTCGCGCCGATAGCCGGCCACGATCGCCACGAAGCGGGCCCGATCGAGACCGGCGCGTCTCGAGGACCCGCCAGCGCTCCCAGAGCCATGGGGCGATGCCGTCTTCCTTCTCGATCACCTCGTCGAGGGTGGCGCTCCTGCATGACCCGGCTCCACCAGATCGAGCGGTCGGGCTCGCTCGGCACGTGCAATCTCGGGGCGTCGCTCACCGGTTGGCCACCACGGCCGCGCGGTCGGTGCCGGCGTAGTCGCGGACGTGGTCCTCGTAGTCGATGAAGAGCGGGGCCGTCGGGATCGAAGGTGCGCTCGAGGGAGCGAAAGGCGATCCGCTTGTCCAGGTTGTCCGAGCCGGACCAGCGCGTCGGGGTCGTCGAGCGTGCGGACGTCCAGCTTGGACCGGGCCTGTCTCGAAGGCGGCCAGCCCACGCTCGGTCCGGATGATCGTGCTCGTCCACCCGGCCATGCGACCCCACGCTTCCCATGGAGATGTCGGCGCTGCGCCCGAGGAAGTCGGCGCACTCGTCGCAACCCTTGAGCGCGGTCCCGTGGAAGTTCTTGACCGGCTCGTTGACGGCCAGCTGGCCGTCTCGGTACTCGACGATCATCTTCCCGTGGATGACGTCGATCTTCTCGACCCGGTCGAGGTCGACCCGGCGGCGGTCCCGGAGCTCCCGCAGGATCAGGCCCTCGTAGTCGAAGCTCTTCGTGCACAAGAGCGCGATGGTGAGCACGACCGCGTCGACCCGATGGGCGCCGGTCGCCCAGCGACGGGCCTGCATGGCCCGGATGCCCTGGATCTCGCACGGCGTGCCGACCACCGCGATCCTCGGGTTCGGCCCGAGCTTGTACTTGGCCAGGTCCAGCTCGGCCAGGGCCATCGTCTGGTTGTAGAAGCTCCCCGACGGCCGCGAGCACCTCTTGGGCGTTCCGGGCGATGGTGGCCACGCCCTTCCAGGGCTCTTCGGGGTCGTCGCTCGGCTTGGCGACCAGGGCGCCGTTGATCTCCCCGGCCGCCAGCAGGGCGATCAGCAGCGCGCTGACGGCGCCGCCGTCCTGGACGCCGTCGCTGCGGGCCGAGGCCCGCACGGCGTAGCTGCTCGACGACCGCCCCGAGTCCGTCGGCGGGCGGGCCGCCGGTGATCTTCCAGTAGGTGTCCGAGGAGTCCGAGCGCACCACCTCGGCCTCGGTCGGCTCGCTCGGTCGTCGACGGTGGCCACAGGGCCTCGTAGCGCAAACCGCCGCGCGGGCAGAAGTCCCAGCACAGCGAGCAACCGGTGCACATCTTCACAAGCTCGGGCAGCCAGGTGTCCTCGTTGACCCCGATCGAGTTGGACGGACACGCGGCCACGCAGGTGCCGCACTGGATGCAGCGGTCCGCATCGATGACGCCCGCCGCGAGCTCCCAGAACCACACCTTGCCGGGCGGTTCGTCGATGCCGTTCATCTCCTCGCGGAGCCGGTAGCGCTTCATCGGGTCTCGGCCGCCTTTGCGACGTCTGCCCCGACCATGATCGACCGGAGCTCCGCGTTGTCGACCCGCCGGGCCCACGCGTAGAAGGGTTCGTCGCTCCGGCGATCGCTGGCGAAGCGAGCCAACAGGTTGGAGAGCGCCGCCGGCGCAGTGTCGACCGGCACCGCGCCGGCCACCCAGTCGATGAAGGCCGCGTCGGGGCCGAGCGAACCGCCGAGACCGATGTCGACCGCCTCTTCGATGTGCTCGCCGACGTGCGCGACGTCGCCACGCAGGCCGATGTCGGCGATCTGGGGCTGCGCGCAGCTGGCCGAGCACCCCGAGAAGTGCATCCGGATCACCCCGCGGTCCTCGCCGCGGACCGATCGGTCCCCCTCGGGACGGCGGCCGAGCGACACCGGCACCGGGGACGGGCCATCTGCGTCGTCGCTCAGCTGGCCGTCGAGCCACCGGGCCAGCTTCACCGCCCGCTCCTTGGTCTCGACGACCGCGAACCGGCAGAACTCCGAGCCGGTGCAGGCCATCACCCCGCGCTCGAAGGGCCCCGGGAACGGCGAGTACTTCTGGATCAGCTCCTCGGCCAGCAGGGCGTCGAGGCGGGCCTCGGGCACGCCGGTCAGCACGAAGTTCTGGTCGGTGCCGAGCCGGATCGTGCCGTCGCCGTAGGTGCGGGCGAGGCGGGCCAGCTCGACCAGCTCGATCCCCCGCATCCGGCCGACCGGCACCGAGCAACCCACGTAGAAGAGGCCTTCGCCGCGTTGGGCGTGCACGCCCACGTGGTCGCCGCGGTACCCGGTCGTGAGTTCGGTGCCGGCCGGCACGCAGGGTGAGCCGGGTCCGCTGGTCGACCGCGGCGCGGAACCCTTCGGGGCCGAGCTCTTGGACCAGGTAGCGCATCCGGGCCAGGCCCCGGTTCTCGCGGTTCCCGAGCTCGCCGAAGGTCTGGGCGATGGCCCGGCACAGCTCGACGGCGTCCTCGGGTGCGACGAACACGTCGAGGTCCGACGCCATCCGCTCACCGTCGGAGAGCCCGCCGCCGACCAGCACGTTGAACCCGACGCGTGCCGTCGTCGGCCCGGGCCGGCCACAGGCCGATGTCGTTGATCTCGACCCGGGCGCAGTCCTCCCGGCACCCGGTCACGCCGATCTTGAACTTGCGGGGCAGGTTCGAGTACTCGCGGTTGCCGGTGAAGAAGTCCGAGATCGCCCGAGCCACCGGGTAGGCGTCGAACACCTCGGTCGGCGTCGACCCCGGCCACCGGGCAACAGGTCACGTTGCGGGCCGAGTCGCCGCAGGCCTGGAGCGTCGTGACCCCGACATCGAAGAGCCGCTGCCAGATCCGGGGCACGTCCTCGATGCGGATCCAGTGCAGCTGGATGTCCTGGCGGGTGGTGATGTCGGCGTAGCGGTTGCCGAACAGCTCGCTGTCGTCGGGGCCCTCCGCGAACGCGTCGGCGATCACCCCGATCTCGCGGAGCTGGTCGGCGCGTTCAGCTGCCCGCCCGGGAACCTTGATCCGCAGCATGAAGGCGTCACCGCCCTGGCGCTGGGGGTAGAGGCCGACCCACTTCAACCGCTCGATCTCGCCGGGAGTCGAGTAGATGGCGGCCGGGCCCTCGACCGAGTAGCGTGGTGATGACGTCTCGGGCCGCCTCGACGCGGGTGGCGGTCGAGCTTGCAGCGCTCGACCTCGCTCAGCTCGCCGAGCCACCGGTACGGGTTGACGAAGGCCATCGGGCGCTCGCTGCCGCGGAAGCGGATGCCGTAGGGGTTGTCTGGATCCCGGGCCATCTCAGGCGTGGAGCCCACACTCGGTCTTGTCCGACCCGGCCCATCGACCCGCCCGCGGGTCCTCGCCCTCGGCGACCGGCCGGGTGGTGGGGGCGCACCCGATGGAGCGGTACCCCTGCCTCATGAGCGGGTGGACCGGGAGGTCGTGATCGGCCTCATACGAGGCGATGTCCTCGTCGGTCCAGAGTGGCGAGCGGGTTGACCTTGACCAGACCGAAGGTGTCGTCGTAACCGACGAACGGGATGGCGGCCCGGGTCGGGGCGTCGACCCGTTTGAGTCCGGTGATCCAGGCCGAACGGCCGGCCAGGGCCTTGCGGAGGGGCTCGACCTTGCGGAGCTCGCAGCACCGGGCGGTCCCACACGGCCAGGCCTCGGCCCCTCGCACCGGGCTTGGTCACGGTGAGGTTCAGGTCGTAGCGGGCCCTGGCCGCCTCCACCAGCTCCAGGGTCTCTGTGAAGTGCGCCTCGGTGTCGAGGAACACCACCTCGATCGTCGGGTCCCGGGCGTGGACCAGGTCCACGATGACCACGTCCTGGAAGGAGCAGGCGAGCACCACCGAGCCGCCGAAGCGCTCGAGGGCCCACGTCGATCGACCTTGCCGGCCGGCGCGTGCTCGAGCGCGGCGTTGGCCGAGGCCAGCTCGTCGAGCAATCTCCGCCGTCGGGATCGTGGTCACGTCGCTCATGGCTGCACCCTCCGGCGGATGGCTGAGGCCCCCGCCATGAGCCCGAGACAGGCCGCCATCTGAGGCGCCCGACTTGTCGCGGGACTTCCGGGGGAGTATACATGACCCAGTAGGTCAAGTTTTCGCCGTCACCGGCGACGTCTCGAACGACGATATGACATCCACCCACACAGCGACCGCCGCCCCACTCCCGGGGCTCTGACGACGGCCCGCGCCGGCACGCCGACCATCTGGCGCTGCTCGAGTCGCACGCGATCTTCGTCCTGCGCGAGGTCGCGGCCGAGTCGGAGCGGCCCGTCCTCCTCTTCAGCGGTGGCAAGGACTCGGCCGTCCTCCTGCACCTGGCCGTCAAGGCGTTCCGGCCGGGCCGGTTCCCCTTCCCGATCATGCACATCGACACCGGCCACAACTTCCCCGAGGTGATCGCCTACCGCGACGCCCGGGTGGCCGAGCTCGGCGAGCGAGCTCATCGTGGCCCGGGTCCAGGACTCGATCGACCGGGGGCGGGTCGCCGACCCCGGGCCGGGCCAGTCGCGCAACCGCCTCCAGGCCATCACGCTGCTCGACGCGATCACCGAGCACCGCTTCGACGCCGCCATCGGCGGGGCCCGACGCGACGAGGACAAGGCGCGGGCCAAGGAGCGGGTGCTCAGCTTCCGCGACGCCTTCGGGCAGTGGGACCCCAAGCGCCAGCGCCCCGAGCTCTGGCAGCTGTACCAGGGCCGGGTCCTGCCGGGCGAGCACGTCCGGGCCTTCCCGCTGTCGGACTGGACCGAGCTCGACATCTGGCAGTACATCGCCCGCGAGCACATCGAGCTCGCCCCCATCTACTTCGCCCACCGCCGGCCGGTCGTCGAGCGCGACGGGATGCTGCTCGCGCTGGGCGAGTGGGTCGCCCCCGAGCCCGGCGAGTTGGTCGAGGACGCGAGCGTCCGCTTCCGCACCGTCGGCGACGCCACCTGCACCGGCGCGGTGCGCTCCGAGGCGACCACGCTCGCGAGATCATCGCCGAGGTCGCGACGGCCCGCACCTCTGAGCGGGGCGCCACCCGGGCCGACGACCGGTTCTCCGAGACGGCGATGGAAGACCGAAAGCGCGAGGGGTACTTCTAGGCGATGGCGCCGGTGGAACCACCCGGCGCGTCGAGTGGCGACCGACGGATCGGGGATCGACCTCCTCCGATTCGCTGCCATCGGCTCGGTTGACGACGGCAAGTCGACGCTGATCGGCCGGCTCCTCTTCGACACCCGACAGCTCTTCGACGACCAGCTCGAAGCGGTGAGCGTGGCGTCTCGGCGCCGTGGCATCGGCGAGATGGACCTCTCACTCGTCACCGACGGCCTCCGGGCCGAGCGCGAGCAGGGCATCACGATCGACGTGGCCTACCGCTACGCGGCCACCCCGACCCGCAAGTACATCATCGCCGACTGTCCCGGCCACGTGCAGTACACGGCCAACATGGCCACCGGCGCCTCGACCGCCGACCTGGCGCTCGTCGTGGTCGACGTCACGAGCGGGCTGCGTGAGCAGACCCGCCGGCACACCTGCATCGCCGCCCTCTTGGGCGTCGACCAGCTGCTGGTGGTGGCCAACAAGATGGACCTGGTCGGCTGGGACCAGGCCGCGTACGACGACGTGGCGCCAACAGATGCACGCGCTGGCCCGGCGACTCTCGATCGCGCTCGTGCACGGTCGTGCCGATCTCGGCGCTGCACGGCGACAACGTGGTCGACCGGTCCGACGCCGCCCCCTGGTACGACGGCCCGACCGTGCTCGAGGCACTGGAAGCGGCGCCGGCCGGCGGATGGTCGGCCGTGCACGGCACCCACCGTCGGCACCGGGGCCCGGCTGCCGGTCCAGTGGGTCCTCCGCCACGCCGGGGGCCGCTCGTACGCGGGGATCGTCGGCGGCGGGCCGCTGCGTCCCGGCGACGAGGTCCTCGTGCTCCCGGCCGGTCGCCGCACCACCGTCACCGGCATCACCACCTACGACGGGGAGCTCGACGAGGCGCCGGTCGGCATGTCGGTGTCGGTCGATCTCGACGACGACCTCGACGTCTCACGCGGTGACCTGATCGCGGCGGCCGACGAGCCGCCGCTCGTCACGAGCGACATCGAGGCGACGGTGTGCTGGTTCGGCAACCGGCCACTTCGGGCCGGGGACCGGCTGCGGGTGAAGCACACCACCCGGGTCGCGCCGGCCCGGGTGACCGAGGTGCTGTCACGCTTCGACGTGAACGACCTCACCCTCGTGGACGCCGACGAGCTGGCCGACAACGAGATCGGGGTGGTTCGCCTCGCCACCGGTACTCCCCTCGTCGTGGACCCCTACCGCACCAACCGGGTGACCGGCAGCTTCGTGCTGGTCGACGAGGCGACCAACGCCACGCTCGCCGCCTGCATGGTCGGCTCGCCGCCGCTGGCCGAGAGCCACATCCACCCGTGCGCTGAGCGCGATGCCCGGAACGCCCCCCTACCCGGTCGTGCTCCGGGTCGAGGGCCGCCGGTGCCTCGTCGTCGGTGGCGGCCCGGTCGCCGCCCGCAAGGTCGCCGACCTGTTCGAGTGCGGCGCCGACGTCACGGTGGTGGCCCCCGAGATCGACGCGGCGATCGACGTGCTGGCGACGGCGGCCGAGCGCGACGGCCGAGCGCTCCGCGTGCGAGCGGCGCCGCTATCGCGCCGGCGAGGCGGCCGCACTACCGGCTGGTGGTCACCGCGACCGGCATCGCCGAGGTCGACCGGCGGGCCGCGGCCGACGCCGAGTCGGCCGGCATCTGGGTCAACAGCGCCGACGACGCCGACCACTGCACGTTCTTCCTCCCCTCGGTCCACCGGCAGGGTGCGGTGTCGGTTTCGGTGTCGACCGGGGGGGCCAGCCCGGCGCTGGCGGCATGGCTCCGTCGACGGATCGGCGAGGTCACTCGGACCCCATCTGGGCACCCTGGCCGAGCTGCTCGATGAGGGCCGGGGCTCGCTCCGCGCAGGCCGGGCGGCCCACCAGCGCGGTCGACTGGACGGCCCTGCTCGACGGCGGGCTGCCCGAGCTGGTCCGCGAGGGGCGGATCGAAGAGGCGCGCCGGAGCATCGAGGCCGCGGTTGCCCGGGCGGCGCGGCGCCCCCGTCCTGGGCGCTGAACCCGTTTCGGGCGCTGGTTCAACGGGGCGGGCCACCATCAGCACGGTGGCGACGAGGAAGATCGCCGCCAGCACGGCGCCGAGGAGCCCGACCACCCGGCAGTCCCGCCGCATCGGCGCCGGGAACCGGCCACCGGCACCGGTCGAGACCGCGTCGACCAGGGCCGACTGGATCCGTCGCTCGGCCGGCCACAAGAACCCCTCGGCCGCAACGCCGCCAGCGTCCAGAGTGACGAGACCGGCGACGACCCAGGCGTCCCCGATCTTGTCGTGGCCACCGGAGTCGGCGAGCAGCGCGAAACCGAACAGGGGCACGCCGTAGAGAGCCCGGCCGGCCCAGTTGACCCCCGGCGCGAAGTATCTGCAGCAGCGTTTCTCCGGCCCCGCCCGGCCCCACCCGGCCCAATCGGGTCGCCTGGATGCCGCTCATGACGAGCGCCCCGAACCCGACCAGCGCGCAGGCCACGTGCCCGATCACGAGCAGGTCGAAGCCCGGCTTGTTGGTACCCATGGAGAAGTCGAGATGGGTGAGTGGCATCCCCCATTGTCGCTCCGCCCCGGACCGGGGCGTCGCTCGAGCACCCCCGCCCAGGCGATACCGTAGAAGCCATGAGGGGATGCCGGTCATGGAGCGCCATTCGGCGCGTCACGCGACCGATCGCGGTGAACGAGCTCCGGCTCGACCCGCTCTCGGGTCGCTGGGTGGCCATCAGCGCCGTCCGGGCCGACCGCCCGCACGCCTTCGCCCTCTCACGCACCTCGATCGAGGACACCGCGGCCGTGCCCGTTCTGCCCGGGGCACGAAGAGGCGAGCCCGCCGGCCCTCGAGACCTACGGCCCGACCGGGAACTGGCTGGTCAGGGTGGTCCCCAATCTCTATCCGGCCTTCGAGGGCGACCAGCCGTTCGTGGTCGAGAACCGAGGACCCGTCTTCACCCAGGCCACCGCCGGCGGGATCCACGAGATCCTCGTCCTCTCCCCCGAGCACCACACCTCGTGGGCCGAGCTCTCCGACGAGCAGTCCGGTCTGGTCATGGCGGCGCTGCGCGACCGGATCGAGGAGCACTCCCAGCAGTCCTACCTCCGCTACAGCCAGGCCATCGTGAACTGCGGCCGGGAGGCCGGTGCATCGTTGGAGCACCCGCACGGCCAGCTGCTCGGGCATGTCGTTCGTCCCCCGCGAGCTCTCCGAGGAGGTGGCTCGGTTCGCCAAGTTCGCCGGCGGCTGCCTCCTCTGCACCACCGTCGACGCCGAAGAGAACGCGGCGTGCCGGGTCGTCTACGCGGACGACAAGACCGTCGTCGTGTGTCCGTTCTGGAGCGCGGTCCCCTACGAGATGTTGGTCATCCCTCGCGCCCACACCCCGCACCTCTACCGCAGCCCCACCGAGGACCTCGTGTCGGTGGGCAAGTCACTGCGCGACTGCTTGAAGCACCTGCGCGAGAAGGTGGGCGACGTCGCCTACAACATCGTCTTCCACTCGGCCCCCTACCGGGTCAACGAGCCCTACCACTGGCACGTGCACGTGTGGCCGAAGGTGACCACGAGAGCCGGTTTCGAGCTCGGCACCGGCGTGGCGATCAACATCGTGGCGCCCGAGGCGGCGGCCGACGAGCTCGGCGTCGCCGTCCCCTGTCAAAGCTGAACGCACCCGCGGCGCGTTACAGGTAGCGGCGGAAGCCGCGCACCGGGGAATCGAACCCCGTGGCTTCGTACAGCGAGTGGGCCTCGGAGCGCCCGGTGCCGCTCACCAGCTGCACCTTGTAGCAACCCGCTCCCGCCGCCAGCTCGAGTGCGCAGTCCATCAGTGCCCGGGCCACGCCCCTTCGACGCTGCTGTGGATCGACCACCACGTTCTCGATGGCGGCCCACGGGGCGCCATTATGGGTGGCGTTGTCCACCACGATGAGGTCGAGCGTCCCAACCATCTGAGCGCCGCGCCGCGCCACCAGCACCATTCGCCGGGGGTCCTCCAGCATCCGCAAAAATGCTCGACGGCCGGCGGGCTGGCGATCGGCCGGGTCGACGAGGAACGCCAACAGCCGCTCAAGCTCGTCGAAATCCTCCGCCGCCGCCGAGCGGACCTCGAGCTCGCCCACCTGGGCCGAGAACTGAGCCTCGAGACGCGGCGCGCCGGGATCGTCGGCGCCGTTCACCCGAGGAACGGGGCGGCGACCACGTCGAGGAGCTCGCGGTCCACCGTCTTCGGGTTGCCGACCGCGTCGGCCAGGGGCACCCGGACGATGGCGGACGAGCGCAACGCGACCATGACGCCGAAGTCCCCGTCGTGCACCGCCTCGACCGCGGCCACGCCGAAGCGCGTCGCGAGCACCCGGTCAAAGGCGGTCGGCGTTCCGCCCCGCTGGATGTGGCCGAGGGTGGTCGAACGGGACTCGTAGCCGGTGCGTCGTTCCAGCTCACCGGCGAGCCAGTCCCCGATCCCGCCGAGGCGCGCGTGGCCGAACGCGTCGGTGGCGGCACCCGACCGGGCGGCGGCGGCCGAATCGGCCTCGGCGGGGGTCGTCGGCAGGGCCCCCTCGGCCACGACCACGATCGAGAAGAACTGGCCGCGCTCGTGGCGCGCCACGAGCTTCGCGCACACCTCAGCGGTGTCGAAGGGAACCTCGGGCACCAGGATCTCCGCGGCACCACCGGCGATGCCGGCCTCGGTGGCGATCCACCCGGCGTTGCGCCCCATCACCTCGCAGACCATCACCCGGTGGTGCGACTCGGCGGTCGTGCCCAGACGGTCGATCGCCTCGGTGGCCGTCTGGACCGCGGTCTGGAACCCGAAGGTGACCTCGGTCCCCGAGAGGTCGTTGTCGATCGTCTTCGGCACGCCCACCGCCCGGACCCCCATGGCCCACAGCCGGTTGGCCACCCCGAGGGTGTCGTCGCCGCCGATGGCCACCAGGGCGTCGACGCCCGCCGACGCGAGGTTCTCGATCACCCGCTCGGGCCCCCTCTCCTCGGCGAACGGGTTGGTGCGCGAGGTGCCGAGCACGGTGCCGCCCAGGGTGAGCAGGCCGGCCGACTCCACCGGGTCGAGGAGCCGGGCCCGGTCCTCGAGCACGCCGCGCCAGCCGTCTAGGTAACCGAGGGTCTCGTACCCGTACCGGACCTGCCCTGCGATCACCACCGCCCTGATGACCGCGTTCAATCCGGGGCAGTCACCGCCCCCGGTGAGGATTCCGACTCGCATCGGCCCAGTGTCCCACGACCGGTGGCCGCTCGGAGATGGCCCGGGGTCAGCCGGCCGGTCGATGAACCGGACGGAGGGCCGACCGCTCGAGCTCGAAGGTGGCGATCAGCTCGGCCACCAGCTTGCCGTCGGCCGGCACCAGCTCCTCGATGCCCGGGGTGTTGAGGTAACCGGTCAGGAACCCCCGGTGGTTGCGGGCCTCCCAGGCCTCCGCAGACGATCCGAGGCCCGGGCGCAGCGCCAGGTCGCGCTCGTCAAGGGCGGCGGCGGCCACGTGGCGGAAGGACCACAGCATGTCGGCGACGTCGGCCAGTGGCGAACGGAACAGGGGCGCCCCGGCCGCGTCGACGCCGCCGGGGTGCCAGTCGGCCACCACCCACCCCTGGTCGGTCCTGGCCGTGCGGCCGAGGTGCAGATCGCCGTGGGTGCGCACCATCGGGTACTGCTCGGTGCGGCTGCGCAGCGCCTTGAGCGTGCCGAGGACGCCGGGCGGCTGGAGCAGCTCGGGGGCGAGCTGGTCCAGCACCGACTCCACCTGGCCGGCCCATTCGGCCACGGCCCCGGTGCGCCGTCCGAACGCCTTGTCCAAGGCGAGGTGCATGCGAGCGACCATGGTGCCGAGCGAACGCGCCTCGAGGGCGAAGTCCCCCCCGGCCTCGTTCGGGAGCGACCCCGGAACCGTAGAGGTCCCGCAGCGAGGTCAGCGCGAGTGCCCAGCCGGGGGCGCTCCCGAGGAGCAGCTCCTGGACCACGCCCGAGGTCGCGGCCCTGGCGACGCCAGAGCGCGATCGGCGCGGCAAGGTGGTTGAATCCGACCTCGTCCAGCGTGACCAGCATCTCGACGCCGGGATGGGGCCCGTCGGTGAGCCAGGGGAAGACCGAGAACGAAAACCGGTCCTCGACGTCGAGCACCACCGCGTCGTCGTCGTCGTGCGCCATCGACACCACGCCCGGCTCCTCACCGACGATGGCGATCGTGAGGAGCGGCGCCAGTTCGGCGTCCCGCAGGGCGTCGACCGCCACCGCCGGGCCCCGTTCGTCCTCGAACTCGCCGAGCACCCCGTCGTCGGTGCCGCGCAGCATCTTGAGCTCGGACCCATGGGGGTGCAGCCCGAGCACGAGGTGCGCGATCCGGCCGGCGACCCGGGCCACGACGTCGAGCAGCCCCGGCCGCCCGGCCAAGAGGACCTCCACCTCGACGACCTCGATCGTGCCGACGCCGTCGCCCGCGCCGCGCCGGGCCAGCCAGGCCGCCACGAGCGGCACGAAGGACTCCCGCCGCCCCTCGTCGAGATCGAGCATGGCCCCGATCATGCGATGTCCTCCTCGGGTGGTTCCTCGACCAGCTCGAACCACAGATAGCCATAGGGGGCCAGGGTGATCGTGTAGGGCTCGTCGGAGAGGGCGGGGAACGGGACCCGGCCGAGCACCTCGACCGGCGTGTACCCGGCCCATCGGGGCAGGGCCAGCTCGGCCGGCTGGGCGAAGCGACTCAGGTTGTGGACGCACAGCACCGCCTGGGTGCGCTGACCGGCCCGATGCCCCTCGTCGTCGAGGACCGGGACGACCGCCGGCGCGGCCGCCGGGGCGAAGGCTCCCTCTCCCAGCCGCACCGTCTCTCCCAACCGCACCGTCTCTCCCAACCGCACCGTGCCCTCGCGGATGGCCCCCCACACGCCCGGCTCGCTCGGCGGGGCGTCGACCACCTCGCCGGAGCGCACATACGCCAGCACCGAGGGGTTGGGGCACGGCACGGGGTGCATCGCGCCGACGCCGAGGACCGGCATCGCCCGGCGCTGGATCAGCATGCCCCGCAGCCAGTGCAGGAACGACCCGGGGTTGCGACACTGCGCCTCGACGTTCACCGCGTCGGCGCCGTAGACGGCGTCCATGACCGGCGGTAGGTAGAGCTGCGCGAAGTCGGCCTTCGAGAACCCACCGTTGCGGTCGGGCGACCACTGCATCGGGGTGCGCACCGAGTCCCGGTCGCCGAGATAGATGTTGTCGCCCATCAACAGCTCGTCGCCGTAGTAGATGACCGGGCTCCCGGGCAGCGACAGGACCAGCGAGTAGAGCAGCTCGGCCAGCCGGCGGTCGCCGTCGAGGAGCGGAGCCAGACGACGGCCGATGCCCATGTGGCGCTTCATCCGGTCGTCCTTGGCGTACTCGGCGAACAGGTAGTCGCGCTCCTCGTCGCTCACCTGCTCGAGCGTCAGCTCGTCGTGGTTGCGCAAGAAGATGGCCCACTGACAGCCGTCGGGGATCTCGGGGGTCTGGCTCAAGATCTCGGTGATCGGGTAGCGCTGCTCCTTGCGCACGGCCATGTAGAGCCGCGGCATCAAGCGGGAAGTGAAAGCACAGGTGGCACTCGTCGCCGTCACCGAAGTAGTCGGCCACGTCGGCCGGCCAGCCGTTGGCCTCGGCCAACAGCACCCGACCGGGGTAGTCGGCCTCGATCTCCTTGCGGATCCGCTTGATGAACTCGTGGGTCTCGGGGAGGTGCTCGCCGGCCGTGCCGTCGCGCTGGAAGAGGTATGGCGCCGCGTCCAGGCGGAAGCCGTCGAAGCCGAGTTCCAGCCAGAACTTCACCATGTCCACCATGGTGTCGGCGACCTCGGGGTTCTCGTAGTTGAGATCGGGCTGGTGGGAGTAGAAGCGGTGCCAGTAGTACTGCTGGCGGGTGTCGTCCCAGGTCCAGTTGGACCGTTCGACGTCGGTGAACACGACGCGGGCCTCGGGCCAGCGCTGGTCGTCGTCGTTCCAGACGTACCAGTCGCTCTTCGGGTTGTCCCGGCTCGAGCGCGACTCGACGAACCACGGGTGGGCGTCGCTGGTGTGGTTCATGACCAGGTCGGCGACGAAGCGGATGCCCCGGCGGTGCGCGTCGTCGAGGAGCCGGGCCAGGTCCCCGAGGGTCCCGTAGTCGGGGGCGACGTTGAAGAAGTCGCTGATGTCGTAGCCGCCGTCGCGCATGGGCGAGGGGTAGAAGGGCAGCAGCCAGATCGCGTCGACACCCAGCCACTGCAGGTAGTCGAGCTTCTCGTGGAGGCCCCGGATGTCGCCGATGCCGTCGTTGTTGGAGTCGTAGAACCCGCGAAGCAGCACCTCGTAGAAGACGGCGTGCTGGTACCACCGTCGAGTCTCGACGGGGCCGTCGAGGCTCGGCAGCGGCAGGCGCGGGGTGCTCACCCGAGCGCCCTCAACGTGCTCGGACGCGCCGGGAGGTGGGCACATCGCTCAGCTCGCCAGTCACACTGGCACGGTACCCGACGGGGACCGTTCAGCTCGATTCGAGGAGCCGGTCCGCCACCTCGTAGGGGTCGGCACGTCCCTCGTGGAGGTCTTCGAGCGCCCCCAGGTACTCCGGGGACCCCGTGAGCTCGTCGAGGCGGCCCTCCAGCCGTGCGAACAGCACCTTGCGCAACTCTTGGTCGATGCGGTCGGCCCGGCGCGAGGCGAGCAACCCGCTCGACTCGAGGTAGGCACGGTGCCCGGCCACGGCGGCCCACAGGGTCTCGACTCCCTCCCCGGTCGTGCCCACCGTCTCGATGATCGGCGGAGTCCACTCCTGGGCGGCCCCGAGCGAGAGCATCTGGCGGAGGTCCCGGCCGGCCTCGGTGGACCCCGGCCGGTCGGCCTTGTTGATCACGAACAGGTCGGCGACCTCGAGGAGTCCGGCCTTGGCGGCCTGGAGCGAGTCACCCCAACCGGGGGTGACCACCACCACCGTGGTGTCGCTGGCCGCCGCCACCTCGACCTCGACCTGGCCGACTCCGACCGTCTCGACCACCACCACCCCAATGCCCGCCGCGCCGAGGACGCGGACGGCGTCGGGGACGGCCAACGCGAGCCCGCCCAGATGGCCCCGGGTGGCCATCGATCGGATGAACACGGTCGAGTCGGTGGCGTGGCGCTGCATGCGGGCCCGGTCGCCCAAGATCGCGCCGCCGGTGAACGGCGAGGTCGGGTCGATGGCCAGGACCGCGATCTGCTCGACCGGCTCGGCACCGGCTGCGGGCACCGGTCTGGCGGCCACCACGGCCGGCCAACCGGCCCGGGCCACCGAGACCAGCCGGTCGGCGAGGGTCGACTTCCCCGCACCCGGCGCCCCGGTGAGCCCGATCACATAGGGGGGCTCGGCCCGATAGCTCAGGCGGGCCACCGCCCGGCTGAGCGGGCCGCCGCCCTCGACGAACGACAGCAGCCGGGCCAGCGCGCCGCGGTCCCCCTGGCCGGCCCGCTGCAACAGGGTGCCCGGGTCGCCACGGCCGGGCGCAGGCTCGGTCGCGCCGACCCGCGCCACCTCGGCGGACGCGCTCACTGTCGCTCCACGTCGGCGCCGAGCGAACGCAACCTCGCCGGGAAGTCCTCGTAGCCGCGGTCGAGGTGATGGGCGCCGGTGACCACCGTCTCGCCCTCGGCGACCAGTCCGGCCAGCACCAGCGCCGCACCGCCGCGGATGTCGGGCGAGCGGACCTGGGCCCCCGACAGCCGCGGCACCCCGCGGACCACCGCGTGGTGCCCCTCGGTGCGGATGTCGGCGCCCATGCGCCGGAGCTCGTCGACGTAGCGGAACCGCCCTTCGAACAGGTTCTCGGTCACGATCGCGACGCCGTCGGCCACCGCCAGCATGGTGACGAGCAGGGGCTTGTAGTCGGTGGCGACCCCCGGATACGGCAGGGTGGCGACGTCCGCCGAATGCAGCCGGCCCCCCGAGGCGGCCCACAGCCCCTCGGGCCGCTGGTCGACCTCGACGCCCATCGAGCGGAGCTTGCTAATGAACATCTCCATGTGGTCGTAGCGGCCGTCTTCGACCACCACCTCGCCGCCCGCGACGCCGATCGCCGCCATGAAGGTGCCCGCGACGACCCGGTCGGCAATCACGGTGTGACTCCCGGCCTCCAGCACCTCGGCGCCGGTGATCTCGACGCTGCGAGGTCCCGGCCCCACGAACCGACGCACCCATGGCGTTGAGGTACTGCGCCAGGTCGCATACCTCGGGCTCACGGGCGGCGTTCTCGATGATCGTGGTCCCCTTGGCCAACGTGGCCGCCATCATCAGGTTGTCGGTCGTCGTGTGGCTCGGGTAGTCGAGAACGATCCGGGTGCCGACGAGACGAGGGCCCGCCGCGGCGGAGTCGACCGTGCCCTCGATGAAACCGTGACGCGTGACGAAACGCGTCCCCATGTCGGCGAGCCCGTTGACGTGGAAGTTGATCGGTCGAGAACCGAAGTCGTCGCCCCCGGGCATCGACAGCCGCGCGTTGCCACAGCGTGCCAGCAGCGGACCGAGCACCACGATCGACGCCCGCATCTTGTCGACGAGCTCATAGGGCGCCTCGGGCGACAGGCGATCGGTCGGCGGGACGTCGACGACGAGGACCTCCCCCTGGCGCGCCACGCTGACGCCGAGCGCGCCCGACATGTCCGCCATGATCTGCACGTCGACGATGTGGGGCACGTTGCGCAGCTCGTGACGTCCCTCGGCCAGCAGGCAGGCGGCCATCAACTTCAGTGCCGAGTTCTTGGCGCCCCCGGCCCTGCACGGTGCCGGCGAGGGGACCGTTCGGACGTATGACGAGCCGGTCCACGGCCCCATTATCGCCCGCTATGGTCGAGCCCGTGGTGAGACAGCCCCAGGCGCCCGACCGCAACCTGGCCCTTGAGCTGGTCCGAGTGACCGAGGCCGCGGCCATGGCGGCGAGCCGGTGGATGGGTCGCGGGCGACAAGGAGGGGGCCGACGGCGCGGCGGTGAACGCCATGCGGATCGTGCTGTCCACGGTGGCCATGGACGGAATCGTGGTCATCGGGGAGGGCGAGAAGGACCGCGCGCCGATGCTCTACAACGGTGAGCGCATCGGCGACGGGTCGAACACCAAGACCGACATCGCAGTCGACCCGATCGACGGCACGAGGCTGGCCTCCTTGGGACGCGACGGCGCGCTGGCGGTGATCGCGGTCTCCGAGCGCGGGACGATGTTCGACCCCGGGCCGTGCTTCTACATGGAGAAGATCGCGGTCGGGCCCCGCGGGGCGGGCTCCATCGACATCACCCGGCCGGCCGGTCGAGAACCTCAGGTCGCTGGCCGCCGCGCTCGGCCGTCCGATCCGTGATCTCACCGCGGTCATCTTGGACCGGCCCCGCCATGCCGAGCTCATCGCCGAGGTCCGCGAGACCGGCGCGCGGATCCGGCTCATCACCGACGGGGACGTGGCGGGAGCCATCGCCACCGGGCGCTCGGACACGACCGGGGCCGACGTGCTGCTCGGGATCGGGGGGACGCCCGAAGGGGTGCTGGCGGCGGCGGCCATGAAGTGCATGGGTGGCGAGATCCAGGGCCGGTTGTGGCCCCGCAACGACGACGAACGCGACACGGCGATCGCGGCCGGCTACGACCTCGACAAGGTGCTCTTCACCGACGACCTCGTGCGGGGTGACAATTGTTTCTTCGCCGCCACCGGGATCACCGACGGTGACCTGTTGCGCGGGGTCCGCTACCTCGAGAACGGCGGGGCGACGACCGAGTCCCTCGTCATGCGGTCGCGCTCGGGAACGATCCGAAAGATCGACGCGACGCATCCGCTGGCCAAGCTGGCCGAGTTCAGCTCGATCCCGTTCACCTAGGCGGCCCGTCAGCTCGGCGACTCGCCGGCCGCCTCCAGGCGCAGCTCGGCCCGCGCCAGCGCCGCCGCGGCCTCGGTCTCCTCCACGGTCTCGGCCCGATTGTCCTCCTCGACCCGCTCGGGCCGGGCCTCGCCGAGGCGCACCTCGGCGGCCTCCTTGGCCCGGTGGGCCCGCTCGACGTCGATCTCGCTGGCCAGCTCGGCGACCCCGGCGAGCAGCGTGACCCTGGTGGCCAGTCCCGAGGGGCCCTCGCTCCGCTCCTCGGGGCCGGTGTCGACCTGGAGGAACCCGCCGTGCACGGCCAGGCGGACCGGCTCGGCGTCGACCACATCGATGCGCACGATTCCCGGCGTCACCGCCGCGACCAGCGAGGTGTGGCCGTCGAGCACGGTCATGTCACCCTCGGTCGTCCGAAGGACGAGGGCCTCGGCGGTCTCCTCGATCAAGGGGCGGTCCGGGGTCACGACCTCGAGGGCGAACCCGTCGGCCATCAGCCCTCGCCGCCCTCGATGGTCTTGGCCTTCTCCAGCACCGAGTCCACCCCCCCGACGTTCAAGAACGCCTGCTCGGGCACCTGGTCGAGATCACCTTTGACCAGGGCCTCGAACGCCTCGACGGTCTCGGAGACCGGGACGAAGAGCCCCTTGACCCCGGTGAAGACCTCGGCCACGAACATCGGCTGGGACAAGAAACGCTGGATCTTCCGGGCCCGGGTGACCGTGACCCGGTCCTCCTCGGAGAGCTCGTCGAGCCCGAGGATGGCGATGATGTCCTGGAGCTCCCGGAACCGCTGCAGCACCGCTTGGACGCTCCGAGCCACCCCATAGTGGCGGTCGCCCACGATCTCGGGGGCCAAGATGTTCGACGTCGAGGCGAGCGGGTCAACGGCCGGGTAGATCCCGAGTGCGGCGATCTGGCGAGACAGCTCGGTCGTGGCGTCGAGGTGGGTGAAGGTGGTGAACGGCGCCGGGTCGGTGTAGTCGTCTGCCGGGACGAAGACCGCCTGCATGGAGGTGATCGACTTGCCACGGGTGGAGGTGATCCGCTCCTGGAGCTCGCCCATCTCGTCGGCCAGGGTCGGCTGGTAGCCGACCGCCGATGGCATCCGGCCGAGCAGGGTGGAGACCTCCGAGCCGGCCTGGACGAACCGGAACACGTTGTCGATGAACAACAAGACGTCCTGGTTCTTCACGTCGCGGAAGTACTCGGCCATGGTGAGGGCGGCCAACCCGACCCGCAGCCGGACGCCGGGCGGCTCGTCCATCTGGCCGTAGACGAGGGCGGTCTTCTCGATGACCCCGGACTCCTGCATCTCGAGCCACAGGTCGGTCCCCTCGCGGGTCCGCTCCCCCACCCCGGCGAAGACCGACACCCCGCCGTGCTGGGTGGCCACACGGTTGATCATCTCTTGGATGAGCACCGTCTTGCCCACGCCGGCCCCGCCGAACAGGCCGATCTTGCCGCCCTGGACATAGGGCTCCAGCAGGTCGATGACCTTGATCCCGGTCTCGAACATCATGCCCGCGGCTCGAGCTGGTCGAAGTCGGGGGCGCTGCGGTGGATCTCCCAGTAGTCGTCGGGCTCGCCGATGTCGTCGGTGTCGAGGGGTTGGCCGAGCACATTGAACACATGACCGAGCACGGCGTCGCCGACCGGCACCTTCATTCCCTGACCGGTGTTGTGCACCGGGGTGCCGCGCACCAGCCCGTCGGTGGCCCGCATGCACACGCAGCGCACCCGGCCCTCCCCGATCTGCTGGGCCACCTCGGCGACGACGGTCTGGGTCTTGCCCTCCAGCTCGACCTCGCATCTCGACGGCGTGGTTGATCTCGGGCAGCGCGTGGAGCGGGAACTCCACGTCGACCACCGGTCCGGCGATGGCGACGACCCGGCCATCTTCGAGCGAGCGCTTCTGCTCGCCGGTCGGGCTCTGCACGGTGGTGGTCACTTCAGGCTCCCTTCGCCGTGCGAAGGGCCTCGGCCCCTCCCACGATCTCCATGATCTCGTTGGTGATGGCGTCCTGACGAGCCCGGTTCATGGTCCGGGTCAGCATCAGGACGAGGTCGTCGGCGTTCTCGGTGGCCGCGGCCATGGCCCGCTGGCGGGCCGCGTGCTCGGAGGCCGAGGCCTCGAGCAGCGCCGAGTAGATCTCCGATTCGAGCGCGCGGGGCATGAGGTGGGCCAGCAGCGTCTGGCCGTCCGGCTCGAACTCGGTGTAGCCCCCGCGGGTCTCGGCCGGCTCCGGCAGTCCCGGCCGGTCCTGCCCCGCGCCGGACCGGCCGGCGGTGGGGTGCGGGAGCGGGAGGAGCTGGCGCGTCTCGACCGATTGGCTGCCGGCCGAGTGATAGCGGGTCGAGACCAGCTGGACCAGCTCCACGTCGTCGGCGTCGAACTGGTGCCACAGCTCGGCCGCGACCCCGCGGGCGTCGGCGAAGCTCGGCCGGTCCGACATGCCGGTGAACGATCGGGAGACCTCGCGTCCACGGAAGCGGAAATAGGCGGCCGCCTTTTTCCCGACGGTGACCAGGCGCACCTCGGCGTCACGGCTTCGGTGCTCGGCCACCAGCGCCTCGGTGGCCCGGAGCACCGACGAGTTGTAGGGCCCGCTCAACCCTCGGTCCCCGACGATCGCGATGACGGCCACCAACGTCGGGTCCTCGGGGACGCCGATGAGCCGCTCGGCCCCGGGGTCGCCCTCGGCGGCCTCGAGCACGATGTGGGCCATCCCGGCCCGGAACGGCCGGTTGGCCGCGATGCGGCCCTGGGCCCGCACGATCTGGGAGGCCGCGATCAGCTCGAAGGCGCGGGTGATCTTCTTGGTCGCCTGGACGCTCTTGATCCGTCGGCGCAGCGTCCGCTCGATGCCACCGGGCACGGCTCAGCCTTCCCGACCGGCGCCCGAACGGCTCGGCTCGGTCATCGGCCCGCTCCGGTGTCGAAGACCTCCAGGAACTCGCGGAGCTTGGCGTCGATCGCCGAGGTGTCCGGTAGTTCGCCGGTGTCGCGGATGGTGGCCATCAGGTCGGGCGCGTTGGTGCGGAAGAAGTCCCGCACCTCGGACTCGAACCGGCGGACCTCGGCCACCGGCACGCCGTCGACCCAGCCATTGGTCCCGGCGTAGACGACCAGCACCTGTTCTTCCACCGGCACCGGCGCGTTCTGGGACTGCTTCAACAGCTCGGTCAGCCGGTAACCACGGTCGAGCTGGGCCTGGGAGGCCTTGTCCAACTCCGAGCCGAAGGTGGCGAACGACTCGAGGTCCCGGAACTGGGCCAGGTCGATCTTCAAGGTCCCCGACACGGACTTCATGGCCTTCACCTGGGCCGCACCACCGACCCGGGACACCGAGTTGCCCACGTTGATGGCCGGCCGGACGCCCGCGTAGAAGAGGTCCGACTCCAAGAACACCTGGCCGTCGGTGATCGAGATCACGTTCGTCGGGATGTAGGCCGAGATGTCGCCGGCCTTGGTCTCGATGATCGGCAGGGCGGTCAGCGAACCACCCCCGCGCGCCTCGGAGAGCTTGGCCGCCCGCTCGAGCAGGCGGCTGTGCAGGTAGAACACGTCGCCGGGGTAGGCCTCGCGGCCCGGGGGGCGCCGCAGCAAGAGCGAGACCTGGCGGTACGCCTCGGCCTGTTTGGACAGGTCGTCGTAGACGATCAGCGCCGCGTCGCCGTTCTCCATCCAGTGCTGGCCCATCGCGCAACCCGCGTAGGGGGCCAGGTACTTGAACGGCGCCGGGTCGCCGGCCGACGCGATGACCACGACGGTGTACTCCAGGGCGTGGTGGTCCTCGAAGGTCTTCACCGTCTGGGCGACCGAGGAGTTCTTCTGGCCGATCGCGACGTAGATGCACTTCACGCCGTGGCCGCGCTGGTTGATGATCGTGTCGACCGCGACGGTGGTCTTGCCCGTCTTGCGGTCGCCGATGATGAGCTCGCGCTGGCCGCGGCCGATCGGGGTCATGGCGTCGATCGCCTTGATGCCGGTCTGCAGCGGCTCGCTGACCGGCTGGCGGTCGACGATGCCCGGAGCCTGCACCTCCATCCGGCGGAGCTCGGTGTGCTCGATGCTCCCCTTCCCGTCGATGGGCACGCCCAGGGCGTTCACGACCCGGCCCAGCATGGCGTCGCCGACCGGGACCGACAGGATCTCGCCGGTCGCCTTCACGATCTGCTCCTCGTCGAGGTGGTCGACCTCGCCAAGCACGACGGCGCCGATGGTGTCCTCGTCGAGGTTGAGGGCGAGCCCGAACGTGCCGTCCTCGAACTCCAACAGCTCGTTGACCGCGGCATCGGGAAGCCCCGACACCCGGGCGATCCCGTCGCCCACCTCGACGATGCGACCGATCTGCTCGGCCCCGACCGTCGGTGAGTACTCCTCGACATGGCGCCGAAGCGCCGCGGTGATGTCGGCGGCGTCGATCGTCAACTCGGTCATTGGTCTCCTCTTGCTCGATCCTGGCCCTCGGCACCGCGCCCGGCACCGACCGGCAGTAGTTCCTCACGCAGCCGGTCGAGCCGGCCGCGCGCGCTTGCGTCCACCTGGAGGTCCCCGATGTGGACCACCGCGCCCCCGAGCAACCCGGGGTCGAGGGTCACCTGGAGCTCGACCGAGCTGCCGGTCAGGTGCGAGAGGGCCCGGGCGAGTGCATCTCGCTGCACGTCGTCGATCGGCTCGGCGGAGCGGACCCGGGCGACCCGCCACCCCCGTGCGGTCGCGGTCTGCTCGACCAGCCAGTCGAGCGCACCGACGAAGTCCCGGGGTCGGCCGCCCGCGATCACGAAGTGGACCAGGTGCAACGTCGTCGTGTCGACCTTGCCGGTCAGGAGCTCGTCGACCACCGCCTGGCGCTGAGCGACCGGGATGTCCCGGTCGCTCATGTCGGCCCGCAGTTGCGGGTTGGACTCGACGATCCGCGCGAACCGGAACAGCTCGTCCTCGATCTCTTCGAGGTCGTCGGTCTCGGTCTCCTCGAACAGGGCGGTCGCGTACCCGCCGACCCGGTCACGGGCGGCCCGGTGACCGAGCAGGGGCAGGTCGAGGGCCTGGCCCTCTGCGTAGGCCTGGGCGCGGTGGCTCACCCAGTCCAACGCCCCGAGCACGTCGGGGGCCCTGATCGCCGCGACCGTGTAGGCGGCCAGGCGCCGAGCCGCGTCGCCGACCCGGCCTTCGAGCAGCTCTGCGACGATGGCGCGCCGCGACGAGGCGGCCACCGAGGTGTCGGTGAGCGCCGAGTGGAGCTGGGTGTTCCGTGCCACCAGGCGCTCGATCGCCGACATCTCGTCGGCCAACGCCTCGACTTCTCCACCCGCCGATTGGAAGATGGCCGACCGCGTAGCCCTCGATGGCGGGGTTCACGTGGTCGGCCTCGGTCGGCGACGCGTCCTCGGCGTGCACCGCCGCGATCGCCTGGTCCACCAGGTCCCGGTGCACGCCTGCGTCCACCTCGCGCCCGATGACCCGCTCGACGACGTCCATGACCAGCTGGCCCAACTGAGCGGTGGCCTCCTCCAGGGCGCGTTGGCGGGCCTGGCTCACCTCGGCGGCCGCGCCGGCGAGGATCCGGTCGTGCTCCTCTTGGCCCTGGGCGGCCGCATCGCTACGCGTCTTCTCGGCGGCCCGGTTGGCCTGCTCGAGAATCTCGCGGGCGCGCCGGCGCGCCTCTTCGAGGGCGTGGCGGCGCTCCTCGTCGGCGGCCGAGGCGTCCGCTCTGGCCTCGTCGGCCGCCGAGAGAGCGGATCGGATCTGCTCCTGGCGCGCCTTCAGCTGGTCATTGACCCAGGGCAGCACCCAGCGGGCGATGACACCCAGCACGATCAAGAAGGCCAAGAGCTCGACGATGAACGTGCCGTTGGGAACGAGGAAGTTACTGGTCGCCATCATCTTCGTTCAGAGGTCCTTGCGTCGGATCCAGCCCGCGGGCGCGACCCGTGCGATCTGGTCATCGGTTCTCGTTCGCCCCACTTACTTCTTGTAGAGGGAGAAGATGAACAGCGCGGTGAAGGCCAGGTTGATGAAGTACATCGCCTCGACCAGGCCGACGGTCAGGAACATGATCGTGAACAGGCGTCCCTGGGCCTCCGGTTGGCGGGCCACCCCGGCGATGGTCTGACTGCCGGCCAGGCCGTCACCGATGGCGGCGCCGACCGCGCCTCCACCCAAGGCCAGGCCGCCACCCACCATGGCGCCAGCCAGCTGGATCGCCTGTGCGGTCGTGTCGTGTGCCATTTGCTGGATCTCCTTTGTGTGGATTACGAGGTTGTGTGAGTGACGAGGGGCTCGGCCCGAGGCCGCAGCCGCAGAAGGCCCCGGCGGTTCAGCCGATCCTCACGCGCGCCGCTCATGGCGACGTCGAAGTACAAGATGGTGAGCAGGGCGAAGATGAACGCCTGGATCGCGCCGATGGCCAGGTCGAACAGCTTCCAGACCGGGTTCACGATCAGGATCACCACGTCGCCGATCGGTGCGCCGGACAGCTTCCAGGCCCCCAGGGCCGCGATCAACGTGAGCATGAGGGTCCCGGACAACAGGTTGCCGAAGAGCCGGAGGGCCAGGGTGATCGGCTTGGCCAGCTCCTCGACGATGTTGATGAACAGATTGAATGGCAACAGGACGAGCGGGAAGGGCTGCAGGGCGTAGTGCCTGACGTAGCCGACGATCCCTCGGGCCCGGATCGAGGCGACGTGCACCAGCAGGATCACGAAGACCGCCATCGCAAGCGGCAGGTTGATGTCGCCGGTCGGTGCCGAAATCCATTCGAAGTGGCTGCCGAGGCCGATCGATTCGAAGCAGTTGCACACGAAGATGAACACGAACAGCGCCACCGCGAGCGGGATGATCGCCTGGCCGGCCGGTCCGATCGAGCCCTCGACCTGCTTGGTGACCGCCTCCACCCCCATCTCGAAGGCGACCTGCAGCCGGCCGGGCTCGGGCCGCGCGACCTGGCGACGCAGCGCCAGCCCGAGCAGCAGCACCACGACCATGGCGGCCCCGGTGGCCCAGATGGTGTCGAGGTCGACGGAGAGACCGAGCACCTTGCGCACGATGTGGTCGCCGACGGTGATATCGGTGGCGAACCCCAACAGACCCAGGGGCATCAGGCACTCCCCGGTGGATCGTCGTGGGCCTCGAGAACCGGATGGTCGGCCGGGGTCCCGGCGCCGTCGTCGACGTCGTCCAGAGGATCAACCGACAGCATCCCGCCCAACCCGCCGAAGAGCGATCCCCCACCGAGCGCCCCGGCGCCGATCCCGCTCTTCACGATCGCGCGCACCACGCTGAAGAGGAGGAGGAACTGGAAGATGGCCAGTCCGGCCATCACCCCGAACCCGAGGTCGAAGCTCACGAAGAGCAACCCGATGGCGGCGACCGTGATGATGCCGAGACGGCTGACGGTGTTCAAGGCCAGCGGACGGCGCTTGGGGCCGGGTCGGCCGCCCACCTTGGCCACCGATCCCTGGACCATGCGGAAGTTGCCGATGCCGAGGGCGATGCCGATGCACAAGCCGAGCCCGACCAGGGCCGCGCCGAGCACCACGCAGACCACCAGGCCGACCACGCCGAGGGCGAGCGAACCGAAGACGGCCCGCTTGGAGATCTTGGCGATGTCGGGCAACGACACCTGGGAGAACAGCACGGCGGCCCCTCAGCTCCCCGGTCGGCCCGTTGCTCGGACTACACGAACCGACGGAGCTGGCGCACGGTGAGCAGCACCGCCGAGACGATCCCGAAGGCCAGTCCGGCGAAGGTCAGCCACGGGGTGGTGTTCAGCCATTGGTCGGCCAGGTACCCGAGCCCCAGGCCCGCCACCACGCTGATGGCACAGGCGGTGCCCACCCAGAACAGGTCGCCCATCGTCGGCGAGCGCGCCGAACCCAGGTCGGGCGTGGCCCGCTTGTCGTCCGATTGATCGTCCACGCGCCCGGCTCCCCAGCCGCGTCAGACGATGTGTGTGGGAGGTTGTGCAACCGGAATCCAGACGTTACCCAGGTGATGCAACTTCGTCACCGCACTCCCGGCGCGCCCCGGGCGACACGGTCACCAGGCCCCATCATCTCATCTCGTCGCGTCCGTCGGCAAAACCGTCCGGGGTCGGTCGGGGCCCTCTCGGGACCGCTCCCCGGGCACCAACCAGGGGCAAACCCGCTGGTCGAGGGGTTGGACCGGTCAGCACCGGGCCGTCGGAGCCGCTGCGCCCGTTGAGGGGCCGGGCGGCCGAGGAAAGGCGCGCCCCAACCCGGCGGTCGCTCGCCTCGGGCCCCCGGTGCCCGCTGCCGGGGGGGCCACGGACCGGTCGTCGCTGTCCCGGCGCCGAAGACCCGGATGGAACAGGGTGTACAGGCCGACGCCCAGCGCGGCCGCGCCGAACGGGATGATGGCGTTCACGCTCGGGATGAACAAGGGGAACAGCACGAACCCGGACAACACCGCTGTCCACGCCCACAGGATCAGCACGCTTCGTCGGTGCCCGTGTCCGAGCCGAAGGAGCCGATGGTGGATGTGCTCCTTGTCCGGCGTGTGGAACCCGGTTCCGCCGCGCCGTGCGACGGAAGAACGCGAACGCCATGTCGAGGATCGGCACGCCCGAGGATGAACAGCGGGATGATCAGGGGGGCGAAGAAGAAGTAGGTCACCCCGCTCAACACCGGGACGGTGTGACCGGGAGGCTCCACCGGGAACCGGCCACCGATCACCATGGTCGAAGCGGACAACAGCAACCCGAGAAAGAGCGCGCCGGCGTCCCCCATGAACACGCGGGCCGGATGGAAGTTGAAGGGCAAGAACCCGAGGCACACGCCGCACGCGATCACCGCGATGAGCGGCCCGATGTTGTCGAGTGGAAGGACGCCGAGCTGCATGAGGCGGAGGCCGTAGACGGCCAGGGCGCCGCCACCGATGGCGACGACGCCGGCGGCCAGCCCGTCGAGGCCGTCGATCAGGTTGATGGCGTTGGTGAGGGCGATCACCCACACGGCGGTGATGAGCGGCGTCACCCCGGGCGTCAGCGCGATGAGCCCGGCCAAGGGGACCTTGATCTCGTACATGGTCACGCCGAGGAAGTACAAGATGCTGGCCGCCAGCACCTGGCCGGCCATCTTGGCCGGGGCCGACATGTCGCGGACGTCGTCGATGAGCCCGACCGAGAAGATGGCCGCACCGGCCAGCACGACGCCCAGCGGCTCGGAGGAGTTGGCGAAGACGACGTGGAGCGGGTGACACGAGCGCGGCGACGATCATCGCCACCAGGAACCCGAGGAACATGGCGGCACCACCCCCATAGGGGGTGGCCTTGTCGTGCACCTTGCGCTCGTCGGGGAGCGCGACGTAACCGACCCGGACCGAGAGGCGGCGGGCGGGGATGGTGGTGGCCGCCGTCACCGCGGCGGCGATCCCGAGGATGATCCCGTACCAGGCGAGCGGCGGCATCTCCGAGCTGCTCGGCGACCGCGGTCGCTCAGGTCGACCGGGCGAGACCCGGGTACGGCGGGAAGGCGGCGCAGAGTGCGGCGACCTCGTCGCGCACCGCCGCGAGCTCGCCGGCGTCGTCCCGGTGCCGGAGGGTCCGGCCGATCAGCGTCGGCGATCGTGGCCATCTCGCCCTCGCCCATCCCGGCGGTCGTCTCGGCGGCGGTGCCGAGGCGGAGCCCCGAGGTGACGAACGGCGAGCGCGGGTCGTCGGGGATGGTGTTGCGGTTGCAGGTGATCCCGGTGCGGTCGAGGACCTCCTGGGCCACCTTGCCGGTGAGCTCGGGGTCGAACGGACGCAGGTCGACCAGGACCAGGTGGTTGTCGGTCCCGCCCGAGACCAGCCGGAACCCCTCGGTCGGCGAGCGCGGTCGCGAACGCCTTGGCGTTGGCGACCACCGCGGCGGCATAGGTCCGGAACTCGGGCCGGGCGGCCTCGTCGAACGCGACCGCCTTGGCCGCGATGACGTGCTCGAGCGGACCGCCCTGGAGCCCCGGGAAGATGGCGCTGTCGATCTTCTTCGCGAGCTCGCTCGTGCAGACGATGGCCCCGCCCCGCGGGCCCCGCAGCGTCTTGTGGGTGGTGAAGGTCACCACGTCGGCGATCCCGACCGGGCTGGGATGGGCGCCGCCGGCGATCAGACCGGCCGGGTGGGCGGCGTCGAACATCAACAGGGCGCCGACCTCGTCGGCGATCTGGCGGAACGGCTCGGCGTCGATCGTCCGCGAGTAGGCGGTCGAACCGGCCACGATGAGCTTGGGCTGCTCGGACTTGGCCCGGTCCCGGCACCTGGTCGAAGTCGATGACCTCGCCGGGCGCCTCGGGGTCGTCGCTGGCCGGGGTCACCCCGTAGGAGACGAAGCGCCAGATCTTGGAGGTGATCGAGGCCGGGGAGCCGTGCGTCAGGTGACCGCCGTGGTCGAGCCGCATGGCGAGGACGGTGTCGCCCGGCTCGAGCAGCGCCTGGTAGGCGGCCAGGTTGGCGTTCGCCCCCGAGTGGGGCTGGACGTTGGCGTGCGTCGGCGCCGAACAGGGACTTGGCCCGCTCCCGGGCCAGGTCCTCGACCTCGTCGATGACCCGGTTCCCGCCGTAGTAACGAGCGCCCGGGGTAGCCCTCGGAGTACTTGTTGGTGAGCACCGAGCCGGTCGCCGCCAGCACGGCCGGCGAGGTGAAGTTCTCCGACGCGATGAGCTGGATCGTTCCGACGTCTGGCGGTCGTACTCCTCGCCGATCAGCCGGGCCACCTCGGGGTCGGCGTCGAGCCACGCGCCGAAGGGCGACCCTGCGGCGCTCACCGGCGGCACCCGGGGCCGGGCGGACGTGCCTGGGAACTTCGGCCGACGGCAAACCCATGGGCCGAGTGTACCCAGCACCCGGGCCGGTCCCGTGGCGCTCGATACCAGTTCGATACGCCATGGTGCTCGATCCGAGAACGCCCGTCCTGGTCGGGGTGGGCCAGATCACCGATCGGCCCGGGGAGAGCAACGAGGCGCACGAACGACACGAGCCCCTCGGACTGATGGTGCGGGCCATCCGGGCCGCCCTGGCCGACGCCGGGGGCCACTCGTCTCGGCTCCTGTCCGCTGTCGGCAGCATCCGGACCGTCCGCTCCTTCCAGTGGCTCGTGCCCGACCCCGGCGCACTCGTGTCGGCGGAGCTGGGCATCGCTGCGCACGAAAGCCTGTGCAGCTCCAATCGGCGGCACCACACCGCAGGCGTACCTGGCCGACAGCGCCTCGCAGATCGCGAGCGGTCGGCTCGACGCCGTGATCGTGGTCGGCGCCGAGTGCGGGTACACCCGGGCCAAGGCCCATCGGTCCGGTGAGTGGGTGACCTGGACCTCCCAGGACCCCGAGACCCCGCCGGCCCAACCATTCGGGATCGAGCGCCCTCCGGCCACCGAGCTCGAGTCGGCGCGGGGTGTCCAGCTGCCGGTGCAGGTGTACCCACTGATCGAAAACGCGATCCGCATGGAGGCCGGCTGGACCCTGTCGGAGCACCGGGCGCGTATCGGGTCGTTGTGGTCGCGTTTCTCCGAGGTGGCGGCGGCCAACCCCTACGCGTGGTTCCGCTCACCGGTCAGTGCCGTCGAGGTGACCCAACCGAGTCCGACCAACCGCATGGTCGCGTTCCCCTACCCGAAGCTCTGCACCGCCAACATCCAGGTCGACCAGGGCGCCGCCTACATCTGCTGCAGCACCGAGACGGCCGAGGCGGCCGGCGTTCCGAAAGAGAGATGGATCTTCCCCGTCTCCTCGGTCGAGGCGAACGACCACTGGTTCTTGTCCGAGCGTGCCGAGCTGTCACGTTCACCGGCGATCCGGCTCGCCGGTGAGGCCGCGCTCGGGTTGGCCGGCATCGGAATCGACGATGTCGCCGTGGCCGACCTGTACTCCTGCTTCCCGTGCGTCGTGCAGATCGCCGCACGCGAGCTCGGCATCGACATCGACGGCGACACGCGTCGGCTGACCCTGACCGGCGGGCTGACCTTCGGCGGTGGGCCGGGTAACAACTATTCGAGCCACGGGATCGCCTCGGTGGTCGAAGCGTTGCGCAACCAGCCGGGCAGTGTCGGGATGTCGACCGGGCTCGGCTGGTTCGCGACCAAGCATGCCATCGGGCTGTACTCGACCGAGCCCCCCGAGGCCGGCTTCCGTTCGCAGAACGTGCGGGCATCGGTCGACGCCTTGGAGAAGCGGACCGCCGATCCGGACGCAACCGGCCCGGCCGAGGTGGAGACCTTCACGGTCACCTACGGTCGAGACGGATCGCCCGACCGGGGGATCGTGGCGTGCCGCACCGGCCCCACCGGCCGCGCGTGGGCCAATGTGACCGACCGGGGTCAGCTCGACGCGCTGACGGAGGCCGAGCAGCCGGGATGGTCGGGCACCCTCGAACCGGACGGCACCTTCGAGCTGGCCGGCTAGGAGCCTGTTGAACAAATAGGCGGTTTGGTGCTCGCGATTTGGGTGCCAATCGTCGAGAATTGGCAGGTGCAAGGACACAGCGATCCCAACCGTGAGTTCCTCGACGCGGCGGCGCTGTGCCGCCAGCTCATTCCCGACGGAAGTGTCGAGGCGTTCTTGGCCGACCATCGCCAAGAGCTCTTCCCCGACGAGATGTTCGAGGACCTATTCCCGTCGCGCCGCGGTAGACCTTCGGTGCCCGCCGACGTGGTGGCGTCGGTCATGGTCCTCCAGGCCCTCGAGGGGCTCTCTGATCGTGACGCCGCCCGGGCACTGCGAGACCGCATCAGCTGGAAGGTGGCCTGTGGCCTCGCTCTGACCGACGAGGGCTTCGACTTCTCCGTGCTCACCTATTGGCGGACCAGGCTTCGCCGCTCCGAAGCGCCCGAGCGCATCTTCGACGCCGTGCGAGCGGTGATCGATGCCACCGGAGTCCTCAAGGGCAAGACCCGTCGGGCCCTCGACTCGACACTCCTCGACGATGCCGTGGCCACCCAAGACACCGTGACCCAGCTGATCTCGGCCATCCGCCGGGTCCGCCGGGTGGTTCCCGGAGCCCTCGAGGTCCCCCTCGGCGCTCACGACTACGACGCCTCGGGCAAGCCCCTCATCGCCTGGGACGACCCCGTGGCCACGGCCGAGTTGGTGGACTCGTTGGTCACCGACGCTCTGCACCTGCTCAGCGCCCTCGACGCGCATTCGATCGACGACGAAGCCTCCGGCGCACTCGGGCTGCTGGCACTCATCGCTGGCCAAGACGTCGAACAAGACGACGAGGGGACCTGGAGGATTGCCCAGCGGGTGGCTCCTGACCGGGTCATCTCGACCGTCGACCCAGACACCCGCCACATGCACAAGTCCGTCTCCACCTATCGAGACGGCTACAAGGCGCACGTGGCGGTGGAGCCCGAGACCGGACTTGTCACCTCGGCGATCCTCACCCCGGCCAACGTCTCGGACGCCAAGACCGCGGTCGATCTGCTGGCTGCAGAGCCTGAGGGCCTGGACATCCTGGCCGACTCGGCCTATGGGTCAGGAGAGACAAGGGCCCACCTACGCGCCCACGGTCACCACCAGGTCATCAAGCCCTTCCCCTCACGATCGGCGATCCCTGGTGGCTTCGGTCGCGACGACTTCGTCATAGACCATGCCGCACGCACAGTCACCTGCCCGGCCAAAGTCACCGTCGCCATCAGGCGCCATGGCGCGAACTTCCGAACGAACTGCGCCAGCTGTTCGCTGCGAGAGCGCTGTACTACCGCCCGCGATGGCCGGCACTTGGACATCACAGCTCACGACGACGAGTTAGTGGCGGCTCGACGGCAGTGGCGAGAAGCAGACGGCCTCGAGGACTACCGACGCTGGCGGCCCATGGTCGAGCGGTCAATTGCCTGGCTTGTCTCCAACGGCAACCGCCGGGTCAGGTTCCGAGGGGTGCAGCGCAATCAGCTTGGCCTGTCCCATCGGGCCGCCGCCATCAATCTGCGCCGGCTGGTCAACCTCGGCCTGGTCAACGACGGAGGCTGGCAACTCCCCATCTGAGACCAGACGCGCAAGCCCGGGTCGTCAAAAATGGGACCTCACCTCGGGCACAGCCCATCCAGGGTGGCCGGCTTCAACCCATTTTCATGCCGGCGCTTCGGTTCGGACATAGCCCGGACTTGCAGGTCCGAAACTACGCCCGGACCAGCCTTTGTTCAACAGGCTCCTAGCCCGAACCGAGCAACGCCTCGATCTCGGACCAGGCGACGGCGCCCTCGCGCAGGCACGTCGGCCGCTGACCCGAACAGTCGACGACGCTCGAGGGGGTGCCGTCACACGCTCCGCCGTCGACCACCGCCACCACCTCGTCGGCGTCGAACGCCTCGACCACCGCCAACGCAGAGGTGCACGGCGGCCGGCCGTGGCGATTGGCGCTCGTCACCGCCAGGGGCCCCACCGCGAGGCACAGCTGCTCGATGAGCGGATGGTCCGGCCAGCGGATTCCGACTGTCCTTCTGTCACCGCCCACCAACGCGCCGACGGCCCGCTTGGCCCGGACCACCAAGGTGAGCGGTCCCGGCCAGAAACGCTCCGAGATGGCCAGCGCCGGGCCCGGGAAGGACGCGGCCACGAGGGCCACCTGGTCGCGCCCCCCGATGAGGACCGGCAGGGCGAGGGAGGGCGGGCGGCCCTTGGCGGAGAAGATCCCCTCGACCGAGCGGCGATCCAGGCGGGCCGCCAATCCGTAGACGGTGTCGGTGGGCAGACCGACCACCGACCCGTGGACCAACGCGTCGACGATCGGGGCCAGGTCGTCGGCGGCGAGGAGCGCTGGGCGTGCTGGGACGCTCACCCGAAGCGTGCGACGAGCGCCCTCGGTCTCCCGGCCAGGTCGGGCAGCACCCGGGACTCGGTGGAACCGAATCGCTCGGCCGCCGCGAGCGCGGCCTCGGCCTGGGCCGGGGCGATCTCGATCACCGCGGCGCCCGGTCTGGCCAGCCACTCACCCGCCCCGGCGAGAATCGCCTCGATCTCGGCGAACCCCGGCGTGGCATCGCTCCCGGGGCCCGCCACGAGCGCCGTGTAGGGCTCGTGATCGCGCACGACCGGGTCGAGGAGCTCCCACTCGATGGCGGCCACGTACGGGGGGTTCGACACGGCCAGGGAGATCCGTCCCCGATCGGCCGGATCGAGGGCCCCCCACCACGAGCCGACGCGGAGCTCGACGCGGCGCGCCGTGCCGTGTCGGAGCGCCACCCGGTCTCGGTTGATCCGGGCCAGCTCGAGCGCCGCGGGGTCACGGTCGGTGGCGATCACCTCGATGCCGTGGGCGGCCCGCTCGGTCGCGATCGAGAGCGCGATGGCCCCGGTGCCGGTCCCGAGATCGACCACCTTGGGGGCTCCGCCGGAGGCGAGCACTCGATCCAACTCGACCAGCGCGACGTCGGTGAGCCACTCGGTCTCGGGCCTCGGGATCAGCGCTCGCGAGTCGACCAGGAGGTCCAGCTGGCGGAACGGCCAATGGCCGAGCACGTACTGCAGCGGCTCCCCCGAGACGCGGCGTTCGGCCATCCGCTTCGCCCGTTCCGCCTGGTCTTTCGAGACCGTCCCCCGGGGTGCGCCTTCGCCGGTGGCATCCTCGATGAGCCACCGAGCCTCGCGCGGCGACCCCAGGGCCACGGTGAGGGTGCGCTCCAGGTCGTGGCGGTCGGCGTCGGCCACCGGCTCAGGCACGATCACCGGGGGTGGCGTCGTCATCGTCGAGCTGTCGAGCCCGCTTGTCGGCCACCAACGCCTCGGCGAACTCGTCGAGGTCGCCCGAGAGCACCTGATCGAGCTTGTGCACCGTGAGACCGATCCGGTGGTCGGTGACGCGGTTCTCCTTGTAGTTGTAGGTCCGTATCTTCTCGGACCGCCCCCCGCCCCCGACCTGGCTCTTCCGGGCGGCGGCGAGCTCGGCGGCCTGGCGATCCTGCTCGGCCTTCAAGCAGACGGGCCCGCAAGACCGTCATCGCCTTGGCCCGGTTCTGGATCTGGCTCTTCTCGTCCTGCATGGCCACGACGATGCCGGTCGGAAGGTGGGTGATCCGGACCGCCGAGTCGGTGGTGTTCACCGACTGGCCTCCCGGTCCGGTCGACCGGTAGACGTCGATCTTGAGATCGCCGGGGTCGATGACCACGTCGACCTCGTCGGCCTCGGGCAGCACCGTCACGGTGGCCGCCGAGGTGTGGACCCGGCCCTTGGACTCGGTGACCGGAACCCGTTGGACCCGGTGGGGGCCGGCCTCGTGCTCCAGGTAGCGCCAGGCGTCCTTCCCCTTCACCAAGAACACCACCTCGTTCAACCCGTCACGCCCGGTGGCGCTCTCGGAGAGGACCTCGACGCTTCCAGTGGTGGTTGTCGGCGAAGCGCGTGTACATGGTGAACAGATCGCGGGCGAACAGGTTGGCCTCCTCGCCTCCCTCGGCCCCCCGGATCTCGACGATCACGTTGCGCCCGTCGTTGGGGTCCGTCGGCAAGCAGCAGACCGCGCAGGCGATCCTCGAGTTCGGTCACCGACGACTCGGACTTCTCGAGCTCGGCCCGGCGCGAGCTCGCGCTCGTCGCCGATCGATTCCTCGCTCATCTCCCGCGCCGTCGCGACGTCCTCTCGAGAGCGTTCGCAGCTCGCGCCACACCGACACGACCTCCTCGAGGTCCTTGCGTCGGCGCGACAGGTCGCGCAGGCGCGTCGGGTCGCTGGAGGTGGCGGGATCCGCCAGCTCCGTGAGAACGGCCTCGTACTCGGACTCGAGTCGGGCCATGCGAGCATCGATGGGCTCGGGCACCGACTCAGGTTAGGACCCCGGGTGGCCGGGGCGGCTCAACTCGACGGGCGTTAGCTCTTGGCCTTGGTCGTCTTGCGTTGGCCGTAGCGGCGCTGGAAGCGCTCGACGCGGCCACCGGAGTCCACCAGCTTCTGCTTGCCGGTGAAGAACGGATGGCACTCGCTGCACAGCTCGACGTGGAGGTCGGACTTGGTCGAACGGGTCACGAACGTGTTCCCGCACGAGCAGCGGACAGTCGCCTCTCCGTAGCCGGGGTGAATGTCGGCCTTCATGGTCCCTCCGTCTCTTCTCGTCTTGCGCACTGTCGGTGCGCTCAATCTGCGCTGTCTCGGTGTCTTGGGGCGCCCGCATCAGGGCGGTGCCTGCGGTCACTCCAAGGCGAACGGCCCCGAATCTATTCCCTCAGCCGTTGGGCGTCGGGCCCTTGGCGATCTCGGCCAGGAACTCCGTGTTGCTCTTGGTGGTGCGGATCTTGTCCATGAGCAGCTCGAGCCCGGGGGCCGCGTTGCCGTCGGCGGCCAGGGCGTTCAGCACCCGGCGCAGCTTCCACACCTGCTGGAGCTCGCCTCGCTCGAAGAGGAGCTCCTCGTGTCGGGTTTGGCTGGCGTTCACGTCGATGGACGGGTAGAGGCGGCGCTCCGAGAGCCGTCGGTCCAAGCGGAGCTCCATGTTCCCGGTGCCCTTGAACTCCTCGAAGATGACCTCGTCCATCTTGGAGCCGGTCTCGACGAGCGCGGTGGCCAGGATGGTCAACGACCCGCCCTCCTCGATGTTCCGGGCGGCGCCGAAGAACTTCTTGGGCGGGTACAACGCCCCCGAGTCGACACCACCGGACATGATCCGGCCGGTGGCCGGCTGGGCCAGGTTGTAGGCACGGGCCAACCGGGTGATGCCGTCGAGGATGATCACCACGTCTTGGCCCAGCTCGACCAGGCGCTTGGCCCGGTCGATGGCCAGCTCGGCGACGGTCGTGTGCTCGTCGGCCGGACGGTCGAAGGTCGAGGCGATCACCTCGGCGCCCTTCACGGACCGGCGCATGTCGGTCACCTCTTCGGGGCGCTCGTCAACCAGGAGCACCATGAGGTGGACCTCGGGGTTGTTCGCCTCGATCGAGTGGGCGATCTGCTTCATGACGGTCGTCTTGCCGGCCTTGGGCGGCGAGACGATCAGGCCGCGCTGGCCCTTGCCGATCGGTGAGAGCAGGTCGACGATCCGGGCCGTGAGGTTGTCCTTGTCTCCCGGCTGCTCGAGGTTCAGCTTCTCGTCGGGGAACAGCGGCGTCAGGTCCTCGAAGCGCGGTCGGTTGCGGGCCTCGTCGGGATCGAGCCCCGACACCGTGTCGATCCGGAGCAGAGCCGGGTACCGCTCGTTGTTCGACGCCGGCCGGCAGGCCCCCTCGACGTAGTCACCCTTGCGGAGCGCGAAGCGCCTCGCCTGGCTGATCGAGACGTAGACGTCCTTGGACGAGGGCAGGTAGCCGTCGCAGCGCACGAAGCCGTAACCCTCGTCACGCAGGTCGAGCAGGCCCCGGACCTCGACCAGCTCGCCGTGGTACGGACCGTCCTGGCCCGAACCACCCTGGAACTCGCGTTCCCCGCCGCCGGTGGGGCCCCGTTCGCGTCCGCGACGGCGGCGGCTGTTGCGACGGTTCCCCGGCTCGACCCCCTGCTGGTTCCCCGGCTGGTTGCTGTGGGAGTTCCCGGGTCGGGCCCCGGTGCGCTGCTGGGATCCCGTCCGGGCGGCGACCTCGGACCTCGGCTGTTCGCCGTCGTCATCGGGCCCGGCGGTGTCGACCGATGGCGTCGATCCGTTGGAGACGACCGTCGCGTCGAGCTCCGCCTCGATCTCTTCCATCGAGGCCGCGCCGCTGGCGCCGTTGGACCGCACCGTCGGGCGGGGGTTCCGGTCGATCTTCGCGCCCGCCGGGGCGCCGTTGGCCTCGCCGGAGCCATTGGTCTCGGCGTGGTCACCGTTGGTGACGGGGCCGTTAGAGACACCGGTGGCCGAGAGGATCTGATCGATCAGATCGGCTTTCTTCGACCGAGTAGTGGTCTTGATATCCATCGCCTGAGCGATGGCGTGGAGCTCTTCTCGCTCCTTGGATTCGAGCACGGACCGTTCGAGCTGCTGTTCGGCAGTCATCGGCCTCCTCATCTTTTTGATTCCGCAAGGGTCTGCGTTTGTACCGCTGCGGGGAAACAGGGGGTGGGAGTGGGCCCCACGAAATGGGGACGGACCCCCATCGCCACTGGCACCGGAACCGTGCCGAAACCGCGTACACGGTCCGGACGAGCGCTCCGAGGCGCGGGTGGTATGGGCTGAATGGTAGTCGTCCCCCGGGACTACCGGCAACCATCCCGAGGGTCGACACCAGTTCCAACACCGGGGCGTGGACCCTTGTTCCCACTTCTTTGCGGGTCCGACGATCCGACCCTGGTCCCCGCCGGGTCTGTGACCAGGCCCAAACCGCCCCGGGTGGGGTCACCGGTGATCAGTCGACCTCCATCACCGTGGGCTCGCTCGGCACCAGGAGCTTGGGCTCGGTGGCCTCGGCGACGTCGTCGACCGTCGCCCCGACGACCACCTCCCGCAGGACCAGCCCCTCGGGGGTCACGTCGATCACGGCCAGATCGGTGATGATCCGGTCGACCACCTGGCGACCGGTGAGCGGGAGCGAGCACTCGTTCACGATCTTGAAGGATCCGTCCCTGGCCAGGTGCTCCATCATCACGATGACCCGCCCGGCCCCGTGGACCAGGTCCATGGCACCGCCCATCCCCTTCACCATCTTGCCGGGGATCATCCAGTTGGCCAGGTCACCGGCGGCCGACACCTGCATGCCGCCCAGTACGGCGGCGTCGATGTGACCTCCCCTGATCATGCCGAACGACAGACTTGAGTCAAAGAACGAGGCCCCCGGAAGGACCGTCACCGTCTCCTTGCCGGCGTTGATCAGATCCGGGTCCTCCTGTCCTTCCAGCGGGTAGGGGCCCACCCCGAGGATCCCGTTCTCGCTTTGCAAGACGAGGTGGACACCGTCGCCGACGTAGTTGGGGATCAGGGTTGGCAGCCCGATGCCCAGGTTCACGTACTCGCCGTCGCGCAGCTCGCCAGCCACGCGCGCCGCCAGCTGCTCACGGGTCAACGTCACCGTGCCTGCCCGGCGGCGGTCGATCGGAACGTCCGCCTCTCTATGTGCTTTTGGGAGCCCTCGCCGACCTCCACCACTCGCTGGATGAAGATGCCCGGCAGCTGCACCGAGTCGGGATCGATCTCCCCCGGTTCGACCAACCGCTCCACCTCGGCGATGGCGATCGAGCCGGCCATGGCGCAAAGCGGGTTGAAGTTCCGCGCCGATTCGTGGAACACCAAATTGCCCTCCGTGTCACCCACCGCCGCCCGAACCAAGGAGAAGTCGGTGGTGATCGCCTCTTCGAGCACGTAGAAGCGACCACCGAATTCCCTGACTTCTTTGGGCGGCGACGCCACGGCCACCGAGCCGTCGGGACCGTAGCGCCACGGAAGCCCGCCCTCGGCGACCAGGGTGCCCACACCGGCCGGGGTGTAGAACGCGGGAATGCCGCAGCCTCCGGCCCGCATCCGTTCGGCCAGGGTTCCTTGTGGGATCAGTTCCACCTCCAGCTCCCCCGACAGAAACTGCCGTGCGAACTCCTTGTTCTCGCCCACATACGAGCTGATGGCCCGAGAGATCCGCTTGTTCGCTAACAGGATCCCCAACCCCCACTCGTCCACTCCACAGTTGTTGGACACGACCCGGAGATCGGCGACGTCGCTCGACGCGACGGCCGCAATGAGCTCGCTCGGGATCCCACAAAGACCGAAGCCACCGACGGCGACACTGGCCCCGTCGCGAATATCGGCCACCGCGGCAGCAGGCGACGCGACCACCTTGCTCATCAACGCCTCCAGTGCAGGGACCAACCCGAAGGTCGTGATCCTATGACGGTTCCCACTGACCTCTGATCGGAGTCGGCGTTCGTCTCGCGTCCTTCTTCTCGCACCGAGATGTGCCTCTCCGCGCCGTCGGTGGAGGTGACGGGAGCCTGCCTCGCCTCAGCCCTTCACCGCGCCGGCGGTCAGGCCGGCCACCAGCTGGCGCTGGAAGACGAACAGCAGCAGCGCGATGGGCAACGTGGCCAGGATCGTGCCCGCGAACACCACGTCGAGCTGATTGAAGTTCGTGAGGCTGAGCTGGCGCAGGCCGATCTGCACCGTCCGGACGCTGTTGGTCTGTGTCACGACAAGGGGCCACAGGTACTGGTTCCACGACGCTGAGGAAGGCGAACAGACTGAACGCGGCCAGCACCGGGCGGTTGATCGGTGCAACCATCCGGAACAGGAACTTGACGTGCCCGCATCCGTCCAGGCGCGCCGCGTCTTGGATCTCGTGGGGGAAGTTCAAGAACGCCTGCCTGAACAAGAAGATGCCGATCCCGCTGGCCATGAAGGGCAGCACGAGCGCCGGGATAGGTGTTGACCAGGCCGATCTTGAGAATCGTCTGGTAGTTCGGGATGATCGTCGCCTCGAACGGCACCATGAGCGTGGCCAGGGACGCGAAGAACAGGATCTTTCGTCCCGGGAACCGCATGAACACGAAGGCGTAGGCGGCCAGCATCGAGGTCAACAGTTCGGCCACCGTGATCGCGAGCGTCACGATCGCGCTGTTGCGGAGGTAGACGCCCAGATCCCCCTCCTTGAACGCAGTGGCGAACGTGCCCCAGTGCGGGGTCGAGCGGGAACAGCGTCGGCGGCCTCGTCACGACCTGCTGCGGCGAGAGCAGCGCGTCGACCAGCGTGATGTAGATCGGGAACAGGACGATCGCCGCCGCCAGGATCAAGACGGCGTAGCGCATCACCAACCGACCGCGTCGGGCGCGCCTGGCCGTGTTGGCCGCGTCGGCTGCGTCAGCTGAGTTAGCTGCCATAGCTCACCCGACGCTGGAAGAACCAGAACTGCACGAACGTCAGCAGGAGCAGGATGAAGAAGAGCGCCACCGACAGCACCGCCGCGTACCCGGGGTTGTTGAACTGGAACGCCTGCTGGTAGAGGTCGTAGATCAAGACCAGCGTCGCGTGGTTCGGCCCGCCCTGGGTCAGGATGTCGATCTGGCCGAACGCCTGGAACCCCGAGATGACCCCGATGATCGCGGCAAAGAAGATGATCGGGGACAACAAGGGCAGCGTGATCTGGCGGAAGCGCACCGACGCTGGAGGCCCCGTCGACCTTGGACGCCTCCAGCACGTCCTCGGGCAGTGACTGGAGCGCCGCGCTCATCAAGATGAAGGTGAAGCCGATGTTCTGCCAGATCGTGACCATGGCGATCGCGGGCAGGGCCCAGTGGGGGTCCTGGCAGGATCCCGTTGCCGCCCTCCTTCCCGAACAGGTAGCTGAGCAAGCCCACCTGGGGATTGAGCAGGGTGAAGAAGACCACCGACGCCACCGCAGTCGACGTCGCGACCGTCGACGAGAAGATGGTGCGGAAGGCGCGGATCCCCCGCACCTTCTTCTGGGCCAGGTTGGCCAACGCCAGGCCGACGATGATCCCCACCGGCACCGTCAACAGGACGAAGAAGGACGGTGCGGCCGAGGTCGCCGGCGAACTCCGAGGAACCGAGCACCTGGGAGTACTGCTGGAAGCCGACGTAGTGCGAGGGCAGGTTTGGCGTCGGCGGGGCCAGGAAGAAACCCAGGTAGGCGGTCTTCACCAGGGGGTAGAAGACGAACACCCCGAACGCAGCCGAGGGCCGGCAGAATCAACAGGTAGCCGAGCGCCAGCCTCGCGGACCCTTCGAATGAAGCGTGGGGTCACCGACGTGACGCTTCGCTCGCTGCTCTTGGATCCGCCTCAGACGCGTTCGTTGTAGGAGGCGAGCGCCGCGTTGGCCGCCGACGCCGCGGTGGCGATGGCCTGGCTCGGCGATGTCCCAGACGAGAGCGACGACAGCGCGTCGTTGAGCGCCACCGGGCCGACCTGGGGCGCCGCGCCGGTGACCGAGCCGGCGGTGGCCGGGTTGGGCGGGACTGGCCAGCAACTGGTCGTAGGCCACCTTGAACTCGGGTTGCGCCGCCCACGTCCCGACGAGGGGGGCCAGGTTGACCGCGGACTTGCGGATCGGCACATACCCGGTCCCCGACGCCCAGGTGGCCTGGGACTGGGGCGTGACCAGGAACTTGATGAACTGCCAGGAGGCGTCGATCGTGGCCGGGGTGGGCTTCTTCACCATGTAGAGGCCTGCGCCGCCGACGAAGGCTCCCGCACTCTTGGCCCGCTTCGCAGTCGGCACCGGGAGCGGCGCGACGCCCAGCTTCACGTTGGGGTACTGCCCGCCGCTCAGCACCGGATGATCGTGCCGAGCGAGGCCGAGGTGTCGATCGTGATCGGTGCAATGCCAGACCCGATGGCGAGGAGGTTGTCGAACGCCGTGAACGAGGTCGATTGAGCCAGATTGTCGGTCAGCATGCCGCCCCACCATTTGAAGATCGACTTGCCGAGCGCGTCGTCGAACGTGACCGCAGTGGCCCGACCGCTTCCGCCCGTTCTCGTGGTTCAGGACCGTCTGGCCGCCAAGGGCCATCCACAGCTCGAAGTTCGTGTAGTCGATCTTCAGACTCATCCCGTACTTCGCGGTGCCCGACGAAACGATCTTCTGCGCCGCTTGGCGGAGTTGGGCCAGGTTCGCCGGGGGGTTGGATGGGTCAAGACCGGCCTTCGAGAGGGCGTTCTGGTCGAAGTAGAGGACCTGGCTCGAGATGTTGAAGGGCATCGCCCACTGCGTCCCGTCGACCTTGAAGTAGTCGACCATCGAGGGGACGAAGTCACTGAACGAGAAGTGGTCGGCTGCGATGGCCGAGGCGGCCGGCACGACGCTCTGGCTGTCGATCAGGAGCTGGATCAGCTCGCTCTCCCACTGCACGACGTCCGGCAACTCCGAGGTTCCGCCCGAGAGTGCCGTCGTGTACGCGGTCTGCGTGTCCTGGTAGCTGGTCTGGGCGACCAGGCTGACGTGGACGTCGCTCTGCGATGAGTTGAACGCATTGGTCAAGTTCGTGAGCGTCGAGAGGTTGGCCGAGGTCATCGAGTGCCACATCGTGATCGGGACCGGCTTGGACTTGGACTTGGCGGCAGCCCCGAGCGGGAAGCTCGAGGCCGCGCCGGCGAACGCGCCCGGGCGCCAGCATGGCGAGCCCCGTCCCGACACCGGCGGCGGCGGCCCCTCGGAGGAGATCTCGCCGAGAGACGACCCGTCTCCCCAAGCCCGAGCCACCCTCGGTCGCTCCCAGCATCCGGTCCCGGTCGTTCACGCTCATGGGCGCGATGGTACGCCGAGCTGCGGGTCCGCCGCCGGGCCCCCCAGGGATCGAATTCCCTGGATTTGGGCGGTCCGACTCCTAACATCGGCCGCACGCCACTCTCGGTATCGCTCCGTCGACGGCTCCCCCAGGACCCCACCCTCGTCGGGGCGTCGCGCCTCGACACGCGCGGGCTGCCCCCCATCGGCGGTGACAAGCGCAAGAGGCGCCGGCGCCGGGGCTCCATGGCCGCCTGGATCGTCCTCGTCATCGGGGTCGCGGCCTCGGTCATCGGGGCGGCGCGATGGCAGAGCTACGCGGCTGACCAGCAGAAACAGCGGCTCCAAACCACCACCAACACCGTGGCGGCCACGCTGTCGGCGTACATCCAGCGCGACGAGGACCTGATCGAGGTCATCCGCTCGACGGTGGCCACCAACCTGACCACCACCAACGCGGCTCTCGAGCAGCTGTTCACCTCCATCGGCACACGCCGGTACCCGGGCATCGTCGGCCTTGCCGTATGTGGAGCGGGTGCAGGCACAGCTCGCTCGCGACCTTCCAGCGCCAGGTGACCGCCGACCCCCCGCTCGGCCAACCGCTCACCGAGGCCTTCTCCCTCACGCCCGCCCGGCAACCGTCCCGACTACTGCCTGACCCGCTTGATCGCCGCGCACCGAGTCGAGCATCGCGTCATCGGTCGCGCATCAACGCCAAGAGCATCGGCTCCGCCCTGGCCGCCCTGCTCAACCCCGGTTTCGACTATTGCCAGAGTGCGTTCAACCCGCTGCTGCAGGCGGCGGCCGGTTCGGGCTCCCCCGAGGTCGGCGAGATCGTGCCGCTCCTGGTCCGGTCGGTCCCCGGTTCGTTCCGGGACGAATCGAACTCGGATGTCAAGAGTCTCGTCGAGGTCGCGATCCCCATCTACGCGCCCGGGGCCGCCACCACCACCAGTGCGCAGCGCCAGGCGGCGCTGCTCGGCTGGGCGGCCGGGCTGATCGACCCCGACCAGGCCACGGCACCGGTCCTCCAGGGAGTCAGCGGGCTGTACATCACCCTCTCCTACGACAATCCGAACGGCGTCACCTCGACCATCGACCAGGCCGGGCAGAAGCAGTCCCACGACATGACCCGGACGGTTCGGCTGAACACCCCCGGACGTTGGACGGCCGTGATCGGCCTTCCCGCCGAGGCGGCGTCGCCGACGGTCCAGGCGCTCGGCCTCCTCGACATCGGGCTGATCCTCACGGTGTTGCTCTTTCTCCTCTTGACCAGGCTCGCCCGGAGCCGGGCCAGCGCGCTCGACATGGCGGAGGAGACCTCCCTCGAGCTCCGGCACCGGAGCCTGCACGACCAACTGACCGGGCTCCCCAACCGGGACCTCATCTTCGACCGGGCCGACCGCATGCTGGCCAGGGCCAAGCGAGACCGGGTCCCGGTGGCCGCCTTCTTCATCGACCTCGACAACTTCACCGCGGTCAACGACTCGCTCGGCCACACTGCCGGCGACCACCTCCTGCATGCCATCGCCGGTCGCCTGCAAGAGGCCGTGCGGGCGCTCGGACACACTCGGGCGCATCGGCGGTGACCAGTTCGTCGTCCTGGCCGATGCGGTGTCGCTGCACGAGGGCCCCGACCCCATCGCCCAGAAGCTGCTCAGCTCGCTCGCCGAGCCGTTCACCGGGGTGAAACCCGGGGTGCCCCTGCGGGTGTCGGCAACGGTCGGGATCGCCTGGGGCCAAAGGGACACCGCCGAGGAGTTCATCCGCGACGCCGACATCGCGATGCACGAGGCGAAGTCGGCCGGCAAGAACCGCTACATGGTCTTCGAGCCGGCGATGCACACCGCCGCGCGGGGTCGGCTGGACCTCGAGCTCGACCTGCGCATGGCGCTCGAGTCGAACCAGTTCTTCGTCGTCTACCAACCGATCTTCCGCCTGAGCGACATGGCCGTGACCGGCGTCGAGGCGCTGCTGCGGTGGCAGCACCCGACCCGCGGCGTCGTCGAGCCGAGCGAGCTTCATCCCCCACCTGGAGCAGACCGGCATGATCGTCGCCGTCGGACGTCAGGTGCTGCTCCAGGCGTGCCGCGACACCAAGGAGTGGCACCGTCGCCAGCTCCCGATCCGGGTGGCCGTCAACGCGTCGGCCCACCAGCTGGTCACCGATGAGTTCGTCGACGAGGTGGCGGACGTGCCTGCACGAGAGCGGGCTCGAGGCCCGCTACCTCACGATCGAGGTCACCGAGAGCGTGCTCATGCACGACGCCGAAGAGGCCATCTTCCGACTGCGCCAGCTCAAGGGTCTCGGGGTGAAGATCGCCATCGACGACTTCGGGACCGGCTACTCCTCGCTCGCCTACCTCCGCCAGTTCCCCGTCGACATGCTCAAGATCGACCGCTCGTTCGTCTCGTCGTCCAACGATGCCCAGGGCCGCGCGCTCCTGCACACCATGGTGCAGCTCGGCCGCTCGATGGGGCTCGAGACGGTGGCCGAGGGCATCGAGCGCGAGCCGGAGCTGCGCCTCCTTCAGGCCGAGGGCTGCGACACCGGTCAGGGCTTCCTGCTCGGTCGGCCGATGGGCAAGGACGTCGCTGTGGGACTACCTGATGCGTCCACGCGTCGCCACGGATCGGCAGGCGGCGGCGAGCACGAACTGACCTGTCTCGCTTCAGTCCAGCTGGGCGAGGATCGGCGTCGATGTCCGCGTCGACGACGCTCGGCACGTCGATCTGGCTGATGGCCAGGTCCGGGTCCTTCAGCCCGTGCCCGGTCAGCACGCACACCACGGTCGAGCCCGCCGGGACGTCGCTCTCGAGCAGCCCGGCCACCGACGCCGCCGACGCGGCCTCGCAGAACACCGACTCCTCCTCGGCCAAGAAGCGGTAGGCGGCCAGGATCTGCTCGTCGGTCACCGAGGTGATCGACCCGCCCGGACTCGGTCGCCGCCGCGGTGGCCGAGTACCAGCTGGCCGGGTTGCCGATCCGGATGGCGGTGGCCACGGTCTCGGGCTCCTCGACCGACATGGCCGAGCACGATGGGTGCGGCGCCGGCGGCCTGGAACCCGAGCATCCGGGGGAGCTTGGTGGCCCGCCCGGCCTGGCGGTACTCGCAGTAGCCCGCGCCAGTACGCGGTGATGTTGCCGGCGTTGCCGACCGGGATGCAGTGGATGTCCGGCGCGTCGCCGAGCACGTCGACGATCTCGAAGGCGCCGGTCTTCTGGCCCTCGATCCGGAAGGGATTGACCGAGTTGACCACGGTGACCGGCGCTCGGTCCGGGCAGCTCGCGCACGATGTTCAGGGCCTGGTCGAAGTTGCCCCGGACCTGCAGCACCCTCGCGCCGTGGATGAGCGCCTGGGCCAGCTTGCCGAGGGCGATGTGGCCCTCGGGGATGAGGACCACGCAGCTTCAGCCCGGCCCGGCTCGCGTAGGCGGCCGCCGACGCCGAGGTGTTCCCGGTCGACGCGCAGACGACCGCCTTGGCCCCGCCGGCCACCGCGCTCGAGATCGCCACGGTCATGCCCCGGTCCTTGAACGAGCCGGTCGGGTTGGCCCCCTCGACCTTCAGGTACACGCTCGCCCCGACCCGCTCTGAGAGCCTCGGGGCCGGCACGAGCGGCGTGCCGCCCTCGAGCAAGGTGACCACCGGCGCGCCCGGCGCGATCGGCAGGTACTGACGCGGTACTCCTCGATGACCCCCCGCCAACCGAGCAACTCAGGCCCCGGGACTGGGGCCGGCGGCCTCGGATCCGACGACCCGAAGCACCGCGCCGATGTGGTGGACCACGTCCAGGCGGCCCAAGGCGGCCGACGGTGGCCGCCACGGCACCCTCCTTGGCCAGGTGGGTGAGGAAGATCAGCCGGGCCTCGTCACCCAGGCCCTTCTGCTCCATCCACCGGATCGAAACCCCGTGCTCCCCCATGACCTTGGCCACCGCGGCCAGTACCCCGGGACGATCGAACACGTCCATGCTCAGGTAGAAGGGGGACGACAGCTGGTCGACCTGGACGATGTCGACCGCCACCCGGCGCGACGCGGGCGGCGTCGAAACCGCCCTGACGGAGGTGGCGGGCGGCCACGATGAGGTCGCCGAGCACGGCGCTGGCCGCCGCGTTCCCGCCCGCCCCCCGTCCGTACAGCATCATCTCGCCGGCGCGCTCGCCCTCGATGAACACGGCGTTGAACGCACCGCCCACCGCAGCCAGAGGGTGGTCGGAGGGGACGACGGCCGGGTGCACCCGCACCGAGATCGATCGAGCCGTCGCCCACCCGTTCGGCCACTGCCAGCGGCTTGATGACGTACCCCAGCTGGGCCGCGTAGCGGACATCGGAATGCGTGACGGCGGTGATGCCCTCGCGGTGGACGTCGTCGACGGTGACGTCGGCGCCGAACGCCAGGCTGGCCAGGATGGCGGCCTTTGCGGCGGCGTCGTACCCCTCGACGTCGGCCGTCGGGTCGGCCTCGGCCAACCCGAGTCGCTGCGCCTCGGCCAGCGCCTCGTCGTAGGTCTCCCCGCCGTGGGCCATGCGACTGAGGATGAAATTGGTCGTCCCGTTGACGATGCCCATCACCCGGACGATCCGCTCTCCGGCCAGGGACTCACGCAACGGCCGGATCACCGGGATGGCGCTCGCCAACGGCGGCCTCGTAGAGAAGATCGACGCCGCGAGCCGACGCGAGATCGGCCAGCTCCCCGCCGACCCGGGCCAGCAACGCCTTGTTCCCCGTGACCACGGGTCGGCCGGCATTGAGTGCCGCCTCGACCAGCTGGCGCGCCGGGTCGAGCCCCCCGATCAGTTCGACGACGATGTCCACGTCGTCGCGCTCGATCAAGCCCTTGGCGTCCTCGGTCAACAGGTGGCTCGGGAACCACTGCTGCGTGGTGCGCGACGCACGGGCGTCGCGCACCGCGATCCCGACGATCTCGAGGCGGACCCCGGAGTTGAGCTCGATCTCGGCGGCGGCGGCCGGGTCGGCCACCATCTCGACCAGCGCGATCCCGACGGTGCCGCAGCCGAGCAGCGCGACACGCACCGGCGCGGTGTCCTTTCCGGCGGGGGTCACCCGATCACGCTACCGCCTCGAACCTGGCCCACCTTGAACCCGGTCCTTCGCGAGCTGGGCTTTCGTGCGCGACGCGGTGGTTCAGAGGTCGAGACGGAGGAGGTCTTCGATGGTCTCGCCCCGGACGACGACCCGGGCCTCGCCGTCGGCCACGAAGACGACCGGGGGCCGCGGGACCTTGTTGTAGTTGGACGCCATCGAGTACCCGTAGGCACCGGTGACGGGCGTCGCCAGGATGTCCCCGACCGCGAGGTCAGACGGCAGGTGCGCCTCGGCAACCACGACGTCGCCGGTCTCGCAGTGCTTGCCCACGACGCGGGCCGCCCTCGGGCGGGCGGCGTTCGGTGGCGCGGGGCAGGAACGCCTCGTACCCGCTCCCGTAGAGGACCGGCCGAGGGTTGTCGCTCATCCCGCCGTCGACCGAGACGTAGGTTCTGATCCCGGGAAGCTCCTTGATCACTCCGACGCGGTACAGCGTCATCCCGGCCGTCGCGACGATGGACCGTCCCGGCTCGGCCGTCACCCGGGTCCCGGCGGGCAGGCCGACCTTGGCCAGCGCCTTGCGGGTCGCGTCAGCCCACTCGGTGATGGAGGGCGCGTGCTCGCCGTTCACGTACGCGACCCCGAGGCCGCCGCCGACCACCAACTCGGGCAGTCCGAGGGGCGCGGCGAAGCCGCCCAGCACCTCGGCCGCCTGCTCGAAGGAGTCCACCTCGAACACCTGGCTCCCGATGTGGGCGTGGACACCGACAAGCTCGACCCCGCCCATGAGCTCGAGTGCGGCGACGGCCTCGGCCGCCGCGCCCGAGGCCACCGAGAACCCGAACTTGGTGTCCTCCTGGCCGGTCCGGACGAACTCGTGGGTGTGTGCCTCGACGCCGGGGGTCACGCGGACCAAGACACACGGGCGCCGGTCCTTTGGCCCGACGTCCTCGGTGAGCCGACCGAGCCGGGCGATCTCGTCAAACGAGTCGACCACCATCCGGCCGACCCCGACCGAGAGCGCACGCGCAAGCTCGGCATCGGACTTGTTGTTCCCGTGGAGCACCAGGCGCGCCGCCGGCACCCCGGCGGCCAGGGCCACCTCGAGCTCACCCCCGGTCGACACGTCGAGGCAGAGGCCCTCCTCGTCGGCCAGGCGGGCCATCGCCTTGCAGAGGAATGCCTTGGTCGCGTACGCGACCCCGTCGTCGAACGCGCGCGACCGCCTCGCGACAGCGCGATCGGATGTGCATCTCGTCGTAGACGAACAGAGGCGTGCCGTACTGCTCAGCCAGTGCGACGACACCGACCCCGCCGACGGTGAGCTGACCCGACGGTTCCACATTGGCAGTGTCTGGAAGCAGCTGTCGCTCGAGCGGAGCCTCGGCCGCAGCGCGCCGAATCGTTCCTGTTCCACGGTCTTGACACGATACGGTGAACTGCTCAGCCCCAGTAGCTCAGCGGATAGAGCACCGGCCTCCGGAGCCGGGTGCGCAGGTTCGAGTCCTGCCTGGGGCGCCATTGTGATGTCTCAGGAATTTCTCGGACAGACGAACCCACGAAGCCTATTGCTCCTGGATCGGCTGGTAGTCCTTGGTCGGGTCGAGGGTGAGGTGCCGGAGCAGTTGCCCGTCTTCGGCGATGACCCAGATGTCGAGGTCGCAGACCAAGAGGAGCACCCGACGGCCCTTGTGGCCCCTTCCGATTCCGACGTGGTGGAGCTTGGATCGGTGTCGGAGCGTGACCGTGCCGGTCTTGTCGACCTTGTCGTGGCGCACCTTGGTGTTGGCCAAGATCGGTTGGCCGTCGAGGACTGGCATGGCCCGGTCGAGCGCCCGGTAGGCCTGCATGGGCGGGCACCCCCGGGCCTGATGCGGACGCACTTCGTTGTAGTAGGTGACGAAGCGGTCGATCTGGGCCTGGAGTTCGTCGAGGGTCGCGACGCACGGTCGCTTGCGCAGCCACTTCTTCAAGGTCAGGTGGTAGCGCTCGACCTTTCCCTGGGTCTGGGGATGGTAGGGCTTGCCGTGTTTGAAGGTGATCCCGAGGGCGGCCAGATCGATCTCGAGTCCCGTTGATGCTCCCCGGTAGTTGGCGGTGTAGATGGCCCCGTTGTCACTGAGCACGCTGGCCGGCAGGCCATAGGTGCTGGCCGTGGCCAAGAAAAGGCGCACCACCTCGGGGGCCGTGGCCACCGGGACGGCCAGGGACCAAGACAGCCCTCGAATAGTCGTCGATGAAGTTGATGATCTCGACGCGACGATCCTCGCTCAAGTGCCAGTGGGTCATGTCGGCCTGCCAGCACTCGTTGGGCAGGTCGGACTCGAAACGGATCCAGCTCGAACGGGGGCGCTTTTGGGGTTGGGGGACGACGAAGCCGCGGCGCACGAGGACCCGGTGGATCGTCGACAAGGCGGGCACCTCGAGTCCCTGGCGGCCCAGGTGATAGGCGATGGTGCGGGCCCCGGCATCGAGACCCAGCTCGTCGAGCTCCTTGCGCAACGCCACGATCACGTTCTCGAGCTCGACGGGGGTCTGGTTGGGCGAGGTCTTCGGTCCTCGTCGCTCAGGGATTAGCGCCTCAGCGCCACCGGCCCGGTAAAGGGCGACGTGGCGGTGAACCCACGACTTGGAACGCCCCGTCGCCGACGCCACCTCACGTATCGAGCGACCTTCAACGAGCACCGCCTGGACGGCGTAGAGGGCGAGATCCATGCGGACACCTCAGCATCAGGTGTCCCAGAAATCCCGAGACATGCTGTCCCAGAAACTATGGAACTGCAGACCACCTGGGGCGCCACCCCGCACGCCCCGCCGGCGTCTGACGGCCGTGTAGGTCCCTCCGAGGCTCGATGAACCACCCAGTGGTCGCGTTCATCGAGGCGGGCCGGTCCCGATCATTCCCGACCCGTGCGAACAAGACCTCGTCTCGCCCCAGGATCAACCGGACAACAGTGTGGCGAACCACCATTGGTGGCCGTCCAGATCGAGCACCCGTCGTGGCGAACGCCGTACTTCAAGTCCACGGGAGGACCCTGCACGCACGCGCCGGCACGAACGGCACGCTCGTAGTGGGCGTCAACATCGTCGACATGGACGTACAGCCCTACGGTGACAGACCTGCCGAGAGCTCCCGTTCAGCCGGATCCCGCTCGAGGGTTCGACGGGTCGGCATGCTAAGCAGCCGGGATGGACGAGTCCGAGTGGACGCTGACCGACGACGACGGGGTCGAGGTGTTCGGCACCAGGTGGGCGCCGGAGCGGCCCAAGGCGGTGGTCCAGATCGCGCACGGCTGGGCGGAGCACCGTCGTCGTTACCGACGGCTGGCCGTCGAGCTCTGCGCGGCCGGCTACGCGGTATGGGCCGACGACCACCTCGGCCACGGTGAGACGGCCATACGCGGCGGCGGCCTCGGCGACCTCGGACCGAGAGGCATGGAGGGCGTGGTGGCGGCGGTCCACCAGGTCACCCGCCGGATCAGACACGACGATCCTGGTGCACCGCTGTGCCTGCTCGGCCACTCCTGGGGGTCATTCATTGCCCAACGGATGGTCCGAGAGTGGGGCGACCAGTTCGACGCGCTCGTGCTCACAGGTACGACCAGACATGAGCCCGGAACCGCCCGACGGGCCCCGGCCGGCGACGGGGCGGGCCGCTACGAATGGCTGAGCCGTGACGCGGCAGAGGTGGCGGCCTACCAGGCCGACCCGTGGTGCGGATTCGAGAACCTGACCGTCCGTCCGGCCGACCCCCGCCGCTCCTATCTGGAGGAAGGCCAAGACGACGCCATTCCCAAAGCCCTACCGGTCTTGATCCTCAACGGGGCCGAGGACGTCGTCGGCGGAGAGGCGGGCGGGCGCCGCCTGGCCGATGCCTACCGCGCCGCCGGGCTGAGCGACGTCACCCTGATCGCCTATCCAGGCGGGCGTCACGAGGTCTTCAACGAGATCAACCGCGCCGAGGTGACGGTCGATCTGGTGTCGTGGCTGGACGCGCACCTGGCCGACGGCCCGAGGGCTCGGGATTGAGCGACCTCTCCCAGACGATCGGTGCCCGCGGGCGCGCCGGAGAGCCGCAACTACATTGCAGTTCGAGCGAGCGATCAGGACAAACGGGGAGGGACCATGCCCGAGAACAGGGTTGAGATCCGCCAGGACGTGGTGTTCGGCACTGGCAACGGGCGCGACCTGCGCTGCGACGTGTACATCCCTCCCGGCGAGGAGACGGCGCGCCCAGGAATACTGCTGATCCACGGTGGCGGTTGGCGGCGCGGCGACAAGAGCCAGCTGCGGGGCTACGGGATCCTCCTCGGCCGGGCGGGGTACGTGTGCGTGGTCAGCGAGTACCGGCTCGTCGGCGAGTCGCCGTGGCCCGCCCAGGTACATGACGTAAAGGCCGCCCTCCGGTGGATGCGCGCCAACGCCGAGGAGCTGGGCGTCGATCCGGAACGCATCGCGCTCGAGGGGAACTCTGCCGGTGCCCACATCGTCCTGTTCGCCGCCGGCACCCCCAACGTTCCCGAGTTCGAAGGCGACGGCGGCAATCCCGGTGTCAGCACCTCGGTCCGCGCCGTCATCGCCGTCTATCCGCCGACGCGCTTCCACTATGGAGCGAGACAGCACGGCGCCGTGCCCATCGAGGCGCTCTCGGACAGCCCCACGGCCGAGCTGGCCGACGCAGCGAGCCCGGTGAACCTCGCCGGTCCCGAGTTCCCCGCGACGATGCTCGTCCACGGCGCCGCCGATGCGCTCGTCCCGGTCTCGGCAAGCTTCCTCATGTATGACACCTTGACCAGCCACCAAGTGCCGACGGAGTTGCACATCTATGCCGAACAGCCCCACGGCTTCGACGCCGACCCACGATTTGGGCGCCGGACGGCAGACCTGATGCTGCTCTTTCTGGAGCGCTACCTGAAGGAGACCGAGGTGGCCGCGCACACCTAGCCGGCGCCGGTCCGGCGCGCCCGGCACTTCAACCCAATGGGTGCCCTCGCCGCGCTCGCGATGATCGCCATCTTGGGAACGAGGCGCTTCTCCCTCGACCAGGTGCCGCGGCGGCTCGTCGTCAGAGACCGCCAGGTCCCTGAGCGAGCCCTGGCCGATCGCGGGCCGCGCTCCTCACATCCGCTCGGGCGCCTCGATCCCGAGCAGGGACAGGCCGAGACTCAGCACCCGCGCCGAGACGTCGCAGAGGATGAGCCGGCTGGTCCGTTGTCTATCGTCGTCGACCAGCACGCGACAGTTCTCGTAGAAGGCGGTGAACGCCTGGGCCACGTCGAACAGGTACCCGCACAACTTGTGGGGACTGTAGGTGGCCAGCGTCTCTTCGATCGCGACCGGGAACCACAACAGCACGATGCTGAGCGCACGCTCATGGGGATCGGCAAGCACGGGGGGTGCGGGGGAGGGAACCGCTACCTCACCGCGGCGGAAGATCGACCGGATCCTCGCATGCGCGTACTGCAGGTAGGGGCCCGTGTTCCCCTCGAAGGCGAGCATGCGATCCCAGTCAAAGACGTAGTCGCGGCCGCGGTCGGTCGAAAGGTCCGCGTACTTGACGGCGCCGATGCCGACCATCTTCGCCACCTGGTCGTCATCGGTCCCCGTGGCGTGGTGCGGGTCGACCTCCCGGCGGCTCTCGATCGCGCTCTTGGCCCGGTCGACGGCCTCGTCGAGAAGGTCGACCAGCTTGACCGCGCCGCCCGAGCGGCTGGCCAGCATGCGGTGGTCGGCCCCCAGCACGTTGCCGAACGAGACGTGGAACGCCTGGATGCCCTCGGTGAGCCACCCGGCCATCGTCGCAACGGCGAAGCACATCTGGAAGTGCTGCGCCTGGGGGGCGCCCACGACGTAGAGCATCCGTTTCGCGCCGAGGTCTAGCACCCGGTGACGGATCGCCGCGAGGTCGCTCGTCGCGTAGCCGTAGCCCCCGTCGGACTTCTGGACGATGAGCGGGAGGGGATCCCCGTCGCGGTTGGCGAACCCCGGGGGGAACACGCACTTGGCGCCGTCGTCAACGACGAGCAAACCCTTCGCGTCGAGCTCGTCGACCACCTCGGGCAGCATGTCGTTGTAGAAGCTCTCGCCGACGATGTCGTCGTCGGTCAGCTCGACCCCGAGCTTGGCGTACACGGCGTCGAAGTAGCGGACGCTCTCGCCCACCAGGACCCGCCACAGTCGAAGCGTCTCTTCGTCGCCGGACTGGAGGAGGACGACCCGGTGTCGGCTCCGGTTGGCGAACCCCGGATCGGCGTCGAAGGATGCCCGGGCCTCCTGGTAGAAGCCGGTGAGGTCGCCCGTCGAGAGCTCGTGGGCGCCCACCTCCTCGCCCAGGTCGACCAGGTGCTCGATGAGCATGCCAAAGGGCGTGCCCCAGTCGCCGATGTGGTTCTCCCGGCGCACGTCGTGGCCGAGAAAGGTCAGCATTCGGGCCACGGCATCCCCGATGACGGTCGTGCGGAGGTGCCCGACGTGCATCTCCTTGGCCACGTTGGGAGCCGAGTAGTCCACCACGATCGTCTCGGGGTTGGGCGCCCGACTGATCCCCAGGCGCTCGTCGGCGGCCAGCCTCCCCAGCTGGTCGGCGAGGAAATCGGAAGAGAACGTGAGGTTGATGAACCCCTTCCCGCTCACCTCGACCTCCTCGCAGAGGTCGGCGACGTCGAGCTCCTCGACGACCATTCGGGCGATGTCGGTCGCGGGGCGGTCGAGCACCCTGGCCAGCGCCAGCGCCCCGTTCGACTGAAGGTCGGAGCGATCGGAAGGCCGCAGCACGGGGTCGGCGCCCGGATGGACGGCGTCGAACGCCCGTGCGAGGCGCTGTTCCAGCACGCTGCGGACGTCGTCCATGGCCCATCATCGCACCCCGACCAGGGGCGACCGGGAGCCGGTTGGGCAGGGTCCGGGTTACGCCGGCAGCGGGCAGAATAAGGGCATGGCCACCTCTCCCACCCACCCCAATAGCTTCGACACCCGGTCCCGCCTCAGGGTCGGTGGCCGCGACCTCGAGATTTTCTCGCTCGCCGCGGCAGGGCTGGGTGATCACGACGTCGCCCGGTTGCCGTACGCGCTGAAGGTCCTCTTGGAGAACCTGCTGCGCCACGAGGACGGGTTAGCGGTCAGCGCATCGGACATCGCCGGGATCGCGTCGTGGGCGTCCCACGGTGGCGCCGGCGGCACCGCCGAGACCGCCCAGGAGATCGCCTTTTCCCCCGAGCGGGTGCTCATGCAGGACTTGACCGGGGTGCCGGGCGTGGTCGACCTGGCGGCCATGCGCGACGCGATCATCGAACTCGGAGGGAACCCCGGGCAGATCAACCCGCTGGTGCCGGTCGAGCTGGTGACCGACCATTCTGTGATCGCCGAGCGGTCCGGTGATTCCGGGGCGTTCGACGCGAACGTCGAGATCGAATACCAACGCAACCTGGAGCGCTACCAGCTCCTTCGGTGGGCGCAGAGCGGGTTCGAGGACTTCCGGGTCGTCCCGCCGGGAACCGGCATCTGCCACCAGGTCAACCTGGAGCACCTGGCGCGGGTCGTCTTTGAGAAGGACGGGCAGGCCTACTGCGACACGTTGGTCGGCACCGACTCGCACACCACCATGGTCAACGGGCTCGGAGTGCTCGGGTGGGGCGTGGGCGGCATCGAGGCCGAGGCGGCCATGCTGGGCCAGCCGTACTCGATGCTCGTCCCGCCGGTCGTCGGGCTGCGGCTCTTCGGAAAGATGCCCGAGGGCACCACCGCAACCGACCTCGTCCTCACCATCACCGCGCTCCTGCGCAGCCACGGGGTCGTCGGCAAGTTCGTCGAGTGCTACGGGCCCGGGATCGCGTCGGTGCCGGTCGAGAACCGGGCGACCATCGGCAACATGTCGCCCGAGTACGGCGCCACCTGCACGATCTTCCCGATCGACGAGACCACGATCTCCTACCTCCGCTTCACCGGTCGCGACGAGGACCACCTGGCCCTGGTCGAGGCCTATGCGAAGCACCAGGGCCTCTGGCACGAGATCGACGGGGAGGAGCCCGTCTACACCGAGCACGTCGAGCTGGACCTGGCCTCGGTGGTACCCAGCCTGGCCGGCCCGGCCCGCCCCCAGGACCGGGTGTCGCTCTCGGCGGCCGCCCAGAGCTTCCGCTCGACACTCGGTCGCGACCGGCGATCGGCGCCCCTCGCCACCGCCGGCGCCAACGACAAGAAAGATGTGGACGACGGCGACGTGGTGATCGCGGCGATCACCAGCTGCACCAACACCTCCAACCCCCAGGTGATGATCGGGGCCGGCCTGTTGGCCAAGCGGGCCGTGGAGCGGGGACTTCGGGCGAAGCCGTGGGTCAAGACCTCGCTCGCCCCCGGATCGCGGGTGGTCATGGACTACCTGGAACGGGCCGGGCTCGTCGAGCCGCTCGATGCGCTCGGTTTCTACCTGGTCGGTTTCGGCTGCACCACCTGTATCGGGAACTCCGGTCCGCTCAAGCCCGGCGTCTCCGAGGCCGTGCAGTCGGCCGACCTGTCGGTGGCCGCCGTGCTGTCGGGGAACCGGAACTTCGAAGGCCGGATCCACCCCGACGTCCGGCTCAACTACCTCGCCTCACCGCCGCTCGTGGTCGCCTACGCACTCGCGGGGACGTTGGATCTCGACCTCTCCAAGGACCCCATCGGGGTAGCGAGCGACGGCACCCCGGTGCACCTAGCCGAGCTGTGGCCGAGCGAACAGGAGATCGCCGAGACCATCCGGACCTCACTCGGCTCGGAGATGTTCCGGACCCGCTATGCCTCGGTGTTTGACGGGGACGACCGGTGGCGGGCGATCTCGGTCGCGCCAGGCCAGACGTTCGCGTGGGACCCCGACTCCACCTACGTGCTTCGGCCGCCGTTCCTCGACGACATAGGCCCCGAACCGACGCCGGTTTCCGACATCGAGGGTGCGCGTGTGCTCGCCGTGCTCGGCGACAGCGTGACCACCGACCACATCTCGCCGGCCGGGTCCATTGGAGCAACGACCCCCGCCGGTCGCTACCTCACCGAGCACGGGGTGGAGCGGGCCGACTTCAACTCCTATGGCACCCGCCGCGGCAACCACGAGGTGATGGTCCGGGGCACGTTCGCCAACGTGCGGCTGCGCAATCAGCTTGCGCCGGGCACCGAGGGAGGGTTCACGCTGCACCTCCCCGACGGCGAGCAGACCACCATCTATGAGGCGTCGATGCAATACCAGCGAGACGGCGTGCCACTGGTCGTGCTGGCCGGCAAGGAGTACGGCACTGGGTCGAGCCGGGACTGGGCGGCCAAGGGTGCCGCGCTCCTGGGCGTGCGCGCGGTCATCGTCGAAAGCATCGAGCGCATCCACCGGTCCAACCTCATCGGCATGGGGGTCCTGCCGCTCGAATATCCGTCGGGCGAGAGCGCGGCCAGCCTCGGGCTCACCGGCCACGAGGTCTTCTCCATCACCGGCCTCGACGAGCTGAATCACGGATCGGTGCCCAAGGAGGTCCCGGTCGTGGCCGTGCGGGTGGACGGCACAACCGTCGAGTTCTTGGCCCTGGTCCGGATCGACACCCCGATGGAGGCCGAGTACTACCGCCATGGGGGGATCCTCCGTTACGTACTCCGCCAGCTCGCCGGCTAGTCGGAGCGGTGGTCGCGCATGCGCCCCTGACATGCGACCGCGGGAGGGTTCAGCCGGTGGCGACCGCCCAGAACAACTCGGCCATCCGGCCGGCGGGTAACCCGGCGCTGGCCGCCGATCCGCGCGCCCAGTCGCCCATCCGGACCGCGGTGTCCGGGCCCGCCGCCCCCTGGCTCTCGTGGCGGGCCAGTGCGGCGACCTTGCGGTCCAGGGTGTCGGTGATGTCGACCGCGACGTTGGAGCCCGGGGCGGCCATCAGCCAGAGCGCGGGGACGGTGTGTGGCTCGAATCCCTCATCAAGCAGCTCGGGATGCGCAAAGGGGTTCCGGCTGTCCGGGTAGACCGCCGCCACGGCCGCCTCGCCGGCCGCCAGGTGGTCGGGGTGGCTGGCGTAGATGACGTCCCAACGCCGGTCGGGCGACGGGGCGATCACGAGATCCGGCTTGAACTGGCGGATCGCCCGGGTGAAGTCACGCCGCAACTCCATCGTCGCCAGGAGACGCCCGTCGGGGTAGCCGAGGAACCTGACGTCGCTCACGCCCACCTCGGCGGCGGCGGCCACCTGTTCCTGGCGGCGGATCTTGGCCATCTCGGCTCGCGGCAGCGAGCGGTCGGAGCCTCCTGCCTCCCCGTCGGTGGCGATGCAGTACGTCACCTCGGTACCCCGGTCCGCCAACGTGGCCACGGTGGCCGAGCACCCGAAGTCCACGTCGTCGGGGTGGGCACAGATCACCAGCACCCGGGCGAAGGGTTCGTCGTCGAACGACCACACCTTGGGGGGGCCAACGACGGGGAACGTCATCGGGAACCCACCATCGCGCCGCCCTGCGGAAGGCTCAGAGGACGCTCTCGTGCGGGGCTGGTTCCCACCCGGCGAGATCGGAGAGCCGCGGGTCGTTCGAGAACATCTCGACGATCGGGATGCGCAGTCCGAGCCGGCGCTGGATGACCTCGGCCTCGACCAGCTGGTTCCACAAGAGCAGGGTCACCGCCACGCCCGTCTCGCCGGCCCGAGCCGTGCGCCCCGAACGGTGCAGGTACGCCTTCTGGTCCTCCGGCGGGTCGTAGTGGAGCACGATGTCGACGGCGTCAATGTGCAAGCCCCGAGCGGCCACGTCGGTCGCGACCAGGACCGGCAGCTTGCCGGTGGTGAAATCCTTGAGCGCCCGTTCCCGGTTGGCCTGGCGAAGGTCCCCATGGATGGCCGCACTGCGGACACCTTCGCGCTCGAGTTGTTCAACCAAGCGGTCGGCTCCCCGCTTCGTCCGGACGAAACACAGCGTCTTCGGGTACGCCTTGCAGATGGCGGCGGCGACCTTGACCTTGTCCATCTGGTGCACCTGGAGGAAGCGGTGGTGCATGGCGGCGACCGTCTGGGTGTTGGAGGCGACCTCGTGGAACACCGGGTCGTTCATGTAGCGCTTGACCAAGCGGTCCACCGCGCCATCGAGGGTCGCCGAGAACAGTAGCGTCTGGTGCGGCCGCTCGAGGCGGCGGAGCACCCACTCGACCTGGGGCATGAACCCCATGTCGGCCATCCGGTCGGCCTCGTCGAGCACGAGCACTTCCACCTCGGCGACGGTCAGTTCGCCCCGGTCACCCAGGTCGATGAGCCGCCCGGGGGTGGCGATGATGACGTCGACCCCCTTGCGCAGCTGGGCGACCTGGCGCTCGATGTCGGCACCGCCGTAGACGGCGGCCACGCGGAGCCCGACCGCCGATGCCAGTGTCTCGAGGACCTGGTGGACCTGGAGGGCCAGCTCGCGGGTGGGCAGGAGGACGAGGGCGTGGGGCCGGGCCGGGCCGCCCTGCGACGGGGCCGAGTCCCCCTTCGCCTCGACGGTTCGCTGAAGGAGTGGAAGACCGAAGGCCAGCGTCTTGCCGGATCCCGTCTTCGCCTTGCCACACACGTCCCGACCGGCCAGGCCGTCGGTGACCGTGAGGGCCTGGATGGGAAACGCTGTGGTGATGCCCTGGTCGGCCAGGGCCTTGGCCAACGCGACGCTCACACCCAAGGAGTCGAAGGTTCTGGCCGTCTCGTATCGGTCGTTGTCCGGGTCCGTCTCGGGATCCGCACCTCCACTGCTCGCTTCGGGCAGGAGGCTTTCGAGGGTCATGCGCAGCTTTCTTTGCTTCTCATCGTCCGGGCCCTTTAGGAAGGACCCGTGGTCTCTGTGGCGCGGAGGCTGAGTGCGAGAGAACCGCCGTTCGCGGGTGCGCCAATTCCGACCGAACACTCGATCGGAGCACTCCCAGCCAGGCTACCAGGGGCGCCGGCCGGCTCAGCGCAATGAAACCCACCAAGGCCCGACGTTACAGTCGCCTCGTGGAGTACCAGATCGCCCAGGTCAACGTCGGTCGCCTGCTGGCGCCCCGAGACTCGCCGCAGCTGGCGGGGTTCTTCGCGGCGCTCGACCCCGTGAATGCCGCCGCCGACCGAGCTCCCGGATTCGTGTGGCGGTTGCAGACCGAGGAGGGGAACGCGACCGCCATCACCGCGTTCGAGTGGGACCGGGGAGACAGTCACGGAGTCCTCATCAACATGAGCGTCTGGACATCGGTCGAGGATCTCGCGGCGTTTGTCTATGGCGAGCTCCACCGATCAGTCCTGTTGCAACGTCGCACCTGGTTCCAGACGGTCGCCGAACCCACGACCTGCTTGTGGTGGGTGCCAGCGGGTCATCGTCCCTCGATAACGGAGGCCGAAGAGCGCGCTGGTCCTCTTGCGGGCCCACGGTCCCACCCCGGCCGCGTTCTCGTTCCGGCACCGGTTCGGGCCACCGGACCCGAACGGGGCGCAGACGCCACGGCCAGGACATCCCGACTGGCTCTGCCCAGCCTGATCGCCCGCTGAGGGCTGACGCCCACTCCGGCCGATTGCTCCGGGCCGCCGCGGACACGGCAAGCTAGAGGGATGGTCGAAGTCCTCGAGAGCCCCGACGCGAGGTCGGCCACCAACAAGCCCGGCCTGGTGATCTTGATCGTCGTCATCGGCGTTGTGATGGCCGCCGTCGACACGACGATCGTGGTCCTGGCTCTGCCCTCGATGGAGCGCTCCCTTCACATCGCGCTCTCGGGGATCATCTGGGTGATCGTTGGCTACCTCCTCGTGATCACGGTCACCGCGACCCAGGTCGGCCGGCTGGGGGACATGTTCGGCCGAGTGCGCATGTACGAGGCCGGCTTCCTCATCTTCATCGTCGGTTCGGCGCTGTGCGCGGTCGCCAGCAACGGGGCGACCATCATCGGGTTCCGGGTGCTCCAGGGATTGGGCGGGGCGTTCATCACCGCCAACAGCGGGGCCGTCCTGGCGGACAACTTCCCACCGGAGCGACGCGGCCGCGCCTACGGGTTCAACGCGGTGGGGTGGAACGTCGGCGCCATCTTGGGCATCCTGCTCGGCGGGGTCATCATCACGTACGTCTCGTGGCGCTGGATCTTCTGGATCAACGTGCCGACCGGACTGGCTGCCCTCGGTCTGGCGATCCCGTTCCTGCACGATCGAGGCCATCGGGAGCGCCAACGGATCGACTGGCCCGGCATGATCACGCTCGGCATCGGCCTCTTCTGCATCCTGTGGGCCATGGTGAAGCTGGCCACCGTCTCGTTCAGCGGGGAGGTCCAGGCGGCGCTCGCCGTGGGCATCGCGTTCGTCGTCGTGTTCGCGTTCATCGAACGCTTCGTCGACCAACCGATGCTGAACCTCTCCATGTTCAAGATCCCGACGATGCCGTCGGCGCTTCTCGCGTCGTTCTTCCAGGCGATCGCCAACTTCGCTGTCCTCTTCCTCGTGATCATGTACCTGCAGGGAGTCCGGGGCCTCACCCCCCTGCACGCCTCGTTGCTGCTCGTCCCGGGTTACCTCATCGGTGGCGCCTTCGCCCCCTACGGCGGCCGGCTCGCGGACCGCATCGGGCCGGTGTGGCCGGCCACCGTGGGGCTGACGCTGCAGATCGTCGCCCTGGCCCTCTACGCGCAGGTTGGCGTGCATACGACGTACGCGTTGGTCGTGGTCGCCTCCATCGTGAGCGGCCTCGGCTCGGCCGGGTTCTTCCCCGCCAACACGACGGCGGTCATGACCGTCGCCCCCGGCAAGGCATTCGGTACCGCGTCGGGTCTCCTCCGGACCTTCTCCAACGTGGGGATGGTGTTCTCGTTCGCGGTGGCGATCCTCGTCGCGGCGCGCTCGATCTCCAAGAAGCTGGCCTTCCAGATCTTCGTCGGCACCACGTCTCTCCCCCACCATCTCCTGGCCCCGTTCAACAGCGGGCTGCACGCGGCCTTCTACTCGTGCATGGGGTTCATGGTCCTCGCCGCGGTGTTGTCGGCGACCAGGATCTTCGGTCGCAAGCGGATCACCGCGATGGCCGAGGTCGAGGCGGTCGAAGAGCAGGTACCGGTCCGGGCCAGCTAGCCGGCCGGCCCGGTACCGTCTCGGTGTGCCCGAGCTGGTCGAGGTCGAGCTTTCACGGCGCCTGGCCGAACGACTGATCGGACGGACGATCGCATCGGTCGAGGTGCTCGACCCCCACGCCAGCGTCGGGGACCCCACGCAGTTGACCGCGGTGCTCGGTGGAGCCACCTTTGCGGTACCCCGCCGGATCGGCAAGCTGCTCCTGCTCGACACCGACCGCGCCACGCTCGGCATGCACTTCGGCATGACAGGACGCGTGGTCGTCGACGGCCGACCCGCCCTCGATCGGCTCCTCTATTCGTCGGCGACGCTCGAGGTCCGGTGGATCCGATTCGTGATCGGTCTGGATGACGGCGGTCGGGTCGAGCTCCACGACCCGAGGAGGCTGGCCCGGGTCTCGGTCGACCCCGACGAGACTGCGCTCGGTCCCGACGCCGCATCGGTCACGCTAGGCCAGCTGCGCTCGGCACTCGGCGGTCGCACCAGGGGCATCGCGCTCAAGGCACGGATGCTCGACCAGTCCCACCTGGCCGGGGTGGGCAACCTCATCGCCGACGAGGTGCTGTGGCGGGCCGCACTCTCACCGCAGCGCCCGGCGGCCTCGCTCGACGACCACGAGCTGGCGCGGCTGCACCGCCAGGTCCGATCCACGACCGCCATGCTCCTCAAGCGCGGCGGTTCCCACACCGGCGACCTGATCACCGCCCGGGTGCCGGGCGGCCGGTGCCCGAAGGACGGGTCCCCCCTGGCTCGTTCGACCGTCGGTGGCCGGACCACCTACTGGTGCCCGGCCCACCAGCTCTGAGAACTCAGATATGACTTTTCGCTACGGGAAAGGGGACTAAGAGACAGTTCTATGACCCAGTCGCTTTCCATATGCCAAGCGATAAGAGAAAGAGAAAAGGTATAATTCAAGCTGTTAATAGGCCTCACAGGGTTTAACAGCTATGAATATGCCTAGGCGTCGCACGACCTCCGAATGGCTGCAGGAGCTCGGGACCGGGCTCCGCCTCCGACGGATGCGGGCCGAACTGACCCAAGAAGACCTGGCCCGGCTGGCCGGGGTCTCCGAGGGTGCACTCAAGCACCTCGAGTCCGGGACCGGCGCCAACCTCACCTCGTTGGTCAAGGTCGTCCGGGCTCTCGGCTGCGAAGACTGGCTGGCCGCCCTGACACCGCCACCGCAGCCCGCTGTGAGTCCGCTTCAGGTGCTGCGTGAACAGCGCAAGGCCGCTCATCAACGCCGCCGCGTCCGCAACCCGCGTCCGAGGTGACCTACCAACAGGTCGACGTCATCGAGGTCCTCGCGTGGGACGCCAGCGTGGGGGCGGTGACCCTCGACCCCGCTAATGGCTACTACGTCTTTGAGTACCAGAGCTCGTGGCTGAGACGCGGCGTCGAGCTCTCCCCGTTCCGAATGCCCGCCCGCCCGGGCCGCTACGAGTTTTTGAACCTTGCCGAAGGCACCTTCCACCGCCTTCCGGCGATGCTGGCCGACTCGTTGCCCGATCGCTTCGGCAGCGCCCTGGTCACGGCGAAGCTCGCCGCGGAAGGAACTGCGCCAGGGCAGATCACTCCCCTCGACCGACTCGCATACGCCTCCGATCGTGCAACGGGGGCACTCGAATACCTTCTGCCTGCCGGCGAGCGAACGCACCACGCGACGGCCATCCAACTGGCCGACCTGGTGGCAGCGGCTCGCAGGGCGGTGCGCGGCGAGTTCACCGGTGACGACGCGCCTCTCGGAGCGCTCGAGGAGTTGATCCAGGTCGGCACGTCGGCCGGCGGAGCCCGCCCCAAGGCGGTCGTCTGCTTCAACCCGACGACCGGCCAGATCCGCTCTGGCCAGTTTGAGGCGCCGGAGGGATACGAACATTGGCTGCTCAAGCTGGACGGGGTCGAGGAGGACCGGTTTGGCGCGCCGACCAGGTACGGGCGCATCGAGTGCGCCTACTCACTCATGGCCCGGGCTTGTGGCATCGAGATGGAGCCGTGCCGCCTGGTGGTCGAGAACGATCGGGCGCACTTCATGACCAGACGCTTCGACCGGCGACCCGACAGCTCGAAGATCCATGTCCAGACGCTGTGTGCCATCGACCACCTCGACTTCAATCTCGCCGACACCCACAGCTATGCCCAGTATCTCGACGTCGTCGATCGCCTCGGGCTCGGAGCGGACGCGCTCGAGCAGGCGTTCCGACGGGCGGTGTTCAACGTGGCCGCGGTCAACCGCGACGATCACACCAAGAACTTCTCGTTTTGCTGCAACGAGGTGGGCGATTGGTCCCTCGCCCCGGCCTATGACCTCATCTACGCGTACAACCCGGTGGGTAGGTGGACCCCGCGCCACCAGATGTCGGTGAACGGGAAGTTCGACGGGATCGGTCGATCGGACTTGCTCGAGCTGGCCGACCGCTTCGTCGTCCCCTCGCCGGCCAAGGTGCTGAACGAGGTGCTCGACGCGGTCGACCGTTGGCCCGGCTTTGCCGAGGAGGCCCAGGTGCCCGGGCCTGACATCGAACGGATCGGACGGGACCTGGCCACGTTCCGCCCGACGTGAACGGTCCGGCGCCGGGCCGGCCGACGACTACTTGGCCGCCTTGGACTCCTTGACCAGCTCGAGCACCTTGGCCGCGTGCCCGTCGGCCCGCACGTTGTACCAAGCCTTGGTGATGACGCCCTTGCCGTCCACGAGGAACGTCGAGCGGATCACGCCCAGGCTCTTCTTGCCGTAGAGGGTCTTCTCCCCCCAGGCCCCGTAGGCCTCCATGACCTTGTGCCCGGGGTCCGAGAGGAGCGGGAATTTCAGGCCGTACTTCTGGCGGAACCTCTGGTGCTTGGCTGCACCGTCCGGCGAGATCCCGATGACGGCCACCCCGGCCCGGTTGAACGTGGTCAGGTTCTCGTTGAACTGGCAGGCCTCCTTTGTGCAGCCCGGTGTGTCGTCGGCCGGATAGAAGTACACGACGACGGGCTTGCCCAACAGGTCCTTCAAGGCAACCTTCTTCTCGTCTTGGTCAAGAAGCGAGAAGGCCGGTGCCTTGTCGCCGGATTCCAACCTGGACATGTGCATCTCCTTGCGCCGCGTGGTCGGGCCGTCTCGGTGAGACAGCGGCTGGTTGCGCGGCCACACTAGGGCGATGGCCGGGCCCTCGAACATCGAATCGCGCCTCCACGGCGCCGCCACCCCATGAGCGAGGCCGGGACGCGTGTCCATCTCGTCGACGGGACATACGAGCTCTTCAGGCACTTCTTCGGCCAGCCGCCCCATGTGGCCGAGGACGGCGCCGAGGTTGGAGCGGCCCGCGGGGTGCTGCTCTCGATGTTGTCCCTGCTGGTCGACGGCGCCACCCACGTCGGCGTGGCCACCGACCACGTCATCGAGTCCTTCCGCAACCAACTGTGGCCGGGATACAAGACCGGCGAGGGGATCGACCCGCTGCTCCGGAGCCAGTTCGACCTGTTGGAGCAGTCCCTGGAGGCGCTCGGCGTGGTGGTTTGGGCCAGCGTCGAGCTCGAAGCGGACGACGCACTGGCCTCGGCCGCCGCCGTGGCGGCCGACGACCCCAACGTTGCCCAGGTGGTGATCTGTACCCCCGACAAGGACCTGGCCCAGTGCGTCGTCGGTGACCGGGTCGTCCAACTCGACCGCCGCCGGGGCGTGGTGGCCGACGAGGACGGCGTGCGAGAGAAGTTCGGTGTCTCGCCGGCCTCGATCCCGGACTGGCTGGCCCTCGTGGGCGACTCGGCCGACGGGTTCCCGGGCCTGGCCGGCTGGGGAAAGGTCTCGGCCGCCACGGTGCTGGCGCACTACGTCCACCTCGAAGCCGTCCCCGACGACATCTCACAGTGGGACCCGGCGGTGGCCAAGAAGCTCAGGGGCGCCGCCGGTCTGGCCGCCCGTCTGGCCGAGCAACGGGACCTGGCCATGCTCTTCCGACAGATCGCGACGCTCCGGGTCGACCGATCGCTCCTGGCCGACGTCGACGAGCTCCGCTGGGAGGGCCCACGGCCCGAGTTCGCCGAGGTCTGCGCCTATCTCGGCGATCCCTCGCTGGCCTCGCGAGCCCACGCGCTCGCCCAAGCGCGCTGAGCCTGCCGGACGTCGCGGGCCCGATGGCGGGCCGCTGGGTAGGGTAAGCGCCGTGCCCCCCGAGAAGCTCCATTGGTCCCACCTCTACAAAGAAGTGGTCACCTCCGGTCTGTGCACCGGCTGCGCGGCCTGCATCGTGGTGTGCCCCTACGACGTGCTCGAGTACGACGACCAGGGCGGCCGTTACAAGCCGTTCCACATCGCGGCCGACGGGGGAACCGACGACTGCACCCACGGCGTCAAGGGCTGCACGTTGTGCACCCGGGCCTGCCCGCGCTTTCGTGACTGGGAGCCCGAGATCGACACCTATCTCTTCGGCCGCCAGCGGACCGAGGAGCGAGGTCGCCGGGATCTCGTCTGACATCGTGCTCGCCCGGGCCACCGACCCCGAGGTGCTCGAGGTCGGCCAGGACGGCGGCTTCGTCTCGGCGCTGTTGATCTGGGCGCTCGAGCACGACGTCAGTCGACGCGGCGCTCGTCTCGGACCTAGAAGGCGACGGCACCAGCTGGAGGGCCATCCCGGCCGTCGCCCGCACCCGCGAGCGAGGTGCTGGCCACCGCCGGCTCGCGCTACACCTACTGCGCCAACACCATGGCGTACGCGGAGGCCACCGCAGACGGGGCCGAGCGGATCGCCCTGGTGGGCATGGGCTGCCAGACCTCGGCCACCGCGATCATGTCGGCCCGCAAGGCGGGCAAGGTGGCCCGCCGGTTCAACCTCTCCATCGGGCTGCTGTGCTCCAAGACCTTCGACGACGCCATCTTCCCGGAGCTCTTCGAGGCCCGCTACGGCCTGGCCCGCGAGCAGATCAAGAAGATGAACATCAAGGGCGTCTTCCAGATCTGGATGCGCGACGGCTCCTACCACGAGGTCCCGCTCAAGGAGGCCCACGGCTGGACCCGGGAGGGTTGCAAGGCCTGCCCCGACTTCGCGGCCGAGCACGCCGACATCTCCACGGGAGGCATCGGGGCCTTCAACGACTGGACACTCACCATCATCCGAACCGAACGCGGCCGGGAGGTCTTCGACGCGATGGTCGAAGGACGGCGCGGTCGAGTTGCGCTCCATCGAGGAGGACCCCGGTGCCGTCGACCCTCCTGCGCCGCCTGAGCACGGTGAGCCGCAAGCGCTGGCCGGCCACCGCGGTCGCCGATGCCAGGGAGGATCCCGGTCAAGTCGTAGCTCGGGGTTTCGCCGATGATCGCCCGGGCGCGCGCGAACACGGCGTCGAACATCTCGGTCGTCAGCATCCCGGTGAAGGTGTTGCGCTGGCTCGGGTGGTACGAGGAGATCACCGCTCGCTCGTCGGCCAACGTGGTCTCGGCCAGATGGCCGAAGCGCGGCCGCGGCCGCAGCCCGAACAGCGTCGCCGAGCGCGTGCAGCGCGAACTGGCCGAGGGCCACGTACACGCGGGCCTCGCCGAAGCAGCTCGAGCTCGGCGACCAGGTACGCGCAGGCACGCGTCCCGCTCGTCGGTGGTCGGGCTTGTTGTCCGGCGGGGCGCAGCGGACCGCCGCGGTCACGAACGCACCGGCGAGCACGAGACCGTCGGCGCGGCCGGTGCTGGTGGGCTGGTTGGCGTAGCCGGCCCGGTACAGCGCGCCGTACAGCCAATCGCCCGACCGGTCGCCGGTGAACATCCGCCCGGTGCGGTTGCCCGCCGTGGGCCGCCGGTGCGAGTCCGACGACGACGAGGCGCGCCGCCGGGATCGCCGAAGCCGGAGACCGGGCGCGCCCAGTAGGTCTCGTCGTGCGAACGAACGGCGTCGGTCCGGCGCCGACCTTCTCCCGCCACGCGACCAGGCGCGGGCAACGCCGACAGCGCTCGATCTCGGCCTCGACCCGGGCCAATGGCGCGCTCGGCCGAGTCGAGAGGGACCACCTGCCGAGCCTACGATGAGGGGCCGTGCCCACTTCGCCGAGCAGCCGAACGCGCGCCGCGGCGCCAGCCAAGGCCACCCGGTCGCGGACCCGCGGGAGGAGTCTGCCCAAGACGACCGTGGTGTTCCTGGTACGCCACGGACAGACCCCGACCACCGGCAAGGGTCATGCCCGGACGGGCCCCCGGCCTCCACCTCGCCGAGACCGGCCGGGCCCAGGCCGAACGGGTGGCCGAGCGGATCGGCGCCCTCTCGCCCGCCCCGACCGCGGTCTATGCGTCGCCCCTCGAGCGGGCCCAGGAGACCGCCGCACCGATCGCCAGGGCGCTCGGGCTGCGCGTCCGCAGCCACAGGGGCCTCCTCGACTGCGCGGTCGGCAGCTGGGAGGGCAAGCAGCTGAAGTCGCTGGCCAAGACAGCCCGAGTGGCGCACGGTCGTCGGCTGGCCGACCGGCTTCCGCTTCCCCGGCGGCGAGTCGTTCGCCGAGATGTCGCTCCGCGCCCTCGAACACGATCCTGTCGCTCGCCGACGAGCACCAGGGCGAGCGGTTCGTCTGCGTCTCCCACGCCGACCCGATCAAGGTCGTCCTGGCCGCGGCGGCGGGCGTCCCCCTCGACATGTTCCAACGCATCGTGATCTCGCCGTGCTCGGTGTCGGCCATCGCGATCGGTCCCGGCGGCCCGTTCGTGCTCTGCGTCAACTCCACCGGCTCGCTCGGCGAGCTCGTCCCGTCGTGACCGAGCACGACCTCGACGCCCCCGACGATTTCACGGTCGGCGCGGTCGGGCCCGGTCGGTGAGCGCGTCTTCCTGCTCCAGTGCCGACAGGGGGCCGACGCAGCTCACCTTGAAGGTCGAGAAGCAACAGGTGGCGGTGCTGGCCAGCTACCTCGCCCGCATCGTGCGGCGAGGTCGGCCGGCCGGGCAGCCTCCCCGAAGACGTGGCCTTCCACGACGTCGAGGAGCCGGCCTGGGTGGTCGGCACGATCGGCGTCTCCTACGACGAGGGCACCGAGCGGATCGTGGTGGTGGCCGAGGAGCTGGTCGGAGAGGACGAGGAGTCCTCGGTGGCCCGCTTCTCGCTCACCCTGGAGCAGGCCGCCGCGTTCGCCATCGTGGCCACCAGCCTGGTCGAGGCGGGCCGACCGCCGTGTCCGTTGTGCGGACTGCCCGCTCGACCCCTCCGGTCACGACTGCCCGCGAACCAACGGCCACCGCCCGCCGACGACGTGAGCGCCGAGGCCGTCCCCGAACCGGCCGTGGCACGGCGGGTGCTGGCCGAAGGTGAGGTCACCGTCCACGGCCGGATCGCCGGGAGCTCGAACGTCACCCTGTTCGTGACCTGCGAGCTCGAGGGCACAGAGCTCGCCGCGGTGTACAAGCCGGCCCGCGGCGAGCGCCCGCTGTGGGACTTCCCGACCGGGCTGCACCGCCGGGAGGTGGCCGCCTACGTCCTGTCCGAGACGCTCGGATGGGGCTTCGTGCCCCTCACCATCGAACGACACGACGCCCCGCTCGGGATCGGTTCGCTGCAGCTGTTCGTCGACGAGGACGGCGAGTCGCACTACTTCACCCTGCGCGACGAGACCGCGCTGGCACCGACGACGCTGCACCGGCTGGCCGTCTTCGACGTGGTGGCCAACAACGCCGACCGCAAGAGCGGCCACGTGCTCCTGGCCGACGACCGGCTGTGGGCGATCGACAACGGGCTGTCGTTCCACTGCCGAGCCCAAGCTGCGCACGGTGATCTGGGACTTCGCCGGCGACCCGTTGACCGACGACGAGACCTCGGCGTTGCAGCGGCTCGTCGCCGACCCCCTCCCGGTCGAGCTCGAAGAGCTGCTCGACCCCGACGAGTGCGCGGCATTGCTCAAGAGGGCGACGCGCCTGCTTGCGAGAAGGACGACTTCCCGAGCCGAGCGACGACGACTGGCGCCCCTATCCCTGGCCGCTGGTGTAGTCCGGACGCTCGCTCCGGGCGCGCGAGCCACCCTTGGTGCGATCGCTCCGGGTGGCCTGGTCCACGAACGCCTGAGGGGGGGTAGCCCTAGGGGAAGAGACCCGTTAGCTCCCTTCCCATCGACACGGAGAGTCCTTAAGTTGGGACGCATGCAGAGACTGACGGGAGCCGGGTGCGGATTCGTGGTTCGCACAATGCGATGGTGATCGTGATCCCAGATGAGCTCGAGACCCGCATCCGCGGCATCGCCCACGCGATCTTGCGGGCGCCCTTCACCAAACGGACCTGGTCGGAGCTCTTCTTCTTCGTCGTTGGAGCGCCGCTGGCGCTCTTTGGTTTTGCCTTCATCGGGCTGACCATGGCGGTGGGACTGGTCCTTGCCATCACCTTTGTCGGGCTTGGGATCATCGCGCTCTCCGTCCATGGTGCGAGGGGAATCGGCGGGATCCATCGAGCGGTGGCGCGGGGGATCCTCGGTGAACAGATCGACGACCCAGATCCGTTCGTCCCACGACCGGGATACCTGGGATGGCTGCAGTCGGCACTGCGGGACCGCGCCGGTTGGCGGGCGATGGCCTACGCGGTGATCAAGGTCCCGTTGGTCTTGGTCGGCTTCTTCGTCGCGTTCACCGTCTGGCTCGATGCGTTCGAATTTCTCACCTACCCGCTCCTAGGGGCCGCTCAGCCCCACGACATCGGCCTGGTCCGGATCTTCTTTCGTCCCGGATTCTTCTCCGTGGGCAACCCGGGGTTCCTCCATGGGTTGGCGATCTTCTTCGCCGGGGTGGTCCTGGTCTTCGTGGCTCCATGGCCCCTTCGAGGCGTCGTCTACATCGACCGACTCTTGATGCGGTCGTTGCTCGGGCCCGATGCGGTGGCGGTTCGCGTGCGTTCCCTTGAGCATGCCCGCGCGCAGACGGTCGACGCGTCGGCTGCCACCCTCCGAAGGATCGAGCGGGACCTCCACGACGGAACCCAGGCGCAACTGGTCGCCCTGGCACTGCGACTCGGGATGGCGAAGGAGAAGCTGGAGGACAGTGACCATCTCGACCTCGACCAGGTGCGCGAGCTCGTGGTCGACGCTCATCGTGGGGCGAAGGAGACGATCACCGAACTACGAGACCTCGCCCGCGGAATCCACCCTCCCGCTCTCGACATCGGGCTCGAAGGAGCGCTCTCCACCCTGGCCGCGCGCAGCACGGTCCCAACAGAACTCACGCTGGAGCTCAACGATCGCCCCACTCCCGCCATTGAGTCGATCGCCTACTTTTGCGTGGCCGAGCTCCTGGCGAACGTCGCTCAGCATGCCCATGCCTCCCGGGCAAGCATCACGTGCGCGCAACACGGCCGGTGGTTGCGCCTGGTCGTGCGCGACGACGGAGTCGGCGGAGCACAACCCTCGAGATTGGGGTCTTCATCGAGCGGACTGATCGGTCTCACCGATCGGGTACGCGCGGTCGACGGACGTTTCGACATCACCAGTCCGCCCAACGGGCCCACCACGATCACCGTGGACCTACCGCTCCATGCCTAGATGACCACGCCAATACGTGTCGTCATCGCTGAGGACTCGGCCATCCTGCGTGACGGCCTGGTGCAACTGCTGGTTGATCGGGGCTTTGTGGTCACCGACGCAGTCAGCGAACCAGATGCGCTGCGAAGATCAGTCGAGCGAGATTGTCCCGACGTGGCCATCGTCGACATCCGCATGCCGCCCACCTTCACCGACGAAGGACTACGGGCCGCCATCGATCTTCGCCGTGTCCACACCGGACTCGGCATCTTGATGTTCTCGCAATACATCGAGACTCGATACGCCACTGAACTACTGGCCGACAATTCGGTGGGCGTTGGCTACTTGCTGAAAGATCGCGTGGCCGACGTCAGCGAATTCGTGGACGCCCTGGTACGAGTGGCATCCGGCGGGACGGCACTTGACCCAGAAGTGGTCACGCAACTCTTCGGGGCGTCACGGCGCGCCGGCTCGATCTCCGCGTTGAGCGCGCGGGAAAGGGAGGTGCTCTCCTTGATGGCGGAGGGCCGCACCAACGCCGCGATCGCCAGCGACCTCACGATCTCCGAAGGGGCGGTCGAACGGCACGTCACCAACATCTTTATGAAGCTCGACTTGCCGGCGTCTCAGACCGACCATCGTCGGATCCTGGCCGTGCTCCGGTACCTCGACTCTTGATCTTGTGGCCAAGGCATCTCATGAGCGATGTCCGACACCAAGACTCGCTCCTCTCAACCGTCGAGATCCACCCCGAGATGGGCGCGGATCGCCTGCTCCACGACGCTCGAGAGCACCTGGGCGCCGCCGGGCGTGATGTGGGTGCCGTCGGGCTCGCGCACGTTCACCTCCTGACCGGCCACCACCAGGTAGGGGCTGAACTGGCCGATCGGGGTCCCGAGCACGGTCCAGCTGGAGAGGAACTCGACCCGGCGGTGCCTGGGGGCCGCCTGCCGGACGATCCCGTCGATCCGTTGCATCGCCGCCGACAGCGTGGGGTCCTGCATCGGGGGCATGCCCACCCAGATCACCTGGGCGCCCCGGCTGGTCGCCTCGGTCATGAAGGCGTTGACCCGGCCCCGGTAGATGGCGTCCCAGCGCCGGGGTCCCGTAGGGGACGTCGGGCGGTCCGGGGAAGTCCTGGGCGTCGTTGGCGCCCATCATGATCACGATGACCTGGGGCGTGTCGCGGAGCAGGTCGCCCGAGAGCTCGGCCGGCCAGTTGAAGTAGTCGGGCCGGGTCAGCCCGGTCGAGACCTGGCCGTCCAGGGTGGCCTGGACCACCCCGGTCGCGCTCAGGTCGTCCACCAGCACGTCGCCCAGGTCGATCCCGAGCGAGTCACCCAAGACCAGCACCCGCAGAGGGTTCTTGGCCGTGGGATGCCGGTTGAGGACGACCTTGGGGACAGGGGTCGTCGTCACGGTCGACCTCGGTTTGACCGTGACCGGCGTGGTGCCCAGCCCGTTGCCGGGTCGGTTGCCGTGTCGCCCGATGATCCCGTCCGCGATCGAGACCACATGGGAGAGCCCGAGATCCCGGCTGACCGTGGCCAGGGGACCGAGCAGGTCGAGTGAGACGGTGCGTCGGGTCCCGACCGGCGAGACCTGGGCGTTGTGCTGCAGGGTCGGCGCGTCGAGCACCAGCCAGATCGCGAAGGCGGCCAGCGACACACCGAGCACTCGGGTCCAGCCGGCCCGCCTCGGCTCGGGCCCCGGCGGGGGCAGCTCGGGAGGAGGAGGCGGCTTGGCCGGGGTGACGATCCGGTCCCACCGGCGGCGGACGGCCTCCAGCACTCCGCCGCGGGCTCGGTCGTCGATGGGGTCCTCCCAGGTCATGGGGTCCCCCAACCCATCGTCGCTGCCACCCTGTCCGTTGACACCGTGTCGGTGCGGGCCATCAGAAGCGGTAGTAGATGAAGGGGGCCACACCGGTCGGCCCGAGGGTGGTGATGGCCAAGAGGGCCAGGCCGAGCAGGCCGGCCTGGACGATCGCCCGCTGCTCAGAGAAGACCCGCTGGACCCGCTCGAGTGCTCCCGCCGGGACGAACTGGGCCTCGATCACCCCGACGATGGTCAGGACCAACAGCGGGGTGATCAGCGGGGATCCGGTCCCCCAGCCGGTGAACAGGCGCCCGAGGATCGCGGTGGCGTTGGAGAACGAGGAGGCGTTGAAGAAGACCCACCCGAGGCACACGAACTGGAACGTCCAGAACCGCTGCCAGGTTGATCGCAGCGTCCCGTTCGGCCACCGCGGGCAGGCCGCGGGCCACGCGGGCCTTGCGTCGGAGGTGCCCGACCACCTGTCCCGAGCCGTGCAGCGCGCCCCAGATGACGAACGTCCAGTCGGCCCCGTGCCACAGGCCGCCGAGCACCATCGTGATCATGATGTTGCGCACCACCAACGCGTCGGATCCCCGGTTCCCGCCGAGCGGGATGTAGAGGTAGTCGCGCAGCCAACGTGACAGCGTCATGTGCCAGCGTCGCCAGAAGTCCTGCAGGTTCCGGGCCGTGTACGGGGAGTCGAAGTTGACCGGGAACCGAATGCCGAGCAACAGGGCCATCCCGATCGCGATGTCGGTGTAGCCGCTGAAGTCGCAGTAGATCTGCACCGCGTAGCCCCACGCGGCAAAGATCACCTCGGGGGCCGAGTGCGCGTGCGGCGCCGAGAACACCGGCTGGACGATGGCGGTCGACACGTACGAGGAGATGACGACCTTCTTGAAAAGGCCGGCCATGATCATCCAGATCGCCCGCGAGAAGTCGACCTCGGCCGGGTCCCGGCGGTGCCGTATCTGGGGCAGGAGCTCCTCGCCCCGGACGATCGGTCCGGCGATCAGGTGGGGGAAGAAGCAGAGGTAGACGGCCAGGTCGATCGGTCTGGCGGTGTCGATGCGGCCGCGGTAGACGTCCACGACGTAGCTGATCGCCATGAACGTGAAGAAGGAGATGGCCACCGGCAGCGTGGGCTCCACGAGCGGCACCAGGCGTCCGGCGCCCATGGCGTGGAGCGCGTTGTCGACGTTGACGGCGAAGAACCCGTAGTACTTGAAGTAGCCGAGGAGTCCGAGCAGCCCGGCCAGCGAGAGCACGAGGGACGCCTTGGCGCTCTTGGGGGCCGAGCCGCGACGCGACGCGCCCAGTGCGCCGAGGTGCGCCATGACGGTCGCCGCCAACAACAACAAGACGAAACGCCAGTCCCACCAGCTGTAGAAGAAGTAGCTGAGCGCAATGATGCGCCAGCTTCCAGTAGCGTCGGGTATGGGTTGAGGAGCCAGCTCGCCACGAAGGCGACGGCGAAGAAGATGGCGAAGTCGATGGTCGGAAAGAGCATGGTCGACGCCGACGGCGGTCGTCCGAGCGTACTGTGCCGGCCCCACGCAGAGGCCGCCTGCGGCCCCCGCTGGCGCCACCTCGCGACGGTGGTTTCGATCGTCGACCCCGCCCGCCAGCTGGCGGATGGGTTTCCGATTAGCTGTTCTTTATCGCCTCGATCAGGGCCGGGAGCACCTTGTGCACGTCGCCCACGATGCCAAGGTCGGCCACCGAGAAGATGGGCGCGTCCTGGTCCTTGTTGACCGCCACGATGTTCTTGGAGTCCTTCATCCCGACCAGGTGCTGGGTCGCCCCCGAGATACCACAGGCGATGTAGAGGTCGGGCTTCACCGTCTTGCCGGTCTGGCCGACCTGGCGGGCGTAGGGCACCCAACCCGCGTCGACGATGGCACGGGAGGCGCCGGCCGCCCCGTGCAGCAAGCCGGCCAACTCCTCGATCATCTGGTAGTTCTCGGCGGACCCGAGCCCGCGTCCGCCCGAGACGATCACGCTTGCCTCGTCGAGCTTGGGGCCGCTGCGCTCCTCGACGTGACGCGCGGTGACCGTGGCCGCGCCGGTCGCACCAGCGTCGGGTGCCGGGGCGGAGACCACCTCGGCCGGTCCCCCGCCGCCGGCCTCGGCGGTGAAGGACTTGGCCCGGACCACGAAGAGGTGCGGGCCTTCCCCGGTGAAGTGGGCCGATCGCGACGATGGTGCCCGCCGAACAGGGTGTGCTGGCTCGACAGGCCGCCGCTCTCGCTCAGGCCGACCACGTTGGTGAGGACCGGGCGGTCGAGCTTGACCGACAGGCGGCCCGCCACGTCGCGGCCGTCGTAGCTGGCCGGGATCAGCAGGGCGTCGGGGCGATCCCCGCCCTCGATCAACGCCGCGATGGCGCCGGCCACCGGCGCCCCCGGCAGGGCGCCGCCGATGTCGCCCACGTCGTACACCTTGGTGGCGCCGTAGTCGCCGAGCGCGCCGGCATGAGCGGCGGTGTCGGGGCCCCAGGTCACCGCCGAGACATTGGTGCCGATGGCGCGCGCCTCGGTGAGGAGCTCCTCGGTGAGCGAGGTGGGGCCGGACTCGGCGAACTCGGCGAGCACCCAAATGCGGTCGACGGCCATCAGAGGACCTTCAGTTCTTTCAAGAAGGTGAGGATCCGCTCGGCGCCGTTCCCCTCGTCGACGACGATCTCGCCGCCGCCGCGGTCTTCGACCTTGGAGACCTCGGTGATCTCCTGGCCGGCCCCGGCCGCGCCGACCTGGTCGGCCGGCACGCCGACGTCGGCCACGCTCAGCACGTCGACCGGCTTGGACTTGGCCGCCATGATCCCCTTGAAGGAGGGGTAACGGGGCTCGACGACCCCGGCGGTGACGCTGACCACCGCCGGCAGCGGGCTCTCGACCTCGTCGTAGCCGGACTCGGTCTGGCGCTCGATCTTGACCGTCGACCCGTCGACGGCGATCTTCTTGGCGAAGGTGATCGATGGGAGGCCCAACAGCTCGGCGATCTGGGCCGGGATGGTGCCGGTGTAGCCGTCGGTCGACTCGGTGGCCGTGAGCACCAGGTCCGGCTGGGCCCGCTTGATCGCGGCGGCCAGCACCTTGGCGGTGCCGAGAGCGTCGGACCCGGCCAGGATGGGGTCGCTCACGAGAATGGCCCGGGCTGCGCCCATGGCCAACGCCGTGCGTAGGCCCGACGTCTCGCCGCCGGGGGCCATCGACACCAGGATCACCTCGTCACCCTCGCCGCTGGCCAGCTGGAGGCCCATCTCCACGCCGTAGGCGTCCGAGTCGTCCAGGATCAACCTTCCGGTCCGATCCAGGTTGTGGGTGATTGGGTCCAGGGCCGGCGGTGCGGCCGGATCAGGGATCTGTTTGACGCAGACGACGACGTTCATGATCGGTCATTGTTCATTACTGAGTGTGGGCGCCGCCATTCGCCCCTTCTCGATCTTCCTTCCGACGGCGGGCCACCAGGGCCAACGCGGCGCTCAGGCGATCGGTGATGAGGGCGTCCACACCCAGGTCGAGCATCGCCTCGAGGTCGGCGTCGGTGTTGGGCGTCCAAACGTTGACGGCCAGCCCGGCCTGGTGGCAGCGGCGCACGAAATCGGCCTTCACGCCCACAAAGAACGGGTGAAGAGCCTGGTAACGGCGGTCCAAGGCCTGGGCCATCGCCTGATCGAGGTCCGCCTTCACCCAGAGCAGCCACCCGACCGGCAGACCCGGTTCGGCCGCCCGAACGGCCTCGATCGTCGGGGCGTCGAAGGAGGAGACGATGACCCCGTCGAGCCGCCGGTGCTCCACGAGCTCGGCCGCCACCGCTCGGGCCAGGGATCCGCTCGGGTCATAGCCGGGGTCCCCGGGTTGGTTCTTCACCTCGACGTTCATCTGCATCCCCTCGCAAGCCTCGATCACGGCGGCGAACAGCGGCACGTGAGGGGGCAGGTCGGCCACCGGGGTGTCGGGGATCAACCCGACCCCGGCTACCTCGGCGTCATGGTGGATCACCAGGGCGCCATCCGCGCTCCGGCGCACGTCGAATTCGACCCCGTCCGCGCCCCGACGGCGGGCCTCGACGAAGGCCTCGATGGTGTTCTCGACGAACCCCTCGGTGCAGCCACGATGGCCGAAAATCGCCGTCATGAGAGCAAACGGGCGGGCATCACGCACGGCCTACCACACGGCACCGGCCGCCGATTCGCTGATTCGGCAACCTTGCGAAAATCCTCTTGTCATCGTTCGTTCACACCGGTAACCTTCGCCTGCTCCGCTTTCCCCGCCGGGGAATTGTGGCCGCCGGACTTGTGAAAAAGATCACAAACGGGTGGAGGACCTGGTCATGGCGCTGATGTGGAACCGCACCGTTGAGTGGGACGCGGAAGACTGGCGACGCTTCGCGGCGTGCCGAGATACCGTGCCCGACCTCTTCTTCCCTATCGGGACGACCGGCCCGGCGGTAGATCAGATCGAGGCGGCCAAGCGGGTGTGCGGCAACTGCACCGTGCAAGAGCCGTGCCTCGACTTCGCGCTCGCGACCAACCAGGAGTCCGGCGTGTGGGGTGGGACCTCCGAGGAGGAGCGCCGAAAGCTGCGCAAGGTGTGGCTGGCCGCCCGCCGCCGCGTCGGCTGAGGCCTCGCTCCCGCTAGCGACGCGGTCCCGTCGGCACCTCGATCCGCACCAGGGTCCCTCCGCCCTCGGGCCTTCCGCACCCGGCGCATGTCGATCGAGCCGTCCAGCTGACTGACGACGAGGTCGCGGACGATCGACAGCCCCAGGCTGTTGGTCCGTTCGATGTCGAATCCCTTGGGCAGGCCGATCCCGTTGTCGCGCACCTCGATCACCAAACGGTGGGCGTCGTGGCTGAGAGCCACGATCACCCGCCCCACCTGGTCTTTCACCTCAGTTGTCCGGCGCTTGGCCGGTCGGCCCGTGCGCAAGGGGCGACGATCGGCCACGAACGCGTGCTGCACGGCGTTCTGGAGCAGCTCGGCCAGGGTCACCGCGAGCGGCGTGGCCACGTCGGCCGGGAGGTCGCCCAGGTCCCCCTCCACGCTGATCTCCACGGTGGCCGGCCCCACCACCGAGTCGTTGGCCATCTGGACGAGCGACGCGACGATCTCGTCGAAGGAGACCTGGTCCCCCGGCTCACGCGACAGGATCTCGTGGACGAGCGCGATCGAGCGCACCCGCCGCTCCGCCTCGTGCAGTGCCTCTCGCCCCGCCTTGGCGGGCACTCGCCGGGCCTGGAGGCGCAGCAGTGACGAGATGGTCTGCAGGTTGTTCTTTACCCGGTGATGCACCTCGCGGATGGCGGCATCCTTCGAGAGGAGCAAGCGGTCCAAACGACGTACATCGGTGACGTCGCGCAGCAAGATGACCGCGCCGGTCACCGATCCGTGGGTCATGAGCGGGATGCAGTGCACCAGCACGATGACGTCGGGTCGGCGCTCGACCTCTTCGACGACCGGCCTCGCGGTGGTGAGCGCCCACTCGACCGCCGACTCCTCGACGCCCAGATCGACGAAACGGCGCCCCTCGGGCAACGAGTAGACGCCCATGCGGTGGAACGCGTTCATCGCGTTGGGTGAGGCGAACTCGACTCGGCCCTCGTCGTCGACGACGACGATGCCGTCACCGACCCTCGGTGCCTCCTCGGTCCCCACGTCGGCCTCAGGGAACGGGAACGCCGACTCGGCGACCATCGCCGCCAGGCGATCGAACGCGTCGAGGTAGGTGCGTTCATAGGTGTTGGTGGCCGGGCGGACCTCCTCGCGCCCGATCCGGACGAGCACCGCGATCACCTTCTTGCCGAAGCGCACCGGGATCGCCTCGGACGCGATGGGTCCTTTCGGTGAGATCTCCTCGATCTCCCCGCGGACGATCTCGCCCTTGGCCAAGGCCTCCGCGGCGATCGACCAGTCGTCCTCGGACACCGACCGCCCGACCAGGTCCTGATTGAGCAGGGTCGGACGATTGTTCGGCCGGATCTGGCCGAGCACGATCATCTGGGGCCCATCGGCGTCGTCTGTGCGTTCCTCGATCGGCACCAAGAGCACAAGGTCAGAGAACGACAGGTCCGACAGCAGCGCCCATGAACCGAGGAGCCGCTGGAGATGAGAGAGCTCGTCTGGTTCGAGCACGTGATGAAGCTTGGCCAGCTCGGCCAGGGTCGCCATCGCCTAGCTCGGCACCTTCGGCGCGCTGGCTGCCGGGGTCGGCGACACCGGGACCGAGCGGGCCTGGCGGGCATCGAACGCGACCAGCCGGTCAACTCCGGCCGACGCCAGCAACTCGCGCAGGTCGTCGGTTCGGTCGGCCACCCGGTCGAGGCCATGCGCGTCCGATGCGGTGGTGAACCCCACCCCCCGCTCGGCGAACCGGGCCAGCAACCCGCGCGACGGGTACTGCTCGTGGCAGGTCTTCTTCCATCCGGCCGAGGAGACCTCGGCGGCCATGCCGCTCGACCCGGCGGCCTCGGCCAGTCGGTCCCAGCACTCCTCGGGATGCTCGGGCACGTACCCGGCCACCTTCACCAGGTCGGGGTGCGCGAGCACGTCGCACGCGCCGCTGGCCGCCAGCTCCTCGATCGCCTCGGCGTAGGCATCCCAGCACGCGTCGACCTGGCGGACCGGCCACTCGGCCATGTGCACCGGGTCACCCAGATCGTCGAACCGCCACGCCCCGATCCAGTGCACCGAGCCGAGCAGGACGTCGAAGGGGTACCCGTCCAACAGTTCGGCCACCGCGTCCATCCGGCCCCGGTAGTAGTCGACCTCGAGCCCCACCACCACCGGCAGCCCGGCCTCTTTGGCCGCCGATCGCCGTCTCGACGTAGGCGTCGAGGTCGTTGCGCGGCGTGGTGGTCCCAGTACTGGCGCATCGAGATGCGCAGGTCCGTCTTGCTCGTCGTCGAAGAGACCGGCCACGATCGGCTCGGACTGGACGAACCGGAAGAGGTGCTCGGTGAGGGCGATCTCGACGACGCCGGCTGCCTGGGCGGCCTCGCAGTACGCCGCGATCTGCTCCAGCCGCAACGAGACGTCGGACTGGTCGTGGGGCCAGAGGTGGAGGTGGTAGTCGAGCAAAACGGGTCCCGCTCGATCAGGCCGCTTGGACCAACGAGCTCACCACCGCATCGTAGGACCGCTGACCGGGCCGACCGAGCCGCTTTACCCCCAGATCGTCTCGCCGAGCATGAGGAGCCCGGCCAGGTTGGAGATGTCGTCGGTCGAAGGCCGGTGCGCTGGTCACGACCTCGGGGGAGGACGCCAACTCGTCACGTTGTTCGGCCTCTCGACGCGCGACGAGGCTGAAGTTGAGGAAGCTCTCGGCGACCTCGCGCAAGAGCGGGGCGGTGATGGCCGGGTCGGTCGGCAGCCGCTCGGCGATCTCGTCGGCCCGCTCACCGAGGGTCCTGGCCACGACGACGGGCCCGGCTGTCGCGCAGGTAGTCGGGCAGGGTCCGGTTCAAGACGACCGCGCCGAGGTGCAGGCGGCGGCGTACGAGCTCGTCGGCGAAGAGCTCGGCCTCTTCGAGCGGCGAGCTCTCGAGCGTGCTCACGACGATGAACGTCGTCCTGCGGTCGGCGAGAAGCCGTACCACCGAGTCGGCCCGCTCGACGAAGCCGGCGTGCATCGACTGGAACAGGATGAAGAACTCGGCGATGTCGGACAGGAACTGGGTCCCAAGGATCCGATCGGCCACTTGGTAGAAGGGGCGAGACGCGAGGTTCACCAGGCGGGAGCGGTACGGGATGATCAGCCATCGCAGCAGGCGGCTCGAGAAGAACTCCGCCATCCGCTTGGGGGCGTCGAGGAAGTCCAGTGCGTGGCGGTTCGGCGGCGTGTCCACCACGATCAGGTCGTAGTTGCCGGTCGCGTGGATCTCGAAGAGCCGCTCCACGGCGATGTAGTCGTGGCTCTGGACGAACCGTCCGGCCAGATGTTCCGGTAGAGCGGATTGGCGAGGATCTGCTCCTTGGTCCGTTGGTCGGGTGCGTGGCGTTCGATGAGGGCGTCCCAACTGGCCTGCGTGTCGAGCATGGCCGCCCACAGCTCGCCGCGCGGGGTGACGCCGGCCTCCACGAACATCTCGTCGGGAATCCGGTGCTCGGCGTTGCCGATCCCCTTCAGCCCGAGCGCGTCGGCCAGGCGCCGGGCCGGGTCGACGGTGAGCACCAGCACCCGGCCCCCGTGGTGGCAGGCCGCCATCGCCGCCATCGCCGCCGCGATGGTCGTCTTGCCGACGCCGCCGGGCCCGCAGGTGATCGCGATCTCCTTGGACGCGAGCAGGCGATCGAGCGATGCGCTGCGGACCTCGGGCGGGCGCGTCGTCACAGGCCGAGCTCGTCGCCGAGGGACGGTGGCCACCTGTCGGGTGCTGCGCAGGCCGCCCACCCGCGTGAAGAGGTAGGGCACCAGCAGCACCGGGATGCGCGGGTCGAGGCGCTCCTGGAGGTGCCGAAGGTGCACCGCTCTGGCGCGGCGCATGTTGACCGCGAGGCGGGCCGCCTCGAGCACCGGCGCGACGTCGCCGCCGATCACTTCGCTGATCGACCGGGAGAGCTCGGGCGTGCGAAGCCGCTCGAAGACCTCCTCCTCCCGGGTGGTGAAGAGCTCCGGGAGCACCCGGTTGACCACCACCGCCGCCAGTGCGGCCGAGGTCTCATTGGCGATCCTCTCGGTGAGCTCGATCGTCTCGGAGACCGGCATCTCCTCGGGGGTGGTCACGGCGACCACCCCGGTGCGGTCGGGGTTCGACAGGATCTCGAGCATCCAGTCGGTCTGGGTCCGGATCTGGCCCACCTTGACCAGGTCGTTGATCGCCTGGGGGGCGCCGAGCTGGCTGACCACGTGCCCGGAGGCCGGCGCGTCGACGACGACCAGGTCGAAGTGTCGCTCCCGCACCTCCCAGCAGAGCTTGCCGACGGTCAGGATCTCCCGGACTCCGGGGGCCGCGGTGGCCACGAAGTCGAACGCCTTGGCCAACGGCCCGATGCGCCCGACGAGCGGGATCCGCAGGTGCAGCTTCAGGTACTCGCGAAGCGACGCCTCGGTGTCCATGGACATGACCGATATCCGCGGCGCGACCGGAGGTGGGCGTGAAGCCGGTCGGGCCGGCCTCGAACATCGACCCCAATCCCCCGCTGGCGTCGATGTCGCACGCGAGCACCCGCTTGCCCTGCTGGGCGGCCAGATGGGCCAGCGCCGCGGTCACCGTCGTCTTGCCGACCCCGCCCTTGCCGGTGACGAAGAGCAGCTCGCGCCCGAAGAGGTCGGTCGATGGCACCACCGCCCGTTCGCCCGAGGTGGCCGTCACCGGCGTCCCGCCTGGTTCGGCCACCCGTCGATCAGGGGGCCCCGAACCCCACCCTGCGATCGTTGGCCGGTGCGCCCACCTCGACGTAGGCGACCTGGGCGGTCGGCACGGCGATCCGGCGGCCGCGCCGATCGGTCAGCCACAGCACCCCGCCGCGCTCGAGCGACGCCTCGATCTCCTTCAGCACGGTGTCCCGGTCGGCCCCTTCCCCCAGATCGACCTCGAGCTCCTTGGGGGTCTGGACGATCCCGATTCGCACCTCCACCTGCGAACTCCTCTCTCGGTTGGTCCCGCGGGTGGTCGTCCCGCCGCCGGGCCGGCATCTGCGCGGACCGACGTCACCTTCGACGTTACTTCCCTCGGGCACACTGATGACCATGGCCAGCGACACCGATCAGGCACGACCCGAGAACGAACGTTCGACACGCTGGGCGTCGACCATGTCCGGCTTCACCCCGAGACAGTGGGGACGACGCAAGCGGCCGTGCCGCCGGGGGCCTGCGGGTGGCCCACGCCGACTCCCGGGCAGAGCTCGGCGCCCCGCCCGGCGGTGCTCGGCCGGGTGGCGGCGAGCCCGGCGGTGCTCGATCGCGCGTGGCGAGAGGACGCCGAGGACGCGACCCTCGTCCTGGGCGCGACCCGGGCCGAGGGTGCCGGCGACCGGTCCCGGCCCGAGGAGCCCGACGACTGGCGGACCTGCTTCGAGCGCGACCGCGACCGCATCCTGCACTCGGCCGCGTTCCGACGCCTGGCCGGCAAGACCCAGGTCTTCATCTTCCCCGACGACCACCTGCGCACCCGGCTCACCCACGCGCTCGAGGTCGCGCAGGTGGCGACCAGCGTGGCCCGGGCGTGCGGGCTGAACGTGGCGCTCACCGAGGCGATCGCCCTCGGCCACGACTGCGGGCACGGACCGGGCGGCCACGCCAGCGAGGACGCCCTGGCCCCCTACCTCGACGAGCGGCTTCGACCACGCGCGCCTGGGGCGCCGAGGTCTCGCTGGCCTCGCTCAACCTCTGCGGCGCCACCCTCGACGGCATCGCCAACCACAGCTGGTCCCGCCCGGCCCCCTCCACCTGTGAGGGCGAGGTGGTCAGCTGGGCCGACCGCATCGCGTACGTCTGCCACGACTGGGAGGACGCCGTGCGGACCGGGATCGTCGAGCCCCGAGCTCCTGCCCGAATCGGTCGCGGGCGCGCTGCGGGACCGGACGCGGCGAACAGCTGGGCACGTTCATCGGCGCGCTGGTGGCGACCACCGTCACCACGGGCCGGGTCGCCATGGACGAGGAGACGGCGCAGAGCCCTGGCCCGGTTCCGGGCCTTCAACTACGAGCACATCTACCTGCGTGACGCGTCGGTCGCGCAGGCCGACGCGGTGGTGGCGGTCCTCCGGGCGCTGGTCGAGCACTTTGCCGACCGTCCGAACGCGATCCCGGCCGTGCGCGATGCCGGGCGGCCTCACGGCGGGCGAGCCCGGCGCGGTGCGCGCCGCGGTCGGCTACGTCGCCGGGATGACCGACCGCTTCGCCTGCCGCCAGGCCGTGGCGCTCCTCGGCTGGGACCCGGCGAAGCTGCCCGAAGGCGATCGACGCCTGACTCACCCCGGTCGCCGTCGGAGGGACGTCCGCGATGGCTCGAATGCCGCCCTTAGCCGCCCTCAGCCGCCCTGATCGAACAGGAGCGCCAGCCGCTGGTCGAACGCGCGTCCGGGCCATGTCCTGGTGGGTGAGCACGTACAGGCGACTCGGCCACCACCGCGTCGAAGCACGGCGTCGGCCACCTCGGCGGCCGGGATGCCGCATGGCCACCGCGGGGTCGAGCCCGGGCACGGTCGCCTCGGGCTGCGTGCCTTCACGTGCGCCGGGCATGTTGCGGTCGGACTCGCCGATCCTGGGTCTGGACGAAGCCCGGGCAGAGCACCGAGACACCCACCTTGCGACCCGGCCGCGCGCAGCTCCTCGTAGCAGCGACTCGCTCAGGCCGACCACGGCGAACTTGCGTGGTGCAGTAGATGCCCGAGGAGCCGCATTGCCGCGCAGCCCGGCCAGCGACGCCGTGTTCACCACGTGACCCTCGTCCTGGTCGACGGAGCGTGGGCAGAAAGACGTTGCACCCGTTGATCACGCCGAAGAGGTTGACCCCGACCACCCAGTCGCCACACCTCGATCGGGGTCTCGACGATCGAGCGGCCCACGACGCCGGCGTTGTTGCACACGATGTGCACGGCCCCGAAGGCCTCCAGCGTCCGTGTCCCGGAGGCTGACCACCGAATCGTGGTCGGCCACGTCGGTCGGCACACCGACCACCTCGGTGCCGGCCGCGCTGAGCTCGGCCACCGCCGCGTCGAGCGCCGGCTCCTCGATGTCGGCGAGCACGAGCCGCATGCCTTCGGCAGCCGAACCGTCGAGCCATCGCGAGACCGATCCCGCTCGCCCCACCGGTGATCACGGCAACCTTGCCGGAGAACTCCTTCATGGGATCCTCCCTGTTGGCCGTTCAGCTGCAGTGACAGCTCCCGACGGTAGACGCGGGCCGGGCCGAGCGCGACGAGACGCTCGGCCAGCGCCCCGAAGGCCCTCGACGCCTCGCCGTCGGGGTCGGTCACCGTGATCGGTCGTGCCGGTGTCGCCACCCTCGCGCAGCGCCGGGACGAGGGGCATCTGCGCCGAGGAGCGGCACGCCCGAGGTCGCCGGCCAGCTCGGCGCCGCCGCCGCGGCCGAACAGCTCGTAGCGGGTGCCGTCGTCGCCGGTGAACCAGCTCATGTTCTCGACCACCCCGCGCACCGACAGCTTCAGCTTGCGGGCGGCGAAGGCCGAGCGCTGGGCGACCCGTTGGGCGGCCGCCTGGGGGGTGGTGACCACGACGATCTCGGCCCTCGGCATCACCTGGGCGAGCGACAGCGTGACGTCGCCGGTCCCGGGGGGCATGTCGACCAGCAGGAAGTCGGGCTCGCCCCAGTAGGCGTCGCCCAGGAACTGCTCGATCGCCTTGTGCAGCATCGGCCCCCGCCAGATGACCGGCTGGTCCTCGGGGACGAAGTAGCCCATCGAGAGGCAGCGCACCCCGTGTACCGGGGTCGGGATGACCATGTCGCCGATGATCACCGGGTCCGGTCGCCGCCCAGCATCTTGGGCACCGAGAAGCCGTAGACGTCGGCGTCGAGGATCGCCGACCGAGTGGCCGGCCCGGGCCGAGCGCGATGGCCAGGTTGACCGTGACCGAGGACTTGCCGACGCCGCCCTTGCCCGACGAGACGCCGACGACCCGGGTCCGAGAACCGGGCTGGAGGAACGCCGGCACCGGCGCCGTCGTGGCCGTGGCCGGCGTGGCCCGCCGCGGTCTCTTCGGTTTCGCCCTGCCATGCGGCGGCGAAGCGCGCTCGCGCAGCGCCGCCCGTTCGTCCTCGTCCATCATCGACCGGCCACGACGTTGGCCTCGTGGACCTCGGCCGTCGGCCAATGCCACCGACTCCACCTGGGCGACCAGCTCGGCGAGGCCCGGCCAGTCGTCGGCGGGCACGGCCAGCTCGACCTCGGCCCGGTGGCGGCGGGAGCGGACCGACGCGGATCATGCCGACGTCTCGGCGAGCGGGAGACCGAGAACCGGGTCGACGACGGCGCCCAGGGACTGCCTCGAGCCGTCCGCCGATCCGATGCCATGGGCCTGCCTTTCTGGCCGAGCCCCGTTCGGTTCGGGTGACCAGGTGTCGAGGGGCCGGTCGGACCGGGCGCACGCGGTGGCGTCGACCCCGGTCGTTCTCGTTGCCCACAGGTAGACTACCGATCGTGCGTTCGGGCTCGAACCCCGAGTCCGTGGCTTTGCCAGCGGACTGCGGCGGAACCGACGGACGCCGAGCAGCACCAACGCTGACGCCAGGTTCGCCTCGGTCGTCGCGGCGGTCGACCGGCGCCTTCGGTGACCCGACCCGGCGCGAGATCTTCCTCTACGTCCGCTCCCACCCGGCGACGAGCACCGCCGAGGTGGCCGTCGACGTTCTCGCTCCACCCCAACGTCGCCCGCCACCACCTGAACCGGCTGGTCGCCGGCGGCTACCTCCAGGTGACCATGACCCGAGACGGCCAGGCCGTCGGCCGGCCGGCCCAGCGCTTCTCCCCGGTCGACGACGACCCGGTCGGCGGCCTGGTCGACAAGCGCGACGACCTCCTCGTCCTCCTGCTGCGCGAGGCCCTCGAGCTCCTCGGTCCCGAGGACGCCGAGGCGATGGCGGCCAAGGTCGGTGAGGACTACGGGCGCATGCTCGCCGCCCGCATGTCCCCCGACGAGGGGCAGCGCTCGGTGCGCGCGGCGATGCACACCATCGCCGACACCCTGACCGCGCACGGGTTCGCCGCCCACGTCGAGGACCACGGCGCGCACCACCGCGGTGGTCGCCGAGCAGTGCCCGTTCGGCGACGCCGCCTCGATCCCGCCGGTCCTGTGCGCGGTCGACCGCGGCATGGTGAAGGGGCTCCTGGCCGGGCTGTGCGGCGACACGAAGCAGGGTCCGTTGCCGATCGTGCTGTCCTCGCGGGCCCGCGGCGACGACACCTGCGCCGCCACGGCCTGAGGCTCGGTGGCCCGCCACTACCTCGACCACGCGTCGACCTCCCCGCTTCGTCCCGAGGCCCGGGCGGCGCATGGCGGCCGAGATGGGCGCCAGCGCCGGCGACCCCGGCCGGGTGCACGAGGAGGGTCGGGCCGTCCGGGCGCGGCATCGAGGACGCCCGCGAGCAGGTGGCGGCGCTGGTCGGGGTCCGGCCACGCCAGGTCGTGTTCACCTCGAGCGGGACCGAGGCGATCAACGCGGCGGTGTTCGGGGCGACCCGGGCCGCGCCCGGGTCGCCCGTCGCCTGCGCGGCGGTCGAGCACTCGGCGGTGCGGGACGCGTCGTCGCGGGCCGCGCCCATCGTCGAGCTGCCGGTCGACGCGCACCGGGCGCATCGATCCCGGCTCGGTCGCCTCGGCGCTGGCGCGACGCGACGCCGAGCGGCCGGCCCTCGTGCACTGCCAGTGGGCCAACCACGAGGTGGCACGGTCCAGCCGGTCGAGCGCGATCGTCGAGCTGTGCCGGCGCGGCCGGCGTGCCGGTGCACGTCGACGCGTGCGCCGCGATCGGGCACGTCCCCATCGACCTCGGCGCGCTCGATGCCGACCTGGTGTCGGTGAGCGCCCACAAGTTCGGCGGCCCGGCCGGCGTCGGCGCGCTCGTCGTCGCTCCGGGGCGCCGCTTCGACCCGCTGCTCGTCGGCGGCCAACAGGAGCGGGCCCGACGGGCCGGCTTCGAGAACGCGCCGGCGATCGTCGGGTTCGGGGCGGCGGCCGAGGCCCTGCGCCGACCGGGCCGGCTCGCAAGACGGAGGCCGACGGCGGCGCGGCGCGCGGTGGCCCGCCTCCTCGACGAGGCGCAGTCGGTCGACGGCGTGTCGATCGTCGGGGACCCCGATCCCGATCGGCCGGCTGCCCCACCTCGTCTGCCTCGGGCGTCGCCGGGGTGGAGGCCGAGCCGGTGGTCATCGGCCTCGACCGGGCCGGCGTCGCCGTCCACTCGGGCTCGGCCTGCTCGTCGGAGTCGCTCGAGCCGTCGCCGGTGCTGGCGGCGATGGGCGTCGACCCCGAGAAGTCGCTGCGGCTGTCGGTCGGGTGGTCGACCACCGACGACGACGTGGCCGCGTTCGGTGCCGCGTTCGGCCCGGTGGTGGACGGGCTCCGGGCGCTCGGGACCTGAACGGCCAGCCGGCCTACCCGGCCGACGGCGGTGGGAACCGGCTGACCGACCGCGCCGTAGGCCTGCGTGATGAGGGGGGCGGCCGCTGGTGATGAGGGACTTGGGCGGGTGCTCGGACAAGAAGGCCGAGTACTGGGTCACCGCCGCCGCGGGATCGTGGTCCTGGTTCAGCTCGATCGTGCCCAAGAACAGGTGGGCCGCGTAGTCGTCGCGCTCGACCTTGAGCGACCGCTGCGACCAGCGCCTTGCCGTCTGTCTCGAGGCTCGAGTCGCCGACGGAGAACCCGGCCTCCCACTCCAACCAGCCGGTCTCGGCCAGGGCCTGGGGCTGGTTGGGATCTTCCGAGAGGACCTGGCGGTAGACGGCGAGGGCCTCCGACAACGACGACTGGGTCCCGTCGTCGACCAGTGCCGAGGCCTCGGCGAGCTGGGTCTGGACCTCCTGGGCGAGGTTCTGGGTGATGCTCCCCGTCTCGGGTTGCCCGGGCAGCCGCGGCGCGGCGAGGTGGACGACGAGCAGGGTGGTGCCGGCGGTCAGCGCGACCGTGGCCACGACGCGCCAGCCAGACCCGGCGGCGCCGCGCCTGGCCGGGGCCGCCGGTCGGTCGGGGCGGCCGGTGCCGGGACGGGCGCGGCAGCCTCGTCGCTGTCGAGCTCGAGCAGCTCGGCCTCGCACCGCCGACGAGGCGGCCCTCGTCGCGGGCGACCAGCGCGTCGTAGTCGCCGCGGCTCGATGTCGCCGGCGTCGAGCTCCGGCTCGAAGGTCGGCCAGCGAACGGACGAGGAAGTCGCGCTGGTCCTCGAGGCGCCACCGGCGGTCCTCGCTCGACCGGCCCTCTTCTGGGCTGTGCGTCGGCGGTCGTGCCGGTCGGCCGGGCCGCGCTCACGACGGTCCCGCCCGCAACCGGCGAGCGCGCGCTGGCGCCGCCAGAACAGCACCCCGAGCGCGCCGAGCGCCAGCGACCACCGCCACCAGCGGGAGCGAACCACACGAGCGCCGCCCATCCCGACGCCGGCGGCACGAGCAGGATCGAGGGCCCGTAGCGGGCGACGAACGACTGCTCGATCTGCGCGTCGCTCTCCCCCGGGCCAGCATGGCCGCTGATCTGGTGGCGTGCCGCGATCGCCGTCGGAGGCCTCGGACTGGGCGACCGAGATGTCCTCGCAGCTCGGGCACTTGATCTTGCTCTCGAGCGACGCCGCGCGCTGGGCGAGCGTCGGGGGCGACGAGCGCCCGACGCCGCTGCCGACGCAGAGTGCGACCGACGGCGACCACCACCAGCGCCACCGCCGAGACGACGCTGCGGGCACGCGACCCGCCGCGGCGCGCGGCTGGCGGCGCGCTCCTCGAGCGTCCGGCGGTCAGGCACGTCGCGCCGCCGCCAGCACCGCGTTGAGCTGGCCGTAGCGTCACCGGGCCGGCGAAGGCGGCGACCACCGTGCCCGCCGGGTCGACGAGGAAGGTCATCGGGGGCGACCCGACGCCGAACTCGCTGGCGAACTGACCGGCGTGGTCGGGGACGGCCGGCCAGGTGATGCCCCACTCGGCGAGGAACCGGCGGGCGCCCGCCGTCGAGTCGTCGATGTCGACCGAGAGCATGTCGACACTGGCCGGCGCCTGCGTGCTGCTCGAAGGCGAAGCTGGACCAGGTTGGGCTCCTCGGCCGCGCAGGGCGGGCACCAGCTGGCGAAGAAGTTGACCACGACGAAATCGCCGCGGTCGTCGGCCAGCGAGACCCGCCGACCGGAGAAGTCGCGTGCCGACAGCGCCGGGGCCCGCGTGCCCGATCAGCGGGCTCTGCGACCGAGGTCGCCTGCGACGACGGCCGGGTGGCCGCCACGATCGCCACGACCACCAGGACCACCACCACGCCGCCGGCCACCCAGCGCGCCGTGTGCCGTCGCCGCCTCGGTGCGCCGCCGTCGGGCGCCCGGGCCTCGGCGCCGTCTGTGACCGAGGTCATCGGCCCGGGGTCCCGACCGGCTCGGCCGATCCCTCGCGCTCACGGGCCGGCCGGCCACCGCTGGACACGCCGACGAGCTGAGGCGACCTCGGCGGGTCGGCGCCGCCGAGCTCGACCTCCCGCGCCATCGGGGCGCCCGAGACGGGGTCGGTCGGTCGCCGGCGCTCGCCCGGCGAGACGGCGAGCAGGCCGCCCAGCCCGATCAGGAGCCCGCCCGCCCACATCCAGGCGACCAGCGGCTCGACCACCACGCCGACGGCCACCGCGCCCGTCGGGCAGGTTGGGGAACTCCTGGGCCGCCGGTCGCGGGCCCGGTCGCCGCCGACTGGCGTCGAAGGTCAGGTAGACGTCGCCGGTGAAGCCCGAGTCGATGGCCGGCGTCCCGACCGCCTCGGAGTTGGCTCCCGGCGAACTGGGTGACGGCCGGGCGGAAGACCCCGCCGCCGTCCACCTGGACCAGCGCCTCGGTGGCCGAGCGCGACGGGCGAGGTGACCGTCTCCAGCCCCTCGAAGACGAAGGTGTGCCCGTCGAAGCGCGACGGTCTGGCCGAGCCGGAGCGCCAGCTCGGTCCGCTGCGCGAACGAGGTGGCCGCGGTGATGCCGACCGCGATCACGACCACGCCCGAGGTGCACGACCATCCCGCCGTTGGCCCGGCCGAGCGATCCCCCGCAGCACGCCCGCGGCCGTGGCGGCGGCTGGTCACGCACCGGCGAGCACGATCGAGCGCAGCGGCCGAGGCGCCGGCGAAGGCGCCGAGGCCGAAGGCGAGCAGCGGGACGAAGCCCCGGACCCCGCCGATGACGCAGCCGACGATCGATCGAGGACGCCCGCCCAGGCCGCCGGGGCCAGGCGGCGCCACAGCACCCCGGCGTCGACCGTGCGCCACGACAGGGCCGGGGCGAGCGCCATCAGGACGAGGAGCGCCAGGCCCGACCGGGACCGCCACCGTGTTGAAGTAGGGCGCACCGACGGTGACCTGCTGGTTCTTGAGCGCCTGGTACAGGAGCGGGAACAGGGTGCCGAGCAGGACCACGAAGGCGAAGCCGACGAAGAGCAGGTTGTTGAGCAGGAACGCGCCCTCCCGACCGAGCGGCGCGTCGATCCCGCCCGGCGAGCGGATGCGGTCGCCCCGCCAGGCGATGAGTCCGAAGCCGACCACCACGACGAGCAGGAAGAAGCCGATCAGCAGCGGTCCGAGGGTCGAGTCGCTGAAGGCGTGCACCGACTCGATGACGCCCGGAGCGGGTGAGGAAGGTCCCGAGGATGGTGAGCGAGAACGTGGCCACCGACAGCGACAGGTTCCACACCCGCAACAGCCCCCGCCGCTCCTGGACCAGCACCGAGTGCAGGTAGGCGGTGCCGCACAGCCAGGGCAGGAGCGCCGCGTTCTCGACCGGGTCCCAGCCCCAGAAGCCGCCCCAGCCGAGCACCTGGTAGGACCACCAGGCCCCGAGCACGATGCCGACCGAGAGGAACGTCCAGGCGATCGAGCGTCCAGCGCCGGGTCTCGATCTGCCAGCGGTCCCCCACCCGCCCGGTGGCGAGCATCCCGATCGGCGAAGGCGAACGGCACGGTGAACCCGACGAACCCGAGGTAGAGGAGCGGCGGGTGGATGGCCACCAGCGGGTTGTCCTGCAGCAGGGCGTTGGGCCCGGCCCCCTGGGCCGGCGCCGTGCCCGACCACGTGGTGCGAACGGGTTGGCCGGCCCGACCATCAGCCCGATGAAGAACGCGGCGACGCACGAACATGACGAGAGTCGCCCACGCGACGACCGGGTCGGCGGCCTCGGCGCGGAAGCGCCAGACCAGCGCGCACGACGAAGACCGAGAGCGACGAACCCCCACAGGAGGATCGACCCGGCCAGAGCGCCGACCACAGGCCGGTGATCGAGTAGAGGAGCGGCGTCGCCCGGCTGTTGTTGTCGGCGACGAACGCGATCGAGAAGTCGTGGGTGACGAGCGCGTGCTCCATCGCGCCGACCGCGATCACCATGCCGGCCAGCAGGACCGGCGCGAGCAGCCGGCCGTCGAGCCGAGGGTCGGGCGCGTCGGCCGCGCGGGCCGCGGACGAGCGAGACCGCCATCGCTAGCGCGCCGACGACCGCGCGCGACGAAGGCCAGCCAGACGCCGACCGAGCCGATGGCGGCGTTCACTGCGCCCGGCGCAGACGCTCAACGGACCGACCCGTTGGGCGCCTTCACCCGGTTCGGGGTGGGCGGCGATGTAGTCGGCCGAGTGCTTCACCATGATCTGGTTGGACAAGAAGAGCGTCCGAGGCCGACGCGGCGAAGTGGCCCGACCACCACCACCGGGATGTCCGGCTGGAACAGCTCGGGCGGCGACCCGGCGTTCTGCACCGCCACCTGCTCGGCCCCCTCGGCGACGACGAAGTCGGTGCCGACGGCGGTGCGGCGGATGCTGCCCGGCACGACCGACGCCCTCGAGGCGGAACGTCGAGGTGCCGAGCGTGCGCCCGGTGGGCGAGGGCCTGGTCGACGGTGTCGAAGTAGTCGAGCGAGCTGCCGAGCCCCTCGACGAGCAGGAACACGAGCGCGCCGACCAGCACGGCGGCCGACGACCCACAGCCGCCGTCTGGTGCGCCGCCGGGTCGGCGACGCGAGGCCGGCCGGGGTCGCTCGATCGCCGGCGCGTCGGTCACGGTCCGCTCGCCCGCCGGTCTCCGCCGCCCCGTCGGCGGAATCGGACGGGCGGCGGCGACAGCTCGACCGCCTGCTCGAGGCGGCGGCGGCGGACGACCAGGCCGATCGCGTAGAGGAACAGCACCGACAAGCCCGACGGCGTAGCCGGCGTCGACGTAGCTCACGGTCCGACCCTGGCTCGGCGGGCGCACGCGCCCCGGTGCCGCCGTTGCTCGCGTTGGCCGGGTCGATGGCGGCGATGTCGAGGTCACCCTCGGCCCAGCGCTCGGCCAGCGAGACCTCGAGATCGCTCGGCGCCGGTGCGGTCGGCCAGCACCTCGATCCGGTAGCGCACGGCCACCATCCACACGAACACCAGCGTCAACGCGACGAACCCGAGGAGCAGCGTCCAGGCCATCGAGCCGTGGATGGTCGGGCGAGAGGTTGGCGTTGAGCACCGTCGCCCCCTGGTGGAGGGTCTGCCACCAGACCACCGAGAAGTGCACGATCGGCACGTCGACGAACGCGATCAGCGCCGCCACCGCGCACCGGCGGGCCCGGACCTCGGGATCGGCCGGGACCCGACGCAGCGCCAGGTAGCCGAGGAACAGCACGAGCAGGAGCGCGGTCGAGGTGAGTCGGGCGTCCCAGGTCCACCACACCCCCCAGGTCGGCCGGCCCCACAGCATCCCGGTGGCGAGCGTGAGCGCGTTGAAGACGACGCCCGACCTCGACCGACGCGGCGGCGAGCCGGTCCCAGAACAGCGACCGCGTCCGCCGCCACAGGTACAGGAGGCTGGACAGGGCGGCCAGCCCGAAGGCGAGGTAGAGCGCGACCCAGGCGATCGGGCGGGTGCAGGTAGACGAGGCGGACCAGGTTGCCCTGCATCTGGTCGGGCGGCGTGACCCACAGGCCGAGCCACACCGTGGCCGCGGTCGACACCAGGCCGGCCGCGCCCGACGACGCGCAGCCAGCGCGGGCGGGGCGGCCAGCCGACGGGCCGGGCGGCGCTCACCCGGTCTCCAGCAGCGGCCCGTACAGGACGATCCCGATCGACGAGGTAGACGGCGGCGAAGGGCCCGAGCACGCGCAGCCACGACACGCCGGTCGACACCGAGCCGGCTGAGCGCGCCCGACCACGCCCGCGACGCCGCCAGCAGCACCGGGGCGAGCACCGGGCAGCACGAGCAGCGGCAGCAGCGTCTCGCGCACCCGCAGCCCCGCCGAGAGGGCGCCGTAGAGGGTGCCGGCGGCGGCCAGGCCGATGGTGGCCAGCAGCGACGCGACGAGCGGCCAGCCACGGCGTGTGGAGGTGCACGCCGAAGAGCAGCGTCATCGCCGCCCACAGAGCACGACCTGGAGCACGGCCAGCTCGGCGCGCGACCGCCGCCGCCTTGCCGAGGAACACGCCGGCCGGGTCGATGCCCGAGACCCGGAGCCCGTCGCGGGTGCCCTCCCCGGACTCGATGGCGAAGCTGCGCTGGGTGGCCAGCACCGTCGAGAACAGCACGGCCAGCCAGAACAGCCCCGGCGCGGCCGACGCCGAGGCGTGTGACGGACCGGCCCGAGGGCGAAGGCGTACAGGACGAGGGAGAGCACGGCCACCGGGAGCACCTGCCACAGGGCGACCCGGGAGCGCAGCTCGATCCGGAGGTCCTTGCCGGCGACCAGCAGCGCGTCACGCCACATGGCTGCCGCCCTCGCCCACCGCCGACAGCTTGGCGCGCCGCCCGCCCGGCTGTGACGTCGGCGACCCGGCCGCCCGACCATGGTCACCAGGCGGTCGGACATGGCCGCCGCCACGCTCGGGCTCGTGCGAGGAGAAGCACCACCGAGGCGCCGCCGCCGCACCGCCTCGGTGACCAGCTCGGCAAGCAGCGCCCTGGCCGCCGGCGTCGAGCCCGGCGTGCGGCTCGTCGAGCAGCCACAGCTCGGGCGCCCGGGCGACCAGCGACCGCCAGCGCGACCCGGCGGCGCTGGCCGGCCGAGAGCCGCGCCGACCGCGCGTCTTGGCCAGCCGGCCGGTGATGCCCGACCCGGGCCGAGGCCGGCGTCGGCCCGCTCCGCGCCGGCGCCCGGCCGCGCGGAGCGCGAACCGGACGTTCTCGGTCGCGGTCAGCTCGTCGTAGAGGCCGGGCGCGTGGCCGAGCAGCCCCACCCGGCGGCGGACCGCGGCCGGGTCGAGCGCGCAGGTCGACGCCGAGCACCGACCGCCTCGCCCGACGCGCACCGGGAGCAGGCCGGCGCAGGCGCGCAGCAAGCGTGGTCTTGCCGGCGCCGTTGGCGCCGACGACCGAGACCACCTCGCCGGGGCCGACCGAGAGGTCGACCCCCGAGAGGGCGGGGAACCGGCCGGCGAGCGCCACCGCGGCCCGGAGATGTACGACGGGGTCCATGGGGATCGGCGCCATGCTACGAGGCGACCGCCGGCGCGGGGCCAAGCGCGGCCGGCGGCGCGGCCCTCAGCTGGTGGTCAGCCGGCCCAGGCCGATGTGGCGCATGACCTGCTGCATCTCGCCGGCCAGCCACCCCAGCTGGTTGGTCACGAGCAGGATCCCGAAGGCCACCAGCACCGCCCCGCCGACCAGGTGGACGACCCACAGCCGGCGGCGGGCCCGGGCGTAGAAGGTGGTCAGCCGCCCGAAGGCCAGCCCGGTGACCACGAACGGCACCCCGAGGCCGAGCGAGTAGGCGAACAGCAGCACCACGCCCGCCGGCCAGCGTGGCCCGGGAGGCGGCCAGCGCGGTGACCGCCCCGAGCACCGGGCCGATGCACGGCGTCCAGGCGAACCCGAAGGCCATGCCCATGACCGGCGCCGCGCAGGCGCCGAGGCGCTCGCGGTCGACCGCGAACCCGCCGCTCGGCCAGGACCCGGCCGGCCCGACGTGCGGGGACCGGGGCCGAGCCGCGCCCAGAGCCGCGCCGGCAGCGACGCCGACGAGCAGCACCACGCCGAGCGAGCACGCACGACCGCCGCCGGCGGCGATGGTCAGCGTCGTGCTTGTGCGCGCCGAGGAGGTGGCCCGAGCCCCGAGGCGGCCGCCCCGAGGGCGACGAAGACGACGGTGAACCCGGCCACGAACAGCCCGATGTCGCGAGCCAGGCGGCGAGCGGCGACGCCGGTCGACCGGCTCGCCCCGCTCGAGCTCGGCCGCCGAGAGCCCCGAGACCATCGACACGTAGCCCGGGCACGAGCGGCAGGACGCACGGCGAGAGGAACGAGATGATCCCGGCGCCGAACGCGACCAGCACGCCCGAGCGGGCTGGCGGTGACGCGCTGCCGATCACCGGCGGCGTCACCGCGCCGCTCAGCGCAGCTGGCTGCGAACCGACGCCAGGTCGGCCTCGACCATCATCGCGACCAGCGACGGGAAGTCGACCTCGCGCTTCCAGCCGAGCTCCTCCGTCGCCCGTGTCGGGTCGCCGACCAGCAGGTCGACCTCGGCCGGCCGCATGAACCGCTCGTCGACGACGACGTGCTCCTCCCAGTTGAGGCCGGCCACGTCGAACGCGATCTCGCACAGCTCGCGGACCGAGTGGGTCTCGCCCGACGCGACCACGTAGTCGCGTCGGCGTGTCCTGCTGGAGCATGAGCCACATCGCCCGCACGTAGTCGGCGGCGTACCCCCAGTCGCGCTGGGAGTCGAGGTTGCCGATGCGCAGCTCGCTGTCGAGCCCGCACTTGATGCGGGCCACGCCGTTGGTGATCTTGCGCGGCGCGAACTCGAGGCCGCGGCGCGGCGACTCGTGGTTGAACAGGATGCCCGACGTCGCGTGCAGCCCGTAGCTCTCGCGGTAGTTGACCGTGATCCAGTGGCCGTACACCTTGGCCACCCCGTAGGGGCTGCGGGGGTAGAAGGGCGTGGTCTCGCGCTGGGGGACCTCCTGGACCTTGCCGAACATCTCCGACGAGCTGGCCTGGTAGAAGCGGATCGCCGGGTCGACGATGCGGATCGCGTCGAGCATCCGGGTCACCGCCAGCGCGGTCGTCTCGCCGGTGAGCACCGGCTGGCTCCACGAGGTCTGGACGAAGGACTGGGCGGCCAGGTTGTAGACCTCGGCCGGCCGGTACTCGCGCAGCACCGTGATGAGCGACGCCTCGTCGAGCAGGTCCCCGCCGACGAGCGTGATCTGGTCCTGGATGTGGGCGATCCGCTCGAAGCTGACCGTGCTCGACCGCCGCACCATGCCGATGACCTCGTAGCCCTGCTCGAGCAGGAACTCGGCCAGGTACGACCCGTCCTGACCGGTCACGCCGGTGATCAGCGCTCGCTTCGCGCCATCGCAGCCAACGGTAGCTCGACGCCTGCCGAACCGCCTCGGCCCGGCCACGACCGGGCCGGCGCCCTACAGTGCGCGCTCGTGCCGATCGCCGCCCTGCGTCTCGTTCCGCCTCGGCGGCACCGACGGCGTGTCGATCGAGGCGGCGAAGTGGCGCTGCGGCCCTCGAGCGAGCTCGGGTTCGAGGTGCGTCACGGTGGCCGGCGAGGGCCCGGTCGACCACCTGGTCCCCGGCCTGGCCATCGGCGGCCGACGAGCCGCCCGACCGCCGCCGAGGTCGAGCGCGCCCTCGAGCGGGGCCGACGTCGTGGTCGTCGAGAACCTGTGCTCGCTCCCGCTCAACCCGGCCGCGGCCGAGCGTGGTCGCGCAGGCCTGCGCGCGGCCGGCCGGCGGTCCTGCACCACCACGACCTGGCCGTGGCAGCGGCCGCAGCTCGGCCACGGACCCAGCCCCCGACGACCCGGCGTGGCGCCACGTGACCATCAACGAGCTCAGCCGGCGCGGAGCTGGCCGAGCGCGGCATCGACGGCGACGACCATCTACAACTGCTTCGACACCGCGGCCGCCGGCCGGCGACCGGGCCGGCACGCGACGGCCGCGCTCGGCGTCGACGCCGACGAGCGGCTCTTCCTGCAGCCGACCCGGGCCCTCGCCGCGCAAGAACGTGCGCCGGCGGCATCGGCGCTGGCCGCAGCGGCTCGGCGCGACCTACTGGCTGCTCGGCCCGGCCGAGGACGGCTACGGCCCCGAGCTCGACCGCCTCGCTCGCCGACGCCGCGTGCCGGGTCCTCCACGGGCCGCCGCCGTCGGCGGGCCCCGCCGACGTCGCCGACGCCTACGCGGCCTGTGATCTCGTCGCTGCTCCCCTCGACGTGGGAGGGGTTCGGCAACCCGGCCGTCGAGTCGGCCGTGCACCGTCGGCCGCTGTGCATCGGGCCCGTATCCGGTGGCCCGCGAGCTGGCCGCGCTTCGGGTTCGAGTGGTTCGCGCTCGACGACCCCGATCGGATAGGCCGGTGGTTGGCCGCCCCCGACGCCTCGGTGCTCGAGCACAACTGGGAGCTCGCCGACGCCCACTTCTCCCTCCGCCAGCTGCCCGAGCGGCTCGACGCCGTCCTCTCGACGCTGCCGATCTCCTACTGAGATCCGACTTCGAGGCCTCGACCGCTGCCGCGGTCGACAGTGCGAGGGCGGCCCGGCTGGCCCGGTAGCCTGGCACCGGCCATGAACGCCGAGATCGCCGACCGAAGACCACCGCGCCCGCGAAGTCGCCCGCGGCGCCTCGGCGCGACCGAGCGACGCGAGCAGCTGGTCTCGACGGCCCAGCGGCTCTTCGGCGAGCGCGGCTACCGGGCCACCACGATGGAGGACATCGCGAACGCGGCCGGCGTGACCAAGCCGCTCCTCTACCAACACTTCGCCTCCAAGCGGGCCCTCTACCTCGAGCTGGTCCACCAGGTCTCCGAGGAGCTGCTCGACGCGCTCGCGCTCGGCGCATCGGCGGGCCAACGGACCGCGCGAGATGGTCGAGAACGGGTTCGGCGCCTACTTCGAGCTGATCGTCACCCACGAGGACGCGTTCCGGCTGCTGTTCGGGCGCCAGGCCCCCGACGACCCGGAGCTCGTCGACGCCGTGCGCCAGGTCGAGACGGCGGTGCTCGACGTGCGTCGAGTCGATCATGCCGACCGATCTCGCGCCCGAGCACCGGCGGCTGCTCGCCTACGCCGTGGTCGGCATGGCCGAGGGCGGCACCCGCTACTGGGTCGAGTCGAGCCGCAGCAAGGCGCCGCCGGCCACGCTCGGCACCGCGACGACGCGGCGGTCAGCTCGCCGACGGCGTCCGCCTGCTGGCCGAGCGGGTCTCCAGATCGCCTGGGCCGGGCTGCGCGGGGTCGCCGGACTGACGCTCACAGAGCGCCGGGTCGAGCTGCTCGGTCAAGAGCCACAGCTCGTTCGCGCAGGCCACGTAGACGTCGACGTCGCCCCCGGCCGGATCGGCGACGTCCTCGGTCGGATCGAGCGGCACGTCGGCCAGACCGAGCGCCGCCGACCCGGGCGTCCAGCGGGTCGTCGCCGGGCGCAGGTCGAGGCAGAGCCGCCGCAGCGTGGCGCAACGCCGGGCCGCCTCGGGGTGGTGTCGCCGGACGAACCGCACGTGGTCGGCCTCCATCGCCACCACCAGGTCGGCCCGGGCGAGGTGCTCGGGGCTGAGCTGCTTGCTCCGGTGGCCCGACACCGCCAGGTCGCCCAGCGCGGGGATGGACGCCAGCGCGGCCCGGGTGCGCATGCCCATCGGTTGGCCCTCGACGACGTGGGTGCCGGCGCTCACCACGTCGAGCGGGACGCCCGACCTCGGCTCGCCCAGTGCTCGAACATGAACGCGGCCATGACCGATCGCGCCGCGTTGCCGGTGCACAGCGTGACGATGCACGGTGTCGGCGGTCATCCGCGGACGCTGGCGGTGCGCGACCACGCCCGCAGCCGGCCGCTCAGTCGAGGCGGAGCCCGGAGATCGCCCGGCGCGATGACCAGACGCTGGATCTCCGAGGTGCCCTCGAAGATCGTGTAGATCTTCGCGTCGCGGTACCAGCGCTCGACCGGGCGAGTCGCGGACGTAGCCGGCGCCGCCCAGGATCTGGACGGCCCGCTCGGTGATCCACACCGCGGTCTCGCCGGCGAACAGCTTCGACTGGGAGCCCTCGGCGCCGGCGAACGGCTGACCGGTTGCGTCCCATCCACGCGGCCCGCCACACGCAGCAGCCGCGCCGCGTCGAGGCGGGTCCGCATGTCGGCCAGCGTGAACGAGATGGCCTGGTTCTCGATGATCGCCCGGCCGAACTGCTGGCGCTCCTTGGCGTAGTCGAGCGCGTACTCGTACGCGGCACGCGCGACCCCGACCGCCTGGGCGGCGACATAGGGACGCGACGCCTCGAAGGTCCCCATGGCCGCCTGGGCGGCCGAGTGCCCGCCCTCGCGGGCGCGGGCCAGCCGCTCGTCCAGCTTCTCCTTCCCGCCGAGCAGGCACGACCCGGGGACCCGGCAGTCGTCGAGGATGACCTCGGCGGTGTGCGACGCCCGGATGCCCGAGCTTCTTGGAACTTGCGACCCTGAGCGATGCCCGGCGTCCCCTCCGGGACGACGAAGCTCGCGTGGCCGCGGGCGCCGAGCGCGGGATCGACCTGGGCGACGACGACGTGCAGGTTGGCCAGACCACCGTTGGTGATCCAGGTCTTGGTGCCGTTGAGCACCCACTCGTCCTTGGCCTCGTCGTACACGGCCCGGGTCTTGAGCGAGGACACGTCGGACCCGGCATCGGCCTCGGACACCGCGAAGGCACGCCAGCTTGAGGTCGCCGGGGGTGCCGTAGCACTGGGGCAGCCACTCGTCCCGTTGCTCGGGGGTCCCGCCACTGAAGATCGCCGAGACGGCCAGAGCTGGTGCCCATGATGCGCCAGTGCGATGCCCGGCGTCGCCCCAGCACAACTCCTCGGACGCCAGGGCCAGCGTGCAGCCCGCTCGTGTCCGTGAAGCGCGTTGGCCATGAAGTCGAAGCTGTAGAGGCCGATCTTGGCGGCCTCTTCGATGATCGGCCACGGCGTTTCCTCGCGCTCGTCCCACTCCTGGGCGGCGGGCCGGATGACGTCGTTCGGCGAAATCGTGGACCCACTTGACCACCTCGAGCTGGTCCTCGCTCAGCGGGAGCGAGAACCGCGGTGCTTCGGCCACTCGACGCGCTCCCTTCTCACTGCTCGCGTGCTCACTGCTCGCGACGCGTACCCGCCGCGCGAAACAACGCAGCCGGAAATTACCAAAGGGTAACTACGTGCTTCGGGGATGCCACGAAGGCGTCGGCTAGCCGACCGGGCGCACGTCCTTCGCCATCAGGCCCTTGGGGCCCTCCTCGACATCGAATTCCACCGGCTGGCCCTCTTCGAGCACGCGGTAGCCGCTCATCTGGATGGCGCTGTGATGCACAAAGACATCAGCGCCGCCATCTGGTTGAGAGATGAAGCCGTAGCCCTTCTCGGAGTTGAACCACTTGACTGTTCCGGATGCCACTTTGGCAATCCTCCCTGTTGCTTGAGGCATTGCCAGAGCAATACCGCCTGCTGACTGCCTGAGTGCGGCCGACTTGCCGCACCCGGTGCGGTGGGAATTTGGACCCACCACCGCGCGGCGACGCTAGCAGCACGAGGTGGCATCGGCGTGGGAGGCGGCACGCATCACGCTCGTCAGCCAAATCGGCCGGGCGTCGCTCACCGACGCAGGGTGGTCCCGTTCGGGCCGTCCTCGACCGTCCACCCGCGCGCCATCAGCTGGTCGCGGATGGCGTCGGATCGTCCGTAGTCACCGGCCGCACGGGCCTCGTCGCGCTCGGGCAACGAGGCGTCTGTGACTCCCGTCGTCGACCTCGGCGACGCGCGGCATCGAGCGCGAGCCCGAGCACGCCGCACAGGAGCGCCACCGTCCCGGCCAACGCGGCCGGCAGCCTCGTTCGTCGCCGGCGTCGCCGAGCGCGTGGGCCCGGTTCGACGGCATCGAAGATCCATGCCAGTGCGCCCGGGGTGTCGAGGTCGTCGTCCATCCGGGCGCAGAACCGGTCGACCTCGTCGGCGACGACGCCCGGAGCCCGACCGGCGGCAGCCCCGACGGCGGTGGTCTGCAGCCCGGGGACCTCGGGCACCGAGAACCGCTGCACCAGCCGGTCGAGACGATCGAGCCCCTTCTCGGCGTCGGCGATCGTCTCGGGCGTCACCTCGATCTGGGACCGGTACTGGGAGCGCAGCACGAGCAGGCGGTAGGCACGCGGGTCGGCGCTCTCGAGCAACTCGGCGATCGTCGTGAAGTTGCCGAGCGACTTGGACATCTTCTCCCCGCCCACCATCACCCAGCCGTTGTGCACCCAGTGCCGCGCGAACGGCCGGCCCTCGGCCACCGCCTGGGCCCGTTCGTTCTCGTGGTGGGGGAAGATCAGGTCGACCGCCCCGCCGTGCAGGTCGAAGCCGTCGCCCAGCAGGTCGAGGGACATGACCACGCACTCGGTGTGCCACCCGGGTCGACCGGGGCCGAAGGGCGAGTCCCAGGTGGGCTCGCCCGGCCTTGGCCTTCTTCCACAGCGCGAAGTCGAGCGGGGAGCGCTTCTCGGAGTCGACCTCCACCCGGGCTCCGGCCCGCAGGGACTCGAGCGGCTGGCGAGCCAGCAGCCCGTAGCCTTCGACCTGCTCCACGTCGAGGTAGACGCCGCTCGACGTCTCATAGGCGACGCCCCGACTCACCAGATCGGACACCAGCGTCACCATGTCGTCGACGTACGCGGTGGCGTGCGGCGTGTCGTCGGGACGCAGCACCCCGAGGGCGTCCATCGCCTCCCACCACCGGTCCTCGAACTCCCGGGCCACCTCGGGCTCGGTGCGACCCTCCCTGGCGGCGCGGCCGATGATCTGGTCGTCGATGTCGGTCACGTTCGAGACGTAGTGCACGTCGAGCCCGCTGAAAATGAGGTAGCGACGCAGGACGTCGAAGACGAGCGCGAAGCGGCCGTGCCCGATATGGGGGACGTCGTAGACGGTCAGGCCGCAGACGTACATCGACGACGTGGCCCGGATCGCGCAGCTCCAGCGGTCGCACGCGTCCCCGTTGCGGTGTCGTGGAGGCGCAGCACCCAGGTACGGTAACCCGATCATGAGCGCACCCGTTCCCAGCTCGCCGGCCCCGCGGGCCGTGCCCGAGCGTCCGTCGCTCGAGGGCCTGGAGGCCAAGTGGGACGGCGTCTGGGAGGCGCAGGGCATCTACCGGTTCGACCGGACGAAGGCCGCGCGGCGACGTCTACGCGATCGACACCCCGCCCCCGACGGTCAGCGGCTCGCTGCACCTCGGCACCGTCTTCGGCTACGTCCAGTTCGACGCCATCGCCCGCTTCTGGCGCATGCGCGGCAAGGAGGTGTTCTTCCCGGTCGGCTGGGACGACAACGGGCTACCCACCGAGCGCCGCGTCCAGAACCACTACGGCGTGCGCTGCGACCCGAGCCTCCCCTACCAACCCGACGCCCACATCGAGCCCGACGCCCGACGCGCGACGCCCGCTGTCGCGCCGCAACTTCATCGAGCTCTGCGACGCGCTCACCGCCGAGGACGAGCGGACCTTCGAGCAGGTGTTCCGCGACGTCGGGCTGTCGGTCGCCTGGGAGCTGACCTACACCACCATCAACGACCGCTCACGGCGGGTGGCCCAGCGGGCCTTCCTGCGCAACCTCGCCCGGGACGAGGCCTACGCCAGCGAGGCGCCCACCATGTGGGACGTCGACTTCCAGACGGCGGTGGCACAGGCCGAGATGGAGGACCGGCCGACCTCGGGCGCCTACCACAAGCTGTCGTTCCACCGCGATGGCGGCGGTGACATCGAGATCGACACCACCCGCCCCGAGCTCCTGGCGGCGTGCGTGGCCGTCGTCGTCCACCCCGACGACGCGCGCTGGCGGGATCTCGTCGGCACCGAGGTCACCACGCCGCTCTTCGGCGTCCGGGTGCCCGTCGTCACCCACGGCCTGGCCGATCCCGACAAGGGGACCGGGGCCGCCATGATCTGCACCTTCGGCGACTCGACCGACGTCGTGTGGTGGCGCGAGCTCGACCTCCCGCTTCGCTCGGTGGTCCAGCGTGACGGGCGGCTCCAGACCGACCGGCCCGAGTGGCTGACCTCCGACGCGGCCGCACGGGCGTGGGACGTGCTCGGCGGGCAGACCACCAAGGCCGCCCGCAGGGAGATCGCCGAGCTGCTGGCGGAATCGGGCGAGCTCCTGGGCGATCCTCGGCCAATCGAGCACGAGGTCCGGTACTACGAGCGCGGCGAGCGGCCGCTCGAGATCGTGACCAGCCGACAGTGGTACATCCGCAACGGGGCGCGCGACCCCGACCGGCGCCAGGCGCTCATCGACGCCGGGCGAGCCCTGCAGTGGCATCCAGACTTCATGCGCATCCGCTACGAGCACTGGGTGGGCGGCCTCAACGGCGACTGGCTGATCAGCCGGCAGCGCTACTTCGGGGTCCCGTTCCCGGTCTGGTATCCCGTCGCTGCGGACGGCAACGTCACTCATGACCAGCCCATCGCGGCCGACGAGGCCTCGCTGCCGGTCGACCCGCAGTCCGAGGCTCCCCCGGGCTACACCGAGTCCCAGCGCGGCCAGCCCGGCGGGTTCGTGGGCGACCCCGACGTCATGGACACCTGGGCGACCTCCTCGCTCTCCCCGCAGATCGCCAGTGCCTGGGAGGACGACCCGGACCTGTTCGGCCGCACCTTCCCGATGGACCTCCGTCCTCAGGGCCCCGAGATCATCCGCACCTGGCTGTTCTCGACGGTGCTGCGCAGCCAGTTGGAGCACGGCTGCCTCCCGTGGTCCCACGTGAGCATCAACGGGTGGATCCTCGACCCCGACCGCAAGAAGATGTCGAAGTCCAAGGGCAACGTCGTCACCCCCGAGGCGCTGGTCGCCGAGCACGGCGCGGACGGCCTCCGCTACTGGGCCTGTTGCGGCGCCCCCGGGACGGACACGGCCGTGGACCCCGCCCAGATGCGAGTCGGTCGGCGTCTCTCCATCAAGGTCCTCAACGCGTCCAAGTTCGTGCTCGGCATGGCGGCCGGTGGCGGTGAGATCACCGAGCCGTTGGATCGGGCCATGCTGGCCCGGCTGGCGTCGGTGGTGACCGCTGCCACCGATGCCTTCGACAACTACCAGTACCACCTGGCGCTCGAGCGCACCGAGGCCTTCTTCTGGTCGTTCTGCGACGACTACCTCGAACTCGTCAAGTCGCGCGCCTACGGTCAGGCCGAAGGCAGCGCCGAGGCGCCGACCGGGTCGGCCCGGGCCGCATTGGCCCTGGCGCTCTCGGTCCAACTCCGGCTGCTCGCGCCCTTCCTCCCGTTCGTCACCGAAGAGGTGTGGAGCTGGTGGCAAGAGGGCTCGATCCACCGAGCGGCGTGGCCGGCCACCTCGGAGCTGCCGAGCGATCCTGGCGCCGATCCGGCCCTGCTCGACGCGGTGGCCGAGGCCCTGGCCGGCGTCCGACGGGCCAAGACGGCCGAGAAGCGCTCGCTGCGGGCCCGGGTGTCCCGCCTTGAGATCATCGACATCCCCGACCACGCTGGCCGCCATCACCGCCGGCGAGGGCGACCTGCGCGAGGCGGGGAACGTCGCGGAGGTGGTGCTGATCGAGGGCAGCGACCCGAGCATCGTGGTCGAGCTGGCCCCCGAAGACGGCTGAACTGGCATAGTCGGACCGTTGGCGCTGTTGACCAACGTGAACCGGCAACGCACGAGGTGAAGGAGGCCCCCATGGGAGTGACCGAGCTCGGCCACGTCGTCCTCTACGTCGAGAACGCCGAGCGCTCGGCGCGCTTCTACCGAGACGTGCTCGGATGGCACCAGATCATCCCGGAGGAGGGTGCGCCGGTAGGCGCCACGGCCGCCTTCTCGGGCGGACGGACCCACCACGAGCTCCTCCTCATCGAGGTCGGCCCCGGTGCGACCCCGATCCCCAGTGGGAGGCGCATCGGCATGTACCACTTCGGGCTTCGGGTGGGAGACACCGACGCCGATCTCAAGGCTGCGCTCGACCGTGTCGTCGCGTCGGGAGCGACCGTGCTCGGGGCCTCGGACCACACCGTGACCCATAGCGTGTACATCGCCGACCCCGACGGCAACGAGGTGGAGTTGTACGTCGACGTCCCGGGCGTCGACTGGCAGCACGATCCTCGCCTGATCGCGGCACCGATCAAGGCGCTGCGGCTCTAGGCCCAACCGTGTGGACTGGATCAAGGCCGACCGGCTGCCCACTCTTGTCCCGCTCGCCCAAGCCATGGAGGCACGAACGAGGCGGGCTGGCGAGTGCCGAGGAGCGATTCGGGAAGGTCTGAATCTCAGACGTGGGAGTCTCTGACATCTGAGTCTGACCTCGGCGTGCGGAAGCAGCCGGGCATGCTTGTTGGTTGATGTACGCTCCCGCCAACCACCGGAGGGATCAAAATGCGGACTCATCGCGCGCGCATCGTTGTCGTCGCTCTCGGAGCCACGATGCTCGCCGCCTCGTTTGGTGGTGCAGCGGCCTTTGGCGCCACCACCCCGGCCGGTGGCGCCATTCAGATCTATGCGCCACAGAGCAACGGAATCCACGGCACCATCGTGATCACCGGCGCGATCGGTGACTACGGCAAGACGATCACGATCAACAAGAACGGCAAGCCCGATTCCAGTGGGGACTACGTCGATGTCGTGCTGCACAAGGGCACCTTCGAGATCAACTCGACGGCGTTCAACGCCGAGGCAAAGAACCTGCAGCCGACGGTGTACACGGCGACCTGCTCTGCAGTGGGCTCAGCAGCAGGATCGGTGACGGTGTTCAACGGCACTGGCCTCTACAAGGGGATCAGTGGGACGGTGAACGTCACCGCCACCTTTGGCTTCATCGGCCCTCTCTACAAGAGCGGCAAGAACAAGGGCCAGTGCAATTTCAGCAACAGTGCCCAGCCGGTCAGCCAGTACACACTGATTTCAGGCAACGGGACCGTCTCGTTCGGCTAGGCCCCGGCGATACCTTTGGTCAGCTCGCCAAGCGTCTTGCCGATCCCGCCACGCTCGCTCGTCTTGGACGAAGTCGGATGCCTAGGCCTCGATCACCAGGTCAGCGGGCGACTTGTCCGGCCGAAGGCCGCGCCACGTGGGCTGACGCAATCGACCCCCAGCCGTCCAGTCGCTGAAGCGAACCTCGCCAACCAGACTCGGTCGCACCCAGGTAGCCCCGGCAATCTGGGCCTTGGGCAGCTCCCCGGTGAAGGGGCTCGTCTTGCGACGCAGTTTCTGAAGATCCGCGGTGAGCATCTTCAGGTCGGCATCCGAGAAGCCCGTCCCGACCTTGCCGGCGTACCCAAGCCCGTGCTCGCCGGGAATTCCGACGATCAGGGCGCCGATGCCGCCCGCCCGGCTCCCCTTCCCGGGTGTGTAGCCGCCTACGACGACCTCCTGGGTCCGAAATCCGCGGACCTTCACCCAGTCCTCGCTCCGGCGGCCGGGCTGGTAGGGACTGTTGGTCCGTTTGCACACCACCCCTTCGAGCCCCGACGCGAGTGCGGCGTCCAGTACCGCCTGTGGGCGTTGGCGGTATGCGGCCGGCGTCGCCCAGTGGTCGGACCCCAGCCGCAACGACTCGAGGAGCGAGCGGCGTTGCTCGTATGGGAGCTCGACGGTGGAACGCCCGTCGAGGTGTAGGACGTCGAATACGAGGTAGCTCACCGGGATCTTGGCCGCCAGCCGTCGAGCGGCCGCGGCGTCTCGCACGTGCATGCGTTGCTGGAGAAGCCCAAAGCTGGGCCGGTTCGAGTCGGCAAATGGTCGTTCGGGATCTTTTGGGTTGGTGTCGAACGCGACGATCTCCCCGTCCAAGATGGCCGGACGCGACCCGAGCGCTCGGCCGAGCGCTCGTAGCTCTGGGTAGGCGGCCGTGATGTCCAGGTCATTGCGCGACTTGATCCGCACTCGGCCGCCGTCGATGTAGACGACCGCACGCACGCCATCCCATTTGAACTCGCACGACCAACCGCGGGCGGTCTTGGGCAGCTCGCCGGCTCGGCACAACATCGGGCGGACGAGCTCGGGCAACGGAGCCCAATCGTCGGGAGCGGGGTCCATGCGGTGGATCATCCAGTTCTTCTCGTCCGTCTTGAACAGGACATAGCGACCGTTCACCCGAGTGCCGTGGAGCACCACCATGACCTCGCGATCGGACCACTTCAGCGTCTCGTAGGTTCCCGAGTCCCAGATCGAGACCGTTCCGGCTCCGTACTCCCCCGCCGGGATGGTTCCGGCAAAGCCGCCGTAATCGAGGGGGTGGTCCTCGACCGCCACGGCCAGGTGGTTGCGTCGAGGGTTGAGCGGCACCCCCCTCGGAAGAGCCCACGAGACGAGCACGCCGTCGCGCTCCAACCGGAAGTCCCAGTGGAGCGCTCGGGCATGGTGCTCTTGGACCACGAAGCTCGGATCGGCCTCGGGCGTCGGTTTCTTCTTGCGGCGCGACCCCATCGGCTCGGGCGTCCGGGCGGGATCTCGTTTCGACTGGTAGGTGTCCAGTTTCGAGGGGCACACCGATCTGACACCTCCGACAAGCCGGATGAAACCCGGGACCCATCCTCGCATCTCTGCGCGTGAGGTGGCTAGGGGAGTGTCCGCGGGCTGACGGCTTTGGCGGAACTCGTCAGCAGGTGCTCCGATTTTCGATCAGCGGTTGCAGGGCGTGCTTTGGGCAGCGCCGAGCTGCGTACCGGAAACTGAACAGGGCGCTCGGGAAGCTGCTGTGGGGGTTCGCGCTGTCGTAGTAGCCGATAGCCGGGCCGAAGTGGCATTGGGCGTAGTCGTGTTCGTAGTGGGACTATCCAGGTTCCGGAGATTTACCCGTAGAGATCAACGAAGACAGGGCTGACCAACTCTGGTGGCTGAAGCGCTGCGGCGTCAGGGGGTCGTTGCAACGACCTCTCTCATTTTCTCCAAGGGTGTCATCCAGCCGAGGGTCTCGCGAGGTCGCCCGTTGAGCTGCCGAGCGACACGGTTCAGTTTTGCCTGGGGATGAATCGAGAGATCGGTTCCCTTCGGGAAGTACTGACGCAGAAGCCCGTTGGTGTTCTCGTTGGAGCCGCGCTGCCAAGGGCTCTTGTGGAGTATCTAGAGAGCGCTGACAGGTCTCTCGCGGGACATCGCCGACACATCTGTAGCGGGGTGTAGGAATCTTCGTCCGTGATTAGGGGATGGGCGCCCGAGACGTTCTTTGACCGCAGCCCTTCTGCCACCGCGGGCGCCGAGGGGACGTGAGCGAACACCGTCGATGGGTATGGGCAGCCATGGCCCGAGCGCATGGCCTAGGGTTCGCTCCACTACGCCGTCGGTGACTGGTGCGCACCCGGTGTGCCGAGAAACTTGAGTCGGAGGAAAGGCCATGACCGAAGAAGGCGTACTGGATCCGTGGGTTGCCGACTGGTTGGCCGGCAATCCGATGGGAGCGACTCCGCTCGAAGACCTGTCTCCGGAGATACTCGAGTTGGCCCGAGGCCCGGTTGGGCTGCCATCCCAACGTGATATTCAGATCGCCCACATCAGTGATGAGCTCGTCGGTGACGTGCCGGTGCGGATCTACCAACCGGAGGGACCTGTCACTGGCATCGTCGTGTACTTTCACGGAGGCGGCTTCGTGATGGGCAGCATCGGGATCATGGACAACGTGGCGCGCGCCCTGACCGATGCTTCAGGAGCGGTCGTCATCTCTGTGGAGTACCGGCTCGCCCCTGAGCATCCCTATCCAGCCGGGCTCGATGACTGCGAGGCGGCGACTCGCTGGGCGGTCGCCAACGCCGGCCGGTTCGGTGTGTCCCCTCGATTGGTGGCGGTGGCCGGGGAGAGCGCAGGGGGCAACCTGGCGGCCGCGGTGTCGTTGCGGGCCCGTGGTGCCGGCGACTTGATGTTGGCCGGCCAGGTGCTCATCTATCCGGCCGTTGCAGGCACCGAGCTGTTCCCATCCAGGCGGGAGTTCGATGGCTTGGTCATAAGCCTTGCCGCAGGAGAGAAGTTCTGGCAGGCCTACAGCGGGGGTCGTGACTTGGACTCGGATCCGTATGCGGTCCCGCTGAGCGCGAAGAGCCTTGCCGGCCTGCCCCCGGCGCTCGTCATCCTGGGCGGCTGCGACATGCTCAGGGACGAGGGACGGGCTTACGCCAGGCGTCTGCGCGATGACGGGGTTGACCTCGAAGAGGTGAGCTACGCCGGACAGCCTCACGGCTTCGTCAACTTCGAGTTCCCGGCGGCGACTGAGGCATTCGACAAGATCGGCCGCTGGCTACGGAGCGTCTTTGCCCAAGCGGACTAGGTACTCTCCCCAGGAATGAGGACCTGAGCGTTCCCTCTTTGACTGGCTCTCAGGCGGTCCTTAACCATCCACCGACCTGTGACCTATGACGGTACGCAGGCCGGTCGGTAGCTGCTCACCGCCAAAGGCAGTGCCGATGGCCGCCTCGATGCCGCAATCGGCGAGCACGGCGGGGATAGTGGCGGTGTCGATAAGCACGTTGTCGTGCCTCTCGTCATCGCGGCGCCAGGTGCCGTCGTCGTTGCGCGTGAAGATCGCCATCTGGCGGACGAAGCGTGCCGGGGTCGGTACCGAAAACGCGGTGACCAGGGCCCAGTCGTCGGTGACCCATCCAGCGTTGGGGGCGCCCCGACGGGCTCGACCCCACTCCAGGTCGCAAATATCGATGGCGAGGACGCCCTCGGGGCGCAAGGCTCACGCGCGGCGCCTACCAGAGCCCGCTCCACGGCCGCCTCGTCAGCCAGATAGCTGAGCACGTGGCCGATGGACACGACCGCGTCGGCCTTCGGGACCGGGTCCTCGGGCAGTCTGAGCCGAGCAATGGCCTCCGCCTCAGGGACGTGGCCCCGGGCCAGCTCGAGCATTGCCGGGGAGGCGTCGGTGGCCAGGACCCGGTGGCCGGCGTCCACCAGGTGCCGGGTTAGCAAACCACTTCCGCAGCCCAGCTCGACGACGAGGCCTCCACGGTCGAGGACCGGTTCCAAAAGGTCGAGGATGCCGGGCGCACAAAGCTCGGCGTGAAAGCCGAAGCCGAGGTGATGGACCAGGGCCAAATCACGTCGGTAGTACGTCACAGCCTCAGCATGCCGCCAGACGAGCGCGGTCTTCCAGCCTTGCACCGATCTGGCGGGCTGACCCGGCTCCTTGCCCGGTTTGATCGGCCCTGCTTAGAACAGGTGTTCGGTCAACGCGGGGAATCGAGTACTTGAGCGACCCAAGAGACAGATCGCCGAGCGGCCTGAACCGCGTCGATCTCACTCGCAAACTCACGACCGGAGTAATAGCCAACGGGAGTCCACACGCCCATGTCCTCAGGATCCCGGCGGAACTCCTCAAAACCAAAGGTGCTGTTGGGCCGCGAGAAGATGTCGACGCACCGGCTGGCATCCGCCGTCTGGTGGCTAACCAACACCAACCAACTCTTATCGAGCCGGGATGACATGCTCCGGATGGTAGCGAGATCGGCGGGCGCTTCACGCCTTCGACTATTGCCGGGGCCGCTTGGCTGATGCCCTCACAGCCACCAGGCCACGCGGATGGCCATTAGCTGACTCCCCTCTCACCGAGCCCGTGGATCCAATCGTCGATTCTTGGACTCTCCTCGTCAACCTCATCCGAGTAGTAGTGCCCGATCCGGATCGTGTCGGTCTCGGGATCGATTTCAAAGATCACGACGGCTTCGATGTGCAGCCCGGCCGCGCGGTAGCAGTTCTGCACCCAGATTTCCGTCGGCGTTGCGACCATGCGTTGGACTTCGATCCGTCCCTCGGGATGGCTCGTCATGAGATGACGCATGTTCTTGACTTCTTGGTCGCGCCCTACGAACCCCCGCGCGGGGTGTTGCGGGACGATCATCTCGAAGTCGGGATGGAATGCAGCTTCGACCCCCTCGACATCGCCGCCATTGACAGCTTTCACGAATCGTTCGACAGCATTCACCGACGTACCCCCGGAACTCTCCAGCGACGACGCGATTGTGTCACCAAGGCGTCCGTTGCTTGGCGGACAAGCCGCTATCTACCGCCCCGGCTGCCGAGGCTCAAGACATAGTGTCACTCGATCGGTTGGCCCGGGATCCGAACAAAATCGACAAACTGGTAGCTTGTGGCCAGCGTCCGGATGACAGGAGGGTCCGATGAACCGGGAAAGGCTGGTCCCTCTGGCAATACGCATGCTCGACCTGATTGACCGGGGGGCGACGGATCTGGCACCGTCGACATACGAAGAACCACTCGAGGCGTACACCTCACCTGACATCCTGGCCCGCGAACGCCAGGCGCTCTTCACCCGGACACCCATGTTCCTCGCCATGAGCTGCGAGCTTCCCGGACCGAACACCTACTTGGCTCGGGACATTGTCGACAACCCGCTGCTTCTCGTCCGCGGCGCCGATGGAACGGCCCGGATGTTCCTCAACTTCTGTCGCCACCGCGGAACAAAGGTTGTCGATGGTTCCGGCAACACCAGGCGGCTCACGTGTCCGTTCCATGGGTGGACCTACAACCTCGAGGGTCAACTCGTGGGCGTTCCAGAACCAGAGGGTTTTGACGATATGTGCCGCGAGGACCGTGGCCTTGTCGAACTTCCTGTTGCCGAGAAATACGGGATGATCTTCGGTTGCGCGACTCCGAACGTGACGTTCGACGTCGACGACATCCTGGGCGGACTCGGCCCCGAGCTCGCGGAATGGGAGTTTGAAGGCTTCTCACGGTTTGGAGAACCGCACGTGCACCCTGTGAGAGGAAGCTGGAAATTCGCCTGGGACACCTTCTGCGAGAACTATCACTTTGCCGTCTTGCACTCCAAGACCGTTGCCGACCTGATGTACACCAAACGGCAGGCTTTCGATGTCTACGGCCGCAACGTTCGCATGGTGTCCGCGATGCGAACCATCGACGAGCTTCGATCAGCGCCCGAGTCCCTTTGGGAGCCCGAGCGCCATCTCAGCATCCAGTACCGGCTATTCCCTAGCATCAACTTCTCCGTGTATCCGGAAAAGAACGAGGTGTTCTGGGTCCTACCGGGGCGAGACCCTTGGGAGGGCCAAGCCCTCCATACGACGTTCGTCGCGAGGGAGCCAGAGACCGACGAGGAACTGAAGGCCCTCGAAGAGGCCGTCTACTTCGGTTGCGAAATCATCATCAACGGCGAGGACTTGTGGGTGACCGAACGGACCCTGCCGGGCTTCCGAGCAACAGCTGCGCCGAAGTCAGTCATCTTCGGTCGCAACGAACCAGCGGTGCAGCACTTCCACCGTCTTTACCACGAAGCTGCCGAGAGTTCACCGATCTGAGGCGGCGTGGGCGTTTCACGGTCTTAAGTGGGTGACTCCAGGTAGCCCGGTTCGAATCTTGATAACGAGTATCGGCCTCGATACCGTGGCCCTCAGCTCCGAATCCGGGAGGGAAAGCGTGCTGGAGAACCGTCTCGACGTCAACTTCTTCGATCGGGCGGTCATCGAAGACCCGTTCCCGATCTACGAAACCGTGCGTTCCGCCGGCCGGGTGGTCTGGAACGACGTGCTTCACGCGTGGATGCTCCCGGGGTTCGACGATTGCAAGGCCGTCCTCAGTGATCCGAACGGGTTCTCCAACGCCCACTACCGAGATCCGGAGAAAGTCTGGTGGTTCGAGGCTCCGAACATGGTCATGGTCGAACCTCCTCAACACCAACGGCTGCGCAACCCGCTCACGCCGATGTTCACACGAACGGCCGTGGCGCGACTGGAGGAGCCCGTGACCGACATCGTCAACGAGCTTCTCGAACCACTGGTTGCAACAGGTGAGGACTTCGATGTCATCCGCGACTTCACCATGATTCCGACCGTTGTACTCGCCGGGATGATCGGCGTTCCGAAGGAGCGCCAGGAGGACTTTCGCCGTTGGTCGAGCACGATCGCCGGCTCGCTCGCTTACGGCAACGAAGACCCGCAAGCCCTCGAACGCATGCGGCAAGCCAGCGACGAGCTGAAGGACTACCTCACCGAGGAGTTCGAACGGCACCGCCGCGAACAACCTGACGACCTGCTCACTGCCATGTTGCAGGCACCGCCCGAGGCACGGATGAGCGACGAGGAGATCCGCTCGACCATTTCAGTCCTGCTTCTCGCAGGCCACGACACCACGGCCAAGCTGATGGCCAATAGCCTGGTAGTGCTCGAGCGCGATCCTGACCAGCGACGCCTGCTCGTCAATGATCCCTCGCTCATTCCAGCGGCGATCGAGGAGGTCTTGCGTTGGTGTGGTGTGCTGCACGGCGTCCTGCGTACCGTCGAGCGAGATACCGAGATCGCAGGCATCGCGGTCTTGGAGGGGCAGATGGTTTGCACGATGCCGGCCGCAGCCAACCGCGACCCTGACCGCTGGCCTGACGCCCATCGCTTCGACGTCCGGCGCGAGCAGAAGGCACACCTCGGCTTCGGCCACGGTCCCCATACGTGCATCGGGGCGCCGCTTGCCCGGCTCGAGACCAAGATCGCGCTCGAACGGCTTCTGCGTCTCGCGCCTGACTATGAATTGCGGGACGTCGACTACGGAAGCGCATGGTTCATCCGCGGCCCCGAACGGGGCCTCATCCACGTCCCTGCGCCCGCTCGCACCTGAACCTTGGTCCACTCCGGCGACAGGCCGCCGCGGATCTCTGGTGAACTTCGGCGATCAATAGACGACGTCGAAGTACGTGTCGGGACCGTACACCGTGATCGCGTTGCCATCATCGGGATGAACATGGATGGACGACCAGTACGTCGACCAGTTGATTCTACACAGACCCATCACATAGCGGAGTCATCCGACATATGAAGTAGTCGGCGAGCAGCCAAGACGTTGTGATTTTGCAACGTCAGTGGACTACTGGAGGTCGAACCGTTCGTACGGTTCGACCGTGACGCTTCATTTGTCATGGCGAGACGACACATCGAAATCGCTACCGAATAGGGGGATGTTGTCGAAACAACGAAGTGGAGGTGAGCGGGTTTACCGGTCACCACCGACACCCCAGTCCTCTCCGGCGAAGCTTCCGTACGGCCTGGTGGGTGTCCAGTTTCGTGCACACGGATCTGACACCTCCGACAAGCAGGGCAGTGAAACCCACCACCATGCTGCCATCTCGGTGCGTTCTGGGTCTTTGGTCTCGGGGTGGCCGAGGGTCGCAGCGGCCGTCCCAAATCCTCCGGTACCTTCCATCGGTGCCATCGAACCGCTGGCTGGGGGTCCTTTCCCATCGGGACTTCCGCCTTTACTTCATCGGCCGAGCGACCTCGTTCATCGGGACCGGGATGATCCCGGTCGCGCTGTCGTTCGCGATCCTCGGTCGGGGTGGTTCGACCTCCGACGTCGGCTTCGTGCTCTCCGCCGACGTGTTCCCCCTGGCGCTCTTCTTGTTGGTGGCCGGTGTCCTGGCCGACCGGACGAACCGGCGGGCGGTCATGCTCGTGGCGGACCTGATCAGGTGTGGCGCCCAGTCGGGGCTGGCCTACTGGCTCTTGACCGGTCGCCCGCCGTTGTGGGGCTTTCTCGTGCTCGAGTTCACCGTCGGCATTGGCACGGCCTTCTTCACCCCGGCCATGACCGGGCTCATCCCCCAGGTCTCCACCCCCGACACCCTCCACCAGGCGAACGCGTTGAATGGCGCCGCTCAGTGGGGTGGCACACTCATCGGCCCCGCGATCGCCGGCGTGCTGGTGGCGACCGTCGGCAGCGGATGGGCGGTGGCGGCCGACGCGCTCTCCTACGCGATCAGCGCGGCATGTCTCGCCGGGCTGCGGGTCGGCTGGGTGGGTGCCGGAGAAGAGGAAGAGGTATCACTGGTTCGCCAGCTGCTGGCCGGGTGGCACGCGTTTCGTTCCCGGACCTGGCTGTGGACCGTCGTGACCCAATTCTGCACACTCGGTCTGCTGGTGTTCCCGCCCTTCTTCGTGCTCGGTGCGGTCGTGGCCAAGCAGTCTCTCGGCGGAGCGGTCAGCTGGGGCATCGTGCTCGCCTGCCAGGGGGCAGGAGCAACCATCGCCGCGGTGTTCATGCTGCGGATCCAGCCCCGCCGACCGATGCTGGTCGGCGAGTTGGCCATGCTCGGGTGGAGTGTCGTCCTCATCGTCCTCGCGCTGCGGGCGCCCACGCCGGTGGTCGCGGCGGCCGGCTTCGTGAGCGGCATCGGTTTTGGGGTGTTCGGGCCGCTCTGGGACACGACAATGCAGCGGCAACTTCCACCCGAGCTACTCTCGCGCGCCAGCGCATACGACTGGTTCGGCTCGATGGTGCTGTTGCCGATCGGCTTTGCGATCGAGGGCTCGGTGGCGTCGCTGCTCGGCATTTCGGGGACCTTGTGGCTGGGTGCCGGTTGGCTCCTGCTCACGGTGGCCATCGTGTTGGCCTTCCCGAGCGTGCGCCGGATGCCGAACCAACGGGTCGATGCCGAGGTAACACCGGCGAGCCAGTCCTAAGCGACGTCGAACCGGTCGCATTCCCCGCCTCCAGGTCCAGCCCACCCAGGTCGGAGCGGCGATGCCCTTCGAAGGTGCATGAGCGGCCGACCCGAGTCGAAAGCGATCAGGGACGGCCCCCGAGCCCCGATGGCCACGGTGACAAGCGAGACCTCCGCAGCGCCGGCGGTGGTGGTGGAGCAGCTCTCGGCGACAGCGACTCACGGTCGGTCAACCCGGGACCGGCTCTGGCGCCCCATGGTGCTCGACCCAGTCGAGCACATCGAAGTCCGACCCGACGGGGATGGAGAGGTTCGTCACGGCTCCCTGGAGACGGGTGACATGGCCCTTGCCGGTGGTGTCCTCGAGGTAGACGAGGTCGCCCTTGGCGATCGCCAGACGCTGGCCGTCGGACACCTCAACCTCGATGTTGCCCGATATCGCCACCACGAACGTCTTGCGGGGAGCGCGATGCCAGTCAACCAGCGCCCAGTCGGCGTCGGTGCTGCGAACGGGGTAGGCGCGCAGGATCGGGCGACCGTCTGAGGGGATCGTCCCACCGGCGGCGCCCGGGGTCGGCGGGTTGATCACCGAGAGCTCGAGCTCTTCGACATGGGACTCGCCGTTCCGATCGGCGTAGATTCGTACGAGTCGGCTCATCGCGTTGCTCCGTCGGTCGACGTCCAAAAGAAGGTAGGTACATTCGACCATGTCCACGGCTTCCCCGGAACTGGCCCACAAGATGTGGCGAACCCTCGAGCCCTACCACGGCATCATCTACTTCACCCCCCACGCCGTGGTCGCGTACGCCGAGCTCGGCATCGAGGGACGCGACGGTTACTTCGCATCGCGAGCGGCCCCGCTCGGTCCGGTGAGCGCCGAGGTGGTGATCGCGACCTTCTACAACTTCTTCCCCGGGCTGATCCGCCACGCCATCCCGGCCGTGTGGGAGAAGGCGTCGCCGGCCGACATCTTGACGGCCCGGCTGGCCGCGGCCGACCTGGCCCTGCGCGAGATCCTCGGCGACGCGGTCGACAGCGACGAGGTCGTCCAGGCGGCGATACTGGCCGAGCGGGTCGCCCGAGCCGCCTCGCTCGCGGGACGACCCCTCTTCGCCGCCCATGCCGCGCTTGCGTGGCCGGATCCGCCCCACCTCGCTCTCTGGCACGCCATCTCCCTGCTGCGAGAGTTCCGCGGCGACGGTCACATCGCGGCGCTGGTGACGGCATGCCTCGATCCCTGCGAGGCGCTCATCACCCACGCCGGCGCGAACGACGCCGGGATCGGGCCCTCGGTGCTCCAGTCGTCGCGTGCGTGGCCCGACGCCGAGTGGGAGGCGGCCAAGGCTCGCCTGACCGAGCGGGGGCTCTTCGACGGCGAGGGTCTCACCGAAGAGGGGCTCGCCCTGCGCCAGCGGATCGAGGCCGAGACCGACCAGGCGGCCGCCGAACCGTGGTCTGCCATTGCACCCGAGGACGCCCATCGGCTGCGGGCGATCGTGCGCCCGTGGTCACGGGCGATCGTAGAAGGCGGCGTGTTCGGGCTGCGCTAGTCGCCGGCCGGGTCGGCGCGGTCAGCCGATGACCCAGGAGCGCTTGCCGCTGCCGGCGAGCACGCGGCCGAAACGCATTCCGGGGAAGTGCGTCGCCGCCACCGGGGTGTCGGTGCCCTCCAGCTCCCTGGCCAGGGCCACCCTGGTGCGCTTGGCCAGCTCGGGGTCGACGTCACCCATCCCGCCCCACTCGTCGTCGAGCAGCTCCACCGGGCAGTGGACCACGTCGCCCAACATCATCGCCCGGTCGGTGCCCGACGACACGACGATGATCGTGCTTCCCGGGGTGTGACCGGGCGCGCCGAAATCGTGTCGAGCCCGGCGAACAGGGTGCCGGTGCCATCCCAGGGCTCGAGCTGGCTCTCGAGTGGACGGAGCTTCTTGGTGGCGCCGGGGTCGGGGCCCACGAAGTGTTCCCAGTCCCGCGCGTCGCAGCGGTAGGTGGCGTTCTTGAAGACGATCTCGCCGTGCTCGGTCGCCCATCCCACGTGGTCGAAATGGAGGTGGGTGAGCACCACGTCGGTGACTTCGTCGGGGCTGACCCCCAATGCGGCCAGCTCGATGAGGAACTGCCCGCCCTTCATCAGCCCGCGTTCGAGGTCCCCCAGCCCGGTGTCGACGAACACCACCCGGTCACCGGTGCGCACGAGGAACCCGCCTAGGGCGATCTCGAGCTTCCCGTCCTCGGCGATGAGGCTCTTGGTGGGGCGCCCAGTCCTCCTCATTGGACCCCTTGGCTCCCGAGACCGTGCCCATGCCCCGATAGGCGGCGGTCGGCGCCATCCGGACGACGCCGTCGATGACCGGTTCTATCGAGATGTCCCCGACCCACATCGCCCGAACCTTACCGACGGGCCAATGATCCCGCCCGACCGGTTGCGGGTCGGTCGTCGAGCCCCGCCAGCACCCCGGTACGTTGAGGGACGTGAGGAGCCGGTCCAACCGTCCATGACGACCGCTCGAGACCGGCCAACCACGTGAGCACCAGGCATGGCAGCCTCCAACCACCGTCGGCGGCACCCCCTTTGGGCGAGCACGTCGAGGTGCTCGCGAGTGGCGCCGGATGGCGCATCGAGCAGATCTTGAGCGGACGGCTGCCAGAACCGGTCGCGGACCTTCTCGACCACATGGAATGGGTCGTCGTCCTCGCGGGAGCGGCCACGCTCGATATCGACGGTGTCCCCGAGGCCCTCGAGGCGGGCGACTGGCTCCGACTCGAGCCCGGCGTCCCACACCGGGTGGTCTCGACCCAACCCGGGACCAGCTGGTTGGCGGTCCACGTCGGCCCGGCCGGCGGTGAACGGGCGCGTTGAGCCGTCGCTAGACACAATGAGCAATGTGAGCACGACCGGGGTTCTTCTGAACAACACCCACCCTGCGATGCGGCGGTGCTGGCACCCGGTCGCCCGAAGCGACGAAGTCTCGGGCGAGCCGACCCGGGCACTGCTGCTCGGCGAGCCCCCTGGTGCTCTTCCGGAGCCAGGGGGAGGTGGTCTGCTTCGCCGACCGCTGTCCGCACCGTCGGGCCCCGCTCTCGCTCGGCTCCTGCGACGATGGGATCCTCCAGTGCGCCTATCACGGTTGGCGCTTCGGAGGTGACGGCCGATGCGTGGAGATCCCCGCGCTTGGGCGGGACGGCTCGGTGCCGAGCCAGGCCCGGCTGACACCGGTCGCCGCGGTGAGCGAACGCAGCGGGATGGTGTTCGTGGCCATAGAACCACCGATCGTCCCCCTAGGAAGCATCGAAGAGAGCGAAGATCCTTCGTTCGAGGCGGGCGAGCTTCCCCCCATGCGTGCCCGCGCGTCGGCTGGACTGCTGGCCGACAACTTCTTAGACATGGCGCACTTCCCGTTCGTCCACCGGGGGACGTTCGGGGCCGACGAAGCGGCCGTGGTGCCCCGTTACGAGGTCGAGCGCGACGGTTGGTCGTTCGTCGCACGTCGGGAACACTCGTTTGCCAACCGGGAGGACCCCGGGGTGGCAGCAGGCATCAGGCCACTCGTCCAATCCCGGCGGCTCACCTACCGGCTCGACGCCCCGTTCCACCTGCAACTACGGATCGACTTCGTCGAGGCCGGTGGGACAAACGTGATCGGGTTCTTCCTTCAGCCCGAGACCGACGAGAGCTGTCGCATCTACACAACGCTCTGGCGAAACGACCTTGGCGGCGACCCCGTCGCCATGGCCGCCGCGGTGAAGTTCGAGATCGAAGTCCTAGAGGAGGACCTCCGGGTCCAAGAGGCCTTCGACGACCTCGTGCTCCCCCTCGACCAGACCATGGAGATTCACACACGATCGGACCGCAGCACGCTCGAACTGCGACGTCTCCTCGCGGACCTCGTCGTCGCGACCTGCGAACCAGGCTAAAGACCGGATCGGTCAAGAATCCTCAGGCGTGTCGGTGGACCACCTTGGCCACCCGGCCTACGTCAGCGGCCGGAGGCTCGACGTCCCGAACCACCCCAAGCACCGCCCTGTGAACGGCGCCCGTGGGCGCCCGCTCTCGACGTGCCCGCCCTCGACGTGCCCGCCCTCGACGTGCCCGACGACGTCGACCTGGCCCCGTTGGTTCGTGCATCCGGCCCGGCCCCGCCGCGCTGGCCGCGGCGTCCGTTCAACCCAGACGCGCCACGAGTGTTCTTCGACCGGACCGGCGGACCGGCGGGTTGATGCAACTGCTTGCCCCCTGGCCCGGTGATCTCAAGGTCGAGGTTTCGCCGCAGGGTGGTCGCGGCCGCCTGTTGGTCGGGTGTGATGAGTGCGATGACCGATCCTTCGGCTCCCGCCCTGCCGGTACGGCCCGAGCGGTGCACGTAGTCCTTGGCATCCGCTGGCACGTCGAAGTGGATGACGCATGACACGTCGTCTACATGAATGCCACGAGCTGCGACATCCGTCGCCACCAACGCCTGCACCTTGTCGGCCCGAAATGCGGCCAGGGTCCGGTCACGCTGTGACTGGCTCCGCCCGCCATGGATGGCCTGCGCCACCACCCCGGTGCGGGTGAGCTGGTTGGCCACGCGGTCTGCCCCGTGCTTCGTGCGAACGAAGACGATCGTTGAACCTTGGTCGGCGACGAGTTCGGCACACACGGCCACTCGATCGGCGTGGGCGACCGAATGGAATTCATGCGAGACCCGGCCATCTTCTTCTACGGGCGCGGCGACCTCGTGGCGGACCGGTTGGCGCTGGTAGTGACGGACCAGCACATCGACATCGCCGTCGAGGGTGGCCGAATAGAGGAGGGTCTGGCGGCGGGGCGACGCGGCATCGAGGATGCGCCGGACGGCCGGCAAGAACCCCATGTCGGCCATCCGGTCAGCCTCGTCGACCACGACCATGTCAACGTCCGACAGAACGATGTCGCCCGATCTCATGAGATCCTCGAGACGGCCCGGACATGCCACGGCGACATCGACGGCCTTGCGCAGCGCGTTGCGTTGGGGACCGAAGCCCACCCCGCCATAGAAGCAATGAACCTTGAGGCCCCGAGTCTTGAGGAGCGGGGCCAGCTCGGTGGCGATCTGAGCAGCCAGCTCGCGGGTCGGTGCCAGGACAAGACCCCGTGGTCGCCGCGGCGTGCGCGCGTGACAACTTCGCCGCCATCGGCAGAGCAAAGGCGAGGGTTTTCCCCGAACCCGTCGGGGCCATACCCGAGACGTCGCGCCCGGCCATGGCGTCAACGATGGTCGCCGACTGGATCGGCAGGGGCTGGGTAATCCCCTGTCGGCGCAGGACGTCGACGAGAGCGTTCGGCAAGCCGAGCTCGGCAAAGGACATGGGCGGCGCGTCTGCGCCAAGGACAGTGGAAGACAACCTAGGACTCCGTTCTTTGGGTCGCACACTGCAACCTAAGGAAAGGATCCGGGGCCACCAGTGAGCTCGTATCGACGAACCCGCCGACACGTGTCAATGCCTTGACTCTAGCCGACCGGGCCGCGCCGACGGAACAATCTCGCCACAATCCTTGGCCAGATCGATTGGGCGCTCAGCGCTTCAGGGCCAGATATGGCTTTCCGCACGGTGACAGCGTCCCGATCGCACCGTATATCCGGCATTCCTCGTCGTCGCACCACCCCACCACGACCTCTTTGCTGCGAACTTCGTGGTAGTGGTCTCCGCATAGCTGCACGTCGGGCAGCACGATGGTCACCGAGAAGGACGAGTCGGAAGGATCAACTCCGCGAGCAAGAGTTCGGCGCGGCGGGTCGATCGTCATTACTCCCTCGGCCCCACAAATCACGCAACTAGCGGTTGCGACCTTCTCGGTCATTTTAACGACGACCGAAGTGATTCCAACGCCCCGAGGCGCCGCTCGAGCTTCTCAGGCAATGCCGCGTCGCGCTCTCGAATCCGTTGCTCAAGCGTGTTGAGACGACCTTGTTCGCTCACGATGAGCTGTTGGCGTTCCTCGTCGTTGCGCGACTTCAAAGCGCGAAGAAACGCACCGTGAGCGTCGCCGGCCCTGTGCAGCTCCAAGCGGCGGGCTATCGCCGAGTAGGACGCTCCACCCTCTCGGAGCTCGAGCGCCTGCTCGTCCACCGTTCTACCGGCTACCCGCCGGCGCGGCGGCACGCGTTCTCGAGATGAGTCGCTGGGACTGCGCTTGTCGGTTCGCTTGTTCGAACTGTGCCTAGGCAAGACGCACCCAACCAATCCCAGAGATTTGATTTGTCGCGTCGACCCAGATCAGGGTGGGGGTGACCGTTTCCATGGCTGGCCCTTCGTGCCACGCATCACGTGTACCGGCCAAACCGAAACGGCATCGTCGGGGTGCTCGATCTGCGTGATCGAATCGAGCACCTCCACCTTACTACCGATTGCTCGGCGATCGGCTCAGATTGGTCAGACCCGGACACCGACGAAAGTTGGGTCAAGGCGCCGAACGTGCGATACCGAGCCCCGCCAACCGTGTGGCGGCGACGTGGGCGACTACGTGTTCAACGCCTGTTTGGCCTTCGTCAGGCGATTGGCGGTGGCTTGGCCGCCCAGCCACCCCTCGGCCCGGGCAGCTTGGCCCTCGATCAGGACATGGTGCTCGCCCGCTTCTGACGTTGCCCGAAAGCCACATCGCCGGCAAATGGCCATCCGACCGTTGGTCTCCGGCAAGTGATCTTCATCGAGGCGTTCGCTCAACTGCACTAACTCGTCAACCACCAAGATTCACCTTCCCTCCAGCAAAGGACGATCCCCACGGCATCACCGCTGGATCCGCCCGAGTTGCTCTCGGATCAGCTCTTGCTGTTCCTCCAGCTCGTCGAGTCCGACGTCACCGGCGCCAAAGGCACGGTGAAGTCCGGCCAGCTGCTCGATCAGCTCCGACTCGTTGGCCTCCGGAGAAGGCTCCGAATCGCCATCCACGGCCGACGCCTGCCTCAGGACTCGTCGGTCGGACTTCGCCTTGACCTTCTCTCGCTTGGTGTTCTCTCGTTCACGTTTACCGTAGGTCGTGCGACGACGGCTCACCGGCCGGACCCGGCACCGAAATCGGACCCAAACAGCGAAATTGACCTATTGCTCGACTCGTGGGCTCGGTGGAGCCGGCCAAGCGGGGACTGGTACGGCACCCTCGCTGACATGGGAGGCCACCTCCTGTGCCTCCACGGGGAGGTCCCGGAGCGACACCGTCAGTCTCTCACCGCGAGCCGCCGTCGGCGCAGCACCCCGCACACCGGCGATGCCCCCGCTCTCAGGCGGGGCCGCTCGCCGGTTTCGGCCGGTGAGCGCCGGATCAGTGCCCATGGCGGTCCGGGCGTCCTAACGTCGACCCGGTGGCCGACCGTCTGCCATTGTCCGCCCTGCCTTCGATCGTGCTGGTGGCGTTCACGATCGAGTTCGACGGCGAATTCGAGCCCAAATGCACCACCGGACGACGAACCACGCTTCGACGGCCGATTCGGGCCACAGCCCCTGGCTGGTGTTGCGGCCAGGCGGCCGGTTCGATCACGGCGTCTCGTTTTGAATGGTCACCCAATCCCGGGCCTCGAGATAAGACCGGAAGACGGTGGCGATGGACCGGAGGTCGCCCGGACGCTTAGGCCGCTGCACCTCGTAGAGGTTGGGGAACTCCAGCCAGCCGGTCAACAGCTCCCATAGGCGCACCGCGGGGTCGCCGGTGGGCGGCTCGATGAGAACGGGCCCGAAGAGGGCACGTTCATCGTCAAAGACGAGCGTCGGCACCCCCCAGCCACCGAGCCCCACCACCCGGTCATGGTCCGCCCGCACCTCTTCGTGCGTGGTCGGGTCATCGATTGCCTGGCCGACCAGCCCCGGGTCGAGCCCGAGCTCGGCGACGAGAGACTCGGCGACCTCGCGGCGATGCGGCTTATGACCCTCGACGTGCAGGGCCGTACCCGCCATCCAGTACCAGCGGTCGAGGAGCTCTGGGTCGATGCGGCGCAACATCGCTCCGACCCGCATCATCGACCAGCCGTAGGACCACTCGCGCTCCCAGGGGTGCTTCTTGCCCTCGACGCGGTTGATCTCTTCCAGGCTGAAGAATCGCCAACGGACCTCGAGACCAAGTTGATCCCGCACGTCGCGCATCCAGATCGAGGCCTGGTAGGCCCACGGGCACATGATGTCGAAATGGAAGTCGACGGCGGTGACTTGGTTGCTCACGTCGACGCCATGAAGTCGACGATCACGCGAGCGAGCTCTTCTCCCTTGTCCTCTTGAAGGAAGTGCCCGGCGTCGGTGATGGTGGTGTGCGGTTGACCAGCCGTACCTGGCACGTGGCCGATGAACTGTCGCTCACCTCCCTTTGTGATCGGATCGCCGTCGCTGAATGCGCAGAGAAATGGTCGATCGAACGCACGCAACACGTCCCAGGCCGCCGAGTTGGCCGCGTGTGCTGGGTCGTCCGCCGACGTCGGCACCAACGAAGGGAACTTGCGTGCTCCAGCCTTGTAGGAGTCGTCGGGGAAGGGCGCGTCGTAGGCGGCCACGACGTCGTCGCTTAGCTTGGTTGCGCACCCACCCGAGATGATCGACCCGATCGGAAAAACGGGTGCTTCCAGCGAGAACCGCTGCCATTGCAAGAACGCCTCGTTCGGCGGCCGGTCGCCGGTGGGGAGCCCAGTGTTGGCCACCACGACCCGCGCGAAGCGATCAGGATCGGCGGCGAGGAGCCGGAGCCCCACCAGCCCGCCCCAGTCCTGACCGAACGAGGTGATGCCGCGCAGGTCGAGGCGGCCGAAAAGCGCCTCCGCCATCCAGTCAACGTGGCGTTGGTAGGTGTAGTCATCCTGTTCGCTCGGCTTGTCGGACCGCCCGAACCCGACCAGGTCCGGGACAACGCAGCGATGGCCGGCCCCCGCGAGAACCGGAATCATCTTGCGATAGAGGAACGACCATGACGGCTCCCCGTGCATGAGCAGCACGGGCGCCGCGCCTGGGGGTCCCTCATCGAGGTAGTGAACCCGAATCCCGTCACTGACGTTCACGTAGTGCGGCTCGAACGAAAAGTCGGGAAGCGACGAGAACTGCTCGTCGGGCGTACGCAGAACTTTCACAGAAGATCCTCCAGGGGCATCGAGTAGCGCGCGAGGCGAGGAGATAGGGCGGGCATGGTCTGGGGGTGGCCGACGCCCATCATGTCGGTCTGGTCGGGACGGGGAGGTCAACTTCGGCCAAGAGAGCGGCCAGGGTGGTAACAACCACTTCCTTTGATCGCGCCACCGAGAGGCGTTGCTCGCCCCGCAGGTTCGACCAGACCGAGAAGCTGGTCAGGGCCTCCAATCCGGCCGCCAGGGTGGCCCGCCGATCGGTGCTGACGCGGTCGAGCTCCTCACAGAAGGTCTCGGCCAGCTGGTGACGCAGCAGGCGCTCCGCCCGAGCGATCCGGCGTTGGAGCACTGCTTGGAACGGTTCGTAGCGAAGCGCGGCACGCCGGACCGGACCGATCTCCTCGTAGAGAATCGCCCGCTGTTCGGCCAGACCTCGGACTCGTTCCAGGCGTGAGCCGGTCGGCGCTGCCGCCAAGAACAGGTGCGCGGTGCGCCGCGCCTGGATGTCGGCGACCGCCGCGAACATCTGGTCCAGGTCTTCGAAGAGCCGGAACACGGTCCGGACAGAGACATTGGCTCGAATTGCGATGTCCACGGCGCGCGGCTTGAGTTGCCCTTCGCGGAGCAGTTCGAGAGTGGCGTTGACGACCGCCTCACGGTTTCGCGCCGAGCGAAGCGAGCGTCCGTCCACGCGATCCGCCTGCACGACCGCGCCGGAGCCAGGACCCATCGTGGCCAGCCTAAGATTTTGGCACTGAGAGCGTCAATATCGATATTGACGCTCTCAGTGTCGTTTGCTTGGATGTGCCCGGATGGGACGCAACATCCTCTTCGTGACCACCGACCAGCAGCGCTACGACTCGCTGGGCTGCAATGGGGGCCGGATAGCCAACACCCCGGTCGTCGATGGCCTCGCTGCACAGGGCGTGAACTTCCGTCGGGCCTACAACCAGAACACGGTGTGCATGCCCGCCCGCTCGACCATGCTGACCGGGCAATACGTCAGGACCCACGGGGTGGTGGCGAACGGAGTACCGCTCCCGGTCGACGCGCCGAGCGTGGCCGCCTACCTGGCCGAACGCGGCGGATACCGGACTGCGCTGCTCGGCAAGGCCCACTTCGAACCCGGCTTTGACCCTCAGGCGCAATGGGAAGAGAACGCCCGGGCGGTACGCGGTGACATCGGACCCTGGAGAGGCTTTGAGTGCTCCATCCAAGTCATGCACACGGCCGCTGCCGTGCTTGCTTTGCCCGACGGGGAGAAGTTCATCCGCCCGATCGCGCACTACGGCGCTTGGATGCTCGAGCACCATCCCGAGCACCTGGAAAGCTTCGCTCCCTTGCTGGCGGCACAGAGCGGTGGCGACACCGGCGCCCCGGAGACGAAGAACAACCCCATCCACCGCGAGTGGTACCACACCGATTGGGTGGCCGATCACACCGTGGCCTGGCTCGACACCGTTGCCGACGACGACGATTTCTTCTGCTGGATGAGCTTCCCCGATCCCCACCACCCGTGGGACCCGCCTGAATCGGAACTCCATCGCGTCCCGTGGAAGGACCTCGATCTTCCCCCCGGCCATCCCGGTTCCGAGGAGGCCATCGCCGAGGTCCTGGCGGGAAAGCCAGCCCACTGGCTGGCTTGGTGGAACGGGACGTGGAAGAACCGCGAGGGTGGCCCCGCCAACTTCTTCCCGGCGTCGCTCACCCATGATCAGATTCGCGAGGTAAACGCCAAGACTCACGTCATGAACGAACTGATCGACGAAGCCATCGGTCGGGTCCTGACCAACATCGAAGGACGGGGCTGGGCCGATCGCACCGACGTGATCTTCACGACCGACCACGGGGAACTGCAGGGGGACTACGGGTTCTTGTTCAAGGGCCCGTTCCATACGGACTCCCTCATGCACCTTCCTCTCGTTTGGCGCCCCGCACCCTCCGCCGGAGTGTCGCCCACTTCGGTGGACGAGCCGGTCGGCCAGGTGGACCTGGCCCCGACCTTCTGTGCCATCGCCGGCCTGCCGGTCCCGGAGTGGATGCAGGGCGCTCCCCTTCCGACGGCTCCGGGCTCGGGGCGCCAGCGGGTCCTCACCGAATGGGACAGCCAGTTCCCCGGATACGGCATGCACATGAGGTCCATCTACCGCGACGCCTGGCTGTGCACGGCGTACGAGGCGAGCACCGACGGGCAGCCAAACGGGCTGGAGAAGACCGCTGGGGACAGGGTGCTTCGGCCCTGTGGAGTCCACTACGAGGGCACCGAAGGCGAGCTCTACAACGTGGTCGAGGACCCCCACCAGTTCCACAACCTCTGGGACGATCCCTCCAGACGGGCGCTGCGAGACGACCTGGTGGCCGACCTCTACGACCACCTACCCGAGGCCCGATCGGAGCCGCTCGAGGTCCAGGCACCGGCATGACCACGTCGTTTCGGCATCGGTTGCTCCGGGGGAGTCCGAGGCCGCGGAGCTCGCGCACTTCGTTGCTCACCCGCCGGGGACCGTCTGGTGAACTTCCCGGATCGCCCTAGAGCCCGGTGCTGCAGCCGTCCGCGCCTCGGGGTGGGAACGTCGAGGCGTTGGTGCCCGTGGCCGCGCGAGTCTCGGTTCGCGAGGTCACCGGGCCGAAGGCAGTGCTGTAGGAGGTCCACGTGTAGCAGCCACCCTGGTGTGGCCCACCGATGACGCCGACGACGGTCCAGCCGTCTGTGGTTCTGTGGAGCCACGGCGCACCGCTTGTTCCGTCCGGGTACGGATTGCAGTTGAAAGCCGGATACGGGGCGCGGTAATAGACACGCGTCGTACAGGTGATGGGGTCGTCGTCGCGCCCGGTGGCGTAAGCGGGCACCGTCACCTGCTCGCCTGCGACGGGCGCTGTCCCGAGCTGGTTGGAGCCGGTGACGTCTTGGATCTGCTCTACTTGCCCGTTCAGCTCACGGGGAGCCACTACCAAGAAGGCGAAGTCGAGTTGGGGTGTCTGGTGGTCGATCCACTGCGGGGCGCCATAGGCACCAACGACCGTCCAAGAGCCGAACGGTTCGATGCCGTCGTGATAACCGGGAGCGAAGGTGTATCCATCACCGGTCCCCGAGATGCAATGTGCGGCGGTGATCAACACATTGCCAGCGGTACTATCGACCACGCTCGCCGTGCAGGTGTGCACCGAGCTGGAGGGCGGGAAGAGCGCGCCGACTGTTCGAATCCCGAGAAAATGGCGAGCGGTCGGCGTACCCGACGGCTCGCCAGCACGGCCAGCCGACCCGGCGGCGACTCCGGTTGAGGCTGGTCCGAAGGTGACAAGGAGAGCCACCATCGTCATCAGGACCGAGGTGGTCGAGACCCGGAAGCACACGTCGCGAAACTAATCCACGGAGTCTCACGGTTGGCCCGGCACGGCATGCGATCTGCGTTGCGTCCGGATCGTTGGTCTTCGCCGTCCGGTGAGCTGTCCGCCCGGTGACGTCCCGGTCACCCGCGCTGTTGCCGAGTCACTCCATGGGCCGCAGAGCGATGGCCGACGAGGATCAGGTGGAGATTCTCGGCGGGGACGCTGGAGAGGTCGGAAAGGCCACCGTTCAGCGTGCTGCCTCGGAACCAAGCGGCGACGGCGACCTAGCCGGCAAAGTTGGCGACCCAATCCGGCTGGCAGAGCAGGACTTTGAACGCCTCGCGAACGCGATCTTCGACAAGATAGAGCGTAAGTCTTAGGTCTGTGGCACATGAGCCACCGGTCCGTTGATCCAATGGACTGACCGATCCACCGAGCCCCGTTTAGGACGTTGTCAAATTTTTCCAGGTATCTCGGCACTGATCCGAAGACAGAAGTCACACGGCATGTCATGATCTGGAAACGGGCCAACCGGCCCCAACTTCTGGGAGGCCAATGATGACTGATTCCCACGATACGCCCACCGGTGAAAGCGAGTTCGATCTGGTGGAGGTCGAGACCGAGGATGTCGACGAATACGGAAACATTGTGGTTGATGATGTGGTCGCCGTTGTGGGTGGCCGCGGCAACGTTGTCGCAACCGATGAGACCATCGTTGAGTTTTCGCCTGACGGTGACGTTGTCATCGACGAGACCTTCTCAGTTGTGGGCGACGACGGCGAACTGCACGCCGTCGAGGAGGACGTCACGGTCCTAGAGACCTTGGCTCCCGCGAAGCGGACGGTGAAGAAGGCCGTCAAGAGAGCTCCGGCCAAGAAGGCGGCGAAGCGGACGGTGAAGAAGGCCGTCAAGAGAGCTCCGGCCAAGAAGGCGGCGAAGCGGACGGTGAAGAAGGCCGTCAAGAGAGCTCCGGCCAAGAAGGCGGCGAAGCGGACGGTGAAGAAGGCCGTCAAGAGAGCTCCGGCCAAGAAGGCGGCGAAGCGGACGGTGAAGAAGGCCGTCAAGAGAGCTCCGGCCAAGAAGGCGGTGAAGCGGACGGTGAAGAAGGCCGTCAAGAGAGCTCCGGCCAAGAAGGCGGTGAAGCGGACGGTGAAGAAGGCCGTCAAGAGAGCTCCGGCCAAGAAGGCGGCGAAGCGGACGGTGAAGAAGGCTGTCAAGAGAGCTCCGGCCAAGAAGGCGGCGAAGCGGACGGTGAAGAAGGCTGTCAAGAGAGCTCCGGCCAAGAAGGCGGCGAAGCGGACGGTGAAGAAGGCCGTCAAGAGAGCTCCGGCCAAGAAGGCGGCGAAGCGGACGGTGAAGAAGGCCGTCAAGAGAGCTCCGGCCAAGAAGGCGGCGAAGCGGACGGTGAAGAAGGCCGTCAAGAGAGCTCCGGCCAAGAAGGCGGCGAAGCGGACGGTGAAGAAGGCCGTCAAGAGAGCTCCGGCCAAGAAGGCGGCGAAGCGGACGGTGAAGAAGGCCGTCAAGAGAGCTCCGGCCAAGAAGGCGGCGAAGCGGACGGTGAAGAAGGCCGTCAAGAGAGCTCCGGCCAAGAAGGCGGCGAAGCGGACGGTGAAGAAGGCCGTCAAGAGAGCTCCGGCCAAGAAGGCGGCGAAAAGAGCCACTCGCCGCTGACGACCACGACCACTCCAGCACCGATGAACTCGCTTCCACGAGCGGGATTGGGTCGGATATCCCCGACTCGAGCCTCGAAGACCGGACACAGCAACGGGGCGGCGTTTAGCCAAACTCAGCGGTGATGTTCGGTCATTCGGGCTCGTGTTGGTCAGTTGGCTCTTGCCTTGGCCGAGTACCCTCCGGCCACAACGCTGCCGTCAGTTCGTTATCTACTCCCCCATTGGTGTAGTAGGCGAGGCCGTGGTCTAGACGGTGGCCTCCATCAGGATCCAGGAGCGAACCCCCGCTCTCGTGAAGCAACACTGCGAACGGCGCGTGGTCCCAAAGATGGCCCGGTACAACCATGATCTCGGCCCTACCCTCGAGAACCAACGTCAGTTCGTTGTACTCACAGTCGAACCAAGACGCTGCAGTCAATAGCGGGTTAACCATCCAATCAATCTTCCAACCGCTGATGCGCGCCTCGTTCAGCCTCTGCACTGGGGACAACGAAACCCGCTCCGCTTTGGTCAGACTGTTCGGGTCAAGGTCACCGCGATAAGCGCCCATACCTCGAAGTGCCCACCACTGCCTGCCCATTAACGGGCGGCTGACGATTCCGAGGACGATCTCACCGTCCTGTTGAAGGGCTACGTGGGTCCCCCAGTGAGGTTGCTGGGACAGGAATCCCTCAGTCCCATCGATCGGATCGATGATCCACACCCTGGTCGAGTGGGGGCCGCCACGACCGGATTCCTCGCTCAAAAACCCGTCGCTTGATCTCAACCGCCGAAGTTCGGAGATCAGCACCCTCTCGACAGCCAGGTCCGCCTCGCTGACCGGCGTTCCATCCGCCTTGGTCTCGCTGCGGTTTCGCGCACCGAAATATCCCATGGTCACTTCAGCTGAGATAGCGATCAGCCGCTTGGCCAGGACGAGATCATCAGCCAGTTCCGCCTTACCAGCCGTCACCACGATTGCACGAGCGTACAGCCGTGATCATCAATTACGGGAAAGCATTGGCTTGTCCGACTTCAATAGAAATGCAAACCGAGTTGAATCGATCCAGGACCGGTGGACAGGCTCTACGAACCCCGGGCCGTGTCGTCTTGCAAATCAGGTCAAATTGGTAGGTCAAATTGGATTGAAACTCCTCAGATTGAGCACAAGCGGAGCAGGTGATTGCGGGCGAGAAGGGGAAAGTGGTCCATCAGTGCGTATACGGGATCCCAGTCTCAGCCCGGCGCCAATCCAGATACGAACGTCTGTCAGTACGATGCAGACAGCTCGATTGCGCTGCTGGTGAGCCTGTATCCGAGACGGGCGCATCATTGTTGATACCCAGGCTCAGGCCGAATTCATGGAGGCTGCCTGGTCACTTGTTCTTGGCCGCCTGAAAGCTGGCGTCACGAGCGCGCTCAACGGCGCCGGGCCCCACGGCCCATCGAATTTCGGACCCTTGAAACACCCTTAAGCGTCGAGCCAGCGTTGCACCGTCAGCGAGCGCTGAACATGTTCTCGACACGCCGTAGCTCTCGCTCCATCGGTGCCCAGCACTTACACGCTCGTTGTCAGACTATCCGCGAGGTTGCGTCGCCCCAATAGCGGTCTCGGAGGAGCCGCTTGTAAAGCTTGCCGGTAGGTAGCCGCGGCAGCTCCAGTTCGAAGTCCACTGAACGAGGGCATTTGTAGTGGGCAAGATCGTTCCGGCAGAAGTGGATTAACTCGCGCTCCAAGTCAGGGCTGGCGCTGTGACCGTCTACAAGCTGAATGACGGCTTTCACCTCTTCCCCAAGGTCCGCGTTTGGCACGCCGAAAACTGCGGCATCGAGGACCTTCGGATGGGTGACGAGCAAGTTCTCCACTTCCTGGGGGTAGATGTTCACGCCGCCAGAGATGATCACGTGCGCTATGCGGTCAGTTAGATAGAGATAGCCCTCCTGATCGAGGTAGCCCACGTCCCCAACTGTCGACCGCTGCCCGGTCGGATCGCGGCCCTCGGCCGTCTTCCCCTTGTCCTTGTAGTAGGTGAAATTCGTGGCGCCCTCAAACCAGACCGTTCCCACGACACCGGGCTCTACGGGCTCCTCGTTCTCATCCACGATGAGGAGTGTGCCGTAGATCGCTCGACCAACGGTTCCCGGATGTTCAAGCCACTCCTCGCTGTCACAGAACGTAAAGCCGTTAGCCTCAGTCGACCCGTAGTACTCCCTCAAGATTGGGCCCCACCACTCGATCATGGCTTTCTTGACCGGCACCGGACATGGCGCAGCCGTATGCGCGACAGCCTCCAAAGAAGACAAGTCATAACGGGTACGTACCTCTTCGGGGAGCTTCAGCAGACGATTGAACATGGTCGGAACCATGTTTATATGCGTCACGTTGTGCCGCTCGACGAGCTGCAGGAGGAGCTCAGCGTCGAATCTATCCATGATCACGCACGTGGATCCAAGGCGCAGTGCTGTTGCAATCGAGGCTTGCGGCGCCGAATGGTAGGTCGGAGCCGGGGAGAGGTAGACCATACCTTCATGCATTCCCAACAACTGCTGTGCAAACGTCATCACGGGTAGCTGCTCCCGCGGATGTGAGTTCGGGAGGGGGCGGAGAATGCCCTTAGGCCTACCTGTCGTGCCGGAGGAGTACAGCATGGCAGCGCCCAATTGCTCGCCTGAAACAGGTGTGGGAGCAAATGAACTTAGGACGGTGTCATAGGGAAGGAACGGCCCAATCGGCTCGGCGGCGTCCACGCAAAGGAACGTGGAAACATTGGGTGTCAACGAAGCCGCTATGACGGCGACATCAGATTTGGCGACCGAAGTCACGAACACCTTCGCGTCACAGTCGTCAACGATGAACGCGACCTCCGTAGATGTCAGGAACGAGTTGACGCATGTGTAGTACAGGCCCGTTCGCTCCGCGGCCGACATCACCTCGCAGTAACGGAGGTTGTTCTCCATAAATATCGCTACGTGGTCCCCACGCCGAAGCCCTGCTTTGCGAAACAGGTGGGCAAGTCGGTTCGCGTTCGCGTCGAACTCGGCGAACGTCATCTTCCGACCGGACGGCTCCAGAATCAACGCCGCTTGGTCACAACGGTCGATGGCATGCTTCCCTGGGTACATGCCCGGGAGTCTAAAAGATCATCGCGAACGCTACAGACGGCGCCGAGCGAAGGCGTCGAAGTTAGGCAGGGTTCCTGGCGGCGTTAGATGACGCGGGAGTCGTGGCCTTTCCAGTAGCGCTCGCGCAGTAGGCGTTTGTAAAGCTTGCCGTTGTCGTCGCGAGGGAGTTCGTCTACGAAGTCGATGCTGCGCGGGCACTTGTAGGTTGCCAGCTCGGAGCGACAGTAGGCCAGTAGCTCGGCTTCGAGCTCCGGGCTGGCTGCAGCCGGATCGGTCGGCTTCACCACCGCCTTGACCGCCTCACCCATCTCCCGATCTGGGACGCCGATGACCGCGACGTCAGCAACCGCCGGATGGCCGGTCAGGAGGTTCTCGGCCTCTTGGGGGTAGATGTTGACGCCACCTGAGATGATCATGTGCGCCTGGCGGTCGGTGAGGTACAGGTACCCCTCCTCGTCTAGGTAACCGATGTCGCCTAGCGTCCGCCAACCCTTTTCGTTGGTGACCGATGCGGTCTTTTGAGGATCGTTGTGGTACTCGGAAGGGGCGGCCGGCGGCGAAGTAAACGACACCGGCTCGTCCCGGTGGAAGCTCCTCGCCGTTCTCGCCGACAATGTGGCACTCGGTCATGGAGCGGCCCACCGAGCCCGGATGGGTCAGCCACTCCTCCGGTGTGATGTGGGTGTGGCCGATGTCCTCGGTGCCCGAGTAGTACTCGTGAATGATCGGCCCCCACCAGTCGAGCATCTGGCGTTTCACCTCGACCGGGCACGGAGCAGCGGCGTGGACCACATACTGCAGGCTCGACAGGTCGTAGCGTTCTCGCTCCTCCCTGGGAAGGCGCAGCATACGGACAAACATCGTCGGCACGAACTGCGCCTGTGTCACTCGGTGGCGCTGGATTAGCTCGAGGCACTGACGAGGATCGAAGCGCTCCATCACCACGACCGTTCCGCCCAAACGATGAATCGACATCGACGAGACGAGCGGTGCACCGTGGTACAGCGGGGCCGGCGACAGGTAAACCGAGCCCGGACCGCTCCTCAGGGCGCCGAGGGCCTTTGCGATCTGCACCGGTGCCGACATCTCGTCTCCCAAGCGGGTGCCGGGTAGCTGCTTGCGTACGCCTTTGGGACGCCCGGTGGTGCCCGACGAATACAGCATCTCCCGACCCTCGCACTCGTCATCCAGCGGATTCGGAGCCTCACTCGCGAGTACGTCGTCGTAGCTCTCGAATCCGGACAGCTCCCCCAGCGCCGAGACCCGGATGCCTATGCGCGACAGATCGAGTTCGGCCACGAGATCAGCCATCGCCTCTGACGCGACCAGCGCGACAGCACCGCAGTCATCCAGGATGTATTGCGCCTCCCCAGCTCGCAGATGGGTGTTGATCGCCGTGTAGAACAACCCAGACCGCTGGGCCGCCCAGGCGACCTCCAGGTACTGGCAGTTGTTCTCCATCAAGATGGCGACGTGATCCCCGACCCCCACACCAAGCGAACGCAGCGCCCGGGCGAATCGCACAGACCGTTCCTCCAGCTGCGCATAGGTCACGGTGTCCCCGCTCAAACCCATGATGATCGCTGGGGCGTCCGGCGTCCGCTCGGCATACCAGCCCGGGGTCATCGCAGCCGCGGTCACGGGACCGATCCCTGTACCTCGTCACCAGACGATGGATCCGCCACAGGCTGGCCCCGAAGTAGGACAAAGGCCGTGACCGTGACCTCATTCGAAGCGTTGCGCCACCCATCAACGGTGGCGTTCTGAACGACGGTGTCCATCCGTCGCGGGGTCACCTCTTCGTCAGGATCAAGAATCAATGTCACCTCCCTGTGAGCACGATCCCGTATTCCATCCTTGTTGTGGCATGTATCAGCAGCTGGTCGAACGATGCCGGAGTGGACATCCCTGCCGTCTCGATGCGGGTTCCGGCAGCCCGGCACCAAAGCCCGGAGTGTAGGTGATCACCATGCTGCGCGACCCGTCGCGCCGAGGGAGAAACTCCTGGTCCATCCACGTCTCGTCGTGGCCGGCGTTCGGCACGCGGATGGGCGTCCGCCGACCACGCGTACATGCTCCATACTCGGTAGGTCGTCGGTGACCAGTACACGGAGGGGGACCGTCGCTAATGACGCAGCTCGTGGATCGCAGCCGGGCCGCGTTGGCCTGGGTGATCGAGCGGCTCGCTGGACCGGTAGGAAGCTGATGACGATCGAGCTCGCGCTCACGCCGGACAGCCGGTGGGGTCTCGACGCTTCGGCGCTCGCCACCCTGGCTCGAGAGGCCGGGTTCTCGGCCGTGGGCCTGGGCGTAGCTCAGGCGGACGAGGAAGCCGCGGCGTCGCTCGCCGTCAACGGTGTCAGGTGCCACGAGCTCCTCGCCTTCATACTTGGTCGCGATGAAGAAGCAAACCTGCGTCACGCGCGAGGCTTGGCCGAAGCAGCCGACGCCGTCGGAGCCGAATGGGTCCTGACGACGTTCGGCGCGCCGCTAACCAGCGACTCCGCGCGAGCCATCGCGCGGTTCGCAGCCATGTTCGCAGAGGCCGGTGCGAAGATGGCGGCGGAGTTCAGTCCGCTCGGCAAAGTCACCTCGATTCCAACCGCGCTCGCAGTGGTCGAGGCCGCCGGAGTCGACCGGGCCGGCGTGTTGATCGACTCCTGGCACTTCTTCCGGGGAGACAGCACTTGGGAGAACCTGGAAACCGTTCCGCTCGAGCGAATTGCCTACGTACAGTTCGATGACGCGCCCGAGGCCGTGTCCGATGACGCCCTCGATGAGACCATGAACCGGCGTGTGATGCCCGGTGACGGCAGCTTCAACCTGGAACGGTTCAGCTCGACCCTGCTCGAGCGGGGGTGGCAGGGCCTCGTCAGCGTCGAGGTCCTCAGCCGCGATCTGCGTCGGTTGTCCGTATCGGAGTTCGCTCGCATGGCCTACAAGAACACGATCCGATACTGGCGATGACGCGTAGAGCCCGGGCTTCGGCTTATCGCTCGAGCATCCACTCGGTATGTCGCCGGAACACCGCGAGCGCGGTTCGGGTCTTGGGGTCTCCCGCGCCACTCCGCGGCCCGATCCCATCCGCAACGTCCGCGTCGCGGCGGCCAACCTGGTCCGATCTGCCCCATCTGCTCAACAACGGCCTCAGTTGCGTCCCCGGTGCGTGGAAACTCTCGAATTCAGCGGCGCGTGAGGACAGCTACGATGCGGTTGTAACGCTGGTCCTGGTCACCTGCGATTCGTGCCACCCAGCGGAGGACTTCAGCCGCATCGATATCGGCATCTCCGATAAGCATGGCATCGATATCGACCCAGTCCTTCGGGCGATTAAACACCGCTTTGCACACGATCAGATGCTCTGCCGCGAGGATGGGAATGGTCCTGTCGCCAAACGGTACGAACGTGCGCGCAGCTCCGGCTGCGTCATGGAACGCGTCATATGAGAAGAAGAGGTCAATGGGGGTCGCATCCCACATGACCCGAGCTTGGCCGTCACGCTGGATGAGCGCTGCCACTGCTGGATTGTCGACGGCTACGCCGAGCTGACTGAGAGGCGTAGCGACCTCCCAAAACCGCTGGACTGGGACGAACACGTTCAGGTCGATGTCGATCGTTGCCCGGGGCTCCGCGTAGTAAGCGAGCGCCAATGCGCCTCCAAAGGCGTGGGGAATCTCAGACAGTGCGACTTCGATGGCGAGTATCCGCTCCGCGAGCGTGAGGGCGCTCAAGTCGAGACCAGCCGAGGGGCCGTCAGCACCGCACTGCGTCGACGAGTGGGAATGGCATCAGCCAACGAGAGCACGTCGAGCAGACGACGGGCGTGCTCTTGTGCGTCACCGGACGGCGGAATGTCGGACCGGAGGCTCACCGTGTCCAGTTGCAGCCGCTCACCCCCGGCCTCAACCAGTTTGCGCAGCGTCCCAAAGGTGGGATCGCGACGCCCGTGTTCATAAGCCGAGATGACCGGCTGAGACGTCCCGGCGCGCCGCGCCAGATCAGCCTGGGTCAGGCCCTGTCGACGTCGAACGGCCCTGATGAGCGCTGCCGGATCCACATCGCCAGTATATCGAATCGTCTATGGTCCGGGCGGCCCAGTGAGCGGGTCAAGTCCTGTCGCCAGGCTCTGCCGTGCCGGGAGCGGTCCTGACGCTCTGATCCGGAACGGGTGTGGACGGCTCCATCCCAAACGTCGCCCTGCCCACGACGGAGGGCCGTCAGCCGCCAGTCGTCTTGCCATTGAGTTCGGCGGCGCTTCTACTCCAAGTAGATCGAGTGGATTGATTGGGCCACCGAGCAGCTTGGGTGCGGAAGTCAGTCGCGAACATGACGTTGTCCTCGCCATCCCTGCCCACCAGTGCCGATCGCGTTGGTGAACACCACTTGCTGCGCCTCCGTTTCCCGCTGCCCCGGAACCGCAAGTGGACCAGATCGAACAGGTGAGTGAACATTTCCTTATGATAAGAAGGCCAATTAACCTTGCTGTGAACGGATTCTCTGGAGGGCACTTTGATGCTTCAGTTGGTTGATGATCTACGGGTAATCGACGCGGACTCACACATGACCGAGCGGCACGACCTGTTCACCGAGCGGGCTCCCAAGGGATACGAAGACAAGGTCCCGCATGTCGAGCGGGTCGACGGTCAGGACATGTGGGTTATCGAGGGCAAGACCTTCGGCAAGGCTGGCTCCGGCGGCACTATCGACCACGAAGGGAAGAAGCACCCTTTCCGGGACTCCCAGGGCGGGTCATGGGGCATCGGCGACGTTCACCCGGCGGCGTGGGACCCCAAGGAGCGCCTCCGGCTGATGGACACCCTCGGCATCGACGCCCAGGTGCTTTACCCGAACTCCATCGGCATTGGCGGCCAGAACCTGCGCAACTCGATCAAGGACCCCACGATCCTCGAGCTCTGCGTCCAGCTCTACAACGACGCCATGGCGGAGGTGCAGGAAGAGTCGCACAACCGGTTGTTGCCCATGCCGATCATGCCCGCCTGGGACCTCGCGGGATGCGTCCGTGAGGCCCAGCGCTGCGCCGAGTTGGGCTACCGGGGGGTCAACATGACGGCCGACCCGCAGGACTCGGGGTCGCCCGACCTGGGTCACCCGGCGTGGGACCCGTTCTGGGAAGTCTGTGCCGATCTGAACCTGCCCGTGCACTTTCACATCGGTGCGAGCCAGACGGCGCTCTCGTATTTCGGCACCACGTACTGGCCCAGCCAGGACGACTACGTCAAGCCAGCCATCGGTGGTGCGTCGCTGTTCCAGAACAACTCGCGTGTGCTGCTCAACAGCGCCTACTCGGGAATGTTCGACCGTCACCCGAACCTCAAGATGGTGTCCGTAGAGAGCGGGATCGGATGGGTGCCGTTCATGCTCGAAGCCATGGACTACGAGCTCGAGGAGAACGCGCCGGAGTACTTCCACAAGTTGCAGAAGCTTCCATCGGAGTACTTCCGGGACAACTGGTTCGCCACGTTCTGGTTCGAGAACGGCCGCGGCGACCTCCAGCACCTCGTCGACGCCGTCGGTGAGGACAAGATCATGTTCGAGACCGACTTCCCGCACCCGACCTGCCTGCACCCGAACCCGCTCGAGATGGTGAGGGAGAAGATCGCCTCCCTGCGACCCGAGACCCAGCGCAAGGTGATGGGCGGGAACGCTGTCAAGCTCTACAGCCTGTAGCACCCCGGTGGCTCGAAGGGCGTTGCTCGGTCCGACCATGCCTTCCCGCTCGGGGCAACGCGCGAGCAGACCTTCCGCTAACGACCCTTCCAGTTCGGTTGCCGGCCCTCCCGGAACGCGAGAGCACCCTCTGCCGCATCCTCGGTAGCGGAAGCCACCTTCCGCATGGTCTCGCCGAAGCGAATCGCCTCGAGCATTGGCAATGCCTGGGACCGAACGGCAACCTCCTTTATCGCTCGCGCCGCCAGCGGCGCTGCACTTACCAATCGAGCTGCCAGGCGCTGAGCCTCCTCGAGCAGACGGTCGTGATCAACCACCCAGCCGACGAGTCCGATTTCTCGTGCCCGCTGGGCGGATATCCGTTCGCCGGTTAGCAGCAGCTCCATCGCGTACTGCCAGTTGATTCGCTGAGGGAGCCGTATGGCGCCGACGATCGTAGGAACTCCGATCCGCACCTCTGGGAATCCGAATTCGGCGCGATCGCTCGCAATCACGAAGTCGCACCACGTGACAAGGGTGAGCCCATATCCCAAGCAGAAGCCGTTCACCGCTGCGATGACGGGCTTGAAGATCTCCCAGCCGCTCTCGAAGGAGTTCGCCGTAGGTTTCTCCCAGAACGTGCCGGAAAACTCTCCGGTGGCGCCGGCTCCACCCCGCAGATCGGCGCCTACGCAGAAGGCCCGACCGGCACCGGTCACGATCGCGACCCAGGCGTCCTCTTCGTCCCGAAAGCGGGAGAAGGCTGCATTCAGATCCCGTCTCACCTCGGCGTTGATCGCGTTGAGAGCCTGCGGCCGGTTGTAGGTGATGGTGGCCACATGACCATCGAGCTCGTAGCGGACAAGTTCAGCCATGCCCAGAGCATGCCACCGTGGCTATCGCCGCCAGAAGCTGGTCGGGCATTGATCTCCTGATTGCACGAGTCAACCAAGTAGCCCTGGCTGTCCCGCGCCGTCGTCGCACCGGACCTAACCCGCGCCCGAAACCAGCTCTGCGCTGGTAGTGGGCCGTCCCGACTGGCGGGACCGGGAGCCGGCTCCTACCCCTCGATGATCGCCGGTAGGGCCCGGCTGATCGGGTCATGGACGACGGCTTCAGCGATGTGGTCGTATGGGGTCCGCTCTGCGTTCACGATCACGACCGCGGCCTCGTGATTGGCCGCCAGAGGAACGAGACCCGCTGCCGGATACACCGCCAAACTGGTCCCGACGGCGAGAAGTACGTCGCAGCGACGGGCCGCTTGCTCGGCTCGGACAAGATCGGCGGCCACCAGCGACTGCCCAAAGCTAATCGTGGCGGACTTCAGGATCCCGCCACATCGCAGACACGGCGGGTCCTCCTCGCCACTGAGCACCCGTTGCAAGGTCGACCGGGCGGGCCCTCGGTCGCCGCAGACGACGCAAACGACCTGGCGCATCGTGCCGTGGATCTCGATCACCTTGGCGGGGTCGTTGTCGGCCATCTGGTGCAGGCCATCGATGTTCTGGGTGACCAGGGTGTCGAGCTTTCCCTGGCGCTCCAGGGTCACGAGGGCACCGTGTCCCGGGTTGGGTTGGGCCTCCCAAGTGGGCGAGTGCAGCCGGTTGCGCCAGGCGCGACGGCGCACCTCTGGGTCTTCCAGGTACGCATCGAGCGTCGACAGACGTTCGGCCGCTGGGTTCTTTGTCCAGACACCCTCGGGACCCCGGAAGTCGGGGATGCCGGACTCGGTGGAAATCCCCGCGCCGGTCAGCACCACCACTCGCCGGGCATCTCGGATGAGTCGCCGGGCGACAGCGACCGGGCCTTGGGTCGGCATCGAAACCCCAGTTTGATCTATGCGTGCGCCATGACTTCACCGACTTCGACGCTGCCGGTCGTCACGCCTCCAGCGGGTGCACTCCTCGCGATGTCCGCGAGTGCCTGGGCAGAGCCCTCAGAGTCGAACACCACCATCGCGAGGCCCTTGTCCTCTAGCAACGCAACCCGATATCCAGCCACAAAGCCCGGCATGGCGGAGACCTGCGACCGAAGCGCGGGCAACTCGCTCTCAGCGGTGGAACGGTCGTTGAACGTGACCGGGATAACGACGGCATGCATTGATGAGCCCCTTGTCCTGTTCCCACGGCCAGTGGAGATGAGCGAGTGTAGTCACCGATCTTCCTCGGACTCTCATGCGATCTGGTGCACCTTCACTGATCTTGCAGATTCGCACTGAGCGACCGATGACGCTCAACGCCCAGAGACCGGGTGGCTCGGACCCCCGTGACGGTGGTATCGGCGAGGGCCGGACCAAGGCGACCAGTACAGGACAGCAAGCAGTCCCGAGGCCCACGACGCCAACGATGAGCAGCACCCAGGCAAGGGGATGGACGTCGACGCCTGCGATCGGTGACCGACGAACGGGCCCAGCGGACCGGGGACCACGATCCGCCCCGGACCAGGTGGGAAGAACCGGATCGGCCCCGGACCCGCGACGATCCGGCGAGTGGCGACAGCAAATGGAGCGACTGCGGAGACCGACCAGGAGGACCAAGCCGGCGCCGACGGTCAGCACGCCCAGCAGGACGGTGAGGGCGATCGCCACCGGTGGCCGCCAGAGGAGACGGGCGGTCGGGGGTCGGCGGGCCCGTCACACCTCGAGCGACGGCCCACGCCGCCGCGAAACGCCGAGGGTCGAAGGCACTGTTCCCGAGCACGTCTTCCGGTGAACCTCCCTCGGCCTCGGCCTCGTCGAGATCGGCCGTCAGGTCGGCGGCCATCTCGTTGGCGACGGGATCCGGGACTCCGAGCCGCCGCCACTCCCGGCGGCACTCCTCGACGAACTCACTCACGGCCGTTACCTCCGCTTTGACCAGACCGAGGGCACCATCAACGGCGTCACGCGTCGCCTGCCATTCGCTGACACCGGCCTCCAGCGCCCGCTCACCCTCGGGCGAGAGGCTGTAGTACTTCCGGGGCGGGCCGCCGTTGCTCGCTGCCCGACGGGTCTCGACCAGGCCATCGCGCTCCAGCCTGCCCAGGAGGGGGTAGATCGACCCTTCCCCGACGATGGAGAGGCCGCGCGCCCGGAGCCGCTTGGTCATCTCGTAGCCGTACGCCGGTCCCTCTCCCATCACCGCCAGAAGGCAGAGGTCGAGGACGCCCCGGAGCAGCTGGCTCCGCCGCCCCTCCGTATTTGCCATGCACCACAAGATACCGTCTGCTAGCTTGCTCTGCAAGGCACTCCTCGCTCGGGCCAAGAACTGACGCGAAATTCGCCGTAAGTGCCCACAGGACGATCGCCACAGGAGGACGAGCATCGGATGACCACCACCACGCTGCCCGCACCCTCCGACGAGCAGGCCGCCGAGAGCCAGTGGGCCGTCGAGACCCACGGGCTGACCAAGCGCTTCGGGGACAACGTCGCCGTGAACGACGTGGAGCTCCTCGTCCCCCGGGGATGCGCCTTCGGCTACCTGGGCCCCAACGGTGCCGGCAAGACCACGCTCATCCGGGTGCTGCTGGGACTGACCCACGCCGACGCCGGCACGATGTCCCTGCTCGGATACCCGGTTCCCCGGCATCGCGATAAGGCCCTGGCCCGGGTCGGGGCCATCGTCGACGAGCCCCGGTTCCACGGCCATCTGACCGGGAGGCAGAACCTCCAGATTCTCGCCGCCGCACGCGAGCCCGCGGCACGCGACCGCATCGGGCCGTCGCTCGAGCGGGTCGGCATCCTGCATCGCGCCGACGACAAGGTGTCGAAGTACTCGATGGGCATGCGCCAGCGCCTCGGCGTGGCCGCCTGCCTGATCGGGGACCCCCAGCTGCTGATCCTGGACGAGCCCATGAACGGGCTCGACCCGGCCGGCATGCAGGACATGCGCGAGATGATCCTCTCCCTCGTGGCCGAGGGCCGCACGGTCGTGCTGTCCTCGCACCTCCTCGACGAGGTCGAGCGGACCTGTGACGCCGTGGCCATCGTGGACCGGGGCAGCGTCGTCCGCCAGGGACCGATCTCCGAGCTGCTGGCGGGAGCGTCGCTCGTGCTCCAGGTCGAATGCTCCGAGCCCGATCGAGCCCGTTCCCTCCTGATCGAGACCACCACCATCGGGGCCCAGGTCGACGTCGACCCGCTGGGACTGGGGATCACCCTGCCGGCGGGGACGGGGCGCGACGTCATCGCCGAGATCAACCGCGTCCTCGTCGAAGGTGGGATCTCCGTGTACCGGCTCCAGGAGATCCAGGCGTCGCTCGAATCGTGGTTCCTACAGGTCACGAGCCGACTGGGGGACTCGGAATGACGACCGTGCCCGACGTCGGCGCTCCGGCTCCGGTCCCCGTCCAGCCGACGGGGACGGCGTCGGCGTCGGCGCCGACCACCGGGGATCGTGGATCCCGACGGGGGCGATGATCGCCACCCGGTTCATGGAGCTGCGCAAGCGGCGCGGCCTCATGATCGCCCTGACCCTGGTGACCATCGGGATCCCCACGGTCTTCCTGGTGATTCGACTGCTGCTCCATGCCGTTGCCCCGAAGACCTACGGGCCGGCCGGCGGCTACGCCATCTACACCGCGCTTGTCTCCGGCGTCCTGTACGTCTTCGGCTTCATCGTGGCCGCCACCCTGGGTGCCACGGCGGGATCTGCCGACCTCACCGAGGGGATGTTCCGGCACCTGGTGGTGACCGGCCGCTCGCGCTTGGCGCTCTATCTGGCTCGGATCCCCGCGGGACTCGCCATCATCGTCCCTCTGGTGGCGGCGGGCTTCACCATCGTCTGCGCGGTGTGCGTCTTCGCCGCGCCAACCCGGCTCAACTACAACGGTGTGAACGTGCCCGTCAACCTGTCGCGCGCCGGCCTCGAGAGCTGGGCCGCCGACCATGCGGACGAGGTCATCTGCAACTTCGGCTTCAGGATCGGACCGTCCTCCCCGAACGCTTCGACGATCGCCGCGGCGGTCAACAGCGTCCCATGCGGCAACGGCCCCGGCGGCGGCCCCGTGAACGTCAAGCAGCCTCCGGGATCGCAAGGCCAACCGCAAGCCTCCCAGGCCCAGATCAGGGAGGCGGCCAGCCTGATCGCCCGGATGGACTATTCCGACTACGCCCGACAATTCCTGTACCCGTCGGACTCGCTGATGATCAAGAGCGGGTTGTGGCTCGAACTCGAAGCTGTCATCGGGTTCGTCGTCGGGTTGGGGCTCGGATCGCTGATCGGGCAGCGGACGGTCGCGGTGATCCTCATGATCGTCCTCGAGGTCATCCTGACGCCGATCCTCTCCAGGGCGCGGATCCCCCACCTGTCGAACCTGCAGCGTGCGGTGGTCGGCCTGGCCACGGCCCACCTGGCGCCGGGCGGGCTCCCCGTGCTCGGCGGCGGTGGCGGAGGGCCCGGGGGCGGCGGGGGGAATCCCGGACTGCTGCCGGAGTCCACCACCGTGGCCGTCTGCGTCATCGTCGCGTGGCTGGTGGGCTGGTCGGTCCTCGGTGCGTGGCGGATGATGACGAGGGACGCCTGAGAGGCGCTGCCCACCGGACCCCCTGGCGTGGCCATTGCTTGAGACCACCAACGCCTCTTGGTGGGGTGATCTCGAAAGTATCTGGCCTGCCCGAACAGAGAACAGCCCGGTGCCGACCACACCAAGACGCGAGAATCACAGGGTTGAGATCACCGCGGGACACGATCCCTGATCGATGAGATCCTGGCGGTCGGGACGTCAAAATCGAGAGGCGTTGGGCCGATTGGAGGGTGCGGTGACTGCAGTACGGGTGCTCGTTGGAACGCAGAAAGGTGGTTTTGTCCTGACCTCGGACGGCCACCGAGCGCATTGGGAGGTTGCCGGCCCACACTTTGGGGGTTGGGAGGTCTACCACATGACCGCAAGCCCGGCCGACCCGACTCGGCTCTACGTTTCCCAGTCGACAGGGTGGTTCGGTCAACTCATCCAGCGTTCGGACGACGGGGGTCGATCATGGAGACCGGTGGGCAACCAGTTTTCCTACCAGGGCGATCCCGGCACTCACCAGTGGTATGACGGAAGTCCTCACCCTTGGGAGTTTGCGCGCGTCTGGCACCTCGAGCCGTCCGCCAACGACCCCGACACCGTCTTCGCCGGTGTTGAGGACGCCGCGCTGTTCAAGTCGACCGATGGAGCCACAACCTGGACCGAGCTGCCCGGGCTTCGTACGCATCCCTCGGCGCCGGGCTGGCAACCGGGAGCTGGTGGGATGTGCGTCCACACCATTCTCGTGGACCCATCGGACCCCAATCGTCTCCACGTCGCCATCTCCGCTGCCGGGGTATTTCGCAGTGATGACGCCGGACAAACCTGGCGTCCGGCCAACCGGGGCCTACGCTCGGAGGGCATCCCCGATCCGGATGCCGAGGTCGGTCACTGCGTGCACCGGATCGCTCGGCACCCATCCCGAACCGATGTGCTGTTCATGCAAAAGCACTGGGACGTGATGCGCAGCGACGACGGTGGCAACTCGTGGCGGGAGATCAGCGGAAACCTGCCCAGCGATTTTGGTTTTCCGATAGTCGTTCATGCCCATGAACCCGACACTGTCTACGTCATCCCGATTACCAGCGACTCCGAGCACTACCCGCCTGAAGGGAAGCTTCGCGTGTACCGCAGTCGGACCGGCGGGGACGAGTGGGAACCACTCACCGGCGGCTTACCTCAGGCCGACTGCTACGTGAACGTGCTCCGCGACGCAATGGACGTTGACGACCTGGAGCCCTGTGGGCTCTATTTCGGCACGACGGGCGGACAGATCTACGCCTCTCCCAACGGTGGGAACAGCTGGGAACCAATCGTCCGGGACCTCCCCCGGGTCCTCTCGGTGGAGGTCCAAACACTTTTGTGATCCGTGTCGTGTTACCCCACCACCTCCGTACCCTGGCCGGAGCCGGACCCGAGGTTGAGCTGTACGTCGAGGATCCGGCTACACAAAGGCTCGTCCTCGACGCGCTCGAAGCTGCATACCCGATGCTGCACGGAACACTTCGTGACCCGGCAACAAAGCGCCGTAGGCCCTTCATACGCTTCTTCGCCTGCGAAGAAGATCTATCGCATGAGTCACCTGACGCGCCGCTTCCGGCATCCGTTGTCGCCGGCCATGAACCGCTCCACGTCGTAGGGGCCATGGCCGGCGGCTAGGCCCCACCGGAGTCATTCGTAGCGCGCGGTGACGTACCGCCAGGGGTTTGGAGGTCTCTAGATCTCCTAGAGGGATTTGGACTCTTTCCGTCGGGAGGACCTAGAGGCCCATCTCGTGGTCGGCGTAGGCGGCGGCGAAGCGCTCGATGGTCACCAGGCACAGCTCAACAGGCTGGAAGCCACCGCCTGAGAGGGTGTGAAGCCAGGTGCCCAGCCCGAATGCCGGAGTCTGACGGTAGAGGTGCCACGCGTCCTCAAAATCGGGGGTCGGCGCTCCTTGTCTCCTGAGCTCATCCAAGCAGGAGCGGAGCAGACACCGCTCGTCGGCTCGCCGATCGGCCACGTCGAGACTGGAGGCTATGAAGTAGCCAACGTCGTGCGACCAGTTTCCGGTCCGCACCAATTGCCAGTCGTAGAAGCCGGTCACTTCGCCGGGCAAGGCGTAGGTGTTGCCAGGGTGCGGATCGCCGTGCAGCACGGTCTGGGGACCACTGACCGCCACGGTCGCCCAGCGACGGAAGCGCCGCTCCAGAGTGGCGGCGTCGGCGCCGGGCGGGAGGGGTCTGGCGTGGCCACCCGAGCGCAGCAGGCGCAACGCCCTGGCCAGGCTGGCGAGCGACACCGGCGCCCAGGCCCGGCCGAGCCGCCAGGGACGGAGGAACCGCATCGACTCCGAGAGGGGCCGGTCCCAGTAGGCGGCATGCAGACGAGCCAGGCCCCGCAGGCCGCTTTGCACTTGACCTACCGTCAAAGCGACGGTCGCCCCGTTGGGACGGGCCGACCGCTGGGTCACGTCCTCCATGACCACCACCGTCGCGAGTCGCCGCCGGTCGACAGCAGCCGCATACGGCGTGGGGTGCTCTAGGGGTAATCGCACCCCCGAGCCGAACAGCTGTGCCTCACTCTCCAGTGCTCCCAGGGCCAACAGGGCCAGCCGGTTCAACACGCGACCCTCACGCTTGACGAACACGCTCTCGGGTCCCCGCCCCGACTGGTACCGAAGCCGCACCCGGGCCCTGCGATTGGTGCCGTCGGCGACGTCACCGATCCGCACCCCGCTGACAACCGCCCCTGGGAAGTGCCCTGCTAGGGCGACGGTCATCCAGGCGGGGGTCAGGTCGGACCACGAACGGGGAACGCTCAGCACTCGAAGATCATGCGCCAACCGAGACCGGTCCCTGTATCAGCGTTCGATCAAGATGACACCTCACCACGGAAAAAGGCACTCGGGCGTTCCGCCGATCAACGGAAGCCCCGAATCCGAACCGAATTCGGGGCTTTCGATAGTGGTTCAGCCGTCCTCGAACGGCTCTTGATGGGCTGTTCCCTATCGGTAGGCGACCATGGGGCGGAAGACCATGGGCGACCCAAGGCGCACCACACCGTCGGCGGCGAGCCCGTCGATCTGGTCATCGGTGAGCCCGATCTCGGCGAGGACCTCGGCGGTGTGCTCGCCGACCCCCGGAGGCTTGAGCGTCTCGTGGTGCTGTGTCCTGGAGAAGCGCGCGTAGCGACCCGGAGCCAGCACCGGACCACTGCCCGGGCGGTCGAGGACATTGAAGACCTCCCAGCTGCGGTAGTCGGGGTCGTCGATGAGCTCGGACAGGCGTCTGGCCGGCGCCGCCGGGACGTTCGCCGAGGCCAGCCGGCGGATCGCCTCGTCCCTGGTCAAAGACGCACAGGCCGCCGAGATTCGTTCGGTGAGCTCGGCATCGCCGGCGGGGTCCGGCCCGTCCACGAGGCCGGCCTCCCGCAGGCCCCCCAGTCCCGATCGGACGGCTTGCAGACGGAGCCACCCGTCGGTGGTCGCGTAGTAGCGGTCGAGCGGGCCCGGTCCGGCGAAGTCACGCCCACCCACGATTGGGGCGTCTCGGCCCGGCATCTCGATGAGTTCCTCGCATTGCGCGAAGGCCGAGGTGCCGGCCAGGGACAACCACACGTTTTGGCCGTCGCCCGTGCGAAGGCGGTGGAAGAGGGCAAGAAGGGTTCCGAGGACCGCCAGGGCGGCGGTCGTCACGTCGTTGACCGCGACGGTCATCAGCACGGGCTCGCTGTCGCCTCCCTGCGCGATCATCATCCCGCTCCTCGCCTGGAGCAGCGGGTCGAAGGCCGGTTGCGACGAGTACGGGCCGTGCTCCCCGAATCCGGTGATGGACACCGAGATGATGTCCGGGTTGACCTGTCGGAGCCGCTCGTAGTCGATCTTCAGGCGCTCGAGGACGCCGGCCCGGTAGTTGTCGACCACCACGTCGGCCGATCGCACCAGGGCGTGGAACGCCTCTCGTCCGGCATCCGACCGCAGGTCCAGCGCGACACCGCGCTGTCCACGGATGTAGGGCATGCCGCGCTCGCGCCAGCTGTCGCCGGCCGGGATCTCCACCTTGATCACGTCGGCTCCCAGCTCGGCGAGGAGGGTCCCGACATAGGGGCCGGCGAGGATCATCCCGAGGTCGAGGACCCGAAACCCCTTGAGGGGGGCGCGCCCCTCGGGCGCGGCGTTGGACGGCGCCGGGCGCGGGGCCCATTGGGGCCACTCCTCTTGGTCGCCGGGGGTCGGTGCCGGTCGGTCGATGGCCGCGGGGGTCGCGACCAGGTTGATCGGGTTGCCCGGCATCGTGACCGGCCCTTGCACCGGGTCATGCAACTCCACGCGCATGCCGATCGAGGCGAGGACCGGCGAGTCCATCCAGTCCTCCCGCCGCAGCAAGGGCCCGACCGGCACGTCGGCGTCGCGGAGCGTGGCCAGCCACTCCTCGCTCGTGCGCGTTGCGAAGACCTCGACGAAGCGCTCGCGGACCCACACCCGGTTGGCCGGCACCAGCATCGCCTCGAGGCGTCCCTCGATGCGCTCGTCCTCCAGTACGTCGGACAGGCCAAGGACGGCCAGGGCGCGCTCCTGGAACTTCGAGGTCAGCGTGGCCAGGAAGAGCCACGCACCGTCGGCACACCGATATCGCGTGTACATCGGGTGAGGGCCGCCGGGGCCGTAGCTGGCCGCCACCTCGGGCACCTTCGTGTCGATCAGGAGCGAGCTGCTCGACGCGACCATGGCCGCGTGCACGCCGCCGACGGTGACGATCTGGCCGTGCCCCGAGGCCTGCCGCTCGATGAGCGCAGCGATGGCCGCCGCCGCCGCCCATGCCCCCTGGAGATAGAGCACGTAGGGAAAGGAGGGGTCGATCGGGCCCCCGTCGAACGAGCTCTGGCGCAGCGCCATGCCGACCAAGGCCCAGAGCAACCCGGTGGACTCTTCGCCTCCCGCCCATGGGGTCTCGCCGAGGAACGGCGGGACGTTGAGATACACCAGACCCGGGTTGGCCTTGCAGGCGGCCTCGGCGTCGGCGCGCTCGGCGAGGCCACCCGCGCCCACCACCGCTCACGCAGACATCGGCGACGGCGAGCAGTTCGAGCAAGCGGTGTGGCGTCGCCTGGGCGTCGATGGTCAGGCTCCGCTTGTTCCGGTTCCACATGGCGAAGCCGGGCCGCGATCGGCCCGGATCCCCCGACGGCGGTTCGACCTTGACCACGTCTGCCCCGAAGTCGGCCAGCAGCATGGCGGCCAACGGCCCGGCGACCCCGGTGCTGAGATCGACGACCCGGATGTCGGCCAACGCCCGGACCGTGGTCGTCCCCTCCACCGCGTCGGTCATCGCCGAGCCGTCCGTGTTCGGTGGCCGCCTGATCGAGACCGTCTCACGATCTCGATCTCGTCAGCCCGCGTCACCGGTGGCCGTCGGGTCGGGTTGGAAGCGATACAGCGCGCTGCCCTCGCCGGTGTCGTGGAACACAACGCGCACGGGCATCCCCACCACCACGTCGTCGGGCTCGCAGTCGACGATGTTGGTCATGACGCGTGGGCCCTCGGCCAACTCGACGTAGGCGACGACGTAGGGGAGTGCCTCCCGGTACCCGGGGATGCCGCTGCGGTGCACCACCGTGAAGGTGTAGACGGTGCCCCGCCCCGACGCCTCGGACCAGGAGGTTCGGAAGCTCCCGCACACCGGGCAGAACGGCCTCGGATACCAGATCGGGATGCCGCAGTCGTCGCAGCGGCGCAGGAGCAGCTTGCCCTCGGCCGTCGCCGCCCAGAACTCGTCGGTCTCGGGCAGGCTGACCGGGGCCCGCGTCGGCAGGGCCGTGCTCATGCGTCCTCGGTTCCCAGGATCAGTGTCGAGCTGCCCATCCGGCTCCCGATGGACCCGCCTGTGCCATGCGCGAGGGCGATCGTGCAGTCGGGAACCTGGACGGCGGGGTGTGCCTCACCACGCAGCTGGCGGACCGCCTCGATGACCTTGGTGATCCCGCCCCGGTTCGACGGGTGGTTGTTGCACAGTCCCCCGCCGTCGGTGTTGAAGGGCAGCAGCCCATCGGGGGCGACGAGCGCTCCGTCCAGCACGAACCGCCCGCCCTCGCCCTTGGCGCAGAAGCCGAGGTCCTCCAGGGTCTCGACCACCGTGATGGTGAACGAGTCGTAGATCGACACGTAATCGATGTCGGCCTGCGTCACCCCCGCCTCCTCGAACGCGCGGGGTCCCGAGACGACCGCACCGGTGTAGGTCAGGTCGAGCCGGCCGTTGTCGGAGTGCTTGACGGTCTCGCCATGACCGAGAACCTTGGCCGAGACCCGGCCGAGATCCCGGGCCACCTCGGGGCTGACCACGATGAGGGCGCCCCCGCCGTCGGTGATGACGCAGCAGTCGTCCCTGCGCAACGGCGAGCTGATCATCGGTGATTCCAGCACCTCCTCCACCGTCATCGGTGTCTGGAGGAACGCGTTCGGGTTGTGCTGGGCGTGCAGGGACGCCGCGACCTTCACCTCGGCCAGCTCGGCGCTGGTGGTCCCGAACTCGTGCATGTGTCGGGTCGCCGCCATCGTGTACCCGGTCACTGCCCCCGACATCCCCCACAGGCCCTCGAAGACCATGTCGGGCGTCGCGCCGCCTCCGCCCGGCCGCCCGGCCATCGCGGCGCTGCGGGGACGGCCGGCCAGCGTGATCAGGGCCACCTGGCACTTGCCGGCCGCGATGGCCTCGGCGGCGTGGCCGACGTGCACGACGTAGGACGATCCGCCCGTCTCGGTCGAGTCCACGTGGGTCAGACGAAGGCCCAGGTAGTCGGCCATCGATATCGGGCCGAACCCGGCCGAGGAGTCGCAGAAGTAGGCGTCGACGTCGCTGAAGGAGAGCCCGGCGTCGGCCAGGGCGCCTGCGGCCACCTCGGCGTGGATCTGGCTGTTCGAGCGATCGGGGATCTCGCGCAGCGGATGCTCGTAGATCCCGGCTATGTATGCCTTGCCCCGAATCGTCACGTCTTGCCCTTCCCCCAAGCGACCGATCGCCAAAGAGTCTGAACGGGCATCCGCATCGGCGACCCGTCGTCGATCGCGTGCCGAGGAGCCGAGAGGTTGCTACCTGCCCTGGTGTGGTCCGATTGTGCTCACCTTGAGTTGCCGGGTCAAGCGTCAACCGCGGCGCGGCGGCGTGGCCTCGACGACCGGCCGGAACGACTCCTCGATCATTGAGAACGCCGTCTCGAGGTCCCAGGGCCCGGGGGAGGCAATCTGGCGGATGACCTGCGGGACGTTGTAGAGGCCGATTTGGAACCCCCGTGCCGAGATCACCTGACCGGTGCACCAGTCAGAGCGATCGCTGGCCAGGAAGGCGACCGCCGGGGCGACGTTGTCAGGCGATCGTTCGTCGCTGCCGTCAGCGGTCGGGGTACGGCGCCGCCCGTCGGGCACCGACTCGGTCATCCGGGTGGCGGCACCGGGGGAGATGGCGTTCGCCGTCACCCCGTAGGGCCGCAGGGCGTTCGCACACGAGTAGGTGAAGCCAACGATGCCCATCTTCGCCGCCGCGTAGTTGGGCTGACCGGGCGCACCGTGCAGCCCGGAGCCCGACGTGAAGTTGATCAGCCGGAAGTGGCCATCGGTGTCGCGCTCGGCTCCGCCAGTAGCCGGCGGCGTAGTGCGCGGTGTTGAAGGTGCCCTTCAGGTGGACCCGGATCACCGCGTCCCAGTCCTCCTCGGACATGTTGAACACCATGCGGTCGCGGAGGATGCCGGCGACGTTGACCAAGACGTCGAGGCGCCCATAGGTGTCGATCGCCTGGTTGACGATCGCTTGGGCGGCGTGATGGTCGGCGACGTCGTCGGCGTTGACGGTGGCCTCGCCACCGGTCCCCCTGATCTGCTCGACCACCTGTTGGGCCGGCGTCTGGTCCTCCCCGGTTCCGTCCAGCGCCACCCCGAGGTCGTTCACGACCACCTTGGCGCCTTCCCGAGCGAGCAGGCGGGCCACGCCGGCGCCGATCCCCCGGCCGGCCCCGGTGACGATAGCGACTCGGCCTTCGAGCAGGTCTCCCATGATCACCCTCCCTACGAGATGCGTCCCGGTCCGACAACGTCAGAGCGGGCGTATGGCCGATTCTGTGGCTTGCCAGTCCCGGCTGCCAAGCCAATGAACACTGTCAAGGGCTATCACCAAACCGTCTCCACCTGTCGGGCCGTCTTGCCATCTCCATTTGAGGGCGGTACTACATGCATTTCAGCTGCACAGCATGTATAGTGCTGACATGAGCAAGTCGATCACCGTGAGAGATGTTCCGGACGAGACGAGCGAGCGATTGGCGTCGCGGGCGGCAGCCACGGGGAGATCGCTGCAGGAATACCTCCGGGCCAGGCTGATCGAGCTCGCGGAGAGCCCCGATGCCGACGCGCTGCTCGCGGGGATTCGCGAACGCAAGTCCACGACGCACACCCGGGCCACGGTCGACCAGATCCTCGGCCACAGAGACGCCGAACGAAGATGACCACCGTGGTCGATGCTTCGGTCGTCGCGGCCGCACTGGTTGATTCCGGATCGTTGGGCGCCTGGGCCGAGTCCGTTCTGCTGGCCGAGCCCCTGGCTGCCCCGCACCTCTTGCCGGTTGAAACTGCCAACATCTTGAGGCGGATGGCGAACATGGGCGACATCTCTGCGGATGTCGCAGCCCTCGCCCACAGCGAACTGTTGAGCCTTCGGACCGAGTTGTTCCCTTACGCACCGTTCGGCAGGCGGGTTTGGGAACTGCGGGAGAACGTCACCGCGTACGACGCTTGGTATGTCGCTCTTGCCGAACTGCTCGACGCTCCGCTGGCGACACTGGATGCCAAGCTCAGCCGAGTCCCCGGGACCCTGTGTCGGTTCTTGACTCCTCCCGGCGAGCCGATCGAGTAGTCCGAGAACCGTTCGTTGCGCAGCCACTCGGCTGAGCTATGTCGAACGGCTTGGCGGCGTCGGGACGGATCGCCGAAACAGGAGAGCCGACCCCACACGGGCCGGCTCGAACCTGCACTTCTCGATTGGTGGGCCGCTCGTGACCGACGACGAAGTGCTGGCCGCGGCTCAAGAGTACGAGAACAGCGACCTGCTCACCGACCGCCAGAAGCTGGCCCTGCGGCTCACCGACGTATATCTGCGCCAGCCAGGCGTGGCTCCCGACGATCTGCGCGATCAGCTGCGACGCGAGTTCTCACCCGAGCAGATAATCGAGATCCTGCTCCGACAGGTCCGCTACACCTGGAATAAGACCCTCGTGGCCCTGGCCTTGGACGGCGAAAGCGAGCCGATCGCGCCCGGATGACACGCCCGGCCCCGCTCAGGAGAGCCTGGGACCGGGCTCGAAAGAGAGCTTGAGCTCGGTAGGGCCCCGCGAGCAGCCTGAGTCGTAGGGCACCGGCTGCGAAGCAAGCCTCATTTGCTTCATGCGGGACAGGATCTCCTCCAGCGATATCCTCAGCTCCAGGCGGGCCAGGTGGACACCCAGGCAGTAGTGGGCGCCGTGGCCGAACACCAGGCTGCGTCCCTGCCTTCGAAGGTCGATCTCTTCGGGCGCGTCGAACTCCCTCGGGTCCCTGTTCGCCCCGGCGACGAGCAGCAGGACGCGTTCGCCGCATCGGATCTGCTGGTCTCCGACGACCGTGTCCCGCCGGGCGGTGCGCACGAGACCTCCCGCCGGCGGTACGCGGCGGAGCAGCTCCTCGACGGCCTCGGGTATCAGTCCGGGTTCGGCTTCTAGCTGGACCCGCAGCTCGGGCTGGACGGCGACGTTGTGGACGACGATCCCGAGAGAGTGGATGGTCGTGTCCAGGCCAGCAGCAATGAGCATCATCAGGGTGCGCAGTATCTCGTCGTCGGCCAGCGGCCGGCCCGACACGGTGCCGTGCATGAGGGCGTCGACTATGTCATCGCGGCGGGGCTCGGCCCTCCTGCGCTCCAGGAGACCGGCAATCAGCGCCATAAAGTTCTGGTGGATCAGGTGGGCGTCGGGCTTGTCGAGGTCGTGCATGATCGCCATCGTCCAGTGGTAGGCCTGGTCGAGCTCTGATTCGTCCAGGCCGAGGAACAGCCGAAAGATCACCGCTCCGGGCACCTGGCGGGCGAAGTCGGCGATGAACTCGCAGCTGCCTCGCTCGACGAAGGAGTCGATGAGCGCGGAGACGATGTTGCGGATCGGGGCCTCGTACTTCCCTACCGCCCCGGCCCGGAAGTACGGGTCGAGCAGCCGGCGGAATCCGTTATGCACGTCCAGCTCGCACTGAAGAGGGATGAGCGGTATGGCCCCCGGGTTGGGCGGGATAGTCGTCGTCTCAACCGTTGAGAAGACCTCGTTGTCCCCGAAGCCGCTGCGGACGTCCTTGAATCGGCTGACCGCCCAGAATCCGCCCTGCGCGTCGCTGTGGGCGACTGGGCAGCGTTCCCGTAGCTCGTCGACGACCTGGAGGAAGTGCTCACTGCACTCGGGGTCGAACGGGTCGAACCGTTCGACCAGCCGGGTGAATCTGGGTTCATCGACAATCATCACTCACTCCCCTGTCTCGGTTGTGATCGGAGGAATCCGGATGGCCGGGATCTCAGTTCCCGAACAGCTCGGCGGTGGTGGGTTGATGGGCGAGGTATCCGCCGTCGACGCAGATCACCTGCCCGGTGATATATGCGGAGTCGTCGCTGGCGAGGAAGACAACCGTCTCGGCGATGTGCTCAGGCTTGCCGATGTAGGGGGTGAGAACGTGGCGGTGCAGCAGCGCCACGTGCTCTGCGCTTATGTCCCCCCAGGCCGGCGTCTGGACCGGTCCGGCTGCTATGGCATTACAGCAGACTCCTTGCTTGCCGTAGGCCGTGGCCACGTGCATGGTCAGCGCGTTGACGGACGCCTTTGTGGACCCGTAGGCGTGGCTGATGGGGTAGCCGGTGAGCGACGATGTCGAGGACATGTTCATGATGGAACCGCCACCGGACTCGATCATCGCCGGAACGGCGAATTTGCAGCCGAGGAACGGACCGGTCGAGTTGACGGCGAAGATCCGTTCCCAGGCGTCGGGCTCCATATTCACGATGTCCTTGTCGATTGCGTGCGCGGCGGGGCCGAGTAGCGACGCGTTGTTGTCGAGAATGTCGAGGCGTCCGAACCGCTCGACAGCGACGTCGACCATAAGCCGCATGTCGTCGACCCGGCTTATGTCGACGGACAAAGCGACGGCGGTGCCCCCGGCCGCTCCGATCTCCTCGACAACGGCGTCGGCGCCAGCCCGGTTGATGTCGGCGGCCACCACCTGGGCCCCCTCCGGGGCGAGGGCCAGCGAGGCGGCCCGGCCCATACCCGACGCGCCGCCGGTGACGATCCCGACCTTGCCGTCTAATCGATGCATCGATCCCCTCTACGGCGGTGTTGGTGGAGGCGGGTGAGGACGGTAGGCCTCAGCCCCCCAGGAGCCCTTCTAGGTAGGGCTTCTGGGTGACGGCGATGAGCTCCACCCATAGCTCGCCTGGCCGCGACAGATAGGCGAAGGTGCTCGGCCGACCCCCCGCGTCGAACGTGGTGACCTCGAGGTTCCACCCGTTTGACTCGGCTTCGACGACCGAGCCCGGAAGGTCGTCCACCCAGTACCCGAGGTGGTGGAGGCGGGTGCCCAGCTCGGGCCGATAAACGGTGCCCGCCTCAGATCGGAGCAGCTCGACGTGGATGGGCCCCGACGCCGACCAAAGCACCCGACTGGAGGGCCGCACTGGCCCGTTCGGAGTGTCGTGGAGGGCAGTCGTGCGGGGCAGGGCCACCCATGTGATCCCGAAGACGGTGCCGATGATCGACTCGAGCGCGTCGACATCGGGGGTGGCGATCCCAACGTGGAACGGGGCACGGAGGCCGCCGCCGCAGATCACGGCGACTCGACCCCGGCCGGTTCGTCTTCGATGGTCTGGCCGAGCGGGTATCTCGGGGACACGACGACCTGACCGCGCACACGGGCCGCCGGGCTGGCCGCAAGACTCGCAGCCAACCGCTTCACCCGCTCGATCACTGACCAATAATGCCGTAGGTCCGCGCCCCCTGGGCCGATTGCGGGCTGATCGACATCCCCGCACCTTGGGCGCACGAACGGCGATCACAAGGACCGAAGGGCGGCCCGATCCATGAAGAGCGGCGACCACCCCGCAGCACGCGGTGTGCTGAAGGGACGAGTTCTCGCTCTGGTACCGGCAAAAGACCTGACCAGACCTTGCAACGCTCGATGCGTGCCGGGTCCAGTGCGATAGCCAGCCATGCTCGGCAGTCAGTCAGGTGACGGGAGCGATCTCACGAGAGAATGTCCCGAATGAAGCGAGTCACGCTCTTGCTGATCCCCACGGCGCTCGTTTTGATTCTTGGTACCTCGCCCATCTCCAGCGCGGCGACACCTTCCCGCGCTCTCGCTGGATCGTTCGTGATCAAGGGAAGTTGGATACCAACTGGAGGAACTGCTACCCAGTTTGAGCCGTGCAAGGGTCCGGTCTGTATGCCGCCGTCAAAGGAGGCGCACGTGTCGAGATCTACGTGGCCTCCGGGCGTGACTGGAAGAAGCACTTTTCGTTGCCAGCCGGCTACATCGACACTGCCCGCTCGGGCAGGGGACTCGTTTGCAACTTTCGATTCTTTGCCAACGACACACTGCCCGGAAGCGTGTTGAAGCTCAAGATCGGATCACTCGGACCCTACCGAATCAAGGTAACCAAGGGGGTCGTCGATACCTTCTACCAGGTACTCGATCCGCTCGGACAGGCTCATTCAGTGCCGGCGCTTCCATCGCAGGTGTTGAACCTGACGAACTCGCGACTTGTGCTGCCCATCGGCCCGGCCACGAATGCCACCGTGATCAATCAACCCGAGTTGGCCTCTTTCAGCGACCCGTACTTCGAGGTCAACGCGGCAGGCAATGGGGTCGTGTTCACCGCTCCGGTCGGCGGCTCGACCTACGGGTCGTCGTACCCGCGGTCGGAGCTGGACGAAGTAACCCTGGGACCACCGAGAGGGCCAGTTGGTCGAACAGCGGACCGGGCACGAACGTTGAGACGGTCAGCGGTGCTGTCCTCGCCGTTCCACCAGTTGTCCCGAAGGTCACTTTCGCACAGATCCACGCACACGCCGACAGCGGTCCGGTGCCGTTGGAAATCATGGCGGATGGCACCAAGAGCGCGCCAGGCACCGTCAACATCGAAGCGGACTTCCGGGGCAATGTGGTGCCGCCGTACCTGGCGACCAACTACGTCTTGGGGACGCCCTACACGCTCACCCTCAGCGCCAGCAATGGGCAGATGACGGTGGCATGGGATGGCATCGTCGTGATGACCCTCACTTATTCCGGTAGCGGCTTGTTCTTCAAAGCGGGCTGCTATCCCCAGTCCAACACGTCCCTCGGCGACAGTCCGACTTCATACGGCCAGACGGTCATCTACAGCTTGAGCGTGAGCCACGGATGAGCGCGGAAACGTCGAGGCCTACATCACCAGGCCAGTCGAGAACGGCCACTCGCCCGCGACAGATCGATGCCCAACTCAACCGGGGTGTTTCACTTTTGGAGTGGGGTTAAAGAGTCTGGGCACCGGCGGCGGCGAGCCCATGGGCCGTCCGCCCTGGGGCCAGCCGCCCGATGGGAGCTGAGCCCCGTGCCAGCATGGGGCCGTGGATGCCACCACCACCAGCCGCCGGGAGGCGCCTGAGCCAGCGTCGTTCCAGGTGCGGCCCATGCGCCTCGAGGACATCGAGGCGGCCATGGCCGTGATCGAAGCGACCGAGGCCGTCGCAGAAGCCCAGGGGGAGCACCCGCCGCGCACCCCGTCGTCGCCCGCCCAAGAGGAGGCCCGCCGCAAGGCCCACGCCCGCTTCGTCGAGCGGGACGGACCCGGGGCCTGGGTGGCGGTGGCCGGCGAGCACGGCGACGAGGTGGTGGGGGTGGCCGAGTCCATCCGGCGCCAGGATTTCTGGGGCCTGTCGATGTTGTTCGTCCACCCCGACTTCCAGAGCCGGGGGGTGGGCGGGGCGCTGCTGCAGGCCGCCTCGGGCTACGCCGACGGCGCCCGGGTACGCATGATCCAGTCCTCGCCCGATCCCCGGGCCATGCGCCGTTACGCCCTGGCCGGCCTGTCCATGCACCCGGCAGCTGAGTTGGGCGGCGAACCCGACCGACGGGCCATCCCGGCCTCCCTGGGAGGGCGCTCCGGCGGTGAGAACGACCTGGAGCTGGTGGCGGAGGTGGAGGCCGGCCTCGGGGGCTGCAGGACCGAGGACGTGGCCTTCGGCTTGGAGGACGACCGCCACCGCTTGGACGTGGTGGACGAGGACAGGCGTCGGGGCTGGATGCTGTGGCACCCTGGGCGACTCGTCATGCTGGGAGCGAGTGACGAGGGCACGGCCGCCACATTGCTGTGGCGGTATCTGGACGGGGTGGAGGGCTCGGCCCTGGCCTACGGCCTTACCTCGGCCCAGAACTGGGCCTTCACCGTGGCCCACGCCGCCCGGCTCACCTTGCGGGTGGGCGGAGCCATGTTCGTCGACGGGATGTCCCTGCCCGGTCCCTGGATCCCCTCGGGCTGGTACTTCTGATGCTGAGACGCCGCTCACCGCGACCGTTGTGCGAACACAAGAACGGCTCATGGTGGGGTGTTCGTGAAAACCAGCATGCTGGCCCGACCGTGCCCGGTAAGACTCCGGATCACACAGAAGGTTGCGAAAAATCACACAACAAATGTGCCTCGTGGCTACCGAGAACCGTCATGCCTGAGTGTTTCGATAGCGGTCAGGCGCCTCTTGCGAGAACGCCCCTTGGTGGCGGGGGTTCAGGACCATTACGCACCTTCGGGCTCCAAAGCCGACATTACTGCTGGTCACCGGCATGCACTATGCAGCCGCCCAGGCGCTGCACTACTCAATTGCGTCGCTTCCGGGTCGGAGTCCCGAGAAACTCCTGCGCATGCCGGAACTAACTGAGACCTTCGGGTTCGTGACGAAGCTGGTGGGGCTTGTGCCCTGGTCGGTCGGGCACCCGTGCTCTTGCCCTATTCCTCCATGCGGGCGTCTCGAGCGGCTCCCGGCGGCTGTCTGACGCCGATCAACGAGCGGTTCAGGTCGCCTGGTTGGAAGCGATGAGCCTGTAATCGGTGAAGATGACCGGACCTCCGACGAGGACCGGCTGGTAGACGCTTTCGAAGCGGCGGACTGCCTCGGACCTGCCGTGGGTCTCATGGGCCGCCTCGTCGGCGAAGGTGAACAGATGGACGAACCGGGTTGGGTCGTCAGATTGCTGCCACGCCTTGTACATCACTGCGCCCGGCTCCGACTCGGTGAGGTAAGCGACGAACTCCTCGATAGCGGCAACCACCTCCGGCACGGCGTCGGCTTGCACCTGGTAGTGGGCGGTCTGGTAGATAGGCATCGGTCACTCCAAGGGTTCAGGTGGTTGGCCTGGTTCTCGAATTCTTCCTCGAATCGCCTGACGGTCAGGCGCCTGTGCCCTATGCGCGAAGACGCGCCGACCAGCGCTTCAATGGTGGGGTGTTCTCGTAAGTCCTTGAGCAGGCCTGTCCGTTGGTGCCGACCTTGCACGATCACACGAGGACACCGGAGAAATCGCACGGAGGGAGACCCCGATGCGGCCGCCAGCTGTTGTCACAACCGGGACTTTCAACGTCGGTCAGGCAGCCTTTTCCAAGATCACACGAGCTGGCGCGAATTGCCACACCGCCGGAAGGACGAGGACAGGAGGGTCACGCGTCTTACGCGAGCGTCATTGGCCCATGAGGGTCGGATCCCAGGATTGAACTTTACAGTGTTATGTGTTATGTTCTGGTGTAAGGACGCATGAAGGGATAGCCAGATGCCAAAGGCAGAGATGTACACCACGAAAACGGGAGAACGCCGCTTTCAGGTGGCAGCACCCGTCGCCGAGGAGGTTTACCAGGACCTCCGGCGCCTCGCGTTTGAGCAGGACACAACCGTGGCGGCCCAGGTCAGGCAGGCAGTGATCGAATATGTAGCTAGGAGTCGGCCTCCTTCATGGGGGATTTCTTAGCCAGCCGTGGCCGTAACCTCAGTCGGTGACGAGCTGCTCGCAGAACTCAACCACAGTGTCTTTGGTCGCCGGCAAGAAACCTCCTCTGAACAGGTATTTTGCGCCAGGGGCGCTTGATCGCCCAATCGCTGACGGCCTTAGCGAGATCGTCATACGTATCGAAAAGTCCCAGCTCAGAGACCTGGGACTTTGTCGATGGGCGTCCCTGGGGTGATCCTTTCCTTCATGGAGGTGCTAGTAAAGGAAGAAGCGCTATCCTTTACTAAAGACTCCAATAGTAAAGGATCGCCCGTGTTCGGAACGTTCACTCGACAGACCTGGCTTCATAATCCCTCGGCATATGCGCCGGCTCAGTATCGACGCGCCTGCGCCTACGACGCCTTCATCCCCGACCTGCTGACGGGTCTGAAACTCTCGCTCTCCGGCTCGATCGCCGGCGTGATCGCCGATGCCGAATCCGCCATCCAGGCACTCAACGAGCATGCCTACCCAGGGCTCGCCCCGCTCTCGCGGCTACTGCTTCGCACCGAGTCGATCGCATCGTCAAAGGTCGAAGGCGTGCAGGTCGACGCGCGGGTCCTCGCGCAGGCCGAGGTACGCAACGACACGGGGCAGAGGGCTTCGGCGACTGCGCTCGAGATCCTCGCCAACATCGACGCAATGCAGGCCGCGATCGAGAACGCAATCGAGCAGGAGCAGATCGACCTACCGCGGATCACCGAGATTCACCGCATCCTCATGGCGGCATCGGAACGACCCGAGATCGCCGGCCAGATACGGACCCAACAGAACTGGATCGGCGGCAACAACTACAACCCCTGCGGCGCCGACTACGTGCCCCCGCCTCCCGAGGAAGTGAACTCCCTCCTCGAGGATCTCTGCGCCTTCTGCAACGGCGAGACACTTCCGCCTCTCGCCCAGGCGGCAATCGCACACGCACAGTTCGAGACGATCCACCCGCACGAGGATGGCAACGGGAGAACGGGTCGCGCTCTGGTGCAGGTCATCTTGAAACGCCGGAACGTGGCACCGCATTTCGTCCCCCCGATAAGCGTGGTGCTCGCGCAGAACAAGGAGGGATACATCGACGGGCTTGTCGCGTACCGAGAAGGGAACTTCGAGCGATGGCTCGAGATCTTCGCTGCGGCCGCGGCGCGCGCCGCCCAGCTCGCGAGCCGCTATCTCACCCAGGTCCGGTGTCTTCAAGACGGGTGGCGAGCTCAGCTTTCCGACCACGGACCGGTCCGCCAAGACGCCGCGGCTTGGCAGCTCATCGAGATCCTCCCGGGGCATCCTGTGATCACCGTTCCGGTTGGCGTCGCCAAGGTAAACCGCACGAAGCCGGCAGTCAACGGTGGGATCAACCAGCTCCTCAGCGCCGGGATTCTGCGGCCTCTGTCGGAAAACAAGCGCAATCGGGCATGGGAGGCGACTGGACTGCTCGACCTCCTCGCTCGCCTCGATTCGGGCGAGGATCCCGAGGAGGGCGAAGGAGAGCGATCACCGATTTCGATTCCGAGAGCGCGGCCGGCGACCGGAGGCGAGCAGACCGTAGCCCGCCTTCCTTGGACAGACGAGGTCCTGGTTCGATTGGGACCAGGGTCCTGGCTGATCCCACCATCCGAACCTCCAGAGGTGGCCCTCCGTGTGGCGATTGCGCTCCCTAGCGTCCTTGCCGGCCTGGGCGGCAACTCAGCTGAGCGCGCCACGTTGCTGCGGGGCCAGAAGCGAGAGGAGCGCCTCCTCGATCTTCTCGAACACTCTCCGATCACGGAGCTGCTTCACCGACTCGAAATTGTTTGGGGAGGGACGAGCGGCGCGAAGTGGGGGGCTGCCGGGACCGGCACGGCGGAGTTCTCCGAGCTCTGGTTCGCCCCGTATGGCATCGATGCGCGGCAGCCGCCACTCGTTGCGCGGTGCGGTGTCGCGACAGGATGGGTTGAGGGTGGGAACGCCACCCAGATGGCGACGATCCAAGCGGCGTTGGACGTCATGGTCAATCTCACCGGTCTGAATGAATTGCGCCGCAGGGACAACATCGCGCATCGGACTGATGATCCCCCTGCGCCAGCCGCGCTCTCCCTCGAAGAGCTGGCCGAAATACTCCACGGGCTGCTCGACTTCCCGGACACTGTCGTCCCTGCTGCTCGCTCACTCATTCCGGAGCCCCAGCTCAACAGGCTCAAGCTGGCCGAATGGGTGACGTTCTCCCGCCACTCGGCGAACCGACTGGTTGACCTGCGTCGCTTCCACTTACTTCCTCGCAGCTCCGGGGCCGGTCAGATGACCGTGGGCGTCCTGATGGAGCCGTACCGAATGGGCGGCGTCTGGCCGACGTCGTGGGACTTCGTCGCGGACTTGCTTTATGAGGGCCTCGAACAGGGTGGGTATCGCGACATCGACCACGCAATCGAAGGAATCCGGGAGCGGAAGTAGAGGCGGCCACAGGCGACTGCACCGGTCCCGTATCGATGATCCTTAGCTCCGATCGGGCCGTCCGGACGTCATGACTCGCTGGCGGGGATTTCCCTGCATGGGCAGCCGCAAATCCGACTCGAATTCAGCGACCTTCCGATATCGGTTGAGCCATGCATGCAAGACCGGCTGCTAGCGGGGTGTTGCTCGTAAGTGCTCAGTGGGGTGTCCTGGGGTGCCGACCTTGCGCAATCAAACGAGCACGAGCCGAGATCACTCATCGTTGAGCGGGACCAGCACTTCGCTTCGGGCAGGGGTAGGTTCGCGATGTGGTGCTTCGTCAAAGTAGCGGCCAGCCTCAGACTCGAGACGTTGATCTCGCTGAACTCCTGCTGGATGTTGCAGATGTACTCGAATACACCGGTCTAGATGCGTATCTATTTGGTTCGCGTCGCTTCAACATTGGCAGTGTTCGATCAGATATCGACATTCTGATTGCGGGCCCGACCCTCATTACCCGTGCACAAGCTGAACAGATCTGGGAACTTGAGCCGTACTTAGACATCTTCTATGGCGGATCAGGCGAAGTCCGGAGCCTAGTCAACGAGTCCGCGATTGTGATGAGTACGCGGGCTGCTCTCATCGCTGCCCTAGACGCAGTGCCTCTATACGAGCACGGATCGTGGCAGAACGCCGCCGATCCGTTCCGGCTCCAAAGAGTACTTGCAGAACGCCGTCCCATGGCACCTCCAGCCCGTCGGCATGGGCGAGCACCCGTTGCTCGGTAAGAAGGCTTGACCGCGCGCCCTCCTGACCTCCCTCCGGGGAAGCGGAAGACGTCCTAACAGGCGAGATCAGCCCGCCTCCAACGCCACGAGGTCCTCAGGATGGGCCGGTGCGGCGACACTTGTCGCCCCGTCGCGGCGCGGGTCGTGATCCCGAGTCATCGACGCGGCCGCGGCGATGAAGGACAACCCCGCCGAGACCGCGAACACGATCGTGAGGCCGTGGCTGAACGGCGCCGAGATGAGATGCGGGAAGTACGACTCGCTGGTCAGCGTCGCCTGCGCCGACGACGGCAGCCGGGCCAGCACACCGCCCATTTCGAGCAGGTGCTTCAGCGGATTCACACCGAGAACCGCGGCGAACAGTGACGACACCGGCGGCAGGGAGGCGATGTGGTGCGCGACACCTTGCGGAACGCCCTGCCGCACCAGCCCGCCGGTGAGCGTGTTCGGCAAACTGCTGGCCAGACCGGTGATCATGAGCGAAAAGAAGACGCCGATGGAGAGTGCGATGCCCGAGTTCTGGAACGTCGCCCGCATGCCGGACGCGACGCCACGCTGGGAAGCGGGCACACTGCTCATCATCGCGGCGGTGTTCGGCGCACTGAACATCCCCATGCCCACGCCGTTGATCAGGATCAGGACAGCGAAAGCCGGATAGGAGAAGTCGACCGGAAGAACCATGAGGCCCAAGAAGCTGAGGCCGAAGATGACCATGCCGGCGCTCGCCAAGCCACAGGCGCCGACGCGATCCGACAGGTAGCCCGCGGTCGGACCCGCGACCATGAACCCCAATGTCAAAGGCAGCAGGTAGATGCCGGCCCACAAGGGCGTCTGGTCATAGGAGTAGCCGTGCAAGGGCAGCCAGATGTCCTGGAGCCAGATCACGAGCATGAACTGCAGACCACCCTGACTCAGTCGGGACGCAAACGCAGCAATGTTCCCCGCCGTGAACACCCGTATTCGGAAGAGTTCGAGTTGGAACATCGGATCGGCCACCCTGGTCTCGATGATGGCGAACACGCCCAGCATGACCAGCCCTCCAATGAGGAGAGTCAACACACTGGGTCTGGTCCAGCCCATCGCCTGACTGTGATAGGGCTGGATCCCGAACGTCACTCCGATGAGCAGCGATCCCAGTCCGACAGCGAAGGTGATATTGCCCCACCAGTCGATCCGGCCTCGGACATGGGTCCCAACCTCTCGCAGGCGCGTGAACGCCCAGATGGTGCCGAAGATCCCGACGGGCACGTTGATCCAGAAGACCGCACGCCAGTCGACGGCGGCCAGCAGCCCTCCCAACACCAGCCCAATGAACTGCCCGGCCATGGCGGAGACCTGGTTGATGCCGAGCGCAAAGCCGCGCTGCTCTTCGGGGAAGGCGTCGGTGACGATGGCCGCGGAGTTCGCCGTGAGCATGGAGCGGCCCAGAGCCTGGATGAAGCGCTAGCCGATCAACCACAGGGCCGCCTTGGTGCCGAGGTAGGGGTCCACGGACAGCAAGATGGAAGCTGCGGTGAAGACCGCAAAGCCGGCGTTGTAGATGCGCACCCGGCCGTACATGTCCCTAGACGGCCCACCGTCACGACGAAGACGGCCTGGACCAGGCGATAGCCCAAGATCATCCACAACAGATAGGTGATGTTGGCGGGGGCCAACGGGTCCAGGTGGATGCTGCGGAAGATGGCCGGCATCGCGATGATGACGATGGAGCCGTCGAGCAGGGCCATGAACGTGGCCGCGGTCGTGTTGGCCAGGGCGATCCACTTGTAGCCGTCGTCGATCACGCCGGGCGCATCCCCATCAGTCGTCGCCGTGCCCGAGCCGGCTCCGGTGGGTTCTGTCGCTGCGGTAGAGATGTCTCTGTCGGTCTCTTCCACCCGACCCCTCAGAGGCTCTCGGCCAGGCGCTCGATCAGCGGCGCCGCGGCGAGCAGGTGCCTGAGTTCGACCCGGGTGAAACCTCCGGCGAGCGCTTGGGACAGCATCTCGTTCCGGACCCGGCGTCGTCGCTGCAAGACCTCCAACCCACCGGGGGTGAGCGACATGATGTTGCGCCGCCGGTCGTCCGGGTCCGGCCGCCGTTCGATCAGGCCGCGCTCTTCGAGAGCGCCCAGCGTCGCGCCGACCGACTGAGGGCTGATGCGTTCCAACCGGGCCAGCTCTGCCGCCGTCGTCGGTCCGACCCGGTCGAGCCGGGCCAGGGCCGAGGTCTCGGAAGCGGTCAGGTCGTCGTCGGCGAGTTGGGGTTGGCGCAACCGCTGGACGAGCAGGCGCACGCTCGCGTGGATACCCCCCGCCACCTCTTCGACCAAGGGGTCGTACGTAGGGGTCATTTCATAAGCCTAGGCTGATAAGCTCTGCCTTACTATTATCCCGAGGACCTGGTCCGGGCCCGGGACCACCTCGTCCATGACCGGTCGCACCGATCGGGTCTTCTTAGGCACAAATCGGCAGATATCGTATGGGGGGCGCCCAGAGGATGGCCGGCGCCAGGGGGGCGAATCGAGAGATGACACGGGCGTTGGAGGGCCTGCGGGTACTCGATTTCACGACGGGAATGGCCGGGGCGCTAGCCACGATGGTCCTGGCGGACAACGGGGCCGAGGTCATCCTCGTGGAGACACGCCCCGGCGCCGAGGAGGGATGGACCGACGACCCTACGTACCTCCTGTGGCATCGCGGCAAGAAGAGCGTGCTCGTCGACCTCGAAACGTCCGCGGGCCGGGAGCGGCTACAGCGACTGATGGAGCACGCCGACGTCCTGGTGGAGAGTTTGGACCCCGGTCTGGCCGAGCGTCTCGGCATCGGGTTCGAGTCGGCCGCTGCCAGCAACCCCTCGTTAGTCTATTGCTCGATTTCGGCATTCGGTCGAGCCGGACCGTATGCACACTTGACATTGTCCGACGGCATCGTCAATGCCAAGACCGGCCGGATGCGGGACCAGGTCGGGCACCAGGGAGACCGACCCACCTACCGTGCGGTCAACGACACCTCGTACCACACGGCAATGTTCTGCGTGCAAGCGATACTCGCCGGACTGCGCGTCGCGGCCCAGATTGGACAGGGCCAGCAAATCGAGACGTCCCTGCTGAACGGGACGACGGCCCCGAACAACCCGTGGCTGCGCTTCGAGGGTTGCGAACTCCCACCTGATCTCTATCCCAATCAGGTGGACCGGAGTGACGTCCTGAACGGAGCGTTGGCGCTCGACCGCAAAGAAGGGGATCCGACCATGGCGATCCCCTCCCAACTCTGCACGCCATGCCTCGACGGCAAGTGGATCATGCACGCGCATCCACAACCGAAGTTGTTCATGTCGTGGATCGGGGTCATTGGGTTCGACTGGATCTGGGACGACGAGCGATACAAGGGGGCGCCGACGTTCTTTCCCTCAGACGATGACCGCATCCGCTTGAATCTCATGATCTTCGACCGCATGAAGGAGAAGACGTCGAGCGAATGGATCGAGCTGTATCAGCAGAACCCAGATTGTGCCGGCGATGTCATGCAGTCGACGCACGAGGCTCTCTACAATCCTCATTTCCACGAGAAACACGTGATCGAGGTCGAGGATCCGCGCGTGGGTCGTATGCTCCAGGTGGGCCCCTTGGTCGCGATGTCCGAGACGCCCGCGCAGGTACGGGCACCGGCGCCTTTGCGCGGGCAACACACCGTTGAGGTGCTCGACAAGCTCAGCGGCCCGCGCAAGCGTCAACGCCCGTCGCCCAACCCCGCGACCGCACTCCGACCGCCGCTCGACGGGGTGGTCGTGCTCGAACTGGCCACCTGGGTCGCCACGCCCTTTGCCGGAGCGCTTCTCGCCGACCTCGGAGCACGGGTCATCAAGATCGAGCCGCTGAGCGGCGATCCGATGCGCGGCCGGTTCACGAACGAGGACAATGCAGTGCGGGTCAATCAGGGCAAAGAGAGCATCGCGGTCAACCTCCAGGCCGCCGAGGGCCAAGCGATCCTGCGCCGGCTCGTGCAGCAAGCCGACATCGTGGTCCACAACTATCGACCCGGAGTGCCGGAGCGCCTGGGCCTCGACTACGGGATGCTGCGTGCACTGAAGCCTGATCTCGTCTACGTCTGCGCGTCGTCCTACGGCTCGTCCGGTCCGGACGCACGGCGGGCCGCGTTCAATCCGACCGTCGGTGCCTTTTCGGGCAACTCGGTGTTCCAGTCGGGAGAGGGGAACGTCCCAATCGGCGATCAGTCGCCGGACCCCATCGCCGGAAGTGCGGTGGCCACGGCTGCGCTCCTCGGCCTGACGGCGCGCGACCGACTCGGCATCGGTCAGTACCTGGAGACTTCGATGGCGCTCTCCTGTGTGTACTGCAACTCAGACGATGCGTTCGACTACAAAGGAAAGGCTCCACGCAAGAACCCCGACAAGGAGCAACTGGGCATCGAAGCCACCTACCGGTTGTACCGGGCGAAAGACGGCTGGGTCTTCGTCGATGCCGTTGCAGACACGGAATTTGCGACGCTCTGCGTCGCTCTGGGTTTGGGTGAACTCCCGACGGTCCCACGATTCAGCACGAAAGAGGCACGATACGAGAGCCGGGAAGTCCTCGGTGAGTTGCTGGCGGAGCAATTCACGAGCCGGACCGCAGACGAGTGGGAATCGCATCTCACGAGTGCCGGCGTGGCATGCGCCAGAGCGGACGGACTCGGTTACCGGCGATTCATCCACGACGATCCGCACGCACGAGCCGTTCGCTTGATGGTCCCAACCTCCCACTGGGCATTCTCGAGCCGGACGCGCGACGGCCGGTACTGGCGTCACCGGCCCGTAGCGGATTTTTCGCTGACCATGTGCGAGGAGGGAAGACCCTATGCCGCACTCGGGGAACACACGGAGACCATCCTGGCCAGGGCCGGATACTCACCGAGCCAGATTCTCGAACTCGAGCAAATGGACCTCGTGGCCTCGGCCGGTCATGAGGGAGACCGGGCACCCGCCCGGTAGTGGGATCCCGACGACACGGTGCGAACGGACCCGGGGGATCACTGATGCACGAGCCGCCGACTGAGCACCCGATCGTTCGGCGTCCTCGGCCCGTCGTGGATGCCCTGTCAGAACCGTTCTGGTCGGCCGCTCGCCACGAGTCACTTGCAATTCAGCGCTGCTCGACCTGCCACCTATTTCAGCACCCGCCGATGCCACAATGTGCCCACTGCGGCGGAGACGGCTTCGAGTTCGAAGCCGTCTCCGGAGAAGGGACGGTAGTGGCCTGGACCGTCATGCACGAGCCCAAGGTCCAAGGCTTCGAACACGTCGTCCCGTACGTCTGCGTCCTCGTCGAACTGGCCGAGCAGGATGGCCTCCTCATGGCAACCAATCTTCTGCATGCCGCGCCGGAGGAGGTCACCGCCGGCATGGCGGTCTCGGTGACCTACGAAGCGATCGACGACGACTGCCGGCTGCCACAATTCCGTCCTTCGGAGCGGTCCGGGGCAGCATCATCTCGAGCGCGAGGGGCACGGTGACGCGGATCCGGGCGGCCATTGTCGGAACGGCCTACTCGTCACCGATCGTGCGCCACTCCGACAAGTCCCTCGGCACTCTGGCCCTGGCGGCGGCCGAGGCCGCGGCCAGCGACGCGGGGATCTCGGTCTCGGAAATCGACGGGCTGTCCGTCTACCCGAACCCGTCTCGGCTTGGCCCGAGCCACAACGACGGCGTCGACTTCGTCAGCGCGGCCTACATGGCCAGGATGCTGCGACTCCCGGATCTGCGCTGGAGCGCGCAGCTCCATCCGGGGTCGTTCGTGGGTTCGGTGATCGAAGCCGCACACGCCGTGACGGCGGGTGCATGCAAATACGCGCTGGCATGGAGGGCGATGCACAACCCGATGGGGAAGTTCGGTCGCTACCAGGAGACCGAGGCATTCGGGGGAGATCAGTTCCTGGCACCGTATGGGCTCTCGAACGCCGTTATGCAATATGCACTCCAGTATTCGCGTTATCTGGCCAAGTATGGGGCGACGCGGGAGCACTTGGCCAGCTATGTCGTGAGCAATCGTGAGAACGCGTCGATCACCCCGGAGTCGGTCTTCTTCGGCCAAGCAATTACCCGAGATGACTACCTCTCCGCTCGCCTGATCGCGGATCCCTATTGTCTGCTCGATTGCGATATGCCGGTTGACGTGTGCTCGGCGGTCCTCGTGGCCCATCGCGAGGTGGCGCAGGACCTGAACGATCCGGTCCACATCGTGGGCTCCGCCACCCTGGGCCTGCGTCCATCCGTAAACGTCGTGACGACGCTGGAGGATTTCGAGGCGGGCGCGGCCCAGTTGGGTCGCGTCCTGTGGCGTGACGCCGATATCAAGCTCGAGGACGTGGATCTGCTCAACACCTATGACGGATTCAGCGGGTTCATCTACTACTTCCTCGAGGCCTACGGCTTCTGCGGGCGCGGCGAGGCCTTCGAGTTCATTCAGGGTGGACGGATCACCCGAAGCGGCCAGATACCCGTGAATCCGAACGGAGGCAGTCTGGGTATGGGCCGCACCCACGGCGGAGCCCAGGTGATCGAAGCCGTGCGTCAGCTGCAGGGACGATGCGGCGAGCGCCAGGTGCCCCATGCGAAAGTGGCAATCGTGGCCTCCGGCGGCAACCCCGGAAACAGCCACGGTGTCATGGCCCTGAGCACCGAACCACCGGGTCAGTAGCGGACTCGTCCAAGCCGATGGCGCCGCAATATATTAGATATAACGTGGAAGTCGACCGGACCGAGCTCCGCAACGACCCACGATCACGGGCTCGAACGCCCAGATGTCGGGCCGACGTCTTCGGGACAAGGAGGCTGCAAAAGATGAAGGAATCTCTGGACCTCGGTTGGTTGATCTCGGTGGACGATCATGTGCTGGAACCGCCCCACGTGTGGCAGGACCGGGTTGCGGCCAAGTTCAAGGATCGGGCGCCGCGGCTCATCCAACGCGACGGCGAGGAGTACTGGCTCTACGAAGATCGCCGGATCGACACGGTGGGCTTGTCGGCTGCCGCCGGCCGATCCAAAGAGGAATTTCACACGCAGCCCGTCCCGTACTCGGAGATGCGCCAGGGCTGCTACGACTCCGTCGCTCGAATTGAGGACATGGACCGAGCCGGCGTCTTGGCGTCACTCTGCTTCCCGTCGTTGCCGCGTTTCTGCGGGCAACTCTTTTGGGAAGGCAGCGATCACGAGCTCGGCCTGGCCTGCGTACAGGCGTACAACGATTGGATGATTGACGAATGGAGCGCCTCGGCGCCAGGACGCTATATCCCGCTCATCATCCTCCCCTTGTGGGATCCGAAGGCCGCCGCGGCAGAGATCGAGAGATGTGCAGGGATGGGCGCGCGAGGGTTGGCGTTCTCCGAGAACCCCGAGCCGCTCGGCCTTCCCACCATTTACGACCCCGACGGCTACTGGGATCCCGTCTTCGCCTCCGCCAACGACACCGAGATGGTGGTCTGCACGCACATCGGGTCCTCGAGTTCCATGCCCGCCACGTCGAAGGGGGCACCGCACCTCGTCAGCAAGGCATGGCGTCAGGGAGCCGTGCCGTCGGCGACCATGATGGACTGGCTCTTCTGCGGCATCTTCCAGCGTTACGAGAATCTGAAGTTGGCCCTCTCCGAAGGCGGCATCGGGTGGATCCCGTTCTTTCTGCAGTCAGCCGAGTACACCCTGGACCGGCATCGCTGGTGGGCGGCCAAAGCGAATGCCTACGCCGACGGGTCCGATCCCGTAGGAAGGGTGGTGGCCAAGCAGGACCGTCAGGTCGAGGTCGACTACGACACGTTGGACGTACGTGCGCTCTTCGCCGACCACGTCTTCGGGTGCTTCATCGACGACGTGGTCGGGATCCGCGACATTGATCTCATCGGGATAGACAACGTCATGGTCGAGATGGACTACCCGCACAGCGACTCGACCTGGCCCAGCACGATCGACGTTGCACACAAACAGCTCCAAGGCCTGAGCGATGCCGACATCTACAAGGTTCTCCGGGGTAACGCCGAGCGGGTGTTCAAGTTCCAGCCGGCGGAGCCTCCGCCGGCTCGCCCGTCGTGAGTGGCGTTCCTCCGGAGATCACGCCGGAGAACGCATTCTTCTGGGATGGGATGGCTGAGGGTCACATCCTGGTCGAGCAATGCACGGCATGCGGCACATTCATGCATCCGGCACGAGGCATTTGCCGGGCATGCCACAGCCGCGACCTGAAGCACGTCCCCCTGACCGGCCCAGGGATGGTCGAGGGTTTCACTGTCAATTGGCAACAGTGGGCGCCTTCACTGGACATTCCCTACGGGCTGGCCGACGTGTCGTTCCCGTCCTATCCGGGCGTTCGAATGCTGGGAAGGCTCCGCGACGTCGACCTGGACAACCTGATGGTCGGTCTCGAGGTCGATGTCGCCGTCGAGGCAGGGCCCGGCGGGACCAAGGTCCCTGCCTTCACACCATGGCGAGGGTGAGCCAGAACGTCGGTGAACGACGCGTCCTGATCTCGGGAGTCGGACACTCCGACGTTGGCCGCTCCCTGCCCCGATCTGGAGCACAGCTGACGTACGACGCTGTGCTGGCGGCGGTCGAGGACGCCGGCTTGCAGATCGGCGATATCGACGGGCTCTCCTCCACCCTCTGTGTCCCGTACGTGGCCGGGGCGTCGGACCCCGACCCCATTGAGATCGCCGCCGGCATGGGCATGAACCTGACGTGGCTGGCCACCGGAACCTCTGGGGTACAGACCTGGACCGGGGTAGGTGCAGCCGCCATCCACGCTGTGGCCGCCGGCGCATGCCGCCATGTCGTGGTCTACCGCACCGTCAAAGAAGGAAGCGCCGTCAAGCAAGGGGGCGGCCGAAAGGGCATGGGCATGGAGACCATGCAGACGGCATCCGGGCGAATGGCCGAGCTGCTGCCAATCGGTGCGTTTTCGCCTGCCAACGAGCACGCCATGGGGCTTTCCGCGCACATGCAGCGGTACGGCATCACTCGGAAACAACTGGGCTGGGTAGCGGTGACCCAGCGCGGACATGCGGCACGGAACCCACGAGCCGTCTACAAGGAGCCGCTGACCATCGATGACTACCTGGCGGCCCGGATGATCAGCAGCCCACTGTGCCTCTACGACTGCGACGTGCCGGTCGATGCTGCGACCGCCTTCGTCTTTTCCGCCGAGGAATGCGTCCAGGACCTTCGCCATCCCGTAAGGATCGAAGCTCAAGGCTGGGCGTGTGAGCCCAACGAAAAGCTCGCCCCCACCGATCTCTGGGGGCGGACGGACCGTAAGCCGTCGGAGGTCGACGTGGCGCAGTTCTATGACGGCCTCAGCCCGTTCGTCCTCTACGCCCTCGAGAAATTCGAGTTCTGTGGCCCCGGTGAGAGCGGTGCGTTCATCGAGGGTGGCCACAGGACCTCCTTGAACGGGGAGCTACCGGTCAACACCTGGGGCGGACAACTCTCGGCGGGGCGGGTCCACATGGGGTTCGGTCATCTCGCCGAAGCCGTCCATCAACTGCGGGGAGAAGCGGCAGAACGTCAGGTTCCCGGTGTGGAGCTGTCGATGATGGCGACCGGGTTGCGGCGCGGCATCGGCATCCTGCTCACCACGCCTTGACGTGGCCTGTCGGAAGGAGTTCTCGCGGTGAACACGGAGCGTGTCTTCGGGTACCGCCGGCCCGCCATGCTCGGAGGACCAGTTGATCCGGACCCGGACAACCTCACCATACGGTGGTACGGCACCTCGAACTACGAACTCAGCTTCGCGGACCAAGTGGTGTTGCTCGACACCTTCTACGACCGGGGACCGCGTATGCGGGCCATCGGATTCCGGCCCGATGAAGTCGAGCGGGCCGACGTCATTTTGATCGGACACCCTCACTGGGATCACATCAGTGACGCCGTCCAAGTGGCATTGCAGACGGGCGCTCCCGTCGAAGTGCACCCTCTCGGTGCCGACGTGCTCACACGAGGGGACCTCGGAGTCGACAAGATCGTGGGCGTCACAGGCCGAGCCACTGGAGACGTGGTTGAGTTCCCCGCCTTCACAGTGCGGGTCATCAGGGGCATCCATGCCAACCTTCCGAAACCAGAACAGCAGGTGAGCCTGAACGCGCTGATCGAGGCTCGCAGGGTGTGGGAGCGCGACCAACCTCCTCTCAGCCCGGAGGAGGAGGAGTATGCAGCTGAGGTGAAGAGCAGGGGCAGCACCGCCCCGGAGATCTATGGCGAGGGGACGATGTGTTTCGTCATCGACATCGCCGGCTACCGGATCGTCTACCGCGACAGCGCGGGCCCCGTGAGCGAGGAGGAGCGGGCATTCTTCTCACAGGAGCCGGGCTGCGACGTGGCGATGGTCGGGTACGCCGGACGCCCACTGGTCCGGCGCCAACTGCTGGAAGCGACGATGCCACTGGTCGAAACCTATCGGCCCCGATTCCTTCTCCCCTGCCACCACGACGACCTCTACCCGGTGTTCATCGACATGCCGACCGAACCACTCGAAATGCGTGTACGGGATGTCTTGCCGGACACCACGACCATCCAACCGGTGTACGTCGAGCCGATCACCATCGGCATGAAGTCAGGTGACGTCGATGTTGGCGAGGGATGAGTCACCGTCGGCAGCCATCAGAACACGGCGCCCGACACCTTGGCCGCGATGATGCCGTCCCAATCCATCCCCATGGACAGCAGGACCTCTTCGGTCTGGGCCCCGAAGCCAGGCGCGCAGTGCAGCGTCGGCGGTGTCCGGTCGAACTGCACCGGCGAGGCCACCATCGGGAAGTTCGTGTCTCCGCATTCGACGTGCTGGACAAAACCGTTCTGAACGGCTTGTGGGTCGTCGGCCAGGTCCGTAACCCGGTTCACCACGTCCCACGGACCTTCCTGCCGCTCGAGGACCACCCGCCATTCGTCGAGGGTGCCCGTGGCGAAGATCGCTTCCAACTCCGCGATGAGGTCCTCGGCATGGACATGCCGAGCCTCTGATGTCGAGAACCGCTGGTCGCTGAGCAGGTCTTCCCGTCCGAGGGCTGCGCAGAGTCCCTCGATGTGGCGATCGTGTTGGAGCATGCACAAGGCGATCCAGCGGCCATCGCTGGTGCGATAGGTATTGACGAGTGGATTGAAGATCTTGCCTGCAGATGCCAGCTGATCCATCGAACCCGTGATCGCCGTTCCAGCGATGCCCAGTTGCATGCACCACAACGCGGTGCCGAGAAGCGAGCCGTCGACGAGCGATCCCTCACCAGTCCGCGCCTTCTTGACCAGTGCACCGGCAATGCCGCCGGCCAGGGCCATACCACTCAAGGAATCGCCGAATCCGCCCGCCGGCATGCCGACAGGCCTCTTCACCCCCGGGGGAGTCACGGAAGCCGAAACGCCACCACGCGACCAGAACGTCATTAGGTCGTAACCGGGCTTGTCGGCCTCAGCACCGTTGGGCCCGCGCCCACTTCCGCAGGCGTACACGATGGACGGATTGTGTCGCCGCACCGTGTCCACGTCGATCCCGAGGTTCATCCGGGCTTGCGGCAGATAGCTCGTCAGGAACACGTCGGCCGTCTCGCACAGGCGGTGGACGATGTCCTGCGCCTCCTTTTCCCGGAGGTCGAGAGCCATGCTGCGCTTGCCCCGGTTGAACATGTCCCATTCGAAGGTCTGCCCCTCGAACGGTCCCGACTTGGGGTGCACCAAGCCGCGGATCGGGTCACCGGTGGGTGGCTCGACCTTGATCACGTCGGCACCCCACTCCGCCAAGATCGCGCCAGCAGAGGGCACGAACGCCCAGCCGGCCACCTCGACAACCCGGATCCCGTCTAGCACGTCAGTCATGATGCGGACATTATCCAATATCAGGTCTCCTTGACCTGGAACTCCCGAGGGCCGCCGAGAGCCCCGGCCACCACCGCTGGCGAGCCAGACCGCCAGGATCGGCCGGGCACTGAAGCTTCTTCCCTGGGTAAGGTGGCGATCGGGACCACCCACACGAGTGACTACTCGTCGACGAGGGAGGGGCTCAAACATGGACGTGCGCGACAAGATCTACATCAACGGGACCTGGGTGCCCTCGACCGGCAGCGGCAAGCTGGAGGTCATCGACTCGGCCACCGAGGAGGTCTTCGCCACCATCCCTGAGGGGACACCCGAGGACGTCGACAAGGCCGTCAAGGCCGCGGCCGCCGCATTCCCCGGCTGGGCTGCGACATCACGTGAGGAGTGAGGCAAGCTTCTCAAGCGGATCGGCGAAGCCCTCGCCGCCCGCACCGACGAGGTGGCCCAAGTCATCAGCCATGAGGTCGGCATGCCGATGACCCTGTCGGGCTCCATTCAGGTCGGCTTGCCGGCCGGCGCCTTCGCAGATGCCGCCAACGCCGCCGAGAATTTCGAGTGGGAAAAAGATCTCGGCAACTCCCTCGTCGTTCGGGAGCCGGTCCGAGTCGTTGGCGCCATCACGCCGTGGAACTACCCCCTGTACCAAGTCGTCCTCAAGGTGGCCCCCGCCCTGGCCGCCGGCTGCACCGTCGTGCTCAAGCCGTCCGAGGTCGCCCCGATCAACGCCTTCATCCTGGCCGAGGTCATTGACGAGGTGGGCCTGCCGGCAGGGGTCTTCAACCTGGTCAGCGGCATCGGCCCGGTGGTCGGCGAGGCGATCGCGGCGCACCCACTGGTCGACATGGTTTCCTTCACGGGCTCCACGCGGGCGGGACGCCGTGTCATGGAGTTGGCAGCCGAAGGCATTAAGCGGGTGTCCCTCGAGCTAGGCGGCAAGTCGGCCAACCTCCTTCTGGACGACGCCGATTTCGGCACCGCCGTGGCGGCCGGTCTGTTCGGCTGCTACTTGAACTCGGGCCAGACCTGCTCCGCCCTCACCCGCATGCTCGTCCCCCGCGACAAGCTGGCTGAGGTGGAGGAGCTGGCCGTCGCCGGGATGGCCACCTTCGCCCCCGGTGGCCCCTTCGAGGCCGGCAAGCTGATCGGCCCGCTCGTGTCGGACGTCCAGCGCGATCGCGTCCGCGGCTACATCAACAAGGGGATTGAGGAGGGCGCCAAGCTCGTCGCCGGCGGCCCTGATGCCCCCGAAGGCCTCGAGAAGGGCTTCTACGTGCAGCCCACCGTCTACTCCGAGGTGTCGCCCGATATGACGATAGCCAAAGAGGAGATCTTCGGCCCGGTCCTGTCCATCATCCCCTACGACACCGAGGAAGAGGCGGTTGAGATCGCCAACTCGACCCCCTACGGGCTGGCCGGAGCGGTCTGGAGCGGCGACGCGGCCCGGGCCGAGCGGGTGGCGCGCCAGATGCGCACTGGTCAGGTCGACATCAATGGCGGTCAGTTCAACCCGTCGGCCCCCTTCGGGGGCTACAAGCAGTCGGGCATCGGCCGCGAGCGGGGCAAGTGCGGCCTCGAGGAGTTCGTCGAGACCAAGGCCATGCAGCGCTAGGAAGCGCCACTGGGGGCGTTAGATCGTCCCAGCCGAACGCAGCACGTCCAATTCGTCGACGCTCAGATTGAGCAGTTCGCCGTACACGGCCTCATTGTCGGCTCCGAGAGACCGGCCCAAATGATCGATCCTCCCGGGCGTCTCACTCATTCGGGCTACGGGCGACTGCACCGTCATGGTCTCGAAATCGGGATCATCAACCGTTACGAACACCCCCCTGGCGCGCATATGGTCGTCCTCCAGGAGCTGTTGTGCGTCGTAGACCGGCGCCGCTGCCACCTCTGCTTCGTCGAAGACCTCCATCACCTCTTTCAGCGTCCGCTGCCGGATCCACTGCGCGAACGAGTGCATCGAGCTCCGGTGCCCGCGCCTGCCGCCGAAGGGCGTCAGCAAAGTCGGGATCGGATGCCAGATCAGGCCGATCTATGGCTCGGAAGACCGCATGGCAATGTTCTGCGACGCGCTGGATATGGCGATCCATTTTCCGTCGCTGGTCTCGTAGGCGTTCCGTGGTGCGCTGGCAGGCATTTGGTTGCCGACGGGGCCCGGGATCGTGCCCAAGTGGTTGTAGACCAGCGTCGAGTTCTCGATCAGCCGGGCCAGCGGTTCGATCAAGTTGACATCGATCAGTTGGCCATCCCCGCCGAGAACGTCTCGGTAGTGGAGTGCCACCATGACTGCGGCCGTGGCAGACTGCGCGGTCACACCATCGGCAAGGAAGAAGGGGGGAAGTGTCGGCGGACCATGGGGCTGTCCGGTCATGTGGGCGAAGCCGCTCATCGCTTCGGCGAGCGTGCCGAAGCCCGGGCGGTCACTCTTGGGCCCGCCGGCACCGTACCCGCTGATGTGGAGCATGACGAGGCGTGGGTGGCGTGCGTGCACGGACTCGAAGTCGAGACCCACCGAACCAACGCGCTGGGTCGGTTGTTCACGATCAGGATGTCGCTGACGTCGAGAAGCCGATGAAAGAGCTCCCGCCCGTCCGCTTGACGCAGGTCGAGTGTGATGCATGACTTGTTGCGGCCCATACTCTTCCAGACCAGGCCGATGCCCTCCTTGGTCTCACCCCACGTCCGGAGCGGATCGCCGACGCCAGGCTGTTCGACCTTGATCACCTCGGCGCCGAATTCAGCCAGCATCGTTGCCACCATCGGTCCTGCAACGAGCGTTGCGGCATCGATGGCCCGCAACCCTTCGAGTGCGCGCTTAGGCATGCCGGACCTCCGCCGAGCGCCGTCCTCCGCACTGCCAGCGCTCGAAGTCGTCCACGCGGCCGCTCAGGATTCCCATTCGTTCCCCTCGCCCTAGGCTTTAGACTCGCCGACGAACCCGATCACCAATCAGTACGCCCTTCCCTCGCCGCCCGAGGGCTGAGCCGCCGTTGCAGGCAGGACTCCAGAGCGCTTCCGCACTTTAATATGTAATATTTTATATATCAAGCCCCTGTCTTCGACTTCCGTGCCTCTCGGTACGACCCCGCCGACTGACGCGGCCTTTGCACTCAGTGAGCAAAGTCCCTTCGGTCGAATCGGAGGCACTGACGCGCTCGAATCGAAGCTCCTGACGGGGCAACCCGAGGAATTCCGCGCACCGATCCCCCAAGCCTCGTCCGCGCTGTCTGACCAGACATTCACAGCGATCACGCCAGGGGGCAGCGTGGACGCGTCCCTCCCTGGCCTGCAGGGCGCCTTCGACAATCTCGCCATCCTTGCATCGCTCTGCGGCAAGGCGGCTGACATGCGACGGTCCGCCTCGACGCGACGTAGCGACGCGGGCTGTGGGACCTGGCCGGAGCGATTGACGGCGCCGCGGATGCGGTCACGGCCGACCAACGGTTCCATCGCATGCTGAACCAGGCGTCTGGTGCGCCGCGCCTCCTCTTGCACCTGCGGATCGCGGCGCAAGCAATCCCGAGGATCTCTGTCGAAGCATTCCACCAGCATGCGGACCGGCGTAAGCGGGAGCACGCAGCGCTGTTGCGCGCCATGACGGCCGGCGACGCTGCCGCGGCGCGGCGAATCGCTGAGGCTCATGTCCTGGCCGTGAGGAGCTGGCTGGCCCAACAAGGAGGTCAGCCAGTGGGGGCTCGGAAGTGTTGACCACTTCCATTCCCCCAGCGCGGCGCACTCCAGCACGCCGCAGGCGTTCACTCACAACGCTGCCGACGCGAACCAGAGTACGCAGTCCTGAGTGAACAGCGTCAAGCTCACACAAGAGAGAGTCCCGTGTTGACAGATCGCAATCGAATTTTGACGACTCATACTGGCAGCCTGCCTCGTCCGGTAGGCGTGGCACTCCCGGGGACCAAGGCTGCGGCCAGCGGCCCGACCGCCGAGAGCGCTGATATCGCGGCGGCGGTGCAAGAAGTCGTCCGACGCCAGGTAGAGGTCGGCGTCGATCTCGTCAACGACGGCGAGATGAGCAAGCCGAGTTACTCGACCTATGTGACAGATCGGCTCAGCGGGTTCACTTCAGAAATCAATCAAAGCCGCCCGGCGCCGGGTTCACAGGACTTCCCGGAGTTCTTCCAGCGCATCAACGACCGAGTTAGCAAAGCCCTTAGCACCGGTGTGTGCAGCGGCCCGGTTTCCTATGTTGGGAACCAGGCCGTTCAGGAGGACCTTGCCAACCTGCGCACGGCCATGTCGGAAGCCTCTGTCGAGGAGGCGTTCATGACTTCGGCCTCACCGGGCGTGATCGCTCTCTTCCTGGCTAACCGATACTACGCAAGTCACGAAGAGTACATCTGGGCGCTTGCCGATGCCATGAGGCAAGAGTACGAGGCCATCGTGGAAGGTGGGCTGATATTGCAGCTCGACTGCCCCGATCTCGCGAATTGGCTCAGCTGCGAGGCTGAGGGTATGACCAAGTCGGCCTACTTGGACATGATCGCACTACACGTTGAGGCAATAAATCAAGCCACTTCTTCCATTCCGCCCGAGTCCATGCGAATGCACATATGTTGGGGAAACTATGAAGGTCCGCATAACCGTGATATTGCACTGGCTGAAATCATTAACCTCATATTGCCGGCCCGTCCCAGCGGCCTTCTCTTCGAAGGAGCCAACCCTCGTCATGAGCACGAGTGGACGGTCTTCGAGCATCTGAAGCTTCCGGAGGACAAGGTATTGATCCCCGGGGTGATCGACTCGACTACCAACTACATCGAGCATCCAGAGTTGGTGGCGCAGCGAATTGAGAGATACGCCCGAATTGTGGGCATTGAGAACGTCCTGGCGGGCAGTGACTGCGGGTTCGCTACGTTCGCCAACGCAAATTCGGTTGATCCGAGGATTGCATGGGCGAAGCTGGCCTCCCTCGTCGAAGGGACTAAGGCCGCCAGCCGCCGGATAGCAGCTGGCCACCAATAGCCAAGGGGACTCGGGAAACCCCGGGTCAGTTCAGCTGCGGGGCAGCGAAGGGCCCCCGTATCAGTCGGCCAGGCAGCTGGCCGGAGTGCACGCCGTTCTCGTGGACCACCTCCCCCGCGACGAATGTCGCCCGAAAGCCGTGAGCACCTTGCGTCAGCCTCGAAAGGCCAGCTGGAAGATCGGCCGCTACTTCGGGCAGCGCCGGCCTGACCGCGACCGGATCGATGACGTTCAAGTCGGCGATCAGTCCTTCTTTCACGAAGCCCCGGTCCGGAATCCCCCAGGCTGCGGCGGGAACCGCGGTCAACATCCGCACCGCCTCCTCCAAGGTAAAGACCTCTCGTTCTCGGACCCAGTACGCCAAGAGGTGCGTCGGAATAGACGAATCCATCAGCTGACTGACGTGGGCGCCGCTATCGGAAAGGCCAAGCACCGAGCGCTGATGCTTCAGCGTCGTGAGGACATCCTCGTCGGAGTACGGGATGAATGGCTGAACGAAGAACTGATTGAAATCACTCTTCACACCGAGGTCGATGATCACCTCAACCGGATGCATTCCTCGCTCATGCGCCAGGCTGGCTATGGACTGATACGGAGGTAGGGGATCATCCAAGACACACATTAAATCGAAGTTCGGGCGGCGGGGCGCTGCTCCGACGCTCGAATATGTGTTGTCGTCCGCTGTCTCCACTTCCGCCACCAGTCGTTCCCGAATGGCGGTGTCGGACAGCAGACGTCGTTGTTCATCGAGTGGAAGCGATCTGATCTTCGCCCATTCGGGAAGGCCGTCAAACGGCAGGGCGGTTTTGAAAGACATGACCGAGAGGAACCCGCGGCCGTGGGTCTGGCCAAACAGAACGATGCCCGACTGCGTCGCTTCGTCCAGCCAGCTCGACACCTCCTCAAGCCGAGGACGAAAGGGCTCCAGTGGGAGCATGATCGGTGCACCCGTTCGCATCGCGAGTTCTCGCAGTTTCGCAAGCGATGCACGCACCTGCGGTACGTCCGCATTGATCCCGAGCGCCAGTTCGAACATCCCGGATCCTTCGGCGGCCATTGTGGCCACGAGCATCTCAACTTCGCTCCATTCCGCGACACGCGACACGACTGGCCGGCCATCCGGCAGCCTGTGGGCTGCGCTGAGCGAGGTCGTGAATCCGACCGCACCGGCGCGCATGGAGTCCTGGAGCTGCCGTCTCATCAGTTCAAGATCTTCGTCAGTTGAAGCCTCTTCGAAGGCCCTCTCCCCCATCGCCCAAGTGCGTAACGCCGAGTGTCCGATGTTCGCGAGAAAGTTGATCCCTTTTGGCAACCGGTCAACGACATCGAGGTATTCCGGGAAGGTCTCCCACTGCCAGTTGATTCCGGCCAAGAGAGCATGCCGGGGGATGTCCTCTGCTCTCTCGAGGTTGGCTAACACGAGGTCGCGCTCTTCCTCGCGAGACGGGGCCACGGTAAAGCCACAGTTGCCCATCACGGCCGTGGTGATTCCATGCCAGCATGAACTCGTCCCCAGGGGATCCCACATGATTTGCGCGTCCATATGTGTGTGGCCCTCAATAAAGCCTGGCGTGACCACGCATCCTTCGGCGTCGATGTCGCGTTCACCGCGCTCGGTGACCCGCCCGAGCGTCGCGATGCGATCACCGACGATCGCCACGTCGGCACGGTAGGGCTCGCTACCCGTTCCATCGACGATGGTTCCGTCATGGATGACGACGTCGTATTTACTGGACATGGCTTACCTCCTCACATCAGCACAGGGTCAGGAATGCGCTCGAACGGAATTCACGAAGATTGACATCCGTCATCCACCGACGCCGACACCAAGGCCTGCATCCAGAACATCAACTCCGAGGTATGCGGCGCGCACGATCTCGTTCGAGTGCATCTCTTCGGGAGACCCCTCGAAGATCAACTCCCCGTACTCGAGCATGTAAATGTGGTTGCAGACAGCTTGGACCAGGGTCATGTCGTGCTCGACGAGCAGTATTCCGATACCGCGTTCACTCACCGCTCGAGTGAGAGCTCCACCGAAGCGCCGTGTCTCGGCTGCGCCGAGCCCCGATGAAGGCTCATCGAGGAGCAGGATGTGATACGTACCAGCCAGCGCTCGAGCCAGTTCCACGAGCCGTCGCCAGCCCGTTGAGAGCACGGCTACCTGACGATCTGCGAGGTCCGTAATGCCGACGATCGACATGGCATCGCGCGCCGCGGCGACGATCTCACGCGATTCTCTTCGAGAACCAAACAACTGGCTGACAGGCTTTCCTCCCGCCAACAGCGACTCGGAGCCCATTGTGACGTTCTCCCAGACGCTCAATGAGTCATAGAGCTCCACCCGCTGGAATGTCCGACCGAGTCCCAACCTGGCCCGGTGGTGAGGGGACTTACGCGTAATGTCCTTCCCGTCGAGGATGACCGTTCCGCCTGGCTTCACCAGTCCCGAGCATGCCGCGAACAGGCTCGTCTTTCCGGCTCCATTTGGCCCAACGAGGCCGGTGATGCGACCAGGCGGTGCTGTCAGGCTGACATTTCTCACCGCGACGACGCCCCCATACGCAACAGAGACGTCTTTCACCTCGAGGCCACCCAGGCTGTCCAATGCCGGACGGACCGCGCCGACGATCTCTCCCTCTTGTTCCGCGACCGAGGGTTGACGCGATCGCTTTGCTCCGAGTCTGTTCAATCGATTCTGCAGCCAAAGAGGTGTTGACGGAGGCTTGCGGGCCACCAGCACGAAGGTCAACGCCGAGAATCCGAAGAAGAGCTGAAGGTAGGTATTGATGTACGTGACCGAAGTCAAATAGGCCGGTACCAGAGCCAATCCCGCCGCTCCAACGAAGGCATACCAAGGTCCGCCCACGACGAGGATGACGACGGCCGCAAAGAGGGTGAGCGAATTGAACAACGGGAATTGGGTGCTCTCCGCATTTCCAAAGAGCGGTCCGCTAAGTGCTCCGGCCAACCCGGCAATGAACGCGGAAATGCAAAAGATCAGCACTTTTACCGTCACGAGGGATGCTCCACCGCTCTGCAGCGCGGTGGGCGAGTCCGACAAGGCGCTCAAGAGACGACCCAAGCGTCCGCGCTCGATCCACACGATGGCAGCGACCACCGCCACGAGAAAGACCAGCAGCAGATAGTAGTAACCCTTGGCCGTTCCGAAATGCCATGGGCCAAGGGCGCCACTCGGACGCGCCGCCGCAATGCCGTTCGAGTTGACGCCGAAGAGAAAGTTCAGGGGATAGAACAGCTGCTCGACGAAGATCCCGAACCCGAACGTAGCCAGGGCCAGGTAGATCCCAGAGAGGCGTATGGCGGGAATGGCCACGATCGCTCCGATCGGAACGACGATCAAACTCGCGATGAAAATTGCGGCAAGCCAGGGCACGCCGTTCTGAATCAGATGTGCCGCCGTCACGGCACCAATCGAGACAAACGCCATCTGACACAAACATGCTTGTCCCGACAATCTCACCAAGAGCCCGAGCGACAGGAACACGATCGTCATGATCAAGAAGTAGGAGTACGAAACGAGCCGGACGCCTGCGAAGCTCGGGACGAGGAGTAGGACAACGAGTGCAATGGCTCCGGCCAGCAGGCGGACCCTCGTGGGTGCGTGCCAGGACTTCGGCATATGAATCGTTGCCCGCAGAGATCGATCGAGCAGGCGGCGTTTTGGGGTAGCGATCAGGACAATGAACAAGATGATGAACGGCAACCCAGCACTCAGGCCGTCCAGTGCCGGGTATTGCGCCGTGAACTTGGTCGACAACGAGACGATGATTCCGATACCGAGACCGCCGACAAATGTGAGCGGCAGGCTGGAGAACGTACCGATCGCAGCCGCCCCGAAGGCCTGCACGACGAGCATCGTCAGGACCAGAGCGTCCAACCCCAGGCCGGGCGAGATGAGAAGACCCGAGGCGGCAGCTAGGAGCGCCCCGAGCACGCAGGCCCAGCGCCGAACCGCAACCGGATTCTCACCGGTCCGAGCCAGCAGTTCTGGGTTGTCAACCGCCCCGCGCATTGCCATACCAAGCCTGAACCACCGAAATAGCGCATACAGAAGGAACGTTACGAGGACGGAGCCGACGAACACCATGATTTGCGCCCAACTCACAAAAACACCGAAGAGGGTGATCGACTTCTGCGGAAGAAAGGACGTCACCACTTGGGGATTTCCCGGGTACCACAAGAGCCCGATGGAAACGACGACAAGAACGATTCCCACTGTTGCGGCGACCTTGATCGCCGTGTCCGCCGTCGCTATGTGTCGGGCGAGCCATTCATACACCCAACCGAAACCGACCCCGCACGCCAGCAGACAGATCAGAGCAGCAACCGGCCACGGATAGCCGTGCTGCTGCCTAAGGAAAAAGAACAGAAAGGCCGAGAGGGCTGCGATAGAGCCATAGCCAAAGTTGAAGATGCCGGTCGTCTTGTAGGTGAGCACCAGACCGATACCGGCAAGTCCGTAGATGGAGCCTGTGGTTAGGCCAATGACGATGAATGGCAGATATTCGCTCATGAACGACTTCCGTCCGTTCTCACGCTTGTAGAGCCTTTAGCGGATGCTCAGGCGATCTGAAAAGAACCCTTCGAAGTAACTACCGTGCCCTAAATCCCCATATAGTGCGCGAAGAGGTCGCGCCCCCTTACCTCTGCGGTTGGGCCCGAAAGAACCACCCCACCCCGATCAAGTACATAGACCTCATCTGCGATCTGGAACACCCGATTTACGTACTGCTCCACGATCAGGACGGAAACTCCGCGACTCAAGATCAGCCCGATGTATTCGTAGATCCGATCGATGATCAGCGGAGCGAGACCGAGCGACAGCTCGTCGAAAAAAACGATGCAGGGGTTGGACAGATAGGCGCGGGTAATCGCCAACATCTGCTGCTCTCCCCCACTGAGGCTGCCCGCGATCTGCTGAAGCCGCGAGCCCAGGACGGGGAACAACTCCACCGCTTGGGCGATACCTTCCTTCTCCCGCCGGTGTGCCGACTGCAGCACGAGATTCTCTCGGACGCTGAGTGAAGGGAAGATCCCTCGACCTTCCGGGATATCGCAGAGACCCAAGTTCGTTCTCCCGTGGACGCCCAACGAGGAGACCTCGCGTCCGTTGAGAAACACGTTGCCGGACGTCGGCGTGATGATGCCTGAAGCCACCCGAAGCAGGGTGGTCTTGCCGGCTCCGTTGGGTCCCACCAGAGCCACAGCCGACCCTTTCGGGACCCTCAGCGTTACATGGTGAAGCACTTCATCTCGTCCGTATCCGGCGTTGACATCTTCGAGTGCGAGCACCGTTTCGTCGGAGCCGGCGCCCTCGCCCGGATCCGAACCCTCGGACCGGCCCGGCTTGGATGCCTTTGTCATAGAAAGGAGTTTCGGCACGGCATCACCCACATGGATTGTGAACCCTGGAATTCGGTTGAAGAGTTGAATGGCAGCTCGGCGCGGAGTTCCGCGCCGAGCTGCCATCCTAGAATCAGGGAGCTCCTACTCCCCTAACACCTGTACGGACCTGACATCCCATAGCTGTTAGCTGGTTGGCGGTGGGGTCTCGCACCTGGGCTTGAGACCAACGGGCAGGTAGTACTGCCCGTGGGGTCCATGCTTGTAGGCAATGATGAAGGTGCAGTACACCGGGTTCGGCATTCCCTTCTTGTACGTCAGGGGAACGGTGAAGCCGTCCGCCGTGAAGTTGTGCAGTGAGTACAGGCCGTTGTCGATGTCCTGAGCCGTCGGCGTCGCGTTCGTCGGGATCTTGTCGGCGGCAGCAGTGAAGACCTGCAGTCCACCCCAGTCATCGAACACGTTCTGCTTCACCAATGCATGGGGTAAGTAGCTTCCCATGACGCTGTCGATGGTCTTCGTCGTGGCGTTGTGCACAAACCAAGGAATCGTGTTCGTGTACCCAAAGAACTGCTTAATGTTCGGGTCGCTCGTGAAGGTCGGCCCGATATTGGTCCCCGAGAAGCCCGGTTCAGGGTAGTAGCCCTGCGCAGCGCAGTCGTCGATGACACGTTGGTTTGCGGCCACGACCGGGCCCACCGGGGCGATCGAGTTCGCACCCGCCTGCTTCGCTGCCAGGCAAATTGCAGTGTAGTTAGGCGCCGACCCACTGAAGCCTGCGGAGTAGACGACGTCTACGCCAATCGGCTCTGCATCAGCCGTGACGGCGGGGACCAGCTGCGCACACGCTGCCACTTCTGCGCAGTAGAGAAGCGCAAGCTTCGTGTGGTGCGAGATCGCCGGGTCCTCTGCAATGGCCCAGAAGAGAGTCGGCACGGTGGCCGAGTCTGCAAACAGGTTGGGGTCCTTCACGTATGAGGGCGCGGAGTGATCCCCAACCAGAGAGATCACTGGAATGTGGGCTGCGTCCGCGACGCTCGCAAACGCCGCACCAGTCTGGCTGGCGTCACCGATCGCAATCACATTATCGGTGACGAGAGTCTGCGCTTCCTGAATGGCAGTTGCGGAACTCCCCGTATCGTTGAAGTAGTCGACCTTGACCGGGTGTCCGTTGATTCCGCCGTGGGTGTTCACGTAGTGCGCCCAGTCCTTGACCGTCGTCGACTGGTCGGTCGTGGTTCCGGCCGCTCCGGTGTCCGAGCTAATGACACCGAAAACCAATGGTGTACCCGATGGACTCGCGGCGCCCGCGGGCGAAGTGCCCCCCACAGCCACGCACAAGCCCATTAAGACAGCTGCGGCGGCTACCAGGTTCACCCCCCGGGTAACCGAAAAGGCCCTTCTCAATGACATGATGCCCCCCTTTTCTATTTCGAGCCGCGTCACCTTTTCGCGCGGTTTCGTGACCATATCAGATATGAAGAAAAATAGCGTCGGGCATGCTCGCCCGCAAGGGTGCACGGACCAACCTCCAACGTTCCAGACCCGGGACTTCCTGCGCGCCCAGGATCCTGGCGGTGAAAGCGGCCATCCGAATGATGAACCGCTTGCCCAAATGGAGGGTGACTCCGTTCAATGTTCTCGCAGCCGGAGACAGACAAATGCTCGCAACCGCGAGATCGGAGATGCCGCGACGTTCGCCAGACCAGCTGACATGACCGTCGTCTGACTGCACAGGTCCAGCCCTCCTCAGGGCAATTTCACGGGAAATTCCACCCTGATGGCCTATTGCTCTGCAGTAACCGTCAGGACCGCGCGGGCCAGGATGTGGCTGAAAATATTGAAACCCAGGAACGCAGGCGTGGCATCAGGCGGAACCCCCAGGCTTTCGACGTCAACCGCGTGCACGACGAACACGTATCGATGCGGACCGTGCCCGGCCGGCGGTGCAGCGCCAAGAAATCGCTTGAGGCCGGCGTCATTGGACAGCTGAAAGGCGCCCGCCGGAAGGTTCTCGCCGCTCTCATGGCCGGCGCCAGCAACCAGTTCCGTCGTGCTTGCAGGAATGTCCACGACCGCCCAGTGCCAAAACCCGGACCCTGTGGGTGCATCAGGATCGTACAGGGTCACGACGTAGCTCTTTGTCTCTGGTGGTGCACCCGTCCAGGCCAATTCGGGAGAGATATCTCCTCCCCCCGGTACGCCGAAGATACCGGACATGGAGATCGGCGGCATGTTGTCGCCATCCGTCAGCATGGTGCTGGTGAGGGTGAAGGTCGGCACCTCGGGCAATCGCGCAAGACGGTCGTTCAAGTTCATTCGGGCCTCCTGCGGTCCGTGCTTATTCGGTGATTTCGATTCCTCGATCTCTTGGTCATGGTGCATGTTCCAAGATCCCTGCGACAGGAGATAATCGACCATCAATCGGCCTGCAGCTGCGACGTGGTCGACGGCAAGCTTCTCGGCCCTCGTTGCGTCCCGCTGACGAAGTGCCTCGAGCAACTCGGTATGGTCATGCATCGAGAGCCGACCCCACGACCCCAACATCGTGTAGAAGTGCTTGGGAATCTGGTGTGCGGTCGACTTGAGCAGGGCAAGGACTCTCTGGCTGTCTGCGGCCAGATTGATCACTCGGTGGAACTGCCAATTGAGGCTTTCGACTTTGTCCATATCGCCACTCTCCAGAGCGGCGGCAAGGCTCCGGTTGTTCTCTTCGAGCTCGAGAAGACTCGCATCCGAGAGCCGCTCGCTCGCTCTCGCCGTTAGTCGTCCGGCGAGCGCTGCGTGGGTCCAATAAATGTCCTCTATATCCCTCTTGCCCATCCGGGCCACCCGAAATCCGCGGTTCGGACGCGCATCGATCATGCCCTCATGAGAGAGAAGGAGGAGCGCCTCGCGGACCGGCATCGAGCTGACCTCATATTGCTTGGCCAAAATGTCCTGTGTGATGGCATCACCCTGGCGTAGTTCGCCGCAGAGCAATTGCCTGGCGGATGGCGTCGGCGATCCTCCCGCTGAGCGGCTCCGCATACACCCTGTTCTCGCCCCTCACCCGAGTTGCCATGTGCTCCTCCGCTGTGCTCCCCGCCGCGAGGTCCGCCGACGTGAAGCGGCAACGAAACGATATTATATAATATCTCAGACCCCCGAGAACTGATTCTCCGCGTTCGCTACGTGGCCGAAAATTTGCCCGCGGTCGGCGTCCGGCAAGGGAAACGGCGAGGGTTCGATTGGTCGCCGCCCGGAGAACCAGACGGGATGCCGTACGGCTCGAACCCGACCGTATTCGGGGTGGGTATACGTGCAGTAGATCCCGTTGTGGACGACCTGGGGATCCTCGATGTGTTGCGCCCGGTTGAGCACGGGCGCGACCGGCACGTCCGCATTCGAGAAGCGTCGCAACCAATGATCGGTGCCTGCTGTCGCCAGGACCGGACGCAACTTGTCCACTAATACCGCCATCAGGGCGTTACGGTTCGGCGTGTCAAGGAGCGCCTGCTGCCATTCTGGGTGTCCGACGACTTCCAGAGCCGCCTTGATCTGCTTTCCTGAAGCAGGAGCCAGCACGAGGAGCCCATCGGCCGTTGCGGCGACGATCGCAGCCGTCTCCTCGGGATTCTCCGAAGGATCCTCGTCGAGGAACGTGTAGTCCTCGAATAAGTCGGGAAACCCGAAGTAGGCGGTCGAGTCGAGCAGAGAGATGTCGATGCGTTCCCCAACGCCCGTCACTGTTCGTTTCAGGAGGGCAGACAGAACGCCTTGCACCATGAACATCCCGCTCACCTTGTCCGCCACGTATGTCCGCATCGGTGCCGGCTCTCCCCGCCCGGTTTGGATCGACACCAATCCTGCGTATGCCTGCACCGCGGAATCGAAGGCGGGCTCGCTGGCTCGCGGTCCATCGAGGCCGTATCCAGTCAACCAAGCTCGTATCAGACGGCCATTGATCGAGGCCAAGGTCGCGTCATCAATCGAAAGTGCAACTGCGGCAGACGCCCGCATGTTGAAAAGGGCCACGTCGGCGCCCCGAATGAGATCACGAAACTCGTTCAGACCTGCGGGAGTCTTCATATCGATGACGACAGCCCTCTTGTTCCGATTGACATTGGCAGCCATCGGGCCGGCTGGATGCCAGCGTGACTTCATGCGCCGCAGGGGATCGTGACCGGGCGGCTCGACCTTGATCACATCAGCCCCGAGATCTGCGAACATCAGACCACTGAACGGACCAGCGAGAAATGTCGTCGCGTCGATGACGACGATTCCCTCGAGCGGCGCGGTCGACGGTACCGATGATTGGTCCGCAGCCAAGTTCAGCCCCTCCCGATCCATTGCCATCCGTCGCGACGACCATACCGGGGCCTCGGTCTCGGCCCTCGGATCGTGTGTGCGGACCCACCAGGCTCCGGATGGCGCAGCACAGACGCCGTCATCCTCAAGCCATGAGCGGCGCGAGTCTGCGCCCCGGACCCGCTACCGCAGCCGCGAGCTGCCGCCGCGGGACCCCTTTGACTCGACCCCATTTTCCAATATTGTATATCACCCGCGCCCGATGACTATGGTGCGTTGATTCGCCCCGGTGGCAATCGGTCGACAACCCGAAAAGGGAGGAAGGCTTGGTCGGAGTAGGCGTCTTGCTCTCTGTTGGGATGCAAGGGCAGCGCGGACAGCAGGTGCGGCCGATCGTGGAAGGGCACGAACTGGCGGAGCGCGCTCGGTACCTGGAGGAGATCGGCTATTCGCATATCTGGGCCGGCGACACGATCGGACGCGAGGGGCTCACCAATCCAGACACCATCAGCATTCTGGCCATTGCCGCCGCCAGCACGACAAAGGTCGAATTGGGCACGTGCATTCTGCAGGTACCACTCCGCTATCCGGTTGAACTGGCACACCGGGTCCTGACGCTGCACGAGATCGCGGCGCACCGCTTCATTCTGGGGGTTGGAGCTGGATCGACCCCGGTCGATTTTGCAGCCGTCGGTATCGATTTCGATGAGCGATTCGCCATCATGCGCTCGTCACTTCAGACGATGCGTGCCCTCTGGAACGGTGAAACGGTCGGTTCGGCATGCCTCCACCCTTCGGAGTCCGCCTTGGGCGGACCCAGGGTGTTCATCGGCAGTTGGGGGGGGAGGTGGGTCGAGCGGGCAGCGAGGGATTTCGACGGGTGGATCGGCACCGGACGGGGAAGAACATGGGGCGAAATGGAAAAAGCGGCCCGGCGATTCCACGACCTTGGTGGCACACGCGCGGTTCTTGCTTCAGTACATTGCGACCTCAGCCAGCGTCGCCCGGCTACCCGTTTCGACTGCATCAATTTTGAATGCTCTCCGAAAGAGGCCGGGCGAAGACTGCGACGGTTGGAGGACATTGGGTTTACCGACGTCGTCCTGATCAATGTTGGTGCGCCCGATGACGTCGGTGCTTTGGCCGAACACTTTGTCTAATAGTTGCGAAACATTGATGCTGGCGCTCCAGAGGAGGTCCTATGACTGACCTTGAAAACACCAAACTGCACTCCTACCTCAAGGAGGTTTTTGCTGCCGATTCGCAGGGATATGTGCGGCTGATCTACTTCGCAGACCAAGCAGATGCTGAGAGAAGGGCTGACATCGCTTCGGTTTTGCGATCTTTGGCCGATCGACAGCTCGAAGGCGCGTTGGGGCATCTTCGGTTCCTGTCAGAGGCCGGTGATCCGATCACCGACATGCCCATCACAAATCTGTCCGAAAGCATCGATTCTGCGGTCGACGGATTCAACTACGATTGTTCTGGAAATTTTCAATGGATGATCCAGATGGCGCAAGACGAGAAGCTCGATCAGGTTGCGACTTGGCTCTCCGAGGTCCTGCAACAGAAGTCAGAGACGCTCGGAGAATTGAGAGAAATGGCCGGAAACCATTGAGACAGGCAAGAGAACCGGAGAAGGGTTGACGGTGTTGACTGATCGGTCATCAGATAAGGCCGACGGATCCTTGCGCATCAACTTCTGGGGTGACATTTCGCTTCAACACCCTATTTCGCGGTGCACACATCCCGACTTCGTCTGCCTCAGGGACGTTCTGGCGCAAGGTGGCCTCAACTTCGCGAACCTCGAATGCACTCTGCAAGATGGGGAGGATTGGCCAGCCTTCATAGCGGGCCAAGGGGGATTCGGATCTCCATATCTCGGGATAGGACCTTGGCTGGCGAACGAGCTGCGGGAGCTCGGTTTCAAGACGGTCTTTACGGCGAACAACCATTCGTCCGACTTCGGCGAGGGTGGCATTCTCACCACGATCGGTTATCTCGATCGTGCTGGCATCCATCACGCAGGAACGGGCACCAACCTGAGTGAGGCAACTGCGCCCACCTATGTGACTACTCCGATCGGAAGGGTGGCGTTCCTCGCAGCGGCTGACAACGGAATTCGTTATCGCGGTGGAACGCCCGTGCCGATCCCCCGTGGTTGCGTTGCTGCAGACCAAGGGCCGTGGTACCCGGATCGACCAGGGGTCAACATGGTCCGTTATGAACCTACGTTCTACGTCGACCGCATGACTCTCGATGCGCTCCGCCGAGCGAGTTCATTGCTGGGCTGGGAAGAGGAGAAGCAGCTGCGCACGCGGGGGTCAGGACTCATGATCCCGTCCGTGGGCGCATCTGCGACCGAGGACAGGCGAGACCGTGATGACCTGTTCCATTTTCAGGGCTCACGTTTCGCGCTCGGAGACGAATTCTCTCTCACCACAGCGTGCGTTGCGATGGATCTCGAACGGAACTGCAGGTGGATCGATGACGCGCGAAGAAATGCCGAACTCGTTGTCGTTGGCTTCCATCAAAACGGCACAGTCTGGTCCGAAGGGCAGCGCGACTATCCGCCTGCAGACCACACGCATGAGTTCGCCCATCGGGCTATCGACGCGGGTGCTGACATTTTCGTCGTTCACGGTGTCGGCAATGGAGCGGTCGAGTTCTACAACGGGAAAGTCATCATTTACGGAACCTCAGGACTCAACCAGCTCTACGCACGCACAAAGATCCCGGCGGAACAACTCCTTCGCTTGGGCCTCCCACCCGATGCGACACCCTCGGACGTGAACGACATGATGAAGAGTGACCAGTTGGGAAGCTTTGCATCCGGGCGGTCCGGCATCTCACGCCCAGGTGGGAGGGAGTTGCTCCATACCGTGATCGTCGGTGAGGACGGAGCGATCACCCAGGTGCTCGCTCGTCCGCTCAAATTCCATCGCGGAGGGTGGGCCGGCGCAGGCACACCGACGCTTGCCTTCGCCGATGATCCCCTCCACAACGAAGTGCTCCAGGATCTCACTCGCAGATGTGAGGCCGTCGGGACCCGTCTTCGGCGGATCGACGAGCTGGCCATCCTCGAGCCGGAGTAGAGCTCGACCCAGTATCCATCCTGGTCGGCTGGCCTCGCCTCGAGGGTGCGATATACGATATTCCCTTGATGCAGCTCGCACGAGAGAAGGGGTCCAGACATGGCGAATGAGCGTGACACCGTCGTCGTAGAGGCAGTTCGGGCGCCGATCGGACGTCGGAACGGCGGCCTCTCTACCTTTCACTCGGCCGATCTCCTGGGCTTCATGCAGTCCCAATTGCTTGCTCGGGCCGCGCTCGACCCCCAACTGGTCGATCAGGTCGTCGGGGGCTGCATCAACCAGGTGGGACCGCAGGCGTTCAACGTGACCCGGACGGCTTGGCTGACCGCAGGACTGCCAGACACGGTTCCAGCGACCACGATCGACAGTCAGTGTGGATCCTCGCAGCAGGCTGTCACCTTTGTGCATGGGCTCATTCAGTCGGGCCTTATCGACGTCGCGGTTGCGTGCGGGGTCGAAGTTATGAGCCAAGTTCCTTTGGGTTCGAGCCTTGTCAGCGGACTCAGCAAGGCGATCCCGCGCGACTACTTCCAGCACTACAAGTACACGACGCAGTTCGAGGCTGCTGAACTCATCGCATCCGAATGGCAGATCTCCCGCGAAGAGCTCGATGAACTGGGTTGCAACTCACAGAATCGTGCAGCGGCCGCCTGGGCAGATGGTCGCTTTACGTCGCAGATAGTCTCAGTCGAAGCCCCAGTACTCGACGAAGATCGTCGACCGACTGGAGAGACAAAGCGGATCGACCGGGACGAGTGCCTTCGAGACACCACCCTCGAAGGTTTGGCCGGCTTGAAGCCAGTGGTGAGCGAACAGGGTGTGCACACTGCAGGCACGTCCTCTCAAATCGCGGACTCCGCTGCGGCGATTCTCTTGATGAGCCGGGGCGCCGCAGATCGGCTCAGACTGCGCCCCCGCGCCCGCCTGGTCGATTCTTGCCTGGTGGCGGGAGATCCGATGCTCATGCTCACCGGACCCATCCCGGCGACGCAACGTCTCCTGGAGCGGAATGGCCTATCCGTCGATGACATCGACGTATTCGAGATCAACGAAGCTTTCGCATCGGTCGTTCTCGCCTGGGAACGCGAGCTCAAACCAGACGACAAAAGGGTTAATCCGAACGGCGGAGCCATTGCACTGGGCCACGCTCTGGGGAGTACTGGTTGTGTCCTCGTCACGAAGGCGATGTACGAACTCGAGAGAACCGGAGCTACACGTGCCCTCGTCAGCATGTGCTGCGGCGGCGGCCTGGCAACCGGGACCTTGCTTGAGCGCGAGATCTGACATCCGCGGAATCAAGGCAAGAACGACGCACTCGCTGAAGTGAACACGGCGAAAACATCGATAGTCCCGACTGCAGATGACCAATGAGCAATGTAGATCTGACCGGACGGGTCGCTGTCGTGACGGGCGCTGGCGGGGGGCTCGGGAGGGAGCATGCCCTCGCGCTCGGCGTCACGAGGGGCCTCGGTGGTGGTCAATGACCTGGGCTCGTCGCTCGACGGGGCGGGCTCTGATTCATCGATTGCCGAACTCGTGGCAAGCGAGCTCGTCGAATTGGGCGGTTCTGCGGTGGGCGATACCAACTCCGTAACGACGTCAAGAGGAGGTCAGGCGATCGTCGCTACTGCTCTCGATGCTTTCGGCAGAATCGATGTGGTCGTGAACAATGCTGGGATCATCCAGGACAAGACCTTCCACAACATGAACCAGGAATCGTTTGATCTGGTCATCTCGGTGCATTTGACCGGAGCATTCAACGTCGTCCGGGCTGCTTGGCCGCATCTGCGAGAGCAGGGATACGGGAGGGTCATCAACACGACTTCCGCTGCCGGAATCTTCGGGAATTTCGGTCAAGCAAATTACGCAGCTGCTAAGGCCGGGATCGTCGGTCTTACGAAGGTTCTGGCGATCGAGGGAGCGAAGTATGGCATCACATCCCACGCCATCGCTCCGATAGCTCGGACACGCATGACGGAACATGTCCTTTCCTCCAGCCTGATCGACCGCCTCGCTCCGGAGCTCGTGTCGCCGCTCGTTGTTTGGTTGGCGAGCGAAGAGTGTACGGAATCTGGAGGTATCTATACGGTAGGAGGAGGACGAGTTGCATGCTTCGTCGTGGCCCTCTCCCCCGGATGGACTTCCCAGGACGGGTTGGACCCGGAGGCCATCCGTGACCATTGGGATCTCATCACCAACACCGACGATGTCACGGTCGTCCACGAGCTGAACGACGACTTCAGGGCCTTGCGCCGGGCGTTGGCATGACGTACGACTTGTCCTCGACCTGCAGCGGCGAGCGGTCGGGCGATCGCGGGCGCAGCCTATGGCGTTTGCCCCGTCGTCAGGAGTCCTCATGAGCAACGACACGTATGCCAACCGAGGTCCTCTCGCGGGTGTGAGGATCCTCGACTTCTCCGCGAACATGACGGGGCCGCTGGCGACGATGATCCTCGGAGATCAGGGGGCCGAAGTGACGAAGGTCGAGCCACCTGAGGGGGATCCTCTTCGTCACATCGGTACAAGTGTCAACGGCATGTCTGCGTACTTCAGCGGACTCAATCGATCAAAGCGATCCTTGGTGCTCAACCTGTCTGTTGCCGAGTCGCGGCCCGTGGTCGAAGCCCTCGTTGACAACGCGGATGTGGTTCTTCACAACTTTCGACGACGTGCGGAAGTGAAGCTCGGACTCGATGCCAACACACTTCGTGCCAATCGGCCAAGGCTCATCCATGCCAGTATCACGGGGTTCGGATACGAAGGCCCGTACGCTGATGCGCCAGCCTACGATCTCGTGATTCAGGCAATGTCGGGATTTGCGGACATTCAGACCGACCGCAAAACAGGCATTCCCGGCGTCGTACACCAAGGAGTGATTGACAAATTCACCGCTCATGCTGCGGCCCAGGCCATCACTGCCGCTCTCTTCGAACAAAAGAGTACCGGGCTGGGTCGTGTCGTTGAGATCCAGATGCTTCAAGCTGCCGTCGCGAACCTCTGGCCTGACGGAATGATGAACCACTCGCTGACCGCTGGCCAAGGAAGCGAAATGCCCGACATAACGAACAGCTTCCGTTTGACGCGTGCGAGCGACGGGTATTTCGCCTTTTCGGTAGTCACCGGTGCCCAGTTCTCCCGGCTGATGGTCCTAGCCGGGCTGGATGCGCAGGGTGCCGCCGACTCAGCGGAGGCGCGCGGAAAAAAGGGTGGTTCTCTCGTGCGCGCGGCATCGCAATTCCTGGGAAGTCTCACGGTGAGCGAGGCAGTCGAGCTTCTGCGCGCAAACGATATAGCCGCTGCACCGGTTGTGAGTCGAGAAGAATTGCATGAACACGAACAGGTTCTGGCCAGCGACGTGATCGACGAATTCGACGACCCGGTCCTCGGTCCGATGCGGCAGGCGAATCCGCAAGTCCGCTTCGACCACATCCGTGCCGGCGAACTCAGACCAGCACCCCAACTCGGTCAGCACCGAGACGAGGTCCTCTCCGAATTACAAGTCGACTCCGACGAGATCGAGCGCTTGGCGAATCTCGGCGTGTTTGGCTGAGCAGAACAGGCAACCGGGAACCCGGATCGGCGCCTGCGAACTCGATCCCGCCCTGACGGTCCGACCGGCAGAATCCCACCCCGGTTCGTGTTCTTTCCTGCCGTCCCAGCTCCAGCGGTGCGGCATACAGAGCAAACACAGCCATGCTCGATTCCCGTAGTAACCTGTTTCGATATGGCTATGTCACAGGCAGAAGTTGTAGGTACAAGTCGACCTGGTGCCCGGAAGCGTATCTACGCGGATTCCCTCAGTACCAAGATCGCAAACATGCTGCGGGAGGCGATCCTTTGCGGTGATCTTCGGCAGGGCGAAGCGATCACCCAGGAGGGCATCGCCCGGCAACATTCGGTCAGCACCATGCCGGTCCGTGAGGCGCTCCTCCTTCTGTCTCACGAAGGGGTCGTCGAGGCGCGGCCGAATCGTGGATTTCGTGTCGCCCGAATGGCCCGGCAGGATATCGAGGACATCTATTGGGCCCATGGAGTCTTGGCGGGACGCCTGACCGCGAAGGCCTGTGGCCGCCTATCGAGTGAAGCGCTGGCAGAACTGAGGGTCAACACGGAGAGATTGGCTGAGGCGTTCGAGGCAAATGAACTCGAAGTGGTCGAGAGCCTGAACTGGCAGTTCCATCGAGTCATCAATGCAGCGGCCGACAGCCCGAAGATACTGGCTCTGCTCAAGGTCACCGTCAAGCAGATACCTCCGCGGTTCTACACGGTGCTCCGCGATTGGGGTCGGGTTTCTGTCGAGGATCACAACCAACTCATGCGTGCATTGGAGGAGCGGGACGCAAGGGAAGCCGAGCGAATTGAATCTGAGCACGTCTCTCGAGCCGGGGCCCTTGTGATCGAGTACTTCGAATCTCAGGGCTACTGGGACGACAGCAACGGCCAGAAGACCTAAGCGTCAGCACGCTAACTTGGATCAACCCCGACAATCGAGCATGATCTCACCGGGGAAGCTGCGTTGGGGTCCATCGGAAGATCCGCTCGGAATTTCGGTGGGTGATCTGCTCGACAGTCGCGTCGCTGAGCGAGGCCTCCGCAAATACCCTTGAAGCCGCTTCCTGCGCGAATGGCCACACGGTATCTGGGTGAGGAAAGTCGAGTTCCCACATCACTTTTTCGGATCCGAGCTCGTCGAGGTTCTTGAGTCCCACTCGCTCCTCCACCTGACAGACGAACATGTTGTTCCGCCACACTTCCGATGGTCGCATCGGATTCGGCAGGTCCTCCTCAAGGTGGTACCGCTCCCAGACCAGGTCTGCACGCTCGAGAGCGTAAGGAACCCAACCGATGCCACTTTCCGAGAGCACGATCTTCACATTTGGAAATTTGTGACAAACGGGACTGAAGAGGAGATTGACCAGACTCACCTGGCAGCCAACGCCCGGAGTAAGAGTCACCGGCACGACGTTTGGTGCCTCGGGACTCGGAATGTAGCGATGCCCGCTGGTACCGATATGCATGCACACGACCGTCTCTGTTTCTTCACAGGCTCTCCACACCGGGTCCCAGTGAGACGTGTAGTACGACGGCAAGCCGACCGGGACCGTGTTCTCGGGCAGCGAGACCGCTCGAGACCCTCGATCGGCAGACTGGTAGATTTCTCGTGCCGCCTTCTCCGGGTCCCAGAGAGGGACGATGATCATGGGCACGAACATGCCTTCCGGACCGCCCGGGCACCACTCATCGAAGATGAAATCGTTGTACGCCCTGACGCATAGCTCAGCCAACTTCTGGTCCTCGAACTCGACAAAGCGAACACCGGCAAAGCGTGGGAACGATGGAAAGCAGACGGAGGCCACCACGCCCATGCTCAACATCTCTTGCGCCCGCTCCATCGGATCGAAGCACGCGGGCACCATGTCCTGATAACGATCGGGCCGGGGGCACAATGCCTCGTTTGAATTGACCTTGGATCGTGCTGCCGGTGAAGCGCCGGCCATGTCGCGGACGGGCACCTGGTGAGATTCAAACCGCCAGTACTCGATGCCTTCTGATGCTTCAACCCTGGGGCCGATGTCCCGATAATGGCTCGGAAGTCGATCCCGCCAAAGATTGGGTGGTTCTATGAGGTGGTCATCTGCACTGAACAATTCGAGCATGCGCGTGCGTTTGTACATGCTAATAGCGCCACGATCCATTCATTCAGAGGGGTCAGCCTTCAAATAATTCGGGAACCGGATTCGGATCGTACCAACGCTCCTCGGAGTCTCGATGGTGTTTGCCACCGCCAAGATCAAAGGTAGCGATCTCCAACGGATTCCCGCTGGGATCGCGGAAGTAGATCGACGTCATCTGCTTCAGACCGGTATCGGGTGTAGCCGGATAGATCTTCGAGACGCTGACGCCGTGCTTTTGAAGATGGTCGTGAAACCACTCCAGCTGCTCGACCGTGTCGATGTTGAAAGCCAAGTGGTCCATTTTGCTCGGCTGTGCCGGCGGAACGACGTCGCCAGGCCAGAAACTCGGAACGAACACGGAATCATTTGGTGGCGCCGAGTCTTCTATTTCGATCAGCGTCACGATTTCTCGATTCCCCAGTTCGAAGTAGTAATTCCGCTCGACCGTCCGACCACCCGGGATGTCAGGTGGGGGCGTGTAGCGACCGCCGGTGCGACTGACTCGAAGACCGAGGACATCGCGATAGAAAACCACGGCCTCGCCCATGTTCCGCACGATGAGCTGGAGATGGTTGACACCGGTAAGGAGACCGGTAGCCTCCCCCTTCTCCCTCACCACCATTGTTTCCATCTCCACCGTCATACGTCGCGCCCTCTTTCTCAGCCGGCCCAGCCAGCCACGGGTATTCCACCCATCAGTTGCGGCCGGCAGCTACACAATATATTAGATACTGTCCGCCCTCGTCGTCAAAGCATTCTCGGGCCTATCACCTCCCACTGCGTCAAGTCCCCGTGCCCGGTGGCGCCCCGCTTTCAACTCGGGGCGCCACTATGTTCAGCTCTGAACGGCCGTTTCGGGAAGATCCGCCGGCGTCCAGCGGAACAGGGCCTCTGAGTTGGTGTGCGTGATCTTCTCCGCGTCTTCGTCCGTGACCCCTGCCGCAGCGAACACCTCAGCCGTGTGCTGCTGCGCGTGGGGCCAGACCGTGTCCGGGTGCGGGTAATCGAGTTCCCACAGGACCTTGTCGGCACCGATCAGATCCAGGAGGTGTAGGCCAACATGCTCCTCGACCTGACACACGTACATGTTCCGCTGCCAGATCTCGGTAGGACGCTCGTCGGGAATGCGGGCCGGAGGAACTCCACCTTGCTCCTCGTCGCCGAACGAGTGATGGTCGCTGTCCTCGGTTCCCTGATAGCGCTCCCACACGAGTTCGGCACGGCCGATCGCAAAGGGCAGCCAGCCGATCCCACTCTCGGAAAAGACGATCTTCAGATCCGGAAATTTTGAGCACACCGGGGAGAAGATCAGATTCAACAGTGCCGCCTGGGACATGCTCGCTCCCGCCACGGCCACAAAGACGGCACGCGGCGCTTCGGGTGACGGATTGAAGGCTTCGAAATTGCCCGCCGTCGCGAGGTGCATGCAAATGACGATGTCAGCTTCCTCGCAGACCCTCCAGATCGGATCCCAGTGATCCGTGAAGTACGAAGGCTGACCGAAGTAGACCATGTTCTCGGGAAAGGCGAGTGCGCGAATCCCACGTTCGGCACAACGTGTGATTTCCCTGACTGCAGCGTCAACGTCCCAGAGTTGACAGATCGTCATAGGTACATACATTCCCGGGGGCCCGCTTGGGCACCATTCGTCCAGGTTGAAGTCGTTGTAGGCCTTCACGCAGAGATCGGCCAGCTCCTTGTCCTTGAAATCAAGGAAGAGTGTTCCACCGAATCGGGGCACGGAAGGAAAGCACAAACTGGCGACCACGCCATTGTCAAGCAGGTCCTTGGCGCGCTCTTTCGGGTCGTAGCACCCCGGGAGCGCTTCTGCGTACGTTTGTGGGAACACAACGCGTGGCTCATTGGCGCGCACCTTATCGCGTAGCGAGGGAAGCGCCGACGAGAGGCTTCCGATACCCGGACCCAACGTGTCCTCGTAGACCCAACGATCAACTCCATTCTCATGGACGACATGAGGACCGGCCTCCTGAAATCGCGCCGGCAACCGGTCGCTCCACACGCGAGGGTGCTCAATGATGTGGTCATCAGCACTGAAAAGCTTCAACACGACTTGTCCTCTCTACGTTCTCATGATCGAGTGTCAAAGAGCATTTTCCGATACAACATCTGCGCTGCGCCCACTGTCAAGCCTCACGAGAGCCATCGACAACAGGAAATTGCATGACGAGCAGCTTGAAGCCGAGCGGACCCGATGGCTTGCATTCGAGTGGCGGGGTATCTGGCTCACGCCACCCGAGCGAGTGCTTGCCGAACGTCCGGCCGTCGTGATCAAGTTGACCATCTAGAACGCAGAAATACTGGGCGGCACGTCTACCCTCGGCTTCGGGCAGCCATGTTGAATCCGCGTCCTTATCGGCTATGACCAGGAAGGCTGCCAGCGCATCGTCGTGCTGCTCTATGAGGGTTATATTGGTGGCGTCCCCTGGTTCGGCCACTCGTATCAGGGCCGGGCCGAGGTCAACGTGGATGTTTCGACGTCCCCGACGCACGAGCTTGTCACGGTCCTTCGGCATGAACCCCGTTATCTCGCTCGCTTGACGGCGCAAGGTGTAGAGCTGTAACGGAGTCTCGCCGCTGCCGAACGGCCCATAGGTCGTGTACGCGTCGGAGTAGTGCAACATCGGGGCGGTGACGTTGTGCCGCAAGTACCAGGTTCCGCTGCCGGGGAGGAATATCTGAAATTGATCCGTCGAGTGAAAATGGGCCTCGGTAGTGCTGTTCGGGGGGTATTTCTCCACCAGGAAGGCTTGAGGCCCAGGAAGGCGCCCAGTGAACCGCCCGAAGTACTCCCGCAATATCGGGGTCGATGACAATCGGGGCTTATCGCTGGTGTCGATGTGGTGGACAGACGTGTCCTGCGAGGCTACGAATCTCCTTGACTCCTTGGGCTCCATTACCGTCATTGGCTCACACTTCCATTTACGGCGCTTTGTTTGCCACAGAAATGACGCACTGCGCTCCAGTTCGTGCGATCGCAAGCCAGCACAAGCTGTCTCACGTCAACGGTCGAGGCGTCTTCATCCGCCACCTTGATATGCGCAGTCGTGACGTTACGGAAACCGGCCTCGGTCCTCCGGCGGGGCGGACCCGTTCCCACTTCGAGCATCCCGTCAACGATAGGCGCTGCTTCCTTCCACGTCACCCCATATCCCACCTAGCCACCCACCCCGAATGGTTCGGTCAAGGACGCAGGTGTCCAACGAAAGACGGCTTCTGCGTTTAGATGAGTGATCATCTCTGCATCTTCAGCTGAGACACCAGCTTCTTCGAACACACTCTCCGTATGCCGTTGCGCGAGTGGCCACACAGTGTCGGGGTGTGGATAGTCGAGCTCCCACAGAACCTTGTCAGCTCCGATGAAATCCAAGAAGTGCAGGCCGATGTGCTCTTCGACTTGGCACACGTACATGTTTCGTTTCCAAATTTCGGACGGTCGTTCGTTTGGTAGCGGGACGGGGCCCGAGGTCAACTTCAGGGCGCGATCAGCCGCCCCACCGGACGAATGGTGCTCCCGCTCCTCTGCACCCTGATAGCGCTCCCAGCAAAGATCCGCGCGCGCAATGGCGTAGGGCAACCAACCGACGCCGCTCTCAGAGAACACGATCTTCAGTTGGGGGAACTTGGAGCAAACGGGAGAAAAAATCAGATTGAGCAGTGCCACCTGCGACATACTCGCCCCTGCGATCGCCGCAAAGACTGCATGCGGCGCTTCAGGTGACGGGTTGAACGCATCGAAGTTTCCAGCCGTCGCGAGATGCATACAGATGACGATCTCGGCCTCTTCGCACACTCGCCACAATGGATCCCAGTGATCGGTGTAGTACGACGGCAGGCCGAAGTGCACGACGTTTTCCGGGATTGAGATCGCACGAGCGCCTCGCTCGGCGCAACGCTGCACCTCTTTGACAGCGGCCTTGACGTTCCACAGTTGACACAGTGTCATGGGTACGAACATCCCGGTCGGGCCTCCCGGGCACCACTCGTCCAGAATGAAATCGTTGTAGGCCTTGATGCAGATGTCGGCCAGGTCCATGTCCTCGAACTCCAGAAACAGCGTGCCTCCGAAGCGCGGAAATTGAAGGGAAACACACACTGGCGACCACCCCATTGGACAACATGTCCTTTGCGCGTTCCTTTGGGTCATAGCACCCCGGAATGGCTTCGGCGTAGGTCTTGGGAAACTGCATGCGCGGCTCGTTCGGCTGCACCTTGTCCCGGATCGAGGGCAGCGCCGCTGAAATTGCCGCAATCCCCGGTCCGGCCCTGTCTTCCCAGAACCAACGGTCGACGCCTTCTTCATGCACGACATGAGGCCCACGGTCGCGTAAGCCGGCGGGTAGTCGGTCCGTCCACACTCGCGGATGCTCAATGATGTGATCGTCCGCGCTAAAGAACGTGTACAACTCGTTCCCCCTTTTCGCAGGTCTCTGACCTCGCAACGACGCCCTGTGGTTTCGCACATCGCGCTTCTACGAGGTCTAGATAAAATATATCGACTGGTCCCGCGATGCACAAGGGCGAACCCCTGGGGTGTCTTCCCTGAGCGGCGGCCCGGAGGTCGGTCTCTGGGGAACCTGCTTCCTCAGAGCCCCCCGCGCGCCCCACGCGGGCGGGACGGAGCCGAAGACCGGTGAGGCCCTCCAGATCCTCGGGCGTCACCCCATCGGGCATGTCGGTCACCACCGGCCCCTCCGGTTCGAATTCGAAGATTCCCATGTCCGAATAGAGACGCCTCACCACACCCTTCGCCGTCAACGGATAGGTGCACTCAGGAACAAGCTTCGAGCTCCCGTCCGGGGCCAACAGCTGCATCATGACCCAGACCTGGCGCGCACCGACGGCGAGGTCCATCGCACCCCCCACCGCAGGAACTCCGTCCGTCCCCGAGGACCAGTTGGCCAAGTCGCCAGAACCTGAGACTTGCAGGCCACCCATAACCACAAGATCCAGATGCCCCCCCCTGATCAACGCAAAGGAGTCACTGTGGCTGAGAATGGCACTCCCTGGGACAAGGGTCACACACTCCTTGCCTGCATTGACGAGATCCCAATCCTCGCTCCCGGGGGGTGGCTTCGGCCCCACGCCGAGGATCCCGTTCTCACTATGAAAGACGATCTCTCGCTGCGCTTCGACATAATCGGGGACAGCAGTTGGCATTCCGATGCCGAGATTGACGTACGAGCCACCGGGAATGTCTGCTGCCACTCGCTGTGCGAGGGTTCGTCGATCCCACTTCGCTTGGTCAGTCATTTCGAGCTCCTGACACGCCGATCATCGACAATCTCGACGACACGATCCACAAAGATCCCTGGGGTAACGATCCTGTCCGCCTCGAGCTCACCAAGCTCCACGACGCTACTGACTTGGGCAACCGTGACGTCCGCCGCCATGGCCATCGTTGGAGCGTAATTTCGAGCAGCTCCCCTATAGATCAAATTCCCCCATCGATCGGCGACATCTGCCTTCACGAGAGCGAAGTCGCCGTGGATCGGATATTCCAGAACATACGTCCGCCCGTCGATGTCTCTCGTTTCCTTTCCTTGCGTCAGGACCGTTCCCACCCCTGTGGGCGTATAGAAAGCCCCGATCCCCGCGCCACCCGCCCGGATTCGCTCACTCAATGTCCCTTGCGGCACAAGTTCGAGCTCAATCTCACCGGCAAAGTACCCCTTCTCGAACCAAACCGAACCTTGCATACGTGGATAAGAACATACGATTCGGCGAATCCGCCCTTCCTTGATCAGAGCTGCAATTCCTTCGTCGCCGCCCCCGGCGTTATTTGCAACAACCGTGAGCTCCCGTGCGGAAGTTGAAAGAATGCCCTCCACCAACTCGAAGGGTAAGCCAGCATCCCCGAATCCACTCACAAGGACGACATGACCGTCTTGGATTCCGGCGACTGCTTCAGGAGCGCTCGACACGCGCTTGTCGATCATTGATCCACTTCGATCTTTCGAAGCATCGCAACATACTTCCTCTTGTCCTCCACAACTGATTCGATCCAATCGGCGGCTTGAAACAGCTCTTCGTCCCTCGCCGTGGACATAAATCGGACATAGAGCCCATCGCAGTCGAAACTCGTGCTCTCAATTGCGGACGCGACATCCTCGCTCGAAGAGCCGATGGGCATCTCCGTGATCGGGTCACCTACCTGCTTGAGAACATCGAGATGCCCAAACGCATGAGACAACTCGCCTTCCGCAATCTCGCGCAGCCGAGAGGCGGTGTGCGTTGCACCCTGCCGTTCCGCATCACCCGCGAAGTACATGAGCCTCACATACGCCTGGGCATCTCCGGCGAGCATCTCTTGAAAGAAGCTGTGGGTCTTACTTGATTCGAAGCGAGCCATTCACCCGTATTCCCTTTCGATCACTACGACACGGCTTCAGCCAGCGCCTGGATACCCGTAGGTGCGCCAACATTGGAGATCGAAACGTCGGTAAATCCCATATCCTCCAGACGCTGCAGTCGCCGAGCGGCCTCCTTTGGCCCGCATTCGAGCTGAACAGCGTTGAAACGGGTGCCGGGGCGGTGACCATCGATATCCAAATGGATCGATGACAGTACTGCCCGTTTTCCCCCCAGATCACGAAATCGTTGAACCGCTCGTTCGATGTCACCCCATGTTCGATTGGCACCCGATCCGATCCAGCCGTCATAGTCGCGCGCTGCCGCTTCGACCCACCGACCTCCCCAACTTCCAATAAGAACTGGAGGGCCACCCTTCGCCCGCTCGGCCAAACGAAAGTACATCCCGTTGACGGTCTCGGCACGCCAAAGGGCACGCATCGTCTTGAGCGACGAGCCCAGCATGGAGAACCGCTTCTCAAAGTCGAGTCCCATCCCGGCAAAATCTCCGGGTGTCGAACCCGCTCCGGCACCCAAGAGAAGGCGGTGACTCGACATCTCATGCAATGTCAGTAGCCGATGGGCCAGTTCAGCCGGGTACCTCAACGGGACCTGGAGGATGCATGTCCCGAGTTCCACGCGGGCCGTGCTCGCCGCAGCGATCGACAAGAGGCAGAGCGGATCGGGCGTGAGCGTATGAGGACGACCGATGACATCGCCGGCCCAAATGTGCGAATAGCCCAGGTCCTCGATACCCCTGGCTCGGTCAGCCAGCAGATGGGCGTCGAACGCCACCTCGTCGCGGCCGCCCGGTATTTCTGCTGACAACAACACACCTATGCGGAGCATGGCGCTCCCCGTAGCCCGCTGCGGTGAGCCGGCTCAACGGACAACCCCCTTGTTCCCCACTTGCACCACCGCCGCAACTCCCGTGACCTCCCTTGTGTCCGACCGCCGCACACCCACGACGAACGGCATCCTCTGAGCCGCGCACGACGGGTTCCGATATGATTGGATATCATATCGACACGATTACGGGCAGGGTGTCGGGCGACCCTCCGCATTGGATTCCGGCTCACGCCCCGGCCGAGTGAAAGGCAAGGACTTACGCATGGATGCTGCCACCAAGCTCAGGGAGGTCTACGAAAGTCCAGGCATCACGCTGCAGGCATCGGTACAAGATGGCCTGTCGGCGCGGCTGGCACAGTTCGCGGGCTTCCCGGCCGCCACCCTCGGGGGCGCCACGGTGACGAATTCGCTACTCGGCCTCCCCGACTCCGGGTTTCTGACCCTGACCGAAATGGAGTTCGTCTGTTCTCGGATCTCCGCAGTCTGCGATATGCCATTGCTCGTCGATGTCGATTCGGGCTACGGCAATGCGATCAACGTCGTCCGAACGGTCCGTACGCTCGAACGAGCCGGCGCTGGAGGCATTCTCCTCGAAGACCAGGTGGACCCTCCTCGGTGTGGACACGTGTCGGGTCATGTTCTGGTGTCGGCCGCCGAGATGGTCGGCAAGGTGAAGGCCGCCCTTGATTCCAGAAAAAATCACGATTTCGTGGTCATTGCGAGAACCGACGCCAGGTCGGTCGAAGGACTGGAATCAGCGATTGAGCGAGGTCAGCAGTACATCGAAGCAGGTGCAGACGGCTTCCTCGTCGACGGGTTGATGTCCGTGGATGAGATGCAGACCGTGACGAAGGAGGTTCCCGCTCGCATCCACCTGGTGAATCTTGGCGGATCCTCCGCGAAGGCAACGACCCCCAAACCGTCACTCGATGAGCTGGAGCCGATGGGGTACCACGTCGTCACGACCGGGATGTCCGCGCTGCGTACCAGCGCCCTGGCGCTGCTGAACTACTACCAAGACGTTCGACGCATGGGGCCCGACCGAGATATGCAGCACAGACAAGAAGTCGTCGGGACTCCGCTCGAGGAATGGTACGGCTTTACCGGCTTTGACTGGGTTCGCGGACTAGAGGAGCGATACTTGCCACAGGAACTCCTCGATCAACGGTACAAGAACGCAGAACCCGGGTACTACGAACCACGCGCAAGCGACGTGCTGCAATAGCTAGCGTCAGCAAACGGGACCTCTCAGGGCTTCGCGCGTGTAAGTGCGGCCGATACGGGTTGCGCATCCTCCAACCCATCATTGCAGTCCTCATTTTTGATTTATGAATGCCGCCCACGTGTCTTGGTGGGTCTCAGCGACTCGGAACATCTCTTTCCATACGGCTTCATTGTCCTCAATGACGCGACTTGTGAAGCTCGAGGCGTGACGAAACTCGAGAAGCTCCACGCCCTGCGGCCCGGCCGTGTAACCGTACGGTTGATCCGCCGCAACGAAGAACCCATCACCGGCTCGCAAGACCCGGGTCCGGCCGAACGAGACCTCTCCCGCGATGATGTAGTACATACAGTCCGTGTCGTGAATGTGCCGCGCCAAGATGTAATCAGGTGCGAACCGGACGTGGACGATGCTGAATCCGCCTTCTCCGGGCTGAGAGAACAGCACTCGAGCATCGGAACCGCCCATCAATAGCGAGAGATCGTATTTGCGAAGGAACGGCGCGGAGGGATAGGAGATCTTGCCATTCATCATCCCACTCTCGAATAGCGGCGTGGCGTTACCGAAGCGAAAGAATTCCATCCTCTTTCGCGACGGCGCTGGCTGCCCGGAGGCTCCTGCGCTCACCCCAGACCTCCCACGTCCGACCGTGCTTCCGCTGTGAACGCTGCCCAAGAATCTTGGTGCGTATCTGCCACACCAAAGATCTCGTTCCAGACCGCCTCGTTGTCCTCAACCACGCGGCTGGTAAAGCTCGAGGCGTGACGAAACTCGAGAAGCTCCACCCCGTGCGGGCCGGCGGTATAACCATACGGTTGATCAGCAGCCACGAAGAACCCATCGCCCGCTCGCAGTACCCGGTTGCGGCCAAATGACACCTCTCCCGCAACCACATAGTACGTGCAGTCTGAGTCGTGCTTGTGCCGGTTCAGGATGTAGTCAGGTCCGAATCGAACGTGAACCAGGCTGAACCCCCCCTCCCCCGGCTGACGGAAAAGAACTCTTGCCTGAGCTCCGACCATCAATTTCGAGAAGTCCTTGCGGTCAAGAAAGCTTATCACCGCCTCGGGATACTCGATTGGAGCACTCAGCATGCCGCCGTCGAAGAGTGACGGTGCCTCGTCGAAATGAAAGAACTCCATCTTTCGCCGATTCACGCTCGAACCGGGCGTTTTTGCCATCGTTTCTCCTTTCGCGAAGATCGGACCAATACAATTGCACCGGACTCACTTCGATCTCAGCGAGCCGAGCGATCTCTCTGTCGCGCCAAGAACTCCGATAGCGCTGACCGCCCTTCTTCGCTCAGAAGCGGCGGGTATGCATCTTTAGCACGCGCCCTCGGAAGCAGATCATCGATGTATTGCTTGTAATAGCGCCGGGCCGTGGGCGTCGTCTTTCGAAGTACGGCAATCAAGTCATCCACCGCTCCGACGAGGGCAGCGTCCCCGCCCTCGACGACCTGCGTCACCAATCCGATCTCTCGGGCTTGCTGAGCTGAGATGCTGGCGCCGGTCAGAGCAAGGAGTTTTAGCTGCGTGGTTGGTATCTTCGTATACAGCGCAACTGGGGCAAAAGGGGTCTGCAATACCTACCCGCCCTTCTGGAATCCCGAATGATGCGTCCGCGCTGGCCACAATCAGATCACACAGTGCGGCAATTATCAGCCCTGCACCGAGACAAAGACCGTTTACGGCAGCGATTGTGACTTTCGTGCAGTCACGCACCGCATCAAAGGGAAGGTGGTTCCCGAACTCGTAAATCGCGGTCGGGTCATCACTCGAGATGGCCTCCTCCAAAGCCTGTAGGTCCGCTCCTGTCGCAAAGGCCCTTCCAGACCCCGTGATCACGAGGATGTCAATCCCGTCATCTGCCTCGACACTGCGGACGGTATCCCTCAGCAGGGCATAGGACTCGGGTGTAAACGAGTTCAGCTTGGCGGGACGATTCAGGTAGATCCAGGCAACACCATTCTTCTTCTCACAGACGATGGCCGCCACGGCTACTTGACGGATCCGTTTCGGGCGAGACTGTTCGACCTCTCGAGAACCACCACCGAAGTCCTACGAACTCCGTGCGGTCTGCCGTAGCTCCGCAGCCAGGTTCGCCGTCGGCGCCAGTAGCGACTCCACCTCGTCGACGGCTGAAGACAGCTCCTGACCATGGGTGCGAGCCCACGCCGCGAGTCCATCCGCACCAGCAAACTCGAGCATTTCGGGAAGCCGATGGCGCAATCTCGAAACGGTCCAAGCTGAAGGTTCACCCTCGGCCACTTCGTCGATCCGACAGATCATCTGAGCGTCTTCGTGGAAAAAGTTGTAGTGATAGTGAGGCTCATTCGCGAAACAATCGAACCTCAGCCATTCGTGGCCATCCACGTCACACACGTGAATACTTGCTCCGAAGTCATCGAAGTCCGCGCTCATGTCTGCGCCAAGATTCTCGATCCGATCGGAGAAAGCGTTCAGGAATTCATTCGTAAGCAACCTAGCGGCGACCCACATTTCGAGCGGGCCCGCGGCGACAGCAGTCGCTGTTTGGCGATTCGGACCCGTTGACAAACGCGACTCAAACCGAAATCCGCGTTGATACGGATGCGTGTTGGGCTGTGCTCCATCTCCCGCTATCTCTTTGCTTTCTTGAGTTGTCACCACTCCTCCTTGGAGGCGAGCGCGCCTTTGATTATCGACTCGCCTAGGCCACAGATTTCTTCAACCCCTCGAGAGACTCCTCGCTGAGACCGAGCATCTTCAGTCCGTTCGACCGTACGATCTTTCTCACGATGCTCGGATCCACGCCGCTGAATATCGCATTGACGACCTCCTGTGAGTGGGGCCATGTACCGTCGGGATGCGGATAATCCACCTCGAAACAAATCCGATCCTCTCCGATGGTTTCAATCAATGAAGACACTGCCACGGGATCATCGAAAATGCAGGAGTAAACGTGATTCTTGAAGTAGGTGCTCGGCCGTTCAGACAGTTTGCGGGTTTCGTGAACAACGTGCCCGGTATCCCACATGGAATCGAGACGTGCCAGGATATACGGGATCCAACCGGCCTGACTCTCGGCGTACGCCATAGTCAGTGCAGGAAATCTCTCAAACAGGCCTGAGAGAATCATGTCGGAAAGCGACAATGACGAATTAATGTACATGTTCGCAGTGGTCACAGCCTGCGGTGAGTCGGTTGAGGTCTTTAGCGTCTTAGAACTCGATCCGATGTGCATCTGTACTATCGTTCCGGTTTCTGCACACGCACTGAACAAGGGATCCCAGTAGCCTTCGTGCAGCGAGGGAAGGCCCAGCCAGGCCGGAATTTCGGGAAAGCAGACATTGCGCAACCCGGCTGCCGCATTCCGTTGAAGCTCGTCGACACACAGGTCGACATCCCACAAGGGAAGGATGCCTACTCCGTGCAGGCGACCCCCGCTTCCGTGCATCCATTCTTCCACGAGGAAGTCGTTGTACGCCTTTACGCAGAGCAGGGCCAGCTCGGCATCTTTGGCTTCCAAGAATCGCTGTCCACAGAATCGGATGAACAAGTTGGGAAAACAGATCGATACATCGACGCCGTTTACGTCCATGTCGGCCAACCGTTCTTTGGCGTCGTAGCAACCCGGTCGCATCTCGTCGTATGTGAGACCGACGGCAGCCACATCGTCGGGCGACATTCCCGCAGAGGCCGCAAACCGCATTGTGGGCACACGGATGTCCTCGTACAGCCAGATATCCGATGCTCGCCCTTCTTCCATGCCACCTACCGCGCCGACCGGCACCTCCCAACCGGCATCTCCCGCGACCGTCTCCCGTACCACCCGGGGACAGCGATCGTGGAACCGTGCCGGCAGTCGATCGACCCAGAGCCGAGGGGGTTCAACGATATGGTCGTCGACCGAAACAATGCCGAACGTGCGGCCAAGATCGTCCACGTTTCCCTCCGATGGAGCGGCGGAGTTCGGCTTTGAGATGCTATTCACATCATCCATGGGTAGTTGTTTTGAACTCGTCACACGATGACGTTGGGACGTGGCAGCCCGGCCGCCTCACAACTCTCGAGATAGCTACGTAGTTTTGCCGCCGCGTCATCTCGGCCGATCATCGTCGTACCTTCGTCGTCGTAATAGTCGACTGGTCCAATCGTCATGAATATCGCCTCAGTGATTCCCGGTCCGTTGTGGAAACGATGAAGCTCATTGACGGCCTCGAAGACGTACGTACCGGGCTTGTAGTTGTAATCGTCCTTGACGTGGCTCCAGGCGCCGGACGTTGTCCATCCCATGGTCGTGCCCGCGTGAAGATGAAGACCACTCGTCCAGAAGGGTTCTGCGCGGAGTTGCGTCACCGACAGGTTGTCCTCGACCGATGCATGGATGATCCGTCGCATAAGGCCCGGGCCCCCACTTACCCAAGGAAAGTCCTCAACATCACGGTGCGTCGTCGTCATGTGTACTACCTGGATTGCATCCATCACACATCCTCCCTTATCCGAATGTTTCGACGAAACATCGCCTTCAGAAGATCAGGGCTACAGCGTCAGCCTTGATCGTGGGCGCTTCGATTCCACATACCTCTCTTCACACGCTGGCCAAGCGCTCCGGCGTCAGCGGATAGAACGTCTTGATCCAGCTGCGCATGGCCAAATAACTCTCACGTTCCTCTGGAATCAGAGGTGGATGATCAACGTGATGCATGTGCTCCCAGATACGTAGGTCTGGCTCGATCACCTTCATCTGCTCGTCGATGATGGCTTGTGCACGGCCACTTGGATTAGCGCCACCATCACCATATTCGCGGGAGACCCATATCGAAACGCGGAAGTCCGAGGTTTCCAGATCGATCGGCGTGACGGTGATGAACTGGAGCGCATCGTAATACCCCGGGAACCGATTGGACACCAACCCGATTCCCCACGCTTCGACTTCGACCTCACCCCAAACGGTCCCCTCCGGAGTCAGTTCGGTCTTTCGTTTGCCATAGGGATAGCGATGAATGATCCGAGCATGCGGATCGCCATCTGTCAGCTCGACACTCTTCAATTGCGAGGGTTCCGGTGCCATATGGACGTACTGACCATGGATCCAGTCCACTAGGTTTTCGGTCAGCATCCAGGGCTGGATCCGACGTCCGTACCAACCCCGAACACCGCTCGTTCTCGCCGGAAAGAAGTCGGCATTGTCGTGTTCAGGTAGAGCAGGCGGTTCCCACGACGACTGGCGACCCTCCGCGTCGTGCCAAGCGAAAATCATGTCGTTCGCTTCACGCAACTCCCACGAGCCGATGGAGCGGCGCTGACTCGACCGTTGAGAATGCGGAATTTCTACGTTCGATCCGTCGGGTCCCCACTTCCAGCCGTGAAAGGGGCACTGGATACACTCCGCCTTGACCTTCCCCCCGTAACCGAGATGAGCCCCGAAGTGAGCACAATGTCCATCGAGGAGATGTGCCCCCCCACTCTCTCCCCGGTAGAGCACGAGGTCCCGACCGAAATAGTGAAGGGGTCGGACCTCATCGGCCGAGAGCTCGTCCGACCAAGCAACCTGAAACCACCCCGTGGGGTGCACCGAAGGCAGGAACGAGTCGGTCATGGGTGCACCGCCGTCTGCGCCGGAGCTGGAGCGGTTGCTTCGGCGAGTCCATGTCGCAGGAGGCGCCCAGGAAACGTAGCAGTCTCCTTGTCGTCTTCGATCGTAATCTCGCCGTTTACGAGGACCCAGCGGTACCCAATTGCTCGCTGTACGCGTCGCCAGTCATTGCCAGGCACGTCGTACGCGACTTCGACCGGGGTCATGTCCAGGTTCTCGAAATCGTAGACCACTATATCGGCGGGAGCCCCCTCGACCAGTGTTCCACGGTCTCGGAAGCCAGCGTAGGCAGCGGGTAGAGCGGACAGGCGCCAGTGCGCATCCTCGAGCGAGATCATTTCGTTCTCACGCACCACTTTGATAAGCGTCTCTGTGGGAAATCTGCCTGAGGTGAGAAACTTCGTGTGGGCTCCCCCGTCAGAGGCGCCAAACAGGACGTGTGGATCCGCGACGATCTCACGCAGGTGTTCAAGAGATGTATTCGGTGGGTTTGCGAAAAAGAGCGTACGAAGTTCGTCTGCCACAACAATGTCCAGCATTGCGTCAACCGGATCTTTGCCCAGCTTTGCCGCAACTTCTCCGACGGTCAGATTGTTGAACTGCTCGGTTTCGGCGGTACGAGCAGCAAGGATCGTGATTCCCGGTATCGCGACCGTCGACGTCACTGGAGGATTGTCTTTCAGAGCTTGCCGGCGGCCCGGATCCGCCAACTTGGCCAACCTCTCTTCGAGAGATCCGGTGGTGGCTTCTCTCCATGGTTCCGAATCGTCGTAAAGATTCCAGTCCTCGAAGGTGAACGTAAATCCGCCATCAGTCGTTTGACCCTGTGCGTAGACCCGGATTCCTCGATCTCTGCAACTATCAAGCCACGAAAGGGTCTTCCGGTGGATCTCGGGACGGTCGTCAAACGCCTGGAGGACGTTGAACAAGACGGGTCGGCCGCTGATTTGCGCCAACTCCTCGTAGTGAAGCGCGTCAGCCTTGGGGTTCCCGGATACCAGTGTCATCTGGATGAATCCTTCTTGCCTGCGGGCCAGCACACCGGCAAGAACCCGTGCCGTCTCGTCGTGCATCACATCGGTGATCATCGGCGAGCCGTCAAAGTCTCGCTGCGCTGAGGCCGGACCACTCGGCATCAGGCGTTGCGCCGACCACCCGCATCCTCCGGCATCCATCGCCTCGTCCAGCAACCGGGCGATTTCTGCGTGTTCCGCATCGGTTGGGAGACGCCCAGCCTTCGCGTCTTCGAAACCGAGGACCCAAGCCAGCAACGGGCCCACCGGAACGTACGGAAGGATATTGACCGCTTTGTCCGTGCGCTCAAGGCTGTCGAGAAATTCCGGGAAGGTGATCCAATCCCAAGGCAGTCCCTGCCGCATTGCCAGGAGCGAAATGGCCTCGACCCGAGTCATCGACAGCATCGAGCGATCCCGTTCTTCAGGTCGAACCGGGGCGAAACCAAACCCACAGTTACCGATGACCAGCGACGTCACGCCATGCCACCCGGACAGGCTGCAATAGGGGTCCCAGAACACCTGAGCGTCGTAATGGGTATGCAAGTCGACGAAACCTGGGGCAACGACGAGCCCGCTGGCGTCGAGCACACGCTTCGCATCTCCTGCGTTCACTTTGCCGATATGAGCGACCTTGCCATCTTTGATCGCAAGGTCACCGCGAAAACGCGGCAACCGTGTGCCATCGACGATGAAGCCATCTTTGATCACGAGGTCATATTTCACCGGGACTACCTCCGCTCTGCGGTTGTGTGCTGGACATGCCTAAGCCGTGGCCGCCCCAGCGCTGCTCAAAAATCTCTTGGAGTATCTAGATATTGTGTCAGATATATCTCACATTCTCAATCCGAACTGGTGGCCATCACAACCCGGCATTGACGAGGTAGCACCAAAGCCCTAAGCCACGAGACCTTGCACCTTGAGCTCGACGATGGCATCCCAGTCGAATCCGAGTTCCGCAAGGATCTGGTCTCCGTGCTCGTTGAACTCGGGCCCCCGGCGCGGCGTCGCCGGAGTCCCGTCGTACTGCATTGGAACCGATACGAGTTGGAATTCCAACCCGGAAGCGGTATGGCACGGCTGTATGTAGCCGTTCGCGACACTTTGGCGGTCGTTGGCGGCTTCAATGAGGTTTTGCACCACGGCCCATTGCCCGTCAAAGCCTTCGAGCTTCTCCCGCCACTGATCCAACGGAGAGTCCGTAAAGATCTCCTTGAGGATCGCTTCGGCCTCAGCGGTGTTTTCGAGCAGCGATTCGTGATCTGCAAACCTTGGATCGACTCCAAGCTCAGGACGCCCGATCGCCTTGCAGAGTGGTTCCCAATATTTTCCCGCTTGCAGACAGTTCAACGCGATCCAGCGATTATCTGATGTCCGATAAAACTGCCAGAGAGGGTTGAGCTTCTTCGTGTCTAATGATGGCGCGCTGTACGGCCTCCCCGTCGCAAGAGATAGAGCAACCGCTTGGCCCTCCGCCCACAGGGCGGTTCCGAGAAGCGAGACGTCTATCGTCGAGCCCTGCCCTGTCCGCTCACGGTGAAAGAGGGCCCCCATGATACCTCCGGCAATGGCCAACGCGCCGATCGTGTCACCAAATCCGGGACCTGGAGTCATGGGAACGTGGTCATAGTCCGGACGCATGACCCCCGACGCCACCCCTCCGCGCGACCAAAATGCGAGCTGGTCATACGTTCCCTGATCAGCGTCCGGTCCTTGCTCCCCCTGCCCGCTACCCCGTACGAAGATGATCTGAGGGTTGTGGGCTCGTAGGTCGTCGTCTTCTATCTGCAGCTTCTTGCGAGTGCTTGCCAGCTTGTTAGTCAAGAACACGTCTGACCTCGTAGCCAGCTTGTAAAGGATGTCTCGCCCCTGCGGACTCGAAAGGTCGAGACCGAGACTTCGCTTCCCACGATTGCAATGGTGTAGGTACGGGTGGACATCCGGCGGAACCTCTGCCGCACCTGACGCTGCGATTCCTCGAACTGCGTCACCCTTCGTGACGTGTTCGATCTTGATCACTTCGGCGCCAAGGTCCGCGAGGAGCGCCGACGCCGAAGGAACGAAGACCTGCTCAGCCACCTCAAGGATGCTCACCCCTTGCATTACTTGAGTCATAGATCCTCCTCGTTGACCGACCGAGTTGTGCGTACGTCAGCTCTTCTTACGCGTGCTGCCGTGCGGATGCCTTCGGTTCTCTCCTGGGAGGCCTCATTGGGTCAGGAAAGGCCAGATGGAGAACGACAGCACCTGCATCTCCTACCGACACACCCGTGGGCCGCTCCCCAGGATCGAACGCCACAATGGACGGAGCGTCGTACGTTCGGCCGCCACAGACGAAGGCACCGTCGAATGCCACCAGCTGCTGGCCACCACTGGTCGCCTGATAGTTGCCCTCAAATGAGCTACCTGCGGCGAACTTGGTGACAGAAGCAGACAATCCGTCATCCTCCGGTTCAATGAGTTCCAGAGTGCTCATGCCGGGGATGGCATCGGGATCAAAATCTCTCACAATGTGCCTACCACCGAGTTCTTGACGCTCGTGGCGGCACTCGGGCATCGGACGAACTCCCGAGTGAGGCATCATCCGGACAGTCAGATAGTGAAGGCCATCCTCCGCGTCGGCCACGATCGGGCCATACGGAGTAAAACGATCCGTGTAATGCAGCACTACGGGACGTACCGCCTTACTCCCGAGCCGACCCGCTCCGGCGATGAAAATCTGGTACTGATCTACAGGATGGAAGTGAGCCCCGGCCCGTGTGCCAGCGTGCGGGAAATAAACGCTGAACGATTGAGGGCCATTCGCATCGCGTGACTCGATCAATTCGCGATCAGCTGGGGAGGCGCCCACCATCGACGTGACCACGGTCACACCTCCTCCATCTGCCGGCATCACTCGCTCCCCGCCGTCTGCCATCGAGCCGATTTCCACTCGTCCCCCTTTGTAGCTGCAGTCACTGCGAACCTTCCGGCCCACGCGTTGGCTGCTTCCAATAATTAGACCACTCCTGCCCTTCCAGAAGAAAGTCGAAAACTCATTGCAGGACCAACCCCTCGTATTCGTTCTCGGCGATCTCGCTAATGAGCCGTCGAAACTTCGGGGCTCCGCCGTTGTAGATCAAGTACCGAGTTTTGTCGAGCGTGTGCCCTTCGACATTGGAGTTGTACCCCGTGAACCAGCTCTTTGCTTTTCGCATCAATGTCTTGTTGTAGTTGTCGATGACCTGCAAGACCCAGGAATTTTCAGCTGCTTCTGTTGCCTCTACCAACTCGTGATTGGACTTCCACATGAATTGAAGAAGGTCGGTAATCCAGTTCACGCTCACTTCAATGGCACACGGATAATTCGTCGCGGCGGATGCGCTCTGTGGTCCCGCCACCAGCAAAAGGTTCGGAAATCCGTGCACCGCCGTACCGAGGTAGGTGATTGGTCCATCCGCCCACTTGTCGCGTAGCAACTGGCCCCCTCTTCCGACAAATTCCATACGGTCATAGGCGCCGGTCACCGCGTCGAATCCTGTGGCGTAGACGATGATGTCGAGATCGAACTCAGCCGCAGTGGTGCGGATGCCCGTGGGCGTGACGGCCTCGATCGGGGTCGCCTGCAGGTCGACGAGCTGGACGTTCTCTCGGTTGTACGCCTCGTAGTAATTCGTCTCCAGCGGCACCCTGTGTACACCGAATCCATGATCCTTCGGGATCAACTTCTCCGCTACCTCCGGGTCCTTCACGCGCTGACGGATCTTCCCCACTATGAACTCGGAGAACTCCGCATTTGCATCATCGTCGAGAAAGATTTCTCGGAAATTCGAGAGCCAGATTCCGAATCCCGGCTTGCCGTAGAGGTCTTCCCACAAGGCCCGGCGCTCGTCTGGCGGCACTTCAAAAAACTTGCGCCTGTCAGGCTCGTGGATGAACCCTCCGGGTGTCCTCTTGCAAGTATCGAAAATGTCGTCGTACCTGGCCTTGATGTCCTTCATCTCTTCATCGGAGATGGGGCCGTTCCCCAGGGGCGCGCACCAGTTGGGGTGACGCTGGAACACCGTGAGCTGCGCCACTTTGTCCGCTATCGCAGCTATGACTTGCACACCCGAGGCACCCGTGCCCACGACTCCGACTCTCTTGCCTTCAAGATCGATTCCCTCGTGCGGCCACGCATACGTATGGAAGGAAGGACCGCGAAAGTCCTCCATACCCTCGATCTTCGGTACCGTCGGTGCAGACACCTGGCCCAGAGCGGTGAGAAGGAACCGGCACGAGATCTCGCGGCCGCCTACAGTCCTGACACGCCATCCGGGTAGAGACTCGTCAAAGACGGCCCGCTCTACTCGGGAGTTGAACTGCATGTATTGCCGAAGATCGAAGCGATCCGCTACATAGTTCAAGTACCGCAGGTTCTCCGGTTGACTGGAGAACCGCTCCGCCCAGTCCCACTCCTCGAGCAGTTCCTTCGAAAAGGAATAGCCATAGGTGAAGCTCTCCGAATCAAACCGGCATCCGGGATAGCGATTTGCATACCAGGTTCCGCCGAGGTCGTCGTTCGCTTCGAGCAATGTGGTTTTGGCGCCCGACTCCACCAGGCGGAAGAGTTGGTAGATGCCGCCGACACCGCCGCCAATGATGACGGCGTCATAGTCTGGAACGCTCATTACGTTGGGACCGCCCTCAAAGCTTGAGAATTCCATCCAACGCCCCTCTTGAAGATTTTGGCTGGGATCACTCTTGCTCGTGTCTCGCGAGAAGACCTCGTGCGATTACTATCCGTTGGATTTCGTTCGTGCCCTCTCCGATGATGAGGAGGGGAGCATCGCGGAAGTATCGCTCCACAGGGAACTCCTCTGTGTATCCGTAACCCCCAAGGATCCTCATGGCCTCCATGGCGACTTCGAAGGCCGTCTCTGAGCAGAACAGCTTGGCCATGCCAGCTTCGACATCGGCCCGTTGTCCTCCGTCGAATCGGTCCGCGGCATTTTTGACGAGCAGCCTCGATGCCTCGACCTTCGTTGCCATATCAGCGAGCTTGAATTGGATGGCCTGGTGTTGCGAAATCGGAACACCAAACGTCTCACGCTGGGTTGCATACGTTATTGCTGTGTCATAAGCGGCGCGCGCGACTCCAAGGCCTCGGGCTGCGATATTGATCCGGCCCAACTCGAGAGCGCCAAGGATGAAATGAAGTCCCCTGCCAAGGCCTGCAGGACCACCGAGGACGGCTGTCGCCGGAATCCGATGCTGGCTGTAGACCATCTCCACCGTCTCGATGCCCTTGTAGCCGAGTTTCCGGATCCGCTTCGAAACAGTGATTCCCTTATCGGCGGGTCCGGGTTCCTTCTCGACGAGAAAACATGTAATGCCCTCCGGGGTCCTGGCTGCGAGAGCAATCACTCCCGCTCTCTCGCCATTCGTCACCCACATCTTCGTACCGTCAATGACGTACTCGTCTCCATCAGGCGTCGCTCGGCAGATTATTGAGGCGGCGTCCGAACCAGCATCTGGCTCGGACAACGAGAAGGCGGCGCGTACCTCGCCCGTGGCCAATCGCGGCAAGAGGCTCTTCTTTTGTTCATCTGTGCCATGTTTGGTGATGAGGGTGGAAGCGATCGCGTGCGTGTTGAGCACTCCTGCCAATGACATCCAACCGTATGAGAGCTCCTCCATCAGTCGTGCGTATGTATACGCACTGAACCCGAGGCCGCCGTATTCCAGAGGGATCCGGGCGCCGAAGAGCCCGAACGCCTTCATCTGTTCGACCCAGTCCTCGGGATACTCATCGGCGTGCTCGAATTCACCGACCTTCGGTATCACTTCGTGTTGCACCCACGAACGAATGACTGAGACCGCTTCTTCTTGAACTTCAGCGTCTATTGCCACCGGCCGATCCTAACACTTGTCCGTACAACTTCGACCATGACCACGGCCGCTTTTCTTGACGGAAGCGAGCGCATCCGAGCCCGGCGCTTCGGGCCCACGATGAGCCACCACTGTTTTCGCAGTCCAGGGAGGAAACGCGTGCTCCCTGGACCACGTGTGCGCGAATCCCCAGTTGGCGGCGTCCGCGCCCTCACATCGCATGATCGAACGCCTTGATGTAACGCTTGGTTTCCTCTTCGTCACAACCCACGACGTCGCGGAGAATTTCTTCCGTGTGCTCTCCGACCAGAGGTGCCGGCCGGGAGACGGTCCGTGGGGTGTCACGGAACATCCAGGGGACCGTCGTCAGTTCCTCGTCCCCCGTGATCGGATGCGCAACGTTCTCGATATATCCGCCAAACATGCCCCGAGCCTCGTCCACCGAGAACACGGGTACCGCAGCGACATCAATGGCGGCCATTCGGGTGACGATCACTTCCCGTGCACGCCGACACGTCCACTTCGTAAGGACGTCGTCGATCTCCACGCGTCGAGAAAGGCGACGCGTGGCCGTCGCAAAGCGCTCATCATCAGCCAACTGAGGGCCGCCGACCTCAGTCGCCAACCGGATCCACATGGCATCATCGATCGCGGCGAGCGCAACCCATTGGTCTTCTCCGGCACACTGGTAGTGGCCATGGGGAGCAACATCCGGATGCGTCGCGCTCATCGGCGGTGGATCTTCATTTCGGAGCTGGGCCTCGATCAATGGCTCTACCAAGATCGCGGCCGCGGTCTCCGTCTGGGACATGTCGATGAATCGACCCTTGCCGTCGCGTTGGCGACCGATCAAAGCGGCGAGTACCGCAAAGAGTGCATGTGATCCGGAGTTCGCATCACCCAGACCGCATCCCAACATGCCGACGACTGGATCGTCCTCATATCCCACCAAACTCTCAATGCCCGCCAAAGAAGACATGATGGGTGCGTAGGCTCGCAGTCCGACAAGTGGCCCGCTGAGACCCACCGACGAAGCTGCCATCCAAATCAGCCCCGGGTTCTCCGTCACCACGTCGTTGTATCCGACGCCGGCTCGATCGAACACTCCGGGTGTCAGATTCTCGATTATCACATCGCTGACTCGTACCAAGCGTCGAAACATGTCAGCTCCCGCGGGGTCTTTTATGTCAAGGAGCATGCTCCGCTTTCCGCGGTTCCACTGATGAAATGTCGGCGAGATCTCACTCAAAGGACCTTCGACGGGCTTTCCGTCCCGCACGGGACGACCTCGAAGCCTGGCGTTGTCGAGTCGAAGTGGGTTCTCCAGCTTGATGACGTCAGCTCCCAGATCGGCAAGAGCAGAACTCACCATTGGTCCGGACCAGACCCAACCCAGATCGAGGACGCGAAGACCGGCAAAGAGCCCCTTCTTGGGCGAGCGACCCGTCGATACGGCCGGCGTCCTATGGGCGGCGGAGGCAGACACGGTCGCGTCGGGTCGAGGTTCGTCTCGGACCCGCATATCCGCTCGGAAGTACTGATAGGGGTACTGCAACACACGAACCTTCTTGTTCCCCACGGGAATTTCGGGTCCGAAGGAGTTCCGGAAGTTGAACTGAGCATCTTCGAGAACCTCGGATGCTCGCTTGACAGGGGCAAGAGGCAAGCCAGCATCCTGAGCGAGGCGAAACAGCTCGTCGCGTGAACGCTCCTCAAACCATGGGGTGACATGCGAATCGGCTTCGGAAGCAAAATGGCGTGCGATCTCAACCGGGTCTTGAAACCTCACATCCTTCGACCACTCGGGCTCGCCCATCATGCGCAGAAGGGTTTGCCAGTCCGATTCGGTCCGGCCGATACATGCGACGTATCCGTCTGCGCACGGGAACAGCGCAAACGGGTAAGCGCCACCCGAACCCGGAAACCGCCTGCCGCTTCTTACAAAAGGTTGCCTCGCCACGAAGCTGATCGCGAGGGCCGACCACATGAACGAAAAGAGTGCTCCGGCGGCGTCAACTTGAACTACTTGGCCCAGGCCCTGTTCTTGTGCTCGGAAGTGCGCGGCCAGTACGGCCCCTGCCAGGTTCACGCCGCTTTGATAAAGGCCAATGTCGAATGGAGGTGGGAGCGGCATCCGATCCGGGCGTCCGATCAGAGAACTCACCCCACTCATCGCGACGGCATGGAGGTGCAGCCACTGTCGTCCTCCCCAGGACTCACCGCAGGTGGAGGCCAAACCCACGACCGCCCTCGGATTGGACTGCTGAATCTCCAGCACATCTTGATCGCTGAGGATCCGTCTTCCCGCCAAGACGATATCGGAGGCCGAGACCATCTCACGAACTTCCGGAGCCGCCAATTCAGACGAGGACTCGACGTACGTCACGTCCTTACCATGATTCAGGACAGCGAAGAGAGCACCCGGAGTGGCGAATGAACCTGCCTCGGAGGAGGCATTGGAACGCTGAACCGGATCCACTCGATCCTTGACCACGATGCGATTCACTTGCCCCCCGAGATCGGCCAGCAGACGACCGGCATAGCACGTGGCGATATCGCCATCGAGTTCAACGACCCGTAGGCCCTCCAAGGGCGTTGGATCCAATCCCAACGGATCAGCCATGACAACCCGTGATCAAGGAATGAGCAGCCAAGCCACTGTTCACTTGTCCAAGCCGAATCGCTTCAAACCGAACGCCTCAATGGCGTTTCCACGGGCGAGAAGGTAGAGCTCCTCTTCCGTCAATTCGGCCTGTTTTGCGATGTTCTCCAGGATCTGAAGTGAATCGGGATAGGTCGAGTCGGCATGCGGGTAATCGGTCTCGAAACAAATCCGCGTCATTCCGATGGAATCGCGGTTTCGCAGTCCCGTTTCATCGTCGAAGATGCAGGCGTAGACATTTTCTTGGGCGTATTCAGAGGGCTTGCGCGGCAACGAATGGCCAAAGGAGTTGTCGGTACGCTGCTCCCAGAGCTTGTCAGCTCGCTCAAGCACATACGGCATCCAACCCACTTGGGCCTCTGCGTATGCAACCTTCAAGCGAGGAAACCGAGCGAATATCCCTGCGAAGATGAAGTCAACGAGCGAATCCATTCCATTTCGAAAGGTCAACGTGGAGGAGACGATCCACGGCGCGTCGGGCGACGTACTCGGCATCTTCGACGAGGAACCGATGTGCATGCATACGACGACATCGAGGTCCTGACAGGTCGCAAACAATGGATCCCACTCCATTGAATGCAAAGTGGGAAGACCAAGCGGGAACGGGTTCTCTGGAAAAGTGATGGCATGGCAGCCACGTGCAACGATGCGTTCTACTTCATCGCAGCACGCCTCAACGGACCAGAGCGGGAGGATGGCTACAGGTAGGAGTCGACCCTTGGCAGCACCACCCGACCATTCGTCGATGATCCAGTCGTTGTAGACCGTGACGCAAGCAGCAGCAATTGCTCTGTCTTGAGCCTCGAGGAACGCCTGGCCACAGAATCGCGGGAGTGTGTTGGGAAAGCACAATGACGCCTCGACATGATTCCTGTCCATATCGGCCAGGCGGGCCGACTGTTCCCAGCAACCTCGACGAACCTCGTCAAAGGTGATCGGAACGAAGCCGTGCTCATCGAAACCAACGGCGGCATTCGGCAGAACGAGAGGAGCGACTGTCTCCTCGTAATACCAGAGATCTGCCCATTGACCATCGGGATCACGCTCCCAACGGAAAGCCAGTTGACCACCGACCTGTTCTTCATTGACGCGAACTCGCTCACGCTGGACGCGTGGTCCCTCGTCTCGCATTGAGGCCGGCAGTCTCGCCGACCACAGGTCCGGTGGTTCGAGGACGTGATCATCGACCGAGATGATTCGTGGGATCCGTTCAGTAGCCAAGATCTGTTCCTCCGTCGATCGGTATCAAACACCCACGCATGAGCCCCCCACTTCCCTCCGCCGACCGGTGGGCTGTGCGGCGACAAGAAGCAAGCGGCCAGGTCCAACGTGATTGTTCCTGGGTTGCGATTCGATTCCTCTACTAAACCTACTACTAGTATGCTAGTATACTGTTTATGTGGTCGCGGTTCCACATCGCTCACGACTGTTTCTGAGTCGACCTGATGTCTCGGGCGAAGTTGGGAGCCCGTCCCATTGCTGCGTGAGAACGTGCGCCCCGATCAGGCAGCAGCCACGTGGTGTTGCGGAACGCTCGAGTACTTCCGTCGTTGGTTCCCTTCCCTGAGCCCACTTACCAACCGTCCGCAAAGAGAGAGTGAGATGCCGAATGGATTCTCGTCCCGGCCAGAGTTTCGTCATTAGGAATGGCACGATCATCGACGGCTCCGGTCGTGAGCCATTCGTGGGAAGTGTCGCGGTGCGTGACGGTCTCATCACCCATGTCGGACCCGATCCGATTGATGCCGACAACGTGATTGACGCCGAAGGACTCACGATCACGCCTGGATTCGTTGACGTTCACACGCACTTCGACGGGCAAGCGACTTGGGATTCTCAACTGACCCCATCCGCCGCCAACGGAGTCACAACGGTCATATCCGGAAACTGCGGCGTCGGCTTCGCACCGGTTCGGACACAGGATCACGAGAGGTTGATCGACTTCATGGAAGGCGTCGAGGATATTCCTGGCACGGTCCTACATGAGGGCGTCCCTTGGGAGTGGGAGACCTTCGCCGAGTATCTCCAATACCTCGATCAGGTGCCTCGCGACATCGACATCGGTGTGTATGTACCTCACTCGCCAGTCAGGATTTATGTCATGGGGGAACGAGCTCGGGTGAACGTGCCGGCGACCGACGAAGAGATCGCCGAGATGTCGGAGATTGTCCGCCAGGCGATCGTCGATGGAGCAATGGGGTTCTCGACCTCTCGCACAATCAACCACCGTACGGTTGCCGGCGAACATATTCCGACGCTGACTGCGGAAGACCAGGAACTGAAGTCCATTGCGCGCGCGGTGGGAGCAGCTGGAAAGGGTGTTCTGCAGATGGTTACGGACTTCTTCTATCCCGAGGCCGAATTCAACCTGCTACGGGACTTGGCGATTTCGTCTTCTCGTCCGGTCAGTTTCGCCCTGGTCCAAGACGCGGAAAGGCCGACTGTCTACCGTGAGGTGCTGGACATGCTTTCGGCAGCCACCTCCGAGGGAATATCCATGACTGCCCAAGTTCCAGTCCGTGGTATTGGGCTCGTCATGGGTCTCGACACCAGTCTGAATACCTTCTCGCGGAATCCGGTGTTCACCGCACTCAGCGATCAGAGTGTTGAGTCTCGACTCGCGGCGATGCGCGACGAAAGCTTCAAGGAAAAGGTTCTTGCGGCCCAACGAGATCTGCACGAGTCCGGCCGGACCGTTGGACGACTGATTTACGCCTACGACAGGATCTTCGAGCTCACCGATCCGCCCAACTACGAACCTGGACCGTCCGAGAGCATCGCCGCACGAGCGGCGGCGCTCGGCAAGGAGCCCTATGAGCTCATTTATGAAATCCTGGCGGGCGACAAGGGCCAGAACCTGCTGTACGCCTATATCAGCAACGCCGTACCCGGTGATCTCGAAGTAATCCGCGAGATGCTGTTGCATCCCGACACGGTCATCGGGTTGAGTGATGCTGGAGCACACGTCGGACTGATTGCCGATGGGAGCTTTCCGACAACACTGTTGACTCACTGGGGCAGGGATCGGGAAAGCGGAACGATCCCTCTGGCTCAGCTCGTGCGAATGCAGACTCATGATACGGCCCGACTGATGGATCTCACGGATCGAGGCGTACTCGAGCCCGGCAAACGGGCTGACATCAATGTCATCGACATGGCCAACCTGCAGGCTCGACGGCCGGTCATGGTTCACGACCTTCCCGCGGGTGGGCGACGATTTGTGCAAACTGCGGACGGCTATCGTCACACGTTCGTCAGCGGTGTGGAGACATATGCCGATGGCAAACCGACCGGAGCCCTTCCTGGTCGACTGTTACGCAGCTCAACGTCTTGAGCTCATGGAGCGAACCATGCAATCTGCCCTGGCACCAGTGCTCGGGATTACCAACTGAAATGACGTCCTTTGTCCTAGAGCCAATTTTGGCCCGCCGCGGTGATCAGAGAGCGCTCAAGATAGCCGACCGGGTCGCTCGTGAGATCGTGGACCTCATTGTCGAACACGAGCTTCCCGAAGGTGCTCGGCTACCGAACGAGCGCGAAATGGGAGAGGCCTTCGGGATCAGCCGAGGCACGATGCGCGAAGCCCTTCGATTGCTCGAGAGTTGGGGCATATTGACCATTCGTGCCGGGCGTGACGGTGGTCCGATCGTTCGCTATCCCCGATCGGAAGCACTCGCCGAGGGCCTTTCGGCCGTCCTCCGGCTGCGTCGGGTGGACGTCTCAGACCTCTTGGTGGCTAGACGGGCGATCGAACCCGAACTGGCACGACTTGCCGTGACACATGTCAACGCGGAACAACTGAAACACATGATGGCCACGGTCGACATCATGCGCTCGCCAGACTGCAATTCAGATCAATACCTCGAGGCGAACACAAGGTTTCATATGCTGGTGGCTGAATCTGCGCGCTCAATGCCACTTCAGATCTTCTCCGAATCACTGAAGACCATCGCTGATGGCGCGCTCTCGCAACTCCACCGCGACGGAGCGCGTCGCAAGACGGTGGTCGACGCACACTTGCGTGTCATCGAAGCACTGCATGAAAGATCACCGGACAAGGCCGCTGACGCAATGCGCGATCACCTCACCGATGCGGCTCGCTATTGGCAACTCAACCACCCCAAGGAATACGGGTCTACCGTCAATTGGCTCTGAGCGGCCGGATTCAGGCTCCCGCTCGAGCCCTATCGAACCGATCCTCCGGTGTCGGGTGGTGCGGATCGAGGTGGTAGTTCATATTTGATATACGGAACCATCAGGCTCGCAGTTTGATGTCTTTCGGGCCGCCGTCGATACTTGGAGTAAGAAAGGCCAGTCCATCGGATCATTGGTCCTCGAAGAGCGGTGGTGGCTTGGCTGGCAGCAAAATTCCCCAATACCGGCAGATCGCAGCTGACCTGATGTCGGCGATCTCTTCGGGTCGCCCTTCGATCGGCGAGGAGATGCCCACCGAAGGGCAGATCTCCGCCACCTACGGGGTGAGCCGGTCGACAGCGCGAGAGGCACTCCGGGTGCTCAAAGACCGGGGGCTCATCACCAAACAACGGGGGGCGGCGAGCCGGGTTGTCGCCGCTGCTCCTCGATACCGCTATTCAATGACGCTCGCGTCAGAAGACGAGTTGCTGCGGTACGTCGGCACGACCGTCTTGGAGCTGGACAGCCGGAACCAGGTCGTTCCTCCTACAACGTTACGACGATTGGGATTGAAGGAGAACGAACGGTGGTTGAGCTCATCGGGTCTCAGGTGGGCTGAACCAGCTGATCCGCCCATTGCTGCGGTCACGATCTACCTGAAGGAACGATTCGCAGGCGTCCTGGCGCCCCTCGATGGACCGATCTCTGGGGCCGTGTTTTCTCGCATCCTCGAGACACACGGCCTCAGCTTGAGTTCGTTCGACCAGACGATTGCGGCGACGAGCCTTACCGCCGAATTCTCGAAGATCCTCGCCGACAAGCAGGGATCGGCCGCACTTGAAATCGTCCGCCGATTCTCGGCCGACGGAGTGGGTCCATTCCAGGTCTCGGTCAGCCTCCACCCAGGGAATCGGTTCGTCTACACCATGAGGTTGGAAACCACGGAGCCTCCTCCATACGAGTGAGCTCCCCCGTTGTCGGGATCAGGAGCGGACCTGCACCCAGGGGGCAGGACGCTTCTGGAGAAACGCGGCCATCCCCGCCTTTGCCTCCTCGCTCGCAAAAAGTTCGGCCGACAGCGCCGACGCCCAGACGAATGCTTCCGAGCGCGTCATGCGTGGAACTTCCTGGAGCAGTCGCTTGCTGGCCGCGATCGCCGCTGGACTTCCCGCAAGAAGGTCACGTACGACGCTATCAACTTCACTGTCAAGTGAATCCTCAGGTACCGCCGCATTTATGAGCCCCATTGCAGCGGCACGTTCAGCGTTGAAGCGGTCACCTCTCAAAAAGGTCTCTCTGGCATCAGCTGGCCGCAGTTTCGGCAAGCACACCACGGAAATGACAGCTGGCGCGACGCCTATGCGAACTTCGGTGAAGCCGAACTTGGCCCAGTCGACGGCGATAGCAATATCCATCGACGCAGCGAGCCCCATCCCACCGGCGACGCAGTGACCGGCAACCCGGCCGACATAGGGCTTTGGTGAGCGCGCGAATCGGCCGAAGAGCTCCTCCGGATCGACTACAGCAGCGGACCGCCCTTTCGAGGTCGACCGTTCGGCGAGATTCGCTCCTGCGCAAAAGGTCGATCCCGTATTCGTCACAACGACCACCCTCACCGAGGGATCCACGTCTGCTTCGTCACACGCGGAGACAAGGTCATGGACGAGATCAGAGCTCAGCGCGTTTCGACGCTCCTCGTCGCTGAGGGTAATTGTCAGCACGCCCTCGAACAAGTCACTCCTGACGAGTTCAGTCAACGTCCTTTGATTCCTTTCTCGTCGTCGGCGGACCGGCAAAGGCCTGCGCTTTCTCCATCCAATCCCGCGCCTCTTCACCTTTGACCACGAGGCCCGTCTCGTCGATGGTGCGACGTTGCGTGACCACGAGACAGAAATCGATCGCTGTCCCCGTCACAAATTCATCCGCGTCGTTCGGACCAAAGTCCCAGACGTCGCCATTCGGGGCGGTGAGCTCAATGCGCACCGGCGTTTCCGGGACCTCAAGGCCTCGGTTGACATACGACCACCCCCGAGTCATAAAACCCAGGCGTGCGATATGAGTGAGCCCGGCGCCGGCCGAGGGCTCGGCACCAAGCGCATCACGAATGTCCTGTCCGTGGGCCCAGTATTCCATCAGGCGCGCCGTGACGAAGGACTTCGCGCCCATATCGGGTCCGTACCACGGCACGCGAGCAGACTCGTCGAGCATCGCCATTGCCTCGGACAATCGATGGCGGTTCTCGCGCCATATCTTCAATCGTTCCCCAGTCGTCCGTTCTCTACCAAGGGTGAACGCATCGAGATCAGGGGCTTGTCGCAGTTCCGTCACTGACACTTTGAAGGCAACAGGGTCCGAAATCGCGACAGCGGCCGTCCCATCGAAGTAGGCGAGATGCCCGATTTGATCACCGACCGTCCACCTGGGGCTCGGGGTGGGCAGTCCCCACGTCTCGTCATGGAGGTCTCCGACCAACTCATCGAGCGCCATCTGCTCGGCTTCCAGATCGCTGGCGAGGCCCTCTAGGCCCATGGCGTCGCACCCTTACCGATACTGGTCGCGGTCGTCATCCCACGTCCCGTGCATCGCCTCGCGCGCCGACCAGTGCTTCCGGCATCTCCACCTCGCGAGCTCGCAACCATTCACCCAAACTCTTCGCCTGTCCATCGAGCCGTGTCGATGCTGCGACACCCTCTTCCAGCAGCCCGTACACGACGAAATTCAGTGAACGGAGCGCTGGGAAGCGAAAGCGATCCACTTTGAATTCGGCGGTTTCGGGCAAGAGCTCCTGGAGTTTGGAAATGGTGAGGAACTCGTCGAGCCAGGCCCAGGCTGCATCACTTCGTACAAAGACACCGAGGTTCGCGGTGCCTCCCTTGTCGCCAGACCGGGTGGCCACCACCGATCCGAGGGGCAGTCGCGTGAGCGGACCGCCCGGAAGCGTGACCTCGGCCTCTGGCTCCAGTTCGATCGTTACGTCGCCCGGCGGTGCGACTGACTCGACAACAGTTCCCTGGCCGCGGTCGACGACGACGTACTGGGGAACGACACTTGCCGGAACGAGAGCCGGCTTGAACACTCCGTACGACCGTGCCTCTCGGGGACCGCCGCTCAACAGGAAGAAGCCCGGAATCGTTGCCAGTCCCAGCTCTGTCACGACGTTGGAGACGGCGCGACCAACCTTTCGCTCATCCGGATCCTTTAGAACGATGCGCCACTCAGCTATCGCTTCTTCGTTCGTCCCCGGATCCTTCTTGTCAGTACGAGTAAGCCGGGACGTCACACTCGCGAAATCCTCTGGAGCGAATGGGCATCCCACCCAAAATGCCTTCTCCACCAGCGCTGCCTTTGCTTCGATATCGAGGCCGGTCAACGCCACGGCCATTTCGTTGCGATAGCCACCGATTTCATTGATCGCAACCTTCAAGGTACGCGGTGGCGGCTCGCCTCGAGTTCCACTTATCCTCACGCGATCGGGGGCGATCTGCTCGAGTTGAACGGTGTCGAATCTGGTCGTCACATCCGGCCCGAAGTAACGCGGTCCGCCTATTTCGTAGAGAAGCTGGGAAGTCACGGTGCCGATGCACACCTCGCCGCCCGTTCCGTCGTGTTTGCCGATGACCGACGAACCGTCGGCTGCTATCTCCGCCCAAGGAAATCCCGTCCGCTCCATGCCGGAAATCTCGGTGAAGAACGAATAGTTGCCGCCCGTCGCCTGAGTTCCACACTCGATCACGTGGCCCGCGGCCACAGCTCCCGCGAGGGCATCCCAGTCGTCCCGATTCCAACCGTGGTACCACGCAGCCGGTCCACAGACGATCGCCGCATCTGTCGTCCGCCCCGTCACCACAATGTCAGCACCGCCACTCAAGGCTTCGACGATGCCCCAACAGCCGAGGTAGACATTCGCAGTGATGACGTCCGAAATCTCTTGAATTGCCTCGCCGGTCTCGAAGTGTGTCAGTTCACCGGCCGCGACCAGTTCGCCGAGCCGGGAAAGGATGTTGTCGCCCGTTACGTATCCAATCTTCGGTGACAGCCCGAGCTTCTCTGCCACGGTTTCGATCGCTTCCGCACACCCGACCGGGTTAAGTCCGCCTGCATTTGCGACAACCTTGATCCCCCGATCGAGGCACGTTCCCATGACCTGTTCCATCTGAGTGACGAACGTGCGGGCATAGCCTCCGCCGGGCCGCTTGGCTTGCGAACGGCCCAAGATCAGCATAGTGAGCTCCGCCAACCAATCTCCCGTGAGTACGTCCATGGGTCCGCCCTCCACCATTTCCTTTGCGGCGGATATCCGATCTCCATAGAAACCGGAACAATTCGCGATCCTCACCGGCTGTTTCACTGCAGGTCTACTCCGGGCTCTCTTCGTCGAGCACCAGGAGCGTCGTACCGTTTTGGACGTGCTCGCCCGCCTCGACACGCACCTCGACGACTGTGCACGCCGAGGGTGCTTTCAGATGATGCTCCATCTTCATCGCCTCGAGAATAACGAGTAGATCCCCGGCGGAGACGGTGTCACCCGGGGCAACCCGCACATCAACGACGACCCCAGGCATCGGGGCGAGAATTGCTCCGACTGCCTGTTCCGCTCCCGGCAACACGAAGCGAGAGACGACACCGAACTCGAGCGTTCCTCTGGGTACCTGCACAAAGAGCGAATTGGCGACGCGCGTCACGCGGTGCACCGTCCGATGCCCCTCCACCTCGACGTCGATTACTTCCCGAGTCCAATGAAGAATTCGAGCAGTCTGAGGGCCACCGCCTCCGACCCACGTCTGGAACCCGCTCGGCGTCGACTGGTACTGGACTTCGGTCCGGTGCTCACCAGTCACGAACTCGACCCGTTGTGCCGGCATCCGTCCGTTTCGCCAGCCGCTTGGCAATTTGCCGAGCACTGGCGCATCGGCCCGGTTGTTCCCCTGGAGCCACAAGGCCGCAGCAATCAGCGCTCTCTTGAGCGCTCCTTCTTCGAGAACGACTTCCGTCGAGGGTGCAACACGCTCGATGAAATCGGTCGTTGTGTCGCCCGCCAGAAACGCCGGATCACGCAAGGTGTTCACCAGGAACGCTCTATTTGTTGTCACTCCGGCCAGATGAAGTCGCTCGAGTGCAAGCGCCAACCTTCCCGCAGCCTCGTGACGTGTCGGGGCGTGAGCAATCACCTTGGCCATCATCGGGTCGAACTCGACACCAATGGTGGAACCAGCGTCCACCCCGGAATCCCAGCGCACCGCGGGATCGGCGGAGGGGTAGAACGCCGCGAGGTCCCCCGCGGCGGGCAGGAATCCGGCAGCAGAGTCTTCTGCATAGAGTCGGGCCTCGATCGCGTGACCGCGGAAGCTGATGTCCTCTTGACTGAAATCGAGCGGAGCACCCGCTGCCACCCTCAATTGTTCACGGACCAGGTCGACTCCTGTGACTTCCTCGGTGACCGGATGCTCAACCTGGATTCGGGTGTTCACTTCGAGGAAGTAAAATTCGTGGGTATCCTCGTCAACCAAGAACTCGACCGTCCCAGCCGACTGGTAGTCAATGGCCTTGGCCAAACGGAGTGCCGCCTCCCCCATTGCCGTACGCATCTGTGCGTCCACGATCGGCGACGGTGATTCCTCGACGATCTTCTGGTGGCGTCGTTGAATGGAGCACTCACGCTCACCTAGATGCACCAGGGCACCATGGTTATCGCCCAGAATCTGGATTTCGACATGGCGTGAACGAGCAACGTAGCGTTCCAAAAAGACCCGGTCATCACCGAAACCGCTCTGGGCTTCGCGTTGCGCTGCGGCGACCGCCTCCGGAAGTTCGGTCGGGGACCACACAACTCGCATGCCCTTACCGCCCCCGCCGGCTGCCGCTTTGACCAGGAGCGGATAGCCGACCCTGGCGTCATCGGTCGGATCCTCCGACGAGGGCAGTGTCGGTAGGCCTGCCTCGACGGCGACCCGCTTCGCCGCGATCTTGTCTCCCATGGACTCGATGGCGACAGGAGAAGGTCCGACCCACGCGAGCCCGGCCTCGATGACAGCTGCTGCAAATTGAGCATTCTCGCTCAGAAATCCGTATCCCGGATGTATGGCGTCCGCCCCTGCGGCCAGCGCTATTTCCAGGATGGCGTCTCCGCCCAAGTACGTTCCCCCCGCCAACAGGAAGGCCTTATCCGCCTCTCGCACGAAAGGTTCATACGAATCTGCCTCGACGTACACGGCAATACAACGCAACCCCATGGAGCGAGCGGTCCGGAAAATCCGGCGGGCGATTTCGCCCCTGTTCGCGACCAGCAGCGATGTCAGTGGCCTCATAGCCGGAACACTCCATATCCGTGCGCGCCTTCGATGGGTCGGTTCCGAACGACCGAGAGGCAGAAGCCGAGCACAGTCCTTGTATCCCGTGGATCGATGATGCCGTCATCGCTGATTGCGCCAGTGGCCGCAAGCGCCAACGAGCCCTTCTCCTGCATCTCCTCCACGCGTGCGACGACCTTGGCGTCTTCCTCTTCGTCGAACTGTGTGCCCTTACGGGCGGCCTGAGTTCGTCGTACCTGGGACATCACTCCCGCGATCTGCTTCGGACCCATCACAGCCACCTTCGCAGTGGGCCAAAGGAAGGTGAAGCGATTCCCAAACGCGCGGCCAGACATGCCGTAAGTGCCCGCTCCGTAGGAAGAGCCCACGATGATCGTGAGATGCGGCACGGTCGAGTTTGCCACCGCGTTGATCATCTGTGATCCCTTCTTGATGATCCCGGCTGCTTCGTAGTCCCTTCCGACCATATATCCGGTGATGTTTTGCAAGAACACGAGCGGAGTGTCCGTGGCATTGCAGAGTTGGATGAAATGCGTGGCCTTCTCCGCAGCTTCGGGGTAGATCACGCCATTGTTTCCGAGAACTCCAACCGGATATCCATGCACGTGTGCCCATCCACAGACGATCGTCGATCCATAGCGGGTCTTGAACTCTTCGAATCGGCTTCCATCCACGACGCGGGCGATGACGTCCCGGATGTCCAGCGGCTGGCGCAGGTCTCGGCTCACAAGACCAAGCAGTTCCTCCTTGTCGTACACTGGATCTTCGAACTGCTCGGCTGGTTGGTCTCCGCTCTTGCGCCAGTTTAGATGCGAAATGACTTCACGACACATGCGGATGGCGTCCATCTCATCTTCGGCGAAATAGTCCGCAAGGCCCGACACTTCGGCGTGCAATCGGGCGCCTCCAAGCTCCTCGTCTTCACTGACCTCGCCGGTCGCCATCCGTACCAGCGGCGGCCCAGCAAGAAAGATCTTTGACTGCTCCTTCACCGCGATCACGATCTCCGAGAGCCCGGGCTGATAGGCACCACCCGCGGTCGAGGAACCGAAGACCACGCAGACCGTCGGTATCCCCAGCTTCGACAACTCGATCATTTCGTAGAACTGGCGGCCGGTTTCTGCGAAATGGGTGGTGCGAGCCCCTCCCTCTCCCCCCTCTCTTCGATCGACCCGAAGATCCGCGCCCGCTGATTCGACGAAACTGATATAGGGGATTCGGTTGTCCCGTGCGATTTGAATCGCTCGAGCCCACTTCTTCTGAGCGTAAGGCGTGAGCGCACCGCCCAGCACAGATGGGTCGTTACCCATAATCACGCATTCGACCCCGGTGATCACGCCGATACCGACAACCAAGCCTCCACCGATCTTGTAGTCCGATCCGTAGCCAGCGAGTCCGCTGATCTCGAGGAAGGGGCTGTCAGGATCGAGCACGTTGGCAATGCGCTCTCGAATTGGCAGCTTGCCGCGGCTACGAAGCCGCTCCATTGCCTGAGGGCCTCCGCCTTCCGCAACCTCGTCATGTAACCGCTCGATTTCCACGAGCTGTTCCAACAAATCGTCGCGGTTACGAACGAACTGCTCTGAGCGGACATCGACGCTCGAGCCGATTGAAGCAACAAGCGGTCGCAATCGCGCACCTCTCCGTTCTGGAATTATCGCCGCGTTCGCGTAATACTGCCTTAGCGGTGAAGGTCGAAGTGTGCTCTGACCTTTCAAATACTGGCACGGGCGGCTCCGCCCATCTTCACTGATTGGCTTCGATTCGCTCCTGCATCGTCACCTCCGCCCGAGGGAATCGGCGAACAGCCGCACCTGCGCTCCGCTTACTCACCAGAACCGAGCGCCGATAACTGAGTACCTCGACTCCATCCTGGTTCAACCCCCGGGTGAAGCAGGTGACAATTCCGGCATGTGGCCTCGACGCAGACTCTCGAAGCTCTGTCACAATACTCTCCGCGTAGAGCGTATCTCCTACGAAAACCGGAGCGGTGAGACGTATGTCGTCCCAGCCAAGGTTCGCGATCGCGTTCTGACTGATATCTGAGACGGACATACCGAGTACCAGAGCTACGGTCAGTCCCGAGTTGACGATCATGCGTCCATGCTCAGAACGCGCCGCCGCATCCGCATTGAAATGAAGTTCGTTCGTATTCATGGTCAACAAGGTGAACCAGACGTTGTCCGAGTCGAGAACGGTCCGGCCAAGTGGATGCTGGAACACGTCACCGAGAGCGAAGTCCTCGAAGTAGCTGCCCTCACGTCGGTGAATATGCTCGACGACGTCGCCTCCCGTCTGACTCATGACGAGCGCCACTTCGTCACCGCTGTGCGCTCATCGGGCCCAATCTGGGAGATCCCTCTCCGTTCCGGTCCGCCCGTCGGCGCGCCACCTCCTGCCCTGTGGATCACGTTTCCACCTGCCGACCTCGACCTTCTTGTCACCGAGTCGATATTATATACCTTCTGTTTCCGTTCGATGAAGCGAGCCACCATGACAGACCCCTACCGCGAGTACGACCACCTCTCCTTCGAACGCCCCTCAACGGGAGTGCTCGGGGTGGTCTTGGACGCCCCGAAATTGAACGCCGTCGACGTCTCGATGCACCGGCAGTTGGCCGACGTTTGGCTGACTATCGACCGGGATCCTGACGTCAGGGTCGCCCTGATTTCCGGCGCCGGTGACGCCTTCTCGGCCGGCGGCTCGTTCGACCTCATTGAGGAATTGTCCAACGACTACGCCACGCGGACGTGTGTGCTGCGAGAGGCGCGTGACCTTGTTTGGAACATCGTTAACTGCTCGAAACCAATTGTCTCGGCAATGTGTGGACCAGCTGCGGGCGCCGGGCTCGTGGCCGGCCTGTTGGCAGACGTATCCGTTGTCGGCGAGAGCACCCGCATCATCGACGGGCATACCCGACTCGGCGTCACGGCCGGTGATCACGCCGCGCTGTGCTGGCCTCTTCTGTGCGGAATGGCCAAAGCAAAATACTACCTTCTGACCGGCGAAACCCTCACTGGTAAAGATGCAGAAGCGATGGGTTTGGTATCCCTCTGCGTGGCAGACGACGAGGTGCGAGAGAAGGCCCTTCAGGTTGCGACAACCCTTGCGGGCGGTGCGCAAAGCGCCATCCGTTGGACCAAACACTCCTTGAATCATTGGTACCGGATGTTTGCCCCTGTCCTCGATGCCTCGCTCGCTCTCGAGTTTTACGGGTTTGTGGGACCCGACGCCGCTGAAGGCCTCGCGGCCCATCGGGAAAAGCGGGCCCCGCATTTCTCCGGACCAGCGAGCGAATGATGTCCGAAACCAAGACTGAGACCGCGGCACTTCTGCGCGAATTGAGGGATCGGCAGGAGATCCACGAGGTTGTACTGCGTTATTGCCGCGCCACGGACCGATGTGACCTTGACCTGGCACGAAGTTGTTACCACGAAGATGCCACTGACAACCATGGCATGTATGCAGGTGACGCCTCATCGTTCCTTTCGTATGCGTTCGACAGCCTTGCCACGATGGTTTGCACTCAACACTTCGTCACGAATGTTCTTATTGAGATCAACGGCGATGTCGCTGTGAGCGACGCAGCCTGTCTGGCCTTTCACCGAATGCCGTCAGGCGAAGCCGGCCTGGCTGATCACTGGGTGGGTCTTCGCTTTCTCGATCGAATGGAGCGGCGGAACGGTCTCTGGAAGATCGCTCAACGCACTATCGCCTACGACTGGAGCCGGGTCGACCCGGTTGATCGTCAATGGTCGATGGAGGGATTCGTTCGTAGCCTTCGCTCAACCGAGGACCTCAGTTACGTCATGTTGAAGGAATTGCGGGACCCATGAAGTTTGGCTTGTTCACGTTTCCGCTTCGGATGGAGCAGATCCGCCAGGTAACGATCGAGGCCGAACACCTAGGTTTCGAATCCATCTGGATGGGCGAGCACCTCATTGCTCCAGTTGAGTATGACAGCTCCTATCCGCATCAGAAGCCGGGAGTGCCGCCCGATCAGCAATTTCATCCCGGGATTCCTTTTTTTGATCCATACGTCGTCTTCGGCCATTTGGCGGCCATAACGTCGACGATCAAATTCGGGATCGGCGTATCTGTGCTTCCATTACACGATCCCTACCACTTGGCGCGATCCATCTTGACACTCGATCACTTAGCCCCCGATCGATTTCTTTTGGGGATTGGCACAGGATGGCTCCGTGAGGAATTCGCAATCGTGGGACCCGATTTCCGCGGGAGAGGCGTCCGACTCGAGGAAACGCTGGACGTCATGGAGCGACTCTGGCGTGACGAAGTCGCTTCGTACGAGGGCAAGTTTTTTCATCTGCCGGCATCGAAGTTTGAGCCAAAGCCCAACGCGGCGAAACCCCCATACATTTTCGGCGGACACTCTCCAGTGGCCTTACGCCGAGCTGCAGCACGTGGTGATGGCTGGATCGGCGTTGAATTGACGCCGACGGAACTCCACGACATCGTCGCCCAGCTGGGCACGCTCCGAAGCGAGCGTGGTGGTTCGAAGCTTGAAATTTCCGTCTTGCTCTGGCAAACGGAAACTGACCTCGATGTGGACGACATGGGCGTTCTCGAGCGGCTCTCAGGCGACCTGATCCGAGACTACGCCGAAGCCGGGGCAGACCGTCTCATCATTCGTCCCTGGAAGAAGGGCAGGCATGCGGTAGAGAACATCAAGCGGGCAGCCGCGATGTTGCCTCTCGGCGGCGCATCGTGACGGATACCAAGCCACTCGTTGACCACGCGGTGAGTCGGGAGGAAACCGCGTTGCGCGAGCGCATCCTGATCGGACACCTTCAGCCTGGTGACCGATTGGAGGCCGACCAGCTCTCCTCCGAGTTCCGAGTCGATAGCGCCACGATTCAAGAGGCAATTTCTCAGCTGTCCACGGAAGGATTCGTCGGGATCATCCCCGGCCAACACATGGTCGTCTTGGGCATGCCTCCCCAGGATGTAGTCGACAATGTCGCTCTCTTCGCGGCCCTCACTGGCCAGGCTGCAGAGTTGGCGACCGCGCGGATGACCAAAAGGGAGCTGGCGGAGTTGACTCGTCTCGCGAATCCGAATCGCCGCAAGGACGATATCGTCGCTTCGAACTTCCAGTTTCACCGGACGCTCAATCTGGCGTGCCGATCGCCATAGCTGCTGTTGCATCTTCGATTGGCGTCTCGACTTGTCCCGGCAAGCTGCGTCGAACTGTTCCAGGAAAACGCCCGGCGAATGGATCGGGAGCACGCAGCGCTGGTGAGAGCAATCGCAGGCCGAGACGGTGCAGCCGCCCGTCGGATCGCAGAACATCACGTTTTGGTCGCCGGCAAACTGCTGGGTGCTCACCTGGCCGCCCGCACGTTGGAACGTCTGAGCGTCTGAGCGTCTGACAATTCGGCTCACGCCTCCAAAGTCAGACCGGAGAGAGCCGCTACAGGTAACCCTTCAGGGTGGCGTAATCCAACTTTCCACTCGGAGTCCTCCCAAGGCTCTCGACGAAGACGATCCGTCGAGGAACCTTGTAGGCCGCCAACTGTCCCCGGACCAGCGATGCCAGCTCCTTTTCGTCAGGGTTCGTTGAACCTGGATGCCTCGCGATAACCGCCGCGATTGATTCACCGAACCGTTCATCGGGGATGCCCAACACGGCCGCATCGATCACGTCCGGGTGTTGTTTTAAGACTTCCTCGACCTCTTCAGGGAAGACCTTTTCTCCTCCCGTATTGATGCAAAGGGATCCACGCCCCACGAGTTGGACTTCTCCCTCTGCTGTAACAAGAGCGAGGTCACCGACGACGGTCCACCGCTCACCGTCGATCTCGCGAAACACCGTCGCTGATTTTTCGGGGTCCTTGTAGTAGCCGATGGGACCTCGCCCACGCACGATCAACATGCCAGGCTCGTTTGATCCGGGATCCACATCTTGCCCGTGCTCGTCAATGACCCGTGTGCTGGGCCCGAGCAAAAAGCTGGCGGTCGACACGTCCTGCCCCTTTTTGGAGTAAGAGCGAGCGATACCGGCTGACTCGGATGAACCGAGGGTATCCACCATCGTGAGTCCCGGAAGGTGGCGAAGCAAACCGGCTTTGACCTCCGCAGACCACATCACGCCGGAGCTGATCATCAGCCACAAGCTCGACAACCGCCAGCGCTGCGGCTCCGAGTCGAGCGCCGCTAGCAGTGGCCTTCCAAAAGCGTCACCCACGATCGCGATCTCGGTGACTTTCTCCGCTTCCATGACGTCAAGAAGTCTTTCGATATCCAGATGAGCATCGGGAAGCAGCACAATGGAGCCGGCGCTGCTCAGGACCGATATCGCCGTGAACAACCCCGTTCCATGCATCAGTGGCGGAGCTGGCAAAAGTCGAGGTGGAGGATGTCGTCGCTCCGACGACAATACGTCCCGGACCTCCTCCATCGTCGCCTGTTCGTCATAGCGCAACTCGGCAGTTCGATTGAGGACACAGAACAAATCGTCCTGCCTCCACATCACGCCCTTAGGACTTCCGGTGGTACCTCCCGTGTAGATAAAGAGCAGGTCATCTCCACTTCGCCCCCATGGACCTCGGGTTCGCTTCTCCACGTTTCGCGAAGCGAGTTGCTCGTATCGCGAGGCCCAAGCAGGGCACGGGGTATCCGATGGACCGACCCACACCCAGAGTCGAACCGAGTCCGCAGCCTGTCGAATCATTTCGACCTGCTCCGAGAATCGGTGGTCAAAAACGACGACCTCCGCATCCGCATTGTCCCATAGGTACACGAGCTCCGGTCCCGCATAGCGGTAGTTCGTGTTGACCGGGACCATCCCCACTTTCAGGCATGCGTAGACGGTCTCCAGATATTCGGCAATGTTGTAGAGATACAGCGCGATCTTCGACTGGTGGGCGCAGCCTGTCCCCAGCAGTGCCGAGCCGAGAGAGTCTGCTCTCCGGTCGAAGTCCTTCCAGGAACGCCGGGTCTCGCCACTGACGATCGCAGGTGCTTCGGGCTGAACATCGGCAATCGTTTCCCAAAGATCGGCAAGAATCCAATCGGTCATGTCGGCATCAAAGCCTACGCGCCATGGCTGAGGGCCGGGCCGACGACTCCCCTCACTTCACCAAACCCGATTTCGACTCCGTCGGATCCGATAGCAATCGCCCCGATGGTGACGGTATCTCCGTCCTCAAGGAACGACCGGGTCGAACCATCTCGAAGCTGAATCGGGTCAGCACCGCGCCAAGAAATTTCCAATAGAGACCCCCACTGATCCCTGTGCGTACCGCTGACGGTTCCCGATGCGAAGACGTCGCCACATCGCAGTGATCCTCCGTTGGCCGTCAGATGGGCAAGTTGTTGAGCAACACTCCAATACATCGTTCGGAAGGGGGGCCTTGAGATCACTTCTCCATTGAGCGATACGACGAGTGCGATATCGAGGCCCCACTCCTGGCCGGTGTCATCGAGGTAGGGAGCCAGTGCCTCTCGACGTATCGGCAAGGACACTCGGGATCTCTCCAATGCAGCGATCTGCACCACCCATGGCGAAATGGAGGTCATGAACGACTTGCCGAGAAAAGGTCCGAGCGGAGCCGCTTCGAACGATTGGACGTCTCGAGCTGACCAGTCATTGAGCAAGAACACACCGAAGACGTGCTCACGCCAGTCAGCAAGTTTCACAGGCCCATCGCTTCCGATGCCTACGACGAAGCCGACCTCCGCTTCGAAATCCAGTTCGTGGGTGGGACCAAATGTTGGAATCTGCTCTCCCGGACGAAGTCGTTGACCGCGTGGTCGAATGAGCGGAGTATCCGACACCACGATCGAACCCGCTCTGCCGTGATAGCCGATTGGCATGTGATACCAACTCGGAGGCAATGCAGATGCGTTCGGGCGCATTATTCTGCCCCCGTTCATGGCATGTTGCTCGGAAGAGAGAAAGTCCACATAGTCCGCCGGCGAGAACGGCATCTGCATTTCGACCGACTCGATCGCATGCGCACTGTCCCGGCAGAGCTCTTCGCAATCCTCATCGAGCACCCATGACGTCAGGGCGTCCCGTACGCTTGACCATGTTGTGGGACCCGCTGCCATGAGGGGATTGAGCGTGCCTCCCCGCAGCAGGGTGCCCTGTGGCAATTCCGAGCGGCGTGCCATCTCGCCAATATCGAGAACGAAATCGCCGATCCTCACGCCGATTCGGGATCTCGATTCCCCATCCGGAACGAAAACGCCATAGGGCAAATTCTCGATCCCGAAGGGCAAACCTGGGCCGACGGTATCGGCCCAGCTCATACTCCAACCTCACGTGGAGCGGCTCGCATCTTCGTGGCGCACCATCGTGCTTTGAACCCGATTTCTTGCACCGGTTACCACCCCAAGTTCCGCGGACGAACATGCCGCTCGCCGAACCTTCGATCATATATTCGATAGCATATTCCAACAGGTGTCTACCGTAAAACGGCTGCATCAGATCACCCTCGGGGTCGGGAGAAGTACACGATGGGCATTGACCTGAAAAGTGCAGTGGCCGTCGTCACTGGCGGTGGAAGCGGTATCGGCCGGGCGGCGGCCATCTCATTAGCTGCGCGCGGGACAAGAGTGGTCGTTGCGGACATCGATCACGACCGTGCGGCCACGGTTGCGGCCGGGATCGGGGATCAGGCTGTGGCGGTTCATTGTGACGTGACGCGGATCGAAGACCTTGAGGCCGTACGAGATGCTGCGCCACATCACTTCGGCCAAATTGATCTGATCATGAACAACGTGGGCGTCCTCGCCATCGGACCGGTGGAGTCCATCCCGCTCGAGGCATGGCACCGCAGCATCGATCTCAATCTACTGAGCATCGTCCGAAGCAACTTGGTCTTCCTGCCACTCCTTCTCTCATAGCGTTCCGGTCATGTCATCAACACTGCATCGACCGCGGGACTGCTTCCATACAACTTCGATCGTATGCCGTACGTGACGACGAAGTACGCCGTTGTCGGTCTCACGGAATCGCTCGCTCTGTATCTTCGCCCATATGGCATTGGGGTGTCCTGCTTGTGTCCTGCCGGTGTGCGGACGAACATTGAAGACAGGTGACCTATTACGGCAGTTGGGCGCGACAGCGTGGGCCCTCATTCCCTGTAGTCGATGCTGCCTCCGTGGGCGAGATGCTGGCTGACGGTGCGTCAGAAGGGCGGTTCTTGATCCTCATGACGCCCGAACCAAGTGATGAGCTCCGCGCTTTCGGTGCCGGCGTGGACGACTATCTGTCACATCTCCTGGAGACCTACGGCTGACAAGTAGTGTCGGTGACGCGGCACCTTTGCGTCAGAACCTCATCTCTTCCTGGTATTGATCGTGCCGACGTTGCGGAAGATCACCTCTGGGACGACACACGAAGGGGACAAACGGATGAGGAACCTCACGCATTCCGAGAGGTCTGTCGCCTTGATCATCTCCTGCGTCGACATCCGCTCGCGATAGACGGGGTGGTCGGTAAGTGGCATGTCCACAACCGAAGGACATAGGACTGTCGCCCGTATTCCCGCCGCGGCGAGCTCCGCGTTCAAGGATGCCGTAAACCCCACCACCCCGCGTTTGGCCGCTGCGTACACGCTCAGGCCCGCGACGCCGCTGTCGTCCTTTCCGGCGTACGACGACACATTGACGACGAGTGCTGGCGAATCACGAGTGGCGGACTTCTGCAGCAGGGGCAGACAGCGCTGCACGAAGAGGATGGTCGAGCGCAGATTCAGGTTCAACTGGTTCTCCACCTGGGCATCGGTCAGCTGTCCGATCAGACCCATGATTCCGCCGCCGGCGCTGTTCACTAGGACGTCGAGGCGGCCCCAGGATGCCTCGTGCTCTGCAACGGCACCGGAAATGTCTTCCTGGACCAAGACGTCGGCGAGGACTTCACGGATCCTGTAGCCCTTGGACCGCAAATTCTCGACTGCCGGATGAAGATTCTCGCGTCGGCGAGATGTCATCGTGAGCGCGTAGCCCTCGGCACCGAGCACATCCGCGATGGCATATCCGATCCCGCTCGAGGCCCCCGTCACAAGGGCAGCCCGGTCAGCGATGGTGTGGAAGTCCATGGTGGGTCTCGTCCTGTGCCGATCCGAGCGCGGACCCGCTGGTCGATCCACCCCGATCCTCTCCTTCGCGCCTGAGGTGTTCAACAGTATACTGGTATACTGTTTTCGGATGAGGGGGATACTTTTTCCCTGGTCGGAGCTATCCAACCGTTGTCCGACCGACATTCGAGAGGAGCAGGTGTTCGACCTCTTGATGGCCGCCGACATGTTCGTGGACGACCCAGACGCGGTCACAGCGCAGCTCGTCGCCAACATTGGCTTGCCACCTCCCAAAGACATATGGAAGCAGGGGCCGGAAGGCTACCGGTGGCACACGATCTTTGCCCGAGTCAATTTCGACGTATCGGCCTCTCCCACCCGGCTCGAGATCCTGGGTGTCGATGTCGCGGATCCGATGCCGCACCTCGTGGCCCGTTTCAGATTGCAGACCTCGCGGGCAGCCAAAACCCACTCGACGGTTCTCACAGTTTCTGCCGGTGAAGACGTGGTTGACCAGCTCAGGCGACGACACGTCCGATTCATGGAAGAAGTCGCCGACGAGAACTTTCCCTTCTCCCGCATCTGGCTCGGGCTATCGAAGGACGACGGCTTTTACGACCCGTCGGCTGACGGAGGAATGATGGTCGAACTGATCCCAACCGATGGACTCAATATTCCGAGACAATCGAGAAATGACGCTCCTGAGGGCGTCAAGGAGGGCGAGATGCTTCGCATCGAGGCCCGTCGCTTCCTCGTGCACGATCTGGACGAAACTCTACGAGCCCTCGATCGCAACCTTGGTCTCGTCCCGGCTGCGCCCGTCGTCACGGCGGAAAGTGGCTACCGGAAGGCAGTGCTCGTTTTCGACTACGACGCAGGGGCAACGCTCGAACTTCTTGAACCGTCGGGTGACTCGGGAGAAGTCGGCGCCTACTACGAAAGGTGGGGAGCGGGGCCCTACACGATCCGGATCTCCACTGCCGGCCTTGAAGCATGGACCGAGAAGGTGGCGGGAAGCGGAGTCCCGGTTCATCGCATCGAAGCGTCAGCAGACGAACCGTTACGGGTGACGCTTGACAGCACGCTGACCGGAGGAGTTCCCTTTGAGTTTGTCGATCCACCGCCGAAGCCTTGATGGGATGAACGTCGGTTGACCAGCGTCGCCGACGGAGATCCAACGCAGCAGACTGCCGCCCATTTGCGGGAGCGCTTGTCCGAGGTCGTGTCGGACGCCATCGGAGAGCCGGTGGCCGGCGTATCGGAACTGACGCCGCTTTCGGGAGGGTCCTCTCGTGATACGTGGTCTTTCGATGCCCGGCTTCCATCGGGAATGTTGATTCCTCTGGTTCTCCAGCGCCAACGAGCGAAAGCGATGTATCCCGGCCTGAGCGTGGGTACTGAAGCGAGGGTCCTGCAGGCAGCTCGAGACTTCGGAGCCCCCGTGGCGAATCTCGTTAGCGTCGACGAATCGGATCGCCTACTCGGCGCTCCGTTCCTCCTTGTCGAGCGGATCGAGGGCGAAACGGTTCCACAACGAATTCTCCGCCGACCTGAATTTGCGAAGGCCAGGGAACGACTGGCGTATCAGTACGGAACCGTGCTGTCTCAGCTGCATCGGATTCCGCCGGAAACGATCCCTGGCATCGGATTCGAGGATCCGCTGGAGCAGTATCGGACCATCTACGACGAGGTTGCTTCGCCCCATCCGGTGATCGAATTGGGGCTCCGTTGGCTGTCACTCCATCGACCTGCGCCGGAGGAACATGTGCTGGTCCACGGCGATTATCGAAACGGCAACGGCATTGTCAATCGGGATGGTCTGGTCGCCGTCATCGACTTCCAATTGGCACATGCCGGTGATCCCCTCGAGGACATCGGATGGTTCTGCAGTCGCGCCTGGCGTTTCGGTGCACTCCCACAGGCCGGGGGATATGGATCCATCAGACAGTTTCTCGATGGCTACCTCGAAGCGGGTGGCCATCCGGTCGACATTGATTCTCTCCACTGGTGGATGGTGCTCGGCTCATTGCGCTGGGCAGTCATCTGCCTGATGCAGGGCTCCAATTACTTCTCGGGTACCGGTCGATCCGTCGAACTGGCTGCCGTGGGACGGAGGGTCTGTGAACCCGAGTTCGACCTCCTACTGCTGCTGCCCTGATCGTAAGTTAGGGACTGGCAGATGACGACGACCCCGATGATCTACTCCGCGACCGAAACGGTCTCGCGAGCATCTCTCGCGGAATCGTACGGAGCGCGGTACCGCGGGTTGACCACCCCGACCCTGTGCCAGACGTCGTCTCTCAGCAAGTTGGCTACTTCCTCGTACCGGTCGTCCAGTGCTCCCGAGCGGATTGCCTCAGCCAGCGCGGCATCGTTGTCGAGGCCAATCCGGTCAAGCCCCTGTCGATGCGCCTCGGCATCCTCGAGATCGCTCGTCAGCTCTCGTGCAACGATGTCGAGCAGGTTCATCGCAATCCTGACCCGGAACCACACGCGGCCTTCGAGGTGGTCGAGTATCTCGCGGGCGAGCAACTCTCGCACCGCCAGGACCAGCTCGGGCGGATCCGGAGAATCGTTCAAGCCTATGGTCACCACGGCATCCTCACCGATCGCCAGCACGGCATGTACATCGGTCCGCATCGGTCGTCTCGAAATCACGACGCCGTTTGGTTGCTTAGCGTATCGCAGTCGTGAACAGCGATGCGGACGGACCGATTACAACTCCATCTACGGATACGGGAGGTAGGGAACCTGAGCTTTCAGTTGGATCAGCAGACCGAGGAGTTGCGGCGTCGGGAACTTCTCGACTTCATGGATCGACACATCTACCCGGCGGAAAAGATCCTGGCCGATCAGGTTACAGCTGCCGGGCACTCTCTCTCTCCTTCGAACCTCCGGTGAAGGAGGCGCTCAAAAGGATCGCCAAGGCTGTGGAACCTGTTTCTGCCCGACACTCGTTGGGGTGCTGGCCTTACGAATTTGCAGTATGCGCCATTGGCTGAGATAACCGGCTGGAGCAAAGAGCTGGCCCCTGAGGCGACGAACTGCTCTGCGCCTGATACGGGGAACATGGAGCTACTGGCGCTGTTCGGCTCCCCGGAACAGTGTGACCAATGGCTGGTTCCGCTCTTGGACGGAACGATCCGGTCGACCTTTACCATGACGGAGCCGGCCGTCGCGAGCTCCGATCCGAGCAACCTAGAAACGCGGATCAGGCGCGAAGGAGACGAGTACGTCATCAATGGCCGGAAATGGTGGGCAAGCGGCGCCTTTCGAGATCGGTGCAAGTTGCTGGTCGTGATGGGTGTCACGGATCCTGATGCACTACGACATCGACGGCACTCAATGATCCTGATACCGCGCGACACGCCCGGCGTACAGCTGCGACGATCTACCACGGTTTTGGCTATTCGCACTCGACGCTGGGTGGGCATGCCGAGATCGTGTTTGACGACGTCAGGGTACCGGCCGACAACCTGCTCGGCGAATAGGGAGCTGGTTTTGCGATCGCACAAGCCCGCCTCGGCCCAGGGAGGATCCATCACTGCATGCGGTTGATCGGGCAAGCCGAAAGAGCTCTCGAACTAATGTGCAGGCGAGCTCTCGACCGGGTGGCGTTCGGCAAATCCTTGGCCGAGCAGGGAATTGTGCAGGAATGGATCGCAGAGGCACGAATCGAAATCGAACAGGCTCGATTGCTCGTGTTGATGACCGCTTGGTTGATGGACACGGTGGGGAACAAGGGAGCCAGGACCGAAATCGCCGCCATCAAGGTCTCCGTGCCGTCAGTGGTCAGCCGGGTGTTCGATCATGCCATCCAGGTCTTCGGTGGGGCTGGCGTGTCGGAAGACCTGCCGCTGGCCCACCTCTTTGCCGATGCCCGCTACCTGAGGATCGGCGACGGGCCGGACGAAGTCCACAAGATGTCAGTTGCCCGTCGCGAGATTCGTAAATACGAGACTCAGAGCACAGGTCGCTAGGGCTCGACTCGGCTCGGCCCAGATCCCAGAGCAAGTTGCTGTCCGACCTCTGGCACTGGGCATCGTCGTCCGTTTGACCGCACAGAAAAGAGGATAATAATATCCAATATATGATGCGAGCGGAAGAGAGCCTGTTCCCGTTCACGGAGCGCGACATCTCGTTCGATCACGACGGCATCCCGCGTCGCATACGAACCGGGGAGACGGAAATCGACCGGATCGCGACCCACCTCGATACGTTGGGTTGCGAGCATGTGCTCGTCGTATGCGGCCCGCACGTCCTGAACGAATCCGATGTCGTCCAGCGGGTGGAGCAGCAACTGGGTAGTCGATTGGCCGGACGGTTTTCCGAAGCGCGGCCCCACACACCTCTTTCCGTTCTCCGCGCCGCCCACGCGTTGGCTCAAGAGCTGAAGCCTGACTGCGTGTTGAGCGTGGGAGGCGGTAGCACCATGGCCATTGCGAAGGGTCTTGCGCTGCTCGACGCCACCGACGAGCCCTTGACGAACTTCGAAATGCGCTTTGAGGAGCCCGGCCAGCCCCCGACGCAGATGAACTTTCCCGTAGTCAGGATGAAGGTCATCTCGGTTCCCACCACGATCGGATGCGCCGAGTTTGGCCGCCACGTCGGAGGATTCACCAACGACGACCGGACGGAGAAGATCGTCATCAAGGGTGATGGTCAGACGGGCCCGCACCTTATCGTCATCGATGGATTGGCCCTGGCGTCGACTCCGATTCACATTCAGCGCTCTACCACCATCGGCGCCTTACGCATGGCCGTAGAGTCATTCGCTTCCATGCGTCACACTCCTTTCAGCGACGCCTTGAACCTTCACGCGATACGCCTCATGCGTGCCGCCCTCATCACCGAATGGCGGCAGGAGCCGGTCGCGCTCATCCGGCTCAAGATCGCTGCCGCGCTCTCCGCCATGGGGATCACCGAGGGACTCGGCGCCACCTCCGCACTGGCCCATCAATTGGGTGCTGTTTGCGATGTCCCGCACGGAGAAGGAAACGCAGTGATGCTCGCCGAGGTTGTTCGTTGGAACGCTTCGGCCATCGGAGACCGCATGCACGTTCTGGCGGAGGCGTTTACGATTTCCTCCAATGACAAGTCGCCCGAGGAAATCGGAGGACTGATTGCCGACGCGATTACGGCGACCAACCGCAGACTTGGCGTTCCCGCCAGTTTGAGAGACCTGAGCATCCCGAAGTCGGCGTTCCCTGCAATTGCCGCAGCAGCACTCCGGGACATGTCGATGCACACCAACCCGCGACCGATAAAGACTGAGGCCCAGGTCATGGAGCTTCTCGAAGCGGCCTGGTAGGCACCCGTGATTTTGACGATGCCCAGGGGCGCTCACCTCTACATGGTTGAAAGAGGTCTCTGAAGATGCAGCCGATGCACGAGAAACCAGGACGAGCACCGAAACTGGCTGACCGCGACGGCGTGCCCGAGGATGAGCTTTCCGCGTACGACGAGGCGTACGAGCTCGTCTTGAAGTACAGCGCCGATAACGAATGGTCCGCCGGCCGGCCGCGCGTGGAAGGCGAGCCGTACGCCTTCAGCTACCGGGTGGCCTGGACCAACGCCCCCATTCTGTTCTCGGCCCTCAACCAGGCGGCGAGCGTTACGACATACCTGGCCGGAACGCCCGGCTACTACCAGCCGGCCGACCATGAGCTGGTGGAATTCACACTGGGGTTCGACGCAGGATATTGGGCCTTTCACGCCGGGCATACGGCCAATGCCATCGTGGCAGGTGTGCGTACCGAAGCATTGCGAAGTCTTCGCACAGGCAAAGAGGAGGGCCTGACCGACGACGAGAAGTTGATCGTCAGATTCACCAGGGCCGTTCGAGATGGTGAAATGACCGATGACCTCTGGAACCAGATGATCGAGCGCATCGGGACACTGAAAGGCACGATCGGCTTGGCGTATCAGGTGTCGATTTCGAATGCAATCCTGCAGATGATGTCGGTCTTCGGCGTGCCGGCTATCACGCCAGATGATTGGGATCAGTTGATCGAGGCCTACGAGAAGGGCGACCTCAACGCAGGTGCGCACGCTCATAGCTATGTGACACACACCCTCGAGAACCAGCGTCAGTGAGACACGCAGGCCAAGTGCAACCCGCGCGCCAATCGTAGGAGCGACAACAGGAGGTAATACCATGCCGAGCCCATCGGTGAGAGTGAGTGTGGATTCTCACTTTTCGGAGCCCGAGGATCTGTGGGTGAGCCGATTGCCGGAAGAGATGCGCTACCGTGCGCCCGCGTATCGCCGCATGGGCCGATCGAAGCTGTGGGTCGTCAATGGGATGAACTCAAGCAAGACAGACGAGTATCAGCGATTCCGAATCGATGGGAGACTCGTTGCCGTGCCACCGCTGAAGGCAGAGGACATGGGTGCCGTCGGAGAACCGATCGACCGTGACGATCTCGAAGGGCGTTTGCGCGACCTCGATGCCGACGGCGTCTGGGCAGAGACCATTCACCCGAACGTCGGGCTGCTGCTCTTCGGAATCGAAGATACCGAGTACCTCGCGCGATGTGCCGAGATCTACAACGACTACATCGCCGAACGCTTCCAGTCCGACCGGCTTTATCCGAATGCGCTGATTCCCCTACAAGACCTTGATTGGGCCGTCAAAGAGATCAACCGGGTGGCTTCCATGGGGATTCACGGCCTCGAAATGCCGCTGACTGCACCAAGGGGACGTCCCTACTATCTCGACTCTTACGACCCCGTCTGGAATGCAGCACAGAGCTGCGGACTGCCCATTGCGATGCATGCCGGCACCGGAAAGAGCGGGCACACGGCGAACAGGGCGGAAGAGATGCTGGCCATGTACAGCGCCGGCACGGATCCGAACAACAGGGAGCACGCTGTATTTGCCAAGCGAACCGCTATGTCGGCGGCGGGTCTCTCGGCCAGTGCCTATCAGTGCTTCGAAACAATCCCCCATATTGTGGCCGGGGGCGTGCTCGAGCGATTTCCGGACCTGCACTTCGTCATCGTGGAAACCGGAGCCTCCTGGTTGTTATATTTGATGGATTCGATGGATGCCGCATGGACTGGCTCGACGGTCCAGCGAGATGTCAAGCGGACCTTCTTCAAACCAGACGGCAGTCCCGTGGCACAGAGCGCGGATGACGAACTCTTTCGGACGTGGCCGTATCCGATGCTACCGAGCGAGTATGTCAAGCACCGAATCCACGTCGGATTCATGGATGATTACGTTGCACTCCGTAACCGCGAGCTCACCGGCATCGAATCCCTCGTCTGGGGCAGCGATTACCCGCACTACGAAGGCACCTGGCCGAACAGCGACGCTGCTATTGAAGCCCAGGCCCGAAAGGCAAACTTGAGCGACGAAGAGCGAGCGGCCATCTTCGGAGGCACCATCGCCAGGGTATACAACATGCGACTGCCGGCGACCGTCTGACACATGTAGTGCTGGATTTTTGGACGTTTATTCCAAAGACCTTCTTGAGCGGATCGAGGATATCGGTGAAAGCAGCAGACGAAGAGGCGACCAGGTTGGGATATCAGCTGGGTCAGATCGGACGGGTGAACATCGCCGACATGATCCGCCGGTCAACGGCCAAGTTTCCCGATCGGACCGCGATTGCAGACGTCGACCAGTCACTTACCTATGCCGAACTCCAGAGGATCGTCAACCGGGTGGCGCGCGGACTCTTGGAAGTCGGCGTCGCCTCACAGGAGTTCGTTGCCATCTTGGGTGGTAGCAGGGTGGAAACCATGGAGACATACCTCGGATGTGCCCGGGCAGGCCTCATCGCCGTACCGGTCAACCCCATGCTTGCGCCTGCGGAACTCGAGCACATCCTCGGGGAGACACAGCCGAAAGTCGTCGTCACATCAGCTGCATCTCTCGTCAGGTTGGCCCCGCAAATCGCGGCAACGAATAGCGTCACCCATGTATTCGTGGTCGATTCACTCGAGGGCTCTGCCGCTGATGCAGACCTGAGCGCGATCAGTGTCCTGCCCTTCGCTCGCCTTTTGTCCAACGACGACAGCGACGTCGAGGAACCGACAGAGGACCGTATGCCGGTGCAGTGCCTGTACACCTCTGGAACGACCTCTATGCCCAAGGGTGTCCTCTCGAGCCACCTGGCGATTACGTTCACCTCGATCGCGGTCGCATACGACATGGGACTTACGAATCTCGATGTGACAATCACGCCATTTCCTCTCAATCATGTCGCAGGACTCAACACAATCTGCACTTCCCATCTGCTTGCCGGTGGGGCCGTGCACCTCAGGCCCGCTTGGGATTCGGTCGCGATGGCGGCGGAAATCGAGAGACTCGGAATCACGAATCTGGTCCTGGCGGGACCGATGTGGGTCGAATTGGCCGAAGTGGCACACAAGGCCGGTGCCGACCTGTCGTCGCTGCAGACCTGCATCGTCGGCATGGCCAGCCTGCTGCCAGAGCGTGCCGAGCTGCTCCGGACACTTGCTCCGGACGCCAACATCGTCCTGGCGTCCGGCATGACCGAGTTTGCAAGCTGGCAGTGTGCGATCCGACCCGAGGATCAAGTCGCAAAGGCGCTTTCCTGGGGATCACCGGGCTTCATGAACGAGGTCGGGATCATGGACGAAGCAGGGAACTTGCTCGAGGCGGGCACGGTCGGCGAGATCGTGTACCGCGGGCCGACAGCGATGAACGGCTACCTCGGAAAGCCGGAGGCGACCGCGGAGCTGTGCCGGGATGGCTGGTTCCGAACCGGAGATATGGGGTATCTCGACAAAGAGCATGTCCTGTGGTTCGTCGATCGGATAAAGGACATGATCAAGACCGGTGGAGAGAACGTTGCGTCGCTCGAGGTGACCGACGTCCTCTTTGCCCATCCCGAGATAGCCGACTGCGCTGTGGTCGGGCTGCCCCACGAGCGATGGTCCGAAGCCATCACGGCCTTTGTGAAGCCGATAGAGGGTTCGACGCTCACGAGCGAAGAGCTTGCCGAGCATTGCCGCAGCCACCTCACTGGATACAAGGTGCCCAAGGCCTTCGTTTTCGTAGAGGAGTTCCCCCGGACGAGCTCAGGCAAAATCCAGAAGGCCAAGTTGCGCGACGCCTACGTCGACTTCTACGCCGACTAGCGCCTCGTCAATGGGGCTCTTGGCGGGAAAGGCTATGGTAGTGACCGGAGCCGGCCAGGGCCTCGGCCGAGCCTTCGCGCTCGATGCCGCCCGCCACGGTGCGTCCGTCGTTGTCAACGACGTCGATGAGCCGCTCGCAGCCGCGGTCACACATGAGATCGAAAGCGAAGGTGGAACTGCGGTGTCGAGCGGGCACTCCGTTACCGAGTGGTCTCAGGCTCAAGCATTGATCGAACAGTGCGTCCACGGGTTTGGCTCAATCGACGGTCTGGTGAACAACGCGGGGTATTTCTACACCTGCTATCCGTGGGACGACGAACAGGAACTGCGAACGATCATGGAGGTGAACGTCCTCGGGACCGCTTATGTGGAACACATGCGATTAAGCACATGAGGCGTCAAGGGCGTGGATCGATCGTCAACATGTCTTCCACTTCACAGAGCGGCGGGGCGACGGAAGCTGGCTACTGCGCCTCGAAGGGAGCTGTCAACTCACTCACCTACTCCTGGGCACTGGCGATGGAACCGTACGGGGTGCGGGTAAACGCCATCGGGCCCACAGCGAACACACGCGTCATGGAGACCATCAGACAATTTCCGGGCCTGAACAGTGTCGATTGGCCGCCCGAGCAGATGGGCCCGCTGACCACCTATCTCTTGAGCGATCTGGCGGAGGGCATCACCGGCCAGATGGTCCACATCATGGACAAACAACTTTCGGTCATGACCCAACCCACACTGGCCCGACCGATCTTCCCTTCGAACATACCGTGGACGGTCGAAATGCTCGACGAGGTTTTCCGAGGCCCCGCTCGATCCGTATTGCAGCCCGTTGGTATCGGGGTCGCCTACGCCCGCAAAGGATGAGGATCCCTTCCCGGATCCTCATTGAAGGAGCAACTCGGTCCAGATGGTCGCTATGTCCAGAGCCTTCAGATGAAGATTGTCGACGCCCAGCTCCACGAGCCCGGAGTGGATCGATCCTGGCTACTGCGTGACACCGAGGATCGACGAGCCGCAATGACGGAAGCGCTGAAAGCCAATCTTGCGTCCGTGGGAGTCTTCGGTGCCATCCTCCACCCAGTCGAAGACCGCGAATGGGCCTATGCCCTTGCTGAACGGGAGCCGGATCGCTTTGTGGTGGTTCCGATGTTGGACCACGGCGGCCCGGAAGGGCCGAACTTCGGATCCGCCGCTATTGACCCCGGACGGTCGGACCTCGCAAAGGTGATGACTGAAGAATTCGCCCGGCCAGGCGTTGTGGCATTTCGGCTCAGATCACTGGCGGAGCGGGACCTCGAATTGAGGACCGGCTATTGGACGGCCCTCGAATTTTGTAACCGCAACAGAATCCCGCTGTTCACCGGGTCCACAGACAACCCGGAGCTCTGGGGTATCGTCGCCAGGTCCTTTCCCCAGTTGCCAGTCTTCGTCGATCAAATGGCCCTTCGATGGCGCGTAAACTCGGTTGGCGACTGGTGGAGCAAATTTCCCGAGCTGTTGAAACTGGCACACCATCCCAATGTTGGAGTGAAACTCACGGCAGTTCCCGCCTTCTCCTCGACGGGATTTCCGTTCGACGACGTCAAACCGCGGATCCGGCAATTGATCGACGCCTTCGGCTCTGCTCGGCTGATGTGGGCGTCGGACATTTCGAGATATCAGGGGCAGATCGGATCCTCCCTGACGCCTCCCGGCATGAGCGGGGACTACCCGGGCCGGCATACGTACGCCGAGTCACTCCACTTCTTCCGTCATGCACCGTGGATACAGGATGAGGACAAAGCGAACATTCTCGGCAGGACCGCAGAACGCCTCATTTGGCGTGTGGTTTGATCGCGTTCTAAAAACAACCGCCGTCGACTATCATCTGCACTGCTCCCCAAAGGCAGTTGATACACGTCAAGTGCTGAGGTATCCCTTGAGGAATCGCTCGATCGTAACCCAGCCGTGGGCCGCCGCCACGGCGTTGTGGGACGGACGCTCGACAGAAAACCGCGTGACCCGCATGTTCGTAGTGATGGATCTCAACCGACTTGCCGTTCTGCTCGAGTGCACGTTCCGGAGCATCGACTTCGGCTCGGCTCAGATATTGAACTTCTAGGCCGAACAGACCGAGGAGCGGACACCAAAGGTTCGGGAGCTGATCTTCGAGGGTCGTCACGGAAACCGGACTCTCCGTTGGTAACGGAGCAGGGACAAATGCCCCATAACAACCGATCGCCGCATCCAGGTTGAGGTTTTAGGCCGCCGATACACTCTGTCGACCCCCGGAGCAGTAACCGACCACTCTCACTTTGCTGTTACTGGTCGACAGCCCGCGCAACCACTCGAGGGGCGCCGCCGACGTCGCCCAGCAGCCGACTGTCGGGTACGCCACCCCTCGCCAGAACCGCAGCGGCCGCATCGTCGGGAGCAGCACCGGGAGCTTCACGCCAATGCAGGTTCGGACACACCGAGTCGAACCCAAGCTCTGCGAAGTGCCGCACGATCTCTTTGGTGCCACGCTCCTATCTGGGCGTGTGATGCAGGACGATGGCGCCCCCGCGCCGGTATTCGCCCACCGGTCGCGCTACGTAGCCGGGAATCTCCTCACCGCCGTGCCCACGCAGTTGCACGGTCTCCGCTCGCATCCCTGTCGTATCTACTACGTCAGCCACAGACGCCCCGTCCTGGGATTCGGGATACCCGCCGAGCCGGCGCAACCAACCAGCGCCCCGCCCTCCCTTGCCATATTATATATTTTACATGGTCTGGTCGATCTTGAAAGCGACGCCAATGCTCGAGCTTCACAATGGGGGTCGCCCTCGGGTGCTGTGCTGGTTCCGCTCAACATTCGTTTGACCGAGGACGAGCTCATCCAGATCCTCAACCACGCCGAGCCTTCCGTTCTGGTCGTGACCGAGGAATTCGCGGAGAAGGGAAGTGCCGTCGCTCAGGCGACCGGCGTCCGATTGATCCTGGACAGCGGTCCCGTAGGGGACTATGAGACGCTCCTCAACGGAGCGAATCGCAGATCCTCCCTGTCTCGGATGAGCGTCAATTGCTGGCGATTTCCTATACCAGCGGGACGACGAACACGCCGAAGGGGGTCATGTACCACCACGGGCTGGCGATTTCCTATACCAGCGGGACGACGAACGCGCCGAAGGGGGTCATGTACCACCACCGCGGCGCCTACCTGCAGTCGCTGGCGGTGGCGCTCCACATCGGACTCCGCCCGGACAGCCGTTACCTGTGGGCCTTGCCACAGTTCCATTGTGACGAGTGGTGCTTCACCTGGGCAGTCACGGTGGTGGGGGCAACGCACGTATGTCTGAGGGCATTCGACGCCGAAGCGGTGTGGGCGTTGATCCGGGAGGAGGACATCACGCACTTCAGCGGGGCGCCCACCGATTTGACCATGTTGGCCGAAGCCGTGCCCCCATCTGCTCCGGCGCTCGAACGCAAGGTACAGGCCAGTACGGGCGGGGCACAGCCGTCACCCTCGCTTCTCAATCGCATGGCCGCGCTCAATGTGGAAGTCACCCACCTCTATGGCTTGACAGAAACGTTCGGACCCCTAGTCATCAACGACTGGTACCCGGAATGGAGCGCGCGCCCAATTAGGAGCAAGCCCGACTGAAAGCTCGGCAAGGAGTCGCGAACTTCGTGACGGAACGACTCCGGGTCGTGCACCCTGACGGCACCGATGTCCCGGCAGACGGCGAGACGGTAAGTGAGATTGTGTGCCGTGGAAACACGGTCATGCTCGGCTATTACAAGAACGACCTGGCCACGGCCGACCCGGCTCTCGCAGGTTGGCTTCGCACCGGAGATCTTGGCGCGGTGTATCCGGACGGGTACATCGAAATTCGCGACCGATCGAAGGACCTCATCATCTCGGGGGGCGAGAACATTGCTTCGGTTGAAGTTGAACGGGTGCTCGACAGCCACCCCGCCATCGCGGAATTGGCGGTGGTCGAGCGTACGGATGAGCGTTGGGGTGAGGTTCCCATTGCTTTCGTGGCCCTCCGGGTCGGAGCCCAAGCGACGCCGACGAGATCATGTCCTCCGTGCGCTCGCGGCTCGCTCATTTCAAGGCTCCGAAAGAGATCTACTTCTTGGAGCTCCCGAAGACCTCGACCGGGAATATCCAAAAGAACGTCCTGCCGCGGGTGCGTCCAGGCAGCACAGTCGGACCAATCCACGCTGCCCGACGAAAAATCGTCCTCTCCGCCGTGAACAGCGCGCTCGAAACCCGTCCCTCGAGAGCTTGCGCGGGAAGATGGGGGGGTCGCAAGGTTCCCCACGCAAGCTGTCCAGGGACGGCCATCTCCCTGGGCCTGACATCGCGACGTGCCCTCCGCACCCAGCCCATCCGAGGCGGCCACTTGCTCGCAGTGAATCTAGCGATACAATATCACGTATATCGAGGGCTGCTCATCTCTAGAGCCCGTTGCCGGGAAAATCACCACTTTGTACGGTGCTTCCCGCTGGCGAACTCCAGGAGAGCGCGAGCGACGGGAGTGCGGTGCAGAAGCTGTTCAGCGCAGATGACCACGTGATTGAGCATGCGCGTGTCTGGACCGATCGCTTGCCGGCGAAGTATCAGGAGGCAGGTCCTCACGTCGTGTTCAACGAGGGCAAGGAAAGCTGGGTTCACGAAGGTCAGGTTGGACAGGACGTCGGGTTCGGGTCGGCGCTCCATTCATTGCGCGACTCGAAAGTGGCCCTCGAACCGCGTTTCGAACTCCCGAAAACCTATGCCGACATGCTGCCGGGTTGCTACGACCCTGCACAGCGGAGCAAGGACATGCTCGAGAATGGAGTGGTGGCCAGTGTGTGCTTCCCCACACTCCCCCGATTCGGAGGCACGCTCTTCTTCGAATTCAAGGACAAAGCTTTGGCCGATCTCTGCGTGAAGGCGTACAACGATTTCATCCTCGACGAGTGGTGCCCCGGCGGGGTCGATGGGATGTTCGTGCCCATGACCATTTGTCAACTGTGGGACGTCGAGAAGGCAGTTGAGGAAGTCACGCGCTGCGTGGAGCGTGGAGCGCGGGCAATCACCATTCCGGAGAACACTGTGTACTTCGGCCTCCCTTCCTTCTACACCGACTATTTCGACCCGTTGTGGAGGACCTGCGAGGATGCCGACATCGCCATCTGCATGCATCTGGCGACCGCCGGGAACTACGCCGATTTTCGTCCGGCGCCGGAGGCTCCCCATGCCGCCATGGTGGCCAGCGCGGCATCCACCATGCCCGTGTTGGCCTTCACGAATCTGGTGTTCTCACCCATCTGCACCAAGTTCCCTGGTCTGAAGTTCGTCCTGTCGGAGAGCGGGCTTGGCTGGATTCCCTATGCCATTGAGAAGGCCGACAGCGTCTGGGGTCGCTACAAGGTGCCGCAGAACCTCTTCGATCTCAAGCCGTCGGATATCTGGCGCAACAACATCTTCGTCTGTCAGGTAGAGGAGACCAACCTGGACTTTCTCGACGACCTCGGTCCGGAAAAAGTTCTCTGGGAACTCGACTATCCCCACCCCGACACCGTCTGGCCCCACAGCCAGACCTACTCGAGGGAGGTCTTCGAGAAGGCAGGCCTCTCGCAGGAGCACGTCGACATGATTACTCACAAGAACTCGGAGGCGCTCTTCCGCTGGATACCGGCCGAAATGCCGGCACCGGCAGTCGTGTGAAGGGCTGGGGACCGCGTTGAAGCCAGGATTGGCGCTTCGCCAGGCGATCGAGAATTCACAACTTGCCTACGTGGCCACCGTCTACGACGCCTTCACCGGGAAGATCGCCAAGCTCGCGGGATTTGATGCCGTCATGCTAGGAAGCGCGCCAGTGCAGAACGCGTTTCTCGGAATGCCCGACGCGGGCTTTCTTACTCTCACCGAGATGGAGATGATCGTCGGCCGCACCGCCGCGGCGTGCGAGCTTCCTGTGTGCGTCGACGCCGAGAACGGCTACGGAAACGCGGTGAACATCATCCATGCCGTCCGATCACTCGAGCGAGCCGGTGCGGCCGCCATGTTGATCGAAGATCAGGAAATGCCACCCCGAGGGGGCATGAGCGGAGTGCCGGCCATGCTGTCGACCGCCGAGATGGTTGGCAAGATCAAAGCCGCGGTGGATGCCCGGGGAGATGACTCCTTCGTCGTGATGGTCCGAACCGACACCTGGAGGCACGACGGCCTGGACGGGGTCATTGAGCGCGGGCGGGCCTATGTCGATGCAGGGGCAGAAGGATTCTTCGCCATGGCCCAACTGAGCACTGAGGAGTACCGGAGGCTGCACGCCGAGGTTCCCGCCGCGTTTCACCTCAACGTTCTCGGCTTTCCACCGGACCCGTTGACGGGCCAGGATTTCCAGGACCTTGGGTTCCGAATGCTCATATCCGGCCACACGCCCATCCGTGCGAGCTATCTCACGCTCCTCGAGCGGTTCGAAGAGGTGAGGAAGAACGGAACAGCTCCCGTCAAAGAAGTTGCAGAGCGCATCAATTCGTCGTCCATCGGCCAATGGGAAACACTATCGGGATTCGAATGGCTTCGCGAAATGGAGAAGCGCTATGTACCGTCGAAGTGAGATGGTCGGAATCGGCACTACGTCCACCACAGCAGTCCCAGGGAATTCCGTCCAATGACACTCGTCGAAAGGGCGCGAACAGACTCGCAGCTGACGACACCGCTCATCGTCGTCTCGTCGGACACCCACGTCGGCCTGGTTGAAGCGTGACCTGCGGCCGTACTGCCCTTCGTCCTCCTTGGAGGCCTTCGACCAGTACGTACAGGAGCACGCCGCCAACGAACGCGTACTCATGGAGGTTTCGCCGGGACATATCTTTACGGAGGTCGCACCCGGAAAGTGGACCCGCGGTGGTCACAACCTGAGAACGGCTGGGCACTACGACGTCGAAGCGCGCCTGCGCGACATGGATTACGACGGCGTCACGGCGGAAGTGATATTCCACGGGAGTACGAACGACGAGCCGATTCCGTTCTCGGCTCTCGGTGACCCGCAGCTTCGGCTTCTTCAGGAACCAGGCACCCAAGGACCTGCAACTTGCCGGGATCGGTCGCCACATCTACAACACGTGGTTGGCCGACGTGACGCTCGGTACAACCCGAGCGTCACGTCGGCCTGGCACACATCCCGATGTGGGACGTGGAGGCGGCCGTCCGTGAGATCGAGTGGGCCAGGTCTGCTGGATTGCGCGCCATATACTTTCCCGCCTATCAGTCCTGGCTGCTCCCGTACAACGATTTGTCCTGGGAGTTGATCTGGTCGGCGGCGGAGGCCTTCGAAATGCCTCTCGTGACGCATCTGGGGGGCGGTGCCGAGGTCGAGTACATGGTGAACGGCGCTCGTGAGATCCGGGTCTTCGAGGACACCATCATCAATGGAAAGCGCATGCTGCCCTGGTTGGTGTATTCGGGCGTGTTCGAGCGTCACCCGAGGCTCAAGGTGGTCATCACGGAAGTGCCCGGGTATTGGTGGACCCAGTGGATGAAAGATCTCGACTCAAATCTGGGACGTACGCAATCCCCATCAGAAGGCAGACATCGTGAACCCCATCTGCCCTCGACCGCCGAGCGAATACATCAAGGAACATCTCTACGTCGGTGCGAGCTTCATGAGCCGGACGCAGGCCGAGACGGCATCCGCGGAGGGGTACTGGTCGAATTACATGTAGGAGTGGGACTACCCGCACGCCGAGGGCACGTTCCACTATCCCGACTCATGGGACGACCCGCCGCTCACGAAGATCGCCCTGAGCAGCACATTTCATGATCTGCCGCGAGAACACGTCCGCGCCATGCTGGGCGAGAACGCACTCAAGGTGTACGGGCTCGATCTCAGAGGATGAGCGACGGGTCATGGCGCTTCACCGCGGAAGGCCAAGCTGACCGCAAAGTCCTAGTGCCCTGAATCAGAGATCCGCTCGCAGTATGCCGCGAGGGTGTCGAGGATCTCATCGGCGCTCTTATGCCAGACGAACGGCTTGGGCTCGTCGTTCCAGTGCTCGATCCAGTCATTGATGGCCGACTCGAGCTCCTTGGTTGAGCGGTGGGTGCCGCGGCGCAGCCACTTGTTCGTGAGCTCCGCGAACCAGCGCTCGACGAGGTTCAGCCACGAGCTGTAGGTAGGCGTGAAATGGAGATGGAAGCGGGGGTGACGCAGCAACCAGCGGTGGATCTCGGGGGTCTTGTGGGTCGAGGAGTTGTCGACCACCAGATGGATGTCCATGTCGTCGGGCACGCTGCGGTTGATGAGGTTCAAGAACCGGCGGAACTCGACGGCGCGGTGGCGCTCGGTCATGTCCGCGATCACCTTCCCAGAGGCGACGTCCAACGCCGCGTAGAGGTTGGTGGTCCCGTGGCGCACATAGTCATGGGTGCGGCGCTCGGGGAGCCCGGGCCGAAGCGGCAGGACCGGAGCGGTTCGATCAAGGGCTTGGATCTGGGACTTCTCATCGACGCAGAGGACCAGGGCGCCTTCTGGGGGGTTGACATAGAGCCCCACCACGTCTCTCACCTTGTCCACGAAGAGGGGGTCGGGGCTGAGCTTGAAGGTCTCGGTGAGATGGGGCTTCAACCCGAAGGCCGGCCAGATCCGGCTGATCGCCGACTGGCTCATGCCGGTGGCTCTCGCCATGGAGCGGGTCGACCAGTGGTGGCATCGAGCGGTGTCTGCTCCAGGGTCTTCACGATCACCGCTTCGATGGCGTCGTCGCCGATCGTGCGGGGAGTGCCCGGACGCGGCTCGTCGTGGAGACCGGCCAGGCGTTGGGCAAGGAACCTCGTGCGCCACTTGGCCACGGTCTCGCGCCGCAGACCGAGCTGCTTGGCCACCGTTGAGTTGTTCTGACCCGTTGCACAAGCCAGCACGATGCGACACCGCAACGCCAGCGCCTGAGCGCTCTTTGGTCGCCGAGCCCACTGTTCAAGAGTCGAACGCTCCTCGTCGCTCAACTCCAAGGGCTCGAGAAACGGACTTGGCATGGTGGCCTCCCATCGTCGCCTATGACGATGGGAACGCGACGGGGCCCGACCAAATTCCCGCCTATGCCATTATTTCTGACTCAGATCACTAGGGGCCCCACACCGGAAGAACGCCCAAAGGGGCTGGCTGCATTAGGGAACCGCGCCAAACGATTGGCGCGATACCCGAACACTTCATGCCCCCATCGGGGCACCGTAGTTCGTGGCTGCGCCATTGACGCTGATCGTGCCCGTCCGTACCGCCGAGACGACGGAACGTGCCAAATCGGAGTCTATGGTGTAGACGCTCCTCCCAGGCCATAGCGCGACGCCGTTGGCCAGTCGGATCGCATCACTGGCATCTCGGAACGTCGTCACCGTGAGGAGCGGCCCGAACACTTCATCTTGCGCCACCGTGGACCTGTTGTCGACGTGTGTCATCACCGTTGGCTCGAGGAACCAGCCGCGATTGAGGGCCACCGGCGGACCACCACCCGTGACGATCTTGGCCCCCTCGGCCACACCAGCCCGGAAATAGCCCTCGACGCTGTCACGCTGGCGCTCCGCGATCAACGAACCAACTGCCGTCTCGGGGTCGAGGGGTCTCCGACCCTGAGACCCTGCGCGGCGTCGATCAATCGGTCAACGAGCTCGTCGTGCACCTGCTGGGACGCCAGGATCCGGATGTCTTCGTGCAGACCTGGCCCGTATTGAAGAATCCGGCGCTCGTGAGCTGGGGAACTACCGTCTCGTGGTCAGCGTCATCGAAAACGAACGCAGCGGATTTTCACTCCGAGCTCCAGAAGGGTGCGCTTGAAGTGTTCGCCATCGCGCCGGCCAGCGGACTCCTCCTAAATTCGATATAATATCGCCAACTCGGTCCGCCAATGGTCGGTCTCCTGGCTTGGGCTACGCCACCCAAGACCCAAGCCAGCCGATGCGATGACACTGACCCCTGTTCACTTGCCACCGCCAACCTCGCCTTCGCGAGTCCGTGGACAACGGCCCGCCCCGCAGCCTTGCTTCGGGGATCAATGCTCCATGGCCCGGGCCGGCGCACGCTGCGTCGTCGTCCACGCCGTCGCCGGCTTCCGGTCGGAGCCGACTTCAACCAAAAATCGACTCGGCGGACGGTGTTGCAACTTCGAGAAGCATTTCGGCGAGCCGAATCGGTTCTGTGATCATGACGTCGTGGCCGGTATCCATCTCCCAGATTCGGTCCGCGCGAACGGCGCGCTCTTGTTGCTTCGGATTGAGTTTTGCCAGCCGCTCAGTGGTGTTGATATTCGAGCGCGGAAGCTTTTTGAACCCATCTGGGTTCAAAAGGTGAAGAGGTTGTTCAATACAATTCCAAGGTGTGAACGAAACCCGTGGCCTCATCCATGCCAGGTCTTCGGCATCGGATACGCCGCAAATGGGAGAAGTATCATCGTGCTGGCCGATCACTTCCACCCCGTTCACCTGTAGTGACTTGGCACGCAACCTGCTCGTGAGGTCGGGCCGTATATCAACGACTGAATCCCCATCCTCGGGGATGATGGCATCCAAAAAGACAAGTTGAGCGACACGGTCCAACGCGCGGTCTGCCGCTCCTGCGATAACGATTCCCCCATAGCTGTGCCCGACCAAGATCACGTCGGAAAGGTCCTCATAGCGGAGCACCGCTGCGACATCTTCGACGTGAACTTCGAGATTGACAGTGTGGTCGAGCAAGTGGAGCCGCTCGCCCATACCTGTCAGGGTAGGTGTGTAGACGGTATGCCCTGCTTGTACGAGCAGCGGTACGACCTTTCGCCAACACCAACCGCCATGCCCTCCACCGTGTACCAAAACGAACGTCGCCATAACTTCCTCTCCAGGTCGATGATGTAGTTGCGCAACCGAATCCTCCAATCGAATGGTCACATATCGGAACAACTTGTCAAATAGGCGACGACAATGACCCAACAGTCGGTAGCCATCGACTTTGAGGCTCGATTGCTACTCCTAGGGTTGCGGGTGGCTCCTGTTTGGTCGCGTCAATGAAGACGTACTGCCGCGGGACCTTATAGTCGGCCAGCTGCTCGAGCGCGAACGCACGGAGCTCATCGCCATCGGCCTCGGCTCCGGGGTACAAGATCACGAATGCCACCGCATCCTCACCCAGCACAGGCTGGGGTCCCCTACGATGGCCACCTCTTTCACCGCTTTGTGTTGCACCAGCACATGCTCGACATGAGCTGTGCGCTTTGATTCGCAATTCGCGAGCGTCACCGTGCGAATGATCATCAGTTCACGCAACCGTCTCGACGTAACAGCACGAAGGAGCCATGAGAACTCGATCCAACCCATGACGACGTCGGGTTGACTGGCAATCGCTCGATACAACGGAACTTTCATCGCAGCGGCTGGCGCTCCAAGTTCCTCTAACCGCTCGGCTGCTACAGCGGGGAGCGCGGTGAGGGGCACCGTTAATTGCGCAAGTTCTCCCTTCGGCATCTGACGACCGATTGCGATGATCCTACGCGCCGCGCCGAACCAGGCGTCCTGGATGCTCGCCGGTTGACTCACCACGAAGCTGGGTACAAGTGCCCGCGACGAGCGTCATCTCATAACCATCAGCCTTTTGCACCATGCGTACGCCCCCACCAGGGACATCGCTCACAAGCTCGGGCGGATGCAGCCTGAGGGAATCAAGATCAATGAGATTGAGGTCAGCGCGCATTCCCGGCGCGATCCTTCCCCTGTCGTTAAGACCCATCAATCGCGTCAGATCGCTGGTCTGCCATTGGATCACTTGTTCCAAAGGAAACCCAGTGGAGCTACCGCCCGTGTCGGCCCACTGAGTTATCAGGTACGTGGGAAAGCTAACGTCACAGGTTCTGGAATAGTGAGCGCCCCCGTCAGAGAGGCCGAGCACGGTCGTCGCCTCACCCAACATGGTCCGGACCGCGCCGGTGTCTCCTTCGTAATAATTATTGCTGGGCAAGAACATCATGTCCTTTCCCTCCGAGCGAACGACGATGTCGTACGCGAGCTCCGCTGCCGTCGTTCCCTGCCGTTCGGCTCGGGCTGCAAGACGGTCCTCAGTACGCGGGAAGTAATTGGTGGGGTCACCCAGCTCGCAGACGCGGCCAAGTATGCCTCGGGCCTCATCATCGATCTGACTCAATATGGTCTCTCGTACCGCTGGGTCCCGCAGACGTTCAATCTGCGCGGCTGTCGGCAACGATTCGAGCTCGCAGTAGAGAGACGAGCTCCTGAACGGGCTTCGCCCTGTTCCGAGTCCGAGCAACACCCCAACGGGCCTCGGCGCAACCTGGGGATGGAGCGACACGCCCTCACTCCGTGCGGCATTAGTTAGTTGGAGAATCTCGAGATACGCCTCCGGGTCCCAGGGCCGCTGCACCAACGGGAAAGTGACGGGCACGCCGGACATGACAGAGAGGTTCTTCAGAAGAGCGAAATCTTCGTCGACCGGCTCAAAGTCCACAAGAGCTTCGATGAGGCCACCACCACATTCCCTGATTCCAGCCGCGATCGCTGCAAGCTCTGCTTCAGGTGCCCGTGCCGACGGAGCGGGATCGCCCGTGCTCGTACGGTGGTTCACGCTTCGAGTGGTACTGAAACCAAACGCGCCTGCCTCCAGTGCCTCCTTTGTGAAGCGACGGAATTTGTCAAGTTCCTCGTCTGTTGGGACGGCGTCAGGGTCGGCACCCCGCTCACCCATGGCATAAAGACGCAGAGGGCCATGCGCAATGTAGGCACCGACGTCCATCGAGAGCTTCAGGTCCGCCAGGCGGTCGAGAAACTCTGGAAAGGTTTCCCACGACCAGTCGACGATTGCGTCGACGACCGAGGCGCTGATCTCCTCGACGCCCTCGATAAGCCTGGCGAGGCTTTGGCGGCCCTCCTCTGATTTCAGAGCTGGAGCCAGGCCAATGCCACAATTGCCGAGAATCGTTGTGGTGATGCCGTGCCAACTTGACGGTGCGAGATCGAAATCCCACAGGACCTGGGCGTCATAGTGGGTATGAATGTCGATCCAACCTGGCGCCAACACGCGACCCTCGGCCTCGACGGTTTCATGCCCCGATGCCAAACTGCCGCCGATCTCAGTGATCAGACCTGCATCGACTGCCACATCCGATACGAAGCGTGGTGTTCCCATCCCGTCGACGACGGTGGCGTCCCGGATTACCAAATCATGCACTTGTACCTCATTTCCGCACTTAGATATGATATACGAGATCGATTTTCAGGTAAGTGCCTGGCTCCCTTGGCGGGCGATTGTGCGGAGCGTATTACACCAAGATATATTATATGAGTTGGGGAAGTGTGCTCGATTGATGGACGTAGATACCCTCCTTACCACGACCCGGAGCGTTCGCAAGCGGCTGGATCTAGAACGGCCGGTGCCTCGAGAAGTCGTCGAAGAGTGCTTGAGCATCGGACTCCAGGCCGCCAATGGTGGAAATCATCAAGTTTGGCGCTGGTTGCTCATCGATGACCCTCTCCTCCGACAGGGTCTGGCCGATATCTACCGCGAGGGCGTTCGCTTGGTGCGCGCCCAGCTCGAGACCGGCGAGCACTTCGAGGTTCGTTCGCGAGCAGGAGCGATGAGTCCCAAGGGCGGCGAGAGAGAACGGATGCTCGATTCCGTGCAGTACCTCGCCGATCACCTCGAGGAAGTTCCTGTCCACGTCATTCCTCTCGTGCCTGGGCGACCTCAGGCTGAGTCGCTGTACCACGCGGCGGGGTTCTGGGCAGCGATTTTTCCGGGCGTATGGAACTTCATGCTCGCGTCTTCGCAGTCGCGGACTCGGCAGCGCCTGGACCACGGTCCACCTGACATGTGAAAAAGAAGCGGCTGACCTACTAGGGATTCCTCAGGATCGCTACACGCAAGTCGGTTTGTTTCCCGTCGCTTACACGATCGGAACGACGTTCCGTCCGGGCCCACGCCGGCCTCTCGAAGAAGTGATCGGGTGGAATGGCATCCCGACTCTCTGAACGTCAATCCTCAGGCGAGTAGGACGACCTTGCCGAACTTTCCTGCCGTGGCATAACAGTCGTAACCGGCATTCGCGTCCGCCATCGGGAACGTCGCGCATATCGGTACCTGAAGGCCTCCGGCTGCAAGAACAGGCAGGACGTGATGGCCAACGCTGGCCGCTACCGCCCCTTTGCCCAGTCGGTCTCTATGGCGCAGAGTGGCCGCAGAGATCCGACCCCGGCACTGCATCAATTTGGCGGAAATCCACCAGCCCTTCGGTACCGCCGATCCCGCCGATCACAACCAGTCGACCCTGAGTGCCCAGCGCAGCGAGCGCGCTGGGCAGACTGGCAGCACCTACGATTTCGAGGACAACATCGTATGGGCCCCGCTGCGAAATCGCAGCCGGATCGATGACTTCACGCGCCCGAGTTTGCGCAATGGCGGTGTTGCGAGCCGATGCGACAACGTACGCGCCCGCCGCCGCCAACTGCACACCAGCCGTCCCCACTCCGCCTGCTGCTCCGGTGACCAGCACGCGCTCGCCCAAACTCAGGCCGGCCTGGTCCCACAGCGCATCGCATGCCGTCGAGAAGGCCTCTGGGAAGCCGCCCGCCTCAGGCCACCTGAATGTCATGAAGGGGGGCCTCCTCCGGTGAGAACTTTGGGTTCTCTCCGGAACCAATCACCAAAGGAGGCCCCAGACGCCATGTTGCACGTTGGTTTGGACTTGAGCAGACACCGTGTTGACGTTCATATCCTCGACGAGGCCGGCGAGACCCTCAAGGTCACGGCGGCCCCGCCCGATCGCGACGGCCTCACCAGGCTGAGCAGGGACGTCGAGTGCCTCGGCGGCAAAGGCCTGGCCCCCCTGGCTCGCAAGACCGACCGCATCGACGCTTGGGTGCTGGCGGAGCTCTCCCGGCGCGACTTCGTGCCCGCCATCTGGCTCCCCGACCCCGCGGTGCGCGCCGAGCGCGAACGGGCCCGCTATCGCCTACACCTGGTCCAGCACCGGGTGATGTTCAAGAACCGGGTCCACGCGGCGCTCATCGCCTTTGGCAAGCCCTGTCCGGTCTCGGACCTCTTCGCAGTCGGGGGTCGCGATCTCCTGGCCCGTCTCGAGTTCCCCAACCCTGGCGTGCCAACGTCGAGGCTGCCCTCGGCCACATCGATGACCTCGGCACCTAGATCGCTGCCTGCGAGGCTGAGCTGCGTGCCATGGGAGCCGATCACCCCTACGTGTCGCTGCTCACCACCATGCCCGGGGTGGCCTGGGTGCTCGGCTACACGATTGCGTCGGAGATCGGCGACATCTCCCGCTTCTCTGCACCCAAAAGCTCGTCGGCTACACCGGCCTGTGTCCTTCGGTCAAGCAGTCTGGCCGTTCGGACCACCGGGGGTCGCTCGCGAAGAACGGCCCCAAGTACCTGCGCTGGGCTCTCATCGAGGCGTCGACCCACGCGGCGCGCCACCCCGCCTACGCGGAGCACTACCAGCGCACCCGAGCCCGGCTCGGACGCCAGCGGGGCGCCAAAGTGGCCCGCGTCGAGGTGGCCCGCAAACTGGCCGAAGCCGCCTGGCACATGCTGACCAAGTCAGAACCCTTCGCTCCAGCAAGGTTGGTGGGACCTGGGGGCACCGCCGAGCGCCGACAGCATCGGGCCCGGGAGCCCAAGGCGCCCTACAGACCCGACGAGGTCGCCACTCTCTTTGACCTCGCCGAGCGCTCCCGGTCGAGGAAGCGCCGTCATGACCTGGCCGCACTCATGGTGCTGTGCTTGGGCGCAGGGGCGAGTGGCCAGGAGGCCGCCCAGGCCCGGCCGGCCGACGTGTACTGCGAGGGCGGACAAGTCACCGTCGTCTTCCGGCGGCTGCAAAACGACGGGGTCTGGCGGGAACGGTCCTTGGTGGTGCTTCCCGAGTATGGCCTGCGTCTTGTGTCCTTGGCCGAGTCTGCCGACACCTATCTGTTGGGTGGCGGCCAGAGCCGACACTCCCGGGTCTACGACCTCTGCGACCACAGCCGGGCCGGCGCCTGGCCGATCGCGCTCGACGCAGCGCGGCTCCGCTCGACGTACCTCCTCGAGATCGCTCTTCAACCCAACACGGCACTCGGCCTGCTCGAGCGAGCCGGGGTCGTCACGTTCGAGGTCTTCGGTGACCTCCTCCCATACCTGCGAGCCGGGGCCAAGCTGCCGGCGTAAGCCGGTGGCGACCCCGCTCGCACCGTGGCTCCCCTCACCCGCGCCGAGTCGGCGGCCGCGGCCAAAGCCGGGGTAACGGCTCGGGCTGCCCAGGCCCGCTCGCTCGGCCGGGCCGTCCCTACCGGTCGGGACCCCGCACTCGTCACGACTCGGATCTCGACGTCGCTCCTCCGGCGAGCCGTCGCGGTCGTCGACCGGGATCGCGATCTGGTCAGCTTCGTGGCTACCCGCATCCGGGCCAGCCAAGCGCGCCCCGGACGTCCGGTCGAGCTCCCGGTACGTAGCGCGCTGATCTGCTTCGTCCTGCTCGGCATATGCGGGTCGAACTTCCACGTCCTCAACCTGCCCGAGCTCTTGGCCTCGCTCAGCTGGCGGGCCCGCCGCCAAATCGGGGTGGACTACAAGGACCGAAAGGGGCAGCCCAAGCAGGTCTCTTATCAGCAGCTGCTCCGCGCCTTCCACGCGATGGCGACCGCCTTCGACCCGCTCAATCCGGCCATCACCGGAGAGCTCGCCCGTGAGCGGGCCCAGGACCTTCAGCAACTCTCGTTTCGCCTGATCCAGGCGTCGATCACCGACCGGTTCCGTCCCGGGAATCTCGCCGTCGATGCCACGCTCAAGTGGGGTTGGGATCGACCGGGTGGATTGAACGCCAAGCTGCAGCGCCACGGTCGGGACGGCGATGCCGGATCTCCACCGTCGCTCTCCGAAGTCATCGACGACAGCGGGGTCGCCTTCGTGCGCGACCCACTGGCCGAGCTGCGTGCACGGGCACCCAAGCGTCACCACGGGCCCTCCACCTGGGGACCGGGGTCGGCCTGGGTGGGCCGGCTCAACGCGGCCAAGAGCGTGTACGGGATCGCGCTCCATGCGGTGACCGTCAGCACACCGAGCGCGGCTCCGGTGATTGAGGCGATCGCGGTGACCCCGGCCCCTGGCCTGCCGTCGGCTGCTGCCATGCCGCTGGTCGAGCAGATCCGGACGGCCCGCCAGGTCCAGGGGTGCGCCCGAGAGCTCGGTGACGTCGTGGCCGACCCCGCCTACAGCGCCAATCCGAAGGACTGGCAGCTCCCGATCCGGGACCTTGGGGGCTCCCCCATTTTCCGGCTGCACCGCACCAATCAGGCCGGGCGCCAACTCCACCAGGGGGTCACTTTCGTCGACGGCCGCCCCTATTGCCCCTGCATCCCCGACGAGCTGGCCGAGCTGCCGTTCCCCCGGTTCCCGGCGCGCAAGGCCCAATACGACCGGTTCCAGATGGAGGTGACCAAGCGCCGGCGCTTCGAGATGAAGGCCAATACCGGGTTCCGGGACGACGGCAGGCGCCAGTTCAAGTCCCCGCACTGGGACCCGATCAAGAGGCACGGCGGGTGCAGGCCGACGGATCGCCGGTGATCGACCGGGCAACCGGTCAGCCACGACCCCGGTGCTGCACCCAGGCAACCAAGGTCTTCACCCGAGAGGAGCTCGCCCTCTACCAAGACGTGGCCTTCGGCGAGCCGGACTGGTTCACCAAATGGAACGCCCGAGACCGGATCGAGGGAGCCTTCGGCTCCTTCAAGAACCTGGCCCTCGTCAACTGGGGCCATGACTACCACCACTTCGTGGGCCTCGTGCGAGAGACCTCGTCGCCACCTTTGCCGTGGTCGCGCATAACTTCCATATGCAGCGGACCTGGCGGGCGAAGTTGGCCTTGAAGGCCCCACGCCCGAAGCGACCGAGGGCCATGAAGAACTTCGAGCCAGCTGCCGCAACTCCGTCAACAAACGGCGCTGCAAAGCCTCGGGGCCCGAAGGGACTCGAGTTCCTGGGCACCCCGAGAGACGGCCCATAACGCCGCAAGCAGCTGGCGCAAAGACTCCCGGCACGTAGCCGGGACTTCGTCGCGTCCAAAGACGGCTTCAGATCGACGAAAAGCTTCGGAACGAACCCGCCCGATGCTCGCTGACCGGTCGCGCCGAATGCCGACGCGGCCAATCGGTCCCTGAACGACGAAAAGAATCCGAAGAGCCGCTTGAAGCGCCTTCGCCTAATTCTGGGTGACCTCGGTCGGAACGGCTCCCCGCACCTCATCGGACGACGATCGAGCCCAGCACTCGCCAGTTCGGCCGGCCGGCGTAGAGCAGGGCCCGGATCCGGTAGTTCTCGAAGTTGCGGAAGCCGAAGCCGATGCGCTTGATCCTCTTGATCAGGTTGTTGAGAGCCTCGGTGGGTCCGTTCGACACCTTGGCCAGGTGGAAGTTGGCGATCTTGTCGAACCAGTCTCGGATCGTCCGTCCGAGCTTTTGGACCTCGGGAGGCATGGCGCGTCGGATGCAGTGACCTTGGAGCTCTTCGAGTAGCTGGCGAGCCTCGTCGGGGTCGCTGGTTCGATAAAAGTCACGCAGGCGCTCTTTGACCCGATAGGCGATGGCCACCTCGGCACCGGGATCACCGAGCTCGAGGAGTGACCACAGGCGCTCGGTCGCTTTGGCGTCGAGCGTCTCTTCACCTCGAAGCAGGGCCCGCCGGGCTCGATAGAGCGGGTCGTCTCTTCGACCCCTGTGCCCTGTCTGTTCGTTTTGGACCCTCCGGCGGACGGTGTCGAGCCAGCGATTGGCCAGCGAGATGACATGGAAAGGGTCAACTACCTGGTGGGCCTTGGGCAAGATGACCGAGTACACCGCGGCATAGGTAGCCGACATGTCGAGGGCGCCGAAGCGGATCCGCTCTTTCCAGGCCCTCGGCTGCTTGTCGATCCAGCCCGCCACGTCGGTGTAGTTGCGGGAAGGCAGGATGTCGATGATCTGGTGGTTCTCCACATCGGCCACGGTGGTGGCGTAGTCGGTGTGGCTGTATGCACCGGCCTTGACGAAGGAGGTCTCGTCGAGCCCGATGGCCGTCGTCTTGTTCAACCGTTTGCGGTCGGCTTCGAGCAGCGCCTTGCCGTAGGTGGTGACCGCGTCGTTGACCGTGTGCCAGTCACAAGCCAGCTCTGCGGCCACCTCAGAGACGGTCCGGCCCCCGCCGACTTGGACCGTCGCCCACTTGGCCGCCCTGGTGGTCAGTAGGCAGTTCTTGGCCGCGATGCGGTGGTCCTCGAGGACCCAGGTCCTTCTGGCGCACGCCGGATCCACGCAGCGCATGCGGTGCTTCTTCCAGGCCAGCGACATCGGTGTCCCGTAGACGGGAAGGTCGACATAGTGCACGACCGGGCGTTCTTTGACCTGGGCCCGACTCCCACAGATGGCACAGTGAACCTGTTCGGCCACCTGTTCGATCATCAGCTCGACGTGGGGCCCAGTCCGTTTGTAGTGCAGGACCCCGACGTCTTTGAGGCCCACCAGCGCCTCGAGGATCTCAGTAGGGTGGACGAGGACGAAGGTGCTTCTTGCTTTTTGGCTCACACCTCAAGCTTGAAGCGCCTTCGCCTAATTCTGGGTGACCTCGGTCGGAGCGTCTCCCCGTCAGAATCCGAAGAGCCCGAAAAGTCCCGAATCTGACCCAGATTCGGGACTTTCGATAACGCTTCAGCCGCACTTACAAGAACGGCTGGTCGTGGCGGGGGCAGGATTTGAACCTGCGACCTTCGGGTTATGAGCCCGACGAGCTACCAGACTGCTCCACCCCGCGGCGAGACAATAAATTTAGCAGTCAACGCCAGTCCCGACCAAAGGGCCCAGGTGACGCAGAGGTTCAGGTGTCTTTGGTCCCCGAGGTGAGCGTGAGGTCGATCGGCCCGTTCTCCTGCTCGTGCTGCTCGAGCGCGGCCAGGATCCGGTCGATCTCGGCCGAGTTGTCCGGCCGCCGCCCGGCCGGTCTTCTCCGCGTAGGCGGCCGCTCCCAAGTCGTCGTAGCAGGGCGTCGGCCGCCCGCTTGGCCTGCATGGTGTCGAGCTTGGCCTGACCCTTCTGGGCGGCATCCTTGGCCACCGCGGTGGCCTGGGCCGCGCCTTCCTTCACCTTGTCGAGAAACCCCATCGGAGTCACCTCCGGACTCGGGCCCGCCTAGGGAGCGGATGATCCTGAACCCCCATCATCGCACGAGGCGCCCGGGATCCGGTCTCCTGGGGGCTCGGGCCGAGGCCCTAGGTTCGGCGAGTCGGCCTGGGTCCCGGCGAGCGCAGCGACGTGGCTCTGGTCGTCTTGGTCTTGCTCTTCGTTCTTGGGCACGGTCGTGGTGGTGGTCGTGCGTGGTGGGCGACGTGGTCGTCGTGCCGGTGGGGTTGAGCAGCGCCTCGGCCTGCTGGAGCGCCTGCTCCATTGCGTCGATCTCGGTCTGATACTGGGCGAGCGCGTTGGTGCCGCCGCTCGTGCAGCGCCGCCTGGGCCGCGTTGTAGTCGGTCTGGGCCTGCCGGCAGGAGCTGGTTCACCGCCGCCTGCGGTCGCCGAGGCCAGGCTGGACGACGAGGACGACGAACCGGCCGTGCCGGTCGGCGAACGGGGACCTTGAGCAGCTGCGGCCAGGGACTGCTGCACCGTCGGTCTGGATCTGGACGTTCTGGCCGAGCACCGTGATCACGTCGGTCAGCTCGGGCTGGGGGTTGCCGCTCGACTCGACGTAGAGCGGGCGGACGTAGATGACCGCGTTGCCGACCGGCACCATGAGGATGTTGCCGAGCAGCACGCTCGAGCCGTGCTGGTCGAGAAGCGTGATGTCCTGGGAGACGGTGCTGTTCTGCTGGATCTCGGACTCGGCCAGCGCCGGCCCGACGGTCTGGCCGTCCGGGTGTCACGTAGACGTGCAGCTTGCGGCCCGGCGCCGACGTTGTAGGTGCCGATCATGAACGCCGAGAGGTTCTGGCTGCTAGTCGCCGGTGTTGAAGGGCACGTAGGCGTCGGAGATGGTGAACGACTGCTGACTCTGTGCCGGGCACCTGGAGCACCTGGTAGACGGGGGACATCGGGGCGATCGACCCGCTGATGGTCTGGTCCTGGGCGTTGGTCGTGAGCGTGACCTGGAAGCGGCCTGGGACGGTGATCCGGCACCGGAGGTCGGCGAGAGGCGTCCAGGCACCGTTGGCGTTGTAGAAGAGGTTCGGCGAGGCAGGTGGTAGCGGCCGTACAGGGCGGCCTGGACCGAGAAGATGTCCTCGGGGTAGCGCAGGTGCTGCCGCAGGGTCGTGGGCATCTGACGCGGCCGGGGTGAACATGCCCGGGAAGGCCGACTCGTAGGTGCGCAGGATCGGGTCGTTGTCCATGGCGTAGAAGGTCATCGAGCCCGTGTAGGCGTTGATGACCAGCTTCACCGAGTTGCGCACGTAGTTGTAGCTCGCCGGGCAGACCGCTGCCCTGGGGCACCAGCACCGAGCTTGCGTTCTGCGAGTACGGGTAGTTGGCCGGTGGTGGTGTAGCCGTCGAGGACCCAGTCGATGTGGCCGTCGACCAGCACCGCGTAGGGATCGGAGTCCCAGCTGAGGAACGGCGCCGCCTTCTGGGCCATGTCCTGGATGTCGCGGACGAACATGATCCGCGAGTCGTGGGTGATCTGACCCGAGATGAGCAGGTTGAAGTCGCCGAGCCGGATGGCGAACGCCGCCCTGCTGGAGGAACGAGGACAGCTGGACGCCGCCGGTGCCCTGGTAGTGGGGGTTGCCCGGTCCGATCTCGTCCTCCTTTGTGTCGGCGACCACGTAGCCGGGGTTGTCGAGACCGAAGTACACGTCGGGCTGGGTGACCTTCGGCAGTCCGTCGGACGACGACGGCGGGACGTTCTTCACGGCGAACACCGGGTCGCCGTTCGAGTTGGCCGTGTTCGCCTGGGCGAGGACGATCCCCTCGCCGTGGGTGTACTGGAGGTGGGTGTTGACCCAGGTCGGTGAGGCGATGCCCGACGGGTTGATCTGGCGCACGCCCGACCAGCACCGGCTGGAGCTGGTGCCCGGCCGATCTTGTAGCGGTCGACCGCCAGCCCGTGGAACGTGTAGTAGCCGTGCGCGTACTGCAGCTTCTGGAACGTCGGGAGCGAGATCTGGGGGTTGGGATCCCAGAGCCGGATGTTGTCGAGCGTCGCGCAGTTCTCGAGCACCTGTTCGGCGGTGAGCGAGGTGCTGGCGGCGAAGCTGCTGACGTCTTCACGTGGGTCAACCCGTAGGCGGCCCGGGTCGCCGTGATGTTGCGGGCGATGTAGGGGGCCTCCTTGGAGTTCTGCGACGGGTTGACGATGGCCTGGGCGATGGCCGGGTAGATGACCCCGATGACGAGGGCCACGAACGCCCACAGGCCGACGGCCAGGATCGGCAGGGTCCAGCCCTGTCGGCGGATGTTCCAGAGCAGCACCGCCGCCGCGGCCAGCGAGATCCAGAACAGGAGCTCGAGGGCCGGGATCCGGGCGTGGACGTCGGTGTAGCCGGCCCCCTCGACGAAGCCGTTGGTCGAGGTGACCAGCTGGTACTTGGCCAGGACGTAACCGGCCGCCTTGGCCAGGGCGATGAGCGCCAGCAGCACCGAGAGGTGGGCCTTCACCACCGGCCGGACCCGGGGCGTGGCCCGCTGGGTCCGGATCCCGCCGTTCAGGTAGTGGAAGACCGCCGTGAACACCAGGATCGACGATCAGCGAGACGATCAGCCAGTTCACCAGGAACTCGAGGAACGGCAGCTTGAAGACGTAGAAGCCGGCGTCCATGTCGAACTGGGGGTCCTTGCACCCCGAAGCTCTGGGCGTGGGTGAAGAGCAGCCAGTTCTGCCACTCCCCGATCGTCCCGGCCGCCGCGATCAGCGCCACGATCACCGACAGGCCGGCGTAGATGCGGTTCGACGTACGGCCGGACCATCCGCTGGTAGCGCCGGACCAGCTCGTCCTCGGGGTCGCGTCGCGTCGGCCGAGCGACTGACCCGGTCGCAGACGATCAGGTTGACCCAGAGCAGGACGAAGAACAGGCCGCCGAAGGAGGCGAACAGCCCCAGCTTCACCCCGAGAAGGGTGTCCCAGACCGAAGTCAGATTGACCGAAGAGAACCAGAGCCGGTCGGTGTAGAGGGTCGCGAGCGACCGCAGCGACGCCAGCAGGACGATGAGGACGATCGACGATCGCGAGCAGCCACCACCGGCCCCGGTGCCGCGAGCATCGGGACGCGGGGCGCCACATCTTGCGGGACTACGCACGGTCGGAAGCCTAGGTCCGCGGGTTCGTCAAGTCGGGGTCGGCACGACGAGGCAGCGGCACCCGGCGTGGGCCGGGCGGGTGCAGATGGCCGGTCGGGAACCGCTCGCCCTCCGCGACCGCTTCGGCCAGGGCATTGTCGTCGCAATCGGCGCAGGCCTCGTCGGAGCCCGACGCGATCCAGCGCAGCGGGGTCTTGCCGCGTGGCGGCCCGCACCCCGCTCGAGAACGCCCCGATGACGTGGTCGCCCACCAGTCGCTCGATCCGCTCGCCCGCGCCACTCGCGGTAGGCGGCGCTGACCAGCTCGGCGGCCTCCTCCTCGGTCGGTCCCGGGCCCTCGGCGTCCTCCTCGAGGAGCCGGCGGCGCAGCAGCGTGACGACGGTGTCGGCCAGCTCCTGGGCGCCGGTGCCGACCGCCGAGCGGTTGATCTCGGTCGCGTCGGGAGCAGTGCCCGTCCTCGGTCCCGAGCTGTTGGCGGGCGAATGCCTCACCGGCGTCGAAGGCGTCGCCGAGGAAGTCGACCGACGCCTCGACCAGGCCGCGCCGCTGCTCGTCCTCGGAGCTCAGCAGCTCCTGGCGGTACTCGCCCGAGTCGCTCCGCAGGCGGTGCAGCAGCAGGTTCTGGTCGTCCTGCATGGCCCGCTTCAGCCGGCGGGCCATCCTGGCGATGATCGGGTCGAGCAGGTCGTCGCGTTCGGCCATGAGACGCTCGGTCTCGGGATCGAGCGCCGTGGCTACCGTGCCGGTCTCGGCGTCCATCCCGATCGGGGTATCCGAAGATGCCGTCGCGGAGTTCCCTGGATCGCTGAACGCGGGCTCGGCCGGTTCGGACACCCGCCCCTCGCGGATCCGCGCGAAGAGCTCTTCGACCTTGGAGTCGTCCCCGACTCGTTCTTCAGTCTTCTTGGCCGGGCGAGCTCCCGTCGGACGGCGCAACCGCCGACTCCACGTCGTGTTCGGCCCGTCCCGCCGTGATCGCCCCGGTCTCGGCCGGCTCGAGTCCCTCGATCTCTTGGATCTCCACCTCGGCGACCCGCTCGGCCACGGCAGCGGCAGCTGCGCGCGCGTCGTCGTCGGCCCGGGCGAGGCCCGAGACGATGTCGTCGACGGTGCCGCGCACCCCGATGACGGTGCGGGCCAGCTGGTCGCGCGCGGCGCGGAGTTGCTCGATCTGAATCAAGAGCACCCGCCGGCGCTGCGCGGTCTCGGTGAGCATGCGACGACGGGTCTCCTGGGCCTGCTCGATCATCAGGCGGCCACGCTCACGGGCCCGGTCGAGCAACGCGTTGGCGTCGGATCGGGCCCGGTCGAGGATCGCCGCCACGTCGGACTGCACGTCCTCGTGCACGGCACCCGCCGACAGCTCGGCCTGGGCGATCCGCTCGGCGGCGGCGCCCTCCGCACTGACCTGAATGTCCGTGGCCTGCTGCTGTGCATCGCGAACGACGGCGCCGGCGGTCTCCTCGGCCGCGTTCACCAGCCGGGATGCCTCTTGAAGGGCGTTGCGCAACACCTCGGCGCTCTTTTTGCCGAGCGCCGAGGTCAGCTGCTCGTCGTCGATCTCCGGATTGTGCCGCGCGCTCCTCGGCGTTCGGTGAGCTGACCAAGCAGCTCCTCTTCGCGTTCCTCCCATGCCGCCAGCTCGGCCGCGAGCTCTTCGAGATACGCCGCCACCTCGGCGACGTCAAAGCCACGCCGGTTCCTCGAAAACGTCCGTCGGGAAACCTCGTCGGGGCGCATGCGGGGCGACGACGCGCTGGGAGGGTCCGCCATGAGGGAAAGCCTACGGCCTGGCCACCCCGGTATGGGAAGACCATTCCCGGTGAAACCGCCCGTAAACCCTGCCCTCGGTCCCGATGCCGATCCTCGGTCAGTGCGCTCCGGCGGCCGCCGGGACCTGCCCGTCCAACTTCTGGAGGATCGACAGCGCCTGGGCCAGGGTGGACACCGCGTAGACGTGGAGCGAGGGGGTGGCCTTGGACCGGGCGGCCCCGAGCTCGGGCGGCGGGACCAAGAAGACCGTCGCACCGGCCTGTTCGACCGCGATCGTCTTCTGGGCGACACCGCCGACGTCGCCGACCTGTCCGGACGCCGAGATGGTGCCGGTCGCCGCGACGATCCGGCCGCCGGTCAGATGGCCGTCCGACAGCGTGTTGACCAGCCCGAGGGTCATGGCGAGGCCGGCCGAGGGGCCACCGATGTCGGCGGTGTTGATGGTGACGGGGAACGGGTAGGTGAAGTCCTGTTGGGTCTGGAGCGACACCCCGAGGAAGCCCTTGGCCGGTTCGACCCCCCGGCAGCCGCTGGCGGAAGGGAAGTTGGCCGGGTGCGTGGCCAGGCGCAGCGTCTTGGTGGCCGTCGGGCCCTGCACAAAGGTGCCGTCGGCGGTGAAACGGTTCTTCTCGACCGACAGCGTCACCTGCTGGCCCGGGCCGAACTTGGCCAGTTGGCCGACGACATCGCACCCGGTCGGGGTGGAGACGCCGTCGACGGCGGTGAGGACCTGGCCCACCCTGAGGGCGCTGTACGCCGGGGAGTTCGACTCCACCGCCGCGATCACGGCCCCCGCGTCCTGTTCGGGGACGTGGTAGCCGAGGCGCCGGAAGGCGGCCGTCTTCGCCGCCGCCTTTGCTTGGACCATCTCGAGGTACCCCTGCGCGGTGAGCTCGGAGGCCGGGATCCCGGGGCTTTCGAGCGCATCGGCCGGAACCAGCTGGTCGTTCCCCGAGAGAAGGTCGGGGAGGTAGCTGAGCGCCGTCACCGGCGACACGAACACGTCGGTGAGCAGGATCGGCCCCGAGATGCGGTGCGCTCGGTCGGCCGGGACCTTGATGAGTGGGCCCACCGACTGCGCGTCACCGGGAGACAACACGTAGTAGTTGAGGGAAACCCGGCTCGCGGTGGCGAGCGCCACCACGATCACCACGAACGCGATGGCGGCCGCCTGGGGCAGCCTTCGGCGACGGCGGGACAGACGGGGTTCGGAACGGGCCTCGGTCATACTCGTGGCGGTGGTCGACGATCCTCCCATGGAACCGACCGGGACCGGCCGCGATCGCTCAGTTTCCGAGCGCCGGCGGGGTGTCGTCGCAGCCGGACATCGCGGTGACCCGGGCGCGATCGAGGCCGCCCACGGCGACTCGGATCCGTCGGTCCGCGCCGCCCGCCTGGGCGCACTCGAGCGGCTGGGGACGCTGTCGGTGGCCGCTCTCGCCGAGGCGTTCGCGGACGAGGACCCCATGGTGCGCCGCCGGGCCGCCGTGCTCGCAGCCCGCTGTGGCGGGGCCGGCAGCCGATCCACCCTGCCGGCCCTCCTGATCGAGCTGGCTTGTCGACCCGGACCCGCTGGTGGCCGAAGCGGCGGCGTGGGCGCTCGGCGAGCGGCGACAACGGGCGTCGGTGCCGGCGCTCGCCGCGATGGCCACCGGCCACCCCGACCCGCGATGTCGCGAGGCGGCCGTCGCCGCGTTGGGCGCCATCGGGGACGACCTGGGCCTGTCGGCCGTATTGGCCGGGTTGACCGATCGGCCGCCGGTCCGGCGCCGCGCCGTGGTTGCGCTGGCCGGGTTCGACGCACCCGAGGTCGAGACGGCGCTGCAAGGGTGCCTCAGTGATCCCGACTGGCAGGTTCGTCAGGCCGCCGAGATCCTCCTCGGCCGCTGAGCCTCGGGCGCCGCTCACTCTCCGGCGTCGGTGAACACCGAACGGAGCTCGTCGAATGCCTCGAGGCACCGGCCCGCGCCGAGCACGACGCACTCGAGCGGGAGGTCGACCAGGTGGACCGGGACGGCGGTCCCGTTGGCCAGCCGCTGGGCCATGCCCCGCAGCAGCGCGCCACCGCCGAGCAGGTGGATGCCCTCGAACATGATGTCCTGGGCCAGCTCGGGCGGCGCGTCGGACAGGCAGTCGGCCGCCGCCCCGATGACCTGCGCGACCTGGTCCTCGAGGGCCCGGCGGACCTCGACGGGGGCCAGCGCGACGGTCTTGGGCATCCCTGTCGAGACCTCGCGCCCACGAACCTGGGCGTCCTGCTCGCCCTCGTAGGGGTAGGCCGAGCCGATGGCGAACTTCACCGCCTCGGCGGTCCGCTCCCCGATGGCGACCCCGTGGCGGTGGCGGACGTACGCCTGGATGGCCGCGTCGAAGTCGAACCCGCCGCAGCGGATGGCCCGTTGGGCCACCACTCCCGCCGAGCGAGATGACCGCGGTCTCGGAGGTGCCGCCACCGACATCGACCACCATCGATCCCATCGGCTCGTGGATGGCCAGACCGGCGCCGATGGCGGCGGCCATCGGTTGCTCGATCAGGTAGGTCGCCGACGCCCCGGCGTGGCGGGCCGCCTCCCGCACCGCACGGCGCTCCACCCGCGTGATCGCCGACGGGACGCAGATGAGGACCCGGGGCCGGCTGATCCGGGAGACCCCACAGCGGTGCAGGAGGACGCGCAGCATGCGCTCGGTGATGTCGAAGTCGGTGATCGCCCCCTGGCGCAGCGGGCGGACGGCCACGATGTACCCGGGCGTGCGCCCGATCATCTGCCACGCCTCCGAGCCGATGGCCAGCACCTCCCGGCTGCGGGTGTTGTAGGCGATGACGGTGGGCTCGTTCAAGCACGATGCCCTTCCCCTTGGCGTAGACCAGGGTGTTGGCTGTGCCCAGGTCGATTGCCAGGTCACGAGGCATTTGGACCATGGTAGGAGGGCCGGCCGACCGCATCGCGGCCGACACCCTCAGTAACCTGGTCCGTTGTGGCTTCATCGGATGGCGGCTCCTTCGACCAGGGGTCCGGTGAACCCGAAGAGGGTGAGGGCGAGCTGGGCGGGCGACGAGCGACGAGCGCACCGGTGGCTGGGTCCCGCCCGAGAAGCGTGCCTGGCGCCACCCCTCCGAGACCGGCCCGTGGTCGGCCGAGCGCCGTCTACGACGCCGGTTCCGCGGCACACCCGACCGGCCGGGAGGCGCACCGCCTGGGCCACCAGCCTGGTCGGCGCCGGTGCCGTGGCGGCCCTGGTGACCGGCGGGTCTCATGCTGGCCTCCCACAGCCGGCCGGCGGCTCGACCGGCCGTGGCCTCGCCTCCCCCCTCCACCCGGTCGATCGTCCGCCTGGACGTCGCGTCGCATCGTCGTCGTCGAGCTCCTATGGCTGCGGCGTCGTCGTGGCCACCGGTGGGCTGATCGCGACGAACGCCACCCTGCTCGCCGACGCCGAGTGGATCATCGCCACGACCTCGACGGGGCGCCGGGAGGTAGCCACGGTGGTGGCGGTCGACCCCGCGTCCGACGTCGGACTGGTGCGCATCGCCACCACGCTGCCCGTGGCGCGCTTCGTCGACTGGAGCGATGTGCAACCGGGCGCCGACGCGGTGGAGATGGCCGTCTCGTCGGCCGTCGGCCGGCACCACGACAACGGTCTGGTCGAGCGACGACGATCGCGTCGGCCGGCGACGCGGTGGGATCGGGGCCGGGCACCGGGATGGTCAGCGTGGTGGCGAGCGTGCCGATCGGCAACAACCCCGACGGCGCGGTGCTGATGGAGCCCGACGGCACGGTGCTCGGCATCCTCGACAAGTCGGGCGTGCCGGCGGCCGGCAGCGGCTCGGTCTTCCTGCCCGGCGAGTTCGTGGTGCAGGTGGCCCGGGAGCTGATGTCCGACGGGGGCCACATCGTGCACGGGTGGCTCGGGATCCACGGTGCCAACCCGAGCCCCAAACAACCCGAGGGGGCGCTCGTCATCGCGGTGGACAAGTCCGGTGCCTCCGACGACTACCTGCGAGCGTGGCGACGTGATCGAGGCGATCGATGGCGTGCGGGTCCGATCGATGGCCGACCTGCGCTCTCGGCTGTACCTCCTGGCCCCGGGGACCTGGGTCGACCTGCGCGTCGACCGGGCCCGACACCGTCCGCACGGTGGGCCTGTGGCTCGGCTCGTCGGCCTAGGCACAGCCCGTAGCATTCAGGGGTGGCAATGAACCCCGACGACCCCGACAACCCGATCTCGGGGCTGCTCGGTGACCTGCTTGAAGGTGATCGGCGGCGGCGGCCGCGGCTCGCAGCGTCCCGTGGCTCGACGCCGCCCGGGCGCTCGCCCAGGGGGTGGCGACCGACGGGGGCGCCGAGTCCAACGTCGACCCGCTGCAGCGCATCAAGCTCGAGGAGCTGGCCCGGGTGGTCGAGCTGCACGTCGAGGGGACGACCGGGCTTTCGATCGGCGTCGGCCAGTCCTACTCGTTCGTGCCGGTCGGCCGGGGCGCGTGGGCGAACCGCGCCCTCGACGGTTGGCGGCCGTTGCTCGAGCGCATGGTCGGCGTCATCGAGGCGACGCCCAGCGCCGCCGCTCGACGCGGGCCTCGAGATCCGACGAGATCCCCGACGGCCTCGAGGCGCTCTCGGCCAGTTCGCCTCGACGATGGGCCCGATCATGCTCGGCCTCCAGTTCGGCTCGGCCGCCGGCCACCTGGCCCGCCAGGCCCTCGGCCAGTACGCGCTGATCGTCCCGTGGCCGCGGTCCAACGAGCTGCTGGTGGTGCCCGAGAACGTCGCGGCGTTCGCGTCCGACTGGAGCCTGCCCGAGGACGCCACGCTGCTGTGGGTGTGCGCGCACGAGCTCACCGTCCAGCTGGTCCTCGACCGGCCCCACGTCGCCGCCCGCCTGAACGAGCTCTTGGAGGCGGCGGTCGCCGAGTCCATGGCCGCCCAACAGGGCATCGCCGAGCGCCTGAGCGGCGGCGCCGGTGGGCCCGAGTGCGCTCCAGCAGCCTGATGTCGGACCCCGAGGCACTGCTCGCCGACCTGCTGACCCCGGGCACCCGGGCCACCTCGGAGCGCCTCAGCGCGTTGGTGGCCGCGCTGAGCGGCTACGTCGACCACGTGACCGCCGCGATCGCCGAGGCGATCACCGGGCTCGGCCGGGCCGCTGTCGGAGGCCTGGTACCGCTACCGCGTCGCCGACTCCCGGGGCCGCCAGGCCGCCGGCGGCCCTGTTCGGCTTCGACGTCAGCCGGGCCCAGGTCGACCGGGGCGCGGCCTTCGTCCGCGGGCGTGGTGGAGCGGGCCGGCGAGGACGGCCTGGCCCGACTGCTCGCCGACGCCAAGACGCTGCCGACCCCGGCCGAGGTGGACGCACCGGGCCTGTGGCTGGAGCGGATCGACCTGCCCGAGGACCCCGACGACCAGACGGCGAGGGCGCCTCGCAGTAGCGACCGGGACCGACTACGCGGTCTCCTCGGGGAAGCCGAGGTCCCACTCGAGGGTCAGGTTCTCCCGCTCGGCGTCGCGCACGACCCGCTCCCGGTTGCGCCGGAACTGGGGGTCGTGGGGCGGCAGCAGCACCAGCCGGGCCAGGGCCCGGTCCCGGAACGCCTCGATCGTCGCGGGGTCCCCGAAGTCGGACTGGACCTCCCAGTGGGGGGCCACCGGGCCGAGGTAGACGACCCGGACGTGGCCGACCGGCGGGTATCGGCTCGCCCTCTTCGTCGGCTGCGGCTTCCTCAGGCTCGGGCGACACGGGACCTCCCCGGTGCATCGAAGACGACGGGTCAGCGTACTGCCCGGCGCGACGGCGCCGGCCCCGGTCCGTCTGGCCCGAGCTCCAGCTCCCGCCCGAGCGCAGCTGGACGAGCAGCGGCTTGATCGTGTCGATGGCGATCGCGAACCCGATGTTCTGCGCCGGCGCGTTGCCCTGGGTGCTCTCGGCCACCGCGGTGTTCATGCCGATCACCTGACCCGAGGAGTTGACGAGCGGGCCGCCCGAGTTGCCCGAGTTGATGGCGGCGCTCGGTCTGGAGGAGGCCGGTCAGGTTCTCGCTCCGGCCGGTGATCTCGCTCGTGGCGGTGAGCGACCGGTTCTTGGACGACACGATGCCCTCGGTCACGGTCAGACCGCCCGACAGCGCGAGCGCGTTGCCGATGGCCAGCACGTCGTCGCCGACCTGGGCCGCGGTTCGAGTCGCCGAGCTCGCACGGTCGGCAGCCCGTGCTGCGTTCTCGATCTGGACGAGCGCGAGGTCCTGGGTGGGGTCGGTCCCGATGACCCGGGCCGGGAGCGCATCGCTCTGCCCGAACAGCGTCACGGTGACCGAGCTGGCCCCGGCGACCACGTGGTTGTTGGTGAGCACCTCGCCGTCGGAGGTGAGGATCATGCCGGTCCCCGCGCCCTCGCACCGTGCCCGAGCCGCCCCGGACCACCCCGGTGGTGTCGATCGACACCACCGCCGGCTCCACCTTGGCCAGCACCTCCTGGATGTCGGCGGGCTTGGGCGAAGCTGGCCGAGTTCGGAAAGAACTTCTCGACGATGGTCTGCTGGGAGTGGCTCGCCGCCACGTAGCCGACCGCGCCGCCGACCAGGCCGCCCAGAACGGCGGTGATGACCACCACGAGGACCCAGTTCCGTGCGGTCAGGGTGTGCCTGACCCGGGTCTGGTTGGTGATGACCGGGTTGGCCGGGAAGAAGTAGCCCGGCGGCACCGCGGGTCGTCCCCACTGTCCCGGAGCCTGGTATCCGGCCTGGTGGGGCCACGGGGCCGGGCCGTGCTGGGGCTGGTGGATCGGCGCGCCCATGCGGTCGGTGGGCGTGCAGCGGCGGGGACTGTAGGGGGGGCGCCCATGGCGGTGGTGGGCGCGGCGGCGGGGATCCGGCGGGGCGGTTGGGCCGGCCTGGCGGCGGGGTGGGCGGCGACTGGTCGGCGCGCCCTGGAGGCGGTTGGGCGGTGGCACGGCCGGTGCGGGGTGGCGGCGACTGGTCGGCGCGCCCCTTGGAGCGGTCGGGGCGGTGGTGTGGTGCACCCGGCCGTGCTCCCAGCCCGGCGGGGCGGGGGGCGTGCCGGGGGCGGGCTCCCCGGGCGGTGCTGGGGGGGACGTTGCTCAAGAGGACGAGTGCCCCACGAACGGCCCATCGGTGCCGAACACGAACGGCCGGTCCGGCAGCCGAACCCCGCTATGCTCGCCGCGGAGGCATGGAACGTCCGATGGACACCGAATGGATGGCCGAAGGCAAGTGCCGGGACGTGCCGCCGTCGGTCTTCTTCCCGAGCGACGGCCTCGGCGTCCAGGCGGCCCAGCGGATCTGCGCCGACTGCCCGGTCGCCGATGCATGCTTAGAGTATGCCCTCGCCAACCGGATCGATCACGGTGTGTGGGGTGGTCGTTCGGAGCGGGAGCGCCGCCGGATCCTGCGCGGGCGCCGTCGGTCCGGCTCGCGTCATCGCCGCCCGCTGACGTCCCTCGTCCGCTAGCGACACCCGCCGAACCTGCACCGTGACCGCGCGCGTCCTCGCGTCGGCGGTGAACGTGAGCGAGGGCAAGAGACGCCCGGCGTGCTCGACCGGCTCGCCGACGCGTGCGGTGACCTCCTGCTCGACGTCCACCGCGACGCCGACCACCACCGAAGCGTGCTCACGCTGGCCGGACCGGCCGCCGAGCTCCTCGGACGCGGTCCGCTCCCTCGTCGAGCGTGGCCGTGCGGCACGCTCGACCTCACCGGCCACGCCGGGGTGCACCCCCGCTTCGGGGTGGTCGACGTCGTGCCCTTCACCCCGGTCGGCACAGCCGACCTGGCGCCGGCCATCGAGGCCCGGGACCGGCTCGCCATCTGGGCCGGGGCGGCGCTCGGGGTCCCCTGCTTCCTCTACGGCCCGATGCCCGACGGGGGCTCGCGCTCGCTGCCCGAGGTGCGCCGGGGCGCCTTCGTCACCCTGCAGCCCGACACCGGCCCGGACCGGCCCACGCGAGCGCCGGGGCCATGGCGGTCGGGGCCCGGGGTCCGCTGGTCGCCTACAACCTGTGGGTCACCGGCCTGACGCCCGCCGAGACCCGCGCGGTGGCGCGGCGGGTCCGGAGCCGAGTCGTCCGGGCGCTCGGGCTCGGTGCTGGGCGAGGTCACCCAGGTGTCGTGCAACCTGGTCGACCCCGGCACGGTCGGGCCGGCCGAGGTCTACGACCAGGTGGCGGCCGCGCTGCCCGGCGTCGGCGCGCATCGTGCGGGCCGAGCTGGTCGGGCTGGTGCCGGCGTCGGTCCTCGAGCGCACGTCCGACGGACCGCTGGCGCGAGTTGGGCCTGTCGGCCGCCGACGCCCTCGAGGCGCAGGCTCGGACGATCCGGTCGCTCAGGAAGCGTCGGTCATAGCGGCCCGGCGCTGCAGCGCCCGGGCCCGGCGCAGCCGGCGGCGCTCCCGCTCGCTCATGCCACCCCAGATGCCGAACTTCTCGCCGTTGGCCAGGGCGTACTCGAGGCAGTCCTCCCGGACCACGCACCCCCGGCAGACCTCCTTGGCCTCCCGCGTCGACGCGCCGCGTTCGGGGAAGAACAGGTCGGGGTCGACGCCCATGCAGTTGGCCTGTGCCTGCCAACTGCGATCGAGACGTCCATAGAGCACTGCGGCCAAGTCCACCGGTCGGCCTCCCCTCACTGTAAGTGGCACCGATGTAACTACAACCATGTCATCTTCCCCTATCCGACACAGGAACGCAAGGGGGAGAATTGTCACACTTCGCGGTCGATTACGCCAGGGTAGATCCCGATTTCACCACGTAGAGTGGCGATATCTCGAGCCAAAGGGGCGACCAGCCCGGCAATCGGCGCCGGCGTCGCCGTCCGACGGCGAGCCGAGAGACCGCTCGGCTCGGCGCTCGACCGGCCCGGAAGGCTGCGCGGGGCCCTCAGCCGGCCGGGCGCAGGTAGCGCCGGTGGCGCAGGAAGTCGACCAGCACGTAGCCGCCCAGGGCGTCGGGGGTCGTGTAGAAGGTCCGGCCGCCGTTCACCCGGGCGATCTGCTCGACGAACGGGTAGTGGGTGCGCTCGAGGTCGAGGGCGAACGTGTTGATCGTGATGCCGGCCCGGGTGCGTCCGGATCACCTCGGCCATCGTGCGGCGCAGCGTCTCTTGGCACCGGCGGGTAGTTGAACCACACCTCGCCGGCGTCGTCGATGTGGGCGGTCGGCTCGCCGTCGGTGACCACGATGATCTGCTTGGTCCCGTACTGGTGGGCGAGCATCCGCCGGGCCAGCGCCAGCGCGTGCTGCAGGTTGGTGCCGTAGACGTAGTCCCACATGGCCGTGGGCAGGTCCTCGGCCTTGATCTCCCGGGCCACCTCGGAGAACCCGACGATGCCGAGGTAGTCGCGGGGGAACCGGGTCGAGATGAGCGTCTGGAGCGCCATCGCCATCTTCTTGGCCGGCACGAAGTTGTCCCGCATCGGCATCGACATCGACAGGTCGACCGAGCAGGACGGTGGCCGAGCGGGTCAGGGCCTCGGTCTCGACGACCTCGAAGTCCTCGGCCTGCAAGCCGCACCGGCACCCCCGAGCCGCCCCGCCGCACCGCGTTGTGCACGGTCGCCGAGAGGTGGAGGTTGAGCGGGTCGCCGTACTCGTAGGGCTTGGTCGTCTCCTCGCGGTCGTGCCCGCCGCCCGAGGTCGCGGCCTGGTGGTCGCCGATCCGCTCCCGGCTGCATCTGGGAGAACAGGTCGCTCAGCGCCCGCTGGCCGAGCCGGCGGACCCCCTTGGGCGTGAGCTCGGTCCGGCCCCCCTGCTGCTCGATCAGGCCGTTCTCCTGGCAGGGTCTTGGTCAGGCGGGCCAGCCGCTCGAGCGAGCGGGCCGCGTCGTCGCCGAGCTGGCGGCGCACCTCGTCGATGTCGACCTCGTCCAGCGCGTTGGGCGAGGAGGCCGAGGCGAAGAGCTCCTCCATCCGGTCGAGCTCACCGAGCTGGCTGGCCACGTCGGTGGCGTCGCCGAAGCCCATCGGGTTCTGGCCCCGGAACCGGTAGGACTGGCCCCAGCCCGCGCCCGGCACCGCCTCGCGCAGGTTGCCGGCCAGGCGCTCCATCTGCCAGCGCAGGTCCATGTCCTCGAGCAGCGAGTTGGCCAGCGACTGGAGCTGCTCGCGCTGCTCGGGCGACAGCGAGCGCCACATCGCCTCGGCCGCCGCCATCCGCTCGGCCAGCTGCTCGAGCAGCTCGTCGAGGGTGGCCGGGTTGCCCGGGAACATGTCGCCGTACTGCTCCATGAACTGCTCGAAGGTCGGGTCGAGCTCCTCGCCCCGGGCCCGCTGCTCGAGCATGCGTGTTGAGCGCGTCCATCGCCGCGCGCATGCGGGCCAGCTGCTCGGGGTCCGCCGAGCTGACAGCGCCTCCGACATGCCCTCGAAGTAGGTCTGCGCGACCTGCTGGCGGAGCTCCTCCATCAGCTCCTCGAAGCGCTCCCGGGCCTCGGTGGAGACGAAGTCGTGGTGCTGGAGCCCCTGGACCTTGCCCGCCAGGTCCTGGGGCAACAGGTCGAGCGACATCCGGCGCTCGGTCGCCACGTCGGAGGTCACCTCGGCCCGGCGCTCGTCGCCGGAGTCCTTGGCCTCCTGCTCCAGCTGGTCGATGGCGGCGCGCTCCTGGTCGACCACCTCGTCGAGGGCCTTGGCGATCCGGTCCATCTCGGCGTTGGGGCTGCCCTGCTTCAGCAGCTCCTCGCGCCGCTTGCGCATGCGCTCGATCATCTCGCGCATGCCCATGATCCGTTCGCCGTCGCGGGTCCGCATCCCGCTGCGCATGAGCCGGCGCAGCGCGTCGTTCAGGTCGCCGCCCGACAGCAGGTCGTCGGTGAGCTCGGCCAGCAGGTCGTCGGGGTCGAGGTCGCCCCACTCCTGGGTGCCGTCCCAGTCGCGTGTAGTCGTAGCGGGCCGTCACGAGCGCGTTCCTCACCGTCGCCTGCGGTAGAGGGCCCGGGCGCCCGAGGCGTCCTTGTTGAGCCGCTTGGTCAGATGCAGCCCCTCCAAGCAGGAACTCGAGGGCGGCGGCCATGAGCGCCGGGGACTCGCCGGCGTCGGGACCGGCCAGCGCCCGGGTGGGCGGCTCGAGGGCCGGCATGTCGGCCAGCACCGCCAGGTAGTCGGCCGACGGCCAGGTCGTCGCCGGTGTGGACCACCGATCCCTCGCCGAAGGCGCCGACCACCGCGCCGGGGTCCTCCAGGGTGACCCGGCGGCGGAACACCGACGAGCACCGCGGCCGCGGCCAGCTGGGCCACGACCTCGTCCTCCCGGCCCTCCTCGAGCGCCTCGACCTCGATCTTGCCCTGGGTGGACGGGACCAGCGCCGCCAGGTCGCTCACCCGCGGGCACGACGACCGGCTCGCCGGTCCGCAGCGCCCGGCGCAGGGCGTTGGCGACCAGGGTCTCGTAGTTGGCGATGGTCAGGCGGACCGAGACCCCGCTGCGCTGGTTGAGGTGCGGGCTGCGCCGGGCCAGCTGGCTCATCTCGGCCATCACCTCCTCCATGTAGGCGGGCACGATGACCGGCAGTCCCCTCGGGGAGGGCGGCCTCGGCCCACATGATGGCCACCTCGGTCCGGGTCTCCTCGGGGTAGTGCGTGCGGACCTGGGCGCCGAAGCGGTCCTTCAGCGGGGTGATGATCCGGCCGCGGTTGGTGTAGTCCTCCGGGTTGGCCGTGGCCACCAGCATCACGTCGAGCGGCAGCCGGACCCGGTGGCCGCGGATCTGCACGTCGCGCTCCTCGAGCACGTTCAAGAGGCCGACCTGGATCCGCTCGGCCAGGTCGGGGAGCTCGTTGATGGCGAAGATGCCGCGGTTCACCCGCGGGACGAGGCCGTAGTGGAGGGTCAGCTCGTCGGAGAGGTAGCGGCCCTCGGCCACCTTGATCGGGTCGACCTCGCCGATCAGGTCGGCGATGGAGGTGTCCGGGGTGGCCAGCTTCTCGCCGTAGCGGTCGGAGCGGTGCACCCAGGTGACCGGCGTCTCGTCCCCCTCGTCGGCCACCTTCAGTCGGGCGTAGCGCGAGGTCGGGTGGTAGGGGTCGTCGTTGATCTCGGAGCCGGCCACGACCGGCAGCCACTCGTCGAGCAGCTCGACCAGCGAGCGGATGATGCGGGTCTTGGCCTGGCCCCGCTCGCCCAGCAGGATGATGTCGTGGCCGGCCAAGAGGGCGTTCTCGAGCTGGGGGATGACCGTGTCCTCGAACCCGAGCACCCCGTCGATCAGCGGCTCCCCGGCGCTGATCCGGCGCGGCGGCGTTGCGCCGCAGCTCCTCGGAGACCGGGACCGACTCCCACCCGGATGCCCGCAGCTCGCCGAGGGTCCGCGGCAGGTCGTGGGGCGGGGCGGGCGGGTGCGCAGAAGCGAGGGCCATGCCCCGAGCCTATGGGTTCGAACCCCGCGGGGCTCATCGCCGGCGGTCGCGGCCGGTCGCAGCGCCGGGCCCTCGGATTGCACCTGCGCCCCGGCGGGATGGAAAGATGAGGCCGACCACCCCACCGGCCGCGGCCGGGGCGCGAGCGAGCGCCGGGTGGGCGACGTGCCGGAGCCGAGCGAAGGAGGAGACGGCGTGAGCGTTGGAGGGGCGACGGTCACGCCCGGTCCAGCTCGGGCGGCCCCGGGGCGGCCCGTCGGTCCGCACCCTGCGGACCGACCGCTGGTGGGTCGCAGCCGACCATCACCGTGGTCGCTCCTGACCGCCTTCGTCGTCTACACGACGTGGGCCGTCTTCGTGAACAAGGACTACTACGTCGGGGCGGCCGCCCACCGCGACCTCATCTCGCCCTTCTACTCGCCGTGCATCACCGGCAGCTGCGTGGCCGGGACCCACGGGACGCGTCCTGGTCATCAACTGGTGGCACATCACGCCGGCCCTCCTCATCCTGCTCGGTCCGCTCGCGTTCCGGCTCACCTGCTACTACTACCGCCGCGCCTACTACCGGGGCTTCTGGCAGTCGCCGCCGGCCTGCGCGGTGGCCGACGCCCACGGCCGCTACACCGGCGAGACACGGCTTCCCCCTGATCCTGCAGAACGCTCCACCGCTACTTCTTCTTCGTCGCGCTCGTTCTTCAACGTGATCCTGACCATCGACGCGGTCGATGGCCTTCCGCCTGCCCGGCGACGGGGGCATCGGGGTCAGCCTCGGCACCCTGGTCCTGGTGGTCAACGCCGCGCTGCTGTGGCTCTACAGCCTGTCGTGCCACGCCGGCCGGCACCTGTGCGGCGGCAGCGTCAGAAGCTTCTCCGACGCACCCGATCCGCTACCGGATCTGGAAGTTCCTCACCCCGCTCAACGCCCGGCACATGCAGTTCGCCTGGGTCAGCCTGGTCGTTCGTCGCCCTGACCGACCTCTACGTCCGGCTGGTCGCGGCGGGCGTGTTCACCGACCCGAAGCTCTTCTAGGGAGCTCGAGATGGCCGAACTACGAGTCCCACGACTACGACGTCATCATCATCGGGGCCGGCGGCGCCGGCCTCCGGGCCGCCATCGAGGCCAAGAGCCGGGGGCTGCGGACCGCGCTCGTCTGCAAGTCGCTGCTCGGCAAGGCCCACACGGTCATGGCCGAGGGCGGCGTCGCGGCGGCGATGGGCAACGTCTACCGCCGAGGACAACTGGAAGGTCCACTTCCGCGACACGATGCGCGGCGGCAAGATGCTCAACAACTGGCGCATGGCCCAGCTGCACGCCCAGGAGGCCCCCGACCGCGTCCAGGAGCTCGAGGCGTGGGGCGCGCTGTTCGACCGGACCGAGGACGGCCGGATCCTCCAGCGTGACTTCGGCGGCCACCGCTACGCCCGGCTCGCCCACGTCGGCGACCGCACCGGGCTCGAGCTGATCCGCACCCTCCAGCAGCGGGCCGTCTCCATGGACATCGACGTGTTCATGGAGTGCAAGATCCTGCGCCTCCTGACCGACGCCGACGGCGTCGTCTCGGGCGCGGTCGGCTACTGGCGGCCGACCGGCGAGATCGTCGTCTTCTCGGCCAAGGCGGTCGTGCTGGCCACCGGTGGCGTCGGCAAGTCCTGGAAGTACACCTCGAACAGCTGGGAGTGCACCGGCGACGGCCACGCCATGGCGCTGTGGGCCGGGGCCGACCTGATCGACATGGAGTGCGTCCAGTTCCACCCGACCGGCATGGTGTGGCCGCTGTCGGTGCGGGGCCTCCTCGTGACCGAGGGCGTGCGCGGCGACGGCGGCGTGCTGCGCAACTCCGAGGGCCAGCGGTTCATGTTCGACTACGTCGCCGACATGTTCCGGGCCGAGACGGCCGACACCGAGGAGGAGGCCGACCGCTGGTACGAGGACCACACGGCCGGCCGGCGCCCCCCCGAGCTGCTGCCCCGCGACGAGGTGGCCCGGGCCATCAACACCGAGGTGAAGGCGGGCCGGGGCAGCCCGCACGGCGGGGTGCTTCCTCGACATCGCCACGCCGGCGCAGCGCCGAGTACATCCGTCGCCGCCTGCCCTCGATGTACCACCAGTTCATGGAGCTGGCCGGCGTCGACATCACCGACCGAGCCCATGGAGGTCGGCCCGACCTGCCACTACATCATGGGCGGGGTCCGGGTCGACGCCGACACCGGGGCGGCGACGGTGCCCGGCCTCTTCGCGGCCGGCGAGGTGGCCGGCGGCATGCACGGCGCCAACCGCCTCGGCGGCAACTCGCTGTCGGACCTGCTCGTCTTCGGGCGCCGGGCCGGCATGGGGGCGTCGGACTACGCCGAGGGCCGGGCCGGCGACGCCCGTCGCCCGACCAGGGCGAGGTCGACGCGCGCCGATCGCCGAGGCGCTCGCGCCCTTCGAGCGCACCGACGGCGAGAACCCCTACGAGCTCCACGCACGACGCTGCAGGACACGATGCAGTCCCTGGTCGGCATCATCCGCACCGGCGACCGAGCTGGAGCAGGCCCTCGAGCAGCTCGACGAGCTCCGCGAGCGGGCGGCCAAGGTCGCCGTCGCCGGGCGGCCGCGCCTACAACCCGGGCTGGAACCTGGCCACCGACCTGCCGGCGATGCTCACCGTGTCCCGGTGCGTGACCCTCGGGGCGCGGGACCGCAAGGAGAGCCGGGGCGGGCACACCCGGGAGGACTTCCCGAGCGCCGACCCCGAGTTCGGCAAGGTCAACCTGGTCCAGCGCCAGCCGTCGGGCGGCGGGGTGGCCGGGGAGATCAAGATCGGCCCCGAGCCGATCCCCGAGATGCCCGCCGAGCTGCGAGTCGCTCTTCGAGGAGAGCCACTGATGGCCGACGTCACCATGCGGGTCTGGCGGGGCGACGCCGACGGGCGGCGACTTCGCCGAGTACACGCTGCCGGCCCAAGAGGGCGAGGTCGTCCTCGACGTCATCCACCGCATCCAGGCCACCCAGGCCGGCGACCTGGCCTGCCGGTGGAACTGCAAGGCCGGCAAGTGCGGCTCGTGCTCGGCCGAGATCAACGGCAAGCCCCGGCTCATGTGCATGACCCGGATGGACGAGCTGCCCGAGGGGCCGGTGACCGTCGCGCCGATGCGGACGTTCCCGATCATCCGCGACCTGGTCACCGACGTCTCGTTCAACTTCGAGATGGCCAAGCAGGTGCCGGCGTTCGCCCCGCCGCCCCGGCCCGAGGACGGCTACCGCATGGACCAGATCGACATCGAGCGGGGCCAGGAGTTCCGCAAGTGCATCGAGTGCTTCATGTGCCAGGACGTCTGCCACGTCATCCGCGACCACGAGGAGAACAAGACCCACTACGCCGGGCCCCGCTTCTTCATCCGCTTCGCCGAGCTCGAGATGCACCCGCTCGACACCAACGACCGCCGGGAGCTGGTCCGCCAGAAGGCCGGCCTCGGGCATGTGCAACATCACCAAGTGCTGCACCGAGGTCTGCCCCGAGCACATCAAGATCACCGACAACGCCATCATCCCGATGAAAGAGCGGGTGGTCGACGCCTCGTACGACCCGGTGGCCTGGCTCGGTCGCAAGATCCTGCGACGCCAGAAGGCCTCGCCGAGCGAGGCCGCCGCCCACGGCGGCTAGCCGCACCCGCAGCGACATGGTGCGCTTCCTCACCGACCGAATGGGTCGCCGCGTTCAACGCGGCGCTCGAGGGCGCCGCCCTGAGCGAGGCGCCGGACGGGCGCTCCGTGCGGGCCGAGTCGGGTCAGTTCAGGATCGAACAGCATGTGACCGGGGTCCCCGACCGCCCGGCGGCCGAGGGTCCCCTGCGGGTGGTGCTCTCGGTCGAGGCGGGCCGGGTCACGCTGTCGACGTCGGGCGAAGAGGCCCCCGAGGACGGGGCCGACGTGGTCGTCTCGCTCTCCTACGAGGACGCGGCGGCGCTGTCGCGGGGCGAGCTCGACCCCACCGAGGCGCTCGGCACCGGCCGGGTGCACGTCCGGGGGGACCTGTCGGTCCTGGTGGCCGGCCAGGGCCTCCTGGCCTCGGCCGCCGGCCGGATGGCCGAGCTCCAGGCCAAGACCTCCTACTGAGGTCGGCACCCCGAGTGCAGGGCGGGTGACGGGGTCCCGGCGATAGTGTCGAGGCCGAGCGGCCCACGTCGGGTGGGCCACCTGACGGGAGGGCCCGCGTGTCTCAGCCCATCGACGACCACTTCTTCTTGAAGTACCGCGAACTGCTCGACAAGGAGGACGCCGCGTTCGACGAGCTCGAGCACGCCTGCGAGGACGGCGACCGTTCGCACTTCGAGCTGGAGATGGCCGCGTGGCACGACGCGCTGGCGAAGAAGCTGTCCTTCCTGCACCACGCCGGCTTCGAGCTCCCGCTCCCCGTCGCCTCGTAGCGGCCCCCGTGGCCCGTGTCGACGGGCGATCGGCGGGTGATCAGTCGACCAGGTGCAGCCCGCGCACGTCGCCGCGCTCGGCCTCGAGCTCCTCGGTGGTGATCCGAATCCGCTCCACGGCGAAGTCGTCGTGGGACAACCCGTCCACCACGCTCCAGCCGCCCCAGCCGTCGGCCCGCACCGGGAACCCGAACTGCAACCCCTCGGGCGTCCCGTACTGACCTTCGCTCGCCACCGCGACCGAGAACCAGTCGCCGTCTGGCGTCGGCGTGCGCAGCGAACGCACCGTGTCGATCACCGCGTTGGCCGCCGAGGCGGCCGACGACAACCCCCGGGCCTCGATGACCGCCGCGCCGCGCTTCTGCACCGTCGAGATGAACTCGCCCTCGCAGCCAGTCGGTGTCGGCGATCACGTCGGGCACCGGCCTTGGCCGTCGATCCGGGCGTTGGCGAAGTCGGGGAACTGCGTCGCCGAGTGGTTCCCCCAGATGGCCACGTTGGTGACCGCCGAGACCGGCACGCCGGCCTTCTTGGCCAGCTGGGACTTGGCCCGGTTCTCGTCGAGGCGGGTCATGGCGAACCACCGGTCGGCCGGCACCTCGGGGGCGGCGGAACGGGCGATGAGGCAGTTGGTGTTGCAGGGGTTGCCGACCACCAGCACCCGCGACGTCCGAAGCGGCATGCGCCGCGATCGCCGCCCCCTGGGGCTTGAAGATGCCGCCGTTCACGCCCAAGAGCTCGCCCGCGCTCCATGCCGGCCTTGCGGGGGATCGACCCGACCAACAGGGCCCAGTTGGTCCCGTCGAAGGCCGTCTTCATGTCGGCGGTCGCCACGACGTCGGCGAGCTGCGGGAAACGCACAGTCGTCGAGCTCCATGACCACCCCTTCGAGCGCCTTCATGGCCGGCTCGATCTCCAAGAGGCGCAGCACGACCGGCTGGTCCTTGCCCAACAGCTGGCCCGAGGCGATCCGGAACAGGAGCGAGTAGCCGATCTGGCCGGCCGCACCGGTCACGGTCACCTGGATCGGGGGTTTGGCGCTTTGTGTCATGGGGGTCTCCTGTGCTCGCCGGGGGGTCTAGGTGTGTTCTTGGGTCTCGGTCGTGCCTGCCCGCGCCGCGGCGGGCCCGCTACAGCCGGTCGGCGATCGCCGACGCGAACTCCGAACACTTCACCTCGATGGCCCCCTCCATGAGTCGTGCGAAGTCGTAGGTGACGATCTTGTCGGCGATGGTCGCTTCGAGCGCCTTGACGATGTCGGCCGCCGCGTCGGTCCACCCCAGGTGCTCGAACATGAGCACACCGGAGAGCAGGACCGAGCCGGGATTCACCTTGTCCTGGCCGGCGTACTTGGGCGCGGTGCCGTGGGTGGCCTCGAAGACCCCGTGACCGGTGACGTAGTTGATGTTCGCCCCCGGAGCGATGCCGATCCCGCCCACCTGAGCGGCCAGCGCGTCGGAGAGGTAGTCGCCGTTCAGGTTGGTGGTCGCGATGACGTCGAAGTCCGACGGCCGGGTCAGCACCTGCTGGAGGGTGATGTCGGCGATGGTGTCCTTCACGAGCAGCCGGTCGCCCGGGTTCGCCGTCGCAGTCGTCCCAGCCGACCGCGACGCCGTCGAACTCCTCGCGCACGAGCTCGTAGCCCCACGAGCGGAACGCGCCCTCGGTGAACTTCTGGATGTTGCCCTTGTGCACGAGGGTCACCGAGCGCCGGTCGTGCTCGAGCGCGTAGTTGATGGCGGCCCGGACGAGGCGCTTGGAGCCCATCTCCGAGATCGGCTTGATCCCGATGCCCGAACCCTCCCGGATGGGCCAGCCCATCTCGGTCGCGCAGGTACTCGGTCAGCTTCTCGGCCTCCGGCGTGCCCGACTCGACCTCGTAGCCGGCGTAGACGTCCTCGGTGTTCTCGCGGAAGATCACCATGTCGACCAGCTCGGGGTGCAGCACCGGGGAGGGCACGCCGGCGAACCAGCGCACCGGGCGCAGGCAGACGTACAGGTCGAGGAGCTGGCGGAGGGCCACGTTGAGGGAGCGGATCCCGCCGCCGATGGGCGTGGTGAGGGGGCCCTTGATCCCGATCAGGTGCTCCCGGAACGCCTCGACGGTCTCGTCGGGCAGCCAGTTGCCGGTCTCGTTGAAGGCCTTCTCCCCGGCCAGCACCTCCTTCCACGCGATCGTCCGTCCGTGCTTGGTCGCCGCCGCGTCGAGCACGAGCCGGGCGGCCGGCCAGATGTCGACGCCGGTGCCGTCACCCTCGATGAACGGGATGATCGGCTCGACCGGGACGACCAGGGCGCCGTCGGCGCCCATGGTGATCTTCTCTGCCATGGCTCTGCTCCTAGGTCAGCGGGCGGCGCCGGTCGCAAGTCGGCGACGGTCGGGAGTCCGGCTCACCCGGTCCCGGCCCCGCTCAGGTGCGGGGCCAGCCCGAGGGCCCGATAGATGTCCCGGGTCGCGCTCGAGCGGTTGAGCGTGTAGAAGTGCAGCCCGGGCGCCCCGCCGTCGAGAACGGCCCGGCAGAGCTCGGTGGCCAGTTCGATCCCGCACCGAGCGACGCCGTCAGGCCCCTCGGCCTCGGCGGCCGCCTCGAGCCGCTCGACCATCCACGGCGGCACGGCGGCCCCCATGGTGGCCATGCGGGGGATCGAGCTGAGCGCGGTCACCGGCATGATGCCCGGGAGGACCGGCTTGTCGATCCCCCGCTCGGCCAGGTCGGCGACCAGGCCGAGGTACTCGCCGGGCTCGAAGAAGAACTGGGTGATGGCGAAGTCGGCCAGGGCCAGCTTCTCGGCCAGGTGGTCCCGGTCGCTCTTCAGGTCCGGCGAGGCCGGATGGCCGGCCGGGTGGGCGGCCACCCCGATGGAGAACCCGCCGATGGCCCGGGCCAGCTCGACCAGCTCGATCGCATGCGCGAGCTCGCGGGGCGGGGCGTCGGGGTCCGCCATGGGGTCGCCGCCGAGAGCCAGCAGGTTCTCGACCCCCGAGCGACGCAGCGACACCAGGATCTCGGCCAGCTCGAGCCGGGTGTGGGCCACGCACACCAGGTGCGCCATCGGGACCAGGGTGGAGGTGTGCAGCATCCCGGTGACCAGGTTCTGAGGTGCGCTGGCGCGACGCCGCCCCGCCCCGGTAGGTGACCGAGACGAAGGAGGGCCCGAGCGGCTGGAGCTCGAGCAGGGTGCGCGAGAGCACCAGGAGCTCCTGGTCGCTCTTCGGCGGGAAGAACTCGAACGAGTAGGTCGGTCCGGCCGCCAGCAGGTCGGAAATCCTGGTCACGGCCTCAAGCGTAGGCCGGGGGCTCGGTACAGTCATCCTCGATGGCGACGACCCGCTGCTCGACGACCCCCGCTCAGGACCGCTCGGCCGCGGCCAGTGCGTTGCGCAACAGCATCGCCCTGGTCATCGGCCCGACTCCACCCAGGCGGGGGGTGATCCACCCGGCCACCTCGGCCACTCCCGGGTCGACGTCGGACAACAGCTTGCGGCCCGACCAGCTGGTCCCGGCCCCGACCACCGCCGCGCCGGGCTTCACCATGTCCGCGGTCACCAGGCCGGCCGAGCCGGCCGCGGCCACCACGATGTCGCCCCGGCGGACGTACTCGGCCATGTCCGGGACCCCGGTGTGGACCACCGTCACCGCGGCGTTGCACCCGGGACGCTTCAGGGCCAACAAGCAGGGCCAACGGCCGCCCGATGGTGAGGCCGCGACCGATCACGACGACGTGGCGGCCCTCGACCGGAACGTCGTAGGCGTGGAGCAGTTCCAAGATGCCGGCCGGCGTGCAGGGCAGCGGCCCCGGCGTGCCCATCACCAGGCGGCCGAGGTTCACCGGCTGGAGACCGTCGACGTCCTTGTCCGGCTCGACGGCCAACAGCGCCCGCTCCTCGTTCAGCCCCGGCGGCAGTGGGACCTGGACCAAGAAGGCGTGGATGGCCGGGTTGGCGTTGAACCGGGCCACCGCGTCCTCGACCTCGCTTTGGGTGGCCGTCGCCGGGAGGTGCTCGTGGAAGGACGCGATGCCCACCTCACGGCAGTCCTCGTGCTTCATGGCCACATAGCGGGCGCTCGGGACGTCGTCGCCGACCAGGATGGTTCCCAGCCCCACCTGGACCCCCTCGGCAGCCAGCTTGGCCGTCCGCTCGGCCACCTCGGCCCGGACCCGGGCCGCCACCGCCTCGCCATCGAGGACGATTGCGCTCATGGTCGTGCTCTCCTCGCCGCCCGCTTGTACGGCCTCATCGCTCGCTTGTACTGACTCAATGGCGGAAGTGACGTTCCCCGGTCGCCACCAGCGCGATGCCGCCCGCATCGGCCGCCTCGATCACCGCCGCGTCGCCGACCGAGCCGCCCGGGTGGATCACCGCGGCCACGCCGGCCCGCGCCAGAACCTCCAGGCCGTCGGGGAACGGGAAGAACGCGTCGCTCGCCCCGGCGCCGCCCTTGGCCCGGTCGCCGGCCTTGGCCACGGCGATCTCCGCCGCACCGACCCGTGACTGTTGCCCGGCCCCGATGCCCGACGCCTGCCCGCCGGTCACGACGACCACCGCGTTGGACATGGTCCGCGCGCAGACCCGCCACGCCAGCACCAGGTCCCGCCACTGGTCCTCGGTGGGCCCGACCTTGGTGACCACCTTCCAGTCGGCCCGGGGGGCGAGGAGGCGGTCCCCCTCCTGGATCAGCACCGAGCCGCCGATGCTGCGCACCTGGGTCGGGGCGGGCTCCGGCGGCGGCGCCGACAGGATCCGGGTCGCCCTTCGCCGCGCGATCAGGCGCGCCAGGGCGTCGGGCTCAACGCCGGCGGCCACGATGACGTCGGCCTGTGGTCCCGCCGCGATCGCCTCGGCCAACGCGGCCGTCGATCGGGCCGGCCACCGCGACCACCCCACCGAAGGCCGACAACGGGTCACAGTCCAGGGCGAGCCGGTAGGCCTCGACCAGGTCGGGGCCGACCGCGGCGCCACACGGGTTGGCGTGCTTGATGATGGCCACGGCCGGCCGGCCGGCATCGGAGGCGAGCTCGTGGACCAGCCGCCACGCCGCGTCGGTGTCGAAGAGGTTCAGGTAGCTGAGCGCGGTGCCGCTGTGCTGGACCACCTCGTCCCACCATGTCGTCTCCCCGGCGACGCGGTAGCGGGCCCCGTGCTGGTGCGGGTTCTCGCCGTAGCGCAGGACCTCGGCTCGCTCGAGGGTCAGGTGGATGGTGGGCGCAAGCAGCTCGCCGTCGTCGAGCCACCGGACGATCGCGGCGTCATAGGCGGCCGTGTGGGCAAAGGCCGCCCGGGCGAGCCGGTGCCGTGTCTCGTCGGACAGCGCTCCGTCGCGACGAAGCTCGTCGAGCACCTCGGTGTAGTCGGCCGGGGAGACGACCACACCAACGTGCGCGAAGTTCTTGGCCGCGGCGCGCACCATGGTCGGCCCGCCGACGTCGATCAGCTCGACCGAGGGGTCGCTTCGGAACGGGTAAAGGTTGCACACGACGAGGTCGATCGGTTCGATCCCCTGTCGCTCCAACTCGGCCAGGTGCTCGGGCACCGAGCGGTCGGCCAGGATGCCGCCGTGGATCGCCGGGTGCAGCGTCTTGACCCGGCCACCCAGGATCTCGGGCGCCCCGGTCACCTCGCTCACCGCGCGATGGGCGATGCCGGCGTCGCTGAGCGCGGCCGAGGTGTTGCCGCTGGCCAGCAGTTCCCAGCCGAGCTCGACCAGACCCCCCGCGAACTCGACCAACCCGTCCTTGTCGTAGACGGACAGCAGTGCCCTCATCGGTCGTCCTTCCGCCCGGGATCACCGGTCGTGGCCAGCTCGCCCAGCATCTTGAGCACCGTCGCCGGGTACAGCCGTCGTTCGACCTGCTTGATCCGTTCGTGCAACGTCGCCACGGTGTCGTCCGGGGCGACCGGGACCGCCTCTTGGGCCAGGATCGGACCGGCGTCCATCTCCAAGGTGGCCAGGTGCACCGTGCATCCGGTGACCTTCACCCCGGCCGCCAGCGCCGCCTCCACCGCGTGCCACCCCGGGAACGCCGGGAGCAGGGCCGGGTGGGTGTTGAGGATCCGCCCGGCGAAGGCGTCGTGCAGCGGCTGGTCGAGGACGGTGCCGAACCCGGCCATGGCCACGAGGTCGATCTCGGCTTCGCGCAGGATCTCGGTGAGGGCCACCGTGTAGGCACGCCGGTCGAAGTCGGCGCCGTAGCCCCCGAAGCGCCGCCGGTCGACCAGTGCGCTCGGGACGTCGTTTCGTGCGGCCACGTCGAGTCCGACACAGGGCCGGTCGGAGACCACCAGCGCCACCGGCACACCCGCTTGGAGCATCGCGTCGAGGATCGTCCCGCTGCCTGACACGAGCACCGCGACGCGCACGTGCCCACGGTACAGGGTGCGCCCGAGCGCTCGGGACAACCGGGCCGGGGTATCGAGGCGGTCGATGGCGAGGGTGTTGGGAGCGGTTAGCCGAGCCCCCGGACGATCTCGACCATCTTCTCCCCGGCCTCGGTGGGGTTCTTCGTGACGAACACGCCGGCCGCCGACAGCGCCTCCATCTTGGCCTGGGCGGTGCCCTGTGATCCCGAGATGATGGCGCCGGCGTGGCCCATCTTGCGGCCGGGCGGCGCCGTCACCCCGGCGATGTAGGCCACCACCGGCTTGGTCATGTGCGCCCCGATGAACTCGGCGGCGCGTTCTTCCTCGGAGCCACCGATCTCACCGATCATCATCACCGCCTTGGTGTCGGGGTCGGCCTCGAATTCCTCTAGACAGTCGATGAAGTTGGTCCCGGGCACCGGGTCGCCCCCGATGCCCACACAGGTCGTCTGGCCGACCCCTTGCTGGGACAGCTCGTGAAGGGCCTGGTAGGTGAGGGTCCCCGAGCGGCTGACGATGCCCACCGGTCCGCCCGCCAACGCGATGTCGCCCGAGGTGATCCCGATGTTGGTCTTGCCGGGCGAGATGATGCCGGGACAGTTGGGCCCGAGCAGCCGGGTCTCGGGGAACTCGCGCACCAGCCGGTTGTACGCGAGCGCCTCGTCCTGGGCCGGGATCCCCTCGGTGATGCACACGATGAACGAGATGCCCGCCGCGGCCGACTCCAAGATGGCGTCGCACGCGAATCGGGGCGGAACGACCACGAAGGAGGCCACCGCCCCGGTGGCGTCGACCGCCTGGGCGACGGTGTCGTAGACGGGGACGCCGTCGACGTCGGTGCCCCCCTTGCCCGGGGTGACCCCGGCCACCACCTTGGTCCCGTAGTCGCGGTTGCGCAGGCCATGGAACCGGCCCTGGCCGCCGGTCAGCCCCTGCACCACGACGGTCGTCTTTTCGTCGACGAAGATGCTCATGGTCTCTTTCTCCCTCGACTATCGGGCCAGCTCGACGGCCCGGCGGGCCGCGGCCAACATCGTCGGCTCGGCCAGGACACGATCGGACAGATGGGGCGCGAGCAGCACCCGGCCGGCCTCGGCGTTGGTCCCGTCCAGGCGCAGCACGATCGGCGAGCGGATCTCGACGCTCGAAAGCGCCTCGATGACCCCGTTGGCGACGTCGTCCACCCGGGTGATCCCTCCGAAGATGTTCACGAGGATGGACCGCACCGAGGGGTCCGCGTTGATGACCTCGAGCGCAGCGGTCATCACGGCGGCGTTCGCCCCGCCACCGATGTCCAAGAAGTTGGCCGCCGTGCCACCGACCTGGTTCACCACATCCAGGGTGCTCATGGCCAGGCCGGCGCCGTTGGCGATGATGCCGACCGTGCCTTCGAGCCCGATGTAGTTGAGCCCCTTCTCCTTGGCCATCTTCTCGCGGGGGTCTTCGCTTTCGGTGCCGGCCAGCAACTCCCACTCGGGGTGCCGGAAGGCGGCGTTCTCGTCGAGGGTGACCTTGGCGTCCAGCGCGTGCACGGCTCCCTCGGGGGTCAAGATCAACGGGTTGATCTCCGCGAGGTCGCAGTCGCCCTCCACGAAGCAGTGGTAAAGGTTGACGAGCAGCTTCGCCGCCCCGTCGCGGGCCACCTCGTCGAGCCCGGCCTCGTCGACCCAGCGGCGCGCCGTCGCCTCGTCGAGCCCGTCACACGGGTTGATGTGGAGCCGGGCGATCGCCTCGGGGTTGGTGGCCGCCACCTCTTCGATCTCGACCCCGCCGGCCGCCGACAGCATGCCCAGGTGGAGCTTGGCCGGCCGGTCGAGCGTGAAGCTGGCGTAGTACTCCTTCTCGATGTCCGAGGCGTGTTCGACCCAGAGCCGGTGCACCGTGTGGCCCTTGATGTCCAGGCCCAAGATCGCGTCGGCCGCGTGGCGGACCTCGCCGGCGTTGCCGGCCAGCTTGATGCCACCGGCCTTGCCCCGACCACCCACCTTCACCTGTGCCTTCACCACCACCGGGTAACCGGCCTGCTCGGCCTGCTCGACCGCCTCTTCGACGGTGTCGGCGATGCCGCCGGGCGAGCTCGGGATGCCGAAGCGGGCGAAGTACTGCTTGCCCTGGTATTCGTAGAGATCCACTTTGTCCTCTGGGTTTCTTCTGTCTCTGTCGGTCTGTCGGGTCGGTCTGTCTGGTCGGTCTGTCGGGTCGGCGACGACCCGGGGCTGCCGGTGGGTCTCGTCAATGGGCCCGGCGCGCCGGGGCGGCTCTCAGACGCCGAGTGCCTCCTCGCGCCGGTCGAGCGCACCGGCCAGCCACTCCCCGATCGAGGGCAGCGACGAACCGGGGGTGAACACCGCCGCGACCCCGAGATCGGTGAGCTTGGGGATGTCGGAGTCCGGGATGATCCCGCCCACGATCACCAGCACGTCGCCGCGCCCGGCCGCGGCCAGGCCCTCGAGCACCTTGGGGACCAAGGAGAGATGGGCCCCCGAGAGCAAGGACAGCCCCACCGCGTCGGCGTCCTCCTGCACCACGGCGCTGACCACCTGCTCGGGGGTCTGGTGCAGCCCGGTGTAGACCACCTCGAACCCGGCGTCTCGGAGCGCACGCGCGACGACCAGAGCTCCGCGGTCGTGTCCGTCCAGCCCTGGCTTCGCCACCACCACCCGGTAGGGACGTTTCATGGAAGCCCGATGATAGGCGGGCACCCCGGGGGTAGGGCCAGGCCACCACTCAGGCCCGGCGAAGCGGAGCGGCCGAAAGCAGCAGCTTCTTGCGCCCCACCGAGCCGAACCGGACCTCGGCCTGGGCGCCATCGCCCTCTCCGGTTGCCGAGATGACCGTGCCTTCCCCCCAGCGGTCGTGCACCACCTGGTCGCCGGCCACCAGGCCGAGCGTCTCGGCCCCGGTCGTCTGGCGGCGCACCGGCGGTCGGGGGAACCCGAAGTCGGCCTTGCCGCTGCCCACCACGCCGACGTCGTGGACGAGCTCGCTCGGGACCTCGGCCAGGAACCGGGACGGGATGTTGTGCGAGGTGGTCCCCCACAGGGTCCTGCGCCAGGCGTGCGACATGTACAGGCGCTCGCCGCGCCCGGGTGACCCCCACGTAGCAGAGGCGGCGCTCCTCTTCGAGCTCGAGCGGCTCGGCCAGGGTCCGCATGTGGGGGAAGATCCCCTCTTCGAGCCCGGTCAGGAACACCGCCGAGAACTCCAGCCCCTTGGCGGTATGCATCGTCATCAGGTTGACCCGGGTGCCGTCGCCGTCCAGCTCGTCGGAATCGGCCACCAGGGCCACCGTCTCGAGGAACTCGGACAGGTCCTCGTACTCGGCGGCCACGCCGGCCAACTCGAAGATGTTCTCGATCCTGCCGTCGGCCTCATGGGTCCGCTCGGCCTCCAGCTCGCGCACGTAGCCGGTCCGGTCGGCCACCGCCTCCACCAGGTCCCCCGGCGCCAGGGTCTCGGCCAGCCGCGCCAGCTCGGCCAGCAGGTCGCGCAGCGAGTGGGCCCCCTTCAGCGCCTTGCCGGTGAGCCCCGCGTCCTCGGCGTGGTCGAGCGCTTCTGGGATCGAGAGCTCGTGATCGTTGGCCCACGCCACCAGCCGGGCGACCGAGGTGTCGCCGATGCCCCGCTTGGGCACGTTCAAGATGCGTCGTGCCGAGATCTCGTCGGCCGGGTTCCCGAGGAGGCGGACATAGGCGAGCATGTCCTTGACCTCTCGGCGGTCGTAGAAGCGGGTGCCTCCGACCACCTTGTAGGGAACCTCGGCGCGAACCAGCTGCTCCTCGAAGACACGGCTCTGCGCGTTGGTCCGGTAGAAGATCGCCATCTCCGAGTAGCTCAGGTGCTCGCGGTTGTGCAGGCGCAGCAGCTCGCTCGCGACAAAGGACGCTTCGTCGTGTTCGTCCTCGGCGCGGTAGCGGGCGATGGGGGGTCCCGCCTCCCCCTCGGTGAAGAGGCGCTTGGGCCGGCGGGCCACGTTGTGCGAGATGATCGCGTTGGCGGCGTCGAGCACCCGCTGGGTCGAGCGGTAGTTCTGCTCGAGCACGATCGTGGTCGTGTTTCCGAACGCCTGCTCGAACTGCAAGATGTTCGACACATCGGCGCCGCGCCAGCGGTACACGGACTGGTCCGAGTCGCCGACCACGCACACGTTCCCATGCGCCGCTCCGAGCAGGATCACCAACCGGTTCTGCGCCTTGTTGGTGTCCTGGTACTCGTCGACCAAGATGTGCTTGAACCGCTGCTGATACCCCGTGCGCACGACATCGGACGCCTCCAGCAGGTTGACGGCGACCATCAACAGGTCGTCGAAGTCCATGGCGTTGGCCGCCAAGAGCCGCTGTTGGTACCGCGCGTAGACCTCGGCGATACGGCTCGCGAACGGGTCCGAACGCGAGTTCTCGCGGAAGGTCTCGAAGTCGATGAGCTCCGCCTTGGCCTGTGAGATCACCCCGGCGACCGATCGGGGCGGCAGCCGCTTGGTGTCGAGCCCGAGCTCGGCCTCGATCACCTCGATGAGGCGCCGGGAGTCCACGTCGTCGTAGACGGTGAAGGACTGCTGGTACCCGAGGATCGACGCGTGGGACCGCAGCATGCGCAGGCAGGCCGAGTGGAACGTCGACACCCACATCCGCTCGGCCCGCTTCCCGACCAGCTCGACCACCCGGCGACGCATCTCGTCGGCCGCCTTGTTGGTGAAGGTGATGGCCAGGATCTCCCACGGGGCCGCCTCGTCGGTGGCCAACAGATGGGCGATGCGCCGCGTGAGGACGCGGGTCTTGCCCGACCCGGCGCCCGCGACCACGAGCAACGGGCCGCCACGGTGGGCCACCGCGGCCCGCTGGGGCGGGTTCAGGTCCTCCAGCAGCTCGTCGGGGCGGGGCGCCCGGCGGCGTTCGTCGGCTGGCCCGGCGGCACGGACCGATCCCCGGGACGGCACCGGTTCTTCGGGGGGGAGGTGCGGCGGGGTCGGCGGGTGCTCGTGGGCACCGTCGAGCGGCGGGGGCGGATCCTCGATCGCAGCGTCGGTCTCGCCCGGCCCGGGCGCGTCCGGGGCCAACGCGTCGAGGGAGAACAACCGGGGTTCGCCGTGGGCCGGCGGCACGCTCACTCCCATTCGATGGTGCCGGGCGGCTTCGACGTGACGTCGAGTGCCACCCGGTTGACCCCGTCGACCTCACCGATGATGCGCGAGGCGATGCGCTCCACCAGGTCGTAGGGGAGGCGGGCCCAGTCGGCGGTCATCGCGTCGTCACTGGTCACCGCCCGGATCACGATCGGATACGCGTAGGTGCGGCCGTCTCCCATGACGCCCACGGTGCGGGTGGCCGGCAGCACGGCGAAGCTCTGCCAGAGCTGCCGGTAGAGCCCGGCCTTGCGGATCTCCTCGATGACGATGCTGTCGGCGGCCCGGACGATCTCCACCCGCTCGCGGGTGACCTCGCCGGTGATCCGGACGGCCAGGCCGGGACCGGGGAACGGGTGCCGCCAGACGATGTCGGCGGGCAGGCCCAGCTCCTCGCCCACCGCGCGGACCTCGTCTTTGAAGAGGAGCCGCAGCGGCTCGACCAGTTCGAAGGCCAGGTCGTCGGGGAGGCCCCCGACGTTGTGGTGCGACTTGATGCTGGCCGAGTCGCCGGTCCCCGACTCGATGACGTCGGGGTAGAGCGTTCCTTGGACCAAGAACCGCGGCCCGGCATCGCCCGAGCCGAGCTCGACCGCGACCTCCTCGAAGATCCGGATGAACAGCTCGCCGATCCGCTTGCGTTTGTCCTCGGGGTCGAGCACGCCGGCCAGCGCCTCGAAGAACCGGTCGGCCGCCTTCACGTGGACCAGGTCGATGCGGAATTGGCGCCGGAAGGTCTCCTCGACCTGCTCACCCTCGCCGGCCCGCATCAGCCCGGTGTCGACGAACACGCAGGTGAGCTGGTCACCCACCGCCTTGTGGACCAGGGCCGCCGCCACCGCCGAATCGACCCCGCCGCTCAGCGCGCACAGCACGCGGTCGGAGCCGACCTGGGCCCGGACGGCCTCGACCCCCGACTCGATGATCGACACGTGGGTCCAGCTGGCCGGGCACCCGCACACCTGGTGGGCGAACCGGGCGATGAACTCGGACCCCCGGGCGGTGTGGACCACCTCGGGGTGGAACTGCACACCGAAGATCCGCCGTTCGGAATCCCCGAACGCGGCCACCGGGGAGTCGGCGCTCTTGGCCAAGACGTCGAAGCCCGGCGGGGGCTCGGTGATCGCGTCGCCATGACTCATCCAGACCTCGGCCTCGACCGGCCAGTCGGCGAACAATGGGGAGGACCCGACGATGGACATCTCGGTCCGGCCGTACTCGCCCTTGCCGGTGTGGGCCACCGTGCCGTCGAGCTGCAACGCGATCAACTGGGCCCCGTAACAGATCCCGAGGATGGGGATCCCGAGGTCATAGACGGCCGGGTCGAGGGTCGGCGCATGACCCTCGTAGACGGATTTCGGGCCACCCGACAAGATGATGCCGCGGGGCTTGCGCTCGGCCAGCTCGACCGCGGTCACGCTCGCCGGGACGATCTCGGAGAAGACGTGGGCCTCCCGCACCCGGCGGGCGATCAGCCTCGAGTATTGCGCGCCAAAGTCGACGACGACGACCGCGTCGTCGACCGGGGTCAATGGCCCATGCCGACGCCCTGAGACCACTGGAGCTGCTTGCCCTCGGTCTGCAGGGACGGGGCCACCATGACTTCTGCCTTCTGGAACTCCTTCACCGTCTTGTACCCGCAGGTCGCCATCGCAGTACGCAGGGCACCGAAGAGGTTCATGCGGCCGTCGTTCTCATGGGCCGGCCCGAGGAGGATCTCCTTGAGTGACCCCCGAACCCCGGTGCGCACCCGGGCCCCGCGGGGGAGGGTGGGGTGGAACGTGGCCATGCCCCAATGGAAGCCGCGAGCAGGCGCCTCGAACGCAGAGGACAACGGCGAGCCCAGCATGACCGCGTCGGCTCCGCACGCGACCGCCTTGGCGATGTCGCCACCCTTGCTCATGCCGCCGTCTGCGATCACATGCACGTACACGCCGGTCTCGTCAAGGTGGCGCATGCGGGCCCCGGCGACGTCCGCGATCGCGGTCGCCTGGGGCACGCCGATGCCGAGCACCCCGCGGGTCGTGCATGCGTTGCCTGGACCGACGCCGACCAGCACGCCGACCGCACCGGTGCGCATGAGGTGGAGCCCGGCCTGGTACGAGGCACAACCCCCCACGATGACCGGGAGGTCGAACTCGCGGATGAACTTCTTCAGGTTGAGGGGCTCGACGGTCTTGGACACGTGCTCGGCCGAGACCACGGTGCCCTGGATGACCAGGATGTCCAGCTCCGCCGCGATCACCGCCTCGGCGAGGCCGAGGGTGCGTTGGGGTGTGACCGACGCCGCCGCGGTCACGCCGGCCTCCTTGATCTGACGGATCCGCTCGGTGACCAGCTCGAGCTTGATCGGCTCGGAGTACATCTGCTGCATCCGGCTGGTGGCCTTCTCGTCGTCGAGCTCCCGGATCTCGTCGAACAGCGAGGTGGGATCCTCGTAGCGGGTCCACAGGCCCTCGAGGTTGAGCACGCCCAGGCCCCCGTGCCGTCCGAGCTCGATGGCGGTGGCCGGCGAGGTCACGCCATCCATGGCCGCCCCGAGCACGGGCAGCTCAAACCGGTAGGCGTCGATCTCCCAGGAGATGTCCACATCCTCGGGATCTCGGGTTCTCCGGCTGGGCACGATGGCGATGTCATCGAACCCGTACGCCTGGCGTCCGGTCTTGAAGATCCCGATCTCGATCTCAGCCACCCGGTTGACCTCCGGCTCCGGTCTCGCCCGGCGCTCGTTGCCGGGGCCCCGACGGTCTCAGTCGAGCCGACCCTACGAACTGCGACGCCACCCCAACCTTACCGTCTGGGTCTGACCCTCCCGATGAGTGGCGGTCACCGTTTTTTCGAGGACCGCCGGGTTTTTCGAGGACCGCCGGGTTTTTCGAGGACCGCCGGGTTTTTCGAGGACCGCCGGTCAGACCATCGTCTGGCCGGCGCTGGCGTTGACCGCCTCGCCGGTGATCTCGGCGGGGTCCGGCGACAGCAGCCAGGCGATGGTGGCCGCCATCTCCTCGGCGCTCGGGAGGCGCCGCAGCGGGATCGCCCTCTCGAGGTAGGCGTGCAGCCCCTCGGGGGCCCCGACCAGCTGCTCGAAAAGCCCGTTGGGGTTGATGAGGTCGGTGTCGACGTCCCCGGGCACACCGCGTTGACGGCGATGCCGGCCCGGCCGAGCTGGAAGGCCATCGTCTGGGTCAGCAGGGTCACGCCGGCCTGGAGGACCCTAGGAGGGCTGGACGAAACGATCGGCGAATGTCCGGCAAAGTCCTGAGACTCGTAGGACGACAGGCTCGTCAGAGTTCGCCGGCTCCGTTCTCCTGGGAGACCTCGGCTCGCCCATGTGTGATCACCGCAACGCCTTCTTGAAAGGCCTCGAAGGCCAGCAACCTTGCCCCGTCTGGCGTCAGGCCGGCGTCGTAGAGCCGGACATCGAGATCCCGATTCGGAAATGCCGCGGCCGAGAAGCGTCCGGCGACCCTGCGGAGCCGGCCCGGTTCGCCGCCCGCTCCAGCGTCGACGACGGCCCCGCAGCACAGGCCGAACGTGCACATGCCCTGAAGGATCTTCCCCGGGTACCCCTCCTTGCGCGCGACTTCGTCGTCCATCGCATGAGGGGCGTGATCTGACGAGACGCCGGCGTAGCGAAACGCCTGATCGCGATCGACCGGCACCACCCGCGAGGCAAACGGTCGACTTCTCGCCTTTTCGGGAAACGTGTGGTCCGGCAACGCCGAATCCGGATGATCCCCGCGGAGGGTGGCGCCCATGAGGAAGTCGGTCCACAGATGCTCGACCAGGGGCGCACCGGTCATGTCCGAGACGATGATTCGGCGTGTGACGAGTACGCCGCCGCGGTTTTGCTTCAGACCTGCGACCACCCCCGCCCACTGCACGTCCTGACCCTGCTTCACCGTGCCGTGGAGATGGATGTCATGTTGCCCATGGACACCGCCGCGCCACCCTTCGACAAAGTCCATCGGATCGGGAGTGAAGGCCGACCACGGCAACAGCGAGCGAACCAACGTGGACGTGAAGGCGACGGCACCGCATCACCGTCCAGGTACCGAGGATTCAGGTCGTTCGTTGCCCGTGCATAGGCGAAGACCGCGTCCTCGTCCACGCGACCCATGAATCGGCCTGCTTGCTCGTCTTCTTCCGTCGTCACCTCGCCTCCTCAGGCGTCATACCTCTGCAGTTGCGTTTGAATGGCCGGCTCATCACTTCGACCCGTGGGGTTCCCGCCCAAGGGAGAGCCGCCAGCGGCCCCGGAATGCTCTCGCAGCAGCGTTGCGGTTCAGTCCGCTCCCCGGATCGGGCGGCCGGTCCGATTCGCCCACGTGCGGACGATCGAGTCGTACGGGCCCTGGTTGATGAGCACGTCCTTCTCCGGAAACCCGAAGGCCACCGGGGGGAGCTCTCCGTGCTCGAAGAGGTAGGTCGCAAGCTCGTAAGTGCGAGCGGGCCGCCGCGGCGGTACCGAAGCCGGTGAACAAGCTGAACTGCATGCCCGGGACCAACTTGCCGTACGCGCCAACCGGAATCTTCACCTCCGCGGCGATCTGAGGAATCTGTTCCTCGGTGGCGAACGTCGGCAGGAAAGCGTCCGCCCCGGCCTCGGCGTAGGCGACGCCCCGTGCGATCGCCTCGTCGAGCGACCCCGATCCTCCACCGCCGTCCACGTACAGCTCGTCGGTCCGGACGATGATCACGAAGTCCGAGTCGGATCGACCGTCGACTGGCCGCGCCGATCCGGGCCTGCATGTCGGAAATCGACAGCAGCGGTCCGTCATAGGCGGAGTGTTTGGGAGCGATCTCGTCCTCGATGTGAATGCCGGCCACGCCGGATCGCTCATAGCGGCCGACAGACCGATACACGTCCGCCACCGACTCGCCAGCTTGGTCGGCATCGACGATCACCGGAATGGCGATCGTCTCAGCCACTCGAGCGGCTTGCTCGATCATCTCGGTCGGTGTCAGCACCCCGCAGTCGGGAACGGCGTAGTGCATCATGCCGGTGGCATGGCCGCCCATGTAGGCCGCCTTGAAGCCGATGTGCTCGATGATCCGGGCGGTCAGCGCGCTGTAACAGTCAGCGGCAATGAACGGGTCCTTGCCGTTCATCAACTCCCGTAGTACCTGACGCGTGCTCACTGGGCTCGCTCCATTTCTGCAAGACGGGTTCGATCCGCGCTCCCTCACTCGGTGACGGTCGCGTAGCGCATCCGACGGCGGTCCACTTTACGGGTACGGGCGATCCGTGAGACGTGGCGAATCGGCGAGTCCTCTGCCCCCTGGCTTCAAGTTCGCCGGTGCTCTTGCCGGGGTGATCTCGTCGCGCCTTTGCCATACGCACCATCTTTCAGCCTTTCGGCGCTCCTGTCGATCGACTCGTCCGCTCCGATCTCGAAACCGTATCTGCTTCCAGTGTCGTCACATTCTCTTGATCCCTTGCTGGAAGAGCAGTCACACGCGTGCCGAAAGGTGTTCCTAACACGGTCGCGACGGGATCATTCCCGACTGGCCACGCGGCATCGAGCTCGATTGTCTCGACAACCACCTCGCGCAGGCCGCCCGCCCGAAACATCCCTTCTAGCTCGGACACACCAATGACGTAGGTCTTCGAATTGAACGCACCAGGCCATGGCTCCTCCATGCCAACGTCCTGCAACGTCTGCGCTATCGGACCGAATAGGCCTAACGGGTGTTCGGCGGCCCAGGTCGAGATCACGACGGTGCCGGCCTTCCCAACTACTCGGCGTATCTCGCGAACCGCCTGGCCGCAGGCGGAGGAGCGCTGGTGGTGCGGCGCCATGCGGAGGAGGTGGCCCACTCTTATACTCAGACCGGGCGACTCCAGAGCAATCCGTGTCCTGCGGCGCCTGACTTGTGGAGTTGTGGCAGATGAGTTCGCAGACCGTCCCACGTCACCAGGATCTCGGCTATCAGCTGGTCGACGCGGATAACCACTATTACGAGCCGTATGACGCGTTCACCCGCTTCATCGATCCGGACTTCGCCGACCGGGTGATCAACGTGAGGGTGGACGAGAAGGGCCGGGGAAAGCTGTACTTCGGGGACCGGCAATTCCGGTTCATGCGGGTCACACAGACGGACTACATCGGTGCACCCGGCTCGATGCGCAAGATGCTCGACGACCCCGACAGCCAGCAGGGGTTCGTGCACGACGAGATCATCCGGGGGTGGGACTACCCGGACATGATGCAGCGGGCCGCGCGGATCGCCAAGATGGACGAGTTGAGCGTCCAGAGCGGGCTCATGCTCGGGACCATGATGCTCCAGGCGGAAAACGAGCTCTACGACGACGTCCCTGCGCTCTACGCCAACATCCGGTCGTACAACCGCTGGCTCGATGAAGAGTGGGGATTCAACCGAGACGGTCGAATCCTCACGGCCGCCATGATCTCCTTGATGGAACCCGAGCTGGCGATTGCCGAGCTTGACAGACTCATCGCCGCCGGCGTGCGCGCGGTCGTCATGAAGCCGGGTCCGCTGTGGGGCCGCTCCCCGGTCGAGCCCGTCTATGACGGGTTCTGGTCGAGGCTGCAAGACGCCGACGTGAAACTGGTCTTCCACAGCACCGACCCGCGCTACATCGCCATACTTGGCGAACAGTTCGGCGAGTCGACCACCCCGTCGATGCAAGGGCAGACGCCGTTCCAGTGGTACCTGATTTCAGGTAAGCCAGTGGCCGACACGTTGGCGTCGTACGTGCTCAACAACCTCTTCGGCCGGTTCCCCGGTCTTACGATCGTGGCCCTCGAGTGTGGGATCAACTGGGTCGTCCCCCTGCTCCACGACATCGACCACGCCGCCCACATGGGGCGCAAGGGTCACTGGCCAGGCGGTGAAGTGAAGGGTCGGCCAAGCGAGGTCCTGATGCAGCACCTGTACGTGTCCCCCTTCTACGAGGAGGATGTCGTCGGCCTGGTCCGTTCCATTGGCGCCGAGCGCATTCTGATGGGCTCCGACTACCCGCACCCCGAGGGCGTCGCCGATCCGATCGACTGGCTGGAGCGCTTGGAAGGGCTGAGCGATCGCGAGATCCGCATGATCATGCGGGATAACGCCGCCCGGCTCCTTGGCATCGAGTAGGCCAACGAGCCGACGTGACCGAGGCGATCAACCGACCGTCGGGGATGCCCGACCCGGTTGTCGCCCCTGTCAACGAGGGCATGTGGAGGGCCGCCGCAGACGGCCGGGTGGACGTGCAGCGCTGTACCGCCTGTGGGGCGCACCGCTATCCGCCGACTGACGGGTGCTACCGCTGCAGCTCCCTCGAGTGGGAGTGGTCGACTCTGCCCGGCACCGGGACCGTCTACACGTACACCTGGGTCCCCGATGGGACCCGCACCGCCGACCTGGGCCGGGAGGTCCGCTACAACGTTGCCATCGTCACCCTCGACGGCATCGAGGGTGACCCGGTCCGGGTCCTGAGCAACGTGATCGACGCGTCGGAGATCGGCGACCTCCACGTCGGCCAGGCCGTCGAGCCGGCCTTCATTCCTTTCGGGGAGGGCCTGGCTCTGACCTGCTTCCGGAGGCGGTTGTGATGGCAGAGTTTCAGAAAGACGCGGCCTGCATCGTGGGCATAGGCCACTCCGCCTACGGCAGCCGCGGATCGCTTGCCGACCTCGGCCTGTCACGCCTCGCGCTCGATGCCATCCACGACGCGTGCCGCGACTCCGGGCTCAACGTCAAGGATGTCGACGGGTTCACCGGCTATTGCGACGACTCGACCTGGCCGGCCGAGTTGGCCGTGTCGCTGGGCACGTCGGAGTTCCGCTATTCCGGAATGGTGTGGGGCGGACGGGGATCGGGCTTGCCCGGTGCCGTCACCAATGCGTATATGGCAGTCGCATCAGGGCTTGCCGATTACGTCGTTATAGTCCGCTCGCTCATCCAGAAGGCACGACTCGGCCAGTCCGTCGGCGCAGGCGTGCAACCCGGCGACGCCATCCCTTTGTCAGTCTCTTACACGGCTCCGTTCGGGATGGCGCTTCCCGCGGCCATCTACGCCATGAAAGCCCAGCGGCACATGGCCCTTTACGGCACCACGCCCGACCACTTCGCCGAGGTCACGGTCAACGCCCGCCGCAACGCGGTGAATAACCCCGACGCGCGCTTTCGTACGGAAATAACTGTCGAAGAGCACCATGCCTCCCGGCTGGTCGCAGATCCGCTCCGGTTGCTCGACTGCTGCATGGAATCGGACGGGGCCGCCGCCCTGATCGTCACCACCCCCAAGCGGGCTCACGACCTCCGTCAGCCGCCTGTGTACATCCGGGCGGTTTCGATGACCGGTGAGTACAAGTGGGGAACGGCCTCGTTCAACACGCTCGACGAGGACTTCGTGAGCACCGGACACCGGCGAGCGGCCCGGGACCTGTACCTACGGGCCGGCTTGGGGCCGGGCGACGTCGACGTGGCGCTGTTCTACGACGCCTTCACCCCCTCTGTGATCATGGGCCTCGAGGACTGGGGGTTCTGCGGTGTCGGGGAAGGGGGGCCTTTCGTGGCAGAGGGAAGAATCAGACGCGAGGGCAGCGTCCCCGTCAACCCGCATGGCGGCAACCTGGCCGAGGTGTACCTCCAGGGGATTACGCACCTCTTGGAGGGAGTGCGCCAGCTGCGCGGCACCTCGTGCAACCAGATTGACGGCGCCGAAGTCGCCCTCTACGGGTCCGGGGTCGGGGCATCCCCTGGCGGTGGGGTGATGCTTCGCCGCACGACGTAGTTGGATCGAGTGGTTAATGCCAATCAGTGTGAGCGATCAAGGGGGCTCTTTGGCGCCCGACCGCCGCGGCTGCTCGCAGCAAGTTAGCTAGATATGAGGAGAGATGATGGGAAAGCTTGACGGCAAGGTTGCGTTCATCACTGGAGCGGCTCGCGGTCAGGGCCGCAGCCACGCGATTCGCCTGGCTGAAGAAGGAGCCGACATCATTGCGGTCGACGTCTGCAGGCAGCTCAAGGCCGTGCGGTACCCGATGTCCACGCCAGAAGACCTAGAGCAGACGGTCAAGGAGGTGGAGTCGCTTGGGCGGCGCATCGTCGCCCGTGTGGCCGATGTCCGGGACGCCTCGACACTCCAGGTGGCCCTGGATGACGGGGTCAGGGAGTTCGGTCGGGTCGATATCGTCCTGGCCAACGGAGGCATAGGCCCGGGTGGCGACGCGACCCCCGACGAGCAGTGGGACGAGGTCGTTGACGTCAACCTGAAGGGTGTCTGGAACACCGGCCGCGTTGCTATCCCGTCCATGATCGAACGAGGCGAGGGAGGGGCGATCGTCCTGACCAGCTCCACCGGAGGGCTGATCGGGCCGGGTATGAACTACCCGGGAACCTTGGCCTACATAGCCGCCAAGCACGGGGTCATAGGGCTGATGCGGTCCTGGGCCAATTATCTTGCACCTCATTCGATCCGGGTCAACAGCGTGGCACCGACTACGGTGCGGACGCCGATGGCGGGTGGCGGCAACGTGAAGGGCATACTGGAGCACTCCCCCGAGCTGGCAGGCTCACTGCTCAATGCCATGCCCGTCGAGGCGGTCGACCCGATCGACATCTCCAACGCCATTGCGTGGCTTGTCTCAGATGAAGCCCGGTACGTCACCGGTATCGTGGTCCCCGTCGACGCTGGCAACGTCAACCGGCGCTAAGTGGTCCATCGCAGAACTGCGTTGCGTTCATCCGTGTGGAGGACGCTGTGCCTAGCTGGCTGGTGCCGCACTGGCCGCGGCACACCGGAGGATTCCGCTGCTGCTAGCGCTGAGTGGGTCAGAAGTCGCCTCTGACCATCCCAAGACTTCAACCGATGTCGTTCGGGATAAGTTCGCGGGAACTTCCAGCTTGTCTCGTGGAGTTCAGCTAGATGTCTCCTGCCGTTCATCCGAAAAGGCAACGCCCCACGAAGATCGGAATGGTTGGGCATGATGACTCCATGCCAACTTTGCCTCGCCTGCTTCCCTTGGTCGGTGCCTACAACTTCCGGGACCTAGGCGGGTACCCGACCATCGACGGCCGGGTCACCCGATGGGGACAGCTATATCGAAGTGACACTCTCCATGAGTTGACTGATGCCGACGTCGACATCCTGCGCGAGATTGGGCTGTCGAGCGTCATCGACCTTCGTACGGTCGCGGAAGTGGAACGGACCGGTCGCGGGTTGCTCGGCGCCGAACCGGTTCGCCACGTTCACCTACCGGTCGTCCAAGACGCAGTCGCGAGCCAAGGCGCACCGGCCGAAGCCCAAGAAGATCTTCCCTCGCGCTACCTCTGGTATTTGGACGTCGGTCGCGACGCCCTGGTCTCAGCGCTCACCATGGTCGGGGACCCGAAGAGTTACCCCCTGGTGTTCCACTGCGCGGCGGGGAAAGATCGCACGGGTGTGCTTGCCGCCCTGGTGCTCGACATCGTCGGCGTTGAACGCAACACCATCGTCGAGGACTACGTGCTCACCGCCAGTCGTATGGACCTCATCCTTTCCCGAATCAGAGGAACCCCCGACGCAGAGGCCCGGCTCGCGGAAACACCGCAGTTCCTCCTCCGTGCGGAAGCGGCAACGATGGAAATGTTTCTCGACGGACTCTACGAAAGTTATGGGGGAGCTCGTGCGTGGGCGTTGGCGTTGGGCGTCTCTGCGGAGTCCGTGGAGACCATGTCCGCCCTATTGGTGACAGTCTGACCTGCAGGTTTCTGTTCCGGTGTAGTCGGAATGCGCCTGAGCTCTCGACAGAGTTTTACTAGCAATGATCGCCGCGTGGCCCCGCAATGTGTGGCTGAATGTTTGCGGGGTCAGTGAGTCGACGCAACGACCTCTCGCAGCCTTTCTGGCGGAGAGTCCCAACCAGGCTCTGGGTGAGTGATTGCCTACCCAAGCTGGAGCGACCCACGCTCCAAGCAGCTTCGGAGCCGAGCGTTAGCGTGAGCGTATGGAAGACGCAGCTGGGCATTGGGAGAGTGTCTTCGACACGAAGGCCGCCGACGAAGTCAGTTGGTTCCAGGCCGTGCCAGCAATGTCTTTGCGTCTGTTGGAGCGCTGGGCTTCGCCCGCTGGTTCAGTGATTGACGTCGGTGCCGGTGCTTCCAAGCTGGTCGATTCTCTTCTTGATGCCGGTTGGGCAGACGTGACCATTCTCGATGTCTCCGAGGCAGCACTGACGAAGGTCCGAGACCGACTCGGCAGGCGGGCGGAAGCGGTGACCTTCGTCACCGCCGATGTTCGCTCATGGCATCCCAACCGCACCTACGACGCTTGGCACGATCGAGCCGTCTTTCACTTCCTCGTCGAGCCAACAGATCGCGACCGCTACGTGGGGACCGCCACCCAGGCAGTCGCAGCCGGCGGCGTGCTGGTGCTCGCAACCTTCGCTGCCGATGGGCCAACCGAGTGCTCCGGCTTGCCAACAAGTCGCTACGACACCGATGAACTTGTCCGCGCCTTCGGTCCAGCTTTCGCCCTAGAACACGCCGAGCGCGAGGAGCACACCACACCTTTCGGCACGATCCAACCGTTCTCCTGGGTGGTGCTCCGCCGCCTGTCGCAATCGGCTTCCGATACGCCTGAATCGCCTAGTCGGGTGGTCACGAACTGAACCCGCGGCTGTCTACGTATCAGCCCCGGCCCAGACCCGGCATGTGTAGAGGCATGTAAGGCATGGGCCGTTTTCCTTTGCGGGGCTTGAACGGCACCAGGTGGCCACCGACGGCACCAACGGCGCACCGTCCGACGTGAACATGGCCTCCTGACGGATGGTTGCACGAGGTAGGGCCTCGTGCAGTGTCTCGATCATTTGACGGTCGATGCCTCGGTGCCGATAGTCCGGGTGCGCCTCTAGCCGGATCACATCCGCCATGCCCTTGGCTCTGATCCCACCGAGAACTCTCCCGAGCAGCCTGGCCACAGGTTCGGATCCATCTTCCGCCCATACTGCAAACCAGCCGGGAGAGATGTGTGGGCACCGCTTATAGGTGTAGGTAATCCCCGACACTGACCGACCCGTCACGCCACAGTTTCCCACTCCGGAGCCTGTACGCTCGTGGATGATAGGCAGACAGCCACGCCCCCTTGGGGGGCCGTTACAGCTTGCCAATGATTCCTTCACCGAACCGGCGAAATCCGTCCGTGGCCTCCCTAGGGTTCGTGAAGGGCGATACGAGAAGGCGCGTGGCACCGGCGTCCTCGTAGCGATGAACGTCATCAATCGATGTCACTCGGGCACCGACGGTGACCTGGAACGGACCGGTGCGCCCCACCTCCATGCGCATCTTCCGAATGCGTTCGAGGTTACCGGGAAGGGTCTCAAGCGACTGTTGCATCGGAATCCAGCCGTCTCCCAAATGGGCAGCTCGGCGCATCGCGGCCGCAGAGTCCCCACCGATGTGCATGGGTGGCCACGGCTGCTGCACCGGCTTCGGCAGGAACCCGACCGGTTGGAAATGGAAGAACTCGCCGTCGTGTTCGACGACCTCTTCGGTGAAGAGCCGCTGGATAACCCGGATCGTCTCGTCGATCCGCTGGCCGCGCGTCTCGAACGGCAGCTCCATCGCCTGCCATTCCTGCGACAGCCAGCTGGCGCCGATTCCGAACTCGATGCGTCCACCCGAGACGGAGTCGACGGTGGTGAGGGAGCGAGCAGTGATGAACGGGTGTCGTAGGCCGATGTTGTAGACGTGCGTGCCGAAGCGCAGCGATGTGGTCTGCGTGGCCATCGTGCAAATCTGGATCCACGGATCAAATGCAGGTGTTGACGCTGATATCGGGGGCTCGCCCCAGTGCGGCGCGTTGGGCGCGCCGGTCATGGTCACTGGCAGAATGAGGTGCTCTGGCACCCAGACCGACTCAAAGCCGGATTCCTCGACTGCCCGGGCGATCTCGCCCCACCTCCGCGGGCCAGCCATCACTGTCGTCCCGAAGACCACCACTACGATTCCCTTCCTAGAGGTCCCTGTTACCCATCAACACCCTAGAAACCGCATCGGGGCCGTTCAAAAGGATGCCCGAGGGCGCTGGACGATCGCCTCCTGAAATGTGGCGCTGACACCGATGGTCACCGTGGGCGCGACTGCTTCCATTTAGGGCACGCTCGGCGGCTGATTGACGGCCACCGGGCCCCGGAATGGCCGGGCCCGTCCTGATCTTCACGGTCCAGCTCCGTCGCCCGACTCTGCCTCGGGCGGATATTCAATCAGCCGCGAGAACGTTGGCTGATTCGACATCAGCCGCGCAGGGCAATGCGACTACTTCTTCGGACGCCAGAGCAAGTCCCGACCCTATTGGGATGCCCCTCAATAAACGGTGTTTCGTAGCGCGGTGTTCGCGATACGGTCGAAATCCCGGATCGACTGGCAACAATCCGAGGCTGGAGAATCGGCAACTGACATTCGACTCAGTGAGCCGCTGGTTCGATGCCGAATGCGAGAACCCCGTAGGCGCTGAGTTTGCCCTCGGGTACCGCGGCTGCGTGCGCAGCGCCAGCGTGGACCTCCGGCCAGGCGCGTTGAACCGGATTGTCCAGGCTGAGCGCCCGGCCGCCGATGTTGGCGAAGATGCGATCGACTGCGCTGAGTGGTGACCGCCTGCAGGCGGTATCCGAGCTCTCTCCCGCGATCAGCGATGGGGGCCAGTGCTTCGACTTCTGTCAGGTCGCGCGGCCAGGGAAGGGGCCAAGGCACGAGCAGGGAACCGGCAAAGGATCCGGCAGTCCCGATCGGGTCGACCCCCTCGCGGCGTGCCCAGGTCGAGCGCAGATCGATCGTCACCTCGTACTTTTTCGGCGCGGATGGCTGGAATGACTCACGACGTCGATGCCTTGGCGCGGTATGACAGCGACTGCATTTCGATCCAGTTGCCGTCCGGGTCTTGGATTGTCGCGGCGAACACGCCTGGCCGGATCTGGCTCACCGGGCGAGGCACATTGACGCCGAAGTCCCGGCAGGCATCGATGACTTCGTCGAGATTGTCCATGACCAGGGTCATGTAGCGGATCCCGGTGGACGAGTAGATCGAATCGTTTACGCCGTCCGCGGCGGGCGGCGCCTTGTCGGTATCGACGAGGCGCAGCGTGCTCTCCCCGACGACCAGCCGGTTGATGGTGCCGAACCCGGGGAAGACCACGGGCTCTTCTGCTCCGAACCCGAGCACATCGCGGTAGAAGGCCATCATCCGCTGGGGATCTTTGGTGACGATGCCCACGTCGAGCGCTGGCTTGCTGAGTTCGATCCCCATTGTTGACACTCCTCGCCGATTGACCGACCCCAACGGCTCGCTTAATCTCCTTAATCATATTCGATTAGGGATCGTAAGATCGGGGGCATCGACGATCCTCGGTCAGGAGGAACTGCATGGCCGTCAATACCTCCTACCAGCTCGAAGACCGATATCGTCAGACCTCCGGGCGTGTCTACGTCACCGGCACGCAGGCACTCGTACGGCTTCCCCTGGTGCAACACCTGCGTGATCGCGCAGACGGGCTGCGGACGGCGGGTTTCATTTCCGGCTATCCCGGGTCGCCTTTGGGCGGGTACGACCACGCCCTCAATCAGGGCCGCACCTTCCTCGCCGAGCACGACATCCACTTTCAGCCCGGCCTCAACGAAGACCTCGCCGCCACGTCAGTCTGGGGCACCCAGCACGCGTCCATCATGCCTGGCATGCGTTACGACGGCGTCTTCTCGATCTGGTACGGCAAGGGTCCGGGAGTCGACCGTTCAGTCGACGCACTCAAGCACGGCGCACAGTCTGGGGCGTCTGCCCACGGCGGTGTCCTGGTCCTCGCCGGCGACGACCATGGCGCGCGGTCCTCCACGACCGCCCACCAGAGCGACCAGGCGTTCATCCACTGCGCCATGCCCGTCCTCCACCCCGCGACGGTGCAGGAGTACCTCGACTACGGCATCTACGGGTGGGCGATGTCGCGGTTCTCGGGCTGCTGGATCGGGTTCAAGTGCGTGACCGACATCATCGAGAGCGGCGCCTCGGTGTCCGTCGACCACGATCGGATCTCCCTGGTGGTGCCCGAGGTCGAACTGCCGGCCGCCGGGCTGAACCTCTTCCGGGGGAGCGGGGGGCTCACCGCCGAGCAACTCCTCTACGAGCACCGCCTGCCCGCGGCACAGGCCTTCGTCCGAGCCAACGGTCTCGACCGGCAGGTCATCGGCTACGGCGCCCGCACGCTGGGCATCGTCACTACGGGCAAGGCATATCTCGACGTCCGGGCTGCGCTCGACGCGCTCGGGATCGACGAGCAACGGGCGGCCCAGTTGGGCCTCGGGGTCTACAAGGTGGCCATGCCCTGGCCCCTCGAGCCGAAGGGCATTCTCGAGTTCTCCCAGAACTTCGATGAGGTCCTCGTCATCGAGGAGAAGCGCCCGATCATCGAGGAGCAACTGGCCCGGATCCTCGTGAACGAGCCCGGTCGTGTCCGCCTGGTCGGAAAGACCGACGAGCAGGGTGTCGTGCTCGTCCCCAACCGCGGCGAGCTGGTCCCCGACGCGTTGGCGAAGGTGATCGGCGACCGGCTGGGAAAGCTGGTCGAGGCCCCGGACATCGCCGAGCGGGCCCGGCCCCGCATCAAGCTCACCGTGCAGCTGAGTGCGCCACCGGGCAACCTCATGCGCCTCCCGTCCTTTTGCTCGGGCTGCCCGCACAACACCTCGACCCGCCTTCCCGAAGGCAGCGTCGCCTTCGGAGGCATCGGTTGCCACGGCATGGCCATGTCGATGCCCGACCGGCCCACGCTGGCAATCACCCAGATGGGCGGCGAGGGTGCCGGCTGGATCGGCATGGCCCCGTTCGTCGAGACGCCCCACGTCTTTCAGAATCTCGGCGACGGCACGTACTTCCACTCCGGCCTGCTGGCCATCCGGGCCTCCGTCGCGGCCGGCGTGAACATCACCTACAAGATCCTGGTCAACGGCGCCATCGCCATGACCGGCGGCCAGGACATTCAAGGGGAGGTGTCGGCCCCCGCGATCGCACGGCAGGTGGCGGCAGAGGGGGCAGCCAAGGTCGTCGTGGTGTCGGACGACCCCGCTCGCTGGAAGCGCCACCCACTCGCGGCGGGAGTCACGATGCACCACCGGACCGAGCTCGACAAGATCCAGCGCCAGCTGCGCGAGATCCTGGGCACAACAGTCATCGTGTACGAGCAGGAGTGCGCGGCCGAGAAGCGCCGCAAGCGCAAGCGCGGGAAGTCGCCCGACCCCGACGTGCGCGTCGTCATCAACGAGCGGGTGTGCGAAGGCTGCGGCGACTGCTCGGTGCAGTCGAACTGCATCTCGGTGGAGCCGGTCGAGACCGACTTCGGCCGCAAGCGCCGCATTAACCAGTCGTCGTGCAACAAGGACTACTCGTGCCTCCTCGGCTATTGCCCGAGCTTTGTCACGGTGAAGGGGGCGAAGCTCCGCGTCTCGGCTGTCGCCCTGCCGTCCCTGCCCGCGGATGCCGTCGCCGCGCTCCCGAGGCCGTCGGTGGCCCATTCCGACACCCCCTGCAGCGTGCTGCTGGCGGGGATCGGTGGAACGGGCATCGTGACGATGGGCGCGTTGATCGGCATGGCGGCCCACCTCGAGGGCAAGGGGGTGACGGTGCTCGACGTGGCCGGGCTGGCCCAGAAGAACGGGCCAGTGACCAGTCACGTGCGGGTCTACGACGGTCCCGACGAGGTGCACGCCACCCGGATCGAGGCTGGTGGTGCCGACGTGCTCATCGCCGCCGACATCGTCGTCGGCTCGGGCCAGGAGTGCCTGGGCAAGATCGCTGCCGACCGGACGTCGCTGGTTGTGAACGACCACGTGGCGCCGACGGCGGCGTTCGCCCGCAACCCCGACCTCGACCTCTCAGCGATCCCGATGAAACGGGCCCTCGAGCGGGCGGCGGGAGGCGGTGCGTTCCTCCCCGCCACCGAACTGGCTGAGGCCCTCACCGGGGACTCCATCTACACCAACATCATGCTGCTCGGGTTCGCCTGCCAGAGTGGCCACCTGCCCGTCAGCGTCGAGGCCCTCGAGCGGGCCATCGACCTGAACGGGGTGGCCGTCGAGGCGAACCTACGGGCCTTCACCTGGGGCCGGCTTGCCGCGGACGACGTGGCCGCCGTGCGGAGGATCGCCGAGTCACAGGTTCACGACGTGCTCGAACAGCCCGCCGAGCAGTCCCTCGACGAGCTGGTGGCACGCCGAGCTGCTGACCTGACCGAGTACCAGGACGTCGCCTACGCGGAGCAGTACCGGTCGGCCGTGGACCGGGTGCGAGCTGTCGAGGCGGAACGGGTCCCCGGCCACGACGAGCTGACCCGAGCCGTGGTGCAGTACCTGTACAAGCTCATGGCCTACAAGGACGAGTACGAGGTGGCCCGCCTGTTGGGCGATCCCGAGTTCTGGCGCAGCATCGAAGAGCAGTTCGAAGGCGACCTACGGGTGGAGTTCAACCTGGCGCCACAGATCTTCAACCGGCGGAATCCCGACACCGGGCGGGCCAGGAAGCGTACCTACGGTCCGTGGATGCGACGGGGCTTCGTCGCGCTAGCCAAGGGCAAGCGGTTCCGGGGAACGAAGCTCGACATCTTCGGACGAACCCCACACCGTCGCGGAGAACGAGCACTGATCGCCGAGTACGAGGCGACGATCGACGAACTGCTCGGGGCGTTGTGCGCCGAGAACCACGAGCTCGCGGTGGAACTCGCCAGCCTTCCCGAACACATCCGTGGCTACGACCTAGTCAAGGAAGCGCAGCTCCGCGACGTGCGCGAACGCCAGGCTGAACTGTTGAAGAAATACCGGGACGGATCCGACTGATGGCGATGACAATGGCCGAGGCGGAGGAGCTGCTTCGCCCTGGCCGCATGCTCGTCGGCGACGAGTGGCTCGCTGAGGGCAGTGCAGGCGAGTACGTCCACATCAACCCGAGCACCGGCCGACCACATCCGCCGATCCCCCTCGCCGGACCCGCGGAGATCGACAGGGCTGTCCAGGTGGCCCGGGCCGCCCTTCCGGTGTGGCGGTCGATGCCGGCCGACGCCCGCCGCGACGCCATGCTCCGCCTGGCCGCGCTGGTCCGCGAGCACACCGACGAGCTCCGCCGGTTGGTGTCCCTCGACAACGGGTCGCCGAGCAGGAGCTCCAAGTCCGGCCCGCAGATGGCGGCGGACAACTTCACCTACTTCGCCGGGTGGGTCGACAAGGTCGGCGGGGACCTGATCCCGACGTGGCCGGCCCCGGCGCTGGACTACGCGGTGATGGAGCCCTATGGGGTGATCGGCGTGATCATCCCGTGGAACGCCGTCATGCACAACATCGGCCAGGTTCTCGGTGCCGCGCTGGCCGCGGGCAACTGCGTCCTGCTCAAGGCACCGGAGCTGGCGCCCTTCGCGGCGCTGCGCTTCGGCGAGTTCGTCCTCAAGGCCGGCATCCCGCCCGGGGTTGTGAACATCGTGGCCGGCGGGCCCGCCTGCGGCCAGGCGCTGGTGGCCCACGAGGGGATCGACAAGATCCACTTCATCGGCAGCGGCGCCACCGCCCGCCAGATCATGGCTTCGGCGGCGCAGACGCTGAAGCCGGTCACCCTCGAGCTGGGTGGCAAGTCGGCCAACCTCGTGTTCGCCGATGCAGACATCCAGACGGCCGCCGCCTACGCGGCCTTCCTCTGCATGGCCAACAGCGGCCAGGGCTGCCTCCTCCCGACGCGGCTCCTGGTGGAGGACAGCGTCTACGACCAGGTGATCGACACCGTGTTGGCGTTCACCCATTCGATGAGCGTCGGCGACCCCTTCGACGAGGCGATCACCATGGGACCGGTGATCAACGCCCAGGCCTGCGAGCGCATCCTGGGCGTGATCGACAGGGCCCGAAGCGAGGGCTCGGGACGTCTCGTGACAGGCGGTGGGCGTGTCGGCGGCGACCTCGCCCAGGGCTATTTCGTGGAGCCCACCGTGTTCGCCGATGTCAACAACTCGAGCGACCTGGCCCAACACGAGGTGTTCGGCCCCGTCCTGGCCGTGATCCCCTTCCGTGACGAGGTCGAGGCCGTCACGCTGGCCAACGACACGCAGTACGGGCTGGCGGCCTACCTCCACACCAACGACCTGCGGCGGGCACACCGCGTAGCGAGCGCGCTCGAGTCCGGCATGGTCTATGTGAACGGCTTTACCGGTGTGCCCCCCGGGGCGCCGTTCGGGGGCGTGAAGCAGAGCGGCTTCGGCCGCATGGGCGGCCGCTACGGCCTCGACGACTTCATGCGCCCGAAGAACGTGCACATCCCTCTCACTTGAGCATGCCGCCCCGGTGATCGGCAACAACCCCTACGCGCCCGAGATCCAGCACAACCCGTACCCGTGCTGGAGGCAGCTGCGCGACAAGGCTCCCGTCTACTTCAACGCTGAGTTCAACTTCTTCGCCATTACCCGCTACGAGGACGTGCACGGGGGTTTGCTGGACTCGTCGACGTACGTGTCCGGTGAGGGCGTCACGATTGACGGCGCCGACCGGGGCATCGGATTCCTGATCTCGACCGACCGCCCCGAGCACACCTGCTACCGCAGGCTGCTGTCCCGGGTGTCCGCGGCGGGTGGCCGACCTCGAGCCCTTCATCCGCGGCGTCGCCGCCGAGTACCTCGATGTTGCCCGCGACCGGGACCGCTTCGACCTGGTGCAGGACTTCTCCCTGCGACTCCCGCTCGACGTCATCGGAGAGCTCATCGGCATCCCGCCGGAGCTGCGCCGCACCATCCTCGAGCTTTCGACCCGCAGCCGCGCCCGAGATCCCGATCCGGTGAACCGCGGCATGCCCAGCGAGGACGCCATCGCGGCCCTGATCGAGACGAAGGCCCTCTACGACGGGCTGGTGGCCGACCGCCGCAAGCACCCGGGCGACGACGTCATCTCGACGCTGATCGCCGCCGAAGTCGCCGAAGTCGCCGAGGACGACGCAACATCTACCGACTCAGCGACGATCTCATCTCGGCGCAGTTGCTCCTGCTGGCGGCCGCTGGCCACGAGACCGTGACGAACTCATCGCCAACGGCGCCGTGGCCCTGTGGTGGTACCCCGATCAGTGGGCCGAGCTCGCGCGCGACCCGAGCCTGGTGCCGGCCGCCGTGGAGGAGATGCTCCGCTGGGACAACCCGGGACCTCTCGCGGGGCGTTGGAGCCGGAGGGACGTGGAGCTCCACGGCACCACCATCCCGGCGGAGTCCCGGGTCATGCTGGTCATCGGGTCGGCGGACCACGACGAACGCCGTTTCGAAGAGCCCGAGCTCTTCGACATCCGCAGAGGGGCCGACAGCCCGGTGGCGTTCGGGTTCGGCATCCACCGGTGCCTGGGCGTCGCACTGGCACGCATCGAGGCCCGGATCGCCTTCGAGGAGTTCCTGGCCCGATACCCCGTCTACGAGATCGCGAGTCGGGAGTGGTCCGCGGCCCGGCGCAGATGCTGCGAGGGGTGACGAACCTTCCCGTCTTCTTGACCCCCTGACGCCGCCGGGCGTCAGAAGCGCTTCTGAAGACAATCAACCGAGAAAGGGACACAACATGGGACGACTCGACGACCGGGTGGGCATCATCACTGGCGCGGCGCAGAGCATCGGACGTGAATACGCGCTCGGGTCCGCGGCAGAGGGTGCCGCGGTCGTGGTGGCCGACATCGCCGACCCCTCCCCCGTGGTGACCGAGATCGAGGCGGCCGGTGGGAAGGCGCTCGGCGTCACGGTGGACGTGAGCAGCGTCGAGTCCACGCAGGCGATGGCCGCGGCGGCACTCGATCGGTTCGGCAAGATCGACTTCCTGGTGAACAACGCCGCCCTCTACGGCGCGCTCAAGGTGCAGTCGTGGATGGATATTGATCCCGAGCTGTGGGACCGGGTGATGGCGGTCAACGTGCGCGGCATGTTCTTGTGCTGCAAGGCGGTAGCCCCCAGCATGATGGAGCGGCAGTCGGGGAAGATCATCAACATTTCGTCGGGGACCGCACTGGGCGGCATGCCTGGGCTACTGCACTACGTGACTTCCAAGGCGGCGGTGATCGGCTTCACCCGTGCCCTTGCCCGCGAGGTGGGCGGGCTGGGGATCACCGTGAACACCATCACTCCTGGCGTGACCATGAGCGAGGGCACCACCCACCTGATGGAGAACTCTGGCCTGCCGGTGTCGGACCGGATGCTGCAGGCCAAGTGCATCCAGCGCGAGCAGACCCCGCACGACCTCGTCGGCACCGTGGTCTTCCTCGCCTCGTCGGACTCGGACTTCATTAGCTCGCAAGTCATCAATGTCGACGGGGGCTGGATGTCCACCTGATCAGGGGCCGGTCACTCCCGACCACCGAACCGTGTGCCGAACTTGCGGAGATAGTCGGGGTCTGCGGCGGCATTGCGATAGAGGTCGAGGGCACGGGCGAACGCGTCCGCTCTGGGGCAGGCCTGCTGTGACGCCCGGTCGGCCTTCTCGATGGCCTCGGCGAGCTTGACCGAGTCCTGAATGGCGATGTTCAGCCCCTGGCCTCCCATCGAATGGGTGGTGTGGGCGGCGGCGCCGGCCAACGCGGCCCGCGGTCCCCAGTACCGTGCGGCATGGGTCCGCTTGGGCCGTGTAGACGTGTGACCCGCCCCGCTTGGTCAGCTCGAGGCCCCTGAGGAGGGAGTGCGACCGACCGAGCCGCTCGGCCAGTTCGGCCTCGCTCGAGGTCATCCACTCCTCGGTCTCCGACCGCCGAATGAGCACCACCAGGCGGGCCCGACCCTCCGGGGTGGTCGGGAGGATGAACACGGCTCCATCAGGATGGATCAGCTGCCAGCCGTGCTCGGGCTCGAGCCATGACGGGCGGGTACCGTGGAGCACGGCGATGCAGTTGTCGTACTCGTAGTCGTCCGCCAGCTCGATGCCGAGGGTCCGCCGGGTGAGAGAGCCGGCCCCGTCCGCCCCAACCACGAAGCGTGCCCTCGTGCTTCCGTGGTCGGTGTCCACCAGCCAGCCTGCGTCAGGGGCGTCCCAGGTGAGCGAGCGAGCCACGTCGGACTGCAGCACGGCGCCGTGGCACTCGGCGGGGGCGAGGAAGACCGATTCGAGCTCGGCGTGGTTGAGGATCAGGCTGCCCTCCACGCCGGTCTTGAAGCTGAGCGTGCCGTCGGGATCGACGGTCTCCATTGCCTTGAGCGCGGTGGCACCCCGAGCCTCGAGTAAGTCAACGATGCCGAGGCGCCGGGCGATCTCGACGGTGGGCGACGTGCATAAGGTCCCCACGGTTCGGATCGCGGGCGAGGTCCCGCCGCTCGAACAGGCGGACCGAGCATCCTGCTGGGCGAAGGCGAGAGCGGCGCTGCCTCCGGCGAGGCCTCCCCCGACGACGGCGACGTCAGATTCGTGGTCGTGCATTCACGATCCTTCTCCCTGGATACACACTCCCGCGCGGCAGAAATGAGCTACGGTGGTTTGTCCTTATGAATCTTAAGCTAGCTATTGACGAGCGCGCGTGGGGTCCGGACGACCCCTTCTCAGTACCACCGAGATGACCTGCGCCCGACCGTCTCGTCCAACTCCACCCCAAATGAACGAGGCCACAACGGCATCGGGTGGCCGTGTGGTCGTCGTCACGGGAGCTGCCCGGGGTATCGGGGCAGCCATCGCCAGCCGCTTCGCTGGCGATGGCGCGACGGTGCTCGCCGCTGATCTCGAACGGCCAAGCAAGGGCGACCCGCGGATCCGGTACCTGAAGGCTGACGTATCGTCCCCGGAGGACGTGGAGGCGCTGTTCGCCCGTATCGTGGCCGACCACGACCGTGTCGACGTGCTGGTGAACAACGCGGGGATCTGGTTCCAGCGCCCGTTTGCCGAGATCTCCATCGACGAGTGGGACCGGGTGCTCGGCGTCAATCTCCGCGGGGTGTTCCTCTGCACCCGGGCCGTCCTCGAGCCGATGCGCGCAGCAGGCGGCGGCGCAATCGTCAACATTGGTTCCCAGGCCGGGCTCACCGTGACTCGCGGCCAGGGTGCCCACTACCACGCCTCCAAGGCGGCGATCGCGCACCTGACCAAGGTGCTTGCCTTCGAGCTCGGGCCGATGGGGATCCGGGTGAACTGTGTCGCCCCGAGTGCCACGCCTCCCGACCCGTCCGTGATGCCGGCCGAGTTGCTCACGCAGATACCTCTTGGCCGTGCGGGAGTGCCCGAAGACGTCACGGGAGCCTGTGCCTTCCTGGCGTCTGCGGAAGCGTCCTACATCACCGGACAGACCCTGGCGGTGAACGGCGGCGCCGTTGCGTTCCTCTGACGCTCGCATCGCCGTCTGACGGCAAGATACCGGTGCACCTCCCCTGAGGGAAGGAAGGAGTGCAGCTCGGAGCCGTTCAGTTCGAAGTCGGCGAGGGCAACCTGGTGACGATGAGTCGCAGAGCCTGGCCGGCCCGGAGTGGCCATTGCCGGCGACCTCATGTCAAGGGACGAAGGAACAGAGAGGGATGAACACCGATGTCTGATTCCGACCGGATGAACGGCCTCACCGTCGAGATGGAGGACCGCTACTTCGACAGCAGCCGGAGTGGGTCTGGCACAGGCGCTCATGTTCGATGTCCGCTTTGCGGCCGCGGGGACCACGCTGACCTTCTCGTTCCCCCAGCGCGAGCTGGTCGCTGAGTACTGCAGCTCGTGGTGGCTGCTGCCGCGACTCATCGGGACGGCGCGTGCCCTCGATCTCTCGGCCTGAGTGCTGCTCGCCCAGGAGGCGCTTGAGCTGGGACTGGTCAATCGGGTGGTGTCCGATGAGGAGTTGCTCGCGGCAGCTCGCGCCTATGCGGCAGACTTGGCAACCAATTGCTCGTCAGCGTCGATGGCGGTGATCAAGCAGCAGGTGTACGACGGACTGGGAGGTCGGCCTCGAGCTGGCGCGCCGGCATACGACGGAGCTGATGGCGAGGGCGTTCACCGGTGCTGACTTCACCGAAGGCATGCGCTCACACCTCGAGAAGCGACCGGCCGTGTTTCCTGACCTGGGGCGACAGCTCCGTGTGACAGGCAGAGAGCACGGTTCACCGGACCCTTGATTCCCACCGGACCTCCACGGCCCACAGGTAGTCTTCTGAGCCATGACGTCCGGGCCAGTGTCCACCGATGGCCAGCCGCTCGGCCAGCGCGGGCTCCGCACCCGCCAGCGCATCCTCGAGGCGGTCGCCGACGGAATCGAACAGCAGGGACTCCGAGGCCTCAGATTGGCCGACGTGGCGGAGGAAGTTGGCTTCTCGCCACCGGCCTTCTACCAGTACTTCAACGACCTCGACGAAGCAATCCTCGCACTGTGTGAGGAGGTCGGCGCCTTCATTCCCGCCTTTCCGTCCCCCGATGACGGGTGGCTCGAGGGAGCCACCTCTTCAAAGAGCACCCAGGCGTTCGTCGAGCGGTTCTTCGAATACTGGGACGAGCACCGGGCGGTGCTCTGGTCGCGGAACGTGGCCATCACCGCAGGTGATGAACGGTTTCAGGAGGTCCGAGACGAGACCTTCAAGCCGGTGATCGACGCCATGGAGGCGAGGATCGAGGCGGCACAGAACGAAGGCACCATCAGCTCGTCCATCTCCCCGCGGAGTCTCGGTGCGGTGCTCACGGTGATGATTGACCGCATAGGCATGCTCGCGCCCCAGATCACCGAGACCTGGGGGACCGAGGCAGAACGTGACCTCATCCGCGCTGTCGCGTTCGTGTTCGACCGCGTACTCGGTATCCCCCCGAACGGGCGTGCCGCGAGCCAACGTTCCGGTCGAGCCGCGAACCAACGGTCCGGTCGAGCCAGAGCTCAGCGGCGCGGCTGATAGCTGAAGGCGCACCAGCGAGCGGGTCCGTCCTCGCCGAGGTGTCTCGGCAACCTCGACTACTCGACCAATTTCGGCCACGACCCCAAGTGGCGCGCGCGTCCTCACCCACTCGGCCTAACGACGCGTCCTGGTCCGTTCGACGGGGAGCCGCCACGGGCCGTCCTGTCGTGGCGACGACGCCGCCGGGACGTCTCGAACTCACGGGACGTTCTCTTGACAGGCACATTTCCCCCGGGCTAGAAGTGAAGCAGATTAACCTAATCTTCTTCGGGCGAACGGAGCCTCCATGACAATGCCGTACGACGGTCGCAGCCGTCCCACCCCCGTCTTTGAGCCGGGTGCGGTTCCGCCGCAGGAGTTCGAAACCGAGTTCTGCGACAACCTCGTGGGCGCGATGTTGCAGTACTCCCCGGGACCCGGCATGCCTGACGGTCTGAACCCCGTGGCGGCGCGCCTCTACCACGGCACCTACCTCAGGTACATGTCGTTCTTCGCCTGGAAGTTCCCCAGCTGGCTGATGTCCGTCGCGTCACTCTGCCCCTATCAGGACGTGCGCAAGGAGATCATCAAGGACTGCGTCGACGAGGAAGTCGGCGACCCCGATGCCGACGGCCGTTGCCATATCGACCTCCTTTACGACGAGGCCGAGGAGTGCGGGGTCAGTCGCCAGGAGATCTTCGACACCGAACCGACGCCGCCCATCCTCGCCTGCATCAACGTGTGGGAGAACCTCACCCGTACATTGGGCTGGTTGGGTGGCTTCGCCGCCATTGCCGGGCTCGAGATCACCCAATCGGAACCGGCCATCCGCGCCCGTGAACGGGTCACCGGAATTGAAGCGTCCAAGAAGTTCGCCCAAGAGCTGGGTGGTATCACCTTCCACGAACGCCTGGGCCTGCCCGACGGATCGCTGAAGTTCTTTGCCCTGCACTCGTACAAGGATCGGTTCCACGGCGGGGGCGAATTGGCAATGATCGTGAAGTACGCCAACACCCGACAGCTACAAGAGGAAACCTTGTGGGCCGCCCGGGCCTCGATGCAAATCATGTCGGTGCACGCGAACGAGGTCCGGAGGATGGCCCGTGAGGCCGTGGGCCTTGCGGCACCCGCCATGTCCAAGGCGTAGGCGGTCGGCTCGCCAGCATGCTGTCGGGTCGGGAGCGTCTCGACGCCCAAGGTCCACGGCTCCGCCATTTAGCCCAGGCATTGGCGTCGCAACTGGGCTGCGTGGCGATCTGCCCCGAACACGTTTCACTTCGCTCCTTAAGAAGAATAGGCTCTCTGCGGTGGCCATCGACGCGGTGACACCGGACGTCGATTCGATCGACCTCACCGACTACGAGCTGTGGCGCCACGGAGTGCCACATGAGCTGTTCACTTTGCTGCGCAAGGAAGCCCCGGTGTGGCGCCATCCCGAGACGCCCGGTACGGAGCGACTCGGTGGCGGGTTCTGGCTCCTCTCACGGCATGCCGATGTCCAGGCCGTGGGCCGGAGCCACGCCGGCTTCCGCTCGCTCGAGGGCCCGTCGTTGCCTGGTGAGGCGCCCGGACGCGAGGGCCTGCGGATTGTGTCGATGGACCCTCCCCAGCACACGCGGCTGCGGCGGCTCATCAGCGCGGGGTTCACGCCACGCATGGTGTCGGTGCTCGAAGCTCAAGCTCGCGAGTGGGCCATCAGCATCGTAGAGCGAGCGCTGGATCGGGGCGAGTGCAACTTCGTGCAAGAGGTCGCATACCAGCTACCCATGCACATGATCGCCGACATCATGGGCATCCCCCAGAGTGACCGAGGGTGGCTCTTCGACAAGGTGAACGTTCTCCTGCAATCGACCGACCCCCGGTCGTATCTCACCGAGGATGAGCGTACGGCCATCCAGATGGAGATGTTCACGTACGCGAACCAGCTCGGCACCGAAAAGCGCCGTGCGCCGTGCGACGACGTGTGGACCACGCTGACCTTCGCCGAGATCGAACAACCCGATGGCACCCGCACCAAGCTCAGTGAGCTCGAACTCGACCTGTTCTTCCTAGTGCTAACCATCGCCGGGAGTGAGACGACGAGAGGAGCCATTGCCACGGGACTCCTCGCTCTCCTTGAACATCCCGACCAGATGCAGCGCCTGCGCCGTGATCCCTCGGTGATCGGTAGTGCCATTGACGAGATCCTGCGGTGGTCGACGCCGGTGACCTACTTCAGGCGAACAGCGGTGGACGACGTGGAGGTCCGCGGGGTGCCGATCCGGGCCGGCGAGCGGGTAATCCTCTGCTACGCCTCGGCCAATCGGGACGAGGAGGTGTTCGAGGACCCGTTCACCTTCGACGTGAATCGATCGCCGAACCCCCAGTTGTCGTTCGGCAGCGGCGGGGTGCACTACTGCCTCGGTGCGAACCTGGCGAAGCGAGAGATCCGCGTTCTGTTCGAGGAACTCGTTGCGCGCGTCGGCGACGTCGAGCTCCTGAGCAATCCCGGATACAGCGTGCAGGGAATCGAGAACCCGATCACTGTGAGCCTGAAGGACCTGCACGTCCGACTGACGCCCCGCCGAGGAGGGACGAGGTGAAGTTGCACGGTCTTGGCTACATCGGCGTGACGACGCCCGATCCGGATGCCCTCCTGTCGTTCTTCACCGAGGTCGTCGGCATGATGCCCGCCAAAGCACTCCCCGGGGAGAGCTACGGCACCCTGGGCGCTCCGGGCTCGGGCCCAGCCAGCGGAGGATCCGGAAGGAGTACCGACGGTTCCGTCTACCTCAAGATGGACGACTATCAATGGCGCATTGGGGTCCATCCCGACGAGGTGCCGGGGCTCGCCTACCTGGGATTCGAGATCGAGGACGACGTCGCGCTGGCGGCCGCGCTGACCGAGGTCAGCGCGGCAGGCGTCGAGATCGTCTCAGGGACACCGGAGGAGGCCACGGTCCGAGGCGTCGCGGGGCTCGCCTGGTGCACGGATCCCTGCGGGAACCGTGTCGAGTTGTTCCACGGTCCGGTGCACGACCGGAACTTCGTGTCCCAGACGCAGACGGAGTTCAAGACCGGCGAGCTCGGCTTGGGGCACGCGCTCATGTTCGTCGACGACCTAGGGGCCAGCCTCACCTTCTACCGCGACGCTTTGGGCTTCAGGCGCTCGGATTTCATCACGCTGGGCCCGGAGATGTCGGCCCACTTCCTCCGGTGCACGCCACGACACCACTCAATCGGCCTCATGCATCTCGGTGCGCTCAACAGCTTGAACCACCTCATGGTCGAGGTCACCACCCTCGATGCCCTCGGCGCAGCCTTCGACCGAGCCACCGAGGCCGGAATGACGATCACCAGGGGCCTGGGGCGCCATCTCAACGACAAGATGGTGTCCTTCTACATGCAGAGTCCGGCCGGCTTCGAAGTTGAGATCGGGTTCGACGGAGTGCTCGTCGACGATGCCACCTGGTGCGATCGCGAAGCCGCGGGTGGCGAGATCTGGGGACACAAGCGCGCCCCGAGCCCAGGGGGATTGAACAGTTGATGCAGCCGGTGTCGCGACCGGACAGGGGCATCCAATGAGCCCGCAAAAGAGCGACGTCCACTACGACCTCTACGATGTCGTGATCAACGCCGATCCCTATCCGGTGTTCAGGACGCTACGCGAAGAGGCGCCCCTCTACTACAACGAGCAACACGACTTCTACGCGCTCAGCCGCTATGACGAGTCGAACGCGGTTTCCGGAACCCGGAGACCTTCATCTCGGTCGAGGCGCGATCCTTGAGATCATCAAGGCAGACATTCAGATCCCGCCGGGCGTGCTCATCTTCGAAGACCCGCCCATCTACGCGGTTCATCGGAAGTCGCTCTCACGGGCATTCACGCCGGCGCGGCGCTGGCAAGGCTCGAAGGACGCATCGTGCTCGAAGAAGTGCTGGCCCACTTCCCGCGGTGGGAGGTCGACACCGAGAACGCGAAACTGGCGCCCACCTCGACGGTCCGAGGCTGGGAGTCGCTTCCCGTGACCATCTTCTAGGAACACTTGCAATCCCATCGATCACGCAGCCACAAGCACTTCGGGTAGACACGACAGTCCGGTCAGCCCATCTCAGTCGGGCCAGCAGTGAACGTGATCGGCACGGAGAACGGGGACCGGTTGAATCCCAAGTGGTAGTGGATCTCCGCCCCTCGCTGGAGCTCGATGTCGTGGAGACGTCGTAGAAGCTCCTCGAAGGCGATACGCAGGTTCATTCGCGCCAGGTTCGACCCGGCGCAGCGGTGGGGTCCGGCGCCGAAGGCAAGATGCCGATTGCTGGCACGATCGAGGATGAACTGGTCGGGATCGGGGAACTCGGCTTCGTCACGGTTGGCCGAGACCCAGTACACCAGGACCGATTCCCCCTCCTCAATGTGGTGGCCACCAAGCTCTGTGCCGTGCCGAGTGGTGCGCGCGATGCAGGCCAACGCGCCGTCGAGCCTCAGCAGTTCCTCCACGGCGCCGGGTATCAGTTCAGGCTTCGCCCGGAGAAGCGCGGGGATTTCAGGCTGCGAACAGAACCGGAGCATCGACATCCCGAGCACACCGGCTGTGGTCTCGAGGCCACCCAGGATCAACAGATGGATCGTTCCGATGACCTCTTCGGGGGTGATCGGGCGACCCTCGATCTCAGCGTTCATGATGGCGTCGACCACGTCGCCCTGGTGGGGTTGGTTCTTGCGTCGCTCAACGAATCCCGCGATCCAGGCTGCCATGTTGAGGAGGCCTTCTTGTGCTCCGGGGAGGTGGGGAAGTGAGGCCAACGTCGCCCATTCGTTGAGCTTCTCGAGGTCTTCGGGGGGCGCGTGGAGAGCGAAGTCGAAGAAGGCCAAGCCGGGGAACTTACCCGCGAACGCCTGCATAAAGTCACATTCGCCCTGCTCGACGAAGCTGTCGATGAGTCGGTTCACCAACTCTCTGGTGGGCCCCGCCCACTCCGCCACGACCCGCGAGCTGAAGTAGGGATTGATCAGGCGCTTGAACTCGAGGTGCACGGGCGGGTCGACGCCCATTGGGAGAATCTTTGGTGGGTTCTCGGGACGGGGCACGGTGAAACCGAGCTCTGAGCTGAAGGTCTCCCAGTCTTGTGCGACGTGGAGAACATTCTCATAGTCGGTCACGACCCAGAACCCTCCGTGCTGGTCACTGTGCGTCACGGGACACTGGGCGCGCATCCGTTCGAGCACCTCGAGGTGCCGATCGGAGAGAACTGGCGACAGATGGTCGAAATGATGTGCCAGCCAGTCGTCGGACGGTGGGCTCGTCGGCTGTGACGATGTCTCCAATGCTCCTCCTCGAGTGTGTGCGACGGCTTCGCGAACGAGCGCTCAGTTTAGAATACTTAAGGAGAATCGTCCGGTGCACGAGGTATGGACAATTCGATGATGCAGACTGCAGGATTCGATTCGAGGTCGACTCGGACGACCGGGACGACCTGAGAGTTCATGAGCTCCAAGCGGGCCTGGGAGCCCGCGCTGCGGCGGTGCCAAGAGCCCGACCGCCGCCGACGGCCCTGCGGCTTGACAGCAGGCCGTGAGTGGAATCACGCTACGACCACCTGTAACGTTCGGTCGAGACTTGACTTTCACTCAGCCACTCCAAGCGGGCGGATGTCGGCGTAACAGCCCGGTGTCCTTCGGTCCCGGTCGTGCCTACGCGCTCCGCTCGGTCTACATCGGTCGCTACGACCTCGCCACGAAGACCGTCGGGTACGCGTCGACCTCAGCGGTCAAGTGAGTGGACGTTGACGGGTCTCGTCTCGACCGGCGCGGTTCAACCGTCGCCTCAATGAGCTGATCGCACAGCGCTGGTTTTTGGCCGCGGATGCCGACGAGCTGCGCAGCGAAGCGGACAAAGCCCACGTGTCCTAAATTTGCCGGCACGGAGAGCACGGCCAGCTTCTCCGGGGCCAAGAAACCGGATCTGGCCCCTTAGATGGCCTCAGCGCATCCATCTCGGCGCGTCGGGTGCATCGTTTGGCCATCCCCAAACGCCGGTCACCAGTCTTAAGCTGGCGGCGCCGGGGTGAAGCGGCGCGGGCATGTCTCGGGCAACCCTCGGGCGTACATCGGCGCCTCCCGCATGTCCGGACGAACGGTCACCCCTAGTCGCCGGGGCTGCGATGCTCAAGTACCGTCGGAGTTCCTTTATCGAGGAGGTAATGACCATGTCGTCGGTGTGGAGCTACGAGGGAACACGGGTGGTCGTGAGCGGCGGGGGTGGTGCCGGTATGGGTGCGGCGGCGGTCCGAGAGCTGGTCAACCTGGACGCCGAGGTGCACGTGCTGGATCTGAAGGAGCCACCCGTGGAGGTAGCCAGCCACCAGGTGGTCGACTTGCGCGACCCCGACGCGACCAGTGCCGCCGTTGAGAAGATCGGCGGGCGGATCGACTCGCTGTTCAACTGCGCCGGTCTGCCCGGGCCACCGTTCTCCGACATCGACGTCATGCTCGTGAACTTCGTCGGGATGCGGCACCTCGCCGAGGAGGTCATGCGCCACATGCCCGAGGGCGGTGCCATCGCCAGCATCTCGTCGACCGCCGGGGCCGGGTGGATGGCCAACATCGCGAAGTGGATGCCACTTGTCACCTCGGACGGCTTCGCCCCGGGCCGCGCCTGGTGCGAGGAGCACCCTGAGGACATTGCCGGCGGCTACGGGCCGTCCAAGGAGGCGATCATCATCTGGACACAGTGGCGGGCCTTCGAGGCCGCCAAGCACCGGATCCGCATCAACGTCATCAGCCCCGGCCCAACGGACACGCCGATGATGCCGTCGTTCGAGGCGATGGCCGGCAAGAACTTCATGGACAACTACCCCATCCCGCTCGGGCGCCGGTCGACTCCGGACGAGCAGGCCTACCCGCTGATCTTCCTCAACTCAAAGGCGGCGTCGTTCATCACGGGCGAGAACCTGATCACCGACGGGGGCACGACGGGGGCCATCATGACGGGCATCATCGACATGCAGGCTTACGTCGCGCAGCTGTTGGGCGCTCAGTAGGCGGGCGGGCCGTCGCTCACGCCGTGACCAGGATCTTGCAGTGGCGGTCGGGGTGGCCGAGATCCTCGAACGCCCCGGCGACCCCGTCGAGGTCGACCTCGCCCGTGATCATCGGCGCGACGTCGAGGTCTCCCTCGGCGATGGCGAGCAGCGTGTCGGAGAACTCGTTCAGGTCGTAGCCGAACACGAACTGGACCGACAGCTCCTTGGCGATGCCCCAGAACGGGGTGAGGTGGTCTCCGCCCATGCACACGCCGACGACCACGATCCGGGTCCGGGTCGGCGAGGATCGCAGGGCCTGGTCGATGACCCCGGGCACGCCCACCGCCTCGAACACGACCAGCTGGCGTCCCCCGCCGTGCGCGGCCCAGGCGTCGAAGACGTCGTCGGTCGCCGCGTCGACGACGTGGTGCGCACCCATGTCGTGCGGCCAACGATCGCCGCAACGGCGGAGAAGTCCGCTGCGACGATCGGCTCGATGCCGCGCCGAGCCGAGCGCGGCGATCACCGCGATCCCGACCGGACCGCACCCGATCACCACCGCTCCTTCGCCCGCCACGATCCCGGAGCGGTTGACCGCGTGCAGGCCGACCGCCATCGGCTCGGTCAGCGCGGCCCGGCGGGCGTCCAGCCCGTTCGGGACGGTCTGCACCAGCGGTGCCGAGAGAAGCATGCGCTCGGCGTAGCCGGCCGGGCAGCTCGTTGGTGTACGCGAGGTCCGAGATGCCCGAGGCGCTGACCATGATCGGCACCGACGTGACGAGCATCCCGACGGCCGGACCGGCGGTGTCGGGCCCGACGTCGAGCACCTCGGCGGCGAACTCATGGCCCATGAAGACGTCGCGGCTGAGATCGACTCGTCGGCGCGCCGAGATCGGGTGTCCCCCGCATCTGCTCGACGAGCTCGACCATGGTGGCCCCGTGCTTGGCGAAGTGCAGGTCCGAGCCGCAGATCCCGCACGCCTTCACCTCGACCAGCACCTGGCCGAAACCGGCCGACGGATCGTCCACGTCGTCGCGGACGACCATCTGCCCGTTGCGAAGCACGGCCGCCCGCATCAGTCGGACCCGTGCTTGGTTGCCGCCGCCTTCTCCTCGACGTGGGAGGTGATCGCCTCCACGATGGCCTGGCCGGCCCGCCCGAACAGTTCGTCGCGCTTGGCGGCCGCCCAGTCGTGCGAGTTGCGGGGCGCCGCCAGGCGGCCCTTGAAGTGGGGGATGACCTCCCGGGCGAAGAGACGGTAGGAGCGCAGCGTCGCCTCGCGGTCGGCCCAGTCGTGGCCGAGCAGGAGGAACGTGCCGAAGCCCCCCGACTGCTCGAGCAGTCCCTCGATGTATGCGATGGCGTCGTCGGGCGTGCCGATGACGATGTTGCCGCCCGCCGCGTAGCTCTCGACGAACTGGCGAGGGTCGGTCCCGGTGTCCTCGACCTGGTAGCCGAGCGGGACGAAGCCGGCGGTGCCGAAGTAGTTCGAGAAGTCCTTCAGCCCGAAGGTGCACTCCTCGATGGCCTGGTCCCTCGTCTCGGCGATGTGCATGGCGCCGAGCACGCGCCAGCTGTTGCGGTCGGGCGGGGCATGGCCGGCCGCGGCGGCCTGCTCCTCGACAACGCCCCAGGCCTGGCCGATGGCGGCGAAGCCGCCCTCGATGACCTGCATGGACAGCGAGAGGAGCGACGTCCCGTAACGTACCGGCCAGTCGGGGCCCCGACGGCGAGATCATGGCGGCGACGGCCACCTCGAAGTGCGGGTGGCTGTAGGGGCGCAGCTGGAGCCGCGCCTCTTTCATGGTGAACCAGTCCGTCTCGCGGGTGACCGGCTCCTCGGATCGCAACAGCGCCAGGATGGCCTCCAGGGACTCCTCCATGCGCCGACGCTGGTCGAGCGGGTCGATGCCCATGACGAAGGCGTCGCTCGGCAGTGCGCCCGGGCCGGTGCCGAACATGACCCGTCCCCGGGTCAGGTGGTCGAGCAGCACCATGCGGTCGGCGACCAGCCACGGGTGGTGGTACGGGAGCGAGACCACGCCGGTGCCGAGCCTGATGTGCTTCGTCCGCTCGGCGGCCACCGCGATGAAGATCTCCGGGCAGCCGATCAGCTCGTAGCCGCCCGAGTGGTGCTCGCCGAACCAGGCCTCGTCGAAGCCGACCCGGTCGAGCTCCACCACCCGCTCGAGGTCGTACTCGAAGGCGAGGGTCGGGTCCTGGCCGAGCGGGTGGAAGGGGGCGTAGAACACGCCGAAGCGCAGCGGCCGAGCCGGTCATGGGTGTGCCTTTCTGTCGGTCGACGTCGTCGAGGAAGCCGAGCAGGGCCGCGTTCACCTCGTCGGGCCGCTCCTGTTGGATCCAGTGGCCGGCCCCCTCGATGAGCACGTTGCCCCGGTGGTCGTCGAGCCAGGCCTCGCCCGAGCTCGGGTGGGAGCGAAGGTCAGCACCGGGTCGAGGCTGCCGGCGATGAACAGCGAGGGGCACGTGACGTGGGCGTCGGCCAGGTGCTCGGTGAGATGCCAGTTGCGGTCCAGGTTGCGGTACCAGTTGAGACCACCGGTGAAGCCGGTGCGCGTGAACTCGGCCACGTAGAAGTCGAGCTCCTCCTGGCTGAGCCACGGCGGCAGCGTCTTGGGCTCGGGCAGCCGGTCGATGAATCCCCGCCCGTCGTTGGCCGCGAAGGCCGCCCGGTCGGCGTCGGCGAATCTGGTCGCTGCCAACCCGGCCAGCATGCGACGCATGGTCCTCGCCGGGTCGGCGGACAGCTCCGCGTCGGCGACGCCGGGCTCTTGGAAGTACACCATGTAGAAGAAGGCAGTCGGCGTAGATCTGCCGCAAGAGCGTGATCGTCGGCACCGGGCGCCCGCGGCAGGAACGGGACGCTCATGCCGACGACCGCCCGCCACCCGCTCGGGCGCCATGAGGGCCAGCTGCCAGACCACCATCGCGCCCCAGTCGTGGCCGACGAAGATCGCCCGCTCCTCGCCCAGGCTGTCGAGCACGGCCAGCAGGTCGCCGGTCAGCTGCACGATGTCGTAGTCCTCGATCGGCGTCGGGGCGATCGGACCGCCCGTAGCCCCGCTGGTCGGGCACCGCCACCCGGTAGCCGGCCTCGAGCGAGCGCCGGGACCTGGTGGCGCCACGAGAACGCGAGCTCGGGGAAGCCGTGGGCGAGGACGACCGGCGGGCCCTCGCCGCCGACGTCGACGGCCAGCTTCACCCCGTTGCGGCGTGACCGTGCGGGTCGTCGTTCCGAGTGTTGGTCATCGTTCTTCTCCTCACGCCCTGTCGCGGGCTATGCCGCCAGGCGCTCGAGCAGCAGTTGTCGGGACGGACCGGTCGGCCCGGGGCCGGGTAGCCGACGGGGTCGGCCATGATCGCCCCGACCCTGGCCATGAACTCGGGGTCGGCGTTCAGCTCGGCCGGGCGTGGTGAGCAGGTTCCAGAGCCGGGCCATGCCTCGCCCGATCACCGGATCGGTCTGGCTGGCCGCCATGACCGCGCCGGAACCGGTCGGCCTGGCCCTGGTCGGGTGCGTCGCCGTCGCCGGGTCGGCGCCCGACCGGTCGATCTCGACGGCGTGGTGCCACCAGGGCGCCACCTGGTCGCGGCAGGCGGCCTCGTAGGCGGCGGCGCGTCCGTCGGGTCGTCGTGGGCCTCGATGGCGTCGGCCAGGAGCACCGCCTGGAGCAGGGCCAGCGAGCAGCCCCGTCCGTAGAGGGGATTGGTACAGGTGTGCGCGTCCCCCACCGCGTGGAAGTTGAGCACGCGTCGGGTGGCCCTCCGCATCGGTGAAGCGCCGGAGGCGGTTCATGAGCCCGCCCATCGGGCGCACGCCGCCGACCGGCTCGAGGTCGAGCTCGCCGAACCACTGGTCCGGTCCGGGGAACGAGCGGCAGGCTCGCTCGAAACGGTCGGGGTCCGACAGCGAGCGGCGCAGCTCCCTGTCGTCGGTGCGCACCGCCAGCGTGGCCGACAGCATGCCGCCGTCGCCGGGCACGATCAGGTACTTGAGGAAGCCGAGGTCCCCGCCGAGCTTGGGCGCCGGGCGGGGTGGCGAGCGCGTCGGCGGCCCGGTACCAGCGGGTGAGGTACATGAGACCGCTCTGGCGGACCGTCTCGGGCACGCTGACCCCGATGGAGCCGAGCCAGGCCGGCACGTCGCCCCGACGCCCGGTGGCCGCGACGACCACGTCCGCGCGTAGCTCGGTGCCGTCCTCCAGCACGCACGCCGCCGACGACCGGCGAGCCGCCCTCGCCCTCCGCGGCCGGTGATGAGCCCGGCGACGCCGGCGCCGCTGCGCACCTCGACGCCCGGCTCGGCCTGCACGGCCCGCCGCAGGATCCACTCGAAGGTGGTGCGGCGCACGAGAAGGATGGAGAGGTCCTCGTCCCCCGGCCGGGGCTCACCGAGCGCCGCCGTGCCCGACATCGTGGAACAGCCGGCTCGGACCAGCGCGTCGAGCAGGTCGGGGAACCGCTCGCGCATGAGCACGACGATCCGGGCCAAGAAGCCGTGCGTCTGGTGGGTCTGCGGGGCGCCCGGCCGCTCCCAGCCGAACGCGTCCTCGGCCGAGGTCGCGTCGTGCAGCGGGTCACGCTCGAGCACGAGCACCTGGTGGCCACGGCGCGCCAGGGCGAGGGCGGCTCCCAGCCCCCCGACCCCGCCTCCGGCCACGACGACCCGCTCGTCCCCCACCACCGCTCCTCGGATACGGCGCCTCCACGCTCTGGCGATTAAGGTAACACGCGTTGCCAAACGTTGCCCTTGCGCCCCGTCAGCGCCGTTGGACCGGTCTGTCCGCCGCAGACCGCCGACAGGAGCGCCGCGCCCTGCTGCTCGATGCCGCCCTCGAGCTCCTCGGCTCCGAGGGCTGGGAGGCCATGACCGTGCGATCGGTGCTCGAAGCGGTCCCGCCTCAATCCCCGCTACTTCTACGAGAGCTTCGGCGACCTCGACCAGCTGGCGGTGGCCGTCTACGACCGGGTCGTTGACGAGCTGGGCGCAGGTGGTCTTGGCCGCGTTGGCGTGCGTCGGGAGACGCGCCGGCCGATCAGGTGCGCGCCGTCGTTCGCGGCATCGTCGAGTTCGTCGATGAGGACCGACGTCGCGGCCGGGTCCTCTACGTCGAGGGGCTGGGCAACGAGGCACTCAACCGCCGTCGCCTCGAGACGGGCCGGATGGTCGTCGCGTTCGTCGAGGCCACTCGCGGCCGAGCGCCGCCCGTCGGGGCAGGTGGTCGACGACGTCGGGCGTGTCGCGGCGTCGGTCCTCGTCGGCGGGTTCAATCAGCTGCTGGTCGACTGGCTGGCCGGCCGCATGCGGATCGGTCGAGAGCAGCTCATCGAGGACGCCACGGCGCTCTTCGTGGCGCTGGGCGACGCCGCGGCTGCGATCGCCGCACAGCGAACATCGACCCATTAGGGCCGTAACCTCCACCGTCGGCCCACCCTTCTGGTAGTGGCTCAGTTTGAAATCTGGGTCAGTTTGGCCAGCGCCTTGCTCTCCTGACCGGAGGCCTGACGTCTCGCTCCGCCCTGGCGTGTCTGTGCATGGACGCTCGGTCGTAACATCGCTGCGGCCGTTGCGTTCATCTGGCGAAGGTCGACGTCCTTACTGGCCGAGACGTACTATCCGGGCGGGCGACTTACGGACGCGGAGGTATGGCGCGATGGGCAACGAGACCGCGGTAGATCCCAAGACCGGGCGAAAGTTCTATCTCGACTGTCCCGACGACCTGGCACCGGGGGAAGGCAGAGTTTGATGCGACTTGGAATGGGTATTGGCCGGGACGAGCCAGCGGCATTGGCGAAACGAGCGCGCAGCCTCGAGAAGGCCGGCGTCGACGTTCTGTGGGTGTCCGAACTCTACGGCTTCGACGGGGTCAGCTTGATGGGATTTCTGGCGTGCGCGACCGAGCGAGCGCAGATCGGATCCTCCATCCTGCCGTTCTATTCGCGCACGCCGACCCTTCTTGCGATGAGCGCGGCTGGAGTCGACTCGCTGTCGGCTGGCCGCTGCATACTAGGGATCGGCTCTTCAGGACCACAGGTCATCGAAGGATTTCATGGGGTGCCCTTTGACAGCCCGGTCGCGCGAGTCGAGGAGATCATCGAGATCTGCCGCACAGTCTGGCGCCGAGAGCCGCTGAACCACCAAGGACACAGCTATCAGATCCCGCTCCCCCCAGACCATGGCCTTGGTCTGGGCAAACCGCTAAAGCTCATCGACCATCCCGTTCGGGACCGAATTCCGATCTACGTCGCTTCGCTCGGACCGCGGAACGTGGAGAGCACGGCGCGCTTAGCGGACGGATGGATTCCTATCTTCTTTTGGCCGGAGAAGGCTGGCCAGGTTTGGGGAGAACCGTTGTCTCGGGGATTGAGTCAACGCGAATCGGCGCTGGATCCCCTTGAGATCGTGGCTAGCACGACCGTTGCCATCGGAGACGATCTAGACGACCTCCGACAGGCAACGAGACCCCAACTGGCCCTCTATATCGGAGGCATGGGGGCAGCCGACAAGAATTTCTACAACGACCTGGCGTGCCGCTACGGGCTAGAGGACGCTGCACGTCGAATCCAGGAACTGTATCTCGCTGGGCACAAGGACGAAGCGGCCCGTCAAGTTCCACAGGAGCTGATCGACGCCACGACAATGATCGGGCCGGCCGGTCTTGTGCGCGACCGCCTCGCTGCTTTTAGGGATGCCGGCGTGACGATCCTCAACGTTCGATTGCACGGTCCGGATCGGGAACGCACGATTGGAACGTTGCGCGAATGGATGGCCGACTAGCGGTTGGTGTGGTGGCGATCAGGGGCGGGCGGGGCGTCCAATGGCAACGTCTCGATGGAGGAGGGTCTCAGTCATCTTTAGTTGGGCCGCGAGACTATGTTGTCGTTCCGGGTGGAACGGGCCCGGCGATCTCGGTGAGTGCTTGGACCTTGAGGTGACCCACCCACCACATCCATACCGCACTTAGCGAAGATCATCGAGAGGCGGCAACAGTGTTCGCAGAGAAGCGAGAGCGGAGGTTTGGAGGCCGGTGATCTTCCCGCTGACGCCGGTGGCTGGTAGATGATCGAGGGCCACTACCGGGGCTTCGAAGTCGTCACGGGTGATGACGGCATCACCGTGATCACCATGAACGATCCCGACCACCTCAACGGGACGACGCAGGTCATGAAAAGGGACATGACCGAGGTGTTCACCCGGTGCCAGATGGATGACGACGTTCGAGTCGTGGTGATCACCGGTACCGGCCGGGCGTTCTGCGCGGGCGACGACATGACTGGGCGGCCACGCGACTGGAAGAAGGCCGAGAAGCTGGTGCCCGAGCTGCCGCCGGGACACCGCGACCCGATGGGGACCTACGAGGGGCTGCGTACGATGTCCCAGAGCCTGAACCTTGCCGTGCGTGGACTGGACAAGCTCACGATCGCGGCGATCAACGGCCTTGCCATCCAGACCGGCCTCACCCTCGCGCTGGCGTGCGATTTTAGGATTGCATCTTCCGAAGCCCGGCTCGGTTCGGCGACCCTGCGTTTTGGGCTCCTCCCGGACGAGGGCGGGCACGCGCTCGTGGTGCAACTGATCGGCCTGACAAAGGCGCTTGACTTCTTCATGCGTAAGCGCATCCTCAGTGCGAGCGAGGCCTGTGAGTTGGGGCTCGTCAACGAAGTGGCACCACCCGAGGAGCTGATGGACCGGACGATGTCGTTGGCTCGCGAATTGGCTAGCGGCCCTCAGGTGGCCATGCGCCTCTTGAAGCGCGCGCTCTACAACGCAGCTGAGATGCCCCTCGCCCACGCGTTCGACGACATCGCCGTCCGCACGGCGATCTCCGACCACCACACTGACGCCCGCGAAGGGGTAAAGGCCTACCGGGAAAAGCGGCCGCCTCGCTTCGGCTGACCGGGACAGCGGCGTGCCTGGTCTATCTGCGCCCCCGGCAAGCCCCCCACAGGGGAGGTCTGGCTCCACGCGACGCTACGGTGTCCCATGCCGCATGCGGAACGACATGACACGCGCGCAGCGGAACCCGATCCCCCCGACGCCGGGCTGGCGACCGTCCGACCGGTCGACGTGACGCTGGTTCGTCCGCTACGCATGGAGGTGCTTCGCCCGGGCCGTCCGCCCGAAACGAGCGTGCTCCCGGGCGACGATCACCCCCTGGCGCGCCATGTCGCCGTGTACCTCGGCGGCGACGTCGTGTCGGCCGGCACCGTGTTTCCGGACCCCGCCCCCTGGAAGCCCGAACGAAAGGACGCATGGCGGGTCCGCGGTATGGCCACGCGCGACGGCCTACGGGGGCAACGGCTCGGGTACCTGGTGCTCAGCGCGCTGATCGACCACGCCACGGCCAACGGCGGCCGGTTCATCTGGTGCGAGGCCCGGATCGGGGCGAGCGGCTTCTACGCCCGCTCGGGGTTCGTCGTCGAGGGTGAGTCCTTCATCCTCGAGGAGATCGAGCACTTCCACATGTGGCGCGACCTCTAGGCCATCGCCGGCCGGTCAGGCGTCCGGTGCCACCTTGGCCGTCGACTCCTCGGCGGCCGCACGAAAGACCCCCTTGGCCATGAGGGAACGCTCGCTGTCTCGCCGGCGCGTGTAGATCTCGGCCCGCTTCGCGTGGAGCTCGGGGGAATCCTCGGCGCCGACTGCGAGCTCGGCCAGATGGCAGGCCAGACGGTGCTCGCCCGACTCCGACAGGGCGACCGCACGGTCGATAACGCGCTCCGCCCCCCCGGCCAGGGAGACGATCTCGGCGGCCAGCGCCCCGGATGGGGCCGGCTTCAGGTTGGCCGCGTCGCCGTCCCACCACCCGCCGTAGAGGCGCCAGATGTTGCGCACCACGAACTCGGGCTCGTCGTAGGTGGGCTGGAGATACGGCCGGTCCGAGAGGTCGGCGGGCACCCGGACCGTGTGGAGGATCTCGTCCAACGGGGCGCCGGCATTCATCATGGCCAGGGTCTGATCGACCAGGGACTCGAGCACGTGGGCCACGTCGGCCAGCACCCGGGCGATCCGTTCGCGTCCGGCGATCGGCAGGCCGTGGGCAGGGAGGTACAGCTCGGGCTCGAGTGCCGCCATCGCGTGCAGGGCCCGCGCCCACTCGGCCGGGTAGCGCTGGACCTTCTGCGGGTTGCCCGCGTTGGGGAACACCCAGGTGACGAAGTCGCCACCGCAGATCGTTCGCCGCTCAGGCAACCACACCCACGTGTGATCGTCGGTCTCGCCGCGGTCGTGGTGCAAGACGGCCGGCTCTCCGGCGAGCTCGATCTCGAGCCGGTCCGAGTACGACAGGGTCGGCCAGACCCATTCGATGGCCCAGCGCTCCGGGACCACCTGCATGAGCGCGATGTGGCCGAACTGACGAGCGTTGATGCGCGCGTTGAAGCCGTCGGTCTCGTCGTAGCGATGGAAGCGGTCCGCGACCCCGTGATGGGCGATGACGCGTGGGGCCGGCGCCCCCATGGCGCGGTTCTCCTCGGCGAAACGGGGCGCCCCACCGACGTGGTCCATGTGCCCGTGCGTGTAGACGATCGTGTCGACGGGTGCCGAGGACCAACGACGCAGCGACGCCTGCACCGGAGCGGCCATCGCCTCCGATGAGGTGTCGAACAGCGTCAGGCCCGCCTCGCCAGCGAGCGCGATGACGTGGGAGAACGAAGCCACCAAGGCCAGGCCGTCACCGAACTCGGCCAGGCTCGCGTCCATGGGTTGGGTCGTCGCCCCGTCCTCGGCGCGGCCGTCGTCGACGAACCGAGACGATCGCTCCAGCAACTGATCGGCGACAACGTTGGGCATGGCCTCCCAGCATGGCATCAGTGGCTCCGCTTGCGCCGGGGAGCCTCCGGACGGGGATGTGGCCCGACGCCGGATGCGAACGGACCGGACCAGCGGTCAAGAAGCGGTGGTCAGGAAGCGGCGGCGGCCGGCACGTCCAGGTCGTGGAGGCCCGGGCCCATCAGGTCGGCGAAGTTGCCTCGGAAGAAGCCGTAGCGCACCTCGTCGGTGCACCCTTCGAGCGAGGTCTCGAACCGCTTCATGGGGTTGCGACCCCCTTCGACGTGGGGGTAGTCCGACGAGAACATCATCACCTCGGGGCCACTGTGCTCGATGATCCAACCGGCCGGTTCGTGCGGGTACGGCGTGACCCGGAGTTGACGGCGGACGAACTCGCTCGGCTTGAGGCTCGCCGCCTGGAGCCGCTCCTCGTTCCTGCGGAAGGCGTCGGCGGCCGAGTCCATCGAGCGCATCCAGCCGGGCACCCAGCTGGCGCCGAGCTCGATGGCCCCGAACCGAAGCTCGGGGAAACGGTCGAAGACGCCGTCGAAGATGAGGGTGGCCAGGGTCTGCATGGGTGCGTAGGGGATCGCCATGTAGGAGACCGAGGTGAAGTTGGAGTCACCCCCATGGAAATCGGGCACCGGCGGAAGGCCGTTCTTCTTGTAGACCGGGTTCATCGGCAGCTCGCCGCCGACGTGGAGGAGGATGGGGAGGCCCGCCTCTTGGGCCTGGGCCCACACGCGATCGAAGCCGACGTGGCTCTGGGAATGTTGCCGGGGCGGGTTCGACGCGATCATGAGCGCCCCGGCGCCCATCTCGATGGCCTCGGTGGTCGCAGCCGCCGCCCGATCGATGTCGGAGAAGGGCACGTAACACACCGGCAGAAGGCGGCGGTCGATCGAGCAGAAGTCGACGATGCCCCGGTTGTGGCCGGTCGCCAACGCGTAGGCGAGCTCGACATCCTCGCCCAGATCGAACTTACGCAGCGGGGCCAGATACGTCGTGGTGAAGACCAACTGGCTGGCGAACCCCAGGTGGTCGAGCGCGGCCGGCCGGTCCTCCCGCAGCATCGCGCCGAGGGCCACGTGGTTCTTCCGCAGCATGATCTGCTCGGCGTCCTTGGCGCGGAACGCCGGGTCTTTCTGCTTGGCCAGCGCCGCGCCCATGAACGCCGGGGTGTCCCCCGTCTCGAGAGCCGCCGTCAGCCGATCCCGGATCTTCGGGTCGGCGTACTCCTCGGCGTAGCCGGGCGGCTCGAAGATGTGGGAGTCGGCGTCGTGGACGACGCGCCCCTCGACGTATGGCATCGTCTTTCTCCTCCTCGACCCGGGCCAGAACTCGACCAGGCCAGACCTCGACCAAATCAGAATTGGCCAGGTCAGAACTCGGCCGGGTCGGTCAGCCCGACCACCTGGCGCTCCCATCGTGCCACCGGAGCCCTACGCACGCTTGGCCGGGACCTCAGCGTCGCCGGTGCGAGCCTCGGATCGGTTCAGTCGGCCAACCAGGCGAGAATCGGCCCCACCGCGTCGTCGATCTTGAGGGCGGGCGTCACGTCAAAGTCCATGTACTCGGCGAACGCCAGGATGTATTCGTAGAGCCCCACATCGGCGTCGCCCTCGACGATGACCACGCCACCGGAGCCATCCATCCGCACGTAGTGAACGATCTCGCCGGGGGCCGCCCCTCGCTTGCCGAACTCGTCCATCAGCTGCTTGCTGTCGGCCTTGTTCAGATGGGACTTCAACTTGTATTCGGTGATGAAGAGCATTCCCGCATCCCTTCTTGGACCGGGCCACCAGTTCGGGGGCCTGGCGACCCTGTGGAGCCGCCGATGGCACGGTACTCCCCGAACCTCTCCCGATCCACAGCGATGGCCGGTGGTGGTGGCGATACCCGTGAGGGTCAGTGCTCGATGGCTATGCCGAGGGTGAGCAGGGCCAACTCGTGCAGGATCCGGGCCGTCGCGCCCCAGACCCGTTCCTCTGCGACGTCGAAGAACCAGATCCGGCGGGCCTGCGGACCGGTGGTCGACCAGGCCTCGTAGGGATCCCATGTCTCCTCCCGGAACGCCCCGTCGCCGACCAGATCGGCAAGCTCGACGTCGAACACCCGGGCCACCTCGTCGGGGTTCGCGACAACCGAAGGCCGACCGCTGAGCACACCCACCACCGGCAGGACGAACGAGGTCGCGTTGAGGGTGAAGAGAGGGTGGAGCCAGCCGACGATGCGGACGGCCCCCGAATCGAGGCCGATCTCCTCTCTGGCCTCCCGCAGGGCGGCGCCCGACGCGTCCTCCCCCTTGTCCATACGGCCCCCTGGGAAGCTCACCTGGCCACGATGGGTCCGGAGCTCGGCCGAACGCCGGGTCAGCACCACCCGGGCCTCGCCGTCCTCCTCGAACAGGGCCACCAGGACGGCCGCCGCGCTCGCTTCGTCGATCGAGGCGTCCTTCGGGAGCAGGCTTCGCCACGGGGCCAGGGAGTCCCCGGGTGACGCCGTCGAGTCCCGGGGTGCCGGCCCGAGTTGGCCGGCCGCCTCGAGGGCGGCCAACACCGTGTCGAGACCGATCGGTCGCCGGCGTTCGGCCGGGAGGTGCGCCCAACGGGGCGGACCCCCGAGGAGTCGGTGGGACGGGTCAAAAGACTCCGCGCCGGAACCGGCGGGTTCTGTTCGGGCACTGGACATCGGTGACCTCAGGCTAAACACCCCGGGCCTACCCAGTGCTACATCATCCCCATTCCGCCCATGCCGCCCATGCCGCCCATGCCGCCGCCGCCACCGGCGCCGGCGGATGCCGGCTCGGGTTTGTCGGCGACGAGCGCCTCGGTGGTGAGCAGGAGACCGGCGACCGACGCGGCGTTCTGCAGCGCCGAACGAGTCACCTTGGCCGGGTCGATGATCCCCGCCTTGACCAGGTCCTCGAGGTCGCCGGTCAGGGCGTTCAGACCGATGTTGCCCTTGGCCGTCTCGACCTGCTGGACAATGACGGCGCCCTCCAGACCGGCGTTGGAGGCGATCCAGCGCAGCGGTGCTTCGAGCGCCTTGGCGACGATGCGGGCACCGGTGGCCTCGTCACCCTCGAGCGACGCCGCCAGCTTCTCGACGGCCTTGCGGCTCCTGATCAGCGCCGTCCCGCCCCCGGCAACGATGCCTTCCTCGACGGCGGCCCGGGTCGCGGACAGGGCATCTTCGATCCGGTGCTTCTTCTCTTTCAGTTCCACCTCGGTGGCGGCGCCGACCTTCACGACGGCGACCCCACCGGCCAGCTTGGCCAGTCGCTCCTGGAGCTTCTCGCGGTCCCAGTCCGAATCGGTGTCGTCGATCTCCCGCTTGATCTGGGCGATCCGGCCCTTCACCTCGTCTTCTGAGCCCCCACCTTCGACGATGGTCGTGTCGTCCTTCGTGACGATGATCCGGCGGGCCTTGCCGAGCAGGTCCAAGGTGGCGTTTTCGAGCTTGAGCCCGATCTCCTCGCTGATGACCTGACCACCGGTCAACGTCGCCATGTCCTGGAGCATCGACTTGCGACGATCACCGAATCCCGGCGCCTTGACCGCCACCGAGGTGAACGTGCCGCGGATCTTGTTCACGACGAGCGTGGCCAACGCCTCGCCCTCGACATCCTCGGCCACGATGAGCAGCGGCTTTCCGGTGCCCATCACCTTTTCCAGAACCGGCACGAGGTCGTGCACGGCTGAGATCTTCTGGTTGTAGAAGAGGATGATCGGTTCGTCGAGCACCGTCTCTTGGCGCTCTTGGTCGGTGACGAAGTACGGCGACAGGTAGCCCTTGTCGAACTGCATGCCCTCGGTGAGCTCGAGCTCGATGCCGAAGGTGTTCGACTCCTCGACCGTCACGGTCCCGTCCTTGCCCACCTTGTCGATGGCCTCGGCCAGCACATCGCCGATCGCCTGGTCGGCGGCCGAGATGGCGGCCACCTGGGCGATCTCGTTCTTGGAGTCGATCTCCTTGGCCTGGGCGGCAATCGCCTCGACCGCGGCGGAGACCGCCTTTTCCATGCCCCGCTTGAGCGCCGAGGGGATCGCGCCGGCGGCGACGTTGCGCAGACCCTCACTGATGAGCGCCTGGGCGAGCACGGTCGCCGTCGTGGTCCCGTCTCCGGCCACGTCATTGGTCTTGGTGGCGACCTCCTTGACCAACTGGGCCCCCATGTTCTCGAAGGGGTCCTCCAGTTCGACCTCGCGGGCGATCGACACGCCGTCGTTGGTGATGGTGGGGGCACCGAACTTCTTCTCGATGACCACGTTTCGGCCCTTCGGGCCGAGCGTCACCTTTACCGTGTCGGCCAGCTTGTTGATGCCAGCCTCGAGCCCCCGTCGGGCAGCCTCGTCGAACTTCAGGATCTTGGACATGGGTGGGACAGTCTCCTCTTGGTTCCTTGCGATACCAGCCGGCCGTCGAGCCGACTGCGGCCGGGCAGACAGCCCGGCCGATTCTTTAGGCGCCTCCTTCTTGGGCGGCGCCTACTTCTTGGACTTGGTGCCCACCTTGGCCAGCACGTCGCGCGCGGAGAGGATCAGCAGATCCTCACCGTCGACGGTGATCTCCGTGCCGCCGTACTTGGAGTAGACGACGGTGTCGCCCACCGCCACGTCCAGAGCGATGATCTCGCCGGTGTTCTCGGCGCGGCGGCCGGGGCCGACCGCCAACACCTCGCCCTGCTGGGGCTTCTCCTTGGCCGTGTCCGGGATAACCAGACCTGAGGCCGTGGTCTCTTCGGACTCGCCGGGGCGCACCACGATGCGGTCGTCGAGCGGTTGCAGCTTCATCGGACGGGGCCTCCTTGGCGCTCGTTAGCACTCGAACCTTGTGAGTGCCAACGATAGCGGCCCTGGGGGGCGGGGGCAACCGCGGGCAGGGCTCCGTTTCGACTCTACGCAGCGACGGGCTGCCCGGCCCCACCGGCCCGAAGGAGGTGACGGTTGCGTTGACCTCGGCGTGAGTTTGGTGACTGCACCCCAAACATCGCAAACCGCCCCCCACGCCAGGCCCCGAGTTGGGGGTCGCGGCTGAACACGACCAGATTCGTCCCGAAGATCACCGCCCTCCCTCATTGCCCTACCCGCGCCGGCGATGACGTCGCTCCGCCTCGGCGACCCTTCCGGGTAACGGGCGGCCCAACCATCCTTCGAGTGTCTCGTCGACGTCCAGCAGCCGGTCCAGATCGACACCGGTGCGGTAGCCGAGGTCTTCCAAGAGGTAGACGAGGTCCTCGGTGGCGAGGTTGCCCCCAGCGTCGTCGGCGAAAGGCGAACCACCGAGACCGCCGACCGAGGTGTCGAACCTCGTGACCCCAAGCTCGAGGGCCGAGTAGGCATTCGTGAGCGCCGTGCCGCGGGTGTCATGCAGGTGAAGCCCGACGACGCCGGCCCCGACGAGCTCGAGCACCTGACGCAGGCGTCGCGGCGTGGCCACACCGGTCGTGTCGGCGAGCGTGACTGAGGCCCCCGCCTCGTCGAAGCGCGCGGCGAGGGAGGCAACGCTGTCAGGCCGGATCTCCGCCTCGTAGGGCGAACCGAACGCGCACGAGATGACGACGTCGACGACCCGGGCGCGCTGCGCAATCGCCAGCGCCTGATGGACCGACTCCTCGACACTCATACCGACGTTCCGACGGCTGTAGGTCTCCGAACTCGAGACGGTCACGCTCAGGTGATCGATGCCCGCCTCGAGGGCGCGCTCGGCGCCGATCAGGTTCGGCACGAGCGCCCACCAGGTGCAGTCTGCGTCCGCCGGCAGTCCTGCCACCACCGTCGCCGCGCCCGACATCGCCGGGACAAGGCGCTCGGACACGAAGGCTGCGACCTCCATCGCCGCGAACCCGCACGCCGCCAGCGACCCGATGAGCGAGATCCGTTTCGCCGGCTCGAGCGGCGCCTCGCGCTGCAGGCCGTCTCGGGGTCCGACCTCTCGGATGACGACATCAATCGGTTTCATCGGCGGCCCCCATCGAGAGCGCCACTGGACGCCTCCGGCGTCGGCAGCCCGATGGCGCGGTAGAGGCCGGCCAGGGCCATCTGCTCGAGCAGGTTGGCGCGGGCGCTGCGATCCAACTCCACGCCGAGGAACGGCGTGGAGTTGATGAGCCCGATGGCCGCATGGGTGGCGGCGCGGCGCACCGTCGCGTCGACCTTCGGGGCGATGGATCCAAGGGTGTCGACCCATTGCTCGACGTATAGGCGCTGGGTCCGGCGGATGCGTTGGCGGGCCGGTTCGGGCACGTGCGCGAGATCACGGGCATGCACGGTGATGAGCTCGGGGTGATCCAGAGCAAAGCCGACCTGCCAGCGCCACGAGCTCATAGAGCGCCCGCCCTGGGTCGGGCGTAAGGCTGACGCAGCGAGTCCCGCCGGCATACAGGCGGTCGCTGATATCCGTCAGCATCTGGGTGAGCATCGCCTCCTTGGATGCGAAGTGCCAGTACACCGCCGGGCCCGAGACGCCGAGCCGCGCCCCGACGTCGTCGACCGAGGTGCCGGCGTAGCCGCGCTCGGCGAACAGCTCGGCGGCCACCGCCAAGAAGTCGGCCTGCCTGGATCGCCGCCGGGCCGGGGTCGCCTCTGCGCTCACCACCCGAATAGTATCCTTAGGGATCGCTAAGGAGACTCTTATGGACTTCCGGCCCAGCGACGAGCACCTCGCGTTCCAGCGGACCGTCCGAGAGTTTGCTCAGGGCGAGATCGCGCCGCACGCAGACGAGTGGGACCTGGCCGGGCGGCTCCCGGTCGAGATCGTGCACGCGATGGGCGACCTCGGGCTCTTCGGGCTGCCGTTCCCCGAGGCCTACGGCGGAGGCGGCGGCGACTTCCTCTCGCTGTGCCTCGCCATCGAAGAGATCGGCCGGGTGGACCAATCGGTCGGCATCACCCTGTCGGCCGGCCGTCGGCCTCGGGGCCTCGCCCATCTTCCGTTTCGGCACCGACGAGCAGCGCGAGCGGTGGCTCCCCGACCTCGTCGCTGGGCCGTGCGCTGGCGGCGTTCGGCCTGACCGAGCCCGACGCCGGCAGCGACGCGCGGGCGACCCGGACCCGGGCCATCGAGACGGAAGAGGGTTGGGTGCTGAACGGGGCCAAGGCCTTCATCACCAACTCCGGCACGCCGATCACCTCGCTCGATCACGGTCACCGCCCGGACGCCCGACGACGAGATCTCCTCGTTCATCGTCCCCTCCGGTACACCGGGCCTCACCGTCGCACCGGCGCCGCACAAGCTCGGCTGGCACGCCAGCGACACCCACGACCTCGTCGCTCGACGACTGCCCGTCCCCGGCGACGCGCTCTTGGGCCAGCCGGGCTCGGGCTACAAGAACTTCCTCTCGATCCTCGACGACGGCCGGATCGCGATCGCTGCGCTTGCGGTCGGTTGCGCACAGGCGTGCCTCGACCACTCGCTCGACTACGCCAAGCAGCGGCACGCCTTCGGAGGGCCGATCGGCCGGTTCCAGGCGGTCGCCTTCGCACTGGCCGACCTCTCGGTGGCGGTCGAGAACGCCCGCACCCTGACCTACAAGGCCGCCTGGTGCAAGGACTCGGGTCAGCCGTTCCGCCAGCAGGCGGCGATGGCCAAGCTCTACGCCACCGAGGCGGCGGTCTCGGCGACCAGGACGGCGACCCAGGTCTTCGGCGGGTCCGGCTTCATGGAGGAGTCCCCCGTCGCCCGTCTCTACCGGGACGTCGAAGATCCTCGAGATCGGCGAGGGGACGAGCGAGATCCAGCGCCTGGTCATCGCCCGCGGTCTGGGGCTGCCGGTCTCGTGAGCGACGACCCCGGAGGAGCCTCGGCGCCCGCATCGATCGGGCCTTGGCCGGCAACGTCGGGCGCTATGGCGACAAGCTGGCCGAACAGAAGAAGCTGCCCGTGCGCGAGCGTCTCGCACTCCTCGTCGATCCCGGCACCTTCGTCGAGGACGGGCTCCTCGCCAACACCGACGAGCCCGACCTCCCGGCCGACGGCGTGGTGACCGGGATCGGGCCGGGTCGACGGCCGGCCGGTCTGCGTCATCGCCAACGACCCGACCGTGAAGGCGGGGTCGTGGGGGGCGCGGACGGTCGAGAAGATCGTACGGATGACCGAGCACGCGCTGCGCCACGAGCTGCCCATCGTCTGGCTGGTCGACTCGGCCGGGGCCCGCATCACCGACCAGGTCGAGATGTTCCCCGGCCGCCGTGGGGCCGGCCGCATCTTCGCCAACCAGGTGAAGCTCTCGGGCGTCGCCCCCCAGATCTGCTGTCTCTTCGGACCCTCGGCCGCCGGCGGCGCCTACATCCCGTCCTTCTGCGACGTCGTGATCATGGTCGAGGGCAACGCCTCGATGTACCTCGGCTCTCCGCGCATGGCCGAGGAGGTGATCGGCGAGCGGGTGACCCTCGAGGAGATGGGCGGAGCGCGGATGCACGCGACGGTGTCGGGGTGCGGCGACAACCTGGCCGCCGACGACGCCGACGCCATCGAGCAGGCCCGCGCGCTGCTTCTCCTACCTGCCCGCCTCCTGGCGCCAGGTCCCGCCGACGGCCGCCGGCCGAGCAGCCGGTCGCGGGCGCTGACCCGGTCCGAGCTGCCCGACGACGACGCCGCCGGCTACGACATGCACGCGTCTCCTCGACTGCATCGTCGACGCCGACAGCCTCTTCGAGATCAAGCCGCTCTTTGCCACCGAGCTCATCACCGGGTTCGCCCGCCTCGACGGCCACGTGATCGGCGTGGTGGCGAACAACCCGGCCAGCAAGGGCGGGGTGCTCTTCGTCGACTCGGCCGACAAGGCGGCCCGGTTCGTGTGGATGTGCGACGCCTACAACGTCCCGCTGCTGTTCCTGGCCGACGTGCCCGGGTTCATGATCGGCACCCAGGTCGAGCGGCAGGGCATCATCCGGCACGGGGCGAAGATGGTGGCGGCGGTGACCGAGGCGAGCGTGCCCAAGATCTCGCGTGGTCGTTCGCAAGGCCTACGGCGCCGGCCTCTACGCCATGTGCGGGCCGGCCTTCGACCCGATGGCGACACTCGCGCTGCCGACCGCCAAGATCGCCGTGATGGGTCCCGAGCCCGCCGTGAACGCGGTCTTCGCCAACCGGATCGCCGCCATCGACGACCCGAAGCGAGCGTGACGCCTACGTCTCGGAGAGGCGGCGCGAGTACGAGGAGGACGTCGACCTCTATCGGCTGGCCGGCGACCTCGTCATCGACGCCGTGGTGCCGTTCGAAGGACTCCGCCGGGAGCTGGTCACCCGGTTCTCGGCGGCGGACCCGGCCGATCGCGAGGCGATCCAGAAGCGCCACGGGATCCATCCGGTCTGAGTCATCCGGGCTCGGACCGGTCGGTCCAGGCAGCCGGTCGACGTTCCTCGAAGGCGGCGATCCCCTCGGCGGCCTCCGGCGACGCGAACAGCGACTGGGACAGCGAGCGCGTCCACCCGAAGGCCTCGCTCGCGATCCATCCCGGGAACCTCGGCGATAAGGCGCTTGGTTGCCGCCAGAGCCCTGGGGCCGCCGAGCAGAAGCCGCTCCACCACCTCGTCCACCGCCTGGTCGAGTTGAGGGGGTTCGACAACCCGGGTGATGAGCCCGACGGCCGCGGCGCGGTGGGCATCGAAGCGCTCGCCCGTCAAGAACAGCTCGCTCGCGTCCGAGCGTCGCATCTTCGCCAGGCACACGACAGAAATGATTGCCGGGGCGACCCCGAGCCGGACCTCGCTGAACCCGAAGCGGGATTCGGTGGTGGCGACGGAGATGTCACACACTGCGGCCAGACCCACGCCTCCGCCGAGGCATGCGCCGTCGATTCGACCTACGACGGGCTTCTCCAGCTCCTGGATGGACCCCAACAGGCCGGGCCAGGTCGAATCGGGAGCGGGGAGCGCCCGAGACGGAAAGGTCTGCGCCGGCGCAGAACGTCGTGCCGACATGGGTCAGCACGATCGCTCGGATCGACCGGTCGTCGCCCACCCGCGACAGATCGTCGCCCAGGGAGTCGAGCATCTCGGCGCTCAGCGCGTTTCGCTTCTCCGGCCGGTCGAGCGTGATGGTCGCCACCGAACCCCTGATGTCACACCTGGTCGGCGCGGACACGGTCCCTCCTCGATAGACGGTCGCCCAACTGTAGGACCGCCCTACGAGAGGGCTCTTCCCGGCGAGAGCTCGATGGATGACACCTCGACTCAGTGGGGACCCGACAAAGCTCATCGTCCACGACGATTTTCACGGTCAGCAATCGCCCAACCGCGGCCCGCCGCGCCATTCAGAGCTTGATGACCACCGTGTTGACCACCTTGTCGTGAAGCGTCTGGCGCCTCGGATCCCAGGCTGGGAACAGCATGTCGATGATCCACGGGATGAAGATCAAGATCGCGAGCAACCGCTCGAAGAGGTCACGTCCGAGGGCCCGCCAGAACCCGATCAGGCCGCCGGTGTTCGCGTCGACCGCCTTGATCCTGGCCACCATCATCCCGACGGTCTGGCCCCGCAACCCGATCAGGAGCGAGGCGTAGAGCGCTCCCAACAAGAGCAGGACCAGCTCGGTCCCGGGGGCGAAGTGGACCCGGCCGCTCGCCGTGTGCATGTGGTAGCCGTGGTCCAACGCAATGATGATGGCGGAGGCGGCGAAGATGATCACCGCGTCGATCAGGAAACCCCCGACGCGGGCCCAGTAGCTGGCGTAGGGGACGGCGCCCGGGTACCCCGGGGCGCCGAAGCCCGGTCCGGGCGCACCCGACCACTGGCCCGGCGGTGGGGCACCGGGCGGGTAGTAGCCCGCACCGGCGCCCGGGTATGACTGCGGGGGCGGCGGACGCGTAGGGAGGAGGCGCCCCCGGGTAGGACTGCGGAGGCGGGGGCGCGTAGGGAGGAGGCGCCCCCGGGTAGGACTGCGGAGGCGGCGGTGCTCCGGGGTAGGGCGGCGGACCCGCAGGGGTGCTGGGTGCGTCGGGATGCTCGTCGGACATGGACGTCTCCTTGGAGGGCCTGGCAAAGCTGACTGTAGGGCACCCGAGGGACCCGACCGCGGTCCGATCCGAGGGCGTGATCCCCCACTGCGACCCCGAGCTAGCGCCGGGGCCGCACCTCGTAGGCACACACGTGTGCGCCGTCCATCAAATGGGCGACCCGCTCGACGGAGGCCCCCGGCAGGGCGGCCCGGATGAACTCGAGCTCGCTCGAGCAGGCCTGCCGGAACCCGGTGGCGACGGTCAGGATGGCGCAGTTGTGCTCGGTGATGCGCCACCCGCCGCCGTCCAGCACCTCGACGTCGGCCAGGTAGCCGTCCTCGTCGAGGATCCTGGTCAGCTCGCCGACCTGGTCGGCCAGGGGGAGGTCGGCCAGCCGGGGCGCCGCACCGTCCAGCCGCCGCCGGCCCCGCTCCTCGAAGAGCCTCGTGACCTGGTCGCTCTGGGGCCCGCCGAGGTACCCGAGCAGCTCGGAGGTCAGATCGCCGTATCGCTTGGGGAACAGGGCCTCGGCGGCCGCGGTGAGCTCATAGCGGTGGGCCGGGCGGCCACGGCCGTCGGGATCCGGCCGGTGCTGCACCAGCCCGTCCTCGCCGAGGCGGTGCAGTTGTTGGCGGACGCCGGCCACGGTGATCCCGAGCTGGGTGGCCAGCTCGCCGGCGGTGATCGGTCCGGCCCGCTTGATCGCGGTGAGGATGGCGCGCCGCGTGGTGGGCAGGTTGGCCAGGGGGGCCGCGTCGAGCTCGGTCGTCACGGCAACACCAGGTGGACGTCGCCGAATTCGTGCCACAGGTACCCGTCTGCCACCGCGAGGGCATACGAGCGCTCGAGCAGGTCCCGCCCGGCGATCGCCTCGAGCATGGCCAGGTGCGACGCCTCCGGTTCGTGCCATCCGGTCAGCAGCCCGTCCACCGCCCGCACCGGTCGCTCGGGGGTCACCACGGTGTTGGTCCACCCCCGCCCCGGGCTGACCTCGCCTCGGTCGTCGACGACGGACTCCAGGGCCCGCACGACGGTCGTCCCGATCGCGATGACCCGACCGGCGCCGCGTCGGGTCTCGTTCAGCCGGCGAGCGGTGCTCGGGGTCACCCTGAAGTACTCGGGATAGGGAGCCTCGGACGCCTCGAGGGACGCCACCCCGGTGTGCAGCAGCACCGGGGCGACGCCGATGCCCCGGGCGATGAGCCGGGTCAGCACCTCGGGGGTGAACGGCCGCCCCGCGCTCGGCATCTCGGCAGACCCTGGCTCGGTGGCGTACACGTTCTGGTACATCGAGATCGGCCACTCCCCCGAGACGTAGCCATAGCGGATCGGGTTCCCGTGCGCGGAGAGGTAGCCGAGGAGGGGTTCGGGGAGCACCAGCGAGGCGACCCAGAGGCGCACCCCGGCCTGGTGGCTCGCGTACGGGCTGAGCAGGGACAGGCGTCCGCCGGCGGGCAGGGTCAGCTCGTCGCCGGCCCGGCCGGCGAAGTACGGCTGGCCGTCGGAGCGAAGCTCGACCGTCCAGAGGCCCGCCGGAAGCTCGGTGGAGAGGTGGACCGCCAACGGTCGGCCATCGGGATCGATCGCGGCCAGCTCGGCCGCCAACGTGCCCGAGGTGTTGATCACGACGAGATCGCCCTCCTCCAAGACCGCCGGCAGGTCGGAGAAGGAGGCATGCACCACCGAGGCATCGTGACGGCGCGCCACCATCATGCGGACCGCGTCGCGGGTGAGCCCACGCGCCTCGGGCGGGGAGCTCGCCTCCAGGGCCGGCGGGAGGACGAAGCTGAGGGCGGCGACCCGCGCCGGCGCCGACGAGGTGACCGAGATGGTCATCGGCCCACCACGACCTCGGCGGCCCGGTACCGCCCGCTCGGCCGCTGTCCCTCGATGAGCTCCACCAACCGGGGGACGACCTCGCCGGGCTGGGGGCGGTCGCTCACGTCTTCGCCCGGGAAGGCGTCCTGTTGCATCTGGGTCGCCATGTCGCCCGGGTCCACGGCCCACACCCGCACGCCGGGCTCCTCGACGGCGAGCATCGCGCTCAGTTGATCGAGGGCGGCCTTGGACGAGCCGTAGCCGCCCCATCCCTCATAGGCCTCCACCGACGCGTCGGACGAGACGTTGATGATCCGCGGGTCAGACGATCGGCGAAGGAGGGGAAGGGCTGCTTGGACGAGCGCCAGCGGGGCGATGGCGTTGACCTCGTAGGCGCTTCGCAGCTGGTCGAGCGGGTACTCGGACAACTCGGGCATCGGCGTCGCGCCGAGGGTGCTGGCGTTGTTCACCAACAGGTCCAGCCCGCCCAGTCGCTCGGCCGCTGCGACCAACGCGTCGCGATGCACCTCGTCGGTGACGTCACCGGGGATCGCGACCAGCTCGGCCGCCCCGCGGCGCCATGCGCCGAGTTCGGACTCGGCGTCGGCCAGCGCCGCCGTGTCCCGGGCGTCGATCACGACCGCCCAGCCCTGGTCCAACAGTTGGGCCGCCAGCGCTCGACCCAGCCCCCTCGACCCTCCGGTGATCAAGGCAATCCCCATCTCGCACCCGCTTTCGCCCCGTTGGGTTTCCCTATTAAACCAACTCTATTCGGCAATTAATCCTTGACTGCATAAGTCCAGGTCAACCCGCTAATCTAGGTCCACCTTGGCAAGGTGATGACAAAAGCCCTGGTCAGAGCCTTGGTCGTGACGCGCCCTCGGATGATGAGACTCCATTACCGGGCACTGAGGCCCGATGAGGGTCTTAACGCTCTCCCTGAGCCTCCAGGTGCTCCGCAAGGGCTCTCAGGACACGGCACACGTTGCCGATCGCGTAGGCGAGGGTTTCTATCTCGGAGCCACTCTCGCTGCGTTTGGCTACCGCGTCCACATGGCGGTCAATGCTGTCAATCGTGTCCCTGATCTCGGGGAAAGTCCGCATGGCCGGAGCGTAGAACCAGCGGGTTCCTTCGCGCAGTGGCCCCCCGTGGGCGCTGAGGCCCGATGAGGGGGCGCTCACCCTGGAAGCGGTGGCGGGTTGTCGTTACGCGTTCTGTACCGCTCCATCCCTGCGTTATCAAGAGACCGCTTTGGAGGCCAGAAAAATTCCGCGATTGGGGGGAAGACGGGAACCTCGAAGTCGTCGGAGACGACGGGAACGAGGAAGTCGGTGTTTCTGGGCGGTGGCGGATGGGGTCGCAGGACCTGGAGCACCAGGACGCTGGTTTGCAGGGTGTAGAGGTGCATGTTCGCGAAGTACGCACCATCACGCTGTATCTCAAGCCTCGTACACGCATAGTGCAGTGGTGGGATCAAGTCCTCGATCGCGGCCGCTCGGACGCGAACTAATGCGGGCGGCCGATCATGTCTCATGACGATGTCGCGCTGCTCTTGGGTGAAGTAGTCCTCTTCGGTGTCCATGGCGGTCTCCAAGACCATCGCCGTTTTGACGGCCCATGTAGCAACGGTGATCTGATCTGGCTGGCTCAGGGTGGTGGGGTGCCCAAGGATCATGGGCGTGAGCAAAGGAGCTGCCCGACCTTCCAACCGAGCCATCCACCCGGTATTGCAGCCGTGGCAGAGTTTCTTGTTGAGCAGACTGGCAATCTCAGTGGTTGTCCATGTCTGCCCCTTTTCCTCACCCGTTTGAAAGTCCTTTTGTCCACGGGACCACTTCGGCACGTCTTGGGCCTCCAGCGGGATCGTCTGAGCCAGGACGGGATTGAGCCAGTCGGGGAACATATGTTCCTTGGACCCCGGACGGCCCCCACAGAAGATGCATTTGCGAGCCACGATCTATCCTTGGGAGCGAGATGCCAGACGAACCGGACGAACGTCCGACCCAGCACACCGAGAAGGGCTACGAGATCCCGATCCCGACCCGGGAAGAAGTGTTCCGTGACCTGGAGAAAGTCGCCAAACCACGGAAGCGCCCTTCAACGAATCGGGTTCGCCGACCGAAGAAGTAACAGGGCAAACATCGCCCTGGGTCGTCGCGGTGGTTGTACCGCCAGACGTACTCGTTCAAGTATCCCTGGAGCCACTTGCGGGAGACGGCGTGATGCGTGCCGTCGATCCCCCGCTTCACGAGAGACCAGAACCCATCGATGGTCTGGGTGGACACGTCGCCTCGGACGAACTCGCCGCCTGTGGTGGTCTACCGTCGCGTGCTTTCTAGCGGGCACCGTTGTGTAGGCGTGGGCCGCGTCCGTGTAGACCACCGATTCGGGGTCCACTCGTCGCGCCACGTGGCCCATGAGTGTGTCCTTCTGTCTGCTCGGGATGACGTGTGCCGTGACCTTGCCATGGCGTGTCACCGTTGGGCGCGGGTCCTCGTGAAGCCACTGGCGCCGGTTGCGCTCAACGGCCCCAAACACCTGCACCTTGTTGTCGATGCCCCACTTGACCGCGGCGGACTGGTAGTTACGTGCCTTGGCGAACTCTCGTCGGTCCTCGGCCCGCGGCTTGCCGCCGACGTAGGTCTCGTCCATTTCCACCACTCCCGACAGCGGCGGATTGTCGTCCTGGGTCATCAGTTCGTTCCGAATCAGGGTGAACATGCGCCACGCCGTTTTGTAGGTGACCCCCAGTTCTCGCTCAAGCTGCTTGGCAGAAATGCCACAACGAGTGCTGGTCATGAGGTACATCGCATGGAACCAAAGGTGGAGTGCCGTAGACGACTTGTGAAAGATCGTGCCCGCGGTCGGGTAGAGCTGGTAGCCACACGCCGTGCAGGTCCACGCCTGCCTTTGCTGCTTGCCTTCATAGCGCCTGAACAGCCGGATTTCCTCGCACCGCTGACAATGGGCCTCATCGCCACCGAGGTTGTACCGGGTGTCCCAGAGGAACCGAAGGCAGGTCTCGTCGTCGGGGAACTGCCGAGCGAACTCCATGATCGAGAAATCCGACTCCGAGGAGTCGCATCGCTGGGGGTTCTTCCGGTTGCCAGGTGCCATAAATCAAGTGTAACACGCTGGACCTATGCAGTCAAGGTACAGTTGCCCTCTATTCTTTCTTTATTGCCCCGGCAACCGGGAGGCCGAAGGATCACGGGGCGAGGCGTTCGACCAGCCACCCTTCCCCGTCGCGCCGGTAGGCGAACCGGTCGTGGAGCCGGTTCTCGCGGCGCTGCCAGAACTCGATGACGGTCGGCGACACCAAGAAGCCGCCCCAGTTGCGCGGACGTGGCACCTCGCGTCCGGCAAACTCCGCCTCCGCCTCGCGCACGGCCGCCTCGAGGGCGGCCCGGTTGGCCAGGGGCCGGCTCTGGTCCGACGCATATGCAGCCAGCTGGCTGGGTCGAGGGCGGGACGCGAAGTAGCGGTCGGAGTCCTCGGCGCTCACCGGGGTGACCGGGCCTTCGACACGGACCTGTCGGTCGAGGGGCTCCCAGTACGCCGTGAAGGCGGCGTGGGGGTTGGCCGCCAGCTCGCTGCCCTTGCGGCTCTCGTAGTTGGTGAAAAAGACGAACCCCCGCTCGTCCCAACCCTTCAACAGCACCATGCGGACCGACGGAACCCCGAGGTGATCGGCCGTGGCCAGCGCGACCGCATCGGGCTGCCGAACCGCCTCCTTGGCCAGGGCGAACCACGAGCCGAACTGGATGATCGGGTCCGCGTCGAGGTCTTCGGCGCGCAATGGGTGCTCGGCCACGCGCGCCGACCCTATCGGCGCGACACGCCGGAGTCTCCGTCGCTCGGAGAGGTGTCGCTCGAAGAGGTGTCGCTCGGAGAGGTAAAGGAGAGGAAGAGGTTGGGATCGGCGCCGAGCGACAGCGGGCTCGGGCCGTCGTGGGCCAAGCGCCATTGTCCCGCCGCCGCGACCATCGCCGCGTTGTCGGTGCACATGGCGAGGCTCGGCACCAGCGCCGCCACGCCGTCGGCCCGGCACGCCTCTTCGGTACGCCGCCGCAGCAGCGAGTTCGCCGCGACCCCCCCGGCCAGGCACAGCCCCCTCGCGCCGGTGGCGGCCATCGCCCGGCGGGCCTTGCCCACCAGCACGTCGACGACCGCCTCTTGGAACGACGCCGCGACGTCGGCGGTTTGCGCATCGGGCGCCTTCTCGACGGTGCGGACGACCGCGGTCTTGAGGCCGGAGAAGGAGAAGTCGTAGCCGTCGTCGAGCATGGCCCGCGGAAACGCGAACGCGCTCGGGTCCCCGTGCACCGCCTCCCGGTCCACCGCCGGACCACCGGGGTAGCCGAGGCCCAGGTACCGGGCCACCTTGTCGAACGCCTCCCCCGCCGCGTCGTCGAGCGTCTGGCCCAACAGCCGGTACCGGCCCACGCCTTCGACCAAGACGAGGACGGTGTGTCCACCCGAGACCAGCAGCACGACGAGGGGCCACTCGAGCTCGGGGTGGTCGAGGAGCGACGCGAAGAGGTGCCCCTCGAGGTGGTTGACCCCGACGAAGGGGACGTCCCAGGCCATCGCCAGGGCCTTGGCGTGGCTGAGGCCGACCAGGAGGGAGCCGACCAGCCCGGGCCCGCAGGTGACGGCGACGGCGTCGACCGGCGGGCGCCCGGCGGCATCGGCCCGCTCCAGCGCCTCGGCGACCACCGGCGTCAGCAGCTCGAGGTGGGCCCGGCCGGCCAGCTCGGGGACCACCCCGCCGAAGCGGGCGTGCAGGTCGATCTGGCTCGCCACCACCGAGGACAAGATGCCGAGACCGGACCCGACCACCGCCGCCGCGGTCTCGTCGCACGAGGTCTCGATGCCGAGCACCGTCTGGTGGTCGCGGCCCGGCGCGCTCATCGCGTCAGCGCGGGTCGGGTCCGCAGCTCGGCCTCGATCGCCGTGATCCGCTCGGCGTACTCGCGAGGGGAGGTCGTAGGCCCACATCACGTACGCGTCCTCACCGGTCATCTGGTAGTAGTTCTTGCGCACGCCCACCGGGCCGAATCCGAACCGGCGGTAGAGGGCCTGGGCCCCTTGGTTGCCGAACGCCACCTCGAGCGAGAGGTGCCGCGCCCCCGACTCGATGGAGGTCCGGACCGCGTCGAGGAGCAGGACCGAGGCCACGCCGCGGCGGTGGTACTCGGGCGCCACCGCCAGTGTGGTGACGTGCGCCTCGTCACCGGTGAACATGAGGCCGCGGTAGCCGATCACGCGGCGCCCGATCCGGGCGACCCGGTACGACCGGCCGTGGCGCATCGACAGCTCCGAGCTGAAGATCGTCGAGCTCCAGGGCTCCGGGAACACCCGCCTCTCGATGTCGAGGACCGTCCTCATGTCTCTTCGGTGCATGGGGCTGACGCCCACACCGAGCAGTGCGTCGGTCACCTCAGGTGCCCCTCGCCGAGCTCGGGGCCCGTTGGACCCAGTTGATGCGGACGTCGGCCTCGCGGAGGTAGACCGGCACCACGTCGGTCGCATCGGAGAGTGCCGCGCCGCCCTCGAGGCGGGCCACCGACAGCGACACCAGCGCCACCGGGTCGAGCGCCGCCAGCGCCTGGCCGGCCACCGAGACCCGCTCGGTCTCCAGCAGGTCGCGGTAGCGCAGCGCCCCGTCGCCGCACGCGAGTACCGGTCGATCGGTCCGGAGCGCCACGTCTGGAAGCACCCGTTCGGGACGGCACCGACATGGCGCCGACAACGCCACCAGCTCGCCCGGGCCCTCTCCGCGCGCGTACTGCGCGGCGAACACCTCGCTGCGGCGGCCATCGACCACCGGGACGACGGTCCCCGGCCAACCCGCCTCAAAGGCCGCCCAGGCCAGGATCTCGAGGCTGGTCGCCCCCAGCACACCGATCCCCAGACCCTGGGCCAACCCCTTGGCCGTGGCCACCCCGACCCGCAGGCCGGTGAACAGGCCCGGACCGAGATCGACCGCAACCGCCTCGAGGCGGTCGAGTCCGATCCCGGCGATCTCGAGCACCCGGGAGATCGCCGGGGCCAGGTTCTCGGCATGGCGGCGCCGACCGGTCACGCACAGCGCGGCGCCCGATCCTTCGCCATCGCTGATCGCCGTTCCGACCACGTCGGTCGCCGACTCGATGCCGAGGATGATCATCGGGCGTCGCCGTTCAACCGGATCACGGCGAAGGGTTCGAGCACGGCCGCGATCGCGTCGGCACGGTCGGCCCAGGCCGGGCCCCGGGCCGACAACACCACCGAGCGCGGCTCGGCGCCGCCGTCGATGCTGGTCCGATGCTCCTCGGGGGTCAACGCGACCTCCAGGGTGCTCTCGCCCAAGACCGGGGCGCCGGCGTCACCCCACTCGACCAGCGCGACGGCCTGTCCCTCGATCAGCTCGGGCAGGCCCAGGTCCGCGACCTCGGCCAGGTGGTCGAGCCGGTACAGGTCGGCGTGGACCAGCTGACGGACCGGTCCAGGTCGGGTGCACGGGTACTGGCGCACCAGCGTGAACGTCGGGCTGGTGACCGGCCCGTCCACCCCGAGCCCGGACGCGAACCCCTGCGCGAACACCGTCTTGCCCGCCCCCAGCCCACCCACCAGGAGCACCAGGTCACCGGGCCGGCTCTGTCCAGCCAGAGCCGCCGCAAGCCGGCGGGTCTCGCTCGGGTCCTCGGTCCGGACGCGAAGCGACCACGCCACGGCCGCCGCCGACGGTCGGGCGTCTCTGCTCTGAGGCATGGCGAGCACGGTACCGGCCCCCGGGGGCCCCGTGGTGAGTCTCGGCGCGTCAGATGATGCGCTCACGGCCTCGGACGGGAGGCCTGGCCAATGGGCCCTTAGGATCCCGATGGTGCGAGCACCCAGCACGCCCTCTGTCCTTCTTGGCGTCCTTCTCCTCGCCACCGGCTTGGGGGTCGGGCTTGGCCTGTCAGAGGCCCCGGTGCCAGCCGCACCGGTGACCCATCCGACGCGATCGGTCTTGGGCCCATCTTCGCCGGAGAGGTGCGCCGCCTTCTCGACGCACGGCAGGTTGGGGGTGACCTGCACCAGCACCGAGTCGGGCCTCTCCAGTCGGGCCACCTTCACCGTGCGCACCCACCTTTCCAAGGGTCAAGCGTCCTGCCTCCCCCACCGGGTGCGGTTCTCCAAGGGTCCTGGCGCATTCAAGAAAGCGATTGCCTATCTGAAGCGCCGATGCTTACCGGAGCTCGGTCGCCCCTAGGGCCACCGCCAGTTCCGGGCGACCAGTCGGACCCGAGCCGGGGGCCTACTCGGCGGCCCGGGGGAGCAGCCGCTTGGCCCTGACCAGGTCGGCCCGCATCTCGGCGACGACCTGACCACCCGAGCGCAACGCGAACGCCGGGTGGTAGGTGGGCACGAGGTGGCCGCGACGGAACGGGTACGGCTGGCCGCGCAGGGTCTTGATCCCCTGGGTGGTGTCGAGGAGCAGTCGCGCGGCGAAGTTCCCCAGCGTCACGACGACGCGAGGGTCGATGAGGTCGATCTGGGCCTCGAGATAGGGACGGCAGGCCTCGATCTCCTCGGGTGCCGGGTCGCGGTTCTCGGGCGGCCGGCACTTGACCACGTTGGCGATGTAGCACTGGCTCCGGTCGATCCCGAGCTCCTCGTGCATCAGTCGGTCGAGCAGCTTGCCCGAGCGCCCGACGAAGGGCTCGCCGGCCAGGTCCTCCTCCCGGCCCGGGCCCTCGCCCACGAACATCAGGTCGGCATTCGGATCGCCGACACCGAACACGACCTGGGTGCGGCCCTTGGCCAGCGGGCACCGGACGCAGCCCAGTGCCTCGGCCCGCAGAGCCTCGAAGGCTACGGGCGTCTTCTGCCCGACCACGGGACCGAATCGTACCGGGGTCGCCGACCGGGCTCCGTTCGGTCGTGGTTCAACTTGACCCCTCAGGCGGACAGCTCGGCGGAGAAGCCCTCCAACAGAGCGTCAAGGGCGGTCGGTCGCTCCAGCATGACCAGGTGACCGCATCCCGGCAGCACCTCGAGACGGGCGCCGGGTATCCGGGCCGCGACGTCCCTCGAGCGCCGCGACGGTGTGATCACGTCCCTCGTGCCCACCACCACGAGCGTCGGAAAGTCGATCTTGGCCAGGTCGATGCGCATGTCGAATTCGAAGCAACGGACCGAGCAGCTCCGCCATGGCTCGCGGCGTCACGGCGGTCGAGATCGATCGGACCAGCTCGACGTCGGTGGCACGAGGATGCGCGCCGAAGCACGCCCGGGCCCCCCAGGTGGCGAGGTCCGAGCCCGCAGAGACACCCTTGCCGCGCCGTTCGGCGAAGCGGGCCGCCCGCCACGCCACCCGGGCCGTGACCACCCCCATGGGGCGGCCGACCGGACCGGGGATGGCCGGACCCGAATCGGTGGCCAAGAGCACCAGGCCGGCCACGTGTCGGTGCAAGGCGTCGCGACGGCGCAGGGCGGCCAGCTGCAGCACCATCCCGCCCATCGAGTGGCCGACCACGACGGCGCCGGTCACCTCGAGATGCTCGAGCACCGCCACCAGGTCGTCGGCCAGCCGTTCGAACGAGTACCCGCCCGGGCCCCCGATCGACTGGCCGTGCCCCCGCAGGTCGAGCGCGATGACCCGGTGGGTGCCCGGGAGATCACGGAACTGGCGCGCCCACACCCCCACGCTGAGCGTGACCCCGTGCAGCAACACGATCGTCGGTCCCCGTCCCGCCTCGACCACGTGGATGCGTCCCCCGTCGTCGGTGGTGACGAAGTGGTGCTCGAGGTCCGAGGGCATCGAGAGCCCGGCCGCCGTCAACTCGTCCGCGCTGGCGCTCCAGCGCCGCACGAACGACCGCTCGAGGGCGTAGGCCGTCGCGAGTCCCGTACCGATCGCCGAGCGCGGCGAGGACCCGGTTCGTCTTCGTCCGCGCGCTCACGGGTTGGCGGCGGTGGCGAGCCCGTGCCGCCACCTTGGCCCGGCCGCGGTGCGGGTGACCCGCGGCACGCCGCGGCCCGATCCCGGTCAGGACCTCGTAGGAGATGGTGCCCAGGCGTTGCGCCCACTCCGCCGCGTCGATCGATTCGCGGCCCTGGCGGCCGATCAGGACGACCTCGTCGCCCAACGAGACGTCGTCGTCGGGACCGCAGTCCACCATGATCTGGTCCATGGTCACCGCGCCGGCCAACGGTCGTCGGCGCCCACCGATCAGCACCTCGGCGCCCGAGTGAAGCAACCGCCGCGCCACGCCGTCCGCGTAGCCGATCGGCACCGTCGCGACCGTGGACGTCGTGGGCAGCGGACGAGCCCGGCCATAAGAGGGGCGCTCCCCCGCGTCGAGCCTCCGCAAGGCCACCACCCGGGCCTTGAGGGACAACACCGGCCGGAGCGAGCGGTCGTCCGACGCCGACGCCAGGGCCTCCGCCATCGAGGGACGGGGCAGCTCGCCGTAGAGGGCGATGCCGGTCCGCACCAGGTCAAGACGTGCCCGGGGGTACACGATCGCCCCCGCCGAGTTGGCCGCGTGGCGAAGCGCCGGGCGGACCCCCTGCGCTGGATGTCGCGCAGGTGCCCGTCGAGGCGCGACAACTGCAGCTCGGTGAACTGGCGGTCCTCGGCCCGGTCGCCGTCGGCCACCGCGAGGTGGGTCCAGAACCCCTCGAGGGTGAGGTGCGACGCCTTCTTCAGCGCTCCGACGAACCCGACGACCTGGTTCGGCGCGAGCCCGACCCGGTGCATGCCGGTGTCGACCTTCACGTGCACCTTGGCCGGCCTGCCGAGGACCACGGCGGCCCGCTCGAACGCGGCCAGGCCCTCCTCGCTGTAGAGGGTCGGCGTCAGCGTGTGCTCCAGGGCGGCCTCGGCGGTGTGGGCGGGCGGTTCGGACAGCCGAGGATCGGCGCGCCGATGCCGGCCTGGCGTAGCTCGATGCCCTCGTCGACGAGGGCGACGGCCAGCCAGGCCGCGCCGGCCTCCAGGGCCGCCTTGGCCACCGTGACCGCGCCGTGCCCGTAGCCGTCCGCCTTGACGACGGCGCACACCGCGGCCGGCGCCGACACGTCGCGCAGCAGTCGCACGTTGGCCGCCAGCACGTCCAGGTCGATCTCGGCCCACGCCGGCCGCGAGATGGCCTCAACCACGACCAAGGGCCTCGGTCTCGGCCTCCGACAGCCAGTCGGCCACCAGATCGGGGAGGTCGCTGGACACGAGTCCCTCGGGCCGGCCCCGCCTTCCCGCCGCCCCGTGGACGTGGGCCGCCGACGCGGCGGCCTGCGGCGCGTCGAGGCCCCGGGCCAAGAAGCGCGCCGATGATCCCGCTGAGCACGTCCCCGGTCCCGGCCGTCGCCAGCGCCGGCGTGCCGGCGGCGGCCAGCAGCACCGACGGGCCCGAGAAGCCCTCCCCTCCCCCGGGCGCCGCCACCGCGGTCGGCGACCCCTTGACCAACACCACCGCGCCGGTCGAATCGGCGAGTCGGTGCGCCGCCGCGACGCGGTCCGCTCCGGGGTCGTGGCCGGCCAGGCGGCGGTACTCGCCGTCGTGGGGGGTGAGCACGACCGGCCGGTCCACGCCCTCTCCGGCGATCACCGGGCGGGCGCTCGCCACATCGCCGAGGGCGAACAGCGCATCGGCATCGGCCACCACCGGCACCGGGAACGAGCGACGACCCGGCGCACCGCGTCGACCGTCGCGTCGTCGCGCCCGAGGCCCGGACCGATGACGAGGGCCCGGCACCGACCGAGGATGCCGAGCACGTCGTCGGCCCACCCCACCTTGGCCAGGGGCAGCCGGACGGCCTCGTCAGGCCACGGTCCCCCCCGCGTCCGGCCCGGCGCCGGGCACCGAGAGGCGGACCATCCCCGCCCCGGCCCGCGCCGCGCCCCGCCGCGCACAAGCACGCGGCGCCCTCCATCCCGGGCGATCCGGCCACCACCGCCACCGCGCTGGCCCACTTGTGCGCGTGCCGTGCCCGCATCGGAAGCCAGGCCACGTCGGCGTCCTCGACCAGCCCGATGGAGGTCTCACCGACCGGCAACCCGATGTCGGCGACGTCGACGCGCCCGCTGGCCAGCGCGCCGTCTCCCATGAGCAGCCCCGGTTTGAGCGCCGCGAAGGTGACCGTCCGGGCCGCCCCAAGCGCCCGACCGGGCATCTCGCCGGTGTCTCCGTTGATCCCCGACGGGATGTCCACAGCCAAGACGGCCGTTCCCTCACCCACCTCGGGAGCTTCGTAGGTACCCGAGAACCCGGTCCCGTACGCGGCGTCGATCACCAGGTCGCACTCGCCGAGGCGGGCTGGGGCCGACGCCGGGTCGACCAACTCGACCACCGCACCGCGACGAGCGAGCACGGCCGCCGCCACCCGCCCGTCGTTGCCGTTGTTGCCCTTGCCGGCCAGAACCACGATGCGGCGCCCGTAGGCCCCGCCGAGCATTCGCAGCGCCACCACCGCCACCACGAACCCGGCCCGGCGGATCAGCTCGGACTCGTCGAGCGACTTCAGCCGCGGCCGCATCGGCCGCCCGCATCTCGGCCACGCTCACCACCGGTCGCACGAGGCTCAGCCCGATCCGGGCGGGCCGGACTCGGCCAGCACCACCGCCATCGCGAGTTGGTCGGTGTGGGTCAGCGAGACGTGCCATGCCCGCACCCCCCGCTCGGCGGCCAGCGCCGCCAGCGCGGTCGAAGAGCCGCAGCGACGACGCGCCGCGGCGAGCCCGGGGGCACTCCCCCGGACCACCTCGACGTCGCGGAGAGCGAAGCCGCCGATGCCGGTGCCGAGCGCCTTCATCACCGCCTCTTTGGCCGCGAAGCGAGCCGCCAGGTGCTCGGCCGGGTCACCGCGGTCGGCGGCGTCGGCCCGCTCGGCCTCGGTGAACACCCGCTCTGCCAGCGACGGCCGGCGGCCGAGGACCCGGCGGAAGCGGGCGATGTCGACGGCGTCGATCCCGATCCCGGCCATGTGCGCCCCGCCGGCCGACGGCGACTCGACACTCACTCGACGGTCACGGTCTTGGCCAGGTTGCGCGGGCGATCCACGTCGTGGCCGTGCAGCCGGGCCAATCGGTAGGCGAAGAGCTGCAGCGGCACGATGTCGACGACCGGGGCGAGGAGCTGCTCGGCCTCGGGGACCCACAACACGTGATCGGCCAGATCGGCGGCCCGTTCGTCGCCGTCGTTGGCCACCAGCACCACGGTCGCGCCGCGGCTCTTGACCTCGGCGATGTTGGACTGGAACTTGTCCCACAGCGGATTGCGGGTGGCCACGCCCACCACCACGGTGCCCTTCTCGATCAGTGCGATGGGGCCGTGCTTCAGCTCACCGGCCGGGTATCCCTCGGCGTGGAGGTAGGACAGCTCTTTCAGCTTGAGCGCCCCCTCGAGGGCCACCGGGAAGCCCACGTTGCGACCGAGGTAGAAGAAGTCCCCGCGCCGACGAGCGCCTCGGCGACCAGGTCGACCTCCTTCTCCCGGCTCAGCACCTCCTCGATCATCCCGGGCAGGCGGTGCAGCTCGTCGATGGTGTGCCCGATCTCGGCGGCCGACAGCGTGCCGCGCACCTGGGCCAGGGTCAGGGCGAGGAGGTCCAGGGCGACGATCTGGGCCAGCAGGGTCTTGGTGGCGGCCACGCAGATCTCGGGCCCGGCCCGGGTGTAGAGGACCGCGTCGGAGTCGCGGGCGATCGACGAGCCGACGACGTTGGTCACGCCGAGCACCCGCGCCCCCGCTGGCCGCCTCCGCGAGTGCCAACGCCGTGTCGAGCGACTCGCCGGACTGGCTGACCCCGACGGCCAGGGTTGCCGCGTCGAGGACCGGCTCTCGGTAGCGGAACTCGCTCGCGATGTCGACCTCGGCCGCGATCCGGGCCCAGTGCTCGATCGCGTACTTGGCCAGCAGCGCGGCGTGGAAGCTGGAGCCGCACGCGACCAGGTAGACCTTGGTGATCCCGCGCAGGTCGTCGTCGGTGAGGCCGGTCTCGTCGAGCGTGAGCGATCCGTCGGGTCGACGGCGGTCGAGCAGGGTGTCGGCCACCGCATGGGGCTGCTCGCGGATCTCCTTGCTCATGAAGTCCTCGTAGCCGCCCTTCTGGGCGGCCGCCAGGTCCCAGTCGACGCTCAATGCGGGGGGGTCGATCTCCTCCCCGGACAAGGTGGTGACCCTCACCGAGCCCGGCCGCAGCTCGGCCAGCTGGTCGTCGGCCAAGACGAACAGGCGCTTGGTGCGGCCAAGGAGGGCGGGGATGTCCGACGCCAGCAGCGCCGCGCCGTCGGTGAGCCCGAGCACGAGCGGCGTGTGACGCCGGGCCGCCACCAGCAGCTCGGGCTCGTCGGCCGAGACCACCGCGATGGAGAACGAGCCCCGGATCTCGAGCAGCGTCGCCCGCACCGCCTCGGCCAGGCCCAGCCCCTCTGCCATGTGCTCCTCGACCAGGTGGGCGAGCACCTCGGTGTCGGTCGCCGACGTGAGCGTGTGGCCCAGCGACACCAGGCGGGCCACAATCTCGGCGTGGTTCTCGATGATCCCGTTGTGCACGACCGCGACCCGTCCGGTGCAGTCGAACAGCGGGTGGGCGTTCTCGACCGACGGCGCGGCCGTGGGTGGCCCAGCGGGTGTGGCCGACCCCAGTGGTGGCCCCGCTCGGGGCCGATTTGGCCAGCTCCCGGAGGGTCGCCACCGACCGGGTCTCGTCGGCCGCGCGGATCCGCCACAGCTCGCCGGGGCCCGTGAGCACGATCCCGGCCGAGTCATACCCCCGGTACTCCAGGCGCTCCAACCCCTCGACCAGCAGTTCGACCACGTCGTCGACGCCGGTGGCTCCGATGATCCCGCACATGGTCCCCGAGGCTATCGGGGCGCCGACTGTGACCCCGTCGATGACCCGGATCAGCCGCCGGCGCGCCCGAGCGAGCCCTCGACGGCCGCACAGAGCCGGTCGACCGCCGATGCGGCGGCCGCGGGGTCGTACGTCTCGACCATCACCCGGATCACCGGTTCGGTGCCGCTCGCCCGGAGCAACACCCGACCGGTCGAACCGAGGGAAGCCTCGACCTCTCTCACCGTCTCCCAGACCTCGGTGGCCCCGGCCAGGCGATGCGGCTCCAGCACGGTCACGTTGCGCAGCACCTGGGGGACCCGCTCGATGAGACCCGCCGACAGGGCGGCCAGGCCGAGGCCCGAGCGCACCACGAGGTCGGCCAACATGAGCCCGGTCAGGACCCCGTCGCCGGTGCTGGTGAGGTGTCGGAACACGATGTGTCCCGACTGCTCGCCGCCGAGGTCGAACCCTCCCGCCTCGAGGGCCGCCAGCACCGCTCGGTCTCCGACCGGCGTCTCGATCACCGAGATCTTCCGCTCCGACATCGCGAGGTGGAACCCGAGGTTGGACATGACGGTGACCACGACCGAGTCGCCGGGGAGCAGGCCGCGGGTTGCGAGGTCGATGGCGAACAGCGCCAGCAGGGTGTCGCCGTCGGCGAGGACCCCGCGATGGTCGACCGCCACCAGCCGGTCGGCGTCGCCGTCGAAGGCCAGGCCGAGCGCGGCGCCGCGTTCGAGCACCGCCGCCGACAGGGCGGCCGGGTGGGTCGAGCCGCAGCCGTCGTTGATGTTGATGCCGTCGGGCTGATCGAACACCACGTCGACCCGGGCGCCGATCGACTCGAAGACCGCCCGGGCGACGGTGCTGGCCGCCCCGTTCGCGCAGTCGAGCACCACGTGCAGACCGTCGAGCCGGCGGCCCTTGAGCGCGCCGATCACCCCCTGGCGGTACTCGTCGGCCGCCTTGGTGTCGGCCACGATCACCCCGACCGCGGACCCGCTCGGGCGGGCCGGCGGATGCTCGGGCGAGTCGATCAACGCGTCGAGCTCCTTTTCGATGGCGTGCTCGACCTCGACGGGGAGCTTCGTGCCCTGCCCACTGAAGAGCTTGATCCCGTTGTCGCCGAAGGGGTTGTGGGAGGCCGAGACCACCGCCGCCGGCACGCCACGGGCTCGGCCGACGAACGCCAACGCGGGGGTGGGCAGGACGCCGGCATCAAACACGGTGGCCCCCTCGGTGGCCAGCCCGGCACTGAACGCGCCCTGCAGCAGCGGCCCCGACCGGCGGGTGTCCCGTCCGACCACGAACCCAGAGGCTTGGAGGACCCGGGCGGTGGCCCGTCCCAAGGCCAGCGCGACCTCGGCGGTCAGATCGGCATTGGCGACCCCCCGAACGCCGTCGGTGCCGAAAAGTGGTCGGCCCACCTCTACCGCTTGGAGTACTGCGGCGCCTTACGAGCCTTCTTCAGTCCGTACTTCTTGCTCTCCTTCTCACGGGCGTTGCGGGTGAGAAGGCCGGAGCGCTTGAGGGTGGGTCGCGTCTCGGGGTCGAGCAGGCACAGCGCACGGGCGATCCCGAGGCGGAGCGCCCTCGCCTGACCCGACACCCCGCCGCCGTTGATGGTGGCGTCGATGTCGTAGGACTCGGTGGTGTTGGTCAGCCGCAACGGGTCGGTCACCGCCATACGGTGGCTGGCCGAGGTGAAGTACTCCTCGAAGGCCCGGCGGTTGATCTTGATGGTGCCGGTGCCGGGGCGGAAGCGCACGCGCGCGACGGCCTCCTTGCGGCGACCGGTGGTCTGACTGAGCGGCACTGGCATGTGCGGGATCTTCCTGGCTAGGCCTGGCGGCGGGCGGCGAGGATGTCGAGCGCCTGGGGCCGTTGGGAGGCATGGGGGTGGTCGGGGCCGGCGTACACCTTCAGCTTGGCCAGCTGCTGGCGTCCGAGGGTGTTCTTGGGGAGCATGCCCCGGACGGCCCGGCGCACCAGCTCGGCCGGCTGGTTCTCGAGGAGCGACGCATAGCTGCGCTGCTTGAGCCCGCCCGGATAGCCGCTGTGGTGGTAGGCGAACTTGGTGTCGCCCTTGTTGGCCGTGAGGATGACCTTGTCCGCGTTGACCACCACCACGTGATCGCCGGTGTCGGTGTGGGGGGCGAAGATCGCCCGATGCTTGCCTCGCAGCACCCGCGCGACCTCGGTGGCCAGGCGGCCGAGCACCATACCGTCGGCGTCGACGACGTGCCAGGCACGCTCGATCTCGGCTGGCTTGGGGACGTAGGTGCGCACGACGGATTCCTTGGGTTGCGTCGCCCGGAGTGGCGAAACAGCCGATCGGGGGGGGCGACAAGCGACCCCAAGGATACGGCCCCGAGAGCGCCGGCGCCAGGCCCCCTAGGCCGGATAAGAGACCGAGACCAGGCACAACCCGTTCGGCGGGGCCGGTGCGGGCAACCCGGATCGGTCCCCGGCCTTGAGCGAGGCCACCACATCGGCGGCGGTCGGGCCACCCTTGCCCACCTCGACCAGCTGGGCGACCAAGGATCGGACCATCTGCTGGCAGAACGAATCGGCCTCGATCTCGAAGCGGAGGAGCCGTCCGGTGCCGGTCGGACCGGCGGCTGCGTTGGCGTCTTCGACCTCCGGGCCGACCATGACCGTCCAGCCGGCCCGCCGAACCCGCCGCAGCACCGGGTCGCCCTTGGCGGTCCCGGGGGGGCGGCGGCAGAACGCCCCGAAGTCGTGCTCGCCGACCAGGACGTCGCTGGCGGCGGCCATCTTCTTCAGGTCGAGCTGGTCGTGCACGTGCCAGGCCACCGGGGCCAGCAACGGGTCGGCGACCGGGCCATTCCAGATCAGGTAGCGGTAGCGGCGGCCGGTGGCCGACCGGCGGGCGTCGAACCCCTCCGGTGCCGGGTCGGCCTCCTTCACCACCACCGCCGGGGAGATCTGGCGGTTGACCGCCATCACCAGATCGTGGGCCTCCATCGGCCGGGTGGTGCCGCCGCGGCGGATCTTGGGCAGATCGGCCGGCAGGTCGGCGTGGACGACCTGTCCGCGCGCATGCACGCCGGCATCGGTGCGACCCGCGCAGGTGATCTGCGGGGGTTCGCCCATCCGGGTGGTGCGGGCCAGCGCCTCGGCGAGGGCGCCGGCGACGGTCGGTTGGCTGAGGCTGCGCCGCGAAGCCCCTGAACGCTTGACCGTCGTACGCGAGCAGGAAGCGCCAACGGGTGGTGGTGACTTCCTTGGGGGCGGCCGGCTTCGCAGTGGCCGGTTTCGCAGTGGCCTGCTTGGGGGCAACAGCGGCCGGCTTCCCATCGGCCCGACGAGCGGGATTGCGGGTCGCGCCCCGCGGCGGCACGGCTCTAGACGAGCTCGATGCGCGCCATCGGCGCGTTGTCGCCCGGACGCGGACCGAGCTTCAAGATGCGGGTGTAGCCCCCCGGACGGTCCACGTAGCGGGGCCCGATCTCGGTGAAGAGCTTGTGCGCCATGTCCTTGTCCCGGATGAGCGCGACCACCTGGCGGTGCTGGTGGATCCCGCCGCGACGGGCCGCGGTGATGCACTTCTCGGCGACCGGGCGCATCGCCTTCGCCTTGGCCTCCGTCGTCACCAGCGCTTCGGCCGCGATGAGCGACGCCACCAGGTTCCCGAGCATCGCCTTTTGGTGGGCGGCGCCGCCGCCCAAGCGGCGTCCCCGTGTGGGCGTTCCGCGCATCGGTCCCTAGTCCTTGGTCCGAAGCGACAGGCCACGCTCGTCGAGCCGCTGCAGGACCTCGTCGAGGGACTTCTGGCCGAAGTTGGTGATGCCCAGCAGGTCGTCGAGCGTCCGATCGACCAGCTCGCCGATCGTGTTGATCTGAGCCCGCTTGAGGCAGTTGCGGGGCCGCTCGGACAGGTCGAGCTCCTCGATGCGCAGGTCGAGGTCGGGCGACCCGCTCGACGTGCTGCCGGTCTCGCCGAGCTCGAGGCCGCGGGGCGTGTCCTCGAGGTCGGCCACCAGGCCGACCAGTGTGCGCAGGGTGTCCCCGGCCGAAGCCAGCGCCTCACGCGGGCTCATGGTCCCGTCGGTCTCGATCTCGAGAACGAGGCGGTCGAAGTCGGTCGACTGCTCGACCCGCACCGACTCGATGTCGAAGGTCACCCGGCGGACCGGCGAGAAGATCGAGTCGACCGGGATGACCCCGATCGACGACGACCGCTTGTTCCGATCGGCCGAGACGTAGCCGCGCCCACGTTCGACGGTGACGTCGAGGGCGAGTCGGCCCTTGGCGTTGAAGCCGGCCAGGTGCAGGTCGGGGTTGAGAATCTCGACGCCCGCCCGGGTCTGGATGTCGGCCGCGGTCGCATCGCCGGGCCCGCGCTTGTCGATGCGCATGGTCACCGGCTCGTCGTCGTCCATCCGGACCAGCAGGTCCTTCAGGTTGAGGATCAGGTCGGTGACGTCCTCTTTGATCCCGTTCAGGGTCGTGAACTCGTGCAAGGCCTCGTCGAAGCGCACCTGGGTGACCGCGGCGCCCGGGATCGAGGACAGAAGCGTCCGGCGCAGGGAGTTGCCCAACGTGTGCCCGAAGCCCGGGTCGAGCGGACCCATGGCGAATCGCTGCGTGTTGTTTTGCTCCTCGCCGACGGGTTCGACTGTCGGTCGCTGGATGATGAGCATGAAGTCGGCTCCTCGGTGATCGTTCTTGGGACGCCGGGCGTCTGTGCGGCCCGGTCGGTTACTTCGAGTACAGCTCGACGATGAGCTGCTCTTGGACCGGCTCGTCGATGTGCTCGCGCAGCGGCGGGTTCAGCACCTGTACGGCGAACCCGGCATCGCCGGCCTCGAGCCACGGCGGCCGCTGACGGTCCAAGGTGTCCATGTTGCGCCGCACTGCGAACATCTGGCGCGACGCCTCCTTCAGGGTCACCACGTCGCCCTTGCGGACCCGATAGCTCGGGATGGTGACCCTTCGCCCGTTCACCCGCACGTGCCCGTGCCGGACGAACTGGCGGGCCTGGCGCCGGCTGGCTCCCCAGCCGGCCCGGAACACGACGTTGTCGAGGCGCATCTCGAGCATCCGGAGCAGGTTCTCGCCGGTGATGCCCGACTCGCGGTTGGCCTCCTCGTAGAGGTTGCGGAACTGCTTCTCCAAGAGCCCGTAGATGCGGCGGGCCTTCTGCTTCTCCCGCAGCTGGGTGAGGTACTCGGACCCCTGGCGCATCCGGTCGCGGCCGTGCTCGCCGGGCGGATAGGCGCGGCTGTGCCGGTCGGTGACGGCCTCTGACACCGGGCACTTGAGCGAGTAGCAACGCTCGCCCTTCAAGAAGAGCTTGGTGCGTTCCCGCCGACATAGCCGGCAAACCGGTCCTGTGTATCGAGCCATGCTCGGTTCTCTACCTTCGCTTCCTGAGCTTCGTTCTCAGACCCGCCGGCGCTTCTTGGGCCGGCAGCCGTTGTGGGGAATGGGGGTCACGTCCTTGATCCCGACCACCTCGATGCCGGCTGCGGCAAGCGATCGGATGGCGGTCTCTCGACCCGAGCCCGGCCCACGCACCAGGACATCGACCTTGCGCACACCGTGCTCCATGGCCCGCCGTGCGCACGCCTCGGCGGCCAGCTGGGCCGCGAACGGGGTCGACTTGCGGGACCCCTTGAAGCCGACGTTTCCGGCCGAGGCCCACGCGAGCACGTTGCCATCAGGGTCGGCGATCGTGACCACGGTGTTGTTGAACGAGCTCTTGATGTGGGCCACGCCATAGGCGATGTTCTTGCGCTCCCGGCGACGGGGTCGGCGACCGCCTCCCTGCGCCTTCGAGCCCTGCTGCTTGGTCGGGCGGGGGGGCATCTACTTGCGCACCTTCTTCTTTCCGGCCACCGTCTTTTTGGGTCCCTTGCGGGTGCGGGCGTTGGTGTGGGTCCGCTGCCCATGCACCGGGAGCCCGCGGCGGTGGCGGATGCCCTGGTAGCAGTTGATCTCCTGCTTGCGCTTGATGTCCTGGGCGACGTCCCTGCGGAGGTCACCTTCGACCCGGACGCTGGCATCGATGTAGTTGCGGAGGCGGCTCACCTCTTCGTCGGTCAGGTCGCGCACCCGGGTGTCGGGGTGCACGTCGGTCCCCGCGCAGACCTGCTTGGCCACGGTGTTGCCGATCCCGAAGATGTAGGTGAGGGCGATCTCCACCCGCTTCTCCCGCGGGATGTCGACGCCGGCGATTCGAGCCACTCTTCTCTTCTCCTCAGCCCTGACGCTGCTTGTGCCGCGGGTTGTCACAGATGACGACCACCCGGCCGTGACGCCGGATGATCTTGCACTTCTCGCAGATCGCCTTGACGCTCGGTCGGACCTTCACGCCTGGTTCCTCGTTCTCATCTCACGCCGCTTCGGGTGCTCACTTGTACCGGTAGGTGATCCGCCCCCGGCTCAGGTCGTAGGGCGTGATCTCCACCTGGACCTTGTCGCCGGGCAGGATCCGGATCCTGTGCATCCGCATCCGCCCGGAGCTGTGCGCCAACACCTTGTGCCCGTTCTCGAGCTCGACCCGAAACATGGCGTTGGGCAATGGCTCCGTCACCGTCCCGTCCAGCACGATGGCGTCTTCCTTGGGCTTTGGCAGGTGTCTCTCCTCGTTCTTCCTCCGACCGCCCCCGAGCACCGCGCGTACCACGGTTCCGAGGGGATCGGCGGTGTGACCAACGACGCTGGGCTCCGGGGCAAAGCTCCGGATGGGCGCGGCAGGCCGACCCAAGATTTTAGCGCGTGTGGCAGGAATTGCCACCCCGGGCGCCATAATCGCCCAGATTGCGCCCGGGAAGGGCCGTCACGGTCATTTCTATCCGGTCCACCCGGGGCCGTCCAGGCCGGCGGCCGTGGGGAAACCCCGAGAACCGGGCGGCCCAGCGGAACGGCTCAGGGGACGGTGAAGATCTCCGGCCCGTTCTCGGTGACCGCGATGGTGTGCTCGAAGTGCGCCGACAGGGAGCCATCGGCGGTGACCACGCTCCACTGGTCGTCGAGCAGCCGAGTCTCGGGCCGGCCGGCATTGACCATCGGCTCGACGGCAAAGACCATCCCGGCCTTGAGGGTCGGCCCCGGGGACCCGGGCCAGTAGTTGGGCACCTGGGGCTGCTCGTGCATGGCCGTCCCGATGGCGTGGCCCACGTACTCTCTGACCACCGAGAACCCGGCCGCCTCGGCGACCCTTTGGACCGCCCGCCCGATCTCGTGGAGCCGGTTGCCGACGGTCATCTGGTCGATGCCGGCGAACAGCGACGCCTCGGTGACCTCGATCAGCCGTCTCGCTTCGGCGGACACCTCACCGATGGCCATGGTGAAGGCGGCGTCGCCGTGGTAGCCCTCGACGATCGCCCCGCAATCGATGGAGAGGATGTCCCCCTCCTCGATCACCTGGGGGCCCGGGATCCCGTGCACGATCACGTTGTTCGGCGACGTGCAGACGACGGCCGGGAACCCGTGGTAGTTGAGGAAGTTCGACTTGGCTCCCCGTCGCTCCAACACCTCTCTGGCTGCCGCGTCGATCTCGGCGGTAGTCACGCCCGGCCGAGCGGCCTTGCGGGTCACCTCATGCATCTCGGCCACCACCGAGCCGGCCCGGCGCATCTTGGCCAGCTCCTCTTTGTTCCGGCGCATCAGGCTCCTTCCGACGGCGGACGCCCGTGGTCGTTCATGAGCCGCGTGTCGATGGCCCGGACGATCCGGCGGGTGACCGCGTCGGCCGAGCCGAGGCCGGCCACGGTCGCCAGCAGGTTGGCCCGCCGGTAGAAGTCGAGCAGCGGCGCCGTTTGGCGCGCGTAGAGCTCGAGCCGCCGGCCGATCGCCTCCTCGGTGTCGTCTTCTCGCTGCACCACCTCGCCACCGCACACGTCACAGGTCCCCCTGATCGCGGGCGGGGAGGACACCGAATAGTTGGTCCCGCAGTCCACGCACACCCGACGGGCCGCCAGTCGCCTCAGCACCACCTGGGTTTCGATCTCGAGGTTGATCACCAGATCGAGGACCTCGGGCGCGATCAGCTCGTCGAGTGTCTCGGCCTGGGCGATGGTCCTGGGACACCCGTCGAGCACGAAGCCCCGCGACCACGCGTCGGCCCGGGCGAGGCGTTGGCCGACCATCTCCATGATCAGCTCGTCGGAGACCAGCTCGCCTTGGTCCATCACCCCCTGGGCCCGGAGCCCGATCTCGGTCCGCGACTTGACCGCCGCCCGCAGCATGTCCCCCGACGAGACGTGAGGCACCACGTAGTGGTGGGAGAGCCGAACGCATTGCGTTCCCTTGCCGGCCCCCTGTTTGCCGAGGACCACGAGCCTGACGCCGGATACCACCGGGCGATTACTTGAGAAAACCTTCGTAGTTACGCATCATCAGCTGGCTGTCGATCTGTCGCATCGTCTCGAGCGCCACGCCCACCGAGATGAGCAGGGTGGTGCCGTAGAACGGGAAGGCGGTCAGGTGCCACAGCGACATGAGCACTGACGGGACGACCGCCACGGTGGCCAAGAAGAGGGCCCCGACTACGGTGATCCGGCTCAAGATGTGAGCGAAATAGCGCTCGGTCGGCGGCCCGGGACGTATCCCGGGGATGAAGCCGCCCTGCTTGCGGATGATGTCGGCCTGCTGATGCGGGTCGAAGGCGACATAGACATAGAAGAAGGTGAACGCCAGGATCAGCACGAAGTAGAACCCGATGTAGATCAGGCTGGTCGGCTGGATGTTGGTCCGGACGAACGATTGGAAACCCTGCCAGGGGATGACGTTGGAGAACAGCACCGGGATATAGAGGACCGAACTGGCGAAGATGATCGGGATCACGCCGGACTGGTTCACCTTGAGCGGGATGTAGGTGGTCGACCCGCCGTACATGCGCCGACCGACCACCCGTTTGGCGAAGGTCACCGGGATGCGCCGCTGCCCCTGGTCCATGAAAACGATGAAGACCAGCAAGATCACCGAGACCACGAGGATGGTCACGAACTTGATCCACCCACCCTCCTCGTAGATCGCCTTGCCGCCCGACGGGAGGGACGCGACGACGTTGGCGAAGATCAAGATCGACATCCCCTGGCCGATGCCACGCTGGGTGATGAGCTCGGCCAGCCACATGACGAACGCGGTACCGGCGGTCAGGCAGAGCACCATGAACGCGGCCAGGGGCACGGTGAACTTCGGGATGAGGTCGATGGAGGTGCCGAGCAGGCCGGCGTCGTGGCCGTGGAAGGCGTAGACAAGCCCGGTCGACTGCATGAGGGCCAGCGCCACGGTCAGGTACCGGGTCGTCTGGGTGATCTTCTTCTGGCCGACCGCTCCCTGGTCCCGCCACTCTTCGAGCTTGGGGATGACCGTCGACAGCAGCTGGATGATGATCGAGCTGGTGATGTAGGGCATCACCCCGAGCCCGAAGATGGCCAAGCGCACGAGGGCGCCGCCCGAGAACAGATTGAGGAAGCCCAAGACCCCCGACGCGCCGGCCGAGTGCTGGAGCTGCTGGACCTTGGCGAAGCTGACCCCGGGCACCGGCACGTTGGCACCCAGCTGGTACAGGGCGATGATCAACAGGGTGAACAGGACCTTGTTCCGCAGGTCCGGTACCCGGAAGATGTTGCCCAGTCTCGACAGCATGGTGCTCTCTTGTCGCTCCCTGCTCGAGCCGACGAACCGGCTACCGGTTGGTCAGGGCGTTGCCCCGAGCCGGTGGCCTGCCATGTCCGAACGGCGGCTGAACCCGCTCGACGCTACCTCCCGCGGCCGTGATGGCGGCCTCCGCGGAGGCCGAAAATGCGTGCGCCGAGACCCGCAGGGCCCGGTGCAGTTCGCCGCGGCCGAGGACCTTGACCATGTCGCCCTTGCGGAGCGCCCCCGCGGCCACCAGGACCTCGGGGTTCACCTCGTCTGTTCCCAGGGCGTCGAGCACGTCCAGGTTTACCGGCGTGTACTCGACCCGGAACGGGTTCTTGAACCCGCGCAACTTGGGGATCCGCTGCATCAGGGGCAGCTGGCCGCCCTCGAACCCGGCCGGCACCGTATTGCGGGCCAGCTGGCCCTTGGAACCCCGGCCGGCGGTCTTGCCGCCCTTGCCGGCGATGCCACGGCCGACGCGGTGTCGGGCGCGCCGGGACCCCGACGGGGCCGAGATCTCGTGCAGCTTCACGACGTCACCTCCTCGACGGAAACCAGGTGGGTCACCCGGGCCAGCATGCCCCGGATCTCAGGGCGGTCCGGCAGGTCGTTGACCCGGCCGACCCCCCGCAGGCCGAGGGCGCGCAGGGTTCCCCGGTGCTTGGGCTTGGACCCGATCGCCGATCGGACCTGGGTGACCCGGAGCACGGCCACCTCACTCGCCTGGACGCTCTTGCGCGGCGGCACGATCAACCACCCTCCGTGAAGAGCTCTGTCTCGCGCTTGCGCTCCCGAAAGGCACGGAGCACCCCTCCGGGGACGACCTCGTCGGGCTGCTTCCCCCGCAGCGTCGCGATCTGGTTGGGCGTGCGGAGGCTCTTCAAGCCGGCGATGGTCGCATGGGCCACGTTGATCCCGTTGGAGGACCCGAGCGACTTGGCCAGCACGTCACGGATCCCGGCCATCTCCAAGATGGCCCGCGCCGCGCCGCCTGCGATCACGCCGGTCCCCGGTGCGGCCGGCTTCAGCATCACCCGGCCGGCCCCGCTCTCCCCCACCACCGGGTGCACGATCGTCGTTCCGGCCAGGGCGACCTCAAAGACGTTCTTGCGAGCCTCTTCGATCCCCTTCTGCACGGCCAGGCCGGCCTCCTTGGCCTTGCCGTAGCCCAGCCCGACGTGCCCGTTGCCGTCGCCGACCACCATCAGGGCGGCGAAGGAGAATCGGCGGCCGCCCTTGACGACCTTGGCCACCCGGTTCACCCGGATGGTCCGTTCCTCGTATTGCGTCTCTGCCACTAGAGCTCCAGTCCTTCAGCTCGGACGGCGTCGGCCACGGCCGCCACCCGTCCGTGGTAGGCGAACCCACCGCGATCGAATACCACCTGGGTGATGCCGGCCTGCTTGGCCCGGGAGGCGACCAGCTTGCCGACCGCCTTGGCGCCGGCCACGTTCCCGCCGCCGCCGGCTCCGAGCGAGCGCCGCAGATCCGCCTCGACGGTCGAGGCGGCCGCCAGCGTGCGGCCGGTGGCGTCGTCGATGACCTGGGCCGAGATGTGCCGGTGGGACCGGCTCACCGCGAGACGTGGCCGGTCGGCCGTGCCGATCACCTTGTTGCGGACCCGGGAGTGCCGGCGAATGCGAAGCGTTCGGATGGCCGCCGCCTTGGAGGTCACTTGGCCGCCTTTCCTGCCTTGCGCAGCACCCGCTCACCCACGTAGCGCACGCCCTTGCCCTTGTAGGGCTCGGGTTTGCGGATCTTGCGGATGTTGGCGGCGACCTGACCGACCGCCTCCTTGTCGATGCCCCTCACGATGATCCGGGTGGGCACCGGCACCTCGAAGGTGATCCCCTCGGGTGCGTCCACATAGACCGGGTGCGAGAACCCGAGAGCGAGCTCGAGCGAGGTCGGGCCGCGCAACGTGGCCCGGTAGCCGACACCGACGATCTCGAGCTCCTTGGTGTATCCCTGCGTGACGCCGGTCACCATGTTGGCGACCAGCGAGCGGGTGAGACCGTGCAGCGCTCGGTTCATGCGCTCGTCGTTGGGTCGGGCCACGTTCAAGAGGTCACCCTCTTGGGTGATGGTGATGTTGCCCGGCAACGAGCGCGCCAGGGTGCCCTGGGGACCCTGGACGGTCACCGACCGCTCGGCCAGGGTCACCGACACGCCCGAGGGAACCGGGATCGGGGATCGACCGACGCGAGACATCAGGCACCAATCCCCGCGAAGGCATCGCCGGGTCGGCACCCGGGCAAACGAGAAGAGGGCAGTGGTTACCAGACATAACAGAGCACCTCGCCGCCCAGATGATGCCGGCGGGCCTCACGATCGGTCATGAGACCGTGGCTCGTCGAGACGACGGCCACTCCAACGCCACCGAGCACCCGGGGGATCCGGTCCGCCTGAGCGTAGATGCGCAGGCCGGGCTTCGAGACGCGCTTGATCCCGGCGATGGTCCTCGTGCGGTCGGCCGCGTACTTCATCGTGATCTCGAGGGTCGAACCCGGCTTGTCCGGGGTCTCGGAGACCTCGTAGCCAGCGATGTACCCCTCCTTCTCGAGGATCGCCGCGAGAGCCTCCTTGAGCTTGGAGCCGGGCATCTTCACGCTGTCGAACTGCGCCGAGTTCGCGTTGCGGATCCGGGTCAGCATGTCCGCGATGGGGTCGGTCATCGTCATGACGCCACCTCCCTCACCAGCTCGACTTCGTCACGCCGGGCACCTCGCCGGCATGCACCATCGTCCGGAGGCAGATTCGACATAGACCGAACTTTCGGAAGACCGCCTTGGGGCGGCCACACCTCTGGCACCGGGTATACCCCCGCACCTTGAACTTCGGGATCCGTTGCTGCTTTTGGATGAGTGCCTTCTTCGCCATGTTGCTTATCGGGTCTCCTGTCGGAACGGGAAGCCGAACGCCCGTAGGAACGCGCGGCCCTCCTCGTCATTGCGAGCTGTGGTAACGATCGTGATGTCCATGCCCCGCACCGAATCGACGCGGTCGTAGTCGACCTCGGGGAAGATCAGTTGCTCGGTCACACCGAACGTGTAGTTGCCGTTGCCGTCGAACGAGCGCGGTGAAAGGCCCCGGAAGTCCCGGATCCGCGGGATGGTGATGCTGATCAGCCGATCGAGGAACTCCCAGGCCCGGTCTCCGCGCAGGGTCACCTTGGCCCCGATCGCGTTCCCCTCCCGGAGCTTGAACCCGGCGATCGACTTCTTGGCCCGGGTCACGACCGGCTTCTGTCCCGAGATGACCTCGAGGTCGCGCTGGGCACCCTCGATGAGCGACGCCTGCTGGGTCGCCCGCCCCACCCCCATGTTGAGGACGATCTTCTCCAGCCGAGGCACCTGCATCACGTTGTCGAGCCCGAGCTCGCCCTGAAGCTCGGCCCGGAACTCGGCCAGGTAGCGCTCCTTCATCCGGGGGCGCTGGCGCGTATCGGTCGCGCGCACGGCGCGAGGTGCGGCCGCCTTCTCGACCGGCGCCGCCTTCTCGACCGGCGCCGCCTTTTCGGGGGCCACTGCCTCTGCGATCGCCACCGCTTCTTCGACCGCCACCGCTTCTGCGACCGCCACCGCTTCTTCGACCGCCACCGCTTCTTCGACCGCCACCGCCGTCTCGGTGACCACGGCCTTCTTTGCCACGGCCTTCTTTGCCGCGGCCTTCTTGACCGGCGCGGCCTTCTTGACCGGAGCCTTCTTCACGGCGGCGGCCTTCTTCGCCGCGACCTTCTTGGCCGGCACGGCCTTCTCGACCTTGTCCGGACTCACAGCTCGGCCCCGCACTTCCGGCACACCCTTACCTTGCGACCCTGATCGTCGAGGTTGACGCCGATCCGCGCCGGGCCGCCGTGTCCGTTGCACCACACCGAGACAGCCGAGGCTGACATCGGCATGAACTTGTCGATGATCCCGCCCTGCATCGTCGCCCGCTTCGGCTTGGTGTGGCGCTTGGCCACATTCACCCCGTCGAGCACGACCTTGTCCTCCGAGGGCAGGGTCCGGACCACCTCACCCCTCTGTCCACGGTGCTTGCCGGTGCGGACCACGACCCGATCGCCCTTGAGGATCCGCATCACAACACCTCCGGGGCCAAAGAGACGATCCGCATGAACCGCTTGTCGCGCAGCTCCCGGCCGACTGGGCCGAAGATGCGCGTCCCGCGCGGCTGCTGCTGGTCGTTGATCAGGACCGCTGCGTTCTCGTCGAAGCGGATATAGCTGCCGTCGGGACGACGCTTCTCCTTCTTGGTCCGGACGACCACGCATTTCACGACGTCGCCCTTCTTCACGGCGGCGCCGGGGATGGCGTCTTTCACCGTGCCCACGAAGATGTCACCGATGGCGGCATAACGGCGGCGCGAGCCTCCGAGGACCCGGATGCACAACACCTCGCGGGCACCCGAGTTGTCGGCGACGCGAAGTCGCGACTCCTGCTGGATCATCGGGCCCGCTCCACTACCTCGGTGAGGCGCCACCGCTTCAGCTTCGACAGCGGGCGGGTCTCCGAGACGCGCACCTTGTCGCCGACCTTGGCCGAGTTCTCCGGATCGTCGACATACAGGCGCTTGGTGCGCTGGACGGTCTTGCCGTAGCGGGGGTGGCGCACACGCTCGACCACCGCAACGATGACCGTCGCGTTCATCGCATCGGACACAACGACGCCCTCGCGCACCTTTCGGCGGTTCAAACGGGTCTGGGCTTCGTCGACCATCACTGCTCCTCGTCCGCGTCCGCCGGCACTTCGGCGACATCTTCGACCTTGCGGGATCTCCGGACGCGGGCCCGGGCCGGCGCCGGCTCGGCCACATCGTCGTCCCCGTCCGAAGGCTCCTCGGCTTCTTCGACCTTGCGGGATCTCCGGACGCGAGCCCGAGCGGGGGCATCCTCGTCCTCGTCCTCGGCCCCGATCTCGAGCTCTTCTCCGTCGAGCCCTTCGGCGGCCTCCTGGTCGCGCCGTTGGGCACGGATCCGGGCGGGGCGGGGCGCCGGCGCCTCGAACTCCACGCCCTCGGTCGCCGCGATCTCCATTTCGCGCAGCACCGTCAGGACCCGGGCCACGTCGCGCCGGACGTTCTTCAACTGGGCGACGTTGTCCAGCTGGCCGGTGGCCAGCTGGAAGCGAAGGTTGAGCAACTCGCGGCGCGCCTCGACCAGCCGGTTCTCCAGCTCATCGGGGTCCATCGCGTAGAACTCGGCAACCCTGGTCATCAGACCTGCACCTCGGAGGCCCCGTGGGTACCGGGTCGCACGACGAAGCGCGCCTTGATGGGCAGCTTCTGGATGGCCCGCTCCATGGCCTCGCGGGCCAACGGCGGGTCGACGCCCGAGAGCTCGAACAGCATGCGACCGGGCCGGACCACCGCCACCCAGTGCTCCGGGTTCCCCTTGCCCGAACCCATGCGGGTCTCGGCGGGCTTCTCGGTCACCGGCTTGTCCGGGAAGACCCGGATCCACACCTTCCCGCCCCGCTTGACGTGGCGGGTCATGGCGATCCGGGCCGCCTCGATCTGGCGGGCCGTGATCCAGCCCGGCTCGAGTGCCTGGATACCGAAGTCGCCGAAATTGATCGTCGTGCCACCCTTGGCGACGCCACGGAGGCGGCCGCGCTGCTGCTTGCGGTGGCGGACCTTGCGAGGCATCAGCACGGTCAGTCGTTCTCCCTGCGGAAGTGCGGCGTCTCGTGGTGCTCGTGGCGGGTCTGGCGCTCCATCTGCTCGTCCTGGGCCAACTGGCGCTCCAGGTCGTCGGGCTCCGTTGGGACCTCGAGGAGGTCGCGGGCGGGGGTCTCGGGCTCCGTTGGGGCTTCCTCCCCCTCGACACCTTGGACCGGGGCCTCGACGGCGGCCGCAACGACCTCTTCGACGACCTCTTCGACAACCTCTTCGACGACCTCTTCGAGGATCTCTTCGTCGAGCTCCTCTTCGACCGCGCTCCCCGGTTCACCCTGCTCGATCCGGCGGCGTCCACCGCCGGCCGTGATGAGCCGGTGCGGCCGGGCCTGGCCGGAGGTCTCCCCGACGGCCATCGCCGCCTCGCGGTTGATCTTGTCGTCGATCGAGACCTTGTAGGGGAGGATGTCGCCCTTGTAGATCCAGACCTTCACGCCGACCCGCCCGGCGGTAGTCCGGGCCTCCCGGAAGCCGTAGTCGACATCGGCGCGCAGCGTGTGCAGCGGCACCCGACCCTCGCGGTAGGACTCCTTGCGGGCCATCTCAGAACCGCCGAGGCGGCCCGAGCACTGGACTCGGACCCCCTGGGCGCCCGCCTTCTGCACGGTCTGGATGGCCCGCTTCATGGCGCGGCGGAACGCCACCCGGCGGACCAGCTGGTCACAGATCCCCTGGGCGATCAACGCGGCGTCCATCTCGGGCCGCTTGATCTCTTGGATGTTGAGCTGGATCCGGTTGGGCAGCCCGGTGATCTCCTCGAGCTTCTTCTTCAGCCGGTCGGCCTCCGACCCGCGCCGGCCGATGACGATGCCCGGACGCGCCGTGTGGATGTCGATCCGGACACGGTCGCGCGTCCGCTCGACCTCGATCCGGCTCACCGCGGCCGCCTCGAGCTGGGACATCAGGTAGTCGCGGATGCGCCAGTCCTCGACCACGAACTCCCGGTACCGGCGTTCCTCGAACCAGCGCGACTTCCAGTCGGTCGTCACACCGAGACGGAACCCGTAGGGGTTGACCTTCTGACCCATTAGTTGTCTTTCTCCTCGTCGGCGTCGTCCTGCTCGCCGTCGGCGTCCTCTTCGTCTTCGAATTCGTCTGGTTCGTCTTCGTCGACCGTGTCGTCGCCCTCGAGCGCCTCGGCGTCGACGACCTCCTCATCGCTGAACTCGGTGTCCGCCAGCTCGTCGAGCTCGGCCTCGGCCTCGGCCTGGCGCGCCTCTTCGGCCTCGGCGTGGGCGACCCGACGCCGCGTCAGGCGGCCCGAGAGGTCGGCCCGGCGCCGCGACTCGGTGACCCGGCGGGACCGTCGGGCCTGGTTGGCGTCCCGCTCGGCCCGCCGACGGGCCAGGCGATCGTCGTCCATCCGGCTGACGATCACGGTCACGTGACAGCTCCGCTTGCGGATCCTGCTCGCCCGGCCGCGTGCTCGGGGCCGCCACCGCTTGAGCGTGGTCGCCTCGTCCGCGTAGCAGGCCGACACGTAGAGGTCCTCGGCGTCGAGCCCGTCGTTGTGGACCGCGTTGGCCACCGCCGAGGCCAGCACCTTGCCAATGGCCACCGCGGCCTGCCGCGGGGTCGAGCGAAGGATCTGGCCGGCCCGGTCGACGTCCTCGCCCCGGATGAGGTCGAGAACCTGGCGGGCCTTGCTGGCCGAGATCGAGGAGTGCCGAAGGACGGCCCGGGTGCCCGGTCGCTCGTTGGTCTTGGGGCCTGGCATCTAGCGCCGTCCCGCCCGTTCTTGGCCCGCGTGGAACCGGAACGTCCTGGTCGGCGCGAACTCGCCGAGCTTGTGGCCGACCATGGACTCGGTCACGTACACGGGCACGTGCCGACGCCCGTCGTGGACGGCGATCGTGTGGCCGACCATGTCGGGAATGATCGTGGAACGCCTCGACCAGGTCTTGATGACCCGCTTCTCCCCGGTCGAGTTCAAGGCGTCGACCTTCTTCAACAGGTGGTCGTCGACGAAGGGTCCCTTCTTCAGGCTGCGCGGCATTCCTCGGTCCCCTTAGCGCCTGGCCCCGCGGGTGCGGCGGCGGCGGACGATCAACTTGTCGGATTCCTTGTGGCGGGACCTGGTCCGTCCCTCCGGCTTGCCCCACGGCGACACCGGGTGGCGACCCCCCGAGGACTTCCCCTCGCCGCCACCGAGGGGGTGGTCGACCGGGTTCATGGCCACGCCGCGGGACTGGGGCCGGATGCCCTTCCAGCGGTTCCGGCCGGCCTTGCCCACCTTGATCAGCTCGGCCTCAGAGTTCCCGACCACGCCGAGCGTGGCCCGGCAGTCGATGGAGACCCGGCGCATCTCTGTCGAGGGCAGGCGAAGGGTCGCGAACCCGCCGTCCTTGGCGACCAGCTGGATGCTCATCCCGGCGCCCCGGGCCATCTTGCCGCCGCCACCGGGGCGCAGCTCGACGTTGTGGATCACCGAGCCGACCGGGATGTAGCGCATCGGCAGTGCGTTGCCCGGTCGGATCTCGGCCCCCTGGCCACTCTGGAGGCGGTCGCCCACCTTCACCTGGGCGGGGGCGAGGATGTAGCGCTTCTCGCCGTCCGCGTAGTGCAGCAGCGCGATGCGGGCGTTGCGGTTGGGGTCGTATTCGATCGCGGCCACCTTGGCCGGCACGCCGTCTTTGTCCCGGCGGAAGTCGACCAACCGGTACTGGCGCTTGTGGCCGCCACCGCGGTGACGGGACGTCTTGCGGCCGTAGTTGTTGCGGCCCCCGCTGGAAGGCAGCGGCGCGACGAGCGATCGCTCCGGGTTGTCGCGGGTGATCTCGGAGAAGTCGGCAACGCTTTGGAACCGGCGTCCCGGACTGGTGGGCTTTCTCGAGCGGACGGGCATGACTGGCTCCTCAGCTCTCGAAGAGGTCGATCTTGTCGCCGGACTGCAGCGTCACGAATGCCCGCTTCGTGTCGGGGCGCTTGCCGGGCGTGTTGGTGCGCCGGTTGCGGGTCGTCTTGCCCTTGCGGTTGAGGGTGTTCACGTGGTGGACCTTCACCGCGAAGGACTCCTCCACCGCTTGGCGGATCTCGATCTTGGTCGCCCGGGGGTCGACCACGAAGACGTACACGTTCTTGTCCATGAGGCCGTAGGTCTTCTCGGACACCACTGGACGCAGGAGCACCGAGCCACGGTCACGCATCGGCGTCGCCCTCCTCTTGGTGCGCCGCACCCGGGAGGGTCCGGTCGGTGAAGACGACCCAGTCCGAGCGAAGCACGTCGTAGGCGGCCAGCTCGCTCGCCAGCACCGTGTCCACGTCGGGCAGGTTGGAGAAGGACCGGTCGGCCACCACGTCGTCGTGGGACAAGACGGCCAGCACCCGGCCACCCAGGTCGAGCGCCTCCAGCGCGGCCAGGGCGTCCTTGGTCTTGGGCAGCTCCCAGCCCCAACGGTCGATGAGCACGATCCGCTCGTCGGCGGCCCGGTCGCTGAGCGCGCCGTAAAGGGCCAGGCGCACCATCTTCTTGGGGGTCCGCTGGCGGTAGCTGCGCGGCTTGGGCCCGAGCGCCACGCCACCGCCGGAAAAATGGGGGGCCCGGGTCGAGCCCTGTCGGGCCCGGCCGGTGCCCTTCTGGTTGTACGGCTTGGCCCCGCCGCCGCGCACCTCGGCCCGGGTCTTGGTGGCCTGGGTGCCCGAGCGGGCCGCGGCCAGCTGGGCCGTCACCACCTGGTGCAGGACGGCCTCGTTGGGCTCGATCCCGAAGATGGTCGGCTCCAACGCGACCTCGCCGAGCTCGGCACCGGTCACGTCTCGCCGGACGACCGAGCGCTGCAGCGGAACGGGTCGCTCCTTGCGGACCGGCCCGCGCAGCGCGCCCGACGTCGTGGTCATGCTCACCGACCGCTCCCGTTGCTCGCCGCCGCCGATTTGACCGAGTTGCGCAACACGACCATGCCGCCGCGCGGGTCCGGGGATGGCCCCCTTCACCAGCACCAGCTCGCGCTCGGGGTCGGCCGAGACGATCTGGAGATTGAGGGCGGTCACCTGCCGGGCCCCCATCCGGCCGGCCATCCGGGTCCCCTTGAACACCCTCGACGGGGTCGCGCAGGCACCGATCGAGCCCGGGGCCCGGTGGTGCTTGTGGTTACCGTGGGCGCCGCCCTGGCCCTTGAAGTTGTGGCGCTTCATCGCGCCGGCGAAACCCTTGCCCTTGCTGACGGCGATCGCGTCGACCCGCTCGCCAGGGCTCCACAGGTCGGCCGAGAGCTGCTGGCCGACGGTGAAGTCGCTGATGTCGTCGAGCCGCAGCTCGACCAGTCGGCGGCCCGGCTCGACCCCGGCCGCTTCGTAGTGGCCCTCGATGGGCTTGTTGAGGGTCGAGCGGCGGCGAAAGCCGTAGGTCACCTGGAGGGCCGAGTAGCCCTCCCGCTCGGGCGTCTTCACCTGGACCACGCGCACGGGCGCGACGCGCAACACCGTCACCGGGATGGCACGGTTCTGGTCGTCCCAGACTTGGGTCATGCCGACCTTCTCGCCGACGATCGCCTTGGTTGCCACTTCGCGCGCTCTTTCGTCATCGGGTCCCGAGGGACCCTCGTGCATGCCAACGCTCCGCCCGGTTGTCCCGAGCGGAGCGCTCGACTGTTTCGACCCGAGGTCCCCGACCCATGGCCGGGCGCTCGAGCACGTCTGTTGGAGTGGAGGCCCACCAGGGGTCGCCGAACGGGTCAGGAATTTGGCCCGAAAAGACAGGCTACACCACCGCCGAATCACCCCGCCAGGGGGGGCGGCTCCGCTCGAGTCCCCTTGGTCGATCCCTACCCCACCCAGCCATAGACCCGGAGCCGACCCAGCCGCCGGACCTGGGTGAATCCGGCACCGATCACCAGTTCGTGCTCCTGGGGGTTGGCATAGATCAGCCGGATCTCCCGCGGGCGGGCGGCCAGGCTCTGGCGGACCTCGCCCATGCACCGCTCAAAGGTGGCCCCCGAAAAGGGGTTGTACAAGAAGATGACGGTCACCTCGTCGGGAATCTGCCAATCGAGCACGTCCTCATTGACGAGCTCGATCGGCGCGAGGTGTCCCCGGTACCGGCGAATGTTCTCAACCGCGGCTCGGTGGAACTCGGGGGACACCTCCACACCGATCACCCTGGCGAATCGATAGCGACCGGCGGCGAACAGGACGAGCCGTCCCTTTCCGGAGCCCACGTCGAGGAACACGTCCGATGGGCCGACGCTCTCGGGGGGCAGCACCCACCTCATGAACCACGGTACGAAGGGGTCTCTCGGTTCACCCTGGGGTCCTGGGATCCGACTCGTCGTCTCGACCCGGTGCCGAAGGTCGAAGCAGACCCCCCAGATCCGCCACAGGGCCAGCGCCACCCGTTGGTGCCGACGCACCAGCCACGCCTCGGTGTTCGCCGAGGCCTCGACGAGGGTGCTCATCGACCCCATGGCGAGAAGGTACCGGTCGTCGTGATTCGGGAGCGATCACGAGCTTCCGAGCACGGCCGCCGAACGGGGGTCCAAGGGCGCCGCCCTCGCCCCGGCCGGGCCGGGCCGGGCCGATCAGGCGTTCTGGATCTTGATCTCGATGTCGACGCCGGCCGGCAGGTCGAGCCGCTGGAGGGAGTCGACGGTCTTGGGGGTGTGCTCGACGATGTCCACCAGGCGCTTGTGGACCCGCATCTCGAAGTGCTCGCGGGAGTCCTTGTACTTGTGGGGCGAGCGGATCACGGTGTAGCGATGCTTGTCGGTCGGGAGCGGCACCGGGCCCTGGACCTTGGCCTGGGTTCGGAGCACCGTTTGGACGATCTTCTCGGTCGACTGGTCGAGGATCTCGTGGTCGTAGGCCTTGAGACGGATCCTGATCTTCTGGCGGGGCCCCTCGGCCATGGTGCGCTCTCTTCCGATCGCTACTTGAGGATCTTGGTGACCCGGCCGGAGCCGACGGTCCTTCCACCCTCGCGGATGGCGAAGAGCAGGCCCTCTTCCATGGCGATCGGCTTGCCCAGCTCGACCGTCATCTCGGTCGTGTCGCCGGGCATGACCATCTCGGTGCCACTGGGCAGGGTGATGGCCCCGGTGACGTCGGTGGTGCGGAAGTAGAACTGCGGCCGGTAGTTGTTGAAGAACGGCTTGTGCCGGCCGCCCTCCTCCTTGGTCAGGGTGTAGACGTTGGCCTCGAAGTTGGTGTGCGGGGTGATGGAGCCGGGCTTGCACAGCACCTGGCCGCGCTCGACCTCCTCCTTCTTGGTCCCCCGCAACAGGGCGCCGATGTTGTCGCCGGCCCGGCCCTCGTCCAAGAGCCGGCGGAACATCTCGACCCCGGTCACCACCGAGTTCTGGGTGTCGCGCAACCCGACGATCTCCACCCCGTCCCCGACGTGGATCACGCCTCGCTCGATCTTGCCGGTGACGACGGTCCCGCGGCCGGTGATGGACATGACGTCCTCGATCGGCATCTGGAAGGGCTTGTCGATGTCACGCACGGGCTCGGGGATGAAGCTGTCGACCGCCTCCATGAGCTCGGTGATCTTGGGCGTCCACTCGGGGTCGCCCTCGAGTGCCTTCAGCGCGCTCACCCGGATGACCGGGGTGTCGTCGCCGGGGAAGTCGTACTCGTTCAAGAGCTCACGTACCTCCAGCTCGACCAGGTCCAAGAGCTCCTCGTCGTCGACCATGTCGGCCTTGTTCAGGGCCACCACGATCGAGGGGACGCCAACCTGGCGGGCCAAGACGACGTGCTCACGGGTCTGGGGCATCGGGCCGTCGGCCGCCGACACCACCAAGATGGCCCCGTCCACCTGGGCGGCGCCGGTGATCATGTTCTTGATGTAGTCGGCGTGGCCCGGCATGTCGACGTGCGCGTAGTGCCGGTTGGGCGTCTCGTACTCGACGTGGGCGATGGTGATCGTGATGCCGCGCTGCTTCTCTTCGGGCGCCTTGTCGATCTGGTCGAACGGCGTGAAGGCCGTGTTCGGGTTGGACTCCGAGAGGACCTTGGTGATGGCGGCCGTCAGCGTGGTCTTGCCATGGTCGATGTGGCCCATGGTGCCCACATTGACGTGAGGCTTCGTCCGCTCGAACTTCTTCTTGGCCATTGTTGGAGAACCGCTCCCTGCTCTAGGGCGGGCCCCCCTCGGGGACCGCCGCGACGGTCATCCGTCGCCTTCGTATGTCGCCTTCGGGTCGAGCCCTACTCCCCGCGGGCCCGGGCGACGATCTCTCTCGAGATCGACTCCGGCACCTCGCTGTAGGCGTCGAACTGCATCGTGTACGTGGCCCGACCCTGCGTGCGAGAACGCAGGTCGGTAGCGTAGCCGAACATGTCGGCCAGCGGTACCTGCGCTCGGACGACGTGGCTGGTCCCCCGCTGCTCCATCCCCTCGACCTTGGCCCGCCGCTTGGCCAGGTCGCCGATGACGTCGCCCATGTAGTCCTCCGGCGTGACTACCTCGACCGCCATGACCGGCTCGAGGAGCACCGGCCCGGCCTTGGCGATGGCCTTCTTCACCGCCATCGAGCCGGCGATCTTGTAGGCCATCTCCGAGGAGTCGACGTCGTGGTAGGACCCGTCGACCAGGGTGACCCGGACGTCGACGGTCGGGTAGCCGGCCAGCACCCCCGAGGTGAGGGCGTCTTGGATCCCGGTGTCGATCGAGGAGATGTACTCCCTCGGGATCGAGCCGCCGGTGATCTTGTCCACGAACTCGTAGCCACCGCCGGGCCCGGTCGGCTCGAGGTCGATGACCGCGTGCCCGTACTGGCCCCGGCCGCCGGTCTGGCGGATGTACTTGCCGTCGACGTCTTGGACCGCCTTGCGGATCGTCTCGCGATAGGCCACCTGGGGCTTGCCGACGTTGGCGTCCACGCTGAACTCGCGCAGCATCCGGTCGACCAGCACCTCGAGGTGCAGCTCGCCCATCCCCGAGATGACCGTCTGGCCCGTCTCTTCGTCGCTCCTCACCCGGAAGGTCGGGTCCTCCTCGGACAGGGAGAACAGGGCCCGGGACAGCTTGTCCTGGTCGGCCTTGGTCTTCGGTTCCACGGCCACGTGGATCACCGGCTCGGGGAACTCCAGGGCCTCGAGCACGATCGGGTGCGCGGGGTCGCACAGGGTGTCCCCGGTGGTCGTCTGCTTGAGGCCGACCACCGCCACGATGTCGCCGGAGAAGATGGCGTCCTTGTCCTCACGGTGGTTGGCGTGCATCTGGAGCAGCCGCCCGATGCGCTCGCGCTTGTCCTTGGTCGAGTTGAGGACCGTGCCGCCCTTGCGCAGCGTCCCCGAGTAGACCCGCAGGTAGGTGAGCTTGCCCACGTAGGGGTCGGTCATGATCTTGAAGGCCAACGCCGCGAACGGCGAGCTGTCGTCGGGGATCCGCTCGTCGGGCTCGTCCTTGCCCGGCTTGGTCCCGGCCGTGGGGGGCAGGTCGAGGGGGCTCGGGAGGTAGTCGACCACCGCGTCGAGCATCGGCTGGACGCCCTTGTTCTTGAACGCCGACCCGCACAGCACCGGGACCACCTGGGCGGCCAGGGTGGCGTGGCGAAGCGAGCGGCGCAGGTCGTCGCCGGTGATCTTCTCCTCGGCCAGGTACTTCTCCATGATCGAGTCGTCGAAGTTGCTCAGCACGTCGACCAGCTGGTGGCGGGCCTCCTCGGCCGGCCCGACCAGCTCGGCCGGGATCTCCTTCTCCAACCACTTCTCGCCCATGCCGTCTTGCCAGACCAGCGCGATCTGCTCGAGCAGGTCGACTACGCCGACGAAGTCGCTCTCGACGCCGATGGGGAGCTGGACCACCGCCGGCAGCGCGTCGAGCCGGTCGCGGATCATGTCGACGGTCCGGGGGAAGTCGGCGCCGACCCGGTCCATCTTGTTCACGAAGCAGATCCGGGGCACGTGGTACTTGTTGGCCTGGCGCCACACCGTCTCGGTCTGGGGCTCGACGCCGGCCACCGCGTCGAAGACGGCCACCGCGCCGTCCAGGACGCGCAGCGACCGCTCCACCTCGACGGTGAAGTCGACGTGGCCCGGGGTGTCGATGATGTTGATCCAGGTGTCGCGCCACCGACAGGTGGTGGCGGCCGAGGTGATGGTGATGCCGCGCTCTTGCTCTTGGACCATCCAGTCCATGGTGGCGCCGCCCTCGTGGACCTCGCCCATCTTGTAGTTGCGACCGGTGTAATAGAGGATGCGCTCGGTCGTGGTGGTTTTGCCCGCGTCGATGTGGGCCATGATCCCGATGTTGCGGGTCCGGGCAAGCGGGAATTCGCGAATAGGCAGCGGTTCAGCCATACGTGTCCACTTCGGTGAGAGGAGTTACCAGCGGTAGTGCGCGAAGGCCTTGTTGGACTCGGCCATCTTGTGCATGTCCTCGCGCCGCTTCACAGCATTCCCCACCCCGTTGGACGCATCGAGGATTTCCCCGGCCAGCCGTTCGGCCATCGTCTTCTCCCGGCGTTGGCGGGAGTAGCCGACCAGCCAGCGGATGGCCAGGGTGGTGGCCCGCCGGGGCCGGACCTCGACGGGGACCTGGTAGGTGGCCCCACCCACCCGGCGGCTCTTCACCTCGAGCTCGGGCCGGGTGTTCTCGATGGCCCGCTTGAGCGAGGCGATCGGGTCGGCCCCACCACGCTCGGACACAAGGTCGAGCGCGCGAGTAGACGATCCGTTCCGACAAGGTCCGCTTGCCCCTCGACAGGATCTTGTTCACCACCTGGGTGACCAGCACCGAGCGGTAGACCGGGTCGGGTGCGAGCTCCCGGCGCTGGGCCGGACCGTTGCGAGGCACTAGGACTCCTTCTTGGCGCCGTAGCGGCTGCGGGCCTGGGCGCGCTCGCGCACCCCCGAGGCGTCGAGGGCGCCACGAATGATCTTGTAACGAACCCCGGGCAGGTCCTTCACCCGGCCCCCCCGCACGAGGACGATCGAGTGCTCCTGGAGGTTGTGCCCGACGCCGGGGATGTAGGCGGTGACCTCGACGCCACTCGTCAAGCGCACCCGGGCCACCTTGCGCAGGGCCGAGTTCGGCTTCTTGGGCGTGAACGTGTAGACGCGCGTGCAGACCCCACGCCGCTGGGGCGCCCCCCGGAGGGCCGGGGTCTTGGTCTTGGTCTCCTTGGTCTGGCGCCCATTACGGACCAGCTGGGCGATCGTCGGCACGCGCTACCTCATCAGTCGGAATTGCAGATGTGCTGCTGGACTCGGGCCGGCCAAGCGGCTGAGGACGCAGCAGATCGATGCTAGGGCACCCCCCGGTGGCGGGCAATAGCCCTCCACCGGCGGACGACCCTGGTCAACCGGCACCGATTTTACCAGTGGACGGGGCATCTTCGGCCCGCCGAGACGGTTCAGGCCCCGGCCTCCAGCGCGCCGCCACCCTCGCCCGGGCGCTCCGACTCGCCGTCGCCCGTCGGGGCGGCCCCGAGCCAGCTGGCGTCGATGGACGAGTCGAAGGGCTCGTCGCTGACCCCGTCGGTGCCGACGTCGCGCAGCCACGCCGCCAGGTCCTCGGTGTCGGCGTCGGCGGTCGAGCCCCAGAAGGGCAGCGGCTCGGCGCCCGGCATCTCGAGGTGGATCTGTCGGTAGCGGTCCATGCCGGTCCCGGCCGGGATCAGCTTGCCGATGATGATGTTCTCCTTCAGCCCGAACAGCTGGTCGGACTTCCCCTCGATGGCGGCCTCGGTCAGCACCCGGGTCGTCTCCTGGAACGACGCCGCCGACAGCCAGCTCTCGGTGGCCAGCGATGCCTTGGTGATCCCCATCAGCTCGGGGCGACCCTCGGCGGGGCGCTTCCCCTCCTCGACCAGCAGCCGGTTGACCTCGGCGTAGGCCTGGCTGTCGACCCGCTCGCCGGGCAGGAACGGCGCGTCGCCGGGCTCGGCGACCAGCACCCGGCGGAGCATCTGTCGCACGATGAGCTCGATGTGCTTGTCGTGGATCGACACGCCCTGGTCCCGGTAGACCTTCTGGACCTCTTCGACCAGGTACTGCTGGGTCTCCCGGATGCCCTTGACCTCCAAGAGCTCCTTGGGGTCCTTCGGGCCCTCGACCAGCGCGTCGCCCGCGCCGACCTCCTGGCCGTCGGCCACCTCGAGGTGGGCCCGTGGGGCCACCGAGCACCGCTTCCTCGGTGCCGTCGTCGGCCACCACCGTGATGCGGCGGCCCAGCTCCTCTTCTTCCACCCGGACCACACCGGTGTGGCGGGCCAGCACCGCGGCGCCCTTGGGCGTGCGGGCCTCGAAGAGCTCGACGACGCGGGGCAGGCCGTGGGTGATGTCCTCGCCGACGATGCCGCCGGTGTGGAACGTCCGCATGGTGAGCTGCGTGCCCGGCTCGCCGATCGACTGGGCGGCGATGACGCCCGACCGCCTCGCCGAGCTCGATCATCTTGCCGGTGGCCAGCGACTGGCCGTAGCAGGCCGCGCACACCCCGTGGATCGGCCTCGCAGGTGAGCACCGACCGGGTCCGGACCCGGTCGACTGCCTCGTCGTCGCGGAGCCGCTCGACCAGCTCGTCGGTCGAGCAGGGTGCCGACCTCGACCGTCGAGCCGTCGGTCAGGGTGACCGGCTCGACCAGGATGCCGCCCGTAGAGCGCGGGTCTCGAGGTAGCTGCGCCGGCCGGCCTGGTCGGGGACGACCCCCTCGATCCAGATGCCCCGGGCCGACGCCGCAGTCCTCCTCGCGGACGATGAGCTCCTGGGCCACGTCGACCAGGCGACGGGTCAGGTAGCCCGAGTCGGCGGTGCGCAGGGCGGTGTCGGCCAGGCCCTTGCGGGCGCCGTGGGTCGAGATGAAGTACTCGAGCACCGACAGGCCCTCCCGGAAGGAGGACTTGATCGGCCGGGGGATCATCTCGCCGCGCGGGTTGGAGACCAGGCCCTTCATGCCGGCGATCTGGCGGATCTGCTGGGCGTTCCCTCGGGCACCCGAGTCGACCATCATGTCGAGCGGGTTGAACGACAGCGTCGACAGGGCCTGCTCCATGGCCCGACCGACCTCGGAGTTGGCCGACGTCCAGATCTCGATCTCCTTCTGGCGCCGCTCGTCGTCGGTGATGATGCCCCGGCGGAACTGGGTCTCGGCCTTCTCGGCCTCCTTCTCGTAGCGGTCCAGGATGGACTGCTTGTCGGGCGGTGTCCGCACGTCGTCGATCGAGATGGTGAGGCCGGACTGGGCGGCGAAGCGGAAGCCGAGCGCCTTGATCCGGTCGAGGCTCGGCCGCGACGGTGCGCTTGGGGTGCTCGTCGGCCAGCTCCTCGACGATGACCCCGATCGGCGATGTTGCGCTTGCCGACCACGTCGTTCACGTAGCGGAACCCGCCGGGCAGCGCCTCGTTGAAGAAGAGGCGCCCGGCCGAGGTCTCGACCGCGTACCCGCCCGTCAGTCGTCCGGCTCGATCCCGGCCGCGGCGAAGCGGGCCGCAATCGGCGAGTCCGGCAGCGGGCGCAGCGTGATCTTGGCGTGGAGGTCGACGGTCGCCGGCGTCGAAGGCCGCCTCGACCTCGTGGCTGTGCCGGAAGACCTGGCCCTCGCCCTTGGCGCCGTCGACCATCAGGGTCAGGTAGTAGGCGCCGAAGACCATGTCCTGGGTGGGCACGGTGATCGGTCGCCCGGTGGCCGGCGACAGGATGTTGTTGGCCGACAGCATGAGGACGCGGGCCTCGGCCTGGGCCTCGGCCGACAGCGGCAGGTGGACGGCCATCTGGTCCCCGTCGAAGTCGGCGTTGAAGGCCGTGCAGACGAGCGGGTGGATCTGGATGGCCTTGCCCTCGACGAGCACCGGCTCGAAGGCCTGGATGCCCAGTCGGTGCAGCGTCGGTGCCCGGTTGAGCAGCACCGGGTGCTCCTGGATAACTCCCTCGAGGACGTCCCAGACCTGGGGGCGGCGGCGCTCGACCATGCGCTTGGCCGACTTGATGTTCTGGGCCAGCTCCATGTCGACGAGCCGCTTCATGACGAACGGCTTGAAGAGCTCCAGCGCCATCAGCTTGGGCAGGCCGCACTGGTGGAGCAGGAGGGTCGGGCCGATCACGATGACCGAGCGGCCCGAGTAGTCGACCCGCTTGCCCAGCAGGTTCTGGCGGAACCGGCCCTGCTTGCCCTTCAACATGTCCGACAGGCTCTTGAGGGGCCGGTTGCCGGGGCCGGTCACCGGACGCCCGCGGCGGCCGTTGTCGAACAGTGCGTCGACGGCCTCTTGGAGCATCCGCTTCTCGTTGTTGATGATGATCTCGGGCGCGCCCAGGTCGAGCAGCCTCTTCAGGCGGTTGTTCCGGTTGATCACCCGGCGGTAGAGGTCGTTCAGGTCAGAGGTGGCGAACCGGCCACCGTCGAGCTGGACCATCGGACGCAGGTCCGGCGGGATCACCGGCACCGCTTCCAAGATCATCGCCCGGGGGTCGTTGATCCGGCGGCCGTGGTCATCCCGGCGGTTGAACGCGGTGACGATCTTCAGACGCTTGATGGCCTTCTGGCGGCGCTGGGCCGACAGAGGACGCCGACCGTCGGCCGCGTCGATCTGCTCGCGCAGCTTGATCTCCTCTGGTCGAGGTCGATGCGGTCGATGAGCCGGCTGATGGACTCGGCGCCCATGCCGCCCTCGAAGTAGTCCTCGTAGCGGAGCCGCAGCTCCCGCCACAAGAGCTCGTCTTCGATGATCTTGCGCCCGTGCAGAGTCCGGAACTCCTCCAGGGCCCGCTGGGCCAGGTCGATCTCGTCCTGGCTGCGGTCGTCGCGCCGCGGTGATCTCCTTCTCCACGGCCCGCTGGCGGGCCTTGATCTCGGCGTCGCGCGCGCCCTCCTTCTCGAGGGTGGCCAGCTCGTCTTCGAGGGCCTTGAACCGGCGGTCGATGTCGAGGTCGCGCCGCTTCTCGATGTCGGCGATCTCCTCGGCCAGCTCGGCCTCGAGATTGGGCAGGTCCTCGTGGCGCTTCTCCTCGTCGACCCAGGTGACCAGGTTGGCGGCGAAGTAGATGACCTTCTCCAGCTGCTTGGCCTTCAGCTCCTCCCGGGCTTCGGTGCCCATGAGGAGATAGGCCAGCCAGCTACGGGTCCCCCGCAGGTACCAGATGTGCACGACCGGGGCGGCCAGCTCGATGTGGCCCATCCGCTCGCGACGCACCTTGGACCGGGTGACCTCGACCCCGCAGCGCTCGCAGATGATCCCCTTGAACCGGACCCGCTTGTACTTCCCGCAGTAGCACTCCCAGTCCTTGGTCGGACCGAAGATCTTCTCGCAGAAGAGCCCGTCCTTCTCGGGACGCAGCGTCCGGTAGTTGATCGTCTCGGGCTTCTTCACCTCGCCGTTGGACCATCCGCGGATCGCCCCGGCCGTGGCCAGGCCGATCTTCAGCTGATCAAAGGTGTTGACGTCGAGTGCGGTCACGAGAAGCTCCTCTCGGCGGCGCGCCGCTCGTCTTCTTCGTCCGACCCGCGCTCGGGTCGGCTGATGTCGATACCCAGTTCCTCGGCCGTGCGGAACACGTCCTCGTCGAGCTCATGCATTTCGATCTCCTCACCGGTGACCGACAGCACGTCGACGTCCAGGCATAGGGACTGCATTTCCTTGATGAGCACCTTGAAGCTCTCCGGGATCCCGGGTTCTGGGATGTTCTCGCCCTTCACGATGGCCTCGTAGACCTTGACCCGGCCCAAGACGTCGTCGGACTTGATGGTGAGCAGCTCTTGGAGCGCGTACGCCGCGCCGAAGGCCTCGAGCGCCCACACCTCCATCTCGCCGAAGCGCTGCCCTCCGAACTGGGCCTTGCCGCCGAGAGGCTGCTGGGTGATCATCGAGTACGGGCCGGTCGAACGAGCGTGGATCTTGTCGTCGACCAGGTGGGCGAGCTTCAAGATGTACACGTAGCCGACCGAGATCTTGTTGTCGTAGGGCTCGCCGGTGCGGCCGTTGAACAGCTCGGCCTTCCCGTCCGAGCCGATCTGGATGTCGCCCCTGGCCGAGTCGGGCCGGAGGTCCTCGAAGATCGCCTTGATCGTCTTGTGCCGGCCGGCGTCCTCGGTCTCGTCCCAGTGGGCCCCGTCGAACACCGGGGTGGCGATCCAGTTGGCCGGCATGGTGCGGGGACGGGTCTTGCGATAGACGCCGTCGTCGCGGCCGCTCGTGCCGGCGTCGGGTTCGGGCGTCTCGGCGTTCCAGCCGAAGCGGGCCGCATACCCGAGGTGGGACTCGAGCACCTGACCGACGTTCATCCGGCTCGGCACGCCGAGTGGGTTCAAGATGATGTCGACCGGCGTGCCGTCGGCCAGGTACGGCATGTCCTCGATCGGGAGGATCTTGGAGATGACGCCCTTGTTCCCGTGGCGCCCGGCCAACTTGTCGCCCTCTGAGATCTTGCGCCTCTGGGCCACGTACACCCGGACCAGCTCGTTGACCCCGGGCGGAAGCTCATGGGAGGTGTCCCGGGAGAACACGCGGACGTCGATGACCTTGCCCTCTTCACCGTGGGGGACCTTGAGGCTGGTGTCTCGGACCTCGCGGGCCTTCTCACCGAAGATCGCCCGGAGGAGGCGCTCCTCGGGGGTCTGCTCGGTCTCCCCCTTCGGGGTGACCTTGCCGACCAGCACGTCGCCCGGCCCGACCTCGGCCCCGATCCGAATGATGCCGCGCTCGTCGAGGTCGGCCAGGATCTCTTCTGAGAGGTTCGGGATGTCCCGGGTGATCTCCTCGGCCCCGAGCTTGGTGTCCCGGGCGTCGACCTCGTGCTCTTCGATGTGGATCGAGGTGAGCACGTCGTCGCGCACCAGGCGCTCCGAGAGGATGATGGCGTCCTCGTAGTTGTAGCCCTCCCACGGCATGAACGCGACCAGCAGGTTCTTGCCCAGAGCGAGCTCGCCGTTGTGAGTCGAGGGACCGTCGGCGAGCAGGTCGCCGTCATCCACCTTCTGACCCTCTTCGACGAGGGGCTTCTGGTTGATGCTGGTGTTCTGGTTGGAGCGGCGGAACTTGGCCAGCCGGTAAATCTTGCGGCCCAGGGTGTGACCCAGCCGGTCCTTCTGGCCGGACCGGTAGTCGACCACGATCTGGTCGCCCGAGACCTCGATGACCGTGCCCTCGCCCTCGGCGATCACGACGTCGCCGGCGTCGCGGGCCGCCCTGGCCTCGACCCCGGTCCCGATGTAGGGGGCCTCGGGAACCACCAGCGGAACGGCCTGCTTCTGCATGTTGGCGCCCATGAGGGCCCGGTTGGCGTCGTCGTGCTCGACGAAGGGGATGAGGGCCGTCGACACCGACACGATCTGCTTCGGCGAGACGTCCATGAGGTCGACCTCCGAGGGCGGCACGAAGTCGATCTCGCTGGTGGTGCCGTAGGTGGTGGTGGCCACCCCGACCCGGACCCCGGTCCCTTGCGGGCCGCGCCGGACGAGCACCCGGTCCTCGGTGAAGTTGCCGCGGTCGTCGATGGGCGCGTTCGCCTGGGCGATGACGTGCTCCTCTTCCTCGTCGGCAGCCAGGTAGACGACCTCGCCGGTGACCCGTCCCTCGGCCACCGTGCGGTACGGGGTCTCGATGAACCCGTACTCGTTGACCCGCGCGTAGGTGGCCAGCGCACCGATCAGGCCGATGTTCGGACCCTCGGGCGTCTCGATCGGGCACATCCGCCCGTAGTGGGAGCTGTGCACGTCACGGACCTCGAACCCGGCCCGCTCGCGCGACAGACCGCCCGGCCCGAGCGCCGAGAGGCGCCTCTTGTGGGCGAGTCCCGACAGCGGGTTGTTCTGGTCCATGAACTGGCTGAGCTGGCTGGTCCCGAAGAACTCCTTCACCGCGGCCACGACCGGACGGATGTTGATGAGCGTCTGGGGCGTGATCGCCTCGACGTCCTGGGTGGTCATGCGCTCCCGCACCACCCGCTCCATCCGGGACAGGCCGACTCGCACCTGGTTCTGGATCAGCTCGCCGACCGAACGGACGCGCCGGTTGGCGAAGTGGTCCTGATCGTCGATCCGGTACGTCGAGTCGCCGTCGGCCATGTGCAGGGCCAGGTGCAACATGTAGGTCGCCGACGCCAGGATCTCCGACGGGCTGAGCACGCTCTGGTTGGGCGCCGGGCGCTCGACCTCGATCCCGAAGAGCCCCGAGATCCGCTCGATCTCCGGGCCGAGCTTGCGGTTCAGCTTGTAGCGGCCGACCCGGGTGAGGTCGTAGCGCTTCGGGTTGAAGAACGCGTTCTCGAAGTACTGGCGGGCCGCCTCGACCGAGAGCGGCTCACCGGGACGGGCCCGCTTGTAGATCTCGAGCAGCGCCTCTTCGCGGGTCGGGGCGAGCGTCCGCTCCTTCTCCCACTGGCCCTCCAAGAAGTCGAAGTGCCGGACGAAGCGCTCCAGGAACTCCTCGTCGCCGTAGCCAAGCGCGCGCAGGAGCACGAAGAGCGAGAGCCGGCGCTTCCGGGCCACCCGGGCCCCCACGGTCACGTCACGGGAGGGCTTGGCCTCGATGTCGAGCTCGATCCACTCGCCCCGGTAGGGGTGGATGGTGCCGGTGAAGATCGTCTTGGCGTCGCGGCCGGGCTGGAAGATGACCCCCGGCGAGCGAACCAGCTGGCTCACCACGACCCGCTCGGTGCCGTTGACGATGAAGGTGCCCCGGTCGGTCATCATCGGGAAGTCCCCCATGAAGACGGTCTGCTCCTTGATTTCGCCGGTGGTGGCGTTCAAGAAGCGCGCCCGGACGAAGACCGGGGCGGCGTAGGTCATGTCCTTTTCTTTGCACTCCTCCACCGAGAACTTGGGCGGCGGGCGGAGGTCGGGGTCCGCGGGGTCGAACTCGAGCTCCAGGCTGAGCTGACCGGTGAAGTCCTCGATCGGACTGATGTCCCCGAACGCCTCGGCCAGACCTTTGTCCAAGAACCACTGAAACGAGTCGCGCTGGACCGAGATCAGGTCGGGCAGCGGCAAGGCCTCATCGATGTTGGCGAACGAAACGCGTTCGGGGCTGCGGGACCGTGTGGGCAACGGCCTACTCCTCCCAATTCGGGTGCTGACGGGTGGAACGAGAACAGAAGAAAACACCTCCGGGGCGCGAGACCGGAGCGAGAATGCGGGACGCGAGATCGATCAGGGCCGGTGCCGTGACGCGCGCGATCCAGCCGAAATTTCGGGTACGGACCAGGGGCTGCGCACGGCAACCCTGTAGCCTAACCGGGGACGGGTAGGAACACAACCCCCTGGGTCGCGCCGCATCGAACGGGTAGCCAAAGGGCCCCCGCCGGCTGCCGAAAGGCTAAAGAACGCGACCATGGGAGTCAAGGGTTGTCGGACGACCACCCCCTGGCACGACCCCGGGCCGGCTACTTGAGCTCTACCGTGCCTCCGGCGCCCTCGAGGGCCGCCTTGGCCTTCTCGGCCTCTTCCTTGCTCACCCGCTCGAGCACCGCCTTGGGTGCCCCGTCCACCACGTCCTTGGCCTCCTTCAGGCCGAGGCTGGTCAGCGAACGGACCTCCTTGATGACCTGGATCTTCTTGTCGCCAGCGGCGGTGAGGACCACGTCGAACTCGGTCTGCTCCTCTTCGCCACCGCCCGTGTCGCCACCTCCGGCGGCCGGTGCGGCGGCAACCGCGACCGGCGCGGCCGCGGTCACCCCGAAGCGCTCCTCGAATTCCTTCAGCAGCTCACTCAGCTCCAGTACGGAGAGCTGCGCGATGCCGTCGAGGATCTGGTCCTTGGTGATGGTCCCAGCCATGGTGTTCCCTTTCTCTGTTCTCGATCTGCATTCTGTTCTCGATCGACCCGATTGTGCAGGTCTGACGGGAGGCCTAGGCCTCCCCGGTGGGCTCCGTCGCCGACTCGTCCGTCGTCGGCTCTTCGGCCGCGGCATCGGAAGCTTCGGCGTCGGTCCCGGCGTCAGCCACCGCCTCGACCGGCTCAGCCACCGCCTCGACCGGCTCAGCCACCGCCTCGACCGGCTCGGCCACCGCCGGCTCGGGCTCGGCCGGGACCGGCACTCCACCGCGCTCTTCGATGAGCGCCGAGAGGCCAAAGGCAAAGTTGCGCGGCAGGGCCTGCAACAGCCCGGCCAGCTGTTGTAGCGGCGCCGCCAACGCCCCCGCGAACCGGGCCAACAGCGCGTCGCGCGACGGCAGGTCGGCCAGCCGGGTGAAGTCCTGGTTGCTGAGCGGGCTGGCGCCGACCAGACCGCCCTTCACGATGAGGGCCGGGTAGGTCCGGGCGAAGTCGCGGAGCGTCTTGGCCGCCGCGCTGATCTCGCCGTTGACGAAGGCGATCCCGGTCGGACCGCTCAAGAGCCCGGTCAACTCCTCGTACTCGCTGCCTGCGATGGCCAGCCGCACCAGGGTGTTCTTGTAGATCTTGTAGTCGCCCACCGCGGCCAGGTTCTTGCGGAGCTCGGCCAGCTGGGCGACGGTCAGCCCCCGGTACTCGGTGACGACCGAGGCGTTGGCGGACGCGAGGCGCTGGCGCACCTCTTCGACCACGGCGACCTTCTCTGGTCGTGGGTTCTCCATCGCCCTCTCCCCCGGTCATCCCGGGCCGGTCCTGCAGACCTTGTCCAGGCCGCGTGCTCCGGTGAGCGACGGTCACGGGTCCGGATCTCTCCGGTGCCCGGAACGGATCGCCTCATCAGGCGAGCTCTCTCGAGCCCTTTCGGCACCGAAGTGCACCGGATTTCTGCGGCGTTTGGTTTGTGGGCCGTTCCAATGGGGAACGGACCGTTGCACTCTAGTGGCCCCGTTCGGGGCCGGCGAAAAACAGCCGGGTCAGACCGAGGCCAGCTCCTCTTCGACCTCTCGGGCCCGAGCCGAGTCGATGCGGACCCCGGGCCCCATGGTCGAGGACAACGTCACCGACCGGATGTAGCGGCCCTTGGCCGCGGCCGGCTTGGCCCGTACCAGCTCGTCGATGACCGCGTGGATGTTGACGACCAGCTGGGCCTTGGAAAACGAGGCCTTGCCCACCGGCACGTGGATGTTGCCGACCTTGTCGGTGCGGTACTCCACCCGGCCGCTCTTGAACTCGCTCACGGCCTTGCCCACGTCCATGGTGACGGTGCCGGTCTTGGGGTTCGGCATGAGACCACGGGGCCCGAGGATCCGGCCGAGCGTGCCCACCTGGCCCATCAGGTCGGGGGTGGCGATCGCCACGTCGAAGTCCAAGAACCCCTCGCTGGCCACCCGCGCCACCAGGTCGTCGGCACCGACGACGTCGGCCCCGGCGCTGCGGGCCTCGGCGGCCTTCTCGCCGGCGGCGAAGACGGCCACGCGAACCTCGCGACCCGAGCCCGACGGGAGCGACAGCGTGCCCCGAACGATCTGCTCGGCCTTCCGGGGATCCACGCCGAGCCGGACGGCCAGCTCGATGGTCTCGTCGAACTTCGCCCGGGCCAGCTCCTTCACCAGGTCGACCGCCTCGGCGACGCTGTGCTGCTGCTCGCGGTCTGCCTGGCCGAGCGCCTCGGTGTACTTCTTTCCGTGTTGGGTCATGTCTTTGTTCCTCGGTTCGTTCTCGGTGCTCGTCAGTCCGAAACCTTGATGCCCATCGATCGGGCGGTGCCGGCCACCTGGAGCTTCGCCTGCTCGAGGTCGTCGGTGTTGAGGTCGGGCAGCTTGATCTTGGCGATGTCGGCCAGCTGGGCGTCGGTGACCGTCCCCACCTGCTCGCGCCCGGAGGTGGAGGCGCCCTTGGCGACCCCGGCGGCCTCGCGCAGGAGCACCGGGGTGGGCGGCGTCTTCAGCTCGAAGCTGAAGGACCGGTCCTCGTAGATGGTGATGTCGACCGGCACCACCGTGCCGCGCTGGGACTCGGTCGCGGCGTTGTACTGCTTGCAGAACTCCATCGTCTGGACCCCGTGGGGGCCGAGGGCGGTGCCCACCGGCGGGGCCGGCGTGGCCGATCCAGCATTCAGCTGGATCTTCACCTTGGCGAGCACTCTTTTCCTGGGAGGCATGGGTCTCCTTGTTTCTCGATCTGGGTTGTTTCTCGATCTGGGTTGTTTCTCGACCTGGGGTCTCTCGACCTGGGGTCTCTCGACCTGCGAGGCTCTTGGCGCCGGCCTAGAGCTTCGCGACCTGGCTGAACTCGAGCTCGACCGGGGTCTCTCGGCCGAAGATGTTCACCAGCACCTTCAACTTCAGCTGATCCTCGTTGATTTCGGCAATCTGGCCGGAGAAGTCCGCGAACGGACCCTCCTTCACCCGCACCGTCTCGTTCACCTCGTATTCGAGGCGCGGCCGGGTCCGCTTGGGCGACGTCTCGGTGCCTTCGACCTTGACCTGAAGGATGCTCTCGACCTCCCGGCGCGACAGCGGGGTCGGCTTGGTCCCGGGGCCGACGAAGCCGGTCACCCCGGGGGTGTTGCGGATGGCCCCCCAGACGTCGTCATCGAGATCGCACCGCACGAGCAGGTAGCCGGGGAAGACCTTCTTTTGGACGGTCACCTTCTTGCCCGCCTTGAACTCGACCACGTCTTCCATCGGGATCACGATCTCAAAGACGCGGTCCTCCATGCTCCTCGACGCCATGACGTTGAAGAGGTTGGAGCGCACCTTGTTCTCGTAGCCCGAGTAGGTGTGGACCACGTACCAGCGGCCCGGGCGGTCATAGGGGCTAGGCGGAGGAGGCTCCTCCTCGCCTTCTTCGTCTTCGTCGACGAGCTCGTCGAGGTCATCGTCGGCGGCCGCGGTGGCGTCCACCACGACGTCGGGCTCGAGGTTCTCGAGCCCGGAGACCACTTCCTCGCTGGCTTGCTCGATTGCTTCCTCGGTCTCGGCGACGACGTCCCCGGTCTGGTCCAGATCGTCGAGCGTCATTTGTGGAACATGTAGAGCACGGATTTCCCGAAGCCGAGGTTCAAGATGAAGATGAGCGTCACCATGAGGACGAGGGTGGTGACCACCACCGCGGTGTAGTTGACCATCTCGGAGCGGTTCGGCCAGGCGACCTGGCGCAGCTCGTCCCGGACCTCCCGGGCGAATTGGGCGAGCGTGGTCCTCTGACGGCGCCGAGCCGTCGCAGGCGGCCGAGGACGGGTCGACGGGGACCCGTCGGCCTCCATCTGGCCCTGGCGGCGCATCTGTCGCTTGGTCTCGCGGTTCATGGAGTTGCTCCGTTGTGTCGAGCTGATCCTCGGGGCTGGAGAGGAGCAGGGCAGGAGGGACTCGAACCCCCAACCGCCGGTTTTGGAGACCGGTGCTCTACCAGTTGAGCTACTGCCCTCGGCGGACCGCCCTCAGTCTTTCTTCGGGTGGTGGCCCGGAGCCATCTGACCTGGGCAGCAGCGGCAAAGATTACCACCGAGCCAGGCCCGGCGGCCCGGCGCCTCTTAGCGGGTTTCCTTGTGCAGCGTGTGCTGGCGGTCCCAGCGGCAGTACTTCTTCATCTCGATCCGCTCGCGGTCGTTGTTCTTGTTCTTCACGGTGATGTAGTTCCGTCGCTTGCAGACCTCGCAAGCCAAGGTCACCTGGACCCGTTTGTCGTTCTTCGGCATCGGGCTTCCTCCTCTCTCGCTCTCTCCCGGCCCTGCTGGTAGCGGCGGCGGGACTCGAACCCGCGACCCCACGATTATGAGCCGTGTGCTCTAACCAACTGAGCTACGCCGCCGGGGAGCCCCCTGTCGGAATCGAACCGACGACACCAGCCTTACCATGGCTGTGCTCTACCGACTGAGCTAAGGGGGCGCGGCAGTCGCTCGCACCGCCCGGACATGTTAGGTCAGCGGGGACTCGGGACCGCATCCCGAGGCGCCAAAACCCCTCGCCAGCCGCCCGCGGTCGAACGGCGCTCGGCGGGGCGCTCGGTACCATCTTGCGATGCGGATCCGGCCCGCCGAGCGCGGCGACCTCGAATCGATCCGGGCGATCTACAACGCCGAGGTGACCGAGTCGCTGGTCACCTTCGACATCGTCCCGTGGACGGTGGCCGACCAGGTGGGCTGGCTCGACCGCCACCAGGGCGCCCACCCGGCCGTCGTGGCGGCGGAGGCGCCGGGCCCCGGCGAGGTGCTGCTCGGCGCCCACGGTGAGGCCGTGCTCGGCTACGGCTCGCTGTCGCCCTTCCACGACCGGCCCGGGTACGCGACGACCGTCGAGAACTCGGTGTACGTGGCCCGGACCGCTCGCCGGGCTGGGGTGGGGCGGGCCCTCTTGGAGGAGCTGATCCGGCTGGCCACCGACCACGGGTTCCACACGATCATCGCCCGCACCGAGGGCTCCAACACCGCCTCGACCAACCTGCACCTTGCGTGCGGGTTCGAGATGGTGGGGGTCGAACGCGAGGTCGGGCGCAAGCACGGCCGGTGGCTCGACGTGGTCGAGCTCCAGCGGATGCTCTGAACGCCGCGACGGCCCGACGAAGGGGTCGCTAGCGCTCGAGGAGCTGAGGTTGAAGGCTGGCGTCGCCCCACTGGCCCGAACCCTCCGACGCGCCACGCCACGACGTCGACCAGCGGCCGAGGGGGACCAACAGGACGCCCAACAGGAAGATCAACGCCCACGCGACCGACAACGGGTCCGAGTGGACCAGCTGGTCCAGCAGGGTCCGGCCGCCGGGCAGCCCGATGAACGGGGACAGCACCGACACCGCGATGATGAGGGTTCGCCATCGCCCGATCGCGACCGGGGCGAGAAGCAACAAGCCCCAGGTCAGGTACCAGGGTTGGACCACCGGACCGAGGACGACGAACAACAGCAAGCTGATCGCGAGGGCCTTCAGGCCGCCGATGCGGTCGCTGATCGCGAACAGATAGATCGCCGCGGCCCCGGCGATGGTGAACCCGAGGACGCGCGTTCCGGAGAGGACCGCCGTGGTCGAGACATGCCACCCGATCGCGTGCATGAGGCCGCTCAGACCCAACCCGATGCCGGTCGTCGGAGCGAGCCAGCTCCGCACCGTCCCGGGGGTCTCGAGGTTGGCCACCCAACCCCACCCGAGGCCGCTCACGATCGAGAGGAAGCCCAGGACGCCGATCGTGATCAGTCCCGCCGTGAGCAGGGGCCGGACGCGCTGACGCCACGGGACGCCGGTGCCGAGCCACTCCCAGCCGACGTAGAGAACGCCGAGTCCCGCCGGCACCTTGATCGCGGCGGCAAGGGCACAAAGCACCACCGCCCAGACGGGATGCTTGTACTTGGCCGCGGTGATCCCGCACAACAAGAGACCAACCATGATCGCGTCGTTGTGGCCCGAGCCGACCAGTGTCAGAAGCACCAGCGGGTTGAGCGCGGTCAACAGAAAGATCGGTCCCGGCTCACGGCCGTAGGCGCGGGCCAGTTTGGGGATGCACCAGGCGATGAGCGCCACCCCGGCCACCGCCAGCAAGCGCAGGAAGATCACCGTCACCAGCACGTGGTGCAGGCTGGCCGAGGCGAAGAACCCGTCGATCATCAAAAAGAGCGGTCCGTAGGGGGCCGGGGCGTTCATCCACAGTGGGTCGACCGGGTTGACGTAGGGACCGGCGCCCAAGGTGAAGGGCCCGTAGTTATACGGGTTGATGTGATGGCTGACCATCTCGCCCTGGGCCGCGTACGAGAACACGTCCCGGGAGAAGATCGGGGCCACCACCAGCATCGGGATCATCCAGAGGCCGAGGATGAGCCAGAGGTGCTTGAGCGGCGTGCCGGGCCGGCGAGCGAGCGCCCGGGTCATCCCGTACCAGACCCGCATCAACAAGACCAGGCCGCCGTAGACGGCCACCAGCCCGAAGAGCAAGAACGCCGTCGAGGCCACGCCCGACTGGGCCGGTTCCCCGAAGAACCAGGTCCCGGGCATCTCGAGCTTGAACGGGGAGCTGTCCACCGAGACCCCGACGGCCACCGAGACGAGGGCCAGGAAACCGATCAGCGCGGGGCGCCGCAAGAACCGCCAGTCGTTGGCGTCGGCGCTATCGGGGTCGATGTTCTCGCCGAGGACGCCCACCGGGGCGATCCGGACCCGGACCACGTCGGCCGACATGACCACCCGCTGGAAGACCCACCGAAGGCGCTCGAACGCACCCGCGCTTGTCGCCGCGCGCGCCCGAGCGTCCCCCCGGCTGCCTTCGGTGGGTTGAGAGCGGGAGGCTCTGGCTGACTTGTCAGTTGATCTCCCACTCAGATCTCGATCGGGTCCTTGGCGACATGACCGCCCACGCTCTCGTGCCGCGAATCCGTCGCCCCCTACCGACGTTCCCGCAACCTTGAGCTGGCAATCGAACTCGTCGAATCGGGCGTGAACGTCCCACCCGCTCGACACTGTTCCGTAATGTCATTGTAACGGCATCCCCGTTCGACGCAAGGGGCCCGGGGACCTGTTTCTTCTGCCTCGGTCGTCGGTGCTCAGGATTTCGGAACGACGTTACGATATCCTGAGCCAGTCCATCACAGGAGGGCAGGAGGAGACGGCCCATGGGAACTCTGGTCAACTACCGCACCGAAGCATCGAGCGTGCGGATCACGATGGACGACGGGAAGCTCAACGTCCTCTCCACCCAGATGCTCGACGAGCTGCACGCCGCGTTCGAACGAGCCAGCACCGAAGGCCTTCCGGTCGTGCTCCGCGGACGCGAGGGCGTCGTGTCGGCCGGCTTCGACCTGAAGGTGCTCAACGCGGGCGGACCGGCGGCCGCCGACCTGCTCAACGCCGGCTTCACCCTGGCCGAGCGGGTGCTTTCGTTCCCGACCCCGGTGGTGATCGCCTGCACCGGCCACACCATCGCGATGGGGTTCTTCCTCTTGCTTTCGGGTGACTACCGGATCGGTGTCGCCGGCCCCTACAAGCTCACCGCCAACGAGGTCGCGATCGGGATGGTGATCCCGCGGGCGGCCGTCGAGGTGTGCCGGCACCGGCTCGCCCCGGGATACCTCGACCGGGTGGTCATCTTGGCCGAGGTGTTCTCGTCCGAGACGGCGGTGGCCGCGGGGATCCTCGACCGGGTCGTGGAGGCGACCGAGCTGAATGGGGCCGTGAACGAGCTCGTGACGCAGCTGGCCACCTTGGACATGCGGGCTCACCGGCACGCCAAGCTGCGGGTCCGGGCGGGCGCGCTGGCGGCCCTCAAGGAGGCCATCGTCGCCGACGACATCGACTTCCGAGCCGCCATCGAGACCGCGGCGGCCACCTAGGTCGGTCATGGCGAGACCGAAGGAGCGGACGCCCGAGCTCCGCCAACGGGTGCTGCAGGTGGCCGTGGCCATGCTGGAGGACGGTGGCGTGGTCGGCTTCACCGCCCGCAGCGTGGCTTCCCATGCCGAGACGTCGACGCCGGCCGTCTACGAGCTGTTCGGGGACAAGGGCGGCCTGGTCAAAGAGGTGTTCTTCGAGGGATTCCGCATGCTCCGGCGCCGCCTCGACGAGCTGGACCCGACCGACGACGCCCGGGCCGACCTGGTGAGGGTCATCGAGGTCGTTCGGTCCTTCGTCCGCCAGAACCCCGTGCTCGCCGAGGTCATGTTCTCGCGACCCTTCGCCGACTTCGACCCGGGTCCCGACGAGGCCGCCGCCGGCAGCTCGGTCCGCGAGTTCATCATCGGACGGGTGCGCCGCTGCGTGGACGACGGGGTGATCGTCGGGAACGAGACCGATGTCGCGCATGTCCTGCTGGCACTCGCCCAGGGCCTGGCCGGACAGGAGAACGCCGGCTGGCTGGGCACGCCCGAGACCTCGGTCGACCGGCGATGGTCCCTCGCCGTGCACGCGACGCTCGACGGCCTCGGCCCGCCCGGGACCGCCCGGGCCTCCGAGCCCGAGTGAGCCCGTTCAGCGGCCGTACATGAGCGATCCGGGCGTGGTCAGCAGCTCGCCGGTCTCGAGCCAGGTCTTCAGCCCCGAGAGGATCATCGGCCAACCGCCGTACAGCTGGGCGTTGGCGCCCTCGCGCAGCTGGTCGTGCGTCAGGGTCAGACAGCACGAGTCGTCCCCGATGGGCTGGATCTCCCACGTCACCCGCGACGAGCCCTCGCTCTTCACGTCGTCGCCCCACAACGCGGTCATGGTGTGGACGAGGCGACGTGGCGGGTCGACCTCCAGGATCTCCCCCTCAGCCAACAGCGAAGGTCGGGTCGGGTGGCCCATCTCGTAGCGGGAGCCGGGTGTCCAGTCCGACTTGATCCGGGCCCCGAAGTTGTACTTGCTCCGGATCTCCTCGGTGGTGATCGCCTCCCACAGCCGCTCGGGCGTGGTGCGGACGTAGATCTCGAAGATCTTTTCCATCGTGCTCTCCAGTCTCTCTTTGAGGCCACTGAGCGCAGCCGCCCAGGGCTCGGCGTACTTGCTCACCCACCGGTCGTAGATGAGCCTGATGGGGACCGGGTTCAGATAGTGGAGCTTCTCGCGCCCTTGGCGCCTGGTCACCACGAGGCCGGCCTCCTCGAGCTGCTTCAGGTGCTTCATGACCCCGAAGCGGGTCATCGAAAAGCGCGCCTCGAGGGAGCTCAGCGACTGCCCGTCCTCGCGGAAGAGCTCGTCGAGGAGGCTCCGCCGTGTCGGGTCGGCGAGGGCTCTGAACACTTCGTCCACCCCGAGATAATAGGTGACCAGATAGTCACCTGTCACCTAGAATCGAGGACGTGGGTGGTGGCGAAACCGAAATCAGCGTGTCGGGTGGGCAACGCCACGGCCCCAGCCCGACCCGATGGTCAAGAGCCCGAGACCGGCGCTCCGACCAGCACGAACTCGATCTCGCGACGTTCGACGAACCCGAGGGTGCGGTAGAGGCGGATCGCGCCGGTGTTGGTGCTGGCCACATGCAGCAGTGCCTCGTCGCCTCGTTCCCGGATGCCTGCGACCACGGCCCGGACCAGCCGGCCGGCCAACCCGGTGCCCCGGACCGTGTCGTCGGTGCAGACCGCGCTGACCTCGGTCCAGCCGTCCATCCGCAGGCGCTCGCCCGCCATCGCCACCAGCACGCCGTCGCGTCGAATGCCGAGGTAGTTGCCGAGCTCGATGGCTCCCGCAAGAAACGGTCCCGGTCTCGTCCTATTGACGAGGTCGAGCATCTCGGCCACGTCCGCCGGTCCGAGCGCGATGGCCTCTCGGTCCGGCTCTGCATCCACGTGGTCGGCGATCATCTGAAGGCTCTGCACGCGGAGGCGGATCGCCCAGTCCGGCGGGATGGGCAGCTGGGGAGCGACGAGCACCATCGCATCGGAACCCGGCAGGCTCGCCGCGTCGGACCACGCCGTCTCGCCGGGATCGTCGGCCAATGCCGCGAACGCCGAGACCCCGACGGGATACCGGGCCGCCTGACCCTCCCGATCGGCGACGTGTGCATGCGGCCCGGTCAGGGCGCTCCAGGCCGGGTTGTCCAGGCCGCCTCGGGGGGCGCTCAACCGAGGATCGCCCGGGAACGCACCGCGGTGGCGAAGTCGTCACGGTGCAGGCTCAGGGTGGTCACGGGGCTCGACGTGGTCACACCGGCGGTTCTCGGCACCCCGTGGAGGAGGGCGATCTCGCCGAATTGGTCGCCTGGGTGCAGTTCGCTCACGACTTGCCCGCCCACCGAGACCGAGGCCGTCCCGGCCAGCATCACGAAGTAGCGATCTCCCTCGTCTCCCTGCCTGATGATGGTCGCGCCCTTGGACCATCGCTCGACGGTAGCCGTCTCCGCGAGCTGGCGAAGGGTGCTCGAGTCAAGGTGCGAGAACAGGTTGAGACGCGACAACTCATCGACCTTCTCGCGCTCGGTCCACTCCGAGGCATCCCGGTGGGATCGGGTGTCGACCGTCGGCGCCGTGGCCAGGGCCTGCCCGGTCAAGGCGGTGACAAAGGCCTCCCTGGAGAGGGTCAAGAGCTGCATCGGTCCGCGGGACCGGACCGTCGCCGTGCGCGGGACGTTCCGAAGCAGTGCCCGCTCGCCGAAGCTGGCCCCCTGCACCACCGTGCCTACACAGAAGTCGTCGACCAGCACGTCGGCCGTCCCGTCCCTGACCACGTAGAAGGCGTCGCCCGGGTCGCCCTGGCGCACCACGTCGGTCCCCCCGGCCACGTCGAGGCGGTTCACCGCGGTGGCGACAAACCCGAGGGACGCCATGTCCAGAGGTTCGAGACATGGCACGCCGTGGAGCAACGTGAGGACCTGGGTCCGTTCGCCCGCCGAGGCGTCCAGCCTGTGCAGCATCCTCCAGCGGGTGGCCACCACGATGAGCAGCGGACACGCCGCCGCGACCAGGGCACCCCGAATGCCGATGGTGGTCACGAGGAGCGGGGCCAACAGGCCACCCAGGCCCTCGAGAGCGAGCTTGGACGACTCGATCAGGGCCGTGACCCGGGGCAGCAGCGGGATATCGAGCAGCCGGTACAGCAAAGACAACGTCGCCACATCGGCCACCGCCATGCCGATTCCCCATGCAGCCACGAGGGCCAGGGCCACGTCGAGCTTGGGCACCCAACCGATGACGGCGAGGGGGATCCCGCACGTGATCAAGGCCAGCGCCGTCGGTGTGCCCAGTCGGCGACGATCGATCAGCCCCCCCGACAGCGGCACCGCAACCAAGGCGCCCACCCCGGCGGCCATCATCAAGAGGCCGACTCCGGCGCTCCCGGCGTGCAGCAGCCGCAGGGAGGCGATCACGGCGATGGCGATCCACATGCCGCGCACGAACGTCCGCAGTCCGCTCACCGTGAGAAGGCCGGCCACGTGTGGCTCTCGGATCGCGTCGAACGTGCCACGCGTCCTTTTCGCGCATCCGGCTCGGCTGAACCGCGATGGGCGTGGGGACCGAGACGCCGGCGAAACGGATCGTCACCACCGCCGCCGCGAGCAGCAACGCGGCAGCCCCGGCAAACGCGGTGGCCGGAGTCGCCACGACCAGCAGGAAGCCGCCACCCATGGCCCCCAAGGCCTGGGCCAGCGTCTTGACGATGCTGATTCCGGCCGCCGAGGCGGCCAGTTCCCTCGGAGTCCGGGCCAGCACCGGGAGCATCGTCGATTGGGCCGGGCGGTAGGGACCCGATACGACGGCATCGAGCGCCACGAGGATCAAAAGGACGAAGAGGGGGGCTCCGCTGGCGGCCAGCGCAGCGCTCACCGCCACGATGACCGCTCGGGTGCCGGCGATGACCGTCAGTGTCCGAGCCCCGGGGTGTCGTTCAACGTAGGGGAGGCTGAAGATGCTCCCGATGGCGGCGAAGAAGAGACGAAATCCCACGAACCCCACCGCGATGGCCCCCTCCTGGCGGAAGGCGTCCACCGCCAGGGCGGTCACATATCCCCACTCGGCGATGGTCAGGGCACCGAAGGCCACCACCAGCCAGGTGAGCGACCGGTTGCCAAGCAGGATTTGCAGGGGCTCGGCCAGCCGGCCCGACCCCGCAGCGATCCTCGAAAAGCCCCTGTGGCGCCGGCGGGTGCTCGCCGTCTCGCGCTCGCTCGCGCACATTTCGGTCACGGTGTCCTGAAAAGCGGCGGGCTCGCAAATCCCCCCGGACCACCGGGCTCGCGGCGGCCCAGTCGGTGGCGCTCCCGTGCCATTCTGGGCCCCACCCAAGCCCCTACGACTCTGCGGTGGGCCTGCTGTCGGGCGCTGCGGTGGCCCGACCGTCGGGCGCCCCCGAGGCTGCTGCGGTCAAGACGTCGGCGCTCTCGAGTGGGTCATCATCGACCACCACGATCTGGGCCAGCAGCACGTCGTCGTCATAGTCGTCGAGCTCTTCCTCGTTGGGAGCCGGGGTCAAGAAGCCGAGCGCGAGACCCACGACACACGGGACGACGAGGAGGGGCAGCCAGTGGCCGGGGCTCGGCGTAAAGACGTGAAAGACCGACAAGGTGAAGGTCAGGACCAGGCCGACGCCGAACCCAGGAATGAAGAAACGCACGCCGCGCGCCCAGCGATTCTGCGACAGCGTGTGGCGCGCCAATGCCAGCAGCGCTAGTGCCAGTGACGACACCGTGAGGAGCAGCACGACCAGCCCGAAGAGACCGTAGATCGAGCGAATCGAGCCGTGGACGTTCGTCACGAGCGTCTGCGACGCCACCCCGGCGCCGTTCGGGGCCAAATCAGGACGAGCATCGGCGCTCGAAGTCAGCTGCGCCCAGCCGAGGGTCGGGACGGAACGATCCAACGGAGCGTGCCGTAACTCCGATGACCGGGCGACACTTGACCGGGAGCTAAACCGGGAGCTAATAGCAAGGGGGAAGATCGACGGTTGCCAAGGACGAGCCGTTCGGTTACGTGGTCCTCGACCTCGGGAGCCCCGGCGAAACGACGCTCCTGCTCGTGGACAGGCTCTTCGTCGGTCGCGAGTGCGCGGGGGTTGACGACACCCGTCGCATCGTCCTACCCGACGACCTCGCTGTTTCACGTAACCATCTCGAGATCCGAGTGGACGCCGAAACCTCGCAGGCTTTCGTGGTCGACACGTCCAGCAACGGTTCGCGGATCAACGGAGTCCGCATCGAGCGGTCGGTAGCCATTCCCCTGAACGAGGGCGATCAAATCCAGGTGGGAACCCACGTACTCGGGTTCCGGAGCGCAGCCCACATCACTCGGGGAACCGACCGTGCCGCTTCGGGGGCCACCGTCTCGATCGGCGCTCCATCGATGATGGCCATGGTCGTGGGCGACCTCATCAACTTCTCAACGGTCTCCGAGCAGGCCGATCACCAAATTCTGGCCAGGGACGTTCATTCTCTCTACCGGGAGCTGCGGGCGTTGCTGACCCAGCACCGGGGCACGCTCGTCGACTACGTCGGAGACGCGTTCTTCGCCAGCTGGGAATTCGACGTCGACCCGGCGGCGCCGGACAACGCCTTGAACTTTGTGTTGGCGGCCGCCCAGCGGGTGAACGAGTGCACCGCCAACTTCGAACTTCGCTACGCGGACGGCACGCCCCTTCGGATGGGATGGGCGGTCACGATGGGATCGGTCGTCATGCGGCTGATGCCGGGAGCCGTGGTGATGGCGCTCGGAGACATAGTGAACGTGAGCTTCCGGATCGCCAGCATTGCCGGGCGGGAAGGTCGCCCGGACATCCTGGCCACCCACTCCATCAAACTGGCCTCGCGCGCACCGTTCAAGTTCGGCGAGCCCGAGACCGTGCCCGTGAAGGGGCGAATCGGGACAGAGACGATCTACGGCGTCTCTCCGGCCTAGGGCGACGACCCGGTCGTCACCATTCGGTCGGGCCCGGCGTTCAGGACTGCCAGGTTCTCAGGACGTCAGCGACCCCCCGCCGGCGGCGACGGTGGCGGCCCCGACGGCGAGTGACGTTGCTGGTGAACTGACCGCGCAGCAGCACCGCCCCGAGAAGCACGAACACGCAGAAGACTCCCGCGCCGCCTTCGGGCGCCGACACCGTTGCCGTGGTGACCAACGAGAGGAGGGTAGCCAGTTGTGTCGACCCACAGGTCGCCGTCACCGTCAACCTCCCGGCCCCCTGATCGGGTGGGGTGATGGGAGCAGAGAAGTCCCCCTGGCTATCGGCGGTGGTTTCGCGCGACCGTGGTACCCCCAATCGAGATGACGACCTGACTCCCAGGAACGCATCCCATGCCGTTCGCAGTGGTCGTCTCTCCCGGTATGACCGTGGCACGAGTCAGCACGAGACTCCTTGACTCCGAGACCTGTGGCGTCACGATCGGAGTGGGCGGGGGCGTGACCGTTGGTGACACGGTCACCGACGGGAACAGCACGACCGATCGCCGGAGATGGCGAGACATGGGTCACCGGAGATGGCGTTGATATCGGTATCGGGATGATCGGTATGGGTATCGGGATCGGTATGGGGATCGGCGTCGGCGTTGGCGTCGGCGTCGGCGTTGGCGTTGGCGGCGGTTTGGTCGGCGGCGGCTTGGTGGACGTCGACGTCGAAGGAGGGGGTAGGAAAAACGTCTGAGCGACGATTGTCACAACATCTGTCGCCGAGACAGGGTCCACTCCTGAGTCCGCGGATGACACGGAGGCCGTGTTGTCGACCACATCACCGACCGTGCCCGACGTCACCTCGGCCGGAATGGACAGTTTCGGCAGGGAGTCACCGACGCCGATCGCCGAACTGGGCGTGTAGGTACAGCTGACCGTATTCGTTGCGATGTCCGTGGCCGAGCAGTCCCAGCCGGTTCCTGAGGGAGTTCCCTCGAGGACCTCATTGGCGGGCAACGGGTCGAAGAGTGTCACCGGGAAGCTTTCTGAGGTGGCCGAGGCCGAGGCGACCTGAGGTGTGAAGAAGTAGTCGAAGGGCGTGCCCAGCCCCACCGATCCGCCGCTGCTGTCGCTCGCCGAGAGCGCCAGCGTGGTGAGGGGAATGTCGTTCAGCGTGTTGGCGACGAAGTTGCGGATCTCGTGGATGTCGGTGTCTGAACCCGTCGAAGCAGCCACGGCAAAGGTGAGCCGCGGCGGTATGCCGGTTTCCAGCGTCCCCGAGGAGTTGTAGTAATGCTCGGGGAGGGGACTGGAGGTGACCAGCGTGCCGTCCAAGTACACCGAGTACGTCGGATCGCCGGCCGTGCCGATCTCGATCTCCACTGTGTTGGAACCGTGGAGCTGAATCGATCCGCCCGGCCCCATTTCGCCGGGGTCGTCAGCGTAGGACGAGGAGAGCAAGCAGTAATCCACACTCGAATCCACGCTCGCCGTCCTGTCGCCTGGGCCGCGGACGGTGACCTCGTTTTCAAGGAAACCAGGCCAACCCGTCACTGCATCAGTGGGTTGTGGGCAAAGGGGTTCTACATACGTAGACGGGTCGCTGAAGTTCCCGAACTCGTCCAATCCCACGCCGAGATATCCGAATGGCATGCCGGGTTCCCCGTTCCGGGCGCGTATCCAGGCCACCGCCGTAGCCGCCGACTGCTCCCGGGGCGGCGCTGGCCAGATCGAACGACAGCCCGTCCGCGCCACTCCCTCCGGTCATCTGGACATCGAAGGTGATGTCGAGGCCATCGGCCGATGGGAACGATCCGTTGTAAATGATGTCGGACGCTTCGCCACCACCAGCATCGGTGAACATGAGCCATCCCGACCCATCTGGGTCGACATCGGTGCCACAGTTTGGGATCGTCCCGCCAACAGCACCCGGCGTAGCGGTCAGGCACGGGAACGGTTGATCGGCAGCGTGGTGCCATTGGACGCGTCGACGACGGATGACGGACGTCGATATTGCGAAACTGTCGTTGATGGAAGTGGTTGCGCTCGACTCGATCGGCAACCACACGAGGACACCACTTAAGAGCGTCGTCGCTCCGAGAAGAACGGCGACCTCGGCACACGATGGTGCCTTCGATGGGCTGGGAACAGTGTCAACGCAGCTTCCGATCACGAAGGCACCGCAATCTTGGCGACCGGGCCTCGCGCGCGCGTCGGGCGACCGCGGCCGAACTCGATGTTGGATCTGGCCTGGATCGGACGGCATCGGCGTGTCGGATCCGGGCGTCGCCGAAGTGCCCTATACCCCTCGCGCCGCGATCGCCACCCCTGGTCCCTTCCCCGCCACTTGACCAGCTTAGGATCTTGTCTACGAAAACGCCCAGCCGACTGCTGGCCAGCCTCTGGGCCGCGGTTTCCGGCCGCCTTCGCGACCCGGCCGGCCTCTTCAGCCCGTAGAGAAACGCAGAAGCATCTGGCGATACATGCGGTCCGGCGGCCCCTCCTCTCGGTGCTCGACCGGACTCGTTGCCGCGGCAGCCACGGCCGGGGGCCAGAAGGCGGCTGCCTCCCGGTTGGCCACGTCATAGGCCACCTCCCACCGGCCCGGGCACTGCCCGAAAAGGGCGGCGGCGGCCCGCCGGCCGACCCTGGCCCGGCGATGAGCACGAACGACGAAGAACTCGGCGACCTCGTTGAACCCATCGGGCATCAGTCGGGCCATGGCGAACCCGGCCAGCCGGCCGTCGTGGCGGATGAACCACGCCTGTCGATCGGGTTCTGTGAAGTACGCGTCCAAGAATCGGTACACGTAGGTCCCGTGCTCGGTCAGCTCGAATCCGCGAATCGGCGAGAAGTCGTAGATGTACAGCTGCAGGAGGTTCGCGAGCACCGCCTTGTCCTCGGCCACCGGCACCAGCACGACCTCGTCGCCCGCGGCAGCGACTCGGGTCCGGTCGGGATCGGCAATGGTGGAGGACGCCAGGTCACACGCCAGCTCGATCTCATCGTGGACGGGGATGTCGTCGAGACCGACGGTCGGGATGGCCGGCTTGGCGGCGCGGGCGGTGTCCACACCCCCCACGTGCAGGGCGACGAGGTGAAACCCGCGGCGCTGGTAGAAGCGGAGGGCGCGAAGGTTGTCGTTGCTGGTGACCAACCACACCCGGTTGCATCCGTGCTCGGAGGCAAGATCGCGCGCGCGGTACAGCAGCGCCGTGCCCACGCCCATCGAGTCGCGGAGCGCGTCGAGGGTCACCACCTCGAGCTGGCTGTCGGTCTCGTGGTACGTCAGCAGGCCGACTGGTTCGCCGTCGACCTCGGCCAGAAGCGCTGGGAGCGTGGCGGCGGCGTGGGTTCCCCGACGACTGGCGATGTCGGAGGAGCCCCAGCGTCGAACCAGCACCTCCTCCACCCAGGCCCGGTCCCCGGGCCCCACCGGGCGCACCTCCATCCACCTAGCCTGCCCCAACGGCCGAGCTCGGCCCGACGACTCGAACTGAGGACGGTGCTCGCAAGTCGAATCGTGACGGCGGGATGAGTCCACGGTGAAATCTGCGTGACGACCTGCGGAAATGGGGGGATTACCCCTGCGCTGAACGCAATGGCGACGGTAGGGTCGCCGCCGCGGGTCGGTTTCTGAACGGTCAGAACCTGGTTGGCATCGACCGTCAGGAACCTCACGCTGCGAACTGATGACTCTCGCCGGAGGTTAAGAGTGAAAGTTACCGGTCTGTTCAACAACGCTCAGCGCACCGTGAACGTGCCGGCCGACGCCGTCGTCTTCAAAGAGGGCGATCCAGGCGACGAGATGTACGGCGTCGTCGAAGGTGAGATCCAGCTACGCGTGAACGATCAGGTCATCAGGACCCTGGGGGTCGATGACGTGTTCGGCGAGTTGGCGCTCGTCGACTCCGCCCCGCGCTCGGCCACTGCGGTCGCGACGACCGACAGCGTGCTGGCCGTGATCGACCGTCACCGGTTCCTCTTCTTGGTACAAGAGACGCCGATGTTCGCACTCCAGGTGATGTCGGCCATGGCCGAGCGCTTCCGAGAGCCGACCTGAGCATCTGGCGCACGTATCGCTCCTCGAGAACGGCTTCGGGCGGCCCCGACACCGCTCGTGGCGGGCGTGTGTGGACGTCTCACCACGGCTTCGGTTCACGGCTTCGGGCGGACAGCTGGTGGGCCGGGAGGGATTCGAACCTCCGTAGGCTGTGCCGGCAGATTTACAGTCTGCTTCCTTTGGCCACTCGGACACCGACCCGCCGCGAGGCTAGCCGTGCCGGCGGAACCCATCGGGAGCTGCCCGAACGGGACGCGGCCGGATCTCGGCGTCCATCCAGGCGGCGGTGGCTCGACGGTACGATTCTGGCGATGCCCACCTTTGACATCGTCTCCGAGGTCGACATGCAGGAGGTCCGCAACGCCGTCGACCAGGCCAACCGTGAGGCGTCGACCCGGTTCGACTTCAAGAACACCAATTCGACGCATCGAGATCGGCGAGCAGGAGCTGGTGCTGCGGTCCTCGACCGAGGACCGCCTCCAGGCGCTGCGCCAGGTGCTCCAGGAGAAGCTGGTGAAGCGCCAGGTGTCGCTCAAGGCCCTCGACGAGGGAAAGGTCGAGGAGGCGTCGCACAATGCCGCCCGCCAACGAATCGCCATCCGGGCCGGGATCTCGAGCGACAACGCCCGCGAGCTCAACAAGTTCATCAAGGGCCTGGGCCTCAAGGGCGTGAGCTCACAGACCCAGGGGGACCAGCTCCGGGTGTCGGGGAAGAAGCGCGACGACCTGCAGGCGGTGATCAGCGCGTGCAAGGAGAAGGACTTCGGCATCCCGCTGCAGTTCAACAACTTCCGCGACTGAGCGAGATCAGGCGGGGCCCTTCGCTGACCCCGGCCGAGTCGAAGGTCGCCATCTCTCCGAGCACCTTGGCCGCGGCCTGCAGCAGCGGCAGGGCCAGGCACGCCCCGGTCCCCTCCCCCAACCGCAGGTCGAGGTCGAGCAGCGGCGACGAGGCCGAGGTGCTCGAGCGCCACCGTCGCGCCGGGTTCGCTCGACCGGTGTCCGGCGACGAGGTAGCCGACCGAGTCGGGGACCATGGCGACCGCGACGACCGCCGCCGCGGCCGCGATGACGCCGTCGAGCAACACCGGCACCCCCGCGGCTGCTCCGCCGACGATGAAGCCGGCCAGCGCGGCGATCTCCAGCCCCCCGATCGACGCCAGCAGCCCGAGAGGGCCCGACGGGCGCTCGTCGCCGGCCCGGGCGACTGCGCCGGCGACGATCTCGACCTTCCTGGCCATCCGTTCGTCGTCGATCCCGGTTCCCCGCCCGGTGACCTCGGCCGGGGTCCGGCCACAGAGCGCCGCGATGAGCGCCGCCGAAGGCGTCGTGTTGCCGATGCCCATGTCCCCGGTGAGCAGGCACCGCGCCCCGCCCTCCACCAGTTCGGTCGCCAGCCCCGCCCCGACGTCGAGCGCCGCCTCGGCCTCGGCCCGGCTCATGGCCGGGCCCTTGGCCAGGTTGTCGGTTCCGGCCCGGACCTTGGCCCGGCGCAGACCGGCGATCTCGGGGAGGTCGGTTGCCACCCCGACGTCGACCACCACGACCTGCGCACCGACGTGACGGGCCAGCACGTTGACCGCCGCGCCGCCGGCACCGAAGTTGGCCACCATCTGGGCGGTGACCTCCTGGGGCCACGGGGAGATGCCCTCGGCCAGCACCCCGTGGTCGGCGGCGAACACGGCCACCGTCGCCGGCTCGGGAACCGGGGGTGGGCAACGCCGCGCGATCGCGCTCAGCTCGAATGCCCGCCTCTTCGAGCCGCCCGAGCGAACCGGGCGGCTTGGTCAGGCGATCGTGGCGGGCCCGCGCCTCGGCCGCCGCGACGGTGTCGACGGGTACGACCCGGGCCGACGCATCACCGAAGGTGGACATCGCCCGAGACCCCCTCGGTCTCTTCGTCGATGTGCTCGTCGATCTCTTCGCGCAGGTCGGGCACGTGGAAGAGCCGGTTGAACAGCATCAGCTTGCCCACCCAGAAGATCCCGAACGACACCAGGTTGGCGATGAGCACCAGCGCCGTCCGCACCGGGTGCCCGTGATGCAGGCCGAGATGGCGCGCCACCGTCGCGCCGACGATCGAGAACGCGATCCCGAACGCGGCCATCACCCAGAACGGGAGGACCTCTTTGACCAGATGCGACCGGCCCGACTTCCCCCATGCCCAGCTCCGGTTCAGCCAGTAGGAGGGGAAGGTGGCCACCGCGTTGGCGAAGACCGTGTCTGGAACCTCGGTCCAGAGGTGCCCGACTCCATAGACGATGAACAAGACGGTGAAGGAGACCGCGGTCGAGATGACCGACACCATCGAGTAGCGGAAGATCTTCTTGCCCTCCTTGGTGTGCAGCCACACCAAGAAGCGCTCGAGCCGTTCGGGCATTCCTGCCACTCTAACCAAGGGCCTCGAGGCTGCCGACCGACGCTCGGCGACCCCTTGGGCCCTCCGCCCGAGGGTGAGCTCGAGCGGCGGCGCGCACGCATGGTCGGCGGCTGCCAACATGTCCCGGTGAGCGAAGCCCTCGACCAGCTGGTCCACCTGCTCGATCTCGAGCCGATCGAGGTCAACATCTTCCGGGGAATCCAGCCGGTCGAGGAGCATCAGCGGGTCTTCGGTGGCCAGGTGGCCGCCCAGGCGCTCATGGCGGCCGGGCGGACGGTCGGCACGGGTCAGGTCCACTCGCTGCACGCCTACTTCCTCCGTCCGGGCGACCCCGAGGTACCCGATCCTCTACGAGGTCGACCGGATCCGCGACGGGCGGTCGTTCTCGACCCGGCGGGTCGTGGCCATCCAGCACGGCGAGGCGATCTTCAACCTCTCGGCGTCGTTCCACGTCGACGAGAGCGGGCTCGAGCACCAGCTCGCCGATGCCCGATGTGCCCGATCCCGAAACCCTGCCGACGCTCACCGAGCGCCTCGAGCAGTGGAAGGACGACCTGAGCGACCTGGTTCTACCGGCCCCACCCGATCGACCAGCGCTACATCGGGTCGATCGCGCGTGGGCGGCCGGCGGCTCGGACCCGCGACCCACACCAACGGCTGTGGCTCCGTGCCGACGGCGAGCTCCCCGACGACCCGCTCCTGCACGCGTGCGTCGCCGCGTACGCGTCGGACCTGTCGCTCTACGACACGCATCGTCCGCCCGCACGAGATCCGCTGGGACGACGCCAACTTCATGGGGGCGAGCCTCGACCACTGCATGTGGTTCCACCGCAGCTTCCGGGCCGACGAGTGGCTCCTCTACGACACCGACTCGCCGATCGCGACCGGCGCGCCGCGGTCTGGCCCGGGGGTTCCTCTTCGACCGCTCCGGCCGGCTGGTCGTCTCGGTGGTCCAAGAGGGGCTGGTCCGCTTCCTCGGGCCGCCGACCCCGCGGCCGCGCCCGCTAGCGGTCGGCGATCGGCACGTAGTCCCGGGCTCTCGGGGCCGATGTAGAGCTGGCGGGGCCGGGCGATCTTGGAGTCCTGGTCGAGCAGCTCCTGCCAGTGGGCCAGCCATCCGACGGTGCGGGGGATGGCGAAGAGCACCGGGAACATCTCGAGCGGGAAGCCCATGGCCTGGTAGATGAGGCCGGAGTAGAAGTCGACGTTCGGGTAGAGCTTGCGCGAGAAGAAGTACTCGTCGTTGAGCGCGATCTCCTCGAGCTTGAGCGCGATGTCGAGCAGCGGGTTCTTGCCGGTGACCTCGAACACCTCGTCGGCGGTGCGCTTGATGATCTTGGCCCGGGGGTCGTAGCTCTTGTACACACGGTGGCCGAACCCCTGCAGCCGCCCACCGCCGCCCTTCACCTCGTCGATGAACGCCGGGACGTTGTCGATGTGGCCGATGTCTCGTGAGCATCTTGATGACCTGCTCGTTGGCCCCGCCGTGGCGGGGGCCGTACAGGGCGGCAGCGGCGGCGGCGGTGGCCGAGTAGGGATCGGCGTGGGAGGAGCCGACCACCCGCATGGCCGTCGTCGAGCAGTTCTGCTCGTGGTCGGCGTGGAGGATGAACAGCACGTCGAGGGCGTGGGCGAGGACCGGGTTGCGCCTCGAAACGGGGCTCGGCGACCTTCCACATCATCGAGAGGAAGTTGGACGCGAAGTCGAGCGAGTTGTCCGGGTAGACGAACGGCATGCCGACGCTGAAGCGGTGGGCCGCCGCGGCCAGGGTCGGCATCTTCGCGATGAGCCGGATGATCTGCTTCTGGCGCGACTCGTGGTCGAAGATCTCCTTGGCGTCGAGAGTAGAAGGTCGACAGGGCGGCGACCGCCGAGACGAGCATGCCCATCGGATGGGCGTCGTAGTGGAAGCCCTCCAAGAAGCGCTTTCGTACGTTCTCGTGGATGAACGTGTGGTACGTGATGTCGCGCTTCCAGCTGTCGAACTCGCTGGCGTTCGGAAGCTCGCCGTGAAGGAGCAGATACGCGACCTCGAGGAACGTCGAGCTCTCGGCCAGCTCCTCGATCGGATAGCCGCGGTAGCGCAGGATCCCGGCCTCGCCGTCGAGAAAGGTGATCGCGCTCTCGCACGCCGCGGTGGCCATGAAGCCGGGGTCGTAGAACCAGATACCGGGCAGCAACTTGGACCATTCGGCGGCCGAGATCCCCCCGTTGAGGATCGGGATCTCCGATGGAATCGCCGGTCCGGTTGTCAGTGATCGTGATGGTCTCGGGCACGTCGCTGCATCCTCCTGGACCTCGATTGTCGCTCCGGCAAGCCGATCCTACGGCGCCGCAGCGGGGGTGCGGGCGCAGCGGGCGTTGCCGTTGGCCGACCCGAACGAGGCCACCTCGATCGTCGCCCCGACCGAGCCCGGCGAGCTCGATTGCCCGGCGGGGCGGGTCGACCGTGACGGTCAGCGTGTAGGTGGTGCCCGGCTTGACCGGCATCTTCGGCAGGACCAAGGCCACGTCGGCCGCCGGCGCCAAGGTGACCCGTTTCTCGACGACGAACGGGGGGCCCCCGGTGACCGGCTGGACGCTCGCCCGCACCCCGACCCTGGTCGCCACGACGAAGCCCTCGTTGTCGCACCACCGCGGTCACCGACACGCTGCAGGTCGGCGGGACCTGGGAGACCCCGGCAGCCAGCGGCGGCGCCGCGGGTTGGCCGGCCACGGCCGGCGCCGGCGGGAAGGGCGGGCGGGGTCAGGTCGACCGCCACCAGTTGGACGTCGACGACGGGCGAAAGCTCGGGCGACGACGACAGCTGGTTGACCGTGGTCTGCACCGCCCCGGCCCCCCACAGCAACTGGTCGTTGACCCACACCGACTTGGGCAGGGTCGAGCCACCGGGGACGACCCGGAACTCCCGGCGGGCCAGGGCGTAGGACCGGTCGGCCCCGATGAGGAGGCGTCCGACCGCGGTGACGCTCGTGGCCGCCTCGCCGACACTCATCGCCCGCGGGGGGAACGGCGAGGGTGCGGTGACCGATTCGGCGGGAGCGCTCGGGGTCAGGGCGAGCAAGCCGTCGATCGTCGAACGCAACCGGTCGACACCCGAGGCGCGGCTCGTCATCGCCTCGATGAAGTTCTCCGCCCCCTGCCCCTCGGTCCCCGAAACGGAGAGTCGGGTCGCGTCCGACGCCACCGAGTCCGGCGCCGAAGACGACGGCGTCGAGCGCCTGGGACAGCTCGGGCCGGTCGAAGGTGGACATTTCGGCGAAGTCTCGATCGAGCTCGGTACCGACCGAGTTCGACTGGGCGACCAGTACCCGCGCCTGGGCACCGAAGGATTCGTCGATGACCGTGTGATACGCGCCCGACGACCGCCCCACCGACGCAAGGCCCCCGACGAGGAGGAACAGGACCACCGCGCCCGCGACGAGCACAAGGACGAAGGGAGTCAGATCGCGGCGGGCGCGGCGACACGGCGACATCGGCGACCGACGCTACTGGCGGGACGGCTCCTCGACCCCTCCGAGACGGCAGGTGTCGGCGCGAGACCCCTAGGACCTGGGAGAACCGGCCTTCTGGCCCTTCGAGACCGGCGTGTCGGCGGCGGTGTGTCGCCAGTTGACCGCGGGTGCGATGGCGGCGGGGTCGATCCGGTCCCGATTCCGCTCGGCCACGGCCAGGATCGAGGCGATCGTCGAACGGTTGAGCAGGTGCGGGACCAGCCCGAGGTCCAAGAGCTTGGTGTGGGCGGCCCGGTAGTAGTGCTCTTCCTTCTCCACCCGCGGGTTGGGGGTGCCGGTGGCGATCTCGACCGGACCCGGGAACTCCTCAGCCACCATCTCGGCCAGTTCGCGGACCGAGAAGGTCTCGGTGAACTGGTTGAACACCCGGAACTCGCCCTCGGCGGCCGGATTGGTCAGCGCCAGCTCGACACAGGCCAGCGTGTCGCGGATGTCGAGCATGCCGCGGGTCTGCCCACCGGCGCCGTAGACGGTCAGCGGGTGGCCGGCCACGGCCTGGACACAGAAGCGGTTGAGGACGGTCCCGAACACGCCGTCGTAGTCGAAGCGGGTCGCGAGGTCGGGGTGCAGCACCGTCTCGTCGGTCTCCTGGCCGTAGACGATGCCCTGGTTGAGATCCGTCGAGCGAAGGCCCCAGATGCGACAGGCGAACATGATGTTGTGGCTGTCATGGACCTTGGAGAGGTGGTAGTAGGAGCCGGGCTGCTTGGGAAACGGGAGCGTGTCGGTGCGGCCCCGGTGGGTGATCTCGATGAACCCCTCTTCGATGTCGATGTTGGGGGTCCCGTACTCACCCATGGTGCCCAGCTTGACCAGGTGGATGGACGGGTCGATCTCGGCGATCGCGTAGAGGAGGTTGAGCGTGCCGACGACGTTGTTCACCTGGGTGTACACCGCGTGGGAGCGGTCGATCATCGAGTAGGGGGCCGATCGCTGCTCGGCGAAGTGCACGATGGCGTCGGGCCGGAACGTCCGCAGGGTGTCATTGACGAAGGTGGCGTCGGTCAGGTCCCCGATGAACGGCTCGATGGTCAGGCCGGAGATCTCCTCCCAGGCCTTGACCCGGCGCTGCATGTTGCTGATCTCCACCAGGCTCGAGGTCCCGAGCTCGTAGTCGTACTGACGTCGCACGAAGTTGTCCACGGCACCGACCTCATGTCCGCGGTGGGAGAGGTGGAGGGCGGTAGGCCAACCGAGATACCCGTCAGCTCCAAGCACGAGGACTCTCATCGTCGCGGCACGCTCCATTCTTCTGGTCCGATGCTCTTGTTCGGACTCGCCCGATGAGCCGAGCCACGGGGCGGGGCGGACAAGTTCGCAATCAAACTGCAACAACATGATGCCTGATGCACCTGGGAATTCGCTGGGAACGGGACCACCGGCCCCGCGAGGTCGAAATGATGCTCCGACGCAGGTCACAGCGGGTCGGTAGCGTCGCCGGACGTGACAAGTGCCCAGGGAATGGCAGGCCCGCTGGAGCGACTCTGCGAATCGGTCGCCCTTTGGCAGGCCGAGGACCCATTCACCCAGGTCACGGTCGTCGTCCCTTCTCCGTTCGCCCGGGTCCAGCTGCGCCGGGCTCTCGGGAGTCGCCGGGGGATCTGCAACGTCGGGTTCCGCACCTGGAACGAGCTCACGACCGAGCTCGGACGGGCGGCGGCCGGATCGTCGGGGCGGGTGCCGACGCCCCGGGTGGTCAGCGAGGCGCTCCGCCAGGTGCTCACCTCGACCTCGTCGCCCCTCGATTCGTTGGCGCGATCGCCGTTGGTGCGAGCCGAGTTGGCCTCGGTCCTCTACGAGCTGTGGCGCGCCGGACCCGCCCTGGTGTCGCGGCTGGTGGAGCACGCAGCTCGAGCCGAGTCGCTCGTTCGCACGCTGGGCGCCGTCGAAGCGCACCTGGCCGAGCACGGCTTCGTCGACCCGGGGCGCCTCCTCGAGCTTGCCGCGACCGCCCCGGTCGATCCCCGGGCGATCGGGGCCATCGGGCTCTGGTACCCCCGGCCGGCCAGGGCCCGTGACCAGGCGGTGCTCGACCATCTCGTCGACAGCGGGGTCCCGGTCACCCCGATCGCGGCCGCAGAAGATCGGCACGGTTCGGTCGGCAACGTGATCGCGTGCAGCGACCCCGACGAAGAGGTGCGGGTGATCACACGACGGCTCCTGGCGGCGGTCGAAGAGGGCGTCCCTCTGTGGCGCCAGGCGATCATCCACCCTCCCCTCGATCGCTACCGGCGAATCGTCTACCAGCAGCTCACCGCCGCCCGCATCGCGAGCTCGGGGCCCTCGCCGATGACGCTGGCGCAGAGCGTCACCGGCCGGACGCTCTTGGGGTTGCTCGAGCTCGCCAACGGCGAATGGCGGCGGGCCGACGTCATGCGATGGCTCGGGGCGGCGCCGATCACCTCGGGACCCCGAACACCCCGGGTCCCGGTGAATCGCTGGGATGCCGTGTCGGCGCGGGCCGGCGTCGTCGAGGGCTTGGAGCAGTGGCGGCACCGCCTGGATCGATTCGCGGCGGGCGGCGTGAACGGCGACCTCCACGTCGCCCACATCGACGGCAGACAAACAGTCCGCACGCGCCCTGGTCGAGTTCGTCGACCGGCTGGCCGAAGAGTTGGGGGCCCGGTGCGCCCGCTGGTCCGAGTGGGCGGCCTGGGCCGCCCGGTTGCTCGACCTGTACCTGGCCCCCGAGGATCGGACGGAGGAGTGGCCGGCCGCCGAGCTGGTGGCCGCACGAGACGTGCGACACGTGCTGACCGAGCTGGGCGGGCTCGACGACGTGGCCCAGAGAGCCGACCTGGTGGCCTTCCGTCACGCGGTGCAGGCCGAGCTGACGTCGAATCCGGTGCGCGACGACGCGCAGATCGCGTGGCCCGGGTCCCTGGACGACTCCGACACCGGTGTCGTCTCGGACCACGTCGGCCTTCCCGGACCGGTGGGCACCGGGGTGTTCGTCGGCTCCCCCACCGATGCCCGCGGCCTCGCCTTTCGCGCGCGTGTACGTCGTCGGCATGGCCGATCAGTTCCTGCCAGGAGCGACCCGCCAGAGCTCGCTCATCGGCGAGGGCGAGATCGACGACGCGGAATGGCCGACCGCCGAACGACGGGCGGCGGAGCTGTTGGACGACCTCGGTAGCGTCGTCGGACTTGCCGAGTGCCCGGCCGTGGTGAGCTGGCCACTGTTCGACCCCCGAACGGGCCGCGAAAACGGCCGTTCCCGCTGGCTCGACCCGAACGGGGCTCTCGGGGCCGGGTGGACCGACGAGACCGTGCCGTCGTTCCCGGCCGACCTGACCGGGGCCGTCGCGGCGTCGGTCCCGGTGTCGGCGTCCGACCGGCTGCTCGGTGACCTGGCCCGGGCCGTCTCGCTCGGGGGATCCGTCGAGAGCCACCCCGCCGTCGCCGGTGGCCAGGACCGCCGGACCCGTGGATCGGTGCCACCCCTCAGCGAGAGCATCGCGGCGGCGCAGTCCCCGCTCGCCGGCGGGTTCAGCCGCTTCGAGGGCAACGTCGGAGCGAACCGCGCCCGAGGGATCACCGACGAGCTCTCGGCGACCAGGCTCGAGCAGTACGCAACCTGTCCCCGTCGCTACCTGCTCGGCCGCGAGCTCGGACTCGAGCTCCCGTTCCGCCCCGAGGAGACCGAGGAGATGGAGGCCCGAGACCGCGGCACGCTCGTGCACGAAATCCTGGCCACCTACGTGAGCGAGCGGATCAGCACCGACGCCCCCGCCTCCCTCGGCCGCCTCATGGAGATCGCCGAGCAGCAGTTCTCGGTCGCGGTGGACGAAGGGCGTTGTGGCCCTCCGTTGATGGCCCGAGTCGAGCGAGCCAATCTCATGAGGGAGCTCGAGCGGTTCTTCGAAGAGGACACACTCGAGCCCCAAGCGGTCGAGCTCGGCTTCGGACGCTTCGGGGCCAGCCGGGACATCGCCGACGACCGCCTGGAGGGATCCGCCGAGCCGTCCGTCGTCGGTGGACACCTCGGAGCGGTGGAGGTCGGCCTGGGCGGGGGCCGCACGGTCCGCTTCGGGGGTTCGGTCGACCGGATCGATCGCGGGCCGAACGGCTCCCTCGTCGTCAGCGACTACAAGACGGGCCGCCAGGTGGCACTCGGTGACCTGCGGGCGGACCCGGTCGCCGCGGGCACCAAGCTCCAGCTGCCGATCTATGCCCTGGCGGCCCAGGCGTACCTCGACTGGGACGGCCCGATCCACGCCGCGGTACTGGCTCTTGTCCTGCGGCCGGGCAGAGGACTCCCTCTTCTGCACGCTTGACGGCCCGTTGCTCGGTCGGCTCCGCCAGATCGTGTCGAACATCGTCGACGGAATCGAGGCCGGGGCCTTTCCGGGCGTTCCGGGGGCCGAGACGTTCCGCCGGAGCGGGCCGACATTCGAGAACTGCCGGTACTGCGACTTCGACCGACTGTGCCCGTCGGACCGCGACCGCCGGTGGTCGATCGTGCGCGAGGCCCGCGAGGCCGCCCCCATCGTCGCTTTGGGTCAGCCTCCGGGGGACGAACTGAGAGACGTGGTCCACCCCCAACCGGTCAATCTCATGGGACGTCGGTGAGCGCCGACGAACCGAGGGACCTGGTCGACCGGGACGCCCGCCGTCGCATCGAGAACGAACTGTCCGCTCGGCTGGCCATCGACGCAGGAGCGGGCAGCGGCAAGACCACCTCGCTGGTCGATCGGATCGTGTCACTGGTGTCCGACGGGCGCCTGGCCATGGCCTCGATCGCTGCCATCACCTTCACCGAAGCCGCGGCGGCCGAGTTGCGGCTGCGCGTGCGCCGGACCCTGACCGATCGCGCGCAACGGGATCCCCGCCTGCTCGTCGCGGCGCGTGACGTGGACGACGCCGCCATCTGCACGATCCACGCGTTCGCGTTGCGGGTGCTGTCCGAGCATTGGCTCGAGATTGGCCTCCCGCCGAACATCGAGGTCCTGGACGCGGCGAGCGAGCACCTGGACCACCAGACCCGATGGCGACAATTCGCCGCGGACCTTCTCGCCGACCCCGGGGCCGCCGCCACGATGGTGCGCGCCTTGGCCGCCGACCTCCGCCTACGCAATCTCTCCGAGGTCGCGCACGCCATGGCCGACCACCACGACCGCATCACCCCGGGGGTGCTGGCGAGCCTTGCCCAAGAGCGTCGGGATACCGCCGAGCCGTCGGTGGATGTGCGGGCGATCGTCGGACACCTCGAACGCGCCGTCGCCTACCTGCCCCGCTGCACCAGCGACACCGACAAGCTGTGCGTGCACCTCCTCGCCACCGTGACCCCGGCGCTCCGGCGGCTGCGGCCGCTGGTCGGATCGGCCGACGAGGCGGCGGTGATCAGCGTGCTGACTGACGTCGAACGGCTGTCGTCTTCGAGTGGCCAGAAGAACAACTGGACGATCGACATCGCCGAGGTGCGAGACGCGTGCCAGGCCGCCGAAGACAGCCGCACCGACACGCTCCGAGGCGTCAGGGAATCGGTCGTGCACGATCTCGGGTGGCGGATCGCGCGTTGGACGCTGGAATGTGCCCAAGCCCGCCGTGAGGAGGGCCGATTCACCTTCCACGACCTTCTCGTCGAATCGTGCCGGGTGCTTCGGACCAACGACGAGGTTCGCGGCGCGGTCCGCGATCGTTACCGGTGCCTGCTGATCGACGAGTTCCAGGACACCGACCCGCTGCAGGCCGAGCTGGCCCACCTACTCGGGGACGGCTCGGGCCAGGACAACGAGGTGGCGCGCCTCTTCGTGGTCGGGGACCCCGAGCAATCCATCTACCGGTTCCGGCGCGCCGACGTCGCCGAATTCCAAGCGACCGTGACCGAGATGGACGAGCGCCTGGAGCTGACCTCGAACTTCCGCTCGGTGCCCGGGGTCCTGGCCTTCGTCGATGCGGTCTTCGCCCGGCTGGCCCCGGGCTCCAACGCCCGCTTTGGTCGCCCATCGATCGCTGCACCCGGTTCGCTCCGGGAACCCCGAGTCCTCGGGGCCGCCGGTGGCGGTGTTCGGGGGACCCGAGAGCGAGGGCCGGGCTCGAGACGTCCGGTTCCAGTCGACCGCCGAGGTGGCGCGGGTGGTGCGGTCGATCGTGCAAGACGGGTGGTCGGTGGACACCGAAACGGCGCTGCGGCCGGCCACGTTCGGAGACATCGCCGTGCTGCTCCCCACCCGGACCGCACTCCCGATGCTCGAGCGAGCGTTCGACGACGCCGACATCGCCTATCGCCTCGAGGGGGCGACGCTCGTGTGGGCGTCCCAGGACGTCCGCGACCTCTTGGCCGTCGTCCGGGCGGTCGACGACCCGGCCGACCCGGTGGCCGTCGTGGCGGCCCTGCGGACCCCCGCTCTCGCGTGCGGTGACGACGACCTCCTGCGGTACCACGCCGCCGGCGGCTGGTGGGACCCCCGCGCGCCGGTGCCCGAAGCACTCGACGACGGCGATCCGGTGGTCGACGCGATGGCGACGCTGGCCGGATTGCACAGCCGGCGCATGTGGATGGAGCCGTCCGCCCTCGTCACCCGCATCGTGACCGAACTGCATTTCTTCGAACTGGCCCTCGTCCACCGGCGCCCTCGAGACCACTGGCAGCGGCTGCGCTGGGTCATCGATCGGGTGCGGGCATTCGACGAGACCAACGGGGGCACGCTCGGCGACTTCTTGGAGTGGGCGGACCTCAGTGAGGAAGCCGAGCGTTGGAGCAGTTCCCTCGGGCCGCCCGAGAGCGACGACGACGCCGTGCGGGTGATGACGGTCCACGGGGCCAAGGGGCTCGAGTTTCCCGTCGTCGTTCTGACCGGGCTCGACAGCCCTTCCTCCAACCTCGCTCCGTCCCTGATCTTCGACGACGACGGCATCCCTCGGTTCCGGTTCAGCGTCGACTTCCGCTCGCCCGCTCACGAGGCGCTGGCAAGCCACGAAGCGGCGCTCGACAAGGCCGAGCGGTTCCGGCTCCTCTACGTCGCGCTCACGAGGGCCCGTGATCACCTGGTCGTGGATCTCAACCACAAGCAAACCAGTCGAGACGCGATGGCGGCGATCCTCTACCCGATCTGCCTGGAGATCCCAGAAGGCGTGGAGCGGCTCTCGCCCGAGGTCAACGCCGATCGACCGGCGCGTCGGTCCGCCGACCCCGAGGTCACCGCGGCCGGTGATTGGTGGTCGGTCCAGGAACGCTGGACCGAGCGGAGGGCGGACACGTTGGCGTCGGCCGCCCAGCAACCCGCGTGGTCGGCGACGGCCCTCTCGAAGGCGGCCGCGGACGGCCGCCGCGTCGGGCTCGACGCGCGACCGGGCCGACCCGTTCCCCTGGTCGCTGGGCCCGGTCCGGACCCCGAGACCCAGCGCCGGATCGGCCGAGCGGTGCACGACGCGCTGGCGAAGATCGAGCTGCCGAGCACCGGAGTCCTGACCGACGACGCGGCCGGCGTCGCCGCCACGGCCGCCCGCGCCCAGCATCTCGACGAGGCCGCTGGTGATCTGGTGGTCGCACTCGTGCGAAGCGCGGTCGGTTCACCCCTGCTCCGCTCGATCGCGTCGGGTCGACACTGGAAGGAGCTCCCCCTCGCGGCACCGCTACCGGCCGAGGATGCCGAGCACGGCGGTGGGGTGATCGAGGGGTTCGCGGATCTGGTCGGCGAGACTCCGGCCGGCCTGGTGGTGGTCGACTTCAAGACCGCCGCCGGGCGGTCGTCATCCACCCAGTACCTGTGGCAGGTGGCCCTCTATGCGTACGCGCTCCGAAAGGCGACCGAGCGAAAGGTGGACCGGGTGGTCGTCACCTACCTCGGCGCCGACGGGACCGAGGAGGAATCGCTGGCGGGGGCCGAACTCGACGCGGCGATCGACGAGGTCCTGACGGTGGCCCGGTCAGCGGGAGCGCTCAGCCGACGTCGCTGATGCCGGGCAGCTCCTTGGCCCCGGCGGTTCCGTTGACGACGTCGAGCACCGGCCTCGCAACCACCGGTCCGTCGCCCTCCCCGAGTCCCTCGACCAACTCGGGCGCCTGGGGCAGCCTCGGCGTCGACGTGACCGGGTGCAGCTCGGCCACCTCCTTGGCGTCGTGGCCCACGACCGAGAGGTCGGGGAACCGACGGGCGGTGACCAGGACGCGGCGACTCGAGCGAGCCCACGGCGTCGTTGAACGCCTCGACGGTGCTGGTGAGGCTCCGATGCATCTTGGCGAAGTGGCCGCCGAGCACCCGGAGCCGGTCGTAGAGGTCGGTGCCGAGGTCCTTGACCAGCCGCGCGTTCTCGGCCATCGCCTCGTCGCGCCAACCCTGGGCGAAGGTCGCGCAGCAACGCGATGAGCGTGGTCGGCGTCGTGATGAGCACCCGGCTGGCCATGGCGTGCTCGATCAGACTGCCGTCCTGCTCGAAGGCGGCGTCGAGCAGCGGGTCGCCGGGAACGAACGCGATCACGTAGTCGGGTGAGGGGTCGAACTGGCGCCAGTACTCCCTCTTGGAGAGCTGGTCGATGTGGGTGCGCAGCTGGCGGGCGTGGGCGACGAGCGCAGTCTGTCGGGTCGCATCGTCCTCGGCCTCGGTCGCACGCAGGAACGCATCGAGGGGCACCTTCGCGTCGACGACGACGTGGGCACCGCCGGGAAGATGCACGACCAGGTCGGGGCGGAGGCGCCCGTCCTCGCCCGAGGTCGTCACCTGCTCGTCGAAGTCGCAGTGGGCCACCATGCCGGCCATCTCGACGACCCGGCGCAGCTGCATCTCCCCCCACCGACCCCGGGTCTGGGGCGCCCGCAGCGCGGTGACGAGGTTCTGCGTCTCCTTCTTCAACTGGTCCTGGGATGACACCAGCTGCTGCACCTGCTCGGTCAGCCCGCTGTAGGCCCCCTTGCGCTCGAGCTCCATCTGGCGGAGGCCGGCCTCGTAACGGCCCAAGAGATCCTTGACCGGTTGCAGCAGCTGGGAGATGGCCTCCTGGCGTTGGCCCAGATCACCCCGCGCGGCCTCATGGGTCTCCTTCAACCGGGCGTCGGCCAGGGTCAGGAACTGCTCGGTGTTCGTGCGCAGCGCCTCGTTGGAAAGCTGCGCGAACGTGCCGACCAGGCGATCGCGATCCTCCTCCCACGCCCGGGTCCGCTCGGCCGCGCTCCGGCGCGCCTGGTCGAGCTCCGCACTGAGGCGGGCGTTGTCGGCCTGTGTCTGGGCCAGCGCGGCACTGGCCTGCTCGCACTGCGCGCTCACCCGACCGAGCGCGCCCTGCGAATCGGCCAGCCGACCCTGAGCGAGCTTCGCTTCGGCGGCCGCGCCGTCGCCACTGCGCGCCCGCAGCACGAGCCCGATCGCGATCCCCGCACACAGGCCCACCACGAGGCCGATCAGCAGCCCGACGGTCATGCCAACCCCCAGCCGGCGTCAACACGCCGATCGTCCACCACGAGGACTTCTGCCGGATCGAACCGGCCCACAGAGGTCACGAAGCCACAGTAACGAGGGGGTGTGACCGCACACGGGACCGTCCCTGGCCTCGGTCGGCATGCCCGAATCGAGGTGGGTGTTCGGACCCACAGGCACCGAAGACGGGTACCGTAGCGAGATGGTCTTCCGTATCGGGTCGACCCGTCGCACTCACAGCGGCGGCTTCGGGGAGGCCGGCTCGGGCCGGCCGTCTGACCCACTCGGATCGGTCCCGGGGCCGACCGAAGGCGGCGGCGACCTCGAGAGCTCGGTCCTCGTCGAGATCGACCGGCTGTTCGTGCAGGCCTTCGCCCTGGTGGGCGAGGGGATCGCCGGGGCCACCCACGCCCTGCTGGCCGGCGACCGGGAGGCGGCCAAGGAGCTGGTGCAGCGCGACGAGGTTGTCGACAAGCTGACCCACGACATCGGCGTGCTGGCGCAGGGCCGTCTCGTGTCTGGACAGGGTTCGCTGGAGGAACGACGGGAGCTGGTCGCGGTGCTCCGCATGCTGGCCGACCTGGAGCGCAACGGCGACCTCGCCGAGCACATCGCTCGGCGCGCCGCCCGAGGTCTGGGCGCCGAGATGTCGGCGCGCAGCCGCGGCTTGGTCGAGCGCATGGGCGAGGTGGCGACGCTCCTGTGGCGCACCACCGCCGAGGTCTTCGAGGAGCGTTCCGCCGAGGGGGCCGTCATCGTCGACGACATCGACGACGAGATGGACGACCTCCACGTCACGCTGACCGCCGAGATCGTCGCGGGCACCATGTCGCTGCCCGTCGCCATCGAACTCGCGATGGTGGCCCGCTTCTACGAGCGGTTCGGCGACCACGCCGTCAGCCTGGCCCGCCGGATGGCGGCCCTGGTGGGCGGCGGCCCTGAGCCCGGCACCTCGGGCCCGGACTGAACCGCCGGCTAGAAGCGAAGCTCGAGCAGCTCCTCGGCGATCTGGACGGCGTTGAGCGCCGCCCCCTTGCGCAGGTTGTCACCCGATACGAACAGCGCCAGCGCGTTGGGCGCGCCGTCGGCCCGGCGGATCCGACCGACCAGCGAGACGTCGCCACCGGCCGCCAAGAGCGGCGAGGGGACGTCGCACAGCTGCACACCCGGGGCGTCGGACAGCACCGCGTCGGCCCGCTCGGGCGAGATGTCCCGCGCGAACTCGGCGACCATGGAGAGCGAGTGGCCGGTGAACACCGGGACCCGCACGCACGTGCAGGTGACCGACAACCCCGGGAGATCGAGGATCTTTCGGCTCTCGTTGCGAAACTTCTGCTCCTCGCTCGTCTCGCCGTGCTCGTCGACCAGGCTGCCCGCCAACGGCAGGACGTTGTGGGCGATGGGGCCCGGGAAGATGGCCGGCTCGGGGAAGTCGACCCTGCTCGGGTTGAAGACCAGGTCCTCGGTCGACTGGGTGGTCTTGGCCAGCTGGTCGGCCAGTTCGGACACCCCGGCCCTTCCCATGCCCGACACCGCCTGGTAGGAGGAGACCACCAGCCTGCGCAGGCCCGCCGCGTCGTGGAGCGGCTTGATGGCCGGCATGGCGACCATCAGGGTGCAGTTGGGGTTCGCGACGATCCCCTTCGGGATCGACCGGAGCGCCTCCGGGTTGACCTCGGAGACCACCAGGGGAACGTCGGGGTCCATGCGCCAAGCCGAGGTGTTGTCGATGACGACGACGCCGGCGGCGGCCAGACGCGGGGCGATCTCACGAGACGCGGTGGCCCCGGTCGAGCACAGCGCGATGTCGATCCCGTTGAAGTCCGCGGTGGCGGCGTCCTCGACGGCGACCTCCCCGTCGGCCCACGGGAGCAGCCGGCCGGCCGAGCGACCCGATGCGAAGAACCGGACGTCGTCGACCGGGAAGGCGCGCTCGACCAGGATCGACCGCATCACCGTCCCGACCTGCCCGGTTGCACCGAAAACGCCGACGCGCACGACCCGATCCTAGGGGAAGGTCTCCCGGGCACCCGACGATCTCGGGTTGGTGCCCGGGCGTGTTGCCGGGCTCTGAATCGGAGCGAAGAGGGTCGGGCTAAGAGTTGGGGGCCCGGCAGGTGCCCGGTGCCCAGTTCCACAACGCCAAGATCGCCGGGGGGACCGCAACGGGGCAGACGCTCCCGTCAATGCCGGTGACCCCGACGTCTTGGGCCTTCCAAGCGCCGTTGGCCGAACGGCTGAAGAGGAGATAACTGCCGTCGTCTTGCACCGACACCTGAGCCTGCATCGAAGAGGGGCTCGGCACCAGGGCGGCCCCGGCCCAGTAGGTCGAGGTCATCGCGTCGTAGGCGTAGTACGTCTCGCCCGGCGCCAACCCGGTGTAGTCCGACGCCTGAAGGCTGTTCAACGCGGCTCCCGCCTGGAGGAGCGCGGCGCTCATCGCGGCGGTGACCGTCAGATTCTCCGTGACCGGTGTCGTCGTGGACGAGGGGGCCGTTGACGGCGCGCTGGTCGACCCAGCGGGTTTGGTCACGGGCCCCGAAGGTCGGATCTGGCCCGAGGAGCACCCCGAGAGCGCTAACGACCCGCAGGCAACGGCGATGACGAATGCGGGCAACTTCTTCGATGCCATCGCTCTCCTCATTCGACCGATGGAGGTCATTCCACCGATGGAACCAGACCAGTGGACCGTTTGGTCTCGCTTCCTGGACACTGTCGCACCGATTGGTTCGGCAGAACCGGGGCCGCCGGCGACCTATTCGAGCTCGAAGGCGGAATGCAGTACACGGACCGCCCGCTCGACGTCCTCGGCCCTGACCACGCATGAGATACGGATCGTCGACGTCGAGATCATCTCGATGTTGATCCCTTCGGCGGCCAAGGTCTCGAACATCAAGGCGGTGACGCCCGGATGCGTCTTCATTCCGGCGCCGATGAGCGACACCCGGGCGATGTCGTCGTCGGAGGTGACCCCCGATGCCCCCAGCTCTTCGCAGAGCCCGTTGCACACCTCGACCGCGGCGGAGAGGTCGAGCTTGGGCACGGTGAAGGAGATGTCGGTGGTGCCTTGCGACGAGGTGTTCTGCACGATCATGTCGACATTGATCGACCGGTCGGCCAACGGCGCGGAACAGGCGCCCCGCCACCCCGGGCCGGTCCGGCACCTGGGTCACCGTGACCTTGGCCTCGGAGGTGTCGTGGGTGACGGCCGTCACGACAGCCTGTTCCATGGTCGAATCCTCCTCGGTCACGATGGTCCCGGGCTCCCAGGTGAAGCTGGACCGAACATGCAGGGTCACATGGTGGCGCCGGGCGAACTCGACCGAGCGCAGCATCAGCACTCGACCACCGGTTGCGGCGATCTCGAGCATCTCGTCGAAGCTGACCTTGGCCAGCCGGCGCGCCTCGGGCACGACGCGGGGGTCGGCGCTGAAGACGCCGGTCACGTCCGTGTAGATCTCGCAGATCGACGCACCGAGGGCCGCCGCCAGTGCGACGGCGGTCGTGTCCGAGCCGCCGCGCCCGAGCGTGGTGACGTCTCGGTCGGTGGACACGCCCTGGAAGCCGGCCACGACCGGCACCATTCCCTCGGCGAGCGCCTCGCGGAGCCGGTCCCCCTTGACCTCGATGATCTTGGCCCGCGCCATGCTCGGTGGTCGTGATGATGCCGGCCTGGCTTCCGGTGAAGGAAACCGCCGCGACGCCGAAATCGGCCAGCGCCATGCACAGGAGTGGCGCCGTGACCCGCTCGCCTGCGCTGACGAGCATGTCGTACTCGCGAGGCGGCGGAGTCGAGCTCACCTCGCCGGCCAGCCGGATCAGGTCGTCGGTGGTCTTCCCCATCGCGCTCACCACCACCACGACGTCGTTCCCGTCGCGCCGGGTCCTGGCCACGTGCTCGGCGACGGCACGGATCCGGTCGGCGTCGCCGACCGAGGTCCCTCCGTACTTCTGGACCAGGAGCGTCACCGGGCCGAAGCTAGTAGCCCCGAACACCCGGATCGCCCGATCGGGCCGGCCTCGATTCCGAACCGAGCACGGCGCCCGGTAGGGTGTCGACCCGTGCCCACCGAGAAACGAGAGCGCCAGACGCGCCGGCGGCCCAGGCCCGTCGAGAGGCGTTGGCCCGCCAGCAGAGGCGCCGGCGTCGGGTGCGCAGCTCGGTGGTGGTCGTGGTCATCGCGGCGGCGGTGATCGGCTCGGTGTACCTGATCACCAATCGGCACAGCTCGCCGCCGACATTCCCGGACACGGCCCAGGGCAAGCTCGAGGCGGTCTGGTCCAAGGCCGGCTGTCCGACCAACACCACCACCCGGGCGAACACCCAGCAGTACACCAAGGCGCCGCCGCTCACCATCTCGACGACGGCCACCTACGACGCCACGGTCAAGACCGACGTGGGCACCTTCGTGATCAGCCTCGACCCGAAGGAAGCCCCGACGGCGGTGAACAGCTTCGTGTTCCTGGCCGAGCAAGGGCTTCTTCAACTGCAACATCTTCCACCGGGTCGTCCAGGGGTTCGTCGACCAGACCGGTGACCCGACCGGGACCGGAACCGGTGGACCCGGCTACGAGTTCACCGAGTCCGGACCACCCACGGCGTCGCCCCAGTACCCGCTCGGGCGCGGTGGCCATGGCCAACTCGAACCGCGCGACCACCAACCCGCACGACCAACGGAGCCAGTGGTTCATCGTGACCGGGTCCGAAGGCGAGTCGCTTCCGCCCGACTACGTCCTGTTCGGACAGGTGACCTCGGGGATGAACGTCGTCCAGAAGATCAACAAGGACGGAGCCGCGTCCACCGACGAGACGGGGACGCCCAAGGTGCACCACCGCATCCTGACCGTCAAGATCAAGGAGGCCTGAGCCGATGAGCCCAGTCGATCCCCCGGCGCCCGACGGTTCGAGCGAGAAGCGCCAGCACTTCGACGCCGAGCCGCCGATGGTCATCGACGCCGACAAGCGCTACACGGCGACGATGGTCACCTCCAAGGGGACGATCGTCATCGCGCTCGACCCGATCGCCGCGCCCAGGACCGTCAACAACTTCGTGTTCCTGGCCCGCTACCACTACTTCGACGGCATCGTGTTCCACCGGATCATCCCGGGGTTCGTCATCCAGGGCGGCGACCCCGAGGGGACCGGCCGGGGCGGGCCCGGCTACCAGTTCGCCGACGAGCTGCCCAAGCCGGGCCGCTACCAGGTCGGCTCGCTGGCCATGGCCAACGCCGGGCCCGAACACCAACGGCAGCCAGTTCTTCATCATCACGGGCGCCCGACGGGGCCGGCCTGCCGCCCCAGTACTCGCTCTTCGGCGCGGTGGTCTCCGGCGGTGACGTGGTCCAGGCGATCGACGCGGTCGGGACCCAGTCGGGCACGCCCAAGGAACGGGTGGTCATGGAGTCGGTGACCATCGACGAGGCCGACTGAACCGATCCGGTCGGCCCTGAGCGGCCCTCGGGCCAGACGATCCGACCTCAGGACGAGACGATGTCGAGCCCGGTTGGCGCCACGGCCCCGTTCACGAACACCGACGGCGTGGCGACACCCGCGCTCCGCCACGCCCCCGTCGGGTCGCGGATCACCGCGGTGCGCTCGGGGAGCCCGACGACCGGGAGCCCCTCGGGGGCGAGCATGACCGAGCGGTGGAGCTTCTCGCCGTGGGCGTCCTCGCCGACGTCGCCGTAGTGGGTGAACACGGCCACCCCCTCGATCAACCCCAGCCCGACGGTGAGCGCCCCGCCCCGGGGGTCGACCATCGGGTCGGTCAGCGCCATCGCCCCGGCGCCGGCGCCGGCCACGACCGCGCCCCGATCCCAGGCGTCCCGGAGGGCGCCGAAGACCGCCGAGCCCTTGAGCACCGAGCGCAGGTGCAGCGAGGAGCCCGCCGGAGAGGTAGACGAACGGGCCCGGCGGACCACCTCGGCCGCCCCGGTGTCCTCGGCGTCGGACCGGCTGAGGACCATGAGGCCCTCGACCTCGGCGCCCAGCCGCGAGAACCACTCCCCGGCCGCGACCACGACCCGCTCGGGCTTCTCGTAGGCGGCCGCGGTCGGCAGCACCAGGACCTCGGTCGCCGCCCGACGCGGCGAGCAGCTCCTCGTCGAAGCTGCACCCATCGGTCCACTCGGCCCCGCCGACCAAGGCGAGGGTCCCGGGCGAGCCGGCCATGCCCTCACTCTGGCACGCGGTATCGACCGTCGGTCATCCACACCGGTGATGGTCCCGCAACCGCCGAGTACCATCGCCCCATGTCGATCAGCCCCATGTCGATCAGCAAGGTGGGCATCGTCGGGTCCGGGATCATGGGCACCGGCATCGCCGAGGTGGCCGCAGCCAGCGGGCCACCAGGTCATCGTCCGGAGCCGGAGCCAGCCGGCCGCCGACTCGGTGCTCGCCGGGGTTCGGCGATCGCTCGACCGCCAGATCGAGCGGGGCAACCGCACCGAGGCCGAACGCGACGAGATCCTCGTCGCGCATCTCGGTCACCACCGAGCTGAAGGACCTGGCCGACGTCGACCTGGTGATCGAGTCGGTGGTCGAGGACCTGGCGGTGAAGCTCGAGCTGTTCGAGGAGCTCCACGGGGTGTGCACCGAAGCAGACGATGCTCGCCACCAACACCTCGACGCTCCCGGTGGTCGACCTCGGCCATGGCCACCGGGCGACCCGAGCAAGGTGTGCGGCATCCACTTCTTCAATCCGGCCACCGTCATGGGCCTGGTCGAGATCGTCCGCCCGATCACGGCGTCGGAGGAGACGATCGCCGACGGCCGTCGAGTTCGCCAAGGCGTGCGGCAAGGAGCCGGTCGAGGTCGAGGACCGGGCCGGCTTCGTGGTCAACGCGCTCCTCTTCCCCTACCTGAACAACGCCGTGCGACTGCTCGAGCGCGGCGTCGCGTCCAAGGACGGACATCGACGCGGCCATGGTCGGCGGCTGCGGTTTCCCGATGGGACCCTTTGCGCTCCTCGACCTGGTCGGCCTGGACACCTCGGTGGCCATCCTCGACGCCCTCTACGAGGAGCACCGGGAGCCGCAGTACGCGGCGGCCCCGCTGCTGCGCCGGATGGTGGCCGCCGGCCACCTCGGGCGGAAGTCGGCCCAGGGGTTCTACGAGTACAAGCGCCGCTGAGGCTGCCGTGGCCGGGCGGCGATGCGGCCGTCGGCCAGAATGGTGGCGGGCCACCGCGGACGCAGGGGAGGTGGTGACATGAGCGACGACGCGGCAGCCCCCCGACGCGAGCCAGCCGTGGGTGATGCGCACCTACTCGGGCCACTCCAACGCCCGGGCCTCCAACGAGCTCTACCGGACCAACCTCGCCCGCGGCCAGACCGGGCTCTCGATCGCCTTCGACCTGCCCACCCAGACCGGCTACGACCCCGACGCCCCCGAGGCGGCCGGCGAGGTCGGCAAGGTCGGGGTCCCGGTCGCCCACCTCGGCCACATGCGCCAGCTGCTCGACGGGCATCCCGGTGGCCGAGATGAACACCTCGATGACCATCAACGCGACCGCGGCCTGGCTGCTCGCGCTCTACGTCGCCAACGCCGAGGAGCAGGGGGTCGACCCGGCGGTGCTCCAGGGCACCACCCAGAACGACATCGTGAAGGAGTACCTGAGCCGGGGCACCTACATCTTCCCGCCCGGCCCGAGCCTCCGGCTCACCGTCGACACGATCGCCTACACGGTCCGCAACGTGCCGAAGCTGGAACCCCATCAACGTGTGCAGCTACCACCTCCAGGAGGCCGGGGCGACCCCGGTCCAGGAGGTCGCCTACGCGCTGGCCAACGCCATCGACGTGCTCGACGGCGTGCGGCGACTCGGGCAAGATCGCCGACGACGAGCTCGACCAGGTGGTCGGGCGCATCAGCTTCTTCGTGAACTCCGGGGTCCGCTTCGTCGAGGAGACGGCCAAGATGCGGGCGTTCGGCGCGATGTGGGACCGCATCTGCAAGGAGCGCTACGGCGTCGGCGACGAGCGGCTCCGCCGCTTCCGCTACGGCGTCCAGGTGAACTCGCTCGGCCTGACCGAGGCCCAGCCGGAGAACAACATCCCCCGGATCGTGCTCGAGACCCTCGGGGTCACGCCTGTCCAAGAACGCCCGGGCCCGGGCCATCCAGCTCCCGGCCTGGAACGAGGCCCTCGGCCTCCCCCGCCCATGGGACCAGCAGTGGTCGCTGCGGATCCAGCAGATCCTGGCCTTCGAGTCCGACCTGCTCGAGTACGACGACATCTTCGACGGCTCCCACGTGATGGAGGCCAAGACCGACGAGCTGATCGAGGCGGCCGACCGACGAGCTCGACGACGTCCTCGACCGGGGCGGCGCGTTCTCGGCGGTCGAGGAGCTGAAGACGCGCCTGGTCAGGAGCCAGGCCGAGCGGGTCGCCCGCATCGAGAGCGGCGAGCAGATGGTGGTCGGGGTCAACTGCTTCACCGACAGCGCGCCGACTCCCCGCTCCCGCTCGACTCGGTGCTGAAGCTCGAGCCGACCGTCGAGTCCGAGCTGCAGGCCGACGTCGCGGCGTGGCGGCGCCGGCCGCGACCAGGCGGCCGCGGCCGGCGGCCCTCGACGACCTGCGCCGGGCCGCCGAGGACCCGGACGCCGACCTGATGGCCCCGACCCTCGCGCTGGCCCGGGCCGGCGGCACCACCGGCGAGTGGGGGGCCGCGCTGCGGGAGGTCTTCGGCGAGTACCGCGGCCCGACCGGCGTCGGCGGGCGCCCGGGGGACCCACGGCGGCGAGCTCGCCGCGGCCGGCCGCCCGGGCGCAGAGCCCTGGCCGAGCGCGACCGGCTCGCCGCCCCGCCTGCTCGTCGGCAAGCCCGGCCTCGACGGCCACTCCAACGGCGCCGAGCAGATCGCCGTGGCCGCCCGCGACGCCGGTTTCGAGGTCATCTACCAGGGCATCCGGCTGACCCCCGAGCAGATCGTGGCGGCCGCCCGCGACGAGGACGTCGACGTCGTCGGCCTGTCCATCCTCTCGGGCTCCCACCTCGAGCTGGTGCCCGAGGTGCTCGACCGGATGGCCGCGGCCGGGTCGACGCCCCGGTCGTGGTCGGGCGGGATCATCCCCCCCGAGGACGCCGAGATCCTCCTCGGCAAGGGGGTGGCGGCCGTCTACACGCCCAAGGACTTCGCGTTCGCCACGATCATGGACGACCTGGTGGCGCTGGTCGAGCGCCGCCGGGCCGGGCGGCGCTGAGCCGTCCGGTCTCGGGCGCTCAGAACCCAGCGGTCGGTCGTTCCCGGCGCAGCGACACCCGCTGGTTCCACCAGCGCCCGCTGAACCGCCAGCCGTCGTTGCCGCCCCGCCACTCGGGAGATCCGGCCGGCCGGGGCCACACCTTCTCCACCGCCAACGCGATGGCGGTGAGCACCGCCGGATCGATCTCCGGGCGGGGCCGCAGGCCGAGGATCCGGGTTCGGGTCGGCGCTCACAGCGGGACGTTGCCGTGCTTGCGCTGCGGCATCTCCTCGCGCTTGGAGGCGAGCAGGGCCAGGCTCCGCACGAGGACCCGGCGGGTCTCGGCCGGCGAGATGACGTCGTCGACGTAGCCGCGCTCGGCGGCGATGTAGGGGTTGGCGTAGCGCTCGGTGTACTCGTCGACCAGCTCGGCCCGCCGGGCCACCGGGTCCGGCGGTGTCGGCCAGGTCGCGCCGGTAGAGGATCTCGACCGCGCCCTGCGGGCCCATGACCGCGATCTCGGCCGACGGCCACGCGAAGGCGAGGTCGGCCCCGATCGACTTGGAGTTCATGACCACGTACGCGCCGCCGTAGGCCTTGCGCGTGATGATCTGGATGCGTGGCACGGTCGACTCGCAGTAGGCGTAGAGCAGCTTGGCCCCGTGGCGGATGATCCCCCCGTACTCCTGGTCGGTGCCCGGCAGGAACCCGGGGACGTCGACGAAGGTGACGAGCGGGATGTTGAAGGCGTCGCAGGTCCGCACGAACCGGGCCGCCTTCTCCGAGGAGTCGATGTCGAGGACCCCGGCCAGGATGGCCGGCTGGTTGCCGACGATGCCGACCACCCGGCCGTCGATGCGGGCGAAGCCGCAGGTGATCGACATCGCCCAGTGCGGGTGGACCTCGAAGTACTCGCCGTCGTCGACGACCGCCGCGATCACCTTGGTCATGTCGTAGGGCTGGTTGGACGAGGCCGGGATGAGCTCGACGAGCTCGGGGGTCTCGCGGTCGGGGTCGTCCCCGATGACGACGACCGGCGGGTCCTCCAGGTTGTTGGAGGGGAGGAAGGACAGCAGGTAGCGGACGTCGTCGAGGCACGCCTTCTCGTCGGGGGCGACGAAGGTGGCCACGCCCGACTTGGTGGCGTGGCTCATCGCACCGCCCAGCTCCTCCAGGGTCACCTCCTCGCCGGTCACCGTCTTCACCACGTCGGGGCCGGTGATGAACATGTTCGAGATGCCCTGGACCATGAAGATGAAGTCGGTCATGGCCGGCGAGTAGACGGCGCCGCCGGCACACGAGCCGAGGATCACGCTGATCTGGGGGATGACCCCGGAGGCCTGCGACGTTGCGGAAGAAGATGCCGCCGTAGGCGTGGAGGGAGACGACGCCCTTCTTGGAGCCGGGCCCCGCCGCCGTCGTTGATGCCGATGATCGGCACCCCGATCGAGGTGGCGAGGTCCATGACCTTGTGGATCTTCTCGCCGTGCACCTCGCCGGTCGACCCGCCGGTGACGGTGGCGTCCTGGGAGAAGACGCACACCCGGCGGCCGTCGATGGTGCCGAACCCGGTGACCACCCCGTCGGTGTACGGGCGCTTGTCCTCGAGTCCCATGCCGTGGGCCCGGTGCCGGGCCAGCATGTCGAGCTCCTGGAAGGACCCGTCGTCCGAGCAGGTAGTCGATCCGCTCGCGGGCGGTCAGCTTGCCCCGGGAGTGGTGACGCTCGATGGCCGCCGGCGAGCCGGCGCTGAGCGCCTCGGCCCGCCTGGCCAGGAGATCTTCGAGCCGCTGGTCGTGCTCCACGGCGGCCAACGCTACCAACGTTGGCGCGCACCCCAACCGGGTGGCGGCGCTACTCCTCGACCAGCTCGATCAGCGTCCCGAAGGCCGCCTTCGGGTGCGAGAACGCGACGGTGGTGCCCCGCGAGCCGGGCCGCGGCGCCTGGTCGATCGTGCGCACCCCGGCGTCGTGGGCCGCCTGCGAGCGCCGTCGCGCAGTCGTCGACCCGGAAGGCCGACGTGGTGCAGCCCCTCGCCGCGCTGGGCGAGGAACTTGGCCACCGTCGAGGTCTCGCTGGTCGGCGTGAGCAGCTGGACGTAGGAGTCGGCCACCTCCAGCAGCGCCTCTTCGACGCCGTCGCTCTCGACGACCTCGCGGTGCACCACCCGCGCCCCGAAGACCTCCTCGTACCAGGCGACCGCGGCGTCGAGGTCGCGCACCGCGATGGCGACGTGGTCGACCTCGGTGAACAGGCCGGCGGCCCCGAGCCGGCCGGAGACCGTGCGCTCATGCCCCGTGCCGCCGGAACAGGGTGATGCGGTCCTCCCCGACCCGGGCCCGCAGCTCGGGGTCGTCGATGCCCGAGACCCTCCGTCGGGGCCAGGCAGAGCACGCCGATCTTGCCCTCGTGCAGGTTCTTGTGGACCTGGTAGGCCGCCTCGCCGACCTCGGTCGAGCGGGTAGACGGCCGACAGCGGCGGCAGGATCTTGCCCTCGCAGACGAGCTGGTTGGCGTCCCAGGCCTCGCGGTAGTTGGCGAAGTGCGAGCCCTTGATGGTCTTCAGCTTCATCCAGAGGTGCCGGTTGTCGTACTCGATCATGTAGCCCGAGGTCGCCGCGCAGGTCACGACGGTCCCGCCGCGCTTGGCCACGAACACCGACGCGCCCATGGTCGAGCGGCCCGGGTGCTCGAAGACGATGTCGGGGTCGTCGCCGACGAGTGCCCGGACGTCCTTGCCGAACCGGCGCCACTCCGACTCGTCCTGGGTGTGACTCGTCCTTCCAGAACCGGTAGTCGGCCGCCTCGCCGGTCGATCACCGCCTCGACGCCGAGGTCGTGGAGCAGCGTCGACCTTGTCGGCGCGAGGACACCACGCCGATCGGGGTCCCGCCGCCGTTCAGCACGTACTGGACCGCGAAGCTGCCGAGGCCGCCGGTCGCGCCCCAGACGAGCACCCGGTCGCCCTGGCGCATCGGGGCGCCGTTGTGCGACACGAGCATCCGGTAGGCGGTCGAGTTGCACAGCGCGTTGACCGCCGCCTCCTCCCAGGTCAGGTGGCGGGGCTTGGGCATCAGCTGGTTGGCCTTCACCACCGCGATGTCGGCCAGGCCGCCGAAGTTGGACTCGAAGCCCCAGATCCGCTGGTTGGCCGCCAGCATCGAGTCGTCGTGCGCGCTCGGGTCCTGGTCGTCGACGTAGTTGCAGTGGACGGTGACCTTGTCGCCGGGCGCCCAGTTGCGCACCGCCGAGCCGGTGCGGAGCACGACGCCGGCGGCGTCGGAGCCGACCACGTGGTAGTCGAGCGCGTGGCGGGCGCCCCAGCGGCTCTCCTTGCCCAGCCGGTCGAGGAAGCCGAACGTCGGCAGCGGCTCGAAGATCGACGTCCACACCGTGTTGAAGTTGATCGCCGAGGCCATCACGGCCACGTACGCCTCGTCGGGGGCCAGCTCGGGCAGGGCCACCTCGCCGATGTGGAGCGACTTGCGCGGGTCCTTGGCCGACGGACTCCATCCCGGCGAACATGTCGGCCTCGTCGCGTCGGACGAACGCCGCCCGGTACGACTCGGGCATCGGGAGCGCCGCCAGCGCGTCGCCGGGGGCACCGTCGAGCACCGCCTGGAGGATCTCGTCCATGAGCCGAGACGATAGACGGGGCCCTAGGATGGATCACCGCCCAACGGTCACGGAGGTCAACGCATGCCTGGATCGGTCATCGTCGCCGGAGCACGGACACCGATCGGGAAGCTCTCCGGGCGTGCTGTCCGGCTTCAGCGCCATGGAGCTCGGGGGCTTCGCCATCGCCGAGGCCCTCGGCGGGCCGGGGTCGCCCCCGAGCAGGTCGACTACGTCCTGATGGGCCAGGTCCTCCTGGCCGGCCAGGGCCAGATCACCGCCCGCCAGGCCGCCGCCAAGGCCGGCATCCCGATGTCGGTCCCGGCCACGACGGTCAACAAGGTCTGCCTGTCGGGCCTCAACACCATCTACCTGGCCGACCAGATGATCGCGGCCGGCGACGCCGAGATCGTGGTGGCCGGCGGCATGGAGTCGATGAGCCAGGCGCCCGCACCTGCTCCCAGACGCCCGCGTCGGCTACCGGCTGGGCGACGGCACGCTGGTCGACTCGATGATGCACGACGGGCTCACCTGCGCGTTCGACCACTGCGCGATGGGCCTGGCCACCGACCGCTACAACAACGAGACGGCCAAGGTCTCCCGGGAGCGCCAGGACGCCTTCGCCGCCGCCTCCCACGAGCGGGCCGCGGCCGCGGCCAAGGAGGGCCGCTTCGCCGAGGAGATCGTCGCCGTCGAGGTCCCCCAGCGCCGCGGCGAACCCGATCCTCGTCGACACCGACGAAGGGGTGCGCCCCGGGACGACCACCGAGTCGCTGGGCGGCGCTGCGCCCGGCCTTCGACAAGGAGGGCACCATCACCGCCGGCAACGCGTCGCAGATCTCCGACGGTGGCGCGGCGGTCATCGTGACGTCGGCGGCCAAGGCGGCCGAGCTCGGGATCACCCCGCTCGGCGAGTTCGTCGCCTACGGGCAGGTGGCCGGCCCCGACCCCTCGCTGCTCCTGCAGCCGGCCAACGCGATCGTCAAGGCGGCCAAGCGGGCCGGCGTGGACCTCGACGACATCGACCTGTTCGAGATCAACGAGGCCTTCGCGGCGGTCGGGCTGGCCTCGGCGGACCAGCTCGGCATCGCCGAGGACAAGCTGAACGTGAACGGCGGGGCCATCGCCCTCGGCCACCCGGTCGGGCATGTCGGGGACCCGCCTCGCGCTCACGCGCCCTGCTCGAGCTGCGCCGGCGCGGCGGCCGGCCTCGCCGCGGTGGCGCTCTGCGGCGGCGGCGGCCAGGGCGACGCCCTGATCGTCCGTTCGATCCGCTGACCGACGGTCCCGCCGGACCGCTCAAAACGGCGGGAGGAAGACCCCGAACACCGTCGCGATCCGCGGCGCGATCTCGTCCCACCGGGCGACCGGCGAGGTCGAACACGGCCAGCCCGCAGGTGCGCGAAGCCGCCCGAGAGCGACGGGATCGGGCGACTCGGGCAGTGCCGCCACCAGGGCCTCGAACGTCGGGTTGTGGCCGACGACCATGACCGAGGCGATGTCGTCGTCGACCGTCGAGCACCTGCTCGAGCACCTCCTCGGGCGACGCGTCGTAGAGGGAGCGCAGATAGCTCACCGGCGGCGGCTCGGCCAAGCTCGGCCAGCACCCGCTCGGTGGTCTCGACGGTCCGGGCGGCCGTCGAGCACAAGACGAGCCCGGGCATCACGTCGTGGCTCAGGCCCAGGTGGTCGCCGTCGTCGCCGAGCCGCTGGCCCGAGGGCGTCGGCGTCGCGCCGGCCCCGCGGCGCGAGCGTGCGCTCGTGGTCGCCCGCCGCCGACCGGCGGGTCGGCGAACCGTCTTGGCGTGCCGGAGCAGCCACAGGGAGCGACCGCTCGCCATGGCCTAGCCGAGTAGCTCGCGCCGGCCCTCGAGGGCCCGGCCGAGGGTCATCTCGTCCGCGTACTCGAGGTCGCCGCCGACCGGCAGCCCGCTGGCCAGCCGGGTCACCCGGACCGGCCAGCCCCGACAGGCGACGGGCCAGGTACATGGCCGTCGCCTCGCCCTCCAGGTTGGGGTTGGTGCACAGCACGATCTCGGTGATCCCCTCGGTGTCGATCCGCGACACGAGCTCTTCGACCCGTAGCTGCTCGGGTCCGATCCCCTCGAGCGGGTTGAGGGCCCCCTGCAGCACGTGGTAGCGGCCACGGAACTCCTTGGTCCGCTCGAACGCCGCGATGCGCCTGGGGATCCTCGACGACGCACACGACGGAGCCGTCGCGGCGTCTCGTCGTCGCAGATCTCGCACAGCGAACCACGCTCGGCGACGTTGAAGCACCGTTCGCACAGCGTGGTGCGCTCCTTCACCGAGACGATGGCGTCGGACAGCCGCATCGCGTCCTCGTTCGGGCACCTTCAGCAGATAGAACGCGATCCGCTGGGCCGACTTCGGGCCGATGCCCGGGCAGCCGCCCGAGCTCGTCGATCAGCGAACGAAGCGGACCGGTGTACATCTAGCCCGGGACCTCCTCGGCGCCGGGGAACGCCTCGAGGAGCCGGGAGTGGACGAGCGACTCGACCTCGAGCGGCTCCCCGGGATCCTCGGGATCGAAGTCATCGTCGCCGAGATCGGCCGGGTCTGCGCCCGCCGCGTGGGTTCTCCGGGAGGCCGAGGCGTGCCGCGTCCGCCTCCCCGGGTTCGTCGACGACCAGCCGGAGCGACAAGGGGGTGCCGAAGTGCGTCGTCAGCGCCTGCTCCACCAGGGGCCGGACCTCCTCGCAGCGGCGCAGGTAGCCCGCGCCGGGCAGTGCGAACACGGCCGTCGATCCCTCGACCGAGATGAAGCGGCCCGAGCTGTAGAGCGCCTTGGCGCGGGCCGGAAGCGAACGAAAGAGCTGGTCTCCCCAGGTCTCGACCAGGGTGTCGCGATCGGGCGGATGACCCCCCACGGTGTCCTCGATCGCCGCCGTGACCGCCGCTCTCGGTGCCTCGGTCGCCGGGGCCGGCGCCGGGGCCGGCGCCACGGGGCGAGCCTCGGTCCGGGCGGTCTGCTCGGCCCGCTGGCGGCGCACCGCGCCGATGGTCGGACGGGTACGCGGGTCTTCGGACACCGGGCGACTCTCGCCTGGCTCGGGTCGGGGGCCGTTGTCGGCCCCGGGTTCGCGATCGCGCCGGAGCATCGACTCGCGAGACGCCACGGTCTGCTCGAGCCGCGTCAGTCGCTCGGCCAGCGCGTCGGGGGCACTGTCGAGATCGGCGCGAACCAGCCGGATCAGGGTGACCTCCAAGACGACACGGGCGTCGGGCGCCTCGCGCATGTCGACCTGGGCAAGGCCGAGCGCCTCCATCGTCCGCACCAGCCGGGCCAGGCCGAACCGCTCGGCCTGGGAGGCCAACCGGTCGCGCTCGGACCCGCTGGCCGAGGCCAGCTCCGGGGCCAGGGCCAGCAGGAAGGCCTGCCGGAGGTCGTCGACCACCTCGGACGCCAGCTGCTGGGGGCTCCAGCCCGTCTCGACCAGGGAGGCCACCGACGACGAGCACCGGCCGGCGTCCTCGTCGCACAGCGCGTCGAGCAGCTCGGCCAGCTCCGGCCGCACACCGTCGGCCGAGCCCGACGAGGCCATCTGGTCGAGCGCCGACAGCGCGTCGCGGGCCGAGCCCCGACCCCGCCGCACGGCCAGCGCCAGCGCCTCGTCGTCGAGGTCGAGCCCGGCCTGGTCGCGAACCCACGACAAGAGCTCGCCCAGCGTGTCGGCTCCGAGGAGCCGGAACTCGTAGTGCTGGGTCCGGCTCCGGACGGTGTGCGGGACCTTCTGGGGGTCGGTCGTCGCGAGGACGAAGACCACGTGGGAGGGGGGCTCCTCGAGCGTCTTCAAGAGTGCGTTGGCGGCGGCCGTCGAGAGCATGTGGACCTCGTCGACGATGTAGAGCTTCCAGCGTGCCCGGGGTGGCCAGCGCCGCGTGGGAGACCAGGTCACGCATGGCGTCGACCCCGTTGTTCGAGGCGGCGTCGAGCTCACGGACGTCCATCGAGGTCCCGGCGGCGATCGCCACGCACGAGTCGCACACGCCGCAGGGCTCGCCGTCGTTCGGGGCGGCGCAGTTGAGCGCCTTGGCCAGCACTCGGGCAGCCGAGGTCTTGCCGGTGCCCCGGGGCCCGCTGAACAGGTAGGCGTGGGCCACCCGGCCCTCGGCGACGGCCCCCCGGAGCGCCTGGACCACGTGGGGTTGGCCGCGGAGCTCGGACAGCTTGGCCGGGCGGAACCGGCGGTACAAGGAGAGATAGGGCTCCGCCGTCGCCTCGGTCAGTCACGGACGGGCTCAGCCGAAGACATCATCGGGAGCCTAACGGTCCCCACGCGTGACCCTCCTTGGACTCGGTCGATCTGTGCGGGTCGCGGTCCCGGCCGACCTCAACTGCCGACGGCACCCACCTCGCCGATCTCGTACTGCTGGATCTCGGCGCCGAGAATTTGGATGTCGCTGGGCGGGCGCGGGCGCCGATCGGAGCCCCTCGAGGTGGGTGGCCAGCGCCGCCTTGCTCTCCCAGCGTTCGAACAGCAGCACCCGGCCAGGCTCGATCGGGTCGGCGCTGAACGCGTAGCGTGATGCACCCGGCCTCGGCCCGTGACGCCTGCATGATCTCCACCCGATCGGCGATGAACTCGTCGCGCCGGGCCGGATCCACATCGAAATGTCCTGCCACGATAAGCATGGGTCCCCCTTGGATGTCGTCCTTGGCGCTGGCCGGCCGCATCGGGCACGGCGCTCGGTGCGGCGGCCAGGTTGGCTACGGCACACGGCCTCACCCGCTGAGAGCTGCTGCCTTCCGACCCTGACTCGGTTCACGAGCGGCCGTTGCGCAGGACCCGGCCGCCGCACCCAACGCCGGCACGACGGACGTGGCAGGTTACCTCGGCTCGGCTCGATCGCGGCCGTCGCGGCTCGTTGCCGTTCGATCGGTCGGTCCTCAAAGTGGGGGTGGTCGAGTGCCAGCGGGCCGAAAGGACATCGACTCCGAACCCAAGGTCGTTCGGCCCGTGCCCCCCACGCGCCCCGACGGATCCATATCGAGCGCGATGCTGCCCTTGGCCGTGGTGGACTGCTATCGGTTTGGGGGAGTGCCGCCGAGCGGCGACTCGAAGTCGGGCTCTGGCTGATATGCACTCAGCCACCTGCCTCCGGATGGCCGGCGCGCAATGCGTGATACTGGAGCGGGTCCGAACGAAGCCGGCAATGGAGGTAACGACATGGCGGTTGAGCTCAACCACACCATTATCCCGAGTCGCGACAAGAAGGCGTCGGCCGAGTTCTTAGCCGATCTCCTCGGTCTCGCGCCCCCCAAACCCTTCGGTCACTTCGTGTGCGTCGAGACGGCCAACGGGGTCAGCCTGGACTATGACAACCGGACATCCTTCGAGCCTGGCCACTATGCGTTCCTCATCAGCGAGGAGGAGTTCGACTCCATCTTCGCTCGGGTGCAGGAGCGGGGACTGCGGTACTGGGCCGATCCTGGCCACAGCCAAGAGAGCGTCGTCAACGGCCACGGCCGGGGCTTCTATTTCGAGGATCCCTCTGGGCACAACATGGAGGTTCTCACCCGCCCCTACGGCACGTAGCCAGGATGTCGGCTCCACGCCCGAGAACGCGTCCTTGAGGTTGCAGAGCGTTCGGGCGATAGAGGACTCGAAATGTGCGGCTCGGCTCACTGACCCCGCAAACATTCAGCCACACCGGGTCCCCGGCCAGGAGACCGGATGATGTTTAGGCATCCATAGGTGCCGTTGGGGGCATCGCCACCATCTACCGTGTTCTTGCGCGCTTCTCGTATGCAGAACCAAGAGATGAGACGCTGGTCGCAATGAGCCGCTCTGAGCGGAACTCGACCACCGTGCGCGCCCGGCGTGAACCACCGCGGTTTCGCCGCGTGGCCGTGCGCCGCGTCGAGCATTTGAGCCCCCACATGATCCGGGCCACGTTGGCTGGCCCCGATCTCGCGGGTCTGATCGTCGAGCGTCCGGCAGCGAGCGTGCGGCTGTTACTCCCATCTCCGGGTGCGCCAGAGCTCATCGTGCCGAGCTGGAAAGGCAACGAGTTCCTCATGCCCGACGGGCGAAGGCCCGCGATCCGGACCTTCACGCCGCGCGGCTTCGACCCCGAGACCCTAGAGCTCGATCTTGACATCGTCATCCACAGCGGCGGGGTCGCGTCCGGGTGGGTGGAGGCGGCCGAGCTCGGCGACCCGGCGGCGATCTCAGGTCCTAGCCGCGGTTACGCCATCAACCGCGACGCGCCCGCCTTCCTCCTGGCCGGTGACGAGACCGCGATCCCCGCCATCAGCCAGCTGCTCGAGGCCCTGCCCACTCAGACGCCGGTGCAAGTGCACATCGAGGTCGCCCAGCCTGGGGCACGGCTGGCGCTGCCCGACCATCCACGCGCGACCGTCGAGTGGTGTGACCTACCGCCCGGCGCATCTCCGGGCCACGCGCTTGTGGCCAGCGTCCGTGGCGCGGACCTTGCTCCTGGCACCCAGGTGTGGGTGGCCGGCGAGGCCTCGGCGGTGCAGCGCATCCGCCACCACCTCTTCGAGGACAGAGGGCTGCCCCGCGCCCAGGCCTCGGTGCGCGGCTACTGGAAGCACGGACGCCGTGGCGACGCCGACGACGACGCCTGAGAGTCCCACCGCCGGACTCGGAAGTCTCACAACGTCGGGCCTAACCTGCAGATGGCTCAACAAGACTGCATGGGTGTCCTGACCCGCGACGCTGGTGACGTCTCGGGATCGGCCAGCCGCAACGAGGAGGGTTTCAATTCGTCTCGTCGGCGCTTAGGAATTACTTCTTGGCCGCCTCGTAGTACGGGTTGGTTCCCGCCGCGTGATCGGTCACGTCGATCACCCGAGTGATCTCAGGAACCGATTCGCGCAACGCCACTTCGATCCCCTGGCTGAGCGTCACCGCCGCCATCCCACAGCCGGCGCAGCCTCCGCTCAAGCGGAGATAGGCGGAGTCATCTTCCACCGCCACCAGGTCGGCTCGGCCGCCGTGGGCGGCAATGCTCGGGTTGATCTGGTGCTCGAGGACCTGGAGGACTCGCTGGGCCACGTCGCCACTGAGGTCGGCCGGTGGACCGGCCATCGCTGGGCTGGCGGCGGCCGGGGCCGGGGGATAGTTGGGGTTCTCGATGACCATCCCGCCCTGATGGACGTCGAGGACGGCCCCCCGCATCTTCTCGATGCTGTTCGCCGAAACGACCAGCGCCATTCCGCCTTGTTCGTCGGACCAATCTTCGGGTCGGGCGTCGGCGGCGGCCTGGAAGTACATGTCGTAGGTGTAGGCGCCCCCGAGCGAACCCTTGATCTCGATCCACAGGGCCAGTGACTCCTCGCGTGTCTCGCCGGTGCGCGCCTCTAAGACAATTGCCAGTGCAGCGTCGGTCACTCGCAGGACGGGCACGCCGTTGGGATCGATATCGGTCATGGTGCGTTCGTCTATACCATCCTAAGGCCGTGTCCCGGATCCTCCTGCTGCTACCAACCGGCACCTACCGGGCCACCGACTTCCTGGCCGCTGCCTCTCGTCTGGGTGTTGACGTCGTGGTCGGCTCCGAGCATCCTCAGGCCCTGGCCGAGTTCTTAGGCGATCGGGCGGTGGTCGTGCCTTTGGATGCGGCCGACGCCGCAGTGGAGGCCATCGTTGCCCTCGATCGGCGGACACCGCTCGACGCTGTCCTGGCCGTCGATGATCAAGGGCTGGAGGTCGCGGCCGCAGCAGCCGAGCGCCTGGGGTTGCGCCACAACCCGCCGGAAGCCGTCGCGGCCACCAGGGACAAGGCTCGCATGCGGAACCGCCTGGCCGCTGCCTCGGTCCCCCAGCCCGTCTACCGAATCGTCGCTCGAGACGTAGACCTCGTCTTGGCAGCGAGCGAGGTCGGATATCCGTGCGTTGTGAAACCGGTCTCTCGCTCGGGGAGCCAGGGCGTCATCCGGGTCGACAACGCGACCCAAGCCGCCGCGGCGGGCGTCCGCATCCGAGCCATCTTGGGGGATTGTCAAGAGCCCCTGCTCGTGGAGCGCTTCGTGCCCGGAGCCGAGGTGGCGGTCGAGGGCCTACTCGTCGGAGGGCGCTTGGAAGTGCTCGCGGTGTTCGACAAGCCCGATCCAATGGACGGCCCCTTCTTCGAGGAGACCATCTACGTCACGCCGTCGGGGCAACCGCCCCCGATCATCGCCAATATCGAGGCCACCGCGGCCCGAGCGGCCGCGGCACTGGGGCTCCGGGAAGGACCCGTGCACATCGAGCTGCGGATCGGCGCGGCCGGTGTCGTCACCATTCTTGAACTCGCCGCTCGCTCCATCGGCGGCTTGTGCGCCCGAGCCTTGCGGTTCGGGGCCGGAGTGAGTCTCGAAGAGGTCATCGTCCGCCACGCCCTCGGTTTGGGATTGGACGGCCTCGTCCGCGAGCCCCATGCATCGGGGGTGATGATGGTCCCGATTCGATCGGCCGGGGTTCTGGACAAGGTATCGGGCCAGGAGCGGGCCCTCGCCATCGACGGAGTCGTCGGTGTCGAGATCAGCATCGCGCCGGGGCGCCCGGTGATTCCTCTCCCTGAGGGCAATCGCTACCTTGGGTTCATCTTTGCCCGTGGCCCCACGGCCAAGGTCGTCGAAGATGCCCTCCGCCGGGCGGAGGCCTGTCTCGACGTGCATCTGCGCTGAATCACGCCAGGAGGGCAGTGACCTCCTTCTTGGCTTCGGCGTTATGCGGGTCGAATGCTGCCTCGGGACACACTTCTTGATTGATCCACGTACTCGGCGAAACCCAGAGGGAAAGTCACCTGCAGTCCTCACCTGGCCAAGGGACGGGCGAAGCTCAGCTCGTGGCCGTCTGGGTCGTGGATGTGGAAGTAGCGCTCACCCCACGGGGCGTCGGCAGGCGAGGTCTCCGGCTCGAACCCGGCCGTGAGAGCCCGTCGGTACATCGCATCCACGTTGTCGACCCACAACACGACTCGACCCCAGACGGCCCTTCGATGAGAGCGGTGAGAGCTGACTGGGTCGAGCTGAAGGTTGAGATAGCCAGCGCCGACCCGGAAACTCGTAAAGGTCGCCTCGTGTCCTCCGTAGAGCAGATGGAAGCCGAGTGCTTTGTAGAAGGCCACGGCCTCAACCATGTCGACGGTCAGCAGCGTTACCGCGCTGATGCTCTCAACCGGCTCCCGTTGCGCTGCCACAAGGGCCAGCTTTGCAGGCAACGGTCCCCGATAACGCCGCAATGAGCAATCAACCCTCCAACCGGTACGACGTCAGACAGTGCCCTCCAGAATGGGGGGGTGCCGGTACTCGTTGATGAGTCCGCCGATCCTCATGGCCTGCTCCTCGTTCGATTCACGGCTTTAGCACGTGGTCGGGATCGACGTTGATCGCAACAACGATCAGCGCAAGTACGATTGGAACAGTGAAGGCCAGAACCGAAGGCTGTTTGTCGCGACGCACGTACCGCCGCCAAACGCCTTGGTGGCACCCGGCTCTGTCGTAGCGGGCGAATAGATGGTACCGGCCTCCGACGACGAAACAGTCCTACTCGCGGCGGTGGCAGACCTGCTCACCGAGCTATACCCGCGTTCGAGTGTTGGCCCGGTCAGGCTGGACAGCCGGCTTGATCACGATCTCGGAATAGACAGCCTCGGCCTGCTCGAGCTCATCGAGCATCTCGACCACCTCTTCGATGTCGACCTGCCAACGGCGGTGACGGCCACTGCCGAGACACCTCGCGACCTGCTCGAGGCCCTGCGACGTGCCACGCCACGCCACGGCACGACACGACGCCTGCCACCACCTCACGCCGTCGTGACCGACGACACCGCAGCTGGACCCGCCGCCGGCCATCCCGGTCCCAGAGAGGTTGCCACCCTGGTGGAAGCGCTCGACTGGCACGTGAAGGTTCACCCGCACCGCTGTCATTTGAGGCTCCTCGGCGAGGCGCACACCCATCCGGACACGCAAGGCATGGCCAAGGGCGGCGCCCGGGGCCGAGCCGGTGCTGAGAGCGAACGCCTCGCCCTAGCAGGGGCAGGGGCAGGGGCAGGGGCAGGGGCAGGGGCAGGGGCAGGGGCAGGGGCAGGGGCCGAGTATGACGAAATGGCCTATGGCCAGATGTCCTACGGCGAACTCGACCAGCGTGCCCGTGGCGTAGCCAGCGCCTTGGCTGGTTACGGGGTGGTGGCTGGCGACCGGGTCGCGTTGATGCTGCCGACGAGCGACGAGTATTTCGCCATCTTCGCCGGGATCCTGCTCACGGGGGCCGTGCCAGTACCCATATATCCGCCGGCCCGGCCCTCGCAGCTCGAAGAGCACCTCTTGCGCCAGGTCGGCATCCTTGGCAGCGCCCAGGTGAGTGTCCTTGTCACGATTCCCGAGGCCCGTCAGCTCGCCCGACTCGTACGCGCTCAGGTCGCCAGCCTGAACAAGATCGTCATCGTCGGGGAGCTCGATGCGGCCACCGGTCCAGAGTCCGGGTGGGCCACCCAGGCCCGGGTCCGCCCCGACGACACCGCGCTCCTGCAGTACACGTCGGGTAGCACCGACAACCCCAAGGGAGTGGTGCTCACGCACGCGAACCTGCTGGCCAACATCGAAGCCATGGGTGCCGCGGCAAGGGTCGACAGCCCGGACGTGTTTGTGAGCTGGCTCCCCTTGTACCACGACATGGGGCTTATCGGCGCATGGCTGACGTCGCTCTACTACGGCATGGTCGCCGTCGTGATGACACCGCAGGCGTTCCTGTCCAGACCATCACGGTGGCTGTGGGCCATCCATGATCACGGTGGGACCGTGTCCGCTGCCCCCAACTTCGCTTACGAGCTGTGCAGCCGCAGGATCGACGCTGCCGAGGTGGAAGGCCTGGACCTGAGCTCCTGGCGCATCGCCATGAACGGTGCAGAACCGGTCAGCCCGAAGACGCTCTCGCGCTTCGCAGAACGCTTCGCCGCCTACGGCCTGAGGCCCGAGGCCATGACCCCGGTCTACGGCCTCGCCGAGGCCGGATTGGGACTCGCATTCCCGCCGATCGGCCGGAGAGTACGGGTCGACCGGATCGAGCAGGGGCCATTCATGAAGTCCGGCAAAGCGGCACCCTCGGTGGGCTCTACAGACGTGCTCGAACAGGTCTCCTGCGGGATGGCCCTACCGGGCTATGAGATCCGCGTCGTCGACGCCACCGGTAACCCCCTGCCCGAGCGCCGCGAGGGCCGTGTCGAGTTCCGTGGGCCTTCTATGACTACCGGCTATTTCCGTAACCCTGCTGCCACGAGTGAGCTCTACGACGGTGACTGGATCGACACCGGTGACCTTGGCTACCTCGCCGATGGTGAGATCTTCGTCACCGGCAGGATCAAGGATCTCGTGGTCCGTGCCGGCCAGAATCTCCACCCCGAGGGGCTCGAAGAGGCGATCGGAGAGCTGGAGGACGTTCGCAAGGGCTGCGTCGCCGCCTTCGGTGTCCAGGATCCGAGCACTGGGACCGAACGCCTGGTGGTCGTCGCCGAGAGCCGTGCGACCGACCCGGCGACGCTGGCCGACATCCGGTCCGGCGTCATCGGCCTATGCACCGATCTCCTGGGGGCGGCTCCCGACGAGATCGTGATCACACCGCCGGGGGCGGTGCTCAAGACATCGAGCGGGAAGATCCGACGGGCTGCGACTCGTGACCTCTACCAGCGTGGTCGTCTTAAGCCGGCTGGCCGGCCGGTGGCGTGGCAACTCGTGCGGTTCACCTGGCGGGGTGCACGGCCGAGTGTGCGACGGGCCGCTGGCGGCCTGGCCATCCTCGGTTTCGCCGCCTACGGATGGCTCTTGCTCGGCCTCCTCGGAGCCCCCGCCCTCCTTGCTGTGACGATCCTGCCCGGCCAACAGCGGAGAAGGGCCACCGCCTACCGAGCGGCTCGGGCTCTCGTCCGCATGACCGGCACGCCCCTGATCATCGACGGCGAACAGTACCTGACCGTTCCGACAACGTTCGTGGTGGTGGCCAACCACGCCAGCTACCTCGACTCGTTCGCGCTCGCTGCGGTCCTGCCCGCCCGAGTCACCTTCGTCGCAGGCGAACTGTTCGCTACCAAGCTGCTGACGGGGTTCTTCCTCAAGCGCCTCGGCGTCCAGTTCGTCGAACGGACCAAACACGCCAACGCGAGGACCGAAACCTCCTGGCTGGCCGACCTGGTACGCAACGGCGCTCCGCTGGTGTTCTTTCCCGAAGGGGGGCTCTCCCCCTCGCCGGGATTACGACGATTCCGCCAGGGGGCATTCGTTGTCGCCGCTGGCGTTGGCTGTCCCGTTGTACCGATAGCCATCAGTGGCACTAGGGCCATGGTCCGTCCTGGAAGCCGCCTGGTGCGCCGCGGGCGGCTTCACTTCGTGATCGGCGCCCCCATCTATCCCACGGGAACCGATTGGCATGCTGCCGTCGATCTTGGCCATCGGGCACGTGCGGCGATTGCGCCTCACTGCGGGGAGCCAGACCTCGCGTGATCGAATGGCAGCAACCCGTCAACGGGGGCGGGCGGCGTGAAGCACCGTAAAAACCATTCCGCGACTGCGACCGCGCTGGTGGCGAGCCGTTAGCCGATGCAGAACTGAGTTGCGTCGCCAGTACCGATCAGGCCGCGAACGGTACCTTCATCACCTCGGCGAGGTTACCGCCCATTACGCGGGCGATATCTTCTCTTGGCAAGCCTTCGAGCTCGTCGACGTACGAGAGCGGGTCGGACATTCCCTCGGCATGCGGGTAGTCGGACCCGAAGACGACCCGGTCAGCCCCCATCAGCTCGATGAGACCTCGAGGGTCTTCCTCGTGGAAGGGATGGATCCACACGTTGCGCTTGAGCACCATAAGCGGATCCTCGGCGTAAAGCCTGGGGTTGTGCGCGTACGAGGTACCCAGTGCTTCTACGAGTGGACGCACCCAGCCCGAGCCGTTCTCGACGGGCAGAATCCTCAAGGTCGGGAACCGGGAGAGGAGCCCGTGTCCGATCAACGAGGCGATGGTGTCGAAGATGCCTCTGCCCTGCGTGTGCATGATGTCGAGAAAGGCCGACGGTCCGGAGAAGGGGAGGTGCTCTCCGTCGGGTTTGCCCTCCCAGAGGTTGTAGTAACGGGTCAACCCATCGTCGGACGAATGGAGACCGACGGTAACGTCCAGTTCCACGACCTTCTTCCAGAAGGGGTCGAACTCCGCTAGCGCGAACGACCGGAACCCCTCATAGCCCGGAACAGGCGCGGGCCTGATGAGGATGATCTTCGCCCCCCGCTCCGCAACCCACTCCAGTTCCCTGATGGCCTCGCTCACGATCGGCAGCGTGATGACCGGTGTGGCAAAGATGCGGCCCTGGTAGTTGAAGGACCAGTGATCGTGCATCCACTGGTTCAACGCGTGCACGACGACATGAGTCGCCTTCGGATCCATACGCAACCGGTCCTCCAGCAAACTTGCCAGCGTCGGCCACATGATCGCACGGTCTATACCGAGCTTCTCCATGAGGACGAGGCGAGGTTCTGGTGCGAAGAAAGCGTCAGGCGAGTGCAACGGCTCGCCCATCAGCTCCCGGGTGGACTTCCCCTCCGGGTTGCCATGCTTGAAGTACTCCTCCCAAGCTCCCGGCCGAGCCACCACGTTGAAGGTCGGGTTCGGGATGTACTCGGAGATGACATTCCGCACGGCGATCTTGTCGCGCCCGTTGACTTTCACGTACTTGATCAAACCCTCGTACTCCGACGGAAGGAACTTTGTAAAGGCGTCGGTCGTCTCGTACATGTGGTTGTCAGCGTCGAAGACAGGAAAATCGACAATAGTTTTGGGCATGGTCACCTCCGAATCACAGTGTGACCACAATAACGGACCTAACTTCGGCATCAATATCGGAGAAGCTCAGGGTCGGGCTGCGACGAACCAGTTCGCTCACTCCAATGGTGCTCAGCACTCCAAGGAGGGTTGTTTGTCCAAGTACTCGACTTGCCGTAAGTCCCCAGAAATGCCAGGCCGACAACGAGTCCCAGGCTCACCGCCAGAGTTGCCAATGGGACCGCGAAAGTCCTGACGGTCTGAAGCGCAGCCGGTAGCTCTTGAGAATCGCGAAGGCTCGACAAGCGTGGATGGGTACTGTCCGAGCGCAAGCAGTTCGTACCGGTGTCGTGGACGAAGCGGGTCCCGGTCATGGACTCGATAACGGCGTAGTGGGCAACTTCGCGGCCTGTCTAGTCTGTGGCGGTGGCCACGAAGCCGTCGATCCGGCCAAAGACGCGTGAGCGCATCCTTGACGCTGCGCTCGACGTCTTCGCCGAACAAGGCTTCGCGGGTGCCACCATCAGCGAGGTCGAAAGGCGCGTCGGGCTGGCGGCCGGCACCGGCAGCCTCTACAGACACTTCTCCTCGAAGGAAGCCCTGCTCCAAGCGGCCGTGGAGCGGGAGATGAGCCGCTGCCGAGCCGAGATGGAAGAAGCGCGGGCTGCGCTCCCCAAAGTGGCCGATCCGGTGGAACGGCGGATGCAGATTTACGAGCAGATGCTCCGCGATTTCCGCCGCTTCGACCGGCTGTTCCGCCTCATGTTGAATGAGGGCGACCGGGCTCCCGAGCTGCGGGAAGCTATCTGGGCAGCTGTCCACCGGCCGGTCAAGGGAACCCCGAAAGAGGCGGAGGCGGAGGATGCCATCGCCATGGCGGCCCTCGGTGGCTACCACCTCTTCTCGCTCATGCAAGGCCGCCCGTTCAACGGCGTCGGGCAGGACCAGTTCCTTCGAACTCTCGTACACATCACCAGACGGCGGGCCCGGAGAAGCGAGGTGCCCGACAAGAACTAGCCCTAGAGGGTCCTACCGCGTCAGGAGCGCGGCATGAACTCCAACGGAACTGATGACGGTCCACGCGCTTGGAGCGTGAAGTATTCGACCTCGCCACCCTGCGGGATCCAGAACGGACCCAGCCGCTCCAGCAGACGGGTGACCGCAACCGTGATCTGGAGCCGGGCCAGATTTGATCCGATGCACCGGTGCGGGCCGGCACCGAAGGTCAGATGTCGGTTGTGCGGACGTTCGAGACGTATCTCGTCGGGCTGCTCGAAGACCTCCGGATCGCGGTTGGCGGCACCGAAGAACACTCCCACCTTTTCGCCTTCCCTGACTCGCGTGCCGCCGATCTCGACGTCGCGCCGGGCGGTACGGAACATGAGGGGAAGTGGCGGCTCGAGCCGCAGGCATTCCTCGACCAGGGCGGCTACGAGCGAGAGGTTGTTCCGGACCCGCTCTTGGAGTTCCGGTCGCTCAGCCAGGATGCGTATGCTCGCTGCGATCGCGCTCGCCGACGTGCCGATCCCGCCTTGGACGAGCAGCTGCAGCCCCGACATCAGTTCGTGGTCGACGAAGGTCTCCCCGGTGTCATTGAGACGCATGACTGCGTCGACCACATCGTCGATCTTCGGTTGGTTCGAGCGTGACTCGAAGATCGACGCCGCCCAGGCGCGGAGAGTGACGGCCGCCGCCGTAGTTTTCTCGGGGTCGGATTCGAAGCTCAGGATCCGAGCTGCCGGCTCAGCCAGACGAAAGTCCGCGTCGCCTGCATGGAACAGCAGTCGGAACAGCACGGTACCCGGAAGCTTGCGGGCGAAGTCGACGGCGATATCACAGCGGCCCCGGTCGATGAACGTGTCGATGAGCTCGTCGGCGACCGACCGGATCGGCTCCTCGAGATCGGCGAGAGCCCCGATCGTCAGGTATGGGTTGACCTGCTTGCGGTAGACGCGCTGTCTGGGGGGATCCAGCTCGATGGGAACCAACCGGGGCATGGCATCGAACCCCGGACGCGTGATGGAGACGCCCTGGGTGGAGGTGAAGGTCTGCCAGTCCTGGACGATCTGGAGCACGACGTCGTATCCCGTGGCAGCCCAGTAGCCGCCGCTGCTTTCGACCCACGTCAGCGGGCCGCGCCGTTGAAGCTCCCGTACGGCATCCCAGTACCGAGGACCGGCGACGTCGGGCGAGAGGTGGTCGAAGGTGGATGTCTCGGGCACAATGGTCCCTCCCCCAAGAATGCAGCCCGACACTAATTCCCGCAAGGGCCCCCTTGCTAGTCGGGCTGGCGGTTCGCTCGTGAGCCGGATCGGGCTTCGCGTTCCAAGGAGCGATGCAAGGTGAACAGTGATGCAAGGTGAACCTTGTCTCACCGGATCGTGATCGCCGCCCGGGCTCTAGACTCCCCGGGCACTGGAGCCCGCCGCACCAGAAGCATTCGGGGACGCCATTGAGGCCCTTCGCACCCGAATGCGTGTGAGGACGTATGCCAAGCAGGCACTCGGTCTGACGCCCGAGGCCTACCCGCCCTGAGCGGGCCGAGGGAGGACCATGGAAGCGGTTCCGTTCCACATCGGCATCACGACGAACGATCTCAGCACGTCGATGCACGAGATTGCCGCAGCCCTCGGCGTCACGTGGACGACACCGACGGCGGGCCCGGGCTCGCTGCACGCCGTCGACGGCACGGTTCAGCCGCGACCGACGTCGTGCGTCTCGCGCGAGGGGCCCATCCACATCGACCTCATCGAAGGGCGGCCCGGCACCATCTGGGCGACCACCGGCCCCACGCTCCACCACTTCGCCTACTGGACAGATGACCTGCAGGGCGACATCGACCGCCTAACCGAGCAGGGGTGGCGTCTGGAAATGACGGCGCCGGATACCGCACGAAGACCGACGGTCTTCGCTTACCTGGTTCGCCAAGACGGCTTCCGGGTGGAGCTGATCGACGAGGCAGGCCGCAGCGATTACCTCCTGCGGTTACGCGAGTAGCCAGGCCCGAGGGTTACACCAAGGTGTCGAGCAACACCTTGGTGTCCTGGACAAAAGCCTCGATCTCAACGATCCGGCCGCCACGAAAGCGGAGCAGGTCGATCATGGGAAGCACGACCGATCGCCCGGTGGCCCGGGCCGTCCAGGTAATCACGATGCGCAGCGTCACCCGGTCCTCGGCGCATTGCCAGTATTCAGCGGCCTCGATGCGCTGCTCCCATCGCTCACGCATTCCGGCCTGGACCGACCGGAAGGCGTCGACTCCGACGTGGCGGCCACCGTGGGGCAGCGACTCGGGCTCAACCAGCACGACGTCGTCGTCGAACAGCTCGACCCACTGCTCGGCGGTGCCGGGGTCACCCATGGCGTCGGGCGACCAGCTCAGAGCGAGCCGTTCCATCACCTGGAGCGGGGTCAGGGCCATCAGCCTAGGAAGTACTTGCCGCCGTCGAACGAGATCGTCTGCCCGGTCATGTAGCACGAGGCCTCGCTCGCGAGGAAGACCACAGGACCGGCGACGTCCTCCTCGGTGGCCACTCGCTGGATGAGCTGCATCTTGAACTCGGGAGTACCCGTCATCTGCTCCTCACGCTCGAGCACGCCGAGGGAGATTGCCTCGGTCGCCATGCTGCCGACACAGAGCGCGTTGACCCGGATCCCCTTCGGGGCCAGCTCCTTGGCCAGCGACTTGGTCATGGCGATGACCGCGCCGCCGCGCCGTCCCGTAATCCAACCAGTTCCGCACGCCGTAGGCCGCCGACGACACGTGATTCACGATCGCCGGGTGGGGCGCTTGGGCCAGGGTGGGTACCGCCGCCTTGCACATGAGGAGGACCCCTCGGACCATCACCGCCATGGTTGTGTCCCAGTGCTCGACCGTGATGTCACACAGAGCCGTGTACTTGGTATCGCGGTAACGGTTCGGGTTGTTCACGAGCACGTCCAGCCGACCGAAAGTACCGACAGCGAAGGTCACCGCGTCGACGGCACTGCGCTCGTCGGTGACGTCGAGGGGGAAGTACCGGGCCGACCCCCCGCCCTTCTCGATGAGTGCCACCGTCTCGTGCCCACCGTCTTCGAAGTGGTCGGCCACGACGACATGGGCGCCTGCCGCGGCGAGGGCGACCGCGTATCCCCGACCGGCCGCTTGGGCGCTGCCCGTGACGATCGCGACCCTGCCCGGCAGGCTCACGCCGGCTCCCCGGCGGAAATCCCGAGGGTTCGGCGCAGAGCCAGCGCCATGTGTTGCATGACCGGCTCGTTCCGTCCGAACACCAGCGTCTCGGGAGTGAAGAGCGAGCGTAGGCCGACGTCCCCTCGGGCGGCCATGGCGTAGTCCTCGCCGTCAACGACCGTGCGGCAGGCCCACCGGACCTGCTCCTCCAGATCCGCCACTTCCTCGGGCGCCGGGGGCTGCTTGCGGTAGGCGTGGTGCAGAGCCACCGTCTCGTGCACGCTCTGGCCGGGGTAGACGGTGAAGATCTCGAGGCGGTCGCCGGAAACGACCGAAAGGCTCAAGTTAGGGAAGAGCCGGTAGTTGAGGTTGATCTGGCCATCGTCGACCGGTCGCCACTGGTCTTCGGGAAGGTCACGCAGCTTGTCGATGGTGCGCATCGTCGAGGTCATCAGGGCGTGGTCGCCGAAGAAGTCGGCGATCGAGGTGTTCCCGTAGACGAGGGGGCCGGCCGTGTCGCGATGAAGGTGGGCGAAGTGATAGGTCTCGCAATGGGTGCCCCAGACCACCTTCCAGTTGGTGCCCACGTGGTGGGCGTGAACCGCGGCGATCGAGTGCCATGTCTCGAAGCCGAAGGAGGCCAGCTGCCCGCTCAGGCCGCTGAGGTACTCGTCGAGAGAGAACGACCGCGTCTGGGTGCGCGGCCGCGAAGATCATGCCGTAGCGCTCCTCGGCGGGGAACTCGATCAGCCCCCGCTCTTCGCGGCGCATGTCCGAGAAGCCCTCGGCTCCTGGTATGCCGACCAGCTTGCCTTCGATGTCATAGACCCAGGCATGGAAGGGGCAGGTGAAGCGGCGCGCCTTGTCTCCGCAGCCGGGCTCGACAACCCGAGTGCCGCGATGCTGGCACATGTTGAGAAAGGCGCGTACGCGACCACCCTCGTCTCGAGTGAGGAGCATCGGCGTGCCGGTGGCATCGAAAGTCATCCACGAGCCGGGGCCGGGGAGGTCACAGCTGAGGCCGACGAACATCGGATAGCGGTTGAATACGACCCGGCGTTCCTGCTCGAACTGATCGAGCGACGTATACCCCTCGAGCGGCTCCTCCAGGACATGCGGAGCCATGGCCGTGGTCTTCTGGTCGATATAAGCCAAGGTCCGGCGGGCTATGTCCCGCTGAGTCTCCAAGTTCATGTCAGTCGCTCCCATCCTTCATGAGCGTTGCGCTCGATCAAACGGACCCGCTCGAAACGTCGGTTGGGCGAGGACCGACGCCGAACGAGGAAAGGCCTCACCCGTCATGACTCAAGCGGGATGTTGGCGAAGACGAGCATCAAGGCGATCAATCCACCCTCGATCTTGATGATGTCGCAGCCCTCCGCGGTGGCCGTCGGGAAGGCCCAGCGGACCATGCTTCTACTCCAACCGTGGTGGGTCTCGGGGGGCGCAGCCAGCGTCACGGCCACGCCGTCGGGCCAGCCGGAGGTGTACTCGCCGACGTGATCGGCGAGCGCTTGGCAGCCGCGCACGACGGGGCGGTCGTCGGGAGGTACGAACTCCACCTCCTCGGTGCAACAGGCCCGCAGGCGACGCAGACGCTCGTCGGGGTCGCGAGTGAGCCACGCCTGTCCCCACTGGACGAAGAGGTCCTCAGGGGTCATCGCACCGTCTATCTGGCCAGCTTCAAGCCGGCCAGGGCGACGGCAGGAAGCGTGACGCTGGCTCCGCCGTCGACGGCCAGCACCTGGCCGCTGATCCAGCTCGACTCGTCGCTGGCGAAGAACAGGACCGCGTAGCCCACGTCCCAGCCCGTTCCGTGGGTGACCCCACCGAGAGGGAGCACCGCGGCCGCCATCCTCTGGATCTCCGCCAGGTCCTGGCCGAGCTTCTCCGACGCCCCCTTTGTCCGTGGCGTCTGCACAGATCCGGGGACCACGACGTTGACCCGGATTCCCTGAGGGCCGTGCTTGGCGGCCATTTCCTGGCTCAGCGAGATCATCCCGCCTTTGGCGGCCGAGTACGCCGCGAACCCGATGGCACGCAGCGCTCCGATCGAGGAGATGTTGACGATCGATCCCCCTCCCGACCCAACCATGGCTGGAATGGCACTACGCGAGACCAGATACACCGATTTGAGGTTGACATCGAGCATCTCGTCCCAGGTCTCCTCGGCGGTGTCGAGTACGCCGCCGGGCTTGGACACACCCACATTGTTCACGAGCACGTCCAGGCGCCCGAACTCGGAAAGGGCCGCCTGGGTCATCCGCTCGCAGTCGGCCGCGTTGGTCACGTCGCCCTCGACGACCACCGCCCGGCCGCCGCCCTGCTCGATCTCGGCTCGAGTCACCTCGGCCCGGTCGGGCTCTCGGTCGACGAGCACGACGCTCGCTCCATGGCGGGCCAACAGGATGGCCGATGCCTTGCCGGTGCCGGTTCCCGGGCCGTCGACCTGGCCCCCACCGGTGACGATCGCCACCTTGCCGGCCACGCGGCCCCCAACTCCGGCACCCTCCTCGACGGCAGTCATTGCCGCTCCGAGTCGATGACGGCCTTGGCAGCGGCCTCGACCGAGGTTCCGGCAAAGAAGTCCGGACGGTTTCCCGCGTAGAAGCGAACGGAATTGGTGAAGGTGAACTCCCTGAACTGCTCGTCTGTGAGCAGTCCGTGCTCGATCTGCTCGTAGGCCTGCTGCAGCGGGTGTTCGAAGTTCGGGACGTCCCAGTGGCCGATGTCCGAACCCACGAACGCCGGCACCGTCGCCCCCAACGGGTTCACCCGCTTGTCGAAGGCCACGGCCACCAGCGGATCGTCACCTTCGCAACCCCAGAAGAAACTGGAGCAGAACTGATCCCGTATCCCCTCGGGGCCGTCGACCCCGCTGAGCTCGAAGTCGTTCGTGCTGCCGTCCTCGACGCCCAGAAACGGGATGAGGCGGTCCTCGGGGAGACCCACGAGACGGGGATGGTAGATCGACGCCAACCGAGCCACCTCGCCGGTGTCGATGTTGCGCAGATCGAGGTTGCGCAGGCCGGCCGGCCCCCGTTTCTCCCAACGGCCGACCAGATCGCCGTAGAGCCGCACCCCCACGGCCACGCCGCCCTCCATCAGGCCGATCCGAAGGGACGGGAAGCGGCGAATGACCCCGCCCAAGAACAGGGATTTGGCCAGTGCTTCTCCGGTCGCCGCGAACTGCCCTGCTGAGAACACGTAGTTCGTCGGGGAGATCCGGTCGATCAGGCCGGCGCCCGACATGTGGGCGGCCAACGGTGCGTTCAGCTCGACCGCCCGCTTCCAGAACGGGTCGTAGTCGTACTCGCTGTCGATTCCGTACGTGTCCATCCGGCGCAGGCGCGAACGGTACTCGGGCGGGGCGTCCCTGAAGGCAGGGATGGTCCGCCAGACGAACGACGGGATCAAGAACGCGTTGAGATCCAGGGACATGGCGTGCTCAAGCGCTTCGATCCCCTCTTCCGGGGTGGTCAGCGGCAGTACGGCCACCGGGGACAGCCGGTCCCGGAAGGGGCGGTAGTCCTCGGCGACCATCTCGTTGTACAGCCGACAAAGTCCTCGGCGCGCCTCGTCGCCCGTGATGTGAGCCAGGTGCAGGCCGTAGGTCGGGAAGACGACCGAGAAGTCGAAGCCGGTGTCGGCGAGCCGCTCGTACATGAGCCCGGGCATGGTCACGGCTGCGTAGTCATAGGTGTCGGCGGTGGTGAACCATCGGGCGTTGGTCCTGATGTGGAATCGTCGGCGTTCCCCGAGGGGGGGGATCTGCTTGAGCTCCTCGCCCGGCACCATCAGCGCTCGTGCCGAGGGGTCCTCGAGAAGGCGCGCGTCACCTCGGCTCTCCACGAAGCGGACGAAAGCCTCGCGCACCTCGACCAGATGGCCGTCACCGTCGATCAGTTGGTGGCCGACGCGCTCACGGATCTCCTGGGCCGACAATTGCTCGGTTGCGGTGGTCATCGGCGTCTCCCTAGCTCCATTGGAGTCGGATGTGGTCGTTCGCCCGGTCAGTCGATCAGCGCAAGGACCGTGAAGACGGGGACGGTGTCGCCCGGCGGTACGAGGATCTTGGAGAGGACGCCGGTCGCCGGCGCGACCACCGTGACGGTGACCTTCTCGGCCTCCACTTCGGCGATCTCCTCGTCCTCCGTGACGGCGTCACCCTCGCCCTTGAACCATTGCGCGACGGTGCCCTCCGTCATGGCCATTCCGAACTGCGGGAGGTTCACCTCGGTGCTCATTGGGCCACCAACTCCTTCGAGGAGCCCAGAGCTACGTGGCGGGCGGCCGTGATGATGCGCTCGGTATTCGGATACATGAGCCGCTCAAGCGGTGGGCTAAACGGCGGGTGGACGTCGGGAGCGACCACCCTAAGGATGGGAGCGCGCAGACTGGCGAACCCTTCCTCGGCGACGATGGCAGCGATCTCGGCTGCGGCACCGCAGGTCTTGTGGGCCGGATCGGCGATGACCAGACGCCCGGTCTTGGCCACCGAAGTCAAGATGGTCTGTTTGTCGAGGGGGACGAGCGTGCGGGGGTCGATCACCTCTATGTCGATGCCCTCTTCGAACAGCACGTCGGCGGCTTTCAGAGCGGCCGGGACGGCGTCGGCGATGGCGATCACGGTGACGTCCCTGCCGGCGCGGGCCACAGAGGCCTTTCCCAGCGGGACCAGATGATCTCCCTCCGGAACCTCACCCTTTGCCCCCCAAAGGAGCAGCGGCTCGAAGTAGACAACGGGATCGTCGTCGCGGATCGCCGACTTCAGGAGCCCCAGAGCGTCGGCCGGGTTCGTCGGGACGACGATCTTCAACCCCGGGACGTTCATGAGCTGGGGGTAGGGGCGGTCCGAGTGCTGGGCCGCCGTCGCGTTGCCATACTTCATCGCGGCCCGGAACACGATGGGCACGCTCGCCTGACCGCCGAAGAGGTATCGGTTCTTCGCTGCGTGGTTCACGATCTGGTCCCAGGCCGGGTACATGAGGTTGGCGATGGTGTAGTCGACAATCGGACGGACACCGGTCATGGCGGCGCCGATGGCGGCGCCTGTGAATCCCTCCTCGGAGATGGGCATGATCGGGATCCGATCCGGACCGAACTCGTCGACGAAGCCGTTGGTCGGCATCGTCCAGAACCGGGCGTCTTCGCAGAACACGACGACACTCGGGTCGCGGCGCATCTCCTCCAGCATCGCCTCGCGAATGGCCTCGCGATAGCTCATGGTCCTCATCTAGACGGTCTCCAGTGGCGTAGCCCAGAGGTCCTCGAACAGCTCGGTGGCTTCGGGCATCGGGCTGCTCTTGGCGAACTGGACGGCGTCGAGCACCTCCGCCGCTACCGCCTGCTCGATCTCATGGAGGTCGGCCTGGGGCACGTTCTGCTTACGCAGGCGACCGACCAGGATCTCGATCGGGTCGCGGGAGCGCCACTGCTCCACCTCGTCGGCGGGCCGGTGGCTCAGGTCCATGCTCCCGTACTCGGCGTGGTCGCGATACCGGTACGTCCGGGCTTCGACCAGAGTGGGGCCGCCGCCCGAGCGGGCCCGTTCGGCCGCTTCGCTCACGACCTCGTACACGGCCATGACGTCCTGGCCGTCCACCGCCACACCGGGCATGTTGTAGGCGGCGGCCCGGGACGCGATCGAATCCGCCGCCATGGTGTCGGACAGGGAGGTCGACATTGCATAGAGATTGTTCTCGCAGACGAAGATGACGCCGAGACGCCACACCGCGGCGAGGTTCAGACCTTCGTGGAAGGTCCCGATGTTGGCCGCGCCATCGCCGAAGAAGGCGAGGGCGATCTGGTCGGTTCCCCGGACCCGGGCGCCATAGGCGGCGCCGGCCGCCTGCGGGATGCCGGCACCGACGATGGCCGTCTCACCCAGGCTGCCGACCCGGAAATCGGCCAGGTGCATCGATCCGCCCTTGCCGCGACAGATCCCGGTGCCGCGGCCCATCAGCTCAGCCATGAGCGGCGCCAGCGGCGCCCCCTTGGCGATCGGGTGCCCGTGCGAGCGGTGATAGCCGACCATGAAGTCGTCGTCGCGAAGGGCGAGGCAAGATCCGACGATCGTTGCTTCCTGGCCGATGCAGATATGGACCGACCCGGGGATGCCCTGACCCTTCTTGACGATGTCCATCGCCGATTCCTCGAAGCGCCGGATCCGCAGCATCCGGCGTAACGCTTCGAGCAGTTGCTCCCTGTCCACTCGCTTCCCCCATTGTTCCGACACCGGGAGGCGCCGAAAGCAGACCCTATGACTGTCTGACCCGCTTGCCGCTGCGTCCGGCAGATGCAAGCATATCCTTGCCTATTCGACCAGCCAGCTCAAGTCGATCACCGCCATCGGGGAAGAACGACGAGGCTGTCTATGCTGGCCGCGAGAGGGGTTCGTCATGTCCGAGTTCGCTGGTCGCGTGGCTGTCATAACGGGCGCCGGGCACGGCATAGGGTCCGAGTACGCTCGCCATTTCGCGAGCCGTGGAGCCAATGTCGTGGTCGTCGACATAGACGGGGAAGCCGCGGCCACCGTCGCCAAGGAACTGTCCGCGGCCGGTCACCGGGCCAGCCATCTGGTCCTGGACATATCGGACCCGGGCGCCTGCACCGCCGCGGTGGACGGAGTCGTCGCCGAACACGGTTCCATCGACATCCTGATCAACAATGCGGCGCTGTACCGGAATCGCGATTTCGCCATCGCCGAGGAGATTGCCCTCGACATGTGGCAGCGGATGATCGACATCAACATCAGCGGCACCTTCTACATGTGCCGGGCGGCGATACCGCACATGAAGCGGCAGGGGTCGGGGCGAATCGTCAACCAGAGCTCGGCGTCCGCGTACGCCACTGTCCCGCGATCTCTCCACTACTCGATGACCAAGGCGGCCGTGATCACCATGACCAAGACGCTCGCGCGCGAACTCGGGCCGTTCGGAATCACGGTCAACGCCATCGCCCCCGGAGTCATCGACACCGAAGCCACCCGTATGGTCGTGCCTGCCGACATCCTCTCGAAGGGGGTCGAGGCGACGTCGCTCCGGCGCATCGGCCACCCCGAGGACCTTGCTCCCGTGGTCGGCTTCTTGTGCTCGGAGGGGGCCGGTTACATAACCGGACAGACGATCATCGTCGACGGCGGAATCACCATGCTCGGCTGAGCCAGTCCAACACTGAAACTAGACAGAGTGTCGAACCAGTCCGGCACCCGAACGAGATCAGGGCCCGAACGAGACCAGGCCCGAACGAGACCAGGGGAGAGAAAGAACGTGGACGAACGGCTGCTGCGCCGGAGCGCCTTCTTCATCGACGGTAAGTGGGCGCCACCCTCGAGCGGCGAGCTGTTCGAGGTGGTCTCGCCGTCGAGCGAGGAGGTCGTGGGAGAGGTGCCCGTGGCCGAGAACGCCGATATCGATCGGGCAGTTGCAGCCGCCCGAGCGTCTTTCGACGACGGATCGTGGCCGCGCATGACACCGGCGGGGCGGGGCGAGGTTCTGGCCCGGGCCGCTGAGTCGCTGCGCCGGCACGCCGGCGAGATAGCCGAACTGACGGTCGAGGAGATCGGCTGTACCGTCAACAACCCCGAGTCCCAGACCGGGCTGGTCGCCCCGGTGTTCGACTACTACGCCGCCCTCGCGGGCAACTTCGCCTTCGAGCGATCGGTCGTGGCGAACGACCGGGGTTCCCTGGTCACCCACGAGCCGGTCGGAGTCGTGGGGGCGATCGTTCCCTGGAACGCGCCGGTGACCCTGGCCGCGTGGAAGGTCGCGCCTGCACTCGCCGCCGGTTGCACGGTCGTCATCAAGCCTCCTCCCGAAGCTCCGCTCAGCAACTTCATCCTCGCCGAAGCCCTCGATGAGGCCGGCGTACCGGCCGGTGTGGTCAACGTGGTACCCGGCGGCCGGGAGGTGGGTGAGCACCTCGTGACCCATCCGGGGACCGACAAGATCGCCTTCACCGGTTCGACGGCCGCCGGAAAGCGGATCATGAGCCTCTGCGCCAACAGCGTGAAGCGGGTTTCGCTCGAGCTGGGTGGCAAGTCGGCGGCGATCGTGCTCGAGGATGCCGACGTCGCATCCGTCGTACCCACGATCGTGCGAATCGGGATGAACCGCTCCGGCCAGGTCTGCGCCGCCCAGACCCGCATCCTGGTGCACCGCTCCCAGTACGCCGAGGCGCTCGAGGCCGCCGCAGCCACCGCGTCGGCGCTCCCCGTGGGAGACCCGCACGATCCCTCGACGGTGATCGGCCCGCTCGTTGCGGAGCGCCAGCGGGACCGGGTGGAGGGGTACATCAAGAGTGGGGTGGACGACGGCGCCCAAGTGGTCGCCGGCGGCGGCCGCCCGGCCCAACTGCCGCGGGGTTGGTACGTCGATCCCACGATCCTCGGTGGCGTCGATGGTCAGATGCGTGCTCGCGGCCGAGGAGATCTTCGGACCCGTGCTGTGCCTCATTCCCTTCGATGACGAGGACGAGGCCGTTCGCATAGCCAACGACTCCCCCTTTGGGCTGGCGGGTGGCGTTTGGAGTCCTGACCCGGCACGGGCCCTCGCAGTGGCCCGCCAACTTCGGACCGGGGCCGTCAACGTCAACTCCTTCTGCCCGTTGTTCCCACAAGTTCCCTTCGGTGGTTTCAAGCAGTCCGGCCTGGGCCGGGAGCTCGGTCCCGAAGGTCTGCTCAACTTCCTCGAGGTCCGCAGCATCGGCGTTCCCGCCGGGCTCCTCGGGGACGCCTGATGGCGGCCGAGTTCTCGATCCGCTACACGGCCATGTCCGCGGAGGATCCAGGGACATGGCAGCCGCTCATCAACCGAGTCGTCGCGGCCGACCGGGCCGGGGTGGACCGAGTGGTGCTGTCGGGCGAGCACGTGGTCCTCGGTGAGCACATGGAGAACTACAGCCGCCCCGAACTGGGGGGACGGGTGGGTGGACAGCAGCCGACCGGGACCGACGGGCACTTCCTCGAACCGATGACCACCATGTCGTTCCTGGCCGGGATGACCACCCGGATCCGCTTCACCAACAGCATCCTGCTCGCCGCGCTGCGCAGGCCGATCGTCCTGGCCAAGTCCGCGGCCACGCTGGACGTGCTTTCCGGCGGGCGTCTGGATCTGGGCGTCGGGATCGGTTGGCAGAGAGAGGAGTACGTGGCCGCCGGGCTCGACTTCCAAGCTCGAGGGCGGTTGCTGGACCAGACCCTCGAGATCTGCCAGCGCCTGTGGCGCGAGCCCCGAGCCAGCTACGACTCTCCCGAGCTCTCCTTCGAGGGCATCCACATGATGCCCAAGCCACTGCAAGCGGGGGGTGTGCCGATCTGGGTGAGCGGGACGATCAACAAGGGGGCCATGCGCCGCCTGGCCCGCTTCGGTACCGGTTGGATTCCGTGGGGCCGGGCGTCGGACGACGTCTCGGACCTCCTTGAGACCATCCCTCGCGTGCGAGACGCCGTTGCCGCCCTAGGACGGGACCCGCTCGGGCTCGGTATCGCCGGGAAGTTGCCCAACGTCATGGGCAAGGACGGTACACCAGACATCGACGCCACCACCGAGGGCCTGCCGGCCCTTGTCGAAGCCGGAGTCACCGACGTTCGCCTTCAGCTACCGGTTCCAGGCGACGTGAACGAGGCCGAGGACTATCTCGCTCCATGGGTCGAGGCATTCCGGCAGAGGACATCATTCGCCCTCAGCTCTTGAACGGGGAAAGATCGCCAAGGCTCTGCTCGACACCTTCGCCTCCGACCTAACTGCTCGCACCGCGGGGCCGCGGCTCGGAACTGATATGGACCTCGAGTGCTGAAAGCGGGAAAGGCCGCCGGGACTCCCATTGCGTAGAGCCGGGCGTTTCAACGATGACGCGCCGGGTCCATCAGGGGCGAGACTTGATCGCCACTGACCGGCCAAAGGTGAGACCCCCGGCCCCCCTTCAGAGCGCATTGGTCGGAGAAGTCAGGTCTCAGTTCCTGTTGGAGAAACAGGAACTGACCTGAGGTCGCCATCGGTCCTGGTCACGGGCGCTTTAATCGTGCCCAACTTCGGTTAGCCTGACGAGCCGTCATCTGGAGGAGTGCGAGAGCGGCCGAATCGGCACGATTGGAAATCGTGTGTGGGGAAACTCACCGTGGGTTCAAATCCCACCTCCTCCGCCAGCTTGCGTCGTCGAGTCTCGAGGTGGGCCACCAGGGCCGGTCCCCAATCGCCGAAGCGGCATGCTGAAAGCACCTTGAGAGAAGGCGTCTTGAAAGGGAGTGCAAAGCGTCCCCATGCCGAGTGAACCACCAGAACACCCACACGTCGGGCCAAGAGAGGCCGGGGACGACGAGACGGCGATGCGCCTCGCCATCACCGAGGCCGGGCGCGCCCTCGCGCACGGTGACGTGCCGGTCGGCGCGGTGGCGATCGTGGACGGCAAGGTGGTGGCGGCCCGCCACAACGAACGCGAGCACCGTCGCGACCCTACGGCGCACGCGGAGATGCTGGTGCTCCAAGACGTCGCCCAGGCCATCGGCGAGTGGCGCTTGGGCGGGGTGACCGTCGTCGTCACGCTCGAGCCCTGCGCCATGTGTGCCGGCGCGATGGTGAACGGCCGGCTGGGACGTTTGGTCTTCGGCGCCTACGACCCCAAGGCGGGCGCGGTCGGATCTCTCTACAACCTGTGTGCCGATCCCCGGCTCAACCACGAGGTCCCGGTGACCGGTGGTTGCTTGGCCGAGGAGTGCGGGGCCCTGCTCACCTCGTTCTTCGACGGCCGTCGGGTCAAGGACCCGGACGCCTAACCGTTCCGGAGAAGGCCCACGAACTGCCAGTTCTGGGCCGGCGATCGATCGCCACCCCGATCGCCACCCCGGTCGCCCCTTCGTGCCGGCCCACCGAGGCCACCTAATGTTCGACACGGAGGGATGCGAGAGTGGCCGAATCGGACGGTCTCGAAAACCGTTGTGTCCGCAAGGGCACCGTGGGTTCGAATCCCACTCCCTCCGCTCGAAGAGGGGCCCTTTTCGGCGCTGGCCGGAGAGGGCCTCTTTCGCGGTCGGCCACGACCCACTGGCCGGCCGGCGACGCCAAACGGACGACGACGACGCTCGAGAAGAGCACCCCCCGGAGTGCGCCGGTCCGAATGAATGAATGGCGCCGTCACCCGGTCAACCCCCAAAAGCCGAGCGTGGCGGCATGATCGGAGACCGAGGTGACCCCGCTCCCGGGAACCGATGGGGCGCCACACCGATGGGGGCGTCGCGCTCGGCGTAGCCTTGGGGTGCGGCCCGAGGTTTGTGACGCCTGAGTGATGCGGCGTTGGAGAGGAGTTGGAGATGGCACCTTCGCGCTCAACGGTAGGCAAGCTCCAACGTGACCAGGCCAAGCGGGCCAAGGCCAAGGCCAAGCAGGAGGACCGCCAGGCCAGGCGGACCGACCGCGACGACGCCGAGCCGAGCGAGCCGAGGGCCGAAGAAGACCAGGGCAAGCTGCTCGAAGAGTTCGCCCGCCTCCACGAGGACCTCGACGAGGGGCGGATCTCGCTCGACGACTTCGAGGTCCGCCAGGCCGACCTGAGGGAGCGCCTCCAGGTCGACTGACCGACCGGGGTCAGTCCGTCTTCGGGCGCTCCCGGGTCTCCAGCCACCGGCGCAGGCCGGCGGCGTTGGAGTGCACGCCGTTCATCACCTCGAACTTCTCGCGGTGCTCGTGGCCGACGACCCCCGGCCGGCGGATCGAACCGCCGGGCGAGCGCGTCGGCGATGTCCTCGCCGGCCCGGTAGGCGATCTCGGCCGTCTCGGCCCACTGCCGCAGCATTCCCTCCGCCTCCGCCAGGACGTCGTCGGGCTCGGCCAGCAGCCCGTAGTGGGCCAGGGCGAGTGCGCTCGGGCGCCGCTCCACGAACCGCTGCAAGCGAGTGCAGCGCCTGATCGAGGTCGAAGTCGGGCGGCGGGCGTGGACGGCCGCAGCACCCCGACGTCGGGGAGCCGGACACCGACCGCGTCGCCGACGAACAGGATCCCGCTCGTCGAGTCGTGCAGCCCGAGGTGGTGCTTGGCGTGGCCCGGTGAGTCGACCGAGGTGAGCGAGCGGCCCGGCCCGACCTCGATCTCCTCCCCGTCGGCCAGCACGTGGATCCGCTCGACCGGAGTGGGGTCGAGCCGCCCGTAGAGCGAGTCGAGCAGGGGGCCGTAGACGCGGGCGGCCGAGTCGACCAGGCGGGTCGGGTCGGCCAGGTGCCGGGCCCCCTTCTCGTGCACGTACACCGTGGCGCTCGGGAAGGCGCCGGCCACGTCGCCGACCCCGCCGGCGTGGTCGAGGTGGATGTGCGTCACCACCACGCCGGCCAGGTCGTCGGGGCCGAGCCCGAGCCCGGCCAGCGCCTCGAGCACCACCGGGACCGACGACTGGCTCCCGGTCTCCACGAGCACCGGTGCCGGGCCCTCGATCAGGTACCCGGCCGTGACCCGCTGCCAGCCGCCGAGCAGGGTGTCGATCTCGATCACCCCCGGCGCGATGGCCCGGGGCACGGCCGAGCCCGGGTCGCTCACCCGGGGCCGACCTCGACGACGACCTTGACGTCGTCGGGGCTGCGCTCGAGCGCGTGCGCCCAGTCGGCCAGCGGCACCCGTCGGGTGATCAGCCGGTCGCAGCCACGACCGGTCGGCCTTGGCCAGGGCCTCGGCGCCGGCCTCGTAGTGCCGCCGGTTGGCGTTCACCGAGCCGACCACCGCCTCGTTCTCGAGCACCATCGAACGGTTGAGCGACCCGGCGTCGATGTCGAGCGACCGGCCGCCCGATGACACGCCGGTCAGGCAGACCACGCCACCGGGTCCCGACATGCTCCATCGCGTCGAACACGAGGGAGTCCACGCCGGTGCACTCGATGATCGCGTCGGGGTCCTTGCACGTGTCCGAGATCGCCCCGGTGTGGTACTGCGCGCCCAGCGCGCGGACCAGGTCCGGCTTCAAGCCCGACTCCATCTGGTCGATGACGTGGACCTCGAGGCCGCGTTGGACGCCCAGCAGGGCGGCCAGCAGGCCGACCGGCCCCGCACCGGTCACCACGGCGGTCTTGGGCGCCCAGTGCGCACGCGCGCCGATCCGGTCGACCTGCTCCCACGCCTTGGCCACGACGCTGGTCGGCTCGAGCAGCACGCCCAGCTCGCCGAGCGAGGGGTCGACCTTGACCACGAAGTCGGCGGTGATCCGGTAGCGCTCCGAGAGGTAGCCGTCGTGCTCCTTGATGCCTCGTTCGGTGTACTGCCCGTTGCGGCAGAAGTCCCACTCCCCCACCGCGCAGTTGGCGCAGGGCACCGGGTCGGGGCGCCGCACGATGCCGACCACCAGATCGCCCTTGGACACGCTCGCGCCCGCGGGGGCCTCGAGCACCCGGCCGAGCGACTCGTGCCCGAGCACCAGCCGTTCGCGCCCGGGCGGCGCCCAGCCGTAGGCGCCCGAGAGGATCTCGGCGTCGGTGCCGCAGATCCCGATCCCGAGCGTCTCGACGAGCACCTCGCCGTCGGCTTCGGGTGGCTCGTCGACGTCGGAGAGCTCGGCCGTCCCCGATTGCAGCGGAACGACGGTCAGTGCCTTCATTGCTTGCTCCTCGAGCGTCCGGCGCCGTCGGTGACGCCGTCTTCGGTCGGCTCGGCCAAGGGTCGGCGCACGTGGAGCCGTTGGCCGTGGGGGTGTCGGTCGTCGGCCTCGATCCTCCCGGAACCCCACATGCGCCACGGCTGACGGGTCGCCTTGCCCAGCGCCACGAGCGGCGCTCCGAACGCGGCGACGGTCCGGCGCCTGGTGTCGTCCGTCCCCTGCGGCCGGTCCGAGCTCGTGGCGGCCGCTCAGGCGGCACGCCGTGTTGACCAGCGAGACGTGCGAGAACGCCTGGGGGAAGTTGCCCACCTGGCGCTTCAGCACCGGGTCGTACTCCTCGCTCAGCAGCCCGAGGTCGTTGCGCAGCTCGAGCAGCCGGTCGAACATCGCCTCGGCCTCCTCGATCCGGCCGATCATGTGGAGGCAGTCGACCAGCCAGAACGAGCAGGCCAAGAAGGCCCCTTCGCGACCGGTCAGGCCGTCCACCGCACCGTCGTCGCTGGTCCGGTAACGCAGCACGAACCCGTCGTCGACGCAGCTCGCGCTCGACCGCCTCGATGGTCGAGATCACGCGCGGGTCATCGGGGGGCAGGAAGCCGACCAACGGCATCATCAGGATGCTGGCGTCGAGGAGATCGGAGCCGTAGTACTGGGTGAACGCCTGCTTCTCCTCGTTGAACCCCTGGTCGCACACCTCGGCGTGGATCTCGTCGCGCAGCTTGCGCCACTTGTCGACCGGCCCCTCGAGGGTCGGCCACGACTCGAGCGTCGAGACGGCCCGGTCGACCGCCACCCAGGCCATCACCTTGGAGTGGGTGAAGTGGCGCCGGGGCCCGCGGACCTCCCAGATCCCGTCGTCGGGCTCCTTCCAGCCCTTCTCGATGAACTCGACCAGTGCCCGCTGCAGGTCCCACATCGCCCGGCTGGTCACGCCGTCGAACTGACAGGCCGTGTACAGGGCCGACATGACCTCGCCGTACACGTCGAGTTGGTACTGCCCCGACGCCGCGTTGCCGACGCGGACCGGCTTGGAGTTCTCGTAGCCACCCAGCCAGTCCACCTCCCACTCGTCGAGGCGGCGCTCGCCGGCCGTGCCGTACATGATCTGCAGGCGCGACACGTCCCCGGAGGCGGCCCGGAGCAGCCAGTCCCGCCAGGCCATCGCCTCCTCGTGGTAGCCGCCCCGCATGAGGGCCTCGAGCGTCAGGGTCGCGTCGCGCAGCCAGCAGTACCGGTAGTCCCAGTTGCGGTTGCCCCCGATCGCCTCGGGGAGAGAGGTCGTGGCAGCGGCCACCATGCCCCCGGTCGGCTCGTAGGTGAGCGCCTTCAAGGTGATGAGCGAACGGAGCACGGCGTCCCGGTGGTCGCCGTCGAACGAGCACCCGGCCGACCAGGCCTCCCACCAGGCTGCGGTGGTCTCGACCGAGTACCACGGGTCAACCGGGCGGGGTGGCAGCTCGTGGGAGAGGTACCAGGTGAAGGTGAACGGAACCTGCTGACCCTCCGCCACCGTGAAGTCCGACAAGGTCCTCATGTTCTCGCCGCGGTGCTTCGCCCGGGTCCACAGGGCCACCGAGTCCGGTCCCGCCGTCGCCGTGAGGAGGTTCTCGCAACGGGTCACCCAGGGCAGCACCTGGCCGTAGCCGAAGCGGATGCACAGCTCCATCCGCACGTCGACCCGGCCCGAGAGGCCCTCGACGATCCGCACCACCTGGGGATGTTCCTCCCTGATCGGCATGCAGTCGGTCAGCTTGATGGCGCCTGAGTCGGTATGGAACTCGGTCTCGAGGACGAGCGTCCCCTCCCGGTACGGGCGAGAGGACTGGGTGACCGTCGCGGTCGGAGCGATCTTCCAGTACCCGTTCGACTCGTCGCCGAGCAGCTTGGCGAAGCACGCGTCGGAGCCGAAGTGGGGCAGGCAGAGCCAGTCGATCGATCCGTCATGACCGACCAGTGCGGTCGTGTGGAGATCGCCGATCACGGCGTAGTCCTCGATCGGCAGGGCCACTAGAGCCCCATTGTTGCGCGCACGGACAGCGGCCCGCGCAAGGCGGGCCCGGGGTCGGACACCTCAGTCAGGCGAGCAGCTCTGGGTGCTCACCCGGGCCGTCCGGTTCTCGGCGTCCACGACCTTGGCCAGGACGGCCGGCGAGGCCAGCGCGTAGCCGACGTCGGCGTTGGCGGTGGAGCGGGAGAACACGACCCCGATCACCAGCCCGTTGGTCGCGATCAGCGGGCTGCCGGAGTTGCCCGGCCTCACCACGCCGTCGAGCTCGTAGACGTTTCGGGTCACGAGCCCCTGGTTGTAGATGTCCCGGCCCGTCGCCGCCAGCTTGGTCGCGACCCCGGCCGGCACGACGGTCAGCGGACCGTCCTCGGGGTACCCGACGATGGCGCCCTCGCTCCCGCGTTCGACGTCGTTCGGGTCGATGGTCAGCGGCTTGCCCATCGGGGCAGACGTGCGAAGCAGAGCCAGGTCCAACTCGGGATCGAAGAAGATCGGGGTGGCCGCGAAGAGCACGCCGCCCACGTCGACCTGGGGGCTGGCCTCGCCGGCGATCACGTGCGCGTTGGTCACGACGACACCGGGCTTCACCTCGAAGGCCGTGCCCTCCTGGATGACGCCGCACGCACCACCGAGGACCTTCACCGTCGAGGCCTCGGCGCGGGCCGCGATCGAGGCCGCCTCGGCGGCCGACGGGGATGGAACCGGCCCGACCAGCTGGGGCGGGATCTGTGCGAACACCGGCGGCACACCCTCGGCGTTCAAGAACGCCTGCACGTGAGCGAACATCGAGGGCACCGGGGGCATCGACCTCGTCGACCGTCCGGAGCACGTCGGAGCCCGAGATGGCCGAGGCGAGCCACGTGTAGCGGGACTGGGACAGCACGCTGCCGAGCAGCCATGCCGACAGGAGCACCGCCACGACGGCCACCACCACCCCGGCGCCGGCATCGACGCCGCCCAGGTGGTGACGCCGCAGGACGACGTTGCTCCATCCCCCCACGATCCGCCCGCCGACGCCCAGGAGCGGTCGCACCGGCGAGCACGACCACCAGGGTGACGATCGACTTGACCGGCCCCGGGCGCAGCGTGGACACGAGCGCAATAGAGAGGAGCGCGCCCAAGGTGAGGCCGAGCCAGAACCCGCCGAAGGTGAGCACCTGGACCAACGCCCCGAGACGGAGCCCGTGGACCGCTGCGACGACCACTGCGACCAGAAGCACCAGGTCGACCCAGTTCACTGCGCGTCGAGGGTAACCGACATGCCCGGCGCTTCCCGTGCCCGGACCAATTGCGACGTTTCGTAAACTAAAGTCTCGCTGGCCACGGTGGGGATCCGCGGCTCGGTGGAGGGAACGATGCGACAGCGGGGCACCCCGGCCACGAGTCCGCCGGGGGCCGTTCGATCTTCGCCCCGATCTCGGCCGCCTTGGCCCTCGCAGCTGGTGGTGCCGTCTGGCGGCTCGGTCGCGGCGGCGTCGACCCCGAAGCACCACGCACCCCCGCCGGTCGTCGCCGATCGGTCAGCCCGCACCGCCGTCGATGAACAGCGCCACCGGCGTCTCGTGCGGTGACGTCCGGCACTGCTGGGCCGTCGGGTTCGGCACCGGAGCCACCGCCGCGATCGACGCGACCACAAACAGCGGCACCACCTGGAGCGCGCAGGTGGTGCCGAGCTCGGTGAGCGTGCTGGCGGCGGTCTCGTGCCCCGACAAGCTCGACTGCCTGGCCGTCGGGTCGGCCGGCCCGACCGGGGCCGTCGTCGCGACCACCGACGGCGGCGCGGTCTGGACGTTGGGGCAAGACCCGGCCGGGGCGGCCGCCGTGACCGGCATCGACTGCACGAGCAAGCGGAACTGCGTAGCCCTGGCCACCGACGGCACGACCTACTGGAGCTCGGTCTCCACCGACGGCGGCCTGACCTGGGCACGCGACGGCAACCTGCCGACCGGAATGACCGCCCCCGGCGGGCTCGCCTGCCCCTCGGCGGTGCTGTGCCTCGTGGCGGGCTACGTCCCGACCGGGCCGGGTCACGGCGCGGGCGCGATCGCCACGACGGTCGACGGTGCGGCGTCCTGGACGGCGGCCACGCTCCCGGCCGGCGTCGGGATCCTCCGCGGCCTGACTTGTGCCGGCTCGACCTGCCTGGCCGCCGGGACCTCCTCGACGGCCACCACCGGGTTCGTGCCGGGGTCCGGCCAGGTGCTCACCAGCGCCGACGGCGGGACGACCTGGCACGTGGTCGGACGGGCCGGTGACCCATGACGACGCCTTCGCCGCGTCGTGCCCGGACACCAAGACCTGCGTCGTGGTCGGGACCGACTGGGTGGGCTCGACCCAGCCGATCCCGACCGGGAGCATCGTGACGACACTCGACGCGGGAGTGCAGTGGCGGTCGGCCGAACTTCGCTTCGTCCCGGTGGCGATGGCAGCGGTGGCGTGCCCCGCCGTCAACCGCTGCGTCGCCGTGGGCGGCAACGTCCTCGTGCACCTCTCGCTCCCGGTGACGCCACCGGTTCATAAGCCCAAGGTGGCCCCCGGGACGAGGGCCGGCGCGCCGGTTCCCTAGCGGCGCTGGTGCTCGAGGCGACCTGCTAGGAACATGTGGCGATGCAAGTTGGCGTGGTCTTCCCGCAGATCGAGATCGGCTCGGACCCCGGCGCCGTCCGGGCCTACGCCGACGCGGTGAGCGCCCTCGGGTACCACCACCTGCTCGCCTATGACCACGTGGTCGGCGCCGACCCGGAGGTGCATCGGGGCTGGAACGGGCCCCTACGACATCCACACACGTTCCACGAGCCGATGGTCCTGTTCGGGTACCTGGCCGGCATCAGCGACCTCGAGCTCGTCACCGGGATCGTCATCGCTCCCCAGCGCCAGACCGCCCTGTTGGCCAAGCAGGCGGCCGAGGTCGACGTGTTGACCGGCGGTCGTTTGCGCCTCGGTGTGGGCCTGGGCTGGAACCGCCCTCGAGTACGAGGCGCTCGGCAAGGACTTCTCCGACCGCTCCAAGCGGGTCGAAGAGCAGGTCACGCTGCTCAGAAGGCTCTGGACCGACGAGAGCGTCACCTTCGAGGGCCGCTACGAGCAGCTGCACGGGGTCGGGCTGTCGCCGATGCCGGTCCAGCGCCCCATCCCGGTCTGGTTCGGGGGCAGCGCCCCGGCGGCCTTGCGACGGATCGGTCGCCTGGCCGACGGCTGGTTCCCCCTGGTGCGGCTCGGGACGGACCTGGAGAAGGCGATCGAGATCGTCGACGGCGGCGGCCGAGAAGGCCGGCCGGGCGCCCGTCCCCTTCGAAGGCCGGGCGAGTGTCGGTCCCGACCGCGGCGAACGGCTCGGGGGCGACCTCGCGCAGTGGCGTGAACTCGGTGCCCGGTACGTGTCGCTCGACACCATGCGCCAGGGCTACGTCACGGTCGACGAGCACATCGCCGCCCTGGCCGAGGCCGCGCCGGTGGCCCTGACCGGTTGAGCCCCCTCTCGCGGTCGATCGGGCCGGCCCTCCGGACCTTCGACGGGAGGTGAAACGGACGAATTCGAGAAAACCGGCGGATTTCCGACATTTTGATTTCGTGTTCCTTTCGGTTCGCGGAACGTTCATCTCCCGTCACTACGGTCCTCAGCGATGACCCTTGGGGACCAGCCCACGCCTGCCCAGCAGGCCCAGACGAGCGACGGCCAAGCCGGCCACCGAGATCGACCCGATCCTCGCCGCCCTCGACCCCGACCGCTCCCGACCCGCCGACGTGGTGAATTCAAACGGCCTGTCGCTGTCGTTCGGCGAAAAGCGAATCCTCTCTGACATCCACATCTCCTTCCGCCGCGGCACCATCACCGCCCTGATCGGTCCGACCGGCTGCGGCAAGTCGACGTTCCTGCGGACGATCAACCGGATGAACGACAAGGTGAGCGGGTTCCGCTACGAGGGCGACGTCACCTTGGAGGGTGAGAGCATCTGGGCGCCCCGTCAGGACCTGCTGTCGCTGCGTCGCCGGGTCGGGATGCTCTTCCAGCGCCCGAACCCGTTCCCGATGTCGATCCGGGACAACGTGGTGGCCGGCGTCAAGGCCCATCAGATCGCCAAGGGCAAGCAGCTCGACGTGGTGGCCGAGGAGCGGCTCCGCCAGGTCGGTCTGTGGGAGGCGGTCAAGGACCGGCTGGGTGACTCGCCGTTCCGGCTCTCGGGCGGCCAGCAGCAGCTGCTCTGCCTGGCCCGTGCGCTCGCCGTCGGTCCCGAGGTGCTCCTGCTCGACGAGCCGACCTCGGCGCTCGACCCGATCTCGACCGAGTTGGTCGAGACGCTGCTCCGTCAGCTCACGCCGGCTCTGACGCTCATCATCGTCACCCACAACCTCGGCCAGGCCCGCCGGGCGTCGGACAACACGATGTTCTTGTACGAGGGACAGCTCGTCGAGCACGGTCCGACCGAGACATGTTCGAGCGGCCCAAAGAAGTCCGCACCGCAGCACTACGTCAGCGGCCGCATGGGGTAGCGACCATGCGCCTCGTTGACTGCGGACGTTACTGACCCGAGGAACGCACAGACCGCAGCATCCCCGTCTCGACCCCTAACCAACGCAACAAAGTCCAAAGGAGGACCCTTGACTGGATCAACGCGCCTTGCGCGCCTCATCGTCGCCCTGACGGCCAGCGTGGCCGTGGGTGTCGGAGGCTCGCTTGCCGTCGCAACATCGGCCAGCGCTTCCAAGAAGCCGAAGAGCAGCATTGAGACGCCGTCCGCGGGCACGGTGACCGAGACCGGCAGCTCTCTCATGTACCCGCTGTTCAACCTGTGGGCGGGTGGCTACAGCACCAAGTACTCCTCGGTGACGGTCTCGACGGCTTCCACCGGTTCTGGCACCGGCCTCGCCGACGCCGCCAACGGCACCGTCGACATCGGTGCATCCGACGCGTACCTGGCGCCGAGCGCCCTGACGGCCACGCCGACCCTGCTCAACATCCCGCTCGCGATCTCCTCGCAGCTGGCCGCCTACAACATCCCAGGTGTGACGGCACACCTCGTGCTGTCGGGCAAGGTGCTCTCGTCGATCTACCAGGGCAAGATCACCACCTGGAACGACCCGGCGATCACCGCGCTCAACCCGTCGGTGACGTTGCCCAGTATCCCGATCGTGACCCTGCACCGTTCGGACGGCAGCGGTGACACCTTCTTGTGGTCCACCTTCCTGTCGGACGCCGATCCGAGTGGCTGGGGCAAGTCCATCGGATTCAACACCACCATCTCCTGGCCGAACGCCCCCGGTGCCCTGGGTGAGAACGGGAACTCGGGCATGTTGGCCGGGTGCAAGGCGACGGCAGGCTGCATCGCCTACATCGGCATCAGCTACCTGACCCAGGCCCTGCAGAGCGGCCTCGGCTACGCCGCCTTGGTGAACGCCAAGGGCCAAACCGTGCTGCCGACGCCAACCAGCATCGCCGCCGAAGCGGCCGGCTTCACCAAGAAGACGCCCGCCAACGGCACGATCTCGATGGAATACGGCAAGGTGAAGGGCGGCTACCCGATCGTCAACTACGAGTACGCCATCGTGAACTCGACCCAGTCGAGCTCGTCCACGGCGAAGGACATCCGCTCGCTTCTCGAGTGGATCGTCAACGCGAAGGACGGGAACTCGCCGTCGATCTTGAATCAGGTCAACTTCCAGCCGCTGCCGGCCTCGATCGTGGCCGCATCACTGAAGCAGATCAAGACGATCCAATAGTGACCACCATCGGCAGGCCGACAGGTCGCTTCGCCGATGATGGCTCAGGTAATGCGCCGGGCGCGAAGCGCCCGGCGCATTACCGCCGGCTTCCGGACGGTAGAGGGCACCCTTTGGCAAGGAGCAGCCCGAGTCGCGGTCGTGCTCCCGCTCGCCGCGCTGGTCTTCGCCGTCACCATCCTGGCGATCAAGGCCCGTCCGGCGATCATCGTCAACGGCTGGGGCTTCCTGACCCGGTCCAAGTTCGACCTGGGCCAGTCGTACGCCACCACGGTGAACCACATCCACGGGGTCGCGGTGCCCGTGGGGGCCTCCTACGGGGCCGGCTCGCTCATCGCGGGGACGCTCGAGTCCTCGTGCGATCGCGGTGATCATCGCCGTGCCCATCTCGATCGGGGCGGCCTTCGCCCTCACCGAGCGAATGCCTCGATGGGTCTCCCAACCGCTCGGGTTCTTCATCGAGCTGCTGGCCGGGGTGCCCAGCGTGCTGTTCGGGCTGTGGGGCATCCTCACCCTCGGGCCCTTCCTGGCCACGCACATCTATCCGACGATCGCCAACAACATGCCCAACGTGCCGGTACTGGACTTCTTCCGCGGAGCCAGTGGACACGGTGAGGGGTTGCTCACCACCGGCCTCGTGCTCGCCCTCATGATCGTCCCCATCATCACCGCCACCACCCGTGACCTCTTCTCGCAGGTCCCCGCGCTGCCCAAGGAGGGGGGCGAGGCGCTCGGCATGACCGACTGGGAGGTGGCGCGGCGGGTGACCCTCCCGTGGGTCCGTTCCGGCATCATCGGGGCCACCGTCCTCGGCCTGGGCCGGGCCATCGGCGAGACGATCGCGGTGGCCATGGTGTCGGGTTCGTTGCTGGCATCGGTCGCCCCCAACGCTACGGCACGTTCGGGACCCTGGCCGCCGCCATCGTCACCCAGCTCGACTCGGCGTCGACCGATGGGACCGGCTTCGCCGTGTCCACCCTGGCCGAACTGGGCCTGATCCTCGCCGTCATCTCGGTCGGGGTGAACCTGCTGGCCAGGCTGGTCATCAGGCGGTCGTCGCGACTCGGCGCACCGGTCGGTCGAGCCGCCTGAGCAGGCCAGAGAAAGGACACGCTCATGAGTGCGCTCCCCGGTACCGGCCGGCGACGGTTCATCACCATCGGGTTCCGCATGGGCACGTACCTCGCCCTGCTGCTGATCATGGGGCCGGTGATCTGGCTGTTGGCTCGGGATCATCAGTCGGGCGGTGCCACACTTCAGCTGGAGCGTGCTCACCCACCCGACCGCCGGGGAAAGCGGCGGTCTCGAGAACGCGATCATCGGCACCCTGCTCCTCATGCTGGGGGTGCTCATCATCGCCGGTGGGATCGGGATCCTGGCCGGCCTGCACCTGGCCGAGTTCGCCAAGCCACGCAAGAGCGGCAAAGAGAGTGGCCACCTCTTGCGGACGGCGTCTGACGTGCTGTCCGGCTTCCCCTCGATCGTGCTCGGCTACGTCGGCTATGTGGCCCTCGTGCTGGGACTCCACTGGAACTTCTCGCTGCTCGCGGCGTGGATCATCCTGTCGATCATGGTGATCCCCTACATCGCCAAGTCGACCGAGACGGCCCTCCGTCAGGTCCCGACCGCGTACCGCGAAGGGGCCGAGGCCCTCGGGATGCCCGCCGGCTATGCCCTTCGCAAGGTGACGTTGAAGACCGCAGCTGCCCGGCATCGTGACCGGGTTGCTCATCGCCCTGGCCATCGCCTGTGGGGAGACGGCTCCGCTCATCTATACCGCCGGCGCCTTTGCCGACTCCCCGGTTTCGGTGTCGCTCACCCACCATCCGGTCCCGTACCTCACCTTCTTGGTCTACGGCTTTTACACTTTGCCGGAGAACGCATCTCACTACCTGGCCTACGACGCTGGGCTGATCTTGGTGGTGCTGGTCCTGGTCCTCCTGGTCACGGCCCGGCTCATCGTCAACCGGACTCAGCACTATTCGGAGGGTCGCCGCTAGTCGCTCCTATCCCATTGGGCCACTACCGCCCCAGCAGACCCCGACAAGCACAGACGCAAGGCACACCCCGGCTTTGGCCGCCGCCGTCTCAGACCACATCTGGTCGGTGTGGGAGATCGCGGGGCTGGTGGGTCAACGCCGGGGCGGTCGCTTTCCTCGTTGGTAGCATCGAAATGCCATGCCGGTAGGTGACGAGCTTTCTGCGTTTCGCATCGGCAAGCCAGCCGATGCGCCGGCCGATCCTGATCCGACCATCGAATCCGGTCATTTCCCGTATGCACGCCCGCTGCGTCTGGGTTGGCAACAAGACGCGAGTGGCCAGTGGACCGCTGCCTCGGAGGATCACAAGCTCTGGGAGGTCTTCTGCGCCGAGTGCGGGGACACCGATGGGCCAGCCGACCAACAATCCCCGGTGGTTCAGCGGCTCCGAGGCCCGTATCAGAGCGAACACAGGGCCAAGCACGCCGCGACGAAGCACTTCGAAAAGACCAGGTGAACCCGGCCCGGTCGTCCGACTGGAATGGCGGTACCTCCAGGTCAAACTAGGCCACTCCCCTCATCGCAAGGATCCCGGCTCCATCGTCAAGGGCTCAGCACTTCGCCGAGGGTCGCCGCGACTAGCCCACTCGGCTCGCCACCGGCCGCCCCAAACGCGCCAGTTACTTGCCGCAAACAACTATGGTGGCGGGATGACTTCGCCGGCCGCCGTGGTAGAGCCGCCCGCCCTCGACGCGCTCGGCCAGAGCATGCAGGCGTTCAGCCGGCTGGTCGCCCAGGGTCGGATCCTCGAGGTCGTGCTCAAGCGGGCCCGGATCGACCTGACCCGCGCCGACGTGAGCCTCCTGCACAGCCTGCTCGGCGCGGGCGGCGGCATCCGGCTCGGCGACCTGGCCGACCGGTTGGTGGTCGACGCCCCGACCGTCACCCGGCGGGTCCAGCAACTGGAGGCTCGCAACCTGGTTCGCCGGGCCCCCGACCCCGTCGACAAGCGGGCCCAACTCCTCGAGCTCACGCCGGCCGGCGCCCGCATGATCGAGCGGGCCACGGCCGCATTCCGCCGGTGGCTGGAAGGAGTGCTCGCCGACTGGTCGGGACCACGAGCGCGACCAGCTGGCCGACCTGCTGCAGCGCTTCACCACCGACATCTACGCCGACCTCGAGTGCCATGGCCACTGACACCGAACACCTGAGCACCGACACGACGGTCCTCGACCCGGCCGGCGTGGCGGCGGCGCGAGCGGCCGCCGACCACCGCAAGCTCCTGATCGTCATCGGTGCCCTCATGATGGGCATGTTCCTGGCCGCCCTCGACCAGACCATCGTGTCGACGGCGCTGCCCACCATCGCCGGTGACCTGCACGGGCTCAACCACCTCTCGTGGGTGGTCACCTCGTACCTGTTGGCCAGCACGATCAGCATCCCTCTGTGGGGGAAGCTGGGCGACCTCTACGGGCGCAAGGGGTTCTTCCAAGCCGCCATCGTCATCTTCCTGGTCGGTTCGATGCTCTCGGGGCTCGCCCACGACATGCTCGAGCTCATCTCGTTCCGCGCCCTGCAGGGGATCGGCGCCGGTGGCCTGATGGTGGGCGCCCAGGCGGTCATGGGTGACCTGGTCTCGCCGCGCGAGCGGGGCCGGTACATAGGCATGTTCGGCGCGGTGTTCGGCCTCGCGAGCGTCGCCGGGCCACTGTTGGGCGGCCTGTTCACCGAGAGGCTGTCGTGGCGCTGGATCTTCTACATCAACCTTCCCCTCGGGATCTTGGCGCTGTTCGTGATCACCTCGGTCCTCCAACTCCCGAGGCACCGCAAACAACACAAGATCGACTACCTCGGCACCATGCTGCTCGGCGCCGCGGTGACCGGCATCATCTTGCTCACGACCTGGGGCGGGACCACCTATCCGTGGAGCTCCACGCCGATCTATGGGCTCGGACTCGCGAGCCGCGGTGCTGATCGCCGCCTTCATCTATCTCGAGACCAAGGTGTCCGAGCCGTTGATGCCACCCAGTCTTTTCAAGCTGAAGGTGTTCAACCTGGCCAGCGCGGTCGGCTTCATGGTGGGTCTGGTGATGTTCGGCGCGTTGATCTACCTGCCCCTGTACCTGCAGACCGCGCACGGGGCCAGCCCGACGAGCTCGGGCCTGCAGTTGCTCCCGGTCGTCGTTGGGATGTTGATCACCTCCAACCTGGGCGGCCAGCTCACCTCGCGCCGGGGCAAGTACAAGATGTTCCCGATCATCGGGTGTGCCCTCATGGCGGTGGGCTTGCTCGGCCTCTCGACGATGCAGGTCACCACGCCGCTGCTGGTCTCGAGTTGCTACATGCTCCTGATTGGCCTGGGCGTGGGCTTCGTCATGCAGATCCTCGTCGTGATCGTCATGAACGCCGCCCCCCAGGAGGACCTGGGCGCGGCGACGTCGAGCGCCACCTTCTTCCGTTCCATCGGAGGAGTGTTCGGGGTGGCCGTCCTCGGCGCCATCTTCAACAGCCGCCTGTTCAGCGAGCTGCCGAAGTACCTCCCGGCGGCGGCGCTGAAGGCGATGCATGCCGCCTCCGGGCACAACATCGCGAGCAATCCGGCCCAGCTCGCCGCGCTCCCCGCCCCGATCCACCACGGATTCGTCGAAGCGTTCGGGCACTCGTTGACCTTCGTGTTCCTGGTCGGCGTGCCGTTCGCGGTGGTGGCGTTCGTGCTCTCTTGGTTCATCCCCGAGGTCCCGCTCCGGGACAAGGCCTTCTTGTCGGTGGGACTCGAGGAACCACTCGCCGAACTGGCTCCGATCCCCGACGATCTCCTCACCCACCCGGTGGCGGGTCACTAAGAAGGGTCCGTTCGTTGGGGCACGCCGGAGCAGACTCCCTGCGGCCGGTCACGTTCGTCAGCTGATCGATATCGACACGTCGGGTGCCCCCTCGCTCGCCCGGGGACCCACCTTGGCGATCGCGGATCGGAGTCCGCTGTCACCCAATTGGGTCAAACGGGTGACACGACCACCCTTCGCGCGCAACAATGTGCACCGTGGGAACGACGAGGTCGCCGGTGACCGAACGGACCGAGGTCGAAGACCACGACGAGGTCGATTCTTCCTCCTACGCGCAGGCGGTCGGCATCTGCCTGCGCCGGGCCCGCCAACAGCTCCGGCTTTCACTCCAAGCGGTCGAGACGATGTCCTCGCAGGAGTTCAAGGCATCGGTCCTCGGCGCCTATGAACGAGGCGAGCGAGCCATCTCGGTGCCGCGCCTGCAGCGGCTGGCCATCCTCTACGACGTTCCGGTGGACCTCCTGCTGCCCGAACCCGAACGCAAGGGGTCGGCCGACGGAGGATCCCCCGGGTCACCCGCCCACGAAGGGGTCGGCGACCTCGACGCGCAGATCGACTCCATCAGCGGACCCGAACGAGAGCTACTCCGCCGTTTCGTGAGGATGATCCAGGCGCAGCGGCGCGACGCCGGGGGGTCGGCGACGTCGATCCGTTCCGGGGACGTCCACGCGATCGAGCTGCTGCTGGGATCGTCTGCCCGCAGCACCGGGCGAGACGGCGGTCACCCCGGTACCTGACCTCGGGACCGGATCTCAGAGGGCGGCCAGCACCGACTCGGCGGAGCTCACGTCGAGACCCGGCTTCTGTTCCACGAAGAGCGACTTGACCACGCCGTTCTCGAGGATCGCCGCGTAGCGCTGGGAACGGGTCCCGAGACCGAACCCGCTCCCGTCCAGCTCGAGCCCGACGGCACGGGTGAACTCGCCGTTGCCGTCTGCAACCATCAGCACGCGATCGCCCACCTTTTGGTCACGGCCCCAGGCGCCCATCACGAAGGGGTCGTTCACGGACAGACACACGATCGTGTCCACCCCCTTGGCCGCGAACTCGTCGGCACGCACGACGAACCCCGGCAGGTGGTGATCCGAGCAGGTGGGCGTGAAGGCGCCCGGCACGGCGAAGAGGACGACCTTGCCCTTCCCGAGCACCTCGGTCGAGCTGACCGGCCTCGGACCCTGGCTGGTCATCGTCCGCAACTCGACATCGGGAATGCTGTCGCCGACTGCGATTGCCATGACATCTCCTTCTCGCGGGTTTCTCCGAGCATTGACCGGTGCGTCCGGACCCCGCCAGTCTGCACCGGCCGCGTGCGCTCCCGCGGTCGGGTCCTGCGGCACCTCATATGATCGGTCCCCGATGTCCGAAGAGGAGGTTGGTCGTCCATGAATGGAGCCCAATCGCTGGTCCGCACGCTGGTCGGGTGCGGTGTCGACGTCTGCTTCATGAACCCGGGCACCTCCGAGATGCACTTCGTGGCCACCCTCGACGCAGTGCCGGAGATGAAGAGCGTGCTGGCTCTCTTCGAGGGGGTGGCAACCGGAGCCGCCGACGGCTACGGGCGCATGACCGGGACCCCGGCCGCCACCCTCTTGCACCTCGGCCCGGGGCTCGGAAATGGGCTGGCCAACCTCCACAACGCCCGACGGGCCAGGACGCCCCTCGTCAACATCGTCGGCGACCACGCCACCTATCACAAGAAGTTCGACGCACCACTCGAGTCCGACATCGAAGGGGTCGCCCGCAACGTCTCTCCGGCCTTCGTGCGCTGGGGAACGACCCCCGAGACCCTCGGCCACGACACGGCCGAGGCGTTCCGCGCGGCGCTCGGACCGCCCGGACAGGTCGCCACCCTGGTGGTGCCGGCCGACGTCTCGTGGGGGCCCGGCGGCGTGGTGGCGGCTCCCCCGACCCGGCCACGACCCCAGCCGCTCGACGTGCCGCGTGTGACGGCGGTTGCCGACGCGCTTCGATCGGGTGAGCCCGCCGCGCTCCTCTTGGGCAACGGGGCCCTCGGCACGGCCGGCCTGTTGGCGGCCAGCCGGGTGGCCAACACGGTCGGCGCCAAGTTCCTCTGCGAAACCTTCCCGGCCCGGGTCGCCCGTGGGGCGGGCATCCCGGAGGTGGAACGGCTCGCCTACCTGGGCGAGATGGCGATGGCCCAGCTCGAAGGCGTCCGCCACCTCGTCCTCGTCGACGCCAAGGCGCCGGTCAGCTTCTTCGCCTACCCCGAGCGACCCAGCTGGCTGGTGCCGGACAACTGCGAGGTCCACGTGCTTGCCGGTCCGAGCGACGACGCGGTCGCAGCACTCGAGGCGCTGGCCGAAGAGGTCGGCGCGCCGGCGGGGGCGGCCCGGTTGGCCGAGATCCGTCGACCCGAGCTCCCAACCGGCGAGCTCGACACCCGGGCCGTCGCGGCTGCGGTGGGGGCCCTGCTGCCCGAGGGTGCGATCGTCTCGGACGAAGGGAACACGTCGGGGCTCTTCTCGTCGTCCATGACCGCCGGCTGCCCACCCCACGATTGGTTGTTCCTGACCGGCGGCGCGATCGGGCAGGGACTCCCGGTGGCGGTGGGGGCGGCCACCGCATGCCCGGACCGACGGGTGGTCTCACTCCAGGCGGACGGGAGCGCCCTCTACACGCTGCAGTCGTGGTGGACGATGGCCCGCCACGGTCTCGACGTGACGACCGTCCTGTTCAACAACCACTCCTACGCGATCTTGAACATGGAGCTCCAACGGGTGGGCACCGAGGGCGCCGGATCAAGGGCGCGCGAGATGCTGGACCTGTCGCATCCCGACATCGACTTCGCCTCCCTGGCCCGGGGCATGGGGTTGACCGCGTGGCGCTCGACGACGGCCGAAGAATTCGCCGGGCACCTTGGCGCGGCCATGGCCACGCCCGGGCCCACCCTGGTCGAGGCGATCCTCCCCCGACCCGGGTAGGCGTCGCCCGGCCGCGTTCGGTCCGAACCCTCGGGCACTCCACCCCCACCGGCACCTGCCGAGTGGGGTGTCGCGCTAGACCTTGCGGGCCCGTGCCGAGAGCGACAGCGCCACCTTGGGCAATGCGGCGACCAGGGCGGCAACCAGTCCGACGAAGGCGCCGAAACGCCAGCCCGCGCCGTCCTTGCCGGCCGTGAAGGCGATCACCACGAAGACGAGGTTGACGGCGTTGATCCCGGTCAAGAACATGTCGTGGGGGACGGGCAGGCGACTGCGCAGGTCGGGCAAGCCGGCGATCCCGACCAGATAGGCCAGCTCGACCAGGCACAGGATCAGCGGGATGTACATGTAGCCGTGCGCGGTCGCGTCGGCGGTCACGCTGATCGGACCGATCGAGACCCCGTACCAGGGGAGGAAGAGCGAGATAAACAGCACCAGGGTCGCCACCCCGGCCACGAAGTCGGTCGGAGACCACCGCGACCTATCGAACTTAAAGGCGGTCGCCGGCGACGACGTTTGCGCCGCGCCATATCCGGCGGTGCCAGAGCCGGGAGGGGGGTCGGTCGGGGCTGCGGTCGCGTTGACCGGTGCCACCGCCCGCCCGCAGTTGGGGCACGTCACATCGGACGCGCTGAGTTCTCGACCGCAGGATGAGCAGTTCAATTTGGCCCCCTCTCGCCAGCTGGGATTGTAGCCATCGCACGGTTCCGGTGCCCCGATGCACGAGCCGAGGTTGGACCGCCAGATGCCGGCTCTCGAGGGGGCTGTCCGGACGGCGAGATGCGCCGAGGTGAGCCCGTCGTTCGTTTGACGAACGCCAGGCCCAAAGGCTCCCACCAAGAGGGCCCGGTGGGCTCGGGCAGGGAACCAGGCGCCGAGGCGAGCCTTGGCGCCCGAAGGTCAGCCGGCCCCTCTCAAGAGGTCATTCCCCCCAGCCCGACGAGGCCCCGGGCCAACTCGATCTCGCCCATGTGGCGGAGCCCGTGCTGGTAGACCCAACACTCCGTCGCGTCGAGCAGCGTGATCCCGTCGGGACCCGCCACCCGAGCGCTAAAGGTGCTCGCGATCTGATCCGGGAAGGGTCGGCGAATGATCACGCGGGTCAGTTCGCTCGGATCCAGGCCGTCCAACCAGCTCTCCACACGGTTGAACACCGCGTGCAGGTACTCCTGGAACGCGTCGTAGTCCCCGATACGTTGGTGAACCATCTCGGCGACGCTGCGATGCTTCCCGTGGTCGGCGATCGCAGGACGGACTCGGTCCTCCCATTCGTCGTCCCAGATCGGCGGTCTGCCGGTCATCAGCATGAACGAGGCGTCGATCATGTTGGCGATGTGAAACAGGCTGAAGGCGATGGGAACCACGCCCTCCCGCTCGAAGTGGTTCACCTGGTCGATGTCCATCGTCTCGAGCGCGTCGGTGTAGAGGGAGTGAAGCGCACGCATCCGCCGTTGGAGAGAGTCGAGAACCAGTTCAGATGGCAAGGCGCCTGATCCATTTCGGAGGTCCGACTATCGACAGCGGTCGCCCGTCGGCATGATTCCATCGGGCACCGGGCACACCGCAAACGTCAACCACCAGAGGGAGTTCTACTTTCCGCTTCTCGTACTCGTTGCACCATCGCTTCAAGCAGGGCCCACGCCACCTCGGGATGCTCGGTTGCAAATGGACGAAAATTCCACTGCGTCATGACGAAGCACCGCATCTCGGTCGCCGCAGTCACCGTGGCCGAACTTTGCGAGCGATCGATGAGCGCCATTTCTCCGAAATAGTCTCCCGGACCCAAGCGCCGCACTTCTTGGCCCTTGACTTCGACCCGAGCCTCGCCTTGGGCGATGACGAAAAAGCAGATCCCGTCTTCGCCAGCCAAGGTGAGTTCGGTGCCGGCCGGATACGTCACGTCGTGGCCCGACTTCACCAACCGCGACAAATCGCGCCGAGACAGTCTCGCAAACAGCGGTACGGCAACGAGAAGATCCTCGAACACCCACTCGAGACTACTCATCCATTGATTTGCGATGCTCTTACGCCCAGCAACCTCCTTCTGAGACGACAGCTACAGGCGCGTGAGTCGCCAGATCGTCGAGGGGCCCGGGAGGCGGCTCGGCGCCCGCAGGACCAGGTCGATGTTCTGGTTGCCCAGGTCGACCTTGAGCACACCGATGCGGGCGGCGCTCGAGATGGCCGTCGGCAACGCCCCCACGTGCACGTGGAAACGCACGGTAAGGCCGGGCCAGCCAACGACACTGACAGACTTCGTTGTCGTCACCACGGTTGACGGTCCCCATGGGGCCACGATCCGGCCGACGAAATGTCCCGGCCGAATCGCGCGAAACGTGCCGATGGTGGCGAAGGCTGCCCTCACGAGGGCGTCGGCGTCGTCCACCGCGGTGGCGGTCGGACTGACGGTCTGCTGGCCAAGCACCGCTCCGACGAGGGTCACATTCCTTCCATCCACGATCCGCTGGGCCGCGAAGAGGATGCACCCCCCGGCGGCCGTGTCAGACCCGGTCTTGATGCCGACGATCCCGTCGTGGCCGAGGTCGTAGTCGAGGTTGTAGACGAGCCCGGCCAGAGGGAGGGTGACCTGAGCCGTGGCCACGATTTGGCGAAAAACGGGGACCGCCAGGGCCGCCTCTCCCAGCCGGATCATGTCGGCCGGCGTGCTCACCGTCCCCGGATCCAACCCGCTCGGATCGTTGAAGTTGGTGGATTCCAGGCCGAGGCTGCGCGCGGTGGTGTTCATCTTGGCCACGAACGCGACGGTGCTCCCGGCGTCCCAGTCGGCGAGCAGGGTGGCGATGTCGTCACCCCCCACCACGAGCAGTCCTTCGAGGGACTCGAGCTCGGTCAGGGTCTCGCCGGCGGCCACCGGGACGGTCGCCTGCTGGCTCGCCACGTCGGTCTGGTAGGTCGCGAGCGTTGCCGCCGTCACCGGAATGGCCGGCCCATTGGCGCCGGGGGCGAGCGGATGGTCCTGAAGGACGACATAGGCCGTCATGACCTGCGCGAGGCCGGGAACGGGGGACGGATGAGTGTCCCCTGAGTGCCCGAGACTCCCGACTCCCTCCACCGAAAGCGCCGCGGCACCCATGGTCGGCCACGGCATCGACGGGGGTGTTCCGGGCAGTCGCACCGACGTCGACATGGCTGAACGGAACACGGGAGCGGGGATCGGGCGCAACCACTGCACACTCACGAAGGCCGCGACCAGGATGACCACTACCGCTCCAAAGACGTACCGCCCGACGCGAGCGGCCCTCTCACGGGCGATGGATCTGAGCTCGTCGGCGCTCAGATCCGGCATGTCTTCGCTCAGTGCGCGAAGCCGCTCCTCGCTTGCCTTTGAACGTCGTCGCCGACGATGAGCAGCGCCTGAATCAGTCCCGGACGGGCCCCAAATGGCCATTTTCGGTCACAGTAGAGCCGTTTCTTGCACAGAGAAGGTACCCGGCGCCCCCAGGGGTCGTGACCCTGGGGCGACCGGAGCTTCCCTCGATGACCGGGGTTACGACGGCCGGTCAAGACTCCGCCACTTCGACCCATCGATCCGGCGAATTAAGTGGTGCGAAGCAGTTTCTCCTTAGCCAGATGAAACTCCTCGTCGCTCAGCGCACCACCATCCCGGAGTCGCGCCAACTTCTCAAGGAGGGACGCGACGCTCACCTCGGTGTGCGTCGTCTCTGAGCTTGAGGTGATTCCATGGGATCGCGGAGCGACGATCGCGTCAGCGAGAATGCGAAGGTCGTCACGCACTCGAACCGCATCGGCACCGTCGAGTCGCAACCGAACCCATCCATTGCTTGCGATGAGGTCGATGGTCACCCAGTTCTGACTCCTGACTGTCAACGTGTCGAGCACGGTGACTCCGAGCGTGCCCTCGACGGCCTCTCCGACACCGGATCCACCGTCCAGAAACTCCTCACCCTTCGGTAGCAGTCGACCGTCGATACGCAGGTCGTGAAGGCTCCTCAGAGGAATGGATAGTGGTCTCGATCGCTGGTCTCTCGGAGTGATCTCAATTCGATCCTCGAAAAGGAGGAGTCGCGCAAGGCTTCCGACTTGAGGCGCCCAGCCGGCCCCATTCATGACCACGAGCCGGCGAAGGACAAGCCGGGGTGTCTCTACCGCTTCTCCCAACTGAGGGTCATCTGCTTGCGCAGCTGGATCGCGACCAATCAACTCCGCGAAAGAAACGAAGGCTCCCGGGTTCGATAGGTGAAGGAAGTCCCAGAAGAGGGAACAGCGAATTCTCTTTGAACAGTTTCGACAAATCCCCCTGAAGCTGCGCCGGTGCACCTGTGGCACTGCGCATTTCGAACAGGCCAAAAAGTCGAAGGTCCGCTCGCAATTACAACAGCTAAACGATCGGCTCTCGAAGTGGCATGGCTGTGGACACCCGCAGAGCGGACAGATAATCGTGCCTTGATGCGTCGCCGGCGAGTTGCGGAAGTTTCGAGCAAAGATCTCCTGGCCGGCGGCAGTTTGTCGTTGCCTTCGTTCTCTGGACCACTGGAGGCGGGAGACCGCGTAACGGGAACTGAGCCCGATGCCGGCAGCCAAAATTGCAGTGCCGACGACGATGCCACAAGCGATCAGAATGCCGCTCATCCGGGCCGGCTAACGAGACTATTCACCTTCTCCACAATGCCATTCCCTGGTTTCCCAACGCCGAATCGAATTCACGCGACACTTTAGATCCCGATTGCATATCTCTAGCGAAAGTAGAGAATGGTGACGACCGCCAAGACGACACTGGGGCGGCTCACCGCGATTTGACCTGTTCAGCGCACTCGGAAGGCACTCGGCTGGCGATGTGGTTCGGGCGTGGCGTTACACGCTCAGCGTGCTCACTTTCTAGGTCAAGCCAAGAGCCGGCCGGCGAGCTTCGCGCGTCGGGTAGACACCGCTCGTCGAGGCTTCCACCGGCGCCATCAGAACACTGTGCTTGTTTCTGCGACCCTCAATTCCACCTATTTTCCCCGGTCAGCGCGCTCGGGAGGATTCGAACCTCCAACCTTCTGATCCGTAGTCAGATCGGGTTGAGCGCTGTGCTTACATAGGAAATTGCAGGTGACAAATGAGCGAACAGGCACAAGTTAGATGCTCTGTCGACCTGAAGTGACCCGGTCTGACTGACACCGATTCTCTTGCTTCATGCCCGTTTGAGCTGCCTGGACAGCCTGGCGTCGAGGATCGTCGTCGTCCGGAAGGCCCAGGTCCACTGTCCGGATCTAGGCCGTGCCCCCTCCGGAGAATTGCCCGGTAGTAGCAGTTCATGGACCGACGGGAGTTCCGTTACCGTTCGGGAAACGGATGTGGCACGACGCCTACCTCGCGGTGGGCCGGCTGCTGACCACGACTGGCGGGCAGACGAAGGCAGGGTTGGAGGGCACGAAGGAGGTCTGTCGATGAGCACCGGGCTCGAGTTCACCGAGGCGATGGTCGGCAGGTGGCGACGGGCGGGCGACACCGTCGACCGCCCGTTCCGCTTCGACGCCCGAGTGGAGACCCCCACGCTGCCGTCGCTGTTCGGCACTGTCGTCGGCGACCTTACTGGGACGCTGACCGCCGAGGGGCTGACGTCGGGGACGCCGATCACCGGCATGCTCGAGGTCTCCCCCTTCCGCCTCCACCGCGTGCGCTACATGTTCACCACGGTGGCCGACGACGGCCGTCGCTATCGCTTCGACGGCTGGAAGACCATCCGGGGGGTGCGCGTCCTGCGGGCGTGGACCACGCTGCCGGGCACTGTCTACGACGAGGACGGCGAAGTGGTGGGCACCGCCCTGACCCGGTTCCCGTTCGAAACCACGTTGTCGTTCGTCGCAGGGTTCCGGCTACGCCGTCACGACACCGACCTCGAGGCGCGGCGATGGTCGGGCAGGCCCGGACGGCTCGAAGTCTGGTATGACACGCTCACCGACCCGCGCACCGGCACGGGGCTGTGGCTGCACCACGAACTATGTGCCCCGAGCGATGGCAGCGCGCCAAGCGGATACGGCTGGCTGGCTGTGTTCCCCCCCGACGGTCCCCCCGAGCTGGTCCGGTTCGGTCCCGAGCCGCTCGGCGGGGATCCGTGGTTCGCGGCGGGCGACGTGGTGGCCGAGCCCGGACACCGGTCGGGCAAGGCGGGCGACGCGACATGGGAACTGACCTACGAGGACGACCGCCCGCCCCTCTACACGTTCCCGCGGGCGGCATGGCGGCGCGAGTTGCTCCCCTCGGCCCAGATCGTTCCGGCACCAACCGCGTCCTTCCGGGGCACGGTCACCATGAACGGGCGCACCCTGGAGCTCGACGGAGCGCCCGGTGGCGTGGCACGTATCTACGGTCATGGCAACGCCGAGCGCTGGGGTTGGCTGCACGCCGACCTCGGCGACGGGGACGTGCTCGAGGTGGTGGCCGCGGTGTCGCGCCGTCCTGCCCTGCGTCGGCTGCCTCCTCTACCGTTCGTTCGCCTGCGCCTCGACGGCGTCGACTGGCCGCGATTCGGGCTGCTCGCCGCGCTCGGCGGCTCAGCCCACCTCGGGCTCCCCACCTGGGACGTCACCGTTCGCTCTGGCCGCCATCGCCTACGGGTGCGGGTCGCCCAGCCCGCCGACCGCAGCGTGGCGGTCGAGTACCACGACCCCGACGGCGCCTCGGCCACCTGTATGAACAGCGAGCGGGCCGATGCCGAGATCGTGCTCGAGCGCCGAACCGTGAGCGGCTGGGCCGTCGAGCGACGCTGGACGCTCACGGGCACGGCCCACGCCGAGATCGGGAGCCGGCCGTGAGCGGACGCTGCCCCTCGGCCGCCACCGTCGGCTCCCTCGGAGGCAGCCCGCCCTAGGCGGGGGCGCGTATGGGCATCAGCCGCGACGACGACCGGACCCGGTCCGGGCCACTAACCGGGTACGAGCGCCGGGTGCTCGGTGCTCTGTGCGACGCTCTGCTGCCCTCAGGTGGTGCTATCTCACCGGGTGCGACGGATCTGGGTATCGCTGAGGATATCGAAGCCCTCCTCAGACGCTTGCGCGGTCAGCCCCGCTGGCTGGTGAGGGCGATGCTGCTCGGCTTCGACCTGACGGCATTGTTGGGGTACCCGCCGAAACTGTTTCACCGGCTGGAAGCCGACGACCGGTACCGATGGGTGGAGGCGAGCCGCAGCTCCCGCCTCCGACCGCGGCGCGAAGCGCTGGTCGCGCTCGAAGCTCTTGTACAGCTCGTGTACGCCTCCCAACCACAGGTGGCGGATCTCATAGGCTATGACGGCCAACCGCTGGTGGCAGTAGGTCCTGCTGGGCCGCCTCCGCCCGTCGACCTGCCGGTGATCAGGTACCCCGAGGTGACCGACGCCAAAATCGACGCCGACGTGGTGGTCGTGGGTTCCGGAGCGGGCGGAGCCGTCGCTGCCGACACGCTCGCTCGCGCCGGACTCAAGGTGGTGGTGCTCGAGGAGGGCCCGCCTATCCACGGCGGTGACATCGTGGGGCACACCGCCCCGTGGAGCGCCTCTTCGAGTTCTACCGTGACGGGGGCCTGACCTTCACCCTGGGCAATCCTGTCATATCGCTTCCGATGGGCCGTGCCGTGGGAGGGACGACGGTTGTCAACTCGGGCACTTGTTTCCGCACGCCGGATGCCGTGCTGGCGTCGTGGGTGGCGTCGGGGATCGAGGTGAGTCCCGAGGCGATGGCACCTTGGTTCGATGCGGTCGAAGATGTGCTCGGCGTCCAGCCCGTGCCCGAGGAGGTTCTCGGCGCCAACGGCGAGGTCATGCGTCTAGGTGCCGAGCGGCTCGGCCTCTCAGGTGGCCCGATCCGCAGGAACATCAGGGGATGTCACGGCCACGGTGTGTGTGCGTTCGGCTGCCCGGTCGACGCCAAGCAGGCTATGCACCTGACCTACCTTCCGCGTGCGACTGCTGCGGGCGCGACAGTGTTCTCGGGGGCCAGGGTGCGCAAGATCCGCCTGGAAGCCGGGCGTGCTGCGGGTGTCGTCGCAGACGTGCTCGATCCGCAGACGGGCCGCAAACGGGGCACGCTGCATGTGGATGCCCGAGCCACGGTGCTCGCCGCAGGCGCGATCTTCACCCCAGTCCTCCTCGCACGCCAGCACCTGGCACGCTCCTCGGGCCAGCTCGGACGCAATCTGGTCATCCATCCCGGGGCCGGGACGACCGCCCGGTTTGACGAACCCCTCAGGGCGTGGCGAGGGACGATGCAGAGCTACTACGTGGACGAGAAGCTTTCCGACGGTGTATTGCTCGAGGCGACCTTCCCGCCGCCGGGTCTCGGCTATTCGGCCGGCTCCTTGCCTGGGTGGGGACGCGACAAGTCGCTTTTTGCCCTTTACCCCCATATGGCGTCCTGTGGTTCGATCATCGGCGATGCCGGGGTGGGACGGGTGGGCCCGCTCGGTAGGAACGGGGTTTCCATCCGTTACAACCTCACCCGTGAGGATGCAGCAAAGGTCTTGGAGGGAATCGCGATGGCCGCCGAGATCTTCTTTGCCGCGGGTGCAGCCGAGGTGTACCCGATGCTGCCTGGGCTTGGCTCCATCCGCTCCGCGGCCGAGGTCCGTTACGTGCGCGAGGGTCGTTGGCGCCCCTCGGACCTTCACCTGTCTGCCTACCATCCGATGGGCAGCGCACGGATGGGTGCCGCTCCGTCGAGCTCGGTGGTGGACCCCTTCGGGCACGTATGGGACGTGCCGGACCTCTTCGTGTTCGACGCCTCGGTGCTGCCATCCTCATGCCATGTAAACCCGCAGATCACGATCATGGCGCTCGTGGCACGCATGGCGGCGCACCTGGCGGATCGCCTCTCGTGAGCGATCCAACCCGCCGCAGGGCAGCCGGTGGCGGGGCAACCCACGGCGGTCCGGACCCAGAGGCTCTCGTGGTGGTGAACCCGGCTGCCGGCGGCTCCCCCCTGGCCCTCGCCGGCAAGGTGGCAGAGCAACTGGCGTGCGAGGGCTTCGAGCCGACGCTTCTCACCACAGAGGTTCGAGGTGAGGCTGTCGACGCCGTCTCGAAGGCGGTTGGGAATGATCCGGGAGGCGGGCGGGAACTTGCCCTGGTGCTGGCCGTGGGCGGGGATGGGACGGTTCGTGAAGTGGCCGAGGGGATGGCACGCGGGACCGGCAGCTGGCCAGGCGGGGGAGGTGCCGGCCGACACTCCGGCCGAGAAGCGCCGGCGCTGTTCGTTGTGCCAGGAGGCACGGGCAACTCCTTCTACCGAGAGTTGTTCGCAGATTTGCCGGTGGAAGAGGCGCTGGGGATGGTCCTGAGCCCGGAGCACTCTGGGGCGCGACTGCGCCGGCTGGATCTCGGACGCCTGGTGGAGCTTGACCAGGCGGTGGTGCTCGGAGCGAGCGCGGGCTTCCTGGCCAGCGTGCTCGACGCGGCTCGAAGCACGCCCGGGGTCCCCGGCCGGTGGCGCTACGAGCAGGCCGCACTCGAACTGATCAGCCACCCCGAGGACCTGGGCACCGATGCGCGCGTGCTGGTCGACGGCGAGCTCCTAGTCACGGGACGCCTCCTTCTCGTGGCCCTGGGTGGTGCACGCCACCGCGGCGGCTCGTTCGAGTTGCTGCCCGGTTCGGTGCTCGACGACGGGCTGCTCGATGTCTGTGCGATTGAGATGCCCTCGCCAGGACGGCTCGGTGAGCTCTTTGCGGCGGTTGCGGGCGGGCGTCATCTCGGGGAACCGGAAGTGATTTATGCGAGGGGGCGCAATGTGGTCATCGAGGCCACCGGGGACGAGGCCGTGCCGGTCGAGCACGACGGAGACCTTATAGCTGGGGCACTGCCACCGGCCCAGTCGGTCACCTTCGAAGTCGTCGTCGGCGCTGTGGCGGCGTGGGCGGCGGATCCACCACCGGCCGGTTGAGCCAGAAATTGCGGCCTTGCTGAGATGACTTTGGCCGGTCGGGCTCAAACTACGACGCCCAGCGCGCGATGTCAGCGCGCGACGTCGTCGAGCGACACGCCAAAGGGGTACTGGCCGAAGCCCGATACGCTCGATGCGTCTGCAGAGCCGACCAACCGACGGATCACCTCGAGCCGCTCGTCGTCAAGCGCGAACGTAGCTTCTTGCGATGCCATCCACCCCATGGCCGACACGGGCATGGGGCTTTCGCTCGAACACGACGAAGCTATCCAAATTTCTAACGGCGCGGCTTTGACTTCCCGGCTTGGACTGGGTTCAAACGGTCGTGAGAGCCGAGGCCAGCGCGCCAGCCAGCTCGTCTGCCCGGAGGTCTTCAAGATGTTCGAGCGCGTCGACTACCTTCCTGCTCCCACCGGTGCCGAGGAACTTGTCGCGCGCCAGGGTGGGATGGTCTCGTCGTGTGGAGGGCCCCGACGCACCTATAGGCGTCGCGATGCTACGGCGCAGCGTGCGACCATCGGTAAGCCGGACTTCCAGCACTGCCCCGATCTCCTTCGTGGCGTGCTCGAAGGTGGCGCGCTGGCCGCCCAGCCGCCCCGAGCAGCGCGGCTGTCTCGTCTTCGCCTCCGAGGCGGGCTAACCAGGCCGACGCACGCGGGCCGGCCTGGCGGAGCGCTTCGCCCAGCGGAGCCGTCGCGAGCACGGCGTGACGGGTCAGGTCGGGATCGTGTTCGACGCGTACCCGCTTCGCCAGGTCCCATACCACTGGATCGTCGAGCCGCGGCGATGCCAGGTCGGCCGGGGTGAAGGCACCGGTAAGCAGGGTCACAGCGACGGGGTAGGGCACCGAGAACTGGAGCGCGCTGATGGGGGATGCCGGCCCATTGATGTAGCTGCGGCTACGGATGTCCATGCCGAAGGTGAACAAAGAGCACCTCACGACGATTTCTCCTAGGGCTCCGGCCACGGATTCGGCCGTGCCGTGGTCACCCGTTAGGTCGCCGTGGGGGCCGCCACGTAGTGCCAACTCGATGTCACCGTGGAGCTGGACAGCGGCGTCGAGGGCGCTGTCGAGGTAGGCACACGCAGGGTAGAGCTTTATCGACAGGGTCTCGGTGTGCCATCGTAACCCCAGGGACTCCACCACCGCATCAGGGAGAGGGACGTCTGCGAAGGTCGCGAGCAAGCCTTCGGGGTGCTCCAGTATGTCGGTAGCTCCGCTGAGCCCCGCGGCCGCACCGTCGCAGGCGTCCAGAGCGGCGCGGATCCCCACGGCGGCGGTCAGCGCCTTGCTGTCGCCCCCAAAGAACGCCGGTGCCAGGGAGTGCGGTGGCAGGGAACAGGCCAGGGCCAACGCGGCGGAGGTATGTTCGGGAGACGCCCCCTGGGCTCGCATACGCGCAACGGTCGCACCTACCAGGTGGGCGTAAGCGGCTGTCTGCCCGCGGAACGATCCGAGCGTTGCTCCGGCCACCACCCGGGAGGCGCACTCGTTCCCAGCCAGCACCGCTTCGATGAAGTGCCTTCCGTCCAGACCGAGAGGCCGTGCATAGGCCACTGGCACGCCGACCGTGGAGTGCGACACATGACCCGCATACATGGTGTCGTCGTAGTCGAGCGCCATTGTGAGCGTCCCGAGGCAGCAGGCTGCCGCCTTGGCGTCGGGCTGCAGCGGGCTGCCGAAGGCTTCCACCAATCGCGGGCCTAGGGGATGTCCAAGGGTGGCACGCGCTGCGGCAAGTTGGGAGAGCACCTGGCTGCGGGCGAAGGAGCGCACCCTTTCGGGGACATCTTCGAGCTGCATCCCTGCGGCAAACGCGCCCAGGCGCTCGACAAGAGTCATCGAAGTGTCATCGTAGGGCGCTAGGCACACGACCCCCCAAGCCGGGGCGATATCACCCAGCGGATTGGCCGGCCGAACGAGTGCGCCGGGCCGTCGACATCGCCGAGCGACTTGGGAACCCCGCAACAATCTTTGAGGCAACCGGGCTCAGCTTCCAAGACGCTCTCTCGGCCGTCCCATCGGCCATCGTGGGGCCTCCGATGAGTCGCGTCAGCAACCCTGGCTGGGTACTACACCTAGACGGGCCCGAGACCGCAGGGGGGCATCGACCGGGACGTTCGGCCCTACCGGGTGCCGGTGGGCGCCCGGTAACGTCGACCATATCGGAGGTTGCCATGCCTACAATGCCCGCCCTTACGCCCCTCTACCCCGCTCCTCCCTACGAATACCGCGGGTCGCATCTGGTGGTCGCCCTCGGGGAAAGTGACGTCCCGACCAACGTGTTGCCTCCTGGACTCGATCGTCCAGCCTCTCGGACATGCACCGTGGTGTTCGCCGAGTACCCCGACACCACCATCGGTCCCTACCGTGAGGTTGTCGTGCTCACGGCAGCCTTATGGCACGGCGTCGACGGCATGTTCTGTCCCCTGATCTATGTGGACTCGGATGCCGCGCTGTGCGCGGGCCGCGAGGTCTGGGGCTTCCCCAAGAAGCTCGCGGACATCGAGCTTTCCGAGGACGGTGGGATGGTGCGGGGTCGCCTCGCACGCGCGGGAGAGGATTTGATCGTTCTCGAGGGGAACGCTGCTCAAATCGCCGACCCCTCTCTCGCCACCGCGCTCGGGGCCATGCCCATCTACAACCACAAGCTCATCCCAGCGGCGAACGGCAAGGAGACCGACGTCGACTGCCTCACCGAGGTCCGCCTCGACGTGCTCGGTCACCAGGCATGGACGGGGACGGGTGCGCTGCGGTCGAGCGGCGAGGCGGCGTTTGTGCTCGGCGACGCGCTCGACGTCCAGCTGGTGCGCGCCGTCGTCGACTCGGTACTCCCCCTCGGCGAGCGGATCGAATAGCAACTGCTCGCTCGGCGTCTTAGGACATGGTGTCGAGAATGTAGTTGTCGAGGACCTGGCGGGCTCCCACCAGGGCCAGGAACTCGTTGACCCCGTCCTCGATCAACGACGCGCGCGCGTCACGGAACAATTTCTCCACCGGCATGTCTCTCGAGAGCCCCATACCGCCGAACACCTGGATCGCCTCGCCCGCCACCTCGAGCGCTGTCTGGGTACACGTCACCTTGGACGCGATCGAGTAGGCGAGAGCCGGCGGGAAGGTCTCCATGTTGTGGACTAACGCGGCGCGCGACAGAGCGCGGGCGCGTTCGATAGCGCTGAACATTCCGAACAGTTTTCCCTGGATGAGCTGGTGATCGGCGATCAGCCGACCTCCCTGCCGGCGAACCCGGGCGTATGCCAGGGACTGTTCGAAGGCGGCTCGGGCGAGCCCGGTGAAGATCGCCCCCATGCCAGCGTTGGCGAATGCCAGAACGGTTGACAGCATGACGGGATACGTCTCGGGTCCGACCAGCATGTGGCGGGCGGGAAGGCGCGCTCCGTCGAACCGGATCGCACCCTGGTTGAGGTCACGCTGGCCCAGTTTGTCGAGGGGGCGCCCACGTTCCACACCGGGTCCGTCCAGTTCCACCAGCGCGACCCCACCGCCGGCGGGGCCCAACGCCGGCTCGACCGTGCAGAACAGAAGGGCGTGGGTGGCGATGGTGCCATTCGAGACCCATGCGGCCTTCTCGCCCGATACCACCCACTCGTCACCGTCGGCTACCGCCCGGCAGGTGCCGGCCTCCGCGGGCCGCGTGAAACCCTCGATGCCGACCCCGAGGGCGTCGGACCCATGGGACGGCTCGGTGATCGCCCAACACCCGACGAAGCGGGCTTCGTCATCCTTGACGAACGGCGTGACCACCTCGTCGAGCAGTTCCTTGTTACCGGTCATTCCGGCCACGAGCGCCACGAACTCGAAGGGGAGTGACGCCACCGCAAGGCCCACGGCCAATCCGGCGCTCCCCCAACCGAGCTCCTCCAGCACGAGGTGCCGCGAGAGCGCGTCCAGGCCGACGCCGCCGAACTCGAGAGGAATCCCTGCCGCATGGTGACCCAACGCGTGCCACCGGCGAAACACCTCCCATAGGGGCGAGCCGGCACGGGCCACATCGTCGGGCTCCATGCGGTCCAACGCGGTGGCGGCTGGGCGCAGCACGTCGACGGCGAACCGATGCGCCGCCGCCCGCAGCTCCTCGTGTTGGCTGGTGAGTTGCCGATTCAGCTCGTGGTACATAACTCCTCCAGCGTTTGGCACGCCCGTCGCCGCCAGGCAGCGTTCTCCTAACCCCACTCAACCGCTCCAGAGCCGTCTTCTCGGCTCAAGTTCACGACCTGGCAGCGCCCAAATCAGGTAACCGGTCTCGCTCGTTCGGGATCGGCTCGCGTCGGGACTTTCGGCCCTTCTGGTCAGCTTTCCACGGCGCGAAGAATAAGACGACTGCAGAGCATTTGAAGGAGGAGCTCATGTGGCAGTCGACACGCAAGTGGAAGGACAACCTTCAAGCAACCCGTGCTCGGGTACTGGTCCGCGAATGCGAAGGCTTCCTCACCGGCCGATATGCATCTGTCATGCACTCCCAAGGCCTCCTGGTCCCTGATTGGGCATGGCTAAGCGTGTTGACTCACGCTCCTGCGGAGCTGCTCGCCGCGTACGCGGCTCGGGCTCAGAGGAAATGGGGACGCACGCGTGTGCCCACTCAATGGCAGGGGGCGGTGGCCCTCTTAGCCCAGGAACTGCTGATCATGGCCGAGACCACCGGATGCAGCGTCGAGGAACTCCAGCGCTCGATCCTCCTCGGCATGGAACTCCAGTGCTCTCGACCGGTGGTCGGCGTGACGGCAACGGATCCACGTCGGATGTTCGAGGAGGTACAGCGAGCGTTCGCACGTTTCCGAGACATGTCACACCGATAAGAAACCTCCTCCTGGGCTCGGTTGGCAAGGGTGACCTATCCCGTATCCTGCACAAACCTATACAGCACCTGATTCGGTCTGTTCGCTCAGCTCCGACTTGCAATTCTTAGAAAACGGGGGGTTTTAGCTGCTCAGCGCGCTCGGGAGGATTCGAACCTCCAACCTTCTGATCCGTAGTCAGATGCTCTATCCGTTGAGCTACGAGCGCCTTCCCGTGCATGCTTTCCAAAGCCCCAAGGGTTCCCCAAAGGTACCCGCTCGGTTCTCTCCTTCTGGCTTGAGCGCCCTCCACGTCGGGCTGGGGCACCGAGAACCCTCGTGATCAGGGCGATCAGCCGTCACCCCGAAGCCACCGCGTTGACACCGCCAAAGCGTGCAATCTAGCTTCATCGAAGAACGCATACCTGTGCGTTTGGCGAACTCAGGGGAGTGCGTGGCCGAGATCCGCAGGCCTTCCGGGCAACCCAGAGCCTCTAGGCGCGCCCCGACCGAGACAGGCAAGGCTGAGATAGACAAAGGCGCACCCGTCGATCCGGACCCCCCCTACGACTGGCCGGGGTACCGCTCGACCGAGTTCCGGCATCCGAGTCGTCCCCTTCTCGTGCTCCCCCACGGGCCCACCGAGCTGCACGGGCCGGTGTTCGGGGACCGTGGTGTCGACCCGCTCGACGCCGACCTGACCCGCCACGCCGACGGCGAACCCCTCGGTGAACGGATCATCGTCTCGGGCCGGCTGCTCGATGACCGGGGTCAGCCGATCGCCAACCAACTCGTCGAGGTCTGGCAGGCCAACGCGGCCGGGCGCTACGCGCACGGCGTCGATCAGCACCCGGCCCCGCTCGACCCCAACTTCAACGGGGCCGGACGGTGCCTCACCGACGCAGAGGGCGGCTACCGGTTCGTGACGATCAAGCCGGGTGCCTACCCGTGGCGGAACCACTTCAACGCGTGGCGGCCGGCCCACATCCACTTCTCCGTCTTCGGTCGAGCCTTCACCGAACGGCTGGTGACCCAGATGTACTTCCCCGGCGATCCGCTGTTCGAGTTCGACCCGATCTTCAACTCGGTGAGCGAGAGTGCCCGGGGGCGGCTGATCAGCACGTTCGACCTCGACACGACGGTCGAGGAGTGGGCGCTCGGCTATTACTTCGACGTGGTCGTCGGTGGCCACCTCGCGAGCCCGATGGTCGGTTGACGTGACCGGCGTCGCACCCACGCCGTCCCAGACGGTCGGGCCCTACTTTGACATCGGGTTCCGTTGGCTTCACGGCTCCGAACTAGTGCCGGCGTCGCTCCCTGGTGCGGTCCGCATCCAAGGACAGGTCCTCGACGGCCACGGCGATCCGGTCCCCGACGCGGTCGTCGAGATCTTCCAGACCGACGAGCACGGCCATTTCCCCCCGGACACCGCCGCGGCGTGGTGTGGCTTCGGTCGTTGCATGTGCGACGAGTCGGGCCGGTACCACTTCATGACGGTGAAGCCGGGGTCGGTGGGGTCGGACGCGGCGCCCCATATCGACGTCTCGGTGTTCGCGCGCGGCCTCCTGCAGCGCCTGGTGACCCGGTGCTATTTCGGCGACGAGGAGCAGGCGAACGCCGACGACCCGCTGCTGCTCGCCATCGGCGGCGAACGGGCGGCCACCCTGCTCGCCCAGGCCGACGGCGGCACCTACCGCTTCGACGTCCATCTCCAAGGAGACAAGGAGACCGTCTTCTTTGCCTGGTGAACCTGGCCAGTCGGCCGGCGGGCTCTTCGGGCCGATCGTCACGACCGACGCGCTCTTGGCGGCGGCGTCGGACCGCGGCTGGGTCCAGGCGATGCTCGACGCAGAGGCAGCACTCGCCCGAGCCGAAGAGGCGCTGGGCATCGTGCCGGCGGGCTCGGCGGCCGCGATCACCCGTTCGTGCGCGGCCGGTCTGTTCGACATCGACGCCATCGGACGCGCGGCCCGGCTCGGCGGGAACCCGGTCATCCCGCTGGTGGCCGAACTCCGCGCCAAGGTCGGAGATCCGGCCGGCGAGTGGGTGCACTGGGGAGCGACGAGCCAGGACATCCTCGACACTGCGTCGATGCTGGTGGCCAGCCGGTCCACGGCCCTCATCGACGCGGACCTCACCGATCTCTGCGAGGCCACCGTGCAACTGTGCGACCGCCACCGGTCGACGCTCATGGTCGGCAGGACCCTGCTCCAGCACGCACTCCCGATCACCTTCGGGCTGAAGGCCGCCGGTTGGCTGGCCGCGGCCTCCAAGGGCCGCCTGGCCCTGCGATTGGTTCGCCGTCGGCTGCCGGTGCAGCTGGGTGGGGCCGCCGGAACGTTGGCGTCGCTCGGCGACCGGGGTCCCGATGTCCTGGCGGCGATGGCCGACTCGCTCGAGCTCGCCGTCCCCCCGCTCCCCTGGCACGCCGACCGGGCCATCGTCGCGGAGCTGGCGGCGGCGCTCGGCCTCCTGGCCGGCATCGGGTCCAAGATCGCCTGGGACGTCGCGCTCATGATGCAGACCGAGGTGGGCGAGGCCTTCGAGCCGTCGGCGCCCGGCCGGGGCGGTTCGTCGACCCTCCCCTACAAGCGCAACCCGGTCGCCGCGGCGGCCGTGTCGTCGGCCCATCGACAGGCCAGCGCGCTCGTCTCGGTCATCTTCGGGGGCATGGCCAACGAACACGAGCGGGCGCTCGGCGGCTGGCAGGCCGAGTGGGAAACCATGACCTCTCTGTTGCGCCTCGCCGGCGGCATCACGGACCACGTCCGCGAAACGGTGGCCGGCCTCGACGTGGACGCCGCAGCGATGTCGCGAAACCTCGGGCTGACCGGTGGCCTCTTATTGTCCGAGCGCGTGGTGCTCTCTCTGTCGCCGGCCGTCGGACGGGCAGAGGCCGTCGCGGCGGTAAGGGCTGCTGCGGCCCGGTGCGCCACCTCGGGTCGCTCCTTCGCCGACGAGCTCCTCGACGATCCGTCGGTCAAGGCCCACCTCGCCACCGCCGAGTTAGGAGAGCTGCTCGACCCCGGGAGCTATCTCGGATCGACCCAGGTGTTCATCGACCGGGCGCTCGACGCCTATCGGAACGGTTGACATGGAGACGGTGACGCACGAGGGGGCCTCGATCGCCTACCGGGTCGACGGCCCGCCGTCGGCGCCGCCGTTGCTGGTGGTCAACTCGCTGGGCACAACGACCGCCATGTGGGACGACCAGGTCGACGCGTTGGCCCAGCGGTTCCGGGTCATCCGTTACGACCACCGCGGTCACGGCGGGTCCACCGCCACCCCAGGCCCGTACACGATCGAACTGCTCGGCCGGGACGCGCTGGCCGTGCTCGACGACCTAGGGGTCGAGACCGCGTCGATCTGCGGGCTGTCGATCGGTGGGGCGGTGGCGATGTGGGTGGCCGCCAACGCACCGAGCAGGGTGGAGCGGCTGGTGGTCTGCGCCAGTGCGCGGCGCTTCGGCCCGCCCGAGCAGTGGGCCGAACGGGCGGCACTGGTTCGCGCAGATGGGGTGGTGGCGCTCCTCGACGTGCTTATGGGGCGGTGGTTCACCCCCGGGCTCGACGACCGGTCGGGGCTGGTGCGGTCGCGTGTCCGTACGATGTTGGAGACGGTCGACGCCGAGGGCTACGCCGGCTGCTGTGAGGCCCTGGGGGCGCTCGACCTGGCCGAGGCGCTCGGGGCGATCGAGGCACCGACGCTCGTCCTCTCCGGCGCACAGGACCCGGTGATCCCCCCCCAGGTCTCCTACGACCTGGCCGACCGCATCAAGGGCTCGTCGCTGGTCGTGCTGTCCGGCGCCGCCCACCTGGCCAACATCGAACAACCGGCCCGGGTCACCGACGCTGTGCTCACGCACCTCTGCGGTGCGCCGGCCGAGCGCGGCGACCGGATCCGGCGGCGGGTGCTGGGCGACGAGCACGTCGACCGGGCCGGCCTCGCCAAGACCACGGCCACCGCCGGGTTCCAAGACCTCGTGGCGCGGGTCGCGTGGGGCGAGATATGGACGCGGCCGGGGCTCGATGCCCGGACCCGCAGCTGCATCACCGTCGCGATGCTGGTCGCGCTGGGCCGGTTCGACGAGCTCGAGCTGCACATTTTGGGGGCCGAGCGCAACGGCGTGAGCCGCGCCGAGATCTCCGAGGTCCTGCTCCAAAGCGCCATCTACTGCGGGTTCCCGGCCGCCAACACTGCGTTTGCGGTGGCCCGTCGGGTGTTCGAGGACCGAGACGATGTCTGATCGGACGGCCGGCACCGCTGAACCGAAGGTCGCCTTGCCCAAGACGCACTCGGACTACATCCAGCCTCGGACTGACCGACATCACCGTTCCCCACATGGAGGAGCTCGTCGCGTCAGTCCAAGAGTCGTCGTCCATCGGGGTGCTCGACGACGACGACATCGTCTACGTCGTCCGGGTGCCGACCACCAAGCGCATCATGACCGTCTCGATCACGGTGGGCACCCGATTCCCCGCGTAGAGCACATCGATGGGGAGGGTGCTGCTGGCGAGCTTGTGCCCCGATGACCTGGCGGCCTACCTCGAGAGAGTCGACCTCCAACCGCTCATGCCACGAACGGTGATCGATCGCGAGCGGCTCGCCGCCGTCTTGGAGGAAACCAGAAGTCGCGGCTTCTGCCTGGTCGACCAGGAGCTCGAGGATGGGTTGGGGTCGGTCGCCGTCCCCATCGTCGACTCGGAGGGGGTCACCTTCGCGGCGCTGAACGTGTCGGCACACTCGAGCCGCGTCTCCCTCGACGAGCTTCGGACCAAGCACCTCGCCCGGTTGATGGAGACCGCCGAAAAGATCAACGCCGACCTACGCGCGGTGAGCCTGGCCGTCGGCCGCCCCCGGCTGCACTGAGACACCGGGCTGAGCGGCACCGGGCTGAGCGGCACTGGGCTGAGCGACACTGGGCTGAGCGACATGGGAGCGGGCATGCAGACTCAGGTGGGAATCGTGGGCGCCGGCCCGGCGGGGCTGGTGCTCTCACACCTGCTCCATTTGGAGGGTATCGACAGCGTCGTGATCGAACAACGGTCTCGGTCCTACGTCGAGACGAGGATCCGTGCAGGTGTCCTCGAGCAGGGCTCGACCGACCTGTTGATCGAGACCGGAGTGGGAGGGCGGATGCTCGCCGAGGGCGCCGTTCATGACGGGGTCAACCTCCAGTTCGACGGCGAACGCCACCGGATCGACTTGGCCAGGCTGACCGGCGGCCACCGCATCACCGTCTACGGGCAGCAAGAGGTGGTGAAGGACCTCATCGCGGCACGGCTCGACGCGGGCGGGACGATCCTGTTCGAAGCGGCAGATGCGACCCCGAAGGACATCGCGGGCCAGCACCCGACCATCGCCTTCCGTCACCAGGGCACCGACCACGAGCTCGCCTGCGACGTCATCGCGGGATGCGACGGCTTCCACGGCGTGTGCCGCGCAGCCATCCCGGCCGGCGTGCTCTCCGAGTTCGGCCGCGAGTATCCGTTCGCCTGGCTGGGGGTCTTGGCGCGCGTGGCGCCGTCCACCGACGAGCTCATCTACGCCTTCCACGAGCGGGGCTTCGCGCTGCACAGCCTCCGCTCGCCCGAGCTCTCCCGCCTCTACGTGCAGGTTGACCCGAGCGACGACATCGAGAACTGGGCCGACCAGCGGATCTGGGAAGAGCTGCAGCTCCGGCTGGCCTCGCCGGGGTGGACCCTGACCGAGGGCCCGGTCATCGAAAAGGTGATCACCGCGATGCGCAGTTACGTCTGCGAGCCCATGCAGTACGGGCGCCTGTACCTGGCCGGCGACGCGGCCCACATCGTCCCCCCGACCGGCGCCAAGGGGATGAACCTCGCCATCGCGGATGTCACCGTCTTGGCCCGGGCCCTAGCCGACTGGTTCCACCGGGGAGACCACTCGGGACTCGACGACTACTCGGATCGCTGCCTCAGGCGGGTGTGGCGGGTCCAGGACTTCTCCAACACCATGACCGAGCTCCTCCATGTGTTACCCGCCGGCGACCGGTTTGCCTCGCGCGTGCAGCGGGCCAAGCAGCGTTACGTCGCCACCTCTCAGGCGATGCAGCACACCATCGCGGAGAATTACGTCGGTCTGCGGCTCGTCTGACCGGAGTCGCCGGTCGGGCCCTCACAGCCCGACGTGGTTGCCCTCCCAGAGGCGGATCCCACCCAAGATCCCGGCGTTGTTATCGACGATCGTTGTCTTCTCGAGCGTGTCGCCGAGGTCGTCTCGCTTCACGCGACGTGCGTTGCCACCGCCGATGTAGAGGTGGTCGAAATAGAGCAACGCGTCGAGCTGGATGATGGCCTTGCGAACCCGGACGTTCCAGCGCTCGTCGCCGATGTCCTTGCGGGTTCGCTCGCCCACCTGATCGTTGTACGTCTCTCCCTTGCGAAACGGCTGGTGAGCGATCTCGAGGTGAGGGAGCAGGCGCCCGTCCATGAAACAGGCCGTCCCGAACCCGGTGCCGAGCGTGATCACGAATTCAAAGCCGGTGCCTTGCACCACCGCGGCACCTTGCACATCGGCGTCGTTGGCCACCTTGGTCGGTTTGCCCAGGGCCTCTTGCAATGCACCGGCGAGATCGAACCGGTACCACGCCGTGACCAACTGGTTGTCGATCTTTGAACCCGGACCGGACTCGGTGACGAAGTGCGGCGCGCTGAGTATCCTGCCTCCACGGACCATCCCGGGGAAACCGACCGACACCCGGTCCGCCTCGGGCAACGGCTTGACCAGCTTCACGAGCGTCGGCACGAGGCCCCCGGCGCCGGTCGGAGGCAGCGGGTACTTCGTCGCCACCCGGACCCGGTCGGCCACCATCGCCCCGGCTGCGTCGAGCACCGAGGCCTTGAGCCCGGTGCCACCGATGTCGATGGCGAGCGTGAGGGGCTTGACCAACGCGTGGCCGGCGCCCACGTGAACGAGAGCCGGCTCTTCTTCCTCTTCGAGCGGGGCTTCTTGATCGGCCACCATCGGGCACAATAACCGCCCGCCTCGGATCGCTCGGGTCGATCAGGCGGCCGAGAGATGGACCGGAAGGTTGGCCAGCCCGCGCAGCACGACGTTGTCGCGCCAGGTCGCCCGGTCACTCAGCGGCTCGAGCGAACCGGTGCGCTCGAGGAGCCGGGGCAACGCGATGGCCGTCTCCAGCCGGGCCAGCGGCGCCCCCAGGCAGTGGTGCAGGCCGAAGCCGAATCCGAGGTGGCGGTTCTCGGCCCTGGAGAGATCGAGTGCCTCGGGATCGCTGAAGACCTCGGGGTCCCGGTTGGCCGACGCGATCACCGACAAGACGTAGTGACCCTTGGGGAGGGTGGCCCCGGGCAGCTCGATGTCGTCCAGGAGGGCCCGGCCGGTCAGCTGGACCGGAGAGACGAACCGCAGTAGCTCCTCGACCGCCCGCGGCGTGATGGAGGGGTCCTCGCGCCACCGGGCCAGCTGGTCGGGATGGTGGATCAGCGCCAGCACACCTCCCGAGATCAGGTTGACCGTCGTCTCGTGGCCCGCCACCAGCAGCAAGATGGCGGTCGAGAACATTTGGCCCTCGGTCAGCACGTCGCCCGCCTCCTCGGCCAGGGCCAGCTGACTCAACAGGTCATCGCCGGGCGACCGGCGGCGTTCGCTCATCAGGCCGAAGAAGTACTCCGAAAACGCCCCGATGACATTCAGACGTTCCTCGAGTGCCCCCTCGGGCTGCAAGAACTCCGGATCGAGTCCCCGGGCCAGCACCGCCGACCATTCGGAGAACCGATCGCGATCGCACTCGGGGATGCCGAGCATCTCGCAGATGACCTGGATCGGCAGCGGGTACGCGAGGTCGGCCACGATGTCGATGTCGCCCCGCTCGTAGGCGGCGTCGAGGAGCTCGTCGACCAGGACCTCGATGCGGGGCCGAAGTCCCTCGACCATCCGTGGCGTGAAGGCCTTCGAGACCAGCCCGCGCATTCTCGAGTGCTCCGGCGGGTCGCGAAACAGGAACGGTCGGTTGTCGTCCATCGCCTGGGCCAACTCGTCGGTCACCTCACCGCGACCGCGCTGGCGACCGAGACCTTCGGGCTGGGCGTCGGGGGCGATGTTGGTGCCGTCGGACGACGAAGCCTTGGATCGGAGGATCTCGAGGCAGTCGGCATGGCGGGTGACCACCCAGAACCCTCGGGGGTCGAGGTGGACCGGGGAGTTCTCCCGGAGCTCCGCGTAGCGGGGCCACGGGTCCTCCATGAACCCGGGGTCGAAGAGCTGGGCCACTCGCCGAGCGTACCGGCGCGGTGCTGCGCCGGTCGCGGGCTCAGGGGGGTCGGGCTCGTCCCCGGTCGGCCAGGCCGGGGTCCCGCCACCACGGATCGAGGCGGAGGCGGATCGGCGGCCGCTCCCCGTAGATGAGGATGCCCGTCCCGCGCGGCAGCTGGCGCAGCGCCTCGGGCGGGAGCAGCCGCCGCCGGTGGGTCGAGGTGGTGGTCGAGCGCCCGCCGCGCCCGTCTTGGGTCACCGACCCGACCGACACCTCCTCCTCGCCGACCAGCATGCTGGCGTGCTCCAGGGTGGACGGATCGGCGATGCCGGAGAGAAACAGCCGGGCCCGGTGGTTGTTGAGCACCGTCGGCGCCCGGGGGCCGTAGCGGGCGGTGATCTGGGCCAGGTCGTGCCACACCGTCACCAGCTGGATCCCGTGGCCCGCCCCGGTGGCGGCCAGACCGTCGAGCTCGGCCACCGGGGCGATGTGGGCCGCCTCGTCGAGGACGACCAGGAGCGCCGGGTCGAGCGGCCCCGATCGGGCCGCCTTGGTGAACGCCGCCTCCAGCACCTGTTTGACCAGGGCCACGAACACCCCGCGGAGCCGGCGTTGGTCGTGCGCGGGCGCACAGAGATAGAGCGTGTTGGTCCCCGCGAGGAGCTCGTCGGGATCGATGGCCGACGTCCCCGGCCAATCGGTCCCGCCGATGAGCGGCTCGAGCAGCGTCTCGGCGGTCGTGTAGACCGACGATCGCTGCCGGTCATCTCGCTGCCAGGTGGCCCGGGCCGCCCAGATGGCCTCCTCGACCCCGGCCGCCTCGAGCAGGCCCAGGACCTCGGTCACCTCCTGGGTGTCGACCCACCGGACCACGTCGTCCATCGTCGCCCCTCCGGTGGCGGCGGCAAACAAGAGCGGGGCCAACAACTTGGCGGCGGTCGCGTACCAGAACTCACCGTCAGAGGTGGTGGCCGGGGACCGTGCGACCTCGGTGAGGTCGGCCGCGACCCGGCGGGCGCCGCCCATGTCCGGGCGCCCGGCAGCGGCGACCACCCGGCCGGCGGCCGGCCGGTGGCCCTCGCCGGGTCGAAGCACCACACGGTCCCGAGGCCCTGCCGCCAGCCCTCGGTGTCGGCCAGCAGGTCGGTCTTCACGCTGGCCGCCACCACCGGCCCGTCCCAGCCCAAGACGGCCGGCACCGCCAGCGCGGTGGTCTTCCCGCTCTGGGTCGGGCCGATCACCGCCACCGACTGGGCACGCTCAGTCCACAGCACCGGGGGGCGCCAGCCGCCCCGAGCCGCCGTGCCGAGCCGTATCCGGCCTGGTCCCGAGGTGGTGAGCGGGGCCACCTCGGCGCGGGTGGCCCATCGTGCGCCGTGGGTCCCGGCCCCACCCCTCGGGCCCGGCGCCCGCCAACCACGGGCGGTGCCCCGGCCGGCCAGGACGGTACCGACGAGCGCCACCGTGACCAGGCCCGCCACCGCGGGGACCGCCGCGACGGCCACTACCGGCCGCCCATGGCGGTGTCGGTGTCGACGAGGGCCCGCTCCGATGACCCCACCACGTGGCGAACGAGAAAGGAACGACGGCCGACCTTCCACAGGGCGACGCCCCGGCGGAGCTGTGGCACCAGCTCGGCCTCGGTGGGCGAGAGGGCGAGGAGCTCGGTCGCCCGCGCGACCTCGCCGGGGGGTTGCGCGTAGATGACCAGGGTCTCCGAGTCGCTCAACAACCCCTCGGCCAGGCCGACCTGCTCGGAACCGGCGGCGCCCACCGACGTCAGGTCGGACAAGCGGTGCAGCACGGCCAGGTTGGCCACCCCGTGGGCCCGCGACAGCTTCCACGAAGCCTGGAGCCATCGGGCCACACCGAGGTTGGCCAGGATCGCCCACGCCTCGTCGACGACCAAGAAGGCCTGCCCCACCCCTCCACCGTCTCGAGACACCGCCGCCTGCAACCACGCGGTGGCGCACGCCATCAGCACACCCAGCGCGGCCGACGCATAGAGCGCCGAGAGGTCGAGCACGACCAGCGGTCCGGACAGATCCAGACCCGGCGTCGTCTCACCGTCGAACATGCCACGGAGATCCCCGTGGACCAGCCGGCGCAGCTCCAACGCGACGTCTCGGCCGTCCTCGAGCAGGGTCGCCCTGTTGGTGCGGATCCGAGACGCCGACTCCTCGACCGGATCGAGCAGGGCCGCCACCACCCTCGGCAGGGTCGGGACGGCTGCGGTGACGCGAACCGAGACGAGGGCCAGATCGACTGCGGCCCGCTCGCGGGGCGCCAACGAACGGCCGAGACACGCGCTGGCCAGCGAGGCCAGCAGTTCGGACTGCCGCCGATCCGGATCGTCGGGACCGCCCGCGTCGCCAACGCCCTGGGCCGTGTGCACGGGATCGAGCGGGTTGAGGCGGATCGCACCGCCCGGCCGGAGCGCGACGGGGCGGACGCCCCACAGCTCGGCCAGGCCCGCGTACTCCCCCTTGGGATCGACCACCCAGGCCCTTCGGCCGAACACCGCTTGGCGCCACAGGTAGGTCTTGAGCAACGAGCTCTTTCCCCGACCGATCTGGCCAAACACGATCATGTTGGGATTGGAGACCACGCCGTCGCGATAGAGCTCGAAGGGGTCGTAGACGAACGAGCCGCCAAGCAGGTCGTGGCCGATCAACACGCCGCGATGGCCCAGCCCGGCCTCGGCCACCAACGGGTACGCGGCGCCGAGGTTGCGGGTCGTCACCGCGTGGGCGGGCACGGTGAAGCCGGCCTGGGACCTCACGAGAGGCCCCGGCACAACGGAAGGGTGCACAGCAGCGCCCGCTCCTGGTCGCCGAAGAGGCGTCGGAGATCGAGCCGGGCCTGACCGGCGGCGTGCTCGGTCATCTCGCACCACTCCTCCAGCTGCGCTGCGCTCGGCGCGGTCACCGTCACATACCCGCTGAACCGGTAGGAGCCGTGACCGTCGGCCAGCTCGCCCTCGCGCCGCACGACCAGCTCGGCCTCGCGGGCTCGTCGGGCCGTCGACAAGAACCCACCGCGACGGCGCAGCTCGGAGTCGGCGATATCGGCGGTGCGGGCCTGCTCCACCGCTCGGATCGCCCGCGACGGACTGATCGGCTCCATCACCACGCCCACCGAGCGCCGAAGAGGCCCGAGGAGGAGCGGGGCCAGGAAGTCGGGCCCGACATCGACCCGGGGCCACTCGGCGATCCAGTACGTGGCGTGCCAGTTCCCGTCGGTGCGGACCCGGTTCCATTCGACCTCGGTGGCCATCGGCCACGGCGCGCCGATCACGCACGGCGGACAGGTTCGGAGTCCGGGCGGCTCCCGACGCGACGGGTCGCTGTCGAGGGACGCCGGCGGGTCGGTCTGGCCGAGGGCACGGATCGTCGCGGCGAGCGCGGCCGGGTCGAGCACGCCGAGGCACGAGATGTCGGCGTCGGTCACCAGCCGGCGGACGTTCTCGAGCTCGCGCAGCAGCACCGACACCGACACGTCCGCGCGCGACGACCGATGGGCCGCCTTGCCCGGGTGCACCTGCACGGCCACCAAGACGGCGTGGCGCGACGTGTCCGCCCCGGCCTCGTCGAGCAGCTCGGCATAGGAGGCGTGCGCGGCGGATGCATTCGGCGCGACCGCCCGGTCGGCCAGGTAGGAGTGCACCGCTCGGCCGTCATCGGGAAGCGCGACGGCCAACCACTGGATCCGGTGGACCGACGAACCCTCTCGTGCCAGCGCCGCCAGCACGCCGGCCCAGCCGGCCACGCGTCGCTCCTTCTCGTCGGAACCCACGAGCGCGAAGCTGTGACCCTCGAGGGCGAGCACGCCGGTGAACGTCCCGGCCCGAATGTCGTGCACGACGCCGACCTCGGTGTCACCACTCCCCGGCCCGGGGTCGGCGCCCAGGACGACCAGCCCACCGAACGCTCCCCTCGACCTGACCACCGATCGATGGCCGCCGCCCGAACGTCCGGACCCGTCGCCGAGACCACAAGGAACCGGTCCGTCGATCCCGGGGCAGTGCCCGGCACCGGGGCTTGGTGAACGTCGCCGTCGACCCACCACCCCGTCGGTGCCCCACCGCACGACCGTCGGCAACCACTCCTCGCCGGTGCGACCCCCGAGCGGCCAGCACGCCACGGCCACCGACGACCCGAGCGCGAGCACGGCCGCCATCACGCCGAGCGGGTCCGGGTGCGCACGCAGGGCCACCACCCCGACAACCAGCCCCGCCGCGATGACCGCGATCTGACCGCCTCGCCACCCAGCAATCAGGCCCCGCCGCTCGAGCGGACCGAACCGGTACTTGGGCGGGTCAGCCGCCATCGGGCCCGGTATCGACCGTGGCGCTCGAAGAGGGCCGCCACTTGAGGACCGGACCCAGGTCGTCTCGTTCGATGGCGTGCGTGCCGCCGCGACCGGCCGACCGCGTCGGAAGCGACACCGGCGCCCCCCACACCGGTGGCGGTCCGTTCTTCCCCGAACCCGACGCGCCGGCGCCGGCGACCTGGCGTTGCTCTTGGGACTCGGCCACGCCCTGCCACATCGGCACTCCGCTGCCCGAAGCGTCCTTGGTCGGGGTGCCATCGGTCCCGGTCCGATCACCGGCACCCATGAGCTCGCCACCCGGTGCCTCGGGCAGTGCGGCCATGGCGGTGCCCGCCGCCAACTCGGGAAGTGCCGCCGGCGCACCATGACCGAGCGCATACCCGACCGCCGAACGCGGACCGGCCAGCGCGTTCTGCTGTACCCGATGACGCACCCCCTCGAGCTGCTGTGCCGCGCCCGACTCGACCATCGGAACCAGTCGAAGGAGCGTGAACGGGGCGAACCCGGCCAGAAGCAGGAGCGCCCCGCCGGCCAGTTCGGACGCGATGGATCCGTCGCTCGTCCCCAATGCACCGACGGCCAGGCTCAAGACCGCCACGATCACGAACTTGGACAGGACCAGTGCCGCGACCGTTTCCACGAGCCGTCGGCACCACTGCGAGATCGCCGGCCATCACCAGGCTGGCCAGCGCGAGCGGAAAGAACAGCGTGGCCACGTAGACGGCCGCGGCCCGGACCAGCAACTCCACCCAGAGCAGCAGCGCCCCGAAGCAGAGGAACAACCCGCCCAGCAGGGCCACGAAGGTGGGCGTGCCGGGAATGCCCCCGGCGGCCTGACCGGCCAACGCTGACGCGAGACTCGAGAGTGCCGACCCGACGTCGCTCGACGACGTCGGGGACACCGCGGTGCTGAGCGCGTCGGTCGCCGCCAGGCCGAGTTGCACCAGCTGCACGGCCACCGCCCCGAGCAACAAGGCCAGCGGCAGGTGCACCGAGCGCGGTGCGAAGCAAGGCGCTGGCACTCTGGTGGTAGATCGCCTGGATCACCGACGCCAGCAGCAACGGCACCAGAACGACCGCGGCCAGCCCGACCATGACCTCGTAGTGGGCCTTGAACCACGAGGCACCGAGGTCGATCGACGTCGTCGACGCCATCACGGTGCCGATCTGGCCGAGCAGCCAGCTCGCGCCCTGCGCCACCCCTCCGGCGATCGAGCTGAGCACGTCGCCCGCACCGGCACCGAGGATCGACGAGCCGACGCTGCTCGCGGCTCCGCAGACTGCGCTCAGTCCGGGGATGGCGGAACACCCGATCGACGGGATGACCGGAAGGGCCGAGATCACGCTCCCTCCCTCAGCCCGGTCCGCCGTCGACCCGGGTCCGACCCAGAGGGGTCGGTCAGTGCAGCCCCGCCCCGGCCCCGAAGAAGAAGTTGATGAGCGTCGGCGCTGCGCCGATCAGGAGGGCGGCCAGCCCGGCCACCAGCACGGCCCGTCGCCCCGCGAACGACTGGTGGTAGTTCTGTGAATGGGCCCCGAGCGCCCACACGGCGGCCCCGATAACCAGCCCGACCAAGGCGAGAACCAACGCCCACCCACCGATGCCGTTGGCTAGTTGTTGGAGGGTGCCACCCCCGGGTAGCTGGGAAGGATCCGGGTTGAGCGTGACGCTCGCCATCACGACGGTCCACGACATGGGTCCCTCTCTCCCTCATCATCTCTCGCTCCGTCGGGCCGACTTGGCCCCCCCGTGCTGGTAGACCCGCTGCGTGGCTCTTCAATGGACACCCACCCCTTCCGGCCTTCCAGAGACGAACGGTCGCCGACCGGCGCCGCGACGGCGCGTCGACCGAGTCGGGATGGCCGGCAACCCGGCGACGACCGTGCGAGCGCTCGACCGACGGTCGCGGGGTCCCTCCTGCCCTGTCATGCTGGGGAAGTGATCGTGGTTGCAGTGGCCGCCAACCGAATCGCCGGGTTGGCGCCGTCGGTGGCATACGGCGTGGCCGGCGCCATCGTGGTGGTGGTGGCGGTGGTCGCCCTCATGCTGGGCCGGCGGTCGGGACGCCAAGCGCTGACCCAGCGGCTGACCGCGCTCGGCTCCCGGCTCGGGCTCCACCCCCCCTCGGAGGAGAGCGGGCTCGAGAACGCGCTCTCCTACCTCGAGCAGGTCACCGGGGCGGCATCCGAAGCGGTCGCCGAGGCGAGCGCCGACGCGATCCGGCTCCGGCGGGCCATCGATGCGCTGCCACAGGGGGTCGTCCTGTGCGACGACACCGGCAAGGTCGTGTACCAGAACGCCCCGGCGAACGCGCTCATGACGAGCCGGCTCGGCGACGCGCTCGCCGCGCAAGCCGTGACCGAGCTCCTCGAGGAGGCTTGGCACGACGGGACCGCCGAGCGGACCCTCGACCTCTACGGACCGCCGCCGCGAACCCTGAACGTGCGGGCACTCCTGATCGACGACGGGCGGCGGTCTCTCGGCGTCATCGCCACCATCGACGACGTCTCGGAGCGCCGTCGCCTCGAGATGGTGCGGCGCGACTTCGTGGCCAATGTGAGCCACGAGCTCAAAACCCCGATGGGCGCGCTCGGGTTGCTGGCCGAGACCCTCGTCGTTGAGCCCGACGCCGAGGTGGCCAAGCGCTTGGCCAACCGGATCCACACCGAGGCGTTCCGAGTGAGCCGGATCATCGACGACCTGCTCGACCTGAGCCGGATCGAGGCCGAGGCGGCCCCACCGCGCGAGCCGGTGCTGGTCAACCTGGTGATGGCCGAGGCGGTCGAACGGGTGCGGGCGGCGGCCGACCAGCGCGGCATCGCGATCGTCCTCTACGAGCCCTCACCGCCGGTGGCGGTCATCGGCGACCGGCGACAGCTGGTCTCGGCCCTCCACGCACTGTTGGAGAACGCAGTCACCTACTCCTACGAAAACAGCACCGTCACCGTGAGCGGGACGATCTGCCGCGAGACGCTCGGCGGAGCCGGCACCTCGGAGATCGCGGCCGACGAGCCGAGCGTGGTGCTCAACAACGGATCGGTCACCGGCGTGCTCTCACATCACCCGGCTTCGACGGGGGCCACCACCGACGCCGGCTCGGTGACGCCCGCGCCAACGCGTTCGTCCCCGGTGCGATCAGACAGCCGACGATGATCGACTCGAACGCGATGGGCGAGGGCTTCCGCGCCGACAACGAACGGGACACCGTGCGCATCTCGGTGGCCGACCACGGCCTCGGCATCCCGAGCCGTGACCTCGAACGGATCTTCGAGCGCTTCTACCGGGTCGACCACGGTCGCAGCCGCAACACCGGCGGCACCGGCCTCGGCCTGTCGATCGTGCGCCACGTGGCCAACAACCACCAGGGCCGTGTCGACGTCGAGTCCCGAGAGGGAGAGGGCTCGACCTTCACCCTGGTGCTGCCACTCCAGCAGGACCGGAGCGCCTGAGGATGCCGCGGGACCGGACCGGTGACGACCGGTCCATCAGCGTCTTGGTGGCCGAGGACGAGGAGTCCTTCGTCGACGCCCTCGTGGTCGGCCTCGGCCACGAGGGGTTCACTGTGCACGTGGCCCGGGACGGCAACACGGCCCTGCGGGTGTTCGAGCAGGTCGATCCGGACGTGGTCCTGCTCGACCAGATGCTGCCGGGCGGCGTCTCGGGACTCGACGTCTGCCGTTCCATCAGGGCCACGTCGACGATCCCGATCATCATGGTGACGGCCAAGGGCACCGAGATCGACACGGTCGTCGCCTTGGAGGTGGGTGCCGACGACTACGTGACCAAGCCCTTCCGCATGCGCGAGCTGGTGGCCCGGATCCACGCCGTGTCGCGCCGCTCCCCTCACCAGTCCGAGCACGACGACGGGAGCACGCCGAGCGGCGAGGACGGACACATCGTGGCCGGCGAGGTCACGGTGGACTCCGTGCAGCGGCGGGTCTTCGTCCGCGACCACGAGGTCAGGCTCCGGCGCAAGGAGTTCGACCTGCTCGGCCTCCTCGTGGAGAACGCCGGACGAGTGCTGACCAGGGACGTGCTGATCGACCGGGTCTGGGGAAGCGACTACATCGGGGACACCAAGACCCTCGACGTCCACATCAAGCGCCTGCGTTCCCAGATCGAGCAGAACCCGGCGGAGCCGACCCTCATCACCACCGTGCGCGGGGTGGGGTACCGGTTCGCCGATCCGAACCGCTGAGCGGTTCGGTTCCGGTACCTCAGTCCGGTTTGATCACCGTCTCGCCGCCCAGGTAGGGGGCGAGACACCCAGGCAACCGGACCGACCCGTCGGGTTGGCGACCGGTCTCGACGAGGGCCGGCCAGACCCGTGACCACGCCAGCGCGGAGCCGTTGAGCGTGTGCGCGAACACCGGCTGGCCTCCCGAGGCCGGGCGGTAGCGGACGTTGGCCCGCCGGGCCTGGTAGTCCCGGTACCAACTGACCGAGGAGACCTCCCAAAAGCGATCCACCCCCGGCAAGAACACCTCGAGGTCCAAGGTGCGGGCCGACGGCCCGCTGAGATCCCCGGTGCACAGGTCGAGGACCCGGTACATGAGGCCGAGCTCCTGCAGCAGGCCCTCGGCTCTGGCGGTGATGTCCGCGTGGACTGAGGCGGCCTGGCCCTCGGTCGCGTAGGCCATGAGCTCGACCTTGTCGAACTCGTGGACGCGCAGCAGCCCTCGGGTGTCCCGGCCCGCCGCGCCGGCCTCCCGACGGAAGCAGGGGGTCACCGCGCAGAAGCGCATCGGCAATGCCGCCTCGTCGAGGATCTCGCCGCGGTAAAGGGAGGTGAGCGGCACCTCGGCGGTCGGGATCGCCCACAGGTCGTCACGCTCGATGTGGTACCCCTCGTCGCTGAAACGGGGCAGGTGCCCGGTCGCGATCATCGTGTCGGTCAGCACGAGGGTGGGCGGCCGGATCTCCTCGTAGGCGTCCGCGTGGCGCGACAACGCGAAAGCGCTCAGCGCCCGGAGGAGCCGCGAGCCCATCTGGCGGAAGAGCGGGAACATGGAGCCGGACAGCCGGGCGCCCCGCTCCAGGTCGAGGATCCCGAGCTGCTCACCGATCTCCCAGTGCGGCACCCGCTGGTGCTCGGCGAACTCGGGGGCCGGCACCCCGGACTCGACGCCGGGCCACCACCGGCGGACCTCCACGTTGTCATCGGGGCCCCCGCCGTCGGGTGCGTCCTCAGAGGGGATGTTGGGCAGGAGGAGGAGGGCCTGGCGCAAGGCCTGCTGGGCCTCGTCGGCCGCCGCCGCGGCTCCCCGTTCCTCTTCCCCGAGCGCCCGGCTCTCGGCCGAGAGCGCGTCGGTGGCCACCTGGTCGTCGGACCGGCGGGCCTCGCCGACCCTCCGGGAGAGCTCCTTCACCCGGGCCCGCAAGGACTCCTGGGCCTGGAGCCGCTGCCGGGCCAACTCGTCGAGCTCGGCCACCCGGTCCACCTCGTCGGGCTCCACCCCTCGCCGACCGAGCGCGGCCGCAACCGCCGCACGGTCCTCGCGAATGAGCCTGACGTCGATCATGTCGAGCAACGATATCGGTGCCCGCCCCCAGCCCCATCGAGGCCGGGACCGAGGCCCCGGTAGCGTGCGCCGGTATGCCGACCGTCGAGTGCTCCGACCTCGTCCTGCGCTACGGGCCCACCACCGCCGTCGACGGGGTCTCGCTCGAGGCGAACTCCGGTGAGGTGGTGGCCGTCCTCGGCCCCAACGGCGCCGGCAAGACCTCGACGATCGAGGCGCTGGAGGGCTACCGCACCCCCGCTGCAGGCGTGGTGCGCGTGCTTGGGCTCGACCCCCGAAGAGACCATCGGTCCCTCGTGTCGCGCATCGGGGTCATGCTCCAGCGTGGCGGCGTGTACCCGATGCTCGGCCCTCGTCGGGTGCTCGAGCTGTTCGCCGGCTACTACCCCGACCCCGAGCCGATCGACGCCCTGCTGGGCCTGGTCGGTCTGCGCTCGGCCGAACGCACCCCCTGGCGCCACCTGTCGGGAGGCGAGCAACAACGGCTTTCGTTGGCCCTGGCACTGATCGGCCGCCCCGAGGTCATGTTCTTGGACGAACCGACCTCCGGCGTAGACCCCGAGGGTCGGATCGGCCTGCGCAGCGTGATCGCCGGGCTGAGAGAGCAGGGCAAGTGCGTCCTCTTGACCACCCACGAACTCGTCGAGGCCGAGAAGCTGGCCGACCGGATGATCGTCGTGAAGGGAGGACGGGTGCTGGCGCAGGGCACCCCGGCACAACTGGCAGCGGTCGGTGCCCACCCCGGGGTGCGCTTCTCGTCGCGGGCGGGCCTCGACACCGGCGAGATGGCGGTGGCGCTCGGAGCCGGCGTCGTCGAGAACCAAGCCGGGTCGTACCGGATCGACGCCTCGCCGAGTCCCCGTCTGACGACGGCGCTGGCCACGTGGCTGGCCGAGCACGACGCGGAGCTCACCGAGCTGCGCACCGCCGCCTCGCTTGAAGAGACCTACCTGTCGCTCGTCGGCTCCGACGACCACGAGCAGGCCCCGCCCGACCTCCCACCGGCACGTCGTCGCGGCCGGAGACCGCAGTGAGACCCTTGTTCGCCCAGGTACGCGCCGAGACGTGGATGACGTTGCGACGGGGCGAGACGCTGCTCGTCACCATCGGTATCCCGATCGTCTTCGTGGTCTTCTTCTCGGAGGTCCACGTGCTCCCGACCGGAAGCGGGTCGGCGGTCTCCTTCGTCGTGCCGGGCGTGCTCGCCTTGGCAGTGATGTCGACCGCCATGGTCTCGCTCGGCATCGCGACGGGGTTCGAACGCGGCTACGGCGTGTTGAAACGGCTCGGCACCACCCCGTTGCGCCGGGACCGCCTCGTCGGGGCCAAGATCGTCACGGTCGTCCTGGTGGAGCTCGTCCAGGCGGTGGTGCTGGTCCCGGTCGGCCTCGGCCTCGGTTGGCGCCCCGGCGGTCACGCGGGTGCGGTCGGCGAGGCCATCGCTCTCGCCCTCCTGGCCACCGTCGCCTTCGCCGGCCTCGGCCTGCTGCTGGCCGGCCTGCTGCGCGCCGAGGTCAATCTGGCCGCGGCCAACGGCCTGTACCTGGTGCTGCTGTTGCTCGGCGGCATGCTGGTCCCGGTGTCCAAGCTGCCGGGCACACTGGCCGCGTTCGCGCGGGCCCTGCCGGCGGCGGCCCTCTCCGGTGGCCTCCACGCCACGCTCGGGACCGGTGGCGGTGTCCCGACCGAGTCGTGGGTGGTGCTGGCAGCCTGGGCGGTGGCCACCCCCGCCCTGGCCTCACTCACCTTCCGCTGGGAGTAGCCCACCCCGAGTCGCTCAGGGGAGGCGCCGCTCCCAGGTCACCAGCTCGGCGGCGGTGATGGGCCCGTGCACGATGTGGGCGATGGTGCCGTTCCCGTTGACGAAGACCGCGTCGGGATCGCCATCGAAGTAGTACAGCCCCTCGGTGACCTGATAGTCGGCGTCGACAGCGACCGGGAACGTGACATGACTGGCATGCACGAAGGCCAGCGCCTTGTCGGTCGGATCCATGCCGTCGACGCCGATGACCGCGACCTGATGACCGGAGCCCTGTTCGCGATAGACGGCCGCGATCGCGGGGATCTCGGCCCGGCATGGGGCACACCAACTAGCAAAGAAGACCAGCACGGCCGGCCGGCCGTCACCGAGCAACCCGACGGTGGCGCCACCGCCGAGGCGCGGCAGCGAGAACGTGGGCGCGGCATCGCCGACGCTCGGCACGCCCGCCGTGCCGGTGCCGAACGAGGTGAACAGACCCACCCCGAGGGCGGTGGCCAGCACGATCCCGACCACTAAGAAGACGATCCGCGGCCGTTGCGGCGGCCGGGCGCTCGCGTTGGTGGGCGCGGGCGGTGCCTCGATCACCCGGTCAGTGGATGCGCCGCACGAACACGTCGACGGCCATCGCTGCGAACAGCAGGCTCAGATACGTGATCGAGTACCCGAAGAGCCGCATGGCCTCGCCCTCGATCGGCGCAGATCGATGGGCGAGCGCCCACAGCCGCGCCGCCATGGCGAGGTACGCCGCGCCGGCCACGATCGCGACGACCATGTAGGTGAGCCCCATGTGCGCGATCGGCGCGAACACGATGGTGCTGGCAACCAGGGCCGCCGTGTAGGCAAAGACGTTGCGGGCGATGCGGGTTGGTGTGGCCACCACCGGAAGCATCGGGACATGGGCCGCCTCGTAGTCGTCGCGGTAGCGAACCGCGAGGGCCCAGAAGTGCGGGGGAGTCCACAAGAAGATGACCACGAAGAGGATGACCGGGGGCCACCCGAGCGAGCCGGTGACCGCGGCCCAACCCACCAGCACCGGCACGGCGCCCGCGGCCCCGCCGATCACGATGTTCTGCGTGGACCGGCGCTTCAGCCACAGGGTGTACACCCCGACATAGAAGGCGGTCGCCGAGAGTGCCAGCACCGCCGACAGCAGGTTGACAAAGCGCCACAGCTCGAAGAACGCTGCCACCTCCAGTGCGCAGGCAAAGATGAGCGCGGCGGTCGGGGTCACCGTCCCGGTGACCAGCGGCCGGTTCCGCGTGCGGTGCATGACCTGGTCGATGTCCCGGTCCACGTACATGTTCACGGCGTTGGCTCCGCCGGCGGCCAGCGACCCGCCGAGGAGGGTGGCGGTGATCAGCCACAGGCGGGGCAACCCGCGTTGGGCCACCACCATCGTGGGGAGGGTCGTGACCAGCAGCAGCTCGATGATGCGCGGCTTGGTCAGGGCCACGTAGGCGCCGATGCGGCCAATCTTGGGAACGGCGACCCGAACGGCCGGCGCGTGGGAGACCATCGCCGTGGAGCCTACGACGAGCGGTGGGGTCCCCACCAAGCAGGGCCGCGAGCAGCGGGATCGTCCCAGAGGGGGGTGCCGGTACGATTGGCCGCCGTGAGCGTCGGGTCCTCGTCACCGGGTGTCCGGCCCAAGACCGGCCGGATCCCGGTGGTGTCCCCGACGACCTTCCGGCGGCTGGCCATCGCCTCCCTGGTCGCCGTCTTCCTCATCGTCCTCACCGGTGCCGCGGTCCGCCTGACCGGGTCGGGTCTGGGTTGCCCCGACTGGCCGACCTGCTACCAGCGCCAGGTCACGCCGCAGCTCTCCTTCCACCCCCTCGTCGAGTTCTCCAACCGGCTGGTCACCGTCGCGTTGACCGTGCTGATCGCCGCCGCCTTCCTGGCCGCCCTGCGCCGTCGCCCGTTCCGGGCCGACCTCACGTGGCTCACGGTTGGACTGATCGGGGGGGTCTTCGCCCAGGCCGCCATCGGTGCGATCGTCGTCTACACCAAACTCAACCCGTACGTCGTCGTGCTCCACTTCTTGGCGTCGATGGTGCTGGTGGCGGTGGCGGTCGTGCTCGTACACCGGAGCGACCGCGAGTACACGAGGGGCTCGGGGACCCGGCTCGTCCCGCGGGCGGTGGTCTTCGGCGGGCGGGCGGTACTGGCATTGCTCGGACTGGTGGTCGTCGCGGGAACCTTCACCACCGGCGCCGGACCCCACGCCGGGAACTCCGATGGCCAGCTGGCGGCGCGACGCATACCGGTGGCCCTGCGGGACATGGCCGAGCTCCATTCCAGTCTCGCCGTACTGCTCGTGGGCGTGACCCTGGGCCTGGCTGTGGCGTTACACGCGATGCCGGTGCCCGAGCGCGTCCGCAAGTCGGCCCGCATGCTCTGCGGCGCCGAGGTGCTCCAGGCGGCGATCGGCTACACCCAGTACTTCACCCACCTCCCGGCGGCGTTGGTCGAGGTGCACGTCTTGGGCGCCACCGCGCTGGTCGTCGGGGCGGTGCAGTTCCTCCTGGCCATGACCAAGCATCCGAAAGAAGCGAGCACCTTAGCCGGGCTGTCGGAACCCGAGCAGTCCCACGCCGAGCTCGGACCACAGAGGCTCGAGGTAGGGGGCTGATAGCTTGACCGACGCCGGACGAATCGTTCGACCTCGCCCCCATCGTCTAGCGGCCTAGGACGCCGCCCTTTCAAGGCGGTAACACGGGTTCGAATCCCGTTGGGGGTGCTGGCTGCGGTTGACCCCGTTGGGTGGACCGCTCTTATGAGAAAACGGCCTGGGTTTTCTTTGAGTGTAAGGCTTCGTATTCGTTGGGCGTGAGGTAGCCCAGCGCGCTGTGGCGCCGGAGCGGGTTGTAGAAGTCCTCGATCCACTCCGCCATGGCACTCGAGAGCTCGAGGACCGTCTTCCAAGCCTGGCGGTTGAGCAGCTCGATCTGCATGGAGCCCCAGAACGACTCCATGGGGGCGTTGTCGTAACAGTCGCCGACAGTGCCCATCGAGCCCAAGAGTCCGAGCCGCCGCACGTTCTCGGAAAAGGCCCACGACGTGAACTGGGAGCCGTGGTCCGAGTGGATCACCGTCGCGGCAGAGGTGATCCGGGTCCCAGCCGCCATGGACAGCGCGTCGTTAACCAAGGTGGACCCACCGCGCCGGTCGATGGCCCATCCGACAGCCTTGCGAGAGAACAGGTCAAGAACGACACAGCAGTAGACCTTGCCCTCATGGGTGGGGTGCTCGGTGATGTCGGTCAGCCACAGCTCGTTGGGACCTCTGGCTGAGAAGTTCCGCGCCACCAGATCCTCTTCGGTCGCCTCGTTGGCCCGGTTCCACGAGCGCTTCTTGGGCCCCGGCAGGCCGCGAAGGCCCAGCTGACGCATGATCTTCCACACCAGCTTCTTGTTGACGATGATGCCTTGTTCGATCTCTAAGGCCGCCCGGATGCGCAACATGCCATAGGTGCCTCGTGAGCGGGCATGGATGTCGGCGATGAGGTCGGCCAAGAGCAGATGGCGGATCTCGCGATAGCCGGGCTGGTGGAACTTGATGTCGTAGTAGGTGGAGCGGGTCATGCCCACCACCGCGCAGGCGACGCGTTCGGAGTAGCCCACCTCCTGGTGGGACACGGCCAAATTCTCACAAAGAGTGGTCCACTTTTCGGGGTCAAGGTCAGGCTAGGCGTTGTCGGAGTCACAACGTTGCGCTGTCCCAGGTCGACGCATCTCTCGACGCGAACTCATGCCGCGACAGTGACCGTAAGCAATGACCTCACCCGCATGTAGGGGCACGGTGACGCGGCCGCCACGTGTTGGATGTTTGAGCTGAGCATGTGTGATCCCTTCTGCACGAGAAACCCACGGGGTGCCCCACCTCGCCGGGTAGGTGTCGAGAATGAATCGGCATCTAGGCAGTTCGTAGCTCAGCTGTGACAAGCTGAGAGAGTGTTGGCGCGGAGCAAGGGCATGTGGTGGGGATGCGCTATCGAAGCGCCGGACGCCGATGCCTTGGCGTCCTTTTATTCCGAACTCCTCGGATGGCCCATCGCTCACCACGAGCCGGGCACGGCCATTCTCGACGTACCTGAAGGATCGATCTACATCGTGTTCCAAGAAGCGACCGGTTACCGCGCCCCCGTGTGGCCGCCAGTAGGGGAGGACCAGCGTCCGATGATGCACTTCGACTTTCAGGTCAGCGATCTCAATTTCGGCAGTCGTCGAGGCGGTCGGCCTGGGAGCGACTCTGGCCGGGCATCAACCGCAGGAAAATGTTCGAGTGCTCTTCGATCCAGCCGGGCATCCGTTTTGCCTCTGCCGGGACGACGGCTGATCCTGGGGCCGCCCCAGTACGCCGGGACGATGACGCTCCCGCTAAGTGCAGGCGACGATGTGGGTGGTAAAGACCTGACTGGCCGTGAGAGTGATCTGCCGAGCCTGAGGAGGCATCTGAAATTCGTTGTTCATGGTCAGGTAGTACTGGCCTGGACGCACGGTGAAGGAGAAGTCCAACGTCCGCTTGCTGGCCGCCTCGGAGGATGATGGAGGGTGCCATACGGCTGTGGCTGCGATCTGTCCATCCTTGTAGTGCAGGGTCACTGCGGGTGATGGGCCTGGGCCGCAGGCTTCGAGCGTGCCGCGGATAGTGCCGTTAGATGATGGCGGGCTAGTGGGGGAACCCGAGCACCCAGACAGGAGTGTCGCGATCCCGGCAAAGGCCAGCAACAAGAGAGACCTTATGAAAGAACTCACCGTCACAGCACCTCAGTTCGCGTCAGATACTGCAGCATTGGGTGCCCCACTTCGCCGGATCGGTGGGACACATCCCGGCACACTAGACAGTCGAATGCTTGCTTTCGCGAGCGGCGCACCGCGCTCATTTCCGAACTGCCAGGCAAAGATCAGAACCCGTTCTCCCCACTCCAACGCGTAGAGCCGCTTTCCAGGTCAGACAGGGTTCAAATTGGGCCCGTTAGGATTGGCCGGGTTTCGCTCGAGGACTAATGGTGTGCGTGAACGTAGCCGCGCGGCAGAGATGTCCACGCGGCCGGTGCTCGCGAGTGCTGCCTGCTCCGGATCACCAGGATCGGGGCGGTACGCAAACGGCAGATGCCCTCATTTGATGCGACTCCGTAAACGGTGTGCTGGTCCTCAGCTCCCGGTAGCTTCTCGAGCTTCTTTCCCTTCCTTGTACTTCCGGTGCTCCTCAAGGATGTGCTCATGCGAGGCACCCTTAGTCGGTACGTATGGGTGGTGGTGTCGGCACAAGATATATGGAGTGCCCTCGAGCGGGTGGTGGCCAATCCTCCAACACCCCTTGGTATGGCAATTGACCTTACGAACTCCCGTATACACGCCGATGCCGACCGCGCTGATGAGAGTTGCCTCACCGAGATCGGAACCGAAGCCGGACCAGAAGTTGTAGTACAGGTCCGGGCCTCCGTGGAGGGTGCCGGTGTGAAGTGCCAGCCAATGTCGTACGACATCGAAGTACACGATGAGGAGGGCAATTCCCAACACGAGAGGGAGGAAAAGGCCAAGTCTCAACTTCCTCAATTGGCCACCGCTCCCGGGATCGGAACCAATTCCCGCCTCGTCGCCGTTTCCAGCTTGGGGTAGGCGGGTTGAGGGTGATGCGTTTGTCTGGGTTGCAGCCGATGGATCGGGCATTATGTCGCTCCAGTCCACTGGGGCGGTGGGTTGGGCTGAGGGTTCGCCGAGTCGGTGGTTAAAGATAACGATATCTGTCCACACGGGAAGGGGGGCGGAGCATCACCATTCAAAGAGCCACTTGCGCCGCGACGCTCACTGAAGTGCGTTCGAATAGCTCCCATTGTTCCCGTCGGACCGAACCAATCAGGGCCGCGTTCAAACCGTTGAGAGCCCGAGGTGCCTCGGCCAAACAATGGATCTGCCCGCGACGGAAATGGCGTGGCGATGGGCAGACCCCGGCGATGAGTGTCATCCCTTGCGCGGCTACAGCGTGTGAAGGACGCGTCACTCTCCAAGCAGCGAGATGAGGGCCTGCAGCAATGACGGGTCACGAGCTGGCTTGTCAAGGCCGTGAGGGGTCAGTAATCGATTTCGCGAAGTTCGAATAGTGTCCGTTGGGCGTTGCTGGCGTTGAGGCGATGACAACATCCGCCCAGTTCACACATCGTGTCGGCGCCAACCAGATGTTGATCCTGCTCGGAAGTCACCCAGTGCAGTCGACGGCTACCTCCAGAGCCGTACAAACCTGACGCATTCGTTCATCACTGAGTCGCCCAAGGCGCTCAACAAGGACGGCGACCGAGACACTCTCGACCGAATCAAGATTCACCGCGGACTGCAGCGGGATCGGGTCGTTGCCGGGGTCCAGCACCACCTCACTCGGCAAAGCGCGGATCGTGGTGGTACACGGCGCGATCAAAACGCGACGAAGCCTCGAGATGGCGGCGTCACGCGAGAGCACAACGACCGGACGCCTGCCGATGTCGAACAACTCACACCACCAAACTTCGCCCCGGGCCGGAAGCGAGCTCACGATGCGCCTGCTGCCTCGCGGAATGACGCGAGGTCGCCCCATTCATCGGGCTCTTCGAACGGGTGTTCCTCGTAGGTCACGTAGCTGGCGTCGAGCTCTGCCGAACGATGCACAGCAAGGAGTGCGGCGAGCGCCTCATCCAGGAGGGCCGCATCCGCCAACTCCGAACGAAGACGGCGGGCGCTCGAAAGCAGGTTTTCGTCGACTGTGGTGCTGACCCTCACGCGGGACATGCCATGATTATGGCATAGACGTGGCATAAGAGCCCACGGGAACCACCCTCGGATTCAGGCCGCATGCAGACACCGCCGAGAACATGGCGCAACGAAGGCGAGCCTTGCCAGTGGTCGGAAATGAGGAACGTCGCAGGTTGGAGTGGGTTCGAATGCGGCTCCGTTAGGAGTGCTGACTCCAACCTCGTGGCGCTTCACTAGTTGGAAGTGGAGCCACTCCGAGGACATCGACGAAGCCACGTTGATCGACGATGACTCAAACCAGGTCCGATCGATTGTCCTTCGGTCCGGTCTTCCGTATTCACAATCCGGACCATCGTCAAAGACCTCGCCATAGGTGTGCCGTGACAAAATACCGTGTTGAGCCGTGACAACCGGCAGCCACGCGACCAATGCGTGAACGGCCCGCCTCCCAACACGGTCCTCGAGAACCAGATTCCCCTCGGGGTTCGAAGATGGAGTACAACCACTTTGAACGAGTTACTGGCCGGTGGCGAGTGTTCGAGGAGAGGCCAGTCTAAACCAACGGCCCCAACATTTGCCAGCTGCGTCCGGTTCTGGAAAAAAACGATTCGAACGAGCACCGAGGAGTCAGTTGTTCCGTGGAATCGGATCATCCCGGATGTAAGGGCTGCCCTCAGCGAGAGGGACTGGGCCGGCGAACATTCCTACAGATGTTGGCTTTGGGCGCCTCGTTGACTCTCGCTGGTTGTTCGTCGGGCATCAGTGCACTAGCGAAGAGCGTCAAACGACCGTCGAGCGAATCGCCGTCCACCCATGCCACGACCACCGTTCCGCAGCCCCCACCCCTGCCGCCGGTGGTGCTCAACGACATCCCGGTCCCGGTTCCCGGCTCCCCCAAGACGATCTTCGAAGGTCCGGGCGGAACACGACAGATAGCCCTCTCGATCGACGACGGCTACTGCTCGGAGTGCATCAGTAGCTATGTCGCTTTCGTGGAACAGTCCGGAATACACATCACGTTCTCGCCGAATGGAGTGTTTGGACCGTTATGGACGAGCCAACTTCCGATCGTCCGGCCGCTGATCGAAGCTGGACAGGTCCAGATCGGCAACCACACCTGGGACCACCAGGACTTGGTGAAGCTGAGTGACGCCGCGGTGAGCGACGAGATCACCAGGAACGAATCGTGGATCGAAGACACCTTCGGTATCACGGCTCGTCCTTGGTTCCGCCCGCCATATGGGTCCCACGACACTCGGACCGACGACATTGCTGGAAAGCTCGGCTATACGAATATCTTGATGTGGAACGGCAGCTTCGGCGACTCTGAAGTGATCAGCCCACAACAGCTGTTGAGTCTGGCGTCCCAGTACCTTCAGCCCCAGACCATCATGCTGGGCCATCTCAACCACCCGACCATCCTCTCTTTGTTTCCACAGATTCAAGCGCTGATCGAACAGCGAAGCCTCCAACCGGTCACCTTGGACGAGATGTTCGGGACCGCCCGCAATGGGATCAGTCCTCTGCAGCTGCAGTGAACGCAGCGACTGGGACACCCGCATCAGGAGACCTCGCTAGGCGTGACGTGCGGCGCAACGGCATCGATCCAGTTCGCGGTACGTTCGACTGCGGCCCATCGGCCGGCCACGCCGCTAGCGGCCAATCCGTTTGCCGAGGTGCGTATCGGTTCGCAGGGGTTCAAGCATGTCCGTCCTGATCAGGAGGTGATGATGCGAGTCGTCAAGACAGCGCTCGGTGTAGCCATCCTTGGAAGTCTGCCCTTCGGGGCTACCGCTCCAGCTGGGGCACCATCAAGGCGTTCGTCACGCTGAAAGGCAGTGACAACGGACGATCGTGATCACCGGAGCGATCGGTGACTACGGCAACACCGTCAACGCCAAGTCAGCTGGCAAGCCCCAAGAGAAGGGCGGCTACGAACTGTTGGTTATGAAGAAGGGCACGATCCTGCTCAATGGGGGGTCGTTGGGCGTGCCAAGAATGCAGCTCGGTGAGGAGTGCCGGACCTGACCGGGAGCCGTCGAACCCAAACCAGTGCGCCTGATCGACCTCAGCCGAGCACGAGCCCGTTCTTGGCTGCGAACGGGTCCCAGCTCGGATCCCGGTGCCAGTCGTACTCCACCGCGTCGGCCACTTTGAGAGCGGCGGCCTCACCGTGTAGACGTTCGACCAGTCCCAGAGCCATGTCCATGCCCGCGGAAACCCCCGACGAAGTCCACCGAGTTCGGTCCTCGACCCAACGGGCCTGCGGTACCCATTCGACGTGGCGGCCCTGCGTGCTCGCCCACCCGAAGGCCCGTTTGTTGGAGGTGGCCCGAAATCCATCGAGCAAACCGGCGGTGGCGAGAACACCCGAGCCGGTGCACACCGAGGCCACGTAGCCGGCTGACGACGCCCAGCCGCTGAGCCAGCGAAGGAAGGCTTGGTCGGCCACCAACCGTCGGGTGCCGATCCCGCCCGGCACGAGGACGATGTTGCACGGGGGAGCATCGTCGTAGGCGTGATCTGCGACCACCCGGGGACCTTGGGCGCTTGTGACCGGGCCGGACGCCTGGCCGATGAGATCGATCCCGAATCGATCCGGGAGCTGACCGAAGATTTCGACGGGCCCGAACACGTCCAGCAGCTCGAAGCCATCGAACAGCACGATGCCAATGCGCGACCACTCGTCCATGGCGTCCATGGTCTCACGCCCGTATCAGGACGCCGCTCGAACCGCCGCCGCGATCTCGGACTCGGTAGCTTGCGGCCGGGCGAGGGCGATGTTCGCCCGGATCGTCGTATTGAACAGGTGGGGGTGTCCTGGGCGACCCAGCCGATATCGCTCGTCACCTTGTTATGGGCCGGCTGGTCACGCTCAGCGGTCGGCGTCGAACTCCTCGAGCAACCGGAGGGGCGCGCGCAGTCGCCACGACTCGGTCAGGACCTCGGTCATCTCGTCGACGTCGACGGCGGCCAGCCGGACGAGGACGCTCGGGTACCCGTCATAGTGGGACAGGGTGAAGAACTTGTCCGGCTCGGCGGCGATGAGTGCCTCCTTCTCCCCGAGGTCGGCACACCACACCACGACGCTGTCGCCCTCGGGCCGCATCCGGGCAAAGAGCTTGTCCCGCACGCGGAACCCCGGGGTCCCGTAGGACGGCTTCTCGATGGCCGCGGGGAGCGACAGGGCGATCCTGCGAACGTCGTCTTCGCCGACCATTCTTCGACCTTCCCGTTCGGCGGTCCCGCGGCAGCTTGACACGGCTCGGTACTCCGTGGTGCCGTGGTCCCGATGGGTTGCCTGCTGGTGCTGCTCCTCTTGGCTGCGTTCGTCCTCGCCGGGGCGGGGTTTGCGGTGCACCTGCTGTGGATCTTCGCCGCCGTCTTCTTCATTCTTTTGGGTGGCCGGCTACGCGTTCGGACGAGGGCGGAACCGGGCCGCTCGGCGCTTTCGGCGCTGACCGGCCGCTCGGCGGCCGGTCAACCACCACACCGAGGCGGCGCCGGGGAGGAATCACAAGGTCGCGCCTATAGTGCGCTTGTCGCCCACGGAGCCGGGTTCGGCTCCTTGGGAACGGCGTTTTCGCCGTCTTGGACCTGTGGTGCAGTTTGGAGTGCACGCCGGCCTGTCAAGCCGGAGGTCGCGGGTTCAAATCCCGTCAGGTCCGCACATTTGGCCGAGTTTTCGGCCCGTCGGCACGATGGGCCAGCAAAGGTAACCTGTTCCCTCCACGGTCGGGTAGCTCAGTCGGCAGAGCGCGCGCCTGAAAAGCGTGAGGTCACCGGATCGACGCCGGTCCCGACCACCAACGAGACGCCGAATTGTCGCTGCACTGTTTTCTGGTCAGTAGCACCTGTTTAGGGCATCGAGGCCCTCTACCCCTACGGCCAGACGAAATGGATAAGCCGGTCCCTCGACTGACCGAATGGTCACTCATGAGCAAGGACCTGCATCTCTACCTTCGTGCCGTCGAGGAGTCGGGTGGTCCGTTAGTCGTAGGTCAGATCACGGCTTCGGTGTGGGAGCGCTTCGCGGCAGCCCAGCCTGGCGTGGACTTCACCCGCATCTTCCCCTTCATCCAGGGGCGTAACGGTGGAGGACGGCCCGCGGCCTACTCGCCGCGCTCGTAGGGAAACCCGAGGTCCGGAGCGCTGAAGACCGCTCGGAACTTCAAGCCCTCGGCGGCCGCCATCGCCTCGACCGTGCCGCCACGATCGACCACCGCGACCAGCAGCACCGGTTCTGCACCGGCCTCTCGCACGACCTTGGCCGCCTCCAACAACGACGTGCCGCGGGTCACGGTGTCCTCGGTCACCACCACCTTGTCGCCCGGGTCGAGCGCGCCGGCGATCCGGCCCCCGCCACCGTGGTCCTTGGCCTCCTTGCGCACGCTGAACGCCCGCAGCGCCCGCCCTCTCGAAGCGGCCACCGCCGCGGTCACGAACGCCACCGGGTCTGCCCCCATGGTGAGCCCACCGATCGCCGTCGCATCGGCCGGTATCAGGTCCAACACGGCGTCGGCGACGAAGCACCATCGCCTCGGGGCGACACACCGTCTGCTTGGAGTCGATGAACCAGTCGCTCGTCTTGCCCGACTTCAGCACGAACGTCCCCCGACGGACGGAGTGCTCGAGCAGGTGCGCCCGCAGCGCGTCGCGGCCAGTCTGGCCGGGACTTGACCCGATCGTCACCGGTCGAGGACCGATCCGGTGCCCGAGACCACGGTGCCGATCTCGGCCGAAGCGACCCCCTCGCGCTCGAGCACGTCTCGGCTCGCCGCCACCGAGGCCGGGTCGACGACGAGCACCATACCGATCCCGAGATTGAACACGCGGGCCATCTCCTTGTCGTCGACCCGCCCGACGCTCGCGATCTCGGTGAAGATCCGCGGCACCTCCCACGACCCCCGATCGACCAGGGCGTCGCAGTCCGGCGGGAGCACCCGGGAGAGGTTCGTGGCCAGGCCCCCGCCGGTCACGTGCGCACACGCGTGCACGCCTCCACGCGCCGAGTCGATGGCCTTGCGCACGGCGGGCGTGTAGATCACCGACGGCTCGAGGAGCTCGTCTCCGAGCGAACGGCTCGCCCCGGGCCAGGCCGGCGCCTGGAGCGACCGGTCGGCCCGTTGCAGAAGGACGTGGCGGGCCAGGCTGTAGCCGTTCGATCGAAGTCCCGGCGACAGCAGGCCGATCAGGGCGTCGCCCGCCCTGACCCGCGCTGCGCCGAGCTCCTCGCCGTGCTCGACCACCCCGACGGCAAACCCGGCGATGTCGAGGTCGTCGTCGGCCATGGCGCCGGGATGTTCGGCCGTCTCGCCTCCCACCAGGGCGCACCCCGCGTGGCGGCAGCCCGCCGCGATCCCGTCGACCACCTCGACCAGGCGATCCGGATCGAGCCGGCCGATGGCCACGTAGTCGAGAAAGAACAGCGGCTCAGCGCCGACGCACACGAGGTCGTCGACGCACATCGCGACGAGGTCGATGCCCACGGTGTCATAGCGGCCGAGAGCCTTGGCGACGAGCATCTTGGTCCCGACGCCGTCGGTCGACGACACCAGCACCGGTTGGCGGTACCGCTCGGTGTCGAGCGCGAACAGGCCACCGAATCCCCCGATGCTGCCGAGCACCCCGGGTCGGGCCGTGCTCGAGACGAGCCGCCCGATGCGGTCCACCACGGCATCGGCGGCGCTCAGGTCGACGCCCGCGGCGGCATATGTCGCCCCGGGACCGGGACGACTGGTCGATCGGCGGCCCATGACCGTTCAGACCCCGGGCAGCGCGGCCTGCAGGATCTCGTCCCGGTGCGAATCGGTTGGCTCGGCCTCGTGGTTCTCGGCGACCCGACCACCCGGCTCGGGCTCCGCCGGGTGGTCGGTGAAGGTGACCGGGACCTTCACCGGGTAGTGGCCGGTGAGGCAGGCGTCGCAGAACCCGACGTGGTCCGTCCCGATGGCCTCCTTGAGGTGCTCCAAGGTGATGTAGGCGATCGAGTCGACGTCGAGGTAGCGCTCGATCTCGGGGATGGTCATGTTGGCGGCCAGGAGCTCGTCGCGGGTCGGCGTGTCGATGCCGTAGAAGCAGGGCCAGCGGAACGGCGGGGACGAGATCCGCAGGTGCACCTCGGCCGCGCCGGCGTCGCGCAGCATGCCGACGATGGCACGGGTGGTGGTGCCGCGGACGATGGAGTCGTCCACCACGATCAACCGCTTGCCCTCGATGTTGTCGCGCAAGGGGTTGAGCTTCCGGCGGACCGCGTTCACCCTGGCCTGCTGGTCCGGGTCGATGAAGGTCCGCCCGATGTAGCGGTTCTTCACCAGCCCCTGGCCGTAGGGGATGTTGGCCTCCCGGGCGTACCCCTCGGCCGCCGGCACGCCGGAATCGGGCACCCCCATCACCATGTCGGCGTCGACGGGGGCCTGACGGGCCAGCAGCTCCCCCATCCGCCGGCGCGCGCCGTGCACCTCTCGGCCGTGCAGCTGGCTGTCGGGCCGGGCGAAGTAGACGAACTCGAAGATGCAGAGCCGGTCGGACACCTGATCGTCGGGGAACAACTGGCGGAACCGCACGCCGTCGGCGCCGATCGACACCATCTCGCCGGGTCGCAGCTCGCGGACGAACGTCGCCCCGATGACGTCGAGGGCCGGCGACTCCGAGGCGAGTACCCAGCCCTCCGGGTGCTCCGAGGGACCCAGGCGGCCGAGACACAGGGGGCGGAACCCGTGGGGGTCGCGGACGCCATAGAGATGGGAGGCGTCCATGAGGACGAACGAGAAGGCCCCGGCCAGCCCCGGGATGACCGCCTCGATGACCGGGGCCAGCTCGCCGTCGGCCGGGTCGCCCGCCCACTCGGGAAACGCCAGGGCGAGGAGCCCGGCCACCACGTCGCTGTCCGACGCCGTCATCCCCGGGAGCATCCCGGCCCGTTCGATCAGCGTCGTCGGTCTCGGTCAGGTTGCCGTTGTGCCCGAGGGCGAATCCAGCCCGCCCCATCGGTCGGTAGGCGGGCTGGGCGTTGTTCCACTCAGAGGTCCCGTGGGTGGAGTACCGGGTGTGGCCGATGGCCAGGTGACCGTGCAGGCCCGAGAGCGTGCGCTCGTCGAACACCGCCGCCACCAGGCCCATGTCCTTCACGACGGTGATCGTCTCTCCGTCGCTGACCGCCATCCCGGCCGACTCCTGGCCACGGTGCTGGAGGGCGTAGATGCCGTCGAAGGTGAGCTGGGCCACCGAACGCCCGGGCGCGTAGACCCCGAAAACCCCGCAGGCTTCCTTCATCGTCGGCCCTCTGACCCTCGTCGCTCCCCCGCGCCGGCCGTCACCGTACCCAAGGCGAACCCGAACCGGTGGCGACACCTCGAGTCTGACACAGCCCCCCGGGCTCGAAGTACCTTCCGGCGCTCGCGTTCGGGCGACCCGACCGCCAGTATCGTCGAGCGTCGGTGATCGACCTCCACGTTCATTCGGCCGTCTCGGACGGCACCGACCCGCCCGAGGCCATCCCCGAGCTGGCCAAGGCGGCCGGATGCTCGGCGGTCGCCCTCACCGATCACGACACCTTGGCCGGGTTGGAGGCGGCCAGGCGCCGGGCCGCCGAGGTGGGGATCGAGCTGGTCGGCGGGTGCGAGGTCTCGTGCGCGTTCTCCGCCGCGAGCACCCACGTCCTCGTCTACTTCATCGACCGCGAGGAGGGAGCGTTCCACGAAGAGCTGGCCCGGCTCCGCGAGGATCGGGTTCGGCGCAACCGCCAGCTCGCGCAACTCCTGGCGTCGCTCGGCATCGCGATCACCTACGAGGAGGCCGTCGCAGCGGCCTCGAGCGAGGACAGCCTGGGCCGCCCCCACTTCGCGGGGCTGCTGGTGGCCAAGGGGGCGGCCGAATCGATCCCCGATGCCTTCGACCGCTGGCTCGCCCACGGGCGTCCGGCGTTCGTGCCCAAGGCGCGGGTGCACCCCGCCCAGATCGCCCGGGTGGCCAGGGCGAGCGGCGGCGTGAGCGTCCTGGCCCACCCGCTCACCTTGGAGCTGGCGGCCGACGAGCTCGACCGGGCGGTGGGCGAGCTCGCCGAGGCCGGTTTCAGCGGGATCGAGGCCCACTACGGCAACTACCGCCCCGAGCAACGGCGGGCCCTGGCCGCGCTGGCGGCGCGACACGACCTGGTCGCCACGGGCGGGTCGGACTACCACGGCACCGTCAAGCCCGGGCTGGCCGTCGGAACGGGCCGGGGCGACCTGAACGTCCCCGACCAGGTGCTCGAACGGCTGGCCGCCCGGCGTCCCTAGGGCTCAACACCGACAACCGTCTCCGTCAGCCCCGCTCGTCGAGGGCGTCGGGGATGGTGCCCGACCAGGCCGTGCGGAGGCGTTCGACCGACAGCGTGACCAGGGTGCCCATGGTGAGCTCGTCACCACCGGCCTTCCCGAGCACCGTCACCGCCACCCCGGCTGTGTCCGCCCGTTCGACGAGCTCTTGGGGCCGGTGGGTGGCCACGACGAACCGCGACGGCGCCTCGCCGAACAGCTCGGCGTGGCCGCCGACCCCCTCCACCCGCACGCCGGTCCCGGCCGCGATCGCCATCTCGGCCAGCGCGACCCCGAGGCCACCCGCCGAGACGTCGTGGACCGCGCACAGAAGCGCCGGCCCCCCGGCCACCCCCTCGGCCACCAGTTGGCTGACCAGGTCGACCACCCCTCGGTGGGCCGCCAGGTCGAGCCGGGGGAGGCTGCCCGACCGATGGCCGCGCACGTCGACCGCCCACCGGCTCCCCCCGAGGAGCACCGGGCGCGGTGGGGACAAAGGGTGCAGGAGGACCACCGTGGCCCCGTCCTCCCAGCCGATCCCCGGGGGCCGGCGCTCCAGCCGCTCGACCAGGCCGAGGCCACCGATGACCGGGGTGGGAGGGATGTCCGCCCCGCCGCTCTCGTTGTAGAGGCTGACGTTGCCCCCGATGACCGGGAGGTCGAAGGCGAGGCACGCCTCGGACATCCCATCGATCGCCTCGGAGAGCTGCCACATGACCTCGGCATGCTCGGGATTGCCGAAGTTGCAGCAGTTCACGATGGCCACCGCGTGGGCGCCGACGCAGGCCAGGTTGGCCGTCGCCTCGGCCACCACCATCGCCGTACCGGCACGCGGGTCGATGGCGCACCAACGCGGGTTCCCGTCGGTGGTGAGGGCCACTCCCCGGCGCGACGGGGGGAGCCCGGGCCCGGCCAGGCGGAGGAGGGCGGCGTCGCCACCGGGACCTTCCACCGTGTTCAAGAACAGCTGGTGGTCGTACTGGCGGTAGACCCACGACGGATCGGCGAGCAGCGAGAGCAGGTCGCGGCCGCAGTCCTCGGGCGGCGCCAACCGTTCGGGTCCATCGGCTCGGCGAGCCTCGAGATCGGCCGGTGGCGCGAGCGGGCGCGAATAGCGGGGGCCGTCATCGGCCAGCGAGGCGGCCGGGACGTCGGCCAGGAGCGGTCCACCCTCGTGCTCTTTGATCCGGAGTCGACCGACCGGGCGCCCGTTCTCGTCGTCGGGCTCGGTCACCCGACCGATCACGGCCGCGCGTACCTCCCAGCGGGCACAGACCTCGGACACGGCCGGCCAGTCCTCGGGGGTGACGATGGCCAGCATCCGTTCCTGGCTCTCGCTCGTCATCACCTCCCATGGCTCCATCTCGGTCTCACGGCGCGCCACCGCTGAGATATCGACCTCCATGCCGACGCGCCCCCGGGCGGCGGTCTCACTGGTCGCGCACGCGAGCCCTGCACCACCGAGGTCCTGGATTCCGACGACCAGGTTCGCGTCGAGGAGCTCGAGGCAGGCCTCGATCAACCGTTTCTCTTCGTAGGGGTCGCCGACCTGGACGCTCGGACGCTTGGCCTGGTCGAGCGCCTCGGGACCACCCAATCCGCCGAAGCCGGCCGACGCCAGCACGCTGACCCCGCCGATGCCGTCGCGTCCGGTGGACGCCCCGAGGAGCACGACCAGATTTCCGGGTCCGCTTGCCGCGCCGAGCACGAGCCGCTCGACCGGCAGCGCGCCCATGCACAGCACGTTCACCAACGGGTTCTGCTCGTACGCCGCGTCGAAGGTCAGCTCACCACCCACCGTCGGCACACCGACCGCGTTGCCGTACGAGGAGATGCCCCCCACCACCCCCTCGAACAGCCATCGCTGTCGCGCGTCGTCGAGGGTGCCGAAGAAGAGGGGGTCCATCAGCGCGAGCGGCCTCGCCCCCATCGTGAAGATGTCGCGCAGGATCCCACCGACGCCGGTCGCGGCCCCCTGGTGCGGCTCGATGGCCGAGGGGTGGTTGTGGGACTCGATGCGGATGGCGACCGCGATCCCGTCCCCGGCGTCGATCACCCCGGCGTTCTCGCCTGGCCCGACCAGCACGCGGTCGCCCTCGGTGGGCAGTCGGCCGAGATGCACGCGCGACGACTTGTAGGAGCAGTGCTCGCTCCACATCACCGAGTACAAGGCGAGCTCCAGGCGGTTCGGCTCACGCCCGAGCACCCTGGTCACCTCGAGGTATTCGTCGTCGGTGAGCCCGAGCGCGCGGTGTAACGGCTCGACGTCGCCTCCCGCCTCGGCCACGACGGCCACGTTACCGGGGTGTCGTGACCGCCTGGTGCTGAGGCGATCCGACCGGCCGTCGGGCCAACCCGGGCGAACCGCCGGGATCGCTTCCAACCGCTCGGATACCGACAAGATTCGGCCCAAAATCGACGAAATCGCGACCGTTCGGTCAACAATCCTTAGTTCGTTGCGCCCTCCGTACCGCCAATTCAGTTGACCGATCACCGATGACGTCAGGCGATACCGGTGGGTAACTTTGGCAAAAGACCCAGTTCAGACCCGCACTATGGTCATCGACACGGCAAAGAACCGCAGAAACGAACCGAGCAAATCGAATCTTGACCGAGGCCCAGCTCATCGTGTCAGGACGGGGCGCTGTCACGCATTCGAAAAAATGATCTTTGAACATTCTGGTCGAATACGCGAGAATGATTCAATGCCGAAGAGCAAGACAAAGAACCATGCGATGACCGAAGAGCACAAGGCGGCCCTGGCCAAGGGGCGCGAGGAGGGTCTCGCCGTCCGGCGCTACCTGGAGGCCATCGAGTCCTCACGGCCCCGCCGAGGACGCCGGCGTACCCCCGCGTCGATCTCGAAACGGCTGGAGGCCATAGAAGCCGAGCTGGCCGCCGCCGACCCGTTGTCGAGGCTGCACCTCATCCAGCAGAAGAAGGACCTCACAGAGGAGCTGGAGCGCAACGCCGATACCGAGGACATTGCCGAGTTGGAGAAGCAATTCGTGAAGGTGGCCCGCGCCTATGGGGAGCGCAAGGGCATCAGCTACGGCACCTGGCGGACCGCCGGGGTGAGTGCGGCGGCGCTGCAGAAGGCCGGCGTCGCCCGGACCAGGGGCTAGCCCGGTCGGGCGGGGCGGCTCAGGCCACCGCGACCGAGAGCAGAGAGCGGAGCAGCACCAAGCCGTCGGCGGACCCGGTGAGCTCCGAGCTGGCCCGCTCGGGGTGCGGCATCAGCCCGACCACGTTGCGGCCCTCGTTGCAGATCCCGGCGATGTCGTCGATCGAACCGTTGGGGTTGTCCGTGTAGCGAAGCACGATTCGGTCCTCGGCGCGTAACTCGTCGAGGACCGAGTCGTCGCAGACGTAGCTCCCGTCGAAGTTGTTGAGCGAGAGCGCGAGCTCGGTCCCAACCGCCACCCCGGCGGTGAGCACCGAACGGGCCGAGGCCACCGTCACCGTCACCGGGGCGCACGTGAAGCGCAGCCCCGAGTTCTTCCCGAGCGCCCCCGGAAGCAGCCCGGCCTCGGTCAGGACCTGGAAGCCGTTGCATATCCCGACCACCGCACCGCCCGATGCGGCGAAGGTGCCCACCGCCTCCATCACCGGCGAGAACCGGGCGATGGCCCCCGGACGGAGGTAGTCGCCGTGGGCGAACCCTCCCGGGATCACCACCGCGTCGACGTCGCCGACCGACCGCTCACCGTGCCAGAGGAACCGGGTCTGCGCCCCCACCAGTTCGAACGCGGCTGCGACGTCGTGCTCACAGTTGGTGCCCGGAAAGACCACGATGCCGACCAGCGGTGCCATCAGCCGCCCACCCGGGCCGACACCGAGACCTCGGCGTCTTCCATCACCGGGTTGGCCAAGAGGCGCGTCGCCAGCGCCTCGGCCCGCGACCGCGCCGCCTCGGCACTGTCTGCCTCCAACTCGAAGCGGAACGAACGGCCGGTGGTCATCGCAGAGACGTCGTCGAAGCCGAGAGCGGGGAGTGCCCGCTGGATGGTGGCGCTCTCGGGGTCGGCGATCCCGGGTCGCAGGCGGACCTCGACGTGGGCGGCGAACCTCATCGGATCCTCAGATCGGGCCGGGCGGACACTCAAGCCGGACCGTACCAGTCGGCGAGCGAGCGCCCCGTGACCCGCTCGTAGGCGGCCACGTAGCGGGCCGAGGTCGCCTCGACCACCTCGAGCGGGAGCGGCGGGGCCGGGGGCGTCCGGTCCCAGCTCTGTGCGCTGGCCCAGTCCCGCAGCGGCTGCTTGTCGAACGAGGGCGGCACCGAACCGGGGACGACCTGGTCGGCCGGCCACAGCCGGGACGAGTCCGGGGTGACCACCTCGTCGCAGAGCACCAGGTGACCGTCGATCCGGCCGAGCTCGAACTTGGTGTCGGCGAGGATGAGCCCCGCCTCGGCGGCCCGACGGGCCGCCCGCTCGTAGAGGGCCAAGCAGACCTCCCGGACCTCGGCGGCGGTCTCGCTCCCGACGATCGCCGCCGCCGCCGCGAAGTCGATGTTCTCGTCGTGGCCCACCTCGGCCTTGGTCGACGGCGTGAAGAGGGGTTCGGGCAACCGATCGGCGAGGCGCAGCCCGGGCGGCATCGGCATCGTGTGCACGGTGCCCGAGCGCGCGTACTCCTCGTAGGCCTGCCCAGCCAGGTACCCGCGCACGATGCACTCGAGCGGGATCATCTCGGCCCGCCGGACAAGCATGGCCCGCCCGGCGATATCGCCCAGCTCGCCGGACCCCTCGAGGGTGGCGGCGATCTCTTGGGGGTCGGCGCTCAGCACCGCGTTGTCGACCACGTCGGCCACCTGGTCGCACCAGTACACCGTCATCGCGGTCAGCACCCGGCCCTTCTGCGGGATCGGCTCGGCGAACACGACGTCGAAGGCGCTGATCCGGTCGGACGCCACCATGAGCAGCGCGTGGGGGCCGGCATCGTAGAGGTCGCGCACCTTCCCGGAGTGCAGGAGCGTCGGCGGGCCGGTCACGAGGATGCTCGGTCGATCTCGTCCAGCGCCGCGACGACGAGCCCGGCGTGGCGAAGCAGATGCTCAAGGTCGAACGCCGCCTCCAGCTGAGGTTCGCTGAGCGTCACCTCGTCGTCGTCGGCCAGCACCTCGCGAAGCGGGCGGTTGGACTCCCAGGCCGCCCGGGCGTCGCGCTGGACGATGCGGTAGGCCTCGTCGCGGGTGGACCCGGCTGCCACCAGCGCCAGCAGCACCGACTGGCTGAACACGAGGCCGAGGGACCGGTTGGTCAGGTTGTCGAGCGCCCGGTCGGCGTGGACGACCAGCCCGGACACGAGGCCGGTCGCCTTGCGCAGCAGGTACAGCGTCGAGCGCGGTGGCGTCCGGCAGCACGATCCGCTCGACCGAGCTGTGCGAGATGTCCCGCTCGTGCCACAACGCGACGTCCTCCAGCCCGGCGACCAGATAGCCGCGCAGTACCCGGGCCAGGCCGCACAACCGCTCCGAGAGGATCGGGTTGCGCTTGTGGGGCATGGCCGAGGAGCCCTTCTGCTCGGCTCCGAACGGCTCCTCCACCTCGCCGACCTCGGTCCGGGCCAGGTGGCGGATCTCGGTGGCGATCAGCTCGACGGTGGAGCCCGCCGCCGTGCACGCGTAGAGGTACTCGGCGTGCCGGTCGCGCGCGATGACCTGGGTGGCCGGCACCGGCTCGAGCCCGAGCGCCCGGCACACGTAGGTCTCGATCTCGGGCTCGATGTTCGAGTAGGTGCCGACGGCTCCCGACAGCTTGCCGACCGCCACCCGTCGGCGGGCCGAGACCAGACGCTGCCGGTCGCGGTCCACCTGCAGGGCCCACAGGGCGAACTTCGCCCCGAAGGTGGTCGGCTCGGCCGCCATGCCGTGGGTCCGCCCGGCGACCGGCACCGCCCGGAGCTCTCTCGCCCGGGCGACGAGCGCCGCGATCAACCCGTCGGCGGCCTCGATGAGCAGGTCGGCCGCCTGGGTGAGCGCGACGCACTGTGCGGTGTCGACCACGTCGGACGACGTCAAGCCGAAGTGGATCCAGGAACCCTCGGGTTGGCCGATGCGCTCCTGAACCACGTCGACGAAGGCCGCCACGTCGTGGTCGGTGGCGCGCTCTCGCTCGGACACCGCTTCGACGAACCCCCCATCGACCTTCGGTGCACGCGCACGCACCGCGGCGGCGGCGGCCTGCGGCGCCACGCCGGACCTGGCCAGCGCCTCGACCGTCAACAGCTCGACCTCCAGCCAACGGCCGAGCCGGGCTTCGTCGCTGAACAGCGTCGCCGCGTCGGCGGGCGCGTACCGGGGGATCACCCGAGCACCGCCGTCGGCTCCGACGAGCGGGCGATGTCGCCCCGGAGCTGCATGCCCGGCCAGGTGACCCTGGCCGCGCCCTCATACGCCCGCGCCCGGGCGGTGCCGAGCGACGGGGCCAGGGCGGTCAGCCCGAGCACCCGGCCACCGTCGACCCGAAACACCCCGTCGGTGCGGGTCGTCCCGGCGTGCAGGACGGTCACGCCGTCGACCGGTTCGGCCAGCTGGCCGTCGGGCCCGAGGCCACCGATGGCGTCGCCGGTCACCGGCGACTCGGGGTAGCCGGCCGCCGCCGCGACCACGCACACCGCGGCGTCGGCCGAGAACCTCGGGGGACCGGCCAACCGGCCCTCGGCGACCGCCATCAGGACGTCGACCGGGTCGTCGGCCAGGCGGGGCAGCACCACCTGGGCCTCGGGGTCCCCGAAGCGGATGTTGTACTCGAGCACGACCGGCCCGTCGGCCGTCATCATGATCCCCGCGTAGAGCACGCCCCGGTAGTCGATCCCACGCCGGTTCAAGGTGGCGACGATGGGGGCGACCGCCTCGTCCATCACCCGCCCGACGAGGGCGTCGTCCACCTCGGGCAGCGGCGAGTAGCTGCCCATCCCGCCGGTGTTGGCGCCGTGGTCCCCGTCGAAGATCCGCTTGAAGTCGCGGGCCGCCGCCAACGGGACGGCGCGGGTGCCGTCGCACAGGGCCTGGATCGAGCACTCGAAGCCGACCAGGCCCTCCTCGATCACGACGCGGCGACCGGCGTCTCCGAAGGCCCGGCCGGACAGCTTGGCCGCCACGTCCGCCTCGGCCTCGTCACGGGTCTGGGCGACCAGGACCCCCTTGCCGGCCGCCAGCCCGTCGGTCTTGACCACGAACGGCCCGGGCAGGACGGCAAGGAAGCGCCGGGCCTCGGCCAGGTCGTCGAAGACGCCGTAGCGGGCCGTGGCCACGCCCGACTCTTTGAGCGTGTCCTTCATGAAGGCCTTGGATCCCTCCAGCCGGGCGCCGTCGGCGCCCGGCCCGACCACCGCCATGCCGCGGGCGCGCAGCCGGTCGGCCAGACCGTCGACCAGCGGGGCCTCCGGCCCGATCACGGTGAGTCGGGCCCCGATCTCTTCGGGCGGCGCCGGAGCCACCGAGATGCGGTGACCGGAGACCTCGGCCGGCATGCCCGGGTTGCCGGGCGTCACCACCACGTCGGAGCTCCGGGCGAGCAGCCGGGCCAGGGCGTGCTCTCGACCACCGCTCCCCACGACGCAGACGATCACCGGCGCGGCTGGCTCAACGGGCGGCGAACGAGACGAACTGCTCGCGCTCGGGGCCGACCCCCACCATCCGGACCGCCACGCCGATCTGCTCGGTCAGGAGGGCGACGTAGTCGCGCGCGGCGCGCGGCATGTCCTCGGCCGCGGTGACACCGGAAAGGTCGGTCAGCCAACCGGGCATCTCCTCGTAGATCGGGGTGACCCGATGCAGGGTCGACTGGTGATACGGGGGGTGCTCATAGCGGACGCCGTCGGCCTCGTAGGCGACGCAGACCTTCACCGTCTCGAAGGTGTCGAGCACGTCGAGCTTGGTCAGGGCGACCTCGGTCAGCGAGTTCAGCCGGACCGCCTGGCGAAGCATGACCGCGTCGAACCACCCGCAGCGGCGCCGACGACCGGTGTTGGTCCCGAACTCGTGCCCCCGCTCGACCAACAGGTCTCCGGTGTCGTTGGTGAGCTCGGTCGGGAACGGGCCCGCACCCACCCGGGTGACGTAGGCCTTCGCGATCCCGATCACCCGATCGATGTCACGGGGGCCGAGCCCCGAGCCGGTGCAGGCGCCTCCGGCCACCGGGTTCGACGAGGTGACGAAGGGATAGGTGCCGTGGTCGAGGTCGAGGAAGGTCGCCTGGGCACCCTCGAGGAGGATGTTCTCGCCCCGGGCCAAGGCGTCGTGCAGCATGCCGACGGTGTCGCTGACCATGGGGGTGATTCGGGGGGCGTACTCCTCGAGGTAGGTGGTGGCAATGGCGTCGGCCGAGGAAGGAAGCCGGTTGTACACCTTGGCCAGGACCGCGTTCTTCTCCTTGATCGCGACGTCGAGCTTCTGGCGGAAGATCTTCGGGTCGAGCAAGTCCTGGACCCGCAGACCGACCCGGGCCGCCTTGTCCGAGTAGGCGGGCCCGATCCCCCGCCGCGTGGTACCGAGCGCGTTCTTGCCGAGGAAGCGTTCGGTCACCCGGTCGAGCTCGCGGTGATACGGCATGATCAGGTGGGCATCGCCGCTGACCACGAGGCGGCTGGTGTCGATCCCCTTGGCGTTCAGGGTGTCGATCTCCTCCAGCAGCACCGCCGGCTCGACGACCACTCCGTTGCCGATCACGGGCGTGATGTGCTCGTAGAGGATCCCCGAGGGGACGAGCTGGAGGGCGAAGGCCTCGCCGTCGACCACGATGCGGTGTCCGGCGTTGTGCCCGCCCTGGTACCGGACGACGAAATCCATCTCCGCCGCTAGGAGGTCGGTGAGCTTGCCCTTCCCCTCGTCGCCCCATTGGGTTCCGACGACCACGGTTGCAGGCACCGCGCACCCTCCGTCAATGGCAGCGGATTACGTCTCACTGTATCCCGACCGGGGGCGCTGGGGATCCCGATGCCGGACCTAGCATGGGTCCGGTGGTGCAGCATGGGTCCGGTGGTGCTGGCTGGTGAGATCATGACTTCGGGCGGGCCCCTCTTCACGGTCCTCGTGGGGGTCCTGGCCGTCTTGTTCGGGGCGGCCTGCTACGCCCGAACGGCCACCTTCCGGCGTCGGATCGGACGGAACCCCTGGGGAATCCACCCCTACGTCTGGATGGTCATCGGGGTCTTGTTGGGCCTCATCGGGCTGTGCTTCGCCTTCGTGGCCTGCGCGACCACCCGGGCCCGGCCCGCGTTCGGCTCGAACGGCTCGCCGCCGGGCTTCCACCCCGGCTGGGGCGCCTGGTCGGCCGGCTCGGGCCCGCCCCCGCCGCCCGGGGCACCCCCGGCCGGTTGGTACCCGGACCCCTCGGGTCGCCACCAGTACCGGTTCTTCACCGGTCACGACTGGACGGCCGACGTGGTCGACAACGGGGTGCACTCAGCGGAGCCCCTGCCGCCGCCGGTCTCGTGAGCTTCCTTCGAGCCCCGCTCAGCGGCAGACCAACCCGTCGCCTTCCACGTCCACGGTGATCGTCGACCCCTCGGGGTAGCGGCCGGCCAACAGATCGAGGGCCAGGCGGTCCTCCACCTCCTTTTGGATCACCCGGCGCAACGGGCGGGCTCCGAAGTGGGGGTCGTAGCCGGCGTGAGCCAGCCAGGCATCGGCGGCCGGCGTCACCGAGAGCGAGAGCCGACGGGCCGCGAGGCGGGTGCGCAGCCGGCCGAGCTGGATCCCCACGATGATCTTCAGGTCGTCCTCGGTCAGGGGTCGGAAGCGCACGATCTCGTCGATCCGGTTCACAAACTCGGGCTTGAAGAAGTCCGCCGGGTCGACGGCCAGGTTGGACGTCATGATCAGGACGGCGTTGGTGAAGTCGACCGTGCGCCCTTGCCCATCGGTGAGGCGACCGTCTTCTAAGACCGCCAACAAGATGTTGAACACGTCGGCATGGGCCTTCTCGATCTCATCAAGAAGCACCACCGCGTAGGGACGCCGACGCACCGCCTCGGTGAGCTGCCCGCCCTCCTCGTAGCCGACGTAGCCCGGCGGGGCTCCGACGAGGCGCGACACGTTGTGTTTCTCCACGTACTCGCTCATGTCGATCCGCACCATGGCGCGGTCGTCGTCGAAGAGGAACTCGGCCAACGCGCGGGCGAGTTCGGTCTTGCCGACACCGGTCGGTCCGAGGAACAGGAACGAGCCGATCGGCCGGTGAGGATCCGACAGGCCGGCCCGGCTCCGTCGGATCGCGTTGGCGACGGCCCGGACCGCCTCGTCCTGGCCGACCACCCGCGCGTGCAGCGAGTCCTCCATGCGGATGAGCTTGTCGACCTCACCCTCGAGCAACCGAGTGACCGGAACGCCGGTCCAGCGGCTGACGACCTCGGCCACGTCCTCGGCGTCGACCTCCTCTTTCAAGAACCGCTGGCTGCTCTGGAGTTTGGCCAGGGCCTCGGTGGCCTCCTCGATCCGCCCCTCGAGCGCCGGCAGCTCGCCGTATCGGATGGCCGACGCGCCGGCCAGGTCGCCGTCGCGCTCGAGACGCTCGGCGCGGCCCCGCGCAGTCTCGTGCTCGTCCTTCAGGTCGCCGATGGTCTCGATGGCGGCCTTCTCGGCCTGCCAGTGCGCGGTCATCGCGTTGGACTGCTCGTTGAGCCCGGCCAGCTCTGCTTCGAGAGCGGCCAGCCGTTCGGCCGAGGCCTGGTCGGACTCCTTGGCCAGGGCGACCCGTTCGATCTCGAGCTGTCGGATCCGCCGGATCACCACATCGAGCTCGGTCGGCATCGAGTCGATCTCGATGCGCAAGCGGCTGGCCGCCTCGTCGACAAGGTCGATCGCCTTGTCGGGCAAGAACCGACCGGTGATGTAGCGGTCCGAGAGCACGGCTGCTGCGACCAGTGCCGCGTCTTGGATCCGGACCCGGTGGTGGGACTCGTAACGCTCCTTCAGTCCTCGCAGAATGGCGATGGTGTCTTCCACCGACGGCTGGTCCACGAACACCTGTTGGAACCGGCGCTCGAGGGCGGCGTCCTTCTCGATGTACTTGCGGTACTCATCGAGCGTCGTGGCGCCGATCAAACGGAGCTCGCCGCGCGCGAGCAACGGCTTGACCATGTTGCCGGCGTCCATGGCCCCTTCGGCTGCGCCGGCCCCGACCAGGGTGTGCAGCTCGTCGATGAAGGTGACGACCTGGCCGTTCGAATCGGTGATCTCCTTCAGCACCGCCTTCAGACGTTCCTCGAACTCGCCCCGGTACTTGGCCCCGGCCACCATGGACCCGAGATCGAGCGCCACCACCCTCTTGTTCTTCAGGCTCTCGGGCACGTCGCCCTCGACGATCCGGTTGGCCAGGCCCTCGACGATCGCGGTCTTGCCCACCCCCGGCTCGCCGATCAGCACCGGGTTGTTCTTGGTCCGCCGCGACAGCACCTGGATGACCCGACGAATCTCCTCGTCGCGACCGATCACCGGGTCGAGCCGGCCCCGGCGGGCCGCTTCGGTGAGATCGCGGCCGTAGCGCTCGAGGGCCTGGAAGGTGTCCTCGGGCGTGGGCGAGGTCACCCGGTGGCTACCCCGCACGTCGCGCAGCGCGCTCAGGAGCTGGTCCCGGTCCGTGCCCAGCTCGTCGGCGAAGGCCAGCAGCACGTGCTCGACGGAGAGGTAGTCGTCGCCGAGATCGCCCCGGAGTCGGTCGGCCGACTCGAGCCCCTCGCGGGCGGCCCGTCCGAGGGTGGGTTCCCCACCGCCGACGGCGTGGGGGAGACGGCCCAGGCTCTCGGCCAGGCGCGCCGCCACCTCGTCGGGGGAGGCACCGACCTTGGACAGGACCGGCCGGGCGATGGTGTCGGGGTCGGCCAGGATCGCCGAAAGCAGGTGAGCCGGAGTGACCTCGGGGTTGTTCGCCTCGGCGGCCTTCCGGGTGGCGGTGGAGAAGGCCTCCTTGGTCTTCTCGGTCCATCGTTGGGGGTCGAGTGGCACTGCGGTCATCCTCTCGGGTTCATCGCGGGGTGTCACCCCCGCGTCCGCGGGCGGGTGTTGCGATAGGGCACCGGCGACTGGTTGAGTGGCACCAGCTCTCGGCGGTAGTGACGATGGGTGCCCTCGATGGCCTCCTTGGCCTCCCGGCGTACCTGGTCGAGCTGCGCGTGCAGGCGGAGGATCTCGGTCTCGAGCTCGAGGACGCGCCGCACCCCCTCGAGGTTCAGCCCCGCCGCGGTGAGCTCCTGGATCCGCCGCATCCGGGCCAAGTCCATGTCGCTGAACCGGCGCGACCCTCCGGGGGTACGGGTCGGATCCAGCAGGCCCTTGCGTTCGTAGATGCGCAGCGTCTGCGGGTGCACGCCGGCCAGCTCGGCGGCCACCGAGATCACATAGAGCGCTCGGCGGTCGATGGAGGTGTCCCCATAGTCCATGTCGGCTCCCGTCGGTGCGTGGTCCATTCTCCTCACCCCTCCTCGAGGTGCTCGCGTGGCGCGGGCTCGGTCACCTGGGCGAGCGACTCGACAGCGGCGCGCTGTTCGTCGGTGAGCGTCGACGGCACCAAGACATCGACCTTCACCATGAGGTCCCCGGGCTTGGGACCGTTCTTTCCGACCGGGATCCCGCGACCCCGGACCCGGAGCACCGTGCCCGACGCCGTGCCCGGCGGGATCCGGACCTTCACCGATTCGTCCAGGGTGGGGACCGTGATCACCGTCCCAAGGGTCGCCTCGGGGAAGGTGATCGGCACCGTGAGGGTCAGGTTGGGACCGCGCCGACCGAACTTTGCGTGCCGGCCCACGTGCACGGTCACGTAGAGGTCGCCCGGCGGCGCCATCCCCTGACCGGCCGCGCCCCGTCCCTTCACCCGGATCCGTTGGCCGTTCTCCACGCCCGGCGGGACCCGGACCTTGACCTGCCGGTTCCGCCGCTCGGTGCCGGTCCCGTAGCAGGTCGGACACGGGGTATCCACGAGGGTCCCCCGGCCGTTGCACTTGGGGCAGACGGTGGAGAGGGAGAACAGGCCCTGGTTGTCGTCGAGCGTGCCGCGACCGTGACAGCGGTCACACACGTGCGTCGACGTGCCGGGCGCCGCGCCCGAGCCGTTGCACGTCCGGCAGCGGACGTCCTGGGGCATGTGCACCGAGGTGGTCACCCCACGCACCGCGTCCTCAAACGACAGGTGCAGCTCGGCCTCGACGTCGGCGCCGCGCTGGGGACCCGGGGCCCGACGCCGACCCCGGCCACCGAACAACCCTCCGAAGAGATCTCCGAGGTCCCCCAGGTCCTCCACCCGGAAGCCCCCACCTGACCCGGGTGCGCCAAAGCCTCCGGCCATGGGACCGAGTCGGCGCGCCTCGTCGTACTCCTTGCGGGTGGCCGTGTCGCCCAAGACGTCGTGCGCCGCCGAGATCTCCTTGAAGCGGTCCTCCGAACCGGGGTTGGCGTCGGGGTGGTACTGCTTGGCCAACTTCCGGTACGCGCGCGCGATGTCCTTGTCGGTGGCCGTCGAGGGCACACCGAGTACTTGGTAGTAGTCCTTCTCGAACCACTCTCGCTGGACCGGCAACTCAGCCCCTGACGCGGACCATGGCCGGCCGTAGCACCTTGCCGCGCCAGCGATAGCCCGAGCGCAGTACCTCTTCGATCGTGGAGGCAGGCTCGCCGTCTTCGTCGTCGACCTGGGGGGCGTGGGCGACCGCGTCGTGAACCGACGGATCGAAGACGACCCCCTCCTCATCGACCCGCTCAAGGCCTTCCTTGGCCAGCGTGTCGATCAACAGGGCGCGGGCCTGGCGGAGCGTCTGGGTTTCGGTCGACGGCTCATCGCCCTCGTCGGTCTTGTCGAGGTGGGCGACCGCGAGATCAAGCGTGTCGAGCACCGGCAAGAGCTTGGCCACCAGGTCAAGGGTGGCCCGGCTCCCCTGCTCATCCTGCTGGCGCAACACCCGCTTGCGATAGTTGGCGAAGTCGGCCTGGGTCCGCTGCAAGGCGGCCAGGTACTCGTCGCGCTCGGCGGTGAGCGCGACGACGTCGGTCAGGATCTCGTCCACCGCCATCTCCACGGAGTCGGCTTGGCCGCCGAGCTGGCCGTCGTCGGTCGCGTCAGGGTTTCCGTTCTCCCCGACCCCCCCGACCCCCCGATCGAACGGGGGACCCGGGAAGTCCGGCCCGGGACGGGAGGTCATTTCTCGTCGACGATCTCGGCGTCCACGACCTCATCGTCGGCGGCGTCCGAGGCGTGCTGCTCGGAGCTCGAAGCCGCACCATCGGTCGCCTGGGATTGCGACGCCTGCTCGTACAGGCGCTGTGAGAAGCCCTGGCTAGCCGTCATGAGCGACTCGGTCGCCGTCTTGATGGCCTCGGTGTCGGACCCGGACAGGGCGTCCTTCACCCCCTGGAGGGCACTCGACACGGCCTCCTTCTCGGAACCCTCGATCTTGTCGCCCTGCTCACGCAGGAGCTTCTCGGTCTGGTACACGAGGGTGTCGGCCGTGTTGCGTACCTCGGCCTCCTCACGACGACGACGGTCATCTTCTTGGTGCGACTCGGCATCGCGCACCATCCGCTCGATGTCCTCCTTGGCCAACGAGGACTGGCCGGTGATGGTCATCGACTGCTCCTTGCCGGTCGCCTTGTCCCGGGCGGCCACGTGCACGATCCCGTTGGCGTCGATGTCAAAGGTGACCTCGATCTGGGGGATACCCCGGGGAGCCGGCGGCAAGTCAACCAGCTGGAACTTGCCCAGGGTCTTGTTGTACATGGCCATCTCTCGTTCGCCCTGGAGCACGTGGATCTCGACTGAGGGCTGACTGTCCTCGGCGGTTGTGAAGATCTCCGACCGCTTCGTCGGGATGGTCGTGTTGCGCTCGATGAGCCGGTGCATCACGCCACCCTTGGTCTCGATCCCGAGACTGAGCGGAGTGACGTCCAACAGCAAGACGTCCTTCACCTCGCCCTTCAGCACACCCGCCTGGACGGCCGCGCCGATCGCCACGACTTCGTCGGGGTTGACCCCCTTGTGCGGCTCCTTGCCGGTGAGCGATTGGACGAGCTCTTGGATCGCCGGCATACGCGTCGAACCACCGACCAACACCACGTGGTGGATGTCGGAGGTCTTCAGGCCGGCGTCTTTGATCGCGGCCTCAAACGGCCCGCGGCACTGCTCCACCAAATCGGAGGTGAGCTCGTTCATCTTGGACCGGGTCAACTTCAGGTCGAGATGCTTGGGGCCTTCAGACGTCGCAGTGATGAACGGGAGGTTGACCTGGGTCTCCTGCACAGATGAGAGCTCGACCTTCGCCTTCTCGGCCGCTTCCTTCAGCCGCTGCGCCGCCATCTTGTCGACAGACAGGTCAACGCCTTCGGTGTCCTTGAACGACTTGACGAGCCAGTCGATGATCTTTTGGTCCCAGTCGTCCCCGCCGAGATGGGTGTTCCCGGAGGTGGACTTCACCTCGAACACGCCCTCGCCGATTTCGAGCACCGACACGTCGAACGTGCCGCCGCCCAGGTCGAAGACGAGGACGGTTCGGTCCTTGTCCTCCTTGTCGAGGCCGTAGGCGAGGGCCGCCGCGGTCGGCTCGTTGATGATCCGCAGCACCTCGAGCCCGGCGATCTGGCCCGCCTCTTTGGTCGCGGTCCGCTGCGCGTCGTCGAAGTACGCGGGAACGGTGACGACGGCCTGGTTGACCGTGTCGCCCAGGTAAGCCTCGGCATCGCGCTTCAGCTTGCCCAGGATCCGGGCCGAGATCTCCTGGGCCGTGTACGCCTTGCCGTCGATGTCGACGGTCCAGCTCGTCCCCATGTGGCGCTTGACTGACCGGATCGTCCGGTCGGGGTTGGTGATCGCCTGACGTTTCGCGACCTCACCGACCAGCACCTCGCCGTTCTTAGCGAACCCGACAACCGAAGGGGTGGTCCTGCCCCCCTCGGCGTTCGGAATGACGACCGGCTCACCGGCCTCCAACACGCTGACGACGGAGTTCGTCGTCCCGAGGTCAATCCCTACCGCCTTGGCCATGGCTTCTGCCTCTCTTCTCTATCTCTTCGATCGTTGCGACTCGTCCGGGCCCTCTGGTCCGGCTGTTGGAGCTCAGTATATCAAACTTGAGTGTCTCATTAGCAAGTTTTCTTCCGTTCTGGCTAGTCACCTATCGCACAGTGCGCACAGTGCAACGAGGGCCGTGGGGTGACTCATATGCGCCGCCCAGCAAGGCAGAAGCAAAGTTCTTTCGTTGGTTTTTCGGGCTCTTGCTTGCGGTGGCAGGCCAAAGTGTCGATCCCGGCTAACCAGATCGGCAACGGAGCGAGTGTCTGGGTACAGCGGTGGTGGTCACGCAGACCGGACGTCATCCGGTGGGACCCGCCCTGAGCAGGACCAATGAAACCGGGTGGGCCAAGTAAGTCAACCCCTTACTCTTGGGCGGCCCTGGAGGGGTCAAAGAGTGGGCCTTGGCGGTTGGTCTGGATGTGGTTCCCACCGTTCCTGGTAGCTGTTCCACCGCATCGCTCGACCGCAGATAGGCCGCTCGGATTCAGCCCATGGCTGGCACCAAGCGATCGTGTTGTGACGCGGCTCGTCGGCCAGGGCGATGATCCCAAGGCAGCCGAAAGATGGGCACTCCCACTCGAACACGGCCACGACGAAGGTGCCCTTCTCGGGGGTCGAGAGAGGCAGAGAACCTTGCGCCGTCCGGCACCGCTCGCAGCGCGAGAGGTCTAGGCCAGACAGTCTGGTCGCCCGGCCGCCCCGGCACCAGTGCCAAAGCCGGATTTTGGTGCAGACCCTCGACTTTCGGTGCAGGCGGGGGTTTCGGTGCAAAGCCTTCCGTTCTGGAGGGAGATCGGAGAGATTCGAGAGATTCGGCGGACTCGATCCGAAAATCCACCAAAAAGACAGAACCGCACGAAAAGACCCTCGGACAATTATCCTGAGGGTGTCCGGGGGCCGACGTTGTGTCCCGTCCCTGGGCCCCCTCTTCGGTCCTCGGACATGGGCCGCCGACACCGCAGGACGCCGTTTCTCTCGTTCAAGAGTCACGGCAGGGCGGCGATACGCTTCGGCGGTGGCCGACCTCGTTCTTCTCAGGCACGGGGAATCGGTGTGGAACGCCCAGAACCTCTTCACCGGCTGGGTCGATGTCGAGCTGAGCCCCAAGGGCGAAGAGGAGGCGAGGGCGGCCGGGCGCCTGATGGCCGCCGAGCAGAGGCTCGACCTTCAGATCCTTCACACCTCGGTCTTGGTCCGGGCCATCACGACGTCCGAGCTGGCACTGCACGAGGCGGGGCGGAGTTGGCTGCCGGTGCGACGGCATTGGCGGCTGAACGAGCGCCACTACGGCGCCCTGCAGGGCCTCAACAAGAAAGAGACGGCCGCCAAGTACGGCGAGGAGCAGGTCCACCTGTGGCGGCGGAGCTACGACGTGCCCCCACCCAGCCTTCCAGAGGGTGACCCGGGCCGGGCCAACAATGACCCCCGCTACCGGGACGTCCCCCCCGGGGACCTACCGGCGACCGAGTGCCTGGCCGACGTGGTGCGCCGGGTCGTCCCCTATTGGGAGGACGCGATCGTCCCCGACCTACGCACCGAGGGCCCGCGGGGTGGGGCGGTGCTCGTGGTCGCGGACGGCAACAGCATCAGGGCGCTCCGCAAGCACCTCGAGCACATCAGCGACGCCGAGATCGCGGACCTTGAGATACCGACCGGCATCCCGTACCGGTGTCGCCTCGACGACGATCTCTCGATCGTCCGCGCCGACTATCTGGGAGACCCCGAGGAGGCTCTGGCAGCGGCAGACGCGGTCCGCCGCCAGAGCCAGCTCTGAGCCGGCGTCTTACAGGGCGTCAGAGCCCCGCTCGCCGGTGCGCACACGGACCACCGTGTCGACGGGGACGACCCACACTTTCCCGTCCCCGATCTTTCCGGTAGCAGCCGTGCGAACGATGGTGTCCACGATGTCCTCGGTCTGGGAGTCGTCGACGAGCACCTCAAGCCTGATCTTCGGAACGAAGTCGACCTCGTACTCCGCTCCCCGGTAGACCTCGGTGTGGCCCCTTTGACGTCCGAAGCCCTGAGCCTCGGTCAACGTCATGCCGAGGACCCCGACGGCCTGTAAGGCTTCCTTCACGTCGTCGAGCTTGAACGGCTTCAAGACCGCCACGACAAGCCTCACGACCTCACTCCCTTCGCTCCATTGAGCGGAACCGAATTCAGCTACGACGAAGACGAGGTGGCGTCACCGCCGCCGCCGTTCGCCGAGGCTGTTGCACGGCGTCAGTATGGAGAAGAGCCGTTTCTCGGTTGCTACGCGCGTGTTACCTCCGTGTGAACTCGATGGCGGCCCCTTGGAGCCCCCAACCCCAGGTCGGAGAGGTGCGGCGGCGAACTGGCGGCTACCCTTAGGACCCATGCCACGCACGAGCGCCCAGGAAGTCGACCTCTCCAAAATCTGGCTCTTCGCACCGTGTTCCACGCGGGACCTCCGCAAGGTGCGCCAGTCCCTCGACGAGATCACCGCCGAAGCCGGTGAGATCCTCTGCGAGGAAGGAACCACCGGCCACGAGTTCTTCCTCATCGTGAGCGGCACGGCGGCGGTCCGGCGCAAGGGCCGCAAGATCGCGACCCTGGGGCCGGGCCAGTACTTCGGGGAGCTGGCTCTTCTCGACCGCCAGCCCCGGTCGGCCACCGTGGTCGCCGAGACCGACATGGCGCTGCTCGTCTTGGAGCAACGGCACTTCTTGGGGCTGCTGGACACCATGCCGTCGCTCTCCCGCAAGCTGCTCGGCGCCATGGCCGCCCGGCTGCGAGAGGCCGACAAATTGGCCTTCCACGGCTAGCCAGAGGTCCCGACAGCCCCATGGTTCTCGCCGGGGCGATCGAATTCGCGCGTGAACGGCACCAGGGAGTGCTCGTCACGATCCGACGCGACGGCCGCCCCCAGGTGTCGAACACCATCTACCTCATGGAGCCGGATGGTTCGACCCGCATCTCGGTGACCGAGGAACGGGCGAAGACAAAGAACCTTCGCCGAGACCACCGAGCCGAGCTCTATGTGGTCGGCGACTCCTTCTGGCAGTACGTGGTGCTCGACGGCACCGTGCAACTCAGCCCGCCGGCCGGCGACCCGAACGACGACGTGGTCGACGAGCTCGTGGAGATCTACCGCAACATCCGGGGCGAGGAACACCCCGACTGGGACGACTACCGCCGGGCCATGGTGGCGGAGCGACGGGTGGTGCTGAACTTCCACCCGGCCTCCGCCTACGGCATCCTCGGTTCCTGAACGACCAGTCGGCCCGCAAACGCCGCTCGGATCGTGTGGGCGGATCAGGGGAACCGTCCTGCCCCGTCGTGGCCGATTGGCTCGTCGGGGCACCCGAAACCGACGCGGCCGCCCGGCGGTACCGGGTCGAGCCCAGACCGCCGGACGACCGGCTGGAAACCGATGGGACTGAGTCCGCTCGGCGAGGAGGCTTAGAGGGCGTCCTCCCCCCGCTCGCCGGTGCGCACCCGCACCACTGCCTCGACCGGGACCACCCAGACCTTGCCGTCGCCGATCTTGCCGGTGGCCGCCGAACTGACCACCGCGTCGACCACCGGGTCGGCCTGCGAGTCCTCCACGAGGACCTCGAGGCGGATCTTGGGCACGAAGTCGATCTCGTACTCCGCTCCCCGATACACCTCGGTATGCCCTCGCTGACGACCGAACCCGTTGACCTCGGTCAGCGTCATGCCTTGCACACCGACGGTCTGAAGCGCCTCCTTGACCTCGTTGAGCTTGAACGGCTTGATGACTGCCACAACCAGCTTCATGGTGATTCCGTTCCCTCTCGTGCGCTCGACAACGTCACTGCGTGCTCTCTGAACCGGACCCTAGCGGTGGATCCGCTCGACCCGGTGGTACCGAGCCGCCGATACCGGCCAGCTCGAAACCACCGGCACCGGGGCCGCCACCGCCGACCCGCTCGGCCAGCGGGGCCTCGGGGAAGGCCTCCTCGTCGTGGATGGCGAGGTCACCGATCTCGAGGATCTCGTCCTTGTAGCGGGCACCACGGAGGACCAGCCCGATCAGCTTCATCAAGATGAAGGTGATGAGGGCCGACCAGAAGATGACGAACAGGGCGGCTCGGAACTGTTCCCACAGCTGGTGGGCCGAGCCGGTATACATCAGCCCGTTCACCGAGAACGGCACACAGGTGCCCTTGGCCGTCGCATAGGTGGCCGCGGAGGTGCTGACCACCTTCCCGGCCGAGCTCAAAGTGCCGCACCCGTACTCGAGCATGTTCGGGTCCCCGAAGATGCCAAGCAACAGACCGCCGAAAAGGCCGGCGATGCCGTGCGTGTAGACGACCCCGAGGGCGTCGTCCACCTTCGAGAACGGCCGGACCTTGGACAGGTAGTTCCAGGCGATCCAGACGATGGCGGTGTCGATCAACCCGACGGCGATGGCGCCCCACCCGTTGACCCAGCCGGCACAGGGGGTGATCCCGACCAGGCCGCAGATCATGCCGTTCACGCCGCCCAAGAACGTCGGTTTCCTCGTCTTGGAAAACCAGGCGTCCATGCCCATCCAGGTCAACACGCCGACGGCGGTGCACAGGTTGGTGTTGACCACGGCGTTCGATGCGGAGACCCCGGCATAGTACGGGTCACCACCGTTGAAGCCGTTCCAACCGAGCCACAGAATGCCGGCTCCGACGGCCGCCATGACCAGGTTGTTGGGTATGGCGTGCTGGCGATCTCGAAGCAGCCGGGGACCGAGACACCAGGCGGCCACGAACCCCGACACCCCGGCCGACATGTGGATGACGAAGCCACCGGAGAAGTCGAGCGAGCCCTCCTGGGCGAAGTAGCCACCGCCCCACAGCAAGAAGGCGTCCACGCCGTAGACGATGGTCGACCACAGCGGCACCAGGAGGCACCAGGCGCTGAACTTGATCCGGCCCAGGACGCTCCCCATGAACAGCAGGGGCGTGATGGCGGCGAAGACGAACTGGAAGTAGGCCAGCGACGTCGTCGGGAAGTGGAACGGTATGGCGGTGTTGGCCGCCGACACCGCCTGGGCCTGTTCATTGGTGGCGTTGGTGATCTGACCCGGTTTGCCGACGAAGTTCTCGAAGAAGTGTTTCACCCACCCCACGCCGCTGAGCTGGGTTTGGACCCCGTTGTGCACCCCACCGCCGATCGAGGTGGAGCCGAAGCCCATCTTGTAGGACCACAGCACCCAGGCGACCAGGACCAGCGAGAAGCCGGCGAACTGCATGGCCAGCACGTTCACCGCCCACTTCTTCTGGACGATGGAGGCGTAGAGGACCGCCAGGCCGGGGAGGCTCATCAAGCCAACGAACGTGGCGGCGACGATCTGCCACGTGTTGTCGCCCGTATCAAGCCAACTGGGATACGGAACCGGAACTACTGCGCCAAGCAGATGCACGGCTGGAGTACTCCTCTCGTACTGTCAATGCGTCCTGGCGCCCCGCTTCCGTGAACCCTCTTCACGCAAGAGCGCGTGCGCCAAGGCCACGGCAGGCGGTTCACCCTGCCGTCCCAAAGGATGCAGACCGGGAGTTTCTGAACCGTCACACCCGTGTTACCAGCGTGTGAACTCGGTCCCTGGGCGAGGACTCGAGCGGTCTGCGAGCGAGGGGGCGTCTCGGACCCACAACCGGTTAGACGACGCCGCCATTACGATCTCGGGGCACTCGGGGACCGCGGCCCGACGGACCCAGTTCGCCCAACACGAGAAGACCGATGACCACTCCGGAACCGACGGCTCCCACCGGACCTGCTCAACCGGACGCGGGGGCGGCGACGGGGGAAGCCGGCACCGAAGGCCAGCCCATCATGAGGCTACGGGGGGCCGGCGTGGACGTCGACGTCCGCCGGGCTGCTCGGGTCGTCGTCGCCGGGTGTCTCGTCGCGCTGGCCGTGGTCACCGCCGTGCTCTTCGCGGCCGGGGTGGGAAAGAACGCCCAGATCAACCTCCTGCGCCAGCACGGGGTCCCGGTGACCGTCACCGTGTCGGGGTGCATCGGCTTGATGGGAGGCAGCGGCAGCAACCTGGCCGGGTACTCGTGCAAGGGGACGTTCCTCCTCGACGGCCACCGCCAGAGCGACGCCATACCCGGAAACACGTTCCTGCGTCCCGGATCGACGATCCGGGGCGTTACCGTCCCGAGCGACCCGGGGCTCCTGTCCACGGTCGGCATCCTGGCGGCCGAGCACTCGTCGTGGAAGGTGTTCATTCTCCCCACGATCCTGCTGGTCGTCCTGGTGGTGCTCGGGGTCGAGGTCTTCAGGCGGTGGCGCCCGAGGAGGTCACCTCGGCCAACGTCGGCCACCTCGCCGTAGCGAGTACCGGGGCGGCCTGACTCGGCCTCCCTGGTCGCCAAGCACCGTTCAGCCTGCTCTGCGCTCGTCCTCGGACTTGGGCGAGATCGACCGCTTCGGTGAGCTCGGCGGGGTGTAGCGGCGGCTGGGCCGCGGGGGCGGTGCGTTGCCATTTCCCCGCTCGGTATCAGCCTTGGCCAGGCGCAGGTCCCGCTGCAGCCGATAGGCCCGCACCAGGAGCCAGGCACCGATCAGGACGTAGGGGACACCGAAACCCCACCAGTGGAGATTGAAGACGCTCAGCCCATACAGGGCGGTCACCATGCCCAGGTAGAGGCGCTTTCGGAGCATCGCCGTGATCAGCATCACGACCGACAAAACCAAGAGCACCGCGAGCAGCTCGTGGAAGGTCGATGCGCTCGTGTGCAGCTTGTTGTTGGAGATGTCCGCGCTGATGATGGCGATCGCGATCACCGCGGCCAACGGGGCCGCCGTGAGCCCGATCAGCCGCTCCTTGTCGTTGGCGTACTTGACCGCCGCTTCGAGCTCCTCGAGCGTCTCGGGATGATCGGGAGCCTGCTTGGGGGCCGCGTTGGGGTCGACCGGCTTGAGGAGGGCGTTCTTCAACCGATCAATGAGCGGCACCTTCTGGCCCGAATCGTCGGCACCGCGACCTGCGAACATCGAAAGAGGGTAGCGCGGCCCATCGCCGGGGAGAGACGGATCAGCCGCCATCGCACCCGGAGGCAAAGGAGTCCGCTATGGCGACGCAGGGGTTGAGAGGGATTCCTCGACCAGCTGGGAGAGGTCCAGGACCCGGACTTCCTGTTCTTTATTGTTGGCGCGCACGGCGTCGTCCAACATGATCATGCAGTAGGGGCAGGCCGTGGAGACGACATCGGCACCGGTGCTCAGGGCCTCGTCGGTGCGCTCCATATTGATCCGCTTCCCGATCGTCTCCTCGAGCCACATGCGGGCTCCGCCGGCACCACAGCAGAAGCTCTTCTCACGGCATCGCTTCATCTCGACCTGGCGGACACCGGGGATGGCGTCGAGCACCGAACGGGGCTGGTCGAAGACTCGATTGTGGCGGCCGAGATAGCACGGGTCGTGGTACGTGACGGTGCCTTCGTAGCCCCGGCCCGGGCGCAGCCTTCCCATCGAGACCAGGTGGTCCAGAAGCTGGGCGTGGTGGATCACCTCGAAGTTCCCCCCGAGGCTCGGGTACTCGTTCTTCAGGGTGTTGAAACAGTGCGGACAGGTGGCGATGACCTTCTTCGCCCCCACGCTGGTCAGGATCTCGACGTTCGCCTTGGCCTGCTCCTGGTACAGGTACTCGTTCCCGAAGCGCCGGGCCGGATCGCCCGAGCAGGATTCCTTGGGTCCCAAGATCGCGAACGTCACCCCGGCCCGGTGCAACATCCGCGCCGTGGCCTGAACCCCCTTGCGGGCCCGCTCGTCGAGCGCCCCGGCACAGCCGACCCAGTAGAGGTACTCGATGTCCTCGGGGATCGTGTCGGTGACGACCGGCACCTCAAAATCAAGGTCCCGTGTCCAGTCGGTGCGCTTGGAGGATCCGAGACCCCACGGGTCCCCTTGGTTCTCGATGTTCCGCAGCATCAGCCCGGCTTCGGAGGGGAACCGGGACTCCATCAACACCTCGTACCGGCGCATGTCGACGATGGCGTCGACGTGCTCGATGTCGACCGGGCATTCCTCGACACAGGCTCCACAGGTGACACACGACCACAGCACGTCGGGCTCGATCGTGTTCGGAACCAGGGTCTCGAGGTCCCCCTCGGGACGGTCCCCGTTGGTGGCCAACAGCCTCGTGGCCTGCGAGAACATGTTGTCCCGCAGGCCCATGATGACCAGCTTGGGCGACAAGCGGCTTGCCGGTGTTCCACGCCGGACAGACCGACTGACAACGACCACACTCGGTGCAGGTCGCAAAGTCGAGCATCTGCTTCCAGGTGAAGTGCTCGACCAGTCCCACCCCAAAGACGGTCTCCTCGGTCACGTTCTCCATGTCCATGTCCGGGGTCTTGTCGAGACCGCCGAGGGCGCGCGGCCGGCGCGAGGTGGCGACGTTGAGCGGGGCCAGGAAGATGTGCAGATGCTTGGAGTACGAGACGAAGACCAAGAACCCGACGATCACGCAGATGTTCAAGATGACGAAGGTCGTCTCGAGCACGCTGTTCACACCGGTGCCCAACGGGTGGAGCGCCTTGCCGACCAGGTGGGAGGCGAACGCCCACCACGTGTACGGGAAGTCGCCCGTGTTGGTCTGGGCAGCTCGGTAGAGGAGGAGAGTGATCATCACCAGGGCGATGAGGGCGAGCACAAGCCAGGCGGCACCGGTGTGGGATCCGTAGAAACGCGAACCGCGCTCCCGACGGGCCGGAGCCTGCCTGAGGCGGATCACCGTGAACACGCACAACGCAGCCAGCACGGCGACGGTGAAGAAGTCTTCGATGAAACCGAGGACCGGGTTGTGCCCGAAGCCCCAGATGGCAAACGTCTTCTTGAACAGATCGCCGTACGCCTCAATGATCGTGAAGAACAAGAGGGTGAAACCCCAGAAGGTGAAGGCGTGGGCAAGGCCAGGCACGGTCCACCGCAGCAGCTTCTTCTGGCCGCCCACCTCGACGACCTCAGCCTCGGCACGAACGCGCAGCCCTCGAAGACGTTCTCGGGCCGGTTGGCCCGAACGGATCAGCCTCGAGATCCTCCAGAGGCGGCGGCCAGCGATGGCGAATGCCAGGGCGGTTGCGCTCAGCCCGATAACGATTCTTACCAGCATCGACTAAAGGCCAATCTCGAAATCAGTGAGCGTTCGGCCGATCGGATACCACCGGCCTTTTCTCCCCCAATAGGATGTCGGCCAAACGATAGTGTGACGAACACCCGGCGGGCGTAGTTCAGCGGCAGAACATCAGCTTCCCAAGCTGAGAACGCGGGTTCGATTCCCGTCGCCCGCTCTCATCGAAGTCCTGGTCATCGGCAGTTTCGGTCGATGAGTCAGTGTTTGACTCGTCAAGCCTGGCGCGCGTCGCGCGCCATCGCGCGCTCTCGCCCCGCGCGGTGCTCCTCGAGCGAGGTCACGTTCGATCTTGTGCCGGCCACATCGACGAGCTCAGTTTCGCGCTGCTCTGCGATCCTCTGACTAGCCTCCGCAACCATGTCGCCGAGGCGGGCGGCGATGGCCCTGGGCAGGCTCACCACGCGGTGGCACGCATCATTCTTGGGCGGGCCAAGTATGTAGCCGTCCCTCTCTTCAACTCCTGGAGCTGCTCGAGCAGGGTGAAAGGAGCGTTCGGTGAGCTCTCGCAATTCCACCAGACGTTCAACTACTACGCCGAATGTCTGAGCATCTCGACAGCTGTACTGGGACCGGGTTGGGAAGAACGCATCGTGGTCTACGAGAACGAGAGCACAAGGCCGGACAGGGGACTCTGCCTCGAACCCCATGACTGTGTCGGGGCAAAGCTAGCCGCTGAGTGGCCCAAGGACTCCGAGTCCGCCCGCGCCTTGCTCCGCCAGCAGCTCATCGACCCAGCGGTCCTTTCCCAACGAATCGACGCGCTCCCAACGGACATACCGGAAAGATCGTCTTCTCGCGTGGGTGAAGGCGAGGGCATCCATATCGACTCGCATGCCGCGTTCGGATTGACGTGCGGTCGACACCCAGCCATCCCCAGATGACACCTGGCCGAAAATCGAATGAGTCGCCTTCGGGCGCCCGTTCGTCCACTTCCGGTGGAAATGAACGAACGGGCGCACCGGAACCGACGCGGAGATGCCGCCGGCTTGCGCCGGCGGCATCTCCATCGTCACCACCACCTTGATTGCCGGTGGTTGGACTCTTTGCTCTTAGGCGATCTTCTGCAAGCTCGCCGGGACCTTGTCCTGAGCACCGTGCCACACCTTGACCGGACCAGCACCCGGGCTCGTGTAGTAGATGGTGCCGAGCGGCTCCACACCCATGTACGTACCACTCGGAAGTGTGATCGGGGTGGCCGACGTCGACATCTTGTACAGCTCCTCACCCTCGTAGCCGTAGTGGACGGTCGACGAGTATGAGTAGGGCACGAAGCCGGACTCGATGAACTTGGTCCCGTTAGCGGCGATGGCGTTCATCAGCCCCTGGCGAGTCAGGTTCTTCCCGGCCGCCTGCAGCGCTTGGACCATCGTGTAGCCGACGTTGAATCCGACCAGTTCGTCACCGGTGATCCCCTTCGTGGCCACCTGTGGGTCGTACTTGGTGAGGAGCTTCGTCGCCACCTGCACCCAGGGGTTGGAGGGCTGGTTCTCGAACGGACCGTACCCGTCGGTGATCGCACCGTTGAGGAGGGCCTGGCCCGCCGGGGCCGGGGTCGAGAGCACGGCCGCCGAGCCGAGAGCGGACGGGTCAGCGGCCACACTGTCGATCACCAGCTGAGGCGTGTAGCCGAGCGTCGCCGCCGTGGTCGCGAACAGGTTCACGAAGGGCGGGATGGCGGCCATCATGACCACCTTGGCACCCGACGCTTGCAGGGCCGCCACCTGGCTGTTCAGCCCGGCGATGTAAGCGGCCGTGGAGGCGACGTAGGTCTGCTTGGACACCACGCTGCTCGACTTGATCTCCATGTCCATACCCTTGATCATGTCGAAGCCGAACTCGTCATCCTGGGTGAAGTAGCCGATCTTCTCGCCAGCGAAGTTCTTGGCTGCGTAGCTGCCGAGGATCTTGCCGTCGACCGAATAGGGAGGCTCGTTGCCGCTCGTGTACGGGTACTTGGCGCTGCTCCAACAGTTGCAACCCGAGAGGACGAACAGCTGCGGGACCTTCTGGCTGTTCAGGTAGGGCTGCACCTCCAGCTGGGTCGGGGTCCCGAGGGAACCGACGTCAGCGAAGATGTTGTCCTGTAGCACCAATTCGTGGGTCATCGTCGCCGTGATCGACGGGGTGTACTGGTCGTCCAGGTAGGTGAACTTGATCTGGCGGCCGTTCACGCCTCCGTGGGCGTTATATGCGGCGAACACCGCAGCGATCCCCGGAGCGATGTCGTTGTAGTTGTCGGCCACACCGGTCAGCGGCTCGGTCGCCCCCAAGGTGACCGACGTTGCCGTCACCCCTGGCGTGGCGGCACTGGCAGCGCCGGCCGTTCCGGACGCGCTCAGCGCCATGGTCCCTGCCATGGCGCAGGCGACCGCGCCGGTGGCAATGAGACGCGTGCGGCTGCGGGCCGTACGCAACGAGAATCGCTTCATCGATACCCCCCTCATAGTTCGGGTGCATGGTTACACCCCTCACTTCGTTATTGTCGGCACCGACTCCCCATCACTTACCGACGGGTCAGTAGGTTCCTGTAACGATAGCGTCATATTAGAAACCCCGCCGGAAGAGAGGTACGCGTCCCCCTTGGCGGCCACCCAGCGGAGGCCCCCTTGGATTCCGCCCGGCGCCACCAGCATCGTCACGACCAGAACCAGCCCGAAAATGATGACGGCCAGGTTGGCGCTCACCACTGCGTTGGCATGAAAGTCGCTAGCCAGGGACTGTGACCACTGGGTGGGCAGGTACACGATGATGATGGCCCCCCACCACACCCCCATCAGGCTGCCGGTCCCTCCGAGCACCACCCCGGCCAGGATGTAGATGGAGAGGGCGAGCGGGAATTCGGCCGAGTTGACTCCCCCCGCCGACAGGGCCAGGAAGGCGCCGGCCAGCCCGGCACACCCGGCGCTGACCATGAAGGCGATGACCTTGGTCCGGGCCACGTGGATACCGGCCAAGGAGGCGGCGATCTCGTCGTCACGCACGGCACGAAACGACCGTCCGAACCGGCTGCGCATCAGGTTCCCGAGCAGGACCAGGACGATCAGCGCGCCGGCGAGTTGGATCCAGGTCAGCCACTCGGTCGGGTTGACGCTCGCCGGCCCGGTGGGCGCTGGCGTGTTCAGGCCCTGGTCACCGCCGAAGACGCTGTTGTATTGGTTGGTCAGATAGGGCAAGCCAAGAGCCACCATGAGGGTCATCCCGGCCAGGTACGGGCCGTGCAGGCGGGTGGCCGGAATCCCGATCACGAGGCCGGACACTGCGGTTATGGCCACCACCACCAGAAGCTCGGGAACCAGGTTCCAGGTGGTGTGTTCCACGAGGAGGGCGTAGGTGAAGGCCCCGACGGCCATGAACCCTCCGTGGCCGAGGGAGATCTGCCCGTTGATGCCCGTGAGCACCGTCAACCCGGCCAGTGCGATGACGTAGAACGCGATCTCTCCCACCTCATAATCGTTGAACGCACTCAGCCATTGGGTGAGGAAGTAGAGGCCGACGACGGCCACGACGGCGAACGAAAGGTGGCGCAGCATCGGCTGGCGGGGCAGCCGGAACCACGACTTTGCCGTGAGAGCCTGTGCACTCCGCCGGAAGGAGCGCATTCAGACCCTCCTCGCCGCCGGGTGGGCGAAGATCCCTTCGGGCCGGATCATGAGCGAGACGACGACGAGGGCCAGGGCCGCCATGGGCTCGAGCGACCCGCCAAGGTACCCACCGACATAGGCCAACGACAGGCCCGTGACCAGACCACCGACGAGGGCACCGACGGGGCTGTCGAGACCACCGACCACGGCCGCGGTGAACCCATAGATGAGGATCACGTCCATGAAGTTGGGGGTGAGCGACGACGTCGGCACGACGAGCAGGGCCGCCATGGCGCCGGCTGCCACCGCCAGCCCCCAGCCCAGGGTGAGGAGCGGCCGCACCCTGACCCCGAGGAGGCGGGCCGCTTCTGGTGAGAACGCCACCGCTCGCATCCGGAGGCCGAGGTCGGTGCCTCGGAAGAGCACCAGCATCAGGATCATGAGAACGAGCACCGCCACCACGACGAACACATCGAAGGGAGAGAAGGCGATCTGGGTGCCCGCGAGCTTCTGGCCAGACAGGGAGAACGGCGCCGGGTAGTTCCGCGCGGTGCTCCCGAAGATGGCGCCGGCCATGCCCTCCAAGAAGATCAAGAACCCGAAGGTGACGATGATCGCATTGAGCGGGGACTTCCCCTGGACCGGTCGGATCAGCACCACTTGGGTGAGTGCGCCGAACACCAGACCCGCGGCGAGCGCGACGACGAACGCCAGCCAATAGTCGACCCCCGTGCGAAGGACGTCGTAGGCGATATAGGTGGTGATCATCGCCATGGCGCCCTGCGCGAAGTTGACGACGTTGGTGGCCCGGAAGACCAGGACAAGCCCGAGGGCCACCGCCGACACGATCATGCCCGTGGCAATCCCACCCAAGGTGATGTCAAGGAAGAACTGCATGGTTGCCGGGCGCTCCTAGTAACCGAGGTAGTGGTGACGAAGTTCGGAGTCGCTGGCGACTGTGGCTGCGTCGTCGTAAACCACCACCCGACCGAGGTTGATGACGACGGCGCGCTGGGCTATCGAGAGGCTGCTGCGAGCGTTCTGTTCGACCAGCACGACGACGAGATTGGAGGATGCCGTCAGGTCACGCAGCACGGCCATGAGGCGGGCCGTGACGATCGGGGCCAGGCCAAGCGACGGTTCGTCCAGCAAAAGGACGTTTGGGCGAGCCACCAATGCTCGGCCGATGGCGAGCATCTGGCGCTCGCCGCCTGACAGCGTGTTGGCATGTTGGCGGCGACGCTCATCCAGCGGTGGGAACAGCTCATAGATCTCGTCGATGACGGCCCCTCGCTCGCGACGGCCGAAACGCCACAGCGAACCCAACCGGAGGTTCTCGTCGACCGTCATCTCCTCGATGACGGACCTGCCCTCCGGTACGTGGGCGATGCCGTGGCGCACGATTTTCTCCACGGACATCTTCTCGAGGTGTTCGCCCCCGTAGCGGATCGTTCCCTTGCGCGGGTGCACCAACCCGCTGATGGTGCGAAGGAGCGTCGTCTTGCCCGCTCCATTCGCGCCGAGCACCGCGGTGACCTCGCCCTCGGCCGCGCTGAACGACACGTCGCTCAGCGCGTGCACGGCCCCGTAAGACACCGAGAGGTTCTCGATCTCAAGGGTCGGCATGGATCGCCTGGGAGTCGACGTGGGAGACGTCTTGGCCGAGATACGCAGTGGTGACCTCGGGGTTCGCCTGAACCTCGGCCGGTGTTCCCGAAGCGATGACCCGCCCGAAGTTGAGCACGACCAGTCGATCGCAGATGGACATGACCAGGTCCATGTGGTGCTCGACCAGGAGCACGCCCATCTTGGCCCGGAACCCGACGATGAGCTTGCCCAGTTCTTCGAGCTCCCCCTGGGAGAGCCCGCTGGCCGGCTCGTCCAGCAGAACGAGGGTCGGACCACTGATCAGCGCCCGGGCGAGCGAGGCGCGCTTTTGGATCGCGTAGGGAAGGGTCGATGGGAAGCGCCTCGCAAACTGCGCGATCCGCAGCTCTTCGAGGAGCTCCATGGCCCGCTGCCGCAAGCGGTTCTCCTCGCGGCTGGAGCGCCACAGTCCGAACAGCGCCGACGCGAAGTCGGCCCGCAGGGTGGCCTGGGCACCGGCCATCACGTTCTCCACAACCGTCATGCCACCAAACAGGCCGACGCCCTGCAGGGTTCGGGCGATGCCCGCTTTGGCCAAATCGTGGGGCTGGTGGCCGCGTAGCGGACGTCCGCGGTAGGTCATCGTCCCGGAGTCGGGCCGTACGAATCCGCAGACCACATTGAACAAAGTGGTCTTCCCGGCGCCGTTCGGGCCGATGACACCGACAATCTCACCCGGTTCAACGGAAAGCGAGACATTGTCGAGGGCGGTGAGGCCACCGAATGTCACGGTGATCTCGTTCACCAGAAGACCACCGGTCGCAGCGTTGGTCATGTCCCTCCACGGACAATGAGGATGGCCTTCACGGCGGAATTGGCGCGCACCACACCCGCCGACATTTCTGATCGACGCCCCCGAGTCGCGCTCGTCTGCCCTCCCCGGACATTCGTGCCGACAGTCTGAAGTATGGGTTACGCCCGCTGAGGATGCAATTGGTCCCGGCCAGCCGGCCGGTGGTCCCGAACGGTTTCGAGCTAGCCCGCCGTGCCGTCGGATCGAATCCCCAACTTGCGGTGATCCCAGGTCACGGTGCGGTTCGGGTGCACCTTGAAGCCGACCCGGTTGTGCAACATCGCCTCGACCTGGGAACGGTGGTCGCTCTCGTTGTAAGGCGCGACATGGCGCTCGAACACGCTCACCCCGATCGCCCACAGTCGCGCCGGATCGTCGATCAGCTCGGCCCAGCCGACCAGCTCCACCCCGCGCAGCTCGTCGTAGCGGTCCCCGGACTCGACGAGGCAGGTGATCCGCGGATCACGACGCAGATTCACGGCCTTCTGGGACTTCGCCTTGGTCTCCATGGCCAGGTCACCCTCGAGGAAGCCGTACCACATGGCCACGGCGTGAATGGTCCCGTCGTGGTTGAAGGTGCACATCGCCATCGTGCGCCCCTCGACAAGCAGGCTCTGGGTCTCCGCCCCGGACATCTGGATCTCGTGTCGACGGTTGACCCCGTCCCCGTAGGCCCCCGCTCTCTTGGTCCCGGTCATCTTGGATCGACCCCGGGGGCTTCGGGACCTGGCTCCACGGACGATTCCCAACATTTCATCTCAGGGTCACCTCGGGTTTGCGGACGATTCGCGGGGCGTTCATCTCCCGCTCGTACGGTACCGGCGATGGTTCCGAGCTGCGCTGACGCCCGCGGGTCTGTCGGACGCGCCGAACCACGAGCTGCCCGGGCACCGTGGAGCCTGAGCGCCGAGGCGACGACGGGGATCGCCCCCCCTCCCCGTTCGTCGCCCCTCTCGTGCCGTACCAATCCCCACCCCGAGGTCCTACGGTGAGCATCGTGGTCGAACCTCGCGACGGTGCCAACCAGCGGGACACCCGTCCGCTCGTGCTGGTGGTCGACGACGAGGAGTCGTACCGCCAGGCGCTCGCCTCGGGGCTCTCCCAGGAGGGGTTCGCCGTGGAGTGCGCGGCCGACGGCCACGAGGCCCTGAGGCTCTTCCACCGGATCCACCCGGATCTGGTGCTGGTCGACGTGATGCTGCCCGACCAATCAGGCGTCGAGCTGTGCCAGCGGATGCGGGCCTTGGCTCCGGTCCCGATCATCATGGTGACCGCCAAGGACTCCGAGGTCGATGTCGTGCTCGGACTCGAGCTCGGAGCCTCGGACTACGTCCCCAAGCCGTTCCGGCTCCGCGAACTCGTGGCCCGGATGCGGGCCGTGCTGCGACGGGGGGTCGCCTCGAGCTCGGTCGCCAACGACGAGGTCGTCCACGCCGGCCCGATCCGCCTCGACAACGGCCGGCGGGAGGTCACCGTCGACGGGACCCTGGTCGAGCTCTCACGCAAGGAGTTCGACCTCCTGGCGCTCCTCATGTCGCACTCGGGACAGGTGGTCACCCGGGACCGGTGCATCGACCGCCTCTGGTGGGACCAGGACCTGGCCGACACACGCACGCTGGACACCCATATGAAGCGGCTACGGCGAAAGATCGAGCGGGATCCGGCGAACCCTCGCCATCTCGTGACGGTCCGGGGGGTCGGCTTCCGCTTCGAGGCTTGACCTCGGCTCGCCGCCGTTGGGCGCGGCGAACATCGGCGTGCCGATACGCTCGTTGACGTGCGCAAAGGTGACCTGGCGGTCGACTTCGAGCTGCCCGACGAGAACGGGACGCCCCGCCGGCTGACCGACTCGCTCAAGTCCGGACCGGTGGTGCTGTTCTTCTACCCTGGCGCCATGACCTACGGCTGCACGCGTGAGAGCTGCCACTTCCGAGACCTCCAGGGCGAGTTCGAGGCGGTCGGTGGACAACCGATCGGCATCAGCGCCGACCCGGTCGAGAAGCAGAAGAAGTTCTCCGACATGCACTCCTTCGGCTACCCACTCCTGTCAGACCTCGACGGTTCGGTGGCCGAGCAGTACGGGGTCCGTCGTCGCATCGCCGCGCTCGGGAATCGTCGGATGACCTTCGTCATCGACACCGACCTTCGGGTGCTCGAGGTCGTCCAATCCGAGGTGTCCTTCGCGTCGCACGCCGACAAGGCCCTCGAGGTCCTGCGGGCTCGTGCCGCAGCCTGAGGGGACCCCGGCCGACCTCCCGATCACCGACCGCACCGGACTGCGGCGGCTGAAGGACCGCGGAACTCACGACCGGGCAGCCATCTACGCGATCTTGGACGAGGGTCTGCTCTGCCACGTGGGTGTCAACGACAACACGCCGGTCGTGACACCGATGGCGTACGCGAGAGTGGACGACCATCTCTATCTCCATGGCGCGCCGGGGAACCGCACACTTCGCTTGATCGCGAGCGGCGTGGAGGCCTGTGTCACGGTCACGCTCTTGGACGCGCTCGTGCTCGCCCGCTCGGCGTTCCACCACTCGATGAACTACCGCTGCGTGATGCTCTTCGGTCGCGGCTCGGCCGTGGAGGACTCCGAGGAGAAGTTGGCGGCCAGCGCTGCGCTCCTCGAGCACATGGCGAGCGGCCGGAGCGCCGATGCCCGGATGCCCACCGAGTCCGAGCTCCGATCCACACTGATCGTCCGCTTCCCCATCGACGAGGGTTCGGCGAAGGTCCGCACCGGGGGTCCGAAGGACGACGAGGAGGACCTGGACAAGCCGATCTGGGCCGGACAGATCCCGTTCGACCTCGTCGCTCGGCCGGGCATCCCCGAAGACGGATTGCCCGAAGGAACCGTGGTGCCGCCCTATGCGACCCGCTACCCGTCTCGCCGGCCTAGGGGTCCCGACACGCACTAGATCCCGGCTGACGGCGTCATGAGGGCGCCCCATAGGCTGCCCCCGGTGGCCCGCCGGATTTTCGTCGACCCCGCGCCGCTGCGCGAGAGCCGCGAGTTCAGGCTGCTGTTCATCGGTCAGCTGGTGTCGACCCTCGGGTCCCAGCTGACCGTCGTCGCGATCCCCTTCCAGGTCTACTCAGAGACCCACTCGTCGTTCCAGGTCGGCGCGATCAGCGTCGCCCAGCTCGTCCCGCTGGTGGTCGGGTCGTTGATCGGTGGCTCGATGGGCGACGCGATCGACCGACGCACTCTCCTACTGGTGTCGAGCGTTGCCCTCATGTTCTCGAGCGGCGCACTGGCGCTGAACGCGCTGGCCGATCACCCGGCGGTCTGGGCGCTCTACGTCATCAGTGCGATCGCGGCCGGGCTGAACGGCTTCTCCAACCCGGCCCGCAATTCGGTCGTTCCGTTGCTCGTCGGGAAGGCCAACCTGGTCGCAGCGCTGTCCTTCCTGCAGGTCTTGTTCCAGCTCGGTGCGATCGTCGGGCCAGCCGTCGCCGGTCTGCTGATCGGCCACACCGGCATCGTGTGGGTGTACGGGATCGACTCGATCACCTTCCTCGCCGCCATCGTCGCCACGGCGATGATGAAGCCGATCCCCCCTGTCGACGGGGCGGCCAAGCCGGGTCTTCGATCGATCGTCGACGGTATCCGCTACCTCCGCGGGCGCCCAGTGATGCAGGGCGCCTACCTGATCGACATCAACGCGATGGTGTTCGGCATGCCCCGGGCCCTCTTCCCCGCGATCGGCCTCACCGTCTTCCACGGCGGGCCGAGCGTGGTCGGCTATTTGTTCGCGGCGCCGGGGGCCGGTGCGCTCGTCGGTGCGATCACCACCGGCTGGGTCAACGGGATCGACCGACGGGGCCGCGCGGTGATCGTGGCGGTGCTCATCTGGGGCCTGGCCATCACGGCATTCGGGTTCTCCCACATCCTCGGGCTGTCCTTGGCTCTATTGGCGCTGGCCGGCTGGGCCGACGTGATCTCGGCGGTGCTGCGCAACACCATTCTCCAGACCGTCGTCCCCGACGCCTTCCGGAGCCGGATCGTCTCCATCCAAATGGCGGTCGTCCAGGGCGGGCCCCGGATCGGCGACCTCGAATCGGGCGGGGTGGCCTCGCTCGCCGGGACCCAGTTCTCGGTCGTCTCTGGAGGGGCACTCTGCGTGATCGGTGCGGTCGCCTTCGCCCTGGCCATGCCCGCCTTTCGGCACCACCGGGCCAGCGAGTTGCCCGGTGAAAAGGTCGAACCGGACCCACTGTCCATGGGCCCGATCTCCGAGGACGGCCTCGCAGAGCCCTAGCCGAGTCTTCTCGGGCGCGCGTCCTGGGAACGCACCGTAGGCTGACCCGATGCCGTTTCTCGGCCCCGACGAGATGCTGAGCGGCCAGCCCCTTCCGGGATGGCACGGCCGCTTCTTCCACGCCCAGAACATGACCTTCGCCCACTACGAGATCGAGGCAGGCGCCCCGGCGTTGCACGAGCACCATCATCCCGAAGAAGAGGTGTGGAACGTCGTCGACGGCGAGGTCGTCCTGTCGATCGGCAACGAGGAGCGAACACTGCGGGCGGGAGATGCCGCGATCATCCCGCCCGATACCCCGCACTCGGCCCGTGTGGTCACGACATGCCGAGTCGTGGTTGCGGACCACCCTCGTCGTGACGCGTTACCGGGGGCATCGGTCGAGGGACCTAAACCCAGCTCGACTCTTACATCTTTGCGGCGTCCTGGAACCGCGCGTAGTGGCTCACGAACGCCAGGTGGGCGGATCCGGTGGGCCCGTTGCGGTGCTTGGCCACGATGATCTCCGCGTCGCCGTGCCGTTCGATCGGGATGTCCCGGTCATACTGCTCCTCGCGGTAGATGAACAGGACCACGTCGGCGTCCTGTTCCAAGGATCCCGATTCCCGGAGGTCCGACAGCATCGGGCGCTTGTCCTGACGAGCCTCGAGACCGCGCGACAACTGGGAAAGCGCGATGACCGGCGTCTCGAGCTCGCGGGCCAAGATCTTGAGACCGCGGCTGATCTCGGCCACCTCGACCTGGCGGTTCTCGGCCCTGGCCCGACCGGTCATGAGCTGGAGATAGTCGACCATCACGACGCCGAGGTCGCCCTCGCTCTTGCGGAGTCGACGGGCTCGGGCGCGGATGTCCATCACCGTGATGTTGGGGTTGTCGTCGATGAAGATGGGGGCGCTGTCCAGGCGGCTCACGGCCACGCCGAGCTTTTGCCAATCGTCCGGCTTGAGCTGCCCGGTCCGGATGTGTTGCCCGTCCACCCGGGCCTCGGACGCCAAGAGGCGCTGGCAGAGCTCGAGATGTCCCATCTCGAGTGAAAAAAGCAGACTCGGCCGCTTCAAGACGACTCCCACATGAGCCAGGATCCCGAGGGCGAGGCTCGTCTTGCCGGTCGCCGGGCGGGCTCCGACGATGGTGAGGCTGGACGGTTGCAGCCCGGCGAGGATCTTGTCGAGTTCGCCGTACCCGGTAGTGATTCCCGTGACCGCGCTGCCGCCGTGTGAGAGCTCCTCGATCCGGTCGAGACTCGGAAGCAGGACGTCATGGAGGGATTTGATGGACTCGGTCGTCCGTCGTTCGGCGACGTTGAAGACCTTGCCCTCCATCTCGTCGATCGCGCCCGCGACATCTTCGGGCACGCTGTAGCCGATCTCGGCGATCTCACCGGCCACACCGATCATCCTGCGCAAGAGCGCGTGCTCTTCGACGATCCGCGCGTAGTGCACCGCGTTGGCAATCGACGGGGTGTTGGCCTGGAGCGAGACCAGCACTGCCGGGTCGCCCACCGAGTCGATGAGCCCCGAACGGGTCAGCTCATCTCTGACCGTGACCGCGTCAATCGGTTCACCTCGCTCGAAGAGCGCGATGATCGCCCCGAAGATGTGCCCGTGGGCCGGCTTGTAAAAATCCTCACCGCCACAGATCTCGATCGCGGCCGCCGTGGCGTCCGCCGACAGCAGCATGGCGCCGAGCAAGGACTCCTCGGCTTCAAGATTGTGCGGTGGAATTCGAGCCATCCCGACCAACGGCCGTAACGGTCGCGGCCGGGAGTCGTCGAGTGCCTGCACCATCGTGCTCACAACCCTGACCGAACTGCCTGTGAAGCGAAAGACGTAGAACCTGGGGATTCCGCGAGGAAAAGCCCAGGTCGCACCTGTGACCCATCCTGTGGACACACGGTGGAGATCGCGCGGTTCGCCTGGGCCTGTGGACAGACGGTGGGCAAATTCGGGGATGACCGGCGACTTATGCCGGGGCGTGGCGGTCGGGGGCAGAAGCTCACCATGTCGCCATGGTGGACCATGGGTGTGACGGCGCGGCGAACCGAAGCGCCGCGTGCGGGTGTCAGTCGGTGGCCGTCACCTCGACCGAGACGCTTACCGACAGATCCCCGAAGAGGCGAATCGGCACCTCGACCAACCCAACGGACTTGATCGGCTCGCTGAGCACAATCGAGTCGCGATCGACCTCGACGCTCGTCTGCGCCGCCAGTGCATCGGCGATCTCTGCCGACGCCACCGATCCGAACAGACGTCCGTTCGCGGCTGCGCGAGCAGCAATTGTGATCGTGACTCCGGTCAGCGCCTCGGCCTGGGTCCGTGCAGCCTGCTCATCTTGCGCGATGCGCAAATCTCTCGCCCGTCGCATCGAGATTGCCTGGCCTTCGATCCCGTCGGTCGCCTTCAGAGCCTGCCCGGTCGGGAAGAGAAAGTTGCGCGCGTAACCATCGGAAACGTTGACGATGTCACCGCGTCGCCCGATACCGGCGACATCGCCACGCAAGAGCACCCGCATCAGGACTCCTCTTCGACCGGCGCGTCGTCGGACTCAGCTTCTGTTGCTTCAATGGAAGCATCGGTTAGGCCACCGTCGAGGTCAACCGCGTCGATGGTATCGATCGCGGCGGCATCGGCCGCCTCGGGCGTGCGGCTCGGGACATCATCGGTGTCGCCACCGCGCGGACCGCGCCGTTCTCCCGGACCGCGACCCTCACGGCCTTCACGACCGCCCGAACCTCGGCGACCACCCGGGCGCTCGGTGACCGTGCGTTGCGTGTAGGGAAGCAGCACGAGCTCGCGGGCGGTCTTGATCGCCAGTGCGATCCCACGCTGGTGCTGTGCGCAGTTCCCAGTAACCCGCCGGGACCGGATCTTGCCCCGGTCACTCATGTACTTCCGGAGCATCGACACATCCTTGTAGTCGACCCACACGATGTTGTCCCGACAAAGGGCGCAGGGCTTCTTCTTGATCCTTCGGCCGGCATCCTTCGTCGCCCGGCGCGTCGTCGTGTTGCGCAAATTGCCTCGCGCCATGTCAGAACGGCTCCTCATCTTGCGCGTATCCGCCGGCCTGTGGCTCCTGGCGCGCCGGGCCCGATGGACCTCGACCGCCACCACCGCCAGCAGCACCGCGGCCGCCGTCGCCCGGGCCGCGTCGGTCGTTCTTCGTCACCTGCGCGGTGGCCCACCGCAGCGACGGTCCCACTTCGTCGGCAACGACCTCAACCTTGGATCGCTTATCGCCATCTTGGGACTCCCAGCTCCGCTGCTCGAGCCGACCGGCCACCATCACGCGGGAGCCTCGGACCAGAGACTCGCTCACGTTTTCGGCCATCTCCCTCCAGCAGACCACGTCGAAGAAGCTCGTCGCTTCCTCCCATTCTTGGGTCTGTCGGTTCTGCCAGCGCCGGTTGACCGCCAGCCCGAAGGTTGCGGTGGCCTGCCCGGTGTTCGTGAACCGCAGTTCGGGATCCCGGGTCACGTTTCCTACCAATACGACTGCGTTGTCCGTGGGCATGGTTACCTCCTTGTATACGGGCCGACCGGGCTCAGCTGGCCGAGTCCGCCGAAGCGGTCTCGGGCGTTGCCTGACCCTTGGCACGCCCGGCCACCTGGTCGGGCAGCCGGATCACCTTGTGGCGGATGACCTCGTCGGCCAGCGTGAGCAGGCGGCCGAGATCGTCGACGGTTTGGGTTTCTCCCGTCAGCTCTATCAGGACGTAGTAACCCTCGCGCTTGTGATTGACCTCGTACGCGAACGGTCGACGGCCCCAACGGTCGACGGTACCGGGGTTCCCCCCCGAGGAGCGGATTGTCTCGAGCGTGCGGTCCACGACCGCCTGGATGGCCGACGGATCAGCCGCGGCGTCGAATATGACCATAACTTCGTAAGGCCGCATGCGGGCCCACCTCCCTCTGGACCGGCCCCACATTGAGGTCCGGGCCCCGCGCCACGCGGGGCAGGGTGATCGTGAACGCCCCGCCGGGGCGGATCGTCGATCGGCGCAGCGATGCTACTGCAACCGACGCGCCCGTCCCGCCGGCGACTCGGCCTAGGTCTTCGGACCCCCCTCAGGGCCGAGAGCGTGACGGAGCTCGTCGGAAGACTCGTAGCTCTCGGCCTCGCCGGGGAAGGCGCCCGTGCGCACGTCCGCCGCGAATTGGGCCAGCGCCTTCGTGGCGTCCTCGGCCAGATTGGCGTAACGGCGCACGAACTTGGGCGCCCGGCGCGTGCCCAGACCCAGGACATCGTGGAACACCAGGACCTGGCCGTCACAGCCGGCCCCGGCACCGATGCCGATGGTGGGGATATCGACCGCTGAGGTGACCGCTGTCCCGACGGCATCGGGGACCCCTTCGATCACCATGGCGAAGCAGCCCGCTTCGGCGATCGCCCTCGCATCGTCGATCAGCGCGGTCGCAGCATCGACATCTCGTCCCTGGACCCGCATGCCTCCCATGGCATGCACCGACTGGGGGGTGAGTCCGATGTGGCCCATCACCGGGATCTCGGCGTTGATGATGGCCTCGATGGCGGGCAACCGCTTGCGGCCCCCTTCGAGCTTGACGCACTGGGCACCAGCCCGGATGAGCCGGGCGGCGTTGCGTACCGTGTCTTCGACGCTCACGTGGTAGCTCATCCACGGCATGTCGCCCACGATCAGGCACTCGGGCCGGGCCCGAGACACCGCGGCGACGTGGCGCTCCATGTCGTCGATCGTGACGTGCAGCGTGTCGTCGTATCCGAGCACGTTGTCGGCGACCGTGTCGCCAACCAAGATGAGATCGACCCCGGCCGCCGATGCGATTGCCGCGGTCGGTTGGTCATAGGCCGTGACCATCACGATGGGTTCGTGGCCGTCGCGACGTTTACGCGCCCGCAGCGTCCGGGCCGTCGCCCTCGGGCTCACAGCGCCCGTCCGGTCCTCTGACCTTCCTTCCGACCGCCAGCGGGATATTTACGGGTGAGGTGGTGCCATGCGCAATCCGGGCAGACCTCGACGTCGTAGCAGAGCACCGGCTCGCTCCGTCGTCGCAGGCGGTTGAGCTCGGTGGTGTTCCCCGGGCAGCGCCCGCCCGGCGGAAGCCGGGTGCCGAACACGTAGGTCACCTCCACGGTGTCGCTGTCCTCGCAGATGGGGCAACGCTCCCCGTTCGGCTTGCCCACGTTGCGGGCCGCCCGGAGGAGCTCGGGGTGGGCGTCGCAGACATCCTCGCGACCGAGCCTTCCCTTCTGTACGTCGCGAACGACCGCGTTTCGCATCAGGCGGTACTCGACGCGCGCCTCGCTGGTCGCGTCGCCGCCCGTCTTGGGCGCGCCCGGCCGCTGCGTCATGGTCATCGGAGGGACAGGCTAGCCCTCGAACTTTCGCGGACCCCGCACCCACCGAGGGACTTCTTTGGCACCCATGCACCCGACTCACCCGCTCAAACGTCTGGAAGCTCACACCCTTGTAACTACGCTGATGGGATGCAGATGTGGGAATACGACGTTTACCCGTGGCCAGGCCACTGGGCTGGAACCCAAGGCGAGGCGGGGATTCGCAACATGCTCGTTGCCAAGGGCAACGAAGGGTGGGAACTGGTGACCGTCACCGCGAGCGACATTTGGGTGTTCAAACGCCACAAGGCTGCGACTGTGTAGAGATGGTCGGCGCTCATAGGCCCTGAGTCGCCCGACTCCTCCCGACCGAGGACCCCCAGGCGGCGCAAAATGTCCTCCGGGAGGCCCAGCGGGCACCTACGGGGGTAATGGACTCGTCCCTCGGGTGCTCAACGCCAGGGTTCCACCTGCTCGATCACGCGGGCCTTCACTGGCCTGACCTCTGGATGGCGGCCACCCTCTTCTGCTTGCCTTGGTATATCGACCCGATATAGTTGACCGCGATGTTGGATCTGGCACTTCTGGGCCTCCTCGAAGAGGGGCCGCAACACGGCTACGAACTGCGGAAGCGGCTCCGGGCCCAGTTCGGGCTCCTCGCCAACGTGTCCTTCGGGTCGATCTACCCGACCCTGGCCAGGCTGGAGGCCAGTGGGGCCGTCGAGACGGTTGAGGGCGGCGGTTCACCGCTCCCCCTCGCCCCGCCGACCGGGTCGCTCAGCGGCGAGTGGGCGGCGATGCGAGCCCGTCGGCGCGCCGGGACTCGGGGTCGACGGTCGCGCAAGGTCTACCGAATCACACCGTCGGGTCGAGAGTTCTTCGTGACCGGGCTGTCGGACTCCACCACCGACGACGCCCGCAGCTTCTCGCTCCGGCTCGCGTTCGCCCGCCATATGGAACCCGAGGCCCGGCTCGCGCTGCTGGAGCGGCGTCGGGCGCAGCTGGTGCGGCACCTCACCGAGGTCCCGTCGGGGAACGATCCCGAACTGGACACCTACGCCGCGCTCGGTCGCCGAACACACCGCCGAAGGGGTCGAGCAGGACATCGATTGGCTCGACCGTTTAATTGAGGCCGAACGCGCCACTACGGATGTGTCGGCCACGCCGAACCGGCGAGGAACCCGCCGGTCGGCCTGAAGGGAGACGACATGACAACCATCCGCGTTGCGATCGCCGGCATCGGAAACTGCGCCAGCTCGCTGATCCAAGGCATCGGCTTCTACAAGGGCGCCGACCCCAACGAGCGGGTCCCCGGCCTCATGAACGTCGTCCTTGGCGGCTACCACGTGGGCGACCTAGAACCGGTGGCGGCGTTCGACGTCGACGCGGCCAAGGTCGGCACCGATCTCTCCAAGGCCATCTTTGCCGGCCAGAACAACACGATCCGCTTCGCCGAGGTCGGGGACCTCGGGGTGACCGTCCAGCGGGGTCCAACCCTCGACGGCCTGGGCCGCTACTACAAAGAGGTCGTCGACGAGTCGCCGGCCGAGGCGGTCGACGTCGCGCAGGCACTGAGAGACGCCCGGGCCGACGTGTTCGTCTCCTATCTTCCGGTCGGTTCCGAGGACGCCCAACGCCACTACGCCGAGGCGGCACTCGCAGCCGGCGTGGCGTTCGTGAACGCCATTCCGGTGTTCATCGCCTCCAACCCCGAATGGGCGCGCCGATTCCGTGACGCCGGCGTCCCGATCATCGGCGACGACATCAAGAGCCAGGTCGGTTCGACGATCGTGCACCGAATCCTGACCCGGCTGTTCGAGGACCGGGGGCTCGTCTTGGACCACACCTATCAGCTCAACGTGGGCGGCAACATGGACTTCCGCAACATGTTGGAGCGCGACCGGCTCGAATCAAAGAAGATCTCGAAGACCCAGGCCGTCACCAGCCAGATCGAGCACGCTCCACTTTCCGCCGACGATGTCCACATCGGCCCATCGGACCATGTGCCCTGGCTGGCCGACCGCAAGTGGGCCTACATCCGGATGGAGGGACGAAACTTCGGCGACGTGCCCCTCAACCTGGAACTCAAGCTGGAGGTTTGGGACTCTCCCAACTCCGCGGGGGTGATCATCGACGCCGTGCGCTGCGCCAAGCTGGCCCTCGACCGCAAGATCGGCGGCCCTCTGCTCGGCCCTTCGGCCTACTTCATGAAGTCGCCGCCGGTGCAGTACCACGACGACGTGGCCAGGGAGATGGTGCACGATTTCGCGGCGGGCGCCGACGCGGGGGTCTGGCCCGAGGACTGATCCGGGGCTCAGCTCTACGGCTGGTTGGACCACCACTCGCGCAGCCGGCGAGTGGCCTCCGCCTCCCCGAGGGGACCCTCCTCGATGCGCAGCTCCAGCAGGAAGTCGAGCGCGCGACCGACCACCGGCCCCGGCCGGACATCGAGCAGCTGCATGACCTGATTCCCGTCGAGGTCGGGTCGCATCGCGTCGAGTTCCTCGAGCTCGCGCAGCTCCAGGATGCGATCCTCGAGCTCGTCCATCCGGCGGCCGAGCGAACGGGCCTTGGCGACGTTGCGCGTGGTGCAGTCACACCTGGTGAGCTCGTTCAGACGGTCGAGAAGTGGCCCGGCGTCACGCACGTAGCGGCGCACCGCGCGATCGGTCCACCCCAGTTGGTAGGTGTGGAACCGCAAGTGCAGCTCGACGAGGCGGGTGACCGTGTCCACGTCGTCGTTGGGGTAGCGCAACGCCTCCATCCGATCGCGGGTCATCCGAGCGCCAACGACCTCGTGATGGTGGAAGGTCACTACCCCTCCCGGCACGAACGCGCGCGTCTTGGGCTTGCCGACGTCGTGGAACAGCGCGGCCAGGCGGAGCAGCCGGTCGGACGACACTCGATCGACGACGGCCAGGGTGTGGGCCAGGACGTCCTTGTGCCGGTGGATCGGGTCCTGCTCGACTGCCAGCGCGGGGAGCTCGGGCAAGAAGTCCGCGGCCAACCCGGTCTCGACAACGAACCGCAGGCCGACCGAAGGGGTGCCGACCATCAACAGGCGGTCGAGCTCACTGCGGATCCGCTCTGCCGAGACGATCGAGAGGCGGTGGTGCCCGGTCTTGATCGCCCCCACGAGCTCGGGTTGGGGCTGGAGCCCGTAGCCGGCGATGAACCGGGCCGCCCGGAGCATGCGCAACGGATCGTCGTCGAACGACACGTCCGGTCCAAGCGGGGTGCGCAGGATCCCCGCCGCCAGGTCACCGAGCCCGTTGAACGGGTCGATCAGCTTGAAATCGGGGAGCTTCAATGCCATCGCGTTGACCGTGAAGTCTCGGCGGGACAGGTCGCCCTCGACGTTGTCGTCGAAGGCCACCTCGGGCTTGCGCGAGTCGGGTCGGTACACCTCGGCACGGTGGGTGGTGATCTCGTATCGCCGGCCGTGCGCTTGGCACCCGATCGTCCCGAACCGGGCTCCCTGGGTCCAGACGACATCGGCCCAGCCGGCCACGATCCTCTCGATCTCCTCCGGCCGGGCGTCGGTGGTCAGGTCGAAGTCGAACTCCTTGTCCTGGTGGGCCGGCGCCTCGCCGGGGGCGGTCGTGACGAGGGCGTCCCTCACCGATCCCCCGACCAGGTAGAGGCTCTTTTGGGCGTGTTCGAACAATTCGGCGAGTTCGGTGGTGGCCTCGACCAGATGCCAAAACCGTTTGGGGACGGTCGGCGACACCCGACCACGGTATCGGACCCCGGTCGGCTGCCCGAGACCGGTTAGCGTTGCTCGGTGTTGCTGCGCCGTGTCCGCTCCACGCTGGCGGCAACAATCGCGATGGGCGGCCTGGCCCTCCTCGTCCCATCTGGTCCGGCTTCGGCCGCCGATCTCGGGGGCTCCCCCAACCTGACCCTGCTCGCTCAGAGCGATTCGGTCACTCCGGCCGTGCCGGGCGACCCCGCGACCTTCGCGCTCGACGTCGAGGTCACCGGCAAGACGCCTGCGGGCACCGATCTCGACTTGACCTTCTACCACCAGCTGGGCACCCGCTCGGCGTTCGAGCAGACCCTGAGCAGCCCCCCGACCAACGTCCTCCAAACGCTGTCGCCGGTCCCGATCTCCGGCCTCAAGCCCGGCCCCGCCGGCGGGCTCGAAGACGGGGTGACGGTGGTTCCCGACACGCCTGAGGCCGACGGCTCCAACGGCATCGACCTTCGGTGTCAGGTTGGCAACGGATCCTGCTCAGGCGTCTACCCGGTGACGGTCGAGTTGGTCGAGCCGTCCGGGAATGTCGCGTCCCACTTCACCACCTACCTGACCTACGCCGAGGAGAAGAGCACCAACCCGCTCGTCTTCTCCTGGGTGGCCCCGATCGGGACGCCGGTCGACATTCGCTCGGGTGGCAGCCTCTCCGGGGCCCTCCCCCCGTTGAGCCCGACGCGGGTTTCGGATCTCGAACAACTGGCCCGCGCGCTCGACTCGCCCGAGAATGCCAACGTCCGGGTGTCAATCGCGGCGAGCCCGGCCACGATCCAGAGGCTCGAGGCCGCCAACGCGCGCTCGGCGGTGACCGCCATCAGCGAACTGGCGGCCAGCGGACCTGGCACGCACCGGTTCATCGCCGAACCGTACGTGCCGGTCAACTTGGGTGCGCTCAGCGCGGCCGGCGTGACCACCGAGATCACCGGCCAGACGGCCGCCGCGGCATCGGTCATGGTCCCGCTGCTGCACGGGTTGCCGGCGGCGGATCAGCCCACCCCGGCCAGCTGGGTGGCCAGCGGTGCCGTTGACGCGGCGACCGTCAAGGGACTGAGCGACGTGCATGCGACCAGCCTCATCCTTCCCGACACCGACCTTCCCCCAGCGACCGAACGGGAGGCAACGTGGTCGCAGCCGTTCACTCTTTCGGCGGCCGGGCGGGGCCAACAGGTCCTAGCGGCGGTCTCGGACTCCCAGCTGTCCAGTTACTTCACCTCCGAGCCCAACGACCCGGTGCTCGCGGCCACGCAGCTCTTGGCCGACCTGGCCATCATCTACTACGAGCTACCGGGGGCTCCCGACGCGCGAGGCGTCATCGCGGTGCCACCGCCGGGCTGGGACCCCAACCCGCACTTTGTCAAAGCGTTGCTCGATGGTTTGGCCGTCGACCCGGTGGTGCAGACCGCGACCCTGCCCGAGTTCTTCAGCTCGGTCCCCTCCGGCGGAAACCAGGCCGTCACCACCCGTCACCTCCCCACCAATGAGAGCGGCCAGCAGATCAGCTCCGGCCAGGCAGTCGCGATCGTCGCCGCCCGCAAACAGATCACTGGCTTTGCCACGGCGGTGCAGGGAAACCCGGCCGTCAAGAGCCAGCTCGAGGACGTGCTGTTGGCTTCCGAATCGAGCGACCTGAGGCCGGCCGCCCAACAGGCCGGCCTCGCGATATTCGAGCGTCACCTGGACGCCGAGCTCTCCAACATCCAGGTCGTGGGGAACACCATCACCCTGACCGCCCGCACCGCATCGATCCCCATCACCATCATTTCCTCGGCCAACTACCGGCTGCAGGCAACGCTCACCCTGTCCAGCTCCAAGCTCGAGTTCCCCGAGGGGGCCACGCGCACGGTGTCCATCGACCACCCGACCAACTCCATTCGGATCGAGGTCCGGGCCAGGACCTCGGGCGACCTTCCCCTCACGTACACCCTCACCTCACCGGACGGATCACTCGTCATCGCGCGCGGCGGTTTGACGGTACGTTCCACCGCGACGTCGATCGTGGGCATCTTGCTCACTCTCGCCGCGGCGGTCGTGCTGCTCGGGTGGTGGGCCCGCACCTGGCATCGGGGCCGCCGGCAACGCCGGTCACGGTCGGCGCGAGCCAGGGCGTCATGAGCGACACCGTCGAGGAGACCAGCGGCGGCACGGGAACCGCCGGGGAAGGCGGTCGCGGTCTGCAGCGGGCGACCGTCGGCATGGCGATCGGCACGGCCGTGTCCCGGCTCACCGGCGTCGGGCGCATCCTCGTCCTGGCCTACGCCCTCGGCTTTCACCACCTCGCCGACGCCTACAACCTGGCCAACACCACCCCCAACATGCTCTACGACATCGTGCTCGGGGGGGTGCTGTCGGCCACCTTCATCCCGGTGTTCGTCGACCGGCTGACCACCCGATCCAACCGGGAGGCCTGGCGGGCCATCTCGGCGGTGGTGACCCTCGCCCTGGCGGTGCTGGTGGCGGCCAGCGTGGTCTTCTGGCTGCTGGCGCCGCTCGTTATCGACGCGTTCACGGCGTTCGGGCACACCTCTGGCATCTCGCCGGCCACCCTGGCCCAGGAGAGATCGGTGGCGACCAACCTCCTGCGGTGGTTCGTCCCCCAGGTCTTCTTCTACGGCCTCATCAGCCTGACCACCGCCCTGCTGAACGCGCGCCAGCGCTTCGGCGCACCGACCTGGGTCCCGGTGGCCAACAACATCGTCTGCATCGTGGTGCTGCTGTATTTCCGCCACATCGCGCCCGATCCGTCGCTGCACGGCGCGCTGACCCATGGGCACCAGCTGATCCTGCTCGGCCTCGGCACCACCGCCGGGGTGGCGCTCCAGGCCCTCTTGCTCGCGCCGAGCTTCGCTCGGGCCGGACTGGGGCGCATGCGATTGCACTGGGAGCCCGGCCACGAGGCGGTCCGGACCGTGATGCGCCTCGGGCTGTGGACGTTCGGTTTTGTGGTGGCCAACCAGGTGGCACTTTACGTGGTCCTCGCCCTCGCGGTCGGAGCGAAGGGCGGCGCCACCGTGTCCTCCTACACCTACGCGTACGCGTTCATGCAGATGCCCTACGCGGTGGTTGCCGTCTCGGTCATGAGCGCGGTGACCCCCGACCTGTCGCGCCTGTGGGCGATCGGCGACGTGGCGGCGTTCCGGCGACGTTTCTCCGGTGGCCTGCGCGCCGTGCTCTCGATCATCCTCCCGGCGTCGGTGGGAATGCTGCTCTTGGCCAAACCGGCGATCGCGCTCTTGCTCGGTCACGGCGCGTCCACGCCGGGACAGACGGCCGACACCGGCGCCGCGTTGGCCATCCTCGCCGCCGGGCTGCCGGGGTTCTGCAGCTTCTTGTTCGTGGTCCGCGCGCTGCAGTCGATGCAGCGGACGAGGGTGGCGTTCTGGCTGTACCTGGTCGAGAACGGCATCAACGTCGTGCTCGCGGTGGCCCTGGTGCACTCGATGAGCGTGCGTGGTCTGGCGGTCTCGCTGTCGGTCGCCTACACAGTGGCGGCCCTGCTCGCAGTGATGGTGCTGCGCGGATGGGTGGGCCCACTCGGCGGGCGCCGCGTGTGGGCGCCCTTGCGCGGCTCTGCACTCGCGACAGTGGTGATGGGGGTGGCGGTGCTCGTCGTGTCCAATCTCTCGGGCGCGTCCCACGGAATCGGGCTCTTGGTCCGGGTGCTCGCCTCGGTCGCCGTCGGCACGGTGACCTACCTCGCCACGGCGGTAATCATGGCCAACCACGAGAGGCGGGGGCCTCGGGGGCCCCAGCGACCGTGGTGAGCCGTTGGTGGCAGACTTCTCGCCTGCCCAAGCGAGAGAGGTGCCCATGGCCCGGGTGCAAATCGTCACCGACAGCGCGTGTGACCTGACCGATCAGCTTGCCGGTGACAACGGGATCGTGATCGTCCCGCTAAGCGTCCGGTTCGGAGACGAGGAGCTGGTCGACCGGCGAGACCTGAGCGCGGCCGACTTCTGGACGCGCTGCGCGACGAGCCCCACCCTCCCGGTCACGGCCGCTCCCCCACCGGGCGCGTTCCAGTCCGTCTACCAGGCCGCTCGAGACGGCGGCTACGACGCGGTGGTGTGTGTCACCATCTCCGCCGACCTCTCCTCGGGCACCCACCAGTCCGCCCAGACGGCCGCGCAAGCGCTCGGGGACTACGACGTCCGGGTCATCGACACCCGGTCGGTCACCATGGGCCAGGGTCTGGTGGCGCTGGCCGCCGCCGAGGCCGCGGCGTCGGGAGCCGACGCCGCAGAGATCTCGCGGCTGGTCGCCGACGTGGCCGCCCGAACCCATGTCTACGGTGCCCTGGGCGGCCTCGAGCACCTCCAGCGGGGCGGACGAATCGGGGCCGCCCGGGCGATGCTCGGCTCCATGCTCTCCATCAAGCCGATCGTCCAGGTCACCGACGGGATCGTCGCCGAGGAGTCCAAGCAGAGGACCCGTTCTCGGTGCCTCGAGTACCTGGCGGCCAAGCTCCGGGCGGCGGCCCCCTTCGATCGCCTGGCCGTCTGTGACGGCGCCGCGCCCGACCTCGGCACCTTCCTCCAGTTGTTGGAGGGGATCGAGACGCGCCACGACCTGATCACGGTCGACCTCGGGCCGGTGGTCGGCACCCACGCCGGTCCCGGCACGATCGGGACCTGCTACACACTGCCCGGCTGAACCCCTGAGCAAAGCCGGCGCGACGGGGGTCGCCGACTAACCTCGGGCCCATGGCAACCGATCACGACCAGGACTTGGCCGCGTCACCCTCGATGTCTGAAGAGTGGTCGAACACGGCCGTCGACGCGATCGACTCGGTCGTCGACGTGGTCCACGACAAGGTGGTCCGACAGGCGCTGATCGTCGGACGGGGCGTGGTCTTCGGGACCCTGATCGCTTTTGTGGCCCTGCTGGTGCTGACCCTGCTGTCGGTTGGGCTGGTGCGTCTCCTCGACGTGTACACGTTCGGGGGACGGGTCTGGGCCTCGGACGCGTTGTTCGGCGCGATGTTCTGCGGGGCCGGCTTCTTCTTGTGGTCCTTGCGGACCAAGCGGCGTCCGTCCGACGACTGAGCAAGCCCCGGTGACCGAACGTCGCAAGATTCTCATCGCCGGATCCGGCCCGGCCGGCCTCACCGCCGCCGTGTACAGCGCCCGGGCTCAGCTCGAACCGGTGGTCATCGAGGGCGAGCCCTCGTCGACCAGCGACCAGCCGGGTGGCCAGCTGATGCTGACCACTGAGGTGGAGAACTACCCAGGGTTCCCAGATGGGGTTCTCGGGCCCGAGCTGATGGCCTCCATGCGGACCCAGGCGATCCGCTTCGGTGCCGAGCTGCACACGGCCAAGGTCAGTCGCGTCGACCTCTCCGGCCCCCCGTTCAAGGTGTGGGTGGGGCCCGACTCGGGCGAGCCCACCTACGAGGTGGAGGCCCTGATCGTCGCGACCGGGGCCCAGTCGCTCATGCTCGGCGTGCCCGGCGAGGACCGCCTGCTCGCCCACGGCGTGTCCACCTGCGCCACCTGCGACGGGTTCTTCTTCCGGGGACAGGACATCGCCGTCGTGGGCGGCGGAGACTCGGCGCTGGAAGAGGCCCTGTTCCTCACCCGTTTCGCCAGCTCGGTGACGCTCGTCCACCGGCGCGACCAGCTTCGAGCATCCAAGATCATGCAGGACCGCGCGTTCGCCAACCCGTACATCAAGCTCCGGTGGAACTCAAGGGTGCTCGAGGTCCTGGGCGACGCCAAGGTCGAGCACCTCCGGCTCGCCGACACCGTGACCGGTGAGGAGACCGATCTCGCGGTGAGCGGGCTGTTCGTGGCCATCGGGCACGAGCCGAACACCGCCATCGTGAAGGGCCAGCTGGAACTCGATGAGATGGGCTACGTCAAGACCTTCGGGGGCTCGGTCACCAGCGTGGAGGGGGTGTTCGCCTGTGGCGACCTCCAGGACCACTACTACCGCCAGGCCGTCACCGCAGCCGGCTCGGGGTGCATGGCCGCGATCGACGCCGAGCGCTATCTCGAGACCCGGGGGTCCTGAGGACCCGGGGAACAACACCGGGGGTGGGGGCGTTGTCACGCATGGGTGCCGGTTCGGCCGGTTCCGACAAGGTAACGGTGGCCGAACGGGCCAAAGGGAGGTTCTGATGAGCGGGAAGATCGTGCAGCTCGACGACGCTACGTTTGACGAGCATGTCAAGGCCTCAGAGGTGCCGGTCTTGGTCGACTTCTGGGCCGAGTGGTGCGGGCCGTGCAAGGTGATCGCGCCGATCCTCGAGGAGATCGCCGAGGAGCAGGGCGACAAGATCTCGATCGCCAAGCTGAACGTCGACGACAGTCTGGACGTGACGAGGCGCTACGAAGTGATGAGCATCCCGACGTTGCTCCTGTTCAAGGACGGGGAGCCGAAGGCCCGCCTGGTTGGGGCGAAGCCCAAGGCGCGGCTTCTCCAGGAGATCGCCGAGTACCTGTAGAGGTGAACGACGTCCTCCCGCTGGCGGAGGGCAGGTCGGGAGACGCGGTGGTTGACCTCCGAACGCGCTTGGCCCGACTCGGCCTGACCACCGAGGAGGACGCGGCCGGCTCCTTCGGTGCGGCCACCCGGGCCGCCGTCGAGGCGTTCCAGTACCGCCGGGGACTCCGAGTCGACGGGCTGTGCGGGCCCCAGACCTGGAACACCCTGGTCGAAGCGGGTTTTCGGCTCGGTGACCGCACGCTGTGGCGGCACTCCCCGACGCTGCGAGGCGACGACGTGGCCGAGCTCCAGCAGCGCCTCGGGGCGCTCGGCTTCGATAGTGGCCGGGTGGACGGGATCTTCGGCGACAACACGGCGGCCGGGGTGCGCGACTTCCAGCACAACGTCGGGGTCCGGGTCGATGGCATCGTGGGACCCCTCACCGTCGCCGAGCTGGTGCGGATGCAGGCGCGCCACCGCCGCACCGAGCACATCTCCAACGTGCGGGCCCGCGAGGAGCTTCGACGAGCACCGCCGACGTTGGTCGGTCGCCACGTCGCCATCGGCGAACCGGGTGGGCTCGCGACCACGCTGTCGGCATTTCGGCGCTGTCTCATCGCGTCGGGCGCGCGGGTCACCGCGATGCACCATCCCGACGACTCCATCCAAGCCCGTGAGGCCAACGCCTGCGGGGCCGACGTGTTGGTCGGGTTGCGGCTCGACCCCGATGCGCCCGGATGCACGACCGCGTACTACGCCGGCTATCGCACCGAGTCTCCCGGCGGGCGCCGGCTGGCCGAGTTCGTCCAAGAGTTGGTCCCCGCCTCGCTCGACATCGCCGATGGGGGAATCCGTGGCATGTCGGTGCCGCTGTTACGAGAACCCCGGATGCCGGCGGTCATCGTCGAGCTCGGCCCACCGGCGGTGGTGGTCGAACGCAGCCAAGAGCTCGCCGGTGCACTGGCCGGAGCCGTCGAGGCCTGGGCCCGCTCCCTCTGGGAGTGACAGAGGCGTGACAACGCCCGGTTAACTCGACGGAACGATGAACAAACCCTCAACCAAACGACCAATGGAACAATCCACAACGTCATGCACAGGTTGTGGAAGAAGCTGAAGAACCGCTTGAAGGTTGATGTGAACCTGAGGCCCGGGGCCCGGCTAGGTGGCCGTCGAGCCCACCATGGCCCGATAAATGCGTTCCAAATCCTCCAGGGTGGCGAACTCGATGACCAGCCGGCCCTTGCGGTTCCTCAGGTCTACCTTGACTCTTGTGTTGAGGAACGCCGCCAGCAGCTCTTCCAGTTCGAGGAGGCCCGGCTCCGGCAGGCGCCGCTGACCACCCCCTCTCCTGGTCTTACCATTGGTATTACCAGTCGTTTGCCCTGCTGACAGCGCTTCTTGGGATTCCCTGATCTCGTCCTCGATCGCCCGGACGGTCAGGCCTTCGGTGATGATCCGGGCCACCAGCTTCTCTTGGAGGACCCGGTCCGGCGTCCCAAGAAGTGCCCGGGCGTGGCCGGCACTGATGGTGGAGTCGGCCAAGGCCCGCTGGACGCCCGCCGGAAGCTGCAGCAGCCGCAAGGTGTTGGTGACCGCCGCGCGGCTCTTGCCGACCCGCTTGGAGACCTGTTCGTGGGTGAACGAGAAGTCGTCGATGAGCTGCTGGTAGGCGGCCGCTTCCTCGAGGGGGTTGAGGTCCTCCCGGTGCAGGTTCTCGACCAGGGCCTGCTCGAGACTCTGCACATCGCCCGTCTGGGTCTGTGCCAAGACGGGGATGGTCTGCAGACCGGCCCGGCGCGCGGCGCGCCAACGCCGCTCGCCGGCGATGAGCTCGTAGGAGTCGCTCTCCCCCGGGAGCTCCTTGACCAGGACGGGCTGCAGCACCCCCAGTTCTCGAATCGACGCGGCCAGGGCCGACATGGCCTCCTCGTCGAAGTAGGTGCGCGGCTGGCGCGTGTTCGGCCGAATGTTCCCGATCGGGACCTCCCGCAGGGCCGAGGTCGCCTGCCCGGGGATTTCGGTCGGGATCAGGGCACCGAGTCCCTTACCCAGACCGCTTCGGCGCGCCATCGCTCACCTCCTTCGCCAGCTCGCGATAGGCCACCGCGCCCCTCGAGCTGGGGTCGAATACCGTGATCGGCTGCCCAAAGGACGGCGCCTCGGAGAGCCGGACCGAACGCGGGATGATGCTGCGGCACACCACCTCTTTGAAGTGGCTCCTGACCTCGTCGGCCACGTCGATGGCGAGCCGGGTCCGGGCGTCGAACATCGTGAGCACGATCGTACTGATCTCGAGGCCCACATTGAGGTTGCTCGCAACCAGCTGCACGTTTCGCAGGAGCTGGCTCAAACCCTCAAGTGCGTAGTACTCGCACTGGATCGGCACCAGGACTTCGGTCGCGGCGGCCAGGCCGTTCACGGTCAGCAGACCGAGGGAGGGTGGGCAGTCGATCAGGATGAAGTCGAAGTCGTCGACGACGGTGTCGATGGCCCGCTTGAGCTTGAGCTCCCGGCTGAAGGCGCTGACCAGCTCGATCTCGACCCCCGCCAGGTCGATGGTGGCCGGCGTCACGAAGAGGTTCTGGACGCTCGTGGGCTCGATGCAGTCCTCGATCGGGGCGTCCCGCATGATCACGTCGTACATCGAAGATTCGAAATTTCTGGTGTCGATGCCCAAGCCGCTCGTCGCGTTTCCCTGGGGGTCGAGGTCGACCACGAGGACGCGGTAGTCGAGCTCGGACAGGGCAGCGCCGAGGTTGACGGTCGTGGTCGTCTTGCCGACCCCGCCCTTCTGGTTGGCGATCGCAACCACCCGTGGCAACGCCCTCGTCTTGTGGGCTCCGTTGGTCGCCGGGAGCTCCCCTAGCCGGCTGATGGCCATCTGGGCCCGCTCTGCGAAGTTGCCGTCCGGACCTCCCGCGCGGGCGGTAGCCGCGGGAGCAGGCTCGACCGGAGCCTCGACCTCGGGCGCCGGCTCAGCATCTGAGGACACGGCGGGAGCAGGCTCGACCGGAGCCTCGACCTCGGGCGCCGGCTCAGCATCTGAGGACACGGCGGGAGCAGGCTCGACCGGAGCCTCGACCACCGGCTCTTCGCCCAGGTTGGGGTTTTTGGGGAGCGGCGGGATGACCGGGGCCTCGGCCTCGGAGATCACTGGTCTGGCCGCCTCGACGACGGCGCTGGGCTCCTCCGGTAGGCGCTCGGTCCCGGGAGGCTCCAGGATGAAGTCGACGGGAGAGTCGGCCGACTCGGCCTCGATGATGACGGGGTCCACCTCAACGGACGCCGCACTCCCAGTCTCCGGCTGAGGCTCATCGGGGGAATCGGCGGGGCCCGGCTCCTCCGATGCGGTCTCGGGCGGTACGTTCCCGGCCACAGGGATCTCGCTTGGTTCCGACCCCTTCACTTCAGCGTCAGGCTCGGGCTCCTCGAAGAAGCGTTCTTCTGCCTGAACCTCTGCCTCTGGCTGCGGTTGATCTCGATCGCGACGCCGAAGGCGCATCAGGCCGTCTTTGCCAGCACGAGCACGGGTTCAATCCTCCCTCGCATGTGTGCTCGGGGTCAAGCCTATTTTGTGGATTCCATAGCCTGTTTCACGTGAAACATCCTTAGAGGTCTTGTCGGTCGGACATCCGGCGATGGGGGAGTCCTCTGTTTCACGTGAAACACCGGGTTCCCAAAGAATGGCACTTCAACCACCCTACGAAAGCGTCGCCGACACCAGGCCGCCGCTAGAACAATGGCCTCTTTCTCGGCACTCCGACCCGCCGTGGGTATCGGTCAGGGCACGGCGCGACCTGGCGGAAAACTGCAAATCCACTGGTCACCAGCCCTGGGGCGACCCACTCGAGACCCAACAGGGCTAGGCCCTCAGGCGGCCATCCTGCCTCCCCTCGCGCCTCGGGCGGTTCCGAGACGATCAGCAGTCCGCCGAGATCCAGAAACGGGCTGGCGCATTCGGCGGTCTCCCCCGGGATCCCGAATGACCTGGACACCACCAGCCCGCAACGGCCTCGGAGCTCCGGATCCCGGCCGGCGAGCTCCGCCCGTCTCGCCACCACGTCGACGTGGCCTTCCAGCCGGCACCGCCGCACCGCCTCCTCGAGGAACGCTGCCCGGCGAGCCGAACCCTCGACCAGGCTGAGCCGCACCCCTGGCCATGCGAACGCAAGCACCAACCCCGGCACGCCGCCGCCGGCACCAAGGTCCACCACATGGTCGCCGACCGCCAGCGGCCCTCCGCGCACCCGTGCGAGCGCATGGGCGAAACCGAGGGCGTGCACCACATGGGGCTCGAGCGGCCCCGGTCCGATGAAGCCTTGGTCCTGGGCGTCGGAGAGGACGTCCAAGACCTCCGGCGCGATGGGGGAGTCGGTCGGCGAGTCCGCCCCCGGGGCCATCTAAGAAGCCGAGGCGATCACCACGTGACGAGCGGAGTCTTCACCTTCGGACCGAGTGACCAATCCCTCGATCTCGTTCACCGTGTCGTGGACCACCTTCCGGTCGGCCGGCGACATGGGCTCCAGAGCCCGTTCCTCCCCAGATTCGAGAACCTCGTGTGCGATCTGCTGCGTGAACTTCTGCAGAGCGGCCACCCGCCGTTGCCGGTAGCCGCCGACGTCGACCACGATTCGATCGGTCCTCGTCGGGAAGCGGTGCTGGACCACCGTTCGGGTGACATCCTGCAGCGCGGCCAAGGTCGAGCCTCGGGGCCCCACCAACAAACCAAGCTCACCCCCGCTCGCCGCGACCTCGATCGTGTCCTCGTCCAGCACCCGGGTCTCGACCGAGGCCTCGTAGCCATAGGCCTCGAGCAGACCTTCCATGAAATCCTTGGCCGCCTCGGCCTGCTCCTCTAGCGTTACACCTTCGGCCATGTCGGCCTCCTTGTCCTGTCGAACTTGCTCGCCTCGACCGCGCCCGGCCGATCCGGCCGACCGCCCACCTTGGCCATTTCCGGTCCCCTCGCCGCTGGCCGCCCGCGATCTCGACCTACCCCGGCGAGCCGACCGTGAGCCCGAAGAGCTCGTGGTTGACCCTTCGGCCGACTGCTCCGCCCTGACCCGTTCCTGCGACTGACCGCCACCTGAAGGCCGGCCCCGGTCGCCGTTGCGGTTCGAACCCCCGTTGCGACCCGACTCGCTCTTTCGAGGCCGGCGTTGACGCTTCGGCCGTGGCCCAACCGGCTGCACCCGCGCCCGGACACGAGCCTCTCCGCGCGTCCGGCCGAACAGACCCACCTTCGGTTCGGAGAGCACGATGACCTCAGCGTCGCTTTCAGCGACCCCGAGCTGCTCGAGCGCGATCTCCTTCGCCTCCTCGAGCGTCCGGCCCGAGATCTCAACCCACTCCACTACCTAGCGTGCCTTCCGAGGTCTCTTTCCCCGCGCTCTTGGGTGAGCCGGTGGAGCTGCGGGGGTCGTACCATCGGTGCTACCAGACCCGTTGACCTTGGAACTCGAACTCCCCTTGCCGTTCCGGGCGGCCGGAGGCTTCGACGTGGAACGGGATCCGTTGGTCTTGGGTGGTGTCGCAGCGCCGTTGGTCTTGGGTGGTGTCTCGGTCTCCTCGACCAGTGCCGGAGCCGTGGCCACGCCACCGATTCGGCTCTTCGCTCCACTGATCCCTCGCTCGGCCCCGACCGGCTGCACCATGCCGGTCCCGAACATGATCTCCTGGGTCGCAATCCGGATGACCGTCGAAATAACCATATAGATCACCACGGCGGCCGGGATCAAAAAGTAAATGTAGGCAAACAAGATCGGGGTTACTTTTTGGATCGTCTGCATCTGTTTGTTGATCGAAGCCTGAGAGTTCCGGCTGTTCATGCGCTTCATCTGGATGTATTGCAACGCGACAGCCAAACCCACCAGTGCGAAAAGAGGAACCCGAGCACCGCCACTGAGCCCATGTGCGAACGGCTTGTCGGCAAGGTTGACCCCGAAGGCGACCATCTTTCCGCCGCTCAGGGTCAGGCTGTGGTACAGCTTGTCAACCAGGCCGGTGCCGCCCGAGTGGCCCGTCCACTTCGGGATATACCGGGGGGCAACCGTTGCCTTGCCCTTCACGAGCACCGTCGTCGTCAGACCCTTGATGGTGTCATAAAGGATGATCAAGAAGGGCATCTGCAAAAACATCGGCAGGCAACCGCCAGCAGGATTTATGCCCTGCTGCTTGTACAACGCCATCATTTCTTCGTTTAGTTTTTGCCGGTTTTCGGCTCCCTTATATTTCGTTTGGAGCTTCTTTATTTCCGGCTGTAGCCGCTGCATGGCGAGCATCGACTTCGTGCTCTTCACCGTCAGCGGCGTGAGCAGCAGCATGATGATCACCGTGAGCAGGGCGATCGCGATGGCGTAGTTCGGGATCACCCCGTAGATGAAGGCCAGCACCCACCCGACGAGATCGAACAGCGGCTGAAAGATCTTCCCGATGGTGTGGAACAGGGCGTTCTCGACGAGAAATGTCATCGGCCTTCCCGTTCCTCAACCCGGATCGGCACCAGATCCACGCCTCGGCCGCCGAAGGGGTGGCAACGAAGGATCCGCCGGACGGCCAGCCGGCCCCCGGAGAAGAGGCCGTAGGTCTCGATGGCCTCGGCCGCGTAAGCCGAGCAAGAGGGCCAGAAGCGGCAGGGCGAGGTTTGGCCCGCCCGCAAGGCTTGGTACGCCCCGATCGCAGACAGGGCAAGCCAGCGCGGAGAGAATCGGTCGGTCATCGCCGGCTCCCCTTTGCGGCCGAGTTCATGGCTGAGCCTACCGTCGAGGCCAGGTCCGCAAAGCCGAGGTCGGCCGCCGACCGGTCGGGGATCACGAGATAGCTGCCCGGCGGAATCTGGCACTGCCCGACCGCGGCCCGGAGCCGACGGCGGAGGCGGTTCCGCTGCACCGCGTTGCCGCAGCGTCGCCCAATTGCGTAGCTGACCAGGGGAAATGGGTCGGAGGGCTGGGCCGACACCCAGCTCACCCGGAGAGGTCCGGACGCGGCCCGACCAGCTGGCCGCCGCAACGCGACGAAGGTGCTCCGCTGGCGAATGCGTCCGACAGGCCGAGAGGTCACGATGTCCTCAGACGGTCAGGCGACGGCGCCCCTTGAGCCGCCTGGCCCGCAGGATCGCCCTGCCTCCCCTGGTCGCCATCCGCGCGCGAAACCCATGGGTCTTGGCCCGCTTCCGGGTGTTTGGTTGGTAGGTCCGTTTCACGTCCGATCGGCCTTTCGTGGTCCCTCGACGGCGCAGCGCCATCGCTCGGGGTGCCCAGCACCGGCTGAAGAAATCACCGGCTGAGCAGAGGGAATCGTTTCTCTGATGCTAGGCGCGATTCGCGTATCGCCACTAGTCGCTGCGCCCACAACGGTGTACGTTCGAACGACCAGGTGGCGACCTGTGTTCCACACCTGTGGACCACGCTGTGGATGGTCCCGCCTGGAGGGGTCCGGAGGAGCAGGTGGAACGAAGCAATGGGCTGTGGACGCGCTGTATTGCGTCGTTGCGTGAACAGGTTTCGGAAGCGACCTGGCAAATGTGGCTTTCCAGTGTCGAGCCGATCACGGTGACCGATACCGGCCATGACGGGGTCCTCGTTTTGGGGGTCCCCAACTCGGCCGTCCGAGATCGTGTGGAGAGCCGGTTTGTCCCGCTGATCGAGGGCACTCTGGCGTCGATCGCCGGCCAAACCGTCAAGGTCCGCCTCCAGGTCCTGAACGAGGTCCCGCCGCCGGTGCCGGCCAGCTACTCAATGCCCGAGCCGACCGGAGTGACCGGGGATGGGCGAAGCGACCCGACGCCTACGAACGCGCCACGAGAGACCAAGTCGGTGAGTCTTGACTCTCGGTTCAGTTTCGACACCTTCGTCGCCGCGTCCTCGAACCGGTTGGCTCACGCGGCTGCTCAGGCGGTCGCGGAGACGCCTGGTCGCTCATATAACCCGCTCTACATCTACGGCGATTCCGGGTTGGGCAAAACCCACCTCTTGCACGCGATCGGAAACTACGTCCGGGAGAATTTTCCCAAACGAACGGTGCTCTATGTCACCACCGAGACCTTCATGAACGACTTCGTCGACTCGTTGCGTATGTCGACGACCATCGCGTTCAAACGGCGCTATCGGGAGTGCGACGTCCTGCTGATCGACGACGTCCAGTTCATGCAGAACAAAGAAGGGCTGCAGGAGGAGTTCTTCCACACCTACAACGACCTGCACGGGACCGGCAAGCAAATCGTGCTCACCTCGGACCGGCCGCCCAAGTCCATCGAGACCCTGGAAGACCGGCTGCGAAGCCGCTTTTTGTCCGGATTGATCACTGAGATCGACCCGCCCGACCTTGAGACTCGACTGGCCATTCTGCGCTCCAAGGCCGAGGCCGACCACGACGACATTCCTCACGACGTCCTCGAGTTCATCGCCACTCACGTGAAGAACAACATTCGAGAGCTCGAGGGAGCCCTCATCCGGGTCACAGCCTTCGCGAGCCTCAATCGGGAGCCGATCTCACTCCCACTCGCCGAACGAGTCCTCTACGACATCGTCACCGCCGACGAGCCTCGTCGGATCACCCCCCAGATGATTCTCGAGGCCACGGCGGCCCGCTTCGGATTCACCATCGATGCGATTTGCGGGCCCAGCAGGACCCGGCCGCTCGTCACGGCTCGACAGGTGGCGATGTACCTGGTCCGCAACCTGACCGACTACAGCTACCCCGCCATAGCCAGAGTGTTCGGCGGGCGCGACCACACGACCGTGATTCACGCGGTAGAGAAGATCAGCGGGCAAATGAAGGAACGCCGGCAGATCTATGAGCAGGTCACCGACCTGTTACTGAAGATCAAGACCGGACCGTGACCGGCTGGGGAACAAACACCATGAAACATGTGATTCGCGGCCCACGCGCTGTGGAACAACCGGCACTTTTCCGCAGGTGCTCGCCGCGCCGTCCCCGGAACGCTTCGGTCGTCCCCGTTTCCTCCACCGGCGTCGGTACCACGATCTGGTGTCCGACCAGCGAACGAAGGATCTTCTCCACAATCCCCAGGTGTTACTACCACTACTAACAATTTCAATTTCTTCTTGTCACACAAAGTCGTCGTACCGTGACCCAGGCCATGGAAAGGACCCGGATCAGTGAAGTTCCGTTCTGAACGAGATGCGTTGGTCGATGTCTTGTCGACCGTGGGTCGAGCCGTTGGTGGGCGTGGCGTGTCGTCTGTCGTGCTTTCGGGCGTCCTATTGGTGTGTGAGGGAAACCGGCTCGTTGGGACCGGTACGGATCTCGACCTCACCATCCGCATGGAACAAGAAGTGATCGGGCTTGAGGACGGATCTTGTGTGGTTCCGGCGCGGTTGGCCACCGAGATCGTTCGGTCGCTCGAGGCCGGCGCGGTGACCCTTGAGGCCGGCGAGGAGCGAGTCGAGATCTCGGCCGCTCGATCACACTTCGAGCTCCGGGCCTTCCCGGTGGTGGAGTTTCCGACGGTGAGTCACACGAAGGAAGCCGGTCACGTCCTCGGTCCGTCCTTGGTGGACGGGCTTCGTCAGGTGGTTCGGGCGGCGTCGACGGACGACGCCCGGCCCCTCTTAACCGGTGTCTTGATGACCACCGAAGAAGGTGTGGTTCGGCTGGTGGCGACGGACTCCTATCGTCTCGCGCTGCGTGACCTGCGGGACACAAAGGCCATCCCGGATGCGCCGGAGATCCTTGTGCCCGCACGGGCGTTGGGCGAACTGCAACGGCTGCCGGGTCTTGGTGGAGAAGAGTCCGGCGGGGTGGAGGTGACGGCGAGCACCCACGAGATCACCTTCCGCCTGGGGCCGGTCGAAATTCGGACCCGTCTCCTCGACGGCGCGTATCCCGACTATCGCCAGCTGATTCCCAACCAGTATCCAAACCGCCTCCACGTGGGAAAGGAATCACTGCTTGGCGCGTTGCGCCGGGTGCGGCTCTTGGTGCGTGACAACACGACTCCGGTCCGTCTGTCGATGCGCCAGGGCGGGGTCGACCTCTCGGTCGTCTCCCAAGAGGTGGGAGAGGCCAACGAGACCGTGGATGGGGACTTCACCGGCGAGGACCTCGTCATTGCCTTCAACCCGTCGTATCTGATCGACGGCGTGGAAGCGGTGGCCGACGACGAGGTGATCATTGAGACGGCCGACCCGAGTCGGCCCGCCACGGTCCGGGCGGCGGAGCGAGACGACTACCGGTACCTGTTGATGCCCGTGCGGGTGTCGTGAGCCGCTCCGGTGCACCCGGAACCGGCAACACACAAGCCAGCCGACCTGGCAGCGCTCGTTCTCACCCGGCTCTCGATGACGGACTTCCGTCTTTTCGCCGACGCGACGTTCGAGCCGGCGACACAGGGCACGACCGTGCTGTCGGGGCCCAACGGAAGTGGAAAGACGACCGTTCTTGAAGCGGTGGCGTTCCTTGGTTCGCAACGGTCCTTTCGTGGCGCCCCACGCGATGCGATGGTTCGAGGGGGCTGCGAACGGGGGTATGTCCGCGGCGAGCTCAGTGACGCCGGCCGGAAGGTGACGGTGGAGACCGAGCTCACGCGAGGGCCGGGGGAGTCACGGGCCCAGGTCAACCGCCAACGGGCCCGCCGTGCCGATCTGGCGGCGGCCGTACCGGTGACCGTCTTTTCGCCCGAGGATCTGGCGGTGGTGCAGGGAGGACCGGCCGCGCGTCGTGGCTTGCTCGACGACGCGCTGGCGTCGCTCGATCGACGGGCTGCCACCGCGGTCGAAGACACCGACCGAGCCCTGCGTCAACGAGGAGCGCTGCTTCGACAAGCGGGTGGGAGAAGCAACACCGAGATCGAAGCAACCTTGGATGTGTGGGACGAGCGACTCGCCAAGGCCGCCACGGTTCTCGTCGAGGCGCGACGAAACCTCTTGGAGGAGCTCGCGCCGCTCACCGCCGACGCCTATGGCGCCCTCGCGAATGTCTCGGGTGCGGTGAACGTGCGGCTCCAGTACGAGCAGTCCTGGGAAGGGCCCTTCGACGTCGCGCTGGCCGAACGACGCCGTGAAGATTTGCGACGCGGAGCCACGACCGCCGGACCCCACAGAGATGACATGGCGGTCGAACTGGAAGGTCGCGACTCGCGGGTACAGGCGTCTCAAGGCGAGCAACGGTGCCTCGCGTTGGCGTTGCGGCTGGGCGTCCACCATCTGCTCACAACCCGCCTCGGGCGACCGCCGATTCTGCTGCTCGACGACGTCTTCTCCGAGCTCGACCCCGATCGCAGCCGGGCGCTCGTCCGCCAGCTCCCCGCTGGGCAGTCCCTCCTGTCGACCGCGGTGCCGCTTCCCACTGGCATGGAGGTCGGGTTGGTGGTCGACGTGAGGAAGCTCGGGTCGTGAGCCCGGGCGAGATCCACGGACGTCGGGACGACGGCCCACGGCGGGTGAGCGAGACCCTTGACGCGGTGGTGCGTCCCATCGCGCCGCAGAGCGCCGGGGAGTTCGGCGCGATCTTCGGCCGCTGGGAGGAGATCGTCGGACCAGCCCTGGCCGCCCACGTCCGACCTATCCGGATCACCGCCGACGCGCTCGTCGTCGCGGCCGACCACCCGGCCTGGGCGACCCAGGTTCGCGCCCTCGGGAGCACGGTTTTGGCGCAGGTTGGCGAGGTCGCGGGCAAGGCGCCGGCCCACCTCGAGGTCGTCGTCCGTGGGCCCTGAAACCGGCCCCGCAGCCGGCGGGCCCACGTCGCCCGATCCGGCCCTGAGGTGGGCATCTACGGTGGCGAAATCGTCGCCGACCACCCACTGGACGCACCGGTGGGGACGCGCGATCGAGTAGAATCTAAGGGGTCACCGGACGAGAAATCACTTCGTTCGTAGCGTCCGGAATGCGCGCCGACTCGGTTCTCCGAGGAAGGTCGCGCCCGTAGGTTGGAGCGTGGAGAGCGGTATTGCCTAAGCGTGGTAGCGGGACTTATGACGCAAGTGCAATCACGGTTCTCGAAGGCCTTGAGCCAGTGCGGCTCCGGCCCGGGATGTATATCGGCTCGACCGGACCGAGTGGCCTTCACCATCTGATCTGGGAGGTCGTCGACAACGCCGTCGACGAGGCGATGGCCGGGTACTGCACCCGAATCGACGTCACGCTTCTAGCCGACGGCGGCTGCCAGGTGGTCGACGACGGGCGGGGCATCCCGGTCGATCCACACCCGAACTACCCGGGTCGTAGCGCGGCCGAGATCGTGCTCACCACCCTGCACGCGGGGGCGAAGTTCGGCGGCGAGGGCTACAAGGTCAGCGGGGGATTGCACGGCGTCGGCGTCTCGGTGGTGAACGCGTTGTCGTCCCGCCTGCTGCTCGAGATCGATCGCGACGACAAGCACTACATGCTTGAGTTCAAAAACGGTGGCGAGCCGGTCGGAAAACTGAAGCCAGACGGACCGGCCCCACGGGGCCGCACCGGCACGACGGTCACCTTCTGGCCGGACCCAACGGTCTTCGAGGAGGTCGAATTTCGGGCCCAGACGGTGATCGAGCGGTTGCAGATCATGGCCTTCTTGAACAAGGGCCTCGAGATCCGTTTCGTTGATGGGCGCGAGGCCGACGGTCAGCGCACCACGTTCAAGTACAGCGGCGGGATCATCGACTTCGTGAAGCATCTGAATGCGGCTCGGGAGTCGCTGTTCCGCAAGGTGGCCTCGTTCGACCAATCCGAGAACAACATGGAAGTGGAAGTCGCGCTCCAGTGGAACACCGGGTTTCACGAGAGCCTTCACTCGTTCGCCAACGGGATCTCGACCACCGAGGGAGGGATGCACGAGGAGGGCTTCAAGAAGGCCCTCACCAACGTGGTCAACCGCTACGCGCGCGCAAAGAATACTTTGAAAGAGAAGGACGAGAACCTTCTCGGTGAGGACATCCGCGAAGGGCTCACCGCGATCGTCTCGGTGCGACTGACCGACCCCCAGTTCGAGGGCCAGACCAAGGCCAAGCTGGGCAACGTCCCCATGCGGTCGCTGGTCGAGCGGGCCACCAACGAGAAACTGGCCGACTGGCTGGAAGAGAACCCCCGCGAGGCCAACCAAGCGGTGCAAAAGGCCCTGTTGGCCGCCCGGGCCCGGGTGGCGGCCCGTCAAGCTCGCGACCTGACCCGACGCAAGTCGGCCCTCGACGGCGCCGGGCTCCCGGGAAAGTTAGTTGACTGCTCGTCGCGCGATCCGCGTGAGTGCGAGCTCTTCATCGTGGAGGGAAACTCGGCCGGCGGTTCGGCCAAGGACGCCCGCGACCCGCGTACCCAGGCCGTGCTGCCCATCCGGGGCAAGATCTTGAACGTCGAGCGGGCCCGCATCGACAAGATGCTGAAGAACGTCGAGATCCAGGCCCTGATCGCGGCGGTCGGTGCCGGCCTGGCCGACGACTTCGACGTCACCAAGATCCGCTACCACAAGGTGATCCTCCTGGCCGACGCCGACGTCGACGGTTCCCACATCCGTACGCTCCTGCTCACCTTCTTCTTCCGCCAGATGAAGGCGCTTGTCGAAGGCGGGTTCGTGTATGTGGCCCAACCGCCCCTTTACTCGACGCTCGTGGGCAAGGAGAAGCTCTATCTGCGTGACGACCTGGCCAAGGACAACTTCCTGGTCGAGAACCCGAATCACAAGGCGGACTTCCAGCGGCTGAAGGGCCTCGGCGAGATGGACTTCGGAGAGCTGAAGGAGACCACCATCGATCCGACCAAGCGGTCGCTGCTCCAGATCAACGTCGAGCAGGCGGCTCTGGCCGACGAGGTGTGCGCCATCTTGATGGGCGATGATGTCGAACAACGACGACATTTCATCCAGACCAACGCTAAGGACGCGCGCTTCCTCGACATCTGAGGGCGCACCAGACATGCCGACCAGACGAACCACCCGCAGCACGGCCTCGACCAATGGTCAGAGCGCGAACTGGACGCGCCGCGCAGGACGGGGGAGCAGTCACGGTCCTCGGCTTCATCGAGCCCATCGAGATCCAAGAAGAGATGGAGCGCTCCTTCATCGAGTACTCCATGTCGGTCATCGTCTCGCGTGCGCTGCCTGATGTGCGTGACGGCCTGAAACCGGTCCACCGCCGGATCCTCTACTCGATGTTCGACCAGGGATTGCGGCCGGACCGTCCGCATGTGAAGTGCGCGGAAGTGGTCGGCCGGGTCATGGGGGTGTACCACCCCCATGGTGATCAGGCCATCTATGACGCGTTGGTCCGCATGGTGCAGGAGTTCAGCATGCGGCTTCCCCTCATCGACGGACACGGCAACTTCGGTGGGACCGGGCCCGATGAGGGGCCGGCGGCCATGCGCTACACCGAATGCCGCCTCGACCCGCTGGCCTTGGAGCTCATGGCGGGCATCGACGAGGAGACGGTCGACTTCGTCCCCAACTATTCGAACTCGGCCGAGGAGCCGACGGTCCTTCCGGCCCGGTTCCCCAATCTCTTGGTCAACGGCTCCCAGGGCATCGCGGTCGGTATGGCCACCAACATCCCGCCCCACAACCTGGGCGAGGTGATCGACGCGACCATTCACCTCATCGACCACCCCGAGGCGACGCCCGACGACCTGATGAACTTCGTGAAGGGACCCGACTTCCCAACCGGGGCGCTCATCCTCGGCCGGCAGGGGATCATCGATGCCTTCCGCACCGGGCGTGGTTCGATCCGGATGCGCGCGGTGGCCGAGATCGCAGAGGGCCGCGGCGGCACGACCATCGTGGTGACCGAGCTGCCCTACCAGACCTCGGTGGAGGTGGTGGAGCAGAAGATCCACGATCTTGTTCGCGCGGGCGACCTCGACGGGATAGCGGAAGTCCAGAACGACTCGGCCGCCCGCAAGCCGCGCCTCGTCATCCGGCTCAAGCGCGATGCCAATGCGAACGTCGTGCTCAACAAGCTCTTCAAGCACACGCCGCTCCAGACCAGCTTCGGGGTGAACACCCTCGCGTTGGTCGACGGGGTCCCGCGGACCCTCAACCTGGCCCAGTTGCTCGGCCACTACGTGGCCCACCAGGTCGAGGTCATCACCCGCCGTTCGGAGTACCAGCTTCGCAAGGCCCTCGCACGGGCCCACATCGTCGAGGGTCTGCTGAAGGCGATCGACATGCTCGACGCCGTGATCGCGGCGATCCGGGGCTCGGCCGACCGACCCGAGGCCAGGGCGGCCCTCATGGCCGAGCCGTTCTCCTTCAGTGAGGAACAGGCCAACCACATCTTGGACATGCAGCTGGGCCGGCTGACCCGGCTGGGCCGGAGCGAGCTCGAAGAGGAGATGACCAAGCTGCGGCAGACCATTGCCGCGCTCGAGGCGATCTTGGCCGACGACACCAAGCTGCGTGGCGTCATCAAGACCGAGCTGGGTGAGGTCCGTGAGCGTTTCGCCGACGAGCGTCGCAGCATCATCACCCACGACCCTGGTGAGATGGCGCTCGAAGATCTCATCAACGACCAGGAGATCGTGGTCACCATGACCGCGGCCGGGTATGTGAAGGCGGTCCCGGCCACCGCGTTCCGCACCCAGGGTCGGGGCGGCCGGGGCGTGCAGGGAGCTCGGCTCAAGGAGGAGGACCTCGTCACCCACGTGGTCCACACCTCATCGCATGCGTACCTGTTGTTGTTCTCTGACCGTGGCCGGGTCTACCGACTACGAGGGCACGAGATCCCGACCAAGGAGCGCACCGCGCGGGGCACCGCACTGGTGAACCTTCTGCCACTCGAGACGGGCGAGAGGATCCGAGCGATCGTTCAGACGCGCGACTTCCCGGCCGACCACTACCTGATGTTCGCCACCGCACTCGGGCAGGTGAAGAAGACCGCCTTCAGCGAATACGACAAGTCCCGTCGTGAGGGTTTCATCGCGATCAACCTGCGGGAAGGCGACAGCCTCATGCACGTCGTTGCCACGAGCGGGAACGACGACATGTTCGTGGTGACCCGCTCGGGAATGACGATCCGCTTCTCCGAGAACGATGTGCGGGCGATGGGACGAGACGCGGCCGGCGTGCGCGGCATCCGCCTGCGCGAAGGGGACGAGGTGGTTTCGTGCGACGTCGCTCGTGACGACGTGGACATCCTCATGGTCACCGACGCCGGTTACGGCAAGCGCACCAAGCTGGAGCGCTTCCACAGTCAGGCCCGGGGCGGCCAGGGGGTCCGGGGGATCAAGCTGACCGCCCGGCGCGGCCGAGTGGTGGCCGCCTTCATGGTCCCCTACGAGGGGGACATCTTGCTCGTCTCCTCAGGCGGCGTGGTCATCCGCATGTCGGTGCGCGAGATCGCGTCTCAAGGTCGCGACGCCACGGGGGTGCGCGTCATGAACCTCGACGAGGGCCAGGCCGTAGCGGCGGTGACCCCGGTGGCGGCCGAGCAGGACTGAGCGCGGCCGGCTCGCCGCTGCTACTTGGTGGTGAACGTCATCGTGAACGGAGCCCCCGGGGGAACGTAGGTCCCGATCACGTGATTGTCGGCCTGGACGGCCACCCGCGCCGCGGTCGACCCGATCTGCACCGTGAGCTGGTGGTTTGCCGTGGCGAGATGCGTCTGGCCGCTCTGGAGGATTCCCTCAAACACGGGCTTGGTGCTGAGTGGTCCGCTGATCGAGACCCAGGTGGCGCCGCCGCTCGCGCTGATGCGGACGTCGAACACCGCTGCGCTCACCGAGAAGTTGGCGCTGTTGGCGTTGGCTGACACCAGCCGCAGCGCCGGCGCGGCCGTCGGGGGCGGTGTTGACTTGTGAGCCGCCGTGGTGGGCTTGGTGATGGTGCTCGGGGGAGAGCCGGCCGCCCCCTTGCTCGTGTAGGGGATGTGCAGCTGGGCCAGCCACTGCGGGTGCACGCGGTTGATGACAAGCCAGGCCGTGCCCACCGCGAGCAGCAGCACCGTCACGATGACCAGCGCACGGACGAACACGAGGCCCAACCCGTCGATCGGGTCGGGCCTCACCGCGGGGGTGACGCCGGTGTCGGCCATCACCACCGGTACCTGGGCGGTCGAGTTGTAGCGGCCGTGGGAGACGGGAAGGTCGATGGAGGGTGTTCGCCCGGTGCTCGCCGAGACCGATAGTGGCACCGCTCGCGTGGTCAAATCGTCGACTGGCGCACGCGCGGCGGGCGGCGATAGCGTCTTCACGGCGGTGTCGGTGGCCCGATTGCCGTTGGGCGGCCCGTCATGCACCACCACCACCGGTGGCGCGCTGCTCACCGCGCTGGGCCAGTGTTCGACCAGGACCATCACGAACTGGTCGCCGGGGAGGTTCAAGAACGCGGCGTACTGGCTGAGTGCCTTGAGAATCGCCACACGATCGGGGAGACGGTCGACGGTGCCCGATTCGAGATCCTGGAGCTGATCGAGGGGGATCCCGGTGTGCTGGCTGACCGCGGCGAGGTCGAGTCCGCGGGCGGTCCGGGCCTGGCGCAGGACCCTGGACAGGTCGGGAACGGACGCGGGCTTGGCTTCAGTCCCCATGCGACGGACGGATCCGTCACGGTGCAGGATCAACGGTCTACCTCGTCATTTCCCACGGTCTGGTCGTCGTCCGACGGTCGCAGTTAGCGTACTGCCTGACCAGCCATTTCGTTCGCTCACCATCCCCGCCGAACCCGGCCCGAGGGGCCGGTTGTGAGCGTCGCCAAGGCCGCTTCGCCGGCGGGAATGCCATCGGGAATGGAGGAGACGTGGCAGGACAGGCCGCCGAGAGTGAATCACCCGACCGACAAGGACCCGAGCGGGCCGCGGACCTGCTCGTACGGTGCCTCGAGGCCGAGGGAGTCCGCTGGGTCTTTGGAATCCCGGGCGAGGAGACGCTTGACGTCTCCGATGCGTTGGACAGCTCGTCGATCGAGTTCGTGCCGGTCCGTCACGAGCAGGCCGGGGCGTTCATGGCCGACGTCCAGGGTCGGCTGACCGGTCGGGCCGGCGTGTGCCTCGGCACTCTGGGGCCTGGCGCGACGAACCTGGTGACCGGGATCGCCGACGCGTTCTTGGACCGGGCGCCCCTCGTCGCGCTGACCGGGCAAAGCGGGCTCGAGCGGATGCACAAGGACTCGCACCAGTACATCGACGTGATGCGGCTGATGAGCCCCATCACAAAGTGGAATGCCCGTGTGTCGGGACCCGGAATCATTCCCGAGGCCGTTCGCAAGGCGTTCAAGGTCGCCGAATCCGAGAAACCCGGCGCGACCCACCTGGAGCTGCCCGAGGACGTGATGGCGGCCCCGGTATCGGCCGCGCCCTTGCCGCGCACGGCGGTGGTGCATCCTCGGCCGGCCGACTCTGACCTGGATCGGGCGGCGACCCTGTTGCGGTCGGCCGATCGGCCCGTGGTGCTTGCCGGCAACGGCGTGGTGCGGGGGATGGCCTGGGACGCGCTGCGCGAGTTCTCGACCCGCACGGGGGTGCCGGTCGCCGAAACCTTCATGGGCAAGGGCCTCTTGGATGCCGACGACCCGCGAGCCCTCGGTGCGGTGGGGCTTCAGGCGGGCGACTACGAGATGGTCGGGTTTGCCGACGCCGATCTGGTGCTGGCGGTCGGCTACGACCTGGTCGAGCACGCGCCGAAGTACTGGAACCCGCGATGCGACAAGCGGATCGTCTGCATCGACTCGTCGCCGGCCGAGATCGACGACCACTTCATTCCCGAGGTCGAGCTGGTCGGGGACGTCGGGTTCACCCTGCGGACGCTCGCGCAACGGTGTCCCGGCGTCTGTCCCGAGGTGCGCGGTACCCGCCTGGCCAACGCGGTCGCGGCTACTCTTGCCGGAGCCGCCGGCGACGATGCGTTCCCGATGCGCCCGCCGCGGATCCTGCTCGAGCTCCGCCGGGCGATGCGACCCACCGACGTGCTCGTGTCCGACGTCGGGCTCCACAAGCTGTGGATCGGACGGATGTTCCCGGCCCACGAACCCAACACCGTGCTGATTGCCAACGGCCTGGCCGGGATGGGCTTCGCAGTGCCTGCGGCGATCGGCGCCAAGCTCGTCATGCCGCAACGGCGGGTCGTGGCGGTGTCCGGTGATGGCGGATTCCTCATGAACGCCCAGGAGTTGGAGACGGCCAAGCGCCTCGGGACCCCCTTCGTCAACGTGGTCTGGGAGAACGGGCAGTTCGGCTCGATCGTGTGGAAGCAGGACCGCAAATTCGGCCGTCACTTCGGGACCGACTTCACCAATCCGGATTTCGTGGGATTCGCCAACTCCTTCGGGTTGCCGGCGGCCCGGGCCACGTCGGCCGGCCACTTCGCCGAGTGCCTGGCCCGCTTCCTTGAGCTCGACGAGGCGTCGCTCATCGTGGTGCCGGTCGACTACTCGCTCGATGTGGCGATCTCGGCCGAGCTCGGCGAGGAGACCGCGCCCACCTGAGTCGGTTCACCCCGGCCGGCAGAGCACCTCGCCGTGGATCATCGAGAACCAGCCGTCCTCGTCGTCGGCCCATCTGAGCCAGGCCCGACCGATCTCGTCCAGCTCGTCTTGCTCGGCCAGGCCGAGCTCGCGTACCCGGGCGGCCAACTCGGTCACTGTGATGCGATCGGCCCAGGTCTCGGCCCACCATCTCCGATCCTCGGGGGTGGCGAAGCACCACGTAGAGGCCGAGGCGGTGATGTCGGTGCACCCAGCGGCCCGGGCCCACGCGACCAGGTGCCGGCCGGCGTCGGGCTCCCCGCCGTTGGCCCGGGCGGTCCGGCGGTACAGGTCGAGCCACCGGTCGAGCTCGGGGCACTCGGGGTACCAGGTCATCGAGGCGTAGTCGCCGTCGCGGACCGCCACCAGGCCGTCGGACCGGCAGACCCGGGCCATCTCGACCAGAGCACCAACCGGGTCGTCCAGGTGCTGGAGGACCTGGTGCGCGTGGACAACGTCGAAACTTCGATCGGCGAAGCGCATCGAGAACAGGTCGCCGGCCTCAAAGGAGACATGAGAGGCCCCCTCGAGCAGGCCCCGGGCGGCGTCGACGGCCTCTTGCGAGCGGTCGATGCCCACAACCGAGCCCGGCGCGACCAGGCCGGCCAGGTCGACGGTGATGGTCCCGGGTCCGCAGCCGATGTCGAGCACCGAGGTGCCCGCGCTCAGGTGGGGGAGGAGATAGCCGGCCGAGTTGTCGGCGCTGCGCCACCGGTGCGAGCGAAGGACGCTTTCATGGTGCCCGTGGGTGTAGCGAGGCCCGCCTCCGCCGCCCCGATGGGTCACGTCACTGCTCACCGGAGAAGCGCTCCCACGCCGACTGCCGGGTCATGCCCAGTGTCTCCCCGATTCGCGCCCAGGTCGCCCCGAGCGCCCGGGCCTTGCGGACCCACTCGACGAGGCTCTCTTCCACCTGGGTTCCCGCGGCGGCGACGTTGGGCAGCAGGGCCAACAGCTCCTCTAACGTCATGTCGCCGTTCCAGGGGAGCGGTTGGCGACCGGTCGCCGGCTTGGTCTCGAGGATGGTGTTGCAGAGCGAGACGCACCCGTCGCAGATGTAGACGCCGGGGCCGCCGATGAGGGTGGAGACATCGGTGTTGGGCTTCCCGCAGAACGAGCAGTTGGCTATGGCGGTCTTGGTGGCGGACATGATCACCTCCGGTGTCAGGCGTTACCTTATAACACGTCAGGAAGTGCCTGACGACGTTCCAAGAAGAGATCTTGAGAGGCGAGGCGGCCCCAGCCCGCTCCGAGCTGCAGCGCGCGATCATGGCCCATGACGAGTGACGCCGTCTTCACCCGCTGGGAAACGGATCGATCCGTCCATGAGTCGGCGGTACGCGGTGCTGGCGGCGTGGCCTGACCACATGACGACTCAACGGGGCACAATGGCACGGACTCGCATCATTCCCGTCCTTGTCTATGAGGACATTGAGGCAGCCCATGACTTCTTGGTGGAGATATTCGGCTTCACGTCGGGAGGTCTCCATCGAATGGATGACGGCACTGTCATCCACGGGGAAGTCCGAATGGGGGACACCGCCGTTTGGCTGCACGCGGTGACCGAAGAGCACCAGATGGTGTCACCACGCGGTTCGACCCAGTCCCACGGGGGATTAGAGGTCATCGTCAAGGACGTCGACGGCCACTACGCACGCAGCAAGGCCGCGGGCGCCCAAATTGACCGCCCGCCGAGCGACCAGGACTACGGCTTGCGAGAGTACGGTGCCCGGGACCCCGAGAACCACCGGTGGTGGTTCTCCACCCCGTTGGGCGAGTGAGGTCGCGTCCGAGCCCCGTGTCGTGATCTGGTGGTGTCCTCGGCCGCCAGGACCGGGTGACCAGACAGATGGGTAGGCGGCGGCGTCTCGCCGCCCCCGACACCCCAGCGCGACTGCTCGCATCGGTAGGGGGTATTGGCCGCCTCGTCGGGGAGTCTCTCAGCCGTCGGGGATCGGGCGGTTCGCCCGTGCGGTTATACCGGCGGCGCCTTCTCACCCAGTGTCGCGGGTACCGCCGAGACGGCCACCCTGACCAGCGCCTTCCTGTGGGCGAGGGGGGACTTGAACCCCCACATCCTTTCGGACACAGGAACCTGAATCCTCCGCGTCTGCCTATTCCGCCACTCGCCCCGGAGCGGCTCAGGCTACTCAAGGGCCGACGTTGACTCCATCTCGCGACCAGCGCAAGCAGGGGTTCCCGGGCCCGGTTTCGTGCGTGCGGCCGGTAGGATATCCCGGACCATGGGACTCCAACAGTTCGAGGACCGACTCGAGCGTCTTGTGGAAGGAACGTTGGCCAAGCCCTTCCGAAGCAATCTGCAGCCGGTTGAAATCGGCCGTCGACTGACCCGAGAGATGGACCTTCACCGCAGGGTGGGGGTCCGGGGGCTCATCGCCCCCAACTCCTTCTCGGTGACCTTGGCCAAGCCCGACGTCGACCGGTTCTCCAACTTCCTCGACGCGTTGGTCAGGGAGCTCGCCGAGGCCGCCCGGGAGCACGCCCGCAACGAGCAGTACACGTTCGTGGGCCCGATCGACGTCCAGATCCTGGAGGGTCCCCGCCTGCGCTCCGGGCGGTTCACGGTGGCCGCCGAGGTCATCGAGGGCCCCGATGGGATGGCCCCGGCGGAGCTGGTCCTCCCGGGCGGGGGGCGGGTCGAAATCGAGTCCGGGCCGGTGGTCATCGGCCGGATGCCCGAATCCGCGGTCGTCCTAAGCGACCCGAACGTGAGCCGGCGGCACGCCGAGGTGGTCCGGGTCAACGAAACCTTCGTGGTTCGCGACCTGGGGTCCACCAATGGCACCAAGCTGAACGGGGTGCCGATCAGGGAGCAGTACCTCGCCAATGGCGACAACATCACCGTAGGTTCCACGACCCTCGTCTTTGAGATGTTGTGACGGTGAGTCCCCGGTGTTCATCGTAGGGACCGACTATTCCGCGATCGTTCGACCGCTCCAGTGGTTGGTCGTCGCGCTGATTTTCCTCTTCTTCCTCCGGGTCATCCGGGCGGTCTTCGTCGAGGTCCGACCGGCCGGTCCGACTCGAGCCCAGCGGCGGGCCGATCGGCGGGCCGAGGAGGACGAACAGCGCCGCCCGCGCGACAGCCGGTCCCGCAAGCAGCTGCGCCTCGAGGTGATCGAGCCCCGGGAGCACGAGGGCACCGTCTACGAGCTCGACGGCGAGCTGACCGTGGGCCGGTCGAACGGTTGCGCCATCCCGACCACGTATGACTCCTACAGCTCGACCGTGCACGCCCGGCTGTACAGAAGCGGCGGGCAGATCTGGGTAGAGGACCTCGGGTCGACCAACGGGACGTTCGTCAACTCAGAGCGCATCACCCAGCCGTCGCGGCTGGCCAAGGGCGACCTGTTGCAGATCGGGGCAACCGTGTTCGAGGTGCGCCGGTGACCGTCCTGCGCTCCGGGGTGGCGACCGACGTCGGTCGTGTCCGAGACCACAACGAAGACCGGGCGTCGGCCGGGGACACCCTGTTCGCGGTCGCCGACGGCATGGGAGGCCACGTCGGCGGAGAGGTGGCGGCGCGGGTGGCCATCCAGACCCTGGAGTCGGCCTACGAGCACAACCCGACGATCGCCGGCCTGCGCGAGGCCGTCGTGGCCGCCAACAGCGCCATTTGGGAGCAGAGCCTTCGGGTGGACGAGCTGCGCGGCATGGGGACCACACTCACGGCGGCCGGCCTCACGGTTGGCCCCGACGGCCGGGACGTCATGTGCCTGGTCAACGTCGGCGACTCACGCGCGTACCTGATGTCGGGTGGATCACTACACCAGGTGACCGCCGACCACAGCCTGGCCGAGGAACGGGTGCGGCACGGCGAGATGACCGAGGCCGAGGCCGAGGTACACCCCCACCGGCACATTCTCACCAGGGCGCTCGGGGTTGGGCCATACGTCGAGGTGGACCTCTGGGAGTTGCACGTGCACAGCGGCGACCGCCTGCTGCTGTGCAGCGACGGCCTCACCAACGAGGTCAGTGTCGAACAGATCAGCCAGGTCCTCCACTCGGTGAAGGACCCACGCAAGGCGGCCAGGGCCCTTGTCGACCGGGCCAACGCGCACGGCGGCAACGACAACGTGACCGTCGTCGTGGTCGACGTGCTGGTAGGTGAGGAGGGCAGCGCCGGGCCCACGATCGTCTCGCGGGTGTCGCTTGCCGATCCCGTCATCAACCCGCCGACCGCACAGGGCGCCCCGTCGGTCGCCCCGGCCTCGGCCGCCGCGACCCCTTTGGTGCCGAACGGGGTGGTCAAGACAGAGCCGCCGACGGCCGCCGTGCCGATCACCGAGGCCCCGCCCGCTCCAGCCACCCCAACCCCGGCCGCTCCAGCCACCCCAACCCCGGCGGCTTCGGGGCTGATGACGAACGGGACGGCCGGGGACGTGTTTGTCGCGTCGCCCATGCCAATGGGCGTGCAGACCCTGCCGCCGCCGTTGCGACGCGCCGCCGAGGAGAAGAGGGTCGCGCCCGTGCAGAGGGAGTCGCGACGCGAGCGGCGTCGGCGCCTCGGGTTGCCGCGGCGGGTCACGGTGCGGGTCATCCTCTTCTTCCTGCTGGTCCTGGCGGTCCCGGCCGGCGGCGTCGCGGTGGTGCGGTGGTACTCGATGGACAACTGGTACGTCGCCATCGACCACGGACATCTGGCCGTCTACCAGGGCCGTCAGGGTGGGTTCCTCGGGTTCAAGCCGAGGCTGTTGGACGTGACCGGTGTGACAACGTCCGAGGTGCTGCCGTTCCGGCTGGTTGACCTCCGCCAGACGGTCAACGAGCCGTCATTGAAGGCGGGGGCCCAGTACATCGCCAACCTGCACCAAGAGTTCATCGAGCAGCAGAACTCGCTGCCATTGGGCGAGGGGTAAATGGGTCGCCGCATCCGGTGGCTGGGGGTGGTGTTGATCTTGTGTTTCGGCCTGGTCATCGTCCAGCTGACCAATATCCAGTTCCGAAAGGCCTCCGCGTTGGCGACGTCCAAGAACAATCCGGTCAACAGAGCCCCGGACTTCGACAACGACCGGGGCACGATCTTTGCCGCCGACGGCACGTTGTTGGCGCAATCGGTACGGATCGCCCCCAAGGGCGCCGACACCTACCAGTTTCAACGCGTGTACCCGACCGCCGCGGGCGGTTCGCTCTTCTCCCAGATCGTGGGGGTGTGCTCGCCAGACCCGGTCATCGGTTGCGACACCGGGGTCGAGGGGTACTACAGCGATGCACTGGCGCTTCATAAGCAGTCGGCCCAGACGCTGAGCCAACTGCTGTCGCCACCACCACCGACGACCGACGACATCACGCTGACCATCGACCCGGCGCTGCAGCAGCTCGCCACTCAAGAGCTCCAGGCCGTATCGGGACCCAACAAAGATGGCGCCGTCGTGATCCTCAATCCGAAGACCGGTGCGGTCTTGGCCATGGCGTCGAATCCCGGTTATGACCCGACGCCGCTCGTGTCCACCGACTACAAGACCGCCCAGGCGGCTCTCTACGCGGACAGCCAGCCCGACGCCGAGGGTTTCAAGCCGCTGTACCCGATCGCGATCTACAACCCGATCCAAATGGGATCGACGGCCAAGGTGGTGACCACGGCCGCCATTTACAACCTCGATCCCTCACTGGCCACCTACAACTATCCCGTCATGGCTTGCACTCCCCCCATTCCAGATACAAACAAGGTGATTTGCAACGACGCCGACACCCCGACACTCGCCAACCCGTGCGGCGGAACGATCGTCCAGATGCTTCCCGAGTCCTGTGATCCGGGGTACGCGGATCTCGGACTGCTCCTCGGCGCCAACAACCTGGCCGAGCAGGCTTCGCTGTTCGGGTTCGACACCTCACCCCCGCTCGACATCGACCCCAACGGTGGACCGGCCGGACACATCGTCCAACCTTCCCAGTACCCGACCGCCGCGGACATGAGTGCGGGATGCAATCCGGCCTCTCCGCAATGCGTCGGCATCCCGGGCCAGGCCTACTCCGCCTTCGGGCAGCAGGACGTGCTCGCGACAGCGCTCCAGAACGCGCTGGTGGCGGCGGGCATCGCCAACGGGGGGGCGGTCATGGTCCCGCACCTCCTCGAGAAGATCACCAACGCCCAGGGCCAGGTGATCGAAACCTACGAGCCACGGGTGTGGAAGCAGGCCATGACGCCGCAGGCGGCCCAAGAGGTCATTCCGTTGATGCAGGCGGTGGCGACCTCGGGCACGGCCGCCGGAGTCGGGTTTCCGGGATCGCTCAACGTGGCCGTGAAGACCGGCACAGCCGAGATCGAGGCCGGCACGACCATCACCTCGGTGCAGGACTGGATGATCGGGTTCGCTCCGGCCAACAACCCAGCGGTCGCGATTGCCGTTGTCGTCCCTTACCAGAGCCTCTCCACGGCCGGAGCCATCGTTGCCGGGCCGATTGTGAGGACCATGTTGGAGGCGATACCGGGCGCATGATCACCGGGTCGAACCAGCTCTTTTGCCCTCGCGTTCGCCGTTCACGGCACGCCCAGGCGCGTAGGCTCTGACCGCCATGGAGCCGGTCGAAGTACCCCGCGTCTTCTCGGACCGCTACGAGCTCACCCATTTGGTCGCCCGGGGCGGCATGGCCGAGGTCTATCGGGCCCAGGACCGTCTGCTCGACCGCCCGGTCGCGCTGAAGGTGTTGTTCCCCGAGCTCTCGGTCGATCGGGCCTTCGTCGAGCGGTTCCGGCGAGAGGCGCAGAACGCCGCCAAGCTGTCCCATCCGAACATCGTGCCGGTCTTCGACTGGGGCGAGGACACCGGCTCGTACTTCATCGTCATGGAGTACATCGACGGGCGTGCGTTGTCGGCGGTGCTGCGCGAGACGGGACCGCTCGACCCCGCCCGGGCGGCCGACATCGCGTCCCAGGTGGCGGCGGCGCTCGGCTCAGCGCACCGTCACGGCGTCGTCCACCGCGACATCAAACCCGGGAACGTGCTGATCACCGAGGACGGTCAGGTGAAGGTGACCGACTTCGGGATCGCCCGCGCCGTGAACACCGAGGAGAGCCTGACCCAGACCGGCGCGGTGATGGGAACGGCGACCTACTTCTCACCCGAGCAGGCCGAGGGGATCGGGGTCGACGCCCGCACCGACATCTACTCGCTGGGCGTCGTGTTGTTCGAGATGCTCACCGGCCGGCCGCCGTTTCTCGGGGACACCCCGGTCTCGGTAGCCTCCAAGGTCGTCCGGGACATCGCTCCCATGCCCCGCGAGCTCCTCGATACGGTGCCGGTGGAGCTCGAGTCCGTGACGATGAAGGCCATGGCCAAGCTGCCCGACCAGCGCTACGCCGACGCCGATGAATTCCGCGCCGACCTGTTGCGGTTCTTGGAGGGCCAGCCGGTCCAGGCGGAACCCTTGACCGGCAATGACATCACCGGGGTCATGGGCGCCGTCGGGGCGACCCAGGCGGTCGGGACGACGCCCGGGACCCAACCGGTTCCCCGGAGCACCATCCGACGGCGGCCGGCGGGCACCGAGACCCGCCGCGGCAGGGGCTGGCTGGCCTTGCTGGTCATCTTGCTGGCCGCCCTGGCCGTCGTCGCCTATCTGCTCGTCGATACGTTCGCCGGAGGGTTCGCCCTGCCCGACGTGGTCGGAAAGACGGTCGCCCAGGCCGAAGCGACGCTCACGGCCAAGGGCCTGGTCATCGGCACGACGACCAACAAGGCCAACACCGCGCCCACCGGGACGATCCTCAGCACCGACCCGCCCGCCGGGACCCACGTGTCCAAGAAGGCCGTGGTCAACCTGGTGGTCAGTGCGGGCGAAGCGGAGGTCGTCGTCCCCCAGACGGTCGGGTTCTCTCTCGACAGCGCCGAGGCACTCCTGGCCAGCGACGGGCTCAACCCGAAGGTGAAGTTCGTCTCGACGGGCGGCCAACAGAACGTCGTGCTGGACCAGAGCCCCACCTCGGGCACCAAGGTCCGGCGCGGCTCGACGGTGGTGCTCTCGCTCCTCACCCCCACCAACCAGGTCCAGGTCCCCGACCTGAACGGCTTCACCCCGACCCAGGCGGCGAGCGCGCTCGCCGGGGTGGGCCTGTCGGTCGGGGCCCAGAGCCAGGCGTGCTCGAACACGATCCCGTCGGGTCAGGTCTCCGGATCCAACCCGTCGAGCCCCGAGCAGGTCGCCCGGGGGACCTCGGTCGCCCTGGTCATCTCGTCGGGACCCTGTCAGGTCGTGATCGAGGGGGTCATCGGCGACAGTTCGAGCGATGCCACCGGGGTGCTGACCGGCCAGGGCCTCACGGTGGCCACGGCGGGCACCACCGTCTGCGATCCGTCGCAGAACGGGGACGTGGTGTCCCAGAGCCCGTCGGCAGGAACCCAGGTCACGCTGCCGGCCACCGACACCATCACCGTCTGCAGCGCGGTGTTGCCCACGTTGCCGACCACCACCACCACCACCACATTCCCCTAGGAGCCTGTTGAACAAATAGGCGGTTTGGTGCTCGCGATTTGGGTGCCAATCGTCGAGAATTGGCAGGTGCAAGGACACAGCGATCCCAACCGTGAGTTCCTCGACGCGGCGGCGCTGTGCCGCCAGCTCATTCCCGACGGAAGTGTCGAGGCGTTCTTGGCCGACCATCGCCAAGAGCTCTTCCCCGACGAGATGTTCGAGGACCTATTCCCGTCGCGCCGCGGTAGACCTTCGGTGCCCGCCGACGTGGTGGCGTCGGTCATGGTCCTCCAGGCCCTCGAGGGGCTCTCTGATCGTGACGCCGCCCGGGCACTGCGAGACCGCATCAGCTGGAAGGTGGCCTGTGGCCTCGCTCTGACCGACGAGGGCTTCGACTTCTCCGTGCTCACCTATTGGCGGACCAGGCTTCGCCGCTCCGAAGCGCCCGAGCGCATCTTCGACGCCGTGCGAGCGGTGATCGATGCCACCGGAGTCCTCAAGGGCAAGACCCGTCGGGCCCTCGACTCGACACTCCTCGACGATGCCGTGGCCACCCAAGACACCGTGACCCAGCTGATCTCGGCCATCCGCCGGGTCCGCCGGGTGGTTCCCGGAGCCCTCGAGGTCCCCCTCGGCGCTCACGACTACGACGCCTCGGGCAAGCCCCTCATCGCCTGGGACGACCCCGTGGCCACGGCCGAGTTGGTGGACTCGTTGGTCACCGACGCTCTGCACCTGCTCAGCGCCCTCGACGCGCATTCGATCGACGACGAAGCCTCCGGCGCACTCGGGCTGCTGGCACTCATCGCTGGCCAAGACGTCGAACAAGACGACGAGGGGACCTGGAGGATTGCCCAGCGGGTGGCTCCTGACCGGGTCATCTCGACCGTCGACCCAGACACCCGCCACATGCACAAGTCCGTCTCCACCTATCGAGACGGCTACAAGGCGCACGTGGCGGTGGAGCCCGAGACCGGACTTGTCACCTCGGCGATCCTCACCCCGGCCAACGTCTCGGACGCCAAGACCGCGGTCGATCTGCTGGCTGCAGAGCCTGAGGGCCTGGACATCCTGGCCGACTCGGCCTATGGGTCAGGAGAGACAAGGGCCCACCTACGCGCCCACGGTCACCACCAGGTCATCAAGCCCTTCCCCTCACGATCGGCGATCCCTGGTGGCTTCGGTCGCGACGACTTCGTCATAGACCATGCCGCACGCACAGTCACCTGCCCGGCCAAAGTCACCGTCGCCATCAGGCGCCATGGCGCGAACTTCCGAACGAACTGCGCCAGCTGTTCGCTGCGAGAGCGCTGTACTACCGCCCGCGATGGCCGGCACTTGGACATCACAGCTCACGACGACGAGTTAGTGGCGGCTCGACGGCAGTGGCGAGAAGCAGACGGCCTCGAGGACTACCGACGCTGGCGGCCCATGGTCGAGCGGTCAATTGCCTGGCTTGTCTCCAACGGCAACCGCCGGGTCAGGTTCCGAGGGGTGCAGCGCAATCAGCTTGGCCTGTCCCATCGGGCCGCCGCCATCAATCTGCGCCGGCTGGTCAACCTCGGCCTGGTCAACGACGGAGGCTGGCAACTCCCCATCTGAGACCAGACGCGCAAGCCCGGGTCGTCAAAAATGGGACCTCACCTCGGGCACAGCCCATCCAGGGTGGCCGGCTTCAACCCATTTTCATGCCGGCGCTTCGGTTCGGACATAGCCCGGACTTGCAGGTCCGAAACTACGCCCGGACCAGCCTTTGTTCAACAGGCTCCTAGGCGGTCAGGCGACCAACTGGCCCAGGAAGTTCGCCAGCAGGGTGGGCCCGCAGGGGGTGAGGATCGACTCGGGGTGGAACTGGACACCCTCGACGGCCAACGTGCGGTGGCGGAGTCCCATCACCACCCCGTCGCTCGTGCTCGCGGTGACCTCGAGCACGTCGGGCACCGACTCGGGGTCGATGACCAAGGAGTGGTAGCGGGTGGCGGTGAAGGGGTCCGGCAGGCCCGCGAACACCCCGGTGCCGTTGTGGTGGATCTGGGAGGTCTTCCCGTGCATGAGGGTGGGAGCCGAGACCGTCTTGCCCCCGTAGACCTCGCCGAGACACTGGTGGCCGAGGCACACCCCGAGGATCGGGATCACCCCGGCGAAGGTCGAGATGACCTCCATGCTGATGCCCGCCGATTCGGGCCGTCCGGGCCCCGGCGAGACGACGATGGCATCGGGCTGGGCCGCCCTGATGCCATCCATGTCGACCGCGTCATTGCGGAAGACGACCGGCTCTGCGCCGAGCTCGCCCAGCTCCTGGACCAGGTTGTAGACGAACGAGTCGTAGTTGTCGATGAGCACGACCCGGGACCCCATGGTGGGGCCATGGTAACGGGCGCCCGCCAATCGCTAGTGTCGTGACCCATGGTTCCCACCACGAGCGGACCCGGGCGCGCCCAACGCAAGGGCCGCTCCGAAGGACGCACCACCAAGAGCCCCAGGAGCGCCTCGTCGGGATCCGGCGGGGTCGGCCGCTACACCCCGGCCGAGCAAAGCGGCCGCTACACCCGGCCCACCCCGACGACGATCCGCCACAGCCCCCGCTGGTTCGGGCCCTTGATCCTGTTCCTGATGATCTTCGGGGTGCTCACGATCCTGCTCAACTACCTGACCGTGCTGCCGGGATCGGTGTCGATCTGGTACCTGGTGGCGGGCCTCGTGATCATCTTCACCGCCTTCATCATGGCGACCCGATATCACTGACCCCCTCGGGGGGCCTTAGCTCAGGCGCTCGATGATGGTGGCGTTGGCCAAGCCGCCCCCCTCGCACATGGTGAGCAGTCCGTAGCGGCCGTTTGTACGCTCGAGCTCGTTGAGCAGCGTGGCCAGGAGCTTGGCGCCGGAGGCCCCGAGCGGGTGGCCGAGGGCGATCGCCCCGCCGTTCACGTTCACCTTGTTCATGTCGGGGTGAATTTCCTTCTCCCATGCCAAGATGACCGAGGCGAACGCCTCGTTGATCTCGATGGCGTCGATGTCGTCGATGGTCAACTTGGCCCGTTCGAGGACCATCCTGGTCGCCGGGATGGGGGCGGTCAGCATCTTCACCGGGTCGTCCCCGGTCACCGTGAAGGCGACGAACCGGGCCCGGGGGGTGTACCCGAGGGCGGCGGCCCGCTCCTCGCTCATGATGAGGGTCCCCGACGCCCCGTCGGTGATCTGCGAGGAGTTCCCGGCGGTCACCTTGCCGTCGGCCTTGAAGGCCGGCTTCAGCGCGGCCAGGCCCTCGACGGTCGTGTCGGGCCGGATCCCCTCGTCGGTCTTGATGGTCTCGTCGGTGTCGTTGCCCTCGTCGTCTCGGATGGGGATCTCGATGATCTCGTGGTCGAAACGGCCCTCGGCAGTGGCCTGGGCGGCCCGTTGCTGGCTGCGGGCGCCCCAGCGGTCCAGGTCCTCGCGCGAGGTGTTCCATTGGTCGGCGATCATCTCGGCGCCGATCCCCTGGCTGACCAGACCGCCGACCGGCGCGTAGCGGGCGTTGACCCGCGGGCCGAAGGGCAGCCCGACCTCGCGGACGATCGACGCACCCATCGGGACCCGCGTCATCGCCTCGACCCCGCCCGCGACCACCATGTCGTAGGCACCCGCGATGACCCCCTGGGCGGCGAAGTGAACGGCCTGCTGGGACGACCCGCACTGGCGGTCGACGGTCGTGGCCGGGACCGACTCGGGCCAACCGGCCGCCAGCACGGCCGAGCGCCCGATGTTGAGGGACTGCTCCCCGACCTGCATCACGCAGCCGGTGATGACGTCGTCGATCTGGGCCGGGTCGAACCCGTTGCGGGCCTGGAGGGCCTTGAGCGGTTCGGATGCGAGGTCGACGGCGTGCCAGTTCCGCAGCTTGCCGTTGCGCTTTCCTCCGGCGGTGCGTACAGCGTCGACGATGACGGCGGTGGTCATGGACTCCCCTTCCGACCGGCTGGCGAAGTCTCCAGCCAAAGACGCCGCCATGCTAGTTCCCGGCCTTCGGGCCTCGTCCTGGCCACGAGTAGCGTCGCTCGGATGAGCGAGACCACCGGCAAACCGCCCGGGGAGACCCGAGCCGCCCGAGACATGGACCGATGGTTGGGTGACGGCGGCATGCCCATCATCGGCCAGGTCGGCGGGTCGCTCGAGGTCTACGGGGTCGACGGCGAGGACCTCGGCTGGGTGGAGGGATCGTTTACCCCGACCCCGCTGGCCTGCAACTTGGGCGGGGTGGTTCAGGCCGGCGTCCACGCCCTGCTCCTCGACGCGTGCATCAACTTCGCCATCAACGCCGGGCTGCCCCGGGGGGACCGGGCCCGGGCCACCCTCGAGCTCAAGACCGAGACCATGCGCGCGGTCACGCAGGGCACCACGTACCGGCTCCGGGGCGAGGTGGTCCGGATGGCCCGCCAGGTCGCCTATGGCGAGGCGACGGTGCGGGGCGCCGACGGTGAGCTGTTCACGCGGGCGACCGGCACGTTCCTCCTGCACCGGGCGGCCGAGGGCGGCGCCAGCTAGCTGTGGCGGGCGTCAGGACCCGATGTGCTCGGCGGGAACGGTGCCCAGCCTCCCGGCCGAGAAATCCTCGAACGCCTGGGCGAGCTCGGCCCGGGTGTTCATCACGAAGGGCCCATAGGCGGCCACCGGCTCGCGGATGGGCGCACCGCCCAGCACCAACACGTCCAGTGCGGCCACGTTGGCGTCCTGGCTCTGATCGGCCTCGATCACGATGGCGTCCCCGGGGCCGTGCATGGCCAGTTGGCCCATCGCGAAGGGCCACCGCTCCTCGCCGATCGTCCCACGCCCACTCAGGGCGTAGGCGAGTGCGTTGAAGTGGGGTGACCAGGGGAGCACGAGGCGCGAGCCGGGGGAGAGGGTTGCATGCACCAGCGCGATCGGTGTGTGGGTCAGACCCGGCCCCCGGTGGCCGGCCACCTCGCCGGCGATCACCCGGACCAGGGCCCCGCCGTCGCTCGAGGACAACAGCACCGCCGCCGCGGCCTCGATGTCCTGGTAGCGGGGGTTGGCCCACTTGGAGGAGGCCGGGAGGTTCACCCACAGCTGGACGCCGTGGAACAGGCCGCCGCTCACGACCAGGGACTCGGGCGGACGTTCGATGTGCAAAATGCCCGAGCCGGCCGTCATCCACTGGGTCGCGCCGTCGGTGATGATCCCGCCGCCGCCGATCGAATCCTGGTGCTGGAAGATCCCGTCGATCATGTAGGTGACCGTCTCGAACCCACGGTGGGGGTGCCAGGCTGTCCCCTTGGGCTCGCCGGGGCCGTAGTCGACCTCTCCCATCTGGTCCATATGGACGAACGGGTCGAGGTCGGCCAGCGACACGCCGGCGAAGGCGCGCCGGACCGGGAAGCCCTCGCCTTCGAAGCCCGATGGGGCGGTGGTCACGCTGGCCACCGGGCGGATGGTCGCGTGGATCGGGTCAAATTCTTCGACTCGCGGCAATACGAGCAGGTCGTGAACGGTCACTGCGGGCATGGCTCACCTCCTGGCGCCACGGAGATCAATGGACCCCCAGTTGAACGCCGCCACCCTCGCCGGGATTCCCGGTGAACCGCGTGGCACAAAGTGAGCTTGGCGACCAGGTCCGGTGACCGGGGCGTCGAGCGGCGGCGACGTCTGAGTAGGGGTCCGACTCACCTGCAACGGGATCGCTGCCGGCCGACATACACGACTGATTGCCGCCGCGCCGGGCCAATCGCCACCGACGTGTCCGCATAAGCTGGGGCCGACCTAACCGCGGAGGATGGGAGCAGAGCATTGGCGAACGAATGGGGCCCTCTCGGGGCGCTTGCCGGTGAATGGGAAGGCCAGGGTGGGCTCGACACGGCGTTCTCGCACGCCCAGAACCAGGTGCTCGGCACCCCGTACCTCGAGAAATGCTCGCTCAAGCCCTTTGGCCCGGTCGATAACGGGAGTCAGCACCTTTATGGCCTGGATTACAAGAGCGCCATGTGGCGCGGGAACGAAGAGAACCCCTTCCACACAGAAGTTGGCTATTGGCTATGGGACGCAGTGACCGGTGAGGTAATGCGGGGATTCGTCGTCCCCCGAGGCATAACGGTGCTGGCCGGAGGTATCGCCGCCGCTGATGCCACCGAGTTCACCTTGAGGGCCTCTCAGGACAGTGCCCAGTACCGCATCGGAGAGAACATGTACCTCGCCAAGAACGCCAGCACGTTGAGCTACGAGGTCAGCGTCTCGTCTGGAGATGACACTTGGTCCTACGACGAGACCACGATGCTGCGAATGAACGAGTTCGACGAACCGTTTGCGCACACCGACCACAACACCCTCCACCGAGTGGGCTGAACGGGAATATCAGGCTCGCTGTCAAGTAGGAATGCCGAACGCGTCACGCCGGCAACCATCGGGCAACACGGCGAAGATCGGGATGGAAGGCGTCGGCAACCATTAGAGGCAAGGGTCTCTCACCCAAGTAATGTACAAGCGTCGTCGGCCCGCCAGATAGAAGACCAACTGGCTTGTTCACTCTGGTGTCACCGCTACCGCCGTCGTGGCGTCGTGCTTGACATCTTGTTTGCCGCGGACCTACATGATGGCTCATGCCGCGATCGTCGATCACGTCGAACCTTTCGCCGAACGAATCCCGAAGCCAACGACGCGCGTCTTTCTCATTGGGGGGGTCGCCGCGAGGAGACCCCGTTCGAGGGGGGCCATTACCTCGCGGGAATGCTGGTTGTTAATCTTTGCTGACGCAGGCTCTTGCTGCCCTCCGTTGAAAGGACGTCGGCGTCCCCCCGTCAGACTCGATGACCAGCGCAATCCCGAAGCCTGAGACGAGAAGACCCCCTTCACAGACAGTCACGAGTGTTCGACAGCCGAGATCACCAACGGACCGAACTGACGGCCTCCCCCGGACCCAGTTTCTGATTCCCGTCTGGAACGACCTGCTCTCGGTCGTCCTCTGCCTCCCCACGGTCCTCGAGCTCGCTGACGAAGTTGTTCTGTACGACGACGGGAGTACCGATGGAAGCACTGAATATCTGGAGGTTGTCGCCAACGCGAATTCTCACGTGACCCTCATACGATCAGACCGTCAGGAGGGATGGACGAGGGCAAGAGCGACCCTCTTCGCTTACGCTGATCCGACCCAGCTACGAGTCTGGGCGGACGCAGATGACCTGTTCGTTCCGGCATTGTGGCCGGAATTCGTAGAGAACCTGAATCACCGTGGCCTGCTCTGGATGGGCTTCTACGAGGTCTGGGGCGATCACCGTCACACGACCCAGTTTGGATTACGCGGTGACCACTGCCATTTCGCGCTTTGGCCAGGAGAGAGGAGCCATCTTGGATGGAGCGCAAATCAGGATGGTTTTGACGTTCCACTCCTTGATCGCCCCACGGCGCTCGGCCCACGGTGCTGCTTCCACTTGAATGGCCACAAGACCGACGCTCGCCTCAGTGTCCGAGGGGCCAAATTGCTCGAGGTGAACCGATCCCCAGACTCGGCGGAGAAGCCGACGCCACCATCCTTTCTTGAGGATGTCCACAGAGCGGCGATGAGCGCGCTCTTCGCCGACCCTGAGCGGACAGTGGTCCCCATGCCACAGGTATTGGTTGAATACCTGGAGAGCCAGATTCCCGAGCAGCTGCGCTTCACTGTTGCAGGAAATGAGCGTTTCGGTGACGAGCACGTAGTTGCCGAACTGGATCGCCTACGACGCTCGGGCTTTCGGGGGAACGGCGACCACAGACTGGGAGATGCCGGTCGCCCGAGGGGACCACACGGTATGACCGGTGAAAAGGGGGATTAGCCTTTACCTGGGAGTATCTGGTGGGGCTGTTGATCTTCGGTGGGGCTAGCAAGAATCGAACTTGCGACCTCAGCATTATCAGTGCTGCGCTCTAACCGACTGAGCTATAGCCCCGGTGGTGCCAGCAGACACCTACGAGTCGCCCCGGGCCGGGATCTGCCGTCCAGCATTGTGGCATGCCGCCGAACTGTGCCCGGCCGCTCGACGTCCTCTAGCTGCTTATTCGCTGACAGGCCGCACCGACATTGACTGGCTCGCCGTGGCCAGGAGGCGTCCGTCCTCGGACCAGAGGAACGAGTGGCCCTGGGCGTAGCCCCCTGACAGCGCGTAGATGTGGATGTCGCAGAGCACCCACTCGGTTGGCGAAAGCTCGACGACCCGCAGGGTGTTGTCGAGGCTGCTCCCATAGGTGGGCCGCCCGACGACCTGGGACACGCCGCCGGCGACGAAGTCGCCAAACACGGCGAGGGCCGCCGCCTCGGGTCCGAGATGACCGGGCACCCGGGCCCACATCGCCGAGTTGGCCGGCCCCTGGAGGGGCTCGCCCCTCATCATCTCCTCGAACGACATGCCCTTGGCCTGCCTGATGTCGACCGTGTCGAAGATGGTCTCGGCGAGTGTTCCGCCGATGGAGCCTCGTTCCGGGCAGTTCTCGGGCCGGTCCACCGCGGGCGGCTCGACCCAGACGCCGCCGAGCGCCCCCGAGTGCTCACCGAGCGCTGCGTTCACGGTGAGGATCTCTCTGTCCCCGACCCGCCCCACCACGCGCGCCTGGGTCGTCCGGTGTCCGACCGCCGCCATCACCACATCGAGATCGAGGTGGCTGCCGGTCGGTGCGAAGGAAAGGTATTGCGCCGCGGCCCAGATCGTCGGCCGCCCCGAGGCGCCCTCCATGGCCACGATGCCCGCGGCCAGGCCGCATCCCCCGAACAGGAAGTCCCCGGGCGTGGAAAGCCCTGGCAGGACGTCGAGATCCCAGTGCAGCTGCTGGTCGTCGACCGGGTTCATGCCGAGGAAGAGGCGGGCGTCCATCGCCGGGCAGGCTACTGCCCGCGCCCCAGCACCCACGCCCCCGATTGGCGTTTCTCGGATCGGTGCCCGTCGGTGGTCCCAGCATCGGGTGGGTGATCCCGGTCTCGGGCCCCGGGGTCAGCCTTTGCCGTTGGCGCCGTCACCTGCTTCGTCGCCGCAGGAGCCGGATTGCTGGCGTACCGGCCATCGCGACACAGGCCGTCGTGCCGACCGACCTGGAGAGGTTCGACAAGGCCGTCGGCGGGCCATTGAGCGACGAGGTGGCCGACTCCGATGCCGACGGCATCTCGGTACCGGCCGTGCCGGGACCAGAGTTGACCCGTGGTGAAATAGGACGTGGCTCTTAACGTCCTGGGTGAAGACCTCGAGCTTTGCAGCGCCGAAGCCCTGACGGGCTTCTACAGGGGCGGTTGCTGCAATACGGAGCGGACGATGTCGGCGTCCACGTGGTGTGCGCGCTGAATGACCGACGAGTTCTTGGAGTTCTCGAAGGCGGCCGGCAATGACCTGAGCACGCCGCAACCCGAGGCTGGCTTCCTAGCCTCACTGCCGGCGGCCGGTGGTGCCTGTGCGCGTCCCGCTGGAAGGAGGCGTTCGACGCCGGCGTCGCCCCGCCAATCGTCCTGGCGGCGACCCACGCGTCGGACCTTGAGTGGGTTGAGCTGGCGAACTGCGCCAACACGCGACGAGTTGAGCGCATGGCTCGGTAGGGTGGGTGAGGACGATCAAGTCCGAACGAAAATTTGCCTTGGGGACGTAGCTCAGCTGGCTAGAGCACCTGCTTTGCAAGCAGGAAGTCGCGGGTTCGAGTCCCGTCGTCTCCACTTCCCCCTCTTGACCTTGTTTGTTTCGGCCGCCGCCCCGCTGCCGGCAGCTCCGCTGAGGTGGCCAAGATGTCGAGGCTTCGATCAAGAACACGTCTTGGACCCACCGACCGCTCCGACGCCTTTGTGGGTCATACGGTCGGAGCGGTTCAGTGGGTCGGCCGGGTGTCGTCACCTGGCGTCTCAGGTGAAGTCGCATGCCAATGCGCCTGCTGTCAGCCGGTGTAGTAGCTCTGCCAGTTGGCCACCGAAGGTTCCAGGATGCCGGCCGGCCCCAAGCCGAAGAGCCTGAGGAGGTTTACCGTCATCTGGTCCAGTGCCACCACGGGACACGTGGCACTCGGAGGCGAACAGCCCATCGCCGGGATCCAGCCGTTGGTGCCGGTGGAAAAGACACCCCCATTGCTTGTCGCGTCGGTGTAGTAGACGGTGTCGGCATGCCCCGGCGTGCCGGTGCTGGGAGTGGCTGGCGAGTGAGCCAGGATCTCGACATTGGGGGGATCGGCGTTGCTCGGCACGTATCCGTTGAAGTCACTTCGGATCACCCCTGGAAGCTCGTCCCCGCTCTTCAGGCCCGTGCCGACGTACAGCCACGCCGAGGCATCGCTCACGACTAGCGGCGCGTCGATCCCGTACCCGAGATAGGTGGAGCCCACGAGTTCGTTCGGCGGCCAGTTCGCCGGTGGCTGGCTCCACTGGTTCTGGCTCACCTGAGCCGGGTCGGTCGCGTAGAGCGGGTCCTCTTGGGGGTCACGGTAGTTGACCTCCTGGCGATCCGATCCCAACGGCGAGGGTTGCAGCCTCACCTTGCGCAGCACGGGGCTGGCGCCGAAGAAGATCAGGTTCACCCCGTCAGAGAGCGCGTTGATCGCTGCGTTGCGCATCTCCAGCGTCCACTGCTCGTCGTGGCCAAGGCTGAGAAAGACCCGGTGGTTCTCGAGCAGCGTCGGCTGTTCGGCGGTCGTGATGTCGGTTCCGTACGTCACGTCAAGGCCATGCTGCTCGGCAAAACGTACAAGCGGGTACTCCTCGCCGAGGAAGTCGGCAGCACCGCTGCCAAAGGAGCTGTCGTAGGGACGGTCGAAGGAGACGACCCGAGCCCGGTCGTCGTAGGTGAGGGTCGTTCCCGGGGATCCGCCACCGTAGAAGTCGTAGCCCCCGTAGGTGTTCCACGCCTCCCAGGTGAGCACCGAGTTCTGGATGAGGTAGGTGGCGTGGCTCACTGGATCCCAAACGGTGAGCGGCACGTAGCTCTGTTGACCTCCGCTTCCCACCAGCTTGAGCAGGTAGTCGCCCTGCACCCATTTCGACGAGACCGTGAAATGGAGCGAAGGGGCCCAAGAGCACTGGATCATGTTGATACCCGCCGTGAGAGGGCAGGAGGGCTGGACGACACCGGTCTCGGTCGCCGACTGCCACACGAGCCGCCCTCCGTTCCCACCGTAGTAGCCCATGCGGAAAGCCATCACCTGATAGCTCGGTGCGGCCGTCGAGACGAAAAGCGTCAACTCCTGGCCCTGCGTGACTTGGACCGCCGAGGCATAGCCGTCGATCCCACCCGCTCCACTCGGGGATGTGATTTGCCATGCGGTGGTCCCCGGCTTGGCGTTCTCCGTGATCACCCAACGGGCCTCAACGCCTTCTGAGCCGAGGAACGTGGCTGGGCGAATCGCTCTCTTGGGGTGCGGGTGAGACCGGGAAGCTGAACCGCGGGGCGCCGTGCTCCGGGAGCTCAGTGTTTGTGGCAGTGTGGCCGCCAGCACGCCGGCCGTGATCAACGCCAGGACGATCGAGGCCACCGTGGCTCGCCGACGACGAATGCGCCGACGACGCTGGTACTTGCGATCTTCGGCCAGCCCTGGGTGGTGACGAGCACGCGGCAACGCTGATCGAGACATCTAGCTCTCTGTCCCTCAGACCTGCAGTCAGTTGGCCAACGTCGAAAGTCAAGCACCCTTCTCGGGCGATCCTTCGAGTAAGACGCAACGACCGTCTCACCCGGCCGTGCTCGATAGCGCGAATGCAACGCCGGCCGGCTAGATCTGCCACTTCTCTGCCAACACACCGAGCACCGAGCCGGCTCGGCTGCCGCGCAGCGTCGCGCCATCCGTCACGGCCAACCCTTGGTCTCGCTCGATCCGCACGAAGGTCCGCCACGAGTCAAGTCAGCGCTCACTCCGAGCGGCAAACCCCCGAGCTGGTGCGTCAGCATCGCGAGCCGCGGAGCAACTTCCGGGCAGAGCTCGACCAGAGCCCCAATGGGGCTGGATCAGCCACCTCGATGAAGGCAGGCTGATCTCCGAGCCACCGGCCGGTGAGCACTCGGAGCATCTGAGCCTCGAGCTCTATAGCTAGATCGTGCCCTGGCAGGTCGGACGCTGTCGGGATCCAAGATCGAGTCGGCGCTGCGACGGGGTGGACGGACGCGCAACCTCGAACGGCGCGCCGAGGAGATCCAGGCGGCAGGGAAGCCGGGAAACCGCGCTTGGCTTACTCGGTGATCAGCCAGTCTCCAGTCGAAATGTTCGTCCCATGGATGTGGTAGCTGAAGTTTGACTGGGCCCTGACGCTCTGACGCAGTCCCCAACCTCGCCAAAGTCCGAACCCAGACCGAGTCCTCGTTTCCTTGCATCGTCCATTCCAGTTCCGCCGGAACGGGAATGGTGTCGAGCTTCCGGATGCATTCGATCCCTCTCCGAGAGAACGCCATAGTTGGAGGCATTACTTCTTTCACTCCGAGGGAGCGGTCCATGTCACTCAGACCGAGTCCTGTCATGGGCTGGTCGCTTAACCACCGGCTGCCGTTGATGCGACCATCGGAGTGTGTTCCGGAGTAGTCCCATCGGTCGCGACCAAAATCGGCGACGACCTCCTCGATGTAGTTCAGATGGTAGACATCGTCGTCGTCGATCTTGCAGAACAGATCGTACCGCTCATATGGAGCTGTCTCGATGGCGCGGACGTAGTTATCGTGCATCCCCATGTTTGGGCCGAACCGCAAGAAGAGACGCTCACCGAGAAGGTCATCGTAGAGCCTCCCAGGGTTGTCAGCACCGTTGATGTACACCGCGTGGTCGACGGCGTAGGTTTGACTCCGCATTTGCAGAATGCAATGTCGCAGGAAGTAGGGACGATCCTTGGAAGCCGTGAAGGCAAGTACCCGAATCGGCTCGGAGACCTTCCGCGGCCTTGGCGCGACCATTCGCACAATGTCCTGAGCCGCCAGCTGCTCGACGCACGCCGTCACCTCGACCGCAGGTGAGGCCTCCAGATCGAGGGCAGTCCGTACCGCAGACGCGATCCGCGTGACCGTCGCCGTTCCGGAGCACAACTCGAAGATCATCGCCGCTGTGCTGTTGAGGCGATGCACTCGCCGATGCGAATGCTGGTGGACGACGAGACCATCGGAACCCTCGTCAACCTTGAGCCCGGGGGCGCGGATGGGGATATCCACGGTCATGGTCAAATCCCCAGGGGGAGGCCGCTCACCGTTTGCTCATGTACACGGCCGCTCCGCTGCGAAGCAAGGAGTGATAATTCCGCCATCAAACTCCTCTTAGGACACGCATCCCGGGGTGGGAGGCAAGCCCCTCGGCTCGTTTTGACGAGACGGTGACAGCGTAGCTGGAGGTGTAACGACCCGCTCCAAGGCTGGAGATGATGCGGCTGACCATCCACTAGAGGTCCCATCGTCTCCTCTCGTTGTTTATGTGAGGACAGCGGCCCCGGTGGGGAGGATGGGTTCGAGGCTTCGTTACGCTGCCGCGATGCGCTTCCGGTTCATGAGGCGAACACTTGGGGCGCTGATTGTGCTCACGGCCGTGTCATCGGCAGCTTGTTTTCAATCTTCGAGTTCCGCTGCTACTTCAGTCCGTCGCTCGACGACCGCCGCACTGGAACGGATCACCTTCTTCAATTCGAGTGTCGGCTATGGGCTGTTTGAAGAGGAAGGTTCTCGTACCTGCGGGTACCTGGTCGCCAAGACCACAGACGGCGGGGCACACTTCCAATACCTCAGCACCGCGACGTCGTGGCCATGCGCCGACAACGCGCCGGTGATGTTTCTCACGTTCGACACGCACGGCGACGGGTTCCTCTATGGACCCAAGCTCCTCGTGACACACAACGGTGGTCGCACCTGGAAACCGGACCTACAGCCTGGGACGGTGGTCGCCGTCTCCACAATCGGCCGCTCGATCTGGTTGCTGGAGGGCGAGTGCGGGGCGAACGCCCCGCCAACGTGCTCGCTTCGACTTCTCGAATCGACAGATGGCGGTCGCACATGGTCGCCGGCGTCAGATCAGCCGCCCGATGCCGCGGCGACCACCGGGGCGCTGGGGCTCGAGCCGGCCCAAGGCCAGAGCTGGCTCGTCCGGGTGACCGGGGAATCGGCCTACCTGATGTCCAACCCGTCTCCCGCACAGGATGGCTCGTCTGACGTCGTCCCGTTGTGGTCCACGAATGACGATGGTGCTACTTGGGCGCCCGAGGAGGTCCCCTGCGACCTGGACGCCCTCTCGGCGATGCTGTCGGTGGCGCCTGACGGGTCCTTGGTGGTGGTGTGCGCCGCACAGCCGAGTGCAGGTTTCCAGCCCAAGTCGATGGCGGTCTCCTCGGACGAGGGTCGCACCTGGTCGGTTCAGAGCAGCTGCGTTGGACCGTTGACGTCCCGGTGCATCTCGAGTCCGCTTTCCTACGGCTACCTCGGGGATGTGGCGGCGACATCACGAACAACCGCCTTTGTGACCGGCGCGCGGAGCGAGCTCTTGGCTACCCATGACGGCGGCGCACGCTGGGAAGCTCATCGGACCATCGGCGACGTGAACGGATCACCCGCCCAGGTGATCTTCTTTGATGCCTCTCACGGCGTCATGCTCGGCCGACAGAACACGGCGGCGTCGCCGGTCGCCATTTGGCACACCTCGGACGCAGGATCGAGTTGGAGAGTGTTGACGCCGCATCTCCGCATGAAGAGCTCGGGTTAAGCCGGGCCTAACCCGATCGCCCGCTGCAGCTCGCTGACGGCCCGCAAGAAGCTGTCGGCCGGCGTGGTGGCGGGGTCGATGAGCCGATGGAGGCGAAAGCCGTCCTCCAGCGCCAGCAGCATGCCGGCCCAGGAAGGGTCAACCAGGTCACCGTGGCCCGAGGCCTTGTTGGTCGTCGCGATGATCTCGGCGATGACCGCCCGGCGAGCCCGAAGCCGCTTGGCTAGCTCGGGCCGGTGCCGCTCGGCTCGGGCCACGAAGAGGATCAGCTCCATGTGGAGCAGCGGCGAACGGCCCAGAGGATCCTGTTGACTCCGGTCGACCGCTCGCAGGGCGCTCACGAAGTCAACCGGGTCGCGGTGACGGGCCAGCAGGTCGAGGTTGCGCTGCACCGTCTGCTCGACGTGGTCTTCGAGCATTTCGATGATCAGCTCCTCCTTGCTGGCGAAGTTGGAGTAGAAGGCGCCACGGGTGAATCCGGCGGCCTCCGAGATCGCTTCGATGCCGGCCGCCCCGATGCCCCGCTCCTCGAAGACCTGGGCGGCGGCCTCGAAGAGGCGCTGGCGGGTCTCGTCGTGGGTCGGGCGGGTGCGTACGGTTGACACGGACAACACGATACATGATTGTATGGAGTGGATACAGATATGTATCGAACATTGGAGGCGGGTGCCGAGTGATCGAGTCCAGACCGGCTATGGGTGCGGCGCTCCTGGAAGCGCACGGGTTGGTCAAGCGTTTCGACGGTCTGGTCGCGCTCGACGGCTTTGACTTGATGGTCTTGGCAGGTGAGATCGTCGGGCTGGTCGGACACAACGGGGCCGGCAAGACCACCTTTGCCAGGGCAGTAGCTGGCCTTGTCGATCTCGATGCCGGAGAGGTTTCGGTGGCGGGACACGACGTGTCACGGAGTCACCCGCGGCAAGTCCGGCGATTGCTCGGCCTGGCTCCTCAGGCACTGGCCCTGTATCCCACCGCGACGGCGCTGGAGAACCTCCTCGTCTTTGCCGGTCTGTATGGGATGCGACGACGCGACGCCCTTCGGCGGATCGACGAGCTGGCTGAGGCTCTGGTCCTCTCCGAGTTCCTGCACCGCCGGGCTCGTGACCTCTCAGGCGGTCAACAGCGACGCCTACAGGCGGCAACTGCAATGGTTCACCGGCCCCGCCTCTTGCTTCTCGACGAGCCCACCGTCGGCGCGGATCCGATCACTCGAGAGTCGCTGTTGGCCGTCGTGCGATCGGCGGCCGCTGATGGTGCCGGGGTCGTCTACACGACCCACTACCTCCCTGAGCTTGACGTGCTCGATGCCACCCTGGCGGTGGCCGACCACGGACGAATCTTGGCCCGAGGCGGTCGGGCGGAGTTGCTCGCCACCGTGCCGGGTCGTGCGGTGCTCGGTTTCGGGGGACCGGTACCACCGTTTGACATGTCTGCGTATGAGAAGGGCCAGATTCACGTCGACTCCGATCACATGACCATCACCTCGAGGGACTCGGCCGCATTGTTGGTGTCGCTGCTTTCGGTGAATCCCGAGTTGTCCCGGCGTCTTCGCTCCATCGAACTGGAACCCCCGAGCCTCGACGACCTCTATCGCCATCTGGTGACCCATGAAGCTGACTGAGAGCGACCTCGGCATCCGCCTCGACGCGGAGGTCCGTCACCAGGCGGTGCTTCTGTCTCGGGACCCTGGCCCGATGGTCGCCTACGTCTTCATGGCCCTCCTCCTCATCACGGTGACCCGGCCGATGTACGGCGCCCTCGGGCATCTCGTTCCCAGCCTCCCCACGATCGGCATTGACCAGGCCTCGGCCGGCATGGCGGTCATGTTCTCCTTGTTCGCCCTCAAGGTTGTCGGCGCTCACATGCTCAACGAGCGGACCTGGAACACCTGGGACCGTCTCCGCGCCACCCCAGCAGGGTTCGGGGAGATCATCTTCGGCGAAGCCCTACCGCTGTACGGCGCCATCCTCGTCCAACAGGCGGCGCTCTTCGGGTTCTCCGCCGCCGTCTTCGACCTCAGACCGAAGACCGGCTGGTGGCCGCTCATCGCGTGCGGCTTCGCCTGGTCAGCGTGTGTGCTGCTGCTTGGCACCGCGTCATCCACGCTGGCCCGAAGCCCGGCCCAGCTCGGCGCCGGTGGGGACATGTTCGCCATCCTCACCACGATCCTCGGCGGGGCGCTCGTCCCGGTCGTGCTCCTGCCGGGCTGGCTCCGGCACCTTGCCCCGGCCTCCCCGGGCTATTGGGCCATGGATGCGTACAGAACCGCGATCGTCGGGCCCGTCGGTGCGCTGGGCCGTCCCCTGGCCATGCTGGCCGTGTTCGGCGTCTGCGGAGTACTGGTCGCGGCGGCGATTGGGAGGTCCCAGAGATGAAATCCAGCACGGGCGACGAGACATATCTCGTGTTATTGGAGTAGGCGGTTCTCCCGAAGCCGTCTAACGCATGCGACAACTGCCTCTAGCGGTGGGTCGTTAAGTCGAAAGGCCCCGCGCATCGCTTCGGTGATCTCCTCGGTTGTTCGCTCCCCTGTGGATAACTCGAAAACGAACGCTGCCGTATTGTTGAGGTGGTGCACGCGCTCTGGGGAGGCCTGATACACAACCAGACCGTCCGCCACCTCGCTGACCTCGAGATCGGGGACCCGGACAGGCCTATCGGTGTTCTCGTCGGTCATACGCGCGGCATTCTAGGAGCCGTGTGGGCAGGGGTTGGGTGTTGCGGAAGGGTGCTCTGGTGACGAACGCTCGGCGCTTTCTCGAGGACCTGGCTCGTCAGTTGGCGGCGAAGGAGGAGGCCAGCCGACCGATTCCGGAGGCAAGCCCGCCGGGCGAGCATCGACGACTGTGCGTCGGGATGTCGACCTACGACGACTTCGATGGGGTGTACTTCACGGTTCAGGCCATCCGCTTGTATCACCCCGAGATCGTCGACGAGACGTCGTTCCTGGTGATCGACAATCATCCGGAGGGGTCAGCCGCCGCCGATCTCAAGGCTCTCGATGGGGCGATTCCCAATCTGCGCTATGTCCCGTTCCGGGGCTATCGGGGCACGGCAGTTCGCGACCTCGTCTTTCGCGAGGCGGACGCCGACATCGTCATGTGCGTCGACTCACACGTGATGTTGCGCCGCGGCGCGCTGCAGGCGCTACTCAAGTTTTTCGACTCGCATCCCACATCGCTCGACATGGTCCAGGGGCCGCTCCTGGACGACGGCCTGGCCAACGTCGTAGCAACGCACTTTGCCCCGAAGTGGGGCGAGGGAATGTACGGGCACTGGGACACCGACGAACGGGTCAACCAACCCGACCGAGCGCCGTTCGAGATCGATATGCAAGGCCTCGGCGTATTCGCGTGCCGACGCGACGCGTGGCCAGGACTCAATCCGCGTTTTCGCGGATTCGGAGGCGAGGAGGGGTACCTCCACGAGAAGATCCGCCAGAACGGCGGGCGAGTGATGTGCTTGCCGGCACTGGCTTGGGCGCATCGGTTCGGCCGCCCGAACGGAACCGCGTACAACGTGACGTGGCTGGACCGAGTCCGCAACTATTGCATCGGTTGGGCTGAGGTCGGTTGGGATGTCACGCCGATGGAAGAGCATTTTCGAGACCACCTCAATCCCGAGGGGGCGGAGATCCTGTTCAGCCAGGCTGCTCACCAGATGGCCAACCCCTTCAATTTCTTCGACGGCATCTTCTGTCTCAACCTCGACAGTCAGCCGGAGCGTTGGGAGACGATGACCGAGCGGTTCAAGATCCTCGACATCGGATGGCGGGTCGAGCGGTTCCCGGCCATCGTGGCGTCGCAGGGAAAATCCCACCACTTCGGTAACGCCCTGTCTCTCCGGGCCATGGTGGCCGAAGCTCGTCATCGCGGCTATCAAAACATCCTGATCTTCGAAGACGATGCCGTGTTCCTCGATCAGACGTTGGCCGTCGTCGGAGCCGCTATTGACGACCTGGGTGACCTTCCGTGGGATCTGTTGTATCTCGGCGGGGCGTATGGTCGCAATCATTCCCGTTCTTGGAAGGCAGCCGGGTACTCCAACGCCCTTCCAACATGACAACCTCGCATGCGGTGGCCTTCAACCACACCGCCTACGACCGTTTCCTCGACGAAGTCCCCGCCGAGGAAGGACCGGCGTTGGATGCGTTCATGGAGAAGTACTTCGCCGTGGACCAGTACCTACCTCGCCGAATCGGTGAAGGGGCCTACACGGCGGTCGTTACGTCACCGCGAGTCGCCTCCCAACCATTCATGACGCAGGACGCCCGAGCCGACCTTGGGCTGCGTGAGCGCTACATCATCTAGAAGCGCTACATCGTCTAGAAGTCGGAATGCCCAGCGGCTACCTCCCGCCGGTTCGTTCGGCGACCGGTCCGAGGAGGTTGCACCCCGGTCGGAGTGTCAAACGGCAACTGACCCCCGAGCCATTCGAAGATTCCGATATGCCAGGCATCCGGTTGGGACGGCATGGCCCCGGAGCGGTCACCCTTCGGTCGCCGGTTCGAGTCCCGCCCGAGCCGGACCGCCGACCGTCAGGGGAGCGGTGGCGCTAACCGACCGCCGCCTGTAGCGCCGCCAGAACATCGGCGCCCACGGCCAGCGGACCCCCGAAGACGTAGCCCTGAGTTCCCACGGCCAGGCTGGCCAGATAGGGGAGGATCTCAGTCGGGAGTGGCGCGGTCGGGTTCACGAGTAGGAGCGCTCCCATGCGTCCACCGGTCGCCATGTACACGCCACCGCCCAGGGCGTCGGGGAATTCGGACGCGGTCGCCGCACCGAAGATGGCGGCGTCGGGGAAGAACTGGGCGGCCACGGCAGCCGACGTGCTGAACAGATCTTGGCCATAGATCGGGGTGGCGGTCGGGTCGGCTCCGTAGGCGGCCAGCGGCCCGCCGATGGCGTATCGGGTGTCCCCTGGGTGGGCCGCCAGGTAGGTGGCGGTCTCAGGAGCCTGGGTCGATCCGTCGGTGAGGAGGATCGCCGCATGCTCCTTGATGGCTGCCGGGACCGCCGACAGCGCGTCGTAGAAGCTGAGCCCGGTGGCCTCGAAGATGGTCGTTGGGTTGCCGAGCTGCTCGGCGATGTCGACCGCAGTGGCGTATTCGTCGGCTCCGGCCTCCCGAACCACGGTGTAACCGAGACCCTGCAAGGTGGTGTCGATGTTGGGGCTCAGCGCGAGGTCGCCACCCAAGATGTAGACGGTGCCGCCCGCCGGCAGCACTCGCTGGATCTCCGCCTGGGTACGTGGGTCCAAGCTGGCACTCTCGGGCGCACCCTCGGTCAGGAGCAACGGTCCGTCGACCGCCGCCGCCAGTGGGCCACCGGCCAGGGCGTCGGAGAAGAAGTCCGAGCGGGCCAGCACCACGGCCTGGGCGGAGGTAGCGGTCGGGAACTCAGCTTGCGATATGGCGATCGAAGTCCCGATGGCATCGGTGCCGTAGATCTGGTTCGGGAGCGGCGTGGAACCAGGAGGAGAGACTGGGACGACGGGAACCACTGGAGCGGCGTCAACAAGCGCTTCTACGCCGTTGTCAGGAATCGTGCCGTTGAGCACGGCGGCGCCGGTGGCGGCGCTCGACCCGAGGACATAGGTCGACGTGTCGGTTGTTCCGTTGCCGGTGCTGATCGGACCAGACGACGTGTTCGCCCCGGTTGTGTAGTTCACGTTCGTGATCACGACGTCCCAAAGTCCCGAAGGCGATGGGGTTTCGTTCATCGGGGCGTTGTTCAAGGTGATGACGAGGAGGTCCTGGAGATTTGCGGCGAAGTCAGCCGCCGTGTCATTGGGGTTGGTCTCGGTCCTGACCGAGCAACCGGTGGAGAGACAAGGGGACGCCGCCCCAGGGCTCGGGGTCGGCTGGGACGCGACCACGCTCGGGGTGTTGGCGAACACGACGTAGTTCTCGTTCGTGTAGTCGTTGACCCCCCCAACGAGGGAAGACGATGGCATCACCGCGATATAGATGGAATCTCCGACAGTCCAGGCCGCCGGCGAGGCACCGTAACCGTTCAACCCGAGGACCCAGCTGGCAGCCGGCTGATCGCTCGCCCCCGCCACGATGCCATAGGGAGAGCTCCCCGGAAGAAGTCCGATCACATTGGACGCGACCGGCGTGACGTTTCCGGGAGTAGTGGCAGAAACGGTGCCAGCGAAGGTGAGTGTGGCCCCTGCGACGCTCATCGTCGTCAGGACTGCAATGGCGACCGGTTGCAGCAAGCGGTGAGAGCGAAGTCTTTTTCGAATCTTCAACTGGATCTCCTGTGTCTCACCAAGGTATCCGTTCGCAGGACGTCTGATGTGTCGGGTCATCTGACGGTGTTACTCGACGAAGCGATCGCGACGAGCTGCAGTTTCGGTCTCCTGTGATCTCGGTAGTGCTGCGAAGACCTCCCGAGCGATGTGGCGCTTCAAACAACGGATGAATTCGCATCTGCCTTCCTTCGACGGTGCGCCGGTCCGGGGCTTCGATCAGTTTGAGGAGGCTCTCGGTTTCGGCGGCGACGAGCTTCACGCTTGAAGCCACCGGGCGGATCGCCAGCTCAGACAGATTGGAGCGGCTCCGAAGTGCCCGCGCCTTCTATTCCCAGAACTAATGTCAACGCGCACATCTGGACCGGAACGAGCCGGGAGGGGAGCACGCTGTCCGTGTCGGCACTCGGGACGAGGTCAAAAGAATGATTCGCTCCAAGATCGCCCGCCGGGCCGGGCGTTTTCTCGGCGTGTCGGACCTCTTCAAGGCAGTGGAGCAGCTGCAGCGCCAGGTCCAGTCACTCGAACGGGCGCTGGCCTCGTGCCGGGCCGCCGTGCCACCACCGGGCCAACCGATCCCCCAGAGCCCGGCCGGGGGCCAGGCCCGCGCGCGAACGGTACCGGGTTCATGGGACCGGACCGGGGCAGGGATCCGGGCCCGTCTGCTGTCGCGTATTGCCACCGGCACACGAGAGCGCCTGCGACACGGCGAGCCTTCGTCACCGCCCGAAGCGACCGCCGCTGAGGCGACGCAAATGCCGAGCGCCACCCCGGGGGAGACCTACGCCGGGTATTCCGGCGACGACATGTGGGTGTTCGACCTCTTCACCGACGCCCATCCGGAGCCAACGCCGGGATTTGTGACCGACTTTCTCGGCACCCGAACCCGAACCTCCTCTCTCTGGGACTCGGTCCGCACCTTGGACGGCCAGGTCATGGGCCGACCCGTCCCGCACGACCTGTTCGAGGCGGTCGAGTGGGTCGGCCTCTTGAAGGCCGTCGCCTCGGCGGGCCACGGGCGCTTCGCGGCGATGGAGCTCGGGGCCGGTTGGGGCCCGTGGCTGGTCGCAGGCGCCCGGGCCGCCCGTCTGCGGGGGATCGAAGAGGTGCGCCTGCTCGGCGTGGAGGCCGATCCGGGGCGCTTTGCCCTCATGCGCCAGCACTTCGTCGACAATGACCTGGACCCCGAGGCGCACACCTTGATCTGTGCCGCCGTCGGGGTCGAGAAGGGTCATGCACGATGGCCGAAGATCGCCGACCCGGCCAACGCCGGCGGGGCGCGTCCGGTTCGAGAGGCGAAGGGGAAGCTGGACCAGGGCGACAAGGCCTACATGGGCGCGATGGACGAGTTCATCGATGTCGACATCGTCCCCTTCGGTGACCTGCTCTCACGGGAGCCCACCTGGGATCTTGTGCATATCGACGTCCAGGGCTGGGAGGCCAAGCTCTGCGCCGGGTGCGTCGAGCCGTTGAGCGCCCGCGTCCGCTGGCTGGTGATCGGCACCCACTCGCGGCTAATCGACGGCGAGGTCATCAAGATCCTCCACGAGGCCGGCTGGGTGCTCGAGAACGAGAAGCCCACCCGCTTTCGCTTCGACGCCGCCCAGACCTCCCTGGAGCTCATGACCGAGGTGGATGGCGTGCAGGTCTGGCGGAACCCACGGCTTTCGTAGGGCAGGCCCTACCAGTCCGGGAGGTGGCCGACGGCGGGGGTGGTGCGGTGTGCCGGTGGGTTAGCCCGGGGAGGCCCGCCTTTGGCTCAGCTAAGGCGGTGGTGCTGGACCAACGGCCGCGGTGGACCAGGATGACGCCCCCGGCTGCTTCCGTAGCGTCGGTCGACGCTCGGCTCCGGCGGGGCAGCGACCCCCACGCTTTGCCCCCACGTTCCCCGGAGCAATGGTATCGGCCCCACGGTGCCAAAGGCCGCAGCTTGGCGAGTGTCGGTTCGAGGCCACCGTCCGCTGCTCCCTTTTGTAAGTCGCTCAAGCCTCGCTGTAAAGGGGGGTGGCTTCCTTATCTCCTCCTTATCTATTGGCACCTATTGGCGCTCGACTGAGCTGGCCAGACGCGTTAGCGTCGGTACTGGTAATGCGTGGGCTGGATAAGGCAAGATTGGCTTGCCAGGGCTGGGATTCAGGTTCCTCCGAGAGGGGTACGGGCAAAATGCACAGGCTCACCAAAAAGTTTGTGACCGTCGCTGTGACTGTGGCGACGATCGGAGCGGTCTCGTTGGCGGTTGGTCTCAACACCTTGCCCGTTGGCGCCGTCACCCCGGTAGGGGTGTCATTTAGTACGGGAACGGGAGTTGAACCTTCGACCCCAACGGTGGCAGGTGTGCCCTTCACCACTACGCCGGCGGTAGCCATCACCGGTACGATTTCTACCGGAGCGACCGTAACCCTTTCGCTCAGCGGCGGGACAGCAGGGGCCGTGCTCACGTGCGGCGGCTCTGGCGCGAACGGTGACACCTTCCCGGCGACCGCCACCACGACGTTCAACGGCTGTTGGGTGAACTTGGCCGGCTCAGGGTACGAGCTCGTGGCGACGGAGAGCCCAGATACGGGTAGTGGGACGAGTAGCGCCTTCACGATCAACGCAGCGTCTGCCTCCCAACTCGCGTTCGACATCGAGCCCTCAAGCGGGACTACTGCGGGAAGCGACCTCGACCCAACCATTTGGCTCGAGGACGCCTTCGGCAATCACGTGACCACCGGGTCCTCCAGCAGCGACACCGTGGAGCTGACCATTGCCAGTGGCCCGGGAAGCGCCAGCCTCATCTGTGCCCCGGAGGCCATGTCCTCTGGGGTCTACTCCTTCAGTTGCCCCATCGACGTGGCTGGTACCTACACGCTGGAAGCGTCCGACATCTCGAATGGGACCATCGCTCCCGGCTTCAGCCTTTCGTTCACCGTCGTTCCAGGTCCTGATTTCAAGCTGGCCTTCATCAACGCGCCGGCGCTCAACTCGACGGTCGGCCTGAACACCAACTTCCCGGTTTCCGTCGCGGTGGAGGACCAGTACGGCAACATCATCACCAGCGGCATCGACTCGGGTATAACGGTCGACCTGTCCCTGGACTCGAACCCGTCGGCCGCGACCCTCACCTGCCCCACCGTGCCGACCCTCGATTTGGCCGCTTTTCAAGGCATCGCCACCTACCCTGACGGGTGTCAGCTGAACAAGGCAGGCACCGGGTACACGCTGGAGGCGAGCGGTGTCGGGACACCACCAGTGAGCCAGCCGTTCAACGTCGGCACCGCCGTTACGCCGCCGACGACGGTCACGACGACAGCCCCAACGTCGGTCACCACGACGACCGCCGTCTTGAACGGGAATGTCGTCACGGGCGGCGCCGCCCAAACGTGCTACTTCTTCTACGGCACCAACCCCACGGTAACCCTCGACCCGACGACTGGATCGGTGTCGGCGGGGTCGGTCGGCACTGAACCGGTATCGATCGGGGTCGGCAGCCTCACCCCGGGTGCCACCTACTACTACGCGTTGGATTGCAATGGTGTCCAGGGCAACACGGTCTCCTTCATCGCGACTCCCGTCAGCGGCATCGTCGTCACGACGACCGCGACTCCGGTTGGTTCGACGACCGCCACCTTGAACGGGACCGACAATCCGGGCGGGGTTGCCCAGAGCTGCTACTACCTGTACGGCACCTCGTCCGTCCTCAGCGGGGCCGCGGCTACCGGGTCAGTCCTGACCAGCGCGGTGACCTACGCGGTCTCGGTGCCGATCAACGTGACCACCCTCACCCCGAGCACCCAGTACTTCTTCGAGCTCGTGTGCACCAATGGCAGCGGTGGGATCCTCAGCTTTACGACCTCGTCGTCGAGCGGGTTAGCCGTGACTTCGACCGCGACTCCGGTTGGTTCGACGACCGCCACCTTGAACGGGACCGACTATCCCGGTGGGGTCGCCCAGAGCTGCTACTACCTGTACGGCACCTCGTCCATCCTCACCGGGGCGGCGTCGACTGGGTCAGTCGTGACCAGCGCGGTGTCTACCGCGGTGTCGGTGCCGATCAACGTGACCACCCTCACCCCGAGCACCCTGTACTACTTCGAGCTCGTGTGCAGCAATGGCACCGGCGCCATCCTCAGCTTTACGACCGCTTCCACCGGGACCCCGCTGCCCATCCAGATCTACGGGACCGACGCCATCGGGACCTCGATCGCCATCTCCCAGGCCGAGTTCCCGACCGGCAATTCGGCCGGCGGGGTGGTGCTGGCCAGAGACGACTTCTTCTCTGACGCGCTGGTCGGTGGCCCCCTGGCCGCCGCGATCAACGGTCCGCTGTTGCTGACCGAGGGCGCGCCGATTAGCGCCACCATCGATGCGCGGACCCTGGCCGAGATCCAGCGGGTGCTGCCCGTCGGAGGGAACGTGTACATCCTGGGCGGGAACCTGGCCATCAACCCGAACGTCGACTCCACCTTGCGTGGTCTCGGCTACACCGTGATCCGCGAAGCCGGGGCCGACCTGTACGCCACCGCGGTGGATGTCGCAGAGACGCTCGGGAACCCGACGACCATCTTCGAGGCGACCGGGACCAACTTCTACGACGCGCTCTCGGCGGCGCCGGCGGCCATCGAGGAGCATGCGGCGATCCTGCTCACCAACGGCCCGACGCAGTCCCTCGAGACTTACGCCTACCTCGTGACGCACCCCGGGGACACCCGGTTCGCCATCGGCGGACCGCTGGCCGCCTATGGAGCTGACTCCGGCGCCACCCCCGTCTACGGCCAAGACCTGTTCAACACGTCGGCCGCCGTGGCCAGCTACTTCTTCCCCAACGCCACCATCTTCGGTCTGGCGACGGCGGCCGAATTCCCCGACGCCCTGGGTGGCGGGGTGTTCATGGCCACCGGTGGTCGCCTCGGGCCGCTCCTGCTCGTCAACCCGAGCGCGCCGTTGCCATCAGAGATCGTCCCGTATCTGAACAGCCTGCCGGTTGGCGCCCAGGGATATGTCTTCGGTGGACCGCTGGCCGTTGGATCGAGCGTGCTGACGGCGGCGCAGGCGGCGGTCGGATAGCAGGGCTCGGCCTTCCCGGGCCGCGCCCGGGTCATCGAAATTCATCAGGCGCTAAGACGCCTCCAAATATGCAGGTCAAACGCTTGATCGGTCCTGAGCGCGGACGCACCGTGTGACGTCCCGCGTCGAGGGATGGTCCACGATGCCGGTACGATTTCAATGTGGTCGTCGTCTGACGGTCTCCTCCCCACTCTCCTTTCGGAGCGATAGTGAAACGACGGACAACTCCGGCCACCGCACTCGGCATGTTCGCGCTCATCATGCTCACGGTGTTGCTCGCGCAGGTGCCGACCGCCGACGCGTCTTCCCACAAGACGACATCGCATGACACCACAACGACCAAGCCTGCGACTTCAAAGCAATCCACGACATCGACTACGGGGGTCGTGCCCGACTACAAGGCGTCATCCAAACTCGGGCACTTCAAACTGAGTGGACAGATCAACGCGAGCTGGAGTCTGAGCGTCGCCGCAGGGTGTTCGGCGATGCAGACCAGTTCTGATTTCGGGGTCGAAGTGGTCGGTGTGGACGGTGACATGTTCGCCGCCGTCCCCGACTCCCCTAAGACGGCGCCTGGGCACGGAGCATCGTTCCCGTCTTCGACCTGGGGAGCACTCATCCGCTACAGGAGCCCGACCGGCGCGATCTACGTGTGGGATGCATCGGGCGAGTTGGGCACGACTGCCGGCACAGGTCGCGCCGCCGGCGCCGACGGTTCGGGGAACGTCACCCTCACCAAGGGCTTCTACCAGGGCTCGGTCAAGCTCAAGCTGCAGCCAGGAGGCCCGCACGCTGCCTTCACCGACGGAGCGGCGAACCTGGCCGCGGCGCCCGAGACGATCACGGGCCGCTGGTCGTGTGCGACGAAGGCCATCGCGCCACAACCGTCCAAGAAACGACCGTCCAAGAAGAAGTGACCGACCGCGGCTTAGACACCGTCGACGGGCACCCCGGAATCCGCGGGTCCGCTGATTGTTCTAAAGGGCCGCCAGGACGTCGTCGCCGACGGCGAGAGGACCGCCAAAGAGGTACCCGTTGGACAGCTGGGCGTCTCCGGCGAGGTAGCTGGCGATGCTTGGCGGCAGCGGCATGGACGGCTCGACCAGCAGCATCGGGCCCGTTGACCCCGGTGCGCCCATGAAGACCCCGCCAGAGAGGGCGTCGGGGAAGTCGGCGCCGGTGGCGGCCCCGAACACGGTCGCGTGGGGGAAGAAGGTGCTGGCCACCGCGGCCGAGGTGCCGTAGAGGTCCTGGCCGTACACCGGGATCGCGCCCTGGTCGGCGCCGTAGGCGGCCAGCGGGCCGCCGATGGCGTAACGGGTGTCCCCGGGGTGCTCCACGACGTAGGCGTAGGTCTCGAGGGACTGGGACGACCCGTTGGTGAGCAGGATCGCCGCGTGGTCCTCGATGGCCGCCGGCACGGCCGAGAGGGCGTCGGGGAAGTTGAGCCCGGTGGCCTCGAAGATCGTGGTGGGGTTGCCCAGTTGCTCGGCGATGTCGACTGCGGTGGCGTACTCGTCGGCCCCGGCGATCCGTTGGGTGACGTAGCCCAGCGCCCTGGAGGGCCGTGTCGATGTCCGGGCTGAGCGCCAGGTCCCCGCCCAAGATGTAGACGGTCCCGCCGACGGGCAGCACCCGTTGGATCTCGGCTGAGACCCGTGGGTCGAGGCTCGAACTGATCGGAACTCCGGGGGTGATGAGGAGCGGACCCCCTACCTGTGCCGCCAACGGTCCCCCGGCCAGGGCGTCCGAGAAGAAGTCAGAGCGCGCGAGGACCACCGCCTTGGCCGAGCCGGGTCTGGGGAACTCGGCTTGTGAGACCGCGATCGAGGTCCCGATCGCATCGGTGCCGTAGATGCGCTGTACCGGCAACGCTGGTGGTGCCGGCGGCGGCGTAACGACGCTCTGGGGCAGCGAGATGGGGGCGATGTACAGCTCGCGCTGACCGCCGCAGCCATAGTTCGTGCAGCCGGCCGGCGCCCATGTTTGGTAGGAGATCCACCAGTTGCCCGACGCGTCCGTGAAGACCATGCCGCCGCCAGCCCCCCCGGGGGTGCTGAGGATGGGGTCGGAGCGCTCATTCTGGTCGCAGGGGCCGCTGGGGCCGCTGCACAACACGTAGCCGGTCGCGTAGTTACTCGAGAGATAGTTGCCCCCGGAGAAGAAGAGGTAGTAGTTCCCGCCCGCATAGGCCATGGAGGGATCGTCGGTGGTGGTCTGCCAGGGGTAGGGGACCGAGGCGATGGTGAAGATCGCGGTCGGCGACCCGCTCAGGCTGACCCCGTCGGACGCGATGGGTGCCGACCAGACGCTGGACGCCTCCGAAGTCGACCCGTCGTTGCTCTTCCACAACAGGTACGGGTCTCCAGTGGTGGGATCGATGAAGGGCTGGGGATCGATGGAGCCGCCGGAGGAGGGTTGGCAGACCAGGGGCCCCGAGGAGGTGTCGATGTAGGGCCCGGTCACCGTCGACGCGGTGGCCACCGAGATGCAGTAGTAGCCGGTCGATCGCTGTTCGGCGTCGTAGAACATGATCCACTGGCCGTCGTACTGGAAGACGCCCGGTGAGTTCGGGGTGTTGTTCAACTCCCAGGGGGCCGGGGGTGCCGTATCGCCGTTCTCGGCGAACGCGCTCGATCCGGACAGTTGGCCGCTGAGCGTTGTCCACCCGAGCTCCGGGTCGCTGAAGGTCGTCTTCGCGATGGCGATCTGATTGCCCCAGGCCGTCCCGGTCGTGAACGCGTAGAACGTCCCATCGGCGAGGACGATGTCGGGGTCCGGTGCATCGAGGGCCAGGGCGGGGGCCGAGCTCGCTGAGACCACCGGAGTGGCGGCCACTGCACCTGCGGGCGACGCCGGGACGGCGGCCACGGCCAAGCCCCCGAAGAGCAGGCACGCCGTCAGTGACGCCACGACCAGGTGCCGCTGGTGCGAGGTTCCGGCGTGTCCCGGTCGATCGCGCACCGACCTCAGTGTGCCATATGCATCTAGCTCGACGAAGCGATCGCTCTGACCTCGGGGTTCGCAACTGGGCATTGACACCACCGTGACGTCATGACCAGTTGGCTACTGTTGGAAATCCGCCGCCGCCGACATCTCTGGCGGCTTGGTGTTCAGTAGTGGTTTGGCGTTCAGTGGCTGCAGCATGGCGGGCAATGACGAGCGAGCGGAGTGACGAGTGGTGGAGCACGCGAGGAACTTGATGCGGAGAGGGTTGGTCCGGTGGCGGAAGCGCTCCCGCTCGTTGGCCAGGATTGTCCCGATCGCCGTGGCGCTTGGTTTGCTGGCGGGAGGTGTGGGAGCCGCCCTGGACGCCCTTCCGGCGTGGGCCGGAACGGTGTCGGGAGTGACCTTCAGCGGCTCCTCGATGGTCGCGGGTGCAACGAACACCACCTGGACGGTCTCGTTCACCCCGTTCACCGCCTTGACGGACGCCGACACCATCTCGGTCACGTTCGCAGAAGGCTTCGTCATTCCGGCCTCACCGGCGGTGACCCTCGGGTCCGGGTTTACCTGCACCACCCCGCCCACGACCGGGTCGACGAGCGGCCAGACGGTCGTGATCGACCTGACCGGCTCGGTCTGCACGTTTGGGAGCTCCGAGACGCTGACGATTGCCGGCATCACCAATCCGGCGGCCGCCGGGTCGTACGCGAACACGGGTCGCGACATCGGTCGACAGTGCCGGTTCGCCCGCCAACGTGATGATCACCGGCGTCGAGGACGTCACCTTCAGCGGCTCCTCCATGCTCGGTGGTGCGACGAACACCACCTGGACGATCGGCTTCAACGTGGGCGCCGCCGGCTCGACCGGACCGGACACCATCGTGGTCGTCTTTGCCCCCGGCTTCGGGATTCCGACGAGCCCAACGGTGGGGCTCGGTGCTGCGTTCACCGGCTGTACCGGGACCACGACCGCTTCGGCCAGCGCCACCACGGTGACCATCCACGTGGGTGCCGGGTGCACGCTGACCGCTGACGCCCCGGCGACCCTGACGATCGCCGGCATCACCAACCCGGCGGCGGGGTCCTACGCCAACACGTTGTTCTCGGTGACCGCAGACAGCGAGTCGGCCGGTTCCCCGGCGGCCAACGTGGTCATCTTCGATGCACCCGACGGCTCGGGGACCTTGACTGTGTCCCCCACCTCGGTGGCCGTTGGCTCGTCCGGTGACACGTTCGTCTTCACCTACACGGCCGCCGCCGGAGGGCTCAGCTCCGGCGAGCTCGAGTTGACGGTGCCGACCGGCTGGTCGACGCCCTCGGTCACCCCTTCGGCGGCCGGCTATGTCACCTCCACCTGCGGGGTGGTGTCGGTCGGGAGTTCCCTGATTGCGGTCTCCCATGTCACCTTGGCCGGCGGGGCGTCCTGCACCATCACCTACGGCTCTCAGGCCGGGGGTGGTCCGGGTGTCTTCGCCCCGTCGATCGCGAACACCTACCCGTTCACCACGCTGGAGATGTCTACCGTCTCGGGCATCCTGACCGGCTTGGCCAGCTCGCCCGGGCTGAGCACGGGCACCCCGTCGCTGACCCAGATCTACGGCGTCGACGCCATCGGGACCTCGATCGCCATCTCACAGGCCGAGTTCCCGACCAAAGGCTCGGCCGGCGGGGTGGTGCTGGCCAGAGACGACTTCTTCTCCGACGCGCTGGCCGGCGGTCCGCTCGCCGCAACCGTTGACGGCCCACTCCTCATCACCGAGGGCGCCCCCGTCAGCTCGACACTCGATCCCCGGGTCTTGGCGGAGATCCAACGGGTGCTTCCCATCGGCGGGACCGTCTACATCCTGGGCGGCAACCTTGCCTTGAGCCCCAACATCGACGCCACCCTGCAAGGTCTCGGCTACAACATCGTCCGAGAGGCCGGGGCCGACGAGTACGCGACCGCGGTGGACATCGCCGAGCAGCTCGGCAACCCCACCACCATCTTCGAGGCGACCGGGCTCAACTTCTATGACGCGCTCTCGGCGGTGCCGGCGGCCATCGAAGAGGACGGGGCCATCCTTCTCACCAACGGCTCGTCGCAGTCCCTTGAGACCTACGTCTACATCGTCGAGCACCCGGGGGACACCCGATACGCCATCGGCGGACCGCTGGCTGCCGCGGGGGCCGACGCCGGCGCCACCGCCGTCTACGGCCAGGACCAGTTCAACACGTCGGCCGCCGTGGCCAGCTACTTCTTCCCCCATCCGTCGGTCTTCGGCGCGGCGACGGCGGCCGAGTTCCCCGACGCACTCGGTGGTGGGGTCTTCATGGCGACCGGTGGTCGCCTGGGGCCGATCCTTCTCGTGAACCCGAGCGCCCCGCTGCCAACCGAGATCACTCCGTACCTGGCCTCCCTGGCCGTCGGCACACGAGGCTACGTCTTCGGCGGACCGCTGGCCGTCGGCCCCGACGTGGTGACGGCACTGCAGCTGGCGGTCGGTTAGGAGTCGCCGGGCCGGCCCCGAGTGTCCGGCCTGGTGGTCTTTCGAGCACGGTACGGTTGGGCCGGGATGGACCGCCGTGACGACTGAGGGCCCCCGGAGCTCCACGCCGCTCGTCGGCGGATCCGGGGGCATCATCGAGACCGTCGAGCTGACCAAGGTCTATGCCGGGACCGACTTTCGGGCCGTGGACGGGCTGAACCTCGAGGTCGAGGCGGGTGAGATCTTCGGACTGCTCGGCCCCAACGGCGCCGGCAAGACGACCACGGCCGGGATGCTCACCACCCGGGTCGTCCCGACCTCGGGGAAGGCGTCGGTCGGCGGGGTCGACGTGGTGGCCCACCCGGCCCTGGCCAAACAGCTGATCGGCGTGGTCTCGCAGACCAACACGCTCGACCGGCAGCTGAACGTGTGGGAGAACCTCTACTTCCATGGCCGCCTGTTCGGCATCGGTGCGACCGAATCCCGGCGGACGGCCGACGAACTACTGGAGAAGTTCCAGCTCTCGAGGTGGGCAAAGGCGTCGGTCTACGCCCTGTCGGGCGGCATGGCCCAACGCCTCATGGTGGCCCGGTCGATCTTCCATCGCCCGGCGGTGCTGTTCATGGACGAGCCCACGGCCGGGCTCGACCCACAGGGCCGGCTGTCCCTGTGGGACATCTTGCGTGAGCTCAACGCGGACGGCCAGACCATCATGTTGACCACCCATTACATGGAGGAGGCGGACCAGCTCTGCCGCCGGGTGGCCATCATGGACCACGGCAAGATCCTCGCCCTCGACACACCGTCGGCGCTGAAGCAGAGCGTGGGGGCCGACACCATCGTCACGGTCAAGGCCAACGGCGACCAGGACCGGTTGGCGGAAACGCTCCAGCGCGACGTGCCGGACATTGCCCGTACTCGCCATACCGACGGCGGACTTGAGCTGCACGTCCGGGGCGCTGATCGCCTGCTGGCTCGGGTCGTGGCGACCGCCGAACGCGGCGGGTTCGAGGTCGGCGACCTGTCCGTCGCCGAGCCCAGTCTCGAAACCGTGTTCATCAACTTGACCGGAAGGGACTTGCGCGACTGATGGTCACCACCTCCGATCACCCGCACATCGCGACCAGGCCGACGCGCTCGGCCGCCGCAGCCAGTTGGACCGCACTGCGGGCCCTGATGCTGCGTGATCTGGTGGTGCTGCGCAAGACCCTCCCCGAGTTCGTCATCCGCACGTTGGTGCAGCCGTTCTTGTTGTGCTTCGTGTTCCTCTTCGTGTTCCCCAAGATCGGACAAGCCATCGGAGGCGGAAACGGGAGCCCCCTGGCCGCGTCGGCCTTTGCCACTGTGCTGGTACCGGGCGTGTTGGGCATCTCGGTCATGTTCCAATGCGTGCAATCGGTGGCCCTCCAGATGTCCCAGGATTTCGGCTACACCCGTGAGATCGAGGATCGGGTCCAGGCGCCTTGCCCGATCTGGTTGGTGGCGATCGCCAAGGTCCTTTCGGGCACGATTCAAGGGATCCTGTCGGCGATCATCGTGCTACCCATCGCCTCGGTGGTGCACTCGGCGGGTGTGGAGGCTCACATCACCATGCATTGGCTGGTGATCCTCACCCTCGTTCCGATCTCCTGTGTCGCCTTGTCTTCACTCGGACTGGTGCTTGGGACGACCTTCGAGCCGCGAAACATCGGGCTCATGTTCGGCTTCGTCATCCTCCCGATCACCTTTCTCGGCGGTACCTACTACCAGTGGACGCGGTTGGCGCCGGTGAAGCTGGGGGCGTGGCACTGGTTGCAGACGGTGGTGCTCATCAATCCGCTCATCTACGTGAACGAAGGGATGCGGGCCGCCTTCACCTCCGCCTCGCACATGCACCTTTACGTCATCTACCCGGTCGTGGTTGGCTTCGGGGCCGTGTTCCTGTGGATCGGACTGCGCAACTTCAGAGGTCGCGTCCTGTCCTGATACTGAGCTTTCGAGGAGCCGGCCAACTGGATGCGAACCGGCACGTTGACCCGGTGACCACCGGCCAGATCGCCGAACGTCGCCGGGGTCGCCTTAGCGGTCGGCCGGGGTGGGGGCGGTCTTGTCGCGCAGCGGCACCGCGAAGTCGCAGTCGGGCCTGCTGTCGGCGGTGACCACCGGGGGAGCAGTGAAGGTCACCCGGACCCCCAGGGGGCTCGGCAGTTGACCATGCTCGGCCCCCCATGCGTGCAACGTCTCGGAGACGAGCTGCCACTGGGTCGCCGTGAGTTGCGCCGTTCCGAGACGGACAAAAGCCTCCCGATGGGCCGGTTCGGTCCGGAGTTCGAGGCCAGGGAAATCGGCGGCAAGCTGGTCGGCCTGGTCGTCGGGCACCGGGCGGCACCACTCGACCGGGCCGTCGCTGTCCTCGCTCACCTCGCCGTGGTAGATGAGGAAGGGGGACCCGGCGATGCCCTCGAGGCTCGGCACCACCTTGTCCCTGAAGAGGGCGATGAACTCCTTCCCGAGGGCGACGACCTCTGCCTCGTCGGCCACGCTTCGCTGGAGACACAGCACTCGACGGGCCGGGATCTCTCGTACGGCGACTTCGAACAAGGCCGACCTCCTTCCGTTCAGGCGGTCGACGAGGTGGTCGGCCAGCTCCCGTCGGGCGCCGTGGTCGACCTCGGCGGCCGCCCAGTAGTGGGCGATCTCCTCAGCGGCCTCCTTGGCCGGCAGGTCCACGATGCCCTTGATCTGGGCCAGAGGGAGACCGATCTGGCGCAGGGATGCCACCAGGCGAGCCCGTTGCAGCTGCCCGGCCTCGTACCAGCGGTAGCCGGAGTCCCCGGGTCCACGCTGGCCGGCGGCAGGAGCCCCAGGTCGTCGTACAGACGGAGTGCCTTGGGGGAGAGCCGGGACAGCCGAGAAAACTCACCGATGCTGATCAGGTCCATGACCGACCTCTCCTCCGGGCGGGTTCCCGGTCCCCAAACTGTGCCGCTTCCCCCATGGGGAAGGTCAAGAGACCGGTCGGCCGAAGGGGAATTCGGCAGGGATCCGGGTCGATTCCCGGTTCGGGATCGTGGGTTAGGGGCTGGCGGCCTCGAAGTAGCGCCGGGGGTTCCCCACCAGCATGTCGTCGATCTGTTGTTCGGTCACGCCACCCTCTCGCAGGGCCGGCAGCACGTGCTGGTGGATGTGGGTGTAGTTCCAGTTGGGCAGAAAGATGGGCCGCACCGCGTCGTCAACCCAGTCGATGTGGCACGCCGCGTCGTGGGACAGAACCATGCTCTTTGACAGGCCGCGCCGACACAGCTCGATGACCATCTGGGCCCGTTGGTCGGCCGTGATCGCGAAGTCCAGCCCGAAGCGGTCCATGCCGAGGAGGAAGCCCATCTCGGCGAGTTCCTGGAGATGATTGGCGTCCTCGGAGTCGCCGCTGTGGCCCAGCACCACGCGATGGGGGTCGACTCCCTGGTCGATCAGCACCCGCGCCACCTCGAGCCCCCGCCTGGTTCCCGGGTGGGTGTGGACGGTGATCGGGGTCCCCGTCGCCCGGTGGGTGGCCGCCACGGCCAGGAGGATCCGCTCGACCCCCGGGGTGAGACCCAGGTCGTCGACGGCGCATTTGAGGAGCCCGGCCTTGACCCCGGTCTTGGCGATGCCGTTGGTGATGTCGTGGACGAAGAGATCGACCATCGGGTCGGCTCCCCCGTCCCGGGGGAAGCGGGTGCGGAAATAGAAGGGGACCGAGTCATAGGTGTAGATGCCCGTCGCCACCACGATGTTGATGTCGACCTGCGCGTTGACCCGCTGGATGCGCGAGATGTTCCGGCCGAGGCCGATGACGGTCGGGTCGACAATGGTGCGGACACCCAGATCCACCAGCGCCTGCAGCTTGGCCACCGCGTCGGCGACGTGGCTGTCCTCGTCAAAGGGTTCGGGTAGGTTCGCCTGGACGTCGGCGGTAAGGACGAAGACATGCTCGTGCATGAGCGTCGTGCCCAGCTCGGCCGTGTCGACGGGCCCCCGTACGGTCTCCACCTTGGCCACCCCGCCCCCTCTCGTGCCTCGATGTGTGACCCTTTTCGTAGCACGCTTGAATTGCGTCGTCCCGTTCGAACGGGCGGGACCGGCCAGGACCCGAGGAGCGCCCGTGCCTGAGGTGAACGATTGGAACGCCAAGATCATCGACGAATTCCGGTCCAACCAGGGCCGGGTCGGAGGCCGGTTCGAGGGGGCGCCAGTCCTGCTCTTGACCACCAAGGGGGCCAAGACGGGCCAGACGCGGGTGAATCCGATGATGTACCTGGACGAGGACGGGGTCACCTACGTCTTCGCGTCGTTTGCCGGCCGACCGACCAACCCGGCCTGGTATCACAACCTGGTCGCCCACCCGCAGGTGACCGTCGAGATCGGGACCGAGACCGTCGACGCCACCGCACGGGTGGTCACCGGTGCGGATCGGGACCGGATCTTCGCCCGCCAGGCCCAGCTCTACCCGGGGTTCGCCGAGTACCAGGAGAAGACCTCTCGGGTCATCCCGGTGGTCGCCCTTGACCGGGTCTCCTGACCCGGCGCCGGACCGCCGGCCGGCCCCCGGGGCGTCTCCGACCACCGTTTGCGCGCGCGGTATCCCCTCGGCGGTCACAGCCAATCGTTAGTGTCACCGCCATGGCCCGGCCGAGGATCTACGACGGCCCGCGGGTCACCACCGCCCTGCGTGTGGCCCCCGAGATGAGAGACGCCCTCCGCAAGGCGGCTCGCGATCAGGGGGTCTCGGTGAACCAGCTGGTCGTGGTGGCGCTGTCGGAGTACCTGGGCAGGGTCCCTCGAGGCGGCACCCGGTCGACGCAGCACCGGGCCTCGTGACCGCGCTCCCCGAGTCCCGGCCCGGCCGGGTTCGCCGGCCCACGGCCACCGCGGCGTTCGGCTCGTCTCGGCGCGAGAGTCACGACGCGTCGGGCTTCTACCGGCGGTTCGTGGGCCCCGAGGTGTCGGGAGACGAGACGGTGCTGCGACCCAAGCGGGTCGACGTCTTCTACCGGCGCGACGCCCGCGACATGGGCAACGTCGAAGCCAGTTCGATCGCCCTGGTGGTCACCTCCCCGCCCTATTTCGCCGGCAAGGAGTACGAGGAAAGCCTGGGCCGCAACGGTGTGCCGGGCAGCTACTTCGAGTACCTGGCCCTGCTGAAGGACGTCTTCTCGGAGTGCAAGCGGGTGCTCGAGCCGGGCGGCCGCATCGCCGTCAACGTGGCCAACCTCGGGCGTCGGCCCTACCGCTCGCTGGCCGGCGACGTCGTCGAGATCCTCCAGGACCTCGGGTTGCTGCTGCGCGGGGAGGTGGTCTGGTGGAAGGGCCGTGCCGCCGGTGGCTCGTGCGCATGGGGAACGTTCCAACGGCCGAGCAACCCGGTGCTCCGTGACATCACCGAACGGATCGTCATTGCGAGCAAGGGCCGGTTCGATCGGGCGATCAAACCCGAGAAGCGGCTCGAGCTCGAACTGCCCTCGACATCGACGATCTCGCGCGACGAGTTCCTCGAGGCGACGACCGACCTGTGGGAGATCCCTCCCGAGAGCGCGACCAGGGTCGGCCACCCGGCGCCGTTTCCCGTCGAGCTCCCCCGACGCCTGATCGACCTGTTCACCTACGAGGACGATGTCGTGCTCGACCCCTTCATGGGCTCGGGCACCACCGCGGTGGCCGCCGTGCGAAGCGGCCGGCACTTCATCGGATTCGACACCGACGCCTCCTATGTGGCCCGGGCCAAGCAAAGGGTGAAGGCCGAACGAGACCGACTCGGGCGATTACATGACCCGTTCTCGACCCGCGTGCAGATCCGCGCGAGCTCCCACGAGATCGACGGCGAAGGTGCCGTCGCCCGGGGGCTGCGCAACGGCCTCCAGGCCAAGGAGCTCGCCGGGATCCTGCTCGAGGACTGCGGCTTCGTCGACGTCCGACCGGACGTCAAGCTGCCCGGGCTCGGGCTGGAGGTCCACTTCACGGCGACCGACGGCACCGGGGCGGAGTGGGCGTTCGACGTCTCGGGCGCGTTCACGTCGAACCGGTCGGGGCTGAAGCGTGCCGAGACCCTGTGGCGCGCCATCGGACGGGCGACGGTGCTCCACCAGGTCCGGCCCGATCTGCCACTCGTCTTGTTGACCACCGACCGGCCCAACAAGGGGAGCGCCGGCCACCTCTCGCTCGACGCGGTGACCGGAGCTGGCCGGCCCGTCTTCGACCTGGTCGAGCTGCTCGACGTGGGTGGCCACGAACGACTTCGGCAGTACGCGTCGCGGGGGCGCCCCGAGATCTGACATGGCGTCGGAGCGCACGTTCGTCACCGAGTTGGCCACCGGCCTCGGCATGTTCGGGGATGACGACCTGGACACGGTGGTGTCCAGGCGCCCGGCGGGCTTCGTCAGCCTGTCCCAGCAGGACTGGGACCGCCTGGCCCATCTGTGGACCCACCACCAATACGGCGGTGAGTTCGTGGACGGGTTCTTGAACGGCCAGGCGTTCCTCGCCGCCCCCGACGCACTGAACGGCCGGGTGCCCCGGATCATCGAGTGGACCGGCGGGCGGCGACCGCCCGGAGACGAGGTCGTCCCGAGCGACCTCCGGATCGACCACGTCTACCTGGTCAGCTGCAAGTACCTCTCGGCGATCCTCCACAATCCGAGCCCGGCCCGTCTCGTCGAGGGGCTGCTCAGCCAGGCCCCGGTGGACGACGCGAGGGACTGGTATGAGCGGGTCGCCCCGGTCGAGTACCAGGACCTCTACGAGGCCTGTGCCGAGTCCGTCCCCGACCTTCCCCGACTGGCCACCGAGTTGAGCACGGCCCAACGGCGGGCACTAGCGGTCGGGCTCCGGGCCGGCTGGCCGGCCGGAGCGGCGGAGGCCTACGAACGACTCTGTCGGACCGTGGCCAAGGCCACCGCCGACGCATGGTGCGCCGCCGTCGGGGCCGCCAGCGCCGAGGTGGTTATGTGGAGACTGCTCCGGATCGGCTCGGCGCCGTACTTCGTGCTCGGTTCCAACCGCTCCGGGGCGATGCGACTGCGCATCGACACCCCGTGGGACTGGCGTCGGGCCTACCGGTTCCGCCGCCTGGAGATCGAGGCCCAGCCGGGCGGCCAACCCCGGGTCGGGTGGTCGGTCGTCTACGAGGTCAGCCGCACCGGCGAGGAGCGGATCGTGCGCGGCCACGTGGAGATCCGGTGGAGCCACGGCCGCTTCGCCCAGCCGCCCGAGGCCAAGGTGTACCTCGATTCGCGCCACCAAGACGTGCCGGGATATCACGGCCTCTAGGGTTCCGACCGGCGCACGATGAAGATCCAACCGGTCGACCGTTTCATTGCAGCGGTCCTGACCCACGATCGCGAGCGGATTCGAATCCTGACCGCGGTCGACCCGGTGCTCGGCTGCTCTGCAGTACGGGAGCGTCAAGGCGCGGTGGGTCCTGCTCGAAGGAAGTCGGGCTTAGGGTAAGCACCATGAGCGCCCTGTCGTTCGCCCAGGTTCAGGAGAGCGAACAGGAGAGTGCGCACGCCACCCTCCTTTCGGCGTTCACGCACGACCCGGTCATGCGGTGGTTCTATCCGGACACCGCGCACTACCGCACCCACTTTCCCCAGCTGGTGGTCGCGCTTGGGGGCCGGGCCTTCGACGAGGAGACCGCCTGGAGTCTCGACGGGGGTTCCGCCGTCGCCCTCTGGTTGCCACCGGGCACCGGGGCCGACGGCGACGCCATCGCCACCGTGCTTCTCGAGAGCGTGTCGGCGGCACAATACGATGACCTGTTCTCGCTCCACCTCCAAGTTGACGAGGCCCATCCCAAGTATCCGCACTGGTACCTGGCCTGGCTCGGCGTCACCATGGCCCGGCAGGGCACGGGGCTCGGTGGCGAGCTGATGAGGCACTGCCTGGACATCGTCGACGCGACCCATCAGCCCGCATATCTCGAAAATTCCAATCCTCGCAACACCCCCTTCTACGAGCGCCACGGGTTCGAGGTCACAGGCGAGGCGCAGGCTGGGACATGCCCGCCCGTGACGTTCATGCTGCGCGCGGCGCGTTAGACCTCGACGAGTCGGATTTCACGCCGAGACCCAAACCCGTGACCGGGCATGCCATGGAGCCCATTGAGGACCGCCAAACCAAGAGGCCATTGGTCGTACGGATGGTTGTGCTCATGTCCAGCGACCGCATCATCAATCGTCGGCAACGGGATGGCGAACGCCTTCGACAAGATTTGGGCCCTTCGGCTCTACCTGGCTCGAGGACCTTGATCCCAAGATGAGAACGCGGACAGATTCCTTTGATGTCCGCCAGACATCGAGGCAAGGACCGTGGCCAATCCGATTAGCGACGAGGAGGCTCGTCGATTCTCGTCGGCGCCAGCAACACCTGGAGCGTCTCTACCGGGCGATGCACCGCGGAGCACGTCGATCGAGAAGCAGACCGGTGCGCCCACCCGTCGACGAACCCGACGGTACTGGGTCCGGGGGGTCGTGTTGTTGTGCCTGGCCCTCGGCTCCCTTCCGTTGATCTTGTCTCGACCGGCGTCGATCCCCCTCGGTGCCACGGCACCCGTTTCGGATCCAGTGAGTGCGGTGCCGCTGCAGGAATTCCTGTCGGACCATGCCTGGGGCCGAGTGTGGAACTCCTACGACCAGACGCAGAATGCCGGAGGCCCCGAGATTCTGGGATCCCCGAGCTCGGTCAACCTTGGGTCGCTGATCCACGTCTACACCGAGGCTGCCAACGGTGACTTGGTCGAGTTCGTGAACGATGGCGCCAACGGTCGGACATGGAACTCCTACGACCTGACCGCGATGGCCGGTGGCGAAGCACTGGGCGGTGATCCCCGCGCAGTCGTCGATGCCCAGGGGCTCGTCCACGTGTACTCACGTGGCTTCAACGGTGACTTGGTCGAGTATGTGAACAACGGGTCGAACGGGCAGTGGAATGCCTACGACCTGACCATGGCGGCCGGTGGGGGCGGGTCGGTAGTCGGGACCACTGACCCTATCTACCAGCCCCAGCAGGGATTGATCCACGTCTACGTGCAGTCCGCCAACGGAGACCTCGTCGAGTACGTGGACGACAACGCGTCTGGCCGGACTTGGAACGCGTATGACCTCACGGCGGAGGCCGGCAGCGGAGGGCCCATCAATGGGACACCAAGCGGTGTGTACGACACCGCTCAGGGGCTAATCCACCTCTACGTACGGTCCGCCGGCGGTGACCTGGTCGAGTACGTCAATGACAGCTCTCGTGGCCACCTCTGGAACGCCTACAACCTGAGCGCGGCGGCCGGCAGCGGAGGGCCGATCGCCACTGGGCCCGACGCCCTTTACCACCCCGCGCAGGGTCTCATCCACGTCTACGTGCAGAACACGAACGGCGACCTGGTCGAGTATGTGAACGACAGCGCGTATGGTCGCCTCTGGAACGCCTACGACCTGAGTGTGGCCGCCGGGGCCGGGGCCTTCATCGCGGGCGTCCCTGACGCGCTCTATATGACGTCGCAGGGACTCGTCCACGTCTACGTCCGGGGCGCGAACAACGATTTGTACGAGTACGTGAACGATGGAGCGTACGGGCGGCTATGGAATGCCTACGACCTGAGCAACGCCACGTACGGCCCGTCGATTGGCACGGACCCAAGCGCCGTCGAATGGGGAGGGCTCGCACACGTCTACGTCGGCGGGCCGACGGCGATGGGCGGTGCCGTCATCTCCAATGTGGTTGACGTTCCGAACTCCCCGTACCCGCCTGGGAGTCGGGTGGTCGCGGTCAGCTTCGACGACGGCCCGTCGGTGTACACGCCGCAGATCATCCAGATCCTGACGGCATACCGGGCCCCGGCCAGCTTCGAGGTGGTGGGCTCCCAAGGTGCCCAGTATCCGGGGCTGCTGGAGGAAGAGGAGCAAGGCGGGTTCGGCCTCGTGAACCACACGTGGACCCACGTGGATCTCACGACCCAGTCGCCGGCTGGATGGGTGGCACAGGTCGACTCCACGGACAACCTCATCGCTTCGGTGACCCACCGGTCCGTGGACTGCCTGCGGCCGCCCTACGGGTACACGAACTCGGGCGTGGTTGCCCAACTGGCCCAACGTGGGCTCGGCGAGTTCATGTGGGACATCGACCCTTCCGACTACGCGCTTCCGGGAACCTCGGTCATCGTCCAGCGTGTCCTGAGCGCCCTGCACCCCGGGGCTGTCATCATCATGCACGATGGTGGCGGCAACCGGTCGGAAACCGTCGCGGCGCTTCCGACCATCATCAATGGGATCCGTGCGGCCGGCTATTCCATCGTGGAGGTCTGCGGGTAGGAGAGCCCGAAGACGGGCACCCGACCCCCTAATCGGTCAGCCACCTTGGGCGGGGCCATAGAGGCGGAGCTCTTCTCGCTCGGCATCGACTCGCGCCACTCGAGGACCTATCGCCCGGCCGATTCAAGGGGTGTCGTCAGCAATCCCGATCGGCGAAGCCACCAGACGAGGCACCGTGGACGACGTACCCCGTGGGGTCCTTCGCGCACGATTCGCGGCACGCGATCGAGCGATGACCGTGGAGCTTGAAGAGTGTTCGCGCTCCTAGCTGGCGATTCTTGGTCGGGCTGCCCGGATTTGAACCGGGGACCTCTGCGTCCCGAACGCAGCGCGCTAACCAAACTGCGCCACAGCCCGATGCGCCGGTGTTCGGCCGGCGGAACGGTCAGCCTAGTCGAGCGTGCCGTGCCGCTCCGAGGCGACGACCTGGGGTGATGGGTTGGCCGGGGCGGTCTTCGGGCCGGCCTGGGCGTCGGGTCGTTCGTCGGGGGTCGGTCTGTTCGACCCGATCGACTTCGACGTGAGGCCGTCTTCTTCGGGCATGGTGTGCTTGGCCAAGACCTTGGCGATCCGGCGCTTGTCGAGCTCTTCCACCCGCAGCTCCCACCCATCCACGGTCAGGCGCTCCCCCTCGGTCGGGATGTGCCCGAAGCCGTCGAACAGGTAGCCGCCGATCGTCACGTACTCGCCCTCGGGCAGGTCGATCCCCAACCGCTCCTGCACCTCGTCCACGCTGGTGCGGCCGTCGATCAGCCAGCGGTTGACGTCGACCCGGACGATGTCGGGCTCTTCGTCGCTGTCGAACTCGTCGGAGAGCTGGCCGACCAGCGGTTCGATGAGGTCCTTCACCGTCAGCACCCCGGCCACGCCACCGTGCTCGTCGACCACCACCGCGAAGGCGCGTCGCTGCTGGCGCATCTCGGAGAGCACGTCGAGCACCTGGCGCGACTCGGGGACGACGTGGGGTTGGCGTATGCGGCGGGAGATGTCGAGCGGTGATCGTCCGGTCAGGTCACCGGCGGACCGCCTGGGCGCGGCGCGGAAGAGGTCGTTCACGAACAGGACGCCGACCAGGTTGTCGAGATCGTTGGCCACGACCGGGAAGCAGCTGTGCCCCGACTCGCGCACCGCTGCGACCACGGCATCGGCGGTGACCGGGATGGTGAGCGCCACCACGTCGACCCGGGGGGTCATGACCTCGCGGACCTCCATGTCCCGGAGGTCGGCCAGGCGTTCGATGATCAGCCGCTCCTGTTCGGCTGCGGCCGGGCTGTGGCGCCGGCGCGGCTTGGTGTGATCGCGCGAGGCCGAGGACTGCCTCGACCACGGCCAGCGGCGGCGGTCGGGATGTTCTGGTGGGGGTTGGCCGTCGGCCCCGGTCACGTCAGTCTCCTGACGCGGCGGGTTCGAGGGAGCTGCGGTCGACGTCGACCAGGACCGGCACCGGCTGGTAGGAGTCGTCGAAGTACTCGTCCCCGGCCAGGATGGCCCGGATGGCTCGGCGCAGACGGAGCGGGTCGAGTGGCTTGACCAGCCAGCCCTCGGCGCCGGACCGGCGGGCCAGGTGTACGTCGGGTCGCCGATCGAGGAGCATCAGCACCGGGATGTGGGGGAGGTCTCCGTAGGACTCCTGGAGCCGCAGCTCGAGGCAGACGGCCATCCCTCCCATGTTCCCCATCTGCATGTCGACCACGACGAGGTCGGGGGGATCGTCGCGGCACTCGGCGACGACCTCGGCACCGGAGTGGACCTCGCGGATCTCGACGTCGGGTCCGTCGGCCACCGCCGCGATCTCCTTGCGGAGGTATGCGGCGTCGCTGGCCACCACGATGACGGGCACGAGAGCAGGTTACCCAACCGGACCGAGGCCGAAGAGCTGGTCGGCCACCGCCCCGAGTCCATCCAGGTCGTGGACGTCGGAGTCGAGGAGGGGGACCCGGACGACCGGCGACGGTGCCACCTGGGCCACCAACGCGCCCACCGATCGGCCTTCCACCTCGGCCACCGTTCGCAGCCGAGCGTGGTTCTCGAGCAGCGCAGTGAGCGGGTCATCCGGCCGCCCGCCGGTGGGCGTCGCCGAGACGGGTCCGAAGGCGGGATGGACCCGGTTGACCACCAGGGCGGCCGGCTCGACGCCGGTCACGGCCAGGCGCGCCGCGAAGTAGGCCGTTTCCTCGATCGAGTCGGGCCGGGGCGAGGTGACCAGTACGTACGCGGTGGCCGGGTCGGCCAAGAGCTCTCGCACCGCGCCGGCGCGGGAGGAGAACCCCTCCTCCATCCCTTCGAAGGCCTGGAAGAAGGCCACCGCGTCCTGCACGATCTCGGCCCCGGCCACCTTGGAGATCGTGCGCAGCAGGGCCTGGGTCGCGATCGAGAGCAAACGGAGCGAGGCGCGGGTCGGCCCGAGGAGGGCCCGGAAGAGGCGGTTCTCCAAGAACCGGGTCAGGCGGCGTGGCGCGTCCAGGAGGTCGAGGGCGTTGCGGGTCGGTGGCGTATCGACGACGACGATGTCGAACTTCCCGGACTCGGTGAGTTCGTAGAGCTTCTCCATCGCCATGTATTCCTGGGTGCCCGAGAGCATGCCGGTGAGGTTCTGGTAGATGCGGTTGTGGCGGATGGCCTCGGACTGGGCCAGCGAACCCGCGTACCGGTCCACCAGGTCGTCGAACGTCCCCTTGGTGTCGAGCATCAGCGCGTGCAGGGTGCCTTGGAACTCGCCCGCCACCGGGGCAGGCGTGTTGGTCAGTGACTGCACCCCGAGAGAATCGGCCAAGCGGCGGGCCGGGTCGACGGTGATGACACAGGCCCGCCGCCCGATCCGGGCGGCCTGCAGCGCGATCGCTGCCGCCACGGTGGTCTTGCCGACCCCGCCGGGCCCGGCACAGACCACCACCTTGCGGTCGCGGGCCAGCGAGTCGACCGACCACCGAGCGCCGCCGGTCATGGCCCCAGCACCTCGGGGCTCAGCCGGCCGATGCCGACGCCGAGCGCGTCGGCGAGCTGCTCGAGCTCGGCCGGCCCGATGACCGACGAGCTCAGCAACGGGGCATGCAGCTGGGGGAGCGGCAGCTCGCTGGCCAACCGTTCGATCTGGGTGGCCTGGAGGTCGTATCGGTGGAGGGCGAACTCGCGGGACGCGTCGAGCGCGGCCAGGTCAGAGGCGCCCAGGCTCACCCCCGCCCCTTCGGCCGCCTCCGCGGCCGGAGTGGAAAGCCTGGACCCGGTGCCCTCGACGCAGTTCACCACCACCGGGCCTAGTTGGACCCCGGCCTGGTCCTCCAACTGGTAGGCGGCCTCGATGGTCTCGCTCACCGGCATCTCCTCGGGCAGGGTCACCAGCAGCACCCGGCAGCGCGTCGGGTCGTTCAGCATCTCGAGGACCTCGGTCGCCTGGGTGCGGATCGGCCCGCCGCGCGCCGCGTCGAGCAGGCCGCTGCGCCGAGGTGAGGAACGTGACCGCGTGGCCGGTGGCGGGCGCGTCGACGACGACCAGGTCGGCCGCCCCGGAGCGTTCGAGCTGCTTGACCTTGCCCAGCACCAGCACGTCTCGAATCCCGGGGATGGCGGTGGAGACGACATCGATGACCCCGGCGGAGACGAGCCGGCGCGACACCCGATGGAACCCGTGGTCACCCAGGTACTCGAGCAGCGCGTCGTCGGGGGTGATCCAACGTCCGCGCACCGAGCCCCGGCCGTCGTCGAAGAGTGTCGCGTCCTCGTAGTCGAGCGGGCCGCGCTGGCCGAACGCGGTGGTCACCGCGGGCTTTCCCTCCAGCTCGACCAAGAGGACGGACAGTCCGTGGCGGGCCGCCAAGAAGGCCAGCGCCGCCGAAGTCGTCGTCTTGCCGACGCCACCCTTGCCGGCGACCACCAACACCTTGCTCTCGGTGCAGAACGCGGCGATGTCCATCCGTCGGCGAGCGTAGTTCTCGGGACCCCCGATCCCGCCCACGAAAGCGGAGAAGTCCTGGTCAGACCCCTTGTCGGTCGCACAGGTGCGGAACTACCCTTTGCCCTCAGGGGAAGAGGGTTGGGGGTGGAGTATGCGTCAGGGTCCTGAGTCCTGGCAGTCGGGCGCTGCATGTCGGGGCCCACAGTCCAAGGCGTTTTTTCCTCCTTCGCACGCGGAGCGCAAGGAGGAAAAGTTGGCCCGGGAGGCTCGGGCCAAGTCGATCTGTGCCGAGTGCCGGGTCCAGCTCGATTGTCTGGACTACGCCATCAGGATCCGCGAGCCCCATGGGATCTGGGGCGGGCTGAACGAGGTCGAGCGCAAGCTGGTCCTCGAACGTCGGGCCGGCTGAGGCTCAGCGGCCCGGGGCCTCGCTTCGGTCCCGGCCCCAGCCGAGCATCGTCGGCACGGTCGACATCACCAGCAACAGCTGGGCGAACGTGATGATGTGCACTCCGGTGCAGTAGATGCAGATCGCCTTGATGATCAGGAGTTCGGCCGAAACCAGGTAGAGGACGAAGCCGATCCCGACGACCGACAGCGCGAGTCGGGCGATATGGATGCGCCGGTCCGCCGCTCGCCATGCCCTGGGCGAGTTGAGCGCGGTCATGACCACCCAGTACCCGAGGCCCAAGATGGCGACCGGGATGCCGAAGACGTAGGACTGCGGGCTCGTCGTCACCTTCGTGCAGTCGACGACCCCGTTGCCGGCACACTCCAGGATCTGCGCGCCGGCGAAGTGGGCGATGGTGAGGTAGGTGGACAGGCCCAATCCGCCCAGCGACAGCACCACCGAGAGGGCGATCCGCCATCCCCGGACGGGCTCGACCGGTGGCCCTTCGGCGTGAGCCGCCCGGGTCAGGACTTGCATCGGCTCAGCTCAGCTCAGCTTCATCGCCTTGGCGGCGGCCGTGACGCCGGTGCTCGTGCAGACCGCGGTCGGCATCTGCCCGTCGATGTTGCAGACCGAGGCGCTGAAGTAGTTGGCGCTCGCGATGATGGCCTGGGTGATCGGGTTGTTGGCGTGTGTCAAACCTGAGGCGATCTCGCTGCGGGTCAGGTTGCTGAGTATGGACGGGCTGTAGATGAAGTCAGCCAACGTCTTGTTGCCGAAGTCGATGAAGGGGAAGCCGTTCTCCCCTTCGGGCAGTGTCTGGGGGAAGTACGTGGAGGTGTCGTACTTATGGACCAACGCCGCCTCGGTGGCCGTGGGTTTATGAATCACCGTGTAGTTGCCGGCCGCGTCCACCTGGTTGCTCAGGTACTCGTCGGGCTTGAACACGAAGTAGTGGCTCGTGTATGTCGCCTTGGAGAACGTGAACGTCTGGGTGTTCGCATAAACGTCCGAAGAGCTCGACTCCATGTCGCCCAGGTTGTGGAACGTGCCGAACCGTGACAGCGCCGTGATGATGGACCACCGCGCGGCGGCGCAGAACGGGCAGTACTCGGCACCGTAGAAGTACACGCCTGGCAGGCTGGTCCCGTCCGAACCCGGGAAGGTGAGCGGTTTCTGCCCGGTGATGGCGATCGGCGGGTTGACCGGGGCTACCGGGGAGTCGATCCCGACGGCGTCGAAGACCGAGGCCGGGACGTTCGTCACCTGGGCGACGATGGTCGCCGGTGTCGGCGACCACGCGGGACCGCTGGTCGCCTGGGTCCCTCCGGTGAGCTTCACCACGACCAGGACGATCACGATGACCACGACCAGGGCCGCGGTCCCCCACGTCAAGAGCGCGGTGGGTGAGCGCCGGGAGGGGCGGCTGGGCGACGGCCTGGCCCCGGTTCGCCTGCCCCCGCCCGATCCACGGTTGGGCGGTCCCCCCGACCCCGAGCGAGGGGCATTGCGTCGAGGGCCGCCGGACCCCTGGCCCGGCCGGCCGGCCGGGCGCCCGCCGCTGCGGCCGGGCGGGTTGTTGGCGACCGATCGCGACATCTGCTTGCTGCGTTCCTTGTCGGTCTGGGGGCGACCCGATCCGGTGGTGTTGGCCATCTTGTGGTTGGTGTCCTCGGCTCGTCGGCGAGATCTGGCGCGCTTCCCCAGCCCTGAGACCGTGGTGAAGCGGTTCAACCAGCGTAGACGAGCGTCGCCGTGTCCCCGACGTCGCGGTGGCGCCCGGCCGACGGCCCGCCTGAGCAGGCACGGAGCACCCCGGATAACCTCGGTGGGTGAGCGACAGTCCTCGTGCCGCGACCGGCCTCGACGGTGATGGTGCTCCGCGACGGCCGAGGTGTCCGCTCGAGGTGCTCATGCTGCGCCGGACGCCTGGCGTCGGAGTTCGTGAGGGGCGCGTACGTCTTCCCCGGCGGCGCCGTCGACGCGGCCGACGGCGACGCCGAGATGCTCGGCCGTTGCACCGGCCGGACCGACGCCCAGGCGAGCGCCCTCCTCGAGCTCGACTCCGGTGGGCTCGCCTACTGGGTGTCGGCCTTCCGGGAGTGCTTCGAGGAGGCCGGGGTCCTGATGGCCACCCGGGCCGACGGCCGCCCCCTCACCTTCGACGACCCCGAGGTCCAGGCCCGCTTCGTCGACCATCGGCGCGCGCTCAACGCCGGCGAGCGGTCGTTCCTCGAGATCTGCCGCGCCGAGGACCTCACACTGCCGGCCGACGCCCTGCACTACGTCGGTCACTGGATCACGCCGGACGGACCGCCGCGCCGCTACGACACCCGGTTCTTCGCCACGCTGGCCCCGTCGGGCCAGACCGCGGTCGCACGACGAGGTCGAGACGATCGACCACATGTGGGTCACGCCCGGCCGACGCGCTGGCCCGGCACGACGCCGGAGAGATCGAGCTGCTGTTCCCGACCGTCTGGCACCTCCGGCTGTTGGCCCGGTACGCGACGACGGCCGAGCTGGTGGCGTCGATGTCGAACCTCCAAGCCGTCCCGACGATCCGAGCCCGAGCTCGTCGGTCGACGAAGCGGGCCATCGCCAGGTCATCGTCTCGCTCGACCCCGATCGAGGTGGCCGATGCCCGCAAGAGGCCCTGAGGTGACCGCCGGGCCCTCGCCCCGCCCGGTGCCCGACTCGGGCGTCGGGCCGGCGGTGGTGCCGGGGGAGCCGGTCGAGGTGGCCGACCGGGTGCTGCGGGTGACCGCGCCGAACCCGTCGGTCATGACCGGGCCCGGGACCAACACCTACCTCCTCGGCAGCCGAGACGTCGTCGTGATCGACCCCGGACCGGTCATCGACAGCCATCTCGACGTGATCGAACAGGCGGCGGCCGACGCCGGTGGCGCGATCCGCTGGATCGCGGTGACCCACCACCATCGCGATCATGCGCCGGGGGCGGTCCAGTTGGCCGAGCGGACCGGGGCCGAGCTCCTCGCCTTCGGTCACCCCGAGGGAGTCGACCCGGACCGCCCGGTCGGTGAGGGCTTCGTGCTGGTGGGTCCCGACTTCCACCTGAGGGCGTTGCACACCCCAGGGCACGCGTCCGATCATGTGTGCTGGTTGCTCGAGGAGGAGGCGCTGTTGTTCTCGGGTGACCACGTGATGCAGGGGTCGACGGTGGTGATCAGGCCACCCGACGCCAACATGGCCGACTATCTCGCCAACCTCAACCGCCTGGTCGACCTCGATCCCCCCATTGCCACCATCGCGCCGGGCCACGGCCGCCTGATCGGGGACCCCGCCGGTGTGATCACCTCGATCGTGCGCCACCGGCTCGAACGAGAAGGCGCGGGTCGCGGCAGCCCTGCAGAAGGTCGGGCGGGGGACCGTCGACGACCTCCTGGCCAGCGTGTACGCGGATGTCTCCGAGCCGTTGCTGGCCGTCGCCCGCTTCTCGCTGTGGGCCCATCTCCAGAAGCTGGCCGCCGACGGGAGGGCTCGACTGGTCGACGACGACGGGGAGGGCGATCCGCGGCGCTCGTCGATCACCAGCACCTGGGAGGCGGTGCCGACCTAGCCAAGGGCTCAGCCGGTCGGTGGGGGCGGTCGGGACCGGCGCGCCCGCCACGGCCTCGGCGACCCGGTCGAGCAGCCGGGCCGTGCATCCCGAGGTCTCGATGACCGGCGCGACCACCTCGGCGATGACCCGGGCCAGCTCGGCGAAGATCTCGGCCAGTTGCCCGTCGCCGAGCGCCACCGGGGTGCCGGCGTCGCCACCGGCGGCGATCTCGGGATGGATCGGGACGCTGCCGACCAGCGGCACCCCGATCTCGTGGGCCAACCGGCCGCCCCCGCCTGAGCCGAACAGCCGATACGAGGTGCCGTGCTCGCAGGTGAAGTCGCTCATGTTCTCGATGACGCCGGCCACCCGCAGGTAGCCGCGCCGGGCCATGTCGGCCGCCCGGGAGGCCACCTTCTGGGCGGCCACCGGCGGCGTGGTCACGATGAGGAGCTCGGTGCGGGGGAGCATCCGGGCCAGCCCCATCTGGACATCGCCGGTGCCGGGCGGGAGGTCGACGAGGAGGTAGTCGAGGCGCCCCCACTCGGCGTCCTCCAAGAACTGCTGCACCGCCCGGTTGAGGACGAGGCCCCGCCACATGATCGCCCGATCCTCGTCGGCCAGGAATCCCATCGACAGGACCTTGAGGAGGCCGCCTTCGATCGGTTGCTCGAGCGGGATCATCTTGCCCTTGCGGGCCTCGATGCCGCCCTCCATCCCGAGCAGCCTCGGGACCGAGAATCCCCAGATGTCCGCGTCGAGCACGCCGACGGTGAGCCCGCGGCGGGCCAGCGCGACGGCCAGGTTGACCGTGACCGAGGACTTGCCGACCCCGCCCTTGCCCGAGCCGACGGCCAGGATCCTGGTGGTCGCGTCGATGCCGGTGTCGGGGGCGTTCTCGCGGGCCTTCCACCGGGCCCGGCTCATGACCGCCGAGCGGGCGGCGGCGTCCATCTCCCCCATCTTGACCTCGACCGAGGTCGCCCCCGGGAGGCTGGCCAGACGGGTGGTGACGTCGCGCTCGAGTTGGCCCCGGAGGGGGCAGCCGGCGATGGTCAGCGCCACCTCGACCTTGATCGCCCCGGCGTCTCCGAGACCGTGACCCCGGTGACCATCCCCAGGTCGACGATGTTGTCGCCCAGCTCGGGGTCGATGACGGCGCGCAGCGCCTCGTGCACGTCGGCGGCCGACGGCACGCTGTCTTGGGCCCGAGATGCGCTGTCCACAAGGGGATCCACAAGGGGAATTGTAGGAGGAGCGGACCGTCATGCTGCCGGACCCCGTCTGGGTAACATGAGAGGCACGGATCGACAAGGAGGCCGTACGAGATGACGATGGCTACCTCGGTGAGCATCGGCAAGAAGCCGGACCCGGTGACGCTCAGTGATCTCGCCGCGTCCAAGGTCGCCCAGCTCCTGGCCCAGGAGGACGGTGAGGGCCTGGTGCTCCGGGTCGCCGTCCGTCCCGGTGGATGCTCCGGCTACAGCTACGAGATGTTCTTCGACACCGAGGTCGCCGATGACGACGTCGTCCGCAGCTTTGGCGAGGTGTCGGTGGTGGTCGACCAGACCAGTGCCGAGCTGATGGCCGGTTCCACGCTCGACTACAGCGACGGCCTCAACGACGCCGGGTTCCACATCACCAACCCCAACGCCACCCGGACCTGCGGCTGCGGGTCCTCCTTCAGCTGAACTCCTCCCCCGACGGGGGTGAGCACCCGGGTCGCGGGTCGCTCGCCATCCGGCTGAACGGGGTCGATGTCGAGTTCGAAGACGACGCCAGCTCATTGCTCGACGTCTTGCGCGACCGCTTCGCGTGCCGGTCGGTCAAGGACGGCTGCAGCCCCCAGGGTCAATGCGGCTGCTGCACCGTGTGGGTCGACGGTGCCCCGCGGGTGGCCTGTGTGACCCCGGCCCGACGGGTCGCACGGCCGGTCGGTGACCACCGTCGAGGGCCTTGACCCGGCGCTGCGCTCGCGTTGGGTGGACGCGTTCGTCGAGGCCGGCGCGAGCCAGTGCGGTTTCTGCACGCCCGGGATCCTGATGCGGCTGGCCGCCCTGTCGGGAAAGCCGGCCAAGTCCGACGCCGACTCCGTCCGCACCGCGCTGTTGGCCCACCTGTGCCGTTGCACCGGCTGGCAGAGCATCGTCGACGCGGCCGCCCTTGTCGCTCGGAGAGCCCGACCCCGCCGTGGACGTCGCCGCCCCGCGACCCGCTGTTGGCCAGTTGGCGGGCCCAGGTGGAGGGACCGGCGTTCCAGTCGTCCGGACCGTCGGTGATCCTCGGCAACGGCGGGTTCGCCAGCGACACCGCACCGCCCGGGGCGCTGGTCGCGATCTGCGACGACGGAGCGGTGTCGGTGGCCGACGACCTCGCGCAGGCGCGGCGGGGGCTGGCCAAGGTGCAGGGCCGACGCAGCGGGCGCTCGTTGCGCCATCCGGTCGAGCTGCCCGATGGGGACTGGGCGCTCACCCTGCAGACGACCTGGGTCGAGCCGGCGTATCTCGAACCGGACGCGAGCTGGTGTCTCCCGGGCGGCCGACCCGCGTCGCCGCTCGCCAACGGCGGTGCGTTCGGCGGGAAGCGGCGTTCGCGCGGTCACCGAGGAGGCCCGAGAGCTGGCCGACGCGCACGGGCGTCCCGTGCTCGCGCTGTGGACCCGGGAAGAGGTGGTGCGCCGGGGCCCGAAGCGACCCCCGGTCGCCATCGGGGTCCGGGCCGACGGGACGGGCGTGATGCGGGTGGCGCGCCCGGCCGGGTCGCGACCTCGGCGCCTTCGCCGACGGCGGTGGCCGCGGCCGCGCCGGGGCTGGTCGTGGAGTGGTGCGCCGGTGGCCGGCCCGCCGGTCGCCCCCGAGCTGCGGGCGGCCGGTTGGGCGGAGGCCACGGTGGTGCCGGCCGCGCTCCGGGCCCGGGCGGCCGGCTCGGTCGGCCACGGGGTGCCGGTCGAGGTGACCGGGCCGGAGCGGCGGGCCGGGCGCGGGTGGCGATCGACGAGGGCGAACGGGTCGACGGTCGAGGTGTGGGCGGGCGAGGTCCTCGACGAGACCACGCTGCGTTCCTACTGCTTCGGAGCGGTGCACCAGGCGCTCGGCTGGGTGCGCAGCGAGGGCGTGGCGGTGGACGACGACGGACTGGTGCAAGATCTGACGGTGCGTTCCTTCGGCGTCCTGGCGGCCCGCGACATGCCCGACGGTCACGGTGACGATCCATCCCTCCGACCTGCTCCCGGTGAACGGATCCGACGCGGTGTTCGCCGCCACCGCCGCCGCGGCGTGGTTGGCCGACGACCTGGCGCCCCGCTGGCCCACCCGCAGGGGCGAGCGGTGAGCCGACCCGTCGGCCCCTACTCGCCGTTCGTCTCGGCGGGCGGGTGGGTGGTCACCTCCGGACAGATCGGCATCGTCACCGGCGAGCGGGGCCCCGAGCTGGTCCGCCGGTGGGACCGCCGCCGAGCTGACCCAGGCGCTGGCCAACGTGGCCGCGGTGCTCGCGGACGGCCGGGGCGCAGATGTCCGACGTGGTGACCGCGACCCTGTACCTCGTCGACATGGGCGACTACGCGGCGGCCAACGAGGTGTGGATGCGAGGCGTTCGGTGACCACCGCCCGGCCCGCACGGCGGTCGCCGTGGCCGCGCTCCCCCTGGGGGCCCGGGTCGAGGTCGCGGCGTGGGCCTGGGTCGGCGGGACGACCTAGAACTGCCTAGAACTGCAGGGCGACCCGGTCCGAGGGCTTGCCGGGGGAGTCTTCGTCGTGCATCCGCTCCGCTCCCCGGTGCGCCGACGGGCTCCAACCGGCCTGGCCGAGGCGGTAGCCGACCGAGCGCACCGTCTGGATCAGGTGCGCGTGCTCCTCGCCGAGCTTGGCCCGCAGGCGCCGGACGTGGACGTCGACGGTGCGGGCGCCGCCGTAGTACTCGTAGCCCCACACCCGGTTGAGCAGGGTCTCGCGGGTGAACACCTTGCCCGGGTGGGTGGCCAGGAACCGGAGCAGTTGGTACTCCATGTAGGTCAGGTCGAGGGCCCGCCCGGCGATCCCGGCCTGGTAGGTCTCGAGGTTGAGCACGAGCGGGCCGTGCTCGATCACCTCCTGGTCGACCGGCTGGCCGGTCCGCCAGAACAGGTGCTCGACCCGTGCGGCCAGCTCGCCGGGGTGCAGCGGGGCCACGCAGAAGTCGTCGAACAGGTCGTTGCGCAGCTTCAGCTCGGCGATCTCGTGCCGGGCCACGATGAGCAGCAGCGGGACGATCGGCTCCTCGCGGCGGCGAAGGTGCCGGCAGAGCGCGATCGCCTCGATCATGTCGTCGGTCGCGCAGACCACCGCGCCGGTCCAGCTGTCGTCGCCGGCCCGCTCGGCCGCCGCCGCCGCGGCCGGCGCCCGTCCACGCAGACGAGGTCGTAGCCGGCGTCGCGCAACGGTCTCGCCCACTCCGACGGCATCGGGATCGGGGAAGCACAGCAGCGGCTCGTTGGCCCGAGCGACCTTGACCAGGCGGCGGGAGCTGTCCGGCGGCCGACCTCAGAGCACCGGCAGGTAGCGGTTGAGCTCGAAGGGGGTGACCTCGGCGCGGTACGCGGTCCACTCGGCCCGCTTGTTGCGCAGGAACCACTCGAAGACGTGGTCGCCGAGGGTCTCCAAGAGGAGCTTGGACCGCTCCATCTCGTCGACCGCCTCGTTGAGGCTGATCGGAAGCGAGCCGATGCTCTTGGCGGCCAGCTCGTCGGGTGAGAGGTCGAAGAGGTTCGCGTCGGCCTCCGGCGGGAGCTCGTAGCCCTCCTCGACCCCGCGAAGCCCGGCCGCCAGGATCACCGCGAAGGCGAGGTAAGGGTTGCACGCGGAGTCGGGGGCCCGGTACTCGACACGGGTCGAATCGGTCTTGCCCGCTCTTGACCACCGGCACCCGGACGCAGCGCGCTGCGGTTGTTGCGGGCCCAGCTGACGTGGATCGGGGCCTCGTAGCCGAGGACCAGCCGCTTGTAGGAGTTGACCCACTGGTTGGTGATCGCGGTGATCTCGCGGGCGTGGCGAAGCAGGCCGGCCATGAACTGCTTGGCCACCGGCGACAGCCCGTAGGGGTCGTTCGGGTCGCTGAACGCGTTGCTGCTCGCCCTGCCACAGCGACAGGTGGGTGTGCATCCCCGATCCCTGGACGCCGGCCAGGGGCTTGGGCATGAAGCTCGCGTGGATGCTCTCCTTGCGTGCCATCTCCTTCACCACCAGCCGGACCGTCATGACGGTGTCGGCCATCGTGAGGGCGTCGGTGTAGCGCAGGTCGATCTCGTGCTGGCCCGGGCGCGTCCTCGTGCTGGGCGTGCTCGACCGGGATGCCCATCTCCTCGAGGGTCAGCACGGTGCGGCGACGGAGGTCGCTCGAGCGGTCGGCGCCGGTCAGGTCGAAGTACGAGCCCGAGTCGATCGGCCTCGGTGGCCGGGTCGGGTCGACCTCGGTGTCGGCGAAGTAGAAGTACTCGACCTCGGGCGAGGCGAAGAACGTGTAGCCGGCCGGCTGGGCCCGCTCGAGCGTGCGGCGCAGCGCGTGGCGCGGGCAGCCCTCGAACGGCGTCAGGTCGAGGTTGAAGATGTCGCAGAACACGCGGGCGACCGGCTCGTCGTGGCCGTGCCACGGGATGAGCTGGAACGTGTTCGCGTCGGGCCGGGCCAAGACGTCGGACTCCTGGACCCGGCTGAACCCGTCGATGGCGGAACCGTCGAAGGTCATCCCCTCGTCGAGCGCGTTCTCGAGCTCGGCCGGCGTGATGTTGAAGGTCTTGGGCGTGCCGAGGACGTCGGTGAACCACAGCTGGACGAAGCGGATCCCCCGCTCCTCGACGGTGCGCAGCACGTAGTCCCGCTGGTCTTGCACGCCGCCATTCTTCCAGGTCCGCGGGGTGCCCGTGAGTGGGCACCGGCCGCGTCGGGCCAGGTCGCCGGGCTGACCGGCACGAGTTCATGCTCCGTTTACATTCGGGCAACAGCCGCGAAACCGCTGCGTCGGCCAGACTCGGCGCCGAGGACCCGGCCGCGGCGGATCGCGCCCGGATCGCGCCGACGTGGCGGTCGCACGGAGAACGCCCGGCGATCCGGTCAGTCAGGAGGAAACGGTGATCAAGCGCACCCCGGCCGAGGTGCTGAAGCTGGTCAAGGACGAGGGCATCGAGATCGTCGACGTGCGGTTCGCGACCTGCCCGGCATGACCCAGCACTTCTCGGTCCCGACGCACGAGCTGAGCGAGGATCGTCTTCACCGAGGGCTTCGGGTTCGACGGCTCGTCGATCCGCGGGTTCCAGGAGATCCAGGAGTCCGACATGATCCTGCTGCCGGACCCGAACATGGCCTACCTCGACCCGTTCCGTCAGCACAAGACGCTCAACATCCACTGCTTCGTGCACGACCCGGTGACCCTCGAGCCCTACTCGCGCGACCCGCGCCACATCGCCCGCAAGGCCGAGGCCTACCTCCAGTCGACCGGCATCGCCGACACCGCCTACTTCGGACCCGAGGCGGAGTTCTTCATCTTCGACCACGTCGAGTACGGCCAGGGCGTGAACTACGCGCACCTACCGGATCGACTCGATCGAGGGCCACTGGAACACGACCGACAGCGAGTTCCCGAACCTCGGCTACAAGATGCGGCCGCAGGAGGGGTACTTCCCGGTCCCGCCGAACGACAAGTTCCAGGACCTCCGCAGCGAGATGATCCTCGCAGCTCGAGCGGCTCAACATCGAGATGGAGGTCCAGCACCACGAGGTCGCCACCGCCGGCCAGGCCGAGATGGACATGCGCTTCGACACGATGGCGACTCATGGCCGACAAGCTGGCCGTCTACAAGTACGTGGTGAAGAGCGTCGCCAACGCGGCCGGCTACACCGCCACCTTCATGCCGAAGCCGCTGTTCCAGGAGAACGGCTCGGGCATGCACTGCCACCAGTCACTGTGGAAGGACGGCGAGCCGCTCTTCTTCGGCGACGGCTACGGCGGGCTCTCCGACATCGGCCGCTGGTACGTGGGCGGCCTGCTCGAAGCACGCCCGGTCGGTGCTCGGGTTCGCGGCACCCGACCACCAACTCCTACAAGCGGCTGGTGCCCGGCTACGAGGCGCCGGTCAACCTCGTGTACTCGCAGCGGAACCGCTCGGCGGCCTGCCGGATCCCGCTGTACTCGTCGAGCCCCAAGGCCAAGCGGATCGAGTTCCGGTGCCCCGACGCCGCCTGCAACCCGTACCTGGCCTTCTCGGCGATGCTGCTGGCCGGTCTCGACGGCGTCCAGAACAAGATCGAGCCGCCCGAGCCGGTGGACAAGGACCTCTTCGACCTGCCGGCCGAGGAGCTGGCGCAGATCGCCCACACGCCGGGCTCGCTCGAGGAGGCCCTCGAGGCCATCGAGGCCGACAACGACTTCCTCCGGGTCGGCGGGGTGTTCACCGACGACCTGATCGACACCTGGCTCGAGTACAAGCGCCTCGAGGAGGCCGACGCGGTCCGGCTCCGGCCGCACCCCTACGAGTTCGCGCTCTACTACGACATCTGACGGACTACGACATCGGACGGGGTCGAGGCCCGGCTGCCCTAGGCGGCCGGGCCGAACCCGTCGAGGAACGCGAGCGACGTCGGCTCGGGGCCGGCCATCGACGGTAGAAGCAGGTCGGCCGGGTCGCGCCCGTCGGCGTCCGACGGTGTGGCACACCCCGCCGGTGACCGGCCGGACCAGGTACAACAGCGCGTTCTGCTCGCAGTTGACGCGGACCTCGACCACGCTCGAGCTCGTCGCCCGAGGTGGCGCCCTTGCGCCAGAGCTCGTCCCGGGACGCCGACCAGAGCACCGCCTTGCCGCGACGACAGGGTCTCGCGAGGGCCAGGTCGTTGGCGTAGCCGACGAACAGCACGTCCTTCGTCTCGGCGTGCTGGAGCACCACCGGGATCAGCCCCTCGGGCTCCTGGCGGCCCGGCGGATCTTCTCGAAGTCGATCGCGGCGGCGGTGCCTTCCTCGAGCGCGTTCACCGCGAGATCCTCCCACTCGACGGCCAGGCCTCGGCCGCCCGACCCCCTGGTCGACGGCAGCGTGGACCTTCGGGGCCCGGTGCGCTCACCGGTAGGCTGAGCTCGTGCCTTCCCTCCGGTTGGCGATGGCCCAACTCGACCTCGTGGTCGGCGACCTGGGCGCGAACGTCGCCCGGATCACCGAGGCGCTCGGCGTCGGCCGAGGACGGCGGGGGCGGACCTGTGCCTGTTCCCCGAGCTGGCCATCACCGGCTATCCGCCCGAGGACCTGCTCATGAAGCCCCGCTTCGTGGCCGACAACCGGGCCGCGCTGGACGAGGTGGCCGCGGCAACCTCGCGGTGTGTGGCCGTGGTCGGGTTCGTCGAGGCCATCGGTGAGCTTGCGACCTCGAGGCGAACGGCCCGGCGACGGCGGCGGGACCCGGCCTCCGGCACGACTGGCCAACGCCGCCGCGATCTGCGCCGGCGGCGTCGATCGTCGGCGACCTACCACAAGCGGATCCTGCCCAACTACGGGGTCTTCGACGAGCAGCGCTGGTTCGTGCCCGGGCACCGATCCCTACGTGCTCTACGAGATCGGCGGGGCTGGCGGTCGGGCGTCTCGATCTGCGAGGACGTCTGGTCCCCCGACGGTCCGGTGGTCGCGCTCGGCCGGGGCGGGGCCGACCTCGTGGTCAACATCAACGCGTCGCCCTACTCCCACGGGCGCTGGGACGAGCGCCTCGCGATGCTGCGCCGAGCGGGTCGGCCGAGGCCGGGCTGCGCGCTCGCCTACTGCAACCTGGTCGGGGGGCAGGACGAGCTCGTCTTCGACGGCGCGAGCGTCGTGCTCGGATCGAGACGGCTCGCTGCTCGCCGCGGCTCGCACAGTTCACCGAGGACATGCTGGTGGTCGACCTCGTGGCGGGCCGGCCAACGGGTCGCGGCCCCGCACGCTGTCGGTCGTGGAGGTGAGCCCGCCGGGCGCCGGTCCGAGAGCCCTCGATCGGGCCGACCATCCGCCCGCCCCTCGCCCCGAGCGCCGAGATCTACGAGGCCGTTGTCCTCGGCACCCGCGACTACCTGTGGAAGAACGGGTTCAGCGACGCCGTCGTCGGGCTGTCGGGCGGCATCGACTCGGCGTTGGTGGCGACGATCGCCACCGACGCGCTCGGGCGCCGAGCACGTGCACGCGCTGTCGATGCCGTCGCGTTACTCGAGCGCGGGGTCGGTCGACGACGCGCTGGACCTGGCCGGCCGGCTCGGCATCGACGTGCGGGTCGTGCCGATCGACCCGGCGCACCAGGCCCTGGCCGACCGTGCTGACCCCGGTGCTCGGCGGCGAGCCGCGGGGGCCTGACCGACGAGAACCTCCAGTCGCGCCTGCGGGGGCTGCTGCTGATGGCGGTCTCCAACGCCAACGGGTGGATCGTGCTCACCACCGGCAACAAGAGCGAGATCGCCACCGGCTACTTCACCCTGTACGGCGACGCCGTCGGTGGGTTCGCCGCGATCAAGGACATCGCGAAGACCCAGGTCTACGAGCTCTGTCGAGTACCGCAACAACCGGCCCGGCCCGCCGCCGCTCGAGCCGATCCCCCGATCGGTGCTGGAGAAGCCACCCTCGGCCGAGCTGCGGCCGGACCAGCGCGACGACCAGAGCCTGCCGCCCTACGAGGTGCTCGACCCGGTGCTCGGCCGCCTACGTCGAGCAGGACCGGACCAAACCCGAGATGGTGGCCGATGGGTTCGACCCGATGGTGGTCGACGCGGTGGTCCGGCTGGTCGACACGGCCGAGTACAAGCGCCGCCAGCTCGCCCCGGGGGTCCGCATCACCGCCAAGGCGTTCGGCAAGGATCGCCGGGTGCCGATCACCAACCGCTACCGGGCCGAGGACGGTCCGGTCGGGCCGAGCGGGGACTGATCGACATGGCCGAGGACACCTCGGAACCGGCCCTCCTCGACCTCCACCAGGCGGCGGAGCTGCTGGGCGCCTACTGCGCCATCGAGCGGCGGCTGTTCGAGCTGACCGGGTCGTTGGCCACCGAGCCCGAGACGGTCCCCGAGATCGGGGTGTACCTCGACTCGCTCAGCACCGAGCACGCCTGGCACGCCGAGCTGTGGGCCGACCGGCTGCCGGTCGTGAGCGGGATCGACGCCCACGGCCCTGGTCGTGGTGCCGCCGGCGGCCCGAGAGGCGCTTCGGACGAGCTGTCGAGCGGGGGCTCAGGTCGAACGGATGGCCGGCCTTTTCCGGGTGGTCCTGCCCAGGCTCGTCGCCTCCTACGCCTATCACGAGGCGTAGCCTCGGCGGCGTCCGAGGCCCCCACCCGGCGGGCGCTGCGGCTGGTCCTGCGAGACGAGATCGAGGCCCTGGTGGCCGGGGAAGCCCTGGTCCAGGGGCTTCTGGGCTACGGGCGAGGACGTGGCGGCGGCCGGGCGAAACGGTCATTCGCCTCGAGTCCAGGCTGGTCGAGGCGGGGGTGGGTTCCGGGTCTCGTGCCCTGGCCTGGTCGAAGGGCTTGACGGCGCCGGTAAACTAGCAACACACGATTGTCGCGCCGGCCCGGCGTGACGTAGCCGACCGAAGAAGTAGCTCCCCCAGCCATGGCGCCGGAGGAGATGCGCGAGGTCTGACGGAGGGTACAGCAGACCTTGGCAAAGGAACGCATCGAACGGGACGACGAAGACCTGGTCAGGCTCTATCTGACCGACATCGGCCAGTATCCCCTGCTCACCAAGGACGACGAGGTCCGTCTGGCCCAGGCCATCGAGGGCGGCCGGGATGCCGAGGGCGAGCTGCGCAAGGCCCCGAAGGGCACGACCACCTCCAAGCGGCGCGAGCTGCGGCGGGCCGTGATCCACGGCGAGCAGGCCCAGCAGACCTTCGTCCAGTCCAACCTCCGCCTGGTGGTCTCGATCGCCAAGAAGTACCAGGCCTCCGGCCTGCCGCTCCTGGACCTGATCCAGGAGGGGAACCTCGGGCTCATGCACGCCGTCGAGAAGTTCGACTGGCGCAAGGGGTTCAAGTTCTCCACCTATGCCACCTGGTGGATCCGCCAGGCGATCACGAGGGGCATCGCCAACACCGGCCGGACCATCCGCCTGCCGGTCCATGCGGGGGACACCCTGGCCAGGGTCCAGAAGGCCCAGGCCCGCCTCGAGCTCAAGCTGGGTCGGCCGGCAACGTTGGCCGAGCTCGGGATCGAGGTGGAGATGCCCGAGGACAAGCTCGTCGAAGCGCTGCGCTTCCGGGCCGAGCCTCTGTCGCTCTCCGAGCCGCTTCGTGAGGACGGCGACGCCGAACTCGGTGACGTCGTCGAGGACCGCTCCGCGGAGTCCCCCTTCGAGGTGGCCGCCGTCTCGTTGCTTCCCGAGGAGATCGGCCGGCTCCTCTCACCGCTCGACGAGCGCGAACGGGAGATCCTCCGGCTGCGCTTCGGGCTGGACCGGGGCGAGCCCCGCACCCTCGAGGAGGTCGGCGAGCACTTCAACCTCACCCGGGAGCGGATCCGCCAGATCGAGGCCCGGGCGATGTCCAAGCTGCGGCACCCGTCCTCGGACACCGGTGCCCGCGACCTGCTGACCGTCTGAACCCCCGGCCGCCGTCGCCGTGCGGCCAGTAGCATCGCGACCATGAAGAAGCTTGTCGTTCTGGTCGCCCTGCTCGCCCTGGTGGGCCTGATCGCATCCCGTCGGCTGCGCGAGACCTGACCGTCCCGACGCGCTGACCTCGGCTCGTTAGGGGACGAGGGCCGTCGTTCGCTCGGTGTGCCCGTCGGCGTTCCGGCGGCGACCCCACAGGCCGAGCACCACCGCCGCGCCGGCGATGGTCAGGCTGGTCACCATCGGCGCCCGGTGGCGGCCCGGTCCCGCAGGCGGACCGGCTTGGTGAACTGGCAGGTCTCCCAGCCCGCGCTCGCGGGCCAGCTTGGCCAGCGCGCGGTCGGCGTTCACCGCGACCGGCCGGCCGACCAGCTCGAGCATCGGGAGGTCGGTGGCCGAGTCCGAGTAGGCGGTCGACGCGGAGAGGTCGAGGCCCACCGTCTCGGCCAGCTCTGAGATCGCTTCGGCCTTGTGCTGGCCGTCGGCGAAGAAGGCCATGCGCCCGGTGTAGCGGCCGTCCTCGTCGACCTCGGCCCGTGAGCACACCGTGCCGTCGGCACCGAGCAGCTCGGCCATCGGGAGGACGATCTCCTCGGGCGAGGCCGAGACCAGGTAGACGCGTTGACCGGCCAGGTGGTGGCTCGCCATCAGCTCGAGCGCCTCGGCGTAGATCAGCGGCTCGACCGTCTGGAGCAACGTGTCGCGCACGATCTGGCGGACCCGGTCGCGGTCCCAGCCCTTGGTCAGGGCGAGGAGCGACTCGCGGATCTTGCCCATCCGGTCCTCGTCGGCACCCACCTGGACGTAGAGGAGCTGGGAGCCGATCGCACGCAGCACGGTCCGGCGCTTGATCAGGCCGTCGCGCCGGAAATGACCGCTGAACGCGGCGATCGAGGCCTTCGTGATCACCGTCTTGTCGAGGTCGAAGAACGCGGCGCTCTCCATGTCACCCATGCTACGGCCGGCACGCCGAAGAACCTGCGCATATCCCCCGTGAACTGGGAAATCGTGACAACCCCGAAACCGGGTACGCCGGATCCGTCGCCGGCGCTCGCCCGAATTACGCGCCGACGAGCTCCGTGCGGACCTCTGACTCGGCGTCCTGGGTCACGAGGACGAGCACCTCGTCACCGTCCTGGAGCACGGTCTCGGGGCGGGGGACGACCAGGTGGTCGTCTCGGACGATCGCCACGATGGCCGCCTCCCGGGGGATGCCGAGGGTGCCGATCGCGTTGCCGACGGCCGGGGACTCGGGCGCGAGCGTGACCTCGACCAGGTGTGAGGAACCGCCCTCGAACTGCAAGAGCCGCACCAACGAGCCCACCGAGACCGCTTCCTCGACGATTGCGGTGATGAGCTGGGGGTCGACACCGAGATGTCGACGCCCCACCCTTCGTTGAAGAGCCACTGGTTCTTCGAGTTGTTTACCCGCGCGACGACCCGCGTGGCACGGCGAACTCCTGCTTGGCCAGCAGCGAGATGACCAAGTTGTCCTCGTCGTCGCCGGTGGCTGCCACGACGACGTCGACGGTGGCCAGTCCGGCCGCGTCGAGCGAGGCGACCTCGCACGCGTCGGCGGCGATCCACGTCACGTTGAGCTCCTTGCGCCGTCGTTCGACGAGATCGGGATCCCGTTCGAGCACCAGTACCTCGTGCCCGCTCGTACTCAGGTCCCGGGCGATCGTGGTGCCGACGCTGCCGCCGCCACAGATGGCCACCTTCATTCGGACGGCTTCATTTGCCACCTTCATTTCGCGGCTTATTTCGACGGCTCCGGCCCGGCCGCCGCTGGGACGCCCAAGGTGAGCCGTTCGTTGAGCAGATCGAGAGCGTCGCTGTTGGCGGCGACGTGCAGCACGTCGCCCTCCTGGCCGACCAGCTCGCGCGACGTCGAGCCGTGGGTTGCCGGCTCGGACGACGGCGACCAGCTTGAGGCGTTCCGGCTCCTCGACGTCACTCAACGCGCGGCCGGCCCACCCCTCGGGCAGCCGGCGCTCGACCAGCACGAGCTTGGTCGTCGAGTCGACCCACTCGGCCGACGAGGTGTCGGGCACCAGGCTCCGGTGGACCTGATCGATGGTCCAGGTCACCGTGGCCACCGTCGGGATGCCGAGACGCTGGTAGATCTCGGCCCGCCGCGGGTCGTAGATCCGGGCGACCACGTGGGCGATCCCGTAGTTCTCGCGCGCGATGCGCACCGTGAGGATGTTCGTGTTGTCACCGCTCGTGACCGCCGCCAGTGCGTTGGCGTTGACTGCCCCGGCGCTCTCGAGGTCGTCCCGGTCGAACCCCGAGCCCACCAGCCGTTGGCCCAAGAAGGTGTCAGGGAGACGGCGGAACGCCCGCGGGTTCTTGTCGAGGATGGCCACCGAGTGGCCGTCGGACTGCAGGGTCAGGGCCAGACCGGAGCCGACTCGGCCACAACCGACCACGACGACGTGCACCCGCACAGTGCAACACGGCTCCCGAGGGGTTGTAAAGAACCGCCCTGTCGCTGCGCCGGGCCATGAAACCTGGTGAGCGGGCCGACTGCCTTACTCTGATGCGGTGAGCGGCCGGGCCAGAGGTGATCTGGAGACGGGATCGCCTCGGGGGGTCCGGGACGAGGCGCGACCCGCACCACCGGTCCCGCACCGCCCGGCGCCGCCCCCGCAGGCGCCGTTGGCCATGTCGTTCGACGCGGCGGCCCAGTTCCCCGAGACGTTCCGGTACCGGCTGAAGAACAAGCTGCTCGGCCCGCCGCTGGTCAGCGAGCAGCTGACCACTGAGCGGCTCGGTCGCCCGATCGCGCTTGGCGTCCTCGCTCCCGACTGCATCTCATCGTCGGCCTATGGCACCGAGGAGACCCTGACGCAGCTGGTGCCGGCCATCGGGCTGGCCGCGTTCGCACTGGTCGTGCCGATCATGATCGCGATCTTGGGCGTGCTGTTCTTCGTGACGCTCTCGTACCTCGAGGTCATCCAGCGCTACACGAAGGCTGGCGGCGCGTACGTGGTCGCGCGGGACAACTTCGGACCCGACGATCGCCCAGGTCGCCGCGGTCGCGCTGCTGATCGACTACACGGTGACCGTCGCGGTGCAGACCGCCGCCGGCACCGACGCGCTGACGAGCGCGTTCCCGAGACTGGTGCCCTACACCGTTCCCATCTCGGTCGGTGTCGTCCTCGTCCTCGTCTACGGCAACCTGCGCGGCATCCGCGAGGCCGGGAAGCTGTTCGCCTTCCCCACCTACTTCTTCGTGATCTCGCTGACCGCGGTGATCGTGGTCGGCTACGTGAGAGGAGGCCCTGGGCAACCTGCACGCGCACGCGCTGCCGCCCACGCATTTGCTGGTCGACGGGCGCCTCGGCCACTCGGGCAGCGGCCTGCTCATGGGGCTGGCCTTCATCACACTCCTGCGGGCCTTCGCCAACGGTGGGTCGTCGCTGACCGGGCTGGAGGCGATCTCCAACGGCGTGGCCAGCTTCCGCAAGCCCGAGAGCTACAACGCCCGCCACACCCTGGTCGCGATGAGCTCCATCCTGGCGTTCCTGCTGGTCGGCGTGACCCTGCTGGCCCGCTGGACTCACGCCATTCCGTACGCGGCCGGGTCGCCGACGGTCATCTCCCAAGAAGTCCGCTACGTCCTCGGCACCAGCGGCGTCGCCAAACCGCTCTTCTACATCGTCCAGGCGGCGACGCTGCTCGTGCTCTACACCGGCGGGAACACCAGCTTCAACGGGTTCCCGTATCTGGCCAGCTTCGTGGCCGGTGACCAGTTCCTGCCCCGGCAGCTGACCCGGCGGGGCCACCGGTTGGCCTTCTCCAACGGGATCCTGGTGCTCGCCGCGGTGGCGATCACGCTGCTGCTTGGTCACCCAGGCGCGGGTCAGCGCGCTGGTGGCGCTCTACGCGATCGGAGTGTTCACCGGCTTCACCATGGCCGGCGCGGGGATGGTGAAGCACCATCTGACCCACCGAGACGGCGCACTGGAGACGGAGCCTGGCCATCAACGGCTTCGCGGCCTTCCTCTCGGCCACCGTCGTCTTGATCTTCGTCGATCGCGAAGTTCACCGAGGGCGCGTGGGTGGTGGTCGTGGTCGGGCCCGATCCTCTTCATCGGGCTCATCCGGCTGCACCGCCAGTACACCGCCGAGGACCAACTGCTCGAGCTCGGTGCTTCGCACGCCACCGAGGCACCGATCCTCAGCCGCCACGTGGTCGTCGTGCTCGTCGACCACTTCGACCTGGCCGTCGCCCGGGCCCTGCAGTACGCGCGGAGCCTGTCCCCCGACGACCTGCGGGCGGTCCACTTCGACATCGACTCGAAGGTGGCCCGCGAGCTCGAGCACGACTGGAGCCGCCTCGGGCTGTCCAGGCTGCCGCTCGACATCGTCGAGTGTCCGGACCGCCGGCTGACCCGGGCCGCGGTCGAGTTGGTCGCCGACGCGGTGGCGGACGGCGACACCGAGTGCACGGTGCTCCTGCCGAGGCGCAGCTTCCGTTCGGCCTGGCAACGGCTGCTCCACGACCGCACCGCCGATCGCATCGCGGCCAGCCTCAGCTTCGTCCCCCATGTGAGCGCGACGATCGTCCCCTACAACGTGGGCGACATCGTCTCGGGCCGGATCCAGCGGTTCCGCTCGGCGGCCCGGCGGATGGTCCGGGTGGCCGAGCCGTCGGTGACCCAGGTCGTGGCGCCCAAGCCAAGGGAGACGAAGTCCTTCCCGGTCGACCAGGCCCTGGCCCGGCGCGTCGAGCGGCACGGTCCCGATCGGGCTCGGTGCAGTGGCGACACCGGGTGAGCGTGGCCGGCCGGGTCCGGTCGGTGCGGGTCCAGCCGCGGGGCGGGACGTCGAACCTCGAGTGCGTCCTGGTCGACGACACCGGCGCGATCCTCCTGGTCTTCCAGGGCCGGCCGCGGATCCCGGGCATCGAGACCGGGGCCCGGCTGGTCGCCTCGGGGATGGTGGGCTCCTGGGACCGCCGTCTGGCCCTGCTCAACCCCGACTACGAGCTGGTGGCGGGCGGCGAATCCACCACCGAGGGCCCGTCGGGCCCCTGAGCCGCCGCGGAGCTTCCTTGCCCTCGGGCCGTTCGGGTCGCTAACGTCGCCCCGCCCAACATGGGTTCGAGACCGTGCTGAGCCGTACTTCGCCTCTGACCGGCGCGGTGGCCCGAGGATGCACCGATCCGATGCGCCGCGGGCGGCCACCTGGGTCTGTTCACGGACCATCCGTCCATCAAGCAGCAATATCGAGAGAGCATCAATAGAACAGCCATGGGAAGGGAACTCAGTCCGCGTATGCCAGGCATGACCCAACTCGCCGCCGAGGGTGGTTACCAGAACTTCCATCTCGGCAGCACCGACAAGGTATGGCTGGTCGTGGCGCTCGTCGCCGGCCTGATCGGGATCCTCTCGGGCCTCGCGCTCATGCGGGGCGTGCTGAAGGCCGACCAGGGCACCCCCAAGATGAAAGAGATCGCCCAGGCGATCCAGGAGGGGGCCGAGGCGTTCTTGAAGCGCCAGTTCAAGGTGATCGTCATCATCGTCGTGCCCCTGGCCGTGCTGATCTTCTTCACCGCCACCAAGGTGACCCGGCCCGACGGTACGGTCGCGTTCAGCTTCGTCGAGGCCGGGCTGCTGCGGGTCGTGTGCTTCCTCTTCGGGGCGACGTTCTCGGGCCTGACCGGGTTCATCGGCATGAGCGTGGCCGTCCGGGGCAACGTCCGGACGGCCGCCGCCGCCCGCGGCGGCAAGCTGCCCGGGGCGCTCAAGGTGGCCTTCCGGTCCGGGGCGGTCACCGGCATGCTGTGCGTGGGCCTCGGGCTGCTCCGGTGCCACCGCCATCGTCTTCATCTTCCAGAACACCGCCACCGCCGTCCTGGTCGGCTTCGCGTTCGGGGCGTCGCTCCTGGCCCTGTTCATGCGAGTCGGCGGCGGGATCTTCACCAAGGCGGCCGACGTCGGCGCCGACCTGGTGGGCAAGGTCGAGGCCGGGATCCCAGAGGACGACCCCCGCAACGCGGCCACCATCGCCGACAACGTGGGGGACAACGTCGGGCGACTGCGCCGGGCATGGCCGCCGACCTCTTCGAGTCCTACATCATCACCATCATCTCGTCGCTCATCCTCGGGTTCGCGGCCTTCCGGACGCATCCACCACAACCCGACCCCGGCGGTCCTGTTCCCGCTGATCGTGCCGGCCATCGGGATCATCGCCTCGGTCGTCGGTGTGCTGGTGGTGCGGGCGCGGCCCAAGGACCGCAACGCGCTGTCGGCCATCAACCGCGGGTTCTGGAGCGCCGCCGTCGATCACCGTCGTCGGTGCCTTCTTCGTGGCCCAGTACTACGTGCACAACCTGAAGGTCTTCTACGCCGTGTTGACCGGAGTGATCCTCTCGCTCGTGGCCAGCCAGATCACCGAGCAGTTCACCTCCACCGAGCGGAGTCCCGGTGCGTGAGATCGCCGAGTCGGCCCGCACCGGCCCGGCGACGACGGTGCTCTCGGGCTTCTCGATCGGGCTCGAGTCCTCGGTGTGGGCGATCATCGCGATCGCGATCGCGATCGCGGTGGCGGTCGGCCTCGGTGACGGCAACATCGAGCTTTCGCTCTACCTGGTCGCACTGATCGGCATCGGGCTGCTCGGCGACGACCGGGATGATCGTCTCGGAGGACAGCTTCGGTCCGGTCTCGGACAACGCGGCCGGGATCGCCGAGATGTCGGGCGAGTTCACCGGCGAGGCCGAGCGCGATCATGGTCAGCCTCGACGCGGTGGGCAACACCACCAAGGCGATCACCAAGGGGGTGGCCATCGGCTCGGCCGTGATCGCGGCGGTCGCGCTGTTCGCCTCGTTCATCGAGACGATCGGCACCCAGCTCAACCTGCACGTCACCGGGCTCCGCAGGTGTTCAACCAGATCGCCACCCAGATCAACGTGGCCAACCCGACCACGTTCATCGGCCTCTTGATCGGCGGCTCGGTCGCCTTCCTCTTCTCCTCGCTGGCCATCCGGGCCGTCGGCCGGTCGGCCGGCACGGTGGTCCAGGAGGTGCGCCGCCAGTTCCGCGAGCACCCCGGGATCATGGACTACACCGAGAAGCCCGAGTACGGCCGGGTGATCTCGATCTGCACGGCGGCGGCCCAGCGGGAGCTGGCCACGCCGGCCCTCCTGGCCGTGCTCACCCCGGCCATCATCGGGTTCGGCATCAACTACAAGGCGCTCGGTGCCTTCCTGGCCGCCGCGATCCTGACCGGCCAGCTCATGGCCAACACGCTGTCCAACTCGGGCGGCGCGTGGGACAACGCCAAGAAGTACATCGAGGACGGCCACGAGGGCGGCAAGGGCTCCGACACCCACAAGGCGGCCGTCATCGGCGACACGGTCGGCGACCCGTTCAAGGACACCGCCGGTCCGGCGCTCAACCCGCTGATCAAGGTCATGAACCTGGTGTCGCTGCTGATCCTGCCGGCCGTCATCACGCTGCGGCACAACAGCGATGCCCGCTACGCGATCGCCGGGGTCGCGCTCGTCGATCCTGCTGTCGGCGATCGCGTTCTCGAAGCGAAAGACCGAGGGGCTGCTGGCCGACGAGCGCGGCCGTCGGTCGAGGTCGCCCCGGCCGCGGTGGCCGAGTAGGGGCGCGGGCTACTGCTCTCGGTCTGCCAGGGCGGCCAGGCCGCTCCCGATCTCTCACCAATCGCCCGTCGATATGGCCGGTGACCAGGGACGCGTGTTCGCGCGGGCCCGGGGAGGGTATTGACAGGGCGACCACCGGGCCGGGATCGTGTCCGGCGCGGCCGATGGCCGCCCTCGGCCCCCAGCGCGCAACGACGCCCACCGGCGGAGGAGCCACCGTTGCCTAAGGCACTTGTGATCGTCGAGTCACCGGCCAAGGCACGCACCATCGCGGGCATGCTCGGTCCCGACTTCGTGGTCGAGTCCTCGGTCGGCCACATCCGCGACCTGCCTCGCGGGCGCGGACGAGATCCCGGCCGCCTACAAGGGCGAGGAGTGGTCGCGCCTCGGCGTCGACGTCGACAACGGGTTCAAGCCCCTCTACGTCGATCTCCTCGGAGAAGAAGTCGGTCGTCGCCAACCTGAAGCGCCAGCTGAAGCAGGCCGACGAGCTGTACCTCGCGACCGACGAGGACCGCGAGGGCGAGTCGATCGCCTGGCACCTCTTCGAGGTGCTGGCGCCCCAGATCCCGGTCAAGCGGATGGTGTTCCACGAGATCACCCCGGCCGCGCTGCGGCGGGCGGTCGAGCAGCCCCGCGAGCTCGACCGCCGGCTGGTCGACGCCCAGGAGGCCCGCCGCATCCTCGACCGCCTCTACGGCTACGAGGTCTCGCCGGTCCTCTGGAAGAAGGTCATGCCGCGCCTGTCGGCCGGGCGGGTCCAGAGCGTGGCCACCCGGATGGTGGTTGAGCGCGAGCGGGCCCGGATGCGGTTCCGCGCCGCCACCTGGTGGGGGGTCGAGGGCACCTTCGCCGCCCCCGAGCCGCCCGACGAGGACGACACGACCACGCCTCGGAGCTTCACCTCGACCCTGGTCTCGCTCGACGGGACCACGATCGCGACCGGGCCGGGACTTCAACGCCGACGGCGAGGTCGAGAGCTCGGGCAACGTCCGGGTGCTCGACGAGGTCGTGGCCCGGCGCGCTGGCGGCCGGGCTCGAGGACGTCGACTTCACCGTGAGCTCGGTCACCGAGCGGCCGTTCCGCCGCTCCCCGGCGCCGCCGTTCATGACGTCGACGCTCCAGCAGGAGGCCGGCCGCAAGCTCCGGTTCAGCGCCCAGCGGGCCATGCAGGTCGCCCAGCGCCTCTACGAGCAGGGCTGGATCACCTACATGCGCACCGACTCGACGACCCTCTCCGACGAGGCGCTGTCGGCGGCCCGATCCCAGGCCACCGCCCTCTACGGGCTCGAACTACGTGCCCGACGCGCCGCGCCGCTACGAGCGCAAGGTGAAGAACGCCCAGGAGGCCCACGAGGCCATCCGGCCGGCCGGGGAATCGTTCCGCACCCCCGAGCAGGCCGCCGGCACCCTCCACGGCGACGAGCTGCGCCTCTACGAGCTCATCTGGAAGCGCACCGTCGCCTCCCAGATGAACGACGCCACCGGCACGAGCGCCCAGGTCCGCCTGGTCGCCACGGTGCCCGACGGCGCGGCCCAGGTGGGCGGGAGCGAGGTCGAGTTCTCGGCCAACGGCCGGGTGATCACCTTCCCGGGGTTCCTGCGCGCGTACGTCGAGGGCGAGGACGACCCCGAGGCCGAGCTGGCCGACCGTGAGGTCATGCTCCCGCCGCTGCGCGAGCAGCAGGTGGTCTCGGCGCTCGCCTTCGAGCCGGGTTCGCACACGACCCAACCGCCGGCCCGCTACACCGAGGCGTCGCTCGTGAAGTCGATGGAGGAGCTGGGGGTGGGGCGCCCGTCCACCTACGCGAGCGTCATCTCGACCATCGTCGACCGCGGGTACGTGTGGAAGAAGGGCTCGGCCCTGGTCCCGAGCTTCACCGCCTTCGCGGTGGTCGGGCTCCTCGAGCGGCACTTCGGCGAGCTGGTCGACTACGGGTTCACCGCCTCGATGGAGAACGACCTCGACGAGATCGCCGACGGCCGCGAGGAGGCGCTGCCGTGGCTGACCCGCTTCTACTTCGGCACCGCCGAGGGCCGGGCCGAACGGGTCGAACCGGTCGAACGGGTCGAAGCCGGTCGAACGGCCATGCCGGCGGCACCCGGGCGAGCTCGGCGGTGACACCCTCCGGCTCGGGCTGAAGGCGGCCGTCGCGCTCCACCTGGGCGAGATCGACGCCCGGGAGATCAACTCCATCCCGATCGGGGCCGACTCCAACGGCGAGCCGATGGTGGTCCGGGTGGGCCGCTACGGCCCCTACCTCCAGCGGGGCGAGGACCGGGCCTCGCTCCCCGAGGACGTGGCGCCCGACGAGCTGACCGAGACGCGGGCCGAGGAGCTGTTGGACGCGCCGTCCGAGGACCGGGTGCTCGGGACCGACCCCGAGACCGGACTCGAGGTCTCGGTCCGCGCCGGCCGTTTCGGTCCCTACGTCCAGCTGGGCGAGGTCGTCGACGGCCAGCCCAAGCCGCGCACCGCGTCGCTGTTCGCGTCGATGACGCCGGCCACCCTGACCTTCGAGCAGGCCGCTCGAGCTTCTCGTCGGATCCCCCGCACGGTCGGGACCGACCCCGACACCGGCGAGGAGATCGTCGCCCACAACGGGCGATTCGGCCCCTACCTGAAGCGGGGCACCGACACCCGCAGCCTGACCGCCGAGGAGCAGATCCTCACCATCGGCCTGGACGAGGCGCGGGCGATCTTCGCCCAGCCGAAGACCCGCCGTGGCCGCGACCGCCGCCGGCCCGCTTCGGGAGCTCGGTACGCGACCCCGGACACCAACCTGCCCATCGTCGTGCGCGACGGGCGGTTCGGGCCGTACGTGACCGACGGCACGATCAACGCGTCGCTGCGCCGGGGCGACAACGTGGAGTCGATCACGATCGAGCGCGGCCGCCGAGCTGCTTGGCCGAGCGCCGGGCCGCCGGGCCGCGCGCCCCGTGGCCGGGGTGCCAAGAAGGCCGCCGCGAAGAAGGCGGGCGCAAAGAAGGTGGCCGCGGCGAAGAAGGCGGGCGCCAAGAAGGTGGGCGCAAAGAAGGTGGCGCGCGAAGAAGGTGGGCGCGAAGAAGGTGGGTGCGAAGAAGGTCGCGGCGAAGAAGGCGGAGGACGCGGGCCCCGAGCCCAGCGAGTCCTGATCGCGCACAATAGAGAGGTGGCCGATGGCGCGGATCACCGGGGCCGACTGATCGCCTTTGAGGGGATCGACGGTTGCGGCAAGTCCACCCAGGCCCGGCTCCGCTCGCGATCGCTGGGAGCGCTCCTCACGTTCGAACCGGGGGACACCGCCGCTCGGCGGGTCGCTGCGGGAGCTCTTGCTCGGTTCCGACGGCGCGCTCTCGCCCCGGGCCGAGGCCCTCCTGATGGCGGCCGACCGGGCCCAGCACGTCGACGAGGTCGTCGGCCCGGCGCTCTCGGCCGGCCGATGGGTGGTCACCGACCGCTTCAACGGTTCGACCCTCGCCTACCAGGGTGCGGGACGAGGCCTCGACGTCGGTGCCCTCGGAGGCGTGGTGGCATTCGCGACCGACGGGCTCCGGCGCCGACCTCTCGATCCTGGTCGACGTCCCGGTCGAGGTGGCCCGGGTCCGGCATCGCGACCGGCGACCCCGACCGGCTCGAGCGTCTCGACGCCGGGTTCCACGAACGGGTCGCCGGCGGCTACCGCTCGCTCGCCCGTTCCGATCCGGACACCTGGGCGGTCGTCGACGGCACCGGAACCGTCGAGGAGGTCGCGGCCGCGGTGGCCAAGGTCGTGTCGGAGCGCCTCGGCCGACCGGAGGCTCGAGATGAGCGGGCCCGACGTCCCACCGGTGACCGAGCTGTTCGCGGAGGTGGTCGGCCAGAGTCCCGCGGTGGCGACCCTGCGGGCCGCGGCGCGCCATCCGGTGCACGCGTACCTGTTCCTCGGCGCGAACGGGTCCGGGGTCCGTCCGGCCGCCGACGCGTTCGCGGCGGCGCTGTTGTGCCCGATCGGGTGGCTGCGGGAAATGCGACACCTGCCGGCGGGCGCTCGCCGGCACCCACCCCGACCTGGTGGTGGTCGAGCGGACCGGGGCCGCGCTCGGCATCGACGACGCGCGGCGTCTGGCCCTGCTGGCCCAGCGGCGGCCGTTCGAGGCCCGGCGCCAGGTCCTGGTGGTAGCCGACGTGCACCTGGCCATCCGGTCGGCTCCGGCGTTGCTGAAGACGGTGGAGGAGCCGCCACCCGGCGACCGTCTTCGTGCTGCTGTGCGACACCGTGCCGCCCGAGCTCGTCACCATCGCCAGCCGGTGCGTGGAGGTCCGGTTCCCGCCCCTCGCACCGAGCCTGATCGAGCATTGGCTGGTCGGACGGGGGCTGGATCCCGAGCGAGCCGAGGTGGTGGCCGACGGGTGCGGCGGGGACCTCGACCGGGCGCGTCTGCTGGCCGAGGACGAGGGGTACGTGGCCCGCCACGACCTGTGGCGGTCGGTGCCGTCGCGCCTGAGCGGCGAGGGCTCGGTCGCGGCCGCGCTCGCCCGCGACCTGCTCGCGGCGGCCGAGGCGGCGGTGGCGCCGCTGCGCGACGAGCACACCGACGAGCTGGCCCGATTGGAGGCGGAGTCTCAAAGCCTCGGGGAGAGGAGCGTGCCGGGACGGCGCGACGTCCTCGAGCGTCACCATCGAGAGGAACGTCGCTGGCGGACCGACGAGATCCGGGCCGGTCTCGGCGTGCTCGCCCGGGCCTACCGGGACCGCTTGGTCCGCTGCGGTGACGTCTGAGGAGGCCGATCCGGCCGAGATCGAGCGGTGCCACCGGGCCACCGACGCCATCACGGCGGCCGCGACGTCCCTCGAACGCAACCCGAACGAGTCGCTGATGCTCGAGTCCCTGCTCGTCCGGCTCGGGTCGGGCCCCTAGCCGGGCGGCGTACGATACGGCGTCCCGACGTCGCGCCTGTGCGCCGGTCAACCTCCGCCTGGGTAGCTCAGCCGGTAGAGCAGCGCACTCGTAATGCGCAGGTCAGGAGTTCGATTCTCCTCCCAGGCTCCAGGTCAGAGGCCATCATGGCTCTGAGGTGGTCACCCTCCGCGTGTACGCACACGCCTTACCGGAGCGGGACCAGAGGCAGCCGCGGCGATCGGCGGGAGCAGGCTGCCCGGGCTGAAGTGGCCTCACAGTTTTCCCCGAACACCAGCTCCCGACCTCTGGCGGCAGCTGTGTGGGCGAAGGCAAGAACGAAATGGCGGTTGTCCGTCCGATCCCAGTTCTACCGAGGCGCCCGCGACCTCGGGAACCTCGAGGCGGCCGAGAAGGGCCCAGGATCCCGAACCCATGATGGATGGATAGTCAGCGCTGTGGGCGCCCCAGATCTCTCGCTCCTTGCTACCCGACCGCCGCCCGCAGCGCCGCCAGGACATCTGGACCCACTGCAAGCGGCCCACCGAATACAAAGCCCGTGGCTCCGGCCGCGAGGGTTCCGAGGTAGGAAGAAATCGAGCTTGGCAATGGCGCCGACGGGTTAACCAGGAGCACCGGGCCGGTCCTGCCCCCGGTGGCCATGAATACCCCTCCAGCCAATGCGTCAGGGAAGTTCACGGCGGTTGCAGCGCCGTGGGTCCCGGCCCCAGAGAAGAACCGGGTGGCAACGGCCGCCGAAGTCCCGAAGAGGTCCTGCCCGTCGACCGCGGTCGCTTCCGGGGTCGGCCCCGGCGGCGGCCAACGGGCCGCCGATCGCATAGCGGGTGTCCCCGGGGCGGGACAACAGATACAGGTCGTTCACCAAAGGCTCGACCGGCCCGTCGGTCAACAAGATCGCTCCGCGGGTCGCAATGGCGGCCGGGACCGCCGAGAGAGCGTCTTGGAAGCGTGAGCCCGGTGGCCTCGAAGATGTGCGTCGGGTTGCCCATCTGCTGCACGATGCTGGATCGCGGTGCCGTATTCGTCGGCCCCTGCTTCACGGATGACCTGGTAACCAAGCCCCTCCAGGGTGCTGTCGACGTTCGAGCTGATGGCGAGGTCGCCCCCGAGGATGAACACCGTGCCGCCGGGGACCAGGACCCGTTGGATTTCAGCGAGCACCCGCGGGTCAAGCGTGCTGCTGAGCGACGCACCCGGTGTGATGAGCAACGGCCCGCCAGAGTGGGCGGCCAGCGGTCCCCCGGCCAGGGCATCGGCAAAGAAGTCCGAACGGGCCAGCACCACCGCCTGGGCCGACTGGGCGGCGGGGAACTCGGCCTCGGAGTCCCTGATCGCCGAACCGATAGCGTCTTGGCCGTAACGATCTGGGCCGGGGTGGGCGTGTAGATCCCGGTGGGAGTGGGCGTCAGCGTCCCGAGGACCGCCTCGAAAGCGTCGGCGATCTGGACGTGACCGGTCGCATTGGGATGTAGGGCGACGACGCCCGAGCCAGCCTGGCAGACCGCGTTCGCCCACGCGCAGGCGACCGCCACGGCCTTGGGGACCGTGCCGTAGGGGGTGCTGACGAGGTCGGTAAAGTCGTCGCTCGAGAACGCACCGGCCACGTCGGCGACGGAGCCTCCGAAACCGGCGTAGGCGGTGGACAGCACCGCGTTGAGCCCGGTCGAAGAGCGGCACGGAATCCAGGGCCTGCTGTTGGCCGGAGGCTCCATTGAGCCACTGGACCAATTCGGGGTTGTAGAAGGTCATCCCGGCGATCGGCACCGATGGCCCGGCGGCCGCACGCAGCGCGGCGCCGATCGTGGCCAGGTTGGCCTGAACGGTCGAGATCTCATTGGGGAGGCCCCCGAGGAGGTCGTCGCCGCCAAGGTCGATGGTGATGAGGCTGACCTGACCGACATGGGCCTCAGAAAGGCCTCGGCCGCGGCGAGCTGGCTGCCTTGGGGGGGGTAGGAGCAGTTTCCCTTCCCCGAGATGAACGTTGTCGTCGTCTCCCCCGGACAACCGAAGCTCACGGTCTGCAGGCCCGGGATGGTGGCGGCGCCGTAGTATGCCCCCAAGTCGTTGTCGTAAGCCTGGCCGTTCCCGGCACCCCCGCCGTTGACCGTCAGCGAGCCACCGAGGGCCATGTAGTAGCGCGTGCCCGTCGCGAGCGACCCCTCGGCCGCTCCCGCCCCAGCGGCGGAACAGACGAGCACCCCAGCCGCCGCCGCACCACCGACCAGAAGCCCGACCAGGCGAAGGGACCTGGTCATCCGAGCGAGGCCCCGCTGATGACCGAGAGGGCCACGCACCCGTAGGAACCCCCCTCCCACCGCAGCTCCCAACCTCATCCGGAACACCCCCCTACTCCGAACGACAGGACTCTATTTACGTACGCGTGATTTACGTACGCGTGCCATTTACGTCACGCGTGCCCGGCCCACCGATCACCCCAAGTTATAGAGGCACCGTTGGACCCGTCAACAGGTGTGTCGTGCAGCGCGTTAGCAGGCCCACCCTCGAGACAGCCCCCGTGGTCCCCTGACATGGACCGGACCGCATTCGTAATGCGTAGGTCAGGGGTTCGAATCCCCTCCCATGCTCCGCAAGAGCCGGGTACCGGAATCTCACAAGCCCGGTCCACAGGGCTGTATCTCGGTCCATGGACGAGTGTGGTGGACCGGGCGGTCGGTTAAGCCCCCAGCCGCGCTGCGACATCGTCGGCCGAGGGCATCGCGGCGATCTCGTCCGCGAGCTTGCCGCGCCCGCTGACGATAGGTGGCGGTATCGAGCACGGTGCGGAGCGCGGCCCGTACGGCGGCGCCGGTCACCTCTCCGGGCATCAGGGTGTGAGCGGCGCCGGCCCTCGCAAGCAGGTCGGCGTTGACGAAGTTGTCGGCGCTCTGAGGGAGTGCCACCGAAGGAAGCCCGTGTGCGAGGACGCCGAACATCGTGCCCGCTCCGGCGTGGTGAACCACCGCGGCGCAGTACGGGAGCACCTCTGCCTGGGGGATGTACTGCTCCACGCGGGCGTTGTCCGGTATGGGCGCCAGCGCCGACGGATCGTTGTCTCGCCCGATCGTCGCCAACACGTTGACGGGCTCGTCCTCCAAGGCGCTTGAGCACAAGGCGGAAGAGATCGAGGTCGTTGTTCGAGAAGGTTCCGAGCGTCAGGTAGACCAGCGGGATGTTCCGGGTTGGCTAGGAAACGGGCAACGCAGGCGGATCGGCCAGCGGCAGGGGAGTCGGGCGCAAGGTCTGCGCCCCGCGGAGCCCGGCGGCGGTCGGGTCGAGCGAAGGTGGGCAGATCGTCAGCGTGGTGCCCGAGTAGACCCCTGCGGCCGGTGGGACCTCAAGGCCGAACTCCCGCCAGATCGGAGACACTGCGTCGCCGACGAGGTCGAGGACGCTCCGATCCATGAGCGGCCCTATGGAGTGGAGGACTGCGTGGGCCCCGTGGCCGCGGCGACGAGCGGAGCAGCAAACAGGTATGGGTCGAAGACGAGCAGAGCCGGCTCTGATTCCTTGCAGAGTTCGAGCAGGTCATCGACCATGAGCGCCATCCCGATCTCGCCAAAGAGCCGGGGGACGAAATAGCCCGCCACCCTCGACGGGGCCAGCCCGTCGCCGGGTATCCCCCGCGTCCGTGCGCGAAGCGCCGCGAACCAGGAATCGAACGCCGGACCGACGACACGGAACGAGAGCCCACGACTAATGACTGCCTCCGCGGCGTCGGGTCCACTGGCGATGATGACCTCGTCGCCGCGGGCGTTGAACGCTTGGGCAAGAGGGAGTAGGGGCAAGAAGTGACCGGTCTGTGGCACGCAGCTGACTATGACCCGCACCGAGTCCTCCCGGAGAAGAGTGATCCGACGAGCTAGCGAAGCCCGTTGGCCAAGATTGAACTACGCGTGCGCCGTGCCATGGCTCTCAAAGACCATGGCGCGCTGAAGAGCGGCTTCCCGGAGTTCCGCGGGGATCTCGACCGGGCCACCGAGGCTGGCTGCGTTGAGCCCCGCCTGAGCGGCCTCCTCGACGATTCCGCCGACCTGGATGGCCAACTCAGGGGTTCGGTGAAACACCAAGACCCCATGGTTGGCCAGCAGGACCGCCGGAACGCCCGGGGTGATCGAGGCCCGGATGTTGGCCACCGCTTGGTCGGACCCCCGCGGCCCGTAGCTTGCCACCGGCACCCCGGTCGGCAGTCCGAACATGGCCAAGGCCTCGACCCAACACCCGATCGGACGGTGGGCGACGGCATAGGCGGTCGCGAACGGCGAATGTGTGTGAAGCACGCAACCCACGTCGGGATGGTCCGAGTACATCGCCGTGTGCATGGCCACCACGGCTCCCTGGATGGGCGGTAGATCGCCCTCCAGAAGGATTCCGTCCAGCCCGACCCGCACGACCGCGGACGGGGCGTGGTTTCGTAGCGACGGGCCCGCGGTGAAGTACATCTCTTCGGCCCCTGGGACCCGCAGGCTCACGTTTCCATGTCCGTTGGCGGAGATCGCTCCGCTGGCCACCACCCGTTGCGCGGCATCGATCACCTGATCGACCAAGTCCTTGTCCATGACACCTCCGAGATTCGGCTATTCGACAAGATCCGCGATGGACGCTATCGAATCTCCTTCCGGGCTCCACAGACTTTCTCAAGCCGAGCGCAGCGCCGGTCGAAATTGGGTTACTTCGTGCATGTCGCTGTGGCGCGCGACCATCGTGGGATGGGTTCGGTCGATCCGGCGTTCTTCGGCGACGTCGAAGAGGTGGTTGGGGAGGGCCAGCTCCTCTTGGACGCCGACATGGTGGCTGGCTACACGAGCGATTGGACGGGCCGGTTCTCGGGGTCGTCTCCGGCCGTCGTGCGACCCGGCACGACCGAGGAGGTCGAGGCATTGGTCAAGCTGTGCCGGCGCCACGGCGTGGCCCTGGCGCTGCAGGGAGGCAACACCGGCCTTTCGGGCGGGACCGTGCCGCTCAACGGCGAGGTGGTGTGCAGCCTTCGGCGGTTCACCATGCTCGAGCTCGATGCGACCTCGGGGCAGGTGACTGTCGGCGCGGGTGTCGTGCTGGCGGACCTCCAGGACGCCGCCGCGGCGGCCGGCTGGGCCTACGGGGTCGACATCGCCAGCCGAGGGAGCGCCACCTTGGGTGGGACGATCGCGACCAATGCCGGCGGGATCCGTGTGCTGCGCTACGGCGACACCCGGGCCCAGCTTCTCGGGGCCGCGGCGGTGTTCGGGACCGGGCAGGTCGTCTCGCACCTGGGCGGTCTGATCAAGGACAACACCGGCTATCACCTGCCCGGGCTCCTCTGTGGGAGCGAGGGCACGCTCGGCGTGGTCACCGCGGCCCGCCTGCGCCTGGTTCGCTCGACCGCCGAGCGGGTGGTGGCCCTGCTCGCGTTCGGCGCCCCCGCGCCCGCCATTGAGGCCGCATCGGACGCTGCGCCGCCAGGTCGCCTCGCTCTCGGCCGCCGAGCTGTTCTTTGCCCCCGGCATGGCCCTCGTCTGTGCCTACACCGGAGCTCCGGACCCATTCGGCCACCCGCACCCGGCCTACCTGCTCGTCGAGGCGAGCGACGACCGCGATCCGCTGCCCGAACTGTCCCAGGCGGTCGACTCGCTTCCGGCCGTCTTGGCGGTCGCGGTGGCGGCCGACCCGGCGCGGGCGGCCGAGCTGTGGCGCTACCGCGAGGGCCACACCGAGGCGATCAACCACCACGGCACGCCGCACAAGCTGGACGTCTCGCTGCCCATCGGCCGCCTTGGCCGAGTTCGTCGACCGGGTGCACGGCGTGGTGGCGTCGGTGTCGGCGCGCGCCGAGGTGTGGCTGTTCGGTCACGCCGCCGACGGCAACGTGCACGTGAACGTGACCGGCGTCGCACCCGACGACGACGCGGTGGACGACGCGGTGTTCCGGTTGGCCGTGCAGTTGGGCGGCTCGGTGAGCGCCGAGCACGGGATCGGCACGGCCAAGCGACAGTGGCTTGCATCTCAACCGAAGCGAGGCCGAGATCGCCGTGTTCGGACGTCTGAAGGCGGCCCTCGACCCCGACGGCGTGCTCAACCCGAGCGTGTTGCTCCCGGGCTGAGCCCCGCCCCCGACCCACCCTGGAGGGCCTCCATCGCCCGGCGGAACGCGTCGGCCCGCTCCTGGTAGTTCTTGAACTGACCGAAGCTGGCCGCGGCGGGTGACAGCAGGATCACCGCGCCCGGCTCGGACCAGGCGAATGCCTTGTCGACCGCGGTCTCGAGGTCGCCGGTGTCGCGGATCTCCGGTCGGGTCGCGCCCGCCGATGGCCCCCAAGACGGCCGCGTGGATGCGGGCACCGTTGGCCGGGAGGGTGACGACGAACGTCGGCTCGCGCCGCGCCGCGATCCGAGCGGCCAGGGGGGCGTAGTCGATGCCGCGGTCGGCGCCACCGACGATCAGGGCCACCGGGCGCCCGGCGAAGGTGTCGAGGGCCGCCATCGCCGCCAGCGCGTTGGTCGACAGGCTGTCGTCGACGAAGGTGACCCCGTTCACGGTACCGATCTCGGCCAGTCGGCTCGCCGAGGGGGGTGAACCCTTCTGCGGCCCGTGCCAGCGCGTCGTCGTCGGTGGCCTCTTCGACCCCGAGGGCGACCATGCACGCCCGCGCGATGAGGGCGTTGCGGCGGTTGTGCGAGCCGAGGAGCCCGAGGGGCTCGGTCCACCCCGCCGGCGCGTCGTCGACCCATTGCACCCGTGGTCCCAGCTGCGCGGCCTCGTCGCGCAGCTCATTGCTCTCACCGTTGGCGATGGTGAGCTCGGCCCCGGGCTGGGTGCAGATCGACAGCTTGTCGGCGTAGTAGCGCTCGACGCTCCCGTGCCAGTCCAGGTGGTCGGGGTGCAACGAGGTCACCGCGACGACCGGCGGGGAGCAACCGAGATCGGTGGCCTGGAAGCTCGACACCTCCACCGCGGTGAACTCGAAGTCCCCCCCGATCTCGGGGTCGTAGGGGAGCGCGCCGATGTTGCCGCCGACCAGGCAGCTCCGCCCGAGGCCGTTGAGCAGGTGGCCCACGATGGTGGTGGTGGTGCTCTTGCCCTTGGTCCCGGTGATGCAGACGACCCGGCTCCGGTCGACCTCCTCGAGCCACAGCCCGAGCCCACCGACCACCGCCACGCCCCGGTCCTCGAGCGCGGCGACGTCGGGCCGATAGCGGCTGATGCCCGGGGTCTTGACCACGACCTCGCATCGCGAGAGTGCCTCCCAGCCGCCCGCCGCGGTGGACAGGACCGGGAGGCCGCCCACCTCGCTGTGGGTGGGACGGTCGTCGGCGATCACCGGCGCACCACCGATCGCCAACAGCTTGCGCAGGTTGGCCCCCCCTTCCACGCCGAGGCCCCACACTCCGACGGAGGCCCCGACGAGGTCAGACCAGCAGATCCTGGGTCGCGAAGTCATCGGGGATGTCGTGGGGGTCGTGTGGAGCGAGGAGGGCCGCGATGTCAGCGGGGGTGACCTTGGGGAGCTGGGCGGCCAGACGTTGCAGCAGGCCGTCATTCCGTCGGTCGCCGCGTTCGGCGGCCAGCACCGCCGCCGCACGGCACTCGCCGACCTCACCCACGCACTCGAAGGGTTTGGGGTCCGCCGAGAGCCCGACCAAGATGGCGAACCGGTCGAACAGCTCGGGGCGCGACAGCGGCTCGCGGCGGTCGAAGATCGACTCGAGCTCGACGCGCGAGAGGAACGGGGCCAGCACGAGGTCGACGAAGCAGCACTTGTCGCACTCCCCACACCACCGATCGAGGCGCTTGGCCACCTCGATCGTGAACGCGCGGTTGCAGCTGTGGAACGAGCGGTGGTACTCGGTCAGCCGCGCGAAGCGCTCGGCCACCCAGACCTCGGTGTAGGGACGCAGGAGCGAGAAGACCCGGGGGCGGTTCCCGAGCGCCCCGGCGACCACCCCGGCGAACGCCGCCTCGAACTCCCGGCTCTTCGAGTACTGGTGGTTGACGACCTGGTCGCCGACCACGAGATTGCCCGACGATGCCGACCATTCGTTGGACATCACCACGGCGTCGTACCCGAGACCGGTGGCGGCCAGCACGGCCAGGGCACAGATGATGCCGCTCACCGGCACGTGGCCCTGCAGAAAGCCGGTCTGTTTGGGCGGTTCGAGCAGCTGGGGGTCCAGGTGGCGGACCGCGCGAGCGACCGGGAGCCCGGTCACCGGGACCACCTGCTCGATGGCGGCGAAGGCGCCGGTGGGCGGGCTAACCACGAACAGTGACGCGTTCGGGTGGTCGCGTTTGATCGCTTCGACGGTCACGATGGAGTCGATCCCGCCTCCGAAGGGGATCAACGGTCGGTCGCTGCCCCCGAGGTACCGGGCCGACGGCGCGTCCTGCACCTTGGCCCGCACCTTGAGCGCGGAGAGGTCGATCCCGTTGCGGTACGCGAACTCGCCCAGGCCCTTGCGGTAGAAGTCGTGCACGAGGTCGAGCTCGCCGGGCCGGAGGGGGACGTCGATGTCGATGACCGGAGGCGCCGCCGTCTTGTAGTACGACACTCCGGCCAGCAGATAGACCAGCCGGGCGGCCTCGAGGGCCCACGGAGTGGACCACTCGCCTGGGCCCAGCTCGACGCGCTCGACGAACGATCGGTCGTCGAGCGCGTACCGGCACACCAGGGTTCCGGTGCCGTCGATCTCGTGGCCGGCATAGCGGAATGCGCCCGCAGAAGGGAATGCGCCCGCAGAAGGCAATGCGGTTGCCTTGCTCATGGGCTGATGCTCGCGAGCAGGGCGAAGCGCCCGCAGTGACCTTCGGAGCGGGCGCTGAAGAAGGGTCCGGGCGGTCCGGTGTCGATCGAGGCGGCGGCGATCCGCTCGTGGCCGACCCCCGTTCGGAGCAGGATCTCGTGGACCGCCCCTCGGAGGTCGAAGAACCAATGTTCGGGCCGACCCGATCGCACGAACGGGTTCGCGTCGCCGAGGTGGCCCGCCGCCGCGGCCACGACGTCGGCACCGACCTCGTAGCGCTCCGGCCCGATGGCCGGCCCGATCCCGGCCACCAACCGGTGCGGGTCGGCCCCGAGCGAGGTCATCGTCGCGATGGTGGCCTCGATCACCCCGCCGAGCGCGCCGCGCCACCCGGCGTGGGCACAGGCGAGCACCCGCACCTCGGGGTCGAAGAGGACGACCGGCGCGCAGTCGGCCACCAGTACGGCCAGCACGAGGCCGGGTACCGTCGTCACCAGGGCGTCGGTGTCGGCGATCGCGTCGAGCACCGACAGGGCCCCTCGCCCGCGCTCGGCCACCACCTCGACGCGTGCGCCGTGGACCTGGTTGGCCACGACGAGGTCGCCGATCCCGGCCCCGAGCGCGCCAGCGGCCCGTCGGCGGTTCTCGAGCACGGCCTCCTCCTCGTCGCCGACGTGGAGGGCGAGGTTGAGCGAGTCGTACGGGGGGACCGAGACCCCGCCGTGGCGCGTGGTGACCAGCGCGTCGAGGGCCAACTCGTCGAAGGCGGCCCAGGTCAGCACCTCGACACCGCCGCGTTGGGCCCAGCGGGTCGAATTCTGGGCACTCGTGTGGACCCGCGAGTCGGAGGGGGGCATCCGGCGAGCCAGGTTAGTCACGCTCGCCCCGGCCACCCCCGCTGCCGTTGGGTGGGGATTCGATGGCTAGGGTTCGTTCATGGCTGACCAGGCCCGGTTCACCGAGCTCGCCATGGAGCACATGCCGGCGCTGTACAGCGCCGCGCTCGCGGATGACCCGGAACCCCTCCGACGCCGAAGACCTGGTCCAAGAGACCTACCTGCGTGCCTACCGGGGCTTCGGCAGCTTCACCGAGGGCACCAACCTTCGGGCGTGGCTGTACCGGATCTTGACCAACACCTATATCAACTCGTACCGGGCGGCGAAGCGACGGCCCGAGATCGCCGACGTCGAAGACGTCGAAGAGCTGTACCTGTACCACCGCCTTGCGCCGAGCGACGGAACGATCAGCCGCAGCGCCGAGGAGGAGGCCCTGGCCACCTTCACCGACGACGAGGTGAAGGCGGCCATCGAGTCGCTTCCCGACTCGTTCAGGATCGCCGTGCTCCTGGCCGACGTCGAGGGGTTCTCCTACAAGGAGATCGCCGAGATCACCGATGCCCCGATCGGGACGGTGATGAGTCGGATCCACCGGGGAAGAAGGGCCCTACAGAAGGCGTTGCATAACTTTGCCGAGTCACGTGGCTTGGTCGGCACCGCTCCTGGGCGGTCGTCTGAATGAATGGGGATCTGGATCAGGTGAGTTCGGGAGCTCCGAGCGACGACACAGAGGTCGATGTCGACTGCAGCTCGGCGATCCACCAGCTCTACCACTACCTCGACGGCGAGCTCACCGAAAGGCGCCGAACCCAGATTGCCGAGCACCTGGACTACTGCGCACCGTGTGCGAACGCGGCCGGGTTCGAGTCCGAGCTGCGCCAGGTCATCGCGGACAAGTGCAAGGACCACGTCCCGGAGTCTCTGATCGAGCGGGTGGCCCACCTGATCGAGGCCGAGCGACGCCAGCCCGCCGCCGCCGCTGATCCCGAGCCGGTGGGCCCGGCGTGAAGGGCACCTTGTCCGAGTCGTCTTGCGCGTGAGCGACGCCGGCGCCGAGCGCGCCGATCGGGCGCCGATCGTCGACTGGGCGTTGGCCGACCGGGTGGCCCGCTGGGTGGCCGGACGGACCACCGCGCCACCCAACTACCGACCCGCGCCGATGCAGCGCGATTTCGACGACATGACGGCGCGGGCCGAGGAGCTGGTGGCCGGGGCCACCGGGCTCGTGGTCGCGACCCCGGCCAGGGGGCGGGTGATCGACCGCCCCGCGTGGGTCGGCGCCAACATCGTGTCGTTCCAACGACTTCTCGGCCCGACGCTGGCCAAGCTGGCCGCCCGCAAGCCCGGCTCTCCCCACAACGGCGTGCCCCCGGGGTTGTCGCGGGGGCTGGCCGGATTGTCGCGTTCGGCCAACGGGACCGAACTCGCGCTGGTGCTGGCCTGGATGTCCACCCGCGTGCTCGGCCAGTACGACCTGTTGCTCGCCGACGGGGTCGACGAGGAGAACCAGGACATCGTCTACTTCGTCGGCCCCAATGTGGCCGCCATCGAGGCCCGGCACGGGTTCGAGCCCGCCGAGTTCCGCCTGTGGTTGGCCCTGCACGAGCTCACCCACCGGGCCCAGTTCATGGCGGTCCCGTGGCTCCGCAAGTACTTCTTGTCATTGGTCGAAGAGGGGCTCGAGCCCCTGGGCTCCGACCCCCGCCAGCTGGCCGAGGCGATCCGGCGGGCCGCCCAGGAGATCCGGGCCGGCCGGAACCCGATGCGCGACGCGGGCCTGGTCGGGCTGGTCGCGACCGACGAACAGCTAGCCGCGCTCCAGCGGATCCAGGCCTTGATGAGCCTGCTCGAGGGGCACGGCGACGTGACCATGAACCGGGCCGGCGCCGGCTCGGTGCCGGGAGCCGAGCACTTCGGCCAGGTGCTCAAGGAGCGCCGGGACCAGGCGCGGGGACCGGCCAAGCTGCTTCAGCAGATCCTCGGCCTCGAGGCCAAGTTCCGCCAGTACGCCGAGGGCGAGCGGTTCGTGCGGTCGGTCGAAGAGGCGGGCGGGCGTGGCCTGTTCGACCGCGTGTGGCAGGGGCCCGAGTGGCTTCCCTCGCTCGCCGAGATCAGGGACCCGTCCATCTGGGTCAGCAGGGTCGCGCCACCCGCATTGGCGGGGTGAGCGCCGAGCCCCTCGAGCCGGTGGCGGGCTGGCCCGAGGAGATCGTGGCACTCGCCTCTCGTTGCACCTTTCCCGAGCCCGGCCAGCCGCTCGTGTGCGCGGTGTCGGGCGGGCCCGACTCCTTGGCGCTGCTCGTGCTGGCGGTGGCGGCGGGCTGTCGGGTCACCGCCATCCATGTCGATCACGGCCTGCGGCCCACCTCGAAGGACGAGGCGGAGGTGGTGTCGGCCGCCACCACCCGCCTTGGTGCGGCGTTCCGGAGCGAACGAGTGTCGGTGGTCGACGGCCCAAACCTCGAGGCGCGCGCCCGAGCGGCCCGCTTCGCGGTCTTGCCCGATGACGTCGCCACCGGGCACACCATGGACGACCAGGCCGAGACCGTGCTCTGCAACCTGCTCCGGGGAGCGGGGCTCGACGGGCTGAGCGGGATGTCGCCGGGGCCGCGTCACCCGCTGCTCGCGCTCCGCCGGGCCGACACCGCGCTGGTGTGCCGGTCGATGGGCCTCGAGCCGGTCCGCGACCCGTCCAACGACGATCCCCGGCACCTCCGGAACCGGGTCCGCGCCGAGCTGCTCCCGCTGTGCGCGCAGATCGCCCGTCGAGACCCGGTGCCGATCCTGGCCCGCCAGGCCGACCTCCTGCGCGACGAGGCGTCGTTGCTCTCCGATCTGGCCAGCCAGGCGGTGCCCGACCCCACCAACGCCCGCGCGCTGCGTGACGCGCCGCTCGCACTGGCGCGCCGCGCCGTGCGGGGATGGTTGACGCCGACCGACCGGCGCACCGACCAACATCCCCCGAGCGCCGCCGAGGTCGAGCGGGTCCTGCAGGTCGCGTCGGGGGCCAGCGTGGCCGCACAGATCGCGGGGGGTCGGCGGGTCCGTCGCTCGGCATCCCGTCTGGCCATCGAGGGGGAGTCCGATAGGGTTCCGCCGGTGAAGACGGAGCGTGCCGCTTCGGCGGCGCCGAGCTGGGCCCGGGCCGATGTGGGCGAGCCGGTCGTCACCGCCGAAGCCCTCTGCGAACGGGTGGCCGAGCTCGGTGCGGCCATCACGGCCGACTACGCCGCCGACGCGCCGCTCCTCGTCGGGGTCTTGAAGGGCGCCATGATCTTCATGAGCGACCTCGCCCGGGCGATCGACCTGCCGGTCGACGTCGATTTCATGGCGGTCTCCTCGTACGGGAGCGCGACCCGCACCTCGGGCGTGGTCCGGATCGTGAAGGACCTCGATGCCGACCTGGCCGGCCGCCACGTGCTGGTGGTCGAGGACATCATCGACAGCGGCCTCACCCTCAACTATCTGCGCAAGTACCTCCAGGCGCGCACACCGGCCAGCCTGGAGGTCTGTGCCCTGCTGGTGAAGGAGGGCGAGCAGCGGGTGCCGCTCGACCTGCGCTACGTGGGCTTCAAGATCCCGTCGGAGTTCGTGGTCGGCTACGGGCTCGATATCGACGAGCGGTATCGGAACCTCCGTTCCGTCCACCGCTACCGTCCCGATCCCAACCCCAGCTGAGGAGGGCCGATGGGGGTCGACCTCGCGCGGGTGGAGAAGGCGGTCGCCGAGATCCTCGACGCCATCGGTGAGGACCCCACCCGGGACGGGTTGGTGGAGACCCCGGCCCGGGTGGCGTTGATGTACGAGGAGCTCTTCGCCGGGTTGCGCGACGACCCGGGTCGCCACCTGACCGTCACCTTCGCGGCCGACCACGACGAGATGGTGATGGTGCGCGACATCCCCTTCGCGTCGCTCTGCGAGCACCACATGGTCCCGTTCATCGGACGGGCCCACGTCGCCTACATCCCCAACTCCGACGGGCGCATCACCGGCATCTCCAAGCTGGCCCGTCTGGTCGAGGGCTATGCCCGCCGCCTCCAGGTCCAAGAGCGGATGACGACCGAGATCGCCGACGCCATCGAGTCCGCGCTCGACCCCCGGGGGGTCCTGGTCGTCGTGGAGGCCGAGCACCTGTGCATGTCGATGCGGGGGGTGAAGAAGCCCGGGACCCAGACGGTCACCTCGGCGGTGCGGGGTCTGTTCCGCAGTGACCAGGCCACCCGGGCCGAGGCGATGCAGTTCGTGCACGGCCGCTGAGGGAAAATTCCGCCCAAACGGACGCCTCCGGGCGGGGCCGCGTCGTACGCTGCGAACTGTGTCCGAACCAGACGAGCGTCGCCCCTTGGTGATGGGTGTGCTCAACGTCACCCCGGACTCCTTCTTCGACGGCGGCCGCTACGCGTCGGCCGACGCCGCGATCGCCCGGGGTCGGGCCATGTTCTCCGAGGGTGCCGACGTGGTCGACGTGGGTGGGGAGTCGAGCCGCCCCGGCGCGGCGGCCGTCGAGGAGGACGAGGAGCTGCGCCGGGTGATCCCGGTGGTCGAGGCCCTGGCGCCGCTTGGCCCGGTGTCGGTGGACACGGTGAAGGCCGGCGTGGCGCGGGCCGCGGTGGCGGCCGGAGCCGGGCTGATCAACGACGTCTCGGGGACGCTGTGGCCGACCGCCGCCGAGTGCGGCGTCGGCTGGGTGGCCATGCACCGAAAGGGGACCGCCGCCGACATGCAGGTCGATCCCCGCTACGAGGACGTCGTCGCCGAGGTGCACGGCCACGTGCTTCACCTGGCCGATCGGGCCGCCGAGGCCGGGGTCGGTGAGATCTGGGTCGATCCCGGGATCGGGTTCGGCAAGACGGTCGAGCACAACCTGGCCCTCCTCGCCAACGTGGGCCAGCTGGTCCGCGACGCCGAGGAGCGGGGCGCCCGGGTCCTCGTCGGGACCTCCAACAAGTGGTTCCTGGGCGTGATCGGTTCGCCCACCGGGGTGCCCCTCTCCCCTCAGGAGCGGGCGGAGGGTTCGTTGGCGTCGAGCACCTGGGCGATGAGCCAGGGTGTCCACATGGTGCGGGTCCATGACGTGATCTCAAGCGTCCGGGCCGCCCGGCTGGTCGGACCGGTCGACCGGCGCGCCGGCGAGCTGGAGGGGGTGTCTCGGTGATGCGCGTATCCGACAAGCACCGGTGAAGGGCAAGTGGGCGGCCGGCATCCGGCCGCGCAACTTCACCTGGGTGATCCAGGACAGCTTCGCGGTGAGCGAGCGGCCGGGCGGCTTCGCGCCCAACCACCGCCGGGTCCGGCGCCAAGAGGAGATCATCTGGCTCCGTGTCCAGGGCTTCGACCGCGTGATCTCGCTGCTGCCGTCCCCGCACAACCTGCACGCGTACGACGAGGGCGAGCTGGTGTGGGCGCACTACCCGCTGCCGGCCCAGACCGACCCGCGTTCGGTGCTCGAGGAGTGCTACACCGACCTTCGCACCTCGCTGGCCGCCGGCCAGCGGGTGCTCATGCACCAAGAGGAGCTCGGGGACCGGGTGATGGGCGTGGTCGCGGGGTTCCTCGTCTGGTCGGGCCGGGTGCCGACCACCCCCCAGGCCGTCGCCATGGTCGAGCACATGATGGGTCGCCAGATGGGCCCGTCCGGGCGTGAGCTGGTGGTCGCGGTGAACGGTCCGACCCCCCGCCGGGCGGGGTGAACGCTCCCCACCGGGGTCGCGACCGCATCGAGATCCGCGCGCTGCGGGTCGTGGCGACCCATGGCGCGTTGCCCGAGGAGCGTGAGCGCTCCCAACCCTTCGAGCTCGACCTCGACCTGTGGGTCGACACCGCGGCCGCCGGCGCCAACGACCGGCTGGCCGACACGGTCGACTACGGCGTGGTCGTCGATCGGGTGGCCGAGGCTCGTGCGCGAGACCTCGTTCCTCCTCCTCGAGGCGTTGGCCGACGCGGTGGCCCGGGCGGTGACCGAGCTCGACCCAGCGGTGGAGCGGGTGGCGGTGGTGGTGCGCAAGCTCGAGCCCCCCATCGCCGAGGACCTCGGATCGGTCGGCGTGCGGGTGGTCCGCGGGCGACCGGGGGTCGACGTCTCCGGGTCGTGACCGTCGGCCCGAGACACCGGGCCTTCATCGGCCTCGGCTCGAACCTGGGTGACCGGATCGGCGCGCTCGAACGGGCCGTGACCCTCTTGGCGGCCCCCGGCGACGTGGTGGCCGTGTCCCCGGTCTACGAGACCGAACCGGTGGGCGGACCGGAGGGCCAGGACCGGTACCTCAACGTGGTCGTCGAGCTGTCGACCGCCGACTCGTCGAGAGCGCTGCTCGAGCGCTGCCGCGCCCTCGAACAAGACGCCGGGCGGGTGCGCACGGTGCGCTTCGGGCCGCGCACCCTCGACGCGGACGTGCTCGTCGTCGGCGACGAGCGGGTCGACGAGCCCGATCTGGTCGTGCCCCACCCCCGCATGTTCGAGCGCCGCTTCGTCCTGGCCCCCTTGGCCGATCTGGCCCCCGACCTGGTGCCGGCGGCCGCGCTGCAGATCCGCGGTTGGCGCGGTGGCCCGTGTGGGTACACTTGGGCCGTTCACGACTTCGGTCACGAAATCTGATCACTGAAGCGACCGACACCTGCGGGGTTGGATCGCCGAAGGAGGTCTTCGTGAGGTCCGTTCGTTTCATCGGCCCCGGGCGGGCCGGTCTGTCCCTTGCCCGTGCCCTCTCGGGCGCCCGCTACCACGTCGACGGGATCCTCGGTCGCCACGACGACCAGACCGACGCGGCGGATGGGGTCGACATCCTGGTCATCTCGACCCCCGATGATGTCGTGGCGTCGGTCGCGGCCGGGGTCCGTCCGGTCGAGGGCTGTGTGGTGGTCCACCTGGCGGCGTCGCTCGGGCTCGACGTGCTCGGCCCCCACGCCCGGCGGGCCTCCCTGCACCCGTTGGTGCCGCTGCCCAACCCCACCGTCGGCGAGCGGCGGCTCACCGGCGGGATCGCCTTCGCGGTGGCCGGCGATCCGATCGCCGACGAGCTCGCCTGGGCCCTGGGCGGCCGCCCCTTCACGGTTGCCGACGCCGACCGGGCCGCCTATCACGCCGCCGCGTGCGTCGCCGCCAACCATGTGGTGGCGCTGCTCGGCCAGGTCGAGCGGATCGCCGCCGCGACCGGCCTCGACGTGGGCGCATTCTTGGACCTGTCCCGCGCCGCGATCGATGACGTGGCCCGCCTGGGTCCGGCCGCCGCACTGACCGGCCCCGCGGCGCGGGGGGACTGGGCGACCCTCGAGCGACACCGGCGGGCGCTCGCCGACGACGAGCGGCCCGGCTACAACGCCGGTGTCGTGCTGGCCAACCGGCTGGCCCAAGACCGCGGTGCACCCCGCCGGCCCGAGACCGCGCCGGCGCCCGAGGACGTCTCGTCGAGCGAGCCGTCCAAGGTCCGGGCGGGCGTCTGACATGGACGTCGTCCATTCGGTCCAGGGGTTCCGCCAGGCCCTCGAGGCCGCCCGGGCGCAGGGCGCGACGGTCGGCCTCGTGCCCACCATGGGCGCGCTGCACGCCGGCCACGAGTCGCTGATCGTCCGGGCGGCGGCCGAATGCGACGTCGTCGCCGTGACCATCTTCGTCAACCCGCTGCAGTTCGGCGACCCCTCCGACCTCGACCACTACCCGCGGACCCTGGCCGACGACCTCGAGCGGTGCGTCGCGCTCGGGGTGGGGGTCGTGTTCGCACCGAGCGTGACCGAGATGTATCCGGACTGGCCCGAGCCGCCCTCCACCCTGGTCTCGGTGGGCGCGGAGGCGGCACTGTGGGAGGGCGCGTCCCGTCCCGGGTCACTTCGAAGGGGTGGCCACGGTCGTGGCCAAGCTCTTCTCGCTGGCCGGCCGGTGCCGCGCCTACTTCGGCGAGAAGGACTTCCAGCAGCTGGCCGTGGTGCGGCGGATGGCGGCCGACCTCGGGTTCCCGGTCGAGGTGGTCGGGTGCCCGACCGTGCGCGACCTCGACGGACTGGCCCTCTCCAGCCGCAACGCCCGGCTCTCGGCCGAGGAGCGCCGCGCCGCCTCGGTGCTGTGGAAGGCCCTCGATCTCGCCCGGGTGGCCATCGCGTCGGGCGAGCGGCGTCCGGCCGCCGTGGCGGCGCTCATGGCGTCGGTGGTCGCCGGGGAGCCGCTGGTCACGCTCGACTACGGGGCGGTCGTCGACGCACACGATCTGAGCACCCCAGCCATCCTCGACGGTCGGCGCCCGCTGCGGCTCCTCATCGCCGCCGAGGTGGGCCAGGTTCGCCTGATCGACAACGTGCCGGCCGAGGTCGCGCTGCGCGCGGCCCACCGCGACGTGGCGGCCGGTCTCGTCGGCGCGTCGTCCGGCAGTCGGTAGAGGCGCGACGGGTGCGCCGGCGCATGATGGATACGAAGATCCAGCGTGACGACGCCATCGCGGGCGCGAGTCAAGGACACCGTCGCCGGATGCTCGGAACCAGTTGATCGGCGGCGCGGTCGAGCGGGCTCGCGGGCCGTCTCCGAAGCGTGACGCGGGTCGCGTCGGGGTCCGGGGCGCCCGGGCCCTTCGACGTTCTGGTCGTGGGGAGCGGGGTGGCCGGCCTGTCGGCCGCGGTGCGCCTGGCCGACGCTCCCGGCGCCCTGAACGTCGGAGTGCTGACCAAGGGCGAGCTGTCCCAATCGACCACTCGCTGGGCTCAGGGCGGCGTGGCCGCCGTGCTGGGCGGCGACGAGGACTCGACCGACCTCCACTTGGCCGACACCCTGGCCGCCGGCGCGGGGCTGTGCGACGTCGACGCGGTGCGGGTGTTGGTCAACGAGGGTCCGGCCCGGGTCAACGAACTGATCGCGATGGGGGCCGCCTTCGACCGCGAGGCGTCGGGCGACCTCTCGCTCGCCCGCGAGGGCGGGCACTCCCGGCCGCGCGTCGTCCACGCGGGGGGTGCGGCCACCGGGGCCGAGGTCGAGCGCGCGCTGGTCGAGGCGACCCGGTCCTCGGCCGGAGCGGTGCTCGAGCGCTGGTTCGCCCTGGACCTCCTGATCGAGGGCGGGCCGCTGCCGCGGCGTGGTGGCCCGTCCGCCGCTGGGCGACCCGGTGGAGATCCGGGCCGAGACACGTGGTGCTGGCGACTGGGGGCGTCGGCCAGCTGTTCGCGGTGACCACCAACCCACCCGAGGCGACCGGGGACGGCGTCGCGATGGCGTTGCGCGCCGCAGATTCCGGTCGCCGATGTCGAGTTCGTGCAGTTCCATCCGACCGCGTTGCACCACCCGGCGATGCCGCGACCGCTCCTGTCCGAGGCGCTGCGAGGCCACGGAGCGCTGCTACGCGATGTCCGCGGCGAGCGCTTCGTCGACGAGCTGGCGCCGCGTGACGTGGTCAGCCGGGCCATGTCGGAGCGGATGAGCGCCGAAGGGAGCGACCACCTGTGGTTGGACGCGACCGGCCTCGAGCACTTCGACGTGCGGTTCCCGACCATCGCGGCCTCCCTTGCCGAGGTCGGCCTCGATCCGGCGGTCGACTGGCTTCCCATCGCACCGGCGGCCCATCACCTTTCGGGCGGCGTGGTCACCGACCTGTTCGGCGCCACCGCGATGCCGGGCCTGTGGGCGGCCGGCGAGACCGCGTGCACCGGCGTCCACGGGGCCAACCGGCTGGCCTCCAACTCGCTCTTGGAGGGGATGGTCTTCGGCGCCCGCATGGCCGAGGCGGTGTTGTCCGGTGTCTCGGGCCCCTCGATCACCGGGGCCATGCGCACGGTCCTTGGCGACGGGTCAGAGGACATCGTCGGCCGCCCCGTCGGCCGGCCCTCGTCGCTCAGCCTCGAGGGGACCCGCCGAGAGGGTGCGCAAGCCGCCACCGACCTCTCCAAGTCGAGGGACCGCCTGCAGCGGGCCATGACCGCCGGGGCCGGAGTGATCCGGACCGCCGCCTCGCTGCACAAGGCCGCCGGTGGGCTCGAAGAGGTCGCCGACGCGTGGCGCCGGTCGGCCGAGCGAGAGAGCGTGGCCGGCGACGAGCTCCGGAACCTGCTCACGGTGGGCTCGGCCCTGCTCGTGTCGGCCACCGAGCGCGAGGAGAGCCGCGGTGCGCACACCCGGGCCGATTTTCCACGGACCGACCCCGCGTGGCGCTGCCGGCTGATTCACGCGGGCTTGTCCCGTCGCGACTAGACCGACGCACCATGCCGGCCCCGTTCACCCCCGACCCCTATCCGCCCATCGACGTGGTGCGGCGGGCCGTGCGTGGCACGCTGGCCGAGGACCTGGGCGGACTCGGGGACCTGAGCGCGGCCCTGGTCCCGTCGGCGAAGACGGCCTCACTCGCCTTGGTCTCGCGCTCGCCGGGGGTGGTCGCCGGCGAGCTGTGCGCCAAGGAGGCCTTTGGTCAGCTCGACGACGGCCTGAAGGTCCTGTGGCACCGGCCCGACGGGTCCTCGGTCGGGCCCGGCGAGCCGGTGGCGGAGGTCACCGGGAGCCTGCGGTCCATCCTCACCGCCGAGCGTACGGCGCTCAACTTCCTCGGACGGTTGTCGGGGATCGCGACATTGACCCGCCGTTACGTCGACGCCGTGCGCGCGGTCAACCCGTCGACCCGGGTGCTCGACACCCGCAAGACCACGCCCGGCCTGCGCGCCCTGGAGAAGGCCGCCGTCCGCGCCGGCGGGGGCCACAACCACCGATTCGGGCTGTTCGACGCGGTGCTGATCAAGGACAACCACCTGGCCGGTCTCGGGATCACCGACGCCGTGGGCAAGGCGCGCGCGATGTGGCCGGGCCGGGCCGTCGAGATCGAGTGCGATCGCATCGAACAGGTCGAAGAGGCGTGCCGGGCCGGGGCCTCGGCGGTGCTCCTCGACAACATGAGCTTCGAGCAGGCCTCGGCGTGCGTCGAGCTGGTCGGGGGCCTGCGGCCGGACGGCTCGACACTGGTCGAGGTGTCGGGCGGGGTCACCTTGGAGAGCGCGCCGCGTTACGCCGCCATGGGTGTCGACCTCATCTCGGTGGGCGCACTGACCCACTCCGCGCCGGTGCTCGACCTCGGCCTCGACCTGATGACGGCGCCCGGCGCCGACGAGCCCGGCGCGGACGAGGGCGACTGATGCTGCTCGCCATCGACGTCGGCAACACCGAGTCGGTCATCGGCCTCTACGCGCTCGACGGCGAGGACTTCGACGAGGAGCCGGTCCTCGACCAGGCCGGGGTCGGTATCGGTCTCGAGGACCACCCCCGGCGGGGGTTGCGCTACCACTGGCGGCTCTCGTCGGTCCCCGACCGCACCCCCGACGAGCACGCCATGCTGCTGACCCAGCTGCTCGACCTGGAGGGCCTCGACATCTCGTCGGCGGTGAGCGGGATCGTGATCTGCTCCTCGGTGCCCGCCATGACCACCGGGTTGCGCCAGATGGCGATCCGGTGGTTCTCGAAGCTCCCCTGCGTCGTGGTCGGCCCGGGGGTCAAGAGCGGCATGCCGATCCTCTACGACGACCCCAAGGAGGTCGGGGCCGACCGTGTGGCTAACGCGATCGGCGTCTTCCACCTCTACGGGGGCCCCTCGGTGGTGGTCGACATGGGCACCGCGACGACGTTCGACGCGATCTCGGCAGCCGGCGAGTACCTGGCGGGCGCGATCACCCCGGGGGTGGGCATCAGCCTCGAGGCGCTGTTCCACCAGGCCGCCGCACTGCGGCCGGTCGAACTGGTCGAGCCGCGCAACGTGATCGGGCGCTCGACCGCCGAGTCGATCCAGTCCGGCGCGCTCTACGGGTCGGCGGAACTGGTCGACGGCCTCTGCCGCCGGTTCAAAGACGAGCTTGGGCCGTCGACGACGGTGGTCGCGACCGGTGGACTGGCCGAGCTGATCGCCCCGTACACCGAGACGGTGGACCACGTCGAGCCTTGGCTGACCCTGGAGGGCCTCCGGGTCGTCTACGAGCGCAACGTCGGCGCCGGTGGGACCTCGAAGCGTTGAGCGAGATCCCGTACCGCTACGAGGTCACCCACACCGCCGCCGAGGTGGTGGCCGGCTGGGGGGACCTCGGGGTCGGCGCCGAGTCGGGCGACACGGTGTCGGTGGCCGGACGGCTCATGTTCCTGCGGGCCCAGGGCAAGGTCGCGTTTCGGGGAGCTGCGCGATTCGAGCGGCTCGATCCAGCTGTTCGCCCAGGTCGACACCACCGAGAACCTCTCGGAGTTCGTCAAGCTCAGCCTGGGCGATTGGATCGGGGCCCGCGGCGAGGTGGTGCGGACCAAGCGCGGCGAGCTGTCGGTGAAGGTGAAGGAGTGGACGCTGCTCGCCGAGGCGCGCCGATCCTTCGGCGACAAGTGGCGAGGGATCTCCGATGTCGAGACCCGCTACCGCCAGCGCGAGGTCGACCTGTGGGCCAACGAGTCGACCCGGCGCACGCTGGCCATCCGCGGCCAGATCGTGCGCCGGATGCGCGAACGGCTGTGGGATCAGGGGTTCGTCGAGGTGGAGACACCGATCCTGCACCCGATCCCGGGCGGCGCGGTGGCCCGGCCCTTCGTCACCCACCACAACGCCCTCGACACCGACCTGTACCTGCGGATCGCGCCGGAGCTGTACTTGAAGCGGTTGGTGATCGGTGGCTTCGACAAGGTGTTCGAGATCGGTCGGTTGTTCCGCAACGAGGGCATCTCGCCGCGCCACAACCCGGAGTTCACCACGCTCGAGCTCTACTGGGCCTACGCGGACTACACCGACCTGATGGTGCTCTTCGAGGAGCTGGTGGCGGGAATCGCGTCCGACGTCGTGGGGACCATGGTGCTCGAGTACCAGGGCCGGACGCTCGACCTCACGCCGCCGTGGCGGCGGGCGACGATGGTCGAGTTGATCCGCGAGACGACCGGCAACAACGTCCACGTCCGCACGCCCCGTGACGAGCTGGCCCGCCTGCTCGAGTCCACCGGCGCACCCGTGGACCCGTCATGGGGGCCCGGGAAGCTGTTGGCCGAGTACTACGAGAAGTCGACCGAGCCCGAACTGTGGGGCCCGGTGTTCGTGTGCGACTTCCCCCAAGAGGTCTCACCGCTCGCGCGTCGACACCGCGACGGCCCGGACCTGGTCGAGCGGTTCGAGCCGGTGCTGGCCGGACGCGAGCTCGGCAACGCGTTCAGCGAGCTGATCGACCCCGACGACCAGCGGGAGCGCTTCATCGAACAGGCGGCTCGCCATGCGGCCGGCGACGACGAGGCGATGGTGCTCGACGAGGAGTACCTGCGCGCGATGGAGTACGGCCTGCCGCCGACGGCCGGGCTCGGTCTTGGCATCGACCGGCTGGCCATGTTGCTCACCGATTCGGCGAACATCCGCGAGGTCATCGCGTTCCCGACGCTGCGACCGGAACGGCCGAGCGGCGACTGAGCCCTCGAGTTCAGCGTGGGCGGTTCAGCCGGGCAGGTCGTCGAAGAGGGACTCGGTCAACGAGCCGAGCGCGTGGCTGAGCTCGGCTGACACCACACCCGCCAGCGCCTGGTTGGCCTTGGTCGCGAACTGGCGACCCACCGCGACCGTGGTCGTGATGCCCGAGGAGTTCGCCACCATGGCCTGGGCCTTGTCGCGCTCTGGCAGCGCGAGCGGCTGGCCGAGCAGCGTGGAGAGCTCGGGGCCGATCTCGGGGTCGGCCAGCGCGTAGAGCACCGGGAGCGTGTACACGCCCTCGGCCAGGTCCTGGCCGGGCGGCTTGCCAAGCTCGCCGTTGGCGGCCACCACGTCCAAGATGTCGTCGCGCAGCTGGAAGACCATCCCGAAGTTCGTCCCGAACGCGGTGAGTGCCTCGACCTCGCCGCGGCTGGCCTGGCCGGTCAGCGCGCCGATGCGGCACGAGGTGGCCATGAGGGCGGCCGTCTTGCCGGCGATGGCCTCGAAGTACTGCTCGATGGTCCGTGCCACCGAGCAGACGGTCTTCACCTCGGACACCTGACCCTGGCAGAGCCGGCCGAGGGTGGTCGCAAGGAGGCCGGCGATCTCGGTCCCGAGGCTGGCCGCGATCTCGGCGGCCCGGGCGAGCAGGTAGTCCCCGCCGACGATGGCCATCAAGTTGCCGAACCGGCTGTTGACGCTGTTGGTGCCGCGCCGGATCGTCGCCTCGTCGATGACGTCGTCGTGATAGAGCGAGGCCAGGTGCACCAGCTCCACCGACACCGAGCCGAGCAGGTCCTCCTGGGTGGCTCGACGCGTGCCACGGGTGGCCGAGGCGAGGGCCAGCATCGGGCGCAGCCGCTTGCCCCCGGCCTGAATAAGGTGGGTCGCGACCTGGTCCAAGAAGGGGTCGCCGGCCGACACCGAGGAGACCAGCAGGGGCTCAACGCGCCGCAACTCCTGGTCAAGGTCCCCTAGGCCCAAGATCTCGACCGCGTTCATCCAGAGCACGATAGGCGACGGTTTGGCGCAGGTGACACCCGAGGCAGGCATCCTGGTACCGACGGGTAACGAAGACGTAATGAACGGGTGCGTAGGGGTCCGGGGGCCTCCACCTGTAGACTTCGCTTACTCGAGAAGGGCTCTCGGACCGTCTGAGATGTCCCGGATCAAGAGCCGAGATGGAGGCGCTCCGTGTTCGAACGCTTCACAGACCGAGCACGCAGGGTGCTTGTGCTTGCGCAGGAAGAAGCGCGCATGCTCAACCACAGCTTCATCGGCACCGAGCACATCCTCCTGGGCCTGATCCACGAGGGCGAGGGCGTTGCCGCCAAGGCACTCGAATCCCTGGGCATCACCCTCGAATCGGTGCGCGAGAAGGTCGAAGAGACGATCGGCATGGCCGGCTCGGCCCCGTCCGGCTCGCCGCCGTTCACGCCACGCGCGAAGAAGGTCCTCGAACTCTCGCTTCGTGAGGCGCTCCAGCTCGGCCACAGCTACATCGGCACCGAGCACATGTTGCTCGGCTTGGTCCGCGAGGGCGAGGGCGTGGCCGCCCAGGTCTTGGTCAGCCTCGGCGCCGACCTCGGCCGGGTCCGCCAGCAGGTCATCCAGCTGATGTCGGGCTACCAGGGCAAGGAGGCCGTGGGTGCCGGCACCGGTCCCGCTTCCTCGGATGCCCCGTCCGGCTCACCCGTCCTCGACCAGTTCGGCCGCAACCTGACCCAGCTCGCCCGCGACTCCAAGCTTGACCCGGTCATTGGGCGCGAGCGGGAGATCGAGCGGGTCATGCAGGTGCTCTCGCGCCGCACCAAGAACAACCCTGTCCTGATCGGCGAGCCCGGCGTCGGCAAGACCGCCATCGTCGAGGGCCTGGCCCAGCGCATCGTGGCCAACGACGTCCCCGAGACGCTCACCGGCAAGCAGCTCTACACGCTCGACCTCGGTGCGTTGGTCGCCGGCAGCCGATACCGGGGTGACTTCGAGGAGCGTCTCAAGAAGGTCTTGAAGGAGATCCGCACCCGCGGCGACATCATCTTGTTCATCGACGAGATCCACACGCTCGTCGGAGCCGGCGCGGCCGAAGGCGCGATCGACGCAGCCTCGATCCTGAAGCCGATGCTCGCACGAGGCGAGCTGCAGACGGTCGGCGCGACCACGCTCGACGAGTACCGCAAGCACCTGGAGAAGGACGCCGCGCTCGAGCGCCGATTCCAGCCGGTCAAGGTCGAGCAGCCCTCGGTCTCTTTGACCATCGACATCTTGAAGGGGCTGCGGGACCGCTACGAGTCGCACCACGCGGTCACGATCACCGACCAGGCGCTGGTGGCGGCGGCCAACCTGGCCGACCGCTATCTGGCCGACCGCTACCTCCCCGACAAGGCGATCGACCTCATCGACGAGGCGGGCAGCCGGCTGCGGATCCGCCGCATGACCACGCCGCCGAACTACAAGACCCTCGACGAGGAGATCACCCGCATCCGCACCGACAAGGAGACCGCCATCGAGCGTGGCGCCTTCGAGCAGGCGAAGAAGCTGTCGGATCAGGAGAAGGAGCGGCTCGACCGCAAGGAGGCTATGGAGGCGGAGTGGCGGCGCGAGGGCGTCGACCTCTTCGACGTGGTCGACGAGGAGGTCATCGCCGAGGTCCTGGCCAACTGGACCGGCATTCCGGTGTACCGCCTCACCGAGGAGGAGACCGCGAAGCTGCTCCGGATGGAAGACGAGCTGCACAAGCGGGTCATCGGTCAGCAAGAGGCGCTGGCGGCGCTCTCGCGCGCCATCCGGCGGACCCGGGCCGGCCTGAAGGACCCCAAGCGGCCCAGCGGCTCGTTCATCTTCCTCGGCCCGACCGGCGTCGGGAAGACCGAGCTGGCCAAGACCCTGGCCGAGTTCCTCTTCGACGACGAGGACGCCCTGATCCAGCTGGACATGAGCGAGTACATGGAGAAGCACACCGTGTCGCGTCTGGTCGGCTCGCCGCCCGGATACGTCGGCTACGAAGAGGGTGGCCAGCTCACCGAGGCCGTGCGCCGTCGCCCGTTCTCGGTGGTGCTGTTCGACGAGATCGAGAAGGCCCACCCGGACGTCTTCAACACGCTGCTGCAGATCCTCGAAGACGGGCGTCTAACCGACGCGCAGGGCCGGACGGTCGACTTCAAGAACACCGTCTTGATCATGACCTCCAACCTGGGCACGGCCGATCTGCGCAAGGCGTCGCTCGGCTTCGCCAAGACCTCCGAGGCGGTCACCTACGAGCGCATGAAGCTGAAGGTCAACGACGCCCTGAAGGCCCACTTCCGGCCCGAGTTCTTGAACCGGATCGACGAGGTCATCGTCTTCCACGAGCTGAGTCGCGAGGAGGTCATCGAGATCGTCGACCTCATGCTCGCTCGCACCTCCGAACAGCTGGCCGGCCAGGGACTGGCCGTCGAGCTCACCCCGGCCGCCCGGGCGTTGTTGGCCGAGCGCGGCTACGACCCTCAGCTCGGCGCGCGGCCGTTGCGGCGAGCCATCCAACAGCTGTTGGAGGACCCGTTGTCCGAGCGGATCTTGTGGAAGGAGTTCCGGGTCGGCGAGACCATCATCGTCGACGTGGACGACACGACCCCCGAGGGCGAGGATCAGAAGCTGAGCTTCAAGGCGGTCGAGGGGTTCCAGTCGCCGCCGATGGAGCTGGCTGGCAGCGGGAGCTCGACGGAGTAGCTCTCCGGCCGGGCGCCGTGCGCCCGCGCCGCCACCCCGGTTCAGGTGTGATCCCTAGGAGTCCGAGTCGGTCTTCTTGCGATTGACCATGTGGACGCGTGCCTGGTCGCGTGGCCGAACGACCATCTCGTCGATGTCGACGTGGCTCGGTCGGGTGGCGACGAAGGCGATGCATTCGGCGATGTCCTGCGCGCTCAGCGGGTCGACGCCCGCGTAGACGGCGTCGGCGCGCTCGGCGTTGCCGCCGAAGCGCACCAAGGAGAAATCGGTCTCGACCATGCCCGGGTCGATCTCGCTCACCCGGACCGGCTGGCCCAGCAACTCCATGCGCAACACGTCGGTGATGGCCCGCTCGGCCGACTTGGCGGCGTGGTAGCCAGCCCCGCCGGGATAGCGCTCGAAGGCGGCCACCGAGCCGATGTTGATCACCAGCCCGTCGCCCGAGGCGACCAGCTTGTCGAGGAGGCCCCGGGTCATGCGCAGCGTGCCCATCACGTTGGTCTCCCACATCTGACGCCAATTCTCCTCGTCGGCCTGCGCGATCGGCTCGAGCCCAAGGGCGCCGCCGGCGTTGTTGACCAGGACCCGGCAGTCGGGCACCTCGGCACAGAACGAGTCCACCGATGCCGGATCGGCGACGTCGAGGGGGAGGGCTCGCGCACCGGGCAGCTCGGCCGCGATGGCCACCAGCCGGTCGAGCCGGCGGGCCCCCAGCACGACGTCGAAGCCGGCTGTGGCCAGCCGACGCGCCGCGGCCTCACCGATGCCGCTCGACGCGCCCGTGATGACCGCGATCCCTCCTGCGTTGGGTTCGTTCGTGATCGTGCCCACCTCCGCCTGCCGCGGCGCCTCGCACCCTGGTGCCGCCAGGTTTAGCAGCCGTCTGTGCCGGCGCAGCCATGGGCATGGCTCGATCGAGCCGTGCTCATGGTCTGCCTCGACCGCGTGCAGTTCACCCTCCTGGCGGGCCGAAAGGACGATGCCGATCGCTTCTAGATGGGCCTGCTGGGCCAGATACCGACTGGGGTTCGATACCGACTGGGGTTCGATACCGACTGGGGTTCGATACCCAAGAGACACCGCCGGTTCTCGCCGCGTGCGGCGGCCGCTGGTACCGCTCGGGGTCGAGTGGGACGAACACATCCCGGGTGTCGCGCCCTGTCCCGTGTTGGACCCCCTTGAGAACCGCCCCGTGTTGGACCCCCTTGAGAACCGCCTGGAGCTGGTCCCCGACGTCTTGAGGTGGCCACGTGGCACCGCACGTTCCGAGCCTGGATTCGGGACCGTGGGGGCGAATAGGGCCCGGACCACTTCGCAGGGAACCGCCCAGAGGGCCCTCATGTAGAATGGTGCGTTACCACGCCCGACCGAAGGTGCCGGGGCGGGTTCCCGCCAGACCGCGATGCCAGATTGGTCTTGCCGCGGGCCCGGGCGACATCGGGACGTTCGAAGGAGTTCGGTGGCGAAGTCGAAGTTCAAGGTGGGGGACAAGGTCGTGTACCCGCACCACGGCGCCGCGGTGGTTGAGCGTCGAGAGACCAAGGAGGCCTTCGGCGAGAAGCGCGAGTACCTGGTGCTCCGGCTCGCCTACGGGGACCTGACCCTGATGGTCCCGGCCGACAACACCGAGGGCGTGGGCCTGCGCGAGGTGATCAACGACGAAGAGGTCGAGGAGGTGTTCGCCGTCCTTCGCAAGAAGGAGGCCCGGATGCCGACCAACTGGTCCCGCCGGTACAAGAACCACTCCGAGAAGCTCCGTTCCGGCGACATCTACCAGGTTGCCGAGGTGGTCCGGAACCTGTCCATCCGGGACAAGGACAAGGGACTTTCGGCCGGCGAGAAGCGGATGCTCAGCCGGGCCCGCCAGATCCTCGTCTCCGAGCTGACCTTCGCCCTCGCGGTCGACGAGGAGACTGCGGAGCAGCGCCTCAACGAAGCGCTGCCCTAACCACGCCCATGGGCAGGGTCTGGGGAGTCGTCGTGGCCGGCGGGTCCGCCACCCGCTTTGGCGAGGCGAAGCAGTTCGCGTCACTGGCCGGTCGGCCGGTCGCCCGTTGGGCGGTGACCGCATGCCGGTCGGTATGTGACTCGGTGGTGCTGGTCGTGCCGGCCGACAGGCTCTCGGCCGACGCGGCGAGCCGGCACGGCGCCGACGTGGCGGTCGCCGGTGGTCCGACGCGTGCCGCATCGGTGCGGGCCGGGCTCGAGGCGCTGGGCCCGGAGGCCGAGATCGTTGTGGTGCACGACGCGGCTCGCCCCTTGGCTCGCCCGGAGCTCTTCAAGGCGGTCGTCGCAGCCCTCGAAAGTGGCCAGGCGGCGGGCGCCATCTGCGCGGTCCCGGTGACCGACACCGTGAAACGGGTGGCCGCAGCGCCCCACGGGGTTGGCGAGCCGGCCGTCGTCGAGACGCTGGACCGGGCCAACCTGGTCGCCGTGCAGACGCCCCAGGCGTTCTTCGTCGAGGTGCTCCGGCGCGCCCATGAGGGCGAGCCCGAGGCCACCGATGACGCGGCGTTGGTCGAGGCGCTCGGTCTCACGGTGTCGGTCGTGCCGGGGGACCCGGACAACCTGAAGTTGACGACGCCGGCCGACCTGGCCCGTGCCGAGACGTTGGCGGGTCGCTGACGTGCGGGTCGGGCACGGCTTCGACGTCCACCCGTTCGCGTCCGATCCGGCCCGCCGGCTGATCCTGGGCGGCGTCGAGATCGCGGGCCACCGCGGCCTCGCCGGCCACAGCGACGCCGACGTCGTCGCGCATGCGCTGGCCGACGCGGTGCTGGGCGCGGCCGGGCTGGGCGACCTCGGGACCGTCTTCCCCGACACCGACCCCACCCTTGCCGGTGCCGACAGCCTGCGGCTACTCGCCACGACTGTCGAGCTGGCCCGCGCGGCCGGCTGGCAACCCGTCAATGCCGACCTCACGGTGATCGCCGAGGAGCCCCGCTTGGCCCCGTTCGTCTCGGCCATGGTCGGTACCCTCGAACGTGTGTTCGGGGCGCCGGTCTCGGTGAAGGCGACCCGGGGCGAGGGATTGGGGGCGATCGGCCGGGCCGAGGGAATTGCCTGCCTGGCCGTCGTGCTCCTCGAGCCGCGCGACGGCGGACCGTGAACCCGCCGCCCGGGCGAGGACGCCCGAGACGGACGCCCGACCGGTCGCGGCCCGATCGTTCGGCCGGGGTTCGCCGGCCCTTGCACCCCCTGGGCGGCGACCAGGTCGAGGGTCGGCGGGCGGTGCTCGAACTGCTGACCGCGGGCAGGCGCCGGGTCCGCAAGATTCGGATCGCCGAGGGGCAGGATCCGTCCCCGCAGCTCGACGAGATCGAGCGGCTGGCTGCACAGCGGCGCATCCCGCTCGAGACGGTGCCCCGAGTGAGGTTCGACGCCGACGCGAAGACGTTCGCTCCCCAGGGCGTGATGGCGAGCGCGGCGCCGGTCACGTTGGTCGAGCTGGATCAGCTGGCCTCGCCGCGGCGGGGCCACCCCTTCCTTTTGGTGGTGGCCAACGTGACCGACCCCCAAAATCTCGGCGCCCTGCTGCGGAGCGCGGCGTGCGCCGGCGTCACCGGCGTCGTCCTGGCTCGCCACCGGGCGGCCCACCTGTCGCCGTCGGTGGTGAAGGTGGCCGCGGGGGCGGTCGAGCACCTGGCGTTCTGTGTGGTGGGCGGGATCCCGGCCGCGCTTGGCGAGCTGCACCGGGCCGGGGTGTTCACGATCGGCCTGGCCGCCGACGCGAACCGGTCCCTCTACGACCTTTCCCTGGGCGACGTAGGTGTTGCGCTGGTGGTGGGTGGCGAGGAGCGGGGCCTGGCCCCCCTGGCCCGGCGCCGGTGTGACGAGGTGGTGGCCATCCCCCAACACGGGGGTGTGGCGTCGCTCAACGTCGCCGCGGCCGGCACCGTCGCGTGCTTCCAGGTCGCGCGCTGGCGCGCCGAGAAGGATCAGCCGTGACCACACCACAAAAAGAGCCGGTGGTGGTCTGCCGGTGGTGGTCTGCCGGTGGTGGTCTGCAGTTCCATAGTTTCTGGGACAGCATGTCTCGGGATTTCTGGGACACCTGATGCTGAGGTGTCCGCATGGATCTCGCCCTCTACGCCGTCCAGGCGGTGCTCGTTGAAGGTCGCTCGATACGTGAGGTGGCGTCGGCGACGGGGCGTTCCAAGTCGTGGGTTCACCGCCACGTCGCCCTTTACCGGGCCGGTGGCGCTGAGGCGCTAATCCCTGAGCGACGAGGACCGAAGACCTCGCCCAACCAGACCCCCGTCGAGCTCGAGAACGTGATCGTGGCGTTGCGCAAGGAGCTCGACGAGCTGGGTCTCGATGCCGGGGCCCGCACCATCGCCTATCACCTGGGCCGCCAGGGACTCGAGGTGCCCGCCTTGTCGACGATCCACCGGGTCCTCGTGCGCCGCGGCTTCGTCGTCCCCCAACCCCAAAAGCGCCCCCGTTCGAGCTGGATCCGTTTCGAGTCCGACCTGCCCAACGAGTGCTGGCAGGCCGACATGACCCACTGGCACTTGAGCGAGGATCGTCGCGTCGAGATCATCAACTTCATCGACGACTATTCGAGGGCTGTCTTGGTCCCTGGCCGTCCCGGTGGCCACGGCCCCCGAGGTGGTGCGCCTTTTCTTGGCCACGGCCAGCACCTATGGCCTGCCGGCCAGCGTGCTCAGTGACAACGGGGCCATCTACACCGCCAACTACCGGGGAGCATCAACGGGACTCGAGATCGATCTGGCCGCCCTCGGGATCACCTTCAAACACGGCAAGCCCTACCATCCCCAGACCCAGGGAAAGGTCGAGCGCTACCACCTGACCTTGAAGAAGTGGCTGCGCAAGCGACCGTGCGTCGCGACCCTCGACGAACTCCAGGCCCAGATCGACCGCTTCGTCACCTACTACAACGAAGTGCGTCCGCATCAGGCCCGGGGGTGCCCGCCCATGCAGGCCTACCGGGCGCTCGACCGGGCCATGCCAGTCCTCGACGGCCAACCGATCTTGGCCAACACCAAGGTGCGCCACGACAAGGTCGACAAGACCGGCACGGTCACGCTCCGACACCGATCCAAGCTCCACCACGTCGGAATCGGAAGGGGCCACAAGGGCCGTCGGGTGCTCCTCTTGGTCTGCGACCTCGACATCTGGGTCATCGCCGAAGACGGGCAACTGCTCCGGCACCTCACCCTCGACCCGACCAAGGACTACCAGCCGATCCAGGAGCAATAGGCTTCGTGGGTTCGTCTGTCCCAGAATTCCTGAGACATCACAAAGAGCCGGTGGTGGGACTCGAACCCACGACCTGACGATTACAAATCGCCTGCGCTTCCAGCTGCGCCACACCGGCGTATCCCCAGGCTACGGCGGCCCGTCGTCGGGCTGGTTCACCGGGGGTCGCGGGCCGTTCCCCTTGCGTTCACCGGCGCCCGTTGGCAATCTGAACCTGTGGACCGTCCCGATCCGGCAACCTCGGGCGGCGGGCCCGGTCGTCACATCGTGCTTGGTCGGGCGATCGCGGTGATCGTGACGGCCGTCGTGCTCGGAGTTCTGATCCTGCGCGTGGGCGGTGCTCCGAGGGTGGTCACCACCCCGACCCCCCACGTTCCTTCCACCGGGGTGACGACGACCACCCCCCACTCGCCCTCCTCGACGTCGACCACGGTGTCGCACGCCGGTGTGAAGGTGTTGGTCGCGAATGCCTCGACGACCAACGGCGTGGCCGCCGGGTACGCGACCGCGTTGCAGCATGCCGGCTGGACGTTGCTCCCACCGGTGAGCGCAAAGCCACCAGCCGAGGCGACGAGCTCGGTGTACTACGCGACCAACATGCGCTCCGAGGCCGAGGCGGTGGCGGCTGCGCTGGGTATCCCGACGAGCGCGGTGCTGCCGGTGAGTCCGGCCACGCCGGTGTCGAGCACCGCCGGTGCCGACGTCATCGTGCTCATCGGTTCGGACCTCGCCGCGAAGACGCCGCCGAGCACGGTCCCTCCGTCCACGACGACCACTGCGCCCAAGACCACGACCACCACCACCAAGTCCTCCAAGTCGTCCAAGTCCTCTTGACGATGCGGGTGCCGGCCGTGCTCGAGCCGCTCTGCGCACACCCGGAGACCGCGGCGGTGTTCCTCGACTTCGACGGAACCCTGTCGCCGATCGTCGACGATCCGTCGGTTGCCCGCCCGCTCGAGGGCGTGCCGGCGTTGCTCTCCCAACTGGGCTCCCGGTTCGGCGTGGTGGCGGTGGTGTCGGGCCGCCCCGCGGCCTTTTTGGCCGAGCACCTCGGGCGACCCGGTGGCGTCCGTCTCATCGGCCTCTACGGCCTGGAGGAGGTCGGCGAGGAGGCGGGCCCGACCGTGGATCCCGACGCCGTGGCGCGATGGCGTCCGCTCATGGCCGATGCGGCCGACCTGGCCGAGCGCAGTGCCCCCGCCGGGGTGTCGGTGGAGCGCAAGCGGGTCGCGTTCACGCTGCACTTCCGGCATGCCCCCACCGAGGAGGGATGGGTCCGTCGTTTCGCCGAGGACCAGCGCGACCGGACCGGTCTGGTGCTCCAGCCGGGCCGGATGGCCATCGAGCTGCGTCCCGGCATCGACACCGACAAGGGCACGGTCGTGCGGGCGCTGGCCCGGGGGTGCACCGCCGCATGCTGCTTCGGCGACGATCTGGGCGACCTGGCCGCGTTCGACGTGCTGGGTGCGCTGGCCGCCGAGGGACTGGCGGTGGCTCGGGTCGCGGTCATCGATGACGAGAGCCCGGGTGCGGTCGCCGAGGCGGCCGACCTGGTCGTCGCGGGCCCCGCTGGGCGCGCTGGAGTTGCTCGGGGCGCTGGCGGCCGCGGTGGCGGACTAGGGCCGTGCGGCCGCGCGGAGCTGGTCGTCGAGCCAGTCCGACGCGGTCCGGGCTCTCGACGGCCTGGGCCAGTTGCTTGGCCCGCCGGGCCCGCTCCTCGGGCGCCATCAAGAGCGCGACCTCGAGCGCCTCGGCGGTCCCGGTGACGTCGAACGGATTGACGCCGATCGCGGCGTTCGCCAGCTCGTCCCACGCACCGGCCTGGCGGGACAGGACGAGCACGCCGTCGCGTCGGTTCAAGAGCGGACCCTCCTTGGCCACCATGTTCATCCCGTCGCGGACCGGGTTCACCAGCAGCACGTCGTAGGAGATGAGGCCGGCCAGCGATCTCGGGTAGTCGTCGGCCGGGTCGAAGAGGATCGGGGTCCACTCCGGCGTCCCGAACCGCTCGTTGATCCGCGCGACGGTGTGCTCGACCTCGGAGCGGTAGCCGATGTAGTCGGCCAGGCTCTCGCGCGACGGGTAGCGCGAACGCCGCGAACACCACCTCGCCCCGCCAGCGCGGCCGGGTCTCGAGCAGCTCCTCGAACGCCCAGAACCCGCGCGAGCAGGTTCTTCGACAGCTCGATCCGGTCGACCCGCACGATGAGGCGACGGCCGCGCGGTGGCCTCGGCCAGGCGCTTGGACGCCGCCAGGGTGGCCGGTTCGACCGCCGAGGCGGCGAGCGCCTCGGGTGCCGGGCCGAGCGGCGCCACGAAGGTCGCCGGCGCGGTGGCGGTGCCGGCGGCGGCGGCCAGTTCGGGCTCGTCGTAGCAGCGAGCGAATGCGGACGCCCACCGCTCGGTGTGGAACCCGCACGCGCCGAAGCCGGCCAGCCCGGCCAAGCAGCTCGCCGGCTGCCGGGGCCGGCAGGACGCCGACCATGTCGGGCTCGGCGAACGGGGTGTGCAGGAAGTGGACGCGTGCGACAGGTCGGGTCGGGCCTCGGCCAGCATGGAGCCCAACAGGGAGAGGTGGTAGTCCTGCACGAGGACGGTCGCGCCGTTGGGCGCCTCCTCGATCACCGCGTTGGCGAACGCACGGTTGTAGCGGCGGAAGCCGGCCCACGCCTCGTGCCAGTGCCAGTCGAATCGGGGCCGGCGGGCCAGGTCGAACAGGTGGTGGTGACAGAACCACAGCGTCCCGTTGGAGATGACCTCGTAGGCCATCTGGAAGACCGCCGGCTCGGTATCCACCGGGACGACACGGATGCCGTCGGCCTCGATCAGGCCCTCCTGGGCGGCCAGCCGATCGCCCTCCCCGAGGGTCGCGGCGACCCAGGTCGTGCCCGACCCGGCGAGCAGCGGGTCGAAGTGTGCCGGCGAGCCCGCCGCCGGCGCTCGAGGCCACCGGCCGGCCGGCCTCGAGGCGGAACGACACCGGTCCGCGGTTGGACGACCACCACGATGTCGGTCATTGTCACCCGACGCTACCGGGACCCCGGCCGGCCGAAGAGGGTCAATCGGGTGTGGGGTCGGTGACGCCGGCCCGACCGAGCGCGGTGCGCAACACGTCGTCGGCGTGGGGCCGGAGCTCGGCGAGCGGGCGGTTGCGGTGCACACGCACGCCGAGGTCGACCTGTGCGATCGACTCGGCACCGAAGTCGCGCATGACGTCGATCAAGCAAACCGATCTCGACCCCGTAACCGGGCGCGAAGCCGACCTTCTCGAAGACCCACCGGTGAGCGGCCGTCTCCCCGGCCAGTGGTTGGCGAACGTCGACCAGCGCCGGGAACAAGAGCTCGATGAGCGGGCGGGCCAGCAGCTCGGTGACCCGGCCGCCGCCGGAGGGCTGGCCGTTGAAGGGTCGCTCGTAGAAGCCCTTTACGAGCACCGCCTCGGAGACGAACAGGGGGCCGACGAGCCGCGGCACGAAGTCGCGCGTTGGCGTTCTCCACGTCGGCATCCAAGAAGACGACCACGTCGCCGACCGACGCCTCGAACGCGGCCGCCATGGCTCGTCCCTTGTCGCCTCCCGGCTGGCGGGAGACCACCCGGGCGCCGGCCCCCTGGGCGATCTCTGCGGTGGCGTCGGTCGAACCGTCGTCGACGACCACCAGCTCGTCGACCAGGCCCGATCCCCCCGGGGCCAGGTGGGGGAGGACCGACGACTCGATCACCGCCCCGATCGTGGCGGCCTCGTCCCGGGCGGGCAGGCACACCGAGACCCTCGAGAGCCCCTTTCCCTCGAGCACCGCCCCGAGCTCGAACTGCTCCTCGCCGTATGTGCGCACGTCTAGGCACGAGACCCATCTTCCCACCGCACCACCTCCCCGGGTTTACCCGCCTCGGCGGCCCGGCCCTGCCGGGGTGAAGCGCCATGCGTTGACGTGGGTGCTCTGATCGAGCACGATGGTGTGATCATCCAGAGCGGCTGAGGGACGGGCCCTGCGACGCCGCGGCAACCAGTACGGATCCGGACAGGCCGCGTAGCGGACCGGACGAGCACCAGGTGCCAATGCCCGACCGATGAGGAGGACCTCATGAACTATGTCACCGGGCTGCGCTGTCGGGAATGTGGCCGCCAGTACCCCGCCGAGGCGCTGCACGTCTGCGACTTCTGTTTCGGCCCGCTCGAGGTCGACTACGACTACGAGCGCATCGCCGCTGCCATCTCGCCCGAGCGGATCGCCGCAGGGACCCCGGACGATCTGGCGCTACTCGGACCTGCTGCCGGTCGAGGACGCCACCCCGGTCGACCTCGGGGCCGGGTTCACCCCCCTCGTGCGGGCCGACCGCCTGGCCGCCGAGCTCGGGCTGGGCGAGCTGTGGATCAAAGACGACACGGCCAATCCGACCGGGTCGTTCAAGGACCGGGTCGTCTCGGTGGCGTTGACCAAGGCCCGTCAGCTCGGCTTCAAGGTGGCCGCCTGCGCGTCGACCGGCAACCTGGCCAACTCGGTGGCCGCCCACGCGGCCCGGGCCGGGATGGCCTCGATCGTCCTCATCCCAGAGGATCTGGAGGAGGCCAAGGTCATCATGACGGCCGTCTACGGCGGCACCGTGGTCGCGGTGAAGGGCAGCTACGACGATGTCAACCGGCTGTGCGCCGAGCTGGCCAGCGAAAACCCCTCGTGGGCGTTCGTGAACGTGAACGTCCGGACCTACTACGCCGAGGGCTCCAAGACCCTCGCCTTCGAGGTGGCCGAGCAGCTGGGCTGGCGGGCCCCCGACCACGTGGTGGTGCCGATCGCCTCGGGAAGCCAGCTCGACCAAGGTGGCCAAGGGGTTCGCCGAGCTGGTCAAGGTCGGGCTGACCGAGGAGTCGGCCGTCCGGGTGTCGGGCGCCCAGGCGCAGGGTTGCTCTCCGGTCGCGACGGCGTTCGCCAACGGTGCCGACGCGATCGCCCCGGTTAAGCCCCAGACGATCGCGAAGTCACTGTCGATCGGGAACCCGGCCGACGGCTGGTACGCGCTCGAGGCCATCCGCCGCTCCGGGGGATCGTGCGGGGCGGTCACCGACGACGAGATCCTCGACGGGATCAAGCTGCTGGCCCGGACCGAGGGCATCTTCGCCGAGACGGCCGGCGGGGTCACCATCGCCACCCTGGCCAAGCTGGCCGCGGCGGGCGAGGTGCGACGCGACGAGTGCGTGGTGGCCCTGGTCACCGGCCACGGCCTGAAGACCGTCCAGGCCCTGAGCGGCACGGTCGGGCCGACGGTGACGATCAACCCCAGCCTGGACGACTTCGACGCCGCGCTGGGCGAAGAGCTCTCCAAGGTGGCCCGGTGAGCGTCATCGTTCGCGTGCCGACCCAGCTCCGGACCCTGACCGGCGGCCAGGGCGAGATCGAGGTCGAGGGGGCCACCGTGGGCGAGGCCCTGAAGGCCCTCGACGCGGCCCACGCCGGGTTTGCCGAGCGGCTCTTCGACGACACGGGGAAACTCCGGCGGTTCGTCAACGTCTTCCTGGCCGATGAGGATGTCCGGTTCCTGAACGGGCTGGAGACCCCGGTCGCGGCCGGTCAGACGGTCTCCATCGTGCCTGCGGTCGCCGGCGGCTGACCCCCCGGGGCGGTTGCGCGCTGCCCTTTCGGCGTGGTTTGCTGTTAGCACTCGTCAAACGAGAGTGCCAACGACCCGCTAAACTGAGGACCGGAACTTTCCGGCCATCGGGTCGGTCGACCAACGGAGGACAGGACCCATGCCCAAGCTGATCGCCTTCGACGAAGAGGCCCGTCGTGCGCTCGAGTCCGGGATGAACCGCCTGGCGGACGCCGTGCGGGTCACCCTCGGACCGAAGGGCCGCAACGTGGTCCTGGACAAGAAGTGGGGCGCCCCGACCATCACCAACGATGGCGTCTCCATCGCCAAGGAGATCGACCTCGAGGACCCCTATGAGCGGATCGGGGCCGAGTTGGTCAAGGAAGTGGCGAAGAAGACCGACGACGTCGCCGGTGACGGGACCACGACGGCCACCGTGCTTGCGTGGGCCATGGTCCACGAGGGCCTCCGCAACGTCGCCGCCGGGGCCAACCCGATGTCGCTCAAGAAGGGCATCGAGGCCGGGGTGGAGGAGGCCGTGGCGGCCATCCACGCCATCGCCAAGGAGACCGAGTCCAAGTCCCAGATCGCCCAGGTGGCTGCCATCTCGGCCGCCGACACCGAGATCGGCGAGATGATCGCCGAGGCCATCGACAAGGTGGGCAAGGACGGCGTCATCACCGTCGAGGAGTCCCAGACCTTCGGCATGGACATGGACCTGGTCGAGGGGATGCGCTTCGACAAGGGCTACATCTCCCCGTACTTCGTGACCGATCCCGAGCGGATGGAGGCCTCGCTGGAGGATGCCTACATCCTTCTGGTCGGCTCCAAGATCACCGCCGTGCGCGACCTGCTCCCGGTGCTGGAGAAGGTCATGCAGACCGGCAAGCCGCTCGTGATCATCGCCGAGGACGTGGAGGGCGAGGCCCTGGCCACCCTGGTCGTGAACAAGATCCGCGGCACGTTCAAGAGCGTCGGCGTGAAGGCCCCCGGGTTCGGTGAGCGTCGCAAGGCGATGCTCCAGGACATCGCGATCCTGACCGGCGGCCAGGTGGTCACCGAAGAGGTCGGCCTCAAGCTCGAGAACGTCGGCCTCGACCTGTTGGGCACGGCCCGCAAGGTCGTGGTGACCAAGGACGAGACCACCATCGTCGAGGGAGCCGGCGACGAGACCGACATCAAGGGCCGCATCAACCAGATCAAGGCCGAGATCGAAAACACCGACTCGGACTACGACCGGGAGAAGCTGCAGGAGCGTCTGGCCAAGCTGTCCGGTGGCGTCGCCGTGATCAAGGTCGGGGCGGCCACCGAGGTCGAGCTCAAGGAGAAGAAGCACCGCATCGAGGACGCCGTCTCGACGACCAAGGCGGCCATCGAGGAGGGTGTGGTGCCCGGCGGTGGCGTGGCCCTGCTCCGCGCGCAGAAGGCCATCTTGGAGCGTGCCAACAAGCTGGAGGGCGACGAGGCCACCGGGGCGCGGATCGTGGCCCGGGCCGTCGAGGAGCCGCTGAAGCAGATCGCGGTCAACGCCGGTCTGGAGGGCGGGGTGGTGGTCGAGAAGGTGCGCGACATGAAGAACCCCGCCGACGGGCTGAACGCCGCCACCATGGAGTACGGCGACCTGTTCAAGGAGGGCGTCATCGACGCCGCCAAGGTGACCCGCTCGGCGCTGCAGAACGCCGCCTCGATCGCGGCGCTCTTCCTCACCACCGAAGCGGTCATCGTGGACAAGCCCGAGGAGAAGGCTCCCGCCATGCCCGGCGGGGGCATGGACGACTTCTAGTTCCTAGGTCCCTGGTCCCGGGCCAAGGACGCCTCTCCCCGGGGCACTTCGAACTTCGTTCCTAGACTGACCGCGATGAGCCGGTCGACCAACGGGCCCCTGGCCCCCACAGAGGGCCTGGGCGTCCTCCACCTCTTCTCGGTGCTTCGCGGCGCTGTCGACGTCGCGGCGATGCGGACCGCCGAGAAACACCTGGTGGACAGCGGTGGCCAGCTGGTCACGACGGCCATCTTGGGCCATAAGGCCGACGTCGGCTTCCTGGCCCTCAGCCCGGACCTGTGGGCCCTGTGGGAGTTCCAGAGGGCCTGCGCGGGCGCCGGGCTCGACATCGTGTCGTCGTACGTGTCGCTGACCGAGGTGTCTGAGTACGCGTCGGGCGTCCCCGAGGAGATGCGCCGGGTCCGGCTGTTCCCCGAACTCCCACCGGCCGGGATGACCGCCTTCTGCTTCTACCCGATGTCCAAGCGCCGCAACGCCGATCACAACTGGTACGCGTTGGACTTCGAGGAGCGCAAGCGGCTCATGACCGGCCATGGCGCGCTTGGCCGAACCTTCCGGGGCCGGGTGCTGCAGCTCGTCACCGGCTCGACCGGACTCGATGACTGGGAGTGGGGGGTGACGCTGTTCGCGCCCCACCCCGACGACCTGAAGGCGTGCGTCTACGAGATGCGTTTCGACGAGGCGTCGGCCCACTACGCGGAGTTTGGGCCCTTCTACAGCGGCATGGTGGCCGATCTGGACGAGGTGCTGCGGTCCGAGGCGGGTCGTTGAGCGCCCCTGGGTCGCTCGCCGCGCTCGAAGACGAGCTCGGCGCGCTCGACCGGGTCGTGGTCGCGTTCAGTGGCGGTGCCGACTCGTCGTTCCTGGCCAAGGTCGCTCACGACACGCTCGGGGCCGACCGCGCGTTGGTCGCCACCGCGATCTCCCCATCCCTCGCACCGGCCGAGGAGGCCGATTGCCGAGCGTTGGCGCAGGAGTGGGGGTTGCGCTGGGTCGGCGTGGCGACCAACGAGATGGACGACCCCCACTATGTGGCCAACGATGCCGATCGGTGCGCCCGGTGCAAGACCGCGCTGATGGAGGCGCTGGCGCCGATGGCGGCCGCCGAGTCGGCGACGGTGGTCCTCGGGGTGAACCTCGACGACCTGGGTGACCACCGCCCCGGCCAACGGGCCGCCAGCGACCTCGGCGCCCGCTTCCCGTTGGTGAGCGCCGGCTTCGACAAGGCGGCGGTCCGGGAGTGGTCGAGGCGCCTCGGCCTGCGTACATGGGACAAGCCGGCCGCGGCGTGCCTCTCGTCGCGCATCGCGTACGGGACCCCGGTGACCCTGGGGTCCCTGCGGTCGATCGCCGACGCCGAGGCCGCCCTCGGCGCGCTGGGTTTCGCCCAACTTCGAGTGCGCCACCATGGGTCGGTGGCCCGGATCGAGGTCGAGGTGGACGCGCTGGGCGAGGTCCTGGCCAGGCGCACCGAGGTGCTCGACGCCGTCGCATTGGCCGGGTACACCTACGTCACCCTCGATCTGGCCGGGTTCCGTTCGGGCAGCATGAACGAAGTACTGAGGGAGGTCGACCCGTGAACCCACCGACGATCGAGGTGCGGGTGAAGCTGACATTCCCCGAGGGGCTGATCCGCGTGCCGGTGCTGGCCCGGCTGACCCGGATCTTTGACGTCGATCCGAACATCCGCCGGGCCAACGTGGAAGAGCACCAGGGATGGATCATCTGCGAGTTGGTCGGCCAGGCCGCCGCCATCGAGTCCGCGGTGGCCTGGCTGCGCGACGAGGGGGTCGCCGTCGACCTGCTGGGGGACGTCTTAGAGGGCTGAGGGGCTCAGCGATCGCCCGGCTGCTTGGGCACCTGCCAACCGGCCGAGGAGACGCGTCGGGGCTCGTAGAAGAGGCAACCCTCCGGGCACCCAAACGGGAGCGGTTCGTTGGCATCCATCTTGCACCGCTCCAGTTTCTCGTTGCCCCGGGTCGTCTGCATGATGTAGTGCCGGCAGTCCTCGTTCACGGTCACGCCACATTCTGCTCCAGCGCCGGCCGCCGGTCGGCGCGCCGGGGCCGATGTAGCGTCGGGCCGTGGCTTCCGAGGTCCCCGACAAGGTGCTCCTTCGCTGGAGCGAGAGCCTGTCGGCCATCGCCCGGACCGGGCTCGGGTTCACCGAGAGCCTGTACGAGCGGGAACGCTTCGAGGAGGTGCTCCGGGTTGCCGCCGACATCCGGGCCGCCCTCGACGAGGGATTCGGCGACGTGGAAGACGCCGAGGGGCTGGTGGAGGAATGGCTCGGCCAGGTGGTCGAGGGCATCCCCGGGTATGTGACCCCGAAGGTCGCGGTCGGTGCGGCGGTCGGCAACGACAAAGGCGAGCTCTTGCTCATCCGGCGAGCCGACTCCGGCGTGTGGCTGTACCCGACCGGGTGGTGCGACGTCGGCTACTCGGCCGCCGAGGTCGTGGCGAAAGAGGTCTTAGAGGAGACCGGCATCGAGGCGGAGCCGGTGCGCCTGATCGCGGTGCTCGACGGGCTGCGGCTCGGGTTCACCCGGATCCCGCTGTACTCGCTCATCTTCTACTGCCGGGCCACCGGGGGGTCGCTGCAAGCGCACCCGCTCGAGTGCAGCGATGTCGGGTGGTTCTCACCCGACAACCTGCCTACCCCGCTGGTCGGAGTGGAGCGCTGGGGCGATCAGGTCTTTGCCTCGATCAGGGGCGAGGTCCGAGAGGTCCTCTATGACCGGATCCGCCGGCCGATGTGGCGCGGTTCGATCGACGCGGAAGGCACCGAGGCGGCCGAGCGATGAGCGCGGCGCCGGGCTCGGAGGGGACCGGCCGCAACGCGATCACGGTCGAGGCGGCGTTGACCGCCGACCCCGAGCTGATCAACGCCATCACCCGGCTGGTCCCCCAACTGTCGTCGTCGGCCAAGCTCCCCACGGCCTATGAGATCGAGCGCATCGTCGAGTCGCCGGCGACCACGCTGCTCGTGGCTCGTGACGCGGACTTCCAGATCGTGGGCTCGCTCACCCTGGCCGTGTTCCGGGCCCCCACCGGAGTGCGCGCGTGGATCGAGGACGTCGTGGTCGAGACCTCGGCCCGCGGCAAAGGGGTCGGCGCGGCGCTGGTCGAGGCGGCGGTCGCAGAGGCCGAGCGCGCCGAGGCCCGCACGGTCGACCTCACCTCGCGGTCCGACCGGGCCGAGGCGAACCGGCTCTATCAACGGCTCGGGTTCGAGCGGCGCGAGACCAACGTCTACCGGCGCACCCTCGAGGTCGTCGATGGGGCTCCCTCTCGATAGTTGCCGCCCCGCCCGTGACGCCGCAGTCGACATGAGCGGCCAGGAGACACCGGTGGACACCCGACTCGACGTTCCGATTCTCGCCGACGACCTGGTTCGTCTCGGCGGCTAGGCGCGACCGGTCAACGCAAGATGCGCGACAGGCGACGGTCGGCCAGCACCTTGCCCTTGGTTTGACATCTCGGGCAGTAGACGACCTCGTGGGACTCGAACCGGACGCTGCGCAGCGGCTCGGTGCAGTTGGGACACGGCTCTCCAGTCCGGTTGTGCACCAGGAACCGTTCGCCGAGACGGGGCTCCGACAGCGCCCCGGTTCGCGTTCGCTCGCGTTCGAGCGCCTCGGCCATGACGGTCCGGACGGATTCGACCAGCGTCTCGCGCTCGGACGGTGTCAGCGCCCGCAGCGAGACGAAGGGGGACAGCCTGGCCCGGTTGAGCACATCGTCGGCGTAGCCGCGGCCGATCCCGGCCACGAAGTGCTGGTCGCGCAGCAAGGTGTGGACCTGCCGGGTGCTGTCGCTTTCCCCCAAGAGGGCCACGAACGCGGGGTCGCCGGCCTCGGGACCGAGCGTGGCCAGCGGGCCGTCATCGTCGGCGTCGAGCACCCACCACCCGGCCTTGCGTTGGGTGCCGTGCTCTCGCACCAGCACGCCGGTGTCCTCGAACACGAGACGGACCAGCGAGCCCCGCGGCCTGGTGGCCTTGGGTGGCGATTCGAGGTCGACCCGGCCCGCCTGGGAGAGGTGGACCAGGATGCGGCGGCCGCCTTGGAAGGTGACGACGAGGTACTTCCCGCGCCGGCCCACCGAGGAGACCGCCGCACCGACCAGCTCCTCGGGGGCCGGGGCGAAGGTCTTCAGGCTGGAGAAGCCCAGCAGGTCGCTGCGCGACAGGGTCTTGCCCGACAGGGCGGCGTCGAGACGCTCGGAGAGCGCCTGCATCTCGGGGAGCTCAGGCATGGTCGCGAAACGGTCGGGGCCAGTGTACGGGCCGACCTTTCACCGACGGCGACCGGCTGACCACCCACTACGGTGACGTCAGTCACCGGGAGAACGATCGGGAGGGGCCATGAGCGAGCACAGCGTCGATCTTGCACTACTGGTGCTCCGGCTGAGCGTGGGTGGTGTGTTCCTCGCTCACGGGATCAACCACATCTTTGGTGGCGGAAGGATCCCGGGAACCGGTCGGTGGTTCGAGAGCCTCGGGATGAAGCCGGGTTGGCTGCACGCGTGGACGGCCAGCCTCACCGAGATCGGTGCGGGCGCGCTGTTGGTGCTCGGCCTGCTGACCCCGGTGGCCGCGGCGGGCGTCGTCGGGGTGATGCTGGTGGCGTGGATCACCAATCACGCCAGGAACGGCTTCTTCATCTTCCGGCCCGGCGAGGGGTACGAGTACGTGATGACGCTGACACTCGTCGGCTTGGTCATCGCCGTGCTCGGCCCCGGTGACTGGAGCCTCGATCACGCGGCCGGACTTCAGTCGCATCTGGTCGGGTGGACCGGACTGTGGATCGCCCTCGGGGCCGGAGGTGGAGGTGCGTTGGCGCTGCTGGCCGGCTATTGGCGGCCCGAACGAAAGCCGGCGTCGGATCCCGGGTAGCGGATCGGTTCGACCAACGGATTGAGAACCTTGCCCACGCGGCGAACCCTCACGACCGCGCGACAGCGTCGCGCCGTGGGCCGAATGAAGGAGGGACCATGGAGCACATCGCAACGCGGCTGGCTGAGATTCCGGGGGTCATCGCCGTCACCCTGGGTGGCTCGCGTGCCCAAGGAAACGAGCGACCCGATTCCGACTGGGACTTCGGGCTCTATTACCGCAGCGGCATCGACCCGGCCGATGTCGAAGCCCTTGGTTGGCCAGGCCAAGTCACCGGACCCGGCGGGTGGGGGCCCGTCGTCAACGGTGGGGCGTGGCTCACCATCGACGGTGCACGCGTCGACCTCTGCTACCGCGACATCGATGAGGTGCTTCACCAGGTGGCCGAGGCCGAGAAGGGGAGGTTCGAAATCGAGCCCCTCCCCACCCACGTGGCCGGCATCCCCACCTACGTCTTGGCCGGTGAGCTGGCGCTTTGCCGCGTCCTGGTCGGCGAGCTGCCCCGGCCAAGCTTCCCCGATGCCCTTGCCCTCGCGGCCCCGCCCATATGGCGACAGCAGGGCTTCATGAGCCTGTACACGGCGGCGGCTCATGCAGAGCGTGGCGATGTCACGGCCGCGGTCGCCAATATGGCTAGGGCCACCATGACCGAGGCTCAGGCCCTCTTGGCTGAACGACACCAGTGGGTGCTCAACGAGAAGGGCATCGTCGAGCGGGCCGGACTGGGCGGCGCCCACGAGGTCTTGCTCGACCCCGGAGGGACGCCCGAGGAGCTGAGCGTCTCCATCGGACGCATCGTCTCGATCATGAAGACCGATCGGCCCGACATTCGGTGACCAACCGTCGCCGATGCAGGCAGGAGCGCACCAGCCGGCCCCGTTAGGGTCTAGGGCATGCCCGAGTACCGGATCGGCCAGGCCGCCGAGCTTCTCGGAGTGAGCGCCGACACCATGCGCAGGTGGGCCGACGCCGGCCAGGTCAAGGTGGCTCGCACGGCCGGGGGGCGTCGGTACGTGGACGGCGAAGACCTGGCCCGCTTCGCGGTCGAGCAGGCCAAGAGCGGCGAGCTCGGCCCCGTACGCGCACAGTCGGCCCGCAACCGGTTCCCCGGCATCGTCACCCGGGTGATTCGCGACAAGGTCGCCGCTCAGGTCGACGTGCAGGCGGGGTCGCATCGATTCGTGTCGCTGATTACCCGCGAGGCCGCCGACGAGCTGGATCTCCAGCCGGGGGTCCTGGCCGATGTGGTGATCAAGGCCACCAGCGTCGGCATCGAGTTGGCCGCCCGGCGCGAGTAGTCGGGAGAGTCGACCGGTGGGACACCGGTTGGGACCCCGTCGAAATTCGAGGGAATTCAGGTATCAACCTGACAAGTGAGAGGCACCTCGTCTGTGCGAGTTGCTCCTGCGGAGCTGGTGGCGACCGAGAGAGGCCGCCGGCCAGGCCGTTCATGGTCGGGCGGACGTTAGTGTGGGCGGGTGGATCGGGCCGACTGGATCGAGCTGACCGAGGCGCCGCTCCCGGTGGCCGAGGCTCTCGCCTGGGTCGTCCAACCGGGGTGCGGCGCCGTCGACGTCTTCTGCGGGACGGTGCGCGACCACTCCGAGGGTCGTCGAAGTGTGGAGAGGCTCGAATACGAGGCCTACGAACCGCTGGTCGTGCCCAGGTTCAAGGAGATCGCGCACGAGGCGCGGCGCCGGTGGCCGGAGATCGGGCGATTGGTCGTCCTGCACCGGATCGGCTCATTGGCGGTGGGCGAGACCTCGGTCGTCATCGCAGTTTCGACGCCGCACCGGTCCAGCGCGTTCGACGCGACCCGCTGGTGCATCGAAACCCTGAAGGCGACCGTCCCCATCTGGAAACGCGAACTCTGGGAAGACGGTGCCGACTGGGGGTTGGGCACCCACGAGCTGACCGACGTGGGAGACGCGGGCTCTCCGGGCAGGTGACCACGACCGTTCCCGTCGCGGTGTCGCTCCGTCCCCGCCGCTCGGGGGCCGAACACCTCGACGATCGCTTGATCGACCGCTTCGGGCGGGTGCACCGCGACCTGCGGATCTCGATCACCGATCGTTGCAACCTGCGCTGCGTGTACTGCATGCCCGAGGAGGGTGTGACGTTTGCCCCCCGGAGCGAGATCCTCACCTACGAGGAGCTTGTCCGCGTTGCCCGGGTGGCCCACGGGCTCGGGGTGACGAGGGTGCGGATCACCGGGGGCGAACCTCTGGTGCGCCGAGGGCTCGAGTCGTTCGTCGCCATGCTGGCCGAGATTGGGTTCGACGACCTGTCGATGACGACCAACGGGATCGGGTTCGACCGTCGCGCACAAGCACTCGCCGACGCCGGACTCCGGAGGGTCAACTTCAGCTGTGATTCGCTCCGGCCCACCCGATTCGCCGAGATCCGGCGTTCCGGGGAGCTTTCGGCGGTCTTGTCGGCCATGGACGCCGCCGAACGAGTCGGATTGCGACCGATCAAGGTCAACGTCGTCGTCCTGGCCGGGATGAACGACGACGAGCTCGTCGACTTCGCCGCATTCGCTCGAGACACCGGGCGCGTGGTGCGGTTCATCGAATACATGCCGCTCGACGGCTCCCGCGGGTGGTCCCGGTCGAGCGTCGTGTCGGCCGCACAGATTCTCCAGATCATCGGGGCGCGGTGGGCGCTCGAACCGATCGTTGCCGCCGCCGACGACCCGTCTGCGCCGGCCACCAGCTACCGGTTCACCGACGGGATCGGGGAGATCGGTGTGATCCCCACGGTGACCGAACCGTTCTGCGGGACCTGTGATCGGCTTCGGGTCACCGCCGACGGAGCGATCCGCAACTGCCTGTTCGCAAACGAGGAAACCGCACTGCGCGACCTGTTGCGCAGCGGTGGATCGGACGACGCAATCGGGCTCGCCCTGCGAGGCGCGGTGCACGCCAAGTTGCCCGGTCACGGCATCAACGATCCGGGATTCCTCCGCCCGGCCCGCTCGATGTCGATGATCGGCGGCTGAGATGGCAACGGTCCTGTTCTTCGGTCCGGCTCGTGACGCCACCGGTGCCCGCTCGGCCATCGTCGACGGCGCCTCGGTCGGCGACGTGGTGGCGGCGACCGCCGCCCGCTATGGGGAGGGGCTCGCGAACCTTTTGCCAACCTGCCGGGTGTGGCTCAACGGCGACTCGGTGCCGCCGGACACCCCCGTCGGGGCCGACGATGAGGTGGCCGTGCTCCCCCCGGTCTCGGGCGGCTAACCCCCCGAGGGGTGGGGGTCGGGCTCCCCGGCCAGCAGGCCGAGCGCGTGGGGGAGCACGTCGAGCAGCGCCTGGAGGCACTCGATCGCCCCGCCCGGCGAACCCGGGGTGTTGAGCACCAGGCAGCTTCCCGTCGTGCCGGCGACGCCCCGGGACAGGCGTCCGAGGGGGCTCACCGCCCGCATCGCCTCGGCCAGCCCGGGGGCGGCCCGCTCGATCACCTGCTGGGTGCCCTCCGGCGTGAGGTCGCGGGGACCGAACCCGGTGCCACCGGTGGTCACGACCAGGCCCGTGAACCCTTCGGCCAGGCTGCGCAGTGTCGCTGAGACGTCGTCGATGCCGTCTGGGCAGACCACGCGTTCGACGACCTCGAACCCCTCCTTTGCCAGCAGCTCGGCCAGCGCCGCCCCGGACCGGTCCTCGCGTGTGCCCGCTACCACACCGTCGGACACGGTGAGGACCTTTGCTCTCAGGGGTGCCACGCCGCTCACCCCCGGTCGGAGGGTTCGGCCCCGGTCGAGCCCGTTGGTCCGTCCTGCTCGGGTGTGTCGGCCTGCTCGGGTGTGTCGGCCTGCTCGGGTGTGTCGGGATCGAACCGCCAGGTGCCCGAACGTCCGCCGCGCTTCTCCCACACCCGCAAACCCTCGACCGCCATCAGGGGGTCGAGGGTGTTGCACATGTCGCATATGGCGAGCGCCGCCGCCGCGCACGCCGTGAGGGCCTCCATCTCCACACCGGTCTGGCCGAAGGACTCGACCCGGGCCTCGATCTTGATGTGGTCGGCCTCGACCTCGAAGTCCAGTGCCACGTCACCGATGAGCAGCGGGTGGCACAGCGGGATGAGGTCGGGCGTCTGCTTGGCCGCCTGGATCCCGACGACCCGGGCCGCCGCGAAGACGTCGTTCTCCGGACCCTCGCTCACCGAGGCGATCACGGATCGCGACGAAGAGATCATGCAGCGCGCCACTGCCTCTCGCTGGGTCACCGGCTTCTGTGTCACATCGACCATGCGGGCGTGGCCGTGTGCGTCGAGGTGGGTCAGATCGTTGGCTGCCATCATCCGAACTCTATGGCAGCCTCCCGGGACGGTCCCGAGGCTCAGGGACCGCTCGGGTGCAGGCGATCGCCGTCCAGGAGCAACACGGCGACCTCGTCTCCGGCGCTCGCCCCGGGCCCATCGGGGAGCACGGCCAACGCGTTGGCCTCGGCCATGGCCCGGAGCTGGTGGGAGTCCTGCCCTCCCGAGGGGCGCACGTGCAGCCGACCCCTGGCGTCCACACTGGCCAGCACCCTGAAGAGATGCACCTTTCCGTCGGCGTCGCGCGGCAGGTCGACATCGGTCACGGCCGAGAGCGTGGGCCTGATCACCTCTGTGTGCCCGCCCATGCGTCGCAGGGCCGGGCGCGCGAAGAGCTCGAAGGAGACCATCGACGAGACCGGGTTACCCGGGAGACCGAAGACCGGCAGGCGGCCGTCGATCATCCCGAACGCGAGTGGCTTGGCCGGCTTGATCGCCACCTGCATCCAGTGCATCGACGGACCGCACATCTCGCTCAACACGATCCGCACGACGTCGAGGTCCCCGACGCTCACCCCGCCGCTGGTGACCAGCGCGTCGCACTCAGTGGCGGCGTTCTCGAACACCTTGCGGAGCGTCGCCACGTCGTCGGGGACGATGCCGAGGTCGATCACCGGGTAGCCGGACCTCTCGACCAGCGCCAGCAGCACGGGTCGGTTGCCGTCGCGGATCGCACCGCGAGGAAGGGGGGCGGGCCCCTCCCGGAGCTCGTCGCCCGTCGAGAGGACTCCAACCGTCGGGGGCCGATACACCGGCGCCGACTCCAGCCCCAGGCGAGCGAGGACCCCGAAATGGGCGGGAGTCAGCTCGGTGCCTGCCGGCACGACCTCGCTGCCCGAGGCGATGTCGCTGCCGGGCGCTCGCACCGATCTGGCCGCGGGCACGGCGTCCTCGATGACGACCCAGTGCCCGTCCGGTTCGGTCCTCGTCCGTTCGACCATGCAGACCGCGTCGGCACCGTCGGGGAGCGGGGCGCCGGTCATGATCCGCACCGCCTCACCCTCGCCGACGGTGACCTGACGGCCGTCGCCGGCCATGACCGAGTCGATCACCCAGAGACGGGTCGGGGCCCCGGCGACGTCAGCCGAGCGAACGGCGTAGCCGTCCATGGACGAGTTGAAGAACGGCGGAACATCCTCCTGGGCCACGATGGGCTCGGAGGTCACACACCCGAGTGAGGCCCCCAGGGGCCGGTGCTCGTGCTCCATCACCGGGCACGCGGACAGGATGAGTCCCCGGGCCTCCTCGAGCGGAATCATCCGCTCACCGTCCTCGCCTCAATGGCGACGGCGCCGCAGCCGGCGCACGATCGTGAACAGGACGAACCCGACCACGAGCGGAATGACCCGCTTGAACACCGAGCCACCGGCCGCGTCGAGCAGGTCGACCGGTTGGGCGGCCGGGGAGTCGATGACTCGCAGTGTGGTGTCGTCGTCCCGGGCCGGCGCCCCGTCGTTGTCCGCTGCGGTCGACTCGCCGCCCGACAGCACATTTGCCTCGAGGTCGCGTACGAACTGGTCGAGGATCTTCTCGCTCACCTCGGCCAACACCCCGCGTCCGAACTGCGCGACCTTCCCGGAGATGTCGAGGTCGGTCTCGATGCGGACGCCGGTGCCCGAGTCGGTCCCCTCGAGGGTCGCGGTGACGGTGGCAGAGGCGGTGCCCTGCCCGCGGGTGTCGCGGCCCTCCGCCCGCAGCACCGCCCTGTGCGCGGCCTCATCGAGATCGACGAACTTGGCCATCCCGCGGTACTGGGCGGTGATCGGGCCCACCTTCACCTTGACCACGCCTCGGTATTCGTCGCCCTCGACCTCGAGCAGCTGCGCGCCGGGCATGCACGGAGCGATCCGTTCGAGATCGGTGAGCACCGCCCATGCCAGTTCGATCGGCACCGAGACCTGGAAGTCATGGTTCAGCTCCACCGCGCCAGATCCTCCACCGTGTCGATATCGATTGCCTGACCGGGACACGCTACCGCCTCGACCAGTTCGGGATTCCCGGCCATGACCACGCGCGCCCCCTCATCCCCGTCCAGCGGAAGCAGGGGCCAAACGGACGCGGCGAGGCGCGTCGGCGGTCTGCGCTGCCCGTCGAAGCTCGCCACCGCGATGGGGCTCGAGGATGCGCCGACCGCCCTCCACGCCTCCGGCGGCACCAGTGGTTGGTCGCCCAGACCGACGACGACCGCGTCGAAGCCGGCCTCGCGTGCCCAGTTCACCGCCTGCCTGCAGCGAGGTGGCCTGGCCGTCGGCCCACCGGGCGTTCTCGACCACCGTCACCCCTTGGGGAAGGACCCCGCTCAGGTCGACGGCGCCCGTCACCACGAGCGTCTCGTCGAACCCCGCCCCGAGGGCCCGCTTCGACCGCCCAGCTGACCAGGGGCCGTCCCCGGAAGCTCGCCAGGAGCTTGTGCTCGGCAGCGCCGAACCGTGTCCCACCGCCGGCGGCCAGCACCACGGCCGCAGTCTTCACAAAGGGTGCCCGTTGTGGTGGATCGCCCCGGAGCCCTTGCTGAGTGAGATCACCGTGTCGGTCCCGGTCTGGCAGGCGATGATCTCCGCGCAGATCGACACCGCCGTCTCCTCGGGGGTTCGAGCCCCGAGGTCGAGGCCGATGGGGGCGCGCACCCGGGCCAGGCCTTCGTCGGTCACCCCGACCTCGCGCAACCTGGCGTCGCGTCGCTCCTTGGTTCGTCGTGACCCCATGGCGCCGATGTAGCCGACGTCGGTGGCCAGTGCGGCGACGATGGCCGGGACGTCGAACTTGGTGTCGTGAGTGAGCACGCACACCGCGTCGCGTGGGCCGAGCTCGGGTTCGACCCGGCTCAGATAGCGGTCCGGCCAGTCGACCACCACCTCTTCGGCGGCCGGGAAGCGCTCCTTCGTCGCGAAGACACGCCCGGGCGTCGCACACCACGACCCGGTAGCCGAGCACCCTGGCCATCGAGGCGAGGGCGGCGCTGAAGTCGACCGCTCCGAGGATGATCATCCGCGGTGGCGGGCTGAACGCCTCGACGAACACGGTCACGGTCTCCTGGCGGATCTCCCCGTGGGGTCCGTAGTGGCGGAGCGAGCTCTGTCCCGAGACCAGCGCGCCGAGCGAATCGCGGCTGGCCACCGAGTCGAGCCCGGGGTCCCCGAGCGTTCCGACCGACCCCGAATGCCGGACCAACAGCTTGGCCCCGAGGCCGGCCGCCTCGGTGGTGGCGACGACGGTCGCCAACGCCACCGGTTCGTTCCGCCGCAGGCAGTCCCGGAGGACCTCGTAGACCGAGCCGTCAGCGCTCTCGGAGGACATCGACGCCGCCCCTACCAGTCCAGTGGTTCGAGGAACAGCGAGATCGTGCCGCCGCAGGTCAGACCGACGGCGAACGCCTCGTCGTCGGAGTACCCGAACGTGCACATCTTGGGTTTCCCCTCTGCCAGCACCTCGAGCGCCGCGGTGACGACCGCGCCCTCGACGCAGCCCCCCGACACCGAGCCGGCCACCTCGCCGTTCTCGCTGACCGCCATCGTCGCACCGGGACCGCGCGGTCCGGACCCCCGCACCTCGATGACCGTGGCCACGGCGACCCGGCGTCCATCGGCCCGCCATCGCTCGATATCGTCCAAGATGTCCTTCAACGCGTACCCTCCCCTCGTGTCATCCGGCCAACACCTCTAACAGGGTCTCGAGCGACGCGACGTTGTGGCCGGGGAGGAAGCGGTCGACGTGGGGCAGTGCGGCCGCCATCCCCTGGGCCAGCGGCTCGTAGTCGGGGGTCGCCTTCAGGGGGTTCACCCAGACGATCTGGTGGGCCACGCGGTGCAGCCGAGCCATCTGGGATCCCAGCTCCTCGGGGTCGCCACGGTCCCAGCCGTCAGAAAGCACCACCACCTGGGATCCCCTGGCCATGCCGGTGACCCCGAAGCGGTCGTTGAACTCGCGCAGACCGTCGCCGAGCCGGGTCCCGCCCGACCAGTCGCGCACCGCCGCCGATGCCGCGGCCATGGCCGTGTCGGGGTCGCGTGACGAGAGCTGGCGGGTCAGGCGGGTCAGGCGGGTGCCCAGGGCGAAGGCCTCGACCCGCGTGCGCCCGGCCACCAAGATGTGAGCGAATCGGAGCAGGGCCCGGGCGTAAGGCTCCATGGAACCGCTCACGTCGCACAAGACCACCAGGCGCCGGACGCGGGGCACCCGCCGCATCTGTTCGATGTGCACCACTTCGCCGCCGCGTCGCATCGAGTGCCGAATCGTCGAGCGGATGTCCGGTCGATCACCCCGGCGCGCCCCGCGCCAGCGATGCGACGATCGCACGACGGCCGTGACCGAGAGCGCCCGCATGTTCTCGATGGCCTCGGCGAGCTCTTCGGGGCTGCAGTCGGCGAAGTCCTTGTCGCGAAGGACCTCGGCGCTGCTGTAGCGCAGCGCCGCGAGGTCCCCCTCCTCTCCCTCCGAGGACCCGGCGTCATCGTTCGTGAGTTGGACCCTCGTGACCGTGATCGCGCTGACCCGCTCGGCCGACCATGACTCATCGCCCGACCAAAAGGAGGAGAACACCCGGTCGTATGCCTCGATGTCCTCGGGTCGCCGCACCAGGGTCGCCCGTCCCGCCCAGTACACGCGGCTCGTGCGGCGCACGCCGAGCACCCCGAGCGCGTGCACGTAGGTGAACACGTTCGACACCGGGACGCTGAGCCCCTCCGAGCGGAGCGCACGGCAGAACGTGACGACCGAGCGGGTCGGATCGGAGCGGTCGACCAGCTCCATGTCAGCCACTGGCGACCGCCGCTTCGATCAGTGGTCCGAGTTCGCTCCGGGCGCGCTCGGTGTCTTCTCGGTACTTGAGCACCGCGCCGAGCGTGCGGGCCGCGCTCGCCTCGTCCAGCACGTCGCGTCCGAGCGCGTGCAGGGCCCGGGCCCAGTCGATGGCCTCGGCAACGCCCGGCGACTTGTAGAGGCCCATCGCACGGAGCGCCTGGACCGCGCTCGTGACCTGACGGGCCAGCTGTTCACCGGCCTCGGGAACCCGCGACAGCACGATGGACACCTCGCGGTCGAAGTCCGGGTGCTCCACCCAGTGGTAGAGGGCCCGGCGTTTCAGCGCGTCGTGGACGTCCCGGGTGCGGTTCGACGTCAGGACGACGACCGGTGGCACCTCGGCTCGGAACGTCCCGACCTCGGGGACAGTCACCGTGAAGTCGGCCAAGATCTCAAGGAGAAACGCCTCGAACTCGTCGTCGGCGCGATCGATCTCGTCGATCAAAAGGACCGGGGGGGCCGCACCGGCCACGTTGCTTCCCGCGATCGCCTGAAGCAACGGTCGGCGGATCAAGAAACGCTCCGAGAAGAGCTCGTCCTCGCCGACCGGCGGGGTGCCGGGGCCCCGGTCATGGGCCCGGAGGTAGAGGAGCTGGCGCTGGTAGTCCCACTCGTAGATGGCCTGGTGGGCGTCGATGCCCTCGTAGCACTGGAGCCGGAGCAGTGGGGAACCGAACCAGCGGGCCAAGACGTTGCCCACCTCGGTCTTTCCGACCCCCGGCTCGCCCTCGAGGAACAACGGCCGCCGGAGCTCGATGGCCAAGAAGATCGCCGTGGACAACCCATCGCCGGGCAGATAGCCCTGGGCACGCAGCGCAGCCTCGACGTCGTCGGGGGAGGCCGGCGGGACCCACGGTCGGGGGCCGAAACCGGACGCGATCGAGTCTTCGTCCAGATTCGCCACGCTTCCCAGCGTAGTTGCTATCCGCCCGCCCGCCTCCCTGACCTGGTCCGATGGCCGATACGCTTGTCGGTCTTGCGTTGGCTCGACGACTGCTCATCTGGAGATCTCCGACAACGACGATTCGACGCCGAGCGGGGGCCGAGGAGTGTCCCGGGGGTGCTCTGGACGCCGGTACGCCCCAGGCCACCCACGTCGCTTGTCCTGCTCGGGCACGGCGCGTCGGGCCACAAGGGAACCTCCTATGTGGTTGACCTGGCCAAGGCCCTGGTCCGCCGGGGGATGGCGGCGGCGGCCATCGACGGGCCCGTCCATGGCGATCGGCGCCTCGATGGGGGGGCGAATTCGCAGCTCGCGTTCTTGGAGTTCTGCCAGGCCTGGTCGTCTGACCCCACCATGACCGACGAGATGGTGGCCGACTGGGTTGGGGCGCTGGACGGGCTGCTTGATCTGGACGAGTTGGGTAGTGGTCGGGTCGGGTGGTGGGGGGTCTCCATGGGGACCATCATCGGGCTGCCCTTCGTGGCGGCCGAACCCCGCATCGACGCCGCGGTCCTCGGGCTGATGGGCCTCACCGGCCCCACTCGGGACCGCATTGCGAAGGACGCACCGAGGGTCGATTGCCCGGTGCTCTTCTTGGTTCAGTGGGACGACGAGCTGTTCAGACGGGAGCGCGCGATCGCTCTCTTCGATGCCATCGGGAGCACGGACAAGCGAATGCTCGTGCATCTGGGGCGCCACGGCGACGTGCCCTCGGAGGCGTTCCGCTCGAGCGAGTCGTTTCTCGTCGAGCGGCTGGACGCCAGCCCCTCGGTCCAGATCTAGGCGGGCTCGTCGGTCTCGGAAGGACCGTCGGTCGCCGCGTGCTCGCGGGTGTCGGAAAGCTCCCGCCACGCCTGCTCGGCCCTCGAAGCCACCTCTGTCACCGGGAGGCCGGTCGCTGCGGCGACCCGCACCACGTCGTCGAACTCCGCCTTCACCCGGCCGCCGCCGGCCTTGACGTGTACCTGGAAACCGGCCACGTCGACCGGCTCGATCATCCGTGCCGACGGCCACCGTTCGCCGTGGAGCACCCGGACGCCGAACGTGCCGGTGCTGACGCGGAGCACATCGCGCAACGATTCGGACAGCGACGGGTCGGACAGCACGTGCACGGTGTGTCCGGGGCGACCCTTCTTCATCACGACCGGGGTCACCCACGCGTCGTGGGCACCGGCATGGAGCAGGGATCGCAGGGCGTGGGCCAGCTGCTCGCCGGTCGCGTCGTCCAGGTTCGCTTCGAGCACGACGATGGGCTGGCCGCCGGCGGTCGTCGCGACGGACGACTGGGTGGTACCGGTTACGACCTGGGTGCAGTTGGGAAGGTCGTCGAGCTCCCTGGTCCCGGCGCCGAATCCGGTCCTGTCGATCTGCATTGCCGGCAGGGGGCCGAACGAAGAGGCCAGCGCGGCCAGAATCGCGGCGCCGGTCGGGGTGGTGAGCTCAACGCCCACCTCCCTTCCGTATGTCGGGACACCTTGGAGGAGCCGGACGACGGCCGGCGCGGGATTCGGCAGCAGCCCATGTGCTGTGCGCACCACGCCGGTCCCGGTCGCAACCGACGACGCCTTGACCTCGTCGATCCCGAGGATCTCGAGAGCGGCAGCAGTCCCGACGACGTCGACAATCGCGTCGTGCCCCCCCACCTCGTGAAAGTGAACCTGTCCGGATGGTCGATGGTGCAGCTCGTCCTTCGACCCGGGCCAGCACGCCGAATATGGCCAGAGCGCGCTTCTCGACGCGAGCGGGGAGCTGGGCCACCTTGATGAGGTCGACGATGTTGGCATGGGTTCGAACCACCACGTCGTCGGGCGCGGAGACCACGGCTCGGGTGCACGCGATGCCGCCCCGCAACACCGACTGGGTATCGAGGTCCCATCCAGAGAACGGCACGCGCCGCAACAAGCCACGGATCTCGCCTACATCCGCGCCGGCGTCGATCAGGCTACCGAGCGCCATGTCGCCGGCGATGCCCGAGAAGCAATGGAACCAAGCGACCCTTTGCGACGTCGGCACCGCGATGGTCACGGCAGCATCCGGGCGACGGCACACGCCGCGCCGAACCCGTTGTCGATGCCCACGACAGTGATCCCCGAGGCACACGATGCGAGCATCGCGAGCAGGGCCGTGATGCCGCTGAAAGCGGCGCCATATCCCACGCTGGTCGGCACGGCAACCACCGGGGCCGCGGTGATGCCCCCGACCACGCTGGCCAATGCGCCCTCCATGCCTGCCACCACCACGATGGCGTCGGCCTCCGCCACCTCGTCGACTGACATGAGCAGCCGGTGGACACCCGCGACCCCGCAATCGGCGAGCAGGCTCGGCGAAAAGCCGAGTGCGTTGAGTACGGAGCGGCACTCATCGGCCACCGTCAGGTCGGCCGTCCCTGCGGTCAGGATCAACACGCGACCGGTGCGCGGGGGCGACGGCCGCCAGGTCACCGTGGCCAATGCCCCGGTCAGGGTGATCGTGTGCTCTTCGACACCGGCCCCGATCGCGGCGCGGGTCGCCGCGTCAACCTGGCTGGCCTCGGCCCGGGTCAAGAGGACGGGCCCCGCTGAACCGGCCAAGAGCTCCACGACGATCCCGGCGCACTGCTCAGGGGTCTTGCCGGGCCCGTAGACGGCCTCAGGAAGCCCCTGGCGGAGCTGGCGGTGGTGGTCGATCCGAGCGAATCCAAGGTCGGCAAATGGAAGTCGCCGAAGCTGGCGTACGGCCTCCTCCACCGAACAAGTTCCAGCCGAAACATCGGCCAGAAGGCGCTCGAGGGCGGGTTTATCCATGTCGTTCACTATCCTGCCCGGGTGTGACCCGCTCTGCGACATCTGTGGCGTATTTCGGGCCGGCCGGCACGTTCACCGAGCAGGCCCTGCTGAGTCAGCCCGACTACGCGGTCGCAGAGCGCCAACCGTTGCCCACGATCACCGATGTGCTCGAGGCGGTGAGCAGTGGACGTGTCGATCTTGGGTTTGTCCCGCTCGAGAACGGAATCGAGGGAACCGTTCCCATCACGCTCGACGGATTGGTATTCGACTTCGACCTTCTCATTCAAAGAGAAGTGGTGTTGGATATCCACCTTGCGCTCATGGCGAACGCGGGAACACGAATTGCCGACGTCACCAGTGTGCTGTCGTTCCCGCATGCACTCGCGCAGTGCCGCAAGTTTCTAGCGGAAAACATTCCCGCTGCGGAGAGTCTGGCCGCCCCTTCGACGGCAGAAGCGGCGCGGGCTCTCAGCGAGAGCCCGGATAGGAACACGGCCGTGATTGCTCCCCGATCAGCAGCGGAGGTGTACGGACTCGTCGTCTTGGCTGAGGAGATTGAAGATCATCCGGAGAACCAGACACGCTTTGTGGCGGTGGCGAGTTCGGGGATACCCGCTGCGACCGAACACGACCACACCAGCATCGTGTGCTTTCAGAAGGCGGATCACCCGGGCAGCTTGCATTCGATCATCGGACAGTTCTCGGGCCGAGACATCAACCTGACGAAGCTGGAATCCCGTCCAACCAAACGTGGTCTTGGCGACTATTGCTTCGTCATCGACCTTGAAGGCCATATCGCCGACGAGGTTGTCGCTGACTGCCTCCGAGACCTGCATGCGAACCAGGGGAGGGTCAAGTTTCTCGGCTCGTATCCTGCAGCCGGTCACCACGGACCCGGGAAGCGCCTCGAGGCGGAGCAGTCCTGGCGACAGGCCGATGACTGGGTTCGCTCATTGCGCTCCCAGATCAGGGAGGATGGCGAGTAGCTTTTGCTCGGCTCAGCCGGCGCTCGAGTCGGGAGGGATGGCAGAGCGGACGAATGCGCGGCTCTTGAAAAGCCGTGGGACCTTGGTTCCCGTGGGTTCGAATCCCACTCCCTCCGCTGTAGTCAAAATAACAACGCTGTCCCTGGCGAGTGGCAAGAATCTATGTCCGCCCGGTAAGGAGCGAAGAGATTTCAAACCCAAACGGAACCGGCCCAGATGCTCTCCGCTTATGCGATTTCTCGCCCTCCCGTTACGCAGGATTGACAGCCGATCGCTGGTCCGGATCGACCGGACTCATGATCCCAACGGCGTTGCCATCTGGATCTTCGATGATGGCGTACCTTGCGCCCCAAAAGGCGTCGTAGGGGCTTTGCTGGCTTCGGTAGCCGGCGCCAACAAGGTCCCCGTAGACCTCATCGACCTGCTGACGTGACGCAACCTTGAAACCGATTACCGCCCGACTCCCGGACCAACCTTCGTTCCATTTCTTGACGAACGCATTGCTGTCAAGGTCCAAGTCGACGCCGTCGCCCACGATTCCAGAACGGTGATGGGATTCCCATTCTGGATCGGTGTCTTGGATCGGGATGCCGAGCCGACGATAGAAGGCCACAGAGGCGGCCATATCCGACACAATCAAGTTGATCTGGTCCAGTCTTGGCACGTCACCCATTTTTCACCTCCGACGAGTGGCGATGGAATCGGATTGTGGAACGATAGAACCAAAAGCTAGCGGCGTTCGTTCTGTCCGAAAACCGGGCTCCACGTCCAGTTTGTGGACCTGAGTAGCCTCGCCACCTCTTCAGGAGCGTTGGGAGCCCGTTCGGGGTGATGTCGGCTCGGCTCGGGAATACACTCATCGCCGGTGTCGCCACTCGCGAACATCGACGCCTATCTCGAACGCATCGGTTTACGCGGCCCGGTGACGCTCGCCGATGTGCATCGGGCGCATGCGACGTCCATTGCGTTCGAGAACTTCGACTCTTACTCGGGACGTGCCGTCTCCCTCGATCTTGCCCACCTCGAAGACAAGATGGTCACGCGCCAGCGTGGCGGCTATTGCTTCGAGCACAATCTTCTCTTGATGGCCGCGTTGGAGTCGATCGGGCTCGATGATGTCGTGCCGATGCTCGCGCGTGTCCGGCTCGGGCCCGAGGGTTCGCCGCGCCCGCTGAACCACCTGCTTCTTCGGGTTATGGACGGAGGCACGGTATGGCTGGCCGATGTCGGATTCGGCGGTGGTGGACTCCTCGACCCGGTGCCACTCGAAACGGGCGTGGAGGTCGAACAGTCGGGTTGGCGGTACCGGATCGTGGAGGACGGTCCGCAGCTGGTACTCCAGGTCTTCAACGATGCTTCCTGGACCGACTGCTATGGCTTCGTGCCGGAACCTGCGCAGATGGTCGACATCGAGGTGAACAACTGGTACACCTCGACGCATCCCGAGTCGGGCTTCGTGACCGGGATCATCGCCGGGGCGAGGCGAGTCGACCGTTGCGTCAGCCTCTTCGCCGGTGATCGGCCCGTGCTGGTGGAGCGCCCGGTCGGAGGCGGCTCGACTGTCACTTCGCTCGGCATCGAGGAGGTCCCGGGAGTGCTGGCGGAGCAACTTGGCATCAACGGGGTCTCCTTGGGTGCGGACGGGCGCCTACAGATGGACGACCGAGGCCATTAACTCCTGGCCGAAGAGCGTCGTGCCTGCTCCCAAATGTCAGGAGGCGATCCGATCGACGTGGACGGCCGCTTGGGGCGGAGAGCCCTTGACCGTTTCGCGGCGACCGGTCCGCTCACCGGTGGCCCTGGCAGAGCGGGATTGCTGACGCATGGTTGGACACGCAGACCGGACCATGCCGATCACCGCCTCACAGGTGTGATTCAACAGCGCGAGATCGACTGGGACAACGAGCGCGCGACCACACTGAGGCCACCAGCCGAGCACCCGGATTGGGATCCCACCCCGGCGATCACCAAGCGCGACGGTCAGTGCGGCAAGGCCGAGCTCTGTGCGCGCTGTAGGACTCGGTCGGCCGGTCATCATGGCGAACAGGACCGACGGCTCTGGCTGAAGACGTCCGTGGGCCGCGGTGTCGGGCGGTTGAGTCGGCGTCGTACGCGTCCGCACCTCGATCCTGCCGCGAAGGAGAACCTGGCTCGACGAGGGCAGGACCACCGACCGGTCGCCACCGACGATCGGATGGCTGAGTTTGGTCCAGTCCAGCGCGGTGATGAGTTGGGTCGCCCAAACTACGGCCTCCGCCTGCACCACCGGCGCGAGCACCTACGGCGAGACCGGCCAGCCACTCGGACAGTGACCCCGGACGACCCCGTTGCTCGTCCGCTTGACGGACAAGCCCCGTGATCACGTCGTGACTCGCCTGTACGGGTGTGAGCCTGGTGTTGGCCAGACAGGCCCTGACACACTCGATCCCAATGGGACGCCGCGCTGTCCACGGCGACCACCGAAACGAACCGCCGTGACCGCCCTCTCCCGAGATTGCGTTCCGTAGGCTGTACCCGTCTATGCGGATCCGCTCGCCGGAGCGGAGCGACCGCGTGGCGGTGCCCAGTTCGCGTTCGAACGCCTGACGGAGTTCTGGCGAACTGGTCGCGAGATACCAACGGGGGCGACGAGAGCATGAGCGCATCGGTCAAGGAGGCCGCTTTGGGAAGCGCCGTCGAGGGAAGTGACGTTCCCACCATCAGGCTGGCGCAACCATTCGGTTGATCCCCGCCAGTACCCGCTGCACCGAGGATGTGAGGAGTCCATCGTCGACGTCTTCGGTGTCGACCAGTCCGGTCCGCGTGTAGAACGTGGCCACTCGGAACGGCGCCGCGCCGCTTCGGAGCGTCTCGAGCAGTGCGTAGAAGCGGAGGTCATCGCGATCCTCGATTCTCTCTCGGCCCGACTTGACCTCGATCAGGCCCACCGAGGCTCGACCCGCCGAGGGCGCTCCCACGATGAGATCGATGACCCCGACGAGGACCACATCCCCGCCGGCCAGCGGGACGGCAATCCGTTCTTGGGTTCGCGGCAGCCAGGAGGGAGAGAGCCTTGGCCACCTGCTGAGAAGGATGGCCGACTGGGTCTCGAGTTCGTTCTCGAAGTCGGCCAGCTCCTGACCAGCCAGCCCCCGCACGAAGTCAACGACCTCGGACCTCCGGGGGTCCGCCCGCAGCGCGTCGAGGCCATTTCGCATGGGATCTTCGATGTGTCCGATGGTGACGAACTGACGAAAGAGGGCGTCCATCAATGCGCCAAGAGCCATCGAGTCGGTGATCGGCTGCGGTCCGGCGGCTGGCCGGCTCGCCCGACCAGCGAGGGCGTCCCGAAGGGTTTGCTTGTTCACGATGAGGGGGGTCTGGGTGCCGAGCGGCAGTGAGCAGAGGCCGTCCTCGAGCCAGTCGCGTAGGCCACCGGCAAGTCCCCGATCGACCAGTGGCCGCCGGCTCGAATCGCCACGGAGAGACGCCAGGACGTCGGGGCCCGCCAGGGCCAGGGGACCTGCGCTGGGCCGATCGGGCGCCTCCACGACAGACTGGTTCGTCATGTGTCCACCTTGACGGCTCGCTGTGACAATGGGGAGAAGGAGGGTTCTAACCTCTCGGTTCATGGCTCTGGTCGGCTTTCCCCCAGCTACCGATGTCGCATTCGGGATCGTGTTCGGTCTGTTCGTTCTGGCGCTTCTCGTGCTTGCGGTCGTGACGATCCGGTGGGGGGTCCGACGTGACCGGCCGGGCCGTCAAGCGTGGCGCCAGAGCCGCATCGAGGCGGCAGCCAGGGGCAGCACGACGGCACCCTTCGGCTCCGGCCGTAAGGCCGTCGAAGACCCTGCCAAGGACCTGTGAGCGACCTCGACCCGAGCCCCTCCGGTCCCCTGGCGGATCCATCTCGGACCGGTACCGGCCGGTTTCGCTCGTTTGTGTCGTCACGCCTTCGCCGATCTCGGCCCGGGCTCACCGCGTTCGTACTGGCCGGAGGAGGGACGCGAGGGGCCGTGCAGGTAGGGATGTTGGCCGAACTGGTCGATCGCGGGATCCGGGCCGATCGCGTCTACGGCGCGTCGGTCGGCGCCGTGAACGCCGCTGCCTATAGCGCGGATCCAAGCGTCGACGGCATGAAGAAGATTGAAGACGTCTGGGTGAACCTCGGCCCCGACGACATCTTCCCGAAGACCCGAGTACACGGGCCGTGGATGTTCTTTCAGCAGCGCGAGTCCGTCTACTCGAACAGCGGCCTGCGCAAGGTCCTCGAATCGGGGATCGCGGTGGATCGGATCGAGGACACCGTCATTCCGCTGGAGGTCGTGGCGACCTCGCTCCTGGACGGAAGCGAGCGATGGATCTCGAGTGGTCCGATCGTCGACTCCGTCTTGGCCTCGTCCGCGATCCCGGGCATCTTTCCCCCGTCGAGATCGACGGTGAGCTGCTGATCGACGGTGGGGTCGTCAACAACGTCCCGATCAGTCGGGCCCTTGCTGCGGGTGCAACGACGATCTACGTGTTGCTCTGCGGCCCGACCGGGCACACGCCGCGGATCGGGAAACGTCCGATCGAGTCGGTGATCTCAGCCTTTTTCACCGGTGTCCATTCGCGGTTCTCGAGGGAGCTGGCGGAGGTGCCGAATGGCGTTGACCTCTTCGTGTTCAGCGGCCGTGATCGTCCGATCGAAAATTTTCGGGACTTCGGATCGTCTTTGGTTATGGTCGAAGAAGGTCGCCGTGAGGTTGGCGCCGTTTTGGACGGTCTCGTGGTCCGGTCACAGCCCGATGCTCCGTCACAGCCAGATGATGGAGTGAGTTGATGGGGCCCACTGCAAACGACCAGGTGGCCGCACCGGCGGACCAGCACGCTCGGGTGCTCGACCAGTTCCACCCTGCCGTTCGCTCTTGGTTCACACGACAATTTCCGAAGGGGCCGACCGAGCCCCAGACCGCCGCTTGGCCACTGATCGCAACCGGAAGGGATGTGCTGGTCGCGTCGCCGACCGGGACCGGAAAGACTCTCACTGGCTTTCTCGTCGCGATCGACGCCGCGTGCCGACTGTCGTCGACCGTCGGTACGGCCACGTCTGATCCGGTGCCTCGGGTCCTGTACATCTCCCCATTACGCGCGTTGGCGGCCGACGTCCACCAGAATCTTCAGTTGCCGCTGGCGGGTATTCGCGCCGAGGCCGAACATCTCGGACTGCGGGTTCCCGAGGTCTCGGTCGCGATGCGAACCGGCGACACGCCTCCGGCGGATCGGCGGGCGATGCAGAAGACCCCTCCGCACCTTCTCGTGACCACGCCCGAGTCGCTCTACCTCCTGCTTACCGCGGCATCCTCCCGGGCGATGTTGCGACACGTCCGGACCGTCATCGTCGATGAGGTGCACACGCTGGCCAGGGATAAGCGGGGAAGTCACCTCGCCCTCAGCCTCGAACGGCTGGCCCATCTGGTCGAGGCCGGCGGCGGGCACCTGCAACGGATTGGGCTCTCGGCGACCCAGAAGCCGCTCGAGGTTGTCGCCCGACTCCTGTGTGGGGTAGGGCCGGATCGGCCCTTGCCAGAGATCGTGGACTGCGGTCACCGCCGCGGGCTGGACGTCGCGATCGAGCTTCCCGATGCCGAGCTCGAGGCGGTTGCCCCGAGCGGTCAGTTCGGAGAGATCCTCGATCGGATCGCCGACCTGGTGCGTCAGCACCAAACGACCCTCGTCTTCGTGAACACCCGGAAGCTCGCCGAACGTGTCGCCCACCAGCTGGCGGAACGGCTCGACACCGGACCGGGGAGCGATGGCGACTCGTTGGTTGTGGCGGCGCACCACGGGAGCCTGTCGGCCGAACGTCGCCGAATCGTGGAGGCCCGCTTGCGTGCCGGGTCCCTGCGGGCCCTGGTCGCGACGGCGTCGCTCGAGCTCGGAATCGACGTGGGTCCGGTCGAGCTGGTGTGCCAGATCGGTTCTCCACGCTCGATTGGCACGTTCCTCCAACGAGTGGGAAGGGCCAACCACCAGCTGGAGGGCACTCCTGCCGGGCGTCTGTTCCCGCTGACACGCGACGAGCTCGTGGAATGCGTCGCGCTGCTCTGTGGCGTCAGGTCCGGACAGCTCGACATGCTCCACCCACAGGAGCGCCCGCTCGACGTCCTGGCCCAGCAAGTCGTGGCCGAGGTGGCCGGAGAGGGCGAGTGGAGCGAAGCGGGGCTGTTCGACCTCGTACGCCGGGCCGCCCCCTACGAGCGTTTGACCAAGGAGGAGTTCGAGTCGGTCGTCGAGCTCGTCTCGGAGGGGATCTTCACGGGGCGTGGGCGTCGAGGCGCCCACGTGCACCGCGACGGCGTCAACGGAATGCTGCGACCTCGGCGTGGCGCCGGCCTGGCTGCGTTGACGAGCGGCGGCGCGATCCCCGAGACCGGTGACTACCGGGTCGTCCTCGATCCAGACGGGGTGACCGTGGGATCGGTGCACGAGGACTTCGCCGTTGAGGCGACCATCGGCGACATCTTCCTCCTCGGTACGCACTCCTGGCAGGTGAAGAAGGTGGAAGTCGGCACAGTCCGGGTGCACGACGCCGGCCAGCTGCCGCCCACCATCCCGTTCTGGCTGGGTGAGGCGCCGGCCCGGACCATGGAGCTCTCGACCGAGGTGAGCAAGCTACGCGGGGCGGTCGAGGACCGCCTGATCCAGGACGACGAAGAAGGGGCTCGGACGCTTGTCTGTGAACGGGCGGGCACGAGCGACGAGGCGGCTGATCAGGTCGTCGCGTACCTCTCGGCCGGCCGAATGGCACTCGGAGTGCTCCCCACCCAGGACCGCTTGGTCATCGAACGGTTCTTCGACGAGAGCGAAGGAACGCAGCTGATCATCCACGCTCCGTTCGGAGGAGCGATCAACCGGGCGTTCGGCCTGGCGCTGCGAAAGCGCTTCTGCGTCTCCTTCGACTTCGAGCTCCAGGCCTCGGCCGACGACGACACGGTGTCGCTGTCGCTCGGTCCCCAGCACAGCTTCCCGCTGTCCGAGGTCCCCTCGATGTTGCCGAGCCACAAGGCGGAAGAAGCCTTGACCCAGGCCGTTCTTCCGCACCCGATGTTCGCAGCCAGGTGGCGCTGGAATCTCAACCGGGCCCTCGTCGTGCCCCGTTCCCGCAACGGCCAGCGCAGGCCAATTCACCTCCAGCGGATGGAGGCCGACGACTTGTTGGCCGCCACCTGGCCAGCGCTGGCGGCATGCCAGGAGAACACACCTCCTGGACCGATCCCGGTACCCGATCACGTCCTCGTCGGTCAGACGGTGACCGATTGCCTCCGGGAGGCGCTCGACGTGGACGGTCTGATCGGCGTGTTGGAACGGATCGAGTCGGGGGACCTCGACGTGCGATTCGTCGAGTCGGTGGAGCCATCTCCGCTGGCCCACGGCATCTTGGCCGGTCGGCCATTCACGTTCCTCGACGACGCGCCCCTCGAAGAACGGCGGTCTCGCGCGGTGCCGATACCTCGAGGCCTGAGCCCGAGACCGGACCTGGTGGTGGCACCCCACGAGCTTGCGCCGCTAGACCCCGACGCCGTGGCTACGGTTCTCGAGCAGATCGGCCCCGATCCCCGGGATCCCGACGAGCTGCACGACCTGCTGCTGTCGCTGGTCATCGCCCGACCGATCGCACGGTGGCAGCGGCACTTCGACGCACTGGTCGACACCGGCCGGGCCGAGCTGATCGACGGAAACTGGGCGGCAACGGAACGCCTAGACATGGCCCGGTCGGTTCGCGATGTCGACGAGTCCGCGGCGGCCTGTGTCAACGGGCACCTGGAGGTGTCGGGTCCGGTGTCGGTCGAGGAGCTCACGTCGGAGATTCCTCTGCCCGTCGGAACGGTCCGAGGAGTCCCGCTTTCGGTGCTCAGGACGAAGACCGCGTTGGCTCGCCTCGAAGCCGCCGGCAGCGCGATGCAGCTTCCGGGCAGCCAGTGGTGCGCGCGTCACCTCCTGGTCCGCATGCACGCGGCGAGCCGGTCCCGTCGGCGAAATCGCGTGGAGCCGGCGAGCATCGCTCAGTTCGTGCAGTTCCTGGCGCGCTGGCAGCACGTCGCGCCGGGAACCCAGCTCGAGGGCCGATCGGGCCTGCTGCAAGTTATCGAACAGCTGGCCGGGATCGAGGTCGCGGCCGGGGAGTGGGAAACCCAGGTGCTTTCGGCCCGCGTCGCCGGTTACCAGGCCCACTGGCTCGACGAGCTCTGCCTTTCCGGGGAGGTCGCGTGGGGTCGGCTGACCCCTCGCCCAGAGGCCAGTGATCCGGTCGAGGCGGTGCGACGAGGCGCCGCGACACCTTCGCCAGCGACGCCGCTCACCCTCGCCCCACGCGAGGATCTCGGCTGGCTGCTCGCGGCGGTCAGGGTCGGGGAAGCGGCCACTGAACCAACGGTGGGCGCGGCGGCCGATGTCCTCGCGGTGCTGCGCCAACGGGGCGCGTGCTTCCGCTCGGAGTTGCCTGGTGCGTCGGGCCGCATGGCGTCCGAGGTCGACGAGGGCCTGTGGGACCTGGTCGCGCGTGGTCTGGTCACCGCCGACGCCTTCTCGGCGGTCCGATCGCTGCTCAGCGTCCGTCGAGGCCGAGGTGGTCCCCAGAGCAGGGCCAGGGCGCGCCATCTCGCCCTGGCCAGGCGCCGAACCTACGTGGGTTCGGGGACCGGGGAGGGGCGGTGGGCGCTGATGCCGACCGCCGACGAGGACCCACAGTTCGGGTTGGCGGTCGACGAGTTGGCCGAGGCGGTGGCGTGGCAGCTCCTCAGTCGGTGGGGGATCGTCGCCTGGGAGCTCTGGTCGCGAGAGTCGCTGCGCCTGCCGTGGCGCGAGGTAATTCGTGCCCTGCGCAGGTTCGAGGCCCGTGGCATCGCGCTCGGCGGAAGGTTCGTGGCCGGCCTGGCCGGTGAGCAGTACGCGATGCCCGAGGCGGCCGACATGCTGGGTGCGACCCGGCGCGCCGCTGCTTGCCACGACGAGGTTGTGGTGGCGGCCGCCGATCCGCTCAATCTGACCGGCACCGTCCTCGGCGGTCGTCGCGTCCCGGCGGTACGCAATCGGCAGGTCGCCTACCGCGGCGGCGTCGTGGTCGAGGAACACGCCTCGACGGCCTGAGAGCGTCTTTTCCGAGGCACCACCCTGGGATACTGGACCGGTGGGTTCGACGTTGTCCGTGGACCTCAATGCCGACCTAGGAGAGCGTTTCGACTCGTGGCGGCCCGGGGACGACGAGGCGATCTTGAGGGTGGTGACCACGGCCCATGTCGCGTGCGGGTTCCACTCGGGGGACCCGACGGTCATGTTCGAGACGGTCAGCGCCGCGGTGCGTCTCGGTGTGGCGGTGGGCGCGCATCCCTCGTACCTCGACCACGAGGGCTTTGGCCGGCGACCGATGGACGTCGATCCCCGGCGGATCCGGGCCGACGTGCTGTACCAGATCGGGGCGCTCGACGGCATCGCCCGCGCGGCCGGGACCAGCGTCCAGTCGGTCAAGGCCCACGGTGCCCTCTACAACCGCATGGCCGTCGACACCGACTGCGCGGAAGCGGTGGCCGACGCGATAAGGGACTTCGCTGACGACCTGTGGTTAGTCGTGCCGGCCGGTTCGCCCGCCGTCGAGGTGGCTCGATCGTCGGGCCTCCGGTTCGTCGAAGAGGCGTTCTGCGACCGCCGGTACTCGCCCGACGGGACGCTCGCGTCGCGCGGCGACGAGGGAGCGTTGATCACCGATGTTCACGAGGTCGCCAAGCGAGCGGTCAGGTTGGCGCGTGACCACGAGATCGAGACGACCGACGGCGGCACCTTGCGACTATCGCCGTCGACGTTGTGCGTCCACGGCGACACCCCGGGCGCGGCATCGGTGGCCAGCGTCGTGCGTGGCGCGCTCGAACAGGCTGGGTTGACCGTGGGGTCGTTCAGCTCGAAGTGAGGGCGTTCCGCCGAGTCGTGCGGTCGGTATCCCCGGGCGACGTCCGACGCTTTGGCGACGCGGCGCTGGTCGTCGGCACCCGTTCGGCCGAAGCAGCCGGTGCCCTCGGGGCGGCCTTGCGATCGGCCGGCGTCGACGGGGTGATCGATGTGGTGGACGGCCTCGACTCGGTGCTCGTCGTCTACGAGCCCGACGCCGTCGACTTCGACACCCTGGCCGACCGTCTCGGGTCGGTCACAACCCGGCCGCTGGTCCGCCGTGACCGACAGACAATCGTCCTGCCGACTACCTTCGACGGGCCGGATCTCGACGAAGTGGGACGGATCAGTGGGCTCGGTCGAGACGGCGTCCGGCGGGCCCTGCTCGACGTGACCCTGCGCGTGTCGGTCCTCGGCTTCACCCCCGGGTTTGCCTACCTCTCGGGGTTGCCCAAGAGCCTGCGCCGCGTCCCTCGCCGGCCCAAGCCTCGACCGTCGGTTCCCGCCGGTTCGGTCGCGCTGGCGGGGGGACACGCCGCGGTATATCCACAGTCCACGCCGGGTGGGTGGCAGCTGGTCGGCCGGACGGACGTGGCGCTGTTCGATCCCGAGACTCCTCCCTATGCGTTGCTCCGACCCGGGGATCTCGTCCGGTTCCGGGTCGTCGAGCCCGGCGAGCTGTCACCGCTGAGCGAAGGTCCGGGAAATCGCCACCCGCACCGAGCTCCGGGTGGCTACGTCTTCGAAGTCGATTCTCCCGGTCTGTTCACGACGGTTCAGGACCGCGGGCGCCGCGAGTTGGCCCATTTGGGTGTCCCGCGCGCCGGGGCGGCCGATCCGGTGTCGTTCGCGCTGGCCAATGCGTTGGTCGGCAACCGACCCGACGCAGCCTGTCTTGAGGTCACCGTCATCGGGCCAACGCTGGTGTGCCGCCGCGCCACGTACGTCGCGGTGGTCGGTGCGGGGGTCGAGGTGACGCTCGACGGCATGGCGGTGGGGACGGGACGGGTCATCCCGATCGCGCCCGGGCAACGGCTGGCCGTCGGCCCGACTGGCGGGGGCCTGCGCGCGTACCTGGCCGTGCGGGGTGGCTTCACCACTCCCTCCGTCCTCGGGTCCCGCTCGACCGACCGGCTGGTCGGACTGGGCCTCGGCCCGTTGGTGGCGGGCGACCAGCTCGAGGTGGGTCACCCGACCGGGACCATGGGGGACCATCTGCTTGTGGGCGCACCCGGGCAAGCGGTGCCCGACGGCCCGCGCAAGCTCCGCGCGGTGGTCGTGGACGACGTATCCAACGGCTGGCAGGTGGGTCTGTTCGATCGACTCTTCGAGGTCGACGGGGCCAGCGACCGGATCGGGCTGCGGCTGCGTCCCCGGGACGGTCCGCCCCTCGCCACCTCGAGGGCCGAGGTTCGCTCGGCCGGCACGACCGTCGGCACCGTCCAGCTGCCACCCGACGGCCACCCGGTGGTGTTGATGGCGGACCACGCCACCCTGGGTGGCTACCCGGTCGGCGCGGTGGTGATCACGGCCGACCTCGGCGAGCTGGGCCGGTGTCGTCCCGGCGACCTGATCGAGCTGGTGGCGGTGACAGCCGGCGAGGCGGTCCAAGCACTGCGGTCGCTGCGCCGCGCCCTGGACGGGGCGGTCGTCGGCACCTATCCGGTCGCCGCCGGCTGATCAGCCGACGAGCAACCGGATGCCAGTGGCCAGGCCGATGGCGATGACGATGGCGCGAAGGATCGAGGAGGGGAGCTTCCGGGCCAGCGCGGCACCGGCGTAGCCGCCGGCCAGGCAGCCGACCGCCAACACCCCGGCCGCTTCCCACTGGAGGTGGCCGTGGATGATGAACACGATCGCGGCAACCCCGTTGGCCACCACCGACAACACGGCGCGGATCCCGCTCGCCCGGGCCAGGGTGTCGGGGAGGGTGAGGCCGAGCACGGCCAGCATGATCACCCCCATGGCGGCGCCGAAGTAGCCCCCGTAGACGGCGGCGAAGAAGATCCCGGCGCCGAGCGCGATCGGACGGGTCCGCAGCACGGCCGCCTCACCGGCCAGCCACCGAGCCAGGAGCGGGCCCAGTGCGAACAGCACCGTGGCGAAGAGGACCAGCCACGGCGCCAGCCGGGTGAACGCGGACGACGGAGTGGTCAAGAGCAGGATCGCACCCAGCGTCGCGCCGAGCACGGTGACCGGGGCCAGCATGCGGAAGTGGTCGCGCTGCTGGGCGATCTCTCGACGGAACCCCGCCACGCCACCGAGATAGCCGGGCCAGATCCCCACCGTCGAGGTGACGTTGGCGATCAGGGCCGGGTAACCGAGCGCGAGGAGCACCGGGAACGAGATCAGGGTTCCGCCGCCGGCGACGCCGTTGAACAGTCCGGCGCCGAAGCCGGCCAGAACCAACAGAACGTCTCGTCCCGCCGTCAGGTGAACGATCGCGAGAAGCGTTACCGCCCCGTTGTGGAGCACCGCGACGGGCTCAGGCGGGGCCGGTCGGTAGATCGTCGGTGAGCGCTGACCAAGAGAGGTTGGGCGCGGCCGGGCGCGGGCGCCGGTGCCGGTGCCGGTGGGGCCGAGGTGGGCTCTGGGTCGGCGGGGGCCGGCTCGGGCGTCACCGCTTCGACGTGCGCCAACCCATTGGAGAGACGCGTCCGGCCCGGCCTCGGTGTCCGGTGGTGCGGAGAGGTCGTTCGCGCGGGGATCGTCGGCGATGCAGAGACGCTCGAGGACGTGGGCCAACCGCTGCCACTCCTCGCCCCAGAGCACCTTGACACGGGGGCGCGCCCGGTGGAGCAACCCGGCTGCTTCGCGACGCGTCTCCTCGGCGACCGCGCCCATCAAGAACACCGACGCGTGAGAGAGCGGCGGTTGGGCACGCGTGGCCAGGAAGTGGAGGCGTTCCATCGACACCTCGCAGTCCTGTAGGCCGCCCAGGAGATCCTGGAGGCGGGCCATGTGGCGGATGAACTGCACCGCCGGGTCGCCGTAGACCTCCTGGACGAACTCGAGTGTGTAGCGGAGCCGCTTGCAGCGGATGCGAAGCCGGTGGAAGTCCGAGGGCTCACCGCTGCGCCGTGCCCGCCGGGCCGCCTTCACCGCGTCGCGGTGACGCTGGCCGAGCAGGTCCGGCACTACCACGGTCGCGGGGAGATGGCCGGCGGCGGAGCGCTGGCCGGCCCCCTGTTGGGCCAGGGCCGTCAGGCCCGTCGTCAATCGTTCGTATCGGGGGGACTCGAGCGCCTGCAACAGGACCGAACGGGCCCGATCGCGCTCCTTTGTCACGATCGCTCGCAGTTCATCGACCGGCGCCATCCCCGTTTCGGCGGACGACCAGGCGCCGTGCCACTCCGGTGCGTCGTCGAGGCGGGCCAGCTGGACGTCGAGGTCGCGCACCGAGCCCAGGGTCTCGGTGAGCCAGGCCAGCTCGGGGGTGAGCTCACCGAACTGGGGCGGCAGGACTTCTGAGAAGATGCCGAGCGCGGCCCGGAGGCGCCGCGTCGCCACCCGCATGTCGTGGAGCTCTTCGATGTCCTCGCCCAGCCGCGTGCCGGCCTCGTGTGCGAGGAGCGCGCCGAGCTGACGCCTGACCATGGCGTCGGCGAGCGCGCCGATCGTGATGTCCGAGTTGACGGCCGTCGGTCCGAGGTCGATCTGTTTCGGGATCACGTAGCCGCGCGCGAGCATGCCCGCCTCGAACTTGGACAACGCGGCCGGGGCCAGTCCTGACGATCGTTGGAGGTCTTCGACGAGGGGCGACAGGACGTCGACCCAGGGTGCCTGGACCTCGACTTCGACCCGCAGCAGCCGCATCGGGCTCTGGTTTTCGATCGAGATCGCGGTCTCATCGAGGGCGACTTCGGCCACGTCCTCGTCACCGAGGTGCAGGACGAACGGCCGCCGCCGGGTCTGGACCTCGAGCACCCGGTGGAGTGGTCGCCGTCCGATCAACGCCGCGACCCGCCAGCCCACCGGTCCGGCCTCCTCGATCCAGCGAGCCGAGTTGCCCCCGAACGGCTCGGTGACCTCGCGGCGACGTTTGGGCTCGGCGCCGTTCCCCTTGGCGGGTCTGGACAGGGCCTTGAGGGTGATCTCCTGCTTGTTCTTGGCGTTGCGGACCCTCAGCACATAGCCGGCCTGGGCGACCCGCCAATCCTCGGTGTCCAGATACAGGTCGTCCTGGACGACCAGGGGCCGGGCCACCGTGGTGACCGGGCCGAGCCCTACGATCGAGGTCGACCCCTCGGCCAGGGAGGCCAGCCAACGACTGGCCGGGCGGAGATCCAGGGCGTCGAACTGCCACTCGATCTCAACCGCGTCGACCTGGCCATCCCCTGGATCGGCGGTCATGAACGGAGGCTACCGCGCTCTCGAAAACCCCCCGAATTGCCACCCGAAGTCGTCCCCCGGTGGGTACTGTCCAAGCGTGACCGATCGCAGGAACGCGGCCGTGGTCGACGACGAGCGGACTTCCGAGCTGATCCTCGCCGCCGGCGGCCTGGTCATTCGACAGTCCGGTCCAGCAAGGATCGAGATCGCGGTTGTCCACCGTCCCATCCGAGAGGACTGGTCGTACCCGAAGGGCAAGGTCGACCAGAAGGAAACCCTGACCGAGTGCGCCCTGCGTGAGGTCCTCGAGGAGACCGGGTTGCGCTGCCGCATCGTGTCGTTCGTCGGGACGACCGAGTACCGGGACCGCAAGGACCGTCGCAAGATCGCCGCCTACTGGATGATGACTCCCGAGGGCGGCACCTTCCGCTCCTGTGAAGAGGTAGACGAGATGCGATGGGTCGAGCTCGACGAAGCCGCCGATCTCCTCACCTACGAGCGCGATCGGGACCTGTTGGTCACCCTCCAGGAGCCGGCCGCCTGGATCTTTCGTCAGCTGCGCCCTTCCGCCTGATCAGACTTCCGTTCGGACTCGCAAAACCATCGAGTCCCTGGTTCTGTAGGCTTTCTCCTTGCGCCTTCGTGCCCCAATGGGTGCGCGTGGTGCCCGGGTCGAGCCACCTCATGGTGTCTCCAACCCCGGTTGGAGAGGTGCGAGAGCGGCCGAATCGGACTCACTGCTAACGAGGACTTAGATTCAGCCACGCACCGGCCGACATGCCCTTGGTCTTGCCGCTCCCAGTGGCCATCTTGATCGCGTAGCGGGCGAAGTCGTCGTACTGAAGGACGTGGCGCCCACCTCGCTACTGGGGAACGCCGGACGGGTTCAGGGCCATCTTCACCGAGGAACTGACCCGACCACTCGATCAGGTGCCGCTGTCGTTCCGGCAGTCAGTGGTCCCGGTGCTACTCCGATCCTCCGATCGCTCGGGGTAACGGTCATCGGAGGGGAGCCAACGCCGATCGTGCCACCCGCACCGGCCTGGTGTTTGTGGCCGACGAGCTGGCCAAGCTGGCCCAGCTTCGGGACTCGGGAGTCCTGACCGAAGAGGAGTTCGCCGCGCAGAAAGCTCGGCTGCTCGCCTGATGGACCACTACGCCGAGGCCGTCTTCTCCGACTTCGGGGGCCGTACCGGTGGTCAGGCGTAGTTGACCACGAGCCGACCGGACCGTTCCCTGACGGCAGTGCCGAGCGCCTCGCATGCACGTCGAAATCGATTCCTGACCCATGCTGCCTCTTCCCCCTCGGCCAGGCGAGTGTGGCAGTAGTCGAGCGCCAGCGGGATGGCCTCGAGCTGGAGTGGTCCTGTCGAGTCCAAGGTGACCACGAACAGCAATCCGAGGTCGTTGCGTAGCACTGGGTCGGTGGCGTAGTCATCGAGGAAGTCACCCAGGTCGTAGAGAACCGGCCCGGCCACCCCATGGAACACGTGGGCGGAATGCCCTGCCACCATCGTCGCTCCCGCTTCGATCAGCGTGCGGGCTGCTCGCCGGACATAGTCGACCGGCTGGGGGACCATGTTCGGGCCCCAATGGGGCAAGAGGACGACGACGTCAGCCGCCGAAGCGAGAGACCGGGCCTCTCCGGCGGCTGTCGTCAACCAGGAGGGAACTTCGCTGCGCAAATCGGCATAGGCGACCCCCGGTCGGTCCTCGAGGGCCGCGAAGGCGGCAGGATGATCGGTCACTCCGACGACCGCGATCCGCATTCCTGAGGCCTCAAGGACTACGGGTGCCCGGGCCCTGGCAAGGTCCGGCCCGGCGCCCACCCAGGCAATGCCCGCAGCGTCGAGGTGCGCAAAGGTGTCCTGCAGCGCCTCCGTGCCGTAGTCGAGGGCATGGTTGTTGCCAAGGGTCACGCAGCTCGTCCCCAGCATGGCCAGCGTCTCCACCGCCATCGGAGGGGCCCGGAAGAAGAACGGCTTGATCGGGTCGGGCCAATGCTGGCCGCGGTCTGATATGCAGCACTCCAGGTTCAAGAGGACCAGGTCGGCATCGCGGGTCACTTCTACGAGCTCAGGCGACACGAGGGATGCGGAGGGATTCGCTCGGAGCTGCTCTGCCACCCCGCGGCCGAGCATCGTGTCGCCTGCCAAGGCGACCCGCACACTTCTTCCCTTCGTCGCGGCCGCCGGCCGCGCCCATTGGATCTCGCTCATGCTTCAGGATCCGCTCCACGCCAGCACGGGACCAAGAGGAATAGGTCCCACCCAGCAATTGGGACTTTCGGCCCTGGCCGAGTTGCCGACGGGACCCTTTAATTGTAAAGGCCTACGAGATGCGCGAGGGAGCCGAAGGGCTGAGAGGCTGAGGCTGAACAGTTTCAGCGACCCCAAACTAACCTGATCCGGACAATGCCGGCGAAGGGAGTCCCATCCCGTAGGCAATTATGTGACCGACGTGGGCGCCGTCAGGGTTAGGTCTCTGATTTGCGGACGGGCATCCCGGTTCGACGAGATGAGCGGTAATGAGCTTGACGCTGCTCCGGGACGATCACCGAAGTCGGTCTCTGTTCTTTCGTACAGAATGACAGAAGCGCCGCCGGTGCCCAGGAGGCCGCAGCCAAAGAGGACCGTCGACAAGCCAAGCGAACGGCGGTCCTGGAGTATCTGACCGATCACGGAACAGCCCCCGAGGCGGTCATCGCCAAGGAGTGCGAGGGGCTGGCCTCCATGAGTGGCGCCTACCGCAAGAAGTTCTTCGACGCCATGGCAGCCGATGGCCTGATCGTGTGCAGCGGGCAGGAACGACAGTCCCGCATCTGGGGTTTGGCGACCTCCTAGCCCGAGAGCGGGACAAGTGTCCTGTCGGCGTCCGGCGCCCGGCGCCCGGCGCCCGGCGCAAATGTCGAGGTCAAAGCCGGTACTGGACGTCTAGACCCACTTCTTCCCTAAGGGAAGAAGTGAATGTCCAGTCGAGGGGTCTTGTCTGTAGGTAACCGGTGTACGAGGCTGCACGGGGGGTCACCCATATCGACTTGCTATCGATCGACAGAGGACCCCCCGCTGTGGCGGGCTCACCGCTCGGCTACAGCGTCCGGATCCGATGTCTGATCACTCATCGTGGTTGTGAGGTGGCCGCGATGATCTGGTCAAGAATGGACTGGTCGGGCAGTGGCGGTGGTTCAAGCGTCGGAAGCTGGCGAACATGCCCGAACGCACCTTCGACGAACGGGCCTTCGATCACAGGACTGTGACAACTCGCGATCATGGTGATGTCGATATCCTGCACCTTGTCGACGCACCGCCCGAATTTGTCAGGATCGAGCAGCGATAACCACGGGGACAATGCGCCAAACGCGAACAGCGCCATCCCTTGATGCCAGAAGTCTGGGTCGAGGTCACCGATCGCCATCTGCGGGTCCGGAAGCGGCGTCGCGAACGCATCCGCCGCCCAATAGACGCCAGTCGTTGGATCGAAAAGTCCTCGTGTCGTGGGTGAGTCGTACAACGGAGGCCGTACTGCATGCAGAGTCCGGTCTCCGACGCTGAAGGATTCGTCGTGCATGACCCAACGGCATCGGTCGAGGGGAAAATCGAAGCAGTTGGTGTGTCGCTCAATCATCGCCCAGCTACACACAAGTTGTGCGTTCGGGCACGCGGTCATCACCTCGTCCAGGTTTCCGCTGTGATCGACATCGTCATGTGACAAGAACACCCAACGCACGTCAATGGGCTCAACAAGGGAGAAGGCGTCCTTCAGCCATTGTTCACGGTTTGCTGGCGTGCCGGTATCGACGATCACCGGTTCTTGGCCGAGAATAACCATCGAGTTGAGATACACGAACAGGGGTTGGCCCAGCGCGGGTTGCACCTGATGGATCACAAAGGTATCCGGGGCGATCCGCGTTGGCGGGACGTGAGTCGTCGGTGCGATCGGCGTAAAGGTCATCTTGGCCGTTCCTTTCATGCCGTTATTTGGCGACATGCTTCACCAACGGCCACTGAGGGTCAAGGGCCACTGCCACGACCCATCCCCTCCTGGCTCGCCCCAGCCCACTAAGCAACCCCGCTTCACCCCAACCCCGCACGGCTCCCAGCTCGCAAACCACCCAACGGCCCCGGCCCTCTCCCGGTTTCCTTGGTGTCATGACAGCGATGTGGGGAGAGAGGGAGACAAGGACGCGGGCGACGCCAAAGGCGGGGACGCGCGGAGCGAGGAGCGGGGACGAGAGAGGGCCAGCCAGCCAGCGAGCGGAACGGCGACGCCAAAGGCGGGGACGCGTGGAGCGCCCGACGCCGGGGCCGGACGCGGGACTCGGCTGGATGCAGCCGCGCCTCTACGGACTCGACGACCCAAAGTGCGGCAAGGCGCCAACGTTGACGGTGCATCCGCTGGTAGAGGGCGCCGGTGGCCTCTGTGGTGTACGGCGGGCGTCCTCCTAACCGTTGTCGGAGTCTTCGTCCTCATCCGGTCGAACTGATCGCTTGCATTTCTCCCGAACGAGCGGAACTCATCGGTAGCCTTCTCCGGGCGGCCGGAGGCGGATCTCCGGGAGCACTGCGCGCGTGACCGGACCGGCTGGCCGTGGCGAGCGGGCCCCGAGTTCGGCCGGTGCGAACCGTCTGACCAGACCTATGATCCATTACGTGGTGCTCTCGCAGCAGTCCCAACGCCAGTTTCTGTCCCTGACATTGTTCGAGTCACGGGTGAGGGTGACGTTGCGGGAGCGCTGACTTTCAAATGAACATCTATAGCCATACGATCTTGCCTCGGTTCACTGACCTTGCTCTGAGCGGGAGGAGCATGGCCCGGCTTCGGGAACAAACAACCGCCGGCTTGAGCGGCGAAGTGCTCGAGGTCGGGTTCGGTTCAGGACGCAATGTGCCCCACCTTCCCGAAGGAGTCACACGACTGTTGGCGGTCGAACCAGCTGCAGTCGGAGAGAAGCTTGCGGGGGGTCGCGTCGCGAAGCGGGGCATTCGGGTCGACTACATCGGTATCGACGGTGCTAGTTTGCCCCTGCCAGACGAGAGTGTTGATCACATCTTGTCCACTTGGACGCTGTGCACCATCCCTGAGGTTGAGTCCGCCATCGCCGAGATCCACCGAGTCCTCAGGCCAGGCGGAACTCTGCGCTTCCTGGAACACGGACGCTCCCCGGAACCCAAAGTCCAAGGGTGGCAGGACCGGCTCACGCCGATCCAGAAGCGGATCTTCGGCGGCTGTCATCTCAACCGACCCATCGACAAGCTCATCGAATCCACCGATCTAGAAATCACTTCGTTGGAGACCTTCTACATGCGCGGCCCGAGGACCTTGGGTTACATGTACCAAGGCATTGCAACCAAACTCTGACCTTTGCTCGCCCCGCGAGTCAGCCGAACCAGGCAGCTCGAACCCAAGAATGCAGCCGTAGGTTGCCGCGCGGTGGCATTCGAGTACAGGTCACACCGAATCCTGGGAGCAACCGAGAGGCAGCGGTCAATCAGCCGCCCATCAAAGATGGTCTACGTTGCGGCAGGTTCACAGTGCCTGCTACTGAAGCAGCGATTTGCTGAGACTGAGCCGGAAATGCTTTCGCGTAGATGTTCAGCATTGTTTGTGGGTTCGAGTGCCCGAGCCGGTGAGCTACTGCCACCGGGTCGAATCCGGCCCCGATAGCTTGAGATGCCATGTAATGTCGTAGCTGGTGAAAATGGATACTGACGCCGGCATCCTTGGCTGCCTTCTCACACACGTAGGAAGCGTGATCAGGCCGCATCGGGCGAACCTTGCTCTCACTGAAAATGAAAGTGTCCTCAGTGATCGGTCGCCCTTCTGGGCGACCTTCGTTCAACCAGTCATGATGCCGCTTTAGCTCATCGAGTGTCAGGTCATCGAGCGGGATGGTTCGTGCCCTATAGGTTTTCGTCGCCTTGATTCGGGCAGGCTCACCCGGCTTGACCCCCTTGTCATCGGCGGACCGAGCAATGGTGAGTGTTCCTTTCTCCCAGTCGACATCGGACCACTTGAGCCCGCATAGTTCACCTCTTCGAGCACCCGTGACAGCTGCCAGATAGAGCAGGACTCCCGACGTCGGGTCCATGCTCTCGTATCCGGCATTGACCAGCTTTTCGACATCCTCAGGGGCCGGTGACTCGACTTCAGCCGGACGTAGAGGTGGAGGTGTGGCGTCGAGAGCCACGTTGTAGCCAACCAGCCGCCACTGGAGTGCCTGTGCCAGTGCCGCGCGGATCACCGCGTGCACACGCCGGACGCTTGATGGTTTGTTGCCTCGGACGGTCAACTTGCCGTAGAGCCGGTCCAGATCTTCGGCCCCGAGTTGACGGAGCTTAATGGTGCCAAGTGCCGGAACGATGATCTTGTCCATCATGCGTTTATGCTCGTGCAAGGTGGCGGGAGCATGTCCGACCTGCTCGCAGTGTTCAAGCCACCGCTTCAGTAGAGATTCAAGGGTGTCCGTGTCAGCGCTTGCGCGGCCGTTGTTGACTTCCTGACACATCCGACGTAGCTCGGCATCAGCCTCCTTGCCGTTGCCGCTGAACGTGGCTTTGGACATGATGGGGGTGCCGTACGCCTTGCGGCCAAGTCCCGCTGCCTTGGCCTTGGCCGACTCCGTAGGCTCTCGCCGCTTGCCGGTTGGGACCCGTAGCTCCCACACCCCAGGCCGGATTTCTCGCTTGCTTCCCTGCATGACCCGCCTCCCTGGTGCGATACCGTGCTCGGTGTGTTGCCCGAACTTACCACCTGTTGCCGGAATTGTTGCCGCACTTCCTGCTAGCTGGTAAAAGTCCTGGTAACAGCACTGGAGAGGTGCGAGAGTGGCCGAATCGGACTCACTGCTAATGAGTTGACTGGGGAAACCCGGTCCGAGGGTTCAAATCCCTCCCTCTCCGCCAGCCGGCCTTGGGCCGGGGATGCCGTTTGAAAGTCGGCTCGGCGAGACGGTGCCGAGGTGGTCGGCGGCCAGGGAGTGCACGTGGGCGAACAGCGGTACTGGCTTCAGACCTTGGGTTGCCCGAAGAACCGCGTCGACTCGGACAAGCTGGCCGGCGTGCTGGCCTCCGACGGGTTCACCCCCGCCGGATCGCCCGAGGGCGCCGACCTGGTCGTCGTCAACACGTGCGCGTTCATCGAGGCGGCCCGACAGGAGTCGATCGAGACGGTCCTCGACCTCGATCGACGCCGACGCGCCGGGTCCCGCCTGGTGGTGACCGGCTGCATGGCCGAGCGCTACGGCGACGAGCTCGCGCAGGCCCTTCCCGAGGTCGACCTCGTGGCCGGGTTCGGCGTGGCCTTGGTCACCCAGCCGGCGAGCGTGCCGGTGTCGCTACGACGGGGCGACGCATCTCCCCCGGTGCCGCCGGTCCCTTCGTTCGACCTGTTGGAGCTGCCCCGTCCGCCCATGCGGGCGTCGTGGGCGTACCTGAAGGCCGCCGAGGGATGCGACCGGGCGTGCGGCTTCTGCGCCATCCCGAGCTTCCGAGGTCCCCAGCGGTCGCGCACGATGCGTGACCTGATCGCCGAGACCGAGACGCTGGTCGGGGGGGAGAGCGGCTCGCCAGGGGTGAAGGAGATCGTGATCGTCGCCCAGGACCTGGCCTCCTATGGGCGCGACCGTTCCACTCGCCGAGCGCGCCGGCTGGAGGGGGATCCCGAGGGCGTCGGGGCCATCGTGGAGCTCGTGGAGTCGGTGTCGGCGATCGCCGCGCGCACCCGGCTCCTCTATCTCTATCCGTCCTCGCTGACCGACCCGTTGGTCGACGCGATGATCGCCACTGACATCCCGTACTTCGACCTGTCGCTCCAGCACGTCTCCCGCCCGCTCTTGGCGCGGATGCGACGGTGGGGCGACAAGGGTCGTTTCCTCGAGCGGATCGAGCGGATCCGCCGGCTCGAAGACCGAGCGACCTTCCGATCGTCGTTCATCCTGGGTTATCCCGGCGAGACGGAGGCCGACCACGACCAGCTGCTCGAATTCCTGTCGGAGGCTGAGCTCGATTGGGCGGGTTTCTTTCTGTTTTCGGCCGAGGAGGGCACGCTGGCCTACGATCTTTCCGAGCAGGTCGATCCCGCGTTGGCTCTCGAGCGACTGCGCGAGTGCACCGAACTTCAGGATCGGATCACGGCCGGGCGACGCGATCGCCTGGTCGGCCAGCGGCGATCGGTCCTTGTTGATGCTGTGGGGGTGGGGCGGACCGTGCATGAGGCGCCGGAGATCGACGGAGTCGTGCGGGTCCCGGCGTCCCTCGAGATCGGGTCGATCTGCGAAATGACGATCGTCGAGTCACTGGGCGTCGACCTGGTCGCGGTCCCCGTCAGCATGCCGCGGGACGCCGCCGTTCGCTCGACCCTGCAGGTGGGCGCGAGGTGACCGACACCGTCCGGCACTCGTTCGGGCCGTCGGCCCTGGCCACACCGGCCAACGCGTTGACGGTGGCCAGATTGCTGGCCGCGCCGATCTTCGTTGCCGTGATCGTCAACTTGGGGGCCAGCTGGTGGACGGTGGCCGTCGGGGCGACCGTCGGGCTTACCGACGGGATCGACGGTTGGATCGCCCGCCGCCACGGCACGACCCGTTCCGGCGCGTTCTTGGACCCCCTCGCCGACAAGGTCATCGTGTTGAGCGCGCTGTTTCTCCTCAGCTACGAGCACGTGCTTCCGTGGACCCCGGTGGCCCTGATCGGCGCCCGCGAATTCCTGATGAGCGTCTACCGTGCCTGGATCGGCCGGCGTGGTGTGTCCATCCCCGCCCGCCGTTCGGCCAAGATCAAGACCCTGGTCCAGGATCTGGCCATCGCCACGTGCCTCGTTCCGCCGCTCGCGTCGCGCCACGATCTGCAGCTGGCGGCGATCTGGGTGGCGGCCACCTTCACCATCGTCACCGGCCTGCAGTACCTGGTCGACGGACGTCGGGCCGCTACCTCCGTTGCGCAATGAGGATCGAGATCGTCGCGATCGGCACCGAGCTCCTCCTCGGCCAGATCGCAGACACCAACTCGGCCTGGCTCGGCGAACACCTCGCCGAGGCCGGTGTCGACTCGCACTTTCACCAGGCCGTCGGGGACAACAAGGCGCGGATCGTCCTCGCGCTGCGCACCGCGCTCGCACGCAGTGACGGAGTGATCGTCTGCGGCGGGCTCGGCCCGACCCAGGACGACATCACCAGGGAATCGATCGCCGAGGTCATGAACGTCGAGCTCGTGCGGGACGAGCAGATCATCGAGCGGATCAAGACGATGTTCCTCAGCCGCCGGCGGGCCATGCCCGACAACAACCTCCGCCAGGCTGACATCCCGATGGGAGCAATGACCATCGAGCAGGTGAGGGGAACCGCCCCCGGTCTCATCTGCCCCCTCGGCAACAAGGTCATCTATGCCGTTCCCGGCGTCCCTCACGAGATGCGAGAGATGTTCGAACGCGGGATCCTGCCCGACCTTCGCCAACGCATGGCCGACGCCGGCGAGGAGGCGGTCATCAAGAGCCGGGTCATCCGGACCTGGGGGGCCAGCGAGTCCGGGCTCGCGGAGGCGTTGGACGACCGTGTCGCGGAGCTCGACCACCGGGAGTCGAGCGATGGGTCCACCCTCACCATCGCGTTCTTGGCCAGCGGGATCGAGGGGATCAAGGTTCGTGTCACCGCGCGGGCCGCGACCGAATCGGAGGCCGACCAGCTGCTGGCCGACGAGGAGAAGCGAGTCCGGGGAATCCTCGAGGAACATCTCGGCGACATCATCTTCGGCGTAGACGACCAGGCCATGGAGCACGCGGTGGCGGAGTTGCTCGTGCCCCGCGAGCTCACGCTCGGCCTGGCCGAGTCGCTCACCGGCGGCCTGATCGGCGCGCGCCTGGTCAACGTGCCCGGGTCGAGCCGTTGGTTCAAGGGCTGCATCGTCGCGTACGACTCGGCGGTGAAGCACTCGCTGCTCGGTGTGCCACCCGGCCCGGTGGTGTCGGCGGGGGCGGCCGAGAAGATGGCCGAGGGGGCACAGACGGCCCTTGGTGCCGACATCGGGCTCGGGATCACCGGGGTGGCCGGTCCCGACGAGCAGGACGGGGAGCGCCCCGGCACCGTGTTCGTCGGGATCGCCCTGCCCGGCCGCGCCGTGACGAGCCAGCAGTTGCACCTCCCCGGCGATCGAGAGCGGGTCCGTCAGTTCTCGGCGATCTCGGCTCTCGACATGCTGAGACGATCGCTGATCAGTTTGGGCTAACCGGACGGTGATCCCTGGACTCGCCGCTCCTGAGCGCTTCTGCGAGAAGGTCGGCTGGGTCGACACCTAACGCGGTGGCGATCCGTTCGACGGTCTTCAAGGTGACGTTTCGCTCTCCTCTTTCGAGACCGCCCATATAGGTCCTGTGGATCTCCAGGGTGTCGGCGAACGCTTCCTGGCTCAGCCCCTTGGCCTTCCGAAGGCTTCGCAGGTTTCGACCGAGTCGCTGCTGCAGGTCCCCCTCCACAGGTCAACCCTGCGGGATTGCTACTTTTCAATCTACATACTGATAAGTGGCATCGTCTTCCTTGGTCCTCGTCCAGCGCAGTTGACCGAGGGCGCACTAGGCGCCGCTCAGGTGCAAATGGGGCCGCCACACGTCATCGACGTCGGGCCACGCGTCCAGCTCGAAGATCGCCCGCCCTTGGGCGCGGAGCTGCACACCGACGGCCGGGCCCAGCTCGACCGGGCCCGGATGGGTGGAGGCGACCGCGAACAAGAGCAGCTCGGGCCCGGGCTTCCCGTCGACCGCTGGGAGCTCAAGACGTAGCTCGGCGATGTCGGCGAATACCTCACCGACGATCCTCGGGTGGTCGTCATCGTCGACGACCACAATCTGACGCGTACGGACCTCGTCAGCAAAGGAGCGGATCGCCCGTTGCATCTCAGCCACCAGCCGTTCGAGCCGGTCTAGACGACCGAGTACTTCGTCATGTCCGCTGCAGTTCGGTTCCATCCTTCTCCTCCTCAGGTCGCGCCTCTGACAGCGGTGCGGCCGAATCGGTCAAGAAGACCCATGCGCAGCACGATCGGTCCACATCGTGGACGACCTTGATTGCTATCCCGGCCCTGTGACACCGAGGTGGCGCCCTTGGGGCGTATCCGCTGATTTGGTCGATCCAGGTCGTCTACTTGTCATACAAACTGGAGCGGTGAGGCTCTTCGTTGCGGTCTGGCCGGCCGAACCGGTGCGAAGGGCCTTGTCCGGCGCAAGGCCCACCGCGGCGACACCGGACCTCCGGTGGGTCCCCCCGGTCAACTGGCACGTGACGCTGGCCTTCCTAGGCGACGTTCCCGATGACGAGCACGACGAGCTGGTCGAGGCACTGCGGTCGATCGGAGCCTCCATGCCACCCTGTACCGCCATCCTTGGCCCGGAGACCTCGGTGCTCGGATCGCAGGTCCTCTGCGTGCCCGTCACCGGCCTCGATGAGTTGGCGAGCACCGTTCGGGCGTGCACGGCACCGTTCAACCGATCATCCGATCGCGTGGAGGCGTTTCTTGGACATCTCACCTTGGCCCGCACCCGGCGGGGGCGGTCGGTTCCCCGGGTCGCGACCGGCGTGCCGATCTGCTCGGCATGGCCGGTGTCCGAGATCCAGCTGGTGTCTTCCACGGCGGGACGCCAGGGTGCCGAGTATTCCCCGGTGGCGCTGGTCTCCCTCGATGGCTGAACTCCGGGGATCCACATACGAACATGTGTTCGGCGATACAGTGCCCGGAAGCCCCTGTTCCGGCTCGTTGATACACCCCTTCCATATGGTCGTCCCAGTTCGCGACGAACAGGCCTAGAAGAGGAAAGAGGAGAAGAGGCAGATGACCGAGGAGCATGACAAGGCGCTCGGTGTGGCGCTTAGCCAGATCGAGAAGCAGTTCGGCAAGGGTTCGATCATGCGAATGGGCGAGACCGCCCACATGGCCATCGAAGCCATTCCAACCGGGGCCCTGTCCCTCGACCTGGCGCTGGGAATCGGCGGGCTGCCCCGGGGAAGGATTGTGGAGGTCTACGGACCCGAGTCCTCTGGGAAGTCCACCCTCGCCATGCACGTTGTGGCCGAGGCCCAACGCAACGGCGGGATCTGCGCCTACATCGACGCCGAGCACGCGATGGACCCCATCTACGCCAAGGCGATCGGCGTCAACGTCGATGATCTGTTGATCTCCCAGCCCGACACCGGGGAACAGGCTCTCGAGATCTCCGACATGCTGATCCGTTCCGGTGCGCTCGACGTGCTTGTCATCGACTCGGTGGCTGCCCTGACTCCGCGAGCGGAACTGGACGGGGAGATGGGGGACACCCACGTCGGGCTACAGGCCCGTCTCATGTCTCAGGCTCTTCGGAAGCTCACCGGCACACTCTCGAAGTCTCGGACCATCGCCCTGTTCATCAACCAGCTTCGCGAGAAGGTGGGAGTGATCTACGGCTCACCCGAGGTCACCCCGGGAGGCCGAGCGCTCAAGTTCTACGCATCGATCCGCATCGACATTCGCCGGATCGAGCAGATCAAGGACGGGGCCGAGATCGTCGGGAACCGGACCCGGGCAAAGGTCGTGAAGAACAAGTGCGGGGCGCCCTTCAAGCAGGCCGAGTTCGACATCATGTACGGCAAGGGCATCAGCCGCGAAGGCTCGTTGCTCGACGTCGCGGTCGACCTTGGGTTCGTGAAGAAGTCGGGGGCATGGTTCACCTATGAAGGGGAGCAGCTCGGTCAGGGGCGTGAGAACGTCAAGCAGTTCCTCATCGAGAATCCCCAGTTGATGGCCGAGATCGACGAGCGTGTGCGTGAGCATCTCAAGCCCGTCATCGAAGAGGAGAGCGTTTTGGAGCTCGAGGCGGACGATCTGCCCATCTCCTTGGACTGAGACTCGACCGGGCCGACCCGGCGATTCCGGCCCGACGGCCGCTCAAGGAGTCGTCGTCACGGTGATGGTGCTCGGGACCAACTCCACCCAGGTTCGCCCGGGCTCCAGAGTGATCGGGACTCCGGTGGAGGACGTGAACTGGGTGGGCTGTCCGAGGGCGTCCCGATGCCAGGTCCCCGCAATCTCCATCCCGTTCCGGAAGATCTCGGCGGGCCCGCTGGCGTCCTGGTAGAGGTTCGCCTGGACCTCCAACCCGCCGACGTCGTTCTCCAACCACGGGCCATAGGTGATCTGCACCACCTGGACGATCACGTTGGCCGCCGAGTTCTGGACGCCGTCGGTCAGCACGTCTGGTGACGAGCCGTATGACCGGAGGTACTGCTCGGTCGCCGGGTCGTACTTCCACACCACGTTTGAGTTGCTGGAGAAGGGAACGGCGACCGACGCCGCCGGGGTGCCGGTTGGTACGGTCTTGGAGAAGGTGAACACCGGAGCCGAGGGCGTGGGTTGAGCGGGCCGGAGCCCCCACAGTGCCGAGGTCGACGCGTACGTGTCATAAGGCGCGACGCGCCCTGGGGCATGTTGCACGACCGACGAGTCGATCCGCAGATCGTTCTCGATGATGGGTGACGCCGCGATGTTGGCCAGCACCGGGTCGATCCCGCCCACGTTGACGAGGAGCGGCCGACCAAACTCGCCGAGGATGCCGATGTCGATGTTCCGGGCCGAGCGGATCGGCCCGACCTCGCTGGCGTTTTGGCACTGGAAGACGGCCACGTACCGGGTGATCGCCCCCTCGACCGGCTCCTCGAAGACGATGTCGGCCTTGTCGAGACCGCTCTGTGGACGGGCCGCCGAGTAGTTGTCCACCTTCACCGCCAGCGCCGGCCTCTGCGGCACCGATCCGGAAGGGGCCGGCCGACCGGTCAGGGGACAGAGCGCAGCCGGCCCCGCGACATGGGGTTTCGGCTTGGGTCGGTGCGCCGCGCTGTGCTTGGCCGGTGAAGAGCAGGCGGTGAGCGTCAGGGCGGCCAGGATGGCCGCCGCGGCGCCTTGAGTCCAGGTGCGAGCGGACCTCACGCTGGATGCGCCGACACGCGGAATCGGCCCGGCGAGAGATCAAGCAGCAGCGGTCCCCTGGGCCGACGGGGCGGCGGCCGAGGAGCCTGTGTAGATGGCTTCCCAATTGCCGCTGGACGGATTGCTTTTCGAAGCCGGTCCGGGGCCGAAGTTCCCGTAGACGTTTTCCATGGTGCGCAGCAGGACGTCGGTGGTTCCTGGGATCGCCGCTGGGACGATGTTGGAGGGAAATTCCGTCGTATTGGAGAGCTTGAACACCCACGAAGCCATCCCGGTCGCGAGCACGCCACCACCACCGGGGGTTGTGTAGTAGGTGATGTCGGACCAGTTGTGTTGGTCGGTCACCGGTGAGTGCCCGAGGACGTCCACGTTGGTCGGTCCGGGGAGCGAAGGGACAAATCGGTCGTATTCACCTTGCACGACCGCCGGGAATGCGGTGCCATCGGGTAGCCCGCATCCATTCCAGAACCACGACGAACTGTCCGTGACGATGAGATCCGCGTTGGCTCCCACGGACTGGTACATGCTGCCGATGAGTTTGCTCTCGGGGTCGTTCAGCGGTGCTTGGTTCCAGTCGACGGTGGTGAGCTCGGGATCGGTCTGGCTCATCGGGTCTTCGGTGGCGTCCTTGTAGCACGTTTGAAGTCGGTTCGGCCCGACACTGGACGGCTGAAGCCGGATCTGACGATAACAAGCGTTCGCGCCCAAGAACGCCAGGTTGGTCCCGCTCGCAAGTGCGTTCTGTGTGGCCGCGCGCATCTCGTAGGACCAGTACTCGTCGTGGCCGAGTGAGAACAGGGCCTGGTGATGGGCCAGCAATCCGGGATTGTTGTGCAGATCAACATCGGTCCAGTAGGTCAAGTCCAGTCCCAACTGCTCCATGTGGTACAGCAGCGGGAACTCGTTGCCGAAGAAGTCAGCGGCGCCCTGGGCCCAGGTCTGTGGGTAGGGCCGATCGAAGGACACCACGCGGGCCCGGTTGGCGAAGTCCTGCCCGCCGGTGCCGGTAAGGCCGTAGTACAGGCTGTAGCCGCCCCACAGGTTGTACGCCTGCCAGCAGGTCACGCTGTTCTGGATCACATATGCCGAGGTGCTGGTGTCGTCGCGCACGGTGAGGTGGATGTACTGCTGCTCACCCCCTGTGCCGATGAGCTTGAGGAGGTAGTTCCCCGGCAGCCATTTCTTGGTGATGGTCACGGTGAGGCTCGGCGTCCATGGGCACGAGATCGTGTTGAGAGTGGGTGTAAGGGTAGGAGCGGGTTGCTGAACGCCGGCAACCGTGTCGGTCGTTTCGATCAGCCGCCCGCCCAAGCCCTGGTAGTAGCCCATCCGGTACGCCTCCACATGGAAGGCGGCGGCGGTCGTGTTGACGAACAGAGCCACGTCGTCGCCTGGGACCGCACTGACCTGACTGGCGTACCCCTCGATGGCGTGGGGGGTCTGGATCCCGGTGACCACCCAGTTGTTGGTCCCCGGCCTCTGGTTCTCCTCGATGAGCCACGGGGCCGTGGGAACCACGAGGCCACTCTCGAGGACGGTCCTGGTCACCGCTGGCTGGGCCTGGTGGTGGTGCTTCGCGTGGGCCGGGATCTTGTGGGCCGAGCGCGGCTCACCCATTCCCATCACGGCGACGCCCCCGGTCACAGCGAGGGCACCTTGGAGGAATTGGCGGCGCCCTATCCGCGGTCCGGGCCCTACTCCTGGTCCGGATAGTTCGAAGCCGCCGTGCTGATCCGGCTTCCCTGAGGCCTCAGGCACGGGCTGAGCCTATGTCAATGCGCCTGCGCTGGGCGTTCAGGACCCCGACGAGGGCCGAAGGGTAGCGTCTGGCCGTGCCCAACCGACAGGTGACCAACCAGGTTCGGCGGTGGGCCGGTGAGGCCATCCGGCGCTCGGTGCGCTGGGCCCGGATCGCGGCGGCCATCGGACCCGACGATGCACCGGCCCGGCGGTTCGGGGCGTTTGGAAGAGGCAGCTGCCTCGTCTTCCCCCAGGGGACCATCTTTAACGAGCACCGGATCCGAATCGGGTGCGACACGATCATCGGTCCGTACGCGTCGGTGACCGCCGGCATGGCCGAGGGCCAACAGATCCTGAGCGACCCGGTGGTCCAGATCGGTGACCGATGCCTCATCGGCCGCGGCAGCCACATCGTCGGCCACTGGAACATCGAGCTCGGTGACGACATCCAGACGGGGCCGTACGTCTACATCACCGATCAGAACCACTCTTATGTGAACCCCGATGAGCCGATCGGCTCGCAGGTCCCCGTCGAGGCTGCCGTGCGCATCGGTTCGGGCAGCTGGCTGGGGGCGAACGCGATCATCCTTCCAGGCACCCAAATCGGCGAGCACGTGGTGGTGGCGGCCGGCGCGGTGGTGCGAGGAGAGATCCCCGACCACTGTGTGGTGGCCGGAGTACCGGCGAAGATTGTGCGGCGCTTCGTCGCCGGTCAGGGTTGGATCGCCACCGGCAACGAAGTCTCCGCCTGAGAGAGCCGTCGATGCCCATCCATGTCGGAATCGTGGGGTCGGGTGTCTCCGACCCGGTCACCGATGAGATCGCCGAGCGCATCGGTCATGAGGTGGCAGAGGCGGGAGCCGTCTTGGTGTGCGGAGGACTCGGGGGTGTCATGGAGGCCGCCTGTCGCGGCGCGGCGGCCGCCGGTGGCCTGACGATCGGGCTGCTGCCCGGGGTGGAGCGCAGTGCAGCGAATCGGTGGCTCGGTGTCGTGATCCCGACCGGCCTGGGGGAGCTCCGCAACGGATTGATCGTTCGCTCGTCCGAGGTCCTCATCGCGATCGGAGGTGAGTACGGAACGCTTTCCGAGGTGGCGTTCGCCCTGAAGCTGGGACGACCCGTCGTCGGCGTTCATACGTGGAGTTTGACGCGGCCCGATGGCACCTCCGACACAGGGGTGGTGGTCTCAAACACCGAAGACGCGGTCGCCGTGGCGCTCGAGCTCGCCGGGTTGCAGGGAGGGTAGGTGAGGTCGAGGTGCTGCAGCGGGCGGACGCCTGCCTTGTCTAACGAACAAGAGAAGCGAGGGCGTTTGCGGATACAAGGTCCAGAGCGGCTATCGCTACACCGATGATGGCGAACGTCCGGAGCACGGCCCAGGCGTTGCGGACTGTCAAGCGTGGAGCCGACGAAGTGACTTGGCGCAGCTCGTAGATCAACGCCCGGAGACCGAGGCTTCTCTGCTTTCCCCGGCCCCACGAACACGCTCGGGTGGGTCGCTCGTCGGCCAGGGCTAAGTCGGCTGGGTCTTCCCGCGAACGACGACAACGGGGCACGGCGCATGCGAGACACACTGCAGGCTGACCGAGCCCAAGAGCGCCCCCGCGAAGCCCCCCCGCCCACGACTGCCGACGACGAGGAGTTCGGCCCCTTTGGCCGCCTCGACCAGCACATGGCCGGGTGAACCCTCCGCCACCGAGCTTTCAACCACGACCGTGGGGTGCTCGCCGAGCACACTTCGGACGATTCGAGACAGAGCCCGGCGGGTCGGGGCCAGCCGATCAACCCCAGGGCTGGAGGGGATCCACATGTCGCGAGCGGGGTCCTCCCATACCATGACCGTCTGTAAGGAGGCACCGCTGCGTTGTGCCTCCTGTTCGGCCCAACGCAGCGCGTCCTTCGACCACCTGGACCCGTCCACCCCGACCACGATTCGTTCCATGGCACTCAGGCTCGCGCTCACGCCTTCGGACCGCTAGGGGAGAAGGTCCCCCCATCGCAGGCGTGGTTGATCCGGCTGGCCGGACCCGAAAAGGGGACGTTGGACCCTGGGAGCGCGCTCGCCATGGGGCGTAGCCTCGAACCCGGTTGAAGCCTGGGCTAGCGCCCCAGCGGAGGGAGGGCTCTACGGTGCCGTGGGAGACGAACCACAAGTCCGATCGCCGCCCCGGTTCGAATCCACACATGCTCGAGCGCGAAGCCGAGCATGCCGCGTTCAGCTCGGATTCCGCCCGATTGTCCTTGGCCAGCTTGATCGGTGGCCAAGGCCCGATCGGTGGTGGGCCGCGGCCGAGGCGGCCGCGGCGTTGCCGAGATCGAACGTCGGTTCTACGAACCCCAGAAGCGATGACCAGCGACAAGGCACGTCACCTTTGATCCGCTCGGTCCCGGGCCAGGTGGCGCCGGAAGGCGACCTCCGCGAAGTCGAAGTGGGGGAGGCCCTGCCGGAGGCGCCCGTGTTCGACTCGCTCGATCTCCCCAACATCGGCGTCGGGCTGTACGAGCAGACTGGGCTTGAGATCGCCGAGCGGGACTGTCACCGGCAGGGTTCGAGCCCAAAGGCGTGCGCCACCTACCGGACGTCGACGGGCTGAGGGCCGAGACCGACATGCCCGCGCTCGGGGAGATCCTCCGCCGTTTCCGCTTCCACGGCGTGCCAGGCGCTCCAGCACCTGCCGGCGTGCCGGTCGACCGCGGCGAGGAACTCGATGCTGAGCTGTTGCCGGTCTTCTCGGCGCTCGAGAGCACCCAACACCTGGCCGCCGACGTCGTGGCAGCGGCTGCCCGGGACGCGGCGCGGCATCGGGCGGACACCCTCGAGCACGGCCGCCGCCTTGTCGCCGAGGCGCGTGCTCGGGCCAGCACGGCGCGCGCCGAAGCGGCGGCGGTGCACCTCGCCCGAGCACAAGCCGAGCGAGATCAGGTGCTCGCCGCTGCGCAGACCGAGGCCGATCGGATCGACCGCGTCGCCGCTGAGCGCATTCCGGTCCTGGTTGACGCGGTCGTGCGGCGGGTTCTCGCCCTTGGGGAGCCGGCTCCGTGAGCGCTGGTTGGGTGGCTGCGGCGGTGCGGGGCCGGGGGCTGGCCCTCCGTCGGCTCGGGCGTGACGGGGCCCGCGACCTGGCGGCCTTCACGTCGCTGGCCCCGGCGCTCGCTGCGCTGGCAGCCACCCCCTATGGGCGCGAGGTCCGAGCCGAGATGGACCTGGCTTCGGCGCAGCACGCGGTTTCGGCCACGCTCCTGTGGCACCTGAGGGTCCTGGCCGGCTGGGGACCACCGTTGGGCGCGGGACCGCTGCGCCTGCTGGCGGCGGGGTTCGAGATCGCCAACGTCACCGGCCACCTGGCTCGCCTTCGGGGCCAGTCGATCCCGGCTCCCTACGCGCTGGGCTCGATGTCCACGGCGTGGCCGTCGGTTTCGGTGGCTCGAACGCCGGCCGACGTCCGCGCTGCGCTGAGCACTTCTGTGTGGGGCGACCCCGGGAGCGACGACCTAGCCATCGTCCGCTTGGCCATGCAGGTCGGCTGGGCCCGCCGCGTCCTCGACGGTGCCCCTGGGGCGGCCGACTGGGCCATCTCGCGTGCGGCCCTGGTGGTGGCCCGCGTTTTAGCCAACGGGGCCATGCCATCGCTCGGTCCGTTGGCCCGACGCGACCTCAACCATCTGCTCGGTCCCCGTTGGCAGGAGGCGGGTCCCCTAGCCGAGCTCGCCCGGTCGGTACCTCGACCGGCCAGCCAGGCGCTCCAGGGCATGGTGGCCGGCGAGGACCTGTGGCGAGCCGAGGCCCGATGGTGGGCGAGGGTCGAGTCGGCCGGCGTCACGCTGGCCGAGGGTCCTCGGCCCGACGCCTCCTCTGGCGTTGGGGTGGCCGGGCTGCTGGCCGCCGACGCCTGGAGGACTCGGGCTGCATTGGCGGTGGCGGCGCATGGCGGGGGGGACCTGGCCGAGGTGCTCGATGCGATGGCGTGACGCGTTCGCGCCGGTTCGCATGGACCGGGTGGCAGTGGTCGCGCCCCGCGACCAGCTGCGCCCTGTGCTCGTGGCCCTGGCCGACGCTGGCGTCGTCCAACTCGAGCGGATCGGCGGTTCGGCTCCGAGTCCGGCAACCGAGGCGCTCGAGCGAGCCCGTCAGCGGATCGGTGCTCCGGCGCGCTCGGATGCCACATCGGGCACGCCGCTCCTCACCCCCGATCCGCCCGATCTGGTCCTCCTTGAGCGGACAGGGCGCCTCGGAGAGCTGGCCGGCGAGGCCGAGTTGGAGCAGGTCGGCGCGACGGCGCGACGCCGCGACGCCGTCGCCGCCCTGGTCGGCTGGTGCCCGAGAACGGTCGTGGGCTCCTTGGCTGGTCGTCTGGCGCCACTCGGCGGCGCCGTAGTGCTCCTGGCGGTCCCCCGCGGCGGGATGCCCCCGACGCTCGTCGAGGCCGGAGGTGCCACCGGCGCCTTCCAACCGCTGGTGGACACCTACGCCACCGTTCCCTACCAGGACGTGAACCCGGCGGCGTTCGCCGGGTTGGCCTACGTCGTGATGTTCGGGATGATGTTCGGCGACGTCGGCCACGGCGCGCTCCTCTTCATAGGTGGCCTGCTGCTGGCCGCCGGGCGCCCGAGCGCGCTGGCCCGCTTCCGCCACCTGGCTCCGTTCGTCATTGGCGCCGGCTTGGCGAGCATGCTGTTCGGGCTGGCGTTCGGCGAAGCGTTCGGTCCCACACGGCTCGTGCCGACGCTGTGGCTGACCCCTCTCGACCACCCGACCACGTTGCTCGCCGTCGCCGTCGCCGCCGGGGGCGGACTGCTTGCCGTGTCCTACGGTCTTGGCACCGTCAACCGCTGGCGAGAAGGCGGCCTGGCCCGTGCGCTGCTGGCCACCTCGGGTTTGGCGGGGGCGGCGCTGTACCTAGGACTCGCCGTTGTGGCCCTGGGCTGGTACGAGCACGCGGCCGTAGCGGCGGTGGCCGGTGGCCTCATGGCCGGGGCCGGACTGGGGCTGGGCTTGCTCGGGTGCTACGTCGAAGCCGGCGGGGGCGCCGGCGTGGTGGTGCAGGTTGGCGTCGAGATGTTCGATGTGGTCGTACGGATCGGCACCAACACCGTGTCCTTCGCCCGGCTGGCCGCGTTCGGTCTCACCCACGCCGCCCTGAGCGGCATCGTGTGGTCCGGGACCACCGGGCTGTGGCACCGGGGCCCCACCCTGTGGCTCGCCGCCGCGGTGTTGTTCGTGGTCGGTAACGTTGTGGCCTTCTCTCTCGAAGGTCTGGTGGCCGGCGTGCAGGCGCTGCGGCTCGAGTACTACGAACTGTTCAGCCGGATCTTCGTCGACGAGGGTACTCAGTTCCGGCCGTGGCACATCCCGACTCGCATCATCAAAGGAGACCCCATGCTCGCCTGGTTGATCGGCCTGCCCATCCTTGTCGCTGCAGCCGCGGGCATCGGAGCACAGCTCCGACGCCGCCCGCGTGGGGCGCTGCGTGCCGTGAAGTTCTTGAACATCCTGCTACTCATCGGGGCCGGGGTACTCGTCGCTCTGGCCGCCTCTGCGAGCCCAAGCTCGGCGGCCGCGACCGTGACGACCGGTGCGAAGTCCTACGGCGGTCAGGCGCTCATCGGCGCGGCCATCGCGGTGGCCGGCTCCTCGATCGGGGCCGCCATCGGCGTCGCCTACACCGGCTCGGCCGCCCTGGCGGCCATGAGCGAGCGCCCGGAGATGTTCGGCCGGGCCATGGTCATCGTCGGTCTCGCCGAAGGCATCGCCATCTACGGTCTGGTCATCGCCATCATCTTGATCGGGAAGGCGTAGGCGTGGGCCTCGTCGTCGTGCTCGGCGGGGCAGCGCAAGTCAACGGCTTTGCGTTGGGCGGGGCCACGGTAGTCCCGGCCGAGTATCCCGACGCCGTGCGCCAGGCCTGGAACTCGCTGCCAGAGGACGTAGCAGTGGTGGTGCTTACTCACGAAGCGGCCGCCGCGATGGGCGTCGACGCGGCCAAGAGCGAGGGAGTGATCACCGTGGTGATGCCGCCGTGACCGGGTTGTCGTCGACGACGACAACGAGCGGTCCTCGCACCCGATCCATCGCCGGGAGCGTCAAGACCGAGGCGGCGCTGGCCCCGGTAGCCGACGCCCTCGTCGAGGCGGCACGAGCGCGCGCCCAAGCGGAACGTGGGGGCGCCGAGGAGGATGCCCGAACCGAGCTCACGAGGGCCGACGCCGAGGCGGAGCAGGTGCTTGTCGAGGCCCGCGCCGACGGCGAGGAGGCGGCCGAACGCAGTGCGGGCGCGCAGCTCGCGATGGCTCGCCGCGAGGCGCACGAGACCGTCCTCGCGGCGCGCCGGCGCGCCTACGACACCCTCCGGAGCAATGCCATCAAGTCGTTGGAGCGCCAGGCGGTGTCGCCCGAGGGCCGCCAGCTCGCCGAACGCTTGGTGTCGCTGGTGCGCGAAAGGGTCGGCCCCTCGGCGTCGGTGCATCGGGACGGCTCCGAAGCCCTGGCCGCCGTGGCCGAGGCCGGCAACCGACGCGCGGCCCTCGGGCTGTCGGCCTTGGTCGACTGGACGCTCGAGTCGCTGGCCACCGAGATCGAGGCTCTGTGGGCGTGACCGACCGGGCCGACGCCCCCCTCGGACGTGGACGACCGGGGGGTCTCAGGACGCGTGGTCCGGGTGAACGGCCCGCTCGTCGAGGTGGAGGGAGTCGATCACGTGGACGTGCTCGACGTGGTCGAGGTCGGCGACGCCCGATTAGGCGGCGAGGTGGTGTCGGTGCGGCGCGGGCTCCTCACCGTCCAGGTCTACGAGTACACCGGCGGACTTCGCGTCGGGGACCCGGCCGTCGGGCGGGGCCGCCCGCTCTCCGCCCGCCTCGGTCCCGGCCTGCTTGGCGGCGTCTTCGACGGGCTCCTGCGTCCGCTGGCCGGCGGGCCCACGTGGCTCGCGCCTGGTTCGCTGCACTCCGACCCGGTGGCGCGACGGTGGGGGTTTGTTCCGGCAGCGTCGCCGGGGTCGATGGCCCCGCCCGGGACGCTTCTCGGCACGGTCCCGACGCGCTCGGGCGTGGACCACCGGGTCCTGGTGCCCCCCGGGGCCGGTGGGACGCTGGAGTGGGTGGCCGGCGAGGGGGAGGTCGGCGAGGATGAGCCCGTCGCCGTGGTCGGCGGCCAACAGGTGGCGGTGAACGAGCTCTGGCCGGTGCGCGCGCCGCGTCCGGTGCGGGCCCGCCTGGAGCTTTCGGCGCCGCTCTTGACCGGCCAGCGGGTGATCGACCTGCTCTTCCCGATCGCCAAGGGCGCGACCGCAGCCGTTCCCGGTGGGTTCGGCACGGGCAAGACGATCCTGCTCCAGCAGATCGTGAAATGGTGCGAGGCCGACGTGATCGTCTTCGTCGGTTGCGGTGAACGGGGCAACGAGCTCGCCGATGCGCTGGCCGATCTGGCCGAGCTCGCCGACCCGAGGACCGGCCGCGGCCTCCTCGAACGGACGGTGGTGGTGGCCAACACGTCCAACATGCCGGTCATGGCCCGGGAGGCGAGCATCTATACGGGCATGACCGTGGCCGAGTTCTACCGGGACATGGGTTTCGACACGGTGCTGCTGGCCGACTCCACGTCGAGGTGGGCCGAGGCGTTGCGCGAGTTCTCGTCGAGAAGCGGCGAGCTGCCCGCCGAGGAGGGCTACCCGGCCGGGTTGGCCTCGGCGTTGGCGGCCTTCTACGAGCGGGCCGGGCGCGTGACGACCCTGGGCGGCACCGAGGGTTCGGTCACAGCCATCGGTGCCGTCTCTCCTCCGGGAGGCGACATGACCGAGCCGGTTACGGCCCACACCGAACGGTTCGTGCGCTGCCTGTGGTCGCTCGACCGGGACCTTGCCTACGCGCGCCACTACCCCGCAGTGACGTGGCGTCGGTCCTTTTCCCGGGACGTACAGACCGTGGGGGCGTGGCACGCCATGAGTGGCCGCGCCGGTTGGGCACGCGACCGGGCTCGGATGGTTGCGCTCCTCGCCGAGGCAGACCGCTTGGCACCAATGGTCGAGCTGGTCGGCCTCCAGGCCCTTCCGCCGCACGAGCGCATGGTGTTGCTGGCCGGCCGGCTGCTCCGCGCAGCGGTGTTGCAACAGAGCGCGTTGAGCGTCAACGACGCCACATGTACGCCGGACAAGCAGGCCGCGTTGGTCGAGCTGGTGCTGGCCGTCTACGACCGGTGCGTAGCCCTGGTCGACCAGGGAGTCGCTTCATCGGCAATCGAAGAGGCCGATCTCTCAGGCGTCACTCGGGCGCGTGAAGAACTGAAACCCGATGACGCGGCCGGAGTGATGCACCGACGTGACGAGGTGCTGGCCTCGCTCGAAGGACTGGCGTGAGCACCGAGGCTGCACGGGTGCCACCGGTGCCCCTCGAGTACCGCGGGGCGTACCAGGCCGAAGGTCCGCTGCTCGTGGTCGAGGGGGTGGAGGGGGTCGGGTTCGACGAGCTCGCCGCGGTGCGCCTCGCCTCGGGTGAGATCCGCCACGGCCTGGTGCTCGAGGTCCACCGCGACCTAGCCGTGATCCAGGTCCTCCAGGGCACCGGCGGAATCGACCCCGCGACCGTGTCGGTGGCGTTCGAAGGCCATCCCGTGGAGATCCCCGTTGGCGAGGGATGGCTCGGGCGAGTGTGGAATGGCATGGGCGAGCCGCTCGACGGGGGGCCTCCCATGCTCGGAGCGCTCAGCCGCCCGGTGGCGGGCTCGCCGCTCAACCCCACCGCGCGCGACGTGCCCCGCGATCCCATCTTGACCGGTATCTCGGTGATCGATGCCCTGACCACTCTGGTGCGAGGCCAGAAGCTCCCGGTGTTTTCGTCCGCCGGGCTTCCCCACCTCGAGCTGGCCGCCCAGATCGCTGCGCAGGCGAACGTCGCCGGCGAACCGTTCAAGGTCATCGTCGTGGGCATGGGGCTGACACACGCCGACGCCGCGGCAATGCGCGATGTCCTCGAGACGCGCAGCGCGGCCGGGGATCTCGCCCTGTTCTTGGACACGGCGGACGACCCCGTCGTCCAGCGGGTGCTCGCACCACGCGTCGCGCTCACCGTCGCCGAGCACCTCGCCTTTGACCTCGACCAGCACGTGCTCGTCGTCATGGCCGACATGACCAGCTACTGCGACGCGGTGCGCGAGGTATCGGCCGCGCGAGGTGAGATTCCCGGCCGGCGAGCGTACCCCGGGTACCTCTACAGCGACCTGGCCTCCCTCTACGAGCGATGCGGTCGTGTCCGTGGGCATGTCGGATCGGTCACCCAGGTCCCCGTGCTCACCATGCCGGCGGGCGACATCACCCACCCGGTGCCCGACCTGACCGGCTACATCACCGAAGGTCAGGTCGTCTTGTCGCTCGAGGTGCACGGCGAGGGGGTCTATCCGCCGGTCGACGTGCTCAGTTCGCTGTCGCGCCTGATGCGCAAGGGGTCCGGTGAGGGTCGCACCCGGGCCGACCACCCCAGCATCGCCGCCCAGCTCGTCGCGGCCTTGGCTCGGGCGCGGGAGGTCCGGGATCTGGCCGAGCTGATCGGGGTGGCCGCCCTGACCGGGACCGACCGGCGCTATTTGGCCCTTGCCGACGCGTTCACCAAGGTGCTGGTCAACCAGCGCCCCGACGAGTCCCGCTCCCTCGACGAGACCCTCGCCCGCTCCTGGCAGGTGGCCTCTGAGCTGCCCAGTCGGGAGCTCACCATGGTCTCGGCCGCTGACGTCGCCGCGTTCTACTCAGGCGCCGACGCCGACGCGCCAGCCAGCCAGCTCGGTGCCGGGCCCACGGACGCTTCGGACGGGCCGGTCATCGCCACCGCGGTGGACGGCCATGCCTGAACAGATACCTCCGGGCCGGGCCGGTCGGCTGTGGCTTCGAGGTCGCCTGGCCTTCGCCACGCGCAGCGTGGAGCTGCTCGACCGTAAGCGACAGCTCCTGCGCCACGAGCAGCTCCGCCTCGCTTCGCTGCGCGAAGAAACCCAACAGCGCTGGGTGGCCGCCTACGCCGAGGCCGAGCGCTGGGGATTGCGGGCCACGGTGCTCGGCGGCGCCTCCGACGTGGCGCTCACGGCCGCCACGGTGGCCGGCCGGGCCACCGTCGAAGTGCCGTGGCGCAACACCATGGGCGTTCTGCACCCGGACAACCCTCGCTGCACTCTGCCGACGCTAGAGGCAACCGAGGCCGCCGCCGCCAACCCGGCGGTGGCTCCGGCGGCGGCCGCCTACCGACAGGCCCTCGAGGCGGCGGTCGCCCATGGCGTCGCTGACACCTCTTACCGGGTCCTCGACGCCGAGCTGCACGCGACCGAGCGGCGTTTGCGAGCCATCGAGCGCCACCGGGTGCCAGCTCTCGAGGACGCACTACACCGCCTAGAGCTGCGCCTCGATGAGCTCGAACGGGAGGATCGGGTGGTGACGCGCTGGGCCGTGCGCCACCGAGAGGGACGCCATGGCGGCCCGGCGAGTGACCCTGAGCGATTGTCCGCCACCTAGTGGGCTCGGCCGCGTCGCCCCACTTCTCATGACGACCGCGGGCAGCGGTTGGCGGGGACCAATCTGGCGCAGTTGAGCGACCTGGGAGGATCCGCCCCATTTGGGTGTCCACTGGTGATCCAGGGTCATACAGCGCCACCGGGCCCTTGTGTCGCCCCACCTCAGCCAGGGAAGCCAACGTCGCCGAGTGGCTCCTCTCGGTGCAAGCGGCCGATGACGTCACTGAGCAAGGCGGCGACGGAGCACACCTCCACGCTTGACGCGACCATGGGGACACCAACGGTGTCGGTCACGAGCAGGCGCGCCAGTTCCAGGCGTTCGAGGCGATCGGGAGCGGGGTCGACGAGCAGCCCGTGGGTGGCCGCGACGATTGGATGAGGCCGAGCGCCCCGGCCCTCGAGAAGCCGAGCGGCGGCCTCGATGGTGGCGCCCGTCGTGATCATGTCGTCGACGATGACCGCCTGGCACCCCTCGACATCGCCGACCAGCTCCTCGGCACGCACGCTGGTGCTGGTCACCCGGCTCTTGCGCACGACTGCCACGGGCAGCCCCAGCCGGGCCGCGAAGCCCTCGGCCAGCTTGACCGCACCAAGGTCGGGCGCCACCACCACCGAGCGCGCCGCGGTCCGATCGCGGAGCGCGTCGGTGAGCACCGAGAGTGCGCTCAGAGTCTCGACCGGGATCGGGCATGTCGACTCGAACCCCGAAGTGTGCGGATCGACGACTACCAGACGATCGGCGCCCGCAACGGCGATCGCGTCCGCAGCCACCCGGGCGCCGATCCCCTCACCGGGCCGGCGCCGGCGATCCTGTCGGGCGTAGCCGAAGTAGGGCACGACCGCGGTGACCCGGGTCGCACCGGCGCGCCGACAGGCGTCGAGCAGGAGCAGCAGCTCTACAAAGTGCTCGCTGACCGGAGGGCTGGTCGGTTGGAGGACGTACACGTCGTCGCCCCGTACCGCAGCGACGACCGGACGGAGCTCGCCGTCGGGAAACCGCTCTAGTGCCGCCGGCGCCAACTCGCTTCCGAGGCTGACCGCCACCGCCGCGGCGAGCGGTCGGTTCGCCGTGCCCGCCACGATCCGCAGTGCCATCGCTACCCCTTCACGACTCCCAGTGGCCGCAGGCGGGCGACCCGCCGGGCGAGCCCGGCGTCCTCGCAGGTGGCCACCACCTCATCGACGTCCTTGTAGGCGGCCGGAGCCTCCTCGGCCAGGCCTCGATTGGAGGTGGCCCGCACCGCGATGCCGGCGGCCTCGAGCTGTCGCCGCAGGTCCTCGCCGCGCACCTGGCGGGCCGCGGCATGGCGGCTGAGTGTCCGTCCAGCGCCGTGGCAGGCCGACGAGAAGGCGCCTCCGGGATCGACGCCCACGAGCACGTGCGATGCGGTTCCCATCGAGCCGGGCACGATCACCGGCTGGCCAACGACCCGAAGCTCGTCGGGCAGATCGCGATGACCGGGCGGCAAGGCGAGCGTGGCCCCCTTGCGGTGGACGCACAGCAGGCGTCGCTCGCCATCGACCTGGTGGTGCTCGAGCTTGGCGAGATTGTGCGACACGTCGTAGACGAGCACAAGGTCGCCGGTCCCTACGGCACCTTGGAATGCCCGGCGGACGGCGGCCGACAAGGCCTGGCGATTGGCCCGGCCGTAGTTGGCCGCCGCCGCCATCGCGCCCAGGTATGCCTGGCCCTCCGGCGAACCCACCGGTGCACAGGCCAGCTGCGGGTCGGGAACCGCAATGCCGTAGCGGGGCATCGCGCTCAACATGGCACGGACGTGGTCCGAGCAGATCTGGTGGCCAAGGCCACGCGACCCGCAATGGATCATGACGCAGACCTGCGAAAGGGAAAGCCCGAACGCTTGGGCGACTATCGGGTCGAAGATCTGGTCGACCACTTGGACCTCGAGGAAGTGGTTGCCAGATCCAAGGCTCCCCACCTGGCCAAGGCCTCGCGCCCGAGCTCGCTCGCTGACCTTGGTCGTATCGGCACCGACGACTGTGTCGCCATCCTCGCAGTAGGTGAGATCGCGCTCGGTCCCGAGCCCGGCGGCCAGCGCGCTGCGCGCACCGTCGCGGAGCACCCTCTCGAGGTCATCCTCGCCATGGAGATGCCACACCCCCCCACGCCCCAGTCCTCTCGGAACGCCGGCATCCAACGCGTCCATCACCTGACCGAGCTTCGGTGCCAGCTCTTCGGCCGACAGCTTCGAAGCAAGGAGGCGGACGCCACAGGAGATGTCGAACCCCACGCCGCCCGGCGACACCACGCCGCCGTGACCCACGTCAGTGGCGGCAACACCACCGATGGGAAACCCGTAGCCCCAGTGGAAATCGGGCATGGCGTAGGAGGCCTCCACGATTCCAGGCAAGGTGGCGACGTTCACGACCTGGCGCAGAGCCTGCTCCTCGACCACCTGGGCGAGGAGCGCCTCGGAGGCGAAGACGATTCCGGGGACACGCATCGTGCCGGTCTGCTCGATACGCCACCGATCGGGCATCCCGGGCACTGCCCGTAGCGCCACCGGTGGAGTCTGTCGTGGCGAAGGAGCCGTCTTCACACGTCGACCAGCACGTGGCACCGCCAGCCTCCTTCGTAAGCAGCCATCGACAGCTCGTGATAGGAGACCGCCTTGGGAACGGGTCCGATCAGCTCCACCTGGTCGACGGGGACGACCTCCATGTCTCCGGCAACGCCACCACCCGCGGTCTCTGTCAGGTGGAACCGCACGGGCACCACCGAGAAGACGTCGAGGACGTAGATCACCTCCTCGAACAGGGTCACCAGCATGTCCTCGTTCCCGCCTGGCTCAGCAGCCAGGGGAAAGACCCGAGGGGCGACGGCCTCGGGCGCCTCGGCGAACTCCTCCACCAGTGCACAGAGGGCCTCGGTCAAGCACGAGGCCAGGCCGGGTCCCCAGGCCTCGATGATGCAGTCGGCCGTGTGCGGGATCAGTCGGTGCCCGGCCACCCCGAGCTGGTCCGAGTCGGAGCGGTCGCTCATGGTCCGGTGCGCTGCACTCTGGTGGCCTTTCCCATGAACCGACCTACCCGACGACGGCCGCGGCCTCGAGGCGCGCTCCGTCGTACGCGTGGAGATACTCGAGGGTGCGGCTCTGGCGAGTCGACAGCGGCTCGTCATTTCCCGGCTCGAACACGGCGGTGGCGTCCGGGCAGACGACGAGCTCGTAGGCACCGACGAAGGCGGCGTCGCTGGTGTGCCGGACGCAGCAGTCGGTGTGCTGACCGACAAGGACCAGACGGCCCACGTGGTGGGAGCGCAAGGCGGCCTCAAGATCGGTCTCGGTGAAAGCGGAGTAGAAGTGCTTGTCGATGACCAGATCGCCGGGCTCGGGCCGGAGCTGGTCGAGGACCGCCGCGCCGGGCGTTCCGGCCATGGCAAGAGGCGGGAACACCCGAAGCTCAACGTCGTCCAATTGGTGGGCGTCGTTGGCGTAGGTGACCATCCAGTCCTTGCTCGCCCGGGCCTGCTGGGCGAGTGAGGCGATCGGTTCGATGGTCTCCTTGGCCGCTGGGTTTCCTAGGACCCCGTCGACGAAGTCGTTGAGCATGTCCACCACAACCAAGGCTGTGCGCATCACACCGCCTCCTCCCCGCTCGTGGCACGCTCAGGTCGTACAACAGCTACCCGTACGGTGACATGTCTCGGGAGACCTTTGAAGTGCCGAAGGTCCCTCATCGCACAAGTTCAAGGCCTACGGCGTGGGAGGTGGATCTGAACGGAGGTCAAATACATGACCGCTCCGAGGGGGTTGCCGCACGGACCTGGTTCAGGGCCTGGCTGTCGGCTTGTCTACGCTGACGGTTGGCCCGCGGACATAGGACATCTCGGTCATTCACGCTGAACGCCCCCACAGTTCGGCATCCCTCGCCGACACGCTCGTGCGCGGCCTTGGCGGCCGGTACTCGAGCGAACTAGGGATCGACGTGGACCGTGGCGACGCCGAGGTGGAACGCTGGTTCGTGGCGGCCACGCTGTTCGGGACCCGCATCTCGGCACGGATCGCCGAGCGGACCTACGACGAGCTGGCCCGAGCCGGGATCAGCCGGATCATCGATGCCGGTACGTTCGAGTGGGAAGCCCTCGTTGCTCTGCTCGACACCGGTGGGTACACCCGCTACGACTTTCGGACCGCGACGCGCCTTCAGGCGCTCGCCCAGGTGGTCGCCGAGCGCCACGGTGGGGACATCGGGGGGATCGGCCGTCGCTTCACCGATCCCGCAGCCCTCTTCGCCGTTCTCGACGACCTGCCGGGTTGGGGCCCGATCACCGTCGGGCTGTTCCTTCGAGAGCTGCGCGGGGTGTGGCCGGGCGCCCAGCTGCCCCTCGATGGTCCGGTGGCCGAGGCGGCGCACCACCTCGGGCTGCTCACCGGTCGCCAACGCGACGACCTCGAACGCATCACGAGCATCGCCAAGCGGGCGGGATGCGACGAGCGGGATCTCGAGGCGGCCCTGGTCCGGTTCTCATTGGCCCACCGAAGAACCTCGAACTGTCCCGGGGGACGCCGCTGTGTCGTCTTGGCCGGGATGCCCGACGGCCGTATCGATGATGGAAGCAGCCGGGGGTAGACCGATCCAGTGTGGTATGTCGGGCCGGCCTAGACGTGCGCGAACGCGATGTCGCCTGATCGCTGCGGACGCACCGAAACCAACCGCCCCGCCTGCCCGCACCCGACTCATCGTGGTGAGACAACTGCCATTCGGTGGCGGTTGCCAGCAGGTCGAGCTCGGCTTCCGTCGCACACAGGGGATCGAGGCCGGTATCGCGCCTTCAATTGGACGCTCGCAATTGGACGCTCGCTCGCTCCATGCCCATCGCCTTCGGCTCGCCCGGCGGTCTGGCGGCGCGACACCACCGGTCCGAGCCCCCGCAGACGGCGACCTGCGAGGGGACGTTCGACCCTTGCGGTGACCATCATCGACCCCGATGATCAGAAGATGACCTCCCCGAGTGATCCCAGGGAGGTTCGTCGTGTATCGCTCCCCGGCGATCGCGTCCTGTCAATCCGCCCTGTACAACATGCCGACGCCGGTGCGCTGGCTACCCTCTACGCCGGTCTGGACGACGAAGACCTGTACCGACGGTTCTTCACCGCGCATGCTCCGCCCGGGACCTTCATCGAGCGGATGACCGAGGTCGCCCAGCGCGATGGCTGTGGGTTGGTCGCGGTCATCGAGGGGCGAGACGGCATCAGCCGGATCGTGGCCGAGGCGAGCTATGCACGGCTCCCTAACGGCGACGGGGAACTCGGGATCACGGTCGCTGAGGACGCTCGGGGATGGCTCGGTCCGTACCTGCTCGATGCCCTAGTCGAGCAAGCGGCCGCCCGGGGGGTGCCGAACCTCGAGGCCGACGTCTTGGTCACCAATCGGCGGATGCTCACGATGCTGCGCGCCCGAGGTCTCGCCGTCATCGATCACGACGACCAGTTCGCCGTTACCCGGGTCGCCATCGGCACCACCACACGCGTACCCTCGTGGCCAGGGACACAAGACCGTCCTCGACTGCTCCTTGAGGTGCCGAGCGGACGCTGGCATGCCGAAGGGGCCGCTCGTGCGGCCGGTTTCCAGGTGCTCGCGTGCCCGGGACCAACGCGCGGATGGTCGCAATGTCCGGCCCTGCGCGGCGAGCCGTGTCCATTGGTGGCCGGCGCCGACATCGTCGTCGACGCTCAGCCGGACGAGCGTGGTCGAGTCCTGCTGGACGCCCACCGGCGCCTGCACTCCTCGGTGCCGGTCTGTGTCGAGCTTCCGCTAGAGGCAGACGACGAAGATGCCGGCGTCACTCAGATCCCCAAGGGGGCCAGCGACGCCGTTGTGGTCGGCATTCTGGAACGACTGGCGAAGTCGGCTCCGGCTGGTCCCGTTGACCCCGGGAACCACGAGCCGAGCTGACCCTTTCGGTTGCGGGTCCCCAGCTCGCGTGCGAACGGTCAGGCTCCCCGGCGCCGCGATCGCGGGTTGCGAGGCGGCACGGATGGCGCCTCGTGTGGGTGCTCTCGGTGTTCGGACGCCACCCTTGCTCCCTTGCCGATCTGGAGCTCACGGCACCGCTGGCACAGCCCCCGGTGGACGTCCTCGTTCGAGCCGCAGTTCTCGCAGACGCCGGTCTCCAAATGCGGGCGTAGCTCGGGGTGCCAGTGCTCCGGTTCGTCTCGGTGTTCGGGCTCGGTCCCATGGCGGCCATCGTGGTCATGCTCGCTCATTGACGCTCCTTTCGGTTCCCTCCTGTGACGCCATGCCTCGTTCACGGTGCGCCAACCAGGCATTCACCAACTCGGATCGAGTCCCGCGTGCTGGCCAACTCGGTCATGGCCCGTCGCCCCTATGGACTGTCATATGGCCAGCATGGGCCGGCGACCAGGCGCCGAATAGGGCACAACGGCCTCACCTTCGACGGCGACCACGAACAGGTCGGTGCACTTGGCCGCCTGGAGGTGCACCAAGGTCCCAGGTCTGATGGGCACGAAGGTCCCAGATATGAGGTGACCGACCTCCCCGGAAGCTTGATCTGTCTGTCATCGTGACCTTCGGCCCTGTTGGTCGCCCCGGGCGGCCACGTAGCGTCGAGGCGACAGGACAGTTGCGATGCACGTGGGCGAGCCCAGCCAAGAAGGAGGCCACGCGGTGCGTTGGGAGACGATCCACAAGCCGGCCCATCACCTGGGCCCTAGTCCCAACATGGCCGACTATGCCGCCGAACGTGCCCGCTTCAGCTGGGAGGACGCGCGACGGGCGCTTGACGGCCTGCCCGGTGGCCGGGGCCTGAACATCGCCCACGAAGCAGTCGACCGCCACGCATCGGGCCAGAAACGAGACCACGTGGCGCTGCGTTGCCTCGACCGCGACGGGAATCGCCACAACGTCACCTATGGCGAGCTCGCCCAGCGTTCGAGCCGGTTCGCCAACGTCCTGGACGAGCTGGGCGTCCAACCCGGCGAACGGGTCTTCGTGTTGATGCCACGCACCGCAGACCTCTACGTCGCCAGCCTCGGGACGCTCAAGCACCGCAGCGTGCTGTGCCCGCTGTTTGCCGCGTTCGGGCCCGAGCCGATCCGCCAGCGTCTCGAGCTCGGCACCGGGGTGGTGCTCGTCACCACCCCGGCCCTCTATCGCCGCAAGGTGGCGGGCATCAGAGACCGGCTCCCGGCACTCCGCCATGTGCTGCTGGCCGGGGGCCCCCCGACGCCCGGAACCGCGCAGCCCGAAGGGACGCTGGACCTCGACACCGTGCTCGCCGAGGCTGGGGCTGACTACGAGATCGCGCCCACCGATCCCCAAGGACATGGCGCTGCTGCACTTCACGAGCGGCACCACCGGCACACCCAAGGGTGCGGTCCACGTACACGAGGCGGTCGTCTCGCACCACGCGACCGGTCGCATCGCCTTGGACCTGCACCCCGACGACGTGTTCTGGTGCACGGCCGATCCCGGCTGGGTGACGGGCACCTCCTACGGCATCATCTCCCCGCTGGTCCACGGCGTGACCAGCATCGTCGACGAGGGCGACTTCGACGCCGAGCGCTGGTACCGAGTGCTCGAGACCGAGGGCGTGACGGTCTGGTACACCGCACCCACCGCCTTGCGCATGCTGATGCAGGCCGGGGCCGACATGGCCAAGGCCCACGATCTCAACCAGCTCCGCTTTGTCGCCAGCGTCGGCGAGCCGCTCAACCCCGAGGTCGTCGTCTGGGGACAAGAAGCCCTCGGCCTGCCCATCCACGACAACTGGTGGCAAACCGAGACGGGCGGGATCATGGTCGCCAACTATGCCTGCATGGACATCCGACCGGGATCGATGGGCCGCCCCCTTCCGGGCATCGACGCCGCCGTTCTGGTGCGCGACGAGCACGGCACGGTCGTCGTGGACGATGACGGCACGGCGGTCGAGGCGGCCGTGGGCGAAGAGGGTGAGCTGGCCCTCCGACCGGGCTGGCCGTCGATGTTCCGCGGCGTACCTCGGCCAGGAGGAGCGCTACCGCTCGTGCTTTGTCGGCGGCTGGTACCTGAGCGGAGATCTGGCCCGCCGCGACGAGGACGGGTACTTCTGGTTCGTCGGCCGCGGTGACGATGTCATCAAGTCGGCCGGCCACCTGATCGGGCCCTTCGAGGTCGAGTCGACGCTAATGGAGCACCCGGCGGTGGCCGAGGCCGGCGTGATCGGCAAGCCCGACCCGCTCTCGGGAGAGGTGGTGAAGGCCTTCGTCACGCTGCGGGCCGGCTACGAGCCGAGCGAGGACCTCCGCCTCGACCTGCTTGGGCTTCTCGCGCCAGCGGCTCGGGGCGGCGGTGGCGCCGCGGGAGATCGCCTTCGACCAGCACCTCCCCCACACCGAGAGCGGCAAGATCATGCGGCGACTGCTCAAGGCCCGCGAGCTCGGGACTCCCCGAGGGCGACACGTCGACCCTGGAGGCACGGCGATGACCGAGGCGAGGAGTGCTCGAGCGAGGAGGTCCAAGGCGCGGCGAATGCCCGCCGCCCGAGGAGGACCACGGCGTGCACCTGCTCCGGCAGATGCTGCGCATCCGACGTTTCGAGGAGCGCTGTGTCGAGCTCTACAGCCGCTCGGCCATCCGCGGCTTCCTGCACCTCGGGATCGGCGAGGAGGCGTGCGCGGTGGGCGTCATGGAGGCCCTCTTGCCCGACGACGCGGTCGTGAGCCACCTACCGAGAGCACGGCCACGCGCTGGCTCGAGGCGTCTCCATGCGGGCGACCATGGCCGAACTCGAGGGCAAGGTCGAGGGCTGCAGCCGGGGGCGGGGGGGCTCGATGCACCTGTTCGACGCGGCCACCCGCTTCTACGGCGGCAACGCCATCGTGGGAGGAGGCCTGCCCGCTCGCCGTCGGACTCGCCCTCGCCGATCACCTCCAGGGGCGCCGTCGGGTGACCGCCTGCTTCTTTGGCGACGGTGCGGTCGCCGAGGGTGAGTTCCACGAGTCGATGAACCTGGCCGCCCTGTGGCACCTGCCGGTGCTGTTCTGCTGCGAGAACAACCTCTATGCGATGGGCACTGCGCTAGATCGTTCCGAGTCCGAGACCGACCTGTCCCTCAAGGCGGCGAGCTACCGGGTGTCGTCGTGGGACGTTGACGGCATGGACGTCCTTGCAGTGGAGGAGGCCGCCCGCGAGGCCGCCGAGGCTGTCGCGCGGGGGCGGTGGCCCTCACTTCCTCGAGTTACGCACCTACCGCTTTCGGGCCCACTCCATGTACGACCCCGACCGTCTATCGCGACAAGGCAGAGATCGAGCGGTGGAAGGAGCGCGACCCGATCCCTGCCCTCACCGAGCGGTTGACCGCCGACGGCACCCTCGGCGAGGGTGACCTCGAGCGGATCGACACCGAGGTTGGTGCCGAGGTCGACGACGCGATCGCCTTCGCGGACGCCGGCACCATTGAGGCGGTGGAGGACCTCGAGCGGTTCGTGACCTCCGAGCCGGCAAGCGGCGGCGAGGCACCATGAGCACGATCACCTACCGCGAGGCGATGCGCCAGGCGCTCCGCGAGGCGCTTGAGCGTGACGATCGGGTGTTCTTGATGGGCGAGGACGTGGGCCGCTACGGCGGCTGCTACGCGGTCAGCCTCGGCCTGCTCGAGGAGTTCGGGCCTGAACGGATCCGCGACACCCCTCTCTCGGAGTCGGCCTTCGTGGGGGCAGGCATCGGCGCCGCCCTCGGTGGGATGCGCCCCATTGTCGAGATCATGACCGTCAACTTCAGCCTGCTCGCCTTGGATCAGATCGTGAACAACGCGGCCACCTTGTTGTACATGTCGGGAGGGCAGTTCAACGTGCCGCTGGTGATCCGTATGACGACCGGGGCCGGGCGCCAGGTCGCCGCCCAGCATTCCCACAGCCTCGAAGGGTGGTACGCGCACGTCCCCGGCCTGCGGGTCCTCGCCCCGGCCACCCTCGAAGATGCCCGCGGGATGCTGTGGCCGGCGCTCTGCGACCCCGATCCGGTGCTCATCTTCGAGCACGGCATGCTCTACAACGTCGAAGGCGAGCTGGCCGACGACGCAGGTGCGGTCGACATCAGCACGGCTGCGGTGCGCCGCGCCGGCGACGACGTCACGATCGTCGCCTACGGTGGCACGCTGCGCACCGCGCTCGACGCGGCCGAACGGCTGGCCGCCGACGGGGTGGGAGCCGAGGTGATCGACCTGCGCTGCCTTCGGCCGCTCGACACCGCCACGATCGTGACGTCGGTGGTCCGCACCCACCGGGCGGTCGTCGTCGACGAGGGCTGGCGCACCGGCAGCCTGTCAGCCGAGGTGAGCGCCCGCATCACCGAAGAAGCGTTCTACGACCTCGATGCCCCGGTGGCCCGAGTGTGCAGCGCCGAGGTGCCCATGCCCTATGCCAAGCACCTCGAGGACGAGGCCCTCCCCCAGGCGAGCGACGTGGTGGCGGCGGTGCAACGGCTGGGAGCCTAAGTGGGCGACTTCACCATGCCCTCGCTCGGCGCTGACATGGAGGAAGGCACCGTAATCGAGTGGCTCGTCAAGCCCGGCGATGAGGTCCACCGTGGCGACGTCGTAGCCGTGGTCGAGACCGAGAAGTCCACGATCGAGGTGGAGATCTTCGAGAGCGGGGTCATCGACGAACTCATTGTCCAGCCGAGGAACGCCCGTCCCGGTCGGCACCGTCCTCGCCCACGTCGTCACCCAGGCGCCCGGCGCGGTCCCGACGCCGCAGCCACCTTCCGCCATGCCGGCTCGGGCCCCGGCGCCACCAACGGCGACCGAGGAAGCGGGCCCGACCCGCGAATGGCCACCGGTCGCACCCCGGGGGGTCCTCCGCCCACTCATTCCCCCGTCGTCCGTCACCTGGCCGAACAGCTCGGCGTCGACCTGGCAGCGTTGACTGGGAGCGGGCCCGGGGGCACGGTGACCCGAGCCGATGTGGAACAGGCGGCGATGGCTTCGGGTAGCGAAGCTCTCCATCGCCAACAGGCCGGTCGAAAGATCGGCGCTGAAGCGGCGGTCGAAGGCAAGCGCCGGCCAGCTCGCCGCACGCGATCCTCCCCGAGGGCCCGGCGACTCGCGGCCGAGCTTGGTGTCGACCTTTCTGCCGTCACGGGCAGCGGTCCGGGCGGTTCGGTGGTGGAGAAGGACGTGGAGCTCGCCGCCAGCCGGGCCCCAGCCGCGACACCGAGCGAGCAGGTCGCCCGGGCGACGACCGCGGCACCGGACCGCCAAGATGCCATGCGGCGAGCGATTGGCGCCCTCATGGCGCGCTCGAAGCGGGAGATCCCCCACTACTACCTGAGTACGACCATCGATGTCGGCGCCGCGGTCAGTTGGCTCGAGCGGGCGAATCTCGAGCGGCCGGTGACGAGCCGCCTCGTCCTGCCGGTCCTTCTGCTGAAGGCCACGGCTCGGGCTGTGGCCCGCGTGCACGAGATGAACGGGTTCTTCGTCGATGACGGCTTTGTCCCGAGCGAGGCGGTCCACGTCGGCGTGGCGGTTTCGCTGCGCTCCGGTGGGGTGATCGCGCCGGCAATCCACCACACCGACCAGCTCGCCGTGGATGAGCTGATGGTGAAGTTGCACGACCTCGTCGGTCGGGCCCGTACCGGGGTGCTGCGCAGCTCAGAGATGAGTGACCCGACGATCACCGTCACCAATCTCGGCGACCTCGGCGTGGAGGCCGTGTTCGGGGTGATCTACCCGCCACAGGTCGCCCTCGTCGGCTTCGGCCGAGTAACCGAGCGCGCCGTCGCGAACCACGGCATGCTCGGGGTGAGGCCCTGCGTCACCGCGACGCTGTCGGCCGATCACCGGGCAAGCGATGGCCACCGAGGTGGCCGCTTCCTCGCCGAGATCGACCGCCTACTCCAGGAACCCGAGGGGTTATGACCCAAGACGAAGCACACCAACTGATCCGTGCAGTCCTGCGCCAGGTGGCGCCGGAGGCCGACCTCGATCAGGTCGGCCCGGACGAGACCTTGCAGGAGGCTCTCGATCTGGACTCGATCGACTTTCTCAACTTTGTGGTCGGGCTGCACGAGGCGACCGGGCTCGAGATCCCCGAGCGGGACTACCCGCTGTTGTCGACCGTTGAGGGGTGTATCACCTACCTGACGTCGGCGGCCTGACGGACGACGCGATCAAGGTTGGTCTCGATGAGATCCTCTGGCTTCATTCACGCGCTGACGAGACCTCTCCGTTGGTCTATCCGTGTCGGTGCGCCCGATTGACGGGGGGCAGCAGTCGTTTTCTTCCGACGTGCTGCTCGAACGCTTCTATGGGTCAGCTACTTCGGCATCGCCTTGCTCGTCAGCTTCTGGCTGAAGTTCACCGTCGGGTCTCCACCAATAGAAGCGAGCACTACCTCAATACAACCAACGGGTACCTGCTCTTCGCCGCCCCCCTGCGACATGGCTGGTTCGGGGGGCCGGTTTGTCGGACAGGTCCACGGCAAAGCATCGTAGCGATGTCGGAGGAGTGAGCACTCCATCGAGATTGAACTCATCGGGGATTCTCCCAGTTCGATCCGATCCGCCCCCTCGTTTCCCGGCGGATCTTGTTGGAGAACACTTCGATTGGTCTCAATCCCAAGCGGTTGGTGACAACTTTGCCGTTGTCGGTCAGGATCTCTTCTGGAATTCTGTAGCGCTCGAACGCCTCGGCGAAGAAGACCACCAAATCCATGACGATGATTGGAGTGTTTCCTTGACGGCCATCTACGACTACATCCCGCATCACCGGACGAAGACCAAGCTTGAGGGGGCTGAACACCCAATAAAGGTGGCAGAGCAACTCCCCACGGGAAATGCCATGGCCCGCTTCAACACGTGGTTTGCGGTGAAGGTGACAAACGGGGTCGGCACGATGTGGTGCGCCTATGCCTTTGCGGTGTTGGCGTTCGTGAGTTTGCCCTCCACGATCAATTCGCACAACCCCGATGTGCTCGTGTCCTGGATCTCTCAGACCTTCCTTCAGTTGGTCCTGCTGTCCATCATCATCGTCGGCCAGAACGTGCTGGCGGCTGCCGCTGACAAGCGGTCCGAAGCCACCTACGACGACGCCGATGCCGTGCTCCACGAGGCCGTGAAGATACAAGAGCACCTTCTCGCACAGGACACCGTGCTCAGCGACTTGGTCGACAAGTTGGCGAGGGTGGAAGCGCGGTCCGGATCATGATCTCAAGGTGCTTGAACCCGACCGGCCCTCTACCTCTTATCCGCAGTTCTGTCGTTGTTCGCGTGCTCAGGCCCCTCGGTTCTTTGGCGAAGGCGTGGGCCGCCCGGGGCTCGAACCCGGCACCTTGGGATTAAAAGTCCCCTGCTCTACCCGATGAGCTAGCGGCCCGAGGATATATTCTAGCTAGTCATGACCGGTGTCCTGGTTTTGGCAGCCCCCTAGCCCTCACCGATTACTACACGATTACTAGTTTTTCTGGGAGGGTCGTCAGTCGCCAGGGAGGTGGCAGTCATGAAGGGAACGCTAACGGAGGTACGGCCAGGCGTCTGGCGAGCTCGGGTGTACACGGGTCGAAAGGCCAACGGGCAACCGCGTCAAGTCTTCAAGACGATCTACGCACCAGACAAACGCCCAAAGTGGGGAGCTGGCAAACGGCTGGCGGAAGACGAACTCGCCAAAATGATTACCGAAGTCACTCAAGGCAAGATGACCTCCGGCACCGAGACGCTAGGCGAGCTGCTTGACCAATACCTCGAGCATTGCCAAACGACCAAAGGTCTTTCACCCACAACGATTCGGAAATACCACTCGATTGTCGAAAGCACTATCCGACCCGAGCTTGGGCACGTTCGACTGTCGAAGCTCACCGCCCGAGACCTGGACAGCCTCTACGGCAAGTTGACGGCGGAAGGCAGGAAGGCCACCACGGTCCAGCAAGTTCACCGGTTGATCGGTGCTGCGCTGCACCAAGCTGAGAAGCGGAACATGATCGCAAGCAATATTGCACGGATGGCAAGTCCACCACGCGTGCAAAGAACCGAAATAGAGGTACCGTCACCAGAGGCGGTGCAAGCCATGGTGAGGGCCGCTGCTGAGGATGACGCTACGCAGGCGACATTCTTGGCTCTGGCAGCGATGACCTCTGCCAGGCGCGGGGAGCTCCTGGCACTGCGTTGGTCGGACATTGACTTTGAAGATGCGACGGTCACGTTCTCGAGGTCGGTGTACGACCCGAAGGGCAAGGTCGGAATTGAAAAGGTACACCAAGACTCACCAGGCTCGCACCATTTGCATCTGCACGCCCTACGACACTTCGGACCGACAGAGGCGATAGCAGCAGGTATGGATCCTGTAACTGTGAGCAAGCGTCTAGGGCATGCCCGACCCTCGATCACGCTGGACATTTACTCGCATGCGTTGGAACAGCAGGACAAGGAGCTAGCTATCACCATCGGTCGGACGCTCGCAGTGCCCGCGGCGCTGCCGCTTGGCAAGTAGTACTTCCTTCTTTGGCTCTTGGCCTAGCTCAGCATCAGCCCTCCGGCCAGCATTGAGAGTTCGCCTCCGCGGTGCTCGACCGTCAGCGCCGCGGTTGGCGCGGGATGACGATGACGCCGCGTGCACACTGCGGCGCCTGCACAATCTCGGGCGCGAGCTCCTGACAGACGAACAAGAGCCTGTCGCTGAAGAACCAGTTACAGCAGCCACATGGGATTCTTGCCGGAGCCTACGTCCCGTGACATTTGCACCGCGCGTGAGACGCGACCTTGTTGAGCGTCGGTTCTGCGTAAAGTTCAGTGTCAAGTCTCAATTGCGTTGCGAATCGCAGACGATTACGCTTCAAACCCGTACCGAGGGGGAATGGGAATGCGCAAGACGCCGAAGGGTGTGGCACGCGTAGCTGTAGCGGTGCTTTCACTGGCAGGAGTCATCACCGGAATCTCAAGTGCCTCAGCATTTGCCAGCATCAAGAAGGCGCCCATCATCATCGGGTTCGTCACCGACGAAACCGGCTCGGCAGCATCGACCTATACCTATGCCATAGATGGCGTAGAGGCCCGGATCGACGCGCAGAACGCAGTCGGCGGGGTGGACGGGCACCGGCTCGAACTCGTGACCGAAGACGACCAATCCACGCCGACTGGCAACCTGGTAGCCAGCAAGCTTCTGGTTAGCAAAGGTGTCTTCGGCATCATCGCGGACAACTCTGGCGAGTTCGGCTCGGCCAGTTACCTCCACCAGCTCGGGATACCGGTGACCGGTCCTGCCCTCGACGGCCCGGAATGGTGCCAGCAACCGAATACCAACATGTTCAGCGTGAGTGGCTGCCAGACAACACCGTTTAACGGTTACTTTTACACCTACAGCAACACGGGTCCACAACTAAAAGCCCTCGGCATCACCAAGTTGGCACAGGTCGTCTTCAACGCTCCCTCCGCGATCAGCGCAGCGAGCAATATCTTTGCGACAGCGAAGTCTGCCGGCATCAGCAAATGTCTGGATGCCCTGGTTCCCCCCGGTAATGCGGCCTTCGGTCCGACGGTCCTCCAGATGAAGAACCTGGGCTGCAATGGTGTCGAAGTGCTGAGTGTTCTTCAGACCTGCGTCGCGCTAGCTGGTGACCTCAAGCAGGCCGGTGACAAGGCCAAATTGATTTGTGCCACCGGCTACGATCAGAACATTCTCGACCAGCCCACTGCGTTGGCAGCGATGCAGGGCACGTTTACAACGGCGGCTATCAACGTGCTTGCGAAGAACCCGCCCCCTCCGGTCAAGCTTTATCTTGACAGGCTCAAGAAATACACAACCTGGCCTGGAGGCATTCCCAATCCTGAAGTTGATTACGCATACGAGGGCGCCGACCTGATGATCTATGGCCTGGAACTCGCAGGTGTCAACCAAAAGGCCTTCATCTCGAAGCTACGACAGGATTCGGCCTATACCGCTGGGGGCTTGTTGACGACTCCCGTTATCTTCAGTCACTTCGGCACTCTGGGACAGTTCCCGAAGGAGGCATGCGCGCCCCTTCTCGAGATCAAGGGCAACACCTACGTCCCCTTTGAAAATGGCAAGCAGATATGTGGCAAGCTGGTCAAGGGCTCTGCTGCTTCGGGGTGAGTCGCAGGACTCTTGGTCGACCTCATTGCAGAGGTTGACTGCCTACATTTGCGGCGGTCAGCAAGCGCGACTCGATTGAGCCTGCTTAGGGCCGGCTGGACCGACATCGAGCCCTGATTGCTCGGGTAAGAATTGGTCTGACTCGCGTTGATCGCGAGATGGGAAGAGGCCTGCCGGGGGGCCGAAGATCCCGGTACGCTCGTCCACGACCTTTCGTCAGTACGACCAAGCGACGAGAGATGTGAAGCTGCTGAACGTGTTCCCTTATGTAGGGGGGATACCACTCCGGCACCGGCACCGGCACCGGCACCGGCACCGGCACCGGCACCGGCACCGGCCCCGGCACCGGCACCGTTCCGGGAATCGTGGTGGAATTGCGGGCCGTTTGGGGACGTGCAAGTCTCACCCACGTTCCGCTCGGTTGCTAGCTTCTCCGGGTGGACCGCCCGGGTGCGTGACGGCCGGTGAGCTCCGAGCGTGGCGACCACAGCGGAGGTGGGATGGAATGCGGGCGCTGGCCGGGATCAGGGTCCTCGACCTTACGCGGTTCCCACCCGGGGCGTACTGCACCGTGCTGCTCGCTGACCTCGGCGCCGATGTCGTCCGCATCGACGCGCCGGGCGCGAACGCAATGCTCTTCGGAGGAAGCACCGGCATCGGACGTGGGAAGCGGTCGGTGGCAGTCGATTTCCGCCATGCCGACTATGAGGAAGTCCTGCGGCGGCTCGTCGCGCACGCCGACGTCGTGGTCGACAACGCCCGCCCTGGATCGCTCGATGAACACGGGTACGGCCCGAAGCAGGCGACAGAGGAGCACCCGTCGCTGATCTGGTGCTCGATCACTGGCTTCGGCCAGGACGGTCCGTACGCGTCGTGGCCCGGCCACGACCTCACGTACCTCGCGCACTCGGGGCTCCTCTCGGCGCTGTACGACCTGCCGTGGCACCCGCAGACCGTGGTCGCGGTGCCAACCGGCGCGCTGATGGCGGTGGCCGCCATCACCACAGCGCTGTTCGACCGCGAACGAACTCGACGCGGTGCGCACCTCGACGTGAGCCTCGCCGAGTCGGCAACCTGGCTGCTCAGCGGGGTCGAGGGCCACCTCTCGGACTCCGGCTGGACCATCCCGCTCTCACCGGCACGTCACCTCTACCAGTGCGGCGACGGGAGGTGGGTCGCGACCGCGGCCGACGAGCCGCGCACGTGGACAGCGCTGTGCAGGGGGCTCGGCCTCGACGACCTCGCGGCATCCGGTCGCCCAGAAAGCGAAGACTACGAGGCGGTGCGGCTCCGAATCGCCGACGCGTTCGCCACTCGCCCGGCGACCGAGTGGGTCGGCGAGCTTGGGCCCGCGGGCGTGATCATCAGCCTCGTGCACAAGGGCTCGACCCTCGTCGACGACCCGCAGGTCCGTGCCCGGGGTGCCGTGGTTGACGTGGGTGGATCTCCCGTGCCGGCCAACCCGATCCGCATCAACGGTGTCGACGGCCCGCGGGCGACGACCGTCACGACCCCGCCTCCCGTCACCGGCGCCGACACCGACGCCGTACTGACCGAGGCGGGCTACACAGCGGAAGACATCGCGGCCATGCACGCATCAGGGCTACTCGGGGAGACTTAGATGACGTACGAGATCGACCTGTCGGGCCACAAAGCCCTGGTCACTGGTGGTGGTCAGGGAGTCGGGCGCGGGATCGCCCACGCTTTCGCCGCAGCAGGTGCCGTCGTCGTCGTAAACGACTTCGTCGCGGAGCGGGCCGGCGCGGTGGTCGACGAGCTCACTGCCCTCGGTGCGATCGCCACGGCCGCGCCCTTCGACGTGAGCGACTACGACGCGGTGCGGAGCGCTGTGGGTGACGCCGGCATCGACATCATCGCCAACAACGCCGGCAACGCGGGCCCCGAAGGCTTCAATTTCAGACCGTTCGCTGAGTCGGAGCCCGCCGACTGGAACCGCTACTTCGCGGTCAACCTGTTCGGCGTCATGAACTGTACCCGCGCCGTGCTGCCGGGGATGATCAGCCAGGGCTGGGGTCGCGTGGTCACGATCGTGTCCGACGCGGGCCGCTGGGGCGAGCCGCGCATGGCCGCGTACTCGGCCGCGAAGGCTGGCGCCGCGGGCTTCACTCGCTCGCTCGCTCGCGACGTCGGACGCCACGGGATCACCGTCAACAACATCGCGCTGGGCAGCATCGATTCGAGCGGTCAGATCGAGAAGGCGGAGAGGTCGCCCGAGCAGGAGGAGCGGTTCAAGAAGCAGATGAGCAGTTATATCGTCCGCCGCTTCGGCCGACCCGAGGACATCGCGGCGATGGCGACCTTCCTCGCGAGCCCGCTGGCCGAGTGGATAACCGGCCAGACCTATCCCGTGAACGGCGGCTACACGGTCAATCAGTAGCAAAGCCGCTCGACTCACGCGCTCATGCAGGGTGAACGTGCTCGCCGACACCGGTCACGTCCTGTCGTCCCTCACTGGGTCACTCGAGCCGGGTGAGATGGCGGTCAAGTTCCTCTTGGGCAGGATGTGAGCTGGCCGGCCTGGCATCGGGGATTCGCAGTACATTCGTGACGCTATACCGGGCTGAGCCGGACGAATGGAGACCACCATGGACATGGACGACATGATCCTCGTCAGCGTCGACGACCACTCGATCGAGCCCCCGGACATGTACGACCGGCACCTTTCGGAGAAGTACAAGGACCAGGCGCCCAAGATCATCCGAAACGACCAAGGGGTCGACCAGTGGGTCTTTCAGGGTGAGGCGACCTCCACACCGTTCGGCATGGCGGCGACCGTCGGTTGGCCGCACGACGAATGGGGCTTCAAGCCCGGTAGCTTCACCGAACTCCGGCCGGGATGTTTCGACATCCACGAGCGGGTGCGCGACATGAACGCGAACGGCGTGTTGGCATCGATGTGCTTCCCGACCATGGCTGGGTTCAATGCCCGGACCTTTACCGAGGCAGGCAACAAGGACCTCTCGCTGGTGATGCTCCAGGCCTACAACGACTGGCACATCGACGAGTGGTGCGCCACCTATCCCGGGCGCTTCATCCCGCTCGGGATCGTGCCCATGTGGGACGTCGACCTGGCCGTGCGAGAAGTGCACCGCATCGCGAAGAAGGGATGCCGGGCGATCAGCTTCCTCGAGGCGCCGCACTCCCAGGGATACCCGAGCTTCCTCTCGGGTCATTGGGATCCGATGCTCGAGGCGATCGTCGATGAGAACATGGTGCTGTGCCTGCACATCGGTGGCGCGTCCGGCCTCGTCAAACAGCCGCCGGAAGCGCCGATCGACCACATGATCGTGATCCCGACCCAGGTCACGATGCTGGTGGCACAAGACCTGCTCTTCGGCCCGACCCTGCGGAAGTTCCCGCGCCTACGGGTCGCCCTGTCCGAGGGCGGCATCGGGTGGATCCCGTTCTACCTCGACCGGGTCGACCGTCACTTCCAGAACCAGACCTGGCTCCATAACGACTTCGGCGGCAAGTTGCCATCGGAGGTGTTCCGCGAGCACATCCTGGCCTGCTTCATCACCGACCCGTCCGGGCTCGAGGCGCGGCACCGCATCGGCGTCGACATCCTCGCGTGGGAGTGCGACTACCCTCACACCGACACGACCTGGCCGGAATCGCCGGAGCTGTTGTGGCGCGAGCTGCAGGATGCGAGGGCGACCGACCAGGACGTCGACAAGATCACGTGGCAGAACGCCCTGCGGTTCTTCGACTGGGATCCGTTCGCGCACATCCCCAAGGATCAGTGCAGCGTGGGCGCCCTGCGGGCGCTCGCGGCAGACGTCGATACGACCCGCATGTCCAAGGACGAGTGGCGTAAGCAGAACGAGGCCGCGGGAATCGGGTTCGTACCGAGCGCGTGACCTGGCCCTTCCCTTCAACGAAAGGATCGATCCGATGACCAAGCAGTGGAACTTCGACCTCTTCATCGACGGCAAGTGGGACAAGGGCGAGGCGGGCGGGAAGCAGATCGAGGTGCTCAACCCCGCGACCGAAGAGGTCATTGGGGTCGTGCCCGAAGCGTCGACGAAGGACGCGGTCCGGGCGATCGAGGCCGCGCGCCGAGCGTTCGACGAGGGCCCGTGGCCATGGATGAAGCCCGCCGAGCGCGCGGGCTACCTCCGGAAGATGGCGGAGATCCTCCGGTCGCGCGCCGCCGAGCTCCGTGAGATCATCGTCGCCGAGGTGGGCTGCGCCGGGCCTATCACCGACTACGTGCAGGCCGCAGGGTCGATCCCGCTGTTCGACACGAACGCCACGCTCGCCGAGACCGGCTTCCAGTGGATGGAGGTAAACGCGCCGACAGCAGGCCCCACGGGGATGGGCGGGAGCGCGCTCGTGCGCGAGCCGGTCGGTGTCGTCGGCGCGATCACGCCATTCAACGTGCCGTTCTTCCTCAACGCGGTGAAGTCCGCTCCTGCGCTGGGCGCAGGCTGCACCGTCGTGCTCAAGCCGCACCCATGGACGCCGCTCAACGCGTTCCTCATCGCGCAGGCGGCCGAGGAGGCCGGCCTGCCCGAGGGCGTGTTCAACGTCGTGACCGGTCACGTGGAAGTCGGTGAGCAGCTGACCACCAGCCCGCTCGTCGACATGATCACGATGACCGGGTCGACCGCGACCGGTCGCCGAATCATGGCCGCCGGCGCCCCGACCATGAAGCGGCTCCACCTCGAGCTCGGGGGCAAGTCCGCGATGGTCGTCCTCGACGACGTCACCGAGGAATACGCCCGCTCGATCGGCTTCGGCGCGGTGCTCGCGAACTGCGGTCAGGGCTGCGTCATCCAGACCCGCCTCCTGCTACCCGAAAAGTTCCTCGACGCGTACAAGGAGGGCGTGCACGCCGCGCTCGCCGGCGTCAAGATCGGCGACCCGGCCGACCCCACCGTGAACCTAGGACCGCTGATCAGCGCGCAACAGCGCGACCGGGTCGAGGCACTCGTGCAATCCGGCATCGACGAGGGCGCTGAGGTGGTCTGTGGCGCGAAGCGCCCCGACGGGTTCGACAAGGGCTTCTACTACGAGCCGACCGTCCTCATCGGCACCAACGACATGCGCATCGCCCAGGAAGAGATCTTCGGTCCGGTCATGACCGTGATCCCCTACTCGGGTGAGGATCGCGACGCGGTCCGCATTGCCAACGACTCGATCTATGGGCTCGGCGGCGGCGTCGTCGCAGCGTCGACTTCACGGGCGTTCAATATCGCCCGCCAGGTGCGCGCCGGATACATGAATGCCCAGGGCGTCGGCAACGCCCGGCTTACCGACCTCGGCCCCGGCAACGGCCAGGGCCCGGGCTGGGGTCAGAGCATGTCGGGCATCGGTCAGACTGGGGCCTTTGGCGGCTTCCGGCAGAGCGGCATCGGCCGCGAGTGGGGCCACCACGGCTTCGAGACCTTCACGGAGCTGAAGAGCATCTCCTGGAGCTGAGCGCATCAGCAGGACGAGGACCCCGTCCGCTTCGGAGCCGGACCGGGGTCCTTCATTGTGCGTCCGTCAGCCGCCGATGCCGTATAGCGCGATGGCGCTCTCCGAGGTGATCGCGCGCTGCTCCTCCGGCGTGAGGCCGTGGAGTGCCTCGGTCAGCTCCGTTGTGACACCGGGGAACTTCGCGTCCGGGTGCGGGTAGTCAGACGCCCAGATGATGCGGTCGGCGCCCACCAGCGGTGAGCGCGCGGTGAAGCCGAGCATGGACTCGTCAGGGTCGAAGCTGATCCAACACTGGCGCCGGAAGTACTCCGACGGGAGTAGCTCGAGATTTGGCACCTCCCACTGGAACTTGCGGCAGTGGTGGTCGAGCCGCTCGAGCCACGGGACGATCCATCCGCCATTGGCCTCGAGGAAGATGAATTTCGCGTCGGGGTAGCGTTCGCACACGCCGCCCGCGGTGATCCACATGATCGCGTCCATCACGTCGACCGAGTTGGCAAGCGCCTGCCTGAAGAGCACGCCGGGCGGGAGGCGCAGCCCCTGACACGCACCGGGGAGGTCGGGAGTGAGGAAAGGGTGCATCGCGATCGGAAGCCCGGTGTCCTGGCTCGCCTGCCAGAGAGGGTCGTAGAGGGGGTCGTTGAAGTGCTTCCAGTCGACGGCAGGGTTGGGGCGCATGAACACCGAGACCATGCCTGGCATCTGGGCGACGGCACGGATCTCGTCGGCGACGCCCTGCACGTCTTCGGGCGCGTGCATGGCCGGAACGGCCCCCGCCGCGAATAGCCGGCCCCCGCCCTCTTGCGTGTGGTCCGATGCCCAGAGGTTGTAGGCGTGCGCCTGTGCCACGGTGAAGGGCACGTCCGTCATTCCCTGCAGGCCCAACAGCATCGTCGGGTAGAGGACCGCCAGGTCGATGCCGTCCTCGTCCATGTCCTCGAGGCGCGCCTTGGCGTTGTATGCAGCAGGCCGAACCTCCGTGTAGCGCATCTCCCCGCGGAATGCACGCGCCCGCTCCTCGTCGGACAATCCCGCGGTGCCTGCGGCGGCCAGGCCGTTGGCGGGCCCGACGTTGCCGTCGTAGTGCAGGAACTCGTTGCCGTCGGCGTCGGTCTCGATGTGCCAGATCCGGTCGCGGAACTCCGCCGGGGCGTAGTCGGGCATGGCGGTCGGGTGCTCGAGGATGTGCCCGTCCGAGTCGATGTAGCGCAGGTCCGATTCGGTCGCGGTCATCGTTCCCCCTCTGGTCTGTGAGGCACGCCGATAGTACACGTCGCCACTGAAGTTGCACCCGTTTGCAGGCTGGTTCACGCTACCGACGTGCCGATCTTCGCACCCTGCCCACTCGGCGAGCTTCGGCACAAGCAACGGCCACCCGATGAACGACGAAGCACCGGCACCACCGGCGTAGACGATGGCCCGCTCGCTCCACCCGTTGTCGCCCCGGCGGTCGGACGAACTAGTAAGGACCGGTCCTTGCGGGTTGATGCCACCACTCGAACTGCTCCGGGCGGTACTCGAACTGCTCCGGGCGGTACCGGTGCCAGGCTGGTGCCGTTGGGCGTGGTTGATGTCTATTCAGCCGCAGGAAGCAGCGACGGCGACGAATCTTAGCCGGCATGCTTCTTCACGAAGCGAAGCAGCGCAATGTGCTTTTGGGTATCGCGTTGCATCAAGTCGACCAGAAGGCTCCACAGCGTGGTGTCCTTCACGTCGTGCAGCTCACGTTGGAGCTGCTTGAGCTTACGGGCATCCTGTTCTTCGTTCTTCAAGAGCCGCTGTGTGTAATCGAGTACCGCAGCGCGGTCGGCCTGATCGAAGTCCAGGTACGGGACGATTGGATCCTCGCGCCTAAGTGAGGCCTCGGTCTCCAGGGACTTGGCAAACTCATTGAAGATCCGGTGGTGACGAATCTCGTCTTCGATGAGCAGGTTCACGACATAGCTGAAGGCCTTTGACTGAGTGTGCTCTGCGGCCGCCGAGTATTCCTCTAGCAAGCCGCGCTCGGCCTCTATATGGTTGGTCAGGTGGGTCCAGAGCTGCCGCTCCCAGACAGAGGGCCCCCTGCTGGACTCGTCTGTCATGTTGGTCATGGGCCTCCATTCGGTCACCGCTAGTCAGTCGGCGGGCTGCGGCCCATTATTGTTGGTTCACCGTGATGGCGTTCTGATGGGCGCTTTCGCAGCCGCTGCGTCTCTACTGTGCTTCCTCGATACCCCTAAGACGTAAGGCCGTTGGTCCCGATTCCAAAGACCAGACTCGAATAGACCAGGTCACGGTCCCGCTCGAGACTACAACTCCGGGCCAAACGCCAAGGTGCGCTCTGAATCGGATCTGATTTATCGGATCTGATCTCGCTCTAAGCGGTTGTCACCGATTGAGTCAGCCGCCCACTCCTCCTTCAGTCGGGCCTTCCGGTGCGTATCCCTGCGACTGGCCAAGGTGATCCGTCAGATGGCTGACGCGCGCATCCCGAGGCGGCGCTCCGAGGTCGGAGTGGGCCGCCGGCGATCGGGTGGGGTTCGACCACGGCTTCGAGCTGGTTCGCCCGCCAGACAACTGGCTGGCCATGCACGGCCGTCGCCATATGCACCTCTACGGGACGGCAAGGGCATAGCTGGTCCCCTGGCCGTCAACAGTCGGCGCAACGCGGGTTGAACCCGCTCGCGGCATACCGCGAACCCATCACCCTCGACGACCATCTCTCGGCTCGGCCTTTTTCAGACCTCATGGCTCGTTGGAAGCTCGTATAGATCGGTAACGGGGAGTTCATCCTCAGTCTTGCGGTGCTGAAGGCAGCGTGCCTCGGCGAGGGGTTCTCGACCGACGCGGAGACGGTGGCCGACGCAGCAGGGGCCTAGAGGGAGGCCGTCGCCTCTCCGAGGTAGCGACCCAGGACCTCGGGGCCCGCTTCGGAGGCGGGACCCGTCCAACCGACCCGGCCCCGTTCCAGGATCACACAGTCGTCGGCCATGGCCAGGGCCCGGTGAATGAACTGCTCGATCAGCAAGACCGAGATGCCGGACTCGCGAGCGCGCTCGAGGTTCTCGAACACGACGTCGACCACGATCGGGGCCAAACCGAGCGACATCTCGTCGGCGATCATCAGCTTGGGCTGGACGGCGAGTACCCGGGCGAGCGCGAGCATTTGCTGCTCACCTCCCGAAAGGCTGCCGGCTTGCTGGTGACGTCGCCGGCCGAGGATCGGGAATAGCTCGATGGCCCGCCCGATGGCCTCCTCACGGGCGGATCGGCCACCGGACTGGCGGACGGCCATGCGCAGATTATCGATCACGGATAGTCCCGGGAAGATGCCGCGGCCTTCGGGGATGTAGGTCAAGCCAGCCAGGTTCCGCCGGTGGGCCGGCCAACGGCTGATGTCTTGGCCGGCAAACTCGATCCGCCCCGCCGTGAGGGGGACGAGGCCCGAAAGCGCACGGGCGAAGGTGCTCTTGCCGGCGCCGTTGGGACCTAGGAGGGCCAAGACGCTGCCAGCTCTAATGTCGATGGACAGGTCGAACAGAGCCGCGAGGCGCCGTAGCGAACGTCGAGGTTCTCGGCTCGGAGGACGATCTCGGACTCCATCATGGCCCACACGATGCCACAACTTTTGCTTCGGCGTCCGGCCTGCCGCCACGAAGTAATTTGACGTCATCGTGCTGCACGACCACCGGAACTCCTACGCGGAGGTTGATCAGGCATCGAGAGCCCTCGCCAAAAAAGATGGTCGTGGCCGGGATCGGCAAGGGCGCGCGGGTGGGGCTCTTCTACACCTACAGCGTCGAGCGGCTGGTGGCCTGGCTGGGCGCCAGGATCGGAGCCTCGGTGCTGCCGTTCTCGACGATCTACGCCGCGTCGGAGCTCGCACGGTGCTCGGGATTGTGGATGTGGGCGTCTTGATCGCGGGGCCGACCATGCTTGGCAAGGATGTGGCGGCGCATCTCGAGCATGTCGCCCCCGGGCTGACCGACTCAGTAGGCCCGGATCTTTTCTTGGCCGATCCGCCCTTCCTCCGCTCGATCTGGATCTGCGGTGACACGGACCGGCCATGGGCCATGCCGGTGTCCTTGGACCTCGATGACCCCGTCGGCGCGCCGATCAGCGATGCGCTCTTGACCGCCGAGGAGGAGGCGGTGACGGCGGCGGACCTCACGACTGTGGGTGTATACCTCGGGTTCGAGCGCACTCCCCAGAGGCGTCGTGCACGCCGATAGTTCCATCATTCGGACGAGGGCACCCTTCGGGGAGATGTGAGCTTGGGTACGATCCAACCCTCATGAAGATCGCCGTCTGTGTAAAACATGTTCCCGCAGGGCGCCTGCGTCTTGTCCCCGGTACCAACCGATTGGACCGCTCGGGAGTGGGTGAACTCAATGATGTCGACCTCAACGCCATCGAATGGGCATTGCAATTGAAGGATGAGAGTGCCAGCGACGTCGTGGTCGTGTCGATGGGCCCGAACGAGGCGGTTGAGTCTCTGAGGACGGCCCTGGCGCTCGGCGCCGATCGTGCGATCCTGGTAAGCGATCCGGCGGCGGCGGGCTCTGATCTGGTGGCTACGAGTCGAGTCCTGGCTGCGATCATTGCGCGGGAAGCCGCAGATCTGACCGTGTTTGGACAGCAGGCCAGCGACGGGTCGGGTGCCATGTTGTGGGCGGCTGTTGCCGAGCGACTCAGTTGTCCGGTCGTCTCTCAAGCAGTCGAATTGACCGTTGACAACGACAAAGTTCGGGTAGTCCGGCAGTCAGAGTTCGGTGACGATGTGATCGAGACACCGCTACCGGCCGTGGTGTCTGTGAGCGACGCGCTGAACGAACCGCGGTACGCGTCATTACGGGGAAGGATAGATGCGAAGAAAAAACCACTTGAGCTGTTGTCGTTGGCCGACCTCGACCTCGACCCTTCTGAGGTTGGCGACATCGGCTCAGCTACCGAGGTGATTAGGGTTGCGGACCCGCCGGCACGGACCGCCGCGGCTCGGGTCGAGAACGACGACGATGCGCCGCAGGCCATCGTCGACTTCTTGTTGGACAAGCAGCTCCTGTGAACACTCTCGTTTTCGTTGAGCATCACGGCGACCAGCTCCACAAGGGATCCCTCGGTGTACTGACCAAGGCCATCTCGCTCGGAGTCGATGATGTTGCGGCCCTGCTTATCGGAGGGGAGGAGGTCCACGGCCTCGCCTCGGAAGCCGCCCGTTTCGGTGCCGCGACAGTGCACGTTGCGAGCGCACCTTCTTTGGAGTCGCCCCTCCCACAGCCACGGGTCGACGTGATCGCCAACACGGCGCGCAACGCTGGCTACGACACCATCCTGTTCTCAAACTCCGTGCTGGTGGCCGACATCGCGGCGGGGTTGTCGGCCCGACTCGACGCTGGGGTGAACTGGGACCTCGTGGACATCGAGGCAGAGGACGGCCAGCTGGTGGGAAGACGTTTGGCACTGGGCGACTCGATCCTCGTGGAGGTCGGATGGCGCTCCGAGCAGCGTCTTGCCGTCTTCCGATCAGGGTCATTCGATGCTGTCGAGGCGCCCGTGGCCGAGCCTCGGATCGAGAACGTGGCGGTCGAGTTTCAGGACCATTCGCTACGAGCGACATTGGTGGAGCACCGCGAGCAGCTTGATGAGGGGCCATCGCTCGAGGACGCCGACGCGATCGTGGCCGGCGGCATGGGTCTCGGGTCGGCCGAGAGTTTTTCGTTGGCGGAGCAGCTGGCCGCTGCTCTGGGCGCGGCCGTTGGCGCTACTCGTGCCGCGGTCTATGCCGGTTGGCGGCCCCACTCTTTCCAGATCGGCCAGACCGGGAAGACCGTGTCGCCCCGCCTCTACGTCGCTCTCGGCATCTCCGGGGCCGTACAGCACAAGGTTGGTATGCAGAGCTCTAAAGTCGTCATTGCGATCAACAAGGACCCGGGAGCGCCGATCTTTGAGTTCAGTGACCTGGCCGTCGTGGGCGACGTGCTCGAGATAGTTCCCAAGCTGACCAAACTTGTCGAACAGCGCCGTCGCGAGTGACCTTCAAACCGTCGGACTATCCACCGCCGTTCCAAGCAGCGGAGTTCATCACCGTGCCCACCGATCCGCTCGAGGAGCGGATCGAGGTGGGAGTCCTCGTGGTCGGCGCTGGTCCGGCCGGGCTGGCCTGCGCGGTCCGGTTTGGGCAGCTGCTGGAAGCTGACCCAGAAACCGCGGAGCTGCTGGGCGATGTGCCACTGGCGATAATCGACAGGGGCAAGCAGCCTGGGTCCCACCTGCTGTCCGGAGCAGTGGTCAACCCTCGCTCCTTGAAGTCGCTCTTCGGGGACTCGTTCCAAATTGACAGTATCCCCAACTACGGCCCGGTGGACCGCGAGTCCGCGTATGTCTTGACTCGGACGAAGGCCATTCCGATACCCCCTCCGCCACCGATGCGCAACCACGGCAACGTCATTGTTTCGCTGTCCAAACTCGGGCGATGGCTCGCCGCCCGTGCCGAGGAAGCGGGCGCGATGCTCCTTCCGGAGACGCCAGGGCGCTCCCTGCTCGTCGAAAATGGCCGGGTGGTCGGTGTTCGGACTGCGGACAAGGGGCGCGCCGCCGATGGATCCGAACTTAGGAACTTCGAGCGGGGCGCCGATATCGTCGCGGAGATCACAGTGCTCGCTGAAGGGACCCAGGGACACCTGACGGGGGTGGCGCTCGACCACTTCGGGTTGCGACCGAAGGCTCCTCAAGTCTATGAACTAGCCGTCAAAGAGGTGTGGCGCATCGAGTCACCACTCGACCGGATCATCCACACAATGGGCTGGCCCCTTCGCACCGCCGCCAAGTACCGGGAGTTCGGAGGGTCGTTCATTTACCCGAACGGCAGGGACATGTTGACCATCGGGATGGTGGTCGGACTCGACTACCGAGACGCTGAGCTCTCCGTGCACGATCTTCTGCAAGAGTTGAAGACCCATCCGAAGATTCAGCCGTTGTTGGAAGGAGGAGAGCGGCTCGAGTGGGGGGCCAAGACGATCCCGAGCGGCGGATTCCATGCGCTGCCCACAAAGCTTCACGCCCCTGGACTTCTGCTATGTGGCGATGGTGCCGGCATGGTCAACATCCCGACACTGAAGGGGATCCACTACGCCGTTGAGTCGGGTCGGCTCGCTGCTGAGTCTGCGTTCGAGGCGATCAAGCGGACAGCGAAGGGCGATCTTGCCGGGGGTGGCAAACTCGAGTCTTACGACCGCGCCGTTCGATCGAGCTTCATCTGGTCCGATTTGTACGAGGTTCGCGACGTTCGACGGGTATTCGGCCGAGGCTTCTTCCTAGGGGGTGCGCTGGCTGGCGCGATGATCGTTTCGAAGGGTCGGGTCCAGGTCGGCCGGATGACCAACGAACGCGATGATGACCAGGAACTCATCGAGTCCAACCGCGCCGTCCAGTACCCCGCTCCTGACGGCAAGCTGGTCTTCGACAAGCTCTCCTCGGTGTTTGCGTCAGGGAACGAGACCCGAGATGATCAGCCCGACCATCTGCGGCTGCAACACCGAGTTCCGGGGGATATTGCCCGAATGTGGTCGTACATGTGTCCGGCTCGGGTATATGAGGTGGACGCCGAGGGAGACGATGGACTCGCTTACGTGCGGGTCACGCCGTCGAATTGCGTTCAATGTGGCGCGATATCGGCCAAAGGAGGGCGGTTGACCCCAGCAGAAGGCGGATCCGGCCCCGAATACTCGCTGAGCTGACTCCCGGGGGCTAACGCCCGCCGGATTAAATTGGCGATTAAATCGGCGTGAGGTCGAGATCCGGTGGAGGCTGGTCGGGCAGCTTCCACCGTAGGAAGCCCTTGTCGTACTCCTCGTGGTACCCGTTCGCGGAGTCGATCATGGCAGCGAACGCCGGCTCAAAGCCTTCCCAATCGTCCGTCTCGATGCACTTCTTGACGGTCCCAACCTTGTCATCGATGAACTTGTCCATGTTCTCGGCATACTTCGGCCGCAGAATGGCACCCTTTTGCATCAGGTTCACCGCTTCGGAGAGTTGGAACCGGGCAAGAGGTTTGTTCTTGGCTTTGCCGGCGTAATAGCACTTCCAAATGCGTTCGCCGATGAGAGGCATGACCTCTGCCATGCCCGGGAGGAGATGACCGAGATCGCTAAGCGAGAACGACCCACCCTTAATCGCAATCTCGTGGTCGTGATCGTGGTCTGAGGAAGACATGCCGCGAATGTTAGCCGCGGATACGAACCGGAGATCATCTCGAATCGCCCACCAAGGCACGTGGTATCTGGGCAATGAGCGCTGGAGGCATCTCCAAGAACGGCGATCAGGTGACCCGGACGCACGGTTACGGCTACTACTACGAGACCTACGAGAAGCGCGATGGCCGTGACGTGATCCCCTGAATTCGGTCCACCCGTTGTGAGCATCCAAACCCCAAAGTGGAAGGATGACCATAACGATGAAGCGCCATCGACATACCCCCGAACAAGCCCTGCGCAAGGTCCGCGAGGGCGAGCGGCTGCTGAACGAAGGCCAGGAAATGACCGAGGTGCTGCGCCACCTCGAGATCGCCGAGTCGACCTGGAACCGCTGGCGGGCCCAATACGCAGGGATGAAGGGCGACGATATGAAGCGCCTGCGCGAGCTCGAGCGGGAGAACGGCCGATTGAAGAAGCTCGTCGCCGAACAAGCCCTCGACATCGACATGCTCAAGGAGTTGGCTGAGGGAAACTTCTGACCCCGGAGCGCCGTCGGAGGGCGACCACCGTCCTCCAGCAGCGTTTCGGGGTCTCTGAGCGTCGGGCCTGCAAGGTGGTGGGCCAGCACCGCTCCACCAATCGGCGGCCCGCTCGACCCGTCGGAGACGACGAGGCCAAGCTCCGTCGGCGCCTGCGCCAGATCGCCCGTCGGCACACCCGCTGGGGTTGGCGCAAGGCCCACGATCTGCTGGTGCGTGAAGGGGTCACGATCAACAAGAAGCGCACCCACCGGCTGTGGCGAGAAGAGGGTTTGCGTAGGCCCCCCACCTGCAAGAAGCACCGGCGCCTGGGACCCCAGAACCCCGAGCGTCTCTGTGCCGAACGCCCGAACCACGTCTGGGCTCTTGACTTCCAGTTCGACGAGACCGCCGACTGGCGCCGGTTGAAGATCCTCAACGTCGTCGACGAGTTCACCCGAGAGGCGCTCGCCATGGAGGTGGCCAGGACGTGCACCTCTGACGAGGTGGTCTCGGTCATCGAGCGACTCTGTGCCGAGCGTGGTGCGCCCGGGTACCTGCGGATGGACAACGGACCCGAGCTGGTCGCCTGGGCGCTGCGGGACTGGTGCCGGCTCTCTGGCCCTGGGACCCTCTACATCGAGCCGGGTTCTCCTTGGCAGAACGCCTATGTCGAATCCTTCAACGGTCGGGCCCGTGACGAGCTCTTGAACGTCGAGGAGTTCGGCAGCCTCATCGAAGCCGAGGTCATTGTCGAAGCCTGGCGGATCGAGTACAACACCTATCGGCCCCACTCCTCTCTCGGTGGGCTCACCCCCGAGAAGTTCAAAAGGAACTGGGACAACCAACACCAACCCGCATGCTCATAGCGGGTGGACCGACAAACGGGGTCCCGTCAGCCGCTGGATGCTCACGACCCGCCGTTGGCACAGAAACTCCGACAACAGCTCGGCGGATGTGGACTTCCCGAAAGAGGCACCGAAGGGTTCCCTTGGCGGCCCGCCGTCTTGATCGAGGCCCGTGATGCCGGCAGCTTCAGGCTCACGCCCTGCTGATCGCCGATGCATGATCCTCTGATCTGCAGGATCGCCTTTCTTCTCACGGCGGCATCGGCTGCGGCGACGACAGCCGCTTTCATCCGACACTATTGACGGCGCGAACTCCTGGGGTCGTTCCGTCGAGGCCTTCGTTCGCTATCCGACCTCCATGAGACGAGCGAGATTGCCACCCATGACTGCCCGCCGATCCTCGATCGGAAGCGACGCGATGTCGTCGGAGAAGGCGAGTGGGTCACGCAGTCCCTCGGGATGCGGGAAGTCCGAGCCGAACATGCTGTTGGCAACGCCGAGCATTCCGATGAGCTCTACTGGGTTTGGATCGCGGAAGATGTGGATCCAGATGTTCCGGCGCAGCACCTCGAGTGGATCCTCGTCGAAAAGGGCGGGTGCGCGTTCGTAGGCATCGGCGAAGTGGTTCAGCATCGGACGGGTCCACTCGTTGAAGTGTTCGACGATCACCACCTTCAGTCGCGGGAAGCGAGAGAGCATGCCGTGGCCGATCATCGACGCGATGAGGTCGCTCGATTGCGAGCGCGGCGTTGCCAGCGCGCGGAACGGTGCCGATGCGCCGTAGGGGCGGTCGAAGTAGCCGCCCGATTCCCGCGAACCGTCGAGCTCTGCCAGGTCGACGGAGTAGCGCATATTCACGGTGTTGTGCAGCCCAACGACAACCCCCTTTTCCTGCATGGCCTCCCAGAACGGGTCGAACTCCGGAAGAGCGAACGACCGGGGCCCGCCAAAACCGAATACTGGCGCTGGACGGATGTAGACAATCCGCGCGCCTCGATCAGTCACCCACTCGAGTTCCTTGAGGGCGCGATCCACGATCGCCATGCCGATCGCTGGCGTGGCGAAGACAGCGTTCTCGTAGCCGAACGTCCAGTGCTCATACATCCACTCGTTGAGGGCGTGGAGGACGGCATGCGTTGCCAGCGGATCCTCCGGCATCGCCTGCTCGATGACGCTGGCCAGCGTGGGCCACATCAATGATCTAGTGATACCGAACTCCTGCATCAGTTTGTACCGGGGCTCGACATTGAAGAAGGCGTCGAGGCCTGATATCGAACGGCGCTGGAGCGGGTCGTCCTTCTGGCCGCCAGGTGGCGCGACCCGTTGGAACGTCGGGTTCGGGATGGCGCGGCTAATCTGGTCCTTAACGGTGAGTTTGGTCCGGTTGCCTTCCTCAATGTACTTCACGATGCCGTTGTATTCGGACGGAATGAACTTCGTGAACGCGTCGGTGTTCTCGTACATATGGTTGTCGGAGTCGAAGACCGGGTAGTCCAGTTGTCGTTCCCGAATGAAGAAAAGCTCGTCATCGGCCATTTCGCAATCCCCCCGAGCACGGATTGTCTTTCCCGAGGCCAGTGCCTCGTGGCTTCGCACCCTTCCTATCGTATGGAGATGGACGCCGTCCAGCGATGGCGTCGGCCGCCGGGAGACCGCCTCGTGTGGAGCGACCAGCGACCGTTGTCGAAGACGTTCGCTCGTCGGCGTGCTCGCATCGAGGTGGCAGAACGGCAGCCGGACGGGTGCCACCGTTGGGATTTGGCCCGCCGACGTGGGCGACGGAGGCGACCCGGCTTCGTCGTCGTGCCACCCGTTGGCCGGGCCACTAGTTGCCGCGGCCCTGAAGGGCGGCGGCGGGCCGTTAGAGGCCGGTCGACGTCGGCGGCAAGCGGTGCCCCTGGGCTGCATGCACGTTCCTGACGTCGCTTCGTGTTCGCGGTTGCGCCGTCGGGCAAACTGAGTCAGCGCATACTGCTCCCGATGGGTCATGCCTTGTCAGTTCGGGTGCGTAGTGCTTATCGAGCGTGGCCGTTCCGGATTCGGCCAGATGAAAAGATGCGATCATTCAGGGCGGCTGGCCGCCCCTTCGTGAAGAGATCCGTGGGCTCCGCCCAAATGCGAGTTGGCGTCTACGGTGACGATGTCGGAGGGCATTGACACTACGCATCGATTCGACTCAGTGAGCGGACGGACCACGCGGGACGTCGCGGAATGGCACCTCGCGGTCGACCGTGAGTTCTCTCGGCATTCCGAGAAGCCGCTCGCTCACCACGTTCCGTGCCATCTCTAGCGTTCCTCCTGCGATTTGCCCGGACTGACGGACGAGAAACGCGGTCCCTCGTTCCCCGGCTGTCTTGTTCTCCTCAGTCCACGCGGCCGCTGACGATCCGGTCAGCTGCAGCGCGATGTTGGACTGACGGATGCCGAGCGTTCCTCCGATGATTTTGGTGAGACCGGCGGCCTGATCGCTCAGCTTCCCGGTGGCCATAGCCTTCCCGATCCGCAAAATACCCTCGCTTGAAGCCAGGCTGAGAGCGTGGGCTTCGCCGATGAGCTCGCGGGCCGCCGCGTCGTCGAGCCGTCCGGCCCGGCGAGCCTCGCCGACATAGGCCGCGCCGGCACCTCCTGCCCGGAAACCGCCACTGGCTTCGACACCGGCAGGCGGGGTTGGCCGGGTGGTGAAGGCCAACATGCCGAAGCTCTTCTCGTAGAACATCCATCGGCTGCCGACGGTCCATCCCTGGTTGACCTCACCGATCCGGTCGGTGTCCGGGACGCGCACATCGGTGAGGAACTCCTGGCAGAACTCCCGCGACCCGTTGAGCATCTCGATACGGTGGACCTCGATGTTCGGCTGATGGATGCGCAGCATGAACACGGTAAGGCCACGATGTTTCGGCGCGTCCCAGTTCGAGCGCGCCAAGCAGAGTCCCCAGTCCGCCCACCACGCACCGGTCGTCCAGATTTTCGAACCGTTGAGCACCCATTCGTCACCGTCTCGCACGGCCGTGGTCTGGGCGCCAGCGACATCGGATCCACCCGTCGGTTCGGACAGGAGCTGCATCCAGATCTCCTCGCCGCAAAGGATGGCCGGGATGTGCTGGCGTTTTTGCTCTTCCGTTCCGTAGTCGAGAATCACGGTGGCGCACGGCTGCAGCGTCGGTACCTGGAAGCGAGACGGGTATTCGTATGGCCAGATCTCCTCGTTGAAGGCTTGCTGGTGAGCAGGGGTCAGGCCCTGGCCTCCGTACTCTTTCGGGAAGCAGATCCCCGCGAACCCGGCGTCGAACAGCCGACGTTGCAGATCTCTTTGGTGCGCGACATCCGCGAGTTCTTCGTCATCGCTGAGCCGACCCTGGGCCAGCCCCATTCCCCAGGCCAGTCGCTCGGAGCGCGGCATTCCGTCCGTCAGCCATTTGCGAAGTCGGCTACGGAAGTCCTCGACTGGCTCGACGTTCACCTCAGGCACTTGCATCCTCCTGCTTCTCCAACAGAGTGGTGAGCCGCTGGCGGTGATCGGAGACCGTCCCGAACAGCAGCGAGTCGACGACCACCCGGCGGAGATATAGGTGCATGTCGTGGTCGAAGGTCACCCCGATGCCGCCATGGATCTGCACGCAGTCCTGCAGCACGTCCACGCCGTAGACGCCGAAGTAGGCCTTGCCGGCGCTCGTGTACTCGCTCGCTCGGTCGTCGCGGCCTTGGACGCGGCGGGTAGCAGCGTCTGCGATGCCATGCCCGACCTCGATCCAGGCCTTCATGTCGGCACTACGGTGCTTCAGCTCCTGGTACGACGCCAGCGGTCGGCCGAATGAGTACCGGTTGAACATCCACTCCATGGTGATCTCGAAGGCTTTTTCCATAGCGCCGACCATCTCATGCATCTGAATCACATTGGCGAGCTGCAACTGCCGTTCGATGTCATCTACAACGCTCGACGCGTCGCCGAGGAGTGACGCACGGGGCACCCGGACGTCCTCGAAATGGATCTCGGCGAACCGCCGCGTGAGGTCGAGGCCCTGAGCCGGGACTACGGTCACTCCGGGCGTCCCGGCGGGTACCAAGAGCTGCACGGGAGACTCGTCGGTGTTAGCTACCACAAGGAGATGATCGGCTTGTGCACCGGCCTCCACCGGACCCTTTCGACCGTTCAGCACGTAGCCGTCGTCGGTGACCGACGCGGTCATCGTAACCTTCCCTAATCGGTCATCCGGTGGCGGCTCGGCCCAGCACCACGCGCCAACCGTCTCCCCGGTCAACAGACCCGGTAGCATGCCGGCCTTCTGCTCCGGTGAACCGAGCTGTGACAGTGCGGCAGCCACTACGTTGGTGGGCAGTAGCGGCCCGGGGGCCGCGTAACGGCCGAATTGGTGGGACACCAAGGCCAGATCGGTCACCCCGCCGCCGCTGATGCTGCCGCCACCGTCCTCCTCAGAAACCAGCAGTGACGTCCAACCCAGCTCCGCTCCCTGCCGCCAGTAGGCCGGCGAGAAACCTGTCGGATCATGCCTTAGGGCCCGCAAATCATTAGGGCTGGCCTTGTCATCGAGGAACTTGGCGGTCGTCTGCGCGAAGAGCTCCTGATCGGCCGTCAGATCTAATTCCATGCTCCATGTCCTCGGTTTCGGTTGCGTCCGGTCACGACTCGCAACGTGCTCTCTAGACGAAGGTTCCCACATCGACCTCGACCGGCGTCAACCCGACGCCTCGTGAGTCCTCGCCCGATCGCCACCGAGCCTGGTTCGGCTTTACGCGTGCTTGGCGTACTTGCCGACCCCCATCGCCTTCTCGAAGGATCCACCCATGATCATCGCCTGGTCCTCGAGTGCCAGGTCCTTCAGGACCTCCGAGTATGCGAGTTGGTGTGCCTGTTGGTGGAGCCCAGGACTCGACGAACTCGACCCGGTGCCACGGCCACGACGCGTCGTGCGCCCGCCACGTTCAGCGTCATGGCTCGCTTGCGCCGCAAACAGCAAGCGATTACGGTCCCGAAACGCTCGATTACGGTCCCGAAACGCTCGATCACGTGACACAAGCGCGGGTCGTCAATAACAGGGCGTAACCTTGAGAGCGGCATTGGAGTTCCGGTGTGTGGACTAAACCGAAGCTCCGACCAGGGAATTTGGTTGGGGGACCGTGCTTCAATTCATTGTGGCGGGGCTCGTATTAGGCGGGATCTACGCGATCTCGGCCACCGGGCTGGTGGTGACCTACCAGTCGGCGGGCATCTTGAACTTCAGCTTCGGAGCGATCGCCTACACGGTCGCACGTTTCTACTACTTTTTGAACACCCAGCACTCCTGGCCAATCTTGTACGCGGCGCTGCTATCGATTCTGGGGCTCGGACCGATTCTCGGTTTGGTCCTGTATTTCGGCCTGTTCCGGCTGATGCGCCTGTCCTCGACCCTCATCAAGGTCCTGGCCACCATCGGAATCTCAGTGGGGTTGCCGCCGACCGACACTGTCATCTTCGGAAATCAGCAGATCCTGAGCGCACCGGGTCTCGCACCCGAGCCCGTACGCGTGTTTCGACGTCATCGGTGTTCCCGTCACCTTGGATCAGGTCATCGTCTATAGCTGCGTAGTTGCGATCCTCGTGGCCGGTTTCATTATCCTTCGGTACACCGACGTCGGACTGCAGATTCGGGCCCTCGTGGACTCTCCGGCGATGACGTCGCTGTCGGGGACCAACCCCGGAAGGATGTCGGCGGCGGTCTGGGCCGTAAGCACCACGCTGGCCGGGCTTTCCGGAGTGCTCGTGGCCCCGATCATCGGTCTCGACGCCGGCGAAATCACCTTGGTCATGGTGGCCGCCTTTGCTGCCGTCATCGCCGCCAAGCTGCAGAGCCTGCCGATTGCCGCTGCCGTCGGTCTGGGCATGGGCATCGTGAGCGCGCTGTTCCAGTATTGGTTGCCCCCCGGGAGCATCTACACCGCTGATCTGTTGTCGGCGATCCCGTTCTTGGTCATTGCCATCTTTCTCATCTACTTCATCGCCCGATCCAGGTCGATCGACGAGGTCCAAGGCGTCGGTGGGGCGTTGGACCGAGCCATCACACCACATGGCAACGATCCGGCCCCGACGGCCGGCAAGACTGGGTTTGGCGCCCTGAGTTGGAAACCATCGGCGTTTGCGTTCGCCGGCCTGTTGGCGTTGCCGCTGTTCCTGCACAGCTTCTGGCTCGGGCTGGTCGGCCAGGGGATCGCCTACGCCGTCATCTTCTTGTCGTTCAGCCTGGTGACCGGCGAGGGCGGCATGATCTGGCTCTGCCAGGCGACCTTCGCCGGGGCGGGTGGGATGGCCGCGGGCCTTCTAACCGCCGATCACGGCATCCCCATCCTGCTCTCGATGCTCATCGGCGGCCTGATTGCGCTGCCCTTCGGCCTCATCATCGGATGGCTCACCATCCGGATGGGCGATCTCTACGTGGCCGTGGTGACGCTGACCTTCGGGCTGCTGGTCGAAAACGTCGTGTTCAACCGGCAGCTCTTCTTCAACAACGGCACCGGCACGCCGGTCTCCCCTCCGCGATTCGCTGCAGGCGACAGAGCCCTTGTGTACCTGACGATCGCCATCTTCGCGGTGATCGCTATCTTGATCGTGAACTTGCGGCGGTCGACCACCGGAATGGGCATGAGCGCTGTCCGCCACAGCCCCATCGGATCCAGAACCCTGGGCATCAGCGTGGTGCGCATGAAGATCATGATGGCCGGCCTGGCCGCGTTCGTGGCCGGCATCGGTGGCGGGTTGCTGGCCATCACCCTCGGGAGCTCCCTGACCAGCAACTATACGACGCTGGGTGGGGAAGTCTGGCTGGTGGTGTTGGTGACCAGCGGCATCCGCTCGAATGCCGCTGCCATCTTCGCCGGCCTCTCCCAGACCCTGCTCGGCGGCTTGGCCCTTGTCTACCTACCCAAGGTTTTCGGCAACTTCATCGCCATCGGTTTCGGGTTGGGTGCCATCGCCATCGTGAAGTTCCCCGACGGCGTGCTCACCTTCCAAGCGCGGCGGGTGCGCGCCATGATGTCCCAGATCCGGGTGTCCTCTCCGGTGCTCTACAGCAGGCTTAGGGCCGGCGGGGCCGCCTATCTCGTCGCGTTTGTGGCGCTCGTCATCTCGGCCCGTAACCTGTGGTGGCTGTGGTTGGCGATCACATTCTTCCTCCTGAATTTCGCGTTCGGTTACGTCGCCTTCAAGACCATCCGGCGGCCGGCCACCGCTCTGGTCGCGGGTGAGGAGACACCTCGGCCGGGGGCGCTCGAGCCGGTCGACGTCGGGTGAGCAGGGGCATCAGAATGCGTTCTCGAGAGTGGGGGTCATCGATGCTGACATATGGTGATGTGCGCCCGAGCGGGCCTCCCGGAGCGCAACGACGGCGCGAGTCGGGTGCTGGCTGGCCGTACCTCGGTGCCCGGGTAGCCGCGGGGAAAGATGCATGATGACGACCACCGAGCCGCTGGCCGCCAACGGCACCGCGCCGCAGGCTGTCCTCTCGGCGAGCAGCGTGACCGTTCGCTTCGGTGGCCTGACGGCCCTTTCGGAAGTGGACATCAGCATTCCCGCCGGCGCCCTCGTCGGTCTCGTTGGTCCCAATGGCGCGGGAAAGACCACCCTCTTTGGTGTGATGTCGGGCCTCCTTCGTCCCAACAGCGGTCGTGTGAACCTGCTCGGGACGGACGTGACCAAGGCGAGCTCTGAGACTCGCGCTCGGCTTGGGCTGGCCCGGACCTTCCAACAGCCCGAGCTCTTCCTGGATTTGACGGTGCGGGAGCATTTGGTGCTCGCCTACCGGGTTCGTCACTACCGGAGCCGACTGTGGAAGGACGTGTTTACCGCCGGCTGTCTCAAGCGTCCCGATCCCGCGGAGATGGAGCGGGTCGATTCGCTGTTGGAGCTCCTGTCGCTCAGCGAGGTGGCGAACCAGCCGGCGGGGGTATTGCCGTTGGGCACCAGCCGGCTGGTCGAAGTCGGTCGAGCACTGGCAACGGCACCGGCCATCGTGCTGTTGGACGAACCGTCGGCCGGTCTTGATGGGCACGAAGCGGAGCGGCTCTCCGGGGCGTTGCGGCGCACCGTCATCGAGGAGAAGGTGTCGCTCCTGCTCGTTGAGCACGACGTCGGCATGGTGCTCAGTCTCTCGAGTGAGATCTACGTGCTCGACTTCGGTTCGGTCATTGCGCAGGGGCCTCCCGCGGAGATCCGCGAGAACCCGCAGGTCCGGACGGCAGTATCTTGGCGATGAGAACAACAGCGAGCAAAGGGCCAAGGACCCAGAAGCGCTTTGAGGGGGGCGCTGGAGACCCTGGAACCGCCCGAGCATCATCCAGGTCGCTCAGCCGATTCATCCGCGGACGAGGACCTCAGAGCCGTCGAGCCAAACCGGCCTTGCGTCTTCACGCCGGAGCGATGGCGGCCATCAGTTCGTCGAGGTAGGCCGAACTCCATCGTCGAAGCTTGAGGTCTCCCGCTCGAAGCAGATCAGGGAGCGACGCCACTTGTAAGGCTTTGCATCGAGCGGCCCCAAATGCGGGACTGAAGCAAGCGCTGGGTCCAGGAATGGGAACCGTACGCCCAGTGGTGTCGTTCGGTCTCATCGACGGAGTAGATGACCCGGGCGGGGGAGCTATGGAGCATCGAAATCGAACGCGACCTCACAGAGCTGTGACGCGACGGTGCCCGTCGGACGTCAGCGCGCGAAGGTAATCCGCAGCTTGTCGAGTCCCTCTCGCAGTTCCGTCGGGTCGGGCTCCAATCGGCACCGTGTGTCGAAGACCATGGTCGAGCGGTCACCGGGCGAGTACGTCGTCCATTTCGGCAGTGAGGGATGGTTTGGATCTCCGGTCCGCGCAAAGGTGACCCACGCCTCGCTCATGACCCGAGCGACCTCGAGGCGCTCACGTAGGGTCCCGGTCATCGGAGCATCCTCGACGTTGTTGAAGACAAAGGGCACCTCCATGCCATGGGCCGCCTTGAGCCTTCCCTCCAGCACGTCCGACTCGTACGCGAACTGGTACATGAACACTGGAGCGGGGCCACCAGCGAATTTGCGCTCTGCGATATGGATCGAGTCGAGCCACATGGCGTCAGTGGAGACCAGCGAGTCGAGGAGATCCGTCGGTGTGGCTGATGGCCTAGTCTTGCCATAGAGAGCAACCAGCTCGGGAGCCTGATTACCGCGGATGGCCCTGGCGACCTCTTCGAGATCGTCCAAGGTGACCTCATCGACATTCGGGTACATCAAGAGCCACATGGACGACTCGTCCTTGTTGTTACCGATGATCAGCGGAACATCAGCCGCGAGCGGAGACGCGACGGGATCGAAGGGATGCTGCGGAAGGGTCGCCCCATCGACGACCGGTCCGAGGTCCCACAGGGTCCCGCCCCGGGCGACCCCCACCAAGAAGTTCCTAGGCCCGGCTTCGCTCAGGCCGCCATTCATCCCGAGCACCTCTGCCTCGAGGCTACGAAGCACGGTCGTCTGAACCTGCATCAGCCGATCGAGACGGACGTCACCCAACTCGTCGAGATGTTCCGGGGTGAGGCCCAGTTCCGCGAGAACCCGCTCAGCAACGTCAGTCGCCCGGTCGGCTTCAACACCGCGATCGTACGGCCCGCTCTCGATGATCGCCTTGTGGAATAGGCCATGCGCCGAGGGCATCGCCATCAGCGTCGACGCCTTCATCCCGCCGCCGGAGCACCCGAATATGGTCACGTTGGAAGGATCGCCTCCAAACGCGCCGACGTTGTCGTGCACCCATTCGAGTGCGGCAACAATGTCGAGCATGCCGACGACACCGGAGCCGGAGTAGCGGTCGGGTGCAAGCTGGTCAAGATGCAGGAAGCCGGTTAGGCCCCTACGTCGTTACCCAATGAAACCGGAGTGAAGACGGACACTCCCTCCCGATGGTGCTCGGCAGTGAGAATCTCGGATCGACCCGCAACTTCGATGCCAACCGACGACCCACTGCGATGGGCAACTGAAGTGATTGGTCATCCCGTTGCTCAATTGGTATAGACGGCCACCAAGGAGGTGTCCTTCCTCGTAGGCCCGCCCAATCGCTCGGAGCGGGCGTGCCTGGCAGGTGACGCCATATTCTCGCCGGTAAGGAGCTTGGATCACTACGGCGTCTTCGACGCCCAGCGGCTTCTCGAGGAGATGGACGCCGATGGCGTAGCCGGGCAGTTGCTCTTGAACGGGCACGGTTTGGCGACGACACCATTCTTCTCCATTTCCAACGACGTCTACGCTCCCGAGTTGCGCGCCGCCGGCGCGAAGGCGTTTCACCGATGGTTGCTGGACTTCGCCGCCGTGGGTGAAGGTCGGCTGGCTCCGGTGGCCGACCCAGGTCCGTGCCTCGATCTCGACGCCACGGTCCAAGAGCTGAAGTGGGTGGCCGAGGCGGGCTTCGTCGGGGTATTCATGCCCGGCACCGTGCACGATCCCGCTTTGCCCGAGTTGTACGACCCGTATTTCGACCCGTTCTGGGCCGCGTGCGAGGAGTTCGGTCTCAGCCTTGTCATTCATGCCGCGTTCGGTTCCCAGCAGGGACGGATCCTCGACATGCTGCGTCAGAAGAGCCGGATGAAGGAAGAACTCGTCTCCAAGAATCCGGAGTTCGCTTCGCTCGACGTGAGCTCGCTCACCGCCCACGAACTGCTCGAACTGGGTGGAGGGGCTCCCGAGAACATGACGGCGCGATTTGGGGCCAATGCCCTGCACAGCGGGCGCCGGGCTTTGGTGCATCTGATGGTCGGCGGTGTGTTCGACCGCTTCCCGGCCCTGAAGGTCTTGGTCATCGAACTTCGAGGGGACTGGCTACCAGCCACCCTCGCCCATCTTGACGCGCATGTCGCGAAGGTCTCCCCGTGGTTGGAGCTGAAACCGAGCGAGTACTTCCAGCGCAACTGTTGGATCGCCCCGAGCTCACCGCGGCCATCGGAGGTGGCCATGCGACATGACATCGGGATGGACAAGTTCCTGTTTGCGACCGATTACCCGCACCCCGAAGGCACCTGGCCCGACACCTTCCAGTGGCTGCGCGCCATCTTTCGCGACGTTCCCGAAGACGAGCTGCGCCTGATCCTGGGCGAGAACGCAGTCGAGTGCCTGGGGCTCGACCAGGCGAAGCTGCGCGCCGTGGCCGATCGCATCGGCCCGCGACCGGCTGAGATCTACGACGACCATACCGACGTCGATCGGTCCCTGATCGATGCGTTCAACCGCCGCTCCGGGTTCGGGAAGCCCGCCGAGCAGGTCGACTCGCGGAAGTTGAAAGTTGGATCGAGGACTGCACGATTCCCGTCGATTGACGCGGGACGCCCAGACGGAGAGGGACATGAGCGACGGTGCCAGGACCGTGGTGACAGGCCCCGTGACGGGTGGGTCCCACGGGTGGGCCTTTGGCCGCCCGTCGACTGATCTCGGCCGATATGGCTACCGGGAGGACGAATTCTTCATCGAGGGCATTGCTTCCCGCTTCGCGCCCTCGCTGGGCGCCGAGCTGGGATGGGACGGCCGTTGGCAGGTCCACCCGGTAGAGACGGCGCCATACAAGACCCGACTACTCGTCATTCGCCCCGAGGATCGGGCCGCCTTCAACGGGACGGTGGTCATGTGCTGGAACAATGTTTCGGCAGGTTATGACGGTTTCCGGGGTGGCGACAGCCTAGAGATCCTCGAAGGCGGCTATGCCTACGTGGCCGTGACCGCTCAACGAGTCGGCGTCCATGGCCCGCAAGGGCTGATCGCATGGGATGGGCAGTGCTATGGGTCGCTTGCGATCCCGAGCGATGACTACTCATTCGATATCTTCACCCAGGTCGCCCGAGCCGTGAGCTCTGACCGTGGACGCGAACCCGTCGACCCGATGGGCGGCCTAGAGGTGCGTAACCTCGTCGCCCAAGGGGCGTCCCAGTCGGCGGGACGGCTTGCCACCTATCTGAATGCGGTGCAGCCTCTGGTTGGGGTCATCGACGGATTCATCCTCAGTTTGTATTTCGGTACTGGGGCGCCCCTTACGGTCGGTGACGAGGTCGTCTCGCTGCCTCCTCCCGGCAGTCGGGAGGCGATCGAACGGCCGATGTTGGTCGGATCCCACCTGCTGCGCGACGACCTTGACGTCCCGGTCCTGGTGGTGAACTCCGAATGCGAAGCAACACCGTGCTATGGGGTGCGCCAGCCCGACACCGACCAGTATCGATATTGGGAGGTGGCCGGGACTTGTCACATCTCGCTGCAGATGGTCCAGAAGGTGGCCCTCGCATCTGAGCGGGACTTCAGCGTCACTCGGCCTGGCCAAGTGGGCATTAACGAGCTGCCCATGGCTCCCGTTGACGACGCCGCGTTCCACAGCATGCATCGATGGGTGCAGGGCGGCAGCCCTGCTCCGATCCAGCCGCGAATCGACTTCGGAGGTGATCCGCCGGGGATCATCCGCGACGAGAACGGCATCGCCCGAGGCGGCATCCGCCTACCTCAGGTCGAGGCCCCTATCGCTCACAACAGTGCCATCCCGCGTACGCCCGACATTGGGGGCCGCCTCGGCGGATCCTGCCTTCCCTTCGCACCAGAGAAGCTCCGGGTCATCTACGGCAATGGCGCCGGTTACCTCGCTCTCTTCGAGAAGGCAGCCCACGCTGCCGAAAAGGTCGGCGTCATCCTGCCACGCGACACAGACGCGCTAATCGCCGAGGCGAGCCGGAACTCATCGTTCTAGACGGTCGATCATGGTGGTCTGGACCCGGTTGGACTGGTTGTAGCCAGCCCCGACTCGGAGGTCGTCGATCTGTTGTCGATGTGGGTGGCACCTGACGCACGAGGGCACGGAATATGCGGCGAGCTGGTCGAGTCGGCTCGGGGTCAGGCCGGTGGAACCGGCTGTGGCGGTGGCGGTCCGACGTACCGGGCCGTCGGGCGGATCAGTCTGTTGTCGGCCATCTGTTCCAACACGTTGACGGTCCAACCAATTGTCCGAGCGGCCGCAAAGGTGGGCGTGAACATCTCCCTGTCCATGCCGCAGCTGTTCATCACGACGCCCGCGTAGAACTCCACGTTGGTGTAGAGCTCGCGGCCCGGCTTCAGCTCCGCTAGCACTCGAACAGCGGTCTTCTCGACCTCCATCGCATACCCGACAAGGGGCCCACCGAGTTCCTGGGCGACACCACGCAAGAACGTCGAGCGTGGGTCCTCGGTCTTGTACACGCGGTGACCGAAGCCCATCAGCCTCTCGTTGTTCTCGACGGCCGTACGAAGCCAGAGCTCGGCGTTCTCGGGCGTTCCGATGGCATCGAGCATGTCCAGGGCCCGGCTTGGTGCCCCTCCGTGGAGCGGCCCCGAAAGGGCCCCGATGGCTCCGCAAACCGCCGCCGCCAGGTCGGCCTGCGTCGACGTGATCACCCGGGCGGTGAAGGTCGAGGCGTTGAACCCGTGGTCGGTCGCGATGATCAGGTACTGATCGATCGCTCGTGCATGCGCGGGGGTCGGTTCAACGCCGGTCGTCATCCAGAGGTAGTTGGACGCGAACGATAGATCGTCTCGTGGTGCGACCGGCTCGAGCCCGTTCCGGAGCCGGTAGGTGGCGGCCAGGATCGTCGGCACCGCTGCAGATAGCCGCAGGGCCTCGGAACGGACGGTCTCGAGGTCCCCGTCCGAGACCGGTTGCCAACCGAGCTCGGAACCGAACAGCGAGACGCTGGTCCTCAGGACGTCGAGAGGGTTGCCCTGCTGGGCGACGGACGGCAAGACCCTGGCCAACCCCGGGGGAAGCGGACGCAGTCCGCGCACCTGGGCACTGAACGCCTCGGCCTGCGCCCCGTCGGGGAGTTCGCCGTTGAAGAGGAGGAACCAGACGTCCTCGAAGGTGCGGGCGGCTGCGAGGTCGACGGCCGAGTATTGCCGATAGTGGTAAAAGCCCTCGCGACCGCGGACGTCGCCGATCGTGGTCGTCGCAACGACCACCCCTTCGAGCCCGCGCGGTGCATCGGCTGCGTGTTCGCCGGCCGGTCGGAGGGTGGCCGCCCCGAAAAGGTCCCGGATCGAGACCACGCCGATCAGGTCCTCTCCCTCAACCACCGGGAGATGCCGATAGTGGTGGTGCGAGAGGCTGGTCCAGGCGGCCGCGGCGTCCTCCTCGGGGCCCAGCACATCGGGGTTGGCGGTCATCCACAGCCGAACCGCGTCTGCGGCGGGATCGACCCCGGCCGCGGCGGCCTTGAGAAGATCCCGCTCAGTGAGGATCCCGGCCACCTTCCCTTCTTCGGTGACGACGACCGATCCGATTTCGGCTCGGTGCATCACCTCGGCCGCCTTGGAGAGCGTCGCCTCGGTGGCGCAGGTCACGGCGGGAGCGGACATCAGGTCACGTACCAACATCGGCGCCATCTCCTCGTCACACCGAGAGTCCACGCCCGGTGCCTCTGATCCATTGTTCCTTGCCGGAAGGGGTCTGTAAACGTTGATCAAGTCAATGTCGCTAGCATCGGACCATGGCCGGAATGCTGACCAGCGACGAGGCGGCCCGGCGCCTCGGGGTCAAGCTCCCCACCATCTACGCGTACGTGAGTCGGGGGGTCCTGGTCTCGCACCGGTCCGCCGATGGCCGCCGGAGCCTCTTTGACGTGGCCGACGTGGAGGCACTGGCCCGCCGCAGCCGCACCGGCCAGCGGACCGAGGGTCGCCTGGCTACGGTCGCGACCTCGGTCACCGAGTTGCGCCCCGAGGGACCCCTCTACCGGGGCGTGCCCGCGACCACGCTGGCCACGACCGAGCCCTTCGAGGCGGTGGCCGAGCTCTTGTGGCAGGTCGGTCCGGGGCTCGTGGGAGCCGGCGGCGGTCGGCCCGGTCCCGGTCACGACGGTCGACGATCGGCTGCGATGGGCGGTGGTGATGAGCGGGTCGGTCGACCCGTTGCGCTCGGACCTGCGCGACGTCGCGGTGGCGCAGGCCGCCCGAAGGATCGTCGCCACGATGATCTCGTCGCTGGGGGGATCGCCCCAAGACGGCTCGGACCCGCTGCTGCCGATCGCGGACCGACTGGCCGTCCGACTCGCACCGTCTCCCGATCTCGCCACGTCCGCCGCCGTCGGGACGGCCCTCGTGCTTCTGGCCGACCACGAGCTCGCGAGCTCGACCGTTGGGGTCAGGATCGCCGCGTCGACCCGGTCGGACGTTTACGACGCCGTGCTGGCCGGCCTCGGTGTCGTGAACGGTCCCTTGCACGGCGGGGCGAGCCGCCAGGCGCATCTCTTGTTGGAGGACGCCGAGCGCCGCGGGAGCGCGGCCGCGCTCGACGACGCGCTGCGATGGCAGGGACTGGCGCCCGGTTTCGGGCACTTCGTCTATGAGGACGGTGATCCGCGGTTCGATGCCCTGTTCCCGCTGGTCGAACGGCTCGCCCCGGCCCCTCGTCGCGAGGTCGTCGAGTCGTTGATCGAGTTGGCTGCGACCCGTGGGTTCCCGGAGCCCAACATCGATCTCGGCCTAGCCGCCCTCAGCTTCGCGGCCGGCATGGACGCCCGGGCCGGGAGCGTGTTGTTCAAGATCGCCCGGGTGGCCGGCTGGGTGGCCCACTACCTGGAGGAGCTCAACGAGACCCCCCTGCGTTATCGGGCCCGGGCCGTCTATGTCACCGGAAGGTGAGCGCGCCGCCGCACCTCACCGATCCGTCGTGGCGGTCGGCCCGCGGGGCTACCGTGGCGCACATGGAGACCGATTACGAGCAGGTGCTCGGCGAAGCCGAAACGATGCTCGACGAGGTTGACGCTGCGCTCGGCCGCCTCGCGGACGGCTCCTACGCGATGTGTGTCACCTGCGGCGAACGGATCGACGACGAGCGCCTCGCGGAAATCCCGACCACCGGGACCTGCGACCGCCACGCCGGCTAGGCGTTCGGACCCGGGGCGCTACTTCTTGGTCGCCCAGAAGACCTCGGCGATCTTGTCGATCTCGTCAAGCAGGCGCTGACCGACCGCTTCGTCGTTGGTCTTCTTCGTCTCACCGGCCGTCTTGGTGGCCTTCCAGAACAGCTCGTGCAGCTGCGGGTGCTTCTCTAGGTGCTCGGGCTTGAAGTAGTCGGTCCAAAGCACCCACAGGTGGTGCTTCACCAGGTCGGCCCGCTCCTCTTTGATGGCGATGGCCCGTGCCTTGAAGTCATGGTCGTCCGAGCTGTTGTGCTTCTCCTGGCAGGCCTTCACGGATTGGGCCTCGATGCGGGCCTGGGCCGGGTCGTATACGCCGCAGGGCAAGTCGCAGTGGGCGAGCACTGTCGACGGGGGGGCAACCCGGTCCAGTGTGCTCAAGATGCGGTCGATCATGGACATCGTTGGGGCTCCCTTCGCCGGTGTCGGCTTGTTCAACGGGGATCCACGGTCCAAAGTGGGGTTCCGTGGTCGTCGACTCCACCTTACCCAGCCGCCCGAAATGAACAAACGAGGTGATGCCGGGGCCAGGCCGCCCCGGCGGGCCGGGCGACGGTCGGTTCGGCTCCTCCTCTTCGGGGCGGTCGGCCTGGCCGCGGTCTTCTCGCGGGTGGTGGTCTCCGGCGACAGCATGTTGCCCGCCTTGGAGCAGGGTGACCGTCTCTTGGTGCTTCGGTTCGGTCACCGGCGCGGGCTGCGTCTCGGCGACCTGGTCACGGTGCGCGACCCGACCGATGACGGCCGCGGCCGGGTGTTGGTGAAGCGGGTGGGAGACGTCGACCATGAGAGCGTGGAGCTGACCGGCGACAACCCCGAGGCCAGCACGGACAGCCGCTCGTTCGGCCGAGTGCCGCTGGCGTCGGTGACCGGCAAGGTGTTGTACCGGTACGCGCCCGCCGAGCGTGCCGGGGTGGTGCACTAGGCCAACCGTCGGGATCGCAGCGGTACGCTCGGGGTGTGGCCGACGATCCCCTTCGGCGCTGGGGCGACCTCGGAGAGTTCATCCGCGAGCAGCGGAGCTCGGCCCGATTGTCGCTGCGCCGGCTTTCGGAACTGGCCGGGATCTCCAATCCCTACCTCAGCCAGATCGAGCGGGGTTTGCGGCGTCCGTCGGCGGAGATCCTCCAGCAGATCGCCCGAGCACTCCAGATCTCAGCGGAGACCCTCTACGTCCAGGCCGGCATCCTCGAACCCCGGGAGAGCCACGATGATCTCATCCGACGGATCCTGTCGGACTCCCACATCTCCGAGGACCAGAAGCAGGCCCTGATCCAGATCTACCTGTCGTTTCGCCGGGGCCACGAACCGGGCGCCGACCGGCGCCCGGCGGGAGGCGACCCCTCTCATCCCGACTGATCGGGGCCTCGGACCTGCGACGACGGACCGCCGGTAGGCTCGCAATGCCATGCGTCGGCTCGCCATCCTCTCGCTGCACACGTCCCCCTTGGCCCAACCGGGCACCGGCGACAGCGGAGGGATGAACGTGTACGTGCGGGAGCTGTCCTCGGCGGTGGTCCGTTCCGGCGCCGATTGCGACGTCTTCACCCGGGCGTGGTCTGCCGCATTGCCGCCGGTCATCGAGGTTGAGCCGGGGCTGCGGGTGCACCACGTTCCGGCCGGTCCCCTCGAGCCCATGGCCAAAGAATCGCTCCCAGAGGTGGTCCCGGAGTTCACCGATCGCGTGCTCGGGGTGATGACCTCGCCGAGCGGGCTGCGGCTGAGCGACGAGGAGGGCGGGCCGTTCGAGGCCGTCCACGCCAACTACTGGCTGTCCGGCCTGGCTGGCCACACCATCAAGCACGAGCTCGACCTGCCGCTCATGTGCACGTTCCACACCCTCGACCGAGTGAAGGCGGAGGCCGGCCCTGAAGAGGTCGAGGCGGACATGCCGCACCGCCGTGCCGAGGCCGAGGCGGCGATCATCGCCTGTTCCGACGCGGTCCTCGCGTCGTGCAGCGTCGAGGCCGACCAGATCGTCCAGCTCTACGGGGCCGACCCGGCCCGGGTCCGGCTCGTCCCGCTGGGCGTCGACCACGCATTCTTCGCCCCCGGCGACCGTCCCCAAGCCAGGCGTGCGTTGGGTTTGCCCGTCGACGGCCCGCTGCTTCTCTTTGTCGGCCGGATCCAGCCCCTCAAGGGAGCCGACGTCGCGGTGGGTGTCCTCGGCGAGCTCAATCGGACCCGCCCGGGTCAGGCGGCCACGCTGGTCGTCGTGGGCGGCCCGAGCGGGCCTCGGGGCCAGGCCGCCTACAACGGGCTGATGGCACTTGCCCGCGACCTCGGGGTTGCCGAGCGCGTACGCCTGGTGCCGCCGCGACCGCACGAGGTCATCTCGACCTACTACCGGGCCGCCGACGTCTGTCTGGTGCCGAGCCGCTCGGAGTCCTTCGGGCTCGTTGCGTTGGAGGCCGCCGCGTGTGGGACGCCGGTCGTTGCCTCCGCCGTCGGTGGGCTCACGACGTTGGTCGAACACGGAGCGACGGGGTTCCTGGTCGAGGGTCGCCAACCGTCGAGCTTCGCGGCGTACGTGAGCGAGATCCTTGACGATCCCGCACTCGCTCGAGACCTCTCGGCTCGCGCAGCGAAGCGGGCCCTCGGCTACAGCTGGCGCGAGGCGGCCGAGCGCCTCGAGGCGCTCCACGACGAGCTGGCGGCGGGCCACCTCGTGCACTGTTGACGCGCGTCTTTCGAAATCGAGTCTGACCCGACGCATTGCGGTGCCCGTCGCTGAGATCCCCGAAGAAGAAGAGCGAGCCGCCGCGGTCGCCGCGATCGACGAGTGGTCGAACCGGGAGTTGGCCCGCGCCGAAGCGCTCGTGGCGGCGGAGCGTCAGGAGGTCACCGACCGCACGGCGTCGTACCGTTGGTACCTGCGGTTCAAGGGGGAGGAAAAGGACTTCATCACGCTCTGGCTTACCCTCGGCCAGCGGACGCTGCATCACGAGGCGCAGTTCATGCCGGCCCCCGAGGAGAATGCCGAGGCCGTGTACCGGTACCTGCTGCGCTCCAACGCCGACCTGTACGGCATGTCGTTCTGCCTCGGTCCCGAGGACGCGATCTATCTGGTCGGCCGGGTCGCGGCGGCCGAGGTCAGCGATGAGGAGCTCGATCGCATCGCCGGCTCGTCGATCCACTATGTCGACGAGCACTTCCCGACCGCCATGACGCTCGGTTACCCGAAGCTCTACCGTCGTCGCCCGCGGCGCGGCTGACCAATCGCCGAGCGGGCTCACTGGCACCCATTAGCCTCTGGCCATGCCGGTAAAACTCCTGGTGGTCGGCGGTGGACGCATGGGTAGGGCGTTGATCTCGGGATTGCTGTCCTCCGAATGGGCGAGGCCGGACGACATCGCCGTGGTCGAACCCATGCCCGACGCGCGGGCGGCGCTGTCGGCCGCGCACCCGGGCTTGGTCGTGTGGGAGCGCCCCCAACCCGACTCGGTCTTTCCCGGCGGCGGCGCGGTATTGGCCGTGAAGCCTGACATCGCGGAGTCGGCATGCGCGGCCCTCGCCTCGGCCCGCTCGCCGCGGGTGCTATCGGTGGTGGCCGGCCTGTCGACCGAGCGCCTGGAGGCGGCGCTCCCTGACGACACCGTGGTGGTCCGGGCCATGCCCAACGCGCCGGTCCTGGTCGGGGCGGGGGTCTCTGCGATCTCGGGCGGCAGCCGGGCCCATGCCGAGGACCTCAACTGGGCCGAGGACATCCTCTCGGCGGTGGGGACGGTCGTGCGGCTGCCCGAGCGCCTCCTGCACGTGGTGACCGGTCTCTCGGGGTCAGGACCGGCGTACGTCTTCTTGGTTGCCGAGGCACTGATCGAGGCGGGGGTGCTCGGGGGCCTGAGCCGCGAGGTCAGCCGGGAGTTGGTCGCGGGCACGCTGTTCGGGTCGGCCAAAATGCTGGTCGAGACCGGGGAGTCACCCGAGGCATTGCGGGCCGACGTGACCTCCCCGGGAGGGACCACCGCGGCCGGCCTGCGGGCGCTCGAGGCCAGGGCGGTCCGCTCGGCGTTTCTCGAGGCAGTCGCGGCGGCAACCGAACGGTCGCGCCAACTCGGCCACTGAAGCGGCCGCCTTCGGTTGGGCGTAGTGTCCCTTGCCTCGGATCAGGGGGAGCCATGGACCAGTCCAGCGACGGTGCGGCGACACAGTTCTTGACGGTGAGCGAGGTGGCCGGGGCACTCCGGGTCTCGAACATGACCGTCTACCGGTTGGTTTCGGCCGGGGAGCTGCCCGCGGTGAAGGTTGGTCGGTCGGTTCGCCTGCGCAGAGACGAAGTGGACGAGTATCTGAGTGGTCGCCTGATCAAGGCTGGCTGACCAGGCGATGCCGGGTGCCTAGTCCTCCCGACACCGTCTTCTTTCTCTCCGATTACGGCACGCGCGACGAGTTCGCGGGCGTGGTCCGGGCGGTGTTGCGGCGACTGGCCCCACAGGCGGCCGTCATCGACCTCACTCACGAGGTGCCGCCCTTCGACGTGGCCGCCGGCGCGCGCGCCTTGGTCCGCTCGATGCCGCACCTGGGCGATGGGGTGGTCTTGGCCGTGGTCGACCCCGGTGTCGGTTCGGCGCGCCGCGGCATCGCGCTCCGTGTCGACGGTGCCGAGCGCCAGTGGTTCTTCGTCGGCCCGGACAACGGCCTGTTGCTGCCGGCCGCGGAAATGAGCGGTGTCACCGTCGACGCGGTCGAGCTCAGCAGCCACGCGCCGGAACCGGGTGCGGCCACCTTCGATGGACGCGACGTGTTCGCGCCAGCAGCTGCGTCGTTGTGCAACGGCGCGTCGCTTCGCGACATCGGGACCGCGATCGATTCGGAGAGCCTGGTCCGGCTTCTGCTGCCGTTGTCCAAGCGCGCCACGTTGTCCGACGGTCGGGCGGTACGGTGGTGTCAGGTCGGTTGGGTCGACCATTTCGGCAACCTGCAACTGAGCGCGTCCCCGACCGACGAGGACCCCGAGGTCGTCGCGCTGGCATGGGCAGACGATGACACCCAAGCGCCCCGGGGCTTCACAGATCGCATGGTCCGTCGGGTGCGAGTGTTCGCAGAGTTGAGGCCCGGGGAGCTCGGCCTCATCGTTGATGCCAACGGGCGGTTTGCCTTGGTGGTCCGCGAGGGTTCCGCGTCCGACCAGCTTGGGATCGGAACCGGACACGTCGTCGGCTTGGCCGAGGCACCGGCCTGATCGCACGGGCCCGAGCACACCGGTCCGGTGGCAGTCACAGTCGGTTTGAGTTTGACGGCCAGTCTGCTCGCCGTGCGGGTTGCTGAAATATGCGTATCGGACGTCGACTGCGTGCTCTCCCTTGGCCCTCGCGTCTTCCACCGTGTTGAAGTGCGAGGGCAATGACCTCGTCCAGGCCGGGATGTTGCACGGCTCGGGCGTTTGTGTCAGGCCCAGCCAGTGAAGCTCTTCGCCGCGATACAGAACTCGTTGCCTTCGGGGTCTTGCATGACGGTCCAGCGGTGGCTCCACCCCGGTATCTCGTGTTCTCCGACGATGGTCGCGCCGAGCGCCACCATGTCGTCGACGGCCGAGGAGTCGGGTGTCGTCAGATCGAGGTGAACGCGGTTCTTCGTCTGCTTCGGCTCGGGCACCTTGGTGAAGTACCACGCTGGCTCTGCCCGCTCACCGTCGGCGCCGCCGATCGAAGCGAAGAGTTCGTTGCTACCTGCATCGAGCGGTCGTCCGAGCAGAGTTGACCAGAAGTTCGCCACACTGAAAACGTCGTCGCAATCGAAGGTGATGTTGGCGACCTTCACAACCATGGCTCCTCCTTAGCTTGTGGCGATGATCGCCGCATGCGGCTGGCGAGCCGGCCCGCAGGCCCGCTGGTTCAAATTGACTGCTACCGGCCCGGTTGGGTCCGGTGGGGCCCCCGGTACGATCCTGGTGTGTCAGGCGACCGTCCCGACGGATCCGGGAAGCGGATCCCCGAGCCCACGGTGGTGCGGCTGCCCGTCTACCGCCGAATCCTCTCGGAGCTGTTGGCCGAGAACGCTCGCAATGTGCACTCCGAGCAGCTGGGCCAGTTGGCCCGGGTGAATGCGGCCAAGGTCCGCAAGGATCTGTCCCTGCTGGGCTCGTTCGGCACCCGTGGTACCGGCTACGACGTCGCCTTCCTCCTCGGCCAGATCGACCGGGCGCTCGGCGCCGAGGACGACTGGCCGGTGGTCGTGGTGGGGATCGGGAACCTGGGCACGGCCCTCGTCAACTCGGAGGGCTTCAGCACCAGGGGATTCCGGATCTTCGCCCTCTTCGACGCCGACCCGGCGGTGGTCGGCGCCACGGTGGGGGGCCTCTTGGTGCGTCACGTCGATGCCCTGGCCGAGGTGTCAGATCTGGGGGGCTCGGCCATCGGTGTCGTGGCGACACCGGCCGCCGCCGCCCAGGAGGTGACCGACGCCCTGGTCGACGCCGGGGTCAGCGCGATCTTGAACTTCGCCCCCCAGGTGCTGAACGTCCCACCCCACGTCCTGCTCCGCCACGTCGATCTCGGGGCTGAGCTGCAGGTGCTCAGCTTCTTCCAGCTCCGCCGGCGGGCCGACGCGTGGGCGAGCGAACCCGCCTCGGGACGGCGTTGAGCACCTTCATGACTGGCGCGGCCCACGGGGGACCGGCATGCTGGACCCTGCCCGGCGAACGATCGCCGGCGGGGCGTGTCGTGCTCCTGCCCCCCGCCGCAGGTCGGCCCGGGCCGGGCCGATCACCCGACCACAGGAGGCGTGTCACGCCGTGTCCGTCGTCGTCGTAGGTCTCGAGCACAAGCGGGTGCCCCTCGACGTGCTCGAGCGGATCGCGGTGACCGACGCCGAGATGGCCGTCGTGCTGGCCGGGCTGCGCCGGCGCGAGAACCTCTCCGAGCTGGTCGTGCTCTCGACCTGCCTGCGTACCGAGGTCTACGCGGTGGTGGACCGGTTCCACGACGCAGTGTTCGAGCTGCAGGAGTTCTTTGCCAAGCGGGCCGAGACGGCGCTCGAGGACCTCGAATCGCTGTGCGCGGTCCGCTTCGACGACGACGTCGCCACGCACCTCTTCTCGGTGGCCGCCGGTCTCGAGTCGGCGGTGCTCGGAGAGTCCGAGGTGCTCGGCCAGGTCAGGCGGGCCTGGGAGCGGTCCAACCAGGAGCACGCGTCGGGGCCGGTGCTGGCCGGACTCTTCCGGGAGGCCGTGCGGGTGGGTCGGCGCGCCCGTGCCGAGACGGCCATCGCACGCGGCACGACCTCGTTCGCTCACGCGGCGGTCGGCCTGGCCGCGACACGGTTGGACGGTGGCCTGGCTGGGCGCGACGTCACCGTCGTCGGGGCGGGGGATATCGGGAGCGGCATTCTCGGTGCGCTGACCTCGCTGTCGGGGGCCGATCGTCCCCGTCGGATCGTGGTTACCAACCGGACCGCGGCACGCTCGCGCGCTCTGGTCGACTCGGCACCGGAGTCCGACACGCTGTCGACGGTCGACTTCAACGAGCTCCCCAAGGCCCTGGCGGTGAGCGACGTCGTGTTCAGCGCGCTCGATGTGAACGGCCCGCTGCTCGGCACGGACCATCTGGCGCCGGCTGCGGAGCGGACGGAACGACCGGTGCTGGTGGTCGATCTCGGGGTGCCGCGGAACGTCGAGCCGGTGGTGGCCGAGATCCCGGGCGTGACCGTCCTCGGGATGGACGAGCTGCGCGAGGCGGTGTCACAGGTCAGCGAGGAGCGCCACGCCGAGATCGACGCGGTGCTCGCCATCGTCGATGAAGAGCTCGACCGTTACCGGGCCGACCTGCGCGGGCGCAGCGCGGCGCCAGTCATCGCGGCGCTGCGGGCCAAACTCGAATCGCTCCGCGTGGCCGAGCTGGAACGGCAGCGGTCGCTCCAGCGCCAGTTGAGCGACGACGAGTGGGCCAAGATCGACGAGGCCAGCCAGGCGGCGCTGGCCAAGGTGCTCCACCACCCGACGATGCTCTTGAAAGAGACCGCCGGGACTCCGCGCGGGGAGCGGCTCGTCGAGGCGTTGCGCGTGCTCTTCGACCTCTAAGGCCATGTCGCCGGACGTCGAATGGCCGCGTCACCGGCCGCTGCGGCTGGCCACCCGGGGCTCGCCGCTCGCCCGCCGTCAGACCGACATGGTCGCCCACCTGCTCGCGCAGGGGGGGCCCGGTCTGAGCGTCGAGCCGGTGGTGGTCCGCACCGAAGGAGACCGGCGGGCCAACGAGCCGCTCGCCGAGATCGGTGGTCAGGGCGTCTTTGTGAAGGAGATCCAGCAGGCCGTGCTCGACGGCCGGGCCGACGTCGCCGTGCACTCGGCCAAGGACCTCCCGCCGTCGACGCCGCCCGGGCTGGTGCTGGCCGCGGTGCCGGTTCGCGGAGACGTCCGTGACGCGCTGGTGGGGTCGACACTCGCCGCGCTCGGGCCCGGCGCGCGCGTCGCCACCGGCGCCGCGAGGCGTCGGGCCCAGCTGGCCAACCTCCGGCCGGATCTGTGCTTCGTCCAGGCGAGGGGGAACATCGAGACCCGCATGGCCAACGCGAACGGCGGCCGTGCCGACGCGGTCGTCGTCGCCGCGGCGGCGTTGGAACGACTGAGCATCACGTCGCAGGCCGCCGAGATCCTCTCCCCGCTCGTCATGTTGCCCCAGGTCGGTCAGGGCGCCATCGCGCTCGAATGCGCAGCCGACGACGAGGTGCTGCTGGCGCTGCTGGCGCTGGTCGACGACCAAGCAAGCCATCGGGCGGTGATCGCCGAACGCACCATGCTGGCGGCGCTGGGGGCCTCGTGCTCGCTCCCGGTCGGCGGGTGGGCGGAGCCCGACGGCGACGAGCTCTTCCTGCGCGGCATGGTCGCGAGCGCCGATGGCCGCATCCTGTTGCACGCCGAAGGTCGGGCCGGTGACCCCACGGCGCTCGGTGCCGAGGTCGCGGCCAAGCTGCTCTTCGATTGCGGCGCCGACCGCCTGCTCGGCCAGGACCTCGGGGCGCCGGCGGGGAAACCCCCTCGATGACTGTCTACCTGGTCGGCGCGGGGCCGGGCGACCCCGGACTGCTCACCCGACGGGGGGCCGAGGTTCTGGCGAGAGCCGATGTGGTGGTCTACGACCGATTGATCGACCGTTCGCTTCTGTCCCTGGCCCCGCCGGGGGCGTTGCTCATCGACGCCGGCAAGCGGCCCGCCGGGGACACCGAGACCGCCGAGGTGGGCGGCGGGTTCGGCGCGGCCCGTCAGGACGACATCAACGCGCTGTTGGTCACCCACGGCCGGTCGGGCGCGACCGTGGTGCGGTTGAAGGGCGGCGACCCCTTCCTGTTCGGTCGCGGCGGTGAGGAGGCCGAGGCGCTCTCGGAGGCCGGCGTGGGATGGGAGGTCATCCCGGGCGTCACCTCGGCGTTGGCGGTGCCCGCAGCGGCCGGCATTCCGGTCACCCAGCGGGGGCTGTCCACGTCGGTCACCGTGGTGACCGGCCAGGTGGGTGACGAGACGGGGTCGGGCGGGGTCGACTGGGAGTCCCTGGCCCGGGCCAACGGGACCCTGGTGATCCTCATGGGGATGGCCACCCGGGGCGAGATCGCGCGTCGCCTTCGGGCCGGAGGTCGACCCGCCGACGAGCCGGTGGCGGTCGTCGAGTGGGGGACGACGACGCACCAACGGGTCGCCCGCAGCACCCTCGGCGAGCTCGAGTCGGTCCGGTTGGGCTCGCCGGCGGTGATCGTGGTCGGCGCGGTGGCGTCACTCGGTTTGAGCTCGCTCGATCCCCGGCCGCTCCAGGGTCGATCGGTCGTCGTCACGAGAGCGCCCGCGCAGGCGCCCATGCTCACCCGCGCGTTGGCGGCGGCCGGCGCGCGCGTGATCGAGCTGCCGGTGATCGACATCGCGGAGGTTCCCGAAGAGCGCGAGTCGCTGCAACGGGCCGCCGACTCGGTGGCGGACTACCAGTGGCTGGCCTTCACCTCCGCCAACGCCGTCGAACGCTTCTTGCCGCTCTTGCGCGACGTCCGGAGCCTGGGCTCGACGCAGGTGGCCGCGGTGGGTCGCGCCACGGCGAACGCGTTGGCCCGCCACCAGCTGGTCGCCGATCTGGTCCCGGCCCGTTCCAACGCCGAGGGTCTGGTCGACGAGCTGCCCCCGGCCGAAGGCGGCGGACGCGTCCTGTTCGTGAAGGCGGCCGGCGCCGGCGGGGCGCTCGGTGCCGGGCTGGCCGCCAAGGGCTGGGACGTCGACGAGGTGGTCGCGTACCGGACCGTGGACGCAGCACCCCCGCGAGCAGAGGTGGCGGCCACGGTGGCCGAGGCCGACGTGGTCACCTTCGCCTCCCCCTCGGCGGTCTCGGCGTACCTGCGGCTGCGGGACACCGCCGGCCGAGCCCTGGCGGTGCCGCCGGTCGTGGCCTGCATCGGCTCGAGCACCTCGGTGGCGGCGCGGTCGGCCGGCCTGTCGGTCGCCGTCGAGCCCTCGATGGCGACCATGGAGGCGCTGGTCGTGGCGATCGCCGCCCACCTGGGCGATATGCCGGCGCCGCCGAGGACCTCGGCAGGGTCTTAAGCTGGGACGATGGCATTCCCGGAACGACGGATGCGCCGACTGCGACGGACCCCGGCGTTGCGCCGGTTGGTCGCTGAGACCCGCTTGAGCGTGGACGACCTGGTGGCGCCGCTGTTCGTCCGCGAGGGGATCGGCGAGCCGGCCCAGATCGCGTCGATGCCCGGGGTGTTTCAGCACACCGTGGCATCGCTCGTGCTCGAGGCGAAGCGCCTGTCCTCTCTGGGCGTCCCGGCGGTCGTGCTGTTCGGGGTGCCCGAGGTGAAGGACGCCACCGGTTCGGGTGCCAGCGATCCCGATGGCATCGTCCAGGTCGCGCTGCGCGAGCTGCGCGCCGCACTCGGCGACGAGCTGGTGTTGATCGCGGACCTGTGCCTCGACGAGTACACCGACCACGGCCACTGCGGCGTGTTGCGGCCCGACGGCACGGTCGACAACGACGCCACGGTCACGCTCTACGGCGACGTGGCGGTCGCCCAGGCCGGGGCGGGGGCCGACGTCGTGGCACCGAGCGGGATGATGGACGGCCAGGTCGCAGAGATCCGCCGCGCCCTCGACGGCTCGGGCTACGAAGAGACGGTGGTGTTGGCCTACGCGGCCAAGTACGCGTCGGCCCTCTACGGCCCCTTCCGTGACGCGGTCGACGTGACCATCGCCGGCGGCGGCGACCGCCGTTCGTACCAGCAGGATCCGGCCAACCGGCGCGAGGCGCTGGCCGAGATCGATCTCGACGTGGCCGAGGGCGCCGACATGGTCATGGTCAAGCCGGCCCTGACCAACCTCGACGTGATCGCAGAGGTCCGACGACGGGTCGACGTCCCGATCTGCGCCTACCAGGTCAGCGGCGAGTACGCGATGGTCAAGGCGGCCGACCAGCGCGGCTGGATCGACGGCCCCGCGGTCGCGGCCGAGCAGCTGGTCTCCATCAAGCGGGCCGGAGCCGACTTCGTCCTGACCTACTTCGCCGGCGAGTTGGCCGAAGCGCTCGGTGGCTGAGGGCGGGTCGGCACCGCCCCCCGGGCGGGTCGGCGGCGGCCCCACCACCAAACAGCCCGCCACCAACGAGGAGTGGTTCGCCAGGGCCCAGGCGGTGATCCCGGGTGGCGTCGACTCGCCGGTCCGTTCGTTCGCCTCGGTCGGGGGGACGCCGTTCACGGTGGTACGCGGCGAGGGCCCCTACGTGTTCGACGTCGAGGGGAACCGCTACCTCGACTTCGTCCAGTCCTACGGTGCCATCCTGCTCGGCCACGCCCACCCGGTGGTGACCGAGGCGATCACCACCGCGGCGGCACGCGGGACGACCTTCGGCATGCCCACCCCCGGCGAGGTGCTCTTGGCCGAGGACATCTGTGCCCGCGTGCCGGGATGCGAGAGGGTCCGGCTGGTGTCGTCGGGGACCGAGGCCGCCATGAGCGTGCTCCGGCTCGCTCGCGGGGTCACCGGGCGCGACCGTGTGGTGAAGTTCGACGGCTGCTACCACGGTCACGCCGACGCCCTGCTGGCCGGGGGCGGCAGCGGGGTGGCCATGCTGGGTCGGCCCGGCTCGGCCGGCGTGACCCGGGCCTCGGTCGCCGACACCTTGGTCGTCGAGTACAACACGGTGCCCGAGCTCGACGACTTGGTGGCGGCCGTGATCGTCGAGCCGGTGGCGGCCAACATGAACCTGGTCGCACCGGCCCCCGGGTTCTTGGAGGGGTTGCGGGCGGCGTGTGACCGGGTCGGGGCGCTGCTCATCTTCGACGAGGTGATCACCGGCTTCCGGCTCGGGATCGGCGGTGCCACCGCGATGTCGGGGGTCTCGCCCGACCTGTGGTGCTTCGGCAAGGTGATCGGGGGCGGCCTGCCCGTCGGCGCGTTCGGCGGCCGGGCCGAGCTCACCGAAGCGCTCGCCCCTACCGGGCCGGTGTACCAGGCCGGCACGCTCTCGGGGAACCCGCTCGCCACCGCAGCCGGCCACGCGGTGCTGGGGCTCGTTACCGAGGCCGAGTACCGCGACCTGTCCGATCGCGCGGCGCGTTTTGCCACCGCTCTCGGGGCGGCCATCACCGAGGGAGGGCTGGGCGCGCGCACGAGCTCGGTGGGCCCGCTGGTGGGGCTGGTGGTGGGTCCGCCCGGCGTCCGCCCGCCGGTGCCCACGGGCATCGGCGACGTTCGTGAGGCCGCCGGTTCGGGCGCCTACTCGAGGCTCTTCCACGCCCTGGTCGCCCGCGGGGTGGCCCTGGCACCGGGACCCTACGAGGTGCTGTTCCCGGGGTTCTCCCACGACGACGGCCATCTGGGCGAGGCGGTGTCGGCGGCCGGCGAGGCGGCGAGCGAGGTCGCCGCCCACTGGGGCTGAGGGCCCTCAGACCGAGATGCCCGCCTTCTCCAGGCGCTCGAGCGTCTCGGCGATGCCGACCAGTCCCCGGTAGCCGGCCTCGGCCGGCCCCGACACCTGGGGCCGCATGAGGTTGGCCATGATCCGGAGCAGCTGGGCCATGAACCAGTGCGAGTGCATGCCCGCGCCCACGCAGAGCCGCATCCGGCGCGGGTCGCTGATGAGCCGGACGAACGCCCGCCCGACCCGGAAGTAGGTGCCGTAGACCTCGTCGAGCCGGTGCTCGTAGGCGGCGATCGATTCGGTGCCGCCCCCCGACAGCGCCTCGGAGAGGAACCACGCGGCCAGCCGCCCGGTCTCGTACCCGTACGCGATGCCCTCGCCGTTGAAGGGGTTGATGAGCCCGCCGGCGTCGCCCACCACCAGGGTGTTGGCACCGGTGCGGGGGCCGACGGCCATCCCCATCGGGAGGCGCCCCCCGGTCGGGGGCCCGCACGAGGTTTCCGGCGAGAGCCCCCATGACCTCGGCGCCTGCTCGACGAAGGCATCCATCAGCCGCGCGGTGTTGAGGCCCTTCCAGCGCCGGTCGGTCGACAGCAGTCCGACCCCGACGTTCACCCGGCCGTCGCCCAGCGGAAAGATCCAGCCGTATCCCGGGACGACGTCGCCGTTGTGGTCGCGGATGTCGAGATGCGACTCGATGAGGTCCTCGTCGTGGCGGTCGGAGCGGTAGTAACCCCGCAGCGCCATCCCCTGGGGGTACTCCCGGTCGCGGGCCGTCCCGAGAGCCCGGCCGAACCGCGAGTTGGCACCGTCGGCCACCACCACGTAGCGGGCCCGCAGCTCGGTGGGCGAGGTGGCCGACTTGGACGAGACCAGCGCGCCGGCGCAGCTTGACAGGGTCCCGGGGCCGTCCGGCTGTCCGGCTTCTAGGGGTTCGAGGGCCTCGGTGCCCTGCAGCACCCTCGCGCCGGCCTTGGCCGCCCGGTCGGCCACCAGTGCGTCGAGGTCGTGGCGCGTGATGGTGTAGCCGTAGTTGGGAAAGCCGGGCACGTCCGGCCACCGCAGGTCGAGGGAGCGTCCGAAGGCCACCGAGCGCAGCCCGTGGAATCGGTGGGCCCCGGTCATGGCCTCTTCCACGCCGATGTCGGCGAGCTGGCGGACCGAGCGGGGGGTCAGGCCGTCGCCACAGGTCTTCTCGCGGGGGAACTCCTTTTTCTCGACGAGGGCCACGTCCCATCCGGCCTCGGCCAGCCAGTACGCGCACGACGAGCCCGACGGGCCGCCGCCGACCACCAGGACGTCGTAGAGGTGGTCGTTCCGCTCGGCCATGGCTCGATCGTACGCCGCCCCGATCGGCACCCGTGCTGGCTCGATGTGCCCTGGCCAGGGGGGTCGTGGTAAACCGGGCAAGGCATGGCACAGTACCTTCCGATCTTCGCTCTGCTCGTGCTCGGCCTGGTGTTCGCCGCTGGGTCGTTCGTCGGATCGTCCCTGCTCGGACCGCAGAAGAAGCCTTCCGCGGCGAAGCTCGCGCCCTACGAGTGCGGCATCGTCCCGGACCGCGAGCCGCCGACCCGGTTCCCGGTCCGCTTCTATCTGATCGCGATGATCTTCATCATCTTTGACATCGAGATCGTCTTCCTCTACCCGTTCGCCGTCATCTTCAAGCAGCTCCACACCTTCGGCCTCATCGAGGTCCTGGTGTTCGCGGTGGTCGTGCTGGTCTCGTTCCTCTATTTGGTGAGCAACGGGGCGCTCAGCTGGGGGCCGGCCAAGCGGCTTCGCGTGGGGATGCCTGCGCGCACCTCGGAGTCGACCATCGCTCGGGTCACGGCAGCACCGTCGCCACCGGGCAAGGCCGCCTAGGGTCCGACATGGGTCTCGAAGACCTCCAGCACAACTTCCTGACCGGTCGCCTCGAAGACCTCGTCAAGTGGGCCCGCCGCAACAGCGTGTGGCCGGCCACCTTCGGCTTGGCCTGCTGTGCCATCGAGATGATGTCGGTGGGCGCCGCCGACTACGACATCAGCCGCCTCGGCATGGAGGTCTTCCGGGCCTCACCGCGCCAGGCCGACCTCATGATCGTGGCCGGCCGGGTGTCCCAGAAGATGGCGCCCGTGCTTCGTCAGGTCTACGACCAGATGATGGAGCCCAAGTGGGTCATCTCGATGGGTGTGTGCGCGTCGACCGGCGGGATGTTCAACAACTACGCGATCGTCCAGGGCGTCGACCAGATCGTCCCGGTCGACGTGTATGCCCCCGGTTGTCCGCCGTCGCCCGAGACGCTCCTGCACGCGATCCTGACGCTGCACGAGAAGATCCGCACCGGTGAGATCACCCAGCGCCCGGTGGTCGAAGGTGGGGGGGAACGCGAGAGTGAGCCGGTCCAGGGTTGGCTCCTCGAGGACCCCGACGCGGTACGTGTCGCCACCCCTCGATGACGCTGGCCGCTGACGAGCCGGCGACGGCGGTCGCACCCGCCGCGGCGGGGGCCGCGTTGGTGTTCGTGTCGCGCGACGAGTACCACGACACGGTGGCCGAGCATCGGGCGTCCGGCTTTGAGATGTGCGCGGATCTGTGCGCGGTCGACTACCTGGCCCATCCGGCCCGCCACGTCCCCGAGGGTGTGGCACCGGAGCGCTTCGAGGTGGTGGTGAACCTGCTCTCGCTGTCGGCGAAGCGGCGGGTGCGGGTGCGCGTCCAGGTCCCCGAGGCCGATCCGTCGGTCGAGACGCTCTTCGATCTGTACCCGGGTACCGAGGCCATGGAACGGGAGGCCTACGACATGCACGGCATCGTCTTTGTGGGCCACCCCGACCTGACCCGCATCCTCATGCCCGAGGACTGGGAGGGTCACCCGCTGCGCAAGGACTACGGGGTGGGCCGGGTGCCGGTGCAGTTCAAGGAGGCCCCCGGACCGCGATGAGCGACGACGACCGCTTCATCTCACGCGTCCCGTCTCGGCCCTGGTCGAGCACCGAGACCTCCGAGGGCCGCCAGGAGCTGCTCCCGGCGTCCTCCTCGGCCGCGCTCGAGCGGTCGGTGGCCTCGGTGCTCCGGCTTCCCGAGGGCGCCGTCGACTCGGGTCAGATCGACATCGAGCGCAACGACGAGACGATGATCATCAACATGGGGCCGCAGCACCCCTCCACCCACGGGGTCCTGCGGCTGATGCTCGAGCTCGAGGGCGAGACGGTGCTGCGGACCAAGCCGGTGGTCGGGTACCTGCACACCGGGATGGAGAAGACCGGCGAGGAGCTGACCTACGTCCAGGGGCCGACCAACGTCACCCGGATGGACTACCTCTCGCCGCTGCACAACGAGCTGGTGTTCTCGCTGGCCACCGAGGCGCTGCTGGGCGTGGAGCTCCCCGCGCGGGCGGTGTGGATCCGGATGCTCATGTGCGAGCTGAACCGTGTCTCTTCGCACCTCATGTGGATGGCGACCAACGGCATGGACCTCGGGTCGACCTCGATGATGATCTACGGGTTCAGAGAGCGCGAGCTCGTGCTCGAGTTCTTCCAGAAGACGACCGGCCTTCGGATGAACCACAACTACATCCGTCCGGGCGGCGTGGCCGCCGACCTCCCCGACGGATGGGAGGACGACATCGAGATCATCTGTGACACGGTGCTCGCGCGCACCTACGAGTACGACGAGCTGCTGACCGGCCAGCCGATCTTCCGGGAGCGCACCGAGGCGGTCGGCAACATCACCGCCGAGACGGCTGTCGCGCTCTCGGCGACCGGGCCGATCCTGCGTTCCACCGGCGTGCCGTGGGACCTACGCCGCGCCATGCCGTACCTCGCGTACGACCAGGTCGAGTTCGACGTGATCGTCGGAACCTACGGCGACAACTTCGACCGGTACTCGATCCGGCTCAACGAGATCCGCGAGTCGATCCGCATCATCCGCCAGGTCCTCGAGCGCATGCCCCTCGGTGACTACCGGATCCAAGACGCCAAGGTCACCCCGCCCCCGCGCCGGCGCATCGATGAATCGATGGAGGCGCTCATCCACCACTTCAAGATCTTCACCGAGGGTTTCCGCGTCCCCGAGGGCGAGGTGTACGTCGCGGTCGAGTCACCACGCGGCGAGCTCGGCTGCTACCTGGTCTCGGACGGGACGTCCAAGCCCTATCGGATGCACATCCGCGGACCGAGCTTCGTCAACCTCCAGACCCTGGCGCCGATGCTGCGCGGCGGACTGATCGCCGACGCGGTGGCGATCATCTCCTCGGTCGACCCGGTGATGGGCGAGGTGGACCGGTGAGCCACTTCAACACGACCATGGCCACCCGGGCCCGGCAACTCGTCGCGTTGTATCCCGAGCCGCGCTCGGCGTTGCTGCCGCTGTGCCACCTGGCTCAGGAGCAGGACGGCTGGCTCCGTCCCGAGGCGATGACCGAGATCGCCGAGCTGATCGGGGTGACCCCGGCCGAGGTTCGGGGGACGGCCACCTTCTACGACATGCTGCACACCGAGCCGGTCGGCCGCTACGTGGTGGCGGTGTGCACCAACATCGCCTGCATCCTCGACGGGGCGACGGAGCTGCTGGCCCACGCCGAGGAGCGCCTGGGGGTGCGCGTCGGGTCGACCACTGCCGACGGGCTGTTCACGCTCGAAGAGTCCGAGTGCCTGGCCGACTGCGACCACCCCCCGTGCGTCCAGGTGAACCACCGGTTCGTCCGCACGACCACCGCCGAGCAGTTCGACCGCCTCCTCGACGAGTTGGCCGAGGGTGAGCACGCCGAGGACATCCCCCCGCACGGGACCCTGGTGCGGATCCGCCGCAGCGGCGGGCTGCGGGTGGACCCGGCCGAGATCGCGCGCGAGCGGGCCCAGGCGGCCCGGGAAGGGGCCGGCTGATGGCCGTCACCGACGCCCCGCGGATCGTCACCGCTCGCCTCAACCACCCCGACTCGCACACCCTGGCGCGTTACCTGGCCACCGGTGGGTACGAGGGGCTGCGCAAGGCGCTGACCATGACGCCGGCCGCGGTGGCCGCCGAGGTCGACACGGCGAGTCTGCTCGGCCGGGGCGGGGCCGGCTTCCCGGCCGGCCGCAAGTGGTCGATGCTCAAGAAGGACCCGGTCACCTACCTGGTCGTCAACGGCGACGAGAGCGAACCGGCCACCTTCAAGGACCACCTGCTCATCGAACGGGACCCCCACCAGATCCTGGAGGGGTTGATCATCTCGGCCTATGCGCTGGGGGTCACCCGGGCGTTCATCTACATCCGGGGCGAGTTCGCGCTCGGGCTCGAACGCATGGAGGAAGCCCTGAACGAGGCCTACCGGTACGGCGCGGTGGGGGCGAACATCTTCTCCTCGGGGTTCTCGCTCGACGTGGTCGTCCATCCCGGCGCGGGGGCGTACATCTGTGGCGAGGAGACGGCGCTGTTGGAGTCGCTCGAGGGCAAGCGCGGGTTCCCGCGGATCAAGCCGCCGTTCTTCCCGGCCGTCATCGGCCTGTACGGGCAGCCGACCGTCGTCAACAACGTCGAGACGATGGCCAACATCCCCTGGATCGTGAACAACGGTGGTGCCGCGTTCGCGGCACTGGGGGCGGGGCGCTCGACCGGGACCCGGCTGTTCGCGTTGGCCGGGCATGTCCGCAACCCGGGCGCGTACGAGGTGGAGATGGTGAAGTCGACCTTCCGGGACCTCATCTACGCGCCGACGCTCGGTGGCGGCATCCGCGACGACCGGGAGCTGAAGGCGTTCATCCCCGGGGGGGTGTCCGCGCCGTGGTTCGGCCCCCAGCAGCTGGACCTTCCGCTCGGCCAAGACGAGGTGGGCCAGGCCGGCTCCATGCTCGGCTCGGGGTCGGTGGTGGTCATGGACTCGACGACGTGCCCCGTGCGGGCGTCCTGGCGGATCACCAAGTTCTTCTTCCGCGAGTCGTGCGGGCAGTGCACGCCGTGTCGGGAGGGCTCGGGCTGGCTGGAGCGGATCATGTACCGGATCGAGCACGGCGGGGGACGCGAGCAGGACCTCGACCTCTTGATGGACGTCTGCGACAACCTCAGCCCCGGGGTCCACTGGCCGCCCGAGCAGACCACGATCTGCGTGCTCGGCCCCTCGATCCCGCCGTCGATCGCGGCCGGGATCTCCATGTTCCGCGACGAGTTCTTGGTGCACGTCAAAGAGGGCGGCTGCCCCTATGACTGAGCAAGTCACCCCGACGTCGGCGGCGAGCATCGACACCGAAGAGACGGTGTCGTTCACCCTCGACGGTCGCCCGGCCACCGCGCGCCCGGGCGAGCTGTTGATCGCGGCGGCCGAGCGGGCCGGGGTGTACATCCCCCGGTTCTGTTATCACCCGCGGATGGAGCCGGTCGGCATGTGCCGGATGTGCCTCGTCGAGGTGTCCGGGCCGCGCGGTGCGACGTTGCAGCCGGCCTGTTTCATCACGGCCGAGGCCGGATCCGAGGTCCTCACCACGTCGGCCAAGGTGAAAAAGGCCCAGGACGGCGTCTTGGAGTTCCTCCTCATCAACCACCCACTCGACTGTCCGGTGTGCGACAAGGGCGGCGAGTGCCCGCTCCAGGACCAGACCCTCGCCTACGGGCCCGGCGAGAGCCGGTTCGTCGAGGAGAAGCGACACTTCGAGAAGCCGATCGCCATCTCCGAGCTGGTGCTGCTCGATCGCGAGCGCTGCATCCAGTGCGCGCGCTGCACCCGCTTCGCCGAGGAGGTGGCCGGAGAGGCCCAGATCGACTTCGCCGGACGGGGCGAGCTGGTCGAGGTGGCCACCTTCCCGGCCAAGCCGTTCTCCTCGTACTTCAGCGGCAACACGGTGCAGATCTGCCCGGTCGGCGCGCTGACCGCCACGCCGTACCGGTTCAGCGCCCGACCCTGGGACCTCGACCAGGTCGAGTCCACGTGCACGACGTGCGCGCTCGGGTGCCGGGTGGCGGTGCAGTCGTCGGCGAACCGGTTGACCCGGCTGCTCGGGCTCGACTCGGAGCCGGTGAACCACGGTTGGCTGTGCGACAAGGGCCGCTTTAGCTTCGAGGCCGTCAACGGCGACGAGGTGAGCGCGGGTCCGGCCACCGGCGCCGGCCGGCCGGTGACGCTCGGCTCGGGTCGCCCTCGCGGCCAGTTCGCCGGCGAGGTCGCCGAGACGGCCAGCCAGGTCGGCCGGGTCACCGAGCCGATGGTGCGCGACGGCGACCGCCACCGCCAGGTGAGTTGGGCGGTCGCGCTGAGCGAGGCGGCGTCCTTGCTCGACGCGGTTCGCGATGTGCACGGCCCCGAGGCCATCGCGTTCGTGGGCGGGGGACGGCTCACCAACGAGGGCGCATACGCGTGGACCAAGTTGGCCAAGGGGGTTATCGGGACCGACTCGGTCGACGCGCAGCTCGGCGACGGGCTGCCCGCCGAGCTCGTGCTGGCCCTGCCCCGGGCCACCATCGACGAGGCGTGCTCGGCGCCGGTGGTGGTGCTCGTGTCGGGCGACGTGCGCGAGGAGCTGCCGGTCCTGTTCCTCCGGCTGCGGAGGGCCGCCCTCGACAAGTCGACGTCGCTGGTCGAGATCGCGCCCCGGACGACGTCGCTCAGCTCCTATGCGGCGGTGTCGCTCACTGTTCGCCCCGGTGACGCGCCGGCGGTGGCACGGGCACTGGTCGGGCAGGCGGCCGCGCTCCCGACCCATCCGACCGGCCCCTCGTTCCCCTCGGAGGACCTCGACTGCGCGCGTGATCTGATCGCCCGGGCGAACGGGGACGGACCGCCCGGGACGGGGGTGGTCGTCCTCTACTCGCGTCCGTCGCTGGCCGAGGACGCGACGGTCCAGACGGCGGCCATCGCCACGCTGGCCGCAGCCTGGCCCGGGGCGCGGTTCTTGCCCCTGCTGCGGCGGGGCAACGTGCACGGTGCGCTCGACATGGGGATGGCGCCGGGCCTCCTGCCCGGGCGGGTGTCGCTCGAGCAGGGCCGGGACTGGTTCACCGACCACTGGGGGGCGGTGCCGGTGGCGAGAGGCCGCGACACCACCGAGGCGCTGCGGTCGCTGGTCGCGGGCGGTCCCGGGGCCACGAGGGCGCTGGTCCTTCTCGGTGCCGATCCCTTGGAGGACTTTCCGGACCGGGCGATGGCCACCCAGGCGCTCGAGGCGGCAGAGGTGGTGATCGCGGTGGCCGGGCATCCCGGCCCGGCCCTCGACCACGCGGACGTCGTCCTACCGGTCGCGGTGGCCCACGAGCGGCCCGGCACGACCACCAACGTCGAGGGTCGGGTGACCCGGCTGGGCCAGAAGCTGGTCCCCCCGGGGTTGGCCTGGCCCGACTGGACCATTGCCTCGGCGCTGTCCGACGAGCTCGGCTACGACCTCGCCATCGGGACGGTCTCCGACATCGCCGACGAGGTCGAGCGGGTCGCTCCGGCCTACCGCGGCTTCGCGCCGGGGTTCTTGGACCAGGTCTCCGGACACGACGGGATCGTGGTGCCGCTCGGGACGGCCCCGGTGCCGGTGGTCGACCCGATCGACCCCATGGCCACCCCCGGCGTCGAATCGGTCGAGCGACAGGGAGCGCCGCCGCGGGTCGGCTTGACCGAACCGTTGTCGCGCGAACTGCTGGCCGCCCTTCACCCAGACGAGGGCGCCGACGACGCCCCGGCGCTGCTTCGGAGGCCATCGCCGGCGGCGGTCTCGGTGCCGCCGCCCGACCACTACTCCCTTCGGCTGGTGTCGACGCGGCGGCTTTACGACAACGGCGCGGCCGTCGTTGCGTCACCCTCGCTGGCCCAGCTGGTCCCATCGGCGGCGGCCCTGGCCAACCCCTCGGACCTGGCCCGCCTCGGCGTGGGTCCGGGCGACCGGGTGCGGGTCAGCTCACCTCGTGGCGAGCTCACCCTCGTGGCTGCGGGAGACTCCGGCGTGCCCAAGGGCGTGCTGGTGGTTGAGTTCAACCTGCCCGAGTTCCTCCACGGGCCCGCCAACGCCGCCGCGGCGCTGATCGACGCTTCGGCGGTCGTCAACGAAGTGCGCTTGGAGACGCTGTGATCCCGGCCGCGCTCTTGGGCACCGATCCTTTGTTCATATCGGGCGTGCACTGGGTGGAGCTGCTGATCGTCGTGATCAAGGTTCTGGCGGCGTTCGTGGTCCTGCTCGTCTCGGTCATGCTCATGATCTGGTTCGAGCGCAAGGTCATCTCGGACATGCAGAGCCGGATCGGCCCGAACCGGGCCGGCCCCTACGGGCTGTTCCAGACGCTCGCCGACGGGATCAAACTGTTCTTCAAGGAGGACCTGGTCCCCGACCGGGCCGACCGGTTCGTCTTCAAGCTGGCCCCGTACCTGGCCCTGATCCCGGCGTTGCTCATCTTCACGGTGGTGCCGATCGGGGGCAACCTCACCATCGCCGGCCACACCTTCGAGCTCCAGGTGGCCGACCCGCCGTTCGGCATCCTGTTCGTTCTCGCGATGTCGTCGATCTCGGTGTACGGCGTGATGCTGGCCGGCTGGTCGTCGGGGTCGAAGTACCCGTTGCTCGGCTCGGTCCGGGCGTCGGCCCAGATGATCTCCTATGAGGCCGCACTCGGTCTGAACGTGGTGGCGGTCGTCCTCACGGCGCGCTCGTTGTCCACGCGGACCATCATCGGGAGCCAGGCCCACGCCTTCTGGGATTGGAACTTCATCCGGCTCGGGTTCGTACCGTTCTTCCTGTTCCTCATCGCGATCACGGCCGAGCTCAACCGGCCGCCCTTCGACCTCGTCGAGGCGGACAGCGAACTCGTGGGTGGGTTCAACACCGAGTACTCGTCGATCCGGTTCGCACTCTTCTACCTGGCTGAGTTCATGAACACGATCACCATGTCGGCGATCATCGTGACGCTGTTCTTCGGGGGGCCCGACGGACCGATCCCCCGATTCATCCCGACGTCGGACATCTGGATGCCGATCGTCTGGTTCTTGGCCAAGACGATGGTCTTTTTGTTCGGCTATGTGTGGTTGCGGGCCGCCCTGCCGCGGCTGCGCTACGACCAGCTGATGGATCTCGGCTGGAAGGTCCTCATCCCGCTGTCACTGGCCTGGTTGTTGGTCGTGGCCGCGGTGATCGTGTGGGGCTGGTGGGGCCTGTTCGTCGGCGCCGCCGAGGTGGTGCTCGGGTTCGGGCTGGCCCGGGGCTTCGGGGTCGGCACGGCCCGGACCGAGGCGGGGGGGACGTTCTGATGGATCTCGGTTTCCTGGGCGGGTTCAAGCTGACCTTCGAGCATCTGACCCGGCCGCGGGTCACCCGGCAGTACCCCGACGAGAAGATGCCCAAGCAGCCGCGCCAGCATGGGCGCCACGTCCTCAACCGCTACGAGGACGGCATGGAGAAGTGCATCGGCTGCGAGCTCTGCGCAGGCGTGTGCCCGGCCGACTGCATCTACGTGCGCGGCCTCGACAACCCGCCCGACCATCCGGTCTCTCCCGGTGAGCGCTACGGGTACGTCTACGAGATCAACTACCTGCGCTGCATCCACTGCGACCTGTGTGTCGAGGCGTGCCCGACCGAGGCCATCACCGAGTCCAAATTGTTCGAGTTCTCGTTCACCAACCGCTCCGACGCGATCTACACCCGAGACGAGCTGTTGGTCGGCGACGACGGCCGACCGAAGAAGATGCCCTGGGAGGACTGGCGTGACGGCGACGACCTGCACACGTCGGGGTGGATGCGGGCCACGGCACCGTCGGGCGCGGCCGCTTTCGAGGGCGAGGTCCAGTGGTCCGGCGAGCTCGGCTACGGCGTGCGGCCCCCCGAGGGCGGCCAGAGCGGCCGTCGCGACGACGAGGCCACCGGCTCCAAACAGCTCCGAGATGTCATGGAGGCCCACCTCGTCCCCGAGGACGTCCCCTTCGCCCACCGGGGGATGCGGGGCCGCGTGTGGCGGGCCAAGCTGTCGGCCACCAAGAAACGGGACAAGCACGCCGCCGGCAAGGTCCGTCGCGCCGAGGCCAAGGCGGCCCATTGATGCTCGGCGCGGTGCACCCGACCATTCCCGACGCGGCCACCTTCGCGATCTCAGCGGCGGTCATCATGGGCGGAGCGTTGGGGGTGATCTCGTCGCGCAACGCGGTGCACGCGGCGCTGTCGCTCGTGATGACGCTGTTCGGAGTGGCGGTGCTCTTCATCGAGGAGCAGGCCGACTTCCTGGCCGTCGTGCAGATCATCGTCTACGCCGGCGCGATCGTCGTCTTGTTCTTGTTCGTGATCATGTTCCTCGGGGTGGACCGCCGGGAGAACGTGGCCTTTGAGCCCCTGCGGGGGCAACGGCCGCTGGCCCTGCTGCTGGTGGCGATCGTCCTCGGGGGGGTGCTGGCTCTCGGGGTGAGCGCCGATTGGGCCACCGGCGCCCGGGCGGTGGCCGGGGCCAGAACGGCGGGCGGCCACTCGAACGTCTACGCCCTCGGCAAGGCGGTCTTCACCACCTACCTCTTCGCGTTCGAGGCGACCGCGGGGTTGCTGGTGATCGCGGTCGTCGGAGCGGTCGTGCTGGCCCGCCGGCCCCGGATGGGGGAGGCTGCCGAGCCGGACGGAGAAGACCGGGGGGTGGGTGAAGACCCCGAAGCCGAGCCGGCCGGTCTCGAGTGGGTCGGGGCGCCCGAGGTGGTCGCCGGCGAGGCCGCGCCGACCCAAGAGGAGGTGTCGCGGTGAGCGTTCCCGGTCAGTGGTACCTGGTCCTGGCGGCGGCGTTGTTCACCGTCGGCGCCCTGGGGCTCCTGATCCGCCGCAACGTGCTGGTGATGCTCATGTGCATCGAGCTCATGCTGAACGCGGCGAACCTGACCTTTGTCACCTTCTCTCGAATGCTCGGTGACATCGGTGGCCAGGTGATCGTGTTCTTCGTCTTGGTGGTGGCGGCGGCCGAGGTCGTGGTCGGCCTCGGGATCGTTGTCGCCATCTTCCGCCGCCGGGCCGACACGTCCGCCGACGATCTGCACGTCTTGAAGGGCTGACCGTTGGTCCACGCCGCGTACCTCATGGCAGTGCTGCCCCTCGCGGGTTTCGTCGTGCTCGTCGCGGCGGGGCGCCGGCTGGGCGACCCGCTGGCCGGCTGGGTCGGGACGGTGGCCGTGCTGGGGTCCTTCGTGGTGGCCTGCATGGCCCTGGCCGGGTTGCTCGGAGAGCCGGCCTCGGCGCGGCACTTCAGCGAGGACTACTTCAGCTGGATCACCGTCGGGGGGCTCCAGGTCAAGGTGGGCATCCTGCTCGACCCGCTGTCGATGACGATGTGCATGTTCGTCACCGGGGTCAGCGCGCTCATCCACCTGTACTCGATCGGGTACATGAAGGGGGACCCCGAGTTCTCGAAGTTCTTCATCTACCTCAACCTCTTCGTGTTGTCGATGCTGCTCCTCGTGCTGGCGAACAACCTCCTGGTCACGTTCGTCGGGTGGGAGGGGGTGGGGGTCTGCTCGTACTGGCTGGTCGCGTTCTGGCACGAGCGCGACTCGGCCGCCTCGGCGGGCAAGAAGGCGTTCATCTACAACCGGATCGGCGACGCCGGGTTCCTCATCGCCCTGTTCTTGATCTTCTCCAAGGTCGGGCAGCCTCGATGTCTCCACGATCTTGGCCCACCGATCGGCGCTCGGGTCGGCCGGGGCGACCGCGGTGGCGCTCCTCCTCTTGCTGGCCGCGGCCGGCAAGTCGGCCCAGATCCCCCTGTTCAACTGGCTGCCCGACGCCATGGAGGGCCCGACGCCGGTCTCGGCCCTCATCCACGCGGCCACGATGGTGACCGCGGGTGTCTACCTCTTGTGCCGGGTGAACTCGATCCTGGCCCTCTCACCGGACGCGATGTGGGTGGTCGCGATCATCGGCGGGGCCACCGCGTTCGTGGCCGCCACCATCGCCACGTCCCAGCAGGACATCAAGAAGGTCCTGGCTTTCTCGACGGTGTCCCAGATCGGCTACATGATGTTGGCCGTCGGCAGCGGGGCCTACATCGCCGCGATCTTCTTGATGGTGGCCCACGCGTTCTACAAGGGTCTGTTGTTCTTGGGTGCCGGCTCGGTGATCCACGGGCTCCACGACGAGCAGGACCTCAAACGTATGGGCGGCCTGGCCCGTCTCCTGCCATGGACGTACGCGACCTTCCTGGTCGGGTGGCTGGCCATCGCCGGCGTCCCGCCGTTCTCGGGGTTCTGGGCCAAGAGCGACGTGCTCGACGACGTCTACGCGAAGAGCCCGGCCCTGTGGGCCCTGGGCGTGCTCACCGCGATCCTCACCGCGTACTACATGACCCGGTTGTTCGTGCTCGCCTTCCGCGGTGACGAGCGCTGGGCCGCCTCGGTCGCCGACCACCGGAGCGCGCCGCCCCATGAGAGCCCCTGGGTCATGCGGTTGCCGCTGGTCATCTTGGCCGTGCTCGCCTTCGCCGGCGGGATCTTGGATCTCCCGTGGGTGCACCGCGAGGGCTTCGCGGCATGGCTGGCCCCGGTGTTCGTGCACTCGCTGTTCGAGCCCCACGAGGGCGACCGGCTCCAGATCGTGCTCGGCGTGGTCGACGCGGTCCTGGCGGTCGCCGGGGTGACCATCGGCATGGTGGTGTGGCGGCGCAAGGTCGACCAGCCGGCCCTCGAGCCGGCCTTCCTCCAGCGGGTCTGGTACTGGGACGACCTCTACGACACCGTCATCGGCCGGCCCGGCCAGGCCCTGGCCCGCTTCGCGGCGACGGTCGTCGACGGCCGGATCATCGACGGTGCGGTGAACGGCGCCGCCTCGGTGGTGCGCAAGAGCGCGTCGGGGGTGCGGCGCCTCCAGACCGGCTATGTGCGGAACTACGCGCTCGGCATCGCCCTCGGCCTGGCCGCGGTGATCGCGTTCTTCATCTCCCGGGTGTGGTGGTCGTGAGCCACACGTCGGACTTCCCGTATCTGACCGTCCTGGTGCTGCTCCCGGCGGGCGGCGCGCTGGCCACGGCCTTGATGGTCAACGTGCGGCGCCAGGTCACCGAGACGGTCGGGATCGCGGTGGCCCTGGCCACGCTCGGCTTCGCGATCGCCACGACCGTGCTCTTGCACACCGGCGACGGTGGCTACCAGTTCGTCTCCGAGCACGTGTGGGCGGCGTCGATCGGGGTCTCGTGGTTTGTGGGGGTCGACGGTATCTCCATCTTCTTGGTCCTGCTGGCCGCGGTGCTGTTCCCCATCGCGCTGGCCGGCGCCCGGGCGAAGTCCGACGCGCGGCCCTTCGTCGCGTGGATGCTCCTGCTCGAGGCGGCCTGCATCGGCAGCTTCATCTCGCTGGACCTGGTGCTGTTCTTCCTCTTCTTCGAGCTCACGCTCGTCCCGGCGTACTTCATCATCACCGGGTGGGGCTTCACCCGGCGGGCCTATGCGGCCGTCAAGTTCTTCGTGTACACGTTCTTGGGCTCCGCGTTCCTGCTCGTCGGCATCGTGGTGCTGGCGTTCGTGCACCAGCACCAGACCGGCGTCTTGACGTTCTCGTTGCCCGCCCTCCAGCACACCTCGCTCAGCTCGACCACCGGGACGCTCTTGTTCTTGGCCTTCACCGCCGCGTTCGCGGTGAAGGCGCCCCTGTTCCCGTTCCACACCTGGTCACCGGACGCCTACGCGGAGGCGCCCGCGGGGGGCTCGATGATCCTGTCGGGGGTGTTGGCCAAGCTCGGCACCTACGGGATCATCCGCTTCGACCTGAACCTGTTCCCCCAGGCGTCGCGCACGTTGGCCCCGCTCCTGCTCACCCTGGCCGTGATCGGGATCCTCTACGGGGCGCTGGTCGCGTGCGCCCAGCGCGACCTCAAGAGGTTGGTCGCGTACTCCTCGCTGGCCCAGATCGGCTTCATCGCGCTCGGGACCTTCGCCCTGTCGACCGAAGGGCTGGTCGGCGGGGTCCTGCTCATGGTCAACCACGGGCTGGTCACGGCCGGGTTCTTCCTCTTGATCGGGTGGATCTACGAGCGCCGCCAGAGCTGGCAGGTCGCAGCGTTGGGGGGGCTGCAGACCCCGGCCCCGGTGATGGCGGCCGCCTTCACCGTGGTGATGATGGCCTCGATCGGGCTGCCCGGGCTGAACGGCTTCGTGAGCGAGTTCCTGGTCCTGGCCGGGACCTTCCTCACCCATCGGTGGTGGGCGGTGGCGGCCACCGTCGGCGTCATCGGGGCGGCGCTCTATCTCCTGTGGGCCTACCAGCAGGCCTTCCACGGGAAGCCGTCGGCGGCGGTCAGAGAGACCCGTGACCTCAGCTGGAACGAGCGGATCGTGATCGCCCCGCTCATCGTCCTCATCGTGCTGCTGGGCGTGTACCCCAAGCCGGTCATCGACCGGATCACCCCCTCGGTCAACCGGCTGGTCGACCACGTCGAGCAGGTGACCCACGTCCGCCAGCCGGCGGTGGCCACCACCGGCGTCACCGCGAAGGCGGTCGCGCCGTGAACGGCCTCGTCCTGGCGGCGGCCAAAGCCACCAATTCGACCAACCACCTCGCCCATGCGGCGGCGCAGATCCACGTGCCGAGCATCCGGTATCTCGGCATCCTCCCGGTCATCGTCATGCTCGGCGGGGCGGTCGTCCTGCTCGCGATGTCCTCGCTCGTGACGCGGCCGCTGCGTCGCCGGGTGGCCACCGTCTCCACCGTGATCATCTCGCTCAGCTGCGTTCGGCCTGGCCTGGTGGCAGTGGGCCGACGTGCAGTCACACGGGCCCTACACCACCATCGATCACGCGGTGGTAGTGGACGGCTTCAGCGTGTTCGTCACGGTGCTCGTCACCGCCGCGATGGCGCTCACCGCGCTGGTGGCCGAGGGGTATCTCGACCGGGAGGGGATCGACGGCGCCGAACTGCACGTCCTGGCGCTGGTATCGGCGTCCGGGGCGATCCTGATGGGCCAGGCCAACGACCTGGTCATCGTGTTCCTCGGGTTGGAAATCCTGTCGATCGCGCTCTACGTGCTGACCGCGTTCAACCACAAGCGGACCGCCTCGGGCGAAGCCGCCCTCAAGTACTTCGTTCTGGGCGGGTTCTCGTCGGCGATCTTCGTCTACGGGATCGCCCTCACCTACGGCGCCACCGGAACGACCAACCTGACCCAGATCGCCGACTTCCTGGCCAACAACGTGGTCGTCCACGACGGCGTGCTGCTGGCCGGGATGTCGCTCCTCTTGGTCGGCTTCGCCTTCAAGGTGGCCGCGGTGCCGTTCCACATGTGGACTCCCGACGTCTATCAGGGCTCCCCCTCACCGGTGACCGGGTTCATGGCCGCGGTGGCCAAGGCCGGGGGCTTCGCGGCGCTCCTGCGCGTGTTCATCTCCTCGTTCGGGGTGTTGGCCTCGGACTGGCGGCCGGTCATCTACGTGCTGGCCATCGTGACCCTGTTGGTCGGGGCCGGCTTGGCGTTGGTCCAGCGCGACATCAAGCGGATGCTCGCCTACTCCTCGATCAACCACGCCGGCTTCGTGCTCCTGGGGCTCCAGGCGGCCACGGCCAGCGGGGTCAGCTCGGCTCTCTACTACCTGTTCGCGTACATGTTCATGGTGATCGGCAGCTTCGCCGTGGTCACCGTGATCGGGCGGACCGGCGACCACGATCACGACATCGCCGCCTACCGCGGCCTGGCCCGCCGACAGCCGCTCTTGGCATTCGTGTTCGCGGTGCTGCTGCTGGCCCAGGCCGGGGTGCCGTTCACCACCGGCTTCCTGACCAAGTTCCAGGTGGTCATCGCGTCGGTCGACGCGCATTCGGTGCCGCTGGCCGTCGTGGCCATGGTCTCGGCGGCCGTGGCGGCCTTCTTCTACCTACGGGTGTCGGTCCTCATGTACGCGCCGTCGGACGAGATCGCCGGCGAGACACCGGCCGGTGGCCCCCAGCTGATCGCAGTGGCCGTCAGTGGCGGGGAGCCGCGGTCGGGTTTCGAGGTGGCCACCGCCAACCGCACCCGGCTGAACGCCGCGTTGCTCCTCGAGAACGACACCGACGGGGCAGGCGGCGAAGAGCCGACCGGTGAGCCCGATTGGGGCGTCGAGGAGGGAGAGCGGTCCCGGGTCGCCGTGCCGTGGCCGGCGGTGGTGGCCATCGGGATCTGCGTGGCCGTGACGGTCGTGTTCGGCATCATCCCGGCCCCGCTGGTCGACTTCGCCCACAAGGCCACGCTGCTGTTCCTACCCTGAGCCGATGAGCGGTTCGAGCGAGATCCTGTCCAACTGGTCGTGGCGGGACGAGCCGCGCCATCCGGGTGCCGCGGTCGTGTTCGACATCGACGGGGTGCTGTCGGACGCGGCGGGACGCCAGCGGTTCTTGGAGCCGGGCATTCGCGACTGGGACGCCTTCTTCGAGGCCTGCGGCGAGGACCCCTTGGTCGAGGAGGTGGCGAGGCTGCTCGAGCTCTTGGACCGCGACCTGCAGGTGGTGCTCCTGACCGGCCGACCGCTCCGGGTGAGGCGTCAGACGGTGGCCTGGCTGCGCCGTTTCTCGGTCCGCTACGACCTGCTCGTGATGCGGGACCGGGGCGACTACGCCCGGGTCAGCATCTTCAAGCGCCGCACGGTGGAGGCGCTGCGCGAGCACGGCTTCGACCTGCGGCTGGCCTTCGAGGACGACCCACAAAATCGGGCCATGTTCGAGAGCGAGGGAGTCCCGTGCATCTACATCCACTCCGGCTACTACGAGTGAAGCCGCGGCACCCAATCCGCCGGCGGCACCGGTGACGAGTGCGGAGCGGCCCCCGAACCCAAGGCCCACAAAATTCGGCGGCGCGAATCGGCGGCGCGAACCGCGTACTCCTCCAGCAGAGGGGTGACGGCCCGCGGTCAGATGCCGACGATGTGGACGAGATCGCTGAGGCCGGCGAAGTCGTCGGGATTTCGGGTGTAGAGCACAAGACCGTTGGCGTGCGCGGTGGCGGCAATAAGCAGGTCGGCGAGACGCCGTCGGTGTGAGCGGCCCGTCTCGGCGACGGCGGCCACGATCTGTCCGTAGCTCCGAGCCGTGGTGGCGTCGAAGGGGAGTGGCTCGAAGGTGGCCTCCATCTGTTGGAGGCGAGCCTGACGGCGTGCGCCCTCGGAACTGGAGGTAGCGAGGTGTGGCCCGGCAGCTAGCTCGGCGAGGGTGATCGCGCACACAGCGACCTGTTCTGGAAGGGCAGCGGTTACCGTTGGGTCGTCCCAGTCGATGACGACCGAGGTGTCGAGCAGGCCCGCTGGCATCTACAGGCTTTGGTTCGCGACCCGATCGAGATCCGCTCTAAATTGCTTTCGGTTGATCCGTGGCCCGGTGGCGGCGAGCACCAGAAGCTCAGCCGAAGGGACAAAGGTCCGGCGCGTCTGCTGGATCGGACGCAGTTCCGCCACCGGCACGCCATTGCGAGTGACGACGAAGGTCTCGCCAGCGGCGACGGCATCGATCACCTTGGCGTTGTCGTTCCGGAGCTCTCGCTGAGCGATGGTCTTTGCCATGAGCTCATCGTAGCACATAGCGCTACGATGAGCTACGGGCATCTGGGTGGCCTCATCAGACAGCGCGTGCCAGTCCGGACCGTTCGGAATTGGTCAGCAGATCGTCACTGCAACCGGTCCGGCGTGTTGCTTGGCGCTTGGTGACACACCGCATGAGGCCGTTGCTGAAGTTGAGGCGGCCGTAGAAGCATGGCTACAGGCGGCAAAGTCAAGCGGTCGTCAAGCGCCACAGCCGTCGGCTCGCGCTGTTCATGCTTGAGCCTCGCGTCGACGCCTGATCAACGCGCTCGTTTTTGGTGCGGTTCGCTTCAGGCTCGCATGGCCAGGCCCGATCAACCCGGTGACCGGCGCCGGTCTGCCACGGCCAGGCCGGCCAAGAGCGACAGGGAGGCCAGCACGAGGGTCGGGAGATCCCCGAAGCGCTCGTAGAGGGTCGCGCCGCGCCGCAGCGGCACGGTGGCGACGAGCACCTGGCGGGCCGACAGCCGCGACTGCTGGCGCACCACGCCTCGGTTGGTGACGAACGTCGAGTAGCCGGTCGGCGCGGCCTGCACCAGGTCGCGTCCCTCCTCGACCGCCTGGACCCGGTCGGCCGCCACCTCCTGGCTGGGCATCTGCTCGGTCGAGTACGACGAGGTGTTGGTCGGCACCACCAAGAGCTCGGCACCGGCGCGCACCGAGGAGCGGCTCCGGTCGGCGAAGAAGACCTCGTAGGAGACGAGGACCCCCAGCGGGCCGGCCGGTGTCCTCATGAGGCCGGTGCCGTGGCCGGCGATGGCGTCGCGCGGCACCGCGGCCAGGTTGGCCAGGTGCGAGAAGAAGCCGCGGAACGGGACGTACTCACCGAAGGGGACCCGGTGGACCTTCTCGAACACCGAGACGATGCGGCCGGCGGGGCTCCACGCGACGATCTCGTTGCGGAACGTGTTCTGCGGCTCGGTCACGGTCACCCCGGCCAGCACCGTCGCGTGCAGGTGGCGGGCCAGCGCGGCCAATTGGGCCGCCTCCTGGCTCCCGGCCAGGGGTCGCACCAGGGCCACGACGTCCTCGGGCCACACGACGAGCGCCAGATGTCGGGCCGACTCCTCGAGCGTGGTGCTGGCGTCGAGCTGTGCGGAAAAGACGCCGGGCTGGCCGACCTCGAACTGGTTGAAGCCCCGCCGCCCGCCGCCCTGGACCGTCGCGACGCTGATGGTGCGGTTCGCCGGCCCGCCGTCGGGGGCGAACTCGCCCACCGACCCGACCGCGGCCACCGCCACCAGCGCCGCCAGCCCCACCCACGGCAGGGGGGAGGTTCGCCGGTCGCGCCGCCACCGGGCCGCGTGGTCACCCAGCTCGCCGAGAGCCACCCCGCCCGTCCACACCACCGCCGTCAAGAGCAGCGGCCCGCCCAGCCGGGCCGAGGTGAGCAGCGGCCCGTTGGTCTGGCCCAAGAACACGCCCCCCACCGGCAGGCCGCCGAAGGGCCACGACATCCGGACGGCCTCCATCAGGGTGGCCGCGCCGACGAAGGCGGCCGCCCGGCCCCGCCGCGGCGGGGTCGACGCGGCCGCGATCGCGGTAGTCAGTGACTCCACCAAGACGAGGACGACGGCCCCGTACCAGTTGAAGTTCTGCGCCCAGAAGAGCCCGATGCCAAAGCACCCGATGCCGGCCACCCAGCCGGCCAGCACCCGGTTCCACAGGCCGAGGCCGGCCAGGCGCCAGAAGAGGAGGGCGGCGCCGACGAACACGCTCGGCCACGCGCCGAACGGCGGCAGGGACAGCGCGAGCAGGACTCCGGCGGCCAAGGAGGGAAGGACGATCCCGCCTCGGCGCACGCTCATGCGGGCGGTCCGGATCCGGTGCTCGGTGCCCCGGGCCGGCCGCGCAGTGCGCCCAGCACGCTCCGGGCGGCCTCTCGCCCGCTACCGATGCAGGCCGGGATCCCGACGCCCCGGTAGGCCGACCCGGCCACTGCCAACCCGGGCAGCCGCTTCACGGCGGCCTCGATGCCGCTGACCCGGAGCAGATGCCCCACCCGGTACTGGGGGAAGGCCCCGTGCCAACGCGAGACCATCGTCTCGGTCGGGGTGGCGGTCGTCCCGAGGATGGCCGACAGCTCGGCGGCGACCCGGTTGACGAGCTCGTCGTCGTCCATCGCGTCGGCCCGCCGGTCGGCGAAGCGGCCCACCGACGCGCGCGCAAGAGCACGCTTCGGGGGCGGGCCAAGTGCGGCCACTTCGAGGTGAGGAAGGTCCCCGCGGTGACCAGCAGGTCGCCCCCACCCGACGCGGCCAGCGGGGAGGGTGTGGCCCGCGGGACGAGGAACCCGGTGCCGTCGGGCAGCGAGGCTCCGTCGGCCGGGTACGAGAGTGTGATCACCGACACCGACCCGTACTCGATGGTCCGCTCGAGTGTGGCCGCGTCGGCGTCGTGGGGGGCCAGCAGGTCGGCGGCCACCCCGGCCGGGACGGCCAGGACGAGGCCGTCGGCCGAGATCGGGTCGTTGCCGGTCTCCACGTTCCACACGGGGTCGTCACCGCCAACCTGGGTCAGGCGCTCGGCCGCTACCTCGGTCCGGATGTCCACGCCGCGCGCGAACGCAGCTGGGTCTCCAGGCGCTCGACGAGCGAACGCATGCCCCCGGTGAGCGCCCAGAACAACGGGGCCGCCGGTTCGTCCCCGTCGCCCGGCGCGGGGGCGGGGGTGACCCGTCTGAGCGCGCGCATCAGCCCGCCGTGTCGCGAGGCCACCGCGAGGAGCTGCGGGAGCACCGCGGCGGTGCTCATGTCGGCGACCGAACCCGCGTGGATCCCGCCGACCAGCGGATCGACCAGCGCGTCGACGACCCCATGGCCCAACCGGCGCTCCACGAGCGGGCCGAGCGCCCGGTCGCCGAGCGGGCCGCGGCGGTCCGGTCGCGGCACCACTGCGTCGCGGAGCAGTCGCAACGAGGCCATCGGGCCGAGCACGCCCGACCGGGCGACCGGCCACCAGCGGGTCGGCACGCCGAGCATCAGCCCGCCCGGGAGGGCCCGCAGGCGGCCACGCGTATACACCCAGGCGCCCGACGCGCCGATCGGTACCAGTTGGTCGCCCAGGCCGAGCTCGCGGCACAGGCGCTCGGCCTCGGGCCGTCGGCCGAGGAACCCGTCCGGGCCGAGATCGACGATGCGGTCCGAGAAGGGCGCCGAGTCCAGCGGGCCACCGAGTCGAGCCGTCGACTCGAGCACGATGATCCGCGGTGCCGCCGAATCGGGCCGCTCGCCCCCCGAGAGCTCCCACGCCGCCGCCAGTCCGGCGATGCCGCCGCCGACCACGACCACCGATTGGCCCGAGCGCTTGGATCCAGGTGAGGTCATCGTTCCGCCCGGCCGGCCGCGCCCTGCACCACTGCGGCCAAGATGGCGAGGAATTCCGGGTCGTCGTTGAGCGACTCGGTCCGCGCGAATGCCAACCCCGATGACCCGGCGCGCGCCCGGGCCTCGATGTCGAGGTCGTAGAGGATCTCCAGGTGGTCCGAGACGAACCCGACCGGACAGACGACCACCGACCGGCATCGCTCGGCGCCGAGCTGGTCGAGGGTGCTCAACAGATCGGGGCCGAGCCACCGCTGGTCGGTGCGGCCGGCGCTCTGCCAGACGACCCGCCACGGCACCGCCGCCGCGTCGAGGTCGGCCGCCTTCGCCACCAGCTCGGCCGATCGCTCGACCTGGTCGGGATAGGGGTCGCCGGCGACCCGGACCGATTCGGGTAGCGAGTGCGCGCTGAACAGGACCGTCGAGGCCCTCTCGGTTCCGGCGTCTGCATCGGCCAACGTGGTCAGCACCCGGCGGGCCAGCAGTTCGGGGAGGCCGGGCGCGTCGAACCACTCGTCGATCCTCACGAACGGCAGTTCCGGACGGGTCGCCCCGATCGCCTCGGCGGCTCGGTCGAGGTACTCACCGGACCCGCGCGAGGAGCGCTGCGGGGTCAGCACGACGCCTACCATCGCCGACACCCCCCGGTTGGCCAGGTCGCCAGCGGCGCGCTCGACCGACGGCTCGGTGTGCTTGGCGCCGTAGGCGACCACGTAGCGACCCGGTTCGGCGGCCTCGAGCTGCGCGGCCAGCCCGTCCACCTGGGCCCGGGTGCGCTCGGTGAGAGGCGAGATGCCCCCGATGGCCTCGTAGCGCCGGACCAGGTCGGCCAGCTGTTCGGCCGAGGGTGGCCGGCCCCGGCGGATCCGCGTGTAGAAGGGCTCGATCTCCTCTGTCGACCCTGGCGTGCCATGGGCCATGACCAGGACCCCGATCGGCGCGCTCAAGGTCGGACCCCCGCGCGGCCCTCGGCGTGGACCAGCTCGACCACCGCGCCGAGGATGCCGGGGTCGGTCTCGGGGAGGACCCCGTGGCCCAGATTGAAGATGTGGCCCGGTTCGGTGCCGGCACGCTCGAGCACGGAACGGGTCGCCTCGGCCACCACCTCGAACGGCGCCAGACAGGCGGCCGGGTCGAGGTTCCCCTGCACCGCCCGCCCCTTTCCGACGCGCCCCCTGGCCAGGTCGAGCGGGACGCGCCAGTCCACCCCGACCACGTCGGGCCCGGCCGAGCTCATGAGCCCCAACAGCTCGCCGGTCCCGACGCCGAACAGGATCGTCGGGACGCCCAGCGTGGACACCGCGTCGAGGACACGCCTCGTCGCCGGCAGCGCGAACCGTTCGTAGTCCGACGGCGACAGCGCGCCGGCCCAACTGTCGAACAGCTGGATCGCGTCGACCCCGGCGTCGATCTGGGAGGCCAACGAGTCGATCGCGAGCTGGGCCAGCCGGTCGACGAGGAGGTCCCACGTCGCCGGGTCGGTGTGCATCAGGCCCTTGACCTTGGCGAAGTCTCGGGACGGGCCGCCCTCGACCAGGTAGCTGGCCACGGTGAACGGCGCCCCGGCGAAGCCGATGAGCGGGACCTCTGCCGGGAGCGACCGGGCGAGAATCCGCACGGTCTCAAGGACGTACCCGGTGTCGCCCTCTGGGTCGAGGGGCCGGAGCCGCTCGAGGTCGGAGGCCGAACGCACCGGTTGGTCGACCACCGGACCTCGACCGGGCACGATCTCGACGCCGAATCCGGTCGCCCAGACCGGCACGATGATGTCGGAGAACAAGATGGCCGCGTCGACGCCGTATCGCCGCACCGGCTGCAACGTGATTTCCGCGGCGAGGTCGGGGTGGGTGATGGTGTCGAGGATGTTGCCGGTGCCCCGCACGGCCCGGTACTCGGGGAGCGAGCGCCCGGCCTGGCGCATGAACCACACCGGCGTGTGCGGAACCGGCTCGCCGTGGCACGCGGCGAGGAACGGCGAGGACGGGTCCCGGTTCACCGCCCCACGCGCGGGTCGCGGGTCAACCTGGACGTCGGGCTCCTCGCTCAAGCGGGCTCGATGACGACCGCGGTGCCGTAGGCACAGATCTCGGTCCAGTTCCCGCCCATCTCGGAGGTGTCGAACCGCATGGCCAGCACCGCGTTGGCCCCGCGGGACTCAGCCTCTTGGACCATTCGGTCGATGACCACCTGTCGGCTTGCTTGGAGGTTCTTGGTCATGCCGACCAACTCCCCACCGAAGAGGGACTTGAGGCCGGCACCCAGCTGAGAGAACGCGTTCCTCGAGCGGACGGTGAGTCCGAAGCACTCGCCGAGCACCCGGGTGACCCGGTAGCCCGGCACATCGTTCATCGTGGAGATCAGCACGGGTTCCTTTCGTCCGGGTCGTCCGGGTCGTCTGGTCGTCCGGGTCGTCTGGTCGTCCGGGTCGTCTGGTCGTCCGGGTCGTCTGGTCGTCCGGGTCAGCTGGGGCCCTCGTGACCGACCCGAGCGCCGTTTCTGGCTCGATCATCGCAGGCCGGTCACCTCGAGACCAACGTCGGAGTCTGTCATTGCCAGCCCCTAGAATGGACCGCCTCTCTCCGCGGGGCCGGGGGCCGATGGGCCCCCCGCTTGGGGGGGGGTTGGTGGCCCCGGGACGACCCGTTCGGGCGGGGGCAGGAAGGGACGGCGTGGCGACGGATTCCGAGCTCGAGGAGGAGCAGCACTTCCTCGAGCTCGCCCACTCGGGCCTCGACGCCATGCGCGACGAGTCCCGGGCCATGCTCGAATCGGTCCTCGACCTGGGCAAAGGGGGCACCCCGCAGTCCCGGACCGAGCGGGACATCGTCGTGCGGACCAGCCTGGCCCGCCTGGCCCAGCTGGACATCGGGGACCAGGGGCTGTGCTTCGGGCGGATTGACCAGGTTGGCGACGACCACCAGCTCGGCGAGTCGTTCCACATCGGACGGTTGGCGGTGTCGGGTCCCGATCGCGAACCCCTGGTGGTGGACTGGCGGGCCCCGGTCGCCGCGCCCTTCTATCGAGCCACCGGCCTCGACGCCCAGGGGTTGGCCCGCCGTCGCCACCTGGCCGTGCGGCACCGGACTGTGGTCGGTTACGAAGACGAGTACTTCGGCACCGCCGCGCCCGGACCGAGCGGGTACTCGACCGACACCGGCGACGACGCGACCGGAGGTGAGCTGCTCGACGGCTCACTGTCGCTGGGCGGCCCCGGTGCGCTGCTGGCCGCGCTCGGCTCGGTCCGGACAGGGCGCATGGCCGACATCGTCGCCACCATCCAGCGCGAGCAGGACGAGATCATCCGGGCGCCGCTGGCGGGGCTCCTCCTCGTCCAGGGTGGTCCGGGGACCGGCAAGACGGCGGTCGCCCTGCACCGGGCCGCCTACCTCCTCTACACGCACCGATTTCCCTTGGAGCGCCAGGGCGTGCTGGTGGTCGGGCCCAACCCGCTCTTCCTCCGCTACATCGAGCAAGTGCTGCCGTCACTGGGGGAGACCGGGGTGACACTCTCGACCATGTCGGGACTCGTGCCCGAGGTCCGTGTCCGCGCGAACGACGACCCCGATGTGGCCCGCCTGAAGGGTGATGCCCGGATGGCCAAGCTGATCGCCCAGGCGGTCCGGGCCCGCGAGCGCCGGCTCCGCCACCCCGTCGAGGTCCCCTTCGGGGCCACCGTGGTGCGGATCGAGGTCGAGGACTCGGCCCGGATCGTCGCTGGGGCCCGCCGTCGGCCGGGGAACCACAACGCCAAACGCCGCTACGTCGAGCGCCAGGTCACCTCGCTTCTGGTGGACCGCTACGAGCAGTTCCGCCAGGCCAGCGCGGACCGGATGGGCCCGACCACCGCGGGCCGGGGGTTCCTCGAGACGTGGGGCGCCGAAGAGGGAGAGACGGCGCCCGACCAGGCGGAGCTGAACCGAACCGACCTGGCCACCCAGTTCCGCCGGATCCCGGCGGTCCGGGAGGCCCTCGACCGTATGTGGCCGCGGCTGGCCCCCCACGAGCTCGTCCACGACCTGTTCGGCGCCCGACCGCTGTTGGCGGCGTCGGCCGAGGGCATCCTGAGCGAGGCCGAACAGGCCATGCTCGTCCGGCCACGCAGCGCCTCGCTCGACGAGGTGTCCTGGACGGCGGCCGACGCGGCGTTGGTCGACGAGGCGCGCGAGGTGCTCGGGCCGTGGCGGCCCCGGCCGGCTCGTTCCAGGGCGGGCGACCAACGCACCCGGGCCGACCGGCCCCCCGACGTCGGGTTCTGGCCGGCCGGACTGGATCCGTCGCCGGAGCCGGCCAGCGCGGTCCCGGTCGTGCTCGACGAGGTGCGGTCGTTCGGCCACATCGTCGTCGACGAGGCCCAGGATCTCTCCCCGATGCAGCTGCGCATGCTGGCCCGCCGATCGCTGTCGGGCTCGATGACGGTGGTCGGTGACATCGCGCAGGCGACCGGCCCGTGGACGCCCACCCGCTGGGACGAGGTGGTGGCCCACCTGTCGCCAAAGCATCCGCCCCGTCTGGTGGAGCTGACGGTCAGCTACCGGACACCGGTCGAGGTGGTCACCGTGGCCGCGAGAGCGCTTCGGGCGGCCGTTCCCGGGCTGGACCCGCCCGTGCCGGTCCGTCGGTCCGGTCACGAACCGGTGATCGAGCAGGTGTCGCGAGGCGCCCTCGTGTCGCGGGTGGCCGAGGTGGCGGCGGACCAACTGGAGGCGGTCGCACCCGGGCGCGTCGCCGTGCTGGCACCCGGCGTCTTGCTGCCCGAGCTGCAGCGGGCCCTCGTCGAGCGTGGTCTGGACCCGGTCGATCCCCGGGACCCGGCCGGCCAGGGGCTGGGTGCGCCCCTGGTGCTCCTGTCGGCCAACCAGGCCCACGGGTTGGAGTTCGACGCCGTGGTGGTGGTGGAGCCGGCCGGGATGGCCGAGGACGCGGGGTCCGGAGGCGAGCGGCCACCGTCGGTGGACAGCCGCGGGCTGCGCACCCTCTACGTCGCGCTCACCCGTCCGACCCAGCGGTTGGCGGTTCTCCACGCCCTCCCGCTGCCGGTCGATCTGACCGCCGACTAAGGGTCCGGAACCGGCCGCGTTCTTCGGAAGAGAATATCCTGGTCGCCGCCCCGGCGCGACCTGAGATGCCCTCACCAGGATGTTGGCGTTTTGTGCTTGCGGTCGAGTAGGAAATAGCCCGTGAGCCAGGCGATCTCGGTGGGCGAGCCTGCCAAGAGCCCCCGCATCACCCACGACCGTCCGCCGATGCTGGCGATCGGGGTCATGATCTGGCTCGGCTCCGAGCTCATGTTCTTCAGCGGCCTGTTCGCGGCCTTTTTCACCATCCGCTCCGAGCACACGGTCTGGCCGCCGCCCGGGACCCACCTGGACGTGGTCCGTGCCGGGATCTTCACGCTGGTCCTCGTCTCGTCGAGCTTCACGATGCAAAAGGCGGTCTTCGACGTGGAGCGCCGCAACCGGCTCTCGGCCAAGATCTGGGTCGTCGCGACGATGTTCCTCGGGCTCGCGTTCTTGGGGAACCAGCTATCGGAGTGGTTGTTCATGACCACCCGACCGAGCACCAATGCGTACGGCTCGTTGTTCTTCATCATGAGCGGGCTGCACGGTCTGCACGTCTTCTTGGGTCTCATCGCGATGACCTTCTTGTTGCTGCGCATGAAGGGGAGGTCGGGGGACCCCGGAGAACTGTCGGTTTTCCAAGGGGTGAGCTACTACTGGCACTTCGTCGACATCGTCTGGATCGGGCTCTACAGCTGCCTGTTCCTTCTCAAGTGATGTCACGTCTTCGTCGCGTCTTTTCCAGCCGCCTTGTCTTGCCCGGCGCGGTGGTCGCCGGGGTGGCCATCGGCGCCATCTTCGCCTTCGGCGGGGCCGCCATCGGCGCCTCGGGCGCCTCGACCTACGAACCGTCGGCCAGCGACTCGGCGATCCAGTACCAGAACCCACCAAGGTCCTACGTCCCGGCCGGTCAGGCGCTCTTCGCCACGTTCTGCTCGAGCTGCCACGGGACCGAGGCCGCGGGGACGTATCGAGCGCCCAACCTGGTCGGGGTCGGCCCGGCGACGGTGGACTTCTGGGTGAGCACCGGGCGCATGCCGGCCGACAACACCTCGGCGATCCAGGCGCCGACCAAGCCGGCCAAGCTGAGTGACAAGCAGGCCCTTCAGATCGCGGCGTTCATCAACTCGCTCGACCCGGCGGGGCCGGCCATACCGAAGGTCAACCTGAGGGGCGCCAACGTCGCCGACGGCGCCAGCATCTTCGCTCTCAACTGCGCGGCCTGTCACACGATCACCGGGACCGGTGATGAACTCGCGTTCGGCACGTTCGCACCGTCGCTGCGGTCGGCCACGGCCACCCAGGTGGCCGAGGCGATTCGGACCGGCCCCGCCAACATGCCCCGTTTCACCGGCAACCTCACCAACGCGCAGGTGCGGGACGTGGTGGCGTACGTCACCGAGTACATCCAGCATCCGTCCAACCCCGGTGGGTTCGCTCTCGGTGGCGTCGGACCGGTCGCCGAGGGCTTCGTGGCCCTCCTCTTCGGGGTGGGGCTCCTGGCGCTGATCGGCTACTGGATCGGGGAGCGGTCGTCGTGAGCGAGCTGACCGAACACGGTCCGACGATCGGGTCCGGAGCGCCGATCCCGGTGGCCAACATCGACGATCCCCACCTGCGAGAAGCTGTGGCCGACCCGCATCGGGCCGAGCGGTCGATCGCCTTGTACCTGCTCTTGGGAATGGTCGGCCTGGCCGTCTTCGGCGCCGCCTATTGGCAGAACTGGAAGCCCTGGACCCTCGGGGCCTCCCTCGGCGCGGGGCTGTTCTTCATCGGCTTCGGCATGTCCGCGTGGGGCAAGTACCTCATGCCCCAGGGGCCTTTCAGCGAGGCTCGTCACGCCCTGCACTCCTCTCGGGCCGAACGTGACGCGATCGCCGCCGCCCTGGTGGAACGGACCGGGGTGGTCGTGCGCCGCCGCTCGATGCTGCTCGGGCTCCTCGGCGGCGGCATGGGGATCCTCGGCATCGTGTCGATCTTCCCGCTGCTGCGGTCTCTCGGACCGTTGCCGGGAACGACACTCGACAAGACCAACTGGCGGCGCGGATCGCTCCTGGTCGACGCGAACGGTCGGGCCATCCACCGCGACGAGCTGCAACCGGGCGGCCTCGTCACCGTCTTCCCGGTCGGCTACCAGAACGATCCCCAGAGCCAGGCGGTCGACCAGGTCGTGCTGATCCGGGCCCAGACCACCGCGCTCGTCACCGAGAAGGGACGGGGGAGCTGGGGCCCCGCCGGGTACGTGGCCTACTCGAAGGTCTGCACCCACGCCGGTTGCCCGGTCGGCCTCTATGAGCGGGAGTTGCGGCTGCTCGTCTGCCCGTGCCACCAGTCGATGTTCAAGATCGACGACGGCGCGGTGCCCGAGTTCGGCCCCGCGCCGCTGCCCGCTGCCCCAGCTGCCCCTCTACATCGACGCGTCCGGATTCCTCCGGTCCCAATCCGGATTCGACCAGCCGATCGGCCCCGGCTTCTGGGAGCGCTCGTGAGTCCGGTCATGCCCCCGCGCACCCAGCGCCAGGCCAAGGCGGCCCGGGGTCCCTACGGTCGGGTGGGCCAGGTCATCGAGGAGCTCGACGACCGCCTGGGCGTGGCCAAGGCCGGCCGGACATTCCTCGACAAGATCTTCCCGGACCACTGGTCCTTCATGCTGGGCGAGATCGCCCTCTACTCCTTCGTCGCGCTGATGTTGACGGGGGTCTTCCTCACCCTCTACTACGTGCCGTCGTCGACGACGCTCATCTATCACGGCGCGTACTCGCCGCTGAACGGCCAACGCGTGACCGAGGCCTACGCGTCGACGGTCAACCTCAGCTTCTCGGTCCGGGCCGGCCTGCTCATGCGCCAGATGCACCACTGGGCGGCCGACGTCTTCCTCGGCGCCATCGTGATCCATATGGCCCGCATCTTCTTCACCGGAGCCTTCCGCAAGCCGCGCGAGCTCAACTGGACGATCGGCCTGACGCTGCTCCTCCTGTCGCTGTCCAACGGGTTCATCGGCTACTCACTGCCCGACGACCTGATCTCGGGCACCGGGATCCGGATTCTGTTCTCGATCGTGCTGTCGATCCCGCTGGTCGGCTCCTATGTGGCCTTCTTCCTGTTCGGGGGCAGCTATCCGGGGACTTGGATCATCCCGAGACTGTTCATCATCCACGTGCTCATCCTCCCGCTGATCATCATCGGCTTGCTCGGCGCGCACCTGTTCCTCCTGGTCCGACAGAAGCACACCCAGTTCCCGGGCGGGGGCAGAACAGAGGACAACGTCGTCGGCTCGCCCATGTACCCGACCTTCATGGCCAAGACGACCGGGTACCTCTTCATGGTGACCGCCGCGCTGGTCTTCCTGGGCGGCCTCGCGCAGATCAACCCGATCTGGCAGTTCGGCCAGTACCAGCCGGACAAGATCTCCTATGCGGTCCAGCCGGACTGGTACATGGGGTGGCTCGACGGGGCGCTGAGAATCATGCCGAGCTGGGAGTTCACCGGCTTCGGTCACACGATCCCGTTCGTGGTCTTCTTACCGGCGGTGGTGTTCCCGGGCCTCATCTTCACCCTCTGCTACGCGTGGCCGGCCATCGAACGCCGGTTCAGCGGTGACAACGAGATCCACCACCTCTTGGATCGGCCCCGGGACAGGCCGAAGCGCACCGCCGCCGGGGCGGCGGTGATCGGGTTGTTGTTCACCCTGCTCGGCGCGAGCGCGACCGACGTGCTGGCCAACTTCTTCCAGGTCTCTTTGAACGAGGTGCTCTGGACCTTCCGGATCCTCGTCATCGTGGTGCCCATCGTCGTGGGCGTCTTCACGTGGCGCATCTGCCTCGAGATGCAAGGTGGCGGCGCCGAGATCGGCAAGCGCAAGCGGGCCGTGTTGATGACGCGCAGCGCGACCGGCGAGTACACCACCGCTGAGACCGCCCCCCAGCCCGACGACCAGCATGAAGAGCTCGAGCCGATCCCGGTGCCGGTCCACATCGAGCTCGAATCGTCCGATTCGGGCGACACTTCGGGCGTCCGCACCGTCAGCCGTTAAGCACCGCCCCCGGACGCGGACCGCGAGCACCGCGGTTGGTGCCGTCCACTGGCTAGGCCCGTTCTCCGACGTGTTGGGCCGAGGGGACCGTGGGGGGTGCCGGGGTGGTCCAGGCCAGAGTGGTGTACACCACGACGTTGGACAGGTAGTGGCCGGTCTTGGGGTCGAAGGTCCCCCCGCAGGTGACCAGCTGCAGCGCCTGGTAGCCGTGGGACGCGTACACGAGGGACGTCGGGAACTGGTCCTTCGGGTACATCACCACCGTGTCGACCACGAAATGGGCGTCGACCCCGTCGGCCAGGCTCACCTCGATTCCGTCACCCGCGCGAAGCGTGGGGAGTTGAGAGAACACCGCCGGACCGAGGTACGAGTCGACGTGTCCCAAGATGACCGCCGAGCCGGCCTGGCCCGGTGACGGGCCGAGGTCGAACCACCCCGGCTGCTGGATGTCGGTCGGCACCTGAACCGTCCCGTCGGGGTTGAGCCCGAGGTCAGACAGCGACACCTGCAGGCCGATGGCCGGGATGCTGAGGGCGGTCGGCGTCGAACGAGCCACCACCGGGGCGGCCGGCATGTTGGTGCTCTTGGTCGCGCCGGGCGGGGGGAGTTGGCGGCCCACCGGCCCGGCGAGGGGGTGGAGGTGGCCACGGAGGCCCGCTCCGAGGCAGATCACCGCAAGCAGTAGGAGGACGGCGGCGGCCACCCACCAGCGTCTCGGCCGGCGCTTCGGAGCGCCGGCCGAGACGGACGAGGTCATTCACTCCTCATCGAGGTCGGTGTCGCCCCGCACCACCAGCACCCGGCGCCGACGCAGGGCCAGGCCCGTCGCCGCGACCGCTCCGAACAGAGCCGCGCCGCCGAGGGCGACCAGCAGCATGTTGTCACCGGAATGGGCGGCTCCGCCGAATCCGGTCCCGGGGGCGCCGGTCGGGAGCACCACACTCGGCGTCGCGGTGGTCACAGTAGCCGAGGTGCCGCTCGACGATCCGGTGCCCGAGGCACCGCCAGAGGCCGAAGGACTGGCGGCGGCCGGGGTGCTGGCCCCGCTACCGCTGCCTCCACCGGTACTGCCCCCTCCACCGGTGCTGCCCCCTCCGGTCACCGGTGGGGTCACCGGGGGCCTGGGCGGGGTGGTCGGTGGGGTCACTGGGGGCGTGGTCGGTGGGGTCACTGGGGGTGTGGTCGGTGGGGTCACCGGGGCCGCGAAAATGTCGGCAATCGAACTCGTGCACGTCACGGTGCTTCCGCCGCCGGTCGCCGAGCCGTTGCACTGGTCGATGGTGACGGGAATGGCCATTTCGGTACCGGCCGCCGAACACGTCAGGGTGCTGCCGCCGCCGGTCGACGAGCCGTTGCACTGGTTGACCGTGGAAGCGAAGGTGCTGCCACTCGGTCCGCAGTCGGGCGGCGTCCCGCCACCACCGTTGTCAGAACCGACGCACTGATAGACCGACACCCCCGTGGTCGGGGTTCCCTCCGGGACCTCGTCGGTGACCGTCACGTTGCAGATCAGATTGCTGCCGCCGCCGTTCACGATGCCGTTGCACTGGTCGATCGAGGTGACGAGCTCATCTGAGGTGGTGACGGTGGTGGTGCAACCGAAGGGGGCCAACACACCGGCGGCAGCGAGGCACGCCCTGGAGGTGACCGTCGAGCTGGTGGCGCCGGCGGCGGTGACGGTGTTCACGACCGCCACCGTGCAGGTCACCTGGTACCCGGCTCCGGTGGGGTAGGTGTCGGCGTTGCACTGGGCCGGAGCGCTGGCGGACGCCGCGGAGGCGACCGAACCCCCAACGAACCCGCCGAACATCAACATGGCGGCGACGACCACCAACGCCATCGCCGTGGCAAACCAAAGGCGCAGAGAACGCGCGTGAGCAAATCGAATCACGAAGTCACTTCCCTCATCAGCGAAGCACTCTGCCTGGGGAGACTTCTTGACCAGACGAGCATGGCCGGCTCTTTCGAACAGCCCCAAAGGCCACTGACCGCCTTCTGCAGCTCATTTGCCAGGCGGCCCTGCCGACCATACACCAGAAGGAGAAGACATGTAAATAATTTCCTGAATAATGACGGAAGATGCCTGTACCAAAGTTGCTAGGGTCTCTCCCCATGGTGACCTGGAGTTTTCTGACCAACCACGCGCGGGCGCTCTTGTGCATCGCCCGGGACCCCGACGCCCGCCTGCGTGACATCGCCGACGCTCTGGCGATCACCGAGCGTCGGGCGCATGACATCGTCTCGGACCTGACCGAAGCCGGCTATGTCGTCAAGAGCAAGGACGGGCGCCGAAACCGCTATGAGGTCCAGGCCCACATGCCGCTCCCCGAAGTCAACAGCCGCGAGCGAGCGATCGGCGACGTGCTGAACCTGCTCGGCAACAGCCGGTCACGCAAGCCCGCCCGCGATCGTCGCACCTCGCCGGTGGAGCGCCGCCGCCAAGTTACGGTGTAAGGCCCCCGCTCGACCCCCCGGTTCGGTCAGCTCTCGACGGTCACCGGGTTCGGCGCCCGACGTGGCCCTGCCGGTTCGATCGGCCGCACGTGGTCAAGGAGCGCCGAGGCGCTCAGCAGGGCCCCGAAGCCCGCACCGAGCCAGCAGATTCCGTACCAGCCGGCCCCCGCCAGCACCGCCCCGGCGCTGAACGAACCGATGGCGCCGCCTACGAAATAGCAAACCATGTAAGCGCCGTTCACCCGCGACCGGGCCTCGGGGCGGATCCGGTAGTTGATGGCCTGGTTGGTGATCTGGATGCCCTGGGTCCCGACGTCGAGCACCAAGATGCCGAGGATCAAGGGGACCAGCGCGTGCTTGCCCAGCGCCAGGATCCCGAAGGACGCGGTGAGGACGAGGGCCGAAACCGTGGTGACGATTCTGGTGCGCTCGGCGTCGGCCATCCGTCCGGCGACGTTGGCCGCGGTCACTCCGGCCACCCCGGCCAGGCCGAACAAGCCGATGACGGCCTTGGAGTAGTGGAACGGCGACCCGGACAGCAAGAAGGAAAGGGAGGTCCACAGCACGCTGAACGCGGCGAACTCGGTGGCGCCCATGAAGGCCCGCCGTCGCAGGACCGGCTCGGTGGCCAAGAACCGCAGGGAGGAGCCGACCAGGCGCCCATAGGAGATGTGGGGGCGAGGCGCTTCGACCGGCAGCGCTCGCCGCATCACGACGGCGAAGACGACCATGAGCCCCGCCGAGATCCAGTAGATAGAGCGCCAGCCGGCCACCTGGGCCACCAGGCCCGATGCGGTCCGGGCCAAGAGGATGCCGATCAGGAGTCCCGTCATCATCCGGCCGACGACCCGCCCCTGGCGGCCCGGGTCGGCCAGGTCGGCGGCGAAGGGGATCATGATCTGGCCGGCCACCGACGTGCAGCCGACGGCCACGGCGGCCACCTCGAAAAGCCACAGATCGGGGGCGGCGGCCGTCAGCGCCAGGAACCCCGCGGTAAGCATGAACATCCCGACGGCCAGCGAACGGCGCGGCCGGAAGTCGCCCAGCGGGACGACCAGCAGGAGCCCGGCCGCGTAGCCGGCCTGGGTGCACGTGACCACGAGAGAGGTGGCCGCCGTGCCCACGTGGAAGCTCAGCGAGATCTGATGGAGGAGCGGCTGGGAGTAGTAGAGGTTGGCGACGATCGCCCCGGTGGCCACCGCCATCAGGACCACCAGCCGGTTGGAAAGCTGGGGCGCCCCCCCGGTGCTCTCCGGGCCAATGGCGCGGTCCATCAGGGCACGCTAACGGCCTCGCCGGGCCCTCGGGCCGTGGTAGTGGCTCAGCAGCAGCAGCCCGATTGGGCGTCCGATTCCGTCGTTTGGTGTTGGTCGTGAAACGGCAAGCGTTCGAGGGACGGAGGGCCCGGGTGCTTGGTGTCAGCAGAGGTCGTGCGGGGTCAGGGACTAGCCGGTCGTGGCGGGTGCCGATGGTGATCACGGCGGGCGTGGCTGTCCCTCTGTGTGGCGCCCGGGGCGCCCGGATTGGCGGGGGTCCTCCCACGCTGGGCCAGACTGGCCGCCATGAGCGAGTTCCAACGCCGAACGCTGGCCAGCATCCTCAACCTCATCTCCTCGGGCGAGGACCGCTGGCTGGCGCCGACCCCCGGGGAGGGCCCACCCCGGCTGTTCGGCGGCCAGGTGGCGGCACAGGCTCTCTCGGCGGCCTGTCGGACCGTCCCCTCGGATCGGCCACCGCACTCGCTGCACGGGTACTTCATCCGGCCCGGGCGCCCCGACGCGGCGCTCGAGATGGTCGTCGAACGGACCCGTGACGGTCGGTCATTCGCCACCCGCCACGTGACCGCGATCCAGGAGGGCAGGGCGATCTTCAACCTCACCGCCTCGTTCCACGCCGCCGAGGCCGGGATCGACTGGCAGGTCCCCGCCCCCGAGCTGACCCCGCCGGCCGACGAGGAGTTCACCCCGGCCGAGCCGATGTTCCGGGCGTTCTGGCGGTCCAGCCCCTTTCAGCTCCGCCCGGTGGACCCCGACCCGTCCCGGCACGTGGCGCACCCGTGCTGGGTGCGACTGATCGAAGAGATCCCCAAGGACCCGGCCGTCCAGGCGTGCGCCCTGACCTTCATATCGGACTTGGGGGTGGTTGGCTCGGCGCGGGCGCCCGAGGACCGCGGCCGCCCGGCCTCGCTGGCCAGCCTGGACCACGCCGTGTGGTTCCACCGGCCCTTCGACGTGGCCGAGTGGCACCTGGTCAGCGTCGTTCCGGTCTCCAACTCGGGGGCCCGGGGGCTGGGACTGGGGACCCTGCACTCGAGCGACGGTCGGCTGGTCGCCTCGTTCGCTCAGGAGGCGCTCGTCAGAGAGGCTCCCCCGGGCTGAACCGCCCGCATCGGGGTGCTGCTCGGCTCGGTGCTCAGACGTGCCCGCCCCGGCGGCTCTCCGCGGTCGCACCGATCAGCGCGGTGATGATCAGGGCGACCGCCGGGAAGAAGAACCAGACCCCGAAGGCGAAGGCGAGCACCAGGCTGAACGCACCCATGCCGAGCACGAACGGCCAGATGCTCGAGTTGGGGAACGTGGCGATCTGGCCGGCGCCCTCTTCGATGGTGGCGTCGGACCGGTCCTCGGGTCGGTCGCCCATCCGCCTGTGCCACCACAGGTAGTAGCTGCCGGGGAGCAGGCCGAGGAGGCAGGTGCCGACCAGCATCATCGTGCCGCCGTCCTCGTAGCTGGTGAACCAGTAGACGGCCCCGACGATGCCGAAGAAGACGGCCACGCCGAGCAGCACCAACGCTTCGATTTTCACGACGAACTCAGCACTTTCTCCGCCCCGTCGGATGGGTGAGTTTCACCATGAGGGTGCAGGGCTGGCGCATCGGGGTGGTGGTAGTCCCACGTCGGCCGCTCCGAACGGATCGGCGGGAGGTGTGAGTAGTTGTGGTGCGGAGGAGGCGAGGTGGTGAACCACTCGAGGGTGTGAGCGTCCCACGGGTTGTCTCCGGCCAAGACCGGTTTGCGCCATGACTGAAACGCATTGATGACTAGGAACAGGAATGAAGCACCGATGATGAAGGCACCGATCGTTGAGACAACGTTGAGCGTTTGCCAGGAGGGAACCGTCGTGTACTGGGCGATCCGCCGAGGCATCCCATGTAATCCGACGAGATACTGCGGCATGAAGCACACCTGGGTGCCGACGAACAACAACCAGAACTGCACCTTTCCAAGGTCTTCACGCAGCATCCGTCCCGTCATCTTCGGGTACCAGTAGTAGATGCCGGCCATGGCCGCCATGACCAGGGCCATCACCACCGAATGGAAGTGGGCGACCACGAAGTACGTGTCGTGGGTGAAGAAGTCGATGGGCGGCGACGCCAGCATGACCCCGGTGATTCCACCGAAGAGAAAGGTGACGAGAAAGCCGATCGCCATGAGCATCGCCGTCGAGTAATGGATCTGGCCCCGCCACATCGTCCCGATCCAGTTGAAGAACTTGATGCCGGTCGGCACCGAGATGAGCAGCGAGAGCAGCGAGAAGAACGGCAGCAGGACGACCCCGGTGGTGAACATGTGGTGGGCCCACACCCCGGTCGACAGCGCGGCGATCGACAGGGTGGCGAAGACCATCCCCTTGTAACCGAACACCGGCTTTCTGGAGAACACCGGGATGACCTCGGTGACGATACCGAAGAAGGGCAGGGCCAGGATGTACACCTCGGGGTGGCCGAAGAACCAGAACAGGTTCTGCCAGAGCACCGGTGACCCGCCGCCTTGGACAGAGTAGATGTGGGTCCCGAAATGTCGGTCGCAGAAGAGCATCACCAGGGCGGCCGTGAGGACCGGGAACGCGATCAGGATCAGGATCGCCGTCACCAGCATGTTCCAGGTGAAGATCGGCATCCGGAACATGGTCATGCCCGGCGCCCGCAGGTAGAAGATCGTGGCGACCAGGTTGACGCCGGTGAAGATGGCCGAGAAGCCGGTGAGGATCAGCGCCATGATCCACAAGTCGCCGCCCAGCCCGGGCGAGTTGGTGGCGTTGGACAGGGGCGCATAGCCGACCCAGCCGAAGCTGGCCGCCCCGCCGGCGACCAGGAAACCCATCATCATCGTCATGGAGCCGGTCAGGTACAGCCAGTACGAGAGGGCGTTGAGGCGGGGAAAGGCCATGTCGGGCGCGCCGACCTGCAGTGGCACGATGTAGTTGGCCAGTCCTCCGAAGGCGAACGGTCCCACGAACAGGAAGATCATCAAGGTGCCGTGCATCGTGAACAGCTCGTTGTACTGTGCGAAGGACACGAGCGAGCTGTTCGGCGATGCCAGCTGCAGGCGTATCACCAGCGCAAAAAGGCCACCGATCAACATCAGGATTACCGAGGTGATCAGATAGCTCTTTCCGATCACCTTGTGATCGGTGGAAGTCAGCCACTTGAGCAGGCCGGTCGGTCCGTGCTCCTCATGACCGTAGTGTTCGGCAACCTCGACGACCGTCGGGCCGAGGAACCCCGTACCGGCGAGTGGTGGGGTGATGACGTCGGTCATGTGGTCATGCTCCTGGCCCGTTGGCGTGGATCTGAGCCTTCAGCTGGCCGATCGTAGGCTGACGGCCACTGGTCTGGTGGACCCAACTCTCGAAGTTGGCCGGCGTCACCGCCTTGACGCTGAAGATCATGACTGAGTGGTACAGCCCGCACAACTGGGTGCACTGCCCGCGGAAGACCCCCGTGTGCAGCACGTTGAAGTTGAACGTGTTCAACACGCCGGGCTGCGCGTAGCGGCTGAAGTTGAACTCCGGCACGTAGAACCCGTGGATGACATCGGCGCTCTCCAGATGGATCGTCACCGCCTCGTTCACCGGCAGCACCATTTGGGGCTCCTGGAGCGTCTCGCCGACCACGACCTTGCCGGTGGAGGGGTAGTAGAACTGCCAGCCCCACTGGAACGCCGTGACGTCGACGGTCACCTGGGATTTGGGGACCGCGTCGACCTCGTTCTCGGTGATCACGGTGAACACGAACAGCCCGGCCACGATCACCAGTGGCACGACCGTGTAGAAGATCTCGATGCCGTGCCGGTATTGGGTCTGCCGGGGGACCCCCTCGCGACGGCGCCGCCCATAACGGAAGACCACCCACAAGATGAGGGCCAGCACGACCCCGCCGACCACGATCCCGGCGATGAAGAAGCCCTGCCAAAGCTTGTAGGCGTCGTGACCCTGGGAGGTGGATCCCTTGTACGCGCCGAAGTCGGGGACCTGGCAGCCGGCCAGCACGATCGGGGCCAAGATGGCCAGCGGGACCAGGCGACGCGTCCGCACCGAGGAGAGCCTGGAACGGACCAACCCGAACCGGTTCTGGGGGGACGGCCGACCGGCGTCAGCCGGAGGCGGCGGGCCGTCGGCAGGTAAGGATCTGGTGTGCCTTGCGTCGCGCCAGACGTCCACGTCGGCGAACCTTAGCGAACCGGACTTTGGAAATCGAAGTACCTGTTCGGAAGGGCCCTCACCGCTCTGGGCCGGACACTGCTACCGGGCTCGGTCGTCTCGGGGGTGCCCGAGGCGAGCCCCCGACTCAGTTGGTGTTGGGCTTCTCGTCGGCCGCCTGGCTGACGTTCTTGTTGGCCTCTTCGGCCTTATTGGCCTCGTCTGCCTTGGCCTCGGCCAGGCCCTTCTTGAACTCGCTCTGAGCCGATCCGAGGTTGCGGGCCAGCTTCGGGATCGCGGCGCCTCCGAAGAGCACCACCACGACGACGATCAAGACAATCAGGAGGTCAGGGCCAAAGATTTCTGCCAGCATGTCGAACTCTCCTCGGCGGGCACCCGGTGGTAACCCGCCATTGCCAGGTTACCGTGTCCAGCCCATCGGGGTTCGGCCGGCCCCCTCAGCCCGCCAGGAGGACCCCGAGGACCAGGGCGGCGAGGGAAGAAAGGCCGGCCAGCGACCCCCAGACGGCCAGGCCTCGCCGGCTGGTCGACCGGGCGTGCAGGTACGCGGCGGCGCCGGCCAGCGCGACGACCCCGATCTTCACCGACAGCACGACCCGCCAGGCGCCCGACTGGGTCGAGGGGTGGGTGGCGATGACGTTCCAGATGCCGGTCGCCACCAAGACCCCGAAGGCCGGCCAGCTGAGGCGTCCAAACGCGCCGGCGATGGCCCGGGGGGCGTCGGCAGAGATCCGTCGGGCCGTGCCGACCAGGCCGGCCAGGACGAACTGGCCGCCCACCCACACCGCGGCTGCGAGCACGTGCAGCGACAACCGCAACGCGGTGAGCGCCGGGGCGAGGGAGCCGGCGGTGTGGCTCAGCGGCCTTGCCAGTTCGGGGCGCGCTTCTCGGCGAAGGCGATCGTCCCCTCCTTCGAGTCCGCCGAGCCGAAGATCACCGCGCTGGCGGCGTCGCTCAGCTCCCAGGCCTTGGCCTCGGGGACCTCGGCCGCCTGCAGGGTGACCTGCCGGGAGTAGCGCACGCTCAGGGGAGCGTTGGCGATGATCCGTTCGGCCAGCGCCAGGGCCTCGTCGAGCACCCGGTCGGCCGGGACGACCATGTTGACGAGCCCGAGCTCGTACGCCGCGGGTCGCGCTGATCGAGTCGCCGGTCAGGGCCAGCTCGAGCGCGGTGGCCAGGGGGACCCGCTTGGGCAGTCGGACCAGCCCACCGCCAGCAGCCATCAGGCCGCGTTTTACCTCGGGGATCCCGAAGACGGCGTGTTCGGCCGCGACCACCAGGTCGCACGCCAGCACCAGCTCGAAGCCTCCGGCCACCGCCGGCCCGTTCACCGCCGCGATCACCGGCACCGGGATCTCGCGCCGGGCGAAGCCGCCGAAGCCACCGGTGCCGGCGCCGATGGATCCTCCGCTCCCGCTCGCGAACGCCTTCAGGTCCATGCCGGCACAGAACGCCTTGTCACCCGCCCCGGTGAGGACGATGACGCGCAGGTCCTCATCCTTGTCGAGGTCGTCGAGCGCGGCGGTCATCTGCTTGGCCACCTCGCCGTTGATGGCGTTGCGGGCCTCGGGCCGGTTGAGGGTCACCACCTCGACCTGGCCGCGTCGTTCACGCAGGATCACCGGCTTGCTGTCAGCTCCGGCGTCGGTCATCGACTGCTCCTTTCGCCCGGACGTCGCGGCGACGCTAGCCCGACCGGCCTGCGCCGTGACCGCCCGCGGTCCGCCCCGCCTCCCGGGTCAGGTCACGTCCTGCTTGAAGGTGGTGAAGTACCCGACCACGATCGGCACGAGGCCCCACGCGGCCAGCACGATCGCGGCCAGCCACCAACTCAGCAGGTACACGCGTTCGCCGGCCGGGGTGAGACCGCCCGCGACGGCCGCCGAGGCCGCAAAGGGGAGCCAGCGTCCGACGTTTGGGAAGATGCCGTCGAAGACCGGCTCGATGATGAACGTGATCGCAAGAATCGTTACCACGGCCGCGATCTGGTTCTTCATCAGCGTCCCGAGTCCCGCGCCGAAGAGCGCCAGGAGGGCGAAGGCGGCGAAGAAGCCCGGCAGGACCGCGCCGGCCTGGTTGAAGAGGGCCGACACCGAGCCACCCTGGGTCTTGAGGAGCGGGATGCCCATCGCCCCCACCAAGAGCAGGCTGGCCACCGCGACGCCCAGGCCCCAGATGAGCGAGGCGACCGCCTTGGCCGCCAGCAGCCGCCACCGACGCGGCTCGACGAGCAGGCTCGTGGTCATGACCTTGTGCCGGTACTCCCCGGTCACGCACAGCACGCCCACGATCGCGGCCATCCAGACGCCGCCGACCGCGAAGCCGGCGCCGAGCAGACGGCGGAGCCGGTACACAGAGGTGGGCGCGACGAACGAGACGTGGTGGCGGCCGCCGACTCCGGGGTGGTTGACCAAGAACACGACCACGATGCCGAGCGCAGTGAACAGGAGCGCTGCGCCGAGCACGACCCAGGGTCCCGGAGACGTACGGAGCTTGAACAGCTCGGAGCGGATGCCCGCGGATCATGGTCCCGTGACCCCCGGTGTGCTCGGTGTTTGGGGACCGGTGAGGGACAGGAACACCGACTCGAGATCGGTGCTCTCGTTCACGAGCTCGTAGACGACGATCTGGCTTCGCGCGAGCACCGGGCCCAGCTGGTCGGGCGTGACCCCCTCGACGACGACCAGGTCGTGGGCGACGCGCCGACAGACCCAGTGGGCCGCGGCCAGCACCCCCAAGAGCCGGTCGGCCTCGGGGGTCCGGACCCGCATGGACGAGTGGATCCGACTGAGGAGGCTCGACAGCGGCCCGGCCGCCCGCACCCGCCCGCCAGCGATGATGACGACGTCGTCGACGGTCTGGGCCATCTCCGCCAACAGGTGCGACGAGACCAAGACGGTGTGGCCCTGGCCGGCCAGGTAGCGCAGGAACTCTCGCAGCCACGCGATGCCCTGCGGATCGAGTCCGTTGGCGGGTTCGTCCAAGATGAGCACCGACGGGTCTCCGAGCAGCGCGGTGGCCAGCCCGAGCCGCTGGCGCATTCCGAGGGAGTAGCCGCCGGCTCGGCGGTGGGCGGCGTCCCTCAGGCCGACCAGTTCGAGGACCTCGTCGACCCGGGCCGTTTCGATCGCCGCCGCGATCGCGCACATGCGCAGGTGGTCACGGGCCCGCCGGAACGGGTGGAAGCTGGTCGACTCGAGGAGCGCACCCACCCGGCGCAGCGGATGCTCGATGTCCTGGTAGCGGCGTCCACCGATCGTCGCGGTCCCAGAGGTCGCGTGGACCAGCCCGAGCAGGATCCGCAGCGTGGTCGTCTTCCCGGCCCCGTTGGGCCCGAGGAACCCGGTGATGCGGCCGGGGGAGACCGTGAAGTCGAGGTCCGCCACCGCCTGGATGTTGCCGAAGCGCTTGTTCAGGCCGGCGACCTCGATGGGCACGGCATCGGCCCGCCTGCTCGACGCGTCCACGAGGCCGCAGCTTAGGGGGACCCGGAGCCCCGGCCGTGCCCGCCCTCAGGGGTTATGGTGCGCCCCGTGGCCGAACTCGACCGTCTTGTGCCTGGTGCCACCGAGAAGATCGGCGCCATGGGGAGTGCCTTCTACTTCGCCGAAGCGACCCTCGCGAGAGGCAAGGAGCTGGGGCTCAACGGGTGGCGCTTCTACATCCTCGGCCGCGGCGGCGTGCTGGGGGACGTGGACCCGGCAGTGATCGTGAGTGCCTTCGGGTACTTCGCCCCGGACGCGATCGCCAAGCAATGGGACACCGCTCGAGCGATCGTCGACCCCCGGACGGCCGGGCGCGAGTACTTCGAGTGCTGCGCGGCCTTCGGGCGCCAGAAGTTCGCCGGACTCGACAACCTCGACGCATTCTGCGACGCCGCCGAAGCGGTCAACGACGCCGTGGATCCGGCCGGCCTGGCCCTCTACGCTGGCATCAGCGCCGAGCCGCTCGCCGACGACCGGCCCGCTCGGGCGATGCAGCTCATCACCGTCTTGCGAGAGTTCCGCGGCTCGGCGCATCTCGCCGCGGTCATCACCCAGTTGCTCGAGCCGAGGATCGCGCACTACATGCGCCGGCCGGACTTCTTCGCGGCGTTCGGGTACGACCCCGAGAAGCCACCCGAGGTGACCGACGAGCACCGGGCCAAGCTCGCCGCAGCCGATGAGCTGACCGATCGGATGGTGGCCCCGGCCTACTCGGTGCTCGGCACCTCCGGGGCCGACGCGTTGCTCGGTGGCCTCGAGGCGATGGAGAAGGCGCTCGCGGCCTGACGTTCCTCGGGGCTCGGACCGGCGTCAGCCCTTGGGCGGCTCTTCCCACGACCGGGCGTCGAGCACGTCGGCGAAGCCGCCCGTGCCGCCCGAGCCGCGCGTGAGGAAACGGATCGCCCGCTGGTGGATGACGGCGTTCTGTACGCCGAGGGAGATGGCGAGATAGAGCAGCACGCTGGCCCCGGTCACCCCGACCGGCCCGTGCAATGACGAGATCACCGCGCTCAACGAGAAGTGGACGCCGACCGAGACGACCCACAGGCCGATGGTCAGCCAGGTGGCCTGCTGGACGACCCCTTTCGCGAACCGTGACAGCCTGACCGTCAGGGCCCGGATGGCGCCGAACGCGGCCGCCCCGACGACGAAGCTGCCGATCACCACCGCCGAGACCTCGGCGCCCAGCGAATGGGTCTCGGTGTAGTGCACGAACTGGAAGAGCCCCAGCAACAACAGCAGCACCGGCACCCGGGTGCTGAAGTGCAGGCGAACTCGCCGCACGCGTCGCTGGCGGTACAGGACCCACGCGAAGACCACCGCGTCGAGCACCAGGTCGAGCACATTCATTGCTCCCGACCCTAATGGTGACCGGTGTCGGGGTGGCTTAGTGGTGGCCCTCGAGCGCGAGCAGCACCCGCTTGGCCGGGAGCCCGCCCCCGTAGCCGCCGATGGTGCCGTCGGCGGCAATGACCCGATGGCACGGCAGGATCACCGGGATCGGGTTGGCCCCGTTGGCCTGCCCGACCGCCCGGAACGCCTGGGGCCGTCCCACCCACCGGGCCAGCTCGGCATAGCTGATCGTCTCGCCGTAGGGGATCTCGGCCAGGGTCAGCCAGACCTGCTCTTGGAACTCGGTTCCGGTCACCGAGAGGGGTAGGTCGAAGGTGGTGCGCTTCTTGGCGAAGTACTCGTCGAGCTGGCGGGCCGCGTCGAGGACGGGTCCGCTGGCGTGGCGCCGGTCGCCCGAGACGGTGACCCGGCGCCCCGGCACGTCGAGCAGGAGCTCGGTGACGAACTCGTCGTTCCCCGAGACGACCAGGTCGCCGATGGGGCTCTTCACGCACAGCTGCGTGCTCGATTCCGTTTCCCTCAGATCCTCGGCCATGCGCACCGTTCGGTCCTCCCTCGGCTGGGTCTCGTGGCCGATCCTGACATGGGCGAGCGGCGCTGTCTGGCTGGATTCGGACACGATCTCGGGCGGGGGAAACCCCCTCGGGGTCTCCTTCGAGAGGAACTTGAGGTGGCCCCGGTCGGCCAGCGGATCCGAGTGGTGGTCCGACTGGGCCGTTACCACGGTGGCCAAGTTCTTCCAGAAGCCGGGGAGGGGGTCGTGATGGTCACCTGGCCGCTTTGACAGGGTGCCTCACGGCAAGGCGCGAACAGTGCCGCTAACTCCGCTCCCCGGTGACCGGTCGCGTCGGCCAGGTGATCTGGCCCACCCGTTCGGGCCGCACGTAGCCGTTGTCCACGAACCAGCGCGCCGAATCGGCGATCGCCTCGACCGCCGGGCGCGACGAGTAGCCGAGCTCGTCTCTCGCCCGCGAGTCGTCGAAGATCATGTGCTCGCGCGACATCCGAGCGGCCTCGAGGGGCACGTGCGGCTCGCGTCCGAGCAGGCGACCCTCGATGGCGTCGGACACGTACCCGACGCCCAGCCCGAGTGCCACCGGCCACCGTCGGGTCGGTGGTGCGAGACCGGTGCACCCAGCAGCGGTCTCGAGCAGCGAGCGCATGGACAGGTTCTCCCCCCCGATGATGTAGCTGCGGCCCTGGTAACCGCGTTCTAGGACCAGCAGATGGCCGTGGGCGAGGTCGTCCACGTGGGCGACGTTCATCGCCGTGTCCACGTAGCCCGGCATGCGCCCGTTCAAGTAGTCGAGGAGGACCTTGCCGGTCGGTGTCGGGCGGATGTCGCGCGGGCCGAGCGGGAACGTGGGGTGCACCAGGGCCAGCGGCGCCCCTTCGGCGGCGGCCCGGAGGGCCTCGTGCTCGGCGACGTACTTGGACTGCTTGTAGTAGCCGAAGAGGTGGTCGATACGCGCCGGGACGTTCTCGTCGGACGGGCCGGCGCCGTCGTGGAGCCCGATGGTGGCGACGGTGCTCGTGTAGACGATCCGCTCGCATCCCGCCGCCAAGGCGCCTGCGATGACGTTGCGGGTCCCACCGACGTTGACGTCGTAGAAGACGTCGGGGTTCTTGGCCCAGAACGCGAACAGGGCGGCGGTGTGGAACACCGCCCGGGCGCCCTCGACGCCCGCCCGCACCTCGCTGCGTTCTCGGATGTCTACGGTCCGGACCTCGACGTCGAGCCCGGCCAGGTTGGCCTCCGAGCCGCCCGGCTCGACCAGGGCGACCACCGAGACGCCGAGCGGCAGGAGCGCCCGGACGATAGCCGAGCCGATGAAGCCGGCCGCCCCGGTGACGGCGACGGTGTCCCCCTCGGCCAAGAGCACCGCCGGCCGGCCGGGGCCGTCGGTCTCGGTCAAGCGCGGCTCGCCGTCGTGTCGGAACGAGGCGCGGCGCGGTGACCATCAGCGACGGGGCCCGAGCCGTTGGCGGTCACCTCGACGCCCCGTTGGACAGGTCGGTTCGGTCGGCGCTTCCCTCCCGGCAGGGCACCCCTGGCCATGGTCCGGCCGAACTCGAAGAAGAGGCCGGGGCCCTTGTGCGCCGCGGCGAGGACGTCGTCGAGGGCGTCGACGAAGGTGTCCACCTCGGCCTCGCCCGCGATGAGGGGGGAGAAGCTTGATGACGTTGGCATTGTCGGCGGCGACCTGGGTCAGGATCCGGTGCCGATGGAAGAGCGGCACGACGATCGCCTGAGAGAACAGGGCGGGGCGGATCCGCTCGATCGCGTTCCACCGGCGGCGCAGCCGCGGGCTGGTCGGCGGCCCGAACTCGAGCCCGATCATGAGGCCGAGCCCCCGCACCTCGTGGAACATCTCGTAGCGCTCGACGAGCGTGGCCAGCTTGGCGGTGAGCGACTCGCCGGTCACCCGGGCCCGCTCGACGAGGCCCTCCTCGTCGAGCGCGTCGAGCGTGGCCAGCCCGGCCACCATGGCCAACTGGTTCCGGCCGAACGTGCTCGAGTGCACCATGGCCCGGTCCATCGAGCTGAACACGCTCATGAAGACCTTCTCGGTGAACAGCGTCGCCGCGACCGGGATGTAGCCCCCCGAGAGCGCCTTGGCCACCGTGATGATGTCGGGTTCGAGATCCCAGTGCTGATGGCAGAAGAAGCGCCCGGTCCGTCCGAGACCCGTCTGCACCTCGTCGGCGACGAACAGCGTCTTGTAGCGACGGCAGACCTCTTGGACCTCGCGCCAGTACTCGGCCGGGGCCAGGTTCACGCCCTTGCCCTGGATCGGCTCGACGACGAAGGCGGCCACGTCACCGCGCCGCAGCTGGCGCCGCAACGCGTCGATGTCACCGAAGGGAACCTCGCTCGTCGGGATGAACGGACCGAACCGCTTCTTGAACTCCGCTCCGCCGTTGAGCGCCGTGGCGCCGGTGGTCAACCCGTGAAAGGCGTGACTCGCATAGACGATGCGCGGCCGCTTGGTGGCGTAGCGGGCGAACTTGATGGCCGTCTCGTTCGCCTCGGCCCCCGAGTTGGAGAAAAAGGCGCGGCGGATGCCGTCGTGGGCCCGGTCCACCAGGGCCTCGGCCAACAGACCCGGGAGCAGCGCGCAGTCGAAGATCTGGACCATGTTGGGCAGGTCGAGATCGAGGGCCTGGTGCAGGGCGGCCTTGATCCCCGGATGCGACCGCCCGAGCGCGTAGACCCCGAAGCCCGACAGCATGTCGAGGTAGCGCTCGCCCCGGTCGTCGAAGAGATAGCAGCCCTCGGCGCGGACGTAGAAGCGGTCGAACCCCTCGGTGCGGAGCACCCGGGCCATCTGGGGGTTCATGAACTCGCTGTGGAGCTCGAAGTTCTCACCGTGCCGGTCCGCCAGGACCTTGGCCACGTCGAACGCCATGGTCGCCTCCATGTTCGGCGCGCAGATCCTGGCCAGGGTACTTGGCGAGCCCCCCGGACCCCCACCCGGACCTGGTGAGGCGGGTTTCGCCGCCCGCTCAGCTGGGTTCCCAGGCCGGCTCGGACACTTCTCTTCCCTGGTGGATCACCGAATTCGGCGATCGGCTCGGGCAGAATAGAACCGCCGGAGCTTGGTGAGGTCCGGTCCAGGCCGGCGCGTCGGTCCGGCTGGGAAGGCGACCACGATGGCCAACGAAGACGAGCGCGCAGCTCGACACCGAATCCCTCATCATGAGCGGGGAGCCGGCGCTCGAGTACCAGCCCCTGATCGACCTCGCGTCGGGCCGGTTGCTCGGGTTCGAGGCCCTGCTGCGATGGCGGCACCCCGAGGAGGGCATGGTCCTGCCGAGCCTCCTTCTTCCGTGGCTGGAGGCGAACGGCGACATCGTCCAGCTCGGCGAGTGGGTGCTGGCCGAGGGCTGCGAGCAGGCGGCCAGCTGGCCGAAGAACATCCAGTTGGCCGTGAACCTCTCGATCGTGCAGCTCCGCCGCGGCGTGGGGTCGGTGGCGGTGGCCAGTGCGCTGGCGCGCTCCGGTCTCGAGCCGAACCGGTTGACCATCGAGGTCACCGAGCACGCCATGGTCGAGGATGTCGCCATGAACGACCTGCGGGGCATCGGCGCCATCGGGGTCGAGCTGGCCGTCGACGATGTGGGCACGAGCTGGACCTCCTTCGACGTGCTGCGCCGGATGGCCGTGAACACGGTGAAGATCGACCGTTCCTTCGTCGGTTCCCTAGAAGCGCACCAGGGCATCAACCGGCTGGTCGTCGAGACGGTGGTGTCGCTTGCCCACTCCTCTGGGATCTCGACGGTGGCCGAGGGCGTGGAGACCTCGCTGCAGTCGGCGATCGTGCGCGAGTTCGAGTGCGACGCCGCGCAGGGGTACTTCTTCGCTCCGCCACTTTCGATCGAGGTGGCGACCGAGATGGCCAACGAGCCCGGCTACTGCTTCCCGCTCGAGGGCAGTGGCTGGATGGAGCGCACGGCCGATCCCAGCTCGACCTCGCTCCCGGTCGCCCATCAACCATTTAGCTTTGGGCACCGGACGGCCTAGACGCCCACCGGGTCCGGGTTCCTTGTTGTCCGAGCGGAGCTGCTAAAACCCTCCTCGTGCTCCTGGCCGTTCCCGCCGAGACCCGTCCCGGCGAACGCCGGGTGGCCATGGTCCCCGACATCGCCAAGCGCCTCATCGACGCCGGATGGGAGATCTCCGTGCAGTCGGGGGCCGGCGCCGCGGCGGCTTTCGCCGACGAGGCCTACACCGGGGCCGGAGTGTCCATCGCCCCCGACGCGGCGGCGCTGCTGTCGGGTGCCGAGGTGGTCGTCTCGGTAAACCCGCCCGACCCGACCCAGGCCGGCCTTATGCCCTCGGGCGTCATCGTGCTCAGTTTCCTGCAGCCGGCGCAGAGCGCCGAGGCGCTGGCCGTGCTGGCCGCCAAGGGCGCGACGGTCTTCAGCTTCGACCTCGTTCCTCGGATCAGTCGGGCCCAGTCGATGGACGCGCTCTCGTCCCAAGCCACGGTGTCCGGCTACCGGGCCGGCCTCCTGGCCGCCGAGCACCTGGCCAAGTTCTTCCCGATGTTCATGACTGCCGCCGGCACCGTCCCGCCGGCCAAGGTGCTGGTCATGGGGGTCGGCGTGGCGGGCCTCCAGGCGATCGCGACGGCGCGGCGTCTGGGGGCGGTGGTGCGCGCCTACGACGTCCGGGCGGCGGCCAAGGAGGAGGCCGAGAGCCTGGGCGCGACCTTCGTCGACCTCGGGATCTCGGCCGAGGGGACGGGCGGCTACGCCCGCGAGCTGTCGCCCGAGGAACTGGCCCGCCAACAAGAGGCGCTGGCGGCGGTGGTCACGGCCAGTGACGTCGTCATCACGACCGCCTCGGTGCCGGGCCGCCAGGCGCCGGTGCTGATCAAAGAGGAGGTTGTCCGGGCCATGGCCCCCGGTTCGGTCGTGATCGACCTGGCCGCTGACAACGGCGGCAACTGCGCGGTGACCAAGGTGGGCGAGGAGGTGGTCGTCGACGGTACGACGGTCGTGGGCGTCGCCAACCCGCCGTCTCAGATGGCGACGCATGCGAGCCTCCTCTATGCACGCAACGCGGCCAACCTGCTGGCGCTGATCGGGCGTGACGGAGCCGTCGCACCGGACTGGGACGACGAGATCGTGATCGGGTGCTGCGTCTTGAGGGAGGGCCAGGCCGTCCACGGCCCCACCGCCGAGGTCCTGGGCTTGCCCCACACCCCGATCCGGCCCGAGCCGGGAGCTCCGAACACCGAGGGGGGCGACGCGTGACCAACGAGCTGCTCGAGCTGTTCACGATCTTCGTGTTGGCGGCGTTCATCGGCTTCGAGGTGATCTCCAAGGTTCCGAGCATCCTGCACACCCCGCTCATGTCGGGCTCCAACGCCATCCACGGCGTCATCTTGGTGGGTTCGATGATCGTGCTCGGATCCGCCCACACCGGCGCGGAGGAGGCCTTGGGCTTTGTCGCGGTGGTGCTGGCCACCTTGAACGTGGTCGGCGGCTTCGTGGTGACGGACCGGATGCTGCACATGTTCAAGCCGCGCCAACCGGCCCCGGCAAAACCTGACCAGACCGAGAATCCGCCGGCCGACGGGGGTACGGGGTGAGCCGGGGCACGGTCATCGACCTGTGCTACCTGGTCGCCGCGATCAGCTTCATCGTCGCCCTCAAGGGGTTGAGCTCGCCCAAGCGGGCCCGCTCGGGGAACCTCCTGGCGGCGACGGGCATGGCCCTCGCCATCGGGGCGACGTTCGCCACGGCCGGCCTCGGCCACATCGGGCTCATGGTCATCGCCATGGTGGTGGGCGTGGCCGTCGGTGTCCCAGCGGCCCGGCTGGTGAAGATGACGGCGATGCCCCAGATGGTGGCGGCGTTCAACGGCGTCGGCGGCGGTGCCGCGGCGGTCGTCTCGATCACCGAGTTCATCGGCGCCGACACCAAGGTTCTGGCCACCTACAAGGTCCTCGAGGTCGTCTTCGGCGTGCTTGTCGGCGCGGTCTCGTTCGGGGGTTCCGCGCTCTCCTTCATCAAGCTCCAAGAGCTCATGCCGACGCGGCCGGTGACGTACCCGGCTCAGCAGGTGATCAACGCGATCGTGGGACTGGCGGCGCTCGGCATCGTCGTCGCGATCCTGGTGACCTCGTCGACGGCCCTCGTATGGGTGCTGCTGGCCCTGGCCCTCGTGCTCGGTGTCATCTTCGTCCTGCCGATCGGCGGCGCCGACGTGCCGGTGCTCATCTCACTGCTCAACTCGTTTACCGGGATCGCGGTCGCGGCGTCCGGGTTCACCCTCGACTCCAACCTGCTGGTGGTTGCCGGCACCTTGGTCGGAGCGTCGGGCATCTTGTTGACCCGAATGATGAGCGCGGCCATGGGTCGCTCGTTGCCCAATATCTTGTTCAGCGCGTTCGGATCGGTGGTCACCGCGAGCGGCGCCACCGAGGTCGCCGGCGGTCGCTCGGTGCGGGCGGGCACGCCCGAAGACGTGGGCACGCTGCTCGCGTACTCCCGCAAGGTGGTCATCATCCCCGGTTACGGGCTCGCGGTGGCCCAGGCCCAGCACGCCGCGAAGGAGCTGGCCGACGCGTTGATGGCCAAGGGAGTGGACGTCTTCTACGCCATTCACCCGGTGGCCGGCCGCATGCCCGGGCACATGAACGTGCTGCTCGCGGAGGCCAACGTCCCCTACGAGGAGCTCAAGGAGATGGACGAAGCCAACCCCGAGATGCCGACGGCCGACGTCGCGCTGGTCGTCGGGGCCAACGACACGGTGAACCCCGCCGCCCGCAACGCACCCGGGAGCCCCATCTACGGCATGCCGATCATCAACGCCGATCAGGCCGAGAACATCGTGTTCCTCAAGCGCTCGATGCGGCCCGGGTTCGCCGGCATCGACAACGACCTCCTCTATGACCCGAAGACGACGATGCTCTTCGGGGACGCCAAGGACACCCTCCAGAAACTGGTCGCCGCGGTCAACAAGGCTTGAGGCGCCCCCGGGGCACTCAGTCGACCCGGGGCACTCAGTCGACCCGGAGCACTCAGTCGACCCGGAGCTCCTCGTCGACCCCCAGCCGGTCATCGACCCCCAGCCGGTCGTCGACCCCCAGCCGGTCGTCGACCCCCAGCCGGTCGTCGACCCCCAGCCGGTCGTCGAGCGGTGCGGTGCGGAGCTCGTTGGTCGTGATCGCTCCGGCGTTCGATGGCCGGTCGGCCAGCTTGGCGAACACCAGCAGGCCCTGATTGGTCCGGCGGGTCGACAGCACCTCGATCACCACGTTTTCCCGTCCGATCATGTGGGAGGCGTCGTTCACGATGACGAGGTCGCCATCGGCCAGGTAGCCGGCCGCCTGGCGTGGCTGGTTCCCCTCCTTGGTCAGGTCGATCACCAGCTGCTCGCCCGGCATGTGGTCCGGGGTGAGGTCGTTGGCCAGCGGACGCAGGTCGGTCACCGCGACGCCGCGGCGCTTGGCCGTCTCTCGGACCTGGCCCGAGCAGGTGACCAGGCGAAGCCCCAGCCGGCGGGCCACCTCGACCAGCCGGTCGGTTAGGTCGTCGATCTCGGGAAGCTCGTTTTCCGCCACGTGCACCGGCACGTGCAGGTCGCGGAGCACGTCGAGGCGCTCCAGGCCACGGCGGGCCCGACGCGAGCTGACCGGGTCCGGGCCGGCCGCCATCGTCTGGAGTTGATCGATGACAAACCGGGGGACCACCAGCCCCCCCACCAAGAGGCCATAGCGGCCGAGGACCAGGAGAAACGGCGTCATGGCGGCCGAGCTGTCGACCAACAGGGCGTAGCCGGGAGGCGGCTCGGCGGCCGGGGCGAGAATTCGGCCGAGCCCGGCCGCCGCGACCACCTGGCGGCCCTTGGCGATGCCGACTCGGAACCCGATCCAGGTGAAGACCCACGCCAGCGCGGCGGCGCCCGGCCACACGACGGGGGAGTGGACGAGCACCAGGAGCGGCACGCTGATCGCTGTGCCGAGCAGGAACCCGGCGATCCCGGTCAGGGTGCCGGCGAAGAGCTCCCCGGGGGGGATGTGGTCGAACCGGTCGGCTGCGCTCTCGCCGGTATGGCGCAGCAGGCGGCCGAGGACGCCACCGATGACGTAACCGACCAGCGCCCCGATGATCAGCCCGACGATCTGCCCGGTGGAGGAGTGGGTCGAATGCCCGATCTCGTAGCCGGAAAGGGCGCCGATCAGTACCAGGATCAGGCGGAAGATCTCAACGAAGAGCACTCCCTACCGACACTAGTTCCACCACTCACAAAAGCTGGGTAGCGTGCTTGTTTGACCAGTACAGCGGGGGGGTCGGGTCCGGTCCGTCGCGCCGGCCGACCTCTCGCCGCGCCATTGCGCCCCGAGGGTGGTCATAGTCGACCCAAGGTGGCCGATCCTGAGCACGACCGCCATGTCCATGTTGCCAACATGGCGTTCGAAAGGCGGGCCGCGGTGCGTCCAAGGCCGTAGTGTTGGGACCGGACAGGCAGTCGGGGCCAATCCGGACAATCATCGACAGACGCGGCAGGTGCGACCGGCCGCCGGAAGATTCAGGAGTTCGCAACGAGCGGCAATCCCCTGTCCGAGCGAGTGACGATCGAGGCCTTGCTCATGCACCCCCTGAGCCGGTCGATCTATCGCTGCCGGGTGCAGGTCACTCGTGAGGGCCTTTTGATGTGGCGGGTCTCGGGAGAGGCCGAGGCCGAGATCGAACCAGACGCGAGGACCATCGAGTCCGAAGCCATCGCAATCGGATGGCGTTCGCTCCGCGGGTTCTCGGCCGACGAGTCCCACGTGACACCGGCCGGTCGGAGGCTCCAGGTACTCGAGGTCGACACCGACGACGGGGTGCTGACGCTGCTCGTCGCGGCGACGGAGGTGTCGGTCCTGTTTGGGGCGGTGGGCCACTTCGTCGGCCACTGGCGCCTGGCCCGTTCCCCGCTCGGGGTCGTCTTCGGAGGGCGCCGGAGGAAGTCGGCCCGCGAGGTCGCCTGAGATCACGGCATCGGGGCGGGGTCGTTCGGCTCGTCACGGCCCCCGTGGGAGTTGGTCCTGGGTGACCTAGCCTTCGACCGTGGGGAACGGCCGTCAGGAGGACGTGACCGGCGATCCCGGGCCGGTTCCAGCGCCTCCCCGCATCTACCCACGCCGGCTTCCCGAGCCCGGCCCGACGGCGCTGGCCCGTCGGGGCGCACACATCGCCCAGGTCGCGACCCGGCACTTCCTCCCGGTCGTCCTGCGCCAACTGCGCCGCCGACCGCGGGGCCGGCTTGATCCGAGCGACTTCGCGCGGCCCCTCCGCCTCACCTTTGAGGACCTCGGGGGGACGTTCATCAAGTTTGGGCAGATCATGGCGTCGTCTCCTGGGATGTTCGGCGAGGAGGTCGCCCAGGAGTTCCGCTCCTGCCTGGACACCGGACCGCCGGCCCGGTTCGTGGACGTACGGGCCCGGGTCGAAGAGGACCTCGGGATGCCGATGGACGAGGCGTTCGCCGACTTCGATCCCATCCCGTTCGGGCGGGCATCCATCGCGGTCGTGCACCGTGCCACCCTGCACGACGGCCGAGCGGTCGCCGTCAAGATCATCCGGCCCGGGATCGAACACCGGGTAGCCACCGACCTCGACCTGATGCAGCCCCTGTTCGAGGTGCTGGCCCGTCAGACCGGCGACCAGATGGCCGGGTCGGTCCTCCAGCTCGTCGACGGCTTCCGGATCCAGGTCGGCGAGGAGATGGACCTGCGCAACGAAGCCCGGACCATGACCCACTTCCGGCGGCTGCTGACCGAGGTCGACCTGCCTCGCATCGTGGTGCCGGAGCCCTACCCCGAGCTCTCCGGGGCCAACGTGCTGACGATGGAGCTCCTCGACGGCGTCCCGATCGACGACCTGGCCCAGGTGGCCGAGCTCGGTGTCGATCCGGGCCCGTTGGTCGAAGAGGTGGTGCGGTCGTTCTTCTTGCACACGGTGCGCTGGGGCACCTTCCACGGCGACGCCCACGCCGGCAACATGCTCTTGCTGCGTGACGGTCGGATCGGCATCGTCGACTGGGGGATCGTCGGGCGGCTCGACCCAGCCACCCACCGGTTCGTGTTGCGGCTGTTGGCCGCCGCGCTCGGGGAGGAGGATGCCTGGGCCGAGGTGACCGATCACCTCGTCAAGACCTACGGGCCCGCGCTCGGGATCGCGGTGGGCATGGACGAGACGGAGATGGCCAAGTTCATCCGCCAGCTGGTCGAGCCGACCCTGACCCGCCCCTTCGGCGAGTTCAGCCTGGCCAACGTGCTCCAGACGGTCCAACTGCAACTGGCCAGGGCCCAGGGAGTCGAGGCCCATCGCAGGTCGCTGCGGGCGATCGTCCGCCGCCTGCGCTTCCAGCGGCGGGTGCGGCGGATGGCCGACGCGTCGGGTGGCCTGTTCTCGGAGTTCGACCGGGGGACCTTCCTGCTCTCCAAGCAGCTGATGTACTTCGAGCGCTACGGGCGACTCTTCCTGGCCGACGTGCCGCTCCTGAGCGACCGGGCCTTCTTCAAGGAGCTCTTGAAGAATGCGCCGAACATCGAGAAGCCCGGTGCCCAGTCCACCGTGCCCGGCCAGGTCCGGGCTCCGGACCACCCCGCCGGTAAGGTGAGTTCGTCACAAGGGCGGGGAACCGGGAGGTGTCCGTGAAGATCGTCGTCGACTTCGATCGCTGTGCGAGCAACGCGGTGTGCATGAGCATCCTCCCGGAGATCTTCGAGGTGCGCGACGACGGCTACCTCTACGTCTTGGAGGAGCACCCGCCCGAGTCGATGCGGGAGCGCCTGGAAGAGGCCGTGCGCAGCTGCCCCACCCAGGCCATCTCCATCTCAGAGGAGTAACCCCCCAGTGATCGGCGCCGCACCCTGAGCGCTCCCCGAGTCCGCTTCGCCCCGTCCCCGACCGGCTACTTCCACGTCGGCAACGCGCGAACCTCGCTGTTCAACTGGCTGTTCGCTCGTCACTCGGGCGGCACGTTCGTGCTGCGGATCGAGGACACCGACGTCGAGCGCAGCCGGCCCGAGTGGACCGACGCCATCTTGGCCGGGATGACGTGGCTCGGGATGGAGCCCGACGAGGGGCCCTATCGGCAGTCCGAGCGGGGCGAACGCTACCGCGAGGCGATCGAGCAGCTGTGGTCGGGCGGTTTTCTGTACGCGTGCGACTGCACCCGAGACGATGTGCTGGCCCGGACCCGCGACAATCCGACCCCCGGCTACGACGGTCACTGCCGCGACCGGGGGCTGGCGCGATCTGAGCGCACCGCACTGCGGTTCCGGACCCCCGAGGTGGGCACCACGGTGGTCCACGACGTCATCCGCGGCGACGTCGAGTTCCCCCACGAGGCCATCGAGGACTTCGTCTGCGTGAAGTCGTCCGGCCAACCGCTCTTCGTCCTCGCCAACGCCCTCGACGATCGGGACACCGCCATCACCCACGTCATCCGTGGCGAGGACCTCCTCCCGAGCACCCCCAAGGGACTGTTGATTTGGGGGGCGCTCGACACGTGGGGGCCGGTGGCCCTGCCGGTCTTCGCCCACCTCCCGATGCTCGTGAACGAGCAGCGCAAGAAGCTCTCGAAGCGCAAGGACCCGGTCGCGGTGGAGTCGTATCGCGACCAGGGGTACCTGGCCGTGGCGTTCCGCAACTACCTGGCCCTGCTCGGGTGGAGCCCACCGGGCGACCGGGAGAAGGTCGACGTGGAGACCTTGATCGCCGAGTTCAAACTGGAGGACGTCCACCACGGCCCGGCCTTCTTCGACGTGAAGAAGCTCACCCACCTGAACGGGGAGTACATCCGCGAACTGACCACGGCCGAGTTCGAGGCCGCCGTCAAGCCATGGGTCGACCCCGATCCCGACGGCTCGACGTGGTCACCCTCGAGGCACGTGGTCCCGTGGCCGCCCGATCGTTTCGACGAGGGGCGGTTTGCCGAGATCGCGCCGCTGGTGAAAGAGCGGGTGGCCGTGCTCGGGGAAACCCCGTCCATGGTCGACTTCTTGTTCCTCGAGGAGCCGACGATCGACGAGAGCAGCTGGGCCAAGGTGGCCCGGGACCCGGCCTCGTCGCAGATCCTGGCCGAGGCGATCGATGCCTACGCAACGTGTGAGTGGGATCGCGACACCCTGTACGCCGTCACCGAGGCGGTCGCTCAATCGGTGGGGACGAAGCTCCGCAAGCTGGACACACCGATCCGCGTCGCCGTGACCGGTCGATCGGTCGGCCCGCCGCTCTTCGAACCCCTCGAGATCCTGGGTCGCGACGAGGTGCTGGCGAGGTTGCGTCGAGGTCTCGATCGTCTCAGCGCCGGCTGAGTGTCGCTCGTCCCCCGGATCCCACTGATCGGTCGGCTGCCCCTGATCCTCCAGGTCCTCGTTCTCCTCCTCTTGGCCATCCTGGGCTACTTCGTCGTCACCGGCGTCCAGGTCTGGCTGACGTCGCGCGAGTACTCGCCCCGGCAGGCCAGCGCCATCGTGGTCATGGGGGCGGCCCAGTACGACGGGGTGCCATCGCCCGACCTCCGGTCCCGCCTGGACGAGGCACTGCTCCTTTATCGGGGCGGTTTCGCCCCGCTCATCGTCGCGACCGGCTACAAGGAGCTGGGCGACCAGTTCACCGAGGCCCAGGCGGGCAGGACGTATCTGGAGCAGCACGGCGTGCCCTCGTCCGCCATCGTCGAGGTGGGCGGATCGGACAGCTACGAGAACCTGGCCGACGCAGACACCGTTCTTAGAGCGCGCGGTGACGGCACCGTCCTGATCGCCACCGACCCGTTCCACGAGGACCGATCGATGGCCATCGCCAGCGGGCTGGGCCTGGTCCCGAACCCGACGCCGACCCGGACCTCACCGATCAAGGGCTTCGGGACGGTGCCCTACTTCTTGAAAGAGGCGATCGCCATCGGCATCGGAAGGGTGATTGGATACCGAGCGCTCAGCCAGTTTCGGCTGGGTTTCGGCTGATCTGCCCGCGATCAAGGACCTTGAGCCACCTGCCGGTCCGCTAGCCTTCCTCTCTGCCCATTCGGGGGTGGTGTAATCGGCAACACAACAGGTTCTGGCCCTGTCATTGGGGGTTCGAGTCCTCCCCCCCGAGCTCCGACCGCGAGGCGAAGCCGCTGGTCTGCGGCTCGCGCTCGCGGGCGAAGTACCAAGACATGCGCTCTGTGGTCACAACTTGGTCATGAAGATCAGCTCGGCGACCTTGTCTGCCGCGTCGGTCTGCATGCCCGAGTCGTAGAGGACCCGAAGGCGCCGGCGGTCCCGGCATCGCCAAATCGCCGCTATCCGGTCGGATGAAGCACCACCACCGGGATCAGGCGGTCAGTACGAGAAGCGTAGACATTGTAATTCGGCCACTGTTGGTTGACCAGCTGCCAGAGCCGCTCGCGCTCCTCACCGGTGGCAGTTCGGGCGGTCGCGCTGAACTTGCGGTCCCTGACCTGGACGGTGACCTCCGGATTGGCTTCAAGGTTCAGGTACCAGCCCGGATGGTTGGGCGCCCCGCCCTTGGACGCGACCACGATGCAGTCGTCGCCGTCCTGGGCGAAGATCATCGCGAACTTGCGGTCCTGTCCTGTCTTGCGTCCTTTCGTCGTGAGCACCAAGCAGGTCGCACCGTTCCAGAGGTAACCGACCTCGCCGTTGGTCTCCTCGTACCTTCGGACGTGATCGTCGCCCAGAAGGGTCGTATCGGGTGGCGTGTAGCCGGGCTCGCTCATCGGGCGGTGTAGCCGCCGTCCACCGGCAGGAGCACGCCGGTGATGTTGTGCGCGCGGTCCGATGCTAGGAAGGCCGCCGCCTCGGCCACGTCCGCAGGATCGATGTACCGACCCAGCGGGTGCATCTGCGCCATCCCTGACAGGAGCTGCTCGGGCTTTTCCTGGAAGGCCTGCGACGGATCGGCCACTCCGAAGTTTGTCGGCATGGCAGCGGGGCAGACGGCGTTCACGCGGATGTCGAACGGCGCCGCCTCGATAGCGACCCCCCGCGTCATCTGAATCACCCCGCCCTTCGTCGTCCCGTAGACCGTGCCTCCCCAGCCCACCATCCCGGCCACCGAGGCGGTGTTCACGATCGCGCCGGACGTCGCCTGCGCCTTGAACTGCACGATGGCGTGCTTCATCCCGTAGAAGACCCCCCGCAGGTTGATGTCCATGAGGCGGTCCCACTTCGCATCGTCATAGGTCTCGAACGCCCCGGCACCAGGTGGCGTGGCGACGCCCACGTTGTTGAACATCACGTCGAGACGGCCGAAGTTGGAGACGGCGGTCGCGATGGCGGCCCGCACGTCGGGCTCCTTCGTCACGTCGCAGGCCACCACCACAGCGGCTCCGCCCTGTGCCTCGACCTGGCGAACCGTCTCCTTGGCCCAGTCCTCCATCACGTCGGCGCACACGATCTTGGCGCCCTCGCGACTGAACACCAGCGCCGACGCTCGTCCGACACCGGAGCCGGCCCCGGTGATGACACAGGACTTGCCTTCGAGCAGCAGCATGCTTCCTCCAGAAAGGTTCAACTCTTCGGTAGAGCGTAGTTCTACCGAACGCGGCCGTCGCCGGGGGCGTCTCGGTGATCGCCAAGGTCGCAGTGACCATCCGCCAGAGCCGTTCGGCCACGTCACCAGGGCTGTCCGGCATGCCGCCCCCGTGGACATCATGGGCCAGCGCCTGGACGACGCGAAGGATGATCCGCGCATCGAGCTCCGGCGTCTCGGAGCGGCCCCGGCCGGCCGTACAGACCGCCGAGATCACCGTGGCGATGGCATGCGCGTACGGTTCGTAGACCGCCTCGATCGCCTCTGGGAATTGCTCCAGCAGCCGCTGACGCTCGCGCCCCCGCCATCGGAGCATTCGCTCCGCCTGCGGGTCGTACTTCTGCACGATGGGTTCCGTCACGAGGGTGCGCAGCTGCTCGACGGGATCGTTCAGCTTCGTCCGCGACAAGATAAGCCCGACCGCTTCGATCATGGACTCCTCGAGCATGGCGAGGAGAAGTTCGTCCTTGTTACCGAAGTAGCGATAGAAGGTCTGCAACGCGACCGATGCACGCTCGGTCACTTGCTTCACCGTGAAATCGAGCCCCCCGCCTTCCTGCACGACCGTCCAGGCTGCCCGGATGATGTCGCCTGCGAAGTCTCGGACCTGACCGTCCGTGGCGCGACCAGCGCTGCGGAGCGCTGCTCGGCGCTCCCACTCCTTCGGTGCGGGGGGCGCAACGGCCTCACGACCCACCGGCGACGCCATCGACGCGCACGGTAGCATCCCGCGGTCGGGCTGCGGCCCGACGCTCGCCGCAGCCCCGAGCGATCCGCTCTCGGTCCTCACATCGTTCAGTCCCAGACGACGTTGATCTCCGTGGGTCCCCGCTCGTACAGGCCGATGATCCTCGGCTGCTCCGCATCAGGATCCAGCCGGAGGTTGGGGAGTCGGTCGATCAATGCGCCAATGGCGGTCAGCATCTCGGCCCGTGCGACGTGCTGGCCGATGCAGACGTGTGGGCCACTGCCGAACCCGAGCGACGTTTGCAACGGCCGGGTGATGTCGTACTCGTCGGCACCGTCCCACCGTGCCGGGTCCCGATTCGCCGCGCCGATGGAGATATGGACAACCGAGGTCCGGGGAATGGCGACGCCCCCGAGGGTGACATCCTGCGCAACCCAGCGGCTGAACATCGGGTCGGTGGGGGACCACCGGAGTGACTCCTCGACGGCTGGCCGCAGCAGGGAGCGCTCCCCGCGCACCGCGTCAAGGGCCCCCGGCGTGGTGAGGAGGGCGGTCAGGGTGATGCCCAACTGCTTCCAGGTCGTGCCCGACCCGGCTGCGAGGAGGAGATTGGAGAAAACCAAGATCTCCTCGTCGCTCAGCCGGTGGCGGTTGTGATCCTCGTCCTCCACCTCCGCTTGGCACAGGACGCTGATCAGGTCATCCTCGGGCTGCTCACGCCGTGAGGCCACGATCGGGGTGAGATATTCGGTCAGCCGTTGCGCGGCGCCGTAACCGCCCTCGAGCGACGAGCGAACATCGAGCGCCTGGTCAACGCTGAGTCCGAAGCTCCCGGTGATGGTGAGGATCGGGATCGCGGCGTCGAAGTCCACGTTCAACTCCGCCTTCCCGTCGGCGATGAACCCGTCGATGAGGCCGTGAACCGTCTCGTGGATCCAGTTCTCGATCCACCATTTCGCCTTCGCCGGGATGAACGACGGCTGCACCAGCGATCGATAGCGGCGGTGCTGCTGGCCGTTCATCCCGAGCATGCTGGCTGCGATCCCGACTCCGGGGCCGCTGTCGATCGGCGCCGACCGGAAGATCGCCTCGTCCCGGTACGCCTGATCACAGCTGTCCCAGTCGAAGAGGGAGAAATGCCGGAGTTCGGGGTGCGGCAGCCCGTGGAAGGAGGCGGGTCCCTCGAAGCCGATCAGTTCGTGGACGACCCCCTCGTGCACCGGCCCCGTCTCGCGCAGCCGATGCCAGGCCGGATACGGATCGTCCTGGTACAGACCGTAGGAGCCGCCGCCGCGGCGGCGGAGATCGAAAAGCTCTCGGATGCGCTCCCGGTCGAGCTTGATCGTCCCGGTCATTGCTCCTCCCGTTTCACCTGTTGCTCCGCCCGTTGTCCGCTCGCCGCGCGGACGAGCTTGATGGCTCCGGTCGGACACCCAGCGACGGCCACCTCGATCTGCGCCAGGGGATTCCCTCCAGGGTCGTGAACGACCGACTTTGTCTCCTCGTCGATGTCGAACGTCTCTGGCGCGTAGACAACGCACACGCCGGATCCCATGCAAACGGTTCGGTCGATCTCGATCCGATAGGGGTTCTCGTCCCCCATCAGACGAGCCTGTACAGCTTGGCGGCGTTCTCCCAGAGGATCTTCCGCTTGTCGTCCTCGCCGAAACGCGTGAACCACTCGTCGGTCAGTGCCTTGGAGTTCGGCCAGGTCGTCTCGGAGTGCGGGTAGTCGCTCGCCCACATGATGTTGTCGATCCCGATCTGGTGGCGCTCGCGCAGGCCGACCGGGTCCTCCATGAACGTCGCGAACACCTGCCGCCGGAAGTAGTAGCTCGGCGGCTCCTTCGAGCTCGCTCTTCGTCCAGTACCGGTGCTTCTCCCACAGGTGGTCGGAGTAGTACTGGAAGAAGGAGATCCAGCCGATCTGGCCTTCGACGGCGACGAACTTCAGGTCGGGATGCCGCTGCATCACCAGGCCGTGGATCAGCTCGGAAACCGCCTCGGCCATGGTCAGCTTGCTCATCACCAGTCCGGTCATGAACCGCGGGGCGCTCTCGTAGATGCTGGCCGGCGGCGTGCCCGGGCGGCGGCCCCCGACGTGCAGGCCCGACCGGGAAGCCGGCGTCGAGGAACGCCTCCCACATCGGGTCCCACTTGGGGTCGCCGTAGTCGCCCTCCGGCGGGAAGAGGGGGATGTAGCCGCTGACCAAGCCCGGGCTGCGGTGACGGCGAACCGGATCTCCTCGGCCGCCCGCTCCGGCGATGTCGATCGGGATCGCGGCCACGCCGAGCAGCCGTCCGGGCGCGTGCGAGGCGTAGTCCGACAGCCACCGGTTGTAGCCGCGCACGCTGTTGAGCCGGAGCGCCGGATCCTTCGACGGAAGCGGGCCCCCGACGTAGAGCACCTCGGCGTCGACGCCGTCGATGTCCATGTCCTTCACCCGCTCGACCGGGTCCCAGGCGCCGGAGCGCTGCTCGTCGAGCTTGCGGACGTTGAGCGTGAACTCCTCGGGCTTCTTCCCGGCCAGGTTGTCGAGGGTCATGATCGGCGTGCGCTGCCCTCGAACACGCGAAAGTCGCCCTCGTCGGTGTGGTCGATCCTGGGCCCACGGTCACGGAACTCTGGGTCGAGGTAGGTCTGCCACGCCTCGACCGGCATCGTGACATGTGAGTCGGATGAGATGAGTCGGTAGTCGGTCATTGTGCTGTCTCCACATGGTTAGTTGGCTCTCGTTTCAGATCGATTGTTGTGCCCGACGGTGCTCGTCGCACTACGGCGACAAGACCCCACGCGACACCGCGAACTCGCTGCGCCTTCACGTGATGACCCCCCCCTCCTTGAAAGCGCCGATGTCCTCCCACTCGTAACCGAGATCGAGCAGGACCTGTTCGGTATGTTCGGCGTGCTCGGGCCCGCGGCGCAGGATGGCCGGCCGCTCGTCGAATTGGACCGCGCCCGTCGGCAGCCGAAAATTGCCTGCCTCGTGCTCGACCTCGGCGATATACCCGTTCGCGACCACCTGGGGATCCTCGATCAGTTCGGGAATCTGGGCGTAGGGAGCCCACGGGAAGCGAGACCCGAGGAATGCGTCGCGCCATTCGGCGAGCGTCTTCGACTTGAACAGTGGCTCGAGGATGTCAACCATGTCGGCGGGGTGCTCGAGAATCGCCTTGCCCGGTCGCAAACGCCGGATCGGTGAGGAGGTCCTCGCGGTCCGATCGCCCGGGCCAGGTCCGGCCAGTGCCGGTCGGGCTGAAGCAAGAGCAGGCTGAGATACCGACCGTCCTTCGTCTCGTAGGTGTTGCTCAGCGGATTGAGCGACATGCGAGCGGCCTGGCCGGCCACGGGTGCGGCGGCCCAGTTGCCCTGGAGGCCCGAGAGTACGTCGGACGCGAGGGTCCACATCGCGGTGCTCAAGAGCGACACATCGACGACTGACGGCTCACCGGTGCGCTCGCGTCGGAACAACGCACTCGCCACACCGAAGGCGAGGTTGGTGGCGCCGGTGCGGTCCCCGAACCCTCCCCGCTGACCGATGGGTCGCTCCAGCGACGGCGGCGTGAGGGTTGCGCCCAGGCCACCGCGGGCCCAGAAGGCGGTCGCGTCATAAGCCGGCAGATCGGCATCAGGTCCCGGACGCCAAACCGTGGCCGCGCGGCGTAGATGATGCGAGGGTTGCCGGCCCGGAGGTCCTCGACGTCCAGCCGCCACCTCCTGAGCGTCGACGGCAGGAAGTTGGTGAGAAACACGTCGGCCGACGCGACGAGCTTCAGCAGCAGGTCCCGGCCGGTCGGCGAGGTGACAGTCGAGGCCGACGCTGCGCTTACCGCGGTTGTGCATCTCCATGTTCTGGTTGATACCGGTCGACGATGTCCTGATGATCCCCTGACTGACGAGAGCCCGGTAACCGTCCCCCAGGTACCGGGTGCTCGATCTTGATGACGTCAGCGCCCCAGTCGGCGAGGAGCGCTCCCGCTGCCGGGACGAAGACGAACTGCGCCAATTCGACGACCCGAACACCTCCGAAGACGTCGACCGAAGGGGTCCGAGCGTCCGTCATGACGGGTTGCCGACGCTCAGATGCTTCACCTGTTGCAGCGACCGGAACCCCTCGATCCCCCGCTCGCGGCCGATGCCGCTCTGCTTGTAGCCGCCCGACGAGGCGAAGGCGCCCGGAGTACCCCCGTTGACGCTGACCGCACCGGCACGGATGCGCTCGGCGACGTTGACCGCCGTGGCCAGGTCGTTCCCGTGGACCTGGCCCGCGAGACCCGTACACCGTGTCATTGGCGATCTCGACCGCGTGATCGAGGTCGCGGTACCCGAGCACGCAGATGACGGGGCCGAAGATCTCGTCCTGGGCCGCTGGGTTCGAGTTGTCGGGGACGTCGAGGATCGGTGGGCTCGAAGTAGTAGCCCTTCTCCCTACCCTCCGGCCGCTTGCCGCCGGCGGCGACGGTCGCGCCCGCCTCAACCGCGGCGGCGACGTAGCGCTCGTTGCGCTCCCGGGCCTGGGCGTTGATCAGGGGCCCGATGATCGTGCTCGGATCGGTCGGTTCGCCCAGCTTGAGGAATCCGGCCATGCCGGCGGCTTTCTCGACCACCTCGGCCTTCCGGTCTTCCGGCACCAGCATGCGGGTGGGCGCCACGCACGCCTGCCCGGCATGGGCGGCGAACACGCCGGTGCAGCCCATCGCGGCGCGCTCGACGGCATCGGGCAGGTACAGCTGCACCGACTTGCCTCCGAGCTCCAGGATGACCCGCTTCACGGTGCTGGCCGCCTGGGACATGATCGCCTTCCCGACCGCCGTGGAGCCGGTGAAGCTCACGCAGTCGACGCTCGGATGCGACGTCAGGAGTTCCGCGCCGCTCGCGCCGCCCTCGACCACCACGTTGAGCACGCCGGCGGGCAACCCCACCGCCTCGGCCGCCTCCCCGATCATGAGCGTGGCGATCGGAGTGAGGGGACTCGGCCGGAGGATCACGGTGCTCCCGGTCAGCAGCGCCGGCACGAACTTCCAGATCGTCGTCTGGATCGGGAAGTTGTACGCGGTGATGGCGGTGACCACCCCGATCGGCTCCCAGCGCATGATGCTGGCCGCAACCCGGTTCCCGGCGATGACGTCCCGGACGGGACGCGGGGTGTGCTCGGTCTCCGGCAGCGTCAGGTAGAGCTCGCACGCAGCCCGGAGGTGATCGAGCGGCATGTCGACCTGCGCGCCCAGGATCGTCTGCGGGGCCCCCGCCTCTGCGGTGAGGGTCGCCCGGAGCTCCTCGGTGCGGCCGCGGAGATACTCGCCCAAGGCGAGCACCTTCTCGACCCGCTCCTCACGCCGCAGCCCGCTCCAGATCCCGCTGTCGAAGGCGCGACGCGCGCGCGAGGACGGCCTCCTCCATCTGGGGCAGCGTCAGCGTCTCGACCTCGGCGACCGTCTCCTCCGTGGCCGGGTTCTCGACCACGAGAGGAGGTCCTTGTCCCTGGACGAACCGTCCGTTGACGTAGGACTTGCGGATGTCGGCGATCTTGGTCGTCATGGGGTCTCCTCTGTGGTGGCCTCAGTCGAAGTGGGCGGGAATTCCGTTCGGGCCGCGGTGTATGGGTCCTCAACGGGGATGCCGCCGTCGGTCGCCATGACGTGGCGCTCGACGTCATAGAGATCTTTGAACCGTTCGGCTTCGGTTGCTGACGTCACGGCCCCCCCGAGACTGTGGTTTCACGATGGTAGACCAACGTTCTACCTGAGGCCAGTGCGGCGCGCGACGGTCCGATGCCACCACCCCATCGGCCCGGAGGGCCTGGATCCGGCTGTTGCTCACACCAAGCTCGTGGAGGATCTCGTCGGTGTGCTCACCGAGGTCCGGTGCCCGCTCGACCGTCAATGGGTCCTCGTCGAAGAGCATCGGGGGCGTCGGGATGCCGAGGGCGCCATTCGGGTAGTCGACCGGCTGGAGATACCGGTTGACGAGCACCGGGGGGCGTGGTGCATCTCGGCCCCCGTCTGCACCGGTGCCCAGACCCCGTGAGCCGACGCGAGCGCGACCTTGACCTCCTCGAGGGTCATGGCCGCCCAGCAGTCGCGTCAGCAGGCCCACCGCATCCTCCAGGTGCGCCGCGTGGCGGCGGACGTTGCTTACCTCTCGTCGGTGGCCGGCTCGGGACGGCCGAGACACGCTCGTGAGGAACACGTCAGCCGACTCCACCATCGGATACAGCAGCTCGCGCCCCGCGTCGCTCCCCAAATCCAGCGCGATCGCCGGCTTGCCGCGGTTGTAGTCCTTGAAAGAGCGGCTGCTGGAACGTGGCTCGAGCGAGCCACCGAGCACCCTGTTCGGATCGGGCGACCGGGGGTTCTCCACCTTGATCACAGTCCGCCCCCCAATGGGACAGCACGCCGCCGCTGCGGGCACGAAGGCCCACATCGTGAGGTCGATGACCCGGATCCCGCTCAGCGGCCCCGTCACGAGTCGAGCCTCCGGCTGATCACGCCCGTTCGAAGACCGGGAGTCGAAAGGCGCCGCCGGCGTCCTCGCAGTCGATGAAGGTGACCCGCACCGGCATCCCGAAGGAGATGTCGTCGTAGTCGAAACCGACCGGGTTGCTGATGAAGAGGGGGCCTTCGGCGAGTTCGACGAGGATCGTCGTCCACGGCACCCCGAGCTCGCTGTAGTAGGGCGTTGGAACGTGCACCAGCTCACGACCCGACCGCTCCCGCTCATCGCCTCCCAGGAGAGCTCGCTGCTACCGCACTTCTCACAATTGGGCGTGGGCGGCCACGAGAGATGGCCGCAGGCGTCACAGCGTTGGAGGCGCAACTCGCCCCTGTCGCACCACGCCCAGAAGTCGTCGTGCGCCGGTCCGCGGACCCGGTTCGGCCGCCTCTCCGCCACCGTCACCGCGCCCGTGTGAACACGATCGGGTGTGCCGAGTCGGTGGTCGCGAAGGAGAACAGTGACACCTCCGCGTCCTCGATCTGCCGCTCGCCGGCCTCGTGGCGCAGCTGGCGGACCACCTCTGCGATGAGGTTCCACCCCTGGAGATAGGACTCCGAGAGCATGCCTCCGCCTGTGTTGGTCGGAATGGTGCCCCCGAGAGTGGTGTGGCCGGCCTTCCAGAACTCGAGCCCGTGGCCCGGCTCGGCGAACCCGTAGCCCTCCAACTGGTTCACCAGGTGGATCGTCGAGGCGTCATAACCCTCGAAGTGGTCGACGTCGGTGACCGTGAGCCCGGCCATCCCAAGTGCCTGGGCGCCTGCGGAGGCCAATTGCGGGCGAAGGCGTTCCCTCACCATCTCGTGCATCTTCGAGTACTGCACGTAGGCATTCCCCCACCCGGCCACGAGAACGGGGTGATGCCGGACGATCGCCGGCCCGGTCGCGGTCGGTCAGGATCACGCAGACGGCCCCGTCGTTGACCAGGCACAGGTCGAACAGCCGCATCGGACGAACGATGTAGCGACTGGCGAGGTAGTCGTCGATGGTCATCGGTGTCCGCATGATCGCGTTCTCGTTGCGCCCGGCGTGAGAGCGAACGGTCACCGCGACTTCGCCGAGATCGGCCTCCGTGGCGCCATAGGTGGCGGCGTAGTACGTGAACATCAAGGCCCAGTGGGCCGCCTGGGAGCTCCATCCCCAGGGGTGGTAGTAGTAGTACGAATCTCGGCCGCTGCCGCTGTAGGTCTGGCCGCCGTAGTTCCGCCCGATCGCCCGGGACGGCAGCGAATGCACGATCGCCATGGTCCGGCACGCGCCTGCCGCGAGCGCCTCGAGGGCGTTCTGGAAGGGCATCATGCCGCCCCCGGGCATCACGTGGCTGGCCTCAATGCCGATCGCTCTTCGCGAAGGATGCTGGATCCGGGCCCCCGTAGGTGAACGAGGCGCACAGGCCGTCGACATCTCGAAGAGTGCAAACCGCTATCGGCGAGCGCCCGTTCGAAAGCCCGCCGGGCGAGCGTCTCCGCGTCGGGCGGCACGTACTCAGGTCCTGCCGCCCGAGCGGCGCGGTAGTCGTCACCGAAGTCGGTTTCGCCCACGCCGATCACTGCGTATTTGCTGGCCGCATCCCGACCGGGTGAACGGGTCGCCAGCGAGGTATCGCTCATGCCGGTCACCCGCCCTCCAGTATCAAGACGCAGGTCGTGCCATCGGAGTCCGCGTCGAGGCAGACGACCTCGTGCCGGGACGGAAGCCCGCCGCCGGTACCTAGGGACCCCAGCGCTCCTCGATGGGATACGGCCCCAGGCACCGACGCCGGCAGGTGCGAGCAAGTCGGATGCTCGGCGCGCCTAACAGGCGCCCCGAGACCGTCCGAGAGCAACGCCATGGAGTTCGCCGGGGTCATGATCGCATCCTCGCGCAAGCTCTCATGCCGGTGCCTCGCCGCCGACGCGATCCCGAAGAGCTGGACCTGCGGCCGGGTCGATGTGCACACAGAGCGGTGCCCATCGGTCGGCACAGGACGCGCGCTGGCTCACATCAGGGAGCTCTGTGACGCGTGCTCGCGGAGTGCCGGAATGAGCTCACCGAAGAGCCGCTCGATCACCGGAAGCGGATTAGCGCCGGCGGTCGCGGGGCTGAAGACGAAGTGGCGAGCTCCGGCGTCGTAGAAGGCGCGCAACTTGTCAGAGACCTCGGCGGGTGCGCCCGCCGCGGCCACACTGTCGACCATCGGCCTGAAGTCCTGGTTGTATGTTCCTCCCATCGACCGAGCTGCTTCCTCACGGGCCGAATCACCATCGGGGTTCACATTGACGAACACCCACACGCACCACTCGAAGGAGGAGAGGTCCCGTCCAGCATCCGCGGCCACCCGCCCGACCGTCTCGACGGACGCTGCATATCGGCGAGGCGAGTAGAGGTAGGGGAACCACCCGTCACCGAGCGTCGCCGCTCGGCGCATCGCCGCCTCCTGGCGTCCGGCAACGACGATCGGAGGCCCGCCCGGCTGCACCGGCGCCGGGTGGATCCGTACGTCTTCCACGGAGTAGTAACGCCCGTTCACAGTCACGGGCTCGGCAGTCCACAGCTGACGGAGCAGCGGGATGGCCTCGTTGGCCCGTCGTCCCCGCTCACTCACTGGTACGTCCATCGCTCGAAACTCCTGGGGGTACTCGCCGCCGATCCCGACGCCGAGCACGACGCGCCCACCGGACGCGTTGTCGAGGTCGGCGACCTGCTTGGCGACGAGTGCCGGCGGATACAGCGGCAGCAGGAGGATGGAGGTGCCAACCTTCACCCGGTCCGTCAATGCGGCGAGCCGGGCCAGGTTCATCATGACCTCCGGGCTCGGGTTGCGCGACGCGATGTGGCCACCGATCCACAGCGAATCGAGGGGCAGAGTTTCGAGCTCTTCGATCTGACGTCGGCTGCCGCCCCCAATCAGCCCTATCCGAAGATTGTTCTCACTCACACCAGGACCTCCTCGAGCTCGCTGCGTTCGTGACGGGAGACCGAGCAACACCCCGAGGACGCAGTCATTGTCCTGACCCATGATCGGCTCGGGACGGACTGGGCATTCGAGCTCGGAGAACAGTCACGGTTGCCGCATTACACGGACGCGTTCGATCTCGGGGTGATCGGCATCCACCACAGTGTTTCCCGCGTCGAGGTGAGGGTCCGTTGCCAGAGCCTTTTCCTTCCTCACTGGCATTGTCGCCACGCCCGCATTGTGGAGGATCTCCAAACCTCGAGCCCGTTCGCTGCCACCTCCACTCCGCGACCGTCTCGTTGAAGCGGGCTGCCGCAGCCCGGCGGCCCGCAGATGTCGGATATTCGCTCACCCACTCCGGCCGGCCGACGACGCCCCACAGCGCCTCCCACTCGGACTCTTCCCCGACTGCGATGGCGACCCACGAGTCTTCTCCAGCGCGTCCACCCCCGTCGACGTCCATGTCCTTGATGCGCTCTGTCTGATCAGAGGTCCCAGAACGTCAATCAGCGAGCCCGTGGGCGGTCAGCGCATACTCCTGGGGCTCCCATTCGCGACATTGTTCAACCTATCGATTTCAAATGCGCGACGTTTGTCAACGCTTTGTCGCGTGGATAGCCTTGCGCGGGAGCCCTGGCGATTGGTAGGTCGGCCGCAGTCAGTGGAGGGGGAAACGTGCGAAGGCTGTCTGTGCAGAGAATTCGGATGTTGTTGGGCGCGACGTCGCTCACTGCGTTACTGGCGTGTGTTCTCTCTGCCAGCGCGGCATATGGTGCCGCTTCTCCGGGGGTGACGAAGAACTCCATCCTCATTGGCATCCCAGGTGACTTGACAGGAGCTGGGGTCTCAAGCAATGGCGACGCCAACGCGGCGATCGAGGCGCGCTTTGAGCAGATTAACGCGCAGGGTGGAATCTACGGCCGCAAGATCAAGTGGATTTCCGTCGACACCCAGTCCACACCAACCACGGCTCTGACGGCCGTCCAGGATCTGGTAGCGGGTAAAGGAGTGTTTGCAATCACCGAGGACAGCATTGCCATCTACGGCGCCGCCAAGTACCTGTATCAGCAGGGAGTCCCGATGACCGGAAGTGCGGGAGACGGCAGGGAGTGGTACGAGGAACCGTATACGAATCTGTTTGCCACCGGCGGCAATAACAGCTACGTCCTAGCCAATTACACCGATGGCGGGTTCTGGAAGTTGGCTGCTGGAAAGGGTGGGAAGGTGAGTATGTTGGTCGCCAACGTCCCTGCCGCCACCGCTCTGATCCCGTCATTCCAGACTGAGCTAAAAGCAGACGGACTGTCGGCCTGCGACATCACCATCGATCCTCTTGCGACAGTCGATGTTTCGACATATGCACTGTCCTTGAAGAACGCCGGTTGCGGGGGCGTCTATTGCGTCCAGCTGCTTGCGACGTGCCTGGCCCTCTCCACGGCGCTCCATCAAGAGGGACTCAACAACGTCAAAATTGAATTCGCTGCCGGACCCTCACAGGAGATCTTCCAAAACGCCCAGGACCTCGCCGCAGCTAAGGGCAACCTCTTTCCGGGCACGGACTGGTCGTCCTTTGCGGCCGGCAGGGCGTTCCTGGCCAGCCTCAAGAAATATGATCCCAGCTATACAGGTGGCACACCGGACATCGGTACCTACGGCGGCTGGGAGGCAGCCAACCTGATGGTCGAGGGTTTGGAGGTGGCCGGGCCGAACCCGACTCGCCAGTCGTTCATCAAGAACCTGCGCAACGTGACCAACTGGACCGACAGCGGCCTCTCTGTGCCAGTGAACTTCAAGCACTTCGGAGTGGCGCCACCGACGGGTGGCTGCACGAGGTATCTGACCTTCAACGGCAAGGCATACGTTGCATTCCCAGCGGACGGGAGGGAATTCTGCGGGAAGCTCCTGCCGTCCTAGTCGAGGTGAGCGCCTAGATGGAGGGATGGCGGGGGACTTCCAATTGGTCGTTGGTGCGTTTGGAGCGCACCACGATCATCTCGAGGCCACCACATATTGATCATGGATGGATGGTCACACTTGACTACGCGTTGTGCAAAGGTTTGACGCTCTTTCGCATAGGTTCTACTTCATAAGGGGCGAAGCTGGCAGCAGCTCTTTCAGGGGATCTGGCTAGCGTTGCAAGCTGTCACCTAAGGCTGTGACTCCCGATGGCCGTCCAGTCCGTTGCTCAGAGCCCGTCCTGTGTTGGCAACCATCGGCTCGCCAGCGGGAAGCGAATTTGGGTCTGGCCGTACGTGCGCCGTTGCCGCCTACCGCAAGACGAACAGCGGGCTCGGGGGCGTCCTGCGGGCCTGTGGGCTTAGTGGGAAGCGCCGCTAGGCCGCTGCTCCCGCGGTCACAACCTGGCCACAGACGCTTGCGGACGGTCTCGGACGAGGCATCATCGAGTAATCTGGCCGCTGCTCGGAATCAGGTTCGTACCTGGACTCTTGCGGACTCACCGGACGCGGACGGATGGGGCTGGTAGGAGTTCGAGTCCTCCCCCCCGAGCTCAGGAGCTTGCCTTGGCAGGCTCCCGAAGGCCCCATCGTCTAGTGGCCGAGGACACCACCCTCTCAAGGTGGAGACACGGGTTCGAATCCCGTTGGGGCTGCACCGTTGGGGCTGCTCTTGTGATGTCTCGAGACATCGGAGACCGATGTGTCAATGGCGCGCGCGTTATGGGACACCTATCCAAGCGCAGATCGCCGACTATTTGCGGGATCGGGCCGCGATCCCCGGCAAGATCACGCCGCCCCGATCACCCAGATCTGTCGTCGGAACCGCCACCTATGGCAGCGCCAGGTGGCCGACCGCGACCGGTGGCTGGTGCGCATGGCCCGGCTGCTCTCTAGGCCTCTCGACGCCGTCGCGGGATCGCCGGCACGCCGGTCCTCGACGCACAGACCCGCTCGTCCTGGTGACTGAGCCTGTGGTTCAGCGCCGCGACCACGTCGACCGGCGAACCGAGCGGGACCGGCCGCAACCGGTCCTCGTCGGTCTCGGACAGCTGCATGCTGCCGGCGGTCGTCCTGGCCCCGGTGGTCCCGATCTGGGTTGGCGCACCGGCCGAGGCGGCGATGGTGATCATCGCGTTGCCCGCCTGCTCCCAGTCGGTGACCCCGTTGACGACCGCCGAGGTGACGACCGCGAAGGTCCCGGCGTCCGCCGGGGGCGGGTGAACCAGCAACCCGACGAAGTAGTGGCCGGTCGGGGTGGGGGTCGCGGCGGCACCGACGCCGGCCGGCGCGCACATGAGTAGCCGTGACTGGCCGAAGAGGAGCAGTCGGGTGGTCTCCAGATCCACGACAACGTGGTACGGGGTCCTCGTGATCACCGCGGTGGCCGACGGAATCCACGCGGTCGCCGGTGCGGGAGGTCTCGCCACCACCCGCACCTCGTCCCAGCCCGGCACGGTGGCGATCACCGGCATTGCGAGGAACTGGCCGGCCCAGGCAGGCGGGAGGGTCGAGGCCGCCGAGGTGGTGGTCGGGCTGGCGTAGGCGGTCACCGACTGGCTCAGAGTGGCCACCAGGCTCCAGGGCCGGACCGCGAAGGTCGGCGGCTTGCGTCTCGCCGCGACCGGCCGCTTGGGGGGCGTCCCGCCGGATCGCCACAGGAAGAGCCCGCCGGCGATCCCGCCCAGGAGCACCACGCCCAGGGCCGCGCCGACGTAGCGGCGCCGGCGAATCGTCCTCCGGCGCGCCTGGGCAACGGTCCGCGACACGGCGCCTATCCTTGCCGAGTGAGCGAGCGTGCCCAGTGCCCCGGGTGCCGCGAGGTCGAGCGGTTGGGACGGCGCCGGTTCCTCCAGCTGCTGGCCGGCGGAGCGGCACTGGCGCTGGCCGGGTGCACCTCACCGGTGCGGGCGCTTGCCCGGCACCGCAAGCCCGAGGAGGCGCTCCCGACGGCCACTCCGGCCACCATCGTCGACGACCTCGAGGGCGGCGCGCCCATCGAGCTCGGCGAGATCCCGCCACCCCACCCCGGGGATGCCCACCTGGTGTCGTCGGGCCCGGCCGGGACCCAGCAGATCGCGTGGACGGTGGACGACGGCTACTGCCAGCAGTGCATCGCCCGGTACGTGGCCTTCGCCCAGAGCTCGGGCATCCACCTCACCCTCAACCCCAACGGGGTGTTCGGCGACCTCTGGACACCCTCGGTCGTCGCCCAGGTCCGCGAGATGGTAGCCAACAAGCAACTGCAGTTCGGCAACCACACCTGGGACCACAAGGACCTCACCAAGCTCTCGGAGGCGGCGATCCAGAGAGAGCTCAGTCGCAACGAGGCCTGGATCGAGGACACCTTCGGGGTCACGGCCCGGCCCTACTTCCGCCCCCCCTACGGCTACTACAACTCCCAGGTGCTCGAGGTCGCGGGTGCCCTCGGCTACACGAGCATCCTCATGTGGAACGGTACCTTCGGCGACGCCACGCTCGAGACCCCCGAGCAGATCATCAGCCTGGCCGAGCAGTGGCTGAAGCCGAGCACCATCATGCTCGGCCACCTGAACCACACCCCGATCCTCGACCTCTTCGACCAGATCCAGTCGATCATCGCCTCGCGCAACCTCGATCCGGTCACCCTCGACGAGATGTTCGGGACCTCGCGCCTGATCGGCTGAGCCGGTGGCCCCCCGGGCTCAGGACCCGGCCGGGGTCACCGTGCTCCAGTTGGGCTCGGAGGGTTCGAGCTTGCCCGCCGGACCCTGCCCGAACAGGCGTAGGACGTTCCCGGTCAGCTTCCGCATGATCGTCGCCGGGCAGTTCGGCGCCGAGGCCGAGCAGGGCTGGAGGGTGGCGACCCAGACGTTGTTGCCGCTGTCGAACACGCCGGCCAGGCTGCCCGGCAACGTGTAGTACGTGGTGTCCGAGTACGTGTAGCCGCCCCAGTTGCCCTGGTTGGTGTAGGCCTCGGTCAGCGGAATGGGCGAGTGGGCGAGCACCTGGAGGTTCTGCGGGAAGGGTCCGCTGGGGTCCAGGTGGTCGATGTCGGAGTTGATCACCGACGGGATGGAGCTGCCGCTCGTGAGGTTCGTGCCGGCATAGAACCACGAGCTGGCGTCGAAGACGACCATGGGCGCGTTGGGCTCTCCCGGCTCCAGGTACCCGCTGTAGATCTGGCCCAGGAACGACTCGGAGTCCCAATCGGTCGGCGGCGAGGCCCAGGTGTTCCCGGTCACCTCCATCGGATCCCCGCCGTTGCTCAACGGGTCCTCGGCGGCGTCCCGGTAGTCCACCTCCTCCTGGTCCGGCCCGAGCGGTGAGGGCTGCAGACGGGTGTGCCGGACGAAGGTCGCGGCCCCGAAGAACGCCACGTTGACGCCGGCGTTGGCCGCGTCGAGCACGGCCTCCCGCTCAGTGTTGGTCCACGTCTCGTCGTGGTCGAGATCGATCACCGCCTTGTGCTGCTCGACGAAGGACGGGTGCTCGTCGATACAGATGTCGGTGCAGTAGGCCACGTCGAGCCCCTCTTCCTCCATGAAGGCGACCATGGGGTACTCGTTGGTCAAGAAGTCCGACGAGCCGTCGCCGGAGTAGGGACGGTCGAAGGAGACCACCCGCGCCCGGTTGCACGGCGGGTAGGAGTCCTGATCGAGAATGCACGGGCCCGTGCCCTGGTAGAAGTCGTAGCCGCCGAAGCTGTTCCAGCCCTGCTCGACCATCGATCGGTTCATGACCAGGTAGGTCGCCGTGCTGGTGGGCTGCCAGACGGTGAGGGGCACGTAGGCCGAGTTGTCGCCCGCGACCAGCTTAAGCAGATAGTCCCCGGGAACGAAGGCCGAGGTGATCCGCATCGTCATCGACAGCGACCAGTTGTCGCAGCTGACCATGTTGGTGCTGGCCTGCACCGGGCACTGCGGCTGGTAGACGCCGGGTACGGTCGCCGATTTCCAGATCTGGTGGGCGCCGAGACCCTGGTACCAGCCCATGCGATAGGCGATCACCTGGAAGCTCGGGTGGCTCGTGGACACGTACAACCCGACCTGTTCCCCCTGCTGGGCGTAGTTCTCGTCGGCGAACCCCTCGACGAACCCCGAGCCCTCGGAGGTGATCCGCCAGGCGCCGGTGCCGGGCTTCTTGTTCTCGGCGATGACGGCGGTCGACTCGACGCCGTCGGGGCCGAGAAAGGTGCGAGTCGCGGCCGGTTTCTTCGCCAGCTTGGTCGAGCGCGAGTGTTGCTTTGCCGCCGACCGATCGACCGCCGACGCCGAGCACGCAACCAGCACGGATGCGACGGCCAACGCGGCCATCGCCAGCGCGACCCGGCCGACGACCGCGCTCGGGGTTCGCCCGATCGGACGTGCTCGCACGGACGAGAAGGTCGTCGGGCTCACAACGAGTGCAGCGGCACCTTTCCTACGCGATCGTTCGTCCGGCGAATCTACTGCGAACGGGCGCGGACCAGCTTATCTAGTGGCGGGGGAACTATGTGATTGGCCGACCCGTGAGTTGCGAGCACGACGAACTGCGTCCCTGTGCGGCCCCATCGCCACCGATTCACACTGGAATTGACCCGCTTCGGTGGACACGGGTTGCTAGGCGACGTTGCCTTTCTCGAACTCTAGAGGGCTTTGATAACCGAGCCGCTGCTGGATCCGCTGGGGGTTGTAGAACGTCTCGATGTAGTCGAAGATCGCCGCCCGAAGAGCCCTCCTCGTTGCCCACGTCTTGGTGCCGTGGATCCAGGCCAGTTCCCGCTTGAGGGTGGCGAAGAACGACTCGACCGCGGCGTTGTCGAAGCAGCTGCCGACGGCACCGAAGGACTGATCGAGCTCGAGGTCGACGATTCGCTGGGAGAAAGCCAGCGAGGTGTAGGCGGCGCCGTGGTCGGAGTGATGTACCACCCGACGGTCGGGTCGGCGCCGTTCGAAGGCCATGACGAGTGCGTCCGAGACCAGCTCGGAGTTGGCGGCGGGACCCATGGCCCATCCGGCCACCGAGCGTGACCACAGGTCGATCACGGTGGCGAGGTGGAGCCACCCTTCTGCGGTGCGGATCTGCGTGACGTCCGCCGCCCAGAGCCGGTCAGGACCGGTGGGGTTGAAGTTGCGCTTCACCAGGTCGGGGGCCGAGGCGGTGTCCGCCTTGCCATGTCGCCATCGACGCCTCGAATGGGCCCCGACCAGCCGTTCTTGACGCATCAGCCGGGCCACACGTTTCCGCCCACACGAGATTCCGAGTCGGCTCAGCTCGGCATGGACCCTCGGGGCCCCATAGGTGCGACGAGAGCGAAGGTGGATCTCGGTGATCGTGGCGCTGAGCGCCGTGTCGGCTACTTGACGCGCCGAGACCGGTCGGGACGCCCAGGCGTAGTAACCCGATCTCGAGACCCCAAGGACCCGACAGAGCCGCTTGACGCCCCAGGCGTGTCGGTGGTCGGCGACGAACCGGAAGCGGCAGACCGGATCGTCTCCTGGGCGAAATAGGCGGCTGCCTTGCGCAGGATCTCCCGCTCGGTCCGGAGCTCGGCATTCTCCCGGCGCAGGCGGCGCAGCTCTTCGAACTCGGATTCCTTGACGGCCAGCGGGTCGGCCTGCCGGGCCTCCTCGGCGAGGTGGTTCGCCACCCAGTTGCGCAGCGTGGTCTCGTTCACCCCGAGCCGGCGAGCCACCGATGCGCTCGAGTCGTCGGTGGCCAGGGCCATCTGGACTGCTTCTCGCCGGAACTCGTCTGGATACCTCGACGGTCGTGCCACTCGGGGCTCCTTCCTCTGGCTTCAGCCAGAATCAGGTGTCCACCGAAGCGGGTCAAGTCCACACCTGTACGTTCGCTCAGAATCACTCTTCGGTGTTCACCAAGAGCGAGCCATAGTTGCCGAGTTCGTGTCGCGAACGACGGATCTGGGGAGTGGGAGGTGTCCCATAACGCGCGTCCGTCAACCATGCTGAGGGTGACCCCTTACGCCAATGATGTTGTTGAGCTCCCTGAGGGTCCACGACCGAATGGTTGGTCATCGGTAGTTTCGGGAGCACCGGAGTCACCGGTCTGACTTGAGATCACGTGGACATGTGATCGTGTCTGCACCCCGTCGACCGGAGCTCCGGGCAAACTCAGACGAGGCGCGGCACGCCCCGTTCCAGAGGGGTGATGGGCCGGTCTGTTGAGACCAGATCGACCTACACCGTCACTCCTTGCGGGACGGCCGTGCCACCCCTTAACCCGCTAAAGGAAAGGAAGGGATGGCATGACCATCGTAGAAGCAGCGCGCTCCGTCACCGGTGGCATCGACACCCACGGCGAGGTCCACGTGGCCGCTGCACTGGACGAGTTGGGCAGCCTGCTCGCCACCGAATCGTTCCCGGCCAATCCCGATGGCTACTCGGCCTTGGTGGCCTGGCTGAGAGGCTTCGGCGAGATCGTCAAGGTCGGCGTCGAGGGCACGGGGTCCTATGGGGCGGGCGTCGCCCGCTACCTGGCCCGAGCAGGGATCGCGGTCGTCGAAGTCGACCGCCAGAACCGCCAAGCCCGGCGCCAGAGCGGCAAGTCTGATCCCCTCGACGCCGTCGAGGCCGCCCGGGCCGTCCTGTCGGGCCGGGCGCATGGCAAGGCCAAGAGCAGAGACGGATCGGTCGAGGCCATCCGGGTCCTCGTCGTGGCCAAGCGTTCGGCACGGGCAGCCCGGATCAAGGCACTCACCCAGATGCGCCAACTCACCTTCAGTGCCCCTGACCAGCTCCAGAGTCGACTCAAGGGGCTCCCCATCGCCCAGTTCGTGGCCGCCGCCCAGGGCTTGCGTCCGACGCGCTCGCCGGATCCGGTGACGGCGGCGACCAAGGCGTCACTCTTCTCGTTGGCCCACCGGGTGGCCGACCTCGAGGACGAGATCACCGAGCTCGACGCCATGATCACCCCGCTCCTCGAGGCCACTGCGCCCGAGCTGCTCGACGTCTATGGCGTCGGCATCGACACCGCAGCGGCGCTACTCGTCGCTGCCGGCGACAATCCCGAGCGTCTGCGTTCTGAGGCGGCCTGGGCCCACCTCTGCGGCGTCTCACCTCTCGAGGCCTCCTCGGGCAAGGTGACACGGCACAGGCTCAACCGCGGCGGGGACCGTCAGGCCAACCGGGCGCTCTGGCACATCGTCATCACGAGGCTTGCCCCTGATCCGAAGACGCAGGCCTACATGGAGCGACGGGTCAAAGACGGCCGCTCCAAGCGCGAGGCCATCCGCATGCTCAAGCGCTACGTCGCCCGCGAGGTCTACCGCTACTTACCTCGCCCCTAGATCCCTGGAGCATGGACCTGGCCCACCTGTACGCCTGTCGTCTCTTCGGACTGACCTGTAACCGATTTGCCGGTCCATGATCCAGGTTCACCGGACTCCAAGACGCGTGACCTGATAAGAGCTTGCCCATCTGAACGAGTGGCCCATCATTGGTCTGTCCGCTGTCTTTACTCCCGAAAATCCTTCAAAAGAGCTTGACAAAATCCATAGGAGCATCGGGTAGGTGGGGCAGCTTCTGGCCCCCGGACCGTCAGGCGCTTGCTGTTCTCGAGCGGTGCACCCCGCTGAAATCCGAAGAGCCAAAATGTTGTCGAAACAACCGAGTGGGCGCTAGCGGGTTCGAACCACTGACTTCAGCCGTGTGAAGAGGATCCCGGCCCACCCGTGACCAGGTGATTTGCTGGCTGACGAGGCATTTCACCTCTCATCGCTTGACACTGTCTTTCACCCTCATGCGGACGGAGACGGACGACGTTTCGATCCGGCAGCGACTCAGGCCGTTCCGTCGATGCGACGCGTCGCCCGGAAGCGTTTCGGATGGCCGGGGCTCCTCAAGGCGCAATGGCACGTGCCCGGGAAACGGACCCAGACAACAACGACTTCCCCGCGGCCGCCCCTCGGGCCATGGTTCGGCGCGGCCTTGGGAGGGGACCTGTCCGGTGCCTCTGGCGCGCACGTGGAATCGACGTCACAAATGCTGCTGACGCGGCTGCAAGCCGTCGGCGGTGGATGATCCTGGCTGGCTTGTTGTTCGCAGGGCTCGCGCCGGGATTAGCCTACCTAGCCGGCGGCGGAGATCGGGAATCTGAGTGAAAACCCGAGCCAGCACCTACGCTTTCGGGGACAGAGTGGCTTCCACCAAGCGGCCAGCTAGACATAGCTCCCTTCAGTCACTTAGCCGTCTTGAGCGGCGTTCCGCATGTGGCGAAAAAGCTGAGCTCGTTGTTGGCCCTGGCGACATGGACGGTTTGGTCCACCTCCTGACCGTGTGAGGTAGCCGTCACATCGACGTAGAACGTGTTTGGCACGGTCGTTGTGAGCCCGCTGCCCGCGTAGTCGAAAGGCTCTGGGCCTGTGACCTCCTTGACCGTGAACGCGGCGGTGGCGTCGGTCAACGTGGCGAGGAACGATCGACACTCATCGGTGCCGTAGCGCTGAATGACCGCTGGGTTCAGGGTTGCCAGCTCGTGGTCGACGTTCCCGGTCGCAACGTCGTGGGCGAGGCCATCGAGGAAGCTCGTAACTGCTTGGACATCAGCCCTCGAAGCCGCGGTCCCCGGGAGCGGTGTCTTGAGTGCGGCCGGGTTGCAACCGTTGGGCGTGTCTGTAGAAGCGTTCAGCGATAGCGGTAGTTGCTGGGTGAGCGGCCCGGATTGAACAGGACTGCCATCGGGAGCGGTGATCGAGAGCTGGTCGTAGGTGCCGAACGCGGTGGCGGTGATGGGAATCACGATCGGATTGGCGCCATTGGTTGCCGTACCGGTTCCCATGAGGGGACCGCTCGGGCTCTCGCCGAAGGTGGCGGCATAATTTCCGGGCTCGGGGTTCGCCACCGTCAGAGCCACGCCCAAGATGGTGGTGTCACCCTGCGGGTTAATGAAGATGCAGCCATCGAACACCGTATTCGCGGCAAACGCCTGCTGAGGTGGCGGAACTGTTGTCGAGGACCCAACCGAAGAACCGCTTGATGGCACCGTAACTGTCTGTTTGGTGCCGCCAGTCCCGTTAGTAGACAAGTAGATCCCTACCCCGGCACCAGCCGCCGCCAGGATCGCGATCGCGGTTCCCACCGCGACTGGCTTGAAGATGGGGCGGGCTCCGAGAGGGGTGCTGATCGCCTCGTCGGGACGGCTGTCTGTGGATCGACTTGGCGGAGGGAACCCCTTGCCCGATCGGCCAGAAGGCGGGGTTGGGGGCGTGGTCGCACCGGGCAGACCCTGCGGCCCAGTCGGCGGAGGGGTGCCCTTGCCCGGTCGGGTGGAAGCCATTCCAGCGACATCGTTTTCCACGACCGCCTGGGCAGCGCTGACGATGTCGTTCACGCTCCTCCTTCCTGTCGTGGGTTCCGGAGCGGATTCTCGCGCCTCAGTCTCTAAGGCACGTCGGCGGATCGATGTGCCGATCTCGATGTCACCGGAATCGGGTGATCCGGGCAGATCCAGACGGCATCAACTCAATGCACCCAAAGATGGAGCCTGCGCGTATCCTGGGTCGTTAGATCGGATTCTTGCGAGGGGTCTTGCTGGTCACTCGAACTGCCATTCGTCCTGATATGACAAACGCTTTTCTACACGTATCCGCCTGCCAATGAGACTCTCGTCGGAACGTCAGTATCAGGGTCCGAAGTGTCCGAACTCGCCTTCCCCCTCTTGTGGCGTTTCCTTGTATGGCCCTAACGGGGCTTGTGGCGGTTCCTCATACGGCCCTAACGGGGCTTGTGGCGGTTCCTCATACGGCCCTAACGGGGCTTGTGGCGTTTCCTTGTATGGCCCTAACGGGGCTTGTGGCGTTTCCTCATATGGCCCTCGCCCCGTTAACCCAGTGCTGCTTGAGCCCGAGCTGGTGGTGGTTTGGCCAGCGGATGTCCCGCCGTCGGTTGCTGCCTCACCCATGGTTATCTCCCCTCGCGACCTCGTGCATTACTGGTTGGACCGACCGCATCGGGTCGAATCGGCTTGCTTCCGACAAGGCGCATTATTCAATGGGTGCACACCCTGGCCGAGAGATCCGAGGTCGGACTCGATGGGATCGAGGCTTGTCGGTGTCACTTTGGGCCCCACGTTCCCGTCGCGGGATCAAACACCGTTGCCTGACCTGTATTACTGGTGCCCTCAAATCGGCCAAGGTTCTTGTTCCAACCCGTTATGCCCCAGCCCTTGGGTAATGCGGCGTTGGCTTCAGCTTCCTCGTCGAACGTAGGAGCTGGGCTGGTGGTGGCTTGGCCAGCGGATGTCCCGCCGTCGGTTGCTGCCTCACCCATGTCGTCTCTCCCCGCTTGCGTAGTCTTGCACCTTGTGCCACTACGTTTCGGTGACAGTCCAAGGAATGGCCATAAACGTCTATCGGTGGAGCGCTTCCGTGCGTTCGCGCCTCACCTGCTTACCGTAGTCATCTTGGTCCGCTACGACAATCGACATGAGGAGCACGTCATCATCATGTCCCATGGGAGTGCCATTTCTATGAGGTGGAGGGTTTGAGCACCGGCTTAGGATTGCAACACGGTGCATAGAGCTTTGCCATCACGACGAGCGAGGCTAAACGAAGCATTCGTGGCTGCGTTAGCGACTCACAAGCCACTTGGGCCTTGGCCTGCGGGAATGGTTTTGGGGGTAGAGCACGAATACTTCGTGGGCCGTGGCGACGACGCCGTGGACTTTCGGTTCGTTGTCCATGGATTGGATCTAGGACGGCGGTGGTTGGATCCCGGCGATACGGATGCCTACCGTCTTCCCACCGGTGTGATGGTGACCGCAGATGGGCCCGAAGCGGAGATCGCCCTTCCACCGTTGTATTGCACTCCTGGCTTCGCTCGCCGAGCGGCCCATTTGAGTTCAATGGCGCGCCGGGAACTATTCGACCCGATGGCACCGAACATGACCTTCCGGGGGTTCTCGACCCACTTGAGTGTGTCAGGCGAGATCGGAGACGCCTTCGCGCTTAGGTGGGCGGGGATCTTCGCTCCAGGCTTGATGTTGCTCATGGCCCGGCCAGATTCACCCGGCCTACTGGTTCGCCCTCGGCCGGGCCGATTGGAGATCGGCGGTGAGTACGTAGTGGGAAAGCAGTTGCGTATCGCCGCGCTCTATATGGTGGGCAGTGTCCGGGCTTGCTTGGCTTCGTCTAACCCGACTGACCTACCCGAGTCGATTTCGATGGACCTGCTACCCGATCCGCACCGATTTGGATGGATGGTGCCTCGAGCCGGATTCGGACTCGACCTGTACGAATTCGGTCGGGATGCCGAGCTGAAGTTGGAATCAGGGTCGATGACGACGGCCCAAACGCAACTCGCTGCCTGTTGGAAAGTGGCGGGCGCAACGCTCGGCGACGACGCCGGTGGGGCTGACCTGCGAGAGGTGGACGATGTGGTGTATGGGGAAGATCCGCTGCCCTTGCGTCAGGAGACTGGAAGCAGCTCGGAACCAGCAAATCCGGGCCGACCTCATTTGCCTGATCCATACGGACAGGCTCTCGAACCGTTTGCTCGTCGCGGATTCGAGGCCGCGGTGGTCATGCTTACGTGGCGAACGATCGTGTTCTTGGTGAGGTCCCCTGATGGGCGACGCCAGTGCTTCCTGGCGCTGCCTGGTCCGGCGTTGGAGGCATTCCTCCACCGGTTGAAAGATGGTGCGTTCGATCGGGTGATAAGGGGATATCTTCGAGCTCGCCCCGGTGCCCGTCAGGTGGCGGCTTTGGCCGATGGCCAAGTAGTCGGGCTGTTCGATGAACTCGGCCGGCGCTTCGACCTCCTGCCCACCGAAAGGGCTCCGATGACTGAATGGACGCTGGTTTGAACTTAAGTCGGAGTTGCTGTTAGTTGGGACGCGGGCGCTGGCCGCAGCACCCGCACCCTCTCCCCCCTTCCCCCCTCTCTAAGTCTCGGCGCCCTGCGCCTCGCTGGCTGGCCCCTCTCGTCCCCGCCCCGCGTCCCCGCCTTTGGCGTCGCCAGCGTCCTTGTCTTCCTCTCTCCCATGCGGACCGAGCCTTCAAGAAAGGACAAGAATTCTCTTTTTCCACAGCTTGCACCCACGGCATCCGATGGATAGGGCCGTTAGTCCTCTCTGAACATGGCCGCCGGCTCGCACCGCCGGTCCGAGCAACCGTGACTCGTCGGCTCTCGGCTCGGGCCCCCAACAACCGTGACTTGTCGGCTCTCGGCTCGGGCTCCCAGCAGCCGGTCGCATGCTCGGCCGTGCCACGAGGTCCAGGATTACAACGCGAAAATGTCGAAGAAGTAAGAACTGCTGATGGTGACGTTAGCGACCTGCTGCTGGCCGTTCGCGGATTCGTAATGGATCTGCACGGTGGGTGCAGACGGGAGGTCGCTTTGGCCACGAGTGAAGCCCTGCGGAGCGCCCGAGAGACCTTGCGTGTCGGCGATCCGATGCGAGCCGACAGCAACAATGACATCACCCGCGGCCAGTCCAGCGTCTTCCGCGGGGGCCCCGGACATCACTCCGAGGATCACAGCTCCGCTTTTCGCCACTATTCCGTCCTTCTGGCGCAACTGTGGCGTTAGGTCAGCCACCTCCATTCCGACGTTGACAAGACCGAGGGAGTCCTCCGCGTATGCCTCGCATGCCTTGCTTCCATACGATGACACAGTGAGATTGACAACCTTCTCGGAACCGCCGCGCTCGATCAAGAGTGCGATTCGCGTGCCCGGCAGTTGGGACGCGATCTGATCGATCACCGGTGGGCCAATCAAATTCGGTCGCGGAGGTATTCCTTCGACCCCAAGGAGGGTGTCGCCAGGCTGAAGCACCCCCGAAGCCGGACTATCCGGAACGACACTGAGCACTGTCGGATTGTTCGGAGTCGAGGTGTCCGACGGTTGCACCGAAACCGAGACGCCGAGCCACGATCGGGTATCGGAGAGAACGTGGTAGCCGCCGGGAAGGCCGCGGCCCCGGCCCGACCAGCCGATCATCTGGGTGTAGGACCGCACCGGGCAGGCTACGCAATCAGATTCGGTGATCCATGGCATGGTTAGCTGTAGAAGCTGATGGGGACGCGTCCCGGTGACACGTGCCGAGTCACCGTCGAAGAATGAATCGCTGTAGACGAGGGACGCCGTTCGCCCGTCATAGTGAACGATACCCACGTTCAGTTCTGAGTTCGCGCCGGGAGTGAGGAACGCGGAGACGACAAGATCGGTTACTCCCTTCGAAGGACTGATTGTGGAGGTCTTGATCTGGCTGATTCCGTATCCTTCCTGGGGGAGCAGGGTCGTCTTGCCTGCATTGAAGACGATGTCCCAGTGACGGTCGGAATGGTCCCATGCCAAAACGAACAGGTCCGGTAACGGGTACCCGATACCGTCATAAAAGAACGGCGTCTTCGAGCATGCGGTGTCGCCAAGCGGACACGACACGGCGGTCTTGACAATCTCTTGCTTCGGTCCGGTTGGGGTAAGCCGCACAGTGGTCACAGAGGTGACCTTTTCTGATGGCGGGATCAACGCGGAGAGCTTCGGTGGTGCGATTGTCGCCGCGGCCAGGTTCGGTGGTGGGATTGTCGCCGCGGCCAGCGCAGGAGCAGTGGATATGAGAGATCCAACAACCAACCCAAGGATCGAACCGATTACCAGAAGGGGGAATCTGACGCGTCGACTCCATTGGTCATCTGATGTTCGCCACCAGCCCGGAGCGCGGGAAACACCACTCACGACGCCCGCCTCTCCTGTGGGGTTGTGCCTTCCTAAACTGGCTCCCACGGCATCAGATAGATAAGGCCGTTAGTCCTCTCCGGACATGGCTCCAGGCTCGCACCCGCCGGTCCCAGCAAGCCACTCCGACGACGGCGGAAGACCGCCGCCGGTCACCTCGAGGAATCCGCACGGGCAGACCTCGACGCACTTGCCGCACTCCAGGCAGTGGTCAAGCGAGAGCGAGAAGTACGCCCCCGGGGCGGGATCGGCGAGCCGGACGTACGACAGCACGGTGCAGAACATCCAGCACTGTTCGCAGCCGAAACAGGAACCGCACGAGAAGCAGCGGCTCGCTTCCCTGAGGAGCTGCTCCTCGTCGATGCCGAGGCTGACCTCGGCGTTGGGCAGGCGGACCGCGTCGTCCGGGGAGAGGCGGGCAGGCTCGGCACGCGTGGCCGGAAGGTAGGCGTCGAGCCACAATGCGGCGGGGCCGATCGGCGGCCGGCTCTCCGGCGGCGGCTCGGGAAGCCCGCGGAGCCGGGCGTGGAGTGCCTCCGCTGCGCGGCGACCGTGGGCGACGGCCGTCCCGCAGATGCCGAGCTCGATCGCGTCACCGCCGCCCCAGACTCCGTCCGTGATGGCGCCGGTCGAATCGGGAGCGAGCCAACCGTCGCGCTGGAGTTCTTCGAGGCCCGACCAGGCCGGCTCCTGGGAAACGGCGGCGATGACGGTGTCCACCGGCAGCTCGGACTCCGCGCCCGCCACGGCGACAGGCCGCCGCCGCCCGGACTCGTCTGGCTCGCCGAGCTCCATGCGGACGACGGTGAGGACGAGCGAGCCGTCGCGCCGTTCGACCCGCACAGGCGCGCTCAGCAGCAGCAGCGCGACCCCTTCCGCGAGCGCCTCCTCGACCTCCGCCACGATCGCCGGCATCTCCTCGCGGGACCGACGGTAGACGATCGTCACGTCGGCGCCCGCTCGCCGGGCCGTCCGCGCGGCGTCGACCGCGGTGTTGCCGCCGCCAATCACGGCCACCGTCGCGCCGACCTCCACGGGGTCGCCCTGGTTGACGCGGAGGAGGAACTCGGCACCGTTCCAGACCGCCTCGTCGGCGTCGCCGAGGATCCCGAGCTTACGGCTCGACTGCGCCCCGATCGCGACGTAGAGAGCCGCGTGGCGCGCGCGCAGCTCGGCAAGCGAGACGTCGCTCCCGACGGCTGTGTCAAGCCGGATTTCGACGCCGAGACGCGCGATGCGGTCGATCTCCGCATCGAGCACACCGGGCGGCAGCCGGAAGTTCGGGATCCCGTAACGGAGCATCCCGCCCGCCTGTGGCCGCTGCTCGTAGATAGTCACTCGGTAGCCGCGGCGGGCCATCTGATAGGCGAACGAGAGGCCCGACGGGCCGGAGCCGATGACGCCAATCGACTCGGGCTTCTGGTCCCCCTCGAGCCGGGTCAGCGGGAGCTGCTGAGAGAGGGCCCAGTCGCCCAGGAAGCGTTCCATTGCGTTGATCGAGACGGCCTTGTCGAGCGCCGAGCGGTTGCAGTCTGACTCGCACGGGTGGGGGCAGACTCGGCCCAGCGTGCTCGGCATCGGGTTGCGCTCGACGATCACCCCCCACGCGCGCGCGTAGGCCTCCGCAGGCGTGAGGCCCAACTTGTCCCTCTGGGCGATGATGCCGACCCAGCTGCGGATGTCGCCGGAGATTGGGCAGCTCGCCTGGCAAGGTGAGAGTTTCTCCAGCTGGGCGGGACGGAATGAGGGCGTCAGCCGCACGAGGTCGTCGTGCCCGCCGCGACCGGACGCTCCGCTCATCGTGGCTCCCCCTGGGCGCGGCGTGCCTCGCGCAGCCGCGCCGAGAGGGTCTTCAGCAGGTTCAACGCGAGCAGCGGGTCCTCCTTGATCCGCCGCAGCAGCGCCCTCTTGTCGATCATAAGAACCCGCGCGTCGCCCAGCGCCCGTACGGTTGCCGAGCGCATCTCGGTCTCGAAGAGCGCCATCTCCCCGAAGAAGCTGCCCTCGGAGATCACGCCGAGTTGCCGCTCGCGACCACCCTCCTCACGGACGACCTCGACCTTTCCCGCCTGAACGACGTACATGCAGTTGCCGCGCTCCCCTTCGCGCACAATCACCGCACCATTCGGATAAACCGTGCCGAGCGCGCCGTCGCCCATCGTCAGACCACCTTCGACCTTCGTCGCCGGGGGGGCGCGCCGAGCACGAGGTTCCACGCCATTCCCGCGAGGAACGTGGGGTGGAGGGTGTCCTTCAGGATCTCGCGGTACGGGGCACTGCCGGTGAACATGTTCCAGAGCACCGAGCTGAGGCGTCGCGCGGAGCCTGGCCGTTCCTGCTCGTTCCGGCTCATGCGGGCGATCGCGCGGCGCGAGAAGCGCGCGTACTTGAACCCATGCGTGACCGTGAACATAAACTTGCCGATGGCGTTGTCCGCCGCGATCGCCTCGCAAGTCGGCGCGTAGTGACGGCGGAAGTCCTCGGCCGCAATCCCCTGGAAAACCGCGGTTGTGGCGGCCGCCTTGGCCGTCCGCAAGGCGGCGCCGATGCCGTCCTTATAGAGGCGGGTCACGCCGCTATCGCCGATAAGGACGACGCGGTCGGCAAACGGCCGCTTTGGGCCGCGGACGTTGATCAATGGCGAGCAGCTGCACACGCATGGCGTCGTATCGACAGGGAAACAGCGCCTCACCTCAGGCGAGCGCAGGAATTCGTCGACCAGCTTCTCGTCGACATCCTCCCCGAGCAAGCACATCGTCACGAACTCGCCCTTGGGGATGAGTGCAGCGAACTCGAGTCGCGGGATGTCGAGCAGGAAGACGTGCATCGAGTCGCCGAGCACCTGCTGGATCGTCTCAGGATCAGAGCGGAACTCACAGATGTATGTGCGCATGGTCTCAGGCAGGTCGATCCCGATTCCGGCCTCGGCGAGCAGGCCGACGAAGTTGCTGTTCACGCCCGATGCGATGCAGACAAGCTCGTAAGGCGATGCGGCACCGTCGGCCTCAAGTAGGTGTGGCAGGCCATCGCGCCACTCGATACCGCTGACGAGCGAGCGGACAACGCGCGCGCCGTCATTGACCGCCATCCTCTGCAGGAAGCCGTCAAAACTTTCCCAGGGCGTCCCCTCTCCCGTCCGCGGTCCATTGCCACGGTAGAGCGCCGCGATCCGCCGCTCGCCACCCGGGCTCGCGATGCGGACGCTGTCGACGTCCATGTGGACGACGTACGACTCGATGCCGCGCTGGGCAACATCGAGTGGCAGGTTGATACCCTCGGTCGCGAGGATCTGGACGAGCGACTCGGAGACGATGCCGCCGCAGTGGTTGCAGCCGCCAGGGCCGCTGCCGCGAGAACGAACGGGGCTCCCAGATGTCGACGGACAGGTCGAGGCCAACCTCAGCCGCCATCATGAGCAGGAAATGTGCAAAGAACGAACCAGCAGGGCCGCCGCCGACGACCGCCACACGGGCTCCGTCCTCAAGCGAGAGCACCGGCTGCGCCGATGTGTCGGCAGCGGCGAAGTTACCGACGGAAGAAAGACCACGACGGTCCTTCCGCAGCGGCACGCCACCTCCCCGCCTCAAACACACCAAGCAAACTCGCTTGGAACCTCAAAAGTAGCCTATTGGCCCCGAATAATCGCCCCCAGGGCCAAAGGTCCCATTGTGAGCCAGGAAGGTGGAGAAGCGAGGATTTGACCCAGGACGGCTACGCGACGGTCCCGCAATGACACGTGGTGGCTAACACGGGCTTTCGGCCGCACGAGTAACACGCACTTCGAGATCCTCTGGGTCAAGATCACGCAGGCGAGGGTTCAGGGACCCTCGTTTCGGCAGTCCGACGTACTGCCCGGATGAGCCCAGGAAATAGGAACCGGTGAAACGGCAGGAAGGTGTACCAGTACAGGTATCCGGGGAGACCGTGCGGGTCGAAGAACGCAGTCTGTTCGATGCGAGCACCGTCCACGTCGGGAAGGACCTCGAACTGCAACCAGGCGGTTCCCGGGAGCTTCATCTCGGCCCGCAAGCGCAGCAGATGGGGTGGCTCGAGCGCCTCGACCCGCCAGAAGTCCACGGGCTCGCCGATGCGAAGCTGGCGGGGGTGGCGGCGACCTCGTCGCATGCCTACCCCACCAAATATCCGGTCGATGAGCCCCCGGATCTGCCACAGAGCGTTGCCGGTGGGCCACCCGCTGTCGCCGCCGAGCGCGCACACGACGTCAAAGACCGCTTCGGGTGATGCCGAACAACGGGTCCGATGGCGCTCGAACAACATGCCCTCGTGGATGGCGAGCCGGCGACCCGGGGACTGGTCCGCGCCGAAACTGGCCAGGCTAGAGGCCCACGTCGTTTCGACCTCGTCGCTCGCCACCCGGGTCAGCGCCATCTCCAGCACGGCGCGATAGCCCATCGGTCGCACGTTGAACTCGCGGAGGGCACGGTCGTTCCGCACCATCATGTCGGTATGCATGCTGGCCACAAGCGGCTGTGCAATGGCGTACGGAATCGGCGTGACGAGGTCGACGAACCGGCTGCTCCATTGGGGGTGGGGAACGGGGAAGGCGAAGATCAGACGGCGGAGCCCCCGAACGCGGGCGTATTCGACCATCATCTGCCTGTAGCTGAGTACGTCCGAACCGCCGATCTCGTAGATGCCTTCGGCATTGGGATGGTCGAGCGCCTCGATCAGGTACTCCAAGACGTTGCGGACACCAATCGGTTGGCAGCGACTGTCCACCCACCGGGGTGTGATCATTACCGGCAGACGCTCGGTCAAGTGTCGGATCATTTCGAAGCTCACCGACCCGGAACCGACGATGATCGCGGCGCGGAACTCGATCACTGGCACGCCGCTGGCGGCCAAGATACGGCCCACCTCGTGACGCGAGATCAGGTGATTGCTCAGGTTCTGGGTCGGATCTCCCAGCCCCCCGAGATAGACGATCCTCCTGACGCCCGTCTGCCGGGCAGCCGCTGCGAAGGTCTCCACGATTTGGCGGTCGCGTTCGGGGAATGCCTGCCCGCTCGACATCGAATGCACCAGGTAATAGGCGACATCGATGTCATCCAATGCCCGGCGCGCAGCGTTCTCGTCAGCCAGGTCGCCTTGGACAAGCTCCACGCCGGGCCACCTACGGCCATCCAGCCGTCGAAGGTCACGGGTGACGCAGCGGACACGCGCACCCAGGCCGCGTAGCCTCCCTACCAGCCGGCCGCCGATGTACCCGGTCGCTCCCGTGACCAGCACATGCGTTCCCCTCGCACCGTCACCCGCGGCGGCGTTCATTGCTCTCTTTCTCGATTCCGAACTCCACACCGCGATCGCACACAATCAAGTGTGACACCTTCAGCGACGGGCGACGCCAGAGGCGAAGGTCCTTGTCGGTAATCTGGCTGCCTGCCTACCCTAATGACGCGCCCCCAGCGTTCGTTCGCGGCCTCTGCATGGCACAGATCTGATTGATTGATTCGATAGTTCTTGCGTTCTCAGCAGATGATTGCCTCATCCGCGACCGGCACAACTGGGCTAGGCCATGAAACCACGGGAGTCCCACTCGGTAACCGGTGTGCGCTCAGGCGATTGCGATATCGCCTGCCGATAGCACCATCGTTCGTGCTACTGACTTGGCCAAGGCAGGCCCATGTTGTTTAGCTTCGGCACCTCGCCAGCCGCCATGATCCGTTCGGCGAGCGGACGCATCGCATCTACGAGTTCGACTGCCCGGGCACCGAGGGTGGCCACGAGGGGTGCAGCCAATCGATCGGTAGCGGCTTCGATGGCATCGCGGGCCTTGGTGCCTGCCGGAGTGGGACGCTCCTTGTCGTCAAGCCATTCCCGCTCTCGAAGATGCATGACCGCCGTTCGCCACTCTTCATCGGACCACCCGCGGTTGGCACGAAGGCTCTCCCGTTCGGAGCGCCCAGTCGCCGCTTGCATGACAAGCGACTCGCACGGGTCGACCTGGTTGGCTACGAGGCACGTGACATGGCCGTCGCCGCGATGCTCACGTATCGCACCGAGGGCCTGCCAGAGCTGGAGGTGGGGTGCGCCCGGATCGGCGAGAGCGGCGTTCGCGGCTCCCAGCGGTCGGCCCGAGAAGTCAGCTGAGTGGACGGCGGCCGTGGCGAGTGAAGCGGCTCGCCGAACGTCAGGCCCATCGATCGCTTCTCCCAGCAGCCGACCAAGCGCGGCGTCCATCGCCGATAGTCGGGCGTCGATGAGCTGTCGTGGCTCGGCGTAGGCCCAAGCGTCGGGGATCGCGCGCTCGACCCGTCGTGGGTGAAAGCCGTAGAAGATCGAGGTCACCACGGCCGCCGGCACGGTGCCGAGAGGTGCAGCGCGGCAGCCGAAGTAGCTCATCCAGCCGCCCTTGAGGCCGAGCCCGTCCGTTGCTGCACGGGTCTCCGGGGCGAAGAAGACCACAGCGTGGATCGGCTCGCCGTACTGCCAAACGAGGCGCGCCGCTTGCTCTTCCTGCGTGCCCACGTCGCCCTCCTTTCTAGTGTTGGTCTCGAAGCGGCCCTTCCCCTGCGTACGTTACCCACGCTGGTATCCCATACCGCCGGCACTGGGGCGAAGATCTCGGTGGTTGAATGGGTTCGAATAGCGCCCGTTGCTCCCTAACCCAGCCCTTAACCCTGGCCGCGTTCGAACCATTCAGAGACCCAGTAGAGCGTTCACCATTGATACCAGTTCGGTCATCTTCCCCTGGTAGGAGTGGGTTCGAATAAGGAGGAACCGTTGGGCCTGCTTGCGTTGTCGAGATGACAACGTTTTCTCAGGTCAGAACCCGGTTCGAAACAAAGATCCGTTAGGGGTCGGCCGGTGTGAATGAGGGCTCTGGCGAATCTACGCTGGGCTCGGGTCGTCTCAATGACGCCGCTCGGCGCTGGTCTGTCTTCCAGCCAACAACACCGGTCTTAAGCGGAGTCGGGAACTGAGTTCTCCACGGGCGCCAGCACTCGGATGGCGTGGGGCGGTTGACCGCTCGACCATGACCTTCGACACACGGTGCCGTTTGGAGCCCGACCTGTCGGAGCTACGAGAAGGACTCGACGTGCTGCGGACCAGCTTCGCGCGCTGACCTTCGCGGGGCGCAGTCGCGTTAGAGCTATGTGAGCTCGCGTTCGATCTCGATGCTCTTTTGCTTCCCAGCCCGGGTCTTGTACTCCATCGACGAGACCGAACGACACCACTGGGCGTATGGCTTCAATTCCTCGGCCCAGAGCTTGCGATGTTCCCGACAGTTCTCGAGAATTCGCCTCCAGCCTCCTGGGCTCTCGAGCGTCTGGGATTCGACCGGCCGAGCTGTGCCACGAAACTCGAGGATTTCGGCGCTTTCGGGACCCACGGTGTAGGTGTACGGAGCCTCTGAGGGAACAAAAAAACCCTCGCCGGCGCGGATCGTCTGATTGCCGAGGTGTACCTCACCACTTACCACGTAGTAGAGGCAGTCCTCCGTGTGGGAGTGGCGCGGCAAGTGGTAGTTCGAACCGAGTCGGAGCCATATCAGGTTCAAGCAGTGATCCTCAGAGCCTTCGGGGTCCGAAAACAGCCTCACGCTCGCGGATCCTCCTGAGGCAAAGAACTCGGGTGTTGCTTCCACCGCTGCCTCGTCCCACACCGGTGGCCGCATCATCTGCTTCATCAAGTCCCCGGTGACCGGTTTGTTGCGGCTGAAGATCTGCAGTCCCCGTCGGGCGCGCGTTCCAGAAGCCATCATCGGACCCTCCTCTGGTTCCACGCTGGCATGGTATTTGCACATAGTACGGTTGAACAGGAGGGCCCCGCCTGAGCAACGAGGGTCATCGTTCGGGTAACATCCTTTTTCAGGTTCTATGAGCCGGATACCTCGGATCATCTCGGTCGATGACCATGTGCTGGAGCCACCAGACTTGTGGTGGTCCCGACTGCCGAGGAGGTTTCGAGACTGCGGGCCGCACGTCCGGCGCGAGCGAGGGACCGTCGTCGAATCCCTCCGTGGTCGCTGGTTGACGGACAGCGACGAGGGCGCGTGGGCCGACGTGTGGTACTTCGACGACATGGTCCGGCCGCTTCAGCGGGGTCTCGCGCAGTCAGGTTATGAGGATGAAGACAACACCCGTCCCGTGACCTTCGACGAGATGCTTCCCGGCGCATATCAGCGTGACGCTCGCTTGGTCGATATGGACCGGAATCACACCGAGGTGTCGATCTGCTATCCGAGCATCAGTCGCTTCTGCGGTCAGATGTTCCTGGAGCGGAAGGACAAGGACCTCGCTCTTCTGTGCCTGCAGATCTACAACGATTGGATGATCGATGACTGGTGTGGATCGGAACGGCCGGCTCGGCTGGTGCCGCTGACGCTAATTCCGCTCTGGGACACGAGTCTGGTCGTAGCCGAGGTGCGGCGGTGCGCTGCGAAGGGCTCGCATGCGACGAGCTTCCCGGAGTGTCCACCGGCTCTTGGGCTCCCGAGCATCTTCTCCGACTATTGGGATCCGTTCTTCGCTGCGTGTGAGGAAACCGACACCGTCCTGAACATCCATGTCGGTTCCGCCGCGACCATGCCGACGGCGCCCGACGCACCTCTTGACGAGGCGATCTGCTTCTTCTACGTCAATTCGCAGTTGGCGTTCACCGATTGGCTGTATTCGGGAGTGCTCGAGGACTTTCGTGAACTGCGAATAGTGCTGGCCGAGGGGCAGGTTGGTTGGATGCCATTTGTCATGCAGAGGATCGACAACACCTGGAAGAAGGCCGTCGGCCGCAACATCTCGACCGGTCGCCGAGCAAGAGAGCTTCCGAGTACCTCGATGCCTGGCCGGGTGTTTGGTGCGATCTTCGACGACCTGCAAGGGCTCATCAACAGGGCCGGCGTCGGTATCGAGCAGATCTTGGTCGAGACCGATTTTCCACACCAGGACTCCAGCTACCCAAACTCTAAAAACACCTTCGCGGACCTCATCTCAGCTGCTGGGCTCAATGAGAAGGAGACCAAGCAACTGGTCCGCGCGAACGCGGTCACGGTGTACGGTCTCGACACGTACTTCGACATCACCGCCTGACCGCCGAGGTTCACGAGGTCAGCGGCGCTTGATCGCCGGAGTGGACCAAGGCTCAGGCGCGGAAGAACGTAGGGATGTGGATGAGCCTCGGCTCGAGGTCGCCGGATGAACCACGCGCTTTCATAGTCGACGTCGCGCGGTCGATATTCAGGCGCGAGACGCAGGCGCCCTTCGAGCGGGATCTTGGACGCACCACCTGCGACCGCGAGCGTCAGCTACCCGTCGTCCGAGCCGGCCATGCGGCCGGCAGGTCGAGGACGCTGGGCTCGAGGTCGTGTACGGAAGCGCAGCCGAGTTCGGCCAAGGTCCGTTCGATTCCGTCTCGGAGGATCTCGAGGACGCGTCGCACACCGGCCGTGCCGCCGGCCGCGAGGCCCCAGACGCAAGCACGGCCGCACAAGACGGCGCGGGCACCCAATGCCAAAGCCTTGACAACGTCGGCTCCTGTTCGAACCCCGCCATCGAGCAGGATCTCGACCTCGGTGCCGACCGTATGGACGATGGTGGGCAACGCCGCGGAGCGAACCGGGCACCCCGTCGAGCACGAAGCCGCCGTGGTTCGAAACGACGATGGCATCCGCGCCGACATCGACGGCCCGACCGCGCGTCGTCGGCCGCATTATGCCTTTGATGACGAGCGGGCCTTGCCATGCCTCGGCGATCCACGGAATGTCGTTCCAAGTTGGCGTGATCGGAATTGCCTCAGCGAACGAGAATCGCCACGCGGTCGGTGAGGTCCGGACGTTCACCGCGTCGAGCCTGAGTCCATCACGCACGTAGTCGACGAACCACCTCGGCCGCACCAGAAACTCCGGCAAGTAGCGAAGCGCGTTACGCACCGTGACCTTTGTGGGGATCTGGTTGCGCATCGAATGGACGCCCGAGCATGTCGACGGTCACCACGAGTGCGGCGCATCCGGCGGATCGCGCTCGCTCGATGGCACCCTCGGCCACTGACCGACCGCCGACGAGATAGAGCTGGAACCACACCGGCGCCGAAGTAGCAGCGACGATGTCCTCAATCCGACGACTGGACATCGTGCTCACGCCGACCGGAACCTGCATTGCTCCCGCGGCCCGGGCAAATCCGAGTTCACCATCGCGGTGCGCGAGGCGGAGCCCACCGACCGGCGAGACGACCACCGGCATCGCGAGTGGTTGGTGCAAGATGGTTGTCGCCACGTCTCGGTGCTCGTGGCGGACGGCGACGTGGGGCCGGAAGCCGACCTCGGCGAAAAGCGCGGAGGTTGTCTTTCACCGTTAACCGCTCCCCGTTCGTGCTGGCAAATGCTCGGTAGACGCTCTGGGAATTCGGTGCTTCGCGAGTCGCTCAGCGTCGCGAACGTTCGATATCCGTTTCGCTATTCGTCGCGAGCTCATCACCGGACTCCTGCCTCTCGAGTGCGAGCGAATCCTAGCGGTGTGGTTACGACGACAGAGGGGAGCGGGCGATGCTTCTGGTTCGGACGGCCAGCCGTAACGTCGTCGTCGGTGGGAAACAGCTGAGAGCGGGCGATCGAGTCCTTCTCCTCGTCGCGGCTGCCAAGCGCGACCCTAAGGAGTTCGGCCCGGCCGACAAAGTCGCCATTGAGCGCGAGCAGATCCGGCACCTGCGTTCGGATGAGGATCGCACTACTGCATCGGCATGCATCGCGCGACGCCTCGAGCTCTGGGTGGCGCCTGAGGAGCTCCTGGCGCGGCTGGAGGGTGTCTGCATCGACGAGAACCACATCAAGTACGACTCAGGCTGTTCCCTCGGTCCCATGCACCTCAACATCGAGCTCACGCCGAACCCCCACGGGGTTGAACGGACGGTTCGGTCGGGCTGTCCTTCATCGGCGGTGACGAGTTCCGATCAGCCGGAGCGTGCTCTAGAGGTAGCCTGCCCTTTGTAGAGTCGACGAGAGAGTTGGAGATGCCGGCTATGGCGACGAGCGATCGCAAGAGGGGGCTCACCATCTTTCGTGGCTCCGAAGCGGTGGACCTCTCGGAGACGGATTTCATGTCGACCTCCGACAGCTCAGCGGAAATCCCGCCGGACGCTCGAGAGAGGATCGGCAACGCCGGAGGAGGAGGCTCCCAGATCAAGGTGCTTGTCCGCGACGCTGGAGGGTTCAGCCTCGTCCATGCCTGGTTCAAGGCGAACTTCCCTCTTCCCCTCCACAGTCACAACGTCGACTGCATGTATTACGCGATCTCTGGCAGCGCTGTTATGGGCAACGTAACCCTTTGTCCTGGGGACTCCTTCTTCGTTCCCGCGAACGCCCCCTATCACTACCGCGCGGGGCCCGACGGTGTGGAAGTACTGGAAGTGCGCCACGGCGTCGAGAAATTCGCCATTCGACTCGCCGAAGTTAATCCGGCGCGATGGCAGGCCATTGCCGACGTGCTCGAAGCCAACCGTGACTCGTGGGTCGAGATGCAACTGAGCCCAACATTTGCAGTGAACGCAGGCGAGGGAGCGGAAAGCATCATTCCTGCTTTGCCAGGCCAATGATCCGTCTCTGTTGGATGGTGAGGTTCGAAATCCCATAAGGACTGCCAAAGCGCCCTCTTTCCAACCTGCGCGCAGGGTAGGCGCGGCTTGGCATGGGCTCCCTTCAGGAGTCACACCTCCCGCGGGTAGAGGCTGTGCGAGCAGTCAATCGAAGACTGGCGAGTCCGAGCGTCATGGCATAGGCAATTGCTAGTCAGCCGACAGAGACGGGTGCAGGGTGCGCTAGACATGGGCCGGGTTTGGGTCGGAGGGATTCCTCGTATGCGATTCGTGTTAGTTCACGGCGGCTTTCATGGGGCATGGTGTTGGAGCCGCACCATTCCAGAATTGGAACGACGTGGTCACGCTGCGATCGCCATTGATCTGCCGGGTCACGGCGAGCGTCGGGATGAGCGATCAACCCTCGCCGACCGTAGCGATGCAATCGTGTCCGTGCTCCGTCCTGGCGATGTTCTTGTCGGGCACTCAGGAGGTGGGTACGACGTCACCCTGGCTGCCAACGCGGCCCCTGAGCTCATCAGCCACGTGGTGTACCTTGCCGCTGGGCTTCCGGTGGAAGGGCGAACGATCCTGGAGGCGACCGGGGGCGCGTCGGCAGAAAATGAAGGCGGTGAAGCCGAGGTAAGCCAGTTGATGAGCGACGAGACGGGCATGCTGCGGTTCATCCGACCGGACGACCGGGGTCGGATGGAGTGCGTCGACTTCGAAGCGGTCCGTGACTTCTTCTACCACGATTGCGATGAAGGGACGGCCAGGTGGGCTTTCGACCGGCTGACTCCCGCGCCGGTCGAGTTTCTTGTCGAGACGGTGTCGGTCCCGAGGTTCTGGGAGGCGGACCTTCCCCGCAGCTACCTGCGCTGTCTGCAGGACCGCGCCAAACCCCACTCGATGTCCTTCGAGGTGGCGGAGCGTCTCGGGGTCGTGCCCCTCACGATCGACTCATCGCATTCACCGTTCCTCAGCCGCCCAGGTGAGCTTGCTGAGCTACTCGTGCACGCGACGACAACCGCTCCCATCGGGCGTCTTCGCCCAGGCTGATTCGAAGCGTGTCGGTCCAGTCCGAGCCGACGTCGCTGATCGAGAGAGGACCGTCGGCACCGAGGCAATGGTCGGCACCCCCTTGGGCAGTGAGGAGCTACTGTCCGTCGGTTCTGTGCGCCTCTGGGCTGTGACGGTCTTGCAGACTCGGTTGGCCTTATTTCTTGTAGCTCACCTGACCATTGTTCACCAGCTTGGGGACCCGGTTAACAGTCAATCCCCCCCAAGGTGGCTCAGCTGCTGCGTCGGGTTCTGGGGAGCCCGAGACCGCGCTGGGCGATGATGTCGCGCAGGATCTCGCTCGTCCCGCCGTAGACGGTGGTGACCACTGCGTTGCGGAAGTCGTGCTCGAACTTGCCACTTTCTGGCGGCGTCCGACGCGCCCGATGCTAGGAGACCCTCAGCGCCGAGGATGTCGAGAGCGTCGCTATAGCGACGCTGATCAGCCTCGGTGTAGAAGAGCTTCCGCATCGCCCCCTCGACGCCGGGCAGGTGGTCGTTGTCGACCCGCCACTGCACCCACTGACCCAGGAGCTTCGTAACCTCTTCTTCCACTGCCATCCGGCCGATGCGTTCAGCGACTAGGGAGTCTTGCCAGACGCGTGACCCGTCGTCGCGGCGGGCTCGTTGTGACCATGCAGCTAGGTCGCGCGCCAACGTCTGCTCGAGCGAGGTCTGGCTGGCGACGCCCCGTTCGTAGATCAGCGCCACATTCATGACGGTCCAGCCGTCGTCGACGCCACCGATCCGGTCCGAGTCATCGACGTGCATGTCGGTGTAGTACGTGGCGTTCGTCACCTGGCCGCCGAGCGTGTAGATCGGTTGCCGGTCGTAGCCGGGACTGTCGGTCGGAACGAGAAACAACGTCAGGCCCTGGTGCTTGGGTACACCGGTGTTCGTCCGAGTGAGCAGGAAGACGTGGTTACACACCTGTGCCGTGCTCGTGAACATCTTCTGGCCGTTGATGACCCAGTCCGATCCGTCACGAACCGCCGCCGTCTTGGCAGCGGCGGCATCGGAGCCGCAATCGGGCTCGCTGTAGCCGAGGGCAATGAGCATCTCGCCACGGAGCGCGGCGCCGATGAATCGGCACTTCTGCTCCTCGGTTCCGACGTGCTCGATCGTGTGGATGACCATCGCCGTCGATGCCCAACCGTCGGCACGCAACCCTCGCCGAGCGATCTCGTCGAAGACGGCGCGAGCGAAGTTGGGATCGACATCGCTGCCGCCGTGCTCTGGGGGCCATCCCGATGCGAGGATGCCGTCGCGCGCGAGCCGGAAGTGCAGCTCCATCGTTTGGTGGCAGCCGCTGCGTTCCTGTTCCTCGGCCCACTCCGGCTGGACGTTGGCGTCAGCCCATACCCGGGCGGCTTCGCGGTGGTCGCCCAGCTCGTCCGATTCCCAGAAGTCCATCTCAGGCCGCCTCATGGTCGAACAGGTCGTGGGCCAAGGACAGCGTACGCGGCGCGAGGATCCCCGGCAGCAAGCGCCCACGCCTTGGCCCGACGGAAGTACAGCTGGATGTCGTACTCGAGCGTGTAGCCGTAGCCGCCGTGAAAGTGGAGGCAGTCGGAGGCCGTCCGGAACGCCGTTTCAGCCGCGAAGAGATACGACATCGCCGCTAACTCCGCCGCCTGTGGATGGCCAACGTCCTGGGCCCACGCCCCCTTGTAGGCCAGCAGCCGTGCACCCTCGAGCGCGGTGGCGTCGTCGGCCAGCCGGTGCTGGATCGTCTGGAAGCTGCCGATGACAACGCCGAACGCTTCGCGCTCCAGGACGTACTCCAAGCCGATCTCGAGGGCGCGGCGCCCGAGGCCCACCAGGGCCACCCCGGTCAGCGCCCGCCATTGCGCCACTGCCCGTCGGTGGGCGGTGGTTGCCAGAGATCCCGATGCGACTACCGGGGCATCGGCGGGCACCGCACAGGTGGCGATCGGCACCGCGCCGAGGTTGGGGATCGCGGGTTCGGGTTTCTCCGGCTGCCGCACCACCACCAGCTCCTCGCCGCGTCTCACGACCACGACATCGGCGATCGCGCCCGCCGGCACCAGTCGCGCAACGTCGCCGGCTGGGTGCAGTGCGAGTGTCGGCAGCAGCTCACCCGTGACGGCTGCTTCCACGATCGGCTCGAGCTCCTCGGTTGCCGGCAAAGACGCCAGCAGGGTGGTGGCCACCGCCGCCTCGATAAGTGGCACCGGGGCGAGCGACCGCCCCAGCAGCTCAGCGGCGATGGCGAGCTCGACGAATCCGCCCCCGCCACCCCCGCGGTCCTCGGGCACGGCCACCGAAGTAACGCCGAGCTTGACGATCTTGGTCCAGAGCGGGGCCGCGAATCCGAGCGGCTCGGCGGCGCGCACCAAGTCGTGTGGGCGCCTCCTTGTCGAAGAAGTCGCGCAACGTGTCGCGGAGCGCCGTCTGGTCATCGGTGAGGTCGAGGTTCATGGGCGGTTGGGGTCAGAGACACTTCGGGCGTGGTCCATCACCTTCGAGCAGGCCAACCCGTCGTCGAATGTCGGGGTGTCAGTCGGAACGTGCCGCTCGTGCACCGCGTCGCGGACGACCTCGGCATACCGCTGCATGGCTACGAACAGTGGGTTCGAGCTGGCCTCGGCGGTGAACACCTCCCGGTCGCCCTCGGGCGTGCGAACGACGACCCGATTCCTCGTCTCCTCGACGATGCCAAGCGAGCCGATGACCAGCATCGACGGTGCAACGTTGACAGGTGCGGCCGAGCTGCTGTTCATCACCACGCTCACGCCGTGTTCGGACCTCAGCGTGAGGGCGAAGCCGTCCTCCGCGGTGCAGTGGTGCGGGTTTCCCTCCGCGTCCGGACGCTCTGTCACCGCCGTCCGGAGCTGGCCGCTGACCTCGACGATCTCACCGAATATCCAGCGGATGAAGTCGATCTGGTGCGAGCCCATGGCCCGGAGCCACCCTCCGCCAGCCGCGGCGTCGAACAGCCACCCGTACGGGCGGAGGGGCGACCGTGAGATCGACATGATCATTGTGAACGCGACGTGCTCCGGTTCGCCGATGGCGCCGTCCGGCGATGGCGGCGCGAACGCAACGCCGTGCCATGTCGTAGCGGTTCTCGAAGTTCAGGAAGGGGAGCACACCAGCTGCCTGGGCCATATCGCGCATCTCCTCTGCTTCGGCGGCATTCCGGCCGAATGGTTTGTCGCAGAGCACGTCGTGGCCACCATCGACCGCTCGGCGCACGTGGTCGAGGTGCATGAACGGCGGCGAATGGACCGAGATGAGGTCGACGTCTGTTCGGCCGCACAGCGCTGCCACCGCGGCACCGTCATGCGGCGAGACGACGTCCACGACCTCGCACCCTTCGGTTGCCTGGAACGCGGGAGCGACCACGCGTCCGCCGAAGCCCTTTCCGATCACGCCTACCCGCACCGCGGACTCCCTTCTCCTGCCAAAGGTCTTCGGATCCCGATGGAGCCGGGGCTTCAGATGTACATCCCGCCGTTCACCCCGATGAGTTGACCGGTGATGTAACTCGCCTCGTCAGAACACAGGAACGAGCACGCCGCAGCGATGTCCTCGGGAGTCCCGGCACGTCCCAAGGGAACCGCTGCAGCCATCGCGTCCAAGCTGACCAGCCCTCTGGCTTCGGCCGCTCGCGCCATCGGCGTGTCCACCAGTGAGGGCGGGATGCTGTTCACCGTGATGCCACTCTTCGCCAGTTCCCGCGCCAGCGTCTTCGTAAGGCCGATGACTCCGCCTTTGGAGGCGGCGTAGTGGGCCATGCGCGGCGCGCCCGATCAGCGCGCTGGAGGAGGAGATAGTGACGATGCGACCCCAGCCGGCCGCGATCATGTCGGGAAGGGCGGCCTGGATGCAGGTGAACGTGCCGGTGAGGTTCACCGCGAGGATGCGGTCCCAGGTCTCCGGCGTGATATCGAGGACCGGGTCGAAGGACTCGATCCCGGCGCACGTAACGAGGATGCCGACCGGCCCGAGGTCCGTTCGAACACGCTCAAAGACGGCCTTCACGGCTGACCAGTCGGCAACGTCCACCTCATGGGCCACAGCGGCCGCGCCCTGTTCGCGTAGCTCGGCGGCGGCCTGCTCGGCCGCCTCACCGTGACGATCGAGCAGCGCCACTCGGTCCTTGTCTGCCGCGAACCGGTGGGCGACACCCCATCCGATGCCCGATGCGGCCCCAGTTACGACTGCCACGCGGCGCGCCGATGCCGTGTCAAGAACGTCAGCGGCCTCGATCATGCCAACGGTTCCTCGCCGACAAGGGTCGTTCGGTGCATCAGGCGACCGCTCTCGGCGGAGTAGGGGATGACCCGGTGCATCGTGCCGGTGTTGTCCCAGATCGTTAGGTCTCCGACCTGCCACTCATGGCTGGTAGACGAACTGGGGCTGCGTCGCCCACGCTTGCAGGTGATCCAGCAGGGCCCGGCTCTCCTCGGGGTCCATTCCCGCGACGTGCGATGCGGTGGAGCCGAGGACCAGCGACTTGCGACCAGAGGCGTGGGTCCACACCAGCGGATGGGATCGGGCCGGGCGCGTCCGCCAGTCGGCGACATCGTCCTCGGTGAAGTTGGGCCTGGCGGCGCGTTCGATCGTTTCCGCTGAGTGCACGACCCTGCAGCCCTTCGATGGCGTCCTTCTCCTCCTGCGGTAGATCCTCGTAAGCGGCGTAGGTGTTAGCCCACTCGGTCTGGCCGCCGCTCTCAGAAAGGCAGCGTGCGCTCAGGAGCGAAGCGCGGGACGGGATCTCGTCGGTCGTCCCGTCGATGTGCCAGAGGAACGTGCCGAGGAGGTAGTCAGCGGTCTTGGTCACCCGTTTGTCGAGCGTGACCTTGTAGATGTTGTCCATGCCCTGGTCGACGAGGTCGCCGAGCGTTCGGGCGAAGGCAACCTGTTCCCGGTCGTCGAGGTTCACCTGACGGAACAGGATCAGACCGGTCTGTTCCAACCTCTCGCGGATCTGCTCCGTGTGAGCACCGCTCAGCAGCTCGGCGGCGGCGGCGCGCATTTCGGTGCCGATACGCGGGCTGAGGTCGATCGTCTCGAGCGTCATGGCGGTTTCCTCCCGGGTGATGTAGTGCTCATCCATCGGTGTCGCGAGCTGGGGTGCGTCGACCGGCTGGGTGGGCGGGTCGCTGGCATCCCGAGTCGGTTCGTGACCGTGGCGAATCGGGCCGAGGCGCTCAGCCGCTCGAAGAGCAGCGGGGTCAGGCGCGACCGTCTTTTGTTTCACGCTCCGTCTCGGAGCTCACGCTTGAGCACCTTGCCGGATGGATTCCGTGGCAGCGCATCGACGAAGATGATGTCCTTGGGCACCTTGAAGCGAGCCAGCTGGCCACGGCAGTGCTCGATGAGTTCGTCAGACGTTGGCGATCGTGTTCGGCCCGCAACGACGACGAAGGCGACGGGAACCTCACCCCATCGATCATCAGGACGTCCGACCACGGCTGCTTCGAGCACCGCGTCGTGCTCGTAGAGCACGCGCTCGACCTCGGAGCCGGCGATGTTCTCACCGCCCGAGAGGATCATGTCCTTGAGCCGATCGACGATATAGAGGTACCCGTCGTCGTCTCTGACGCCGATGTCGCCGGTGTGGAACCACCCGCCAGCGAAGGCCGCGGCTGTCGCGTCGGGGTCGCGCCAATAGCCCTTGAAGACCTTCGGGCCCCGCAGGACCACCTCCCCGCGCTCGCCCGCGGGCAGCGACTTCCCCTGTTCATCCCAGATGTCGAGCTCGAGGTAGAGGCACGGACGGCCGACGCTGCCGAGCTTGGTCACGATGCTCGTCTCGGTCGAGGAAGGTGTCGCCCGAGACGGTCTCGGTGAGGCCGTAGGCGTCGGCGAACCACGCCGAGGGGAACGTCCGCTGGAGGCGCTCGATGAGGGGGATCGGCATCTTCTCGCCGCCATTGATGACCAACCGCACCGACGAGAGGTCACGCTGGTCGATGTCGGGCAACGCCATGATCGCGTTGACCATCGCCGGTGCCAGCCACACGGTGGTCACTCGCGACCGCTCGAGCTCGTCGACGACGGCGGCCGCCTCGAACGTGCGATGGATGATGGTCGTAGCGCCGACGGCGATCATCGTTGTGGTCGTGAGGTCGAGGGCGCCGACGTGGTACAGAGGCCCGCAGGCGAGGCCAAGGTCGGCGCTCGTGAAACCGAACTCGACGATGTGCGCCAGGTTCTTCCACGCCAGGTTGGCGTGTGTGATCATCGACTCCCTTGGGACGTCCCGTCGTCCCCGAGGTGTACATCATCCGGTGGACGTCGTCGCCGGCGGCGCGGGCTCGCGGTGGAACGTTCGATCGCGGTGCGGAGCTCGGCGAGCGGTGTCCACCCGTCGCGACCCGGTCCCGGGATACAAGCACGGAAAAGGGTGGCTTCCAGGCCCTTCGTCGCTTCGCTCGCGAGATCGATGAGTGATTCGTCGCACACGAGCGCGCGCGCCTCGGAGTGGTCGAGGATGTAACGGATCTCCGGCGCTGCGAGCCGCCAATTGATCGGCATCGCGATCGCGCCGAGGTAGTTGGCGGCAAAGATCGTCTCCACGAACTCGGTGCAGTTGTACGAGAGCAGGCCCACGACGTCGCCAGAGCGGACCCCGTGTTCGTGCAGCCCGGCAGCCAACGCAGCGGCGCGCCGCGGCCATCTCACCGTAGGTGACGGTTTCATTTTCGAAGACGGTGATTGGTTTGTCCGGCGTTCGGCTGGCATGGTGGGCGAGTACGGCAAACCAGTTCATGTCGGCCTGCATGGGCGGCCCGAGCGTCACGAGAACGAGGTCATGTGGCGGCATCTTCGGGCGTGCCCGAGTGCCAGGCGACGTGCTGGCTGCGATCTCCGAGGAGGAAACCGGTGACCAGTCGGTCGGTGAACCGCCACCTGCCGCCGACCCGTTCGAACTGGTCGATGTACCGACCCGAAGCGATGGGTTGGAGCGGCAGCACGTCTGTCTGCTGGAGAAGCGTGGCATAGCACCGCGAGGTCTGGCGCGGTCACCATCGAGCTCGATGATCACGTTGGTGATGACGTGCTTCGTGCGCGGCGTGCCGTCGGGATAGAGTCGCGTCTGCTCGCAGAACGTTCGTACCTGCACCGCGCCCTCATAGCTCGAAAAGTGAAGGCCGTCGGCGTGCTCGATGCGATACGTCGCGTTCTCGAACATCGCGGCGACCTCGGTGAACCGGCCTCCGTCGAGGTGTTCAGCGTAGGTCATGAGAAGCGTATGGATCGCGTGCCAATCGTCGAACGTGATCAGTTCGCCGAATGCGCCCGTCGTCGATCAACTCAGCTCGTCACTTGATCCAGTGCCGAGTCCTCCCAGCGCTCGCCCTCCCCCACGAGCACCTCCAGCGCGTTCGGGAGGCGAACGGCCTCGGGTGTCAAGGCGCTTCCCGGCGGCAACCGGCCGGCTTCGGCGGCGCTCAGAGCATCGAGAAGCATCCGCCGGGCGTGGGCCACGGCGACGTCGCTCGAGGACAGGGTCTCCCTGGTACGGTCGACGATCGGAGCCCATGCTGGTCTGGATGACGACGTCCTCCTCGAGCAGGCTCCGTCCGAAGCCGGTGAAGTGCCCGGTATCCATGAGCGCGCGGTCCTGCCCCCAGCGGTCACCGCGATCGCCTCGCAGTCCGGTGTAATCGTGGGGGTCAGGCACGTAGTCGGGTGCCGCCATGGCGATCTCGTCGGGTGTCTTGGCGCTATGCGGCGTGTCTCCGAAGTACCCGAAGAAGAGGAGGTGGTGGGTGTCGTCCACGGGGAGATGACGAACACGGAGCCGGCCCGCGGCATCGCGCGACCGATCGGTGTCACCGTCACGAGCGGCATGAGGTGCTCCGTGATCCGGACGTAGGTGCCGACCATCGGCCGTCTTGCGCAGCGCCGCCGCCCGCATCCCATAGGTGGGTCGACTGCGTCTCGTAAGTTGGCGGTTGGTCGAGGGCGAAGGTGAGATTCGAGTGCTCGGCCATCTTGGCGGCCTCGGCGATCCACGTCTGGTGCAGCAGGCCGACATGGGAGGAGTCGATGGTGCCCTCGATCCCCTGGAGCCAGTTGCAGGGGACCCGCGAAACGCACCAGTAGCGGTACAGGTCCGGGTCGCCGAAGGGGAGCTCCGGGAAGGGCGGCGCCTCGGCGCCGCCGAGCCACACCCAGGCGATGCCGCCGGACTCCTGAACGGGGAAGTGGGTGACCGTTCACGCTCGCCGCGAACTGCTCGGCCCGAAGCGCCTGGTTCGGGCATTCCACGACGCAGCCCGAGACGTCGATCTTCCACCCGTGGTAGATGCAGCGCAGGCCGTTGCCCTCGATCCGGGCGAGCAGGAGCGAGGAGCGGCGGTGCGGGCAGAGCTCGTCGAGGAAGCCGATACGGCCGTCCTCGGCCCGGAAAGCGACGTAGTTCTCGCCGAACAGGCGCACGGGCAGTCGGCGCCTCGCCGTGCACGAGGTGCGAACGACATCGCGAAGGGGATCCAGTAGTTCGTCCGCATGAGCCGCCCCATGGGGGCGTCGCCCTCGATGCGAGTCATCAGCTCGTTCTCCGGTCTGCGTGGTCATGGCAGGGCTCGCTGAACCGGTCGAACGATGTGCCGAGGGTGTCGGGGACGTACGGCTGACGCCACAGCTCGACCGGGAACGACACGATCACGAACGAGTAGATCAGGCGCAGGAGGTTCGCGGCGTCATCGGGCATGTCGTCGAGGGCGAACTTGTCGCAGTACGCGATCGCCTCCGGCACACGGGGAATGATGGCGTCGTAGAACGTCTGCAGTTCGTCCATCGAGCTCGACATGCGCTGCGCCCAGCGCTCCCGCTCGGTCGCCAGGCACCATGTCTCGCGCGAACGGCTCGAGTTCGGCGAATGCAGTCGGAAGCAACGGCATCGCCGCTCAACCCCTCAACTGCTCACGCCGATACTGGTGCACCCAGTCGCCGACGACCTTGTGGAAGTTCCGGACCAGCACCTCCTGGTCGTTCAGCGGGAACCGATCGATGACCCCTGCCTCCAGACCCATCTGCGTGGCCTCGAGGGTGTTGGCGTCCTGCAGCGAGTACTCCTTGAACGACACCGCCGCCATCTCCCGCCCCACCCGTTCCGAGGCCGACTTGGCCGGCAGGGAGTAGACGTTCCCTTCGAAGATCAGCGTGTTGTGCGACGTCGGCCAGAACTGGTGCGTGTTGTACCAGCCGGCCTCCCAGATCAAGATGGCGAAGTTCGGGAAGAACTGGAACGACGACAACCCCCACGGGTGCACCTTGCCCGGGTTGATCCCTGGCGGGAGCTCACCGAGATCTGATTGGTCCCAGGGGCCGAACAACCCGCTGCGCGTCACGATATCGGCCGGCTTCACGTTCTCCGGCGGCATCTCCCACACCCGGTGCAGCCGACCGGCCGTCGTGACCAGACCGTGCGGACCGTCGATCTGGTAGTGCGGCGCCTCGTAGCCCATCTCGGTGATCGCGGCCCGGAGTTGGCGGGGATGCTGGCCGACGTGCACCACCGGTGCGTGGTAGAACTCCATGAAGGCGTCCGAGAACACCTTCCAGTTGGCACGGCACTCGACACGGAAGGCGTACCGGTCGGTCATCTGATCGAACGGGTAGCCCTCCATCCCGAGGAGCATCGGACCGAGGAACTCGCGCAACGTCTGGCTCGGCTGCTTGGCGAAGTTCACGAAGATGAACCCGGCGAACACGTCGCAGTGGACAGGCACCAACCCGTACTCGGCCTTGTCGAAGTCGAAGAACTCCCCCTCCTGCTGGGCGAACGTGCACGTCCCGTCCAGCCCGTAGCGCCACCCGTGGTACTTGCAGGTGAACTGCCGAGTCGTGCCACTGATCTCCTCACGCGGGTAGTCCTGCCACACGAGCTTGTTGCCTCGGTGGCGGCAGACGTTGTGGAACGCCCGTACGTCGTCGCCGTCGCGCACGACGATGATCGAAGTGTTGGCGGCCGCGATGTTCTTCGTGAAGAAGCTCCCGGTGCGGGGGATCTGCTCGAGGCGCCCGACCTGGAGCCACGCCCGCTTGAAGATCGCCTCACGTTCGAGCTCGTACCACTCGGGCGAGATCGAGTCCTCGAAGGAGATCGGCTCCGTGCCGAGCTCCGGGTAGTGCTCCGTCCAGCTGCCTTCGGCGGGCTTTGGGTAGCGAGCCATGTGAGTCATTCCCCCGATTCCGGCACTGCACGCACCTCCAGACAGAAGATTAGGTTCCCCCGAGAGGCTCGTCAACCGACCGGTCGGTACAACTTTATCCCCTCGTCACCTCACGACGCCGAGACGATCGAGCATCTCGCTCGGCGCGCTCGACGCTGCGGGCGATCGGTGCTCGGTAGCCCTCCTCCTCGATCCTCGGACCGAGGATCTCCAGGTCGAACGGGCCTTCGTAGCCGGCGTCCAGCAGCAGGCCGAGCAGCCGCTCCACCGGGATGTCACCGTCACCGATGGCGCAGCGGTTCGGCATGTCGAAGGTGCCGAGCTTGTAGTCGCAGATCTGCACGAGCGCCACCAGGTCGATGTTCTTGCGCACGAGCTCCTCGAGGCCACGCTCGTACCACGACGAGTAGAAGTCGACGACGACGCCCATGTCGGCCATGCGGGCCAGGTCGACGGCGTCACGGACGCTGTGCACGAAGCTCACGTCGGTGCGCAGCGGGTTGGTCGGCTCCAGAGCCAGGCGCACACCGAGCTCCTTGCCCCGCGCCACCAGCGGGGCCAGGTCCTCGCAGAACTTCTGGGCCGCTTCCTCCCACGGGGTTGAGCCGGCGCTGCCGGAGACGATGTACAGCACGTCGGTGCCGATCGCGGCGGCGAACTCGAGCGACGCCGTCGATGCCGTCCTTGTAGCACGACATGCTCGACACCAGGAGGCCAGCGTCGTAGACGGCCTGGCGGCTGACGTCCCATCCGGCGCGCCTCGAGCTTCGGGGAGATCAACCCGACCTGGTCGATGCCGAGGTCGGCCCAGAGTGCAATGTCCTCGTCGAACGACTGCTTCATCGAGCAAATGCTGTTCACCGAGATGCGAGGATGCGGAGACTTGTCCGCCACTCAGTGCCGCTTCCCCGCTGCGAGCTCCGGCGCGAAGAGCTCCTCCATGCTGCCGAGCTTCACTGCGATCACCCAGTCGTGGTGCTTGATACGCCATCCCTCCGGTGTCCGCACCAAGCGGGTTGGCTGGATACCGAGGCTCTCGTAGAACTTGCCCTGCTCGCGGACCGACGCCGTAGTGCATCGCACGAACGCGAGCGTCGACCTCAGCGCTGTCGCCGTCGATGACGGGCGTCATCGACGCGACGTGGTGATAGGTGACGATCTCGTCGCTACCCGACATGTGTCGCATCGCGCCGACGACATTGGCGCGGCCCTCGATGAGGACCTCCGGCGTCCAGCTTGCGGTCGTGTCCTCGGTGAAGACCTCGTGCATCTGGTCCCAACCCTTGGCGTCCACCAGCTCGAAGTAGCGAACCAGGACGTCGCCGACCGCCAGCCGATCGGCGAGCACCTGCGTCAGGTCGTGAGCGCTCATCTGCTCAGTCTTCGATCGTGATGGCGGCCTTCGGGCACTGCTGAACCGCACGGATGACGCTGGCGCGAAGGGATTCGTCGGGCTGGTCGTTGAGCACACGGACCACGTCGTCGTCGTCGTCGAGGGCGAAGACCTCTGGACACGCAGACGACGCAAATGCCATGGGCGTCACAGCGCAACTCGTCGACGATGACCTTCATCTGCGCGTCTTCTGTCTTCTGCCCAAGATCACGTTCGAACGAGCCGTCGAGCCATGGACAGGACGTGCTCGCGCTCGTACTCGTCGGCCATCTCCGGGTGTGCGTCTCGAAGATGGGCGAACGCAACCTGCACGATCTCGTCCTCGGAGACGACCGGTCAACGTCGTTCCGCAGGGGCAGTTCAGCACGTAGTGGAACGTAGGATCGCCCGCCGTGTTCACGGATTGAACCTCAGCGGCAGGCTCGAGATGCCCTGCAAGAACGGGGTACCCCATCGCTGCGGAGGACTCGCCGGTTCCCAGTCCGAGAACCGCGCCAGGAGCCGCTCGAAGATCGTCGTCGAGTCGATGCGAGCAAGCAGCGCGCCGGGGCAGGAGTGCTCGCCGTAGCCGAACGACTGATGGTCCTTGTCGAACGACCGGGTGACGTCGAAGTCGTCGGGACGGTCCCAGACATCCTCGTCACGGTTGGCGCTGGCGTACGCCATCACCACGTAGTCGTCCTTGTGGATGAGCTGTCCCCCGATCTCCACGTCCTGTGTGGCGGTCCGGCACCCGGACCAGTTGAGGGGGTAGCAGCGCAATGTCTCCTCGATGGCGTTCGAAACCAGCTCCGGCCGCTCGACGAGCAGGTGTCGCTGGTCGGGATGCTGGGCCAACGCCATGGCGACGAACGACAGGAGCGCTCTTGTCGTCTCGCCGGCGTTGACGAACGTGTGGATGAACGAGATCGCCAGCCCATGGGGCACCGATCCGCCGTCGTACTCCGACCTGGCGATGATGCTGACGAGGTCGTCGCCATCGCCACCGGCCGTCCTTCGCTCGGACAGGAGCTCATCGCAGTAGGAGTGGAACTCCTCGACGAGCCGCTGTATCCGCTCGACCTCGGCCTGATCCCTATTTGGATCGATGGTGATCGCCTGCATCTGCGCCGACGCCAGCTCGATGAAACGCTCGCGCATGTCGCCCGGTACGCCGATCAGCTCGGTCATCAACGCCGCCGGGATTCGCCCGACCGTCGTCACGAAGTCCGTCTCGGCGCCCGGCTCGATCTCGGCGATGAACTCGTCGGAGATCTCGGCGATTCGTGGCTTGAGGCTCCTCACCAGGCTGGGCCGCAGCGCCTTCATGAGAACGTTGCGGATCTGGCCGTGGCGGGGAGGATCCGAGAGGATCAAGCTCTCGAAGTCGGGATCGCCCATCGAGAGCTTGCCCTGAGCGATCGTTCGCCGGGTCTGGGCCGGGCTGAGGTTCCCCTCCCGAAGCTTCTGCCTGCGCCCAGTCCGGGAGCTGGCGCACGACCGTCGACGGGTCGCTGGCGTCGCCGATGGCGAACCCGTACTGGCTGGAGAACAGCTCGGGATGGCTGCCCACGATACCGCTGGTGCTCCCACTTCGACAGCACCCAGAAGCCGGTCGGAGTAGCCCGGGCGGCTCGTACCAGTACACCGGGGCTGCATGCCGCTGCGCCGCGATCGACGCGTACATGACGGCGGGTTCCTGCATGTAGAACGCCGCGTCCTCCCACACGGGCCACTTCACGGCGGTTGCATCTGTCCTGGTCACGGCTTCGTCATCTCAGTCGGGCGCGTCAGTCGGACCAGGGTTTCTGGTCCCACGGCCGGTCCAGGGCCTGCATCCCGGCACCGAACGGGAAGAACTGGCGTTGGGCCCACATCTCGGCTTGGAGACCGTGGTCGAGCTCGTTCAAGAGCGCCCGCTTCAGGTTCTGGACGAGAAGGTGACGGGTGTTCCGAACGGCGATCGGCGGCCGCTTGGCGAAGTCGTGCGCGATCTCCCACGCCCGATCCAGCAAGCTGTCCTTGGGCAGCACCTCGTGGACGACGCCCCATTCGCGGGCCTCCTGGGCGGTCAGTTTGTACCCCATCAGCAGGAGGTAGCGGGCGCGGCTGGGGCCGACGAGAGCCTCCCAGACGACGTGCTGGCCGTCACCCGGCACCATCCCGCGCGGGAAGTGCGAGAGGTCCTGGAACCACGCGTCCTCCGATGCGAGGACGATGTCCATGAGCAGGGGCACCTCAGAGTGCATGCTGCAGGGTCCGTTGACCGCGGCAATCATCGGCACGTCCACAGCGAGCAAGTTTTCGAGGAGCATGCGGCCGTACCACGCCTTCTCGTCCATGATGGCCACGCCCTCGGCGTCGGCGTAGGCGTTGTACACCGGTGCCCCGCTCTCGGTCACCGGCCTGCCCCAGCTGTGGTTGTACGTCTCTCCGGTGCCGGTGTGGATGACGACCTTGATCTCGCGGTCGCCCGCCACATCGGCGAGTGCGTCGGCCATGGCGTCGTGCGACGACCACTCCCAATGGAGGGGGCCACCGTCGGTATGGCACTGCATGAAGAGGATGCCTTCTTCGCTCAGCTCGAACTTGTAGTTCGCATAGCTGTCCTTGTACTCCGCGAAGCGCGTCCGCTTGACCACACGTCCCCCTTGGAACCCACGAAGTTTGTACCGACCAGTCAGTATATAGTGCGACGCATGCATGCGCCCCTGAGCGCGACGACTGCTACATGAAATCATCGACCGGCTACCGCCGTCCTGTACTCGCCCTTCGGCCGGATAAGCCTCGCCACCCTCGAATGCCCGGAGGCCCGCACCGCCGTCAACCGGGAGTTTTGGTCGCCCTTGGGGCCGCTGACCGGTTGGAGGACGACCCGGAGGTCTGGGTCCGTGTCCTCCGAGCGAACACTGCGTTTCAAGACCGCCCCCTCTCCCCGGGGGCCGACCTCAAGGTCGTCCAGGGGAGAGGCGACGCAACGACGCTCGACGCTGAGCGCGGTGGGCTCGCCGCCACAGACCCGCCGCCGTGTAGCGTCGCCGCTGATGCCGCTGGCTGAAGCGAGCGACGAGCCTCGACGGAGCCCGAAGTGGCAGACGCGCCGCCAGGCGATCATCGACACCTCGGCGCGGGTCTTCGCCCGAAAGGGCTACCACGCCACGGGCCTCACCGAGCTCTGTGTCGCCAACGATCTCGGCAAGGGCGCTCTCTATCACTACATCGGATCGAAAGAAGAGCTGCTCGCCTCCATCCACGACCGTGTGATGGACGAGGTGATGACCGGCGCCGATCGCGTCGCTCAAGCCGGCGGCTCGCCCTCGGCGCAGCTGGCAATGCTCGGCGATGAGCTGCTCGACGTCATCCACCGCTACCCCCATCACGTCTGGGTCTTCCTTCACGAGTTCCCGGCGCTCACGGGTGAACGCGCCGAGCAGTTCCGCGGTCGGCGGCAGGAGTACGAGCGACGGGTCGAGGTGGTCCTCCAGGCCGGTATCGACGCCGGCGAGTTCCGTGACGTCGATCCGTGGCTGACTGCACTGGCCTGGCTTGGTATGCACAACTACACGTACCTGTGGCTGAAGCCCGACGGGCCACTATCGGCTCGCGACGTGGCGAAGCCGTTCGCCGACATCTTCATCCGAGGGATTGCTAACCCGACGTCACAGCAGCGCGAGCGCCGCCGGCGTCAGGGTGCCGAGTAGCCGCCGTCGACGACCATCGCCGAGCCGGTCGTCCAGCGGGACGCGTCGCTGGCGAGGTACGAGTAGGCGCCCACCAGGTCGGCGGCGGACCCGAGCCCGAGCGGGTGCTTGATTGCGATCGCGTCGATTGCCTCGGACTGGAGGTCGGAGTGGATCGCCGAGAGGAATGTCCCCGGGCACACGCTGTTGACGCGTATTCCATCGCGAGCGTATTCGACTGCCGCGACCTTCGCGAGCTGGATTACCGCCGCCTTCGTCGCGCAGTATGGCGCGGCGTGCGACCACGCCGTGAGACCGGCGACCGATGCCGTGAGCACTATCGAACCCGACTTCTGAGTGCGCATGACCGGCACGGCGGCTCGGATGCCGTTGACGGCACCGAGGACGTTGATACGGAACGCACGCTCCCAGTCTTCGGTCGTCAGATTGTGGATGCGACCGTTTGGAGCGAGCACGCCGGCATTGCTGATCAGGACGTCGAGGTGGCCGAAGCTCTCCACCGCTCGTTCGACGACGGCTTCGACCTGCGCGGGATCGCTCACGTCCGCCAGTACCGTCTCCACCGCTCCATGGTGCTCGGGTAGATCGCCCATGGTCACCTCAAGCGAAGGCGCACTGATGTCGCTCAAAACCAGATCCGTGGCGGGTTCGCCGCTGAGCTGGCTGGACACAGCGGCACCGAGCGCTCCCCCCGCCCCCATGATCGCGATGACCCGCCGCCCGTCGGTCATACGAGCAGGTACCCGCCGTCGACGCTGAGCACGTTCCCGGTCACGAATGCCGACGCGTCGGAGGCCAGGAACTGATAGGCGCCGGCGAGGTCGGTGGCGTTACCCCAGCGCCGTTGCGCCGTGTGCTCAAGAATCCCGGCCGCTAGTTTCGGGTTCTTCCGCCACCGCTCGGCCAAGGGCGAGTCGAACCACCCCGGAGCGACGACGTTCACGGTGATGCCCGAGGCCGCCAAGTCCAGCGCCAGGCCCTTCGCCAAGCCCACCAGCCCGGCCTTCGAGGCGCTGTACGCCGTAAGGCCCTCGCGTGGCCGCTCACCCAGCACCGATCCGCTGAAGATCAGCCGCCCGCCCTCGCCCATCACCCTGGCGGCGGCGCGCGCGCCGAGAAACGCCCCCGTGAGGTTCACCTCGAGCACCTCGCGCCAGATCGACGGATCGGTCTTGAGCGGTCCAGCGACGATGGGCGAGATCCCCGCGTTGCAGATCCAGACATCGACGCCACCCCACTCGGCCAAGGTGGAATCGGCGACCGCTTCGTTGAACGCTTCGTCGGTCACATCTCCACAGAGGACGAGGGCCGGGCCCGGAAGCGCCGCCGCGACCGCCTTGATGTCGCGCTCGGTGCGGGCGACCAGCGCCACCAGCGCGCCGCGCTGCGAGAACGCATGCGCGAGCAACTCGCCGAGCCCCCGCCCCGCGCCGGTGATCACCACGCGTTTCCCCTTTACATCACCCCCGCAGGGGAAGGAGTCGGGGATCTCGATCTGTTCGGCCATTGTGCCCTTTCCAATTCATTGTACCGACCAGTACAATACACGGTCAGTGTTCTCGACCGCCGACCTTCTCGAGATGCACAGGCGGATGCTCGTGATCCGCGGCTTCGAGGAGCGGGTGACTGCGCTGTATCGCGACGGCGAGGTGCCCGGTTTCGTGCATTTGTCGATCGGGCAGGAGGCGTCGGCGGTGGGGGCTTGCTGGCCGCTCCGTCTGGCCGACGTCATCACGTCCACTCACCGCGGCCACGGCCACTGCCTGGCCAAGGGCCTGGACCCGCTCGGGATGTTCGCGGAGCTGATGGGTAAGGACCAGGGTACGAACCGCGGCCGCGGCGGCTCGATGCACATCGCCGACCCGACCATCGGCATCTTCGGCGCGAACGGGATCGTGGCAGCCGGCCTGCCGATCGCGGTGGGAGCAGCAACAGCGGCCCAGCTCCGGTCCGACGGTAGCGTGGCAGTGGCGTTCTTCGGCGACGGCGCGGTGGCCCAGGGCGCGTTCCACGAAGCGATGAATCTCGCCGCCGTCTGGCGACTGCCCATCATCTTCTTCTGCGAGAACAACGGATACGCCGAGTTCTCGCCGGTATCGACTCAGCATGCGGCACCGCTCGAGCGGCGGGCTGCTGGATACGGTGTCGACTTCGTCGCGGTCGACGGCAACGACGTCGTGGCCACCGCAGCCGCGATGCATGAGGTGGTCGAGGCCATTCGCGGCGGACGCCGTCCCGCCATCGTCGAGGCGGCCACCTATCGCTGGCGCGGCCACTACGAAGGCGACCCTCAGCGCTACCGGTCACCCGATGAAGTTCGGTCCTGGGAAGCGCGCGACCCACTCCTCGTCCACGCGCGTCATCTACGATCAGCAGGCGTCGGTGATGACGCGATCAGCTCGTTGGAGTCATCGGTGGCGCACGAGTTGGACGAAGCGGTCGAAACGGCTCGGCGGTTCGCCAGCCCGGCGGTCGCCACGCTGACCGACTTCGTCCTCCGTCCGAGACCCGCACGGATCGAGCCACATCCCCCAAGCGAAGGCGCCCCGGTGTTCCGCACCACCGACGCGATCCGCACTGCCCTCGAAGCTGAGCTCGCCAGCGACGACCGGGTGTTTGTCGCCGGCATCGACGTGGGAGCCGGTGGCAACGTCTTTGGGCTCATGCGAGGACTCCACGATCGATTCGGTGATCGCGTCCGCGACACGCCCATCTCCGAGACCGCGATCATGGGTGTTGGCGTGGGTGCCGCCATGGCGGGGATGCGCCCAGTGGTAGAGCTGATGTACCTCGATTTCATAGGCGTCTGCTTCGATCAGCTGCTCAACCAGGCGGCGAAGATGCCGTTCATGACGGGCGGGGCCGCGCAGATGGCGCTGACCGTGCGGACCCAGTTCGGCGCAGGGCGCTCGTCGGGAAGCCAGCACTCACAGAGCCTCGAAGCGCTGCTCGCGCACATCCCCGGCCTGAGCGTCGTTATGCCGTCGACACCAGCCGACACCTACGGCCTGCTGCGCGCAGCGATCCAGGACCCGAACCCGGTGGTCTTCATCGAGAACCGGCTGCTCTACGGGATGAAGGGCCCACAGCCGCCATCCGACTTCATCCTCCCGATCGGCACGTCCACCGTCGTCCGTCCGGGAACCGACATCACGGTCGTGTCGGTCTCACGGATGGTCCACGAGGCAATCGCAGCCGCCCAGTGCTTGGCTGACGAAGGCATCTCGATCGAAGTGATCGACCTGAGAACCGTGGCTCCGCTCGACATGGCTCCGATCCTCGAATCGGTCCACAAGACGAGCCGGCTCCTGATCGCTCACGAGGCCGTCGTACCGTTCGGCATCGGCGCCGAGATCGCGGCGACAGTCGCCCGCGAGGGCTTCTGGGACCTCGACGCGCCGATCCAACGTGTTGGTGCCGCGGCGACTCCACCTCCTTACGCACCTGACCTGGAACGAGCGTGGCTCCCTGACCGCGACGACATCACCGAAGCCGTCCGCCGCCTCGCGGCGGTTTGAGCTCTGAGACGAACATGCATACGCGGTCGCAACCGAGGCCGGGAGGCGGCTCGGGCGTTCCGATCACCGGGCGCTGCACGCTGCTACTCGGTATGCGTGGTGACCCGGTATGGCTGAACGTCGATGCTGCGACAGCTTGGCCCATATGGTAACGCACGGTGTTCTGAGAGAGAGCGGGCACACATGAGCAGGTGGAGCGAACCTCGCGTCGCGGTGATCACTGGCGGCGCGTCCGGCATCGGTCTCGCGATCAGCGAGCGCTTGGCGACCGACGGCGCTGCCGTGGCCATCTTCGATCTCAACGGCGACGCTGCTGAGGCCGCGGCCGCCAAGATGGAGGCTGCCGGCAGACCGGCCATCGGCCTGGAGGTGGATGTCACCGATCGTCTGCGGATCGAGGAAGCGGTGGGCGAGGTTGTCGATCGACTGGGCGCCCCCCTGATCTTGGTTAACAACGCCGGGCGGGAAAGCTTCGTGCCGTTCTTGGACATCAGCCTCGAGCACTGGAACGAGAGGATCGACATCAACCTCACCGGTACGTTCCACTGTTGCCAGGTCGTGTTGCCGCACATGCTTGAGGCGGGGTGGGGGCGCATCGTCAACATCTCGTCATCCAGCACGCACAGCGGCACACCGCGGATGGCGGCATACGTGGCCGCGAAGTCCGGGGTGATCGGCCTCACCAAGTGCCTGGCCCTGGAGTTCGGTCCCAAGGGCATCACGGTCAACACGATCCCGCCGGGGTTCATCGACACGCCGATGCTCAGGGCCGCCGCCGCCGCCGGCAACCTCGACATCGAAGTCTCCACAAAGACGACCCCGGTTCGACGGCCGGGGCGCCCCGAGGACATCGCGGCGACCTGTTCGTTCCTCTGTGGTGACGAGGCCAGCTACATCACCGGCCAGGTCATCGGCGTCAACGGGGGAAGGAACACCTGAGTTCTTGCAGATCTTTGAGCCGGCCGAACTCACTGAGAAACGGCTTGGGTCTCGACGACCCGACCAGTGAGGACGGCGGGTCGCCGGTGCAGAAGAGGATCGCCGTCTCGGTGACGTAGCTGTCCTCGGTGTCCTTTCTTGGCCAGCTTGAGCGCGCGTGCCCGACACTGCCACTGGCTTCTTGTCGCCGCCGGAGGCGGCGGCTGTCTGGCGCACATACAAGTTGCACCCGGCTACATTGCGCCAGATGTTCGGGCATCCACGTCTGTCGGTCAACTCAGTCTCGTCCTTCCGGCAGCCCCTGGCGGCTGATATCGCCTTGTGGCGCGACCTCGGGGTCGAACACGTCGGCCTGATCCTCCCGAAGATCGCGGAGATCGGGTGGGACACGGCCAGGGACATGGTGACGACAGCTGACCTCCGGGTGTCCACCATCTTCGGGCCGACGTACCGGCCGCTCGATGCCGACCGTGCCCTCGGGTGGTGGGACACCGACCAGCAGGCCACGGTGGACACGGTCGAGTTCGCCGCGTCGATCGGCGCCGCTTCTGTCTACGTGTGCAGCGGTGCGGCGCCGACGTTCACCTGGGACGAAGCAGCCGACGCCTTCTGTGAGATGGTCGGGCCGGCGGTGGCCCGGGGCGAGGAGCTCGGCGTCCCGTTGCTGGTGGAGCCGACGAACCCCCTGCGCGCCGACGTCAGCTTCGTCTTCTGGCAGCGTGACGCGATGGACCTCGCCCGCCAGGCCGGAACCAAGGTCATGCTCGACCTGCAGTCGTGCTGGTACGAGCGGGGCCTAGAGCAAGTCGTCCGCAAGAATATCGACCTGGTCGGGCTCACCCAGATCTCCGACTACGTGATCGGGACCACCGAGACCGGCAACCGGGTGGTGCCCGGAGACGGCGACATCCCGCTGGAGCGCCTCCTCGCGATGGTGCTCGACGCGGGTTTCGAGGGCTCGTTCGACCTCGAGGTGATGGGGCCACGGGTCGAGGAAGAGGGCTACCACGCCTCCGTCCGGCGGGCGGTGGAGCGGGCGAGCGAACTACTCGACCGGCTGGGCGCCTAATCGTCTGGGTTGTACCGGTCGGTCGGCCCAATAGGGTTGGGGCATGGATCTCTCGCTCACCGAATCGGAACGCGACCTGGTCGGGCTGTGCCGCGATTTCGCGCAGAACGAGATCGCGAGGCGTGCGCCGCTGGCGTGGGAGGAGGCGCGGTGCCCGACCGATCTGCTCCGTGAGATGGGTGGGTTGGGCCTGCTCGGCATCCTTATTCCCGAGGAGTGGGGTGGGATCGGCATGTCGACGGTCGGCTTCGTCGCGGCGATGGAGCAGATCGGCTTGGCGGACCAGTCGGTGGCCGCGGCATGGCAGGCTCACGTGACGATCGGTTCGTTGCCGCTGTACCTATTCGGCAACGACGCCCAGCGAGAGCGTTGGTTGAGACCGTTGGCTGAGGGACGCGTGCTGGGTGCGTTTGGCTTGACCGAACCCGATGCCGGTTCCGACGTACGTGCGATTCGTACCCGGGCGGATCGGCATGAGGGTGGCTGGCTGATCAACGGTCGGAAGACGTTCATCTCCAACGCCGGCACGGACATGTCCTTCGGGGTGACGTTGCTAGCCCGCACGGAGGAGGCCGAGGGGCTCACGCCGCGGTTCGCGAGCTTTGTTGTCGAGAAGGACACGGCTGGTTTCACGATGGGCCCCAAGATGCGTGGCATCGGGTGGCGAGGCCTCGACACCCGTGAGCTGTACTTCGACGATGTCTGGGTGCCCGATGCTCACCTCGTGGGCGATCCAGACCTCGGGCTCAGTCAGTTCCTGGGCACGCTCGAAGTCGGCCGCATCTCGATCGCGGCCTTATCGCTCAGCCTGACCCAAGCCGTGCTGGACATGGCAGCGAGTTACGCCAGGCAGCGTGTTCAGTTCGGGCAGCCAATCTCGAAGTTCCAGGCGGTGCAGTTCAAGCTCGCCGACATCGCCACCGAGTTGGAAGCGGCGCGATGGCTCACGTACCGCGCCGCCTACCTACGAGACACCGGTCAGCCGTTCCTCAAGGAGGCGTCGATGGCGAAGCTGAAGGCCAGTCGCGTAGCGGTATGGGCGGCATCCGAGGCCGTCCAGATCCACGGTGGCCTCGGGTACATGCTCGAAACGCCGGTGGCCCGCTTCTACTGCGACGCCAAGGTGCTCGAGATCGGCGAGGGAACCAACGAGATCCAGCACCTGGTGATCGCGCGCGCATTGGGGTGTTCGTAGCGCCGCATCCGGCACGCGGCGATCGACCGTCGTGGGCGCATCCTTCGTACGGTCGGACAGCCGAAATGGGCGACCTTGCCAGCTGCCCTGAGCTCGTCGGGGAAACGGCTCGCTGGATCGCTACCGAGCCACCGCCGAGTTGTAACCGGTCGTCCCGTTGACGAGCGAAACAGCTCGTCGGGGTAATGGACATCCGAATCGGTGACCGATGGTTGGGGTGCATTCCTCAGAGCTCCAGGCAGAGCGTGGCGAGGCAGGCCTCGGCCCGTAATCGGTGGGGAGCGGTCCGTCGACCTCGCGCACCTGGTCGAGCGCATGATGTCCGCGCCGAGGTCCCCGAGGAGCGTGCTGGGCTCGGACCGAGGCCACCCATCATGACGATTTGGACTCCCTGGAGGGACGGCGGGGTCATTTCGACCACTTCGCTCGGCGAGCCGCCGCTTCGTCGGTGGCGTGGGCGATCACCTGGTTGCGGTTCTCAATCTCCATCGCCGTGAACAGGTCGGGCGCGTCGACGTTCACCTGAAGCGCCTTCTTGGTCATCTGCACACCGAGCGGAGTCAGGTCGGCGATCTGGACCGCCAGTTCGAGCGCCCGGTCGAGGAGCCGGTCGGGCTCGACGACCTCGCTGACCAGTCCTCGTCGGTCCGCTTCCTCGGCCGCAACGGTGCGGCCGGTGAGCATCCAGTCGGCGGCCACGCTGGTGCCGACGATACGCGGGAGGTGGTAGCTCATTCCCATCTCCGCGCCGGACAGTCCGAGCAGGATGGCGGCGTTCCCGAATGAGGCCGCCGTGGAACAGATCCGGATGTCGGCGGCGAGGCACAGGGCAAGGCCACCACCGACACACGGACCGTTCACCGCGGCAATCACCGGCTGCGGCATGGCCCGGAGTGCTTGTGGCAGCGAGGCCATCATCTCTTGGAATCTGAGCCGGACGATTGCGGGCTCAGTGGCCTCGACCATCCCGGGTCCGAAGTCGCGCATGTCGATGCCTGAGCAGAATCCCCGGCCCGAGCCGGTCAGCACCACCACCTTGATCTCCGGGTCGGCCGCCAGCGCGGCGCACGCCTCCCTGAGCTCGCCGACCATGACCTCGTTAATTGCGTTCAGACGGTCGGGACGGTTGAAGCGCAGGACCATGGCACCGGCGCTGGGTGTCTCCAGCGTGATTGTTCGGGCCACCGTCAGACCCGCTCGATGATCGTCGCCGTGCCCATTCCGCCACCCGTACACATGGTGACGAGCCCAACCGCGAGGTCGAGCCGCTCGAGCTCATCGAGCACCGTTGCTATGAGCATGGCGCCGGTAGCGCCGATGGGATGGCCGAGCGCAATGGCACCGCCATTGACGTTCACCCGTTCGGGGTCGAGCCCCAGGTCGCGCGTCGTCTTGAGCGGCACTGCGGCGAAGGCCTCGTTGATCTCCCACAGATCGATGTCGTCGAGCTGCATGCCGGCCTTGGCGAGACAGCGTTCCGCTGCCGGCCCCGGTGCCGTCAGCATGATGATGGGTTCGGAGCCGATAGTCGCCGTCGCCCGGATCCGAGCGCGAGGAGTGACGCCATGGGCTCGCACCCAGCCGTCAGCGGCGATGACGGCGGCCGCGGCACCATCGACGACCCCAGACGAGTTCCCGGCGTGGTGGACGTGCTCGACGTGGTCGATCTTCGGGTAGCGCTCGATGCACAGCTGGTCGAAGGTCTGACCCCCGCCCTCGGCCGAGGCGGCACCCATCTCAGCGAAGGCCGGGCGGAGCTTGGCTAACCCGTCGAGCGTGGTGCCCGGGCGGGGATGCTCATCGCGGGCCAGCGCCGCCTCGCCCCTCTCGTCGGTGACCGGCACGATCGTCCGGTCGAACCGCCCTTCGGTGGCTGCCACCGCGGCACGCCGCTGGCTTTCCACCGCGAACGCGTCGACGTCCTCGCGAGTGAAGCCCTCCATCGTGGCGATGAGGTCGGCCGACACGCCCTGGGGGACGGTTGGGTAGCGGGCCCGGAGGGCGGGGTTGGCACCGTCGATCGTCACGGCGCCCACCGTGACATCCCAGCGAGACATCGACTCGACCCCACCGGCGATGACCAGGTCCTGGGCACCGCTTCCGATTCCCATGGCGGCGACCGTGATCGCCTGTTGTCCGGACCCGCAGAAGCGGTTGAGGGTCATACCGGGCACCGTCTCTGGCCAGCCGGCGAGCAGGGCAGAGAGGCGGGCGATGTCGTCGCCGTGATCGCCCGTCAGGATCCCGTTGCCGGCGATGACGTCGTCGACCTCGACCGGGTCGAAGCCGACCCGCGATGCCAGCGCCCGGAGACACTGGGCAAACAGCTCTTGAGGATGGACGCCGTGCAGGGCGCCGTCAGGACGGCCCCTGCCCCGCGGCGTGCGCACCACGTCGATGATCCACGCGTCGCCCATGTCAGCTGACCTCGTTGAAGAAGGTTCGTGGACGGGCATCGGCGAGCAGCTTGCGGACTGCCGCCCCGGCGTCGTTCGCAGACTCCACCGGCTCCATTGAAGGTCCTCGGTGCCATCCTTCGGCCACGGCCAAGACGAGCCCCGAGGCCTCGATGACCTGTCCGGTCACGTCAGCCGAATCGCGGGAGGCCATCCAGGTGACCACCGGGGCGACCCAGGTTGGGGCGAACTGCCTCTTGATCTCCTCGGGCACCTCCAGGTCTCCGGTGAGTCGGGTGAGGGCACCCGGAGCAATGGCGTTCACGGTGACGCCGTAGCGGCCGAGCTCCTGAGCGGCGATCTGCGTGAAGGCGGCGATGCCGGCCTTGGCGGCCCGTAGTTCGTCTGCCCGGGATTGGCGTAGAGCCCGGACACCGACGTGGTGTTGATCAGGCGCGCATCGTTGGTCGCGCCCGCCTTCGCGCGCTCCCGCCAGTACGCGGCGGCGTGGTGGCTCGGCGCGAAGGTGCCCTTCAGGTGGACCTTGATGACCGCGTCCCATTCCTCCTCGGTCATCGAGAAGATCATTCGGTCCCGAAGGATGCCGGCATTGTTGATGAGGACGTCGAGGCCGCCGAAGGTCTCGATGGCCTGCTGGACCAGGTGAGCGGCACCGTCCCACGAGCTGACGTCGTCGGTGTTGGCCACGGCCTCACCACCCTGGCCCTCGATCTCGGCAACCACCTCGGTGGCCGGTCCGGCATCGGAACCGGTGCCGTCGCGGTTGCCGCCTAGGTCGTTCACCACGACCTTGGCGCCATGGCGGGCCAGCGAGAGCGCGTACTCACGGCCCAATCCCCGGCCAGCGCCCGTGACGACGCAAACTCGTCCCTGGCACATCCCCTGAGCCGTCATGCGTGTCTCCTCCCGCTGGACCAAGATGCCAACACTCATAGCACCGCCAGGGTCCAGCGACCGATCTGGAGAGGGGACGACACATGGCTTGGGACTTCTCGACCGACCCGGAATGGGCGGCCCAACTGGCCTGGGTGGAGGAGTTCGTGCGCGAGGAGTGCGAGCCGATCGACCTGATCGTCAAGGAGTCGCACGACCTCAACGATCCGGTCCGTCAGGCGCTGATCCCGCCGCTCCAAGAGATCGTGAAGGAGCGAGGGCTCTGGGCGACCCACCTCGGTCCCCACCTCGGGGGGCCCGGGTATGGCCAGGTGAAGCTGGCCCTCCTGAACGAGATCCTGGGCCGATCCGAATGCGCGCCGATCGTGTTCGGCTCACAGGCACCGGACTCGGGCAACAGCGAGATCCTGGCCCACTACGGCACGCCCGAGCTCAAGAAGCGGTACCTGGAGCCGCTGCTCGACAACCGGATCGTGTCCTGCTTCTCGATGACCGAACCCCAGGGCGGCGCCGACCCGAAGGTGTTCACGACGACGGCCGTGCCGGAGGGCGACGAGTGGGTCATCAACGGCGAGAAGTGGTTCTCGTCGTTCGCGTCGATCGCCTCGTTCCTGATCGTGATGGCTGTGACCGACCCGGATGCTCCCCCATACGAGAGGCATTCGATGTTCGTGGTGCCGGCCGAGACGCCCGGGATCACGGTCCTGCGCAACGTCGGTCTCGGCTACCAGTCAGTCGGTGGTGGTCGTGAGGGCTACGTCCGCTACGAGAACGTGCGGGTGCCCGCCGATCACGTGCTTGGACCGCGGGGCGGCGCCTTCGTCGTGGCCCAGACGCGGCTCGGGGGTGGTCGCATTCACCACGCCATGCGCACGGTGGGTCTCGTGAGGCGCATCTTCGACATGATCTGCGAGCGAGCGGTGTCCCGGCACACCCAGGGTGAGATGCTGGGCAACAAGCAGCTCGTCCAGGAGATGGTTGCCGACTCTTGGATGGAGATTGAGGCCTTCCGGCTCCTCACGCTCCAGACCGCGTGGAAGATCGACCAGCACAACGACTACAAGGCGGTTCGAGCCGACATCTCCGCCGTGAAGGCGATGATGCAAAGGGTGCTGCACGACGTATCGGCTCGTGCTCTACAGATCCATGGCTCATTGGGTACCACCCACGAGATGCCGTTCGTGCAATACCTCGTCGAGTCTTTCGTTCTAGGGCTGGCCGACGGCCCTACCGAAGTGCACAAGGTCACCCTCGCCCGCCAGCTCCTCAAGGACCACAAGCCGGCATCGGACCTGTTTCCCTCTGAGCACCTACTCCGACTGCGAGCCGCTGCGGAGGCCAAGTTCGCGGACAAGCTCGCCGGCATCGTCCGGACATGATCAGGCGAGAAGCTGGCTCGCCCGGTCAAGCAAGTGCGGCAGAACGGGTGCCATTGCCTCGCGGTCCGGGTCAGGAGATGTCCGACGGCGGTTGTGCTTCACGATCAGCGACCACGTCGCGGCCGACTTGAACGACGCGAGCGCCTGGAACCAGCCGAGGTCGGGTACTTCTCGCCCGAAGACCTCCGCGTAAACGGATGCGAGTTCGGTCCCCGACGGAGTTGAGCCGACATAGCGTGTTGGCCGCCGATAGGTCTCGGGATCTGCGTTGAGGAGGAACCAGCCCACGTCCACACGCGGGTCACCGACTGACCAGATCTCCCAGTCGACGATGGCGGTGATTCGCTCGTCGACGGCGAGCAGGTTCCCCAGCCGGAAGTCGCCGTGCACGACCGCTTGGGGCAGTGACGCAGGTACCGACGACCGGAGCGCGCCCGCCAGGTCCTTCCAGCCCGGCACGAGTGCGGCATCGACCGTCTCGAGGAGTCGACACCAGCGGTCGATTTCTTGCTGCGGCCCGACAACGGGCTCGTCGGCGAGGCCCAATGACGCGGGCTCCATGCGATGCAGCTGCGCCATGGTCCGGGCGGCATTCCGCAACCGCTCGGCGACCATGGTCTCCTCTGGGCCGGAGTCCTCCAGGTCGAACAGCGGCTCGAGAGACGAGCCCTCGAGGAACGACATCACGAAGAGTGGGGGGACCTCTGGCGGTTCGCCCGGATCCTCCCAGAGCACCTTGGGAACGGGCACCGATGTCGACTCCAGTGCCCGGATCAGGCGGGCCTGCCGCAACACGTCGCGGTGCAGGACGGGCGCGACGCCGGGAGGCGCCACCTTCACAACGACGCGCCGGTCGTCGAGTTGGCCACGGTAGGTAAGGCTCGACGCGCCTCCCGGCATTGGGCGGACATCGGACACGCCTGCCACAGCCAAGCGCTCGGCCAGTTGATCGAGGTCAAGGTCCGACATATCTCTAGTATGGGCGGTCGACCGAAGGAGGGGGACCGTGACGGCGCAGTGTGAGGGAAAGGTCGCGCTCGTGACCGGCGGGAGCCGGGGGCTCGGCAAGGCGATCGCCGAGCGGCTAGCGCGCGCGAAGGCGCCACGGTCGCGATCGCGGCACGGACGATGGATCCCGATCCCAAGTACGTCGGATCCCTTCGCGAGACGTGTGAGGAGATCTCCGCCGCTGGCGGCAAGGCCATTGCCGTGCAGGCCGATCTGTCGATATCCGAGGACCGAGAGCGGCTCTTTGCCGAGGTGGTCGACCAAATCGGGCCGCCGGACATCCTGGTGAACAACGCCGCAGTCACGTTCCTGCGACCCCTCGACGAATTCCCGGAACGACGTGTGCGGCTCATGGTGGAGATGCACGTGATCGCGCCATTGCATCTCACCCAGCTGGCGCTGCCGGCAATGCGGGAGCGCAAACGGGGTTGGGTCGTGAATCTCACCTCGGTCGGCGGGGACCTCCCATCCGGCCCCCCCTTCTCCGAGTTCGATGAGACCGCCGGGTTCGGGGTGTACGGCACAGTCAAGGCGGCTCTCAACCGACTCACCATCAGTCTCGCCGCCGAGCTCTACAAGGACGGCATCGCCGTCAACGCGGCCGCGCCGTCGAATCCCGTAGCCACGCCCGGCGCCGGAACGCTGGATCTGGCCAAGACCGAGACCGAAGACATCGAGCTCATCACGGAGACGGCACTCATGCTCTGCACGGGTGATCCGAAGACGATGACGGGCCGGATCGCCCACACCCAAACCTTCCTCCGCGAGGTCGGTTGGTTGAGATGACGAGACGCCAGCAGTTCTCGGATATCCCCAGAACAGCTGGAGGGCTGTCTCGAGTGCCTTGCCGCTCGAACGGGAGCACGCGGTTGGGTCGTTTTTCCCTTGCTCCCGTAGCCCACACGGCGTCCGAACGGCGAGGCACTGGACGCGGCGGACAGAAGGAAGCGGGTAGTGGCTCACTCGTACGGCTCGACGTGCCTGGTGGCTGTCCGCACGCTGGCTGATATTGGCGGGATGGGCCGACGAGGTCCCGGTCAGGGCCCGTTGGTCCGGATACGCATTGGGGCGTCTGCGATTGGTGGGTACGCGGCCCGTTACGTCTCGATCGACCGTGGTGCCCGCTTGGATTGTTCCAGCGGGTTGAGGTCGCGCACGAAATGGTCCATGCTGACCCCGTCCCTCGTCGGCTTGTCCGTGTAGACGCGTCCCCGTCGGATCTTGCCGTTCTCGACCTCGAGGATGTTCATGTTCGGTACCATCGTCCCGTCAGCATGCTCGACGAGTGCCTCAAGGTAAATGCGGTTACCGGCGACTGCCGTCGACACCACCTCGAACCGCGAATGGGGATTGATCTCCCAGATCCGCGCCCAGGCCCGCCGGTACGTTTCCAGACCGCGCCAGCTGAGGTCGGGTCGCATTGGGTGGGTCACCTCTACATCGGAGTGCCAGCAGGACGCCAGCGCCTCGAGATCCTTGTCCTCCTGCGCCTTCAGGTACCGTCGCAGCACCGTTTCGGCGTCATCATTAGGCATTGTCAGCGCCCCATCCGTCCGGCATCAAACGAGCAGCTCGGTCAGCGTCATCGGTCGCCCGAACGAGCCGGGTCGCGTCGAAGCACCAGGGCTGGTTCACCCCGGAGCTGCCAACGCATTTGAACGGACGCGTCCGCCGGAGTGTCGACCTGACCTCCGTGATTGCCGTTCGCATGGTCCTGACACTAGTGAATGTGCGGGTTTCAATTCTCGGTGGACCGGGCACTTCAGTCACACCCTTAGTTTGCCGCACCTCAGGATGTCCTCTTGTCGAAGGGACGGACCTATTCCGATCTCGACGAGCGAACGTCTTTCCAGTCGCCACCTCACAGGGGAGAAGTGCCGTTGACAGCGACCGACTCGCTGACGTGGGTGATCTTTCGATTGCCGTCGACGCGGGCGATCTCACCAAAGATCTCGGGGATCGGGTCCGTGAAGTGCTCGGTCGCGACTGCGTTGCTCTCGAAAATAGGCGTCGAGGGATTGTTGCCAGGAATCAACGATGGCTATGTGGTCGACTTTTCAGATGCAGCGGCCAGAGACGCTTATCTCGCGCACCCCGATCTCTGACGCTGCACCGGCATTCGGTGCCATGCTTGACGGTGGATTGAAGGGACTCATCGTCTTCGATCTCGATGATCTAACGCGAACCTGGCTTTGCAAAGCCACCCTACAAGCCCTATGCCGCTGCTGCAGCCGGTGATCAATACCAGGTCATGCCAAATACCGATTTTGCAAGGTTTGAGAACGTCAGTCCCTGCTATTCCTCGAGGAGCCTGATGGCCCCCTCCGGGCAAGAAGCGACGGCGCGGCGCGCGGCCTTGAGTTGGTCGGGTGCGACTGTGCCGTCGCCGATCGTCTGGCCGTAGCCGCGTTCGTCGTCGGTGAACAGCTCGGCGGCCACCTGGTAGCAACGACCATGGCCGCAACACAGCTCGCTGTCAATGGTGACCCTCACGATGACGACCCTGCGAGCGAAGCGGGCGGGAAGACGAGAGGCAGTGAGGCGAGGTGCCACGTGGCCGAGGGCCACACCATCTCCGGCTCGAATCCCGGAGCGACCTCGTAGTCAGGGATCAGCTTGTGGAACTCCTCGACGACCAGCCGCAGCTCCCGCCGCGCCAGATGCGAACCGAGGCAACGGTGAATCCCGCCACCGAAGGCGGCGTGACCGGGCCGGTCGTAGTCGACGTCGAGTTCGTCGGGGTGCTCGAACTTCTCAGGGTCGCGGTTGGCCGTCGCGACGAACAGCATGACCGGAGAACTCGCCGGGATAGTGACCCCGCACACCTCTACGTCCTGCGTGGTCACGCGTGGCTGGTGCGGGGCCGACGGCTCGAGCCGTAGCACCTCTTCAATTACCGGCCCGGCCAGCGAGGGGTCGGCGAGCATCCGCCGGCGAAGACTCGGGTTACGAGCGAGATGCAACAAAAGGAACCCGATTGCGCCCGTGACCGTGTCGAGCCCGGCCAACGTGAACAGGAAACACAGGCCGAGCACCTCGTCGTTGCTCCAGGCATCGTTGCCCCTAAGTGACAGGATGTCGCTGAGCATGTCGTCCCCGGGGCTTTTCCGCTTCTCGTCGATGTACCGCTGGAGATAGCCGAACATCTCCATGGCCGCCTTCACGACTGTGGGGTTCGGTTCGTCGGTCCCCGTGGTCGTGTTCTCGATCGTGGTTTCCACCCACTCGATCAGCTGGTCGCGATCAGTGAGAGGAAGGCCGAACAAGGTCAGGAAGACCTGCGTGGGGTACAGCTTGGCGATCTCGGCCATTGCCTCGCACTGCCCCTTGCCGGCGAGGGCGACGACGATGTCTCGGATCTGGGCTCGCAGCTCGTCCTCCATAGCGTTGACCATCCGGGGGGCGAGCATCGGATCGAGGATGCGGCGGTACTTGACATGTGCCGGCGGGTCGATGGCAACGGGGATGAGTGGAATCGGCAGGCCGTTGGAGCCGAACGTGTCCTTCGACGAGAAGATCTCAGGATGCCGGTGGGCGAAGTGCACCGCCTCCGCACTGGTTAGAACCCAGGTGCCGTCCTCTGCTTGGAACACGTCACCGAAGCTGCGGACGAAGCGGCACCCGACGGTCCGGTCCTTCGCCATAGGCACGTCCTTGTACCGGAACGTCGTTCGGCCAGTCATGCGCGGCACGGTAACACCACCGGATTCCAAGGGCCTTGATATTCGGTTCTGGACGTCGATCGCGGGCGGCCCCAGCCATGAGAGCCAGTCCGAAGGACCAGTCAAGGCGGCACCCACTGCGTCCTCATGGGTATCTAGTGCGCCAGGTCGCCAGCGTCGACGGGGAGCGTGCTGCCTGTCATCAGTAAGGCAAGGTCACTCGCACAGAACAGCACCACGCGAGCGACTTCGTCGGGAACGCCAATACGGCCCAGTGGCCTCGTCGCTGCCATCTGTTCGATCATGCCCTCACGACCGGCCGCCTTCAGCGCGTCGCGTCCCACCGCGGTACCCGGAGTGTCGATGTATGTGGGCGCCACTGCCAGGACCCGGATGCCATGGGGCCCGAGTTCGACGGCCAGCGCTTTGGTCAAGCCCCGGACGCCGAACTTAGAAGAGACGTAATGTGCGACACCGGGGCCCGGTGTCCGGAAGCTGGCGGTCGACGCCAAATTGACGATGACACCGCCGTGCCCGGCGCTGATCATGCGCTTGGCTGCTTGCTGGGCGCCGAGGAAGCTTCCCTTGAGGTTGAGGTCCAGCACGTTGTCCCACTGGTCTCCGGTCATGTCCAGGAACGGGACACTGGGGTAGATGCCCGCGTTGTTGACCCAGATGTCGATCGTCCCGAGATCAAGGACTGCCCGGTCGGCGAGCTGGCTGACCGAGTCCTCGTCGTGCGCGTCGCATTCCACACCGATCACCCGATGACCGAAGGCGCTCAGGCTCTCGGCAGCCCCTTCAGCGCCCTTCTTGTCGAGATCGCCGATCAGCACCGAGGCGCCCGCTTCGGCGAATCTCTTGGCGATGGCAACTCCAATGCCGCGAGCGCCACCGGTGATGACCGCGGCCCGCCCCTCAAGGGAGACGAGCTCCGAAATCGACCTGTCGTTCACATCGGTTTTCACTACGTGGTGCTCCGCGTGTCGTTCGATTTGATCGGTCGGCCGCACCGATCACCCAATCATCGACCCTCTGGCCGAATCTCGCGCCGCCTAGGTCAGGCCGAGCTCTTTCACCATCTGTGTGTCGTAGTAGTCCCGCCAGACTACGAGCTCGCCGTCCACAATACGGCTGATATTCATGACTGGTAGCGACATGCGACGGTCTCCTTCGACATGGGTATCAAGGCGCTCGCTCAACACCCACTCGCCATCGCACGCGAGGTGGAGTACCACGGCCTCGACGCCCAGCCGTTCACACACCTTGTGTAAATAGGCACGAACTGCCTCCCGTCCCTCCATCGGAGGATTCGGAACGTTGTGATAGACGCCGTCCTCAGCGAACAAGTCAGCCATTGCGTCCGCATTGCGGGTAGCCCACAGTTCGCACATCCGACGGACGACCGCTTCCTCTGCTGCGCCCACCCCGTCCCCAATTCCTCTGCTCGGCGATCCGCTGCCTCCCAGAACGTATCTCACGTCCTCCGACGAGCGAGCGTCCAGGTCCGGGGTCGGGACCTGTTCGCTCTGTCGAAGAGAGGTCGATGAACTAGGCCTAGGCACCGGTCTCACACGCGGGGGACAAACCGTCGGGCATTGTAAACTTTCCACTTTTGATGGTCGCGAAGAACCAACAATCCACCGGATTTGCCTTGCCGGCGATAAATCGGAGAGGCGGCGCGAGACCATTGAGGGTCGTGCCGTTCAAGGAATCGAGACCCTTGATGAGCTGGCCGGTCGTCGGAGCGGTGCCGTTCGCACCAAGATGACCAGCTACCGCCGCCGCCTGGAACAGCTTGCCTGAGATCCATGCCATCACGGGATCCTCGCCATAGGTCGAATTGTTCTGAACCCCATGGGCGTATTTGTTCAGGGCTGCATTCATTTGTTTGATTGCAGGTGTATTGGCGAACCACGGAAGGTCCGGGAAGGGCGCGTAAGTGGCATTCTTGAGCCCGGGAGCCGATCGCATGGCCGGCGCCAGGACCTGGCCGGAGGTGACGTACGTGGCGACATAGCCCTGCGTGGTGCAGTCAGCGGCGATCTTTTCCGCCACGGTTGGCCCGTCAGCGATGAAGAGCGCCTGCGCCCCAGCTTGCTTTGCCGCCAAACATTCCGCCGTGTAGTTGGGGGCGCTTGCCGATACCTCAAGGGAAGCGACGAGCTGCACATTCGCCGATGCTGCCGCGGTCTTGAGCAAAGGAATGGCCTCCTGGCACGTCGCCGATTCGGCGCAATAGAACAAGGCCATCTTGGTCGCCTTCGCCTTCTGCACCGCGCCGACGATCGAGGGGAGGAGGGCGAGGATGGTCTGCCCCTCCGCGTAGAAATCGGGGTTCGTGACAAAGGACAGGTCTGGCGCGAGGACCCCGACAACCGGAACGCCTTGCTGCTGGACGTAAGACGACCACACGCTGTCATTCGTGGTGGCATCGACGATCGCGACAACATGATCTGACTGGACGAAGTTCTGGACGATAGACGTCGAGGTGCCCGGGTTGCTCTGGTCGTCCTTCGAGATGACGTTGATCCGATGACCATTGATGCCACCGCTCGCATTGACGGACGAAGCCCATGCGTTGTAGACGACCGGAACGTCGACCAGACCGGATGCGAATGCACCTGTGCATGAGCACACAAGGCCGATGTTGATAGGCGATCCCTTCGGCGTGCTTGCGCCAACGCTATTCGCGCTGCCGAACGCGACTCCGGTGCAGAGCCCCGTACCCATCAACATGGTCACGAGTACCTTGACGATGGCGTTCCAATAGCGATGCACGCGCCCCCCTTCCCTTCGCGGGTTGTATCCGCCGGCAATGTACTCGATGTCGCCCATTAGATCAAGTACTTGATCTTGGGTTAGGGCGCGATTGCCTCCTGACCCCGCGGTGGCCAGTACACGCAGAGAAACTCGCCTGACGCGGTCCCCTTGGTCAGCCGGTCGTCAGCTGCCTTCGTGAGCACCATCAGCTCATTGGATCCGGCGCTGCACGGCGGCGGGAGGCTCACCTTTGGGTATGTCGGTCGAGGTCATCCCTCCCCCCACACGACCCGGCCCGCTGTGGCTCGTCCGCCATTGACACGCCAGCCACAGCTACTCGATGTTGACCATTAGATCAAGTACTTGATCGTGGGCTAGGCGTCTTGTACCGTGACCGCAGTGACGGCCAACACGACCTTTCGCCTGGCGGACGCGCCCATGGCACGCGACCGCACACAGGGTTTCCGATTCATCACGAACGCGGTTATGGGCACGTGGTCGGTGACGGTTTGGTCAGCGAGGAAGACCTTGATCAGGCACGCCAGGCCGTGGTGGTCTGTCCTGAAGAGGCCATCACCATCGAGGACGAACAGCCTTCGCACAGGTTGATTCCTTCTTTGCATCCGGACGACGTGGACAATCAGCACAGGCCGTCGGGGGACGCGCTGAGGAGCGGCCGCCGTGACCAGCCGATGGAACGGTCACCGACTGAGCATGGCGCGGCGCATCAGCTCGGATCCTTTCAGAGCCTTTCTCGACTCCTCATGGCGGCATTCCACCATTCACGCAGAGCCTTCGACGAGGCTGTGCGTCCCCACGGCGTGAGCGCTTCGCAGTTGGCTGTCCTGAATCGGATCGCGGATCATCCCGGGATTTTCGGCGTCGAACTCAGCCGTCAGTTGTTCACGACGCCACAGTCGGTGCAACAGATGCTCGCGTCACTTGAGCGCAAGGGTCTCGTTGAGCGCAAGCGGGACCCGACTTCCAGCCGGATTATCCGTTCCATCCTCACAGAGGATGGCCAACGTGTCGTCCGCGACTGCCGTGCCGACCTGTTTGAGGTCGAACGACAACTCAGCTCAGTTCTCCAGCCCGAGGAACGACAGGCCCTCACTGACGGTCTCCTGCGCTACATACTTCATTCGCCGCCAATGGCCGACTAAGTGCGGCGGCTGGGTGGTCTTCAACTGGCACTAACGGAACACAACTGGTGACCATGACACGATCCATGCGGCACGGATCGACGCGGTTCAGTTCTGTACTGCCGCCGGTTCCAAGAGCCAATACCGATGGTGCGCCAGTACGGAGGCCTTCATGAGGCTTGCAGCCGTTGGCATTGAGAGGGAAGGGAACTAGAGGTGGAGAACTTCCTGCCATTCATCGTCATCGGCATCACCACGGGCTCGGTCTACGGCTTGGCGGGAACCGGACTGGTGCTGACCTACAAGACCTCGGGCATCTTCAATTTCGCTTATGGATCTTTGGCGGCGCTGGCAGTCTTCGTCTTCTATTTCCTCCACACAGAGCGCGGGATGCCGTGGCCCCTGGCCGCCGTGCTGGTGCTGTTCGTGATGTCGCCAATCGAAGGGCTCGCTCTCGAGCTCTTTGCCCGCGCCCTCGAACCGACGGGGGCAACGCTCAAGGTTGTCGCCACGGTGGGACTGCTGCTGATCGTGCTCGGAATCGGAACCCTCTGGTATGGCAACAACACGGTCAACTTCCCGTCATTCTTGCCGACATCCACGTTCCGCATGCTCGGTGTGAATGTGGGTTATGACCAGCTGACGGTCATGATCGTCTCTGTCTTGGCTGCGGGGATCCTCTACTACTTCTTCCGCTTTGTCCGTCTGGGTGTTGCCATGCGAGGCGTAGTGGACAATCCTGACCTGGTCTCAATCACCGGCGAGAACCCAGTGCGGATCCGGCGCTGGGCATGGGTGATCGGCATGATTTTCGCCTCGTTGGCCGGTCTGCTTCTGGCGCCCAGCCTCAGCCTCAATGCCCTGATCATCACGATGCTCGTCGTCCAAGCCTTCGGCGCTGCGGCGATCGGCTACTTCTCCAGTCTCCCCCTGACCTTCCTGGGTGGCCTGATCATCGGGATCGCCGGGTCGTTGGCCACCAAGTACATCGTCTCGATCTCCTGGTTGAGCGGCCTGCCGGCCGGGCTCCCTTTCATCATCCTCTTCATCGTCCTGATCCTGACGCCGAAGGCGAGACTGGCCGAGAGGCGGGTGGTCACGAGTCTGCCGGTCCGGGCGTCTTGGTACGCGCCGAGGCGAGTCCGCATCGTCGTATTCGCCATGGTCACTGCTGTACTGTGCTTCGCCCCCCAGCTGGTCGGCTACGACCTGTCAATCTGGTCGAGCGCCTTGATCGACATCATCCTGTTCCTGTCCCTGGGGCTCCTGGTGCGGACCTCCGGGCAGATCTCCCTATGCCACCTGGCTTTCGCCGCCATCGGCGCGGCTGCTTTCGCCCACTTCACCGACAGCGATCACCTCCCGTGGCTCCTGGCGATGCTGTTGGCCATGCTTGTGGCGGTCCCCGTCGGGGCCATCGTGTCCATCCCCGCTATCCGGTTGTCAGGGGTGTTTCTGGCCTTGGCCACGTTCGGCTTCGGGATCCTGCTCGAGCAGATGGTCTACACGACGACGTGGATGTTTGGGTCGACCACGTCGGGCATCCCGGCGCCTCGTCCCGACTTCAGCATCGGGGCCTGGCACCTGGGGACGGACACCGGCTTCTACTACCTATTGCTGATCTTTACCGTGTTGGCCGTCGGGTTGGTCATGGCCATCCAGAAGGGACGAATGGGTCGGCTCCTCGGTGCCCTGGCCGATTCGCCGACGGCCCTGGAAACCCACGGGGCCACGACGAACGGGATCCGGGTGCAGATCTTCTGCATCTCGGCGGCCTTGGCCAGCCTCGCTGGCGCGCTAACCGCCGTGCTCTTCCACTTCAGCGTGGGCAGCAACTACTCGTCCTTCAATTCACTGATCCTGGTGGCCCTCGTGGTCATCGCGGTGGCCGGGGACCCCTGGTACGGGGTGATCGCCGCTTTCGGCTACACGATCATCCCGGGCTATCTGACGGTGACGAACATCACTACGTATCTCGAAATCGTCTTTGGCTTGTTCGCCGTTACTTTCGCCGTCCAAGCGAACAAGATCCCCACCGTTCCCCGCAGGGTTCGCGAACTCCTGGACCGCCTGGGTGGCCGGCCGCCTGACCAAGAACGCCTCGTGTCCCCGCAGGTGGTCCGCCGTGCCGTGGCATCGGCCGAGCGCGCCGAGGGAGACGCCGCTCGGGAGCACCTCCTCTCGGATCGGCGGTCCTGGCTCGGCGCCGGAAGCCGGGTGCCGGCACCGACGGTGGGCGGCCTCGAAGTGCGACAACTCTCGGTGCGATTTGGCGGCGTGGTCGCCGTCGACAAGGTCAGCCTGGTCGCTCCGATGGACAGCATCACCGGTTTGGTTGGGCCCAACGGAGCCGGCAAGACGACGATCTTCAACGCTTGCTCGGGCCTGCTCAAGCCCACCCACGGCACGATCATCGTCCACAACCGGGACGTCACCTCCCTGGGATCGGCAAGACGCTCCCGGTTGGGCTTGGGCCGCACGTATCAGCGAGCGGAACTCTTCAATTCGCTGACCGTCAGGGAGAACGTGGAGCTCGGGCGTGAGGCCTCTCTGGCGGGTGCCAACCCGGTGACCCAGCTGATGGGGAGTCGACATGACCGGGTCTTGGTTCGCCGGTCGGTGGACGAAGCAGTCGAGCTGACCGGGATCGGCCCTTTGTCGGCACTCCAGGCCGGCCTCTTGCCGCCCGGACAACGTCGTATGGTCGAACTGGCGCGGGTGCTGGCGGGGCCCTTCGACATACTGCTACTGGACGAACCCTCGGCTGGCCTCGACGCCGCCGAAACCGAGCACTTCGGCGAGGTCCTTAGCGTTGTCGTGGCAGAACGCGGTGCGGGCATCCTTTTGGTCGAGCATGACATGGCACTAGTACGCCAGGTATGCCGGAATATCTATGTCCTCGACTTCGGCCAGTTGATCTTCGAGGGAACGCCGTCTCAGATGCTTTCCAGTCCTGTCGTTAGGGCCGCGTACCTCGGTTCGGAGGGAGCCGGTGAGACACAACCGAACGGGGCTGCGGTTGGGGGGGCCTCACAGGCGGGCGAAGATGTTGCCGAGCCCCTCTGAGATCGGCGGAGGGAGCGAGGATGCTTGAGATCGAGAACGTGACCGCCGGGTATGGCGACACCGTCGTGCTCCGCGGTGTGACACTGTCTGTTCCAGACTCGAAGGTCGTTGCCCTGCTTGGGCCCAACGGTGCAGGCAAGACCACCACTCTTCGAGTCGCGTCGGGTTTGATCCGACCGATGAGCGGCCGAGTCATGCTGAACGGTGAGGATCTGACCGGACAGCGAGCGTACGTGATGACCCGGAAGGGTCTCTGCCACCTGCCAGAAGGACGAGGCATCTTTCCCTCCCTTTCGGTTCGAGAGAATCTCATCCTCCAGTCACCTCCGGGCCAGGAGAGCCAGAGCCTCGCGGTGGCGACAGCCACTTTCCCATTCCTTGGAGCGCGAATGAAACAACTCGCGGGGAGTTTGAGCGGCGGCGAGCAACAGATGCTCGCCCTTGTCCGAGCTTTCATCTCGAAGCCGAAGATCGTTGTGGTTGACGAGGCATCGCTCGGGCTGGCTCCCCTGATAGTCGACCGGATCTTCGAGGCCCTGCGCCAACTGGTGGCCAAGGGGACGGCTCTCCTGCTCGTGGAGCAATATATTGCCCGGGCACTGGAACTGGCTGACGACGTGTACGTGCTCAATCGCGGCCGGATCGTGTTCTTCGGTCCCGCCGGGGAGCTACGGGGCGACGACGCTTTTGAGCGCTATCTCGGGATTGATGTGACAGCCTGATGAGTGCACAAGACGGCGTGTTCTGTTAGGTGTTTAGAAGCAAATAGCCACACGTCTATCGCTTATCCAACATCGATCGGGTCGGCGCTTCCGCGCGTGCTTCCGTACCGGCTCTCGGCATCGCTGAGCGCGGTGCGAGCGATGGCTACGAAGGGGGGATCGAGGAGAAGAAGCTCCTCGACCACCGCAGGGATCCGCCCGAATGTGCGCTCGCCACTGCGGGCGGGACCAGGGCGACCTGATTATCTGCCTCGTCCCCATCGAGGAGGTGCTCACTCCCAATGGAATTGCGGCTTGCCGTATGCTCTGGCCGAGCAGGCTCTGCTGCCCAGGCGGAGTGGCGCGATGTGAGGAGCGGACATGGGAAAGCTTGATGGGAAGGTTGCGTTCATCACCGGAGCGGCGCGGGGTCAAGGCCGCAGCCATGCCGTCCGCCTAGCTCAAGAAGGTGCCGACATCATCGCCGTGGACCTATGTGCCCAGATCGACTCGGTGCCCTATCCGATGTCGACTCCTGATGACCTCGACCAGACTGTCAAGGAGGTTGAAGCCGAGGGAAGGCGGATCTTCGCGAGGCAGGCCGATGTTCGAAACGTGTCGGCGCTGCGCCGAGCGTTCGAGGAGGGCACGGCGGAACTTGGACCAGTCGATATCGTCTTGGCGAATGCCGGCATCGGGCCAATGTCTCCGGAACCCAGCGATCAGGACTGGGACGACGTCATAGCCGTCAACCTCACCGGCGTGTACAACACAGGGCGGGTCGCCATACCGTCGATGATCGAGCGGGGGCGGGGCGGAGCAATTGTGCTGACCAGCTCCACTGGCGGTCTCATCGGCGTCGGCACCAATGAGCCGGGACTCCTGGGCTACACCGCTGCCAAGCATGGCGTCGTCGGGTTGATGCGTTCGTGGGCGAACTATCTCGCACCGCACAGCATCAGGGTCAATAGTGTCGCCCCAACCGGGGTTCGGACACCGATGGTGGTGAACGATTCCCTGTCCCGTGTCTTGGAGGCGAATCCGGCATTGGCTAGTGCGATGTCGAACGCTCTGCCTGTCGACATGGTCGAGCCGATCGACGTCTCGAACGCCATTGCGTGGCTGGTGTCTGATGACGCCCGCTATGTGACTGGGACCGTCGTCCCTGTCGACGCCGGTTTGCTCAACAAGAGATAGAGCCTCGTGGTGAGCAACTCTCTGCTCACCATCACTGATCTGCTCAGCGGTATCACTGCTCCATGAGGACCTCTTAGCATGGACCCCCAACCGACGGTATGACCTCTGGCATGACCGGGCTGTGGTTCACTTCCTTGTTGACCAGGCTGACTGTGAGACCTACTTGTAACGGCTCCAGGCGGCCCTATGTCAAGATGGTGCTGTCGTTGTCGGCACGTCTGAAATGGACGGACCAGAGTTCTGTTCTGGTTTGCCTGTTGCCCGCTACTCCTCCACCGATCTGACCCAGATCCTGGGCCGCGAGTTCCATATGGTCGAAGAGTTGCAAGAAGAGCACATCACTCCGGCTGGGGTAACACAGCCGTTTACCTGGTCGGCTGCTCCCGGCGGACGCCCTGGCCAGCCCGCGGCCGGCTCATTCGACCGAGAGCTCGGCCGCTGCGTGCTTCATGGCGATGTAGGAGAAGACGAAGCTGGCGCCGATGCTGGCGCCAGCGCCCGGATAGGACCTGCCCATGACCGATGCCGTGCAGTTCCCGGCTGCGTAGAGCCCAGGGATGGGTTCGTGTGACGTGTCGAGCACGCGCGCGAACTCGTCGGTGAGGACGCCTCCGCTGGTCCCGACGTCCCCCGGGTAGAGCGCCACCGCGTAGTAGGGAGCCTTGTCGATCGGCCCCAGCGAGGGGTTGGGCTTGTGGGTGAAGTCGCCCTGGAAGCGCTCGTGGCCGCCCATACCGCGGTGGAAGTCGAGGTCGACGCCCGTGCTCGCGAAGGAGTTGAAGCGCTCGATCGTCGCCTCGAGGCCGGCTGGGTCGATCCCGCACTGCTCGGCCAGCTCCCGCAAGCTGTCGGCCCGCTTCATGTAGCCGCTTGTGATCCACTCCTCCGGGGTGCGCCCGGCCCGTTGCGCGCCCCACATGTAGCGGCGGCGATTGCGCGAGTCAATGATCAGCCAGCTCGGGATGGAGCCGCCGTCCTCGTTGTGCGCGTACATCTGGCGGCCGGCTTCCATGTAGGAGATCGCCTCGTTGAAGTAGCGCCGTCCTGCGCGGTCCACCACGATCGATCCGGGCTTGGACCGCTCGGAGATGTGCGTGGCGGGTCGACCGTCGGGGAAGACCGAGCAGGGGAGCCACCAGGCGTCGTCCATGAGGTCGGCCGCGGCCCCGTGCCCGATCGCGGCCTCGAGGACCTCACCGGTGTCGCCCGGGTTGGCGATCGTCCACGCACCCGTGTTCGGCTGCTTGTTGTAGCGCGCCCGCATCTCGGGGTTCCGGGCGAATCCACCGGCGCTCAGCAGCACGGCGCGGTGTGCACGGATGGTCACCCTGTGGCCGCTGCGCTCCGCAACTACTCCGGTCGCACGTCCCTTCTCGATCAACAGGTCGACGACCGGCGTCTCGGTCCAGATGCCCAGTTCCTGAGCGATGGCCACCTTCAGGGTCTGGCCGATGAGCGCTGCACCGTTGGTGAGCCGATCCTCTCGCTTGAGCTTGCCGGCCACGGTCCGGGCCCCGATGCGGGCCGCCAGGCGGAGGGATCTGAGCGATCTAGTCATCAGCTGGGCCGGGGCCACCTCGCCGGTGTAGAGGGTCAGGGGGACGGCCGCCGCCATCCCAGGACGGATCTTGTCGAGCCAGAGGCCAAGCTCGTGCCCGTCGAAGAACTTCGCCTCGATCGAGCGCCCCCGGTCGGAGCCTCCCCGGATCCCCTGCATGCCGGCGTAGTAGTCGCTGTACCCCTCGCAGCGGCGAAAGCTCATCCCCCTCCCCTGGAGGAAGCGGATCATCTCCGCGCCCTCCCTGACGTACGCGGCGCGGCGCTCCTGAGAAGATGCCGGACCCACGTCGCCCACCACCGAGTCGAAGTAGTCCATCGCCTCCTCGAAGGAGTCGGGCACGCCCTCGGCCTGCATGAGGGGGTTGTTCGGGAGCCACAGGACCCCGCCCGACATGGCGGTGGAGCCCCCGACTAGCGGCTCCTTCTCGATCACAAGGGTCTCAAGCCCCTGCGCGGCGGCGGTCACCGCACCACAGAGACCACCTCCGGACCCGACGACGACGACGTCGGTGACGTACTCAGACTCAGACATGATCCCTTGCTCCGATCTTTCCCGGCACGTGCGATCCGACTCCGACGTGGCTCAGCGGGCGAGGTAGCGGTCGAGCTCGAAGTGCATGTTGCTGATAGGGCTCTCCCACTCCGTGGCCAGCAGCATCTCTTTGAAGCCCAGCGAGCGCAGACCGCGCTGCTGCTTCTCGATGTTCCTGAGGTCCTGGCGCGGGATGAGACCCAGGTTGTCCGTGTCGTCCGGCTCGAAACGGCCCATGAGCCGAGCTCGACCGGGCTCGTGACCCTGTGGGTAGGTGGTCAGCGAGAAGATCTCGAAGCGGCAGCACTCCGGATCGTCGTCATGGGGGCGGATGCGGTAGCAGAGCGCGTTGCCGTACATCGGGAGCACGAAGAAGTTCGGGAACAGGAACACCTCGCCGCCCCAGAGCCGCATGCCCTCGTTCATGGGCGGCACCGGGATGCCCGCGCCCTCCCAGTACTCGAAGAGAGCGGCGATCGCCGCCGTGGGGAAGTCCTCGCCAGGCTGCACCCGGTTTCGCATGCCCATGAAGACGTCGAGGTCGCGCTTGAGGGTCATGGCGTCCTGACCCTCCCAGAGGGTCCTGGATCGCTCGAGGAATTCATCGGGCCCTCGGCCCTCGGCGATACCACCCGCGGTGGCGTCGAAGCGTCCCTGGAAGCGCGCGTGGCCGTTCTCGAAGGTCGTGTAGTCCACGACGCCCGTGGGGTAGTTCTCCCCCATCCCCATGGTCAGCTGGGGATGGGTCCGCATCACGTGCCAGCCCTCGTGGAAGGCCTCCTGCGCAACCTTCCAGTTGGACCGGATGATCACCTCCTTCCACCACCAGACCCGCATGTTGCCGAAGCCGATGGCGTCGAGGAGTTTGGCAGCCGGGGCCAGGGCCTCGGCCAGCGGGCGGGCCTCGGGATCCATGTTGATCCACACGCAGGCTCCCCAAACGTCGACCTTGACCTCGGGGAGCTGCAGCTTCTCGGGGCTCACACAGTCGGGCTCGAAGCCCTCGGCGCCGTAGACGAAGGAGCTCGAGCCGTCGAGGTTCCACCGCCAGCCGTGGAACGGACAGACGATCTGGGCCCGGGGCATCCGGCCCGATCCCTTGCCGAGCTGTACCCCGCGGTGGCGGCACGCGTTATAGAAGGCCTTGATCGAGCCGTCCTCTTGGCGCACGAGCAAGATCGACTGATCGCAGATCTCGTACTCGACGAAGTCCCCCGGCTCGGGCAGCTCCTCCAGCCGGCACGCCATCTGCCAGACCTTCGGCCAGAGCTTGCGCTTCTCGAGCTCGAAGAACTCCCGGTCGAAGTAGCGCTCGCGCGGCACGTGGAGCGGGTCCTTCATCGCATGGGGCACAGAGCCCACACCCGGCAGTGAGCGCTGGTCCGGCATGGTCATGTTCACCGATCCTTTCGTTTGTTGCTCACCCCTCAGCTTGGATGACCCCGATTACGGCACCGACCTCGTAACTGGTCTGGAGTTCGCTGGTCCAGTGCACCGTCCCCGAGGCACCGGCCACGATCTCGCTCTCCACCTTCTCCGTCTCGATCACGAAGAGAGGGTCGCCCTCGCTGACCTGGCCACCCTCTTCAACGAGCTGCTCGACCAGCGTCGCCTCGGAGATCGCGACCGAAGACTCTCGGGATCCGGATCGTGAACTCAGACATCTCGACTCGCCTCCACTGTTGACTTCCCCAGGGCTCGCCGTACGGCACTCACGATCCGATCGACACTCGGGTAGACCTGCGCCTCCAGCGCAGTAGAACCGGGGTTGGGCACGAAGCGAGCGCCGACCCGCTGGACCGGTGCTTCCAGCACGTCGAAGAGCTCCTCGTGCACGATTGCCGCGATCTCCGCTCCGGGACCGGCGAACTGCACCGCGTCGTGCACGACCACGGCCCGGCGGGTGCGCGCACAAGATTCGAGCAACAGCGGGACATCCATCGGCACCAGCGTCCGCAGGTCCAGCACCTCGACGCTCACACCCTCGGCATCCAAGGCGGCGGCGGCGTTGAGCGACTCGACCAGGCCACGCCCGTAGGTGACCACGGTCACGTCGGTGCCGGGCCTCTTGACCTCGGCTTGGCCGAGGGGGATCGAGAACGATGGATCGAGAGGGACCGAGCCGCGCTGGGCCTGCAGTCTGATCGTCTCGAGGACGAGGCAGGGGTCCTCGTCGAAGATCGCAGAGGTCAACAGCCCCTTAGCGTCCCGTGGGGTCGCGGGAATGATCACCTTGAGACCCGGAATGTGCATGAACCAGGCCTCGAGGGACTGCGAGTGCGTGGCACCGGTGCCGAGCCCGCCATAGACCTGTGTGCGCACAGTGATGGGGGCCGTGACACGGCCGCCGGTCATGAACCGTAGCTTGGCCGCGTTGTTGACGATCTGGTCGGCTGCGATGCCGATGAAGTCCATGATCATGATCTCCGCCACCGGGAGGAAGCCATCCATCGCCATGCCGATGGCAGCTCCGAGGATTGCCGCCTCGGAGATCGGGGTGTCGAGGACCCGGTCGGTGCCGTAGCGCGTGGAGAGGCCCTTGGTCGGCCCCGTCGCACCGGGATCGGCGATGTCCTCACCCAAGAGCAGGACCCGCTCGTCCGCAGCGAGCGCCTGGTCGAGGGCGAGGTTCAACGCCTCTCGCAGCGACATCTCTCGTTCGTCCGCCATGCCTTCCTCTACGCTGGGCAGTTCGTCGGATCGGCGTAGACGTCGCGGTCGAGCTCGTCAGTCGATGCTGGAGACGCGGCGAGGACCGTCGCCAGTGCCTCCTCCACGGCAGCCAGCGCGGCGAGGTCGATCTCATCGAGCTCGTGCTCGGCACAGATCCCCGACGAGGCCGAGCGCGGCGCGGAAGGTCGGGACCGGATCGGCCAACATGGCCGCTGCCATCTGCTCTTCCGGGATGTAGGCCATCGGGTCACCGAAGTAGTGACCTCGGAATCGGAACGTCACGCAGTCGAGCAGGGTCGGACCACCCCCGCTCCTCGCTCGATCCACGGCCTCGTTCAGGGCGGCGACCACGGCCAACGGGTCGTTGCCGTCCACTCGCAGGCCGGGCATCCCGTAGGCCTGTGCTCGCTCAGCGATCGTCGCCACCTTCATCGTGTGCTCGACCGGTGTCATCTCGCCGTAGAGGTTGTTCTGGCACAGCAAGACCACCGGCAGATCCCACAGAGCTGCCATGTTGGCTGCCTCGTGGAAGGAGCCAGTGTTGGTCGCGCCATCCCCGAAACTCACCACCGTGACCCGGTCGATGCCCTTGCGCTGGGCGGCCAGGGCCAGCCCCACCGCCACCGGCGGACCTGCCCCGACGATCCCCGTCGACAGCAGGACGCCTGACTCCGGTCGGGCGATGTGCATCGTCCCGCCCTTGCCGCGGCTCGCTCCGACCTGGCGCCCCAGCATCTCACCGTAGATCTCCACCAGAGGGACGCCCTTGCCGATCAGGTCGTGCAGGCCGCGATAGGTCGTGACCAACTGATCGTCCGTCCGGAGGCAGACCCCGATGGCGGCAGCGATGGCCTCCTGGCCACGCGGTGGCCAGTAGACGCACAGGAGCTCACCTGAGGCGATCCCCTTGCTCAGCCGATCGTCAGCCGCCTTCATCAGCGCCATCAGCTCATAGAGCCTGCGCTGGACGCCGGGGGGTGGCGCAGCTCGCTGGCGATCCTTGTCCACTTACCCCCTTCGAACGATCGGCCGCGACGGACGACCGGATCTCGTCTTTCTATCTCAGCCTCCCCGGCTTCGCAAGTAGTTGAGATCTTCTGTCGCAAGTTCTTGTCTTCTCTCGCCACGACGAACCGAGGGCCGGAGTGCGAGCGCCCCGACGAGATCGACCTCGAACACGCCGACGGGGCCATGCCTCCTTTGGTGGCGGCATCCACGACTGCTTGGGATCGCATTTGGCCCGACGTGAGATCCTGCTCGTCATCGAGGAGTTCGACAAGCAATCTCGGACTATGAGCGTGCGGATCGTGATCGACGGCGACCTGACTGGCGAAGGCGAGCTCGACCACAGACGCCGGGCGGTGCTCGCCTGCCCGAGATAGCCAGCTCCCGAGTAGGTGAGTAGCCTCTCGCCCACAATGCCGTCGCGTTCCCGACCGCCGAGCACCAAGCGCCGCCGGAGCGCGCGCATGGCCGACGAGCCGCGGCAGGACAGAGGCGGCAGATCAGTTTCGAGCTCGACCCCACTAGATGGAAAGGCAATCGAACACCTTCGCCGGGGCTTTATTCCGCTCGTTATGCAGGCCTATTTCTATACCCGGAGGAGTTTCGATGAGGCAATGCGCGCCCACGGCGTCACTGCATCGCAGGCGGCTGTGTTAGATCGGATCTACGAGCATCCCGGAATCTCCGGTGCAGAGATCAGCCGGGAGATGCTCACGACGCCACAGGCCGTGCAGCTCATGCTGGCAACGCTGGAGCGCAAGGGCCTCCTCGTGCGCGAGCCTGACCCGACGCGAGGACGGGTCGTCGGCTCCCACCTCACAGAGGAGGGCCGCCGGATGTTCGGCGCCTGCCTTGCCGACGCCGTCGAGGTCGAGAAGAGGCTCAGCGAGAACCTGAGCCCACAGGAGCGCCGGACTTTGATCGACCTCCTCGAGCGATATCTCGGTCGTTCGCCGCGCTCTGTCGCCTCCGAGCCCGTAGAGGAAGATGATCGGGCAAGAAAGAAGGCAGCGGTCGGGCGACGCTCGAGAGCATAGCGAGGACGGCAATGAACTCGGCCGAGCTGAGATTCGACGACCACGTTGCCATCGTGACTGGAGCAGGCCGAGGCATCGGGCGGGCCCACGTGCACCTGCTGGCGTCCAGGGGAGCGCGCGTGGTGGTGGCAGATCTCGGCTGCGAGATGGACGGGACCGGTTCGTCACCCGATCCCGCTGACGACGTCGTGCGCGAGATCGAGACGAACGGCGGCGTCGCGGTGGCGAGCCACGCCACCGTGGCCGACGTGAAGGGAGCCGCCTCGATCGTGGACACAGCGCTTGAGGCCTTCGGTCGTCTCGATGTCGTCATCAACAACGCGGGCATCTTCGTCCCCGGACCGTTCGAAGCGCTCTCCGCTGAGCAGTTCCGCTCGATGTTCGACGTGCACCTCTTCGGGACGTTGTTCGTAACCAAGGCCGCCTGGCCCCACCTGATCGCATCGGAGTGCGGCCGCATTGTCAACACCACCTCCGAGTCGTTCCTGGGTATGGAACAACTGTCGAGCTACGGGTCGGCCAAGGCCGCGATCGTCGGGCTCACCCGGAACGTCGCCCTCGAGGGCGTTCCCCACGGCATCGCGGCGAATTGCCTCTGCCCCCGTGCCGGGACGCGGATGGCCACCGCGCACGCCAAAGCTCTCTCGATGCCCCGCGACGTGGTCGAGCAGGCTGCCGCGGCCATGCCCCCCGAGGCCATTGCTCCGGCCGGCGCCTTCCTGGCTCACCCTTCGTGTCCCCTCAACGGCGAGATCCTGTTCGTAGGACCCGACCACATCTCACGCCTGGCCGTGATCCAGACCCGCGGTATCTCGGCAGCGACCATCACCGCCGAGAGCATCGCTGAGCGGCTCGACGAGATCATGGACACCGCTGATGCCCAGGTTGCCGACGTGCACCACCGCCTGACCTCGTGACGGGGCCGAGCCTCGCCCGCTGCGACGTTCGGCCCCATACGCGAGGCAACCGATGATGTTGCCTGCGGCTCGTTGAGGTCAGAAGATCGTGAACAAGCGCCCGATCGGGGCTACGAGTTGGCAACCTGGGCCGGGGAGGCACATCGGAGGTGGGTGATCAGGATCTTCCCCGTCGATCGGATGCTGCTGGATCGAAATGGGGGATTGGCGCGCTCTCGGTAGATTTGAACTGGGGTGCGCGCGATCCTCAATCAGCCATCGGAGGACGCTGCCCTTAGACCCCATCGACCGTCGACGTGGAGAGTTTCCGCCGTCTGAGGTTTGCTCGAGGTAACCGAGATGGCCTGCTCTGGACAGGCGATGACGGCGCGCTGGGCCTGCTCCAACTGCTCGTCACCCAGCTCCTCGGTGAGCACCCTGCCGTAGCCGCGCTCGTCATCATCGAAGAGCTCGGGGAACAGCGCGTGGCATCGACCATTGCCGGTGCAGAGTGCATCGTCGATCGTGAGGCGGATCACGGCTGCGTCCCGGCTGGCGGGAAGACGAGTGGCAGCGACTCGAGGTGCAGCGTCGAAGACGGCCAGACGACCCTCGGCTCGGCGCCAGAAGCCAGCTCGTACTCGGGGATCAGCCGGTGGAATTCCTCGACGACGAGCCGCAGCTCTCGACGGGCGAGATGAGAGCCGAGGCAGCGATGGATGCCACCTCCGAAGGTCGCATGCCCGCGTTCGCCGTGCTCGGCGTCGATGTCGTTGGGGAACTCCCGATCACCGCCCCGGTTGGCCACGCCGAGGCACAACATGATCGCGGAGTTGGCCGGGATCGTGACGCCGCAGACCTCGACCTCCTGCGTCGTGACGCGAGGGGTGGTCGGCGCAGGCGGCTCGAGGCGCAGGACCTCCTCGATCACGGGCCCGATGAGCTCCGGGTCAGCCAGCATCTGGTGCCGGAGCTCTGGGTTCTGGGCGAGGTGCAGCATGGTGAATCCGATCGCCGCGGTGACGGTGTCGAGCCCGGCCACAGTGAACAGAATGCATAGGCCGACGATCTCCTCGTTGCTCCAGGCATCCTCGCCGGTGAAGGCGAGGATGCGGCTGAGCATGTCGTCGCCGGTCTTCCCCCGCTTATCGTCGATGGCCTTCTGGATGTAGCCGAATAGCGACATGGCCGCCTCCACCACGATCGGGGTCGGCTCGCCGGTTCCCGTGATCGAGTTCTCGTTCATGGTCGCGACCCACCTCGATGAGTTGGTCGCGGTCCTCGAGCGGGAGTCCGATGAGGGTCAGGAAGACCTGCGTCGGATATAGCTTGGCGATGTCTGCCACGACATCGCAGGAGCCGGTCGAGGCGAAGGCTTCTACCAGGTCGCGTACCTGGGCACGGAGCTCGTCCTCCATCGCGTTGATGACCCGAGGGGCGAGCATGGGGTCGAGGATGCGGCGGTACCTGACATGATCGGGGGGATCGATGGCGACCGGGATAAGCGGCACCGGGATGCCCGATGAACCAAAGGCCTTGGCTGAGGAGAAGATCTCCGGATTGCGATGCGCGAAGCGCACCGCTTCGGGACTGGTCAGCAGCCAGGTCCCGTCGGCGGCCTGGAAGACCTCGCCATGCTGGCGGATGTACCGGAAACCGACGGACCTATCCTCGGCCATGGGAACGTCGGGCATCTGGAAATCGGTTGTGCTGCTCACCGACGACAGCCTAACGACCAAGGCGCCGATGTCAAGTACTTGTTAAGCCTTTTGGAGGCGCACCCGTTGCTCCCCCGGGGACCGCAGTCTCCAGATGGCGTTCGAACCACTCAGGGGCCCAGTAGAGCGTTCACCAGCGCAACTAGGAGTGGGTTCGAATAAGGAACCTTGGGCCTGCTCAATGGGGACCTGGTCGGACGTCTGATCGACAGGTTGTCAACTGCGCCCGACCGAACTTGACCTGAGGGCGTTGTAGTGGATTTGCTCAACAGGCATATTCAACTTCATTGCCACGGGTGTTAGAAGGACGGCTCCGCCCGTGGAGATATTTGGATAGGCCCCAAGGACGCCTCACGGCCATCTTCCCTCAACCAGGTCCACACGGTCCGGAGGCGACCTCGACGCTCACCGAGTGCGCTGAACGATTGTTGAGCACTTCAAGGAGCTCGCTGTTCGAATTCGAGATCACTCTGCCTCCAGAAGCCCGAGCACAGTACCCATTTCGGTAGTGGACCTGGGTTGGCACGAAGATGACCGTGGGTGCAGTAACGGTGGGGTTCGGCCTGTAGACAAGATGAAATGCACCGGATTTCGGGGCAAAGGACATCGAAAGCGGTGTTCCGGCGATTGCCTCAGGATAGGTGCGAGACAACACCTGTGCTGTGGAGCGAAGCTTTCCGCTCGACATCACCAATGCTTCGCTCCTGCTGCCCGTTGGGTCGCTGTAGTACTTCCACGACCAGTAGCTCCAGCCGACAAGATGCGCGTCGGCTTGGGCGGTGAAGGTGGCGAGAAGGGCCGGGTTCGAGGTGGCGCCAAACTCGCTGACAAACCAGGCTGGGCCCTTCGGTTGGGCGGCCGACGCCATGTCCGGCCGGTCTCCGGCGCGGCGACTGAGGGAGCGGGTTTCCTGCGTCCCACAGGCAGCGACATTGGTGGGATTGCCCGTCACCGGGCTTCGGGCGCCGCAATAGATGTGGATGTTGAACACAAGGTTCGGTAAGTCCATCGGTCCGACGAAGGTGGGATATCCCCGGCTCGCGTAATTGTCGGGTTCGTCGAAGATGAGGTGGGTCGGGTCGTTGGCCATGATCGTCGGGATGACCCCGTCGGCAGGGTCGTTCGCCGGGCATTGGATCGCTGGGGCGCCGTGGGAGGGAGTTCCCAGGTGTGTGGTGCCCGTATAGAAGCACTCAAGCTGGGCGTCGAAGTGCTCATCGCCGAGGCGAACGAGGGACCTAGAAAATGGCTCGTTGAATGGGTCATAGCCCAGGATCCAGGAATTGCCCCGAAAGAACTTGGCCACGTCGCCCCAGACACGGTCGTACTCGCCTTGGAGGTCTCCGACAACATTGTTGGTCCAGAAATGGTGAAAGGCGATGCTTGCTGCCGTCGTCCCGTACGCGAGGGACCATCTCCCTGGGGGATCGACGCTTGGCACGCCGTTCGTGCACACCGCCCAGTTGGGCGCCCCCTCGCCATCGAACATCTCGTTGTACACGTCTTGGTGCATGTCGAGCAGCGTGTAGATGTGATACCGGCCGAGCAGGTCCACGGTCTCACGGAGGCGATCCAAATAGCGGTTGAGCACCTTCTGGTTGAACTGATGGGGGTTCGTCGGGGCTCCACGAGTGCAGATGGCCGGATCGTTGGCCGGAGCGGTCCCAGGTTCGAGGCCCCGCCAGGTCATTCCCAGACGCACGACGTTGAAACCGAGGCGAGCCATGAGCGAAGCGTCGGCAGCACTGAAGTTCCACGCCTTCCCCGGGTCTGGATACACCTCGAACGGGGGGTGCTTGTAGACGACATTGACGCCGTGGAAGAAAACCACACGGCCGCTGCGGTCGTAGAGATACGGCCCGCCGGGGGCGCTGATCCGTCCAACGACAGGTGGAACTCCGCCGATGCTGGGCGCGGGCTCGACGGGGGAAGCGAGGCTGGGCAGGGCCGATGTTGAAGTGCCTGAGGGACCAGTCAGCGCGACGACGCCCAGAAAGACACCAGCCACGGCGGCGGCTGCGACCCCCGCAACGATCCCTGTGGCCAGTCCGCGGCGTCGCCCAACCATCACCGCTGAGTCTGACCACCGTCGCCACCACCGACGTGATGGCATAGCGCCACCAGCGACGTAGCTTCGGTCGGGTCCAGAACAATCATGCGACAAGGTTCAGCCCGTCGACAGGACTGCGATGAAGTCGCGGGTCCACCCTGCCTGACACTGGTTGGCCGGTCGGGTTTGGCCGGGCACCTGAGCGACCAGGGGGGCACCTGGGATCGGCGCGGTGGCGAGCTGTACCCACTCGGGGTTGATGTCTAGTTCCATGGCCGTAGTCGCTCCAGCACTGGCCAGAGCATTTGCCAGGTCCACCGGGAGCGTCGACATGCTGGCGGCGTAGAGCAGATCACCTGCGGCATCTTGTCCAAGCGCGCTCCTGGCGACAAACGCACCCCCACCCAGGGTGGCACCCCAGGCCGTGATGTCGCCGACCTGCGGGCTTGGCTGCCCACCCACGACAAGAGGTGGAAGATTCTGGCGAACGCTGGCGACCTGGGTATTGGGGGCCGGAAAATTCTGTCCCCATATGCCCACCTGCCCCATGCCGGCAGTGTCGATTACCAGACTCGCTAAACCCGCAGAGAGTGGAATCAGCACCTGTCCGGCGACCTCGAAGCCGCCGCCTCCGGCATTCGCCTTGAAACCGCCATTGAAACAGCCAAGCAGCAGGGGTGCCTCTGCACTGCTCACCGCTGGGCCCGAGTCTGGTCCGATGACGGCGTTGCCGGTCGGTGGGTCCTGGCTCCCTACGTGGAGGCTGTAGTCGACGTGATTGGAAAGGAACCGTGCCACTATGACTTGGCTCCCATCAGGTTGTGGGAAGGTCCGCTCGTCGATGGCGATGCCGCGGGGCCCGGTACTGAGCGTGGTCCAACCGGGCTCCTCGGGTGCGGTCGTTGTGGTCGTTGGTGGAATCGTCGTGGTTGCCGATGAGGTTGGCGCGTTCGCTGAGGTCCCCGACGAGCCGCCGTGTTTTGCGGCTGGATCCCCCGAGGAGCACGACGCGAGCAACAGAACGGCCGCGACGATCATCAGCAGCGTGTGCGGACGAATGCGTCCAACGCGTCGCCCCCGGTTCGCGCTGACGCGCGGACACCGCCCCTTATCCTGTCCGATGGCGGGTTTGTTGGCCGTCCGGGCGCACCGCCGTAGCGGGGCCAGGGACGCGGGCGCTCTGGTGGGACCACCCGGTGGTCACGGTGATTCCGACCAACCCGACCATCACCCCGACCACCAGGCTCATGGCCACGACCAGGCGCCGGGCGCGGGCACCCGGCAGTCCCGAACTGGGGCTGCGCGCGTCACGGCCGTCAGCCGCCGCGAGGCGCGTGGCTCGCCAGAGGTGGGCCACCAGATGGACGCCAACCACGACGAACCACAACACGAAGGTGAGCTGGTGCGCCCGAAGCAACAGGCGATCCTGGGGCCCGACCAGCCACAGGGCAACTCCTGAAACGATGACCCCCGCCGTCGAAATCATCACTACCGGTCCCAGCACCCGCAGGATCGGATGTGGCGGGCCCGCTCGTACATAGCGCCGGTCGCCCCAGTAATAATGCCCGAACCGCCATAGGGTCGAGCCGATCTTGAGGAGGACCGGAGGGATCAAGGCGAGACCGATGGCGATGTGCCAGGTGAGGAACCGCCCGATGATCGGAATGGTCAGACCCTCAAAGAAGAAGAGCACGACGAGAAGCAGCCCGGTGGTCGCGGTCAGGCGAGCGTTGGCCTCCACCCCTGGCCCCCTGGCAACGGGATCATCCAATACCCCGGCCAGTCGAGCCGCTTCATCGACGAACCTGGGGACCGGCGCCCGCGACACCGTTTCGAGCCGGCGAAACCCCTCCAGCCGATTCGGCCCGCCCTTTCGCGTCTCCGTCAGTGCCGCCTCACCGGGGAACATCGACGTTGGCGAGCCAACGTTCGGGGCAGGCACGGAATAGATGGACGGCGACGGACCGAGGCCGCGAAGACGCGATGTCGGGCCCACAATCGGCGAGTTCAGATCGGAGGGCCTGTGCTCCCGTACCAGGTGTCGCGGGGTACCCGAGGGCTCGCGCGGTGACGTTGCGTAGGGTGACGGGGGTTTCCAGGGCTCATGCGAAGCAGGCCAAATCGGTGAGTCACCGTCTTCGTCTTCGTCTACCCCGTAGCGGTGGGCAAGCGCACGTAAGCGGTCCATCGCCTCCCCGTGATTGGAACGACGGGCTTGTCTCCATCGACCAGCTCCTACAGCCACGGCGCCGACGACCAGTGCCAGCATCACGACGACGATCACGATCAGCGTTGCTGACAGATGTCTCACCCAGCGTTGGTCCCATGTTTCGATGACCATGCTCGCTGTTTGGGCGATTGGGATTCTGTGCCGGTCCCCGTCACCGGCCCGGCCGAACTGGAGCAACATCCGCGTGGATGTTGGCGAAAAGCTGCTTCACGGCTTCTGTCATCCCTTGGCAATGACCTGTTAGGCCTAGTGGGCAAAGGACGACCGTTACCCAGAGAGCGGAGAAGCTTGCTCGGTGGGAACGCCCTTCATAGGGAAAGTCTGGGTCCATGAGCCTGAAGGAAGCGTGAAGGAAATGCGCTGCCGTCGGCAGTGCCGCTAAATCGATATGCCGATCGCCGGTCTCTTATCAACCATTTATCGGAAGGCCACCTCGCTTCATCTCGTTGTCAGGTTCGCTCCGTACGGTGTTGCAGTGCCTTCGATCTGCCGACCGCTATCGATGCCACTCTCGACTCCACTAAGGCGGGAGCCCTCAGAGCCATTCCTTGTAGCGGCGCAGGGCTGGCATAGCGCGATGGACGTCCCTGGCTGGCCCGGGTGATTGGAATGAGGCGCCATGGGAAGAAGCCGGCCAGCAACAAAGCTGTTGACCCCGTCGGTGTCAACCTCGGGAAGCTGGCACCCGGCCTGGCCCGCTGGCTCAAAGCCGAACGCGTCGGCACGGTCGGCCTGGTAGTGCTGCTAGCAGCGGTGGTACTCGCCATTGCCCTTGCCACACACGGCTACGGCAACCGTGGCCTCGCCCTGCCGTCGGTCGCGGCATCGACGGCAAGCCCAGGGCATAGCCAAAAGAGGCCACCTGCGACAACCACAACCACAACCACAACCACAACCACAACCCGTGCGGCTGCAAACTCCACCAGCGGCTCCACTCGCTCCACCTCCACGAGCTCGCCGCCGACCAAGCTCGGTCCCGCATTGTCCAGCACCCAATACGCTGGCTTTACCTACCCCATCTACCCGGGGCCGGTGTCAGCGTCGGCACAGCAGGCCATGGCCGGCTACAACATCAGCACTCAGTCATCTGGGGGGAACGTTGTCGTCGCGATCTCGGCCACTGGCAGTTCCCAGACAGCATCGAAAAAGACCTATCCGTCGACTGACAAGGTCTACTTTGTCGAGGCCAACTTGGGTGATGATTCTGGAACGACCGAACTCGATCCCAGTGACGACGGCCTCGTCGTAACAAACCCCCAGGGCCGAATCGTGGAGGGCTGAGCATTGGCCGGCACTCGTGCTGCCCGTGAGCGTCGCCGCGCTGTTCCTCCTCCACGCTCACATGTGCGCGGTGTTCGGACCAGAGAACCGGTGGATCGTCCGGCGGTCGCCAGTTCCCTCCGTCTCCCGATCCCGACGACCCAGGAAATGGTGCACGCCACATGGGCCGCGACCTTCACCCGGTTCGTTCTGGGGCTCGTGTTCGCGTGGTTTGGCTATCACGAACTTGTCGACCCACGCCTGTGGACGGGATATGTACCGGTCGTGCCGGCAACGTCGACGGCATCGTTGGTGCTCGTCCTCGTTCATGGGCTGGTGCTCTTCGTGCTGGCCGTGGCTCTAGTGGTTGGTGTGGCTCCGAGGGCAGCGGGCGCGGTTGGCGCGCTCCTCATGGTCGAGATCGTCGTGTCGTTGGGGGTGACCGGAATAAACGACATTGTGGTGCGAGACCTCGGTGTGCTCGGCTTGGCTGTAGCAGTCGCCGTGGGTCGGAGCCGAGGTGTGCTAAATCGCTAAGACCCAGGGCGGATCGGTGTATTCCATTCCCGAGTGGGATTTCTTTCGGGTGTTCAGTCCCGACGTGGGGTCGAACCTCCCCCTCCGGGCGCGGGTCATCGCACCGAAGGACCCAAATGACGTCTTCGAGACGGTTCTTCGAGTGCAGGTCGAGACGGCGTGGACGCGCGTGATCGCGCCGTGTCGCCAGCACGCCAACCGTGATGGAAACGGGCCAGGGGCTTTCGGCGCGGCTCTCTGACATCAGAGATAGGCCGACCCATGGGGGGTAGATCGCGGGGTAGTGATGGTGTCGACATCCCCGCGCAGGCGATACAGCTCGGCCAGCGTGCTCTCCCGAGACGGTGGCTTGCCGGCGCCAGCCAGCCATTTGGCGGCCTGTGTCGGGGTGAACAGGGCGAATTGAACGTCGGCCAGGCAGCGGCCTGGTCGCACCACCGCCGGATGCAGCCGATGCACAGGCTCGTTTGAGGTCAAGAGCAGGAGCACGCGCATGCCGTGGCCCAAGATGCCATCGGTCAGGTTGAGCAGACGCCCGAGCGACGCTCCCGCCGACCGGCGGGTATCGGCCCTGATCAACTCATCGGCGTCCTCCACCACCAGGACTTTCCAGCGGTCGGGGCTAGTGGTGCCCCGTTCCCACCACTGATCCTCCGCGGTCACCACATGCATCAGGTAGTCAGGACCAGCGAAGAATTCCTCGGGATCCAGCACGAAGTGGAAGTCGGCCCACCGGATCCATTCTCGGGCCAGAGCCCGAACGGCCGTCGTCTTGCCGGTCCCCGGCTCCCCGGACCACAAGATGAGCCTTCCGCCCCGCTCGACGGCTTGCTCCATCGACATCACCTGGGCCAGCGCACGGCCCACGTCGGCCGGGTAGTTCTGGACGATGCCCGACCAGCGGGGCGCTTCCATCCAGCGCCGGTACCGTGTCGGTGACCCCGCACTTCCGGCGCTCCACAGGCTCACTCGCGCCTGCTCCCCGGGTTCGGTGGGGCTGGGCACGCCCCCGCGGATCTCCGCGAGCACCTTTTCGGCCAGCTCGGGCGTCTCGGCGGTGATCAGCACCTGAACCTCCGGCCGGCGCCGGATGAGCAACAGGTGGACTCGCCAGCCATCCCCATGCAGCAGCTGGTGGTGTTCCCCGCCCTCCTGTTCGTACTCCCAGTCGAGCACGGCGTTCGGGGGAATGAACGGGTCGATGGCATCGAAATCGGAGAACGAAGCCTGGCGGGCGAAGGGCTGCTGCCCGGCGATGAATGGGAGCAAGGCCAGGTCGATCAGACGCTGCCCGAGGCCTCGGTCCGACAGCGGCCACACCGGGCGCACGAGAGAAAAGGGATCGTTCGGCACGGTCATGTCACAAAGGATACGAGGCCGCTCGTCTCGACTACCTCGGCGAAAGGATGGGCCCGTTTGGTCTCACAAGTCGATGTCGGGGACAGCGCCCGATGTCGCCTTGTTTCTCCTGATCCCGCAGGCGTTCACTGGTCTGGACCAGGAGAGAGGCTTCGATCCGACGTAGGCTCAACCGGCGGTGCGACCGGGTACCGGGCGGAATCTGGGGGGCGGCTCATGAACACCGTGATCACTTCTGGGGGGAGCGTCCACGTGGTTCGGGCGGTGCCATTGGCGCAACCTTCGGCCGGACTCGGCGGGCTAGGTGGACTCGGTTCGCTGGTCGTGATCTTGCTCGGCCTCCTCGCAGTGGTCGTACTCCTCGCCATCGTCGGTGTCTTCGTCATCGTTGTCGTTGCCAATCGGGCCGAGCCCGACCCAAGCGGCCGGCGCCCGCTGTCGGTGTACTTGTTCGCCACATCGTTCGTGGCTCTGTTCGCCGCTGTTGTGGGTTCGGCGACGGTGGTGTCATCGTTGGTTCAGCTCATCGGCAGCCACCCGGGCGTCGTCCGATCGGGGATCCATCCCATCGGGGATGCGGCGGCCCGAGGTGTGGTCTTGGGGGGCTTGATCACGCTGGTGAGTGTGGCCATCCTCGTCGTCCACCTCCGTCGTGGGCTCCTGTTCGCCGGTGCCGACGGCGACTTGGGCCCGTCCCGGCGGGTGGCGCGAAGCTATGTGGCCGCGGTGGCCTTCCTGGCCGTCCTCACCCTCCTTGTCGCCGTGGTCGTGGCGATCTACCTCCTGTTTGAAATCGCCGGGCCCGGTGTCTTCGGTGCGGGCGGCGGGCGGATCCCGGTGGTGCGCCATCTCCTCGTAGTGCTTTACATCGGCCTGGTTGCAACCGTCATCCTGCAAACCCACCGCGACCTCGTTACGCCAGGCCTGCGCTTCTCGAAGGAGTCGCCGACCCCGACCGAGCCGACCCCTCCGACCGAGCCGACCCCTCCGACCGAGCCGACCCCTCCGACCGAGCCGACCCCTCCGACCGAGTAGGCGGGCCACGGTCGAGGAGCGATCGAGGTCGGCTGGCGCGGTCCTCAGGCCAGTCGCGTGGCTCGGGTCGGCAGCCGGTCAAAGTAGCGGCTCAGGACAAAGCTGGGGACGGCGGCGATCGCGATGATCACGAGCGCAAAGGGGGCTGCCTGCCCATAGGAGAGGTTCTGCTGGTAGGCCCAGAACTGGGTGGCCAGGGTCTGGACGCCGGTCGGGACCAAGATGAGCGTGGCCGTGAGCTCGGTGACTGCGGCGAGAAAGACGAGACAGAAAGAGGCGGCGATCCCCGGGCCGACGAGGGGCAGCGTCACTCGTCGAAGGACGGCCAGACGCCCTTGTCCGAGCGAGCGAGCGACTTCTTCCAAGTTGACGGGGGCGTACGCGACCGAAGCTCGTACCCCGACCAGGGCGAGTGGGAAGAACAAGATGGCGTACGCCAGGATCAAGAGCGGAGCGCTCTGGTAACCGAAGTCGTTCGCATAGTGATTGCTGAAGTAGCTGAGCGCCAGGGCGATCACTAGGCCGGGCATGGCCAAGACGAGATACGTGCTGCGCTCGAGCAGCCGGCCGCCATGGCTGTCGTGTCGAACGGCGAGCAGGGCAACGGGGAGTGCCAGCAGCGTGGCAATGGCGGCGGCGGCCCCGCTGTAGAAGGCGGTGTGCCAACCGGCGTCGAGGATCGAAACACCGCCGAGTGCGTGGGCGCCACCCTCGAACATCCAATAGATACTGGACGCGATCGGCACACCTAGAGCGAGTCCGACCAGCACCGCAAAGCCGATCAAGGCGGGGAGCTTTGCCCTCCCGAGGTCTTGGCGTTGGGTGACCCGCTGGACCTGGGGACCGGTGCGTGCCACCCGGCCCTTGCCGCGAGCGGCTGCGTCAAGGCCGAGCACCACGATGCCCAGCAGGACGAGCACGAGCGAAAGGGCCGATGCCGTCGGCACGTTGAACGAGACCTGGAACTCGGTGAAGATCTCCGTGGTGAAGGTCTGGTAGCCGAGGATCTCGAAAGCCCCGTACTCGGCCAGAAGCACCAAGGCGACCAGGACGCAGCCGCCGAGGATCGCACCACGGGCCTGACCGAGGGTGACGCGCAGGAAGGTTCGGAGCGGCCCGAGGCCGAGACTGCGGGCGACCTCCTCTTGGCCTGGGTCTGCGCTCCGCAGGCTGGCCGCCACCGGAAGGTACACGAGCGGGTACACGGCCAAGGTCATGACCAGCACCGCGCCCTGGAAACCCTGGACCCAGGTGCTGAGGGATGCCCACCCGAAGCTCACCACGAAGTCGGGGATCGCGAAGGGGACGACGACCAGCACCGCCCAGACATGGCGGCCCGGAAGGTTGGTTCGCTCAACGCACCATGCCGTCAGGGTGCCGATCACCGCGCACAAGAAGGTGACCACCACCGTCAGCCGGACCGTGTTCCACAGCAAGCTCCGGGTCAAAGACCGCCAGATGAGGTGCGCGATGGTGCTGGCCCCGGCCCCGTTCGCCTCAATCAGCAAAAAGACAAGCGGCGCCAACAACACGGCGGCGACAACGCCGCTCCCCACGAGCAGGGGCCACGGCCGATCCCTCCGACGAGCAGGGGCCACCTCGGTGGGGACCTCGACCACACGCGCGAGTTCCTGAATCGTGGTCACGTCGTCGATGGCTCCACATCGGTGCGCCAAGGCCACGCCGAGCCGGGAGCAGTCACAACAGCCCAGCCTGTTTCAGTAGGGCGATCGCCGTCGAGCCGTCACCGAGCTCGGGAATCGTGATGGAGTTCGGTTGCAGCTGATCGAAGGGGGTCTCGGGCTGGGTGGTGGTCACCCCCGAGGCGATGGGGTACTCGAAGCTGATCGAATGGGCGATGATCTCCTGGCCCTTCCGGGACACGATGAAGGCCAGGAGCTTCTGGGCGGCCGCCCGGTGCTTGCTCGACTTCAGGACAGCCGCCCCGGAGACGTCAAGCACGTAGCCGGGGTCATGTGGGGCGAAGTAGGCGATCTCCGAATCCACGTTCGACGCGCCGAGTTCGGCCCGCATCCGGTACCAGTAGTACTGGTTGACCACCCCGAAAGCGACCGCGCCGCGGTTCACCTCGTCGGCAATCGTCTCGTTGTCGGGGTAGATGTGGCCGCCGGCGTTGGCCTTGATCCCGTCCAGCCAGCTGAGCGCGGCCGCCTTCCCGTAGGTGTGCGCGACCGAGGTGACGATGGGCTGGAAGTCGGTCTCCCCGGCCGCGAAGGCAAGCTTGCCGCTGTAGCGGGGATCGGCCAGCTGCAGGACCGTGGTGGGAAGCTGGTTTTTCGCGATGAGCCCGGGGTTGTAGATGAGGACACTCACCCGGGCCGACACTCCGACCCAGTCCCCTTGAGGCGAGTTGTACCTGCTCGAGGTGCGAGCCAGGGTGGACGGATTGACCGCGGCCAGGAGACCTTTGGATTGGAGGTACTCGAGCGCCGGTGAGTTCTCCGTGTAGATGACGTCGGCCGGGGAGTTTGATCCCTCGGTGACGATCTCGTCGGTCAAGATGTCCTCGTCGTCGTTGCGCACGTTGACGGTGATCCCGGTTGCCTTCTCGAAGCCGGCGACCAACGATTCGGTCGTCTGCTCGTGCTGGCCGTTGTAGAGCGTGATCGACTGACCCGATCCCGACGAAGACCCACAGGCCGCCAGCGACGATCCGGCCATCGTCACCGCCGCCAGCACCCAGCCCCACCGTCGTCTCGGCACCGACCGTGGCTCTTTCACCGTGGCTCACGTTTCTCGAGACGGAGACCACCAGCGCTGCGTCGACGATCCCGGCCCAGCTCGGAGCAGTTGGTGGTCCTCACCACGCGGCACCTGGGCAGATGGTGTTGACCTTGGCGGCGGCTCGGCTCAGCGCGTGTTTTGCGGCGGCCCCGCCGTTGGTGCGAAAGAACTGCTGGTAGACCAAGGCAAGGTCGTCGATGGCTCGCTTCAAGTCCTTGTCCGAGGTCTCGATCTGGTTCCGAGGAAGGATCTGGGTTTTTGCGTAACCGACCGGGTCAGCACCAGGGTCCGGGCCCTTGCCGAGCATCGCGCTCACTTGTTGGCAGGCGCTCTTCGCGGCCCCCGTGGCTTGTATCGACCCCGACGGTCCGCACGCGCCCAAGAGTACGACCGCCGACACCAGGGCACAGCAAGTCGGCACCCGGCGACCCAAGCGACGCGTCATGGTCACAAAAAGCCCCGGGCCGACATACGATCGCTGTGGTGGCGGCGGTGTCGTCATGAGGCTTCCCTAGGGACGCTGAGGTGCTTGAGCGGGTGCGGCTGCGAATCGTGGGCAACACTCTATTCGGGCGCCCTAAGGAAAAATATTCGTATCCCCTATAGTTCGCAAGCTGGCCCGGTCGGATCGGGCCCTGAGCAGCCCCCTTCACCACTTGGCAGGCTGGACCCCGGCCCATGGCTGGTCTCGATGGCCGGATCGTTCGCTACGAGGGAGCCGACGAACAGATCGCCCGGCTGGTTGGCATGTCGACGGGCTTGGAGTTCGCTGGCACCACGGCGCTCCGGGAAGTCAGGAGCGGCCCGGTCCCCGTTGCACGTTCCGCCGGGCGCTTTGGGTGGGAGCGCTGACAACGACGGGAGTTTGGGGCTCTCGCGGCCTGGGTTCGGCTCGGGAGCGCCTATCCACGGTGCGGGCTATGCCGTCGAAACGCCCTCAGCCCCCTTGAGCTTGGCGGACCACTTCTCCTCCACGTGGGCGTACTTCCAGATCGCCAGCGCCACCGCCCAGGTGGCAACGAACATCCCTACGATCACGAAACCGGCGGCATTGATGTTGAAGCTGGCCATGAAGTTCCAGAACGAACCGTGAATGTGTAGTTCCATCGGCAAGAGGCCGAGGACCTCAATGGTGCCGATGAAGAAGCAGATGGCCACCGAGAGCCCGGTGATGGCCAGGTTGTAATAGACCTTGCGGACCGGGTTGAAGAACGCCCATCCATAGGCGACGTTCATGAAGCAACCGTCGATCGTGTCCATGAGCGACATGCCGGCGGTGAACAGGATGGGCAGGCACATGATGGAGTACCAGGGCAGCGCCTGAGAGGCCAGCAGGGCGGTCGTCGCCAGCAGCGCCACTTCGGTGGCCGTGTCGAAACCCAACCCGAAGACGACCCCGACGGGGTACATCTGCCACTCCTGGTTGATCGCCTTCATCCACTTGCCGAAGAAGCGGTACATCAGGCCCCGGTTGTTGAGCTGGGCTTCCAGCTCTGCCTCGTCGTAGGCGCCCCGACGCATCGAAACGAACACCCTGATAATTCCGGTCAATATGACCACGTTGAGCACCGCGATCAGGTACAAGAACGCGGCCGAAATGATCGTCCCGAAGACGCCACCGAACTGCTCGAGCCCAGAGCTGTGGTGCGAGACGGCGCCGTATACCGCCTTCTCGGCGATGATGAAGCTGGCGCCGATAGCGATGACGATGGTGGAGTGGCCGAGGGAAAAGTAGTAGCCCACGCTGAGCGGGCGCTTTGCACCCTCGACTTCTCTTCGGTCGTTCATGAGCTTGCGCGTCGTGTTGTCGATGGCTGAGATGTGATCGGCGTCAAAAGCGTGACGCAGCCCCAAGGTGTAGGCGAGGGCACTCACGCCGATGCCGAGTCCTTTGTAATGACCGGGGACGACGAAGGCGATGAAGATGCCGAATCCAATGACGTGGAGCAGCAGAATGACTGCGAACATCCCCTTGGTGCGTCGCCAGTCGCTCGGGCTGAGTGCGTTGCGGAACCGCCTGATCCGCCCCTGCGAGGGAGAAGTCTCGGTCATGACCATGGCCTCTCCTCTCTCTCACTCGGTCTGGTTGGTGAACGGGGTGGCTGAACACGCGGCGGGGCGGCGGTGTGGCCTTCAGCCTTGCTTCGACCGAGCCGACCCTACATCGCCACCTTCCCCTAAATGCAAATCAGTCGCAAGTGGTCACTATACGCATCGGTGGTTCACCCTCTATCCTGGTTTCTATGAGCAAGCCGCTCGCGCCGCCGAACCCCATGGAGATGGACTTCTCCACGGTGGACAACGTGCTGGCACTGGTGCGAGCCCGGGGCGGGCGCGCCACGACATCACGGCGGATCCTCCTAGAGGTGCTCTTTGAGGCCGAAGGTCATCTGAGCGCCGAGGACCTGGCCGCGGCGGTCCAGGCCAGGGCGCCCGACGTGCATATCTCCACCATCTATCGCAACGTCGAAGATCTCCAACGCCTTGGCGTGATCGTCCATACCCACCTCGGGCACGGGCCGGCCACGTACCAGCTGGCCTCCCTCGCCCACGCTCACCTCATCTGCGAAGAGTGCGGGGCCACCATCGAGGCCCCCGACGACCTCTTCCGGGGGTTGGCCCGGACGGCGAGGGCAAAGCTGGGTTTTTCCATCGACCCCCACCACTTCGCCATCCTGGGTCGCTGCGCCAACTGCTCGTAACAATCGACGAGTCGTTTGCGCCACACGGCGGAAGGGCTCGAGTCCCGACAAATCCAACAGAACCTAGGTCTGCGGAGTCGCCGACGATGGTCCTTGGTTGGTCAGTTCGCCGATGGCCTGCAGGTAAGTCAAGACTGCGGCTACCCGGCGATCGAAACGTTTCGAGTCAGGGACGCGGAGCTTACGGAAGAGGCCGGTGACCTGTCTCTCGACGGCCTTCTGCGACACAGCCAGGTGCCGGGCGATCTCGCTGTTGGTGTATCCACTCGCCATTTCGGTTAACACGTCGAGTTCCCGCATCGAGAGCGCGTCGAGCGCGGTGGGAGTTCGGCGTCGTACCAAAGCATTCACGACGGAGGAATCCAGAACGGTGTCGCCGGCGTGGGCACTGTGAATGGCACTGACGAGGGTTTCGAGATCGCCGATGCGATCGTCCAGCAGGTAGCCGACGTGAGCGGCTCCGTTGCGTAAGAGCTCGAGGGCATAACCGTCACCGGCCTCGGCGACGACCACAATGCCGAGGTTCGGGTGCTCTGCGCGTAGGTGTTGGGCGGCGCTCACCGCTGCCTCGGCGTTGACCCGGGGGGTACGAATGCCGACGACGAGCACATCTGGGTGATACCGACTCACGGCTTCGAGAGTTTCGGGATGGCTGTCGACCCTGGCGACCACGTCGATCGACCGGACACCGCCGAGCAGGCAACCCAAGCCCTCTCGGGTCAGAAAGTTGTCGCTGGCGATCACGGCACGCAGCACGGTGGCGGACTCGGACATTGTGAGGCACTCCAAGGTCGGCACAACAGTCCTCGCGCTCTCGACGGGCGATGTCGCCGGACCGCGATTGGCCTGGACATTCTTGCAGCCAGGGGTGGGCCGGGACCCGATGATCGTGCGGGGCATGCCCTACCAGTCTGAGGGTGTGCCCTATTTCAGGCGGGTTCAGGTAGCCATACGGTTACCGCGGCACCGACTCAGTTTGCCTCCGGCCTGCTGTGAGGCTGCCCGAACACCGCTTGCCGTTAAGGGATCGACATGCCGTTTCACTCCATCGAGGATCCCGCCAAGCTTCGCCGGATCCTTGAGGCGACGCTGCTGATCGAGGCCGACCTCGAGCTCTCCGCCTTGCTCCGGCACGTCATCGAAGAGGCGCGCTCGATGACCGGCGCTCGTTTCGGCGCGATTGGGGTCCTGAACGAGGAGCGAAGTGCTCTGGGCCAGTTCATCACCGTCGGGCTCGAACCCGACGAAGAGGATCGGATCGGAGCTCGCCCGACCGGACGCGGCGTTCTGGGTCTGCTCATTACCGACCCGAGGCCTCTGCGCCTCGCCGATCTCACCGCTCACCCCGACAGCTATGGCTTCCCGCCCAACCACCCTCCCATGACGTCGTTTCTCGGAGTGCCGATCAAGGCATCCGGAGAGGTCTATGGAAACCTGTATCTGACCAACAAAGTCGGTTGGTCCGAGTTCAGTCACGACGACGAGGTACTGGCCGAAGCACTGGCGCTGGCGGCCGGCATCGGGGTGCAAAACGCTCGACTGCACCAGCGCGTCCGGGAGATCGCCGTCTACGAGGATCGGGACCGCCTAGCCCGAGATCTCCACGACACGGTCATACAACGCCTTTTCGCAATAGGGCTCTCTCTCCAAACTGTGGGGGGAGCGACCGCCGCGGGACCCGTAGCGGATCGGCTGGCCATGTTGATCTCCGAAATCGACGACGCCATTCGCCAGGTCCGATCCACCATCTACGAACTTGGGGCGGCGCACATCGATCAAGGAGTCCGCGTCAACGTTCTCGCCGTAGTCCGTGAACTCGACCCGGTCGTCGGCTTCGAGGTACCGGTGCTGTTCGACGGTCCGGTGGACTCGGCTGTTTCCGGCGAGATAGCGGAACATTTGCTGGCCACCGTCCGAGAGTCGCTGACCAACATCGGACGACACGCGGGGGCCACCAGCGCCAATCTGACCCTTAGTGTGGACAACGGCATGTGTCGCCTGGAGGTGGTGGACAATGGCCGCGGGCTGGGCGGGACCGAAACAGCCGCCGGGGGTCTCGGCCTCGTCAACCTGCGGCGCAGGGCAGAGAAGCTGCACGGGACGTTTGTCATTGAAAGCCCACCGACCGGCGGGACCCGTCTGCGTTGGCAGGTTCCCCTAGGGGAATAGGTCGCGCTCGAACAATGACATGCCGGTGCCCTGGTGGCGAGAAGCGAGAGGTGACGATGGACACACGTCGTCGTAGACGGAAGGGGTAGAGCTTGCGCGTTGCCATTGTGGCGCCGCCATGGTTGCCGGTGCCTCCCCCTGCCTACGGCGGGACCGAGGCCGTTCTGGACAACCTGGCTCAGGGCTTGCAGGCCGGGGGACACGAGGTACTGCTCGTCACGACCGGTGACAGCACGTCTCCGGTCCCCAAGTGCCACTTCTACGAGCACTCAATCGGGGTGGGAGCGGGTACCGCCACGTCGGAACTGAACCACGTTCTTTACGCGTACGACCAGTTCGACGAGGTGGACATTGTTCATGACCACACGCTCGTGGGCCCGCTCTACTCCGAGTGGTTCCCCCACCTCCGAGTGGTCACCACCAATCACGGTCCGTTCGAGGGCGATCTCAATCCCTTCTATCGAGCCATTTGCGATCGGGTACCTATCATCGCCATATCGCGACACCAGGCTTCGATGGCGCCTGGTGTCCGCGTGGCTCGTGTCATTCACCATGGCATCGATGTGAACCGGTTCCCGGTTGGCCGGGGACAAGGTGGTTACGCTCTTTTCCTGGGTCGGTGCCACCCGGACAAGGGCGTTCACGTCGCGGCGGCGGTGGCCCGGCGGGCTGGTCTTCCTCTCCTGATCGCCGCTAAGTGCTCAGAACCGATGGAGGTCGACTACTTCGAGACCCGGGTCCGTCCGTTGCTCGGAGGGGACATCCGATTCGTCGGCGAGGCCGACCGCCAGACCAAACTCGATCTGTTGGCCGACGCCACCTGTCTGCTCAACCCGATTGCCTGGGCGGAACCGTTCGGCATGGTCATGTTGGAGGCTCTCGCCTGCGGGACCCCGGTCGTCGCGACGGCACGCGGCTCTGTCCCCGAGATAGTGGAGGATGGCCGAGTCGGCTTCGTGTGCAGCGACCCGGCGACCCTTGTTGAGGCGCTCGCAAAGGTGGGCACGATCGATCGATCGTATTGCCGATCGTATGTTGCCGAGCGCTTCTCACTCACCGGAATGGTGGACGAGCACGTGGCTCTGTACGAAGAGATCTTGTCCGAATCGTCCAAGCCCGAGCACAAGCAGTAGAGGTCTGGCTCCCAGGGCGATGCCCATCGGGCGGATCAGTTGCCAGATCGGTGGTGATCGCTCAGTTCCCGAAGTCCCAGCTCTCCCCGACCTCGTAGCGGTGCACGACGTTCTTGGCGATGAGGATCTTGTGGACCTCGTCGGGACCGTCGGCGAGCCGCAGGGTTCGTGCCCCCAGGTACATCCCGGCCAGTGGCAGGTCGTTGGATACCCCCGCCGCGCCCCATACCTGGATGGCACGGTCGACCACTCGGCTGTACGCGGCGGGCACGAAGATCTTGATGGCCGAGATATCGGTCCGGGCTGAACCGTCATCTTGGTCGATCTTCTGAGCGGCGTGAATCGTCATGAGTCGAGCAGCTTGGATGTCGATGTAGCTGTCGGCGATGAACCCCTGGATGAACTGCTTCTCCTTCAGCAGCCCGCCGTGGACCTTGCGCTGGCAGGCGCGCTCGACCATCAGGTCAAAGGCCCGCCACATCTGACCAACGGAGTTCATGCAGTGGAAGATGCGGCCCGCTCCGAGGCGATCCTGGGCAGCCTGGTGACCCTGTCCAACGTGTCCCAGTGCGTTCTCGGCAGGGACGCGGACGTCGTCGTAGATCACTTCGCAATGGTCGGAGGTGTCGCGCCCCCAGATCCCGATACCCCGAACGATGTTGACGCCCTTCGCGTTCGACGGCACGATGATCTGAACCATCTGGGCCGTGTTGTGCTCGCTACCTGGTTCGCTGACTCGGCACATGACGATGAAGAAATCGGCGGCGATGCCATTTGACGTGAACCATTTGTGGCCGTTGATGACCCACTGGTCGCCGTCGAGGACGGCTCTCGTGTCGAGCGAGCGCGGATCGGACCCCGGATTGTGCGGTTCGGTCATCGAGAAACCCGACTGCATCGACCCGTCGATCAGGGGAAGCAGCCACTTCTGCTTCTGTTCATCGGTCCCGTACTTGAGGAGGATCGTCTGGTTGCCCGAGTTCGGTGCGACCACGCCGAAGAGTGACGCTGCACCGATGGCGTAGGCGAGTACCTCATTCATGTAGGCGTGAGCGAGGAAGTCGAGGCCCATCCCGCCGTATTCCTTCGGCAGATGAGGTGCCCAAAGTCCCGCTTCCCACACCCGTTGCTTGATCTCCTCACGCAGTTGGAGCGCCTCGCGGCGTTCGTGCTGGGAGACTTCACCATTACGACGCAGATTCCACAGCTTCGCCTCGTTGGGAAGGATGTAGTCGTTTACGATCTCGGCGGTTCGCATGCGAATGTCGTTCATCCGCTCGTCGACTGTCGGAATGGGTCTTACGTTCATGGGCATGGGTAGATACCTCTCATTCCCCAAGAGCTTCAACCTCGAGAGCCAGAGTCGCTAGGGCCTTTCGACCCTGTTCCACCGCTGAGAGAAGCCGGAGCCAGCACGACTGCCCGGGCGCGGTGACGGCCTCGGCCCCGATCGCCTCGCCAAGTTGCCCCGCCGTCCAGGCGATCGATCTCCGGAGTCAGCCGCCCGTGCTCTACGCTCCCGGTCGCCGGGCAAGTGACTCGGGGAATAGGGGCGGAAAATGGCCAGCAACGGTGTGGGGAAACTGAGAAGTCCGATCGCGGTGATCCTGCTCTCCCTGGTCACTCTCGGGATTTACAGCCTCTATTGGCAGTACGCCTCCTTCAAAGAAATGAAGGCGCACGCTGGCGAAGGGATCGGTGGCGGCCTGGGGTTGCTCTTCGCCATCCTCATCGGCATCGTCAATGTGTTCCTGCTCCCCTCCGAGGTCGGTCACCTCTTCGCGAGAGAAGGCCAGAAACAACCGATCTCGGGTCTCACTGGATTCTGGGTGCTCATCCCCATCATCGGGGGAATCATCTGGGTCGTGAAGACTCAAGGCCGACTCAATGAGTACTGGAAGGCTCACGGCGCCACGGCCTCCTGAAATCGGGCACTTCACCTCACAGTGAGTGCGTGACCACGGTGCGGGAGCCTTTCGACGGGCGCCTAAACGAGCAGCTCTCGAACGTGACGCGCGATCTCGAGGTCCTCGCGGGAGTGCACGACGAGCACCTCCGGGGAGGCCTCCCCGGAGGACGCCAGACCATCCCCGTTGCGTTCGTCGTTGCGGACGTCATCGATCCGAATACCGAGGAAACCGAGGCCGGCACACACGTCGGCGCGCAGCCGGGGCGATGCTTCGCCCGCACCGCCCGTGAACACCAGTCCATCGATCCCACCCATGGCGGCGCACATCGCGGCAACCGAGGTCTGGATTCGGTACGCGTAGACGTCGTAAGCGAGCTGTGCTTCCTGGTTTCCGGCGTCGGCGGCTGCGGTTACCTGGCGGAGGTCTCCGGAGACCCTCGACAACCCGCGTAGTCCTGAGTCGAGTTCAAGGGCCGCCTCCAGTTGATCAGCGGACAGGCCACCGCGTCGCTGGACCCACAGCAAGACTCCGGGATCGACGCTCCCCGAGCGGGTCGCCATCACCAGACCTTCCATGGGGGTGAACCCCATTGTGGTGTCGACCGAGCGACCGAAGGCCACCGCCGCCAACGATGCACCCCCACCGAGGTGCGCCGTGACCAAGCGAAGTTGATCTTGGCGATGGCCGAGCAGTTCGGCGGCCCGTCGAGCGGCCCAGGCGTGACTGAGCCCGTGGAAACCGAATCGCCGGACGCCCCACTGCTCTCGCCATTGGAGCGGCACCGCATAGGTCGCGGCCTTCGCCGGAAGGTCGGCGTGAAAGCTGGTGTCGAAGCAGGCCACCTGGGGAAGGCTCGGCAGCAATACCCGCAGAGCGGCAATCGCCGCCAGCGATGGTGGATTGTGCAACGGAGCCAGGTCGGCCAGGGCCTCGAGCGCTTGATCGATGCCATCGTTGAGGAGGATGGGTCGTCTGAACACCGAGCCCCCGTGGACGACCCGGTGCCCGGCCGCCTCGAACTGGGGGTTCTCGTCGATGAAGGCGTTGAGTGCACTGCCCACCCGTTCGGGGTCCGGGCTGGGAAGATCCCTGGAGGCGATGACCTGGTCTGCGTCGTCCAACAGGCGAAGCTTCAGGCTGCTCGAGCCGGCGTTGACGACAAGGATGTTCACGTGCCCCACGATGCCAGATGGAACTGCCACACCGACCGATCGACCGAGCGGAAGGCAGCCCAGTGACCGATAGCAACAGTCCCGGGACGTCCCGCCAGTCGAATAGCGACGAGCTGGCCCGGCTCGATGAATACTTCCGGGCCGCCAACTATCTGACCGCGGGTCAGATCTATCTCATGGACAACCCCCTACTTCGTCGTCCCCTGGTTGCCGAGGACATCAAGCCGCGCCTGCTTGGGCATTGGGGCACGAGCCCCGGGCTCAACTTCTGCTACGCCCATCTAAGCCGGAGCATCAAAGCCCTGGCACTCGATGCGCTCTTTGTCTGCGGTCCCGGTCACGGCGGACCGGCCATCGTCGCCAACACCTGGTTGGAAGGCACCTACAGCGAGCGATATCCCCACATCACTCGAGACGGCGAGGGGATGGCCCGGCTGTTCCGGCAGTTCTCGTTCCCCGGCGGGATCCCCAGTCACTGCAGCCCAGAGACTCCTGGATCGATTCACGAGGGCGGCGAGCTCGGCTACTCGCTGAGCCACGCGTTCGGAGCGGCGTTCGACAACCCGGGCCTCCTCGTGGCCTGCGTGGTCGGTGACGGCGAGGCCGAGACAGGCCCGGCGGCCACCGGATGGCATTCGAACAAATTCCTGGATCCCACTCGGGACGGAGCGGTGCTGCCCATCCTGCACCTCAACGGCTACAAGATCGCCGCCCCAACCGTGCTGGCTCGGATACCCGAGTCCGAGCTGCTGGCACTTTTCACCGGCTATGGGTACCGGCCGATATTGGTCTCGGGTGGCTTCGATGGGGAAGACCTGATGGCAGTGCATGCGCGCATGGCTGCGGCGGTCGACGACGTGGTGGCGGACATCCTTGAGATCCAGGTCGCCGCCCGGTCGCATCGGAGCCGGGAACGGCCGCGGTGGCCGATGCTGATCCTTCGGACGCCGAAAGGCTGGACGGGCCCCAAGGTCGTCGACGGGTTGCCGATTGAAGGGACCTACCGTGCTCATCAGCTGCCGCTGGCCGAGGTCCGCACCAACCCCGAGCACCTGGCTCAGCTAGAGGGCTGGCTCCGCAGCTACCGGCCCGAGGAGCTTTTCGATGGCGACGGACGGCCGATCGAGGCCATCTGCCAGCTCCCTCCGGTCGGCCACCAGCGCATGAGCGACAATCCGCATGCAAACGGAGGGCTTCTGCTCAACGATCTCGAGTTACCTGGCTTCCGCGACTACGCCGTCTCCGTCTCGAGCCCCGGGAGCCAGTTGCACGAGGCGACCCGAGTGCTCGGGGAGTTTCTCCGGGACACGATACGGGCCAATCCGTCTACCTTCCGCCTCTTCGGGCCCGACGAGACCGCTTCGAACAGGTTGCAGGACGTGTTCGAGGTCACCGACCGGACCTGGGATGCCGAGATCCGGCCTGGCGACGACCACCTGGCGCCCGACGGCCGGGTGATGGAGGTGCTTTCCGAACACCAGTGCCAAGGATGGCTGGAGGGATATCTTCTCACCGGCCGACACGGCCTGTTCAACTGCTACGAAGCGTTCATCCACATTGTCGACTCGATGTTCAACCAGCATGCGAAGTGGTTGAAGGTGAGTGCGGCGGTTCCGTGGCGCCGGCCCATCTCCTCGCTGAACTATCTGTTGTCGAGCCACGTGTGGCGACAGGATCACAACGGTTTCTCCCACCAGGACCCCGGCTTCATCGATCACGTGGTGAACAAGAAGGCCGATATTGTCCGCGTGTACTTCCCGCCCGACACGAACTGCTTGCTCTCAGTCGCTGACCACTGCCTGCGCAGCCGAAGCTATGTCAACGTCATCGTCGCCGGCAAGCAACCCCAGCACGACTGGCTCAGCATCGACGAGGCGGTCGACCACTGCACCCGAGGATTGGGGATCTGGTCCTTCGCGTCGAACGACTCAGGATCGATGCCCGACGTCGTCATGGCCTGTTGTGGGGACATCCCGACCCTCGAGACCCTGGCGGCAGTCGAGCTCCTTCATCAGCATCTTCCCAAGCTGAAGGTGCGCGTGGTGAACGTGGTCGATCTGATGCGGCTCCAGCCCGATACCGAGCATCCCCACGGTCTTCCCGATCGCGAGTTCGACACAATCTTCACGTCGGATCGCCCGGTGATCTTCGCGTACCACGGCTACCCGCTCCTGATTCATCGCTTGACCTACCGACGTACGAACCACGGCAACATCCACGTTCGCGGGTACAAGGAGGAGGGAACCACCACGACCCCTTTCGACATGGTGATGCTCAACGACCTCGATCGTTTTCACCTGGTCATCGACGTGCTCGACCGGGTGCCCGGACTCGAACCCGGATCGGCGACGCTACGCCAGCAGATGCTGGACGCCCGGCTCGATGCTCGCCGTTACGGTCGGGAGCACGGCGAGGACCCGCCCGCGATCGAGCAGTGGCGATGGGGCGCGACGGCGGAGCCGCCTGGGTGATCCCTGCCGCCGATCCGAGAGTCACCTCCCGAGTCGAGTGGGGCAGTCGAGTGACCGCCAAACGGTGCGGTCGACGATGACCAATTGCCCTACGACCGCAACGTCGCATCGGCCATGATGGGCCCATGACCCCACGTGATCATGGAACACCGGAGAGCGCCCACGCCGAGGGTGACGGATCCCCGCCGTCCGAGCCTGGTCAGGAGCTCCAAGAGATCGGCGAAGACGAGTGTTTTGCCCTGCTCGAGACGCCAGAATCTGGGCCGGCTGGCCATCGTCCGCGAGGGCCGTCCGGAGATCTTCCCGGTCAACTACGCCATGGACGGACGCACGATCACGATTCGAACCGGGAGCGGAGTGAAGCTGGCCTACGCGTCCTTGGCCCACGTCGCGTTTGAGGTCGAGGACATCGATCCGGTCACCCGGGAAGGGTGGGTCGTCGAGGTGCGGGGTTTTGCTGAGGAGATCACCGATACCGGTGACCGGTGGTCCGAACATGCCCGGCATGCCGGTGTCGCCCCGTGGGTCAAGGGGGAACACGACCATTACCTCGCGATCTCACACGTCCAAGTGTCCGGTCGCAGGATCGGCAGCCCCGCCGCCTAACGGCCACTCGGCACGGCTACTTGGCGTTGCCCCTGGGCACGATCACGATCGGGATGGTGGCATGCTCCGCCAGCTCATGGCTCGTGCTCCCGAGCGGGAGTCCGACATGAGCCCCTTGCCCGCGTGAACCGACCACCACCAGGTCGGCGGATATCGGAGGATCGGCGGCTCGTAGGAGCACCGAGCACGGGTCGCCGTCGCTCACGTGCCACCGGGCTCGGGTCGGGTCAAGGCCGGCGTCGCTCGTGAGCACCCATACCGTCTCTTCGAGATCGAGCACCGCCTGTGGATCTTCGATGTGTTCGAGGAGGCCCGCAGCGTGGACGAAGACCACGTTGGCCCCGAGCTGATTCGTCAACTCGAGGGCCCAGCGCACCGCGACCTGCGCGTCGGGCGATCCGTCGAAGCCGACCGCGATTGTCTGAATCGGGGCCGTCACAGCAGGCCTCCGGGCGGGACAACCAGGTCACCGGCCCGGCGCACCGCTGCCGCTCGCTCAGCCTTGGCTTGGTTCACCATCTCGGTTCCGACCCCGCCCGATGTCGGGTCCTCCGCCTCGTAGGAGGCCCCGAGCAGCGCGCCCAGGGTTGCGGCCACCGATGTTTGTAGGGCCATCAGGTCGTATCCTCCTTCAAGGAACAAGACGATCCGTCCGGGTCCAGGGGCAAAGCCAGCGACCACCCGGGCCAGATCGGCGAAGTCGCCGCTGGACAAGGCCAGATCCGCCATCGGGTCGGCACGGTGGGCATCGAACCCTGCGGACACCAGCACCCAAGTGGGGGCGAAGCTGTCGATCACTGGCAGTGCCACCTCGTCGATGGCACGTCGAACGACGTCACCGGTAGCACCAGGGGGAACAGGCAAATTGATCGTCTGACCGAGGGCGTGCGTACCGCCGATTTCTCGCGCCGTCCCGCTTCCGGGGTACAGGGGCCACTGGTGTGTGGACACAAACAGGACGTTGGGGTCGTTCCAGAAGATCTGCTGAGTCCCGTTGCCGTGATGGACGTCCCAGTCGACGATCAGGACGCGCTCGCCGTCGGCGACCAGTGCCGCCGCCGCCACGGCCACGTTGTTGAGGAGACAGAACCCCATGGCCCGGTCGCGCAGGGCGTGGTGGCCCGGTGGACGGGCGGCGACAAACCCCACTCCGTCGTTCTGGCGTCGCAGTGCATCGATGGCGGCCAACCCTGCTCCGGCGGCCAGTCGAGCGGCCGACCAAGAGTCGACGGTGGCATAGGTGTCGGGATCAAGGTCGCCACCACCCTCCTGGCAGAAGGCGGCCAGCTCGTCAAGGTAGCTGGGTGAGTGAACGCGGGTGAGTTGCGCACGATCAGCAGGCTGCCCGCGCACGACCTGGAGATCGGACCCGAGGTGCAGGTTGTCGATCCCGACCATCACCGCGTCGATCCGCGTCGGCCGTTCGGGATGGCCGACGCGGTGATGGTCCGAACCGTCGATCGGACCGCTGACGATCAGCACGCCGGCGGACCGTGGTGATCGCGCACCCGATCCGCATCTCCCTCGTGTGCAGTCGAGCGGACCTGATGGCAGAGCTTGGGATCGATCGTGAAGCGAATCTCGACGACGCCGCAATCGACACTGTGGCTCACATCGAATTTCGAGCTGGTGAAGACATTCAACATTTCGCGGTTTTCCATCAATGTAGACGCTACGAAGGTGGTGATTCCGACCCGCCAGGCCGCGTCGGCAAGCAACTCCAGCAGCAGTGAGGCGATCCCGTGATGCTGGCAATCATCGGCTACGACGAAGGCCACTTCGGCATCGGAAGTATCCGGAGTGCGGTCATAGCGGGCTACCGCGACCATTCGGTCTCCGATTTCAGCGATGAGGGCCAGCCGATCGACATAGTCAACGCACGTGAACCGCTCCACCTCTTTGTCTGAGAGTTTCGGATGGGCCGAGAAGAACCGCCGGTACACCGAACGGGGAGTGAGATTTGAGTGAAAGGCGACGAGTCGGGAGGCATCGTCGGGCCGGATCGGCCGAACATGGACCCTCGTTCCAAACATCGTTGTGGCGTCACGTTCTAAGTCGGACGGGTAGCCCGGGGGTGTGGGGACAGGAGGCGTCGTTGCCACGTCAGTTTCTGACTGTGTGCGCTCCATCACGTCTGTTTTCCTCCTGATTGCAAGGCCGTCATCGATGTCACCGGTCGATCGAACGCACAACGGGCCCTTTTCAGGGACGTCGGATGCGGCGACCCGTCACGTCATTTGCAACGATGCGAACGTAGACATCCCGGTCTCCACCCGCCCACGGGCTAACACCCAAGGCCTGTGCCATCTGGCGCTCCGCTGGATCGGTTATCACGTGACCTGCCCCGGTAATCAGAACGCTCCAACCCTCGCCCAAGGCCTCGTCGATGTGATCCACTTCAAAGGAAACTTGCCCTTGTCCGAGCGACTCCATGAGCGCGGCAGACGGGGCCGCTCGGAGAACGACATCGCCGTCGAGCATCCGGAAATTCATCGGGAACGCGACCGGCCCTCGAGGCTCGTGGAACACCACCCGGCCGACACCGCCGGTAGCGATCAGAGCTGCACAGGCCTCACGATCGAGGGTGCCGAGTGTTGGGCGTGTTGGCGGGGACGTCCGCCCTGGCGGCTCCAAGAGGCCACTGCCGGTGAGGCTCCCGATCGTCGTCTCCAGGGCGGACGCCAGCCGCTGGAGCGCCGATCGGGAGAGCTGGGGGGACGCACTCTGTTCGAGCGTCTCCAGGTAGGAAGGGTTCATTCCAGCCCGAGTCGCGACCGTTTCGGGGCTCAATCCGAGCTCGCACCGGCGCTCAGCAACCCGGCGTCCGAGATCCCCGACGTTGCTCATCTCTCTCCTCCACGGGTCACATATTCAGCGTGACGCGTGCCTACGGAGGGCACCAGGGCCATTTGACCTCATTCGCTCCCAGGGGTCGTGGCCGGCATCGTCGGCCATCGAACTGAAGGCGACAGAACCCGGGTTCACCGTTGACCGACTCGGCCGGCAGTTCTTTGTTGGTGAGACCCCGGCCGGGTCTCTCGGGACGAGAGTGGGAGGGACCTACGGCCCTACCGATCATGGCCCGCCGCCCACATGCTGGATTGAGTGGGGCGGGAGTTCACCGCTCTCTTGGAGGATGAGGTGACCGAAGTGGACACGATGATCAGCGCCATCTCACTAGACAAGCCAGTACGAGTCCCCGGCAGCGCTTCGCTTCGAGAGGCAGCGGGCGTCATGGAAGATGAAGGAACCTCATGTGTGCTTGTCGGAGAGAGTCCCCTCCGGCTGCTCACCGATCACGATCTCGCTGGCGCAGTGGCGGCCGGCTTGGGCTCGGATGCACCGGTTGAGCAGGTTGCCACCAAGGAGCCCATTTGGGTGACCGCCAGTACGACCTTCCGCGATGCGGTGACCATGATGGTCAACCACGGCTTTCGTCATCTGCTCGTCTTGACGCCCGGTGGTGAAGCACAAGGGCTGCTTTCGTTGTCGACGGCGACCCGACTGCTTTTGGAAGTCCCGGCGCCAAATCGAGCGCCCGAGCACTGAGCCAGACCACCCTGAGACCACTCTGAGCCAGACCACCCTGAGCCAGACCACCCGGGGGACTCATACGCGCGCGCTCGGTACGCCGGGCGCGCGATGTCTTGAACGATCAGCGGACCACCAACACCGGGGAGGTCCCGAGATGTAGGACCTTGTGTGTCGTGCTTCCGACGATGAGGCCCCTCAGGTCACTGATCCCGCGTGAGCCCATGACGATCACGTTCGTTCCCGCTGCCGCCGCCTCATCGAGGATCTCGCTCGCCACCTGTCCATGTAGCGCTCCTCGAACGATGCCGGTTGCTTCGATGCTGGCCGCCGTCAGCTCGGATACGGCCTGATCGACGATCTTCTGCGCGTCCGCCTTGTCCTCAAGGTCGACCTGCCCAGCTCGACCGGCAAACCCGAACTCTCGGACATGGACCACCCGGACCTGGGCGGACGACAGTTTTGCCAGTGCCTTTGTGGCTTCGATCGCCTTGCTCGCATGTTCGGAACCATCGAGTGCGAGCAGAACTTTTTCAAACATCATGCTTCCTTTCGTTACGGCTGACGTCTCTGCAAGTGTCGACGTCATGCTACGTGCGATCTAGAGGCGAAGGTCCTTTCGAATTCTGGACCATCCGTTCCCCAGAGGATCTCAGCCGACCGGTCCGGGCTCCTCCGCCTTCGCATTTCCCACGGTCTTGAGCGCTCCGGTGGTCGGGACGCCATGGTCGGGTGCGACGGTCACCCGAGTTCCGCTCTGCGGCTCAGAGCGACCGGCGAGCGCGTAGACCTCCGAACCGTCCACGGTCTCCTTGGCCAGCAGTAGCTCCACCAGTTGGTCGAGAACATCGCGGTGCGCCTTGAGGGTGTCTACAGCCCGTTGTTCGGCCTCTCGGAGTAACCGGGACACTTCGCTATCGATGATCGCCTGGGTATGTTCGGCGAACGGTCTGCTCGAGAACCCGCCACCGCCGCCGTCGAGAAACACCGAGCCTCCCGAGGGATAGCCCACCGGTCCGACGGCCGGCGACAGGCCGAATTCGCGCACCATCTTGGTAGCGAGCTCAGTCGCCTTGGCAAGGTCGTTGCTTGCTCCGGTTGACCCTTGCCCCAGCACGACCAGCTCGCTGGCCCGTCCCCCGAGACACACCGTCAGGGCGGCGTAGAGATAGTCCTCCCCGTAGAGGTGCCGTTCGAAAAGCGGGAGCTGTTCGGTGACACCCAGCGATTGACCGGCCGGAAGGATCGTCACCTTTGCGATCGGGTCGGCCTTGTCGGAGTACGCGGCGACGAGCGCGTGGCCGGCTTCATGGATCGCCACCGCGTGCTTTTCGTCGGGTAGCAGCACGTTCGAGCCTTCGCGGCGACCCAGGATCACGCGGTCGCGCGCTTCATCGAAGTCGGTCGAGATGAGCACCTCTCGTTTGGCTCGGACCGCGACGATGGCCGCCTCGTTGGCCAGGTTGGCCAGGTCGGCGCCCGAAAAGCCGGGTGTTCCTCGGGCCACCACCTCGAGATCAACGTCCTTGTCCAGTTTCTTCCCCTGGCAATGGACGCCCAGGATGGCAGAGCGTTCAGAAAGCGTAGGTAGCGGGATGGTGATCTGTCGGTCGAACCGGCCCGGCCGCAACAGCGCCGGGTCGAGGACCTCTGGCCTGTTGGTGGCGGCCAGGACGATGATCCCGGTGGCCGGATCGAAGCCGTCCATCTCGGCGAGCAGCTGATTGAGCGTCTGCTCTCGTTCGTCGTTCGACACGACCTGGCCAGTGCCGGCCCTTCGTTGACCGATCGCGTCGACCTCGTCGACGAAAATGATCGCCGGCGCTCGTTTGCGCGCCTCTTCGAACAAATCACGAACGCGGGCCGCCCCCACCCCCACGAACATCTCAACGAAGCTCGACCCGGTGACCGAGAAGAACGGGACGTCGGCTTCACCGGCCACCGCGCGGGCCAGGAGTGTCTTGCCGGTCCCCGGTGGCCCGACCATCAAGACGCCCCGAGGTGCCATCGCGCCGGCTCGGGCGTATCGCTCGGGATGTCGGAGGAAGTCGACGACCTCGCGGATCTCGAACTTCGCGCCCTCATAGCCCGCCACGTCGGCAAAGGTCGTCTTTGGCCGCTCCTCGTCGAAAATCTTCGCTTTCGAACGACCCACTCCGAGTGCCCCTTGCATGCGCCCAGCGGCGCCCTTGGAAAGCCGCCACCAGAGGTAACCGAGGATGATGAACGGGCGCGAGGAGGATGACCCAGGTCAAGACCTCGGACCCGAACGAGGTCCCGCTTGTCTGCGCGGTGACTTGGACGCCCGCCTTGGTCAGTTGGTCGAGGAATGTTTGCCCGGCCTGCGGCGGGATCGCGGTCGTGAACTGTTTGCCGTTGGACAAATCTCCGGTCGCGCTGCCACTCGTCTGGATGGTGACGGTCTTCACCTTGTGGGTGGTGACGTCGTGCAGGAACTGCGAATAGTTGAGGGTGACCGGCTGTTGTTGCCTGGTCGTCGGCAGAAAGAAGAACAGCACAACGAAGATTGCGAGCGCGACCAGCCAGAGGTAATGACGCCACCCCGGCGGAGGCGGGGGCGCAACCGAGGTCCCTTTGTCCCTCGTAGGCGGGGAATTGGCCTGCTTGGTCATGGATTCCACCCTACGTCCACAACAGGGCAAGTTCTCCACGGGACAGGCCGGCCGGACCGGCGACCGGTCGAGATGCAAGACGGCCGGCAACCGTCGCTCCGGCGTGCTTCCGGCCCGTCTCGGTTCACCCATCGGGAGTTCGAGCCATTGTGCTCAGGCGCGGAGTGACGTTCGGCCCTATGCGTGGCCCCAGCGGCCGGTGAGGCTGGAAGTGGGGCCAGAGCCGGCGGCCATGCACCGCGTCGTACGGGTCCGCGGGCTCTGGCCGGACGTCGATGAGAGACGGCGATGAGAACTCACAAACTGCACCAGGAGACGATGGGGGGTCGTGGCCACCGGGTCACCGCCGGTGGGTCGGCTATCCGGTCGACCTTCGAGGTCCGGATCCATGGCCGCGGCGGTCAAGGAGTCGTCACGGCGGCCGAGCTCCTGTCGGTGGCCGCGTTCAACGAGGGCCGGTGGGCACAGGCCTTCCCGAGCTTCGGGTCCGAACGGACCGGTGCGCCGGTGGTGGCCTTCTGCCGGATCAGCGAGCGGGATATCCGAACCCACGAGCCGGTGCTGGCCCCCGATGCGCTCATCATCCAGGACGCCACGCTGATCCACCAGGTCGACCTGTTCTCGGGGGTCACCGCCGACACCTACATCCTTTTGAACACGGCCGGCAGCTTCGACGATCTCGGTCTCGGAGAGTTCGTCGCCGGCCTTCGCCACGACCACCTGCTCACGGTGCCGGCCACCGAGTTGGCATTGCGTCACATCGGACGTCCGGTTCCCAACGCCGTATTACTTGGTGGGTTCGCGGGCATGACCGGGGTGGTCTCGGAGGAATCGGTGGTCGCGGCGATCAGGCAACGCTTCGCCGGGCCGTTGGGGGAGGGCAACGTGGCCGCAGCCAGGGAAGCCTTCCGGTTCGTGACCGCCGAGGAAAGGGAGCTCGAGCGTGCTGCGCCAGATTGAGGGATCGAGGGCGGTGGCCGAGACGGTGGCGCTGTGCCGCCCCGAGGTGGTGTCTGCCTACCCGATCTCGCCGCAGACCCACATCGTCGAGGGGGTTGGCGAGCTGGTGAAGTCGGGCCGGCTCTCCCCATGTGAGTTCATCAATGTGGAGTCCGAGTTCGCCGCGATGTCCGTGGCCATCGGCGCATCGGCTGCGGGGGCCCGGGCCTACACGGCGACGGCCAGCCAAGGACTGCTGTTCATGATGGAGGCGGTTTACAACGCCAGCGGGCTCGGTTTGCCGATCGTGATGACGCTGGCCAACCGGGCCATCGGAGCCCCGATCAACATCTGGAACGACCACAGCGACGCCATGTCGGCAAGAGACGCCGGTTGGGTGCAGCTGTTTGCCGAGACCAATCAGGAAGCCGCCGACCTGCACGTGCAGGCGTTCTTGCTGGCCGAGGAGCTCTCGGTGCCGGTCATGGTCTGCATGGACGGTTTCATCCTCACGCACGCCGTCGAGCGGGTCGACCTTCTAGAGCAAGACGACGTCGACCGGTTCCTCCCTCCCTACGAGCCTCGCCAGGTCCTTGATCCCGACGACCCGATGTCCATCGGGGCCATGGTGGGCCCCGATGCGTTCGAGGAGGTCCGGTATCTGGCCCACGCCCGCCATCTTCAGGCGCTCGAGCGGATCCCCGAGATCGCCACCGACTTCGCGTCTTCCTTCGGCCGTACCTCGGGCGGGTTGCTGCACACCTATCGAACCGATGATGCCGATACGGTGGTGGTGGCGCTCGGATCGGTGCTCGGCACGATCAAGGACCTCGTCGACGTGATGCGGGACGAAGGGACGCGGATCGGTGTCCTCGGGATCACCTCCTTCCGGCCGTTTCCCGCCGCCGCCGTGCGCTTGGCGCTGGAGGGTGCGGCCCGTGTCGTGGTGGTCGAGAAGGCCTTCAGCGTGGGCTTCGGCGGAGTGCTCTCGACCGACATCGCCATGGCGGTGACGGGGCTGGCGTTGCCGGTCCACACCGTGGTGGCGGGATTGGGTGGACGGCCAGTGACCGGTGCCGCCCTTCGTCCGGTTTTGAGCGCGGCGGCGGCCGGCCACGCCGAGAGGCTCACCTTCCTCGAGCTCGACCGGGGCATCGTCGAGCGCGAGCTGGCCCGGATGGCCGAACATCGGCATTCGGGCCCGACGGCCGAAAACGTCCTGCGTGACCTGGGCACCGCCACGGTGCAGGGAGTGTGAGGCGGAGATGCCTGCGGACCGCCAACCGGTGAAGTTCTACCAAGTCGGCAGCTTCGCGGTCGGAAACCGTCTGCTCGGGGCGGACGATCGCACCGTGCAATCCGGCCCGGATCGCAGCAATTCGCTCAACTGTGGGCACCGAGCGTGCCAGGGTTGCGGTGAGGCGCTCGGCGCACGCTATGCGCTCGACGCGGCGATGCGGGCGACCGCCGGACGTCTGGTGGCGGTGAACGCCACCGGATGCCTCGAGGTCTTCTCCACCCCGTATCCGGAGACGTCATGGCAGATCGCTTGGCTTCACTCGTTGTTCGGCAACGCCCCTGCGGTGGCCACCGGAGTCGCCGCCGCCATGAAGGCCAAGGGAAGAACCGATGTGCGGGTCGTTGCCCAGGCGGGGGACGGCGGGACGGTGGATATCGGATTCGGCTGCCTGTCGGGGATGTTCGAGCGCAACGACGACGTCCTGTTCATCTGCTACGACAACGAGGGATACATGAACACCGGGGTCCAGCGGTCGAGCGCCACGCCGCCGGCCGCCCGGACCGCCACGACCGAGGCGGTCGGTCCCGAACCGGGCAATCCCTTCGGGCAGGGCAAGAACCTGCCGTTGCTGGCGGTGGCCCACGAGATCCCCTATGTGGCCACCGCTACCGTCGCCGATCTTCACGACCTTGAGGCGAAGATCGAGCGGGCGATGTCGTTCCAGGGCGCCCGCTACGTGCACATCCTGGTTCCCTGCCCGCTCGGCTGGGGGGCCGACTCCCGCGACACCATCCGGTTGGCCCGGCTCGCCACCGAGACCGGCCTGTTCCCGGTGTTCGAGGCCGAGCACGGCGAGGTCGTGGCGGTGTCGAAGATCCGTCGGCGGGTGCCCGTCGAGGACTACCTGGTCCTCCAGGGCCGGTTCAAGCACCTGTTCGACGATTCGGGGCAGCCGACCCGACCCGACCTGATCGGCCGGCTGCAGGACATGGCTGACCGTTCCATCGCCCGCTTCGGCCTACTCGACGAGGGGCCGGAGTCATGAAGGACCGGCCGTTCGCCATCACCCTCGATGTCGGGTCGAGCCTGGCCAACAAGACCGGCAGTTGGAGGGTCGAGCGCCCCGTCTACGTGGACCGCCTCCCTCCGTGCAACGACGCGTGTCCGGCCGGCGAGGACATTCAGGCCTGGCTGTATCGGGCCGAGGAGGGCGACTACGAGGCGGCGTGGCGCCAGATGATGGAGGACAACCCGCTGCCCGCAATCATGGGCCGAGCCTGCTTCCACCCCTGCGAGACGGTCTGCAATCGGGCCCACCTCGACCAGGCGGTGGGGATCAACTCCGTCGAGCGGTTCCTCGGCGATCGGGCCATCGCCCAGGGGTGGTCGCCCGCTCCACCGGGCCCGGCCAACGGGCGCCGGATCCTGGTGGTCGGCTCGGGTCCCGGTGGTCTGTCCGCCGCGTACCACCTCCGCCGGCGCGGCTACGCCGTGACCATCAAAGAGGCGGCCTCCTTGCCCGGGGGCATGATGCGCTACGGCATCCCCGAGTACCGGTTGCCCCGCGAGGTGGTGCAGTCCGAGATCGATCGGATCGTGAACATGGGCGTCGAGCTCGAGTGCGACTCCCCAGTCACCGACGTTGCGACGGCCATGGCCGAGGGGGGCCACCACGCCGCCTTTGTGGCAGTCGGAGCCCAGGTTGGAAGGGACGCTTCGATCCCCGCCGGAGACGCCACCCGGGTCCTCGATGCGGTCACTCTCCTCCACCAGATGGCCGGGCACGAGCCGCCCATGCTCGGTCGCCGCGTCGTCGTCTACGGCGGCGGGGACACCGCGATGGACGCCGCCCGAACCGCTCGCCGGCTGGGCGCCACCGACGCGATCGTCGTCTACCGTCGCACCCGCGATCGCATGCCGGCGCACGACGAGGAGGTCGTCGAGGCTGTCGAAGAGGGGGTGCGCATGAGGTGGCTCTCGACGGTCGCCGGATCCGACAACGGCGCGCTCGTGATCGAGAAGATGGTGCTCGGATCCGACGGTTTCCCCCAGCCGACCGGGGAGTTCGAAGAGCTCGAGGCGGATTCGTTGGTCCTCGCGCTCGGCCAGCAGGCCGATCTGTCCTTGATCAAGGGACTGTCAGACGTGACCATCGAGGACGGCCTTGTCGAGGTTGGCCCCTCCATGATGACGAGCCATCCCGGGGTCTTCGCCGGTGGGGACATGGTGGCCGGCGAGCGGACCCTGACCACTGCGGTCGGACACGGCAAGCGGGCCGCCCGGGCCATCGATTCGTGGCTCCGCAGTGAGCCGCCACCGATCACCGACCGCCACGCGGTGGCCACGCCGGATCGTCTCAACCTCTGGTACTACTCGGACGCGCCCAAGACGGTCCAGCCCCATCTCGACGCGGTTCGTCGACAGTCGAACTTCGATGAGGTGGTCGGCGGCCTCGACGAATCCACCGCCCTTTTCGAGGCGCGACGGTGCCTGTCGTGCGGGAACTGTTTCGAGTGCGACAACTGCTACGGCATGTGCCCGGATAACGCGATCATCAAGCTCGGGCCGGGGCAGCGTTACCGGATCGACTACGACTACTGCAAGGGTTGCGGGCTCTGCCCGCAGGAGTGCCCGTGTGGAGCGATCGACATGGTCCCAGAGAAGGTGTGAGGTTTCCGACCACCACTGGGCCTAATCGGTCTGGGCCTACTCGCTTTTGGGCCTAGTCCGTCTTGGACAGCCCCCTCAGGGCGAACACGAAGAAGCTCAGCGCGAAGATGACCACGAGCACGATCTCGGACCAGGTGCTTAGGGAGTAACCGAAGACCGTCACACTGGTCGAAAAGCGAGCTCGGGCGGCCGGCGAAATGTTCTGCGCCCGAGCTCCCTGTCGGCAGCCTCGGGCGCCGTACGGCTCTCATCGAAGTCTTGGAGTCTTTGGCCCATCGCGCCGGGGACCTTTGGCCCTATACCGCCGACCCCTCCCAGGCATCCAATTGGCACACGGACCCGCCGTTGGAACGAATGGAGAGGACTCAGCCATGCAACGTTCGACCACCCACCAGCCTCGCGAGTCGAGGACGAACCTCAGACCCGGGCCAGCTCTGAGTCCGTACTTCCTCGAAGAGATCGCCATGACCAGGTCCGACATCCTGCGAGCCCGAGACGGCGACCTCGGTGTCGGCGCGGATCGATAGATCCGACGGGACAACGATCGGACAGGGCAACGATGGGTGCCCGAACTCCCGGCCGGGCCATGCGAGCACGGCGATCGAGATGAGCGCCGTCCCGACCCACCAGGCGGCCAAGCCGCCCGTGCTGGAAGATCTTCCGCCCGTCGAAGGTCGCCGGGTGCTGGTTCGAGCCGACCTGAATGCGCCGTTGCGCGCCCATGGCGCCGGCTTCGAAGTCGCCGATGACTTTCGATTGCGCGTCAGTGTCCCGACACTTGAGTGGTTACTCGCAAGGGGAGCGGCGGTGACGGTGTGCAGCCACCTTGGCCGGCCGAAGGGCAAGGTCGATCCCCGCTACTCGATGACACCGGTCCGCACGGCCATGGCGGCGCTCGTACCGGGAATCGAGGTCATGGAGAACCTGCGTTTCGATCCCGGCGAGGAAGCGAACGACCCGGATTTCGTGCGCCGGCTCGTGGACGGGTTCGATTGCTACGTGAACGATGCCTTCGGGTCGTGTCACCGAAGCCACGCATCCATTGTCGGACCCCCGAAACTGTTACCGAGTGCCGCCGGTCGATTGCTCAGTCGGGAGGTCGAGGCCCTCTCCCGAGTGTTGTTCAATCCCGAACGACCGTTCGTCGTCGTCGTGGGCGGAGCCAAGGTCGCGGACAAGCTCGGAGTGCTGAAGTCGGTCGCCGAGCGTGCGGACCACGTGCTCTTGGGCGGCGCGATGTGTTACACGTTCCTCGCCGCGCTTGGCCACGAGGTCGGCGCATCGCACCTGGAACCGGGGCTGCTTGACCAGGCCCTGTCGCTGGTTCGCTCGCACACAGAGATCGAACTTCCAACTGACGTCATCGCCCTCGCTCCCGATGGCGTCTTGGCCCTTGGTTGTCCACCTGCCGGCGAGGTCCGCCAGTTCGAGGCCGACCTGGCCCCAGGTTGGCAGGGTGCCGACATCGGTCTGGCCACGAGCACGCGCTTCGCCGAGACCATTGCCACGGCGGGCACCGTTCTGTGGAACGGCCCGATGGGGGTATTCGAGGACCCGCGTTTTGCTTCGGGGACCCGGACCGTGGCCGTGGCCATCGCCGAGGGCCCTGGTTTTTCGGTGGTCGGGGGAGGCGAAACAGCGGCCGCGGTGCGCCAGTTCGGGCTGGAGGACCGCATCGATCACATCTCGAGTGGTGGCGGAGCCACCCTGGAGTTCCTCGAAAAGGGGGACTTGCCGGGTCTCGCCGCCCTGTGGTCGACGATTTCAGTGCGGCGTAGCTGACTGTGGGCGCGCCCCAGCGTGCGGATCGTGGCCGAAGTCCGAAGAGGCAAGGATCGGTGGTGCCCAGGGTGCAATCTAATCGAGCCGGCTACTCGAGGGACTCCCAAATGACCTCAACTCGGTGACGTGCGTCGGCGAGTGCCTCGAGGACGCGTTTGGTTGTTTCGGACGCCACCACCGGTCAAACCTTGCCGGGTCGGGGCGGCGCAACTAGAGGGAAATGTCACTTCGTGACCGGTCAGCCACACGCACGCCGACTGCCCTCGGGCACCGGATGGCGCCTCGGCTATGCCGATGCGAGGTCGCGGTGCTGGAACGCCACCGCACCGAGCGCCCCCGCAACCAGGCCGAGGCCGAGCAAGGCTCCGGCGCTGGTCCGGTCGGGAGCGACGGCGGGTGCCCCGGCCAGCTGGTGGAACACCGAGGTGTCGAGCAGCCAGTGATTGGCGTTGATGACCCCACCGATGAGCTCGGCGAGAAACGACCATGCCACGAGCCCGTAGACGACCACTGCCGCCACGCGTGGCCAGACACCCTCCAAGAGCGTCCCGAGGCCGAGGACGAAGATGGCCGGCGGTATGAGATTCAGTCCCGCCTCGAGAAGTGGCGTGAATCCGATGCCGGCGTGCTGGCTGGTCGCGCCGAACCAGGCAAAGACCCCGGCCAGTAGCGCGCACGTCACGATGACGACCGTGGGCACCACCACCCGGCCGCCTAACCATTGCAATCGGGCCACCGGTCGGACCAGCAGGTGATCGAGACGGCCCTCGGCCTCCTCGCCTCGGGTCGCGCTGACCTGACCGGCGGCGACCAGGGCCAGCAGGGCGGCGATGATCAAGAAGGCAATGCTCAGGTACGCCTCGGCACCCGTCCCTCGTCCGCCCAGCCTGGTGATCACCTGCCTGAAACTCGACGTGTCCGACAGCGCGTCGCCAGCCGCCTTGGAGATGAAACCCATGATCAGCGCTCCGGCCGCGATCGCGCCGCCCCAGCCGAACGCCACCGGTCGAATGGTCCGGATGACCAATCCGGTCGGCCCAGAGAGCAGAAGGGTGTGGGGCGGGGCGGTGGTGTGGTCGGGGAGGATGCTGGAGTCGAGGTCGCGGGTCCCCGCCCAGTGCACCGCCAGCCCCCCGACCACCACCACCAGGCCGACGATGGGAAGGAGGGCCAAGGGGTGAGGCCCGCTCAGCGGTTGGAGCTGTTCCACCCAGCCGAGCGGGGTCGCCCACCGGAGCCATTCGAGCCCGGTGCCGGAGTCGGCCACCATGCGCAACGCGTAGGAGACGCCGAGGGCGACCCCGCCGAACGCCGCGGCCTGACGACGGGTGGCACAGAGCTGGCTGGCGCAGGCCCCGACGGTGAGGAACATCGCCGCGGCGCACACCAGGGCGGTCGCGAAGTACAGCGCCGCGCCCGGGGCGACGCCAACCTTTGCCGACTGCCCGACCGCCACCAAGACGACCGCCGTGATGGCCCACAGCGTGGCGACGCCGACGCCAAGGCCTCCGAGCGCCTGCGCGGCAGCGAGGCGCCGGGTGGTTTGGCCGGCCAGCAGCAACTCCCAACGCCCGGCCTCCTCTTCCCCCCGTAGCAGCCGGGTCGCGGCGAGCAGCCCCCAGACCGCCCCGACGACGCTCAACACGCCGAGACTGCGCCAGGCGGTGAATCCGGCCACGGTCTGGATCCCGTGCGCGGGCCCGATGAGCGCGTTGACGCCGGGGTTCGACCCGAACGTCCGGGCGAGGTCGGCCCGGGAGGCCGCCGTCTTGTAGACCGAGGCGTAGCCAAGTGCCGACGACGCGACGAAGATCCCAAAGACGTAGCCCCACAGCGCCCCTGAACGGACCATGCGCCGGGCGACCTGACGACCGACCACGGTGTTTGGGAGCCGACCGGTGGCAACCAACGCCCGAGGGAGCGGTTCAGCCGACACGCTCGTCTTGCTGTTGGCCTGGCGCGCCGTCGGTCCCGTAATGGGCGAGGAACAACTCCTCTAGAGAAGGTTCGCGGCTCAAGAGCTCGTGGACGCCGGCAGCGGCCAACACCTGGAGCAGCGGCTCGACGCTGCCGCTGACCTGGCAGCGGAGTCGAAGGCCGTCGACCTGGATGGCGCTCACGCCGGGGACTCGTGAAAGGTCGGGTGGCGGAGTGTCGAAGACCGCCTCAACCGACAAGGAGGCGAGGTGGCGCATCTCGGCCAGGGTCCCGATCTCGACCAGCTGGCCGGCCCGCAAGATTCCCACCCGGTCGCAGAGGGCCTCCACCTCGCTCAGGATGTGGGAGGACAAGAACACGCTCTGCCCGGAGAGACGAGCCTCTTGGATGCTGAGACGGAAGGCCTGCTCCATGATCGGATCGAGCCCACTCGAAGGCTCGTCGAGCACCAGCAGGTCCGGTCGGCACTGGAGCGCCGCGACGAGGATGAGCTTCTGGCGGTTTCCCTTCGAGTAGGCACGCACCTTTTTCGACGTATCGAGGTCGAAGCGCTCCACCAACTCATCTCGATACACAGCGTCGACCCGTCCCTGGATCCGCCCGAGCAGGTGCAGTGTCTCGGATCCGGTGAGCGAGGGCCACAGATTGGCCTCCCCGGGTACGTAGGCCAGCCGACGGTGCGCCTCGACCGCCTGGCGCTGGCTGTCGAGCCCGAAGATCTCGGCCCGGCCGGCGGTCGGGCGTACCAGTCCGAGCAGCAGGCGGATGGTGGTGGTCTTCCCGGCCCCGTTCGGCCCTAGGTAGCCGACAACCTCACCCTCTTGGACCTCGAGATCGAGGTTGCTGAGGGCCTGTGTGGTCCCGAACCGCTTGGACAGACCTTCGACGCGGATGGCCGGCGTTGTCATCCGATCGGCTCCCGACCTCTAGTGAACGATGACCACTGGAGAGTGCGCGTGCAGGGAGCATTTTTGGCTGACCGAGCCGAGCACCAGTCCACGGAACCCCCCATGGCCCCGTGAGCCCACGACGAGCAGGTCCGCCCCCTCACTGGCGTCGATCAGAGCGACCGAAGGAGCCTCATCGTCGTGCGCCTTGCCCACGGTGGTCACCCCCGGTGCCACCTCGCCGGCGTGCTGGGCCGCCTCGTTCAGCAGTTTTTGCGTGATGTCGTTGACCTCGTCGGGAGCGACGAAGAAGTAGCCCGGCACGTAGACGGTGTGGATCTCGAGCAGCATGCCGGTGCGCACCGCCTGAACCGCCGCCCACTCGAGGGCGCGCGTCGAGCCGTCGGACCCGTCCACACCGACCACGATCCGCCCTTGGGTTGAACCAGCGTTTGTGTTCTCGTTGGTTGACGTCGTGGACAGCCCTTCAATCTGCACCTAGGGAAACCGTACTCAGGATCCGGCCGGTGCTCGGTGCTCGGCGGTTCGAGGTGGCACCGCAGCCGTTGGGTCCGGTCGCCGCGGGCGACGAGCTCGGCCTACTTGTGGGCGCGTGGCTGCCGGTCGAGCGGGACCTGCCAGATGAGCAACGTGCCGCCGTCCTCGGGACGCTCGATGGCGAACCGGCCGCCCAGCTTCTCGGCCCGCCGGCGGAGGTTGACCAGCCCGAGGCCCCCATCGCTCGGACCGCCCTCCTCGACCCCGCGGCCGTTGTCGAGCACCTCGAGCCGACAGAGCGATCGGTCCGCGGTGAGGCTCACCCTGGCCGAGGAGGCCTGCGCATGGCGGCCGATGTTGGTCAGCGCCTCCCGCACGGTCGCGAACACGTGCTCGGCGACCTCCTCGGACACGGCCACGTCGATCGGGCCGGCGAAGGAGACCGTGACCTCGAATCCGACCACCGGGGTGAGGGTGCGTACGAGCGAGAGCACGCTGGCCCGGACCCCCTGGTCGGTGGCCGAAGATCCCAGCTCGAAGATGCTCGAACGGACCTGGCGGATGGTGTCGTCGACGTCGACGATCGCCGCCGCGAGCCGGTCCGACACTCCGTAGCCGGTCGCGGTGCCGGCGATGCTTTGAAGTGTGAGCCCGATGGCGAACAGCCTTTGGATGACCGTGTCGTGGAGGTCCCGGGCCAGCCGGTCGCGGTCCTCGAAGACGGCCACCTCTTTCACCCGCTGGTGCAGACGAGCGTTCTCGATGGCGATGCCCGCGGCGAGTCCGAGGGCCTCCACCAGGGCCTCGTCGTCGTGGGTGAACTCTGACGAGCCCTGCTTGTTGGTCAGATAGAGGTTGCCGTAGACGACGTCGCGCACCCGGAGGGGCACACCCAAAAAAGACGTCATCGGGGGATGGTTCGGCGGGAACCCAGAGCTGTCCGGATGCTTGCCCAGCTCGGCCAGGCGGACCGGACGGGGGTCACTGACGAGGAGGCCCAGTACCCCCCGGCCGGTCGGGCGAAGGCCGATCCGGTCCTCCTCTTCTTCTCCGAGTCCGACCGTGATGAACTCGGCCAAACCGGTGCGATCGTTGTTGAGCACCCCGAGGGCGCCGTATTGGGCGCCCGTCATCGTGCACGCCTCCTCGATGACGTGGCGGAGCAGGGTCGGCAGGTCGAGGTCCGCTTGCAGCAATAACGTCGCCTGGAGCATGCGACGGAGCTTCGCCGGATCTTCGATCGATCGGTAGGGCACTTAACGAGGGGTTGTTGCGGCCCCGGTTCGTTGGACAGATTCTCTGACTATCACGCTGCCCTCGCCGTCGTCGCTTCGATGAACGCCTCTCGTGGAGTGCGGTGCCCGAGGCGCTCGATGAGCCACTCGTTGTTGTAGATCTCGATGAAGGTCGCCACCGCTTGGCGCAGGTCGTCGACGTCCTCGAAGAGCTTGGACCACAGGCACTGCTCTTTGAGGGTCCGCATGAAGCGTTCGGCCACCCCATTGCCCTGAGGCTCACCGACGAAGGCCGCGTCGTCTTCGATGCCGAGCCAACTGAGCGAGCCCTGGAAGTGCCCGGATCGGTATTGGCTACCCCAGTCGTGGCGGAGCTTGATGCCGCGGGCGACATCGGGTCCGAGTCCACCGAAGCGATCGACGACGGCGTCATAGACCGGCTGGAGAGCAGCGAAGCGGTTGCCGACCTTGGCCACATGCGCCCAGGCCTCGTCGGTGTGATGATCGAGCAGCGCGAACACCCAGACCCAGCCGTCGTGCTTGGTCCAGGCCATGGTGGCGTCGGTGCCCCAGCGGACGTTCGGAACGTCGGTGATGACCCGTCCGTCATGGAGGCGAGGACGGCGCCGCTGGGCTGCCCGCTGGGGAGCGAGGAGGCCGGCATTGCGCATCAGGCGCAGGACGCGGTTCTTGCCTACCGCCAGCTGGTGCTCTCGTCGCAGCCGGGCCCTGACCTTGCGGTGACCCTCGCCGGCGAAGGGACAGTCCACGATCACCTGGCGGATCGTTTCGGTGAGCGCCTCGTCGCTGACCGGCGTCTTGGGACCCGGTCGAGACGGCGGAGTGTCATCTCGAGCCCGGCGGTGATAGATCGTCGATCGCGCCGCCCCATTGAGCGGGCACACCCGGGCGAGGGGGACTCCCAGCTCGGCGCTCACCGCGGTCGCTTCTGCGGCGGGATCGAGAGCCCCCTTTTTCTGGCGATGGCTCGCAGGATCTCGTTGTCCATGGTCAGCTCGCCGATCTTGCGCTCGGCCTGACGGAGCGCTCGATCGTCGGGTTCCCCGCCGGCGGCGGTTCTTCCCTTCAGCCCGGTCTTCCCGCCCTCGATGAACTCGTCCCGCCAAGCGGCCAGGCGATGGGCCTCGACGCCCAGCTCACGGGAGAGCTCCTCGAGCTTCTCGCCTCGGAGCAGGCGCATCACCGCGTCCAGCTTCTTGTTTGCCGACCAGCGGGCCTTGGATCGGAAGTCCCTGGTCTCGTTGTCGTCCACCGTCATGAGTGCCATCTTGGCCCTCCTCTATTCGGTGTCCAACAGAACCGGGTGCGCGCCAGGGTTATGGTCGCGATGCGACAACTGTAGACCTGGCCAGACCAGCGATGCGCTAGAAGATGGGTTGTGGCCAGGGCGTTCGCCCGCCGACCACGAATCCTGCCGGGGATGGATGGGAGACTGGTGATCTCGGTATTTCTCGTCGATGACCACGAGCTGGTCCGGGCCGGCCTGCGCTCGCTGATCGAAACCACCGAGGACATCGTCGTCGTGGGGGAAGCCGGCACCGCCGCCGACGCCCTGGCCCGCATCCCGCCCGCGCATCCCGACCTCGCCATCCTCGACATCCGGCTTCCCGATGGGAGCGGGGTGGAGATCTGCCGCGAGATCCGGTCGCACTCAACCGAGATCGCCTGTCTGATGCTGACGTCCTATGCCGACGACGAGGCACTCTTCGCCTCCATCATGGCCGGTGCAGCGGGTTACGTGCTCAAACAGGTCGGGGGCACCGACCTCTTGGACGACATCCGCCGGGCCGGCTCGGGTCAGTCAATTCTCGATGCGGCCCTGACCCAACGGGTGCTCGAGCAGCTTCGGGAAGGTCCCAAGGAAGATCCTCGGTTGGCCAGCCTGACCCCCCAAGAGCGCAGGATCCTCGAATTGATCGCCGAGGGGCAGACCAATCGGCAGATCGCGGGCGTGCTGTACCTGGCCGAGAAGACGGTGAAGAACTACGTCTCGAACCTCTTGTCCAAGCTTGGGATGGAGCGACGCACCCAGGCGGCGACCTTCGCAGCGCGTCTCGATGAGCGTTCGGCGGAGGCGAAGCGGCGCGACTCGACCGGGACGTGATCCGAGACTCTCGCCGCTAGCCCGCCGACGAAGTGGCCTGGCCGTCGAATTCGGCCAGGTCGATTCCACGAGATCGCAGCGCACCTTCGAGCCGGCTCCGTTCCTCGGATGGCTGACTGAACCGGCTGAGGTCACATTCGAGGCCCACCTGTCGGGCCAGATCGACCAGGGCGACGTCGTAGGCCAGCTGGTCGGCCAGGGCGGCGGGGACCCATGCGGACCCGGCGCGCGACGAGGTGCCTGAGCCCAAGCGGCTCCGGCATCGGATGAGCTTGAGCAACGCGTTACCCGGCGTCGACTCGCTCTCGGACGGCGGGTCCTGGCTGAGTGCGGATGCAAGGAGTTGGGAGTACATGGTCACGGTTCGTCCGCCCCCGTAGTCCGCCGGAAGCCTGCTTGCACGGGTGCCCGAAACCGACCGGAGGCGAGAGTTGGGCGCTCGATGGGACCGGCATTGATGGGCCAGCCGGCATGGGCTTTCGCGGTGTTCATCGCCGCATCCCCCCTTTCGTCTCGCGCGATGAGGTCGTTCTCAAAAGTGTCATCCAGATCCGACGTGAGCGGCAGGGCCAGAGGTCACACAGGGGACCTTGTGAGCGAAGTCGGGACTATTGGCTCTAGTGCCGGGTCCTCGAGTGTCCGACGATCGAGTTGATTCAGCGCGGACGTTGGCCGGGCAGACGACGGGTCGCGGCCAACCGCGGGGCGGTGCGGCCCGGTAGGCGGAGGGGACGGAACGATGACAGATCAGACGGCCGGCCGTCCGAACCACCCGTTGAGTGAGCTGCCGAGCTCTGTCCCGACGCCGGACCATGGCCATGGGCGGTCCGACACGGTATGGAAGTCCGACGTCGCCCTCGAGATGTGGATCGATGTCGAGCGAGCCCCGGTCGTGATCCGGCTGGCTGGCACCCTGAGCAAGGCGACGGCCGTCCGACTCGTTTCGGTGGTGGCCGAACTGGTTGGCGATGGCTACCACGACTTCGAACTGCAGACGCGTAATCTGGAGGTATCCGACATTGGGGGCGCAGAAGCGCTCATGGACCTTCAGCGGCTGATCACCCGATCAGGAGGACGGGTCGGGTGGGACGCCCCCACGATCGTCAGCGGCTGATCGACTGGGGCCGCGACCTCCGAGTACTCATGTGACTCCCTCGAACCCCGGCGAGCCAGGGACCGTTCGATGACGACCTCGGTCGACGTGGTCGAAACGCACGTCTCGTTGCTCTTCTTCGTGGGCGAACGCGTCTACAAGCTGCGCAAACCGGTCGAGTTGGGCTTTGTCGACTTTCGGGAGCGCACCGCGCGCCGGGCCGACTGCGAGCGCGAGGTCGCGCTCAATCGGAGGCTGGCGCCCGATGTGTACCTGGGGGTCGCCGACGTCCAGTTGAACGGCGAGCTGGTCGACCACATGGTGGTCATGCGTCGCCTGCCCGATGAGTGTCGGTTGGCCGAGCTGGCCCGGCAAGGAGCAGACCTCGATGAATGGCTCCGCCAGGTGGCGAGGACGATGGTCGTGTTCCACGGCGAAGCGCAGCGATCCGCCGACATCTCGGGTGCGGCGACCGGCGAGTCATTGCGGGCCGGCTGGGAAGCCAACTTTGCCGAGTCGGCTCCCTTCGTCGGCCCGCTCCTCGATCCGGGGGTCGAGGCCGAGATCCAATCGATCGCTCGCCGTTGGACCGACGGACGCGAACCGCTGTTCAGTTCGCGTATCGCGTCCGGTCGGATCTGCGATGGGCACGGCGATCTTCAGGCCGAGGACATCTTCTGTCTCGAAGACGGGGTCCGGATCCTTGACTGCGTGGAGTTCTCCGATGTGCTGCGCTACTGCGACGTCGTAGCCGACATCGCATTTCTGGTCATGGACCTCGAGCGACTGGGTCGGCCCGAAGCGGCCATCCACCTTCTGGCCGACTACCGGGAACTGGCAGGCGATCAGTTTCCCGATTCGCTCGTCAACTACTACGGCGGGTCGCGTGCATACGTCCGGGCCAAGGTGTCCTGTCTGCGGGCGGACCAAGGAGACGACGCCGCCCGCACGACGGCCCGCTCCCTGCATGACCTTGCACTCAGCTACCTCCGGCGAGCGCGGGTGAGGCTGGTGCTCGTGGGCGGTCTCCCGGGATCTGGGAAGTCGACCCTGGCCAATGGGCTGGCAGAGGCGCAGAACTGGGTTTTGCTCCGTTCCGATGAGATCCGCCAAGAATCACCGGGGCCGGCGCCAAAGCCTGCCCACGAGTACGGCACCGGTCGTTACAGCCGGTCGGCAACTGGGGCGGTGTACGAAGAGCTCCTTCGTCGAGCCGAGCGGTCGCTCGAAATGGGTGGGTCGGTGGTCCTGGACGCGTCATGGACCGATGGGCGCCGGCGAGAGGCGGCCCGAGCGGTCGCCGATCGCACCTCGAGTGACCTCGTCGAGCTGCGCTGCGACGTCGCCCCTGCGGAGGGCCGGGCGCGAATCGCGCGGCGACTCTCCGAGCACCGCGATGTTTCCGAAGCGACCCCGGAGCTGAGGGCCGAAATGGCCGAGAGAACGGACCCATGGCCGTCCGCCACGGTCATCGACACCTCGGGAACCCCCGAAGAGGCCGTCGAACGGGCCTTGGGTTTGCTTCGCGGGTAGGCCAAGGCTCGGCTCCGCCGGCCCGGACCGATCGTCGTCGACGGGGCTCGGAAATGGGACGATTGGCCCTACTTGGGTTGCACAGAGCGGCCCATGCTGAGTTGGTGGCTCCCAACTCGGGAAGCGACCTGTAGAAACGGAGGAGTCTTATGGCGGTTCGAGTAGGGATCAACGGATTCGGCCGGACCGGGCGAGCCTTTCTCCGGGCCGCGCAACGACCCGAGCTGAACGTGGAGGTCGTCGGCATCAACGACCTCGGGCCTGCTCAAGCACTGGCCCGCCTGCTCGCCCGAGACTCCGTGTTCGGACGCTTCAACCGATCAGTGACCACCGACGGGGACGTCCTGGTGGTGGGCGAGCAGCGCATCCGCCTGAGCGCTGAGCACGAGGTGAAGGCGTTGCCATGGGACGAGCTCGGCGTGGACGTGGTGGTGGAAGCCACCGGTCGCTTCACTTCACGGGACGACGCGGCGGGCCACCTCGACGCAGGGGCGCCGCGGGTGGTGGTGTCCGCCCCGTCGAAGGGGGCCGACGCCACATTCGTCATGGGTGTCAACGACGACACCTTCGACCCCGCCCATGACGTGGTCGTGTCCAACGCGTCCTGCACCACCAATTGCCTGGCTGTGCTGGCCAAGGTCCTCGACGACTCCTTCGGGTTGGACAACGGGTTCATGACCACGGTCCACACGTTCACCTCCGATCAACAGCTGGTCGACGGGCTCCACAAGGACCCCCGACGCGCTCGCGCGGCATCCCTCAACATCGTGCCGACCACGACCGGCGCGGCTCAGGCGGTTGGACTTGTCCTTCCGGCCATAGGAGATCGTCTCGGTGGTCTTGCCCTGCGGGTACCCGTGGCCGACGGATCCATCACCGATCTGGTGGCGAACCTGTCCGTGGAGGTCACCGTCGAGCAGATCCTGGAGGCGTATCGCCAGGCGGCCAGCGACGGATCCCTGGTGGGCCGCCTGGAGTACTCCGACGAGCCCCTCGTTTCGAGCGACATCGTCGGATCGCCGGCATCGTGCATCTTTGATGCCGAGCTGACGTTGGCGCGAGGACGGTTGGTGAAGGTGCTCGGCTGGTACGACAACGAGTGCGGCTATGCCAACCGACTGGCCGAGCTCGTGGCCAAGGTGGGATCCGCGCCGAAGCCATAACGGGCCGCCCCCGGCGGGCGACCAGCACCACGTCGGTCGGTTACCGAGCTGTCGACCCAGCTCCGATCGCGCGCTCAGCGCAGATGAGGGGCGTCGTCGGTTTGGGTGCGCGGCTCGGCCGAGAGCCGAAGCCGCGCGTCGACGACCAATACTCCGCCTGGAGTGGCGATCACCGGATTGCAGTCCGCCTCGACGAGCTCGGGCATGTCCTCGGCTAAACGCCCCATTCGCAGAATCAGGTCGACCAGAGCTTCGATGTCGACCGGCTGGCTTCCCCGAAACCCGGTCAGCAGGGGGCTGCTCCGGAGGCCCAGCACCATCTCGCGTGCATCGAGCTCGGTCAGCGGCGCAAGTCGAGACACGTGATCGCCGAGAAGCTCTACGGCCGTGCCGCCCATGCCCAAGACCACCAGCGGCCCGAACGCTGGGTCGACCACGAAGCCCACCAGCAGCTCGACGCCTTGTTCCGCCATCGGCTGCACGACCGCACCGGTCATCGCCGATCCGAGTGACCGCTGCATCGTGGTAAAGGCCTCACGCACTTCGTCGCCGGTCCCCAGGTTGAGGCGGACCCCACCCACCTCGGTCTTGTGCACCAGCTCTGGGCCGGAGGCCTTCGAGCGCGACGGGCACGCCGAGATCGACTGCAGTGCGGGCGGCGGTCTCGGGGTCGTCCACTGAGACGGTGCTTGCGCAGGTGATCCCGTAGGCGGTGAGCACCGAGGTGGCGTCGGAACCGGTGATCCATCCGGGTCCGCCGTCGGTCGTCGACAGCAGCTCGCGACGAACCTTGTTGACGTCGATGTCCTCGAAGGGGCGCACGGTTTCCTGCGGCCCAGCACGCCACTGCGCGTACTCCACCGCGTGAGCGAGGGCCCGGACGGCGGACTCCGGATACTCGAAACACGGAACCGGTCGCTGGCCGGAACGGAGACGATTGGCCGCCGCCGGGGCGCCAAGGAAGGCCGCCACGACCGGCACATCGCGACCGACCGCCGCCGCTTCATCGACCGCCTGCACCACCGAGCTGGCGACGTCGTCCGCTCGTGTCCCGAGCGGTGGGGTGAAGATGACCAGCACGGCATCGATCTGGTCGCTCCGAAGGAGTAGGTCGAGGCAGCGGCGATAGGTTTCCGCGGTCGCCGAGGCGATCAGGTCGACCGGATTGCGGAGACCGGCCCCGCTCGGCAGGAGGGCACCCAGGGCCTCTTGGAGCTCCGTTGAGAGCTCGGGTACCTCGAGCAGGCGGCCGTTGCAGGCATCGGCGGCGAGCACGCCTGGACCGCCCACGTTGCCGATGATGGCCAGCCGCCGACCCTTTGGCAGCGGCTGGTCGGCCAGCAGCCCGGCCACGTCGAACAGCTCCTCGATGGTGTCGACCCGGACCACCCCGGTCTGATGGAAGAGCGTGTTCACGACCTCCTCGGAGCTGGCCAGGGCGGCGGTGTGCGACGAGGCGGCCCGGGCCGCGGCAGCCGAACGTCCGCTCTTGACCGCCACGATCGGCTTTGTTCGGGCCACTCGACGGGCGATCCGGCTGAACTTCTGGGGATTCCCGAAGGACTCGAGATACAGCAGGATGACCTTGGTGGCGTCATCCTGCTCCCACCAGGTCAGCAGGTCGTTGCCGCTGACGTCGGCCTTGTTGCCCATCGAGACGAACGTCGAAAGGCCCAACCCCCGGGACCGGGCTTCGGCCAGGATGGCGATGCCAAGACCACCGGACTGGGAGGCGAAGGCGACCGACCCGGGGATCGGCTGGTCGGCGGCGAAGGTGGCATTCATCGACACACCGGGGTCGGTGTTGATCACCCCGAAGCAGTTCGGGCCGATGATCCGCATCCCGTTGGCATGGGCCAGCCGGACGATCTGGCGCTGCGCGTCGGCACCGGCCGCTCCCGCTTCGGCGAAACCGGCGGTGATCACGACCAGTCCGCCCACCCCTTTTCGCCCGCACGTCGCGATGGCGTCGGGGACCAGCGCGGCGGGCACGGCCACCACCGCCAGGTCGACGTCTCCGGGCACCGCCTCGACGGTGGGCCAGCACGGCAGTCCGGCCACCGCGGTCGCGGACGGGTTGACCGGGTAGACCGGCCCGGCGAACCCGTCGGTGACGAGATTCTTGACGATCTCATGGCCGATGGTGCCCGCAGAGCGCGAAGCCCCGATGACGGCGATCGACTTCGGCTGCAACAGCCTGCCCATGGACCGAACGACGGCCAGACGGTCCCGCTCCTCGATCGCCTCGGTCGCCGCCGCGGAGGGCGCAATGTCGAGCACGACCCTCGTGATGTCGACGTCGCTGCTGAACTGCGGGGAGAACCCGGCGTCACGGAGCACGTGGAGCATCGCCTGGTTCTCACTCAAGACGTGCGCGACGAACCGTCGTATCCCGTGGCGGCGGGCTTCCGCAGCCAGTTGTACAAGCAGGATGGTGGCCAGGCCGCGCCCGTGGAACGCGTCGTCAACCACGAACGCCACCTCCGCCTCGGCTCGACCGAGGATGCGGTAGTACTGGGCGATCGCCACCAGATCGCTGCCCCGAAGGGCGACGAATGCGAGATCGTCGGGGCCAGAGAGCCAGACGGTCCGAACGGCTTCTTCATGGGCCGCGCTCGGCTCGGGGGTGAGGAACCGAAGCCGGAGGCTCTCATCTGAGAGTCGGGCGTAGAAGGCGGCGACCGACGGACCGTCGTCGGGACGAATCGTCCGGATGTGGGCGGTCGACCCGTCGCTCAGCAGGACGTCGAAACCCGCCTCGGCTGGGCTGGTTGATTCGGCGGGGCTCGTCATGGCGCGGCGGCCCTCAAGTTCGCTTGACCCCGGCCACGGCAATCAGGACCGCGACGTCCGCAGGTGCAGGCCCGGCCGGATCAGCCTGCCCATGGTGAAGGGGGTTGCGCCGTGGCTCACCCTCGAAGCGTGCACCGATCGACCCGGGCGCCACCAGGGCCGAAGGTCCTCAGGGGTCGCCCCCCTCTGCGCTCGACCACGGCCAGGGCCATACAGTCGGAGGCGTGGCATCTCGAGAGAGTGGGGGCACGGGCCGCGGTCCCATCGGCTCGTGGTGGGCGACTCGAGGCGGGGGAGTTTGAGGACCTTCGGCCCTAACACCGTTGACTCTCCACGTTGTCCAATCGCGATGGCGGCATTCGTGCCCCGCCCAAGAGGAAGGTCGTCATGCCTCACCCAGTGCCCAGTCGGGGCGAGCCGCGGTTAACGATCGCACTCGACAAGACCGACGCCTGGGTGTTCGATCTCGATGGCGTGCTCACCGATACGGCGAGTCTTCACCTGCGTGCATGGTCCGAACTGTTCGACCAGCTCTTCAGTACCCAGCGCGCTGACGGCCAAGATGGTCCTTCGACATTCACCGCCGACGACTATCGGCGGTTGGTCGATGGCGAGGACCGCATGGACGGGATCCGCAACGTGTTGGCCGACCGCAAGTTGGTGTTGCCCGAAGGTCGTTCCGATGACCCCGCGGGACTCTCGAGCGTGTGGGGATTGGCCAAGCAAAAGGACGCCCGCTACTTGGACCTCCTGGCCACCGAGGGGCCGCAACCCTTTGCATCTTCGGTCGAGCTTGTCCGCCGCCTTCGCAGCTCGGGGATCGACGTCGCGGTCGTTTCCGCCAGCCGACATTGCGCCTCGGTGCTCGAGGCGGCCGGCCTGACCTCGCTCGTGGACGTGAGGGTGGACGGTGAGACCGTCCAGACGATGGGTCTGGCCGGCAAGCCCGATCCGGCCATGTTCTTCGAAGCAGCTCGTCGACTAGGGGTGGAGCCCTCCCGGGCCGCGGTGGTCGAAGATGCCCTGTCGGGGGTTCGGGCGGGCCGGCAGGGGGGATTCGCAGTCGTGGTGGGGGTCGACCGGGTCGGGCAGGCCGACGACCTCCGGCGGGCCGGCGCCGACGTCGTGGTAGCGGATCTCGGCGAACTCGTGCTCTCGGGCCTCGGTCCGAAAGACAGTCCGTGGCGGTTGACCTACGAGGACCCCGGACCGGCCGAGGAGGGCACGATGGAGACGTTGTGCACCCTGGCCAACGGCTACCTGGGGACGCGGGGAGCCCGCCCGTGGGCGCACGACGATGGCGTCTCGTACCCGGGCACCTACCTCGCCGGCGTCTACAACCGGTTGCAGACCCAGCTGGCCGAGCAGCTCGTCGACATGGAGAGCCTTGTCAACGCGCCCAATTGGCTGCCGGTCACCTTCAGAGCGGACGACGGCGACTGGCTCGGCGAGGACGGCGTCGACGTCTCCTCTCATCGCGTCCGTGTCGATCTCCGGTGCGGCCTGCTGGTGCGCCGTTGCTTGGTGACCGACCGGGCCGGACGGCACACCGCCTTGGTGGAGCGGCGCATGGTGTCGATGGCCGATCCTCATCTGGCCGTGCTGGAGCTGAGCTTCGTCCCGCTCGATTGGTCCGGCCGGCTCCAGGTGCGGACCAACCTCGACGGTGGCGTGGTCGATGACGAGACCGTCGAGGATCAGATTCTGGCCAACCAGCACCTTGAGCTGGTCGACCAGGGCGACGACGACGGGCCAGACCTTTGGTTGCGAGTCCGGACGGTGCAGTCACAGATCATGGTGGCCATGGCCGCTCGATGCCGAATCTCCGGAGCACTTGGGCAACCGATCACGACGCACGGTGGGCGGCCGGGCGCGCCGGAGGCAGTGTTCGAGGGGACCGTGTCACCGGGCGCACGCGTCACGCTCGAGAAGCTCGTGTCTGTGTACACCTCGAGGGACCGGGCCATCTCCGAACCCGGATGGGCCGCTCGCCGCGCGCTCGGGGAGCCCCGCGGGTTCGCGAAGTTCCTGGAGGAGCATCGTGCAGCCTGGGAGGCGCTGTGGCGTCAGGCCACCGTCGAGATCAGCGACCAAGGCGCGTCGAGCACCGTGGTCGACCTCCACCTCTTCCACCTGCTGCAGGTCGCCTCCCCGCACATCGTCGAGCTGGACGTCGGGTTGGGGGCGCGAGGGCTGCACGGCGAGGGTTATCGAGGGCACGTGTTCTGGGACACGTTGTTCGCCTCTCCGGTGTTGAGCCTCCGTTTCCCGGCGGTGTCCAAGGCTCTCGTGGCATACCGGAGCCGGCGGCTCGGAGAGGCGCAACGGGCCGCCGCCGAAGCTGGCCATCGCGGAGCCATGTTCCCGTGGCAGAGCGGGAGCGACGGACGAGATGAGACGCCGCGCCTGTTGTTCAACCCTCGGCTGGGACATTGGATGACCGACCGTTCTCGGTTCCAGCGCCATGTTGGCCTGGCCATCGCCCACGACGCCTGGGCGCACTGGCAGGTCACCGGGGACCTCGAGTTCCTGGCCGGCCCGGCCGGCGAGCTGCTCTTCGAGATCGCCCGCTTCTTCGCCAGTCTGGCCTCCTGGGACGAATCCCTCGGTCGCTTCCGCATCCCCGGGGTGGTGGGACCCGACGAGTTTCACGACGGGTACCCGTGGTCGGCCGAGCCCGGCATCACCGACAACGCGTACACGAACGTGATGGCGGCGTGGTTGTTCGTACGCGCCAACGAAGTGGCCGAACTGTTGGCGGCCGTGCACCGGCCGGAGATCCCCGAGCGCTTGGGCATCGACGGTGGAGAGCTGGATCGGTGGGACTCGATCTCTCGAAGCCTCCATGTGCCCTTCCATGACGGGGTCATCTCCCAGTTCGACGGCTATGAGCGGCTCGAACCGTTGGATCTGGATGCCTACCGCCAGCGATACGGCAACATCGGGCGCCTCGATCTGATCCTCGATGCCGAAGGCGACACCGTTCGCCGCTACCAAGTGGCCAAGCAAGCCGATGTGTTGATGCTCTTGTACGTGTTGTCGGCCGAGGAGTTGCGAAGCCTGATGGTGCGGATGGGCTACGCGCTTGAGCCTGAGACGATCCACAAGACCGTTGACTACTACGCGGCCCGGGTCACCCATGGATCGACCCTGTCGAGGATCGTGCATTCCTGGGTGTTGGCCCGGGCCGACCGTCAGGGCTCGTGGCGCTTCTTTCAACAGGCCCTCGAAGCCGACGTCAGTGACAGCCAGGGCGGGACGACGCGCGAGGGGGTGCACCTCGGCGCGATGGCCGGCACGGTGGACATCCTCCAGCGCTGCTACACGGGGCTCGAGGTGAGGGGCGAGGCCTTGTGGCTAAACCCGCTCTTGCCGGCCGAGCTGGACAGCCTGGCGTTCGACCTGTGGTTTCGGGGGAGCAACCTGGCGGTCGAGATCGACCAGCACCGGCTCCGGGTCGAGGCCGGAGTCGGGCGCGCCGCCCCGGTCACTCTCATGATCTCGGGCGAGCCGATCGTGCTCCATCCGGGTCAGGTGGCCGAGATCGCCCTGGACGGCCCGGAGTGAGACGAAAGACCTAAGCGCCGACGGCCGGTAGCGTGCAGGGCCTTACGCGAGCAAACCTTCGAAGGAGCGAGACGTGACGAGCACACACAAGGGGTCCAGGATCGTGGTCGGGGTCGACGGCTCGCCGTCCTCGCTGGCCGCGCTGGATTGGGCAGCGCAGCAGGCGGAACACAGCGGAGCGACGCTCGAGGTGGTGGGGAGCTGGGAGTGGCCGATCACCTACGGAGCACCCTTCACCCTCCCCGAAGGTTACGACCCGGCGGCCGATACCCGTCGGGAGCTCGACGACGCCATCGCGTCGGTTCGGGCTGCCCACCCCGACGTCGATTTCCGACCGATCGTCGTAGAAGGCCACCCGGCCCCCTCACTGGTCGAGGCGTCCAAGGGAGCCGAACTGCTCGTCGTCGGCTCCCGCGGTCATGGGGCGTTCGCCGGCATGCTGCTCGGATCGGTCAGCGAGCATTGCGTCGCCCATGCCTTTTGCCCGGTGCTCGTGCTGCGGGTCGACGGATAGCCGGTCGTCGTTTCGGGCTCGGGGAGCCGACTCGGGACCTAGAAGGATCGTCCCTGGTGGTGGGTTTGAGATCGGCCAGCCGGGGCCGGCTCCGGTGAGACTGGGCCGGCCCGCTCGAGGCCAATAGAGGAATTGGCCCCTACCGTCCTTGCGGCTCAGGATTGATGCTGGGGTTCGTGAGCTCAGCGCGTTATGTCCGTTTCTTCGAAGAGATCGGCAACGACGACGTTCCGATCGTCGGCGGCAAGAACGCGTCGCTCGGCGAGATGTACACCAAGGCTCGCCGGCCAAGGCGTACGCGTGCCGAACGGGTTCGCTATCACGGCCGAGGCGTATCGCGACATGCTGGACGCGGCCGGAGCCTGGGAGATGCTGCATGCGGCCCTCGATGATCTTGGCATCACCGACGTGGCCGACCTGGCCAGACGCGGCAAGCGGGCCCGGGAGATCGTCTATTCAGCGGGCATTCCCGACGACGTATCGAAGGAGATCCTCGGTTCGTACCGGAGGCTTCAGGAGCAGTACGGCGAGGAGGTGAGCTTGGCGGTGCGGAGTTCGGGCACCGCCGAAGACCTGCCGACGGCAAGTTTCGCCGGGCAGAACGAGACCTATCTCAACGTGCGGGGCGATGCCAGCCTGCTTGAGGCGTGTCGACGCTGCTTCGCCAGCCTGTTCCTTGACCGTGCCATTCACTACCGGGTCGATCAGGGATTCGATCATTTCAAGACGGGTCTGTCGATCGGTGTGATGAAGATGGTGCGCTCCGATCTGGCGTCTTCTGGAGTGATGTTCTCCCTCGACACCGAGTCCGGATTCCGAGACGTGGTTCTCGTTACCGGCGCCTACGGGTTGGGCGAGAACGTCGTGCAGGGGGCCGTCGACCCCGACGAGTACCTGGTCCACAAGCCGACGTTTGAGGCCGGCCACCGGGCGGTGCTACGTCGTTTGCTCGGGGACAAGGCGGTGAAGATGGTCTTCGTCGAGGGCGAGACCAAACACACCACGCGCAACATCCCCACTCCCAAAGCCGACCGCGATCACTTCTGTCTGAGTGACGCCGAAGTCCTCGAACTCGCTGGATATGCATGCGCCATCGAGCGCCACTACAAGAGGCCGATGGACATGGAGTGGGCCAAGGATGGCGTCGATGGGTGCTTGTACTTGGTTCAAGCACGCCCCGAGACGAGCGTGTCGCAGCGTTCGGTCGCGGTGATCAAGCGCTACCACCTCACCGAGCAGGCCGGTGCCGTGTTGGTCGAAGGCCGGGCCGTGGGTGAGAAGATCGCCGCGGGCACCGCTCGGCGTATCGACAACGCTGCCCAATTGGGGAACTTTGTCGCCGGCGAGGTGCTGGTGACGGACACCACAACGCCGGACTGGGAACCGGTCATGAAGATGGCCGCGGCGATCGTTACCAACCGCGGCGGCCGCACCTGCCACGCCGCCATCGTGGCCCGGGAGCTCGGCATTCCCGCGGTGGTGGGTACCGGTGACGCGACGGTGTGCGTACCGAGCGGCGAGGTGGTGACCGTCTCGTGCGCCGAAGGCGACACCGGTCACGTCTACCAAGGTGCGATCGGCTTCCGAGTCGAGCGCACCGAAGTCGACGAGCTACCTCGGCCCGCGACGCGGATCATGGTCAATCTCGGCGATCCTGACCTGGCCTTTTCGACATCGTTCTTGCCCAACGACGGCGTCGGCCTGGCCAGGATGGAGTTCATCGTGAACGAATCCATCAAGGCCCACCCGTTGGCCCTGCTGCACCCGGAGCGGGTCAGCGACCCCGAGGCCCGAAAGGAACTGGTCCGTCTCACCCGTGGCTACCGCGACGGGGAGCACTACTTCGTCGAACGACTGTCTGAGGGCATCGGCACGATCGCGGCCGCCTTCTGGCCCAAGCCGGTCGTGGTTCGGATGTCTGACTTCAAGACCAACGAGTACGCCAGCCTGGTCGGCGGGGCCGACTTCGAACCCCACGAGGACAATCCCATGCTGGGATTTCGTGGCGCCTCGCGGTACGCGCATCCAGCCTACGAAGAAGGCTTTGCGATGGAGTGCAAAGCCATGGTTCGGGTGCGCGAGGAGATGGGTCTCACCAATGTCGTACTCATGCTTCCGTTCGTTCGCCGGGTGGAGGAGGCCAAGAAGGTCCTCGAGCGCATGGCCACGCTCGGGCTCGAGCGCGCCAAGAACGGGCTTGAGATCTACGCGATGTGTGAGATCCCGAACAACGTGATCCTGATCGACCGTTTCGCGGAGCTGTTCGACGGATTCTCCATTGGGTCCAACGACCTCACCCAACTCACGTTGGGCGTCGACCGCGACAGTGAGATCGTGGCATTCGACTATGACGAGCGCGACGAGGGTGTGAAAGAGATGATTCGTCTCGCTGTCGAGGGATGCCGACGCAACAAGATTCACTCGGGCTTGTGCGGCCAGGCCCCATCGGACTACCCGGAAATGGCGGAATACCTCGTCAATATCGGCATTGACTCGATGAGCCTCAATCCCGACACCGTGATTGCCACGACGCGCGACGTGCTCGACATCGAGCGCCGCCTCGGACGGTGCCCGCGTACCGCGGACGCCGGAGGAAAGGAAACACGATGAATCTGGAGCTGACGCCCGAACAAGCAGAGGCGCTTGAGGTCCTGCTCAGTCAGTACCTACCCGAACTGAGCCACGAGATAGCCGGCACGGACAACGCCGAGTACAGGTCCAAGTTGACTCGGCGCAGGGAAGCGTTGGTCGAAGTTCAAGAAGCACTCGCTCGACTGGGGTCGTTCCCGGCGTTTCCGCCCAAGAGCAGCGCCGAGGGGCTCGAACGGGAGCTTGCGCATCCGGGCGACTGATTCCCTCCCATACCTATTGGCCAGAGGTACCGAGATCACTGCCTCGGCCCGAGGATCATCTGGGTACATCGGAAGAGAGCCATCCGCCTTCCCGTCGATTCGTTCGTTACCTCGGCGTCCCAGACGTGGGTCTGACGACCGATGTGGGCAGGCACGCAGCGACAGGACACCCGCTCACCGACACCAGCAGACGACAGGAAGTTCGCCTTCAACTCGATCGTCGTGAATGATGCGCCCTCAGGGGTGTTGTTGCCGCATCCGATGGCGGCGCAGGTATCTGCGAGAGCGATGACCGCAGGTGCAAAGAGATATCCGGTGCCCGCGATGAGGTTCTCGGTGACGTCGATATGCCCAATGACCAGATCATTGGCGGAATGATCGAAGACACAACCGAGATGGCCGGGTACGCGTGAGTTGAAGAACTCGGTCATCTGACGTGCGCTCTCGACAGGATCTGAACGATCGGGATGTGAATTCACCGGGGTCGACCCTAGAACCGGCCGGGCCGATGTGTGGAATGTGCCGATCAGCCTGGTGGCACCGCCAATCGCGGTGCGGCTGCGTGGTTCGGCTACTTAGCCCGTGGGTGTGGTGTCGGTACCTGAATCTTGGGCGCCATCTCCTTCGGCGTTCTTCGATACCCGTTCGGAGGTGGGTCGGTCGATGAGCTTCGCGGCGGCCCCGGTCTCCCGAGTAAGGAACGCTCCCATCTCCTGGATCGTGCTCATGAGCGGTCCGGGAAACACCACAGTCGTGTTCTTGTCGACCCCGATCTCGATCAGCGTCTGCAGATTGCGAAGCTGAAGCGCCAGCGGGTGCGCCATCATGATGTCGGCAGCGTCCCCGAGAGCAGTGGCGGCCAGGAACTCGCCCTCAGCGGCGATGATCTTTGCCCGCTTCTCTCGTTCGGCCTCGGCTTGGCGCGCCATCGCCCTCTTCATGGTGTCGGGAAGCTGAATGTCCTTCAGCTCGACGAGCGTGACGAGCACGCCCCACTCCAGGGTTTCGACCTCGAGGATTTCCTTGATGTCGACGTTGATGCGATCTGTCTCCGCGAGGATTTCGTCCAGCGTGTGCTGGCCGACGACCTTTCGCAGCGTCGTCTGGGCGATCTGATTGATCGCGGCCTCGACACTCTCAATGGCGACGACGGACTTGGTCGCGTCAACAACCCTGTAGTAGGCGACGGCCGACACATCCACGCTCACGTTGTCCCGCGTGATGATTCCTTGCGATTGGATCGGCATCGTCACGATTCGGAGCGACACCTTCCGCAACACGTTGACGATCGGGAGAATGATGACGAGGCCCGGGACCTTCTCGCCTATGACCCGGCCAAAACGGAAGACAACGCCTCTTTCGTATTGGTGCACAATGTGAAGCGCGAGCGCGACCAGGATGAGGGCGAGCACTCCGATGACGACGATTCCTGCGATCAGCCCCTTCATTTCGGGTCTCCTTCAATCGCCTCCGTACGACCGGCAGGAGGCGGGCCTCTACAGTGGGCTCACCGAGCTCTTTCATCACACCATACGGACCAGCCAGGCCAGCCAACAGGGTCCAATGGCCCATCTGGACCGACCTTTCTCGGCGGGATCTCCGGCTCAGGCGTGCTCGATGAGATCCCGCGGGCCTGCCGGCTGGAGGTGGTGCGGTGGGGTTCGCGTGCGTGTCTCGTGCCTTCCCGCCTCCTCGCTCGACCTCTCGAGGCCTAGACGCCGAATCTGGTCATCTGTCTCGGGGTCGGAAGTGGCGATAGGTTCGCCATGTGGAGACGAACGTGACGAACCTCTGGGTGATCATCGAAAGCGAGGCCGTCGCAGCCGCGACCGAGCCAAGGAGGTCTGATGGACGAGCGAAAGCTTGATGGACGTCATCGAGCGACGGTGGAGAAGATCTTTCGCCATCCGGGCGGTCACAACATCCAATGGCACGACGTCCTATCGCTGCTTGAGAGCGTGGCCTCGGTCACCGAGGGTCACGAGGGTCGGTTCACCGTGACCCTCGGGTCCGAAACAGAGACGCTGGTGGCCCCACAAGGCAGTGATATCGACGAGCAGCAGGTGGTCGACCTGCGTCGGATGCTCAGAGGGGCCGGGATCACCCCCGAGTCCATCTAGCGTCCGCCCATCGAAGGGCTGGCGCAAGACCGGCGACGCTCGGTGTTGTCGCCGGTGCCTTCGATCTCGCATCAATCAGGGCAGCTTCGAGAAGCGGACCGCGCGGAAGGTCCAGTGCGGAGATCTACGATCGAACCATCAACGGTTGGTCGGGCGACCGATGCAGCCGCAGGCAACGGAGACGAAATCTATGGGCCGGGATCCAGAGGCGTTCGAACAGGGCGACGAGGCACTCGATGAGGCATCCCGGATCAACCCGAACTTCATCGAAGAGATCGAGCTGGATCCCTCGCTCGATCCGGCGCTCCAGGTGGACGAACGCGAACTCGAAGAAGTCGGGGCGGAGTTCGACGACCCCGAAGCCCTGGTCATCCTCGACGGGGGCATCGATGACCCTGATGGTCTCGGAGAGCCGGCCCCGCGCACCCTGGCCCGCCTTGAGAGTAAGGACGGCTGGGATCTCGACGCCCCCTTGGCCAAGAGCGAGGAGCCGGTCCCAGATTCGCTGACCTGACCGACCGAACCGCTCAGGGTCGTCGCGTGTGCGTTGGACGGACCCGAGCGCCCGACGCCATCAAAGGGCCGGCGCGGTCAGGGTGAAGGTGGCACCGGCCGGCCGGCATCGCTCCGGCACTCGATCGGCCACGCGGACCAGAAGCGGGGCTTCGCAAGTGATCGCGACCCGGTCGTGATCGGCGTGGACAACGATCCTTTGTCCGCGAAGGCGGAAGGTGAGACCGAGGGCGGACCAGGCCTGGGGGAGGTGAGGATCGACGGCGAGGGTGCCCTGCCCGGTCTGGGAATCCTCCGCGTGCAAGCCGAGGAACCCGTACGCCAGGGCCTGCCACACCCCGCCCATCGTGGCCAGGTGGAGGCCGCCCGCGGTGGTACCCGTGAGATCGTCAATGTCAAGGCGGGCCGCAATCGAGAACAGCTCGAGGGCCCGGTCGGGTTGACCGGATCGGGCGAGCAGGGAAGCCGAGATGGCCGGGGACAGTGAGCTCCCGTGCGCGGTTCGAGGTTCGTAGAAGGCCAGGCATGGGCCGAGTGAACCCGCTACCACCTCCTCTGGCACCAGGTGGTGGAGCATCAGCACGTCGGCCTGCTTGACGAGCTGGGAGCCGGTCACCCGGTCAGCACCGAGCAGCAAATCGGCATCGGCCGGCGGCGAGGCAACCTCGGACATGAAGAGGGGCTCCCGGTCGAAGTACCCCGCGAACTGTTCGTAGACACCACGCTCGGGGTCCCACCCGTCGAACAACCCCTCGGCCAGGGTGCGCCACCTGCGGGCCTCCCCTGAGCCGGGGTCGGTCTTCTCGAGGATCTCGGCCCCTCGGGAGAGGTTCCATCGGGCCATCACATTGGTGTACGCGTTGTCGTCGACCACCCCGTGATACTCGTCGGGGCCCTCCACCCCCAAGAGGTGGCCGAGGCCCGACCCATCGGTCTGGATGCGGCTGGCCCAGTAACGGGCGGTGTCGACGACCAGGTCACGGCCAGCTCCGGCCAAGAAGGCGGTGTCTCCCGTCCACGCTGCGTAACGGGTGGCCGCCCAGGCCACGTCGGCCACGATGTGCTCCTCGTTCGGGCCGCTGTCGACAGGGATGATCGTTCCGTCTCGTCCCCGCAGCTCACGGGGGGTGACGTCGCTACCGTCGGCCGCCGACTCCCAGGGGAATCGGGCGCCTTGCCGTCCCAGGCGCAGGGCCGCGGCGCGGGCGGCGGGGAGGCGACGCACGCGGTATTCCAGCATGGCCCGCGCCGCCGCCGGCCGGATGGCCGCCAGCGCCGGCAGCGTGAAGACGTCGGCATCCCAAAACACGTGGCCTGCGTAGGCGTCCCCGGTCAATCCTCGGGCCCCGACCGCCGCCTCGCCGGTGTCGGCGGCCGCAGAGAGCAGGTGGAACACTGCGAACCGCGCCGCCAGCTGGGCCTCGGGATCGCCGTCGATCACGACCTCGGCGTCAGCCCACCAGTGTGCCCATGTCTCGCGGTGCCCGGCCAGCAGTGCGTCGAAGCCGATGGAGTCGACCTCCAACAGCCGCTGCTCGGCTTCGTCGAAGCTCTTCTCCCCGGCGCACGCGACCCACGCGGCCAACCGCTCGAGGACCCGCCGGCCGCCCACCGTCCCCACGCGGTCCCGGGCGGCCACCGCGATCTCGCTTCGGGTCCGGCCCGTCCGGGCCAGGCGCACTTCACCACGGTCTTGTCGTTCGAAGCCCACCGCACCGCCGGGTGGCCGCAGCAGGTCACCGGGTCCGAGGCGAGCCACGGGCGCCTCGGCTCGGAAAGCCATGGCGTGTGGCGAAGCCGCGGAGACAAAGCGCATCGACCGCAGCCCGGCTCCTTCGTCGTCGGAGCGGACGAGCACACCGGCGCGCAGGTCGAGCAGGCGGTGCACGGTTGATCGACCGCGACCGTTCTGCAGTTCGAGGCTGGTCCAGATCGGTCCGGGGAGCAGGTGATCGTCCTCGGTGTAGACCCCGCTCACGAAGAAGAGGGGAAAGGTCCCGAGCCCGTCCTCCTCCCGGGTGGCCCGGGTGGCCGCGAAGCCGTTGCCGAGCGTGCCGAGCGATTCGGCGACCCGTTCCTTGGTGGGCTCGGTAGGCAGAGCGACGACCCAGGTCGGGTCGGGATCGACCCGAGGCACCCGGTGCGCGGCACGGCGGGCCAGCTGCGTGTCGAGGAGCTCGCTGAAGCGGGCCGGGCCGCCACCCACGTGCACGACCGCAACAGGAACCCCTCGGGGTTCGATTCCAACCGACACCACAGTGGCGCGCGGCGAGGCTGTCCACCAACATCAACGAGTCGCTTCCGGCCACGCCACCGATGGGCCCGAACTCGTCACCGCCGATCAGGACCAGCCCACCAGTGACCCCTCGCTCGGCCAACCAGCGTGCTGCGAAGCGGGCCGAGTCTGACTTGTCGGTCAGCCCGACCTCGACGTGCTTGACGTCGCTCGTGATCCGTGGGTCGACCAGCCCGGCCGCCCGGGCGGCATCGTCGGCCAGGGCAGCCACCTCGGCCAGGTCGGCAATCCCCGCCGAGGCCAGCCGAGCCGTGACCGCCTGGGCAAGGAGGGCGACGTCCGCCTTCTTCGGATCGGCCCAGGCCAGGACGTCGATGAGGTCGACCTTGCGGCGGTTGAGCCGACCGGACACCACTGTGGCCTCGAGGCCCCGCGCCCGAAGACCCAGGGCGGTTCCCTCGGCGGCCCGATCAAGCGCGTGTTCTTCGTCGGTGCTGGCGATGCGTCGGAACACGAGCACCGGGCCCTCCTCGGTGACCTCGAAGACCTCCGAGCCCCGGTTGCAACACAGATGGAGCCGTCCTGGACCCGGCGGCCTGGCTCTCAGCTGGTCATCGACGTTCTCGACATGGGTGCCGCTCACGACGAACACATGGACCCCGGCCGCACAGAGCGCCTCGATGCGACCGCGCACCGCGTCGGCATCGGCTTGGCGATCGGGCACCGCGGTGCCGTCCCAGTCGAAGATCAGGGCCTCGAAGGTCTCGTCGGGGACTGCCGCGCCGAGGCGCCTGCGCGACTTCACTCCCCCAGCGTCCCAAGGGCCGGTGCCGTCCGCCAATGCGAGGGTCCGTCGTGCTTACGCTCCGGACGTCGATCCCGGCCGCCGGGTCGGATGCGGCTTTCGGGTGAGCTCGATGGCGGTCGAGGCGACGCGGTGCCCGAGACGGTCCGGGCGTGGCCGACCAGAGTTCCCAGGTGAGCCAGCCCGGCTGACCGTAACGGGGACCTTTGTCCCTACCGAGCGCTGGACCCGTCCTTCAGAGTGATTTCAAAGTAGAACGGGACCCGGTCGTCAGCCGGGCGGCTCCCTCCCCGAAAGGAGACGCAATGGACGTGCGGAGCGCTCAGCCGGTACCCGGGCAGGCGCCACCTCCCGATCAGCCACTGTCGCCGCGAAACGAGGAAAAGGCCCGCGCGCTCGGGCTGACCTCGGCCACCGGTCTGGTCATCGGCAGCATCGTCGGGACTGGCGTTTTCACCATGCCGGCCGTGCTGGCGGGGGCCGGCACCATGTCGATCATCGTCCTGGGCGTCATCGCCGTGGGCGCGTTGCTGCTGGGCGTGCTGTTCGGTCAGCTCACCAAGCGGGTACCCAACAGTGACGGGGGGCTCTATGCATACTCCCGCCATGAGTTCGGTGACTTCGCCGGCTATCTCGTCGGCTGGTGCTACTGGGTCCAGGCCTGGGCCGGCAACGCGGCGATCGTCTCGTCCTGGGTGTTCTACGTTGACGCCCTGTTCGGCATCAACCACCCGAGCGGCATGGGGAACTGGGGCATCGCCCTGCTCGGATTGTGGGTGCCTGCGATCGTGAACCTGGTCGGGGTGCGCCAGATGGCGTGGTTCCAGAACATCACCGTTGTCCTCAAGTTCCTCCCGCTGCTCTTCGTCGGCGTAGTCGGATGGTTCTTCGTCCGCTCGGTCAACTTCGGGGGGTTCAACACCTCGGGCGGGAGCCTCTACAGCGGCATCGGGATCGCCGCCAGCGTCGCCCTCTTCTCCTTCATCGGAGTCGAAGCAGCGTCGATCACGGCCAAGCGGGTGAAGAACCCGCGAACGAACGTCGGTCGAGCCTCGGTTCTCGGCACCGCAGCCAGTGCCCTCTTGTACGTCTTGGTGACGGCGGCGGTGTTTGGGTTGGTGCCCCACCACACGCTCGTCAACAACGGGTCGCCCTTCGTCAACGCCTTCCAGGGCATCTTCACCCATGGCACCTGGCCCGGGAAGTTCGTCGCCGCCATCGCCGTCGTGTCGGGTATCGGGGCTCTCAACGGGTGGACCCTGATCGTCACCGAGACGTCGCGGGCCGTCGCCCAGGACGATCTCTTCCCGCGGCCCTTCGCCTGGGCCGACCGCAAGGGCACGGCCTGGTTCGGCATCGTGGTCGGGACCGCCCTACCGTCGCTGCTCATGCTGTGGCGTTACAACACCAGTGCGGGGCTGACCGTGTTCACCTACCTGGTCGATCTCACCGTGGTCACGGTGGCCATTCCGTACTTCATGTCGGCGCTCGCCCAGCTCACCTACCTGGTCTCACGCCGTCGGCGGGTGCAGGGCTGGCAGTTGGCCCGCGACCTTTCGGTCGCGGGGACAAGCGTGCTGTTCTCGATGTGGGTGACGTTCGCCTCGGGGTACCAGGTCGTCTACCAGGCCCTGCTCGTGATTCTGGTGGGGCTCGTCATGTACGCCTTCTTGAACGCCCGCCGGGAACGACTCGACGAGGCGACCGAACCGGTGGACAACCCCGCCGAGGAGCCGGCAGTCGAGCTGTCTCCGTCGGCCTGAATCGCCAGTAGGAGCGATCGAGAGCGACCCCACAGGAGGAACCACGATGACGTTCGGTGTCGAATCGGAGATCGGTCAGCTTCGCCAGGCCATCGTCCATCGACCGGGGCTCGAGCTTTCCCGGCTGACCCCGGAGAACATCGGCGACCTGTTGTTCGACGACGTCATGTGGGCCAAGAAGGCCAAGGAGGAGCACGACGCGTTCGCCGAGTCGTTACGGGACAAAGGGGTCCAGGTGCACTACTTCGGCCAGCTCTTAGCCGAGACCCTCGACATCCCAGCCGGCCGAACCTTCGTGCTCGACCGGGTCTGCACACCCGAGATCCTGGGCCCGACCCTGGTTGACCCGGTACGCCGCCTACTCGAAGGTCTAGACGGCAACACCCTGGCCGAGCACCTCGTCGGCGGCATCTTGAAGGCCGATCTCAAACCGCTGCGGGCCAAGAGCCTGACTTGGGACATGTTGCGGGCCGACGACTTCGTCCTCACCCCGCTGCCCAACCACCTCTTCCAGCGCGACAACGCCTGCTGGATCTACGGCGGGGTGACGGTGAACCCAATGGCCAAGCCGGCTCGCCAGCGTGAGTCGCTGCACACCCGGGCCATCTACCGGTTCCACCCGATGTTCGCCGACGCCGGCTTCATCACCTACTACGGAGACGACGACGTCCCCCACCAGCCGGCCACGGTCGAGGGCGGAGACGTCCACGTGCTCGGGGGCGGCACCGTCCTGATCGGGATGGGGGAGCGGACGACCCCGATGGCGGTCGAGATCATCGCCCGAGCGCTCTTCGAGCATGACCAGGCCTCTTCGGTCATCGCCATCGAGCTTCCGCATTCCCACAGTTTCATGCACCTCGATACCGTGATGACCATGGTCGACCAGAAGACCTTCGTTCTGTACCCGTACTTCGATCGCCACCTGCGGAGCTGGACCGTCGCCGCGGGAGACAAGCCCGGGGCCCTGACCGTTACCCGGAACCACAGCCTTTGGACGACGCTGGCCGAGGTCCTCGACGTTGACGAGGTGACCGTCCTCACCACCGACGAGGACCTGCGGGCGGCCGAGCGGGAGCAGTGGGACGACGGCAACAACTACTTGGCCGTCGCTCCAGGGGTCGTCTTCGGCTACGAGAGGAACGTGGCGACGAATACGATGCTACGAAAGCACGGCATCGAAGTGGTGAGCGTGGCGGGCAGCGAGCTCGGTCGTGGCCGCGGTGGTCCTCGCTGCATGACCTGCCCGATCGAGCGCGATCGCGCGTAGTGGAGCGCGATCCTGCTGAGCAGAGAGGGAATGGAACGTGGCGATAGACCTTCGTGGGCGGAGCCTCTTAAAGGAGGTCGACTTCACCAAGGAGGAGTTCACCTATCTGATCGATCTCGCCGAGAAGTTGCGCCAGGAGAAGCGTTCGGGAGCGGAGGTGCAAAAGCTCATCGGTCGCAACATCGCACTCATCTTCGAGAAGACGTCGACCCGCACCCGCTCGGCCTTTGAGGTGGGCGCACACGATCAGGGAGCGCACGTCACGTACCTTGGCCCTGAAGAGTCTCAGCTCGGTCACAAAGAGTCAATGAAAGACACCGCTCGGGTGCTCGGGCGCATGTTTGACGGGATCGAGTATCGGGGGTTTGCTCAGGAGAGGGTCGAGATCCTCGCTCGCTACGCCGGTGTCCCGGTCTGGAACGGCCTGACCGATGAGTGGCACCCGACGCAGATGCTTGCCGACATGCTGACGATGCGAGATCACTCGACGCGACCCTTAGAGGAGGTCGCCTACTGCTATCTCGGCGACGCCCGGAACAACACGGCGAACTCGTTGCTCGTGACGGGCGCGCTGCTTGGGGCTGACGTTCGGTTGGCGGCCCCCGAGGTGCTGCTGCCTTCGTCGGAGGTGCGAGAGATCGCCGAACGATTGGCGGCAATCTCGGGTGCGCGCCTGATGGTCACGGCCGACCTTCACGAGGCGGTCAGGAACGTGGATTTTCTCTACACCGACGTCTGGCTCTCAATGGGTGAGCCCGAAGGGCGATGGGGGCAGCGCATCGAGCAGCTGCTGCCCTACCAGGTGAACGCCGAGCTCCTGAAAGCGACCGCAAACCCCGAGGTGAAGTTCCTGCACTGCCTGCCCGCCCTGCACAACCGAGAAACCGAGATCGGCGAAACGATCTTCGAGAAGTGGGGGATCGATGCGCTCGAGGTCACCGAAGAGGTGTTCGAGTCGGATGCGTCGATCGTCTTCGACCAAGCGGAGAACAGACTCCATACAATCAAAGCGGCCATGATCGCCACTCTCGTGGGCTGACGTGCGAATAGTCGCCGCTCTTGGTGGAAACGCGTTGCTCAAGAGGGGCGAGACACCCGATGCGGAGATCCAGGAGCACCACATCGTTCGGGCCGTCGAGGCGCTGGCACCGCTGAGTAGAGCCCACGATCTGGTCATCACCCACGGCAACGGACCACAGGTGGGCCTGCTCGCTGTCGAAAGCGACGCCGACCCAGCGCTCTCCCGTGCCTATCCCCTCGATGTGCTGGGGGCGCAGACCCAGGGCATGATCGGTTACTGGCTGGCCCAGGCCCTGCACAACGCCGTCCCAGCTCGACCCTTCGTGGCGCTCGTCTGCCAGACCGTCGTCGGCGCCGATGACCCGGCGCTCGCCCATCCGTCCAAGTTCGTGGGCCAGGTCTACTCCAAGACGCAGGCTGAGCGACTGGCTCGCGAGCGGAACTGGGAGGTTCGACCTGACGGATCTTCGTGGCGACGGGTCGTCCCGTCTCCGATGCCCCGCGAGATCGTCGAGCTCTCGGTGATCCGCCAGCTGCTCGACGCCGGCACCGGCGTGATCTGTGCCGGGGGCGGGGGGATCCCCGTGGTCAGAGAGGACGACGGCCGCCTTCGTGGAATCGAGGCCGTCGTCGACAAAGACCGCACGGCGGCGTTGCTCGCAGAGTCAGTCGGTGCCGACGCGCTCCTTCTCCTGACCGACGTCGCGGCGGTCGAGGTCGGTTATGGGACGCCGTCGGCTCGGTCGATTGGCCACACGTCGGTCGAGGAGCTCCGAGGTCATGAATTCTCAGCAGGGTCGATGGGCCCAAAGGTGCAAGCAGCCTGTGACTTCGTCCAAGCGACCGGCCACACGGCGGCAATCGGCCGGCTCGAGGATGCCGAGGCATTGCTCACCGGCTCGACGGGGACGGTGATCGACGCGCTCCCGCCAAGAACCGCTGCTCCTTCTCGCTCAGGGTTACGACCGGCCACATGACCCGCGCCGAATGGCGCTGGGTCGGTGCCCGGCAATGACGCCGGGGCTCAGCGGTCTCGAATCACTTCGGCACCGGGACGGGGCTGTCGTGTTGACCGAAGATGGCCTCGGCAGTGACCGGCCGGCAAAGGTCGACGAGATCCCCGGCCAGGTTGATCAACAGGTCGTCGATGCTGATCATGCCTTCGAAGCGCCCCGCTCGCACCACGGCCAGCCGTCGGATGCCATGGGTGCGGAAGAGTGCGAAGGCGTTGTGCAGATCGGCCTCAGCCTCGATGGTCACGACCGGCGTGGTCATCAGGCTGTCGATCCGGGCATCGTAGGGAATGTTGCGCGCCATCCCTCGTCGCACGAGGTCGCGGTCGGTGACCACTCCGACCAGGGTCTCCCCATCGACGATCGCCAAAGCACCCACGCCGGAGCGCTCCATGATCGTCGCGGCTTCCCGGATGGTCTTCTCCGGCCCGATTCCGACGCCGGATCGCCGGATCGCCTCGATGGCCTGCATGGCTGCTCCTCTCGTAGAACGGCCGACGCAGCGGCCGGCGGAACTTCGGCCGGGCGCGAATCTTCAGCCGGGCGTTTGCTCGAAGTGCTCGACGCTGGCGTCGGGACCAGGGAAGAACAGACTCTCATGACCGCTGTCGCCCCAGCGGACGAAGTATGGAGGTCCGCCGTCTGAACCTCGGACTTCAAGAATCTCGCAGTCCCGGTCCGGCTCACCGACCCGGTGCCCGCGAATCACGATCCGATCTCCGACGCTTGCCAACACAGCCGCCTCCTCCTCTCGCCGTTCTTCCATATTGGGTCCCATCGGACAGCGCGGGTTAGGGCCGAAGGTCACTTGTCGAGGGCGTCACCCCACTGCATTCGATGCCCCCCGGGCGTCTAGGGGCGGCTCGTCCGGTCTCCGGCGAGGTCATGACATTCCGACACCAAGGCAAACGATCGGACCCGTGCCGCGTAGGAGTGCACCCGGGTTGAAAGCATGATCTCGTCCGCTCCGGTACGACGCTGCAGCTGGGCGACTCCCTGGTGGACCGTTTCGGGATCGCCGATCAGGTGGGTCTGCATGACCTGTCCGACCGCGGCCGACTCGGCGGGCGAGAACCGATAGGCAGCGGCCTCTTCTGGCGAGGGGAGAAGTCCCAGGCGTCCCGAGCGGCGCTGAAGGATGCTCAGCGCCGATGAGCCGGCCAGCCACCGGGCCTCGGCATCGCTTTCGGCACAGATCACGGCGACCGCCACCATCGTCTTGGGCTCGCTGAGCAGTGCCGATGGGCGGAACGTCGAACGATAGGTGTCGAGCGCCGCATCGAGTGGCTCCGGGCTGAAGTGGTACGCGAAGGAAAAGGGCAGGCCGAGCAGGCCGGCCAGCTGGGCGCTGAAGACGGATGAACCGAGCAGCCACACCTCGGGGAGGTAGCCGTGCCCGGGGTTGGCCGAGGGATGTCCCGGAGGTCCCTCGGTCGGCGCGAGGTAGTTGATCAACTCCACGACGTCATCGGGAAAGCCATCTGCGCCGGCGTCTCGGGCACGGCGCAGCGCCCGTGCGGTCACGTGATCGGTCCCGGGCGCCCGACCCAAACCAAGGTCGATTCGGCCCGGAAAGAGGGCCTCGAGCGTGCCGAACTGCTCCGCCACGACGAGCGGCGAGTGGTTTGGGAGCATGACGCCACCGGCGCCGATCCGAAGCGTGGAGGTGGCGTTGGCCAAGTGGGCGATGAGCACCGCGGGCGCCGAGCTGGCCACCGCCGGCATGCCGTGATGCTCGGCCACCCAGAGCCGTGTGTAGCCCAGTCCCTCTACGGCGGCGGCCAGCCTCGTCGTCTCCGCCAGTGCCTGCGCCGGAGTGGACCCGGTTCCCACGGTTGCGAGGTCGAGCACCGAAAGCGCCACCATGATGGGTGCAACGCCAACGTGCGCCCGGCGCTTCCCTCGAGGACCCAGTTCAGCGGCTCTGACGAGTGGCCGGCACCCATCGGGTCCGAGGCCCTCGATCAGCTCGCCTCGATCACCTGCTTCGCCCAGGGGTAGTCCGGTTTGCCGGTGGCGGTGCGCTGCACCAGGTCGACCCGCACGATCGCCTTGGGAGCCTTGTAGCGCGCCAGGCGGGCCGAGGCCGTTTCGGTCAGGGCGTCGTCGGTCGCCGTCGATCCGGGCGCCAGTTGGACCACGGCGACCACCTCTTGCCCCCAGTGATCGCTGTGACGTCCGACGACCAACACGTCGAGGACGTCGGGGTGGGCCATGAGCGCCTGTTCCACCTCCTCGGCGAAGATCTTCTCCCCGCCCGAGTTGATCGTCATCGACTCCCGGCCCACCAGCTCGACGAGGCCATCGGCCCGCAAGCGAGCCCGATCACCGGGGACCACCATCCGCCTTCCCTCGACCACCGGGAAGGTCGCGTTGGTCTTGGCCTCGTCCCGCAGGTAACCGAGCGGGATCGGCCCATCGTGGGCGAGCCAGCCGATGGCGTCGTGGCCGGCCTCCAGGACGCGGCCGCGGTCGGAATCGAGGACGAATGTGGACGGGCTGGGGAAGAAAAGCCCGCTGGTCGGCTGGGCGCCGCTCGCGCTCACGTTGGTCAGCTGCGGACCGGTCTCTGAGGCCCCGCCCGAGTCGACGAGGAGCGTCATGGGCAAGAGTGCATGGAGCCGGGATTTGGTTCCCACGCTGACGGCCGTTCCACCGCTCACGATCGCCACCAGCGAGCTCATGTCGCGCGGTTGGCGCTCAAGTTCCTCGCAGAGCGGGCGCGCGAAGGCGTCGCCCACGATCGCCAGCAGGTCCACCCGCTCGCGCTCGATGGCACCGAGGATCGCGGCCGGGTTGAACCGGGTGACGACGTCGGGGAAGACCACCGTGCCGCCGCCGAGCAGCATGCCGAGCGCGACCCACTGGCCGGCCCCGTGCATGAGCGGTGCCGCCGGCAGGGCCCGGCGCTCGCTGCTGTCGCGCACGCTTGCTTCGAGCGCCTCCAGGCTCGACGTGTCGACGCCCCCGGCGGCGATCAGCGGACCCATCGTCGTGTCGAAGATGTCGGACTGACGCCAGAGGGTGCCCTTCGGGGTCCCGGTGGTCCCGCCCGTGTAGAGCACGTAGAGATCGTCGGGCGAGGGCTGCTGGCCGGGCGGGTCCGCCGACGCCCGGGTCAGCGCGTCCTCATAGTCGAAGGCACCCGCCAGGAGGTCGTGGCCGCTCTCGTCGGCCACCTGCAACAGAAGCGGCCGTCGGTCCAGTTGGTCGAGCACCGTGGCCAGGATGGGCGCGAACGTGGCGTGGTAGAGGACGGCAGCCGCACCGGCGTCGTTCAAAAGGTGGGCGAGCTCGGCCTCCACGTAGCGGTAGTTGACGTTGAACGACGCGGCTCGGGCCATCGCCGAGCCCAGCATGCCTTCCAAGTACTCGTTCCCGTTGTACAGGTACAGGGCGACGTGGTCCTGTCCGGACTCCCAACCCCGCAGCCCATGGCGCTGGCGTTGCAGCGTGATCCCGTGTTCCACGAGGAGGTTGGCCAGGCGCCTCGACCGGTCGGCCACGGTCGCGTAGGACAGCCGACGATCCCGAAAGACGACGCAGTCGCGCTCTGGCACGGCCCGGGAGACGGCCGAGAACGCGTCGGCGAGGTTATGTCCCACGAGCGCAGAGCAAGACGAGGAGGGTCAGGGCTCGATCGAGAAGCCAGCCTCGATCGAGAAGCCAGCCTCGATCAAGAAGGCCATGGGGTTCACCACTCATGTGATCCGATCGTTCGCCATCGGGCCAGGGACACCCATGTTGTCCCATGGTCGGCCCGGTGTCATGTGGAGGGATCCCGAGCCAACCGGTGGACCCGACGGACCTCGCCACCGCGTTGAGCAGGCACGATACGTGCGACCGGGTTCCAGGCCGGCCCGAGCGGCGATCGCTCAAGACAGGATTTCGTCCGGCCGGCCGGTGTGCCAGCACGTTGGCGTACGGGCTGACCGGGCGGGTTGGTAGAACACGCAATGGAAACGAACCGAACTGGGGGTCGAGGCGTGCCGTTCACAAACGACACCAACGAACGCTCGGACCATGGCCAGCCAATGGAGGCAGTCGATGGACGATCAGGAGCAGGCCGCGCGGCGCTGGGCCGAGGCGCTCTCGGCTCCCACCGAACAGAACAAGGCCGCGCTTGGCGAGGTCCTCGCCGACAACGTGGCCTCGGTGTCGCCGATGGGCGCAACCGAAGGGAAGGCCGCCGTCTTGGCCGCGTTCGGACAGTCCCCTATCGGGCATTTCTTCGCGCAGGGCAAGTGGACCGAGCCCAAATCGGACGGTAAGGCGGTCGACATCAGCTGTACCTTTCCCGCGCAGGCCCCGGTCGGCGGCGTCACCCTCCACTTGGTCTTCGACGACGACGCTCGAATCAGCCGGGTCGAGACGGGGATCGTCCCCGGCGCACCGCCCACGGCGGCCGACATCAAAATTACCGAGGCGATCAGGGACGCGGTGAATGGCGCCTTTGCAAACGGCACACCGGTCACCGTCGCCTACGTCAGCGAGAACGGCCAGCCCCACCTTTCTCTTCGCGGGACGACTCAGGTTTTCAGCGACGATCAGCTCGCGATCTGGGTGCGTAACCCCGAGGGGGGTCTCCTATCGGCGATCGATGCCAACCCGCGGTTGGCACTCCTCTACCGGGATCCGCCGACCCGGACGACCTTCCAATTCTACGGAAGGGCCCACGCCGATCGATCCGCGGAGGTCAGTGAGCGTGTGTACTCGAATAGTCCTGAATTCGAACGGAACATGGACCAACAACGACGCGGTGTCGCCGTCGTGATCGACCTCGACAGAGTTGAGGGCCGCGATTCCTCCGGTCCCTTCCTGATGCAACGATCCGCGGGCAGGTAGTCAACCTCATGGACAAGGTCGTGCTCGGTCGCACCGGCCTCGAGGTCAGCATCGCTGGTCTCGGCTGTGGCGGTCACAGCCGCCTCGGCCAGAGAACAGGAGCGACAGAGGAGGAGTCCGTTCAGCTGGTTCGGCGGGCATTGGACCTCGGTGTCACCTATATCGACACCGCTCGCGCCTACGGCACCGAGGAGATCGTGGGCCGAGCCGTGGCCGGCCGCCGTCACGAGGTCGTGGTATCGACCAAGGCACATCCCGGGACCCAGGACGCCCGACCAAGCGCCGGTGAGCTGCGTGAGTCCGTGCAACTCTCGCTTCGGCGTCTCCGGACCGACTACATCGACGTGTTCCACCTGCACGGGGTAAGTGAGTCCGTATACGGGTACTGCGTCGACGAGCTCGTTCCCGAGCTGGAGCGACTGCGCGAGGAGGGCGCGGTGAGGTTCGTCGCGTTGTCGGAACGCTTTGCCGACGACCCTGGGCACACGATGCTTCGCCAGGCGCTGCTCGACGACTACTGGGACGTCGTGATGGTCGGCTTCAACCTGCTGAACCCGAGCGCCCGGGCCGAGGTGTTGGGCATGACCCAGGCCAAGAACGTCGGAGTAGAGGTCATGTACGCAGTGCGGCGAGCACTCAGCCAACCCGACGAACTTCGCCGCGTCGTGCAGCGATTGGTCGAAGAAGGCCGAATCCCTGCCGATGACCTCGACGCCGAAGACCCGCTTGGATTTCTGATCCACGAGGGTGGCGCCCGGTCGGTGGTCGAAGCGGCCTACCGGTTCGCACGCCATGAGCCGGGATGCCACGTGGTGCTCACCGGGACCGGCAACCCGGCCCACCTCGAAGAGAACGTCGTGTCGATCAAGGGCCCTCCGCTCCCGTCCGAGGACATCGAACGTTTACGCCAGCTGTTCGGACATCTGGACCATCTCTCCGGGAACTGACCGCGCGCCATCGAACGCGGCTCTCCGGCGTCCGAGCCAGCTCGAGGCGTCCGGTGTCTCGACTCGTGGTCCCGGAGCGGGTCGTCGCAGGGCCCGACGGTGGACTGCCTAAGGTGACCGGCGTCAGAATGTTGCCAATGCCCCGACAAGGTTCGGTTCCGGTGCTGCGCGTCTGGCCGTTGGTGGGACGTGACTTCGAGCTCGAACTGCTCGGCGCGGCGCTCGACGACGCCGACTGCCACGGGGTCGGATTGATCGGCGCAGCGGGGGTGGGAAAGACCCGGCTCGCTCGGGCGGCCGCCGAGCTCGGTTCCAACCGGGGGATGACCACGGTGATGGTCCGGGCCACGGCTACGGCCTCGGGTCTTCCCTTCGCCGCGCTGACGCCGCTCTTCCTTGAGCTGGGGGTCGATCCCAGGAGCGCCGAACTGCCGGTCCACTCGATCATCGAGGCCATCGAGCGTCGCGGGCAAAGGAGGTGGCTCGTCCTGGTGATCGACGATGCGCCAGAGCTCGACAGTTCGTCTCGAGCCGTGGTCGACCAGCTTGCCGGCACGGCCGGCGCCTTTCTCGTGCTCACGGTTCGCGGAGGGTCGGACAACGCGGCTGCGGACCTTGCGCTCTGGAAGGACGACCACATACGACAAATGCACATCGGGGAACTGCCGGGGACCGATCTGTTCACGTTGGTGCAGGTCGGCCTGAACGGACCGGTCGACGGCGCCACCCTGCGGTCGCTGACCGAGGCCAGCCAGGGGAACCTGCTGTTCCTGCGTGAGCTGATACTGGGTTCGCTCGAATCCGGAGCCTTGACCACCCAGCACGGCATCTGGCGGTTGAACGGCTCGCTGGCCGACTCGCCCCGCCTCTTGGGGTTGATCGATCACCGTCTCCGCGGTGTGACGACCACCTCGCGTCAAGCGCTCGAGCTGATCGCGCTCGGTGAGCCCCTTGATGTCCGGCTCATCAACGACATGGCTCCCCATGAGGTCGTGGAGGATCTCGAGCGGGGCGGGTTGATCGAATCAGTGCTCGAGAAGGGGGAGGTGGAGATTCGCTTCACCCACCCCCTCTACGCAGAGGTGGTTCGTGCCCAGTTGTCCCCCGCTCGCAAGGTGCATCTCTTTGGGTTGCTGGCCGACGCCTCCGAACGGGCGGCCGGACTCAGTCCCGAGCAGGCTCTGCGGGTCGCCGTCTGGCGGTTGGAAGGGGGCGGCGGGGATCCGGCGCCGATCGTTTCGGCCGCCCGGACCGCGTTCGATCTCGAGGACTTCGGTCTGGCGGCCCGGCTGGCCCGGGTGGCCTGGGAGGCGTCGGGGGCTGTGGATGCGGCCATCCTCCTGTCCGACGCCTTGGACCGGCTGGGTCGAAGCGAGGAGGTCGAGGAGGTGATTCGGGCCGCCTACCCCAAGGCGGTCACCGATGGAGAGATCACCGCCTTGGCGGTTCGACAGGCGTCGGCTCTCTACAAGTGGATCGATCGGGCCAACGAAGCCGATGACGTGCTGTTGGAGGCGTCCGAGCGAGTCACCGATCCAAACTGTCGACGAACGATCGACGCACAGCGCGGCGGGCTCTTCCTCCGTTCCGGGGAGGTCGTCAAGGCCATCGAGTTGGCGGCTCCGCTCCTCAACGACCAGAGTGATTTGGCGTTTATCCAGGCCAGCCTCAACCTTGGCGTCGCGCTCTCCCTGGCCGGACGGGCCGAAGAGGCCATTCGTCACCTCGACGAATTCGCAACCTCGACCGGGATGGATCGGAGGAACCTGCCGGCTTTTTGGGCGGACACATGGACCCTCGCTCGTGTCTATGCCCTTGTCGAGACCGGGCGGTTTGAGGAGGCGAACCGGGAGGCGCAATCGGCCTATGACGTCGCGCTCGACCGCGGCCACGCAACCGGCCTGGCCTGGATGGGCGTCTTCGTCTCTATCGTGCTGGGGCTCCAAGGCGACCTTCGGGGGGCCGAGGCGAAGTTGCGCGAAGCCAGTGTGTTCTTCGCGGAGATGGATCATCCCGGCGAGCGCTGGGCGCTCGCCGGTGTGGCCCTGGTGGCCGGACAGATGGGACGGGCGCCGGTGGCCGCGGATGCCGTCGCGGCTCTCGAGGCGGTCACCGCTTCGGCGTGGGCGATGATGGATGTCTACGAGTACCGAGGCCGAGCATGGGCCGCCGTTGCGTCGGGCGACCTGACCACGGCCACCGCGGCGCTGTGGAGACTGGTGGAGTTCGCCGAGAAGGGGGGCCAGTTGGCCCCGTTGACGGCGGGCCTGCACGACCTGCTCCGGATCGATGAGGATCGGGAGGCCGCCGCCCGGTTGGTGGAGTTGGAGCCACGGGTGGAGGGAGTGCTCATGAGCGCCCGGGCCAGCTACGCGCGAGCGATCCTGGCCCAGGACCCCGTAGCGGCGGGGGAGGCGGCCGATCAGTTCGAGCGCTGTGGTGCCCTTCTGTATGCCGCCGAGGCGGCGTCGCTCGAACGCAAGCTTGCTCTCGGCGCCTCCCTGCAGCGACGGGCCGCGGAGGCGGGCCGGCGGGCCAGCCGGCTGTCGGCGCTGTGCGAAGGGGCGCGAACCCCACCGATTCTCTCCTTGGGTGAGGATCCGCAGCTTTCCTCGCGCGAACGAGAGATCGCATTGCTGGCCGTCGAGGGCCTTACCAACCGAGCGATCGCCGACAAGCTCGTGCTGTCCAAGCGAACGGTCGAGAACCACCTGCAGCGCGTCTACTCGAAGTTTGGTGTTTCGAGCCGGGTCGAGCTCGTGAACGCCATGGGGGCCATGCGGGAGACCTAGCCCCTCCACCAGCAGCGCCCGCATCGCGTTGGCCAGCCGGCGCAGGCCGAGTCGGCCGCCGTGAACGACCTGGGCCCCGCTCGATCCGACTCTCAATGCCGCTGAGTACGAGCCCCACCTCAATTTGAGTACGTCGGTACTCATGCCAAATCGATGTCCGGCCGTCACACTCGGCCCATGACCAATGGTGGCGACCCGAAAGAGGCCCCTCGGCGGAGCCACGGGGGGATACGGGTTCTCGCTCTGGCACCCGGGCAACGTCTGGGTGGGGGGAGTCACCGTCGTGAGCTCGGATCCGGGTGGTGCCAATCAAAGCCAGGCCATCACCACGGTCCCCGGCTCCACATCCCACACATCGGTGGGGCGTGGAGCCGGGGACTTTGTCCTATCAAGGTGGCACCCGGTTCTTGTGACCTATTGCCGGCACAGCCGGATCGTCGTCACCGTCAACCGGTTTGGTGAGCCGAGCCCCGGCCGTGCCCGGATGGGGGTGGATCCGGCCGATCGTGTGGCCGGTCGAAGCCTGCCGGTCCGGCAGCAATTGGGCCTAAATGAGGCGGTTGTGCGGTCGCACTTGTCGAGGCCGATACCCTCATGACCGTGTCCGACTACGTCATCCCAGAACCAGAACCGAAGCCGGTCGATGAGACATTGTCAATGGAACTCCAGATCCTCGCCTCCAACGCAGTGCTTCGAGGGCGGCCCTCCGGAGAAGAGCGCTGCGGCAACTGTCGCTACTACCTGGACGAGACCGCAGACTTCTCCTACTGCTGGCACCCAAAGATCCGCATCCTCGTTGGCGACAACTGGTGGTGCCAGTGGTGGGAGGAGATTCCCGAGGGTTAGCCTCGACGCCCTAACAGCTCGACCGCGTCAGCCTCGAACCACACCCGAGGTCGACCGCTTGCCGGCAACCGCGTCACGCACTGGAGTCGCGACGATCCCGACTCCGCTGGCGTCCCCGAATCGCCTGATCAAGCACGACCTTGCGGAGCCGCACGCTTTGAGGGGTCACCTCGACGCATTCGTCCTCGACGATGAACTCCAAGGCCTGTTCGAGCGAGAGTTGCAGGTGCGGGCTGAGACGCTCCAGCTCGTCAGCGGTCGAGGACCGGACGTTGGTGAGTTTCTTCTCCTTCGTCGGATTGACGTTCATCTCATCTGATCGCGCGTTCTCGCCCACGATCATCCCCTCGTACACCTCGGTCCCGGGGCCGATGAACAGGACCCCGCGCTGTTCAAGAGACATCAGCGCGTGGGTCGTCGTCACCCCACGGCGGTCGGCCACCATTGAGCCGTTTCGCTTCACCTTGAGTTCCCCGGCCCAGGGTTCCCAGCTGTCGAAGATGGAGTGCAGAACCCCGGTGCCGCGCGTTTCGATGAGGAACTCGCTGCGGAAGCCAACCAGACCACGCGCCGGGATCCGATAGTCCAATCTCACCCAACCGGTGCCGTGGTTCACCATCTCGGCGAGGCGCCCTTGTCGAAGGGCGAGCAGCTGGGTGACCACACCCATATAGCTTTCGGGCACGTCGATGGTGAGGCACTCGATCGGCTCGTGGATCTTGCCATTGACGACGCGTGTCACCACCTGGGGCTTGCCCACGGTCAGCTCGAAGCCCTCACGGCGCATGGTCTCGACGAGCACGGCCAGTTGCAGCTCTCCTCGGCCCCGCACCTCGAGCGTGTCGGGTCGGGCGGTGGGGAGCACCGCGATGGAGACGTTCCCCACCAGCTCGGCGTCCAGCCGGTTCTTGAGCAGGCGTGCGGTGACCTTGGTGCCCTCCGAGCCCGACAACGGCGAGGAATTGATGCCGATGGTCATGGCCAGGCTGGGCTCGTCCACCAAGATCGCCGGCAGCGGTCTCGGGTCCTCCGGATCCGACAGGGTCTCGCCGATCATCACCTCGGGCATGCCGGCCACCGCCACGATCTCACCGGGCCCCGCCTCCTCGATCTCCACACGCTCAAGTGCCTTGGACGCGTACATCTCGGTGATCTTGGCTCGCTGTACTGAACCGTCGATTCGGCACCACGCCACCGTGTCGCCTCGATACAGCGTCCCGTTGTGGACGCGACAGATCGCCAGGCGCCCCACGTAGGGGGAGGCGTCGAGGTTCGTCACCAGCGCCTGCAGGGGATGCTCGGGTTCATAGGAAGGGGGCGGCACGTTGTGCTCGATCGCCTCAAACAAAGGACCGAGGTCGGTGCCCTTCACATCGGGATCGGTGCTCGCCCAGCCCGCCCGGGCATTTGCATAGAGGACCGGGAACCCGACCTGGTCCTCGTCGGCGTCGAGGTCCAAGAAGAGCTCTTCGATCTCATGGACGACCTCGCTTATCCGAGCGTCGGCACGATCGACCTTGTTCACCACCACAATGACCGGCAGCCGGGCTTCGAGAGTCTTTCGAAGGACGAACCGCGTCTGTGGCAGCGGACCCTCTGATGCATCGACCAAGAGGAGCACGCCGTCGACCATGGCCAAGCCGCGCTCGACCTCACCTCCGAAATCGGCGTGACCCGGCGTGTCGACGATGGTGATCTTGATGGTTCCCCATTGGACGGCCGTGTGCTTGGCCAGGATGGTGATGCCCTTTTCCCGCTCGAGGTCCCCCGAGTCAAGGACTCGATCGGCGACCACCTGGTTGTTCCGGAACGCGCCGGTCTGGCGGAGCATGGCGTCGACCAAGGTGGTCTTGCCGTGATCAACATGGGCCACGATGGCCACATTTCGGAGGTCTTGGCGTAACAACACTGTTCACCAGGGTAGTGATCCGTGTGCCCTGCCCGAACTGAGCAGGCCCTTGTTGCCGCTGCCCGGGTTGCCAGGACCACCGTGAACGGGGTTGGTCTACCCCCTCAGGGACTGTGCTTCGAACTGGATGACGGCGTCATCGAGCGGCAGGACCATGTCGGGCTTCAAGTACACGTGGCTGTCCGCCTCGAGACGAACCGCCGTGCCCCAAGCCGTAAATCCGATGACGTGGCGTGCAAAGGACATCGGACCCTCGGTGATCTTGACCGCGACCACCCCCTGTGCACCCATCCCGAGCCCCGAGGACTGCATGCGTTCCATGGCCGACTCTCGAGCCGAGTACAGGGCCTCGGTGAGGTTGGTGAGCTCGATGTTTTGGCCCGACTGGCGGATCGCGGTGGCGGCGGCTCGGCGGGGGGCGTAGATGAAGCTTGCGCCAAAGGCCAGGCCCAACGGGGACCAACCGGAACTGTTCAGCAGAACGAAATCCCGAGCAGAGAGGTCCGAGACGAACGGTCGACCGACCGGGGCCTTCTTACCCGACGGTCGAACCGCCGTGCCGACCAACGCGACATCGACGTGATGCGGACGAACCTCGACGCTCACCCGGACGCCGACCACCCCGTAGCCACCGACGGTGGCGCACTCGTGTCCCAACCGTTCCGACGCCGCCTGGACGGCCAGGTTGTGAGCGTCCGAAGCGGCACTGATCTCACCACGCCCCCAGGTCCACACCCCCGTCGGCACCGAGGTGACGGCCACCCCGAACACGAGCTCGACCGGCTCCCAACCGATCGAGTGCAGCAGCAGTGCCTCGTCGATGCTGAGATCGGAGGTCACCGCCCGCCCGCTGGGGCTCCCGCCGCTCTTGGCCAGCCAGGTCGCCGCGGTGAGCATCTCTGCGCGCGGATCGATCGGGGATTGCGGGGTGGTGGTGCTCATGACAAGCGAACCGTGGGACGGGGTGCCGGCATCGGATCGAAGTCCTTGAACCGCCGGACCCGGGTGCCGCGCAGCATGCACTCGAGGACCTGGTCGCCGGCGCCAACCTCGCGCTCGGAGATGGAGATGGAAATGCCGTGGAGGGTGTCCGACCCGAGCTGGCCCCGCGCGTGATCCCGGGCCAACGATCGGGCGGCCAAGTGGGCCTCGGATATCTGCTCGATCTCTTGTGTCGAGGACCCCATTTGGCCCCACGCATACCCGACCCCACCCTCCATGAGGTACTCGGTCATGCAGTAGGCCCAGACGCGGACCGACGCGATCGCCGCGATCACCGAGATCGGCATGAAACCGGCCTCGATCAGCTTGGCCAGGCGTTGTCCGGCCAGGTAGGTCGACCAAGGATCGCCGTTGGGCGGCGGCGGGGCACCCTCCACGACAACGGCCGTCCCGAGGATATGGAACTCGGCCACGTTCATGTCGGCGAGGTTGTGCGAGGTGTCGACCACGCCGATCACTCCGTGGGCGCCGACCTCCTTGGCCTCTTCGATAAGACGTCCATACGCCGATCCGAAGCCCTGGAGCCAGGCCGCCTCGACCCAGGTCTGCTCGTAGTTCTGGCCCCAGGCTCGGTGGTCGGGCGAAACCATCCCGTGCGGGCAACGCCAACTTTGGGAATAGCCGCCTTGGCCGCCGCTGGGGGACGAGTAGGGCGAGACGCCGCGCATGTACGGCGAGCCGGCCCCGTACCAGCCCCATTGCATGGCGCAGAAGCCCTGCACCAGGCCGACCGGGCGGAGCCCCATCTGCAGGCACGCCGCGAAGTCGGGCACGGTGAGGCCGGACGAGAAGGAGCCCGACTCGAGCCGCCGGGGTGCCGCCTCGGGGACGTCGCTCGGACCGCTCATCAGTTGTCGAGCGAGATGATGACCGTCGGCCGGGGCAAGGTGACGTCGTCACCGGTCTTGGTCACCGCGGTGCCGATGGAGAGGAACTCGATGGTGTGCGATCCCCACTGGTGGGACTTTTCCTCGAGCCGGACACCGACGATGCCGGTGGCCCCGAGCCGGTTCCCCTCGTCCTGCATCCGCGTCATCGCCAGTTCGCGCGCTTCGTAGAGGGCTTGGGTGAAGTTGGGTAGTTCGACGTTCTGCCCCACCGAGCCCAGAGTCTGTCCGAGCCCCCGGTGGGCGATGTGGTACACGCAGGTACCCATGACCAGACCCTGGGGGACGTAGCCGGTCTGCATGATCGTCCAGAAGTCCTGACCCGACAGGTCCGATGTGAATGGCTTGCCGAGCTTGTTGCGGTAGGAGTTTCCGTCCTCGGCCTTGACCGCCGTTCCGAGGGCGATGAACTCGGCGGCGTCGCTGCCCCACTCGTAGTAGTTGACATCGAGTCGAACCCCGACGACGCCGTCGGCCCCAAGTTCGTCGGCCTCTTCCTCCATGCGAGTCATGGCGAGCTCCCGGGCGTTGTACATCGCCTCGGTGAGTTTGGAGAGCTCCTGGCTCTTGCTCCATCGCCGACCCTGGATTCCGGTGTGGTAGATGGACGAACCCATCACGAATCCCAGCGGGTGAAAGCCGGTCTCTTTCACCAACAAAAACTCATTCACCGAAAGGTCCGATGTGAAGAACCCGTGGGTGAGCTCCTGGAGCCGATGGTCGGCGTCTTTGGGTAGGTCAGGGTGAGTGCTCACGATGCATCTCCGATCATGATCTTCTCGAGCGCCAGCCGAGTGCTCTCGGACTGCTTCGCCTCGGCTTGCAGGGCACCGAGCAGGCGTTTGAGCCATGTGCCCATGTCGACCTGGTCGCTACGGATGCGGATACCGCCCGAGGAGTGGCCGACCGTGCACCGGACCGAAGCGCCGTCGATCTCGGCCCGCAGCACGTCGTCACCGAGGGTGACCTGGACCGACCGTATCTCCTCGGACTTGCGGAGCAGTCCCCCGCGGCGCTCGACCACCAGGCGGCCGCCGAGCGTGGAGGCGAGCCCGTTCACGAGCAGCTTCAGCATGATCCGCACGTCGGTCGAGTTCGATGCCAGAGCCGAGACGGCCAGGTCGAGATTGAACCCGTCGTCAGAGGGCCCGGTCACCTCGAGGGCATCCCCGGTCATCGTGAGGCTGCTTCCGAGTTCATCTCACCCCACTGTAGAGGCATGGACCTGCGCTTTCCCAAGCGGTCGTCCGGGCACCTCGGGGGCTCGCGGAGCCACCGGCCAATCACGTGCCTCGAACCTTGTCGCTGGGTCCTCTAGGTGGTGAGGCGCACGCCGTCGGGGAGTCCGCTCACCTTCACCTTGTTGCCGGTCGCCTCGATGGCAAGACGGGCACCGGCGAGGTACAGGTTCTCGACCGAGAGCGTCCCGAACGCCTCGGGGATGGACGCCGCGCAGGCAACGGTGCCGTCGGGGAGGGACGGCTGAAGGCGCAGCAGCGTGGTCCGGAGCAGCCAGAACGGGGAAGCAGAGGCCCACGCCTGAGGTGAACAGGAAGCCGGATAGGGGACCGGGATCGGGAACGTCTCACGGTCGAATCCGCAGAAGAGCTCGGGAAGGCGGCCGCCGAAGGCCTCGGCGGCCTCGAACAGCCCGACGGTCACCGCCTCGGCTTGTTCGAGGAAGCCGTACCGGGCCAGGCCGGCTGCACAGATCGAGCTGTCGTGGGGCCACACCGAGCCGTTGTGGTAGCTGACCGGGTTGAATCTCGCCATCGAGCTGGCCAGGGTCCGGATCCCCCATCCGGTGAACATCTCGGGACCGCAGAGGTGCTCCACCGTCCGCGAGGCCTTGTCCTCGTCGATGATGCCCGACCACAAGCAGTGGCCGATGTTGGAGGTCAGCGCGTCGATCGGACGCTTGTCCATGTCGAGCCCCACCGCGAAGTAGCCGCGATCCTCCAGCCAGAACCGCTCGTTGAAGGCGGCCTTCAGGCGTGACGCCCGGTCGGTGTAATCGAGGGCGACTTGGTCATCTCCCTGGTGCCGGGCGATCTCCGCTCGGGCCAGGAATGCCGCGTAGACGTACCCCTGGACCTCACAGAGCGCGATCGGCGCTTCGGCGAGCCACCCCGCGGCGAAGTTCACGCCGTCGAAGGAGTCCTTCCAGCCCTGGTTGGCCAGTCCTCGATCGGTGGCTCGCTGGTACTCAACGAACCCGTCCCCATCGCGGTCGCCGAACTCGTGGACCCAGGCCAGCGCCCGGTCCGCGTGGGGGAGGAGTTCGGCAATGACGTCCTCGGAAGCTCCCCACCGAAACAGCTCGCCCAAGAGGACGACGAAGAGCGGAGTGGCGTCGATCGACCCGTAGTAGATCGAGCCGGCCGGCGTGTTGGCGGCCGTGGTCAGCCCCCGCCGCATCTCGTGCAGGATCCTCCCGGGTTGCTCCTCGGCCAGGGGATCGACCCGTTGGCCTTGCAGGCGGGCGAGTGTGAACAGCGTGTTGGTGGCGACACTCGGGTCGACATCAAGGGTCATGAGCGAGGTGATCAACGAGTCGCGCCCGAAAAGCGTCATGAACCACGGAGCACCTGCTGCGATCACCGTTCGATCCGAATGCTCCGGGTCGAGGATCTGCAGGGCTCCCAGGTCTCCTTGACTTTGGAGAAACGTGGCATCGAGGCGATCGCTGCCTGTCCGGATGCGAGGCGCCGTTTTCTCCCACGCCCGGAGCTGGGCCTCCGGCGCCGACTCTCCGTCCGGGTCGTCACCGCGGTAGCGCAGTTCGACTCTCTCTCCGTCCACGCCGAGGCGGAACTCAAGAGAGGTCCGCCACTCACCACCAGCGGCGACGACGACATCGAGCTTGGCCCCGTGCTGAGTTACGTGGGCCTCCGAAGGGAACGCGACCTCGAGGCTTCGGAACACCTCGCCGTTCTCGTACGAAAAGGCCATCACCGACGAGTGCACCTCAACAGAGCGATGGCCGTGCAGCTGGACTCGGTTCTCCTTCACCTCGAAGAGGTGGGCGAAATCGGCGTCCAGTTCGAATGTGATGGTACAGCTGGTGGGCTCGCGCCCGAGGTTGTGAATGACGATGTCCTCGCGCATCCCGTTGCCGACGTATCGGCTCCGTTCGACGAGGACTGTGCTGTCGGACTGGCCCGGGCGGGGCTGACCCCTGGACACGAACGTCGCCGCGAACGGATGGCGGGTGATCACGGCGAGGTTCTGGAGCTCCTCGTCGTCGAGACGGACCCTCCAGGTCGATACGAAACGGGTGTCCTCGAAGAAGACACCCTGGGCTCCGCTGGGCTCGATGTCGCCACTCGACGATGAGATAGAGAATGAGGCGCCCTCGACGAGCGTGATGGAGCCTCCCGACGTGTTCTTGACCGTCGGTTCGCCCTTGAAGGTCCAAGGATCGTTCACGCGCCGCCTGTCATGAACGGGTTCCTCAGGCCACGCCGGTCACGAGAAGATCCGAGGAGCGGGACTTCTTCGCTATGACCCGCTCGTACAGATCGATGTGCCCATCGACCATTCGATCGACGGAAAAGTGGCGTTCGATGTGTCGACGACATGTCGAACGATCGATCTCTCGAACCCGGCCGAGCGCCTGGACGAGGCCGGCTTCGTCGGCGCGGACGAAGCCGACGAGGCCATCTTCAACGATCTCGGGGGCCGCGCCGAAGGGGGTTGTGAGGACCGGGGTGCCACACGCCAATGCCTCGATCATGACCATGCCGAACGGCTCGGGCCACGCGATCGGGTTCAGTAGGCACTCGGCACCGCTCAAGAGTTCGAGCTTGGCTGCACGGTCCACCTCGTCGACATAGGTCACATCTCCTCCGAGGAGCGGGCGCACCATCGCCTCGAAGTACGCTCGTTCCTCCGGTTCTCGCATCTTGGCGGCGATCCGCAGCGGGATCCCGGCCGCTCGGGCGATCCTGGCGGCCACGTGCGGGGCCTTGCCGGGGTGCATCCGCCCGAGGAACAGCGCATAGCCGCCTCCCCCCAGTCCGACCGGGAAGTCGCCGAGGTTCACACCGTGGTGAATCACCGCTGCGATCGAGACGCCCCGTGCGGTCGAGGCTTGATGGTGCGAGATGGCGATCACCCCGACCCGGTCTGACACCGCTCGGTACAGATCGATGAGATCGGCATTAAAGGGCCCGTGGTTGGTGGTGACCACAGGCAGGTTGGGGAACGAAGCCGAGTGGAGGGGACCAACCAGCGTGTGGTCGTGCACGATGTCGACATCTTGGAACCCGCTGTAGGCCTGGGTGACGTGGCGGATCTCGTCGACGCTGCTCCCGGACCCGACGCCGATCGCCTTTTCGAAGACGAAGGTCTTCTCGACTGGGCAGGTGCTGTCCCCAGTCGTGCACAGCAGGACCTCGTGGCCGGCGTCCTTCAGACCTCGAGCGAAGGCGTCGAGGAGGTTCTCGGTCCCGCCGTAGGCGGGCGGAGGGATCGGGAGCCACGGAGGTGCCACGATGGCGATGCGCATGGGGGGTCTTTCTGAGGAGAGGGTCGTCGGCTGGAAAAGGTCAATGCGTTCCAGGGCACCGGCTGCAGGGCGACGCTTGGAACCCCGAAGGTGCGCGTAAGCCCACACGCTGGGAAAATAAGGCGGGTCCCAAGGACCACCGATCTGCCTCTGTCGAGCGGAGCCGTCATGACTCCGACTGAAACAAAGCCAGTCTAGGCGCCGAAAGGGTGGTCCCAATCGGCCGGTAGCGGCTCAGCCGGAGGTGGGGACCAGGGCCAACGGGTGCTTGGGCTGGTAGAGCCCGACCTCACCTCCGCCCGGAAGCCGGATCCGGGTCACCGAGCCCCACCTTGCCTCTTCCACGTCCGAACACCGGACGCCCTTGGCCTCGAGTGCCCGCATCTCGGCCTCCAGATCGTCACACATGAAGAAGAGCTCGTTCTTGGCGTCTTCCTCGGTGGGGTGAACGGCCGCCTCTGTCGGAGGAAGCGCGAAGATCAGCCAACCCCGGCCAGCGTCCACGGAAGAAAACCCGAGGATCTCCCCGAAAAACGCCCGATCGGCCGTCGCATCGGTGCTGTAAACGATCACATGGGCACCAAAGATCACGACCGGCTCCTTTCTCCGATTATCCCCCACCAAGCCGGACGGTTCCCAAGACCAAGCTCCTGTTCATGACGGGGGTCAGCGGACCGGTCCGGGCCCTGACCGCTGGTGGGTCCGGGAGGCGTGTGCAAGGCTCCTCAGGTTCGAGGCGGATCGGACCGGGAGAAGCCATGGCGACACGGATAGGTGCCTGGCTCCGGCGCCCCGTCGGCCAGCGGGGGCTCGGCGGATTCGTCCTCTACCGGCTGCGTTGGGCGCTCGTCTCAATGGTCGCCCTCTTCATCGTGGCGACGGCCGGCTACGTCGTTATTGACCACTTCAGCTGGCTCGACGCCGCGTTCATGACGGTGATCACGCTGAGCACCGTCGGGTACGAAGAGGTACACCCGTTGAGCCCGGCTGGGCGGCTCTTCACGATCGGCGTGATCGTGGCCGGTTTCGGGACGCTGATCTATGCGGCCGCCATGGTCACCGAACTGTTCACCTCGAGGGACGCACTCGAGCACCTACGAAAGGCAAGAGGACGACGAATGCGCCAGACCCTGGAAAACCACGTGATCATCGTGGGCTTCGGAAGAGTCGGACAGGCGGTCGCGGCCGGGGTGCTGGACCTTGGTTCGCCCTGTCTGGTCATCGATCGGAGCCCCGAACACGAGCCACTGATCCGGCAGGCGGGGTGCATCTCGCTGGTGGGAGACGCCACCGACGAGGAGGACTTGGTCGAGGCCGGGATCCATCGGGCGCGAGCCCTGGTGGCGGCGGCGGAGCAGGACGACATCAACCTGGTCGTGACGCTCACGGCCCGAGCTCTTCGATCCGACCTTCGGATCATCTCTCGGGTCAACGAAGCGGCATGGCGAGCCCGGATCGTTCGAGCGGGTGCCGATGTTGCCCAGTCTCCCTACCCCTCCTACGGAGCCTCCCTGGCCACGTCCGCGCTCAGCCCCGGTGTTCTCGACGTGCACGCGCTGCCGCTCCTCGGGCTTGGCACCGAGGAGATCCAGGTCCGCACGGGATCGCAACTCATCGGGCGCCAGCTGGCCGAGGTCAGCGAGGTGACGAGAGGTGTCCACATCGTCGGGCTTCGGCGCGACCACCGTCTACATCGCTGGCATGACGTTCGCGGAGCGATCGCCGAGGGCGACGTCCTGGTCGCGCTCGGCACCGCGGAGTCCCTCCGGGCGCTGACCCTCGGTTCGGAGATGCCCGAGGCTTCCAACCGACCGTGAGCCGCCCCGGTTGGTTCGCCGGGCGTGGAGAAGGGTGCCTTGGGCAGGGCCGGCGACCCTTGGCTACCGTTCTTCTGTGACCGCGGAACCAGGCACTCAGGGGGCAGCGAGTTCGAATCCGACCGCCGGTGAGGCCGAGTCATCTCACATAACCGAGGTCGCCGCCGCCAGCCCGGGGATCGCTCGGATGTACCTGGGCCCGCCCCCGCCCGCCTGGGCGCGCGACTTCGCCAACCTGGACTACGAATGGCGGCGCCTCTTTGCCGAGATCGTCGGCACCTTCTTCCTCATCCTCACCGCGGCGGGCGCGGGTGTGGTCAACGCCGCGACCGGTGGTTCAGTCGGCAGGACGGCGTCGGTGGTTGCACCGGCGCTCATGGTCATGGCGATCATCCTTGCCTTCGGGGCGGTGTCGGGCGCCCATCTCAATCCAGTCGTGAGTGTTGCGTTCGCACTCCGAGGGGAGTTCCCGTGGCGACGAGTCCCCCTTTATCTCGTTGCCCAGATCGCTGGCGGGTTGCTGGCCTGCCTGTTCCTGCGCGCCATCTTCGGGATCGCCGGCGGGCTTGGCTCCACGATCCCCGGTCTGCACATCAGCGATCCCCACGCAGTGCTCATCGAGGCGGTGTTGACGTGTGGGCTGGTGACGACGATTCTGGGGACCGCTTCGGGTGCCCAGAACGTGGGCACGTTCTCAGCGATCGGCGTGGCCGGCTACATCGCGTTGGCTGGACTGTGGGCCAGCCCGGCCAGCGGAGCGTCGATGAACCCAGTCCGATCGTTCGCCCCAGACGCGGTCTCGGGAAACTTCGGTCACCTCTGGGTCTACCTGGTCGGACCGCCGGCCGGAATGCTGGTTGCCGTGGGCATCGCCTATGTGCTGAGGGGTCAGGGTGGCGATGCCGCGGCCGCCCGGGCCGCTCAGGGGACGCTCGGAACGGTCATCATCGAACACGCCGATTCCAAGTCCACCCAGTCGTGACGCGTAAGGAAAGGGCGGAGTCCCAACATGGCGAAGTCTGACAAGCCCAAACCCAAGAGCCTCCCGGCCGAGCACTGGAAGGAGCAGCCCGACGACCACGACTATCCGGCCGCCGGTGACTACCTGAGCCTGCTGATGGAACCGGACGAGGTGCAGGCTGCGGTGAAGGCGCTGCGCGAGTCGACGATCACGCACCGCAAGGCCAAGGACCTGCTGCGCTCCAGCCGACTCGAACTGCTGCCGCCGGGCAACGCCCACGTGGCGATCGATCTGGAGAAGGTCCGACGGGGCGAGCTCCTGTCCCCTTTGCTCCTGTTGCGGGGGGACGCCGAGCACGATGTTCCGCTCACGGTCGCCGACGGCTACCACCGGATCTGCGCCAGCTACCACATCAACGAAAACGCCGACATCCCCTGCCATATCGCCTCGATGCCGAGGACATCCCGGTCGACCCCGAGCCGACCGGCACCGGACTCTGCGGACTCTCCGGGCCTGGGGGGCTAGCCGAGAGATCCGGAGGGCTGCGGTGGCGCAGCGCCAAACTTCAGCGCGCAGGTGTGAAAGCTCACGAGCTGGTTCGCTCGACCAACCAGGCCGTAGCCCGATCGACGTTGTCCGAGGCCGGGACGCACCTCACCTGCGCCTCCTCGCGCCACCTCGGTGGCGGACCCGACGATCGGCGCGGCGCTTGCGCGTCGTTTCGCGAGTGATCGCGACGGTCCGGGTTCACCTAAGCGAGCCAGGTTCGAACTCCTAGATCGCCCATCTCCCATTCGAATTCGAGCGCGCATTTGGGCTGTCGACGCCACAGCCGGACGACCTAATGACCTGTGGATAGTCGCTAGCTCGGGCCAAATTCCCTGCTTACCGGGTCGCGGTCTCTTAGGAGAAATTTACTCGATTCATCAGAGATCCTCGAAAAGGTAGAGGACAATTCCCGGCAGGTTGCGAGTAGAAGCGCGCTCCTGAGCGGGAGAGACCTTTGAGAACCGTTTTGAGGATGATCCGACGCCATAAGGCGCGAGCCATCGGTGTTCTCGTCTTGGTTCTGGCCGGAGCCGGCGTTGGTACCTATTTCGCGACGAAATCGAGCAGCGCCGACTACGAGCTGACGGCGGCGAGCACGGGCACCGTGCAGCAGACCGTCTCGGCGACGGCGACGATCGAAGCCATCAACCAAGCCAGCGTGAACTTTGCCGTGTCGGGCCGGGTGGCCACGGTCCCCGTCAGCGTTGGCCAAACGGTCACAGTCGGAGAGGTGTTGGCCACGATCGACCCCTCGAGCCTCCAGGCGACGGTGGCGGAGGACGAGGCTCAGGTGGCGACCGACCAGTCCAAGCTGGACAGCGACGAATCGGGCCAGTCGCTCTCCAGCGCCGAACAGGAGGTCAACACCGACACCCAACAGGTGACGTTGGAGGAGCAGCAGATCACCTCTGACCAGACGGCCATCACGAACGACCAGACGGACCTGACCGAGACCAACGATTCCAACCAGATCTCGCTCCTCCAGGCCCAGGATGCGGCGACCAACGAACAGGCCAAGCTCACGACCGATGAAGCCACGCTGACGGCGTGTCAGGACGAAACAACGGCTTGCTCGGCCCTGGCCAGCGACGTACAGAAACTGGACAACGACGAGACCGCAGAAAGCACCGCTTGCCTTGGAACTACCTCGGAGGAGATGACCGCCTGTAGCAACGACGAAACGGCGGTCAGCGAGGATCAGTCCGCACTTGCGACAGCCCAACCGGGTGCGGTCGCCAGTGCCCAGTCCACCGTCACCTCGGACCAACAGACACTCCAAGTGGACCAACTGTCGCTGCAGAGCACCGAGCTGAAGAACTCCCAGGCGGTTACCTCGGCGAACCAGGCGATCACCACGGCGCAACAGACTCTTGCCAACGCCCAGGTGACCCTCCAAAACGACGAGCAGGCGATCGCCACGGCGAACACCACGGTGGCCGACGACAAGCAGGGCCTGGGTCCGACAATCGAGGCCGACGAGGCGAGCATCGAGGGAGCCAGCGTCACGCTCGGCTCGGCTCGGCTGAGCTTGAGTGAGGCCACCTTGATTTCGCCGATCGCCGGCACGGTCACTGCGGTCAACACGGCGGTCGGGAACCCGGTCAGCGCGGGATCGACCACCCTCGGCTCCTCCTCGTCCTCCTCGTCCTCCTCGTCCTCCTCGGCGGCTGCGTCGTCGAGTGCATCTAGTACCGGTGCCAGCAGTTCTTCGAGCGGGCTCTTCGAGATCGTCGGCACGGCGACGTACGAGGCCCAGGCGAGTATCACCGGGTCAGACGTGAGCGAGGTCCGAGAAGGGGACCAGGCCGACCTCACGTTGACCGGTTCAGCCACGCCGATCTACGGAACCGTGAGCTCGATCGGGATCGTGGCCAGCGTCAGCTCGGGGGTGGCCAGCTTCCCGGTCGTGATCGGGGTCACAGGCACTCCTTCGGGTCTGTATTCAGGCATGAGCGCCGACGCGTCAATCATCGTCCTCGAGCACTCCGACGTCCTCACCGTCCCCTCGAGCGCCGTGCACACCCTCGGAACGGAGAGCTTCGTCTATGTGCTCAAGGGCGGTCAGGAGGTGGAGCACACGGTTGGGGTTGGCGCGGTGGGTACGACGCTGACCCAGATCACCTCGGGCCTCAAGTCCGGGCAGGAGGTCGTGTTGGCGAACCTGTCGATTCCGCTCTCGACCGGGACCTCGACCTCCGGTGGCCTGGGCGGGCTCGGCAGCAGCGGCTTCACCGGGGTCGGCGGCGCCGGCTTTGGCGGCGGTGCGGCTCGGTTCGGTGGGGGCGGATTTGGGGGCGCAGGGTGATATGAGCGAACCCACCGGCCGCGCTCCTCGCGTCGAAGCCGACGAACCGACCGGCCGCGTTTCCCGAGTTCTCGATGGAGAACCCACCCTCATCGTCCGTCGTCCCATCATCGACATGAAGCAACTTTGGAAGACGTACCGGCCCGGCTCGCTGGACGTCCACGCATTGCGTGGCGTCACGCTCACCGTCGACGAGGGGGAGTTCGTCGCAATTATGGGTCCGTCGGGCTCCGGCAAGTCGACGCTCATGCACATCATGGGATGCCTCGACATACCGACCAGCGGAAACTACAAGCTCGATGGGGAGGACGTGAGCAAGCTGTCGGAGAGCGCGCTCGCTCGGATTCGAAACCGCGAGATCGGCTTCGTCTTCCAGCAATACAACCTGCTGGCTCGCCTGACGGCATGGCGCAACATCGAGCTCCCCCTCATCTACGCCCGTGTTTCGGGCCCCGAACGGCGGCGGCGGGCCCTTACGGCCTTGGATCAGGTGGGACTGTCTGAACGGGCTGAGCATCGCCCGACCGAGCTCTCCGGGGGACAACAGCAGCGGGTTGCCCTTGCTCGGGCGCTGGTGACCGACCCGACCCTGCTGTTGGCCGACGAGCCGACCGGGAACCTCGACACGGCTGCGGCCGGCGAGATCTTGGGTCTGCTCCAAGAGCTGCACCGCGCTGGGCGAACGGTCGTCCTCATTACCCACGAGCCCGATGTGGCCGCAGTGGCTGATCGAACGCTTCACATCAGGGACGGCGAGCTCGAACCCGCCGAGGTCGCGGCATGAGGTGGCGAGACACCCTCCGCTCGGGGCTGGAGGCGATCATCGGTCACGGCCTGCGCTCCCTGCTCACGATCCTTGGGATCATGATCGGGATCGCCGCGGTGATCCTGACCGTCGGTCTGGGAGAGGGAGCGCAGAGCAGCGTCAACTCCGCCATCTCCGCGCTCGGGTCGAACCTCCTCGTGGTGACGCCGGGGAGCACCACCAGTGCAAGCGGGATACGGGCCGGTTTCGGGTCGGCCAGCACGCTGACGCTCGCCGATGCAAACGCGCTCGGGTCGAAGAAGGTGGCACCGAACGTGATCGCCGTCGCACCCCAAGCCGAAACGGAGGAGCTGCTGACGGCGGGCTCGACGAACTGGACGACGACCGTGGTGGGGAGCACGGCATCATGGGCCGCGGTCAGAGACCGCTCGATGCAAGAAGGCGGGTTTTTCACGAGGCAACAGGTGTCTGGCGCCGATGACGTGGTGGTGCTCGGTTCGACGACCGCCTCGGAGCTGTTCGCAGCCGGATCCCCCATCGACCAGACGGTCACCGTGAACGGCGTGCCGTTGACGGTGATCGGCGTGATGGCCAGTGCTGGCTCATCGTCGTCCACGAACCTCGACGACATGGCGGTCATCCCCATCACGACGGCCCAACAGCAGGTCTTCACCGGCACCTTCGCGACCTCGGTGTCGACCATTTACTGTGAGGCGAACTCGGCGTCTGGATTGTCGGGTGCGTACCAGGAGATCGATGACGAGTTGCTGGCCGCCCACCACATCGACGAGCCGTCCGCGGCGGACTTCACCATCACCAGTCAGACCACCATCGCGTCGACGGCCAACTCGGTCAATCGCACGCTCACCGACCTTCTCGCGGGCGTCGCTGGGATCTCGCTCCTGGTTGGTGGCATCGGGGTCATGAACATCATGCTCGTCTCGGTGACCGAGCGGGTGCGCGAGATCGGGTTGCGCAAGGCCCTCGGGGCGGCCCCGACGGACATTCGTCGCCAGTTCCTGGTCGAGGCCTCCTCGCTCGGTTTGCTCGGAGGCATCGGGGGTGTCCTGGTCGGCTTCCTCGGGACCGTGATCCTGCCGCACCTACAGAGCAACCCGGTCAGCCTTTCTCTTCCGGCGACCGTCGGTGCCGTTCTTGTGGCCATTGCCATTGGCCTGACCTTCGGCGTGTATCCGGCCGCCCGGGCCGCCCGCCTGTCGCCCATCGACGCGCTCCGGAGCGAGTGAGCCCGGTGATCCAGCCGGTGCACGAGTCAACCACCAGTGTCCGCCGATGTGCCTCGCGGCACGACCGGCGTCGCCACGAATGACGAACCAAACAGAAACAGGGAGCATGACATGGCCGTTTTGATCGGAGCAGCTTCGAGAGGTCCCCGATGGATGTGTCGTCGGAGATGCACCGTCTTGGGGGTTGGCCTCGTTCTCGTGACAAGCGTCGCCGTCGTCGGGGGATCAGCCGGCGCCGCATCGAAGGCCAAGAAGACCACCACGACCACGACGATTCCCAAGCCGGCCTTCTCCACCGCCTCTGGGACCATCGCGGCAGTGGTTCCGGGAATCTCGATGGAGGTGCAGAATCCGTCGAGTGGCCAGGTGACGGTGAGCTGGACTTCGTCCACGCGCTTCACCCAAACGGTGACCCTTGCCTCATCAACCCTTGCCGTTGGAGACTGCGTGACCGCGACGAGCAGCTCGTCGTCGAAGTCCAAGGCGTCCTCGACCCATTTCACGGCGACGAGCGTGTCGATCTCCCAACCCAGCTCGACCGGGTCATGCACGGCTGGAGGGGCATTCGGGGCTGGCGGGGCCGGGAGCACGGGGGCCGGGAGCACGGGTGCCGGCGGTGCCAGCGGGTTTCGGCCTCCCAGCGGCTCATTTACGAGAGGGTCGTTTCCGAGAGGGTCGTTTCCTGGCGGGGCCGCGGCCCGGAACTTGACCTTCTCGGACGCATTCGGCAAGGTGACGTCGATCTCAGGCTCGACCTTCGCCGTCGTGGGGACCGTTCCGGTCCTTCCGGCCAAATCGTCGAGCAAGTCCACGAAGAAAACCAGCTCGAGCTCCACCAAGCTCAAGACCACCACCCGAACGTCGAAGGTCACCTTCACCTCGAAGACGGCGTTCACCCAGACCGTTCCGGCCACGTCGGCGGCTGTCGTGGTGGGACAGTGCGCGACCGCGCTCGGACCCGCTGGCGACACCGGAGCGATCACCGCCAACACGATCAGCGTCCGAGCTCCCGCGTCCACCGGCTGCGTGACGACATTCGGGGCAGGATTCGGAGGGGGATTCGGTGGAAGGTTTGCTGGAGGGGCTGGATGACCCGAGGTCGAGTTGGGCGGGGTGTGTCCGGGCGTATCGTTGAAGAGGTGAACGCACCGGACAGATGAGCCCGATGACGATCGAGACCGAGCGCTTGGTGTTGCGCCGGTGGCGGGTCGGGGACAGCGAGCCGTTCGCAGCGCTGAACGCCGATCCGGTGGTGATGGAGTACTTCCCCTCGACTCTGAGCCGGAGGGAGAGCGACGAATTCATTGACCGGATTGAGGCTGGGTTCGCCGCCCATGAGTTTGGGTTGTGGGCGCTCGAGGTGAAGGCCAATGGGGAGTTCATCGGGTTCACCGGCCTGTGGGTCCCCTCCTTCGAGGCGGCGTTCACCCCGACCGTCGAGATCGGCTGGCGTCTGGCCAGGGGAGCCTGGGGCAGTGGCTTCGCGACCGAAGCGGCCAGAGCCTCTCTTCGCGAGGGCTTTCTGGGGCACCGGTTGCCCGAGGTGGTCTCCTTCACCTACGAAAAGAACGTTCGATCGCGCGCGGTGATGGAACGTCTCAACATGACACGGGATCCGCGTGACGACTTTGATCACCCAGCCCTGGAAGGTCATCCCCTGGCCCGGCACGTGCTGTATCGGATCACCGCCGAACGCTGGCGGGCGCTCGAGCGATAGCGACGATCGCACTTGGCCGGGCGGGTGAACCGGCCGGGTTGAGGTGTGGGTCCTCGGCCGGGTCGGTGTCTGTTGGGCCGCCCCGGTGACCTCTCAGCACCGACGCCGATCGGCGAGACTGGTCGGATCCGGGGAGTGGGAGGGGAGTGCTTCATGGCGCACAAGGTTCGGGCCGTGGTGGCTCGGAGAGTGAAGGAGCCGGTCGAGGTCGTCACCATCGAGGTGCCCGACCCCGGGCCCGGCGAGGTCTTGGTGAACGTGCAGGCCTGCGGGGTGTGCCACACCGATCTCCACTACCGAGAGGGCGGGATCAACGACGAGTTCCCGTTCCTGCTCGGGCACGAGGCCGCCGGTGTGGTTGAGTCGGTTGGCGAAGGGGTGTCAACCGTCGAACCGGGTGACTTCGTGATCCTCAACTGGCGGGCCGTGTGCGGACAGTGCCGGTCCTGTCGGCGCGGCCGTCCCTGGTACTGCTTCGCCACCCACAACGCGACCCAGAAGATGACGCTGGACGGTCAACCGCTCTCGCCGGCTCTCGGCATCGGGTCCTTCGCCGAGAAGACGTTGGTCGCAGCCGGCCAGTGCACGAGGGTGGACCCCTCGGCCAGGCCCGAGGTGGCCGGACTCCTCGGGTGTGGCGTCATGGCCGGGCTTGGTGCCGCACTGCTCACCGGCGAGGTAGCGCCCGGCGACAGCGTCGCCGTCTTCGGGTGCGGGGGCGTCGGCGACGCCGCGATCGCGGGGGCCAAGTTGGCCGGCGCGACGACGATCATCGCGGTCGATCTCGACGCGCGGAAGCTCCAATGGGCCCGAGACTTCGGGGCCACCCACGTGGTCGACGCCTCGACACAGGACCCGGTCGAGGTGATCCGGGAGGTGACCGGGGGGAACGGGGCCGACGTGTGCATCGAGGCGGTCGGCCACCCGACGGTATTCGAGCAGGCATTCTTCGCTCGCGACCTGGCGGGGACGCTCGTCCAGGTCGGCGTGCCCACCCCCGAGATGCGGATCGACCTCCCGTTCATCGAGCTGTTCGGCCGTGGCGGTCGGATCAAGCCCAGCTGGTACGGGGACTGCCTGCCGAGTCGCGACTTCCCACTCCTGATCGACCTGCACTTGCAGGGTCGGCTACCCCTCGATCGTTTCGTATCCGAGACCATCGAGCTCGGCCAGGTGGAGGAGGCCTTCGCCAAGATGGCACGCGGCGAGGTGCTCCGATCGGTGGTGGTGTTCTGACCTCGTCGGTGGGCCGGGCCGGGCGCCGCCCGCGCGCCGAGCCAGACGATGATCAGGCGATCGGGACCGCGTGAGGGTCGACGCTACGATTCGATGTCGACCGAGCGTAAGTCCAGCTTGTCGGGGGATCGGGGCCACAGAACCGAACGACAGGGTGGGCAATCAGGGGGCAAGCATGCGCACCCTGAGAGGCGCCCTACTGAGTGAGCGCCGCCATGACCATGTCGGTGACCCGGGCCGGGCGCCGTGGGCGGCCCACCGGCGGGGCGGCGGGCACCCCTATCAAGATGCCCACCTTCACCCTGAAGACCTCGGTCACCAAGGACTGCAAGTCCCACGAGAGCACACCGCAGCGGCAGTCCGACTGGCTCAGCAGGTCTCCGTACACCGCTATCGCCACAGCACCGACACGACCTCGGAGTAGCCGTACGGGTATCCATGGGCGGGGGCAACATCGGCCTGGAAGTAGATGGGGTTCCCCCCTTGGATCTTGCCGTCCGAGACGTGGAACACCGCGATCCCGGCCGCGTTGGTGCGAGCCGTTACGGGGGTCTGCCCGGGGGGCATCCCGTTGATGCGCGCCTCGGCCGGTATCAACGCGTTCTGACCGTAGATCAGCTGCCCTAAGGCGACCCGCACGCCTTGCTCGCGGTCAGCACCGCCGTAGGGGAACCGCAGCTGGACCTGCAAGGTCACGCTGTGACCCAACGGGTTCACCGCGTCAACGTAGCTCGGTGTGATGTAGCAATCGAAGCCCTCCGGTGTGAACAGGGCACTCGAACTGATGGTCTGTGGCTGCGCGCTCACCGCCTGCAAGACGAAGCGCTGAGTGATTCCTGGCATGGACCCCACATTGGGGGCGGCCAGTGTGTACAGCGCGCTCTGGCCGGGGTGGAGGCTGGCCGGTCCCGACGTGATATGCCAGAACGAGGTCATTTGGCCGATGTAGTTCGGTGCGAAGTGTGGTTGCAGGGTGTTGGTCGAGTGATTCGTAGCCTTCACCTCGATTCTCCATACCCCTTGGAGTTGACCATTGGTCTCGACGGACCGGATCTGCAGCGACAGCGGTTGCGGAATGTCGAGGGCAAAGAACAAGAACATCGCTCCAGGGACGAAGCTGCCGATGACCAGAGCCCGGCGCAAGCGGCGCTGGATCGACTGTTGCCGTGCCAAAGCTTGGCCGGCCGGCGTCGGTAGCTCGAGGTCCCGACCGATGGAGTCGACCATCGCCACAGGACCGCTGCCCGGGCTGACCAGGGATACCGTCCAGATGGCGATGACGGTAACGAAATACTCGGCCAGTGACCGGGTTGGGAAGAACAGCGCCGCCGAAGGGAGGGTGAACGCCGCCCGCCACAAACGGTCGAAGTACAAAGAGTAGGCAACGAGAAGCGCCACCATGACGCTTGCCGCGCCGTAGGTGTACTGGGTCAGGTCGCCCCCACCGATGTGGAAGAAGACGGTCGCGTCGATGAGGCCCTGTCCGTAGGGGATGGCGTGTTGGGTGAGCGGAGCCAGTAGCTAACTCATGGTTTCAACATACCCCTGACCTGGGCATTCTCTGAGCTGCGTTCCGAACCAGCTACTCCGCGAAGTCGAACTCATCCTCCTCCAGCAGCCAGCCAGGAATGAACCAGGCGAACATCAACTTGCCTTCGTCAAACAGGCCGAAATAACTCGCTCCCTTACTGGTGAGCACAGAGTGGTGCGGCCGACTCGTCACTCGGAAGCTCGCACCACCAGGCTGAAGGACAAACGAGACACAGTTTTGCCGGGCCGACACCTCCTGAAGATGCTCATCCAGCAAGGCAAGCTGGCCCGTCAGGTTCCCTTCCGGGAACACCCTCAGCGAGCAATACGAGATGGGTCAAGGCTGCAGGGACCTGGCCCGACCCGGCGGCATTGGCGTCGCCCGAGCGGTGCGCTGCGCCCTGTCGGCATGGAGCGACGTATCAGCGATATCCAAGACGACCCACTGGGGCAGCAAGCCAATCGGTGAGCACGTCGAGTCCGGGACCCTCCAGGTCGCGAAGCGGGCCGTGACGCCCGTTGACGGCCATCAGGGTCGTTTCGCCCGGTCAGCGAACCTCTGGCCGACGCCGCTCGACCAGTCCAGATCGGTAGCGACGAAATGCAGATCCCGCCCAAGCTTGTGCGACCCCGACCCCATCGCTTTGCCTGCCGGGCTGATGGAGTAGCTCAACGCCCAAGCCAGCCGGTCGGCCGAAATGACATGTGGCGCCCCCAACGGGATCCGCGCGTCGAGCTGGTGGACGATCAGCCCGCCGAGCGAGATTTTCGAACGAGTCGACAAGGTCCCCGGCTGGTCCTTGAGCCAATGGTCAGCCTCATAGTCCCCGCACCACAACGATGCAAGGAGATGCCGCGCCACTTGGGGTGCTCGGCTACTCCGGTTCGCCGGATCGTTCGTGGCGCCAAACGGTCCGTCCTAACCGAATACTTCGGGCGGGACTAAGCACTGCTGAAGCAGGGTTGTCAACCCCATGGACAGAACTCGGCAGATCCGATGGTGCGCCTTGGGGAGCGGTGGCTGCCTTACGCGCCGCAACCAAATCCCAATTACAAACAAGCAGTGTCGCCGACTCTCGACGTGATCGGGACCAGCTCGTGGGCACCACCCTCTCAACGGAGATGGTGGTGTCAGGTGGCGGGCAGCACGGTCTATGCCCTGCACGTCACCGAGTCAGCTGAAGGAGGGCGTTGGATCTCACCGGCTGGAATATGACTCCCCTTTGACCGGTGATTCCGATGGTTCCGATCAGCCTCGCGCAACCGCGGATTAGCGGAGCTGCTGGTCACTCGCTGAAGCGGCGTTCCTCCCCGATGAAGAACCCCAAAGGATGGAGACGATCTCGGAGTAGCCATAAGGAAAGCCCCGGCGAGGAGCCACGTAGGCTTGGAAGTACAAAGGATTGCCACCTTGAACATTCGCGTCACGCACCCGAAACACGGCCACGCCGTCTGCCCCGGTCACAGACATCACCGGTGTCTTGCCCTCGGGGGCCCCGTTGATCTGTGCCTCTGCCGGAATTAGCGCATTCTGGGCGTAAATGATCTGACCCAAAGCAACCGAGACACCACGTTCGTGGAGCTGAGCGCCATAAGGTGAGCGAAGCTGGACGTGCAGGATCAATGTCCGGCCGAGCGGCACCGGCTGATTGACATAGCTCGGCGTGATATAGCAATCGAAGTATTCCGGCGTGTAGAGCGAGGAGGAACTGATAGTTGCGGGCCTCGCTGTGACGGCCTGAAGAAGGAATGGTTGAGTGATCAAAGGCATCGAACCGACGTTAGGTGCGACGAGCGTATAAGAGGCGGTCTGACCAGATCTGAGCCGAAGGGGTCCCTTCCTGATGTCCCAGAACGGCGTCAGCTGACTGGTGGAGTGTGCCGTAAAGTGGGGCTCGACAGTAGTCCCTGACTCGTTCGTCACGGCCACCCTAATTTGCCAGACTCTATCGAATTGGCCGTTCGTGCTCACTGAGTCGATCCTCAGTGCGAGTGGCGGTGGGGTTGTTAGGGCCAGAGTTACAAAGGCCACACTGGGCGCGAATACCGCCAGGACCATTGCACTCATCGCCACCCGTGAAGCAAGTCGATCTGGATGGTGCTTCGACCCAAAGTACGACCGCGCATTGGCGCGCGGCGTCGCAACCCGGGTCCCGGATGGAGTTGGGCCGCTGCCCGGTACCACGAATGAGACGGTCCACACCGCGATCACCGTCACGAAGTACTCGGTTAACGAGCGGGTCGCAAACCACAGCACGATGGAGGGCAGCACGAACGCCGCTCGCCAGAGACGCTGGAACCATACGAAATAAATGACTAGGAGCCCAGCCAGGGTCGCGACTGCTGCATCGCTGTAGTAGGCAAGATTTCCTCCACCGATGTGAAAGAAGACCGAGGTGGCCACGATCCCCTGGCCAAAGGGAATGGCGTGTTGCACGAGCGGAGTGGCGACGCCTTTCAGCCAAGCTCTGGGCGCCCATACGATGAACGGTGCATTGACGAATAGAGCCGTACCTCCAGCGAGCGCAGCAAATCGTGCTGTCAGTATTGCTGCCCGACGGGTCCCCACCTCGGGCGCGCGCAGTTGCCACAAACCGAGGAAGATAAAGGGGCCAACGAACCATGGGAACTGCGAAATGCTGGCTGCCAACCCAAGGCAAATGGCCCGTGTGATTCCACCTGTGCCGAGAACTCCACCCCTTCCGATGTCGGTCCATCGGTAAGCGACGATCAAGAGGAACGGAACGAACAGCATGTCCATGACCCCACCAACGGTGTAACCAAGCAGGATTGGCAAGCCAACGACTACGACTGGTGCGAGAGCGCGGACACTTCGTGGCAAAACTAAGAACATCACTACCAGGCCAAGGGCAAGGAAGACCACGTTCGCAGTGATTACCGCCTGCACTCCATGAGTCAGAACGACGAAAGGAACGACGAGCAAAAATGCGAGCGATGGGTAAGCAAAGGTCGATGAGATCGTTCCGTTGAGCAGGTAGGTGGCGTACTGAATCGGAACTTGGAACTGATTCAGCGAGGGCAGCATATTTGCCGTGTACGGGTTGTGGCCATGCAGGAGTAGCTGAGCCGAGTACTGCACGAAAGCGGCTTCGTCAGTGCCGTAGACCGGATCAAAGTAGAGCTGGGATACCGCCCACGCGCCGAGAAGCACGAGAGCCAGTACAAGCAGAACCAGATCGAGACGGCGTAACGCCCTCTCGGTCCGACACATCAGTGCGATTAAAACCAAGGTAAGGATGGCCGCGAATGCGATGACCGAGATGATGCCGACAAGTGGAAGCTGAAAAATGGGGGTAGATGCTGAAATCGCCGGCGCGAACAAGCCCATAGCTGCCAAGGTTGAGAAGATCCGGTGCACGCGAACATTGCCGGGTTGGGACGACAATTGAGACGGACTACTGGCAAGGTCTTGCCACCCAGGCGCAGCGCCAGGGTCACCCCTTCCGCCGACATCCTTGTTGGCCGGGTGACCCGGATCGGGCGCGTAGGCAACGTGCTCGGTCCAAGCCCGGCCGTCCCAGTACCGAAGTCGGCTGAGCATCTTCGGATCCGCGTACCAAGAAGCCAACGGCTGTGGCCCTTGATCGGTCATGCTGCGATGCTATTTCTGAGTGGACCAAATAGCTGCGACCGCTGGTCACGATGAGCGTGACGGCTGATAGACAAACAGCCAAGTCGAATCGGCGAGGCAGCCAGGCGGCGGCTTCTCCTGATCTCAATTCATATGGTGTCGGTCCTCTGGATTCGCTGCGTGCCGTTCGGTGTTCGTGATTGCCACCAAGAAGGCGGTTGTGGCTCACAGTCAGCGTGACCAGGGCGTCCTAAGACCAATGGCGGTAGCCTCCGGGTCGTGGCGGCACCCTGTCCTTGCGGTTGTGGAAAGCGTGTCGGGTACATGATGCAACGAACGGCCGAACGGGCAGTTTTTATGGATTCACTGGCCCAAGTCCCAGAGCGATTGGCTGAGATCGCCCGTGCGTCCCATCCGGACCGGGCAGGCCCACTTAAGACATTCGCTCGTGCCGGTCGGATGCTTTCGGGCCTCATGCTCGGCTATGTCCACGGTGACCGGTCGGCCACACTTCCCCCCTCCGCGGATGTGGGTGATTGGGGAGCGATCGGGCTCAGACTCATGCGAGATCTCAAGGCTGCGGACCCTGAGTGGGTCCGCCAGTGGGGCGGCTTAGTCGGCAACCGGGTCACCGGTGAAGGGGCTAACAACTTCTGACGGGACCCCGTTTGTCGGTCCACCCGCTATGAGCATGCGGGTTGGTGTTGGTTGTCCCAGTTCCTTTTGAACTTCTCGGGGGTGAGCCCACCGAGAGAGGAGTGGGGCCGATAGGTGTTGTACTCGATCCGCCAGGCTTCGACAATGACCTCGGCTTCGATGAGGCTGCCGAACTCCTCGACGTTCAAGAGCTCGTCACGGGCCCGACCGTTGAAGGATTCGACATAGGCGTTCTGCCAAGGAGAACCCGGCTCGATGTAGAGGGTCCCAGGGCCAGAGAGCCGGCACCAGTCCCGCAGCGCCCAGGCGACCAGCTCGGGTCCGTTGTCCATCCGCAGGTACCCGGGCGCACCACGCTCGGCACAGAGTCGCTCGATGACCGAGACCACCTCGTCAGAGGTGCACGTCCTGGCCACCTCCATGGCGAGCGCCTCTCGGGTGAACTCGTCGACGACGTTGAGGATCTTCAACCGGCGCCAGTCGGCGGTCTCGTCGAACTGGAAGTCAAGAGCCCAGACGTGGTTCGGGCGTTCGGCACAGAGACGCTCGGGGTTCTGGGGTCCCAGGCGCCGGTGCTTCTTGCAGGTGGGGGGCCTACGCAAACCCTCTTCTCGCCACAGCCGGTGGGTGCGCTTCTTGTTGATCGTGACCCCTTCACGCACCAGCAGATCGTGGGCCTTGCGCCAACCCCAGCGGGTGTGCCGACGGGCGATCTGGCGCAGGCGCCGACGGAGCTTGGCCTCGTCGTCTCCGACGGGTCGAGCGGGCCGCCGATTGGTGGAGCGGTGCTGGCCCACCACCTTGCAGGCCCGACGCTCAGAGACCCCGAAACGCTGCTGGAGGACGGTGGTCGCCCTCCGACGGCGCTCCGGGGTCAGAAGTTTCCCTCAGCCAACTCCTTGAGCATGTCGATGTCGAGGGCTTGTTCGGCGACGAGCTTCTTCAATCGGCCGTTCTCCCGCTCGAGCTCGCGCAGGCGCTTCATATCGTCGCCCTTCATCCCTGCGTATTGGGCCCGCCAGCGGTTCCAGGTCGACTCGGCGATCTCGAGGTGGCGCAGCACCTCGGTCATTTCCTGGCCTTCGTTCAGCAGCCGCTCGCCCTCGCGGACCTTGCGCAGGGCTTGTTCGGGGGTATGTCGATGGCGCTTCATCGTTATGGTCATCCTTCCACTTTGGGGTTTGGATGCTCACAACGGGTGGACCGAATTCAGGGGATCACGTCACTTCAGTCGGTCAGTCCAGCGATCTCCCAGACGGACCAGTCGCGGTCGGCCTACCTGGCCGGCGGAGTCGTCGGTTTCCCGTTCCACTTGGTGAGAGTGTGGTGAGGCCTGGCGAAGTTCTATCGACTGTAACCCGCAAGATGGCTGATACCGGATCAGCGGCCCAGTGGCTGATAGACAGCCCTAAGGTGACGGGTTGGGGGCGCACGAGACACTGACCTCTCGCCCTTGGCGTAGCACCGGAGCATTGATCCGAATCGCCTTGTCGATGGCGACTTGGCATTGATGGGATGACGAGTTGCAGCTCACGGCAATGACGTTGCCGAACGCTTTGGCAGTGCAACCCGCCGCCGATGGTGGCGCCGTGTAAACGACTACTAAGCCCGACGTCGTGGGCGCCTCCGACAACCCCAACCCGATCCCGGAGGCCCATACCGAGCATAAGGACGCCGAGCAGGCGTAGGGGGTGAGATGTACTCGGGGATTCACACGGCGAGACTATGCCCGTGCCGGGTGGCTGATTGATACTCAGCCACGCATCCGGCCCGGCCCGTCAGACCGCAGGCCGGGGCAATCCCGCTTCGTCCAGGGCTGCGTAGTACGTCCGCTTAGCCTTCTCAAGATGCTTGAAACTTTCCCCAACCATGGCAAGCCGCTCATCCGTAAGCACGACCCGCTTACTTGGGTCCGATGCGAAGAACGGCTCGATACCTGCTTCATGGGCCTTGAGGACCCGGAGGTAGAACCTGAGTGCAGTCCGGATCGTCTCGTCAGCCATGCCACGGATCGTACTGGCCCTGTCGACAACTTCCAGGTTGACCTGATCGGCGGGCTGATACAGAGACAGCCACCATGAGGCAGTGGTCTCGCAGGTAGTTGCTGCGCCGGTCAGCCACCATGGGGATAGTCGAGCGTTCACTCCGAGAGCGATGAGAGTGCACGGAGCGACAGGGCCGTAAGCCATCCGAACCCGGATGCGATCGAGATGCGTTGGAAGAGCCCTCCCTTGCCGGCAAAGCCTGGCACGCCACCGAAAGCCCTGCCCATTAGCACGAAACTGCAGACCATCACGAGGCTCGATCCTGCCGAGTACGTTGCCCAGCTGTAGTCCCAGCTTCGTGCGGCAACCACTGCGCTGGCCAATCCGGCGACGGGTATTCCTGCGAAGACAGGGATTGCGCAGAGGTTATGGAGCGTGCCTTCCAGAGTTGGCGCAGCGTCGGCCAGGGCAGCGTCGTTAGACCCGTCTTCACTACCAACGACGGGCGGGAACCCCCCCATCATTGGATCGGTGACAAAGACTCCCGAACCAATCAGACCAATGCCCGCCGCTGCGACCAGCGCCGGAACTGCACCGGGATATACGGACCGCCGGGAGCATCGGCTCAACCCTCGGGCGGCACAAGAGTAGAGCACGCCGGTCAAAATGAAGTTGGCCCGCTGCTGCCACCCTCGATCACCATCCCCGAGCGAGCTCACGGCTTGTCGATGCCAGTCGTACCCCGGACGCCTTGCCCCGATCGCCGTGAAGGCAACGACGAACAGTGGTCCGGCTAGGACTCCGCACCCGATCTGAGCCGAAAGCTTGGACCGCTTGCGCTTCGCATTCGCCACTCGGACATTGTGCCCCACTTCGCTCGGGGCGCATTATCGACCGCTTGGGCTTGATCGGACGGAGCCACTTACATGGCGATCCGGTCGCCAGGAAGAGTGGCTGATTCGTTGCCAGCCACCGGGGGCCGATGGCTGATGACCGGAACAGCCGCTCGACGGCCTCAGAGCATCTCGGAGATAGACCCCTTCGTGATACGAGGCACCGAGGCATAGCCTTGTCGCGTGGCCCCGATGCGTCGCCTTACGCCCTACCTCCTCATCGCTGTCCTGGTGCCGCGGACGGGCCTCGGGATCGAGCTGACGGAAGCGCCGTCCGCCACTGCCGTCGAGATCCCGCAATCGGTCCCGATCCAGCCATCCGATGTCGTCCAGTGAAGTCCATACGTCCGCGTCTTCACCGACCGACCAACGATCCCGCTCGCGCTGCAAGCTAGCATTGCAGTAAGCACTCATTACGGAAAGAGTGCGGGGGGTAGTCACATGGACCGAGAGCAGATACTGCACATGTTGCGGGACGCGACCGAGGAGCCCTACCAGTTGGGGCTCTCGTTCCGCTCTCCGATGATCGCGCCGGTGCCAGAGCGTTGCGTCTCCCGGCCGGCTGGCCCATTGCGCTTCGTGGTCGAGGCCCGCCACCTCGACGACCGAGCCGTTTCCGGGAACCTGAGCGACGAGGCGGATCCCGACGACGCGGTGTTCGACGATTTCGGCCCGACCCTCCATGTCTACGGGGCCGATGACGGTATCGAGCATCTCCGTTTCGATTGCTTCGCGTACAAGCCGCACTACCACTATGTGCACGAAGACGGGGCCGTCAACACCGTGTGCCGGATCGACCAGTTCGCCGAGGGCGACGTCGGGGAGTGGACGATCGGGCGACTGCGGGAGCGGCTCCCCGAGATGCTCGAGTACTGCGGCGTCACAGGGCTGGCCGAGCAGGTCCGGGTGCACCGAGTTGAGGTACTCGCCGTCGTGGAGGCTGTCGCCTCCCTGCTGCGTGAAGCAGGGAGGCGGGCCATGGCCGAGCGGGCAGCTGGCTGAGCGGGGCGTTTTTCCATGAGGGATCTGCCGCGTTTGATCTCGGTGGACGACCATGTCCTCGAGCCTCCGGATCTGTGGTGGTCGCGGCTGCCGCGGGACGTCCGGGAGCGCGGTCCGCACGTCCGCCGGGAGCGGGGTGTGCTCCTCGACGCCCTGTACGGCCGCTGGTCGAGCGGGAACGACGGCGAGTGGTCCGACGTCTGGTACTACGACGACATGGTCAGGCCGTTGCAACGGGGCCTGGCCCAGTCCGGCTACTACGACGAGGAGACTAGCCGGCAGATTACGTACGAGGACGTGCTCCCCGGTTCCTACCAGCGAGACGCCCGCCTGTTCGAGATGGACCGCAATCACACGGATGTATCGATGTGTTTTCCTAGCATCAGCCGCTTCTGCGGGCAGACGTTCCTGGACCGGAAGGACAAGGACATCGCCCGGCTGTGCGTCGAGGCGTACAACGACTGGATGATCGACGAGTGGTGCGGGGATACGATCCCCGTGCGGCTGGTTCCCTTGACGCTGGTGCCTCTCTGGGGTGCCGAGCTGGCGGCGGCGGAGGTGCGGCGGTGCGCGGCCAAGGGGTCGCACTCCGTCAGTTTTCCCGAGGCCCCGCCGGCGCTCGGTTTGCCGAGCATCTACTCGGACTACTGGGATCCGTTCCTTGCGGCCTGCCAGGAGACCGACACCGTGCTCAACCTGCATGTCGGATCCTCGTCGACCCGGGTCACCACGGCGCCGGACGCACCGATCGATCTGGCAATCTGCTTTCTGTTCGTCAACTCGCAGCTGGCCTTCGCGGACTGGCTGTACTCCGGTGCTTTCGAGCTCTTCCCCGACCTGCGGGTCGTGCTGTCGGAGGGCCAGGTCGGATGGATGCCTTTTGTCGCCCAGCGCGTGGATAACACCTGGCGCAAGTGCTTCGAAGGCAACCAGCCCGCCGGGCGCCGGGCCCTGCAGCTGCCCAGCGAGTCGATTCCCGGCCACATCTTCGGCTCGATATTCGACGACCTCCAGGGCCTGATCGCCCGGCACGAGATCGGGATGGAGCGGATCATGATCGAGACCGACTTTCCGCACAAGGACTCCACCTACCCGCACTCCGAGAAGGTCGTCACGGACTTGGTGACGGCCGCTGGTCTCGACGAGCGGGAGGTTGAGATGCTGGTCCGGCGCAACGCCATCGCCGTCTACGGGCTCGACCGGTATTTCGGCATCGCGAGCTGAGTGCGCATGACGGGATTGAGGGCGGTCTCGCACATCGCCATCGGGGTCCGGGACCTGGAAACGTCGCTTCCCTTCTACCGCGACCTTCTCGGCATGCGCGTGGTGGTGGACCGGGAAGAACGCTTCATCAGCCCTGCGACCGACCCGCGCACCGAGGTTGCCCGACGGGCCGTCTACCTGAGATGGGCCGACGGCGAAGACACCCAGTTCGTGGTCCTGGACCAGCATCTGGGTGCTCCCGCCCAGGGCCAACCGGCCAAGCTGTTCCAGATGGGCCTCCACCACGTCGGCTTCTGGGTCGACGACGTCTCGCCATACATCGACGCGGCCGCGAGTTTCGGCGGCCATGTGGTCGCCCCGGCGGTGGAGACCGGGTCCGCTTCGTACGCGCAACCTGAGGGCGGCCGCGTCCGGACGGTGTACCTGAACGACCCGGACGGGAACGTCGTCCAGCTGGACCAGCGGCTGTCGTAGGCGATGGGCGATCTCGACCGGCTGTCCGACCGGCACGAAATCGAGAAGTTGAAGGCCGGCCACTTCCGGTTCGTGGACACCAAGCAGTGGCCCGAGTTGCGGGACCTGTTCACCGACGACATGACGTTCTACGTGGACGACACGCCGACCTTTGACAACGCCGACGCCCTGATGGGGTACTTCGCGAGTTGCCATCCCGACCGCATCACCGTCCACCACGGGCACATGCCGGAGATCGCCTTCACGGGCGAGGACACGGCCACCGGAATCTGGGCCTTGTCGGACTGCGTTGACGACCCTGGAAAGGGGACCGCCTTCCAGGGCTTCGCCCACTTCCATGACCGCTATGTGCGCGGCGCCGACGGGCGCTTGCGGATCGCCGAATCCCGGCTGACCCGTTTGCGGGTTGAACCGGTGCGGCGATGAGCTTCCTGGAGTTGAGAGGGGCGCGACTCTTCTTCACCGACGAGGGGTCCGGTCAGCCCCCGATATCGCATTCGCATATCCCCGTGCGGCTGTTGCAGTGACAGCCGCCCGGTCAATCGAAGTCTCCCCAGAGAGCCAGGCCGATACGCTGACGTATCACATGCTTGGGCTTCCGTCATGATCGATGCCCGAGAGGTTTTAGTCACCGGGGGGGGTCTGCCTATCGAACCCCTAACGTCGCTTGTCTGCGGACGAAACCGGGCTGAGCGCGCCTCGAGGGATACCCTTATATCGGTGAAAGGTGACCGCGTGGAAGTCCTTGTCGACGTGGGAACCGGCGTCGATCGCTTTGAGATCGAAGCCCGGAAGGCCGGTAGGCGGGTAGAAGTAGTCAACGTCCGAGGAACGGTCGAGGTCACCGAAGTCACACGCTCGGGGACACCCGTTCGTACCGCTCGTTTCATGGCCGCAAGAGTCATCGCTGTCGTGGAGCACCCTGCTCGTGACGACGGTCCCTGAACCCGAGGGTGGCTGGCTCCCAATCGTTACTCGGCGCTTCTTGACCTTGACAACACCTTCGTGGACCGGGCTTCGGGATGTGGGATGAGCTCGTTCGTGCGGACCTGCGGGTTGGATGACAACGCGTGCCACCGACGGTGACCGCAACACTTTGCGTCAGGCGTTGTTCAAGGCCGTCTCCAGGCGCTATCCGTCAGCAGGTCCCGCTGCGGCGGCTGATTGCCGGCGAATTCAAGGGGTGATTGCAACGGCTCTCTCCTGATGAAGGAGGAGCCTTGGACGAAGCCAAGAAGAACCGGATCTGGGCTTTGCTTGGCACTGGCCTTGATTGCCCCGCCGTCGCAAGATCCCTCAGCATGAGCGTGACGTCGGTGCGGGAACTGGAAGCCAATGCCGGCGGTGTGCGTCCACGGCCACGGCTGCGCTCAGAATGGGTGCTGTCGCTTGAGGAGCGCGAGGAGATATCGAGGGGCCTCGCCGAGGGTGTCTCTTTAAGAGAGATCGCGACAAGGCTCGGTCGGGCGCCCTCGACGATCTCGCGCGAGGTCGCCCACAACGGTGGCCGGGCCAGCTACCGGGCCCTCAGGGCCGACCGGCGGGCCTGGCAATGTGCCGAGCGTCCCAAGCCTGCCAAGCTCAGGGCATGCCCGAGGCTGCGGCGCCAGGTCGAGCGGCTCTTGGAGGAGCGCTTCTCACCGCGCCAGATCTCCCACTGGCTGGCTAGGACGCACCCCTTGGACATGGAGCTGCGCGTGTCCCACGAGACGATCTACCAGTCCCTCTATGTGCAGGGCCGAGGCAAAGCCGAGCTCCACCAGGCCCTTCGCAGCGGCCGGGCGATACGCAAGCCCCAGGCGCGCAGCGCCCTCAAGCGCAGGAGCCGGATCCCAGACATGGTGCTCATCTCGGAGCGACCGCCCGAGGTCGAGGACCGAGCCGTCCCGGGCCACTGGGAGGGCGACCTCATTGTCGGGTCCAAAGCCAGCTCCATCGGCACGCTGGTCGAGCGCCAGACCCGGTTCGTCCTGCTGCTCAAGCTCGGGAACCGGACTGCAGAAGAGGTCCGTCGAGCGATGACCACCCGGATCAAGACGTTGCCCGCCGAGCTGCGGCGATCGGTGACCTGGGATCAGGGCAACGAGATGGCACTGCATCGCGAGTTCACGATTGCCACAGGCATGCAGGTCTACTTCTGCGATCCGAAGAGCCCTTGGCAGCGGGGCTCGAATGAGAACACCAACGGGCTTCTGCGTCAGTACTTCCCGAAGGGAACCGATCTCTCGGTCCACTCACAGGCAGAGCTCAATCGCGTCGCTCGTCAGCTCAACGGGCGACCTCGCGAGACCCTCAGCTGGATGACACCATTGGAGAAAATGAGAGAGGTCGTTGCAACGACCCCCTGACTCCGCCGCCTGACAGCCGCGCAGGGCGATCTCCCATGTTGTCAGGACCAGTCTGCCAGCTGATCGGCGCCGCACGGGGTGGCTGAGTGAATCAGCCACGCTCGCGCCCGAATTCCGAGGTGTGGCTGCTTCACAGTCAGCGCGCTATCGAGGTTGCAGTCTTCGAACGGGCCACCGCTCTCCTTCTAAAACCTCGGTAAACTTCGAAGTACTGCCGACCTGCCATGCTCGAACGGTCCGGACGGGCCTGACTCCCAAGCCGAACTCCACTCCACGCTCTGCCGTAGCCGCATCCGTGTATCGGAAGCAGTGGCTGGCTACTGCGCGGTTCCTGGCCACGGTCTCACGGCGCCGCGTGCCACTTCCGTGCCACATCGGAAGGAGAGTCGGTTGATCGATCAACGTCAGCGACCCACATGTGCAAGGCCGTCGTAGGCCGCGTACTTGTAGGCGTCGGCCCGGGTCGGAAAGTTGAACGTGGTGTCGATGAATTCGTCGATGGTGCCGCTCCTGTGAAGCACGGCCTGAGCGATGTGGATCAGCTCGGTCGCCTCCTCACCTAGGATATGTGCGCCGAGCAATCCACCGTCCGAGGCCCGGAACACCAGCTTGACCAAACCGTCGGTGGATCCCGCGATCCGGGCGCGGGCGTTGGATTCGAAGAACGCTCGGCCGGTCGCAACGTCGTCGCTGATGGCACGGGCGGCCTCTTCGGTCAGCCCGACCATGGAGGCCTCAGGGAGCGTGTAGATGCCGGTCGGCACAAAGGAATCAACGGCTTCCTTCAACGGGATGTTGAAGGCGCGGCACATCGCCACCCGTGCCTGCTCCATGGCCACCGAGGCAAGCCCCGGAGGACCTGTGATGTCACCGGCCGCGTAGATTCCCGGGGCTGTGGTTTGGAAGTTGTGATCCACACGGACGCGCCCGCGGTCATCCACCTCCACTTGTGCCTCGGCCAGTCCCAACCCCTCCACGTTTCCAGCGCGACCGACCGCGTGCATCACAACTTGTGGGTGAAGGGCCTCGCCGTCCACGTACACGGTCAGGCCATCGGCATCGCGTTGGATCGACTGGACCTGAGATCCCAGCATGAGCCGGGCTCCGGAGCCCCGGAGGCTCTCCGCGAGGGCCTCGGAGAGCTCGCCATCGAGGAGCGGCAGCAGCCGTGTTCCGCGGTCCACCAGCGTGACCTCCACACCGAGGGCGGCGAAAATCGAGGCGTACTCGGATCCGACCGGTCCGCCTCCGATTACCAGCAGGTGGTCGGGCATGCGTTCGATCGACAGCATGGTCTCGGAATCGTGAACGTCGGGGTCGTCGAAGGGGATGTCCGGCGGGTGGAAGGGGTGGGAACCGGTGGCCAACAAGATCACGCGAGCCCGAAGCGTCCTCTCGCCGTGGTCATCTCGTAGAATCACGCTTCGGTCCGGACCCAGCCTGGCCTCACCGTGCACCAACTCGACGCCGTGACGCAGAAGGGTCGCCTGGACGGCCGCCGTCATCGTCGTCACCACGTCGGTCGTGTGGGCACGCAGTCGATTCATCAGCAGGTCCGGTGCGAGGCTGATGCCGATCCCGTACACACTGCGCCGTGACCAGCCGGTCAGATAGACGGCCGTGTCCCGTAGAGCCTTCACCGGTATTCCCGAGGCCGCAATCGCGGCACCTCCCGCCCCGGATCGACGCTCGATCACCGCCACCCGGTAGCCGTGGTAGGCAGCCTGGTTGGCTCCCTTCTCCCCGGCCGGGCCCGAGCCGATCACCACCAGGTCGAACTGATCCGATTCCGGAGGTCTCGCTCTCACCATCGGCCTGAAGGTATCAGCCGCCCTGCTTCTTTCCCTGGGCGTTCGTCACATTCCAGTGGACCAAGCAAGGAGAAGCCGAACTGCCAGGAGCCATTGCCGCGGTGGCCACCAAGTTGCCCGCGTCACGAACGACGTGGACGAAGCCTTGCGCCACCTCGTGCTCAATCCAGTCTTTGGGCAGCTCGCCGGGTCGCCATTGGTCGATACCTCGAGCCGTTAGCCATCGGGCCAGCTCGTCCCGAAGGGCAATGAGGTCTCCGACGTCTCTTGAGCTCGCCGTCGACACCTCCATTTTCCCCATCCTTTCGCACGGCTGGCGATTCGGCGGCTTTGGATAGGGCACGCTGGTGAGTTTGGTGGCTTCAATCAGCCACCACTATGCGTCTCCGGCGAGAACGTTGGCTGATTCGACATCAGCCGCGCAAGCCCATCTAACAGAACCTCAGAGGACCGGTGTGACAATCCGCCCCCTGATCAGCGGCGTAGGCAGGAGCTGGCAGCGCCAAGGTACGACATCTCAGGGTGCCGACGGTCGAGCAGATTGCCGCGACTACCCGGCGGTCAGGGTCGAACGTCCCGTTCTTGAGCTTGAATGGCCCTCGCCCCCTGGCGGTGCCACCCCAATGGGTGGACGATGGGGGCGTGACCACGGGGAACCGCACCGCAGTGGGTCCCGACGAAACCTTCGAGGCTCTCATCTTCGACTGGGACGGCACTGCGGTACCTGACCGTCAGGCTGATGCCACTCCGATCCGCAACCGTGTCGAGGCGCTGTGCTCGGCGGGCGTCCATGTGTTCATCGTGAGCGGCACCCACGTCGAGAACATCGACGGCCAGCTCGGCGCCAGACCACAGGGTCGGGGGCGGCTTTACCTCTGCTGCAACCGGGGCTCCGAGGCCTTCGAGGTCACCGAGAACGGGCCAGGGCTCGTGTTTCGGCGGACCGCCACCTCAGATGAAGATCGGGCCCTGGACCGGGCGGCCGAGCTGACTGTCGAGCGCCTCCAGGCGCAGGGCCTCCAGACCCAGGTGGTGTCCGGGCGACTGAACCGCCGCAAGATCGACCTGATCCCGATCCCAGCGTGGGCCGATCCTAAGAAGGCTGACATCGCCCTCCTCGTCGACGCGGTGACAGCTCGGCTCGCAGCGGCCGGGGTCGCCGGCCTGGCTGATGTGGTCGCCCTCGCCGCCGACGCCGCACGGTCCGGCGGGCTGGCCGACCCGCGGATCACGAGCGACGTGAAGCACGTGGAGATCGGGCTGACCGACAAGTCCGACTCGGCCCGGTTCGCGGCGAGCTGGCTGGCCGAGCGGGGCATCACGGGCGGGCTGGTGCTGATCGGGGGTGACGAGCTCGGACCCGTCGGGGGGGTGGTCGGAAGCGACTCACTTCTGTTGGTGGACGCCCTCGTCCGGGCGATGGTGGTGTCGGTCGGGATCGAGCCGGGAGGTGTCCCCGATCGGGTGGCGCACTTGGGCGGTGGCCCGGCTCGTTTTGTCGAGCTGCTCGACGGGCAACTCGCACGCCGAGCCGCGCACCGGGTACCCCAGGTCGACCCCGACCCAGCCTGGGTGGTCGCGTTGCCCACCGAAACAGCCAAGGAACGAATCGCCGAGGCCCTCGGCACGCTGGGCAATGGCTTCGCCGCCACGCGGGGCACCCGGGAGGAGGACGGACTCGGGACCTGGCCCCTCTTCTTCGTGAGCGGGGTCTACACCGGCGACAACCGCCTGCTCCCCGGGCCGAACTGGGCCGGCCTCGAGCTGCTCAACGGCGCCGGCCGATCCACCGAGCGCCGGCTGCTCGACCTGCGCACTGGCGCGCTGGTGCGTTCCGGGAACGTCGAAACGGGGCTGCGGTCGATGCGCTTCGTCTCGGTCGCATCGCCACATGCCCTGGCCTTGCGAGCAGAGGCGATCGACGGGAACCTCGAGCCCGGCAATCCGCTGCTTGCTCCTGGGAGTGCCACGGACTTCGAGCACGAGGATCGTGGTGAGGTTCGGCTCGCCCGAACCGGCGGGACTGAGGGCGGGGTCGCCGTGGCAGCCCGCGATCGCGTGGGAACGGCATCGGGTCGGCGCGTGTGATCGAACGACTGGCCACCTGGACCACCCATCAGGGTGTTGCGGTGAGCTTCGACGAAGCCGGAGCGCGGCTCGCCGAGGTGGAGGCGTTGGGATTCGACACCCTGTTGGCCGAGCACCGGGAGGCCTGGGTGCGCCGGTGGGCAGACGCCGAGGTCGTGATCGACGGGGACCCCGAGGCTGAACTGGCGGCGCGGTTCGCCGTGTTCCACCTTCTCTCCGTGGCCGCCGACACTGGCGAGGCTGCGGTCGGGGCCCGGGGATTGACCGGCGACGCCTATGCGGGACACGTCTTTTGGGACGCAGACATCTTCGTGCTGCCGGCACTGGCCGCCATCCGGCCGGCGGCGGCACGGGCCATGCTCGAATACCGCGCTCGTCGCCTTCCCGCCGCGCGTGCCGCGGCTCTGAGCCTGGGATTACAAGGCGCCCGCTTCCCCTGGGAGTCGGCTGGTGGTGGGAGCGACGTCACCCCCCGCCAGGTTCGAGGTCCGCACGGCGAGCTGATTCCGATCACCACCGGCGCCCATGAGGAGCACATCGTGGCCGATGTCGCCTGGGCGGCCGCCCGTTACGTGGCGTGGACGGGGGATACCGCCTTCTTGGCCGGGGCAGGTTCTGACCTGCTCATCGACACCGCCCGCTACTGGGCCAGCCGCATCCAGACCGACGACGGGGGCCATGGCCACCTCTTCGGGGTGGACGGTCCCGACGAATACCACCAGGTGGTTGACGACAACGCGTACACCAACGTGATGGCCCGCTGGAACTTGCGCCGGGGTGCCGAGCTCCTCGAGGAGACCGACCCCGGCTCGGCGGAGGCACGCGCGTGGCTCACCCGAGCCAACGGGTTAGTCGACGGGTGGAACCCCGAGCGGGGTCTCTACGAGCAGTTCGCCGGCTACTTCGACCTGGAGCCCCTCCTCATGTCCGAGGTCGCTCCTCCGCCGGTCGCGGTCGACGTGCTCCTCGGTGCGAAACAAGTGGCCGGCTCCCAGCTCATCAAGCAGGCCGACGTACTGATGCTCCACCACCTGGTGGAAGAAGAGGTGGTGGCCGGGTCGCTCGGCGCGTGCCTGGCCTTCTACGAACCTCGGACCGCGCACGGCAGCTCGCTCTCCCCGGCCATCTCCGCCTCCCTGCTGGCCCGCTCCGGTCAGCCCGAACGGGCGCTCCAGTTGTTTCGCATGGCGGCCCGGCTCGACCTGGATGATCTCACCGGCACCACCGCTGACGGTCTCCACCTGGCGACGATGGGTGGCGTGTGGCAAGCCCTGGCCTATGGCTTCCTCGGCTTGCACGCCGAAGGGGCACCGGCAGGGCAGGGCACTCTGGCCGTCGACCCCTGCTTGCCCGAGGCATGGTCCGCCCTCGGTCTCACGTTCCGCTTTCGCGGACAACCCGTCGGCGTCCACGCCGATCTCGAGCGGGTGGGGATCACCTGCGAGGCGCCGTTGCTCGTCCGCGTCGCCGACCGAGCACCGCAGCACTGCCAACCACCCGGCGCCACCTTTCCCCTCACGCCGCCGGGCAAGGGAAGGAGACAACGATGAACATCGTCCTCGCCGCCCTCGACACCACCGCGGCCTCCCGATCCGTGCTCGAGACGGCGTTGCGGATCGGTGAGCTGACCGGGTCCAACGTGGAGGCGGTGCACGTCCATCGGGGCCGGCTCGACTCGGTCGAGACGCCCGAATCGTTGGCGGCACGGAGCAAGGTGCCGTTCCGGGTGCTCGAGGGCTCGGTGGAACCTGCGCTGCTCGCCGCGGTCGGCGCCCCCGAGGTGCTCGTCGCGGTCGTCGGCGCTCGGGCCACCCCCGGTGGCCGCCGTCCGGTCGGGCGCACGGCCCGCCACATCCTCGAGCACACGGACAAGCCGGTGGTGATCGTGCCTCCTGACGCGATCGTTCCCAGCTCGTTCCGGCGAATCCTGGTGCCCCTCGAGGGCACCGAGGCGTCCTCGCAACCGGTGCTCGAGCGCTTGTTGCCGCTGCTCGTCGCCGACGTCGAGGTGGTCGTGCTCCACGTGTTCACCGACGCCACCCGGCCCCGCATGCTCGACCGCCCCGTACGCGACCTCGAGCTGCTGGGAAGAGAGTTCCTCACCCGCCACCTTCCCCAGGCGACCAAGATCGAACTCCGACCGGGCCCGGTGGCCATGCGGGTGGCTGAGGTGTCGGGGCAGCACGGTGCCGACCTGGTCGTCTTGAGCTGGTCACAGGACAGCTCGCCCGGGCGGGCAAGCATCGTCCGGGAGGTGCTCGGGGCCTCGTCGGTACCCGTCCTGCTCCTCCCATCACGCCCTTTGGAATAAGGGACCCCGTCAACGCCTCCCGGCTTGGAACACGCTTCCGGTACCCGGGGACTAACGGCCTACCAGTGCTCCTCCCGCCTGATCCATCGTGGTAGGAGGACCGCGCGGCGGCTCAGGACAGGGAGACCATGACCATGGTGCGCAACGACCCGGCACCGGTGTTGTCCCGGCCGCGTCCGACCAGAAGCTCGCGCCTGCGGATCGGCGTGGTAGCCCCCGCGTGGCTCCCGGTGCCACCCATCGGTTACGGCGGCACCGAGCGGGTGGTGGCTGTCCCGATCGGAGGTTCCGGATCGGGAGGTGGTGGCTGATGCATGAACAGCCGCCACGTTTCTGGTAACCAGTCACGGATACTTCGATATCTGATGCAATGGGCCCACGCAGCACCTGGGTAGCGAGGCTGCCTCGACCTAGTTCACACTCGCAGGTATCGCTCGCAATGATCGCTTCATCACGGCCTTCTCCAAGAGCCTGAGGGTCAAGGCCCCCTAACCGATCTATCGACAGTCTCCAAGCGTTTGTTGAGATGGTGCACTCCAAAGCCACAGTGTGCCGTTCTTGCGGATGAGACCTTCCGCAGCCGACTCAGCAATCGCGGGCGACTGAGTCCTGGCGGCACGGCTGGCCGGATGACCGACCTTGGGCCAAAAGCCTCTAGACAGTGACAAAAGCCTCTAGACAGTGACACGTCTGGCGTTCACAGTCGCGAGAGAGTCGGTGAGGCAGGAGGCCGACCATGGAATATGCCACTTGGAGTATGGTCCAAGAGCTGAGCGTGGCTATCAGGACCGGAAGGCTAAGGGACATGGGCTACATCCCTTGTGCGCGGTGTCGGGAGTTGATTCGACCAGGCACTATCGTCTGCCCATACTGCGGTCGCCGCCCCCAAGCACGACCCCCTCGTAGCGCTTGATCAGCCTTGGAGGATGGAGTCAAGCTGGCGAGGGCGACGTGCATTGCACCCGATCAGCAGGTATCGCGGCCATACCCTGCATGGCGTTGTCCAAACACTGACCAGGGACATCTGGAGTTGAACGTCTTGTCGGCGTCCTCGCCCTCCCGAGGTCCGTCGGGGTCGTAGCGGTAGTAGCCGACGCGGTTGATTTCTGCGTCGCCACCTACCGGTTGGGCGTTCTCACCCACTAGCCGCACCAGCATGCCCTCGCAATGCGCGACCAGCTCGGCCACTGACCAGCCAGGACACCGAGTGGGACGAGCGAAGTCGGACTCCGAAAGACCACCCACCAGGGAGATGAGATCCGCCAGCTGGGATGCCAGAGCGTCAACCTCCGACCCCTCCATAACGACGGAGTCTGACAGATCGCAGCGGTGGCGATTGAGCGCCTATTCGATTCGGTACGACCGCTACCGAGTGGATCGCGTGCTCCGGCCCGGCCCCTGACTCCGCAGGCAATCAGCCGCCCGAAGTTCGCGCCGCTTCACGCTCCATCTGCCTCTCAGAAGCAGAGAGAGGCAACATTTCGATTCGGTGTCCATCCGGATCGGAGATGAACACCGTATTGCGTGGTGTTCTTTCGGAAGTCTCGATGCCGCATTGTGAGAGAACTACCATAATCTCGTCAACGTTGTCTACGGCAACACACAACGCCATGTGGTTCATCTCTTCGCCACCATGAACGTCCGCGGTTGATACCTCGAAGAGATCCAAACCCTGAACGCCACAGCGGAGGAAGCTCGCTTTCATACTCGGTCCCACGGAAATGTTGCGATCTTCAAACCCGAGAACCTCGATGTAGAACTTCCGAGATCGCTCCAGGTCCGTGACATGCAAGACGATGTGGTTGATCCCCGTTACCTTTAGCCTCGTTATCGGCGACATCGATCCCCCTTTGCAAGCGCTTTCGGGTCTTCCCGATCGTACGCTGCTCCTGCCGCCGGTGGCTCCAGTCTCCGCGGCTGCCTAGGTATCAGCCCCGGCCCAGACCCGGCATGTGTAGAGGCATGTAAGGCATGGGCCGTTTTCCTTTGCGGGGCTTGAACGGCACCAGGTGGCCACCGACGGCACCAACGGCGCACCGTCCGACGTGAACATGGCCTCCTGACGGATGGTTGCACGAGGTAGGGCCTCGTGCAGTGTCTCGATCATTTGACGGTCGATGCCTCGGTGCCGATAGTCCGGGTGCGCCTCTAGCCGGATCACATCCGCCATGCCCTTGGCTCTGATCCCACCGAGAACTCTCCCGAGCAGCCTGGCCACAGGTTCGGATCCATCTTCCGCCCATACTGCAAACCAGCCGGGAGAGATGTGTGGGCACCGCTTATAGGTGTAGGTAATCCCCGACACTGACCGACCCGTCACGCCACAGTTTCCCACTCCGGAGCCTGTACGCTCGTGGATGATAGGCAGACAGCCACCGGCCCGCCAATATGGCCAGACGATCGCTTCTCCCTACGGCGGATCCCGCATGGGTGTCCCGACAAGTGCCAATTGAGTCGGTGGGCTTGCTGTGCGCCTTGTGAAACAACTGCCGAGTGCAGCAGCTCGACTGCATCGGCGGGGAGAAGGAACCCTGCATCTTGGTCCCAGTCAACATCTCAACTAGTCACCAGCCCTGACTAGGGCAAACGCCAACTACGAGGCGGCAAGCCAGGCGTTGCCGATGCCAACTGCGACAACGGGCAACCCGAGCAGGCGGCGGAGCACCACCCAGGAGAACGGTTGGATCGTGCCGAAAGGTGTGGTGTGCTCCTCGCGCTCGGCGTGTTCTAGGGCGAAAGCTGGACCGAAGGCGCGGACAAGTTCATCGGTGTCGTAGCGACTTGTTGGCAAGCCGGAGCACTCGGTTGGCCCATCGGCAGCGAAGGTTGCGAGCACCAGCACGCCGCGGCCGGTTCGTACTGATTCGGTGCTCAAAGCCTGAGCCGAATCGCGCACCGACGAATCCGGACCCACGACTGATCTTGACTAAGTCCAGAATCAGATCTATTATCTAACCTGTGCTAAGGGGAGACCTCCAGGACGCGGCTGACGTACTCCGTCAACACGGTGTTCAGGTGACAGCACAGCGTCTGGCCGTTCTGCGCGTGGTCGCAAGCCGGCCGCATGCAACGACGGACGAGATCGAGGACCTCGTGAGCGCCGAGATCGGGGCCGTCTCTCGTCAGGCGGTCTACGACGCATTGGGCACCCTGACCGACAAAGGCCTCATCCGGCGGATCCAGCCGGCGCGCTCCCCCGCTCGCTACGAGGCTCGGGTCGACGACAACCATCACCATCTCGTCTGCCGCAGCTGCGGCGCCACGGTCGATGTCGACTGTGCGGTCGGAAAGAGGCCCTGCCTACAGGCCGCCGACGATCACGGGTACCTCATCGACGAGGCCGAGGTCATCTACTGGGGCGTCTGCCCAGACTGCCAGAAGGCCGCAGGCCGAACGGGAGACACACGATCAACAACATGAGTAGAGAGGGAGCACCATGACCAACGACGATGCCGGAACAACTGCCACCACTTCGGAGGAGACGGCGCCTGCTGCCACGTGCCCGGTCATGAGCCACCCCCAAGCCGCCACCGGATCGATGGCGAACCAACACTGGTGGCCGGACCAGCTGAACTTGAGGCCGCTCGGCAAGAACTCACCATTGATCGATCCGATGGGTGAGCAGTTCGACTACGCGGCGGAGTTCGAGAGCCTGGACCTCGCAGCGGTGAAGGCCGACATCGTCGAGGTGATGACCACCTCCCAGGAATGGTGGCCAGCGGACTACGGCCACTACGGACCGCTCTTCATCCGGATGGCCTGGCACAGCGCCGGCACCTATCGCATTCATGACGGCCGAGGCGGTGCCGGCTCGGGCACGCAGCGATTCGCCCCCCTCAACAGCTGGCCCGACAACGCGAACCTCGACAAGGCACGGCGCTTGCTCTGGCCGATCAAGCAGAAGTACGGCCGGAAGATCTCGTGGGCCGACCTGATGATCCTCGCTGGGAACTGCGCCCTCGAGTCGATGGGTTTCAAGACATTCGGCTTCGGCGGTGGTCGGGTGGACGTCTGGGAACCCGAGGAGGACATCTACTGGGGGCCCGAAGACACCTGGCTCGGCGACGAGCGCTACAGCGGAGATCGCCAGCTCATGGATCCCCTCGGTGCCGTGCAGATGGGACTGATCTACGTGAACCCCGAGGGACCGAACGGCAATCCCGACCCTGTAGCCGCGGCCCGGGACATTCGAGAGACGTTCGCTCGCATGGCCATGAACGACGAGGAGACGGTGGCTCTCATCGCCGGCGGACACACCTTCGGCAAGACCCATGGGGCCGCCGATGGGACCAAGTACGTCGGCCGCGAGCCCGAGGGTGCTCCCATCGAGGAGCAGGGTCTGGGTTGGAGGAACACCTTTGGCACCGGCAAGGGCGACGACACGATCACGAGCGGGTTGGAGGTCATCTGGACGACCGACCCGGTGAGGTGGGACAACGGCTTCTTTGACAACCTCTTCGGCTACGAGTGGGAGCTGACGAAGAGCCCGGCCGGCGCTCACCAGTGGCGACCCACCGATCGGGCGGCGGACGACACCGTGCCGGACGCTCACGATCCGTCGAAGCGGCACGCACCGATGATGCTCACGACCGACCTGTCGCTCCGGTTCGATCCGATCTACGAGCCGATCTCTCGTCGGTTCCACGAGCACCCAGACGAGTTCGCCGACGCTTTCGCGAGGGCCTGGTTCAAGCTCACGCATCGCGACATGGGACCCGTCTCGCGGTATCTCGGTCCAGAAGTTCCCGCCGAGCAGTTGATATGGCAGGACCCGGTTCCCGCCGTCGACCACCGCCTGATCGACGAGCAGGACATCGCGTCGCTCAAGAGCACGATCATCGGATCCGGCCTGTCCATCTCCCAGCTGGTCTCGACCGCCTGGGCCTCCGCATCGACATTCCGGGACAGTGACAAGCGCGGCGGAGCCAACGGGGGGCGCATCCGTCTCTCGCCACAGAAGGACTGGGAGGTCAACGATCCAGCCGAACTGGCTCAGGTGCTGCATACCCTCGTGGCGATCCAGGAGGACTTCAACGCCGCCCAGACCGGCGGGAAGAGGGTTTCCCTCGCCGATCTGATCGTTCTCGGTGGCTGCGCCGCTATCGAGCAGGCGGCCAAGAACGCCGGGCACGAAGTGCAGGTTCCGTTCTCGCCAGGGCGCACCGACGCATCACAAGAGCAGACGGATGTCGACACCTTCGCTGTACTCGAACCGACAGCTGATGGGTTCCGCAACTACATCCGAAACGGCGACAAGCGCCGGCCCGAGGCGCTGCTGATCGACCGGGCGAGCCTGCTCGGCTTGACGGCTCCGGAGATGACGGTGCTGATCGGCGGCCTTCGCGTCCTCAACGCAAACGCAGCGCGAACCCAGCACGGTGTCTTCACCCACCGACCAGAGACGCTGACCAACGACTTCTTCGTGAACCTCCTCGATATGGGCATCGACTGGCACGGGTCTTCAGTCGAACACATCTACGAGGGGCGCGACCGCGGAACGGGTGAGGTCAAATGGACTGGAACCAGTGTCGACCTCGTCTTCGGCTCGAACTCCCAGCTCCGAGCCATCGCCGAGGTCTACGCCTCGGACGACGCTCAGCAGAAGTTCATGGAGGACTTCGTGAACGCGTGGGTCAAGGTGATGAACCTGGATCGCTTCGATCTTTCCTGAAGTCGGCCCACACGCCGGTTCTCGCTTCTAGGCACGCACAAACTCTTCGTGGTGCCGACGGCGATTCGGGGAGTGAGTGGCTCAGGGTGACAAGACAAGGCTCGCCGTCGGCCTACCACACCGCCTGCATCTGCTCCAGGACGTTCAGGATCGCTTGTTCGGTCTCCGAAAGGTCGTTGAACTGGATTCCCACTCGAGCTCAGCCAGCTCATGAGCGAGCCTGGTCTTGCCACTGCCCGCCGGACCGCTGACCACGATCAAGGTCGGCAATGTCATCACGACATTCTTACAGGCCGCCTGGCGCTGTCATGAATCTCATGGCTGAGCGCGGATCAGCCAGGCCAGGCCCGTCGCTGGCCCAGGGATTGAGACTGACTCCGGCCCGCGTCCGGCGAACGTTCGTCCAGCTTCGCATGGCCGGGATGTCCCCCGGAATAGGTCTGGCCGCCAATACGGGACGGACCCGACCGGAGTCCCGATGCTGCCTGATCCCGAGCCGTACGGCTGATGGGGACCGGACATAGGAAGATGACCACTGGTATGTCCAACCCCAACGACGATCCTCGAAATGCGGAGCTTCGCTATCTGAACAGCGAGCTCGATCGGCTCCGGGCCGAGAACACGCGGCTGGAGCGACTCGTTGGTCTGATCGGGCCGCGTGCCTTGCCCGATGAGGCTGCCCGCTCGCCGTTGTTCGGGGGACTACCAGGCGCAGTGGACGGCGCCTCCTCGAAAGAGGACAAGGTGCTGTTCTTCCGGCATCTCTTTGCCGGCCGTGACGATGTGTACGCGCTGCGGTGGGAGAACGACCGTACGGGTCGGGCCGGATGGATGCCCGCGGTCGAAGGCGGGTTTCGACGGGGTCAGGCCAACCGGACCTACCTGCCGTTGACCGACAATGTGATCACCGCCCACCTCGCCGGCAGCATCCACGCCGGCCTCTACCCACTGATGGCGGGAGATACCTGCCAGGTGCTCGCCTGCGACTTCGACGGAACTGCCGCGCTCCTCGACGCTCTCGCGTACACCAAAGCGGCCCGGGCTTTCGACATCCCGACGGCACTGGAAGTCTCCCGTTCTGGTTCTGGAGCACACGTATGGATGTTCTTCGCCGAAGCGATAGCGGCCACCACAGCTCGCCGGGTCGGCGCAGGTCTCCTACGTGAGGCCATTGCGATCCGCGGCGAGCTGGACCTGGCCAGCTACGACCGATTGTTCCCCGCCCAAGATTTCTTGCCCGCGTCAGGGTCGATCGGCAACCTCATCGCGCTCCCGCTGCAGGGCGGCTGTCGCAAGCGGGGTACCACCGTCTTCCTCGACCTGGCCACGCTGGAGCCCCACGAGGACCAGTTCGGCTACCTGTCCCACGTGGAGCGGCTCACTCCGAAGCAAGTGGCAGAGCGTGCCGAGGCGATGCGGCCACTGAGTGTCGGACCGACCGAGCGTCACCTGCACGCCAGCGGGGCGACTCGGATGCACCCACCGGCGCCGGCTGTGATCCAAACCCGCCTCGGTGCCGGGATCTCCCTGGAGCGCGCCGGCCTGCCGCCAGCCTTACTCGGCTCACTCAAGCACGCAGCATCGCTGCACAACCCCGAGTTCTACAAGCGCGAGAAGCGGCGACTGTCCACGTTCCAAGTTCCCCGGCTGGTTCGCTGCTACCAAGAGGACCTGGATTGGCTGCACCTGCCCCGCGGCCTGCGCGAGGTCGTCCAGGACTTGGTGTCACAGGCCGGCAGCCGGCTGGAGATCACAGACGACCGGCCTGATCCGGCGCGCCACGACTTCTCGTTCACCGCACACCTGTCCTCGACCCAGCAGTCAGCTCTGGACGCCATCAGTGAGCACGAACTGGGAGTGCTGGAGGCTCCTCCAGGTGCGGGGAAGACCGTCGTCGCCTGCGCACTGATCGCCCGCACTGGCCTGCCTACCCTGATCCTCGTCGACCGCACCGCGCTGCTTGACCAGTGGCGCGCCCAAGTCGAGAGCCTCCTCGGCGTGAAGCCCGGCCAGCTCGGCGGGGGACGGAGACGACGCACCGGACTGGTCGACCTGGCCAGCCTGCAGACCCTCGCCCGGCGCGACGACCTGGCCGAGCTTCTCGCAGGCTACGGGTTGGTGGTCGCCGACGAATGTCACCATGTCCCAGCCGCCACGCTTGAGCGCGCTGTTCGCCAGCTCCCGATCCGCCGGTGGCTTGGCTTGACGGCGACTCCATACCGCAGTGACGGCCTAGACCAGATGATCCTTATGCAGTGTGGCCCCGTGCGTCATCGGGTCCGCGTTCAGGCGTCAGACCAACCGTCGAGCGACGCGATGAGTCGGAACGTGCTCGTGCACAGCACGCGTTCCGATACGACTCCGATGCCGACCCCACCACCCTGGGTGTAACTCAGGACATTTACCGAGCCCTGGTGCAAGACGAGCAGCGCAACGCCGCCATCATCGATGATGTCCAAGATGCCCTACGCCGTGGCCGCCACTGCTTGATCCTGACCAGTCGGACCGCTCATATGGAGCTGTTGGCCCAGGGTTTGCGTGAGGTCGGACACACGCCAGTCGTGCTTCACGGCAGACTTGGAGCCAAGGCCAGACGTACTGCCATCGACGCCCTGAAGGTCACCAACGACGGGCCTCCGCTCTTGGCTGTTGCCACCGGACCGTACATCGGCGAGGGATTCGATTGCCCGGCGCTGGACACCGTCTTCCTGGTCTTTCCGATGAAGTTCAAAGGACGCGTCGTGCAATACGTGGGCCGTGTGCTTCGTCCGTACCCCGGCAAGACCAGCATCGAAGTTCACGACTATGTCGATTCCAGTGTCTCGGTGCTTGCCTACACCCACACGCAGCGATGTGCCGGCTACACCAGTCTGGGCTTCCCAACGCCCATCCACGCCTAACTGATTGGTTCATGCAGCGGTGTCAAAATCGGGTCCACGAGGGTGTCCATGAAAGGTGTCCCGTTAGGGCTGCCCAAAGAGATTCGTGCCCCATGTGATTAGCCGAGTCGGGTATCTCCCCTGGTCAGGGCTTATGTCTCACAAGGAGTAACCGATGGAGCGGGGAGGCCAGTGGTCTAGGCACCGCCACGAGTTCTCTGCGGGGCCGTTGCCCGTGGTGGCCTGCTTGGGTGGCTGATGCGCTCACAGCCGCACGAGGCGGTGGGCTCACGGGTCGTTGCTGCGCCCCAGTACGGCACTTCGGAGACGCCGCACTGCTGGCATATTGGGATGCTCGACGTGCGTGGTAGGGGACGCTTTTAGCCGCGCCGCTTGCCCAGCCGAAGATCGACCGCGCTTCCTGTTCGACGACGGCGTTGACGGCGAGCAACACCACATCGTCATCGCTGTCGCTGCTAATCGGCCACCAAGGATGACGATGCCTCGATCAACGAGACCGTCAGCGAATGCAGCGTGTTCTTCCCAGGCTTGCTGCTCGCGGATGCCACGGGCGTGATCCCAGTTCGGCCCCTTCGCCGTCGTGACTGCGAACATTGCCATTGCGCTTCCACGGGATCGCTATTCACTGGGTACGGTGCGTGGCAGGCCGAAAACGGCGAGCAGGCTCCTGTCTCCGAATCGGGTGATCGCTGAAATCTGCTCTGCACGCACGGTCAATACCATGATCCCACTGGCACGATGGACGTTTGCGTTCGGGTCCGGGAGGTAATAGCCGAACGCTGGCTGGTTGTTGGCTCTGGTCGGTACGAGCTTGAGGTCTTGACCCCAGACGCCCCGACTGTGGAGGTACTCGGCGATGACCCGCGGGCCTCGGAGCTCGCCTGGCTCGGGTGGCATCGTGAACCTGGCGTCATCGCTCAGCAGGGCGATCACTCCTTCGAGATCGCCCTGCTGGAATGAGTCGATGAACCGATCCACGGCCTTTGCCTCATCTTCAGATCGCACTCGAGGAACATGGTCCGGAACTCCTCCCAGATGTTCGACCTTGGCTCGCGCCCGCTGCAGGGCGCTGTTCACCGACGAAGGAGTGGACTCGAGCATCTCAGCGGCCTCGGACGCTGAGAACCCGAGCACATCGCGGAGGACCAAAGCAGCGCGCTGCTGGGTGGGCAGGCGTTGCAGGCCGGCGACGAAGGACAACGCGATGGACTCACGCGCGTCATAGCGGGCTTCGGGGCCGAGGGCGACGTTATCCATCAGGGCGTCGGGATAGGGCTCGAGCCACCACGGTTCATCAGACGGTATGGCCTCGGCGTAGGGGGAGCTTGATTCGGGCATGGGCGCAACCTTTGGTCGGCGGGCGTTGTCTCGGAGGTAGTTGAGGCAACGGTTCGTGGCGATGCGGTAGAGCCACGCTCGTAGCGATCGGCCGTCGAAGCGATCAAGCGCTTGCCACGCCGACAACAGAGTCTCTTGGATTAAGTCCTCGGCGTCTTGAAACGACCCGAGGATCCGGTAGCAATGCACTTGGAGTTCGCGGCGATACGGGTCTGTCAGTTCCCGGAAGGCGTCGCTGTCGCCTGCCCGGGCCCGGGCAAGGGAATCGGTCATCTTCCTCTCATCTCTTTGGATTGAAGCCTCCTGCATGTTGCAACACCAGCGGCTCCGCAAAATCATCGCTGAATCTTCGAGTCGGTCGGTGTTTGAACTTCCGTAGCACCCGACCTGCGACGTTAGGAGGCATGACATGACCCAGCTCAGCATTCAGAAGGAACTCGTCGACGACCGACGGCGCAATCTGGCGGCTCTGCGCCACGGATCCGCATCGCCGGTCCGGTTTGAGGCCCAAAGGCCCGCCCAGACCGAGCCCCGTCGCTGGCGGGCATTCTCCCTGCTGGTGGTGGCTGACTCACGGTGGGGAGCTCGGCGGTGAACCCTTACTTCACCGAGCGGCTTGCCAAAGAACACCGCGACGACCTGTTGCGCGCGGCCGAAGCGTGGCGCTTCGTCCACTCCGCCGAGATCAAGGCGAGGAGCCAACGGTGGTGGAGCCTTCTGCTTCGATTCCGGTTCGGTCGACATTGCGGGAGCGCACCACCGCGGGTCGGGGCTAGTGCGAGACTTGGGTCTGTGGCTGACCTACGACGGGACGCCCGGTGAAAACCAGATGGCGAATCTGGCCCCGCCTCTCGCGCCTGGCCGGAGCCAGCAACCGCCCGGTCTCGTCGAGGTTCGAGGCCCGCCGGGTTGTAGGTCGTCACCTTTCCCGGACACCGCTCTACGCCTATCCGGGGCTCATCGGCCTGAGTCCGTCCGATGTCACTCCAATCGCAGCGGTGCATGTCCGCCGTGCCGGTCTCGGATGGGCACCCCAGCCCTTATGAGGGCCATTCGGACCGTGGAAGCATGCCGCCCGAAGTGGATGCCAATGGCTCGCAGTGATTGGCCGGCCACGTAGAGCCGAGCTGCCTCATCGACTTGATAGGCGTCCAACGCGGGGTAGCGACGGGGCATACCCGACCGGTTGATGTGATCGAGAACCGTTGAGCGATGGATCCTGAACTGTGCCGCAAGGTCGTTGACTGGAACCCCATCCCGGTAGGCCACCGTCAATTTCGCTACCTGTGCCGCAGGGAGACGGCGCTGCTTTCGCCGTCGTGCGCTTTCAGCGGCTGTCGGCGGAGCGAGACCGCGACTGCGTTGTTCCAGCACAACGGGATGAAGTTGGGCAACTTGGGAACTGATCTCGTGGTTTGAGAGTTGTCCGCTCACCTCCACTGACCTGACCAGAGAGCGACGACTCTCAAACCTTTTGCCGGACATCCGCTCGTCGCTCCATTCGGCCACCGCCGAATGCTACGCAGCGGTCTCTAGTGGCTAGCGGATCCCCAAACCGTTAGGGGGCACTGTTGACCTAGGCTAGCCGATTGGCTACTTTGCCCGTGGCCGACCAGTCAAGTCACTGCGTAAGGGGGTCCCGTCATGGCAGACATCGACGACCACGTGAAGGAAACGTTGTCCGACGTTCGGAAGGTCGGCGCTAACTACGAGGAACACCAGCAGGAGGTTGGACTCGACATACCAGTCGATCTGGTGCACTTCAAGAAGTTTCCAGTCGTCGATCCACCGGGCACGTACAAGAAGGTGGGCCACGACACTCGGTCCGATATCATGCCCGAACGACAGTCTCGAACTGCCGGACTACAGCGGTCCGTTCAATGGGAACCTCAGGTTCTCGGATTTCTCGAAGGACGCGCTCATCAACATGCTCGAGATGAGCGACGAGTACTACAGGGTGTGCATCGAAGGCTGGGCAGACTCGGTTGCTGAGCGGTATGGACGCGACGACATGCCACCGTATCCAAGCGGAGGCGTGGCAAGACACGATTCTTCCCCAACTGCGGGGGATGATCGACAATTGGATGGAACTCACCGACGATGAGGCCGAGGCCCTCATCGTCGAGACGCAAAGGGAAGTGGAGGCCCAGCTCGCGGCGGGCGGTGTGATCCTCATCAACCCATACAAGCCCGAACCGGATTGGGCGCAGTACTCCAAAGAGCGCCTTGTGAAGCTGGCGCTGGGGAGCCATGAATTCCTCCTTGCTGCTATCGAGTCGTGGGCCTTGGCGATCGTCATGAGGGACGGCCTCGACGAGATGTTCGCCTTCCAGTGGACTCTGTGGAGTGAGAAGCTGCTGCCCGCGGCAAAGGACATCAAAGCGCGCTGGATGAATATCTCCGGAGACACGGTCGAGGCCTTCATGAAGGACATTCAGGTTGACGCAACCTCCTTTCCCGGCAAGGCCTTCGAAATGACATTCGAGATGCCCGATGAGGAAGTCGGGATCTTCACGTTTAACAAGTGCGTCTCGGTCGACCAATGGGAAGCGTTGGGTCGGCCAGACATTGCCGAGAAGGCGTCCCATACCTCATGTCCCGCCGCCATCATCGAGACTGCCAAGATGTACAACCCGAATATGAAGGTCGAGATCCTGGCGATCCCACCCCGTGTGAATAAAGACGAGGTCTGTTGCAAGTGGCGGCTGTCCATTCGGGACGAATCAGATCCCGAGTACGTTCGCCCCGAGGGGGGCGGCGCACAGACGACCTAGTTTCGAGTTTCGGGTTGCGACTGCTTCGACTTCGAGCTCATGGCAGGGAGAAGGCGTTCGGCCAACCGTTGTAGCTGGGATCGAAGCGTTTCGTCGTCAAGCCCGACGACGAGGGGATGCATAACGGTGCCACTGATAGCGGCGGTCAGCATGGCCGTCGAGACATGAGCTTCGTGTCCAATGTTGCCGCCCATAAGGACATGACTCATCCGGTCCATGACGTGGCCGAACGACTCGTGCTCGGCAAAGAAGCGGACGATGACCGGATCGTTCAGGATTGTACTCACGGTGCGGCGGTGAGCCACGGCGAGGTCGATCATCCCTGTCACCAGCGTCTGACGAGCCCGAGCTCGCGACGGCTCAGCCTCGGCGGCATAAATGACGGCCTCCAGCCTCGCAAGCTCGGCTTCGGCGGCAGCGAGCACGATCTCATCCTTGGTGTTGTACTGGTGGTAGACCGCGGCCTTTGTCACTCCGATGGTGTCGGCGATCATCTGCAACGAGGTCCCTCCAACACCGTTCCGAGCGAACAGTTCCAGGGCCGCGTTGATGATCCGGGCTTGCGCGGCACTGGGTGTTGGCAGCGGGACTCCGTCTGCGGCCACAGACCACGGATCGCCCATCAAGCGAGAGTAGTTGATCGGCCATTTCACTCAACCCCAGCCTTCGGGTCCACTACCTGAGAGTGCTGGCCTGTTGAGTTGCTCTTCTCGCCCAGGTTGCGGAGGAACGCTAGTCGCACCTATTGGCTAACCGCCCTATCCCCGTTGTGCCTGATTGAGGGATGCTCGCGACTGTAAGCAAGTCAGGGTCATCATCCCCGGCAAGTGGTCGAAATGACCTGACTGCAACGGACCACCGCCGCTCGGCGGCGTCGTGGGTGTGGTCGACCGGTGGCCAGCTCGGGTGGGTACGCGGGCTTTAGTAAGGGCCGTTCGGACGGTTGAAGCGTGGCGGCCGAAGTGGATGCCGATGGCTCGCAGTGATTGGCCCGCTTCGTGTAGCCGTGCTGCCTCCTCCACTTGACAGGCGTCTAAGGCGGGGTAGCGACGGGGTGTGTCTGAGCGGTTGAGGTGATCGAGAACGGTCGAGCGGTGGATGTTGAACTGTGCGGCGAGGTCGTTTATGGGTACCCCGTTCCGATAGGCCACCACCAGCTCTGTGATCTGTCCAGCCGACAGACGGCGCTGTCTGCGCCGTGGATGGGGTTCAGTAGCTACCAGGGGAGTCATCCGTTGAGCGCGTTGTTGCAGCACAACGGCATGAAGTTGGGCGACTTGCGAACTGATCTCAGGGTTTGAGAGTCGTCCGCTCACCTCCACTGACCTGACAAGAGAGTGCTGACTCTCAAACCGTGTCCGAGAGGCTGTCTGAACTCCGTGCCCACCCATTAGCGCGTCCCGCCTCACTATTCCCGTTTCGAGGGTCGGCGCAGCGTGCTCCACGCAAACAACAGCTGGTCCTTTGGGGATCTTCAGCCGTGTTCGCCTCCTGCGAGACTTGACACGAGCGCCCGCAAGGGCGGCCGTGTCGAAGAGGACCCGGCCGGATTGCAACTTGCCGCCGGCTATGACTTGCCAATCGCTCATGACCACAGAGCCCTCTCCCGCCGGAGTCGAGAGGTCGACTTCGTAAAGCGACCTGACAGCGCCGCCATCCGCCCACTGGCGGAGGAGCCGATGCTTTCGGACGATGTAGCACGCGATCAACGACTGAGGGCTACTGCCAGGTACGCGAGGCTGATCGCGAGAGCGACGACCGCGGGTGCCGCGTGCTTGAGACCGTCTCCTGCCCGCCGGTGGGTGGCCAGGGCGCCGACGAGCAGCAGCGCCATTCCTGACGCGGCGGCGAGGCCTAACGCAGCCCAGAAGAGCCCGATGAGAACACCGGTGGCGGCTGCAAGCTCGGCGAAGCCGACGAGCCGGTAGCGGGCCCACGGGATTCCGAAGTGGCTGGCCGACGCCAGCATCTTCGGGTGGCTCCTCAACTTCGCCGTAGCGGGGACGAGGCAGGCGACTACCAGCAGAACTGAGAGGGCGATGAACACGGGAGCGCTCCTTTCAAAGTTTCGAGGCCGCCCCTTGACCGGCCGGCTACCGGACATCATAATCAGAGTTGTGATAGATTATCAAGACTGGGATAGAACATCGACTCACCACAGCCATCACCCCTCACGAAAGGAACCGTCGTCATGCTCAAGTCACTCAGCACCTCCCTCATCCTTCGGGGCCTGCTCGCCCTCGTCGTCGGCGGCCTCGCCCTGGCCTGGCCGGGGGTCACCGTGCTCGCCCTCGTGGTGATGTTCGCCGTCTTTGCCTTCATGTCGGCGGGCATGCAGGCGCTCCAAGCGTTCAGCAGCCGCTCCGCCGGGTCGGTCGTCGGTCACTTGCTCCTCGGACTGGTCGACCTCGCCGCCGGCGTGCTCGCCCTGGCCTGGCCGGGGGTCACCGCCCTCGTCCTCGTGTTGGTCGTGGCTAGCTGGGCCATCGTCACCGGCGCGCTTGAGATCGCCGCCGCCTTCCGCAGTGGCGAAGAGGCGGGGACCCGCGCCATGTTCATCGTCGGCGGCTTAGTGTCGGCGGCGTTCGGCGTGGTGCTGTTCGCCCGGCCCGGCATGGGCGCCATCTCGCTCGCCTTGGTCTTCGGGCTGTTCAACCTGATCTCGGGTAGCTCGATATTGGTGCGCGGCATCGAGCTGCGCCGGAGCGACGCCCAGCTGCACACCCTGTTTTCGCCAACCGAGACCAAGGCCGCCGCCTGAGCGTGAACGCCACTCGACCAGGAACATCGGCGGGCGCCGCTCAGGCGCCCGCCGATGTTCCTGGTCGTCAGGAAATACCATCCTGTAGTTTTGGATCAGAAGTGATCATTTCGAACAGAAGAGAGGAGAAGTCGGTGAACGCGGCGTCGACGAATGGATCAGCCCCGGCCAACCGGCTCGATCGTCGGAAGGCCCGCACAAGGCAGGCGCTCATCGACGCCGCCGTCCGCTTGATCGCCGAAGGAAGGGGGGATCGAGCGAGCATCCAGGAGATCACCGAAGCCGCCGACATCGGCTTCGGGTCCTTCTACAACCACTTCGCCAGCAAGGAGGAACTGTTCCAGACGGCGTCGGAAGAGGTACTCGAGAGTTGGGGGCAGTTGCTCGATGCCGCCTGTGCCGGTGTCGAGGATCCCGCCGAGGTGTTCGCCCTCTCCTTGCGGATCTCAGGCCGTCTCGCCTGGACGCACCGCGACATCGCCGGCTTCATCACCGGCGCCGGTCTGGAACTCCTCGACGCGCCCCGAGGGCTGGCGCCGCGCGCGCTTCGTGACATCCGTGCTGGCCAGGCAGCCGGCCGATTTACCGTCGCCGACGCCGAGATCGCGCTCGGCTCCGTAGCTGGCGGACTGCTCAGTCTGCTGCGCCTCCACGAGCGCCATCCCGAACGAGTGGAGGAAAGCACCGTGGAGGACCTCGCCGAGGCCTGCCTGCGCCTGCTCGGGCTCCGCGCCAGCGAAGCTCGGCGCATCACTCGACGTCCGCTGCCGAACTCGGAGAGCTGGGGCCGGCTCGGCGGCCCGCCGCCATGACCCGATCGGAGCAGCGTGCGGTCGGTCGAGCGTTGCGGGCTCGCGTCCCGTGGCGCGGTCATGGGGAGTGGCGGCCACCCGCCGACCGCCCGGAACCTCTCGAGATGCTGCTCCGCACGAACGAGGGCCGCTTGCCCGAGCTGGTCCCAGTCCGCTACGGCCGGATGATGGAATCCCCGTTCGCCTATTACCGCGGCGCCCCGGCCATGATGGCCGCGGACCTCAGCCAAACTCCGGCCACCGGGGTGACGCTGCAGATCTGCGGTGATGCCCATCTGCTCAACTTCGGCAGCTTCGCCACGCCCGAGCGCAACTTGGTCTTCGACGTGAACGATTTCGACGAGACCCAGCCAGGGCCGTGGGAATGGGACCTGAAACGCCTCGCGGCCAGCCTGGTCATCGCGGCTCGAACTGCCGGTCTGACCGATGCAGACGGCGAGACGGCGGTGCTCAGCTGCTCGGCTGCGTATCGCTCGGAGATGGCGGCGATGTCAGAGCTGTCCGCCTTCGAGGTGTGGCACGCCCGGCTCGACGCCGCCGCACTGCTGGCCGCCGCGCCCGACCGGCGAAGTCGAAGGGTCGTCGAGCGGGGCGTCTCCAAGGCTAGGCAGCGGACCAGCCTCCAGGCGCTTGCCAAATTGACTACCGTCAGAGACGGCCGCCGGGTGATCCTCGACGACCCTCCCTTGGTGAGTCGTCTGACCGACGAGCAGGTCCAACAGGCCCACCGCTCCGTCGGGGCGTATCTCGCGAGCCTCGACGCGGACCGGCGCGTGCTCCTCGACCGCTACGAGTTGGTCGACGCCGCATTGAAAGTGGTGGGCGTGGGCAGCGTGGGAACCCGATGCTTCATCGTGCTGCTGGCCGGGAAGGCCGACCTGGATCCGCTATTCCTCCAGATCAAAGAGGCGCAGGCTTCGGTCCTCGCCCCCTATGTGGGCCCGTCTCGCTACGGGAACCACGGTCGGCGAGTGGTCGTGGGCCAGCGCATCATGCAGGCGGCCAGTGACACGTTCCTGGGCTGGGCCCGCATCGACGGGTTCAACTTCTACGTCCGCCAACTCCGGGACATGAAGCTTTCCGTCCGGTTGGAGTCGGTGCGGGCGACGGATCTGGCCGCCTACGGCCGGTTGTGCGGCGCGACCCTCGCTCGGGCCCACGCCCGCGCCGGAGAGCCCGCCGTCTTGGCCGGCTATCTCGGCACCAGCGCCGTGTTCGACGAGGCGTTGGCTGCTTTCGCCGTCGGGTACGCGGATCAGAACGAGAGGGATTACGAGGCGTTTCTGGGCGCCGTCCGCGCCGGCCAGCTCGAGACCCTCGCTGGTTCGGGCTGAACTCCGCGGCGGCCGCACCGCGCCGCGTGCTGATCGTGAAACCCGCCTCCGGTCGGGGCCGAGCGAGGCGTCTGGACCTCGTCGGGCACTGCCGGGCGCGGGGCACCGTGATCCGAAGGCCGGTGACGACACCTCCGAGCTGGCCGCACGGCTGCGGCCAGAGGGGCGGAGATGCTCGGCATGGGGTCGAGCAAGTCGTGGCGGTCCCGTTCTTACTCGGTCGGGCGGTCCTTCTCAGGGCGCAGGCGGCCACCGAAGAGATCGTCGGGCACCGGGCGGCGAGTGGGGGGTGAGTCCTTCAGTAGACATGAATGCTCCTTGGGTGATTGGAACGTGGCGGCGGAGGCCCGGCCGGGCGTGGCCGTGCCCGTGCCCGTGGTTTCAGCTGGTGCCGGCCTTGGTGAACAGACGGATGGCGCCCATCACGAAGACAAGGGCGTAGAGGAGGAGGACCCCCATCGACAGGAGGGCCATCGTGGTGGCGTTGTGCAGACCCCAGATGTTGTGCAGAGCACTGTCTCCCGCTGGCCCCGTGAGGCCGTAGCGGAATAACGCGAGCGCCTGGGTGACCGGGAGAACCTTGGCGACCGCGGCGAGCCAGGCTGGCATGGCCGTGATCGGGAAAAGTGATCCCGCAAGGAAGAATGGGATAATTGCCATCGCCGGGACTGCCCCCATGTACTCGACCGGACTCGGCATGCGCACGGTCAAAATCTCGGCCAGTCCGTACATGAGGATGGAGAACACCAGCGCCGCTCCCACAAACCACAAGGAGCGAACATCGATCGTGTAATTGGCTCCTCGAAGGGCTGAAGCGACCACCAGCACGACCACTTGGAGTGCCGTCAGGTTGACAGCTGCCACCAAGTTGCCGAAAACAATCGACGAACGTCGAATCGGGGCGACCATCAGCTCGCGCATGGCGCCCTGCTGGCGGTCGACGATGACGCCGAGCCCCGAGAATAGGCAGTTCATCGGAATAAGGAGGCCCGCCGTAGACAGGGCGATGAAGGTCATGTACGTCGTTCGCCCTGGCCCGGGAGCGACCACGCTGGCGAGTGCCGGCGCAATGACGAGGGCGAAGAGGACGGGGGGCCGCCAAGGGCACGACCACAGCGCGGGGTGATCGCAGGGAGAGCTGCAGTCGGCGCTTGGTCAGGGTGGGAACGGCAAGGACCGGCTTTGACACAGTGCTGGCCGGGCGTCGCTCGTCGATGACAGGAATCGTTGAAACTGCGGTCGTCATATCTCTGTCTCCTATTCCTCGCCCGCAGCAATGCGGTCACCGGTCAATCGGAGGTACACGTCATCAAGCGACGGGTTACGGGTGGTCGCCGACCGCACCACCACGCCGGCCTCGCGGAGGCGCCCGATCACGCGGTCGTCACCGTTGCCACGTAGGGATGCAGTCACGGTTGTTCCGATGACCAAGATGTCCCCGTCCGGAATCCCGGCCGCTTGAAGCTCCCGTTTGGCAGCGCCCGGGTCGTCGACGCGAATCTCGAGTACCTCGGTGCCCACGTTGGCGAGCAGATTCGCCGACGTGTCGCAGGCAACGATCCGCCCCGACTCCACGACCGCGATCCGGTCGCACAGCTGCTCGGCCTCATCGAGGTAGTGCGTCGTCAAGAGGATGGTTACTCCCGTCTGATCGCGCAGCGTGGCGAGCACATCGAAGAGGTCGTGGCGGATGCGGGTGTCCAGTCCGACAGTCGGCTCGTCGAGGAAGACCACCTGTGGGTTAGACAGCAGCGCTCGGATGATCTCCATGCGTCGCCGCTGTCCACCGCTGTAGGTACTGACCGGGCGATCGAGGTATTCCGACATGCCGACAACATCGGTCAATTGCTCGAGTCGCGCTCGTCCGGTTGCGTGGTTGGTTCCCCACAATCGCAAGTGGAGCTCGAGATTCTGCCGGCCGGTAAACGGCTGATCGACCACGGTATCCTGGAAGACGACGCTGCTGATGGCCCGCGTCCCGATCGGATCCTTGGCGACGTCCTTGCCTCCGAGATAGGCGCGTCCGGAAGTGGGGATGACGGTGGTGTTGAGCATCCCGATGGTCGTGCTCTTTCCTGCGCCATTCGGCCCGAGGAGTCCGAACGCTTCGCCCTGTTCGACCTGGAAGCTGATGCCTCGCACAGCGTGGACGTCGCCCGGGTAGGTCTTGGTCAGCTCAATGGCCTCGATGGCCGGCACGGAAGGCGTCATGGCTGGTCCTCCTCGCTGTCGGAGAGGACGTTGGCAAGCTCTTGGCGGAGTCCGAGGAGCTGCTCCCGGTCGAAAGGCGGGGGGGCCTTGTCGAATCCGTGCGCATGAGCCTCTTGCCACCACTCGCCGCCCTCGAGGTCCCCCGACTCGATGTCACGAAGTAACGAGCGGACGTAGTCGATCTCCGCGGCACGCACGCGATCGCGGTACTCCTCCTCCGCCCACAGCAGACGGGGCAGGCCGTGCTTCTGCACGACTTCGCGTATCGCCCCGGCTTGGGCCTCTTCGAGGGCGAGGCGCGTCGAGGCGCACTTTCAGCAGGTCGACAACCTGCTCTGGGGGCAACGCGGCGAGAAGGAGAGTCCGGCGACGAACTGGGGATACTCGATGGTCGGGGTGGAAAGCAGTTCCGCCAGCCAGTCGTTGCTCTCGATCCGGCCGGCATCGGTCAGCTGGTAGATGGTCCGCTCGGGCATCCGGCCGGCACGTCCGGTCTCCTTGGGCTCGATCAGGCCCCTCTTGGCCAGGGACTCCACAACACCGTACAGGGCGCCGAAATTGAGCTTGACGCTGCGCTCCTTGACCCGCTGCCGCAAGGTGGTCGCCACCTCGTAGGGGTGCATGGGTCGCTCGGACAGGCAGACCAGCACCGCCAGTGCCAAGGGGTTGCTTCGGTGTTGCTTCATCTCTGCTCCTTATAGGATACTCTGATAAGGATACACCGATGAGAGTAGTGTGTCAATAGTCAGAGGGACCCGTCACCCGTGGAGTTCACGAGTTGGCCGCTCGACGGATCACGAGTGCGAAAAGTGCGCCATTCCGCGGCAACGCAACGTTGCGAGGGCACTGCCCCCATGCGCCGGCTCGGTGGCGCGTTATTCGAAGCCGATGTGCGTGCTGTTTGCAACAGTTAGCGCTGATGCGAGGTCAGCGTTCGTTTCCATACAAAGGCGTCCGGAGCCGCGGGTAGGCCCAAGCGGATTCGGTCTTCAACCGTGTTCAGTACCGGGCCGTGGTCGGATCTTGATTCCCCCACGCTTGAGTTCTCGCTGAACGGTTGACGCATCGACATTCAACGCCTTGCCCACGATGACAAGCGACTGGCCAGCTCGATGTCGGGTGGCGGCCCGTTTGACATCGGCTGCAATCAGCTTGAAGAGGTTCACCCTCCGAGCAATGCCGAGACGCTCAAGGTGCTCTGCCACGGTTCGATGGTGGACACCGAATTCCCGAGCGAGGTCATTCAATGAACGAACGGCCAGATCGGTACCGCGCCGTTACGGGCTTCGAGTTGAGACGGGGTCAGTCGGCGCTGGACAGGTGGCCCTGGACGTCGAGTGGACGGCCCGCGGTGGGCGGATTGGCTCCGTAGTCGTCTCCACAGAGCGCCATCGAGGCAGGGTTCGAAAGCCGTCCCTTATCGTTCGAATCACGTGGTCCGGGGGCGTCGGAGGAGCGTTTCGGGGACTTTAGGGTCTCCCGGCTGGTGGGCGGCGACCCAGGACCCCCCTAGTCAGCGAGGTGTTTCAGAGTCTCGGGAGGGTTTGAAGCTGTCCGATAAAGTCCTCGTAGCGCTTCCACCCATTCCGGTCTCGCAGTCGTACCCCAACCTTGATGAGCGCCAGTCGAACCGTGGCGGTGTGCCGCCCGAAGTGGATACCGATGGCCCTCGGGGATTGCCCGACCTCATAGAGCCGAGCCGCCTCCCCGACTTGAAAGGTATCCAGGGCCGGGTAGCGCCGAGGGGTATCCGATCGGTTGAGATGCTCCAGGACAGTCGATCTGTGGATCTTGAACCGTGCTGCCAGGTCGTTGATGGCGACGCCGGACCGATATGCGGCCGTTAGTTCTGCCACCTGGGCAACTGACAAGTGCCGCTGCCGTCGCCGGGGAGGGCGTTCAGCAGCCACCTCCGGGGTGGCTCCAGAGGCCCGTTGTTCCTGCACAACGGCATGAAGTTGACGGATCTGCGAAGAAACTTCCTGGTTTGAGAGTTGTCCGCTCATCTCAACTGATCTGACAAGAGAGCGAGGATTCTCAAACTCTTCTCGGACTTTTATATCCCACAATCCAGCGATCGGGGATGCCCACAGTTCCGATTTGGGTGTGTCCCCAGTTCACTGATCCGGGATGCGTATAGCGTTTTCAAAGGTCCTTCCTCCAGGCAGATTGCCGCCAGCCCAGGACTCGGAACTGCCGTTCCGGCGGGCGGGCGAAGGGAGGCACATGGCTACTGTCAGCGTCGAGTCCGCCGGCATCAGCGTCATTGGCTTGACCAAGTCCTATGACTCGGTCCAGGCGGTTCGCGGCATCGACCTTGGGATCACGCCCGGCGAGACGGTCGCCCTGCTCGGTCCGAACGGAGCGGGCAAGACGACGACGATCGACATGATCCTCGGCCTTCGTCGCCCCGACGCCGGAGCTGTCACCGTTTGCGGACTGCCTCCAGCTTCCGCCGTTAGGTTGGGCTTGGTCGGTGGGATGCTCCAGACGGGATCGCTGCCCGACTTTCTGCGCGTCCGCGAGCTGGTCTCGCTGGTCGCCTCCTACTACCCACGCCCGCTTCCCGTCGATGACGTGCTGACAATTACGGGGCTCGGCGACCTCGCGGAGCGTCGGACGACGAAGCTGTCCGGCGGGCAAGCCCAGCTGGTGCGCTTCGCCACGGCACTCGTCGCCAATGCCGATCTCTTTGTGCTCGACGAGCCGACCGCTGGCATCGACGTCGAGGGTCGCCGCGAGTTCTGGCAGGTCATGCGCGGACTCGCTGCGAAGGGCAAGACCATCGTGTTCGCGACCCATTACCTCGAAGAGGCAGACGCCTTTGCAGATCGGATCGTGCTCATTGCTCACGGCCGCATCGTCGCCGACGGACCAGCAACCGAGATCAAGGCGAAAGTAGGCTCCCGATCGGTCCGGGCGACGCTCCCCGGTGTCGATCTCGAGTCGCTTCGCGCTCTGCCGGGCGTGACGAACGTCGAGCGCCACGGCGACACGGTGATCCTGTCCTGCTCGGACGCCGACGCTGCGCTCCCGGCGCTGTTCGCGAGGTTCCCCGAGGTCCGAGACGTCGAAGCGGCTGGCGGAAGCCTCGAGGAAGCGTTCCTCGAGCTGACGGCTACGAACGACAACCCTCGCCCAGGGGAGGCTGCCAAATGAGCGCCGTCACACACGTGCACTATGAGCTCCTCCGCTCCTTCCGCAACCGGCTGACATGGGCGCTCGCCATAGTGCTGCCACTCGTCGTCTACTACGCGGTCACGTCGGGCAACCGCCATGCATTCGTCCACGCCGCGGGCGTCTCCTTCCCTCTCTACTTCATGACCGGGATGGCCGCCTATGGCGCGATGTTCGCCGCGATCGGACCCGGTGCCCGTCTCGCGCGCGACCGCGCTCGGGGCTGGACCCGGCAGCTGCGGATCACGCCCCTGCGGGTCCGCACCGACTACCTCGCGAAGATGCTCGCCGCCTACCTCGTCGCGCTGCCCGCGCTCGTCTTGGTGTTTCTGGCCGGCGCAACGCTGGGAGTGCGCCTCGGCGCCGAGCAGTGGTTCGAGATGACCGGCTTGCTCCTTATTGGCTTGGTGCCGTTCGTCTTGATGGGCCTTATCTTGGGTCACCTCATCGCGACGGATGCCCTCGTGCCAGTTATGGGCTGGCTCGTCGTCTTCTTCGCCCTCTTCGGCGGCGCATTTGGGAGCTTGTTCAACAGCGGGGCGATGCTGACCGTCGTCAAGCTGCTGCCTTCCTACTGGCTAGTGCATGCCGGCGAGGCCGCGCTCCTCCACGGTGATTGGCCGGCGGAGGGATGGATCGTCCTCGCCTGCTGGACCGCCGCTCTCGTCCCACTTGCTGTATTCGCCTATCGCCACGACATCGGCGAGGCGTGAGTAAGTCGGGACCGATACGCGAGCAACGCAATTGGGTGGATTGGGCATCGGCGAACTCACCTATCAGACCGCTGTTCAATAGTGATTTCTCGTGTCGTGTCGCTGTGACAAGTGAAGCGTCACAGCCGAACCGTATGAGCGTTTCGATGTCCAGGTGGCCCACTCGGGGAGCGCCCCGTACGCGTTCTGCTGGCCCCGATCCGGTCCGTAACCAGGATGGTCGGAGTCCTCTTCGCTAGCGGTTGGAACCGTGGTGAATCTCAGTTGAGTAAGCTTTTTGGTCGTGAGTAACTCGGCGAAACTCGACCAGGATCCCATGTGGTCCAAGAGAGAGGCGACAAAGATCAATCTTGTTCTTGGCAAGATTGGATACTCAGATGCCGCCATTACTCGCTGGTGGAATCACGACGCCTGTGACGAGCTTGGTGGTAGGACCCCTACCCAGGTATGGAACTGCGGGGAGTATGACCGCGTAAAGGCCCTCGTCGAAAACCTCGTTTCAAGCCAGTTTGCGTCGCAGCTCGCGAACAATCTGACCATCTTGAGGCGCCTCGAAGAATCCAAGAATTTGTAACCCCTTAGGGTGTCGTACAGCCTGATAGGGGACGGTCAATGGTTTGAACGATGGCAGATCGGAGATGGCCCGACCAAAGAACAGGCAGATTTCCTTCGCCGTTGGTTGGACGGATTAATAGAGACTCCTCGCCAACGGCCCTCAACCGAGTCGTCGCGTGAACACCCACATCCGCATGACGAGCTCCGAGGCGCCTTTCTTCTCGATGCTGGCCCTGCTTTCGCTTACGCGGTCAACGACTCGGAGCGAGCTCTTCGTATTCTCCATATCGGCACCGACCCCGTTGAGGGCGTCGTCTTCAGACCTCCGGGTTAGCAAAGCCTTGAACGTGGGCTCCCGCGGGCGTTAAGGGAGATCCGTCGTGGGGCACCGCAAACTCCGGCCTGGGGTCTACCTGACGTGGACCCATACGAACCGGTCTTCCACAGGCGTCGGACCCTCGATATCGGTGAAGAGAAAGGTGACGGTGCCCGCGACAACTCGGAACCGGGCAGGTCGATCTCGGCTTTCAGCTGCTGGAGGAGGCCCGGAGATCGTCGACGAGACCGAGCAACTGTCCATAGAAACCGTCAATGTGTTCCTCTGCGACCCGGCACCACGGGGATAGTCAGGGGAGCCAGAGAAGTGCCGCTCGGTAACCGGCAGCGTCGGACAGCAGACCTGTCGACATGGGGACGTGTGTAGCCGTGATCATGCGTTCCCATCACGACCGAGAGCATGGGCCAGACAAGAGTCGCCGTGACTAACGTTGTCCTATGAGTCTCACGACGTCCTACTGGCCCGCTGATACCAGCGATGATGTCCGACCGACGACAATCGGGGGTGTGCTCCGCGAAGCAGCCGCCCTGGCCCCAGAGCACACCGCGCTCGTAGCGGGGATGCCAGCTCCGGCCGACCGTCGGCGGTGGACCTACGCCGAGTTACTGGCAGACTCCGAGCGGGTTGCCCGAGCGCTGTTGGGACGCTTCCATCCCGGTGAGCATGTGGCGGTGTGGGCGCCCAACATCCCGGAGTGGGTGCTTCTCGAGTACGGCGCGGCGCTAGCCGGGTTGGTGCTCGTTACCGTCAACCCTGCCTACCAGCCGTCGGAGCTGCATTACGTATTGCGCCAGTCCCGTGCCGCGGGGCTGTTCATGTTGCCTGACTACCGCGGCAATCCGATGGCCAAGTCGCTCGAGTCGGTGCGTCCCGAGCTTCCCGATCTACGCGAGGTGGTGTTGTTCACCGAGTGGTTGGAATTCGTGCAGGCCGGCGAGCAATCCTCTGCCGGACTACCCGAGGTGCGCCCCGACGACGCCGCGATACTCGATGTATACGTCCGGCACCACCGGGTTTCCGAAGGGCGCGCTTCTGCACCACGCGGGCGTTACCAACGATGCTCGCTTCGTCACCTCACGCTGGGGCCTCACTGCGGGTGACGCCGCTGTAAACCCGATGCCCCTGTTCCACGCCGGTGGCTGCGTCCTCGCCGTGCTCGGCAGCGTCAGCGTTGCCGGCACGTACGTGCCGGTCCTCGCTTTCGATCCTGGTCTCGTTCTGGAGCTGGTCGAGTCCGAACGTGCAGTGCTGATGGGTGGCGTCCCCACGATGCTCTTGGCCATGATGGAGCACCCCGACTTCGCCAAGCGGGACCTGTCGTCGCTGCGGGTGGTTGCATCGGGAGGCGCTCTCGTGCCCGCTGAACTGGTCCGTCGCATCGAAAACGGCCTGCGCGTGAAGTTCAACATCGTGTTCGGCCAGACTGAATGCTCAGCGGTAGCAACGCAGACAACACTGGACGATTTGCCCGATGACAAGGCGGAGACCGTCGGACGGCCACTACCTCAAACCGAGGTCAAGGTCGTCGACATGCTCAGCGGCGACACGGTACCGACGGGGACCCTCGGCGAGCTGTGCATCCGGGGCTTTTGCGTGATGAATGGCTACTACGACATGCCCGAAGCCACGGCAGCGGCCATCGACTCCGAAGGCTGGCTCCATACCGGAGACCTGGGAACGATGGACGAGCGCGGTTATTGCCGTGTCCAGGGTCGCCTCAAGGACATGATCATCCGAGGCGGCGAAAACATCTGCCCCCGCGAGATCGAAGCTGTGCTCTACGAACACCCAGCGGTCGCCGATGTCGCCGTTGTCGGTGTGCCCGACGATCGCTGGGGCGAGCAGGTCGCCGCCTTCGTACGCCTTATCGAGGGTCAACACCCGACCACGGCCGAGCTGTCGGCCCACGTACGCGACCGCCTGGCTGCCTATAAGGCACCCAGAACGTGGGTATTCGTCGATTCCTTCCCGATGACAGCTTCGGGAAAGATCCAGAAGTTCGTGCTACGCGACCAATTCGTGAAGGGCGAGCTGACGTCCATCGCATAGCCGCGTCGCCCCGACAAGGGTTACCGGGACCGATGGGTAGTCACCTGCGGAGACGATTCCATCGGAGGCCTTGTCGTGACGCAGCTCACTACCTCGGAAAGCACATAAGCACTGCCCGAGCACAGTCCAGAACCAATGCTCGCGATTCCTGCCGATACCGCACGGTCGAAAGTGTCTCCGAATCCCCACCATGAACTGCGAGTCAGGATGCCTCCAGGATCGCCAGTTTGGGATTTGGAACATGCATGAGACAATTACCTCATGAATCGCGCACCACTGTGAGATTGAACGGCGTCTCGTACGACGTTGGTAGGGAACTCGGAGGCAACTGGCGTCCGGTCTTCGATATGTGCGTCGTGCATCGCGAGCTTGAGATCATCGGCAACGATCTTCACTGCAATGCCGTCCGGCTCTGCGGTCGGGACATCAGTCGGCTACTGGCAGCCAGTGAGGATGCGCTGAAGCTCGGGCTGGAGGTCTGGCTCTCGCCGGAGCTTTGGAACAAGAGTCCCAAGAGGACACTTGCCTATGTAATCGAAGCGGCGAGAGCTGCCGAAACACTGCGGTCTCGCTGGCCGGGGCGAGTCGTGTTTATCGTTGGTTCCGAGCTGACGCTGTTCATGCAAGGGATCATCCCTGGCGGCTCGCTCATCGGAAGAGTCCGCAAGTTTCGCAAGCGCGCCATGAAGGGAAAGAGTTCGGTCGAACTGAACTCGGACGTGCTGAACAAGTTCCTGCGCGAGGCGTGTGGAGGGGTCCGCGAGGTGTTCAAAGGGGACGTCACCTACGCCGCGCTGATCTGGGAGGCCGTTGATTGGAGCATGTTCGACGTTGTCGGCATCGATCACTACCGGGACAGTCGAGTGAAAGACCGGTATATCGAGATGATGAGGCCCCTTTTCGAGTACCGCAAGCCGGTAGTCGTCACCGAGTTCGGTATGCGGTCATATGTGGGAGCCGAAAGTTCTGGCACGCTGGGCCTCGGAATCGTGAGTATCCCCTCGCTGGTCCTTCACAAACTCCCGCTTATCGGTCGCTTTGTTCGAACCAGATTGAAGGGCCAGCCGGTCCGCGATAAGTCTCTTCAGGCGAGGGAGATCGTAGAGACGCTGGAGGTTTTGGATGCAGCTGGAGTCGACGGCGCATTCGTCTGCACCTTCGTCGACTACCTGGCCCCGACCGACCACCAGCCGAAGTACGACCTAGACATGTCCGCGCTAAGCATCGTGAAACTTGCGGAGAATCGGCACGGGTCAACCTATCCCGACATGGAGTGGGAGCCGAAGGAAGCCTTCAAGGCGATAGCCGACTTCTACTCCTCTTCAATTTCTTGAGCGAAACTCTGGGGCGGAAGCTCCTAGGCGAAGATTGCCGACGCCAGATCAAGAATCGCCTGCACAGGCGGGGCGGGATGGCGGTCCGCGTATTGTCTGCTTAGGTCCACTGACCTGAGAAGAGAGCGACGAATCTCAAACCGTGTTCGAGAGGCTGACCGAACCTTGTGCCCACGCATTATCCGGTGCGTGACTTGATTGCCGCTGCACCTTGAGCGGTTCCCGACGGGCGACGAATCGTTCGAAATGTTTCGAGGCAGCGATATCCGGCGGTCCCCGGGCGGTCGAAGCAACCACGACCGGAAACAATGGCCGCGATTATGCGCCGCCTGTCCAGGGATCGACACGAGTGCAGATCGCCGAATCGAGCGCCACCCTCGAATCCGCGACCGGCGTAGTTATGTACGCCCGCGAACAGGCGTTAGGGGCCGGCCAGTGAACCCGCTAGCTGCTCGGTCAGCAGTTCGAGGGAGCTGTGCAGCTGGGCGAAGCGCCGCGGCCCCAGGATCTCTGCGATCCGCAGCTGGGCTGTCCCAGCCTCGGCGTAGATTGTCTGCTCCAGCCGCCGTCCCTTGGAAGTAAGTCGGATCACGCGAGCCCTTCCGTCGGCCGAATCGGGCACGCGCAATAAGTACCCGTGTTGTTCCAGGTGCCCGAGCAAGTCGTTGACCGACTGTTTCGTGATCCCCACCCGGTCCGCAAGCTGGCTTGGACGTAGTCCCTCGAGGCCCGGATAGCGCCAGAGCCCGACGTGCGCAGCGTTCAGATCGTCGTATCCCGCCGCAACGACGCCCGCATACAGCTGCTCACGGACCCACTGCCAAACGACACCCAGCATGGCGCCGACGTACGGGTTTCGCTTGCCGTTGGGGTGGTCGAAGGAATTGCTTGACATTAGTCGTAAGGTTACCATACGATCTAATCGTAAGGGTACCTGACTACCCGATCCGGGACAGGTTTCTACTAAAGGAGGCCGAAGTGACGACGGCAGTTGTTGACTCCCCCGAGAACGAACAAGGGCTGATGTGGTGGTTCCTCGACACCTTGGTCGTTGAGCACCGCTGCGCACCCGAAATGGCCACCGTCGTGCTCGAGATGACCTTGCCAGTCGGCTCGGCGCCCCCGCTGCACGTCCACGACGACCTCGACGACACCTGGTACATCCTCGACGGCCAGATGGTCATGCGCTGTGGCGACGAGGAGCTGGTCGTCGGAGTGGGGCACTGGGTCTCCATGCCCCGCGGTGTGCCGCACACGTTCCGAGTGGTCGGTGAGCGCGAGGCGCGGATCCTACTCGTGCATGACAACGCCAGCTTCCGTGATTTCATCCGCGACATCGGCACTCCAGCTAAGGCGCGTATCGTGCCGAGCCACCCAACGTTCCCGCCCCTGGACGAACTGGCGCGCATCGCTACGTCCCATGATCTCAGGCCAATCGGACCTCCCATGAGCGCTGAAGACAGTGACACAGTCCTGGCCGGCGCTAGCTGATCCGCTCGCGATCCGGATGGGATCGAGAACGAGCTATGCGTCGATGTCTCGGACGTTCGACCTGTCGGGCCTTTGCTCTTGGCGAAAGGTGTCACCCAGCCGGCGGTCTGGGACACCTCCTGCCTCTGGTTGGGAGTATCCCCATGGTGCCGATCGGAGGCACGCAGAATGAGCACGCCGAATATCACCGCGAGCAAGCTCCCAGACGCGCCGGATCGACGGTTCTTGAATGACAACGGCGAGTTGGGGAGCGCATAACACGCCGATACCGGGGATTGTGGGGCGCGACCGAATGTGCCTGCGTAAGGCGCGCCACCAGGGGTGCAGTTGCCCTGAGCCCATCCGGTTATCACTCCGTCCGCCGAGTTGCGTTTCGGCCGTTCCGATCCCGCGTGCGCACCCCAGCCTTGATGAGGCCAGTCGGACCGTGGAAGCGTGCCGTCCGAAGTGGATCCCGATGGCCCGCAGTCCGGCCTCATAGAGGACACGCGTCGGCACCTTAGATGTGCATCCGGCGACCGCCACAGCCCTGGTGCACCAGGGGGTGCATGTGAGTAGGGTCCTCTTCGCAGTACATGAATAACGAACCAGAGGAGCGAACATGTCGGTATTGGTGAGGTTGTCTGTTTCAGGAATGACGACGGACTCGTACGACAAGGTCTCAGAGCAATTGACGCCCCCCCTTCTGGCCGCGGCGGGATTCGTCGCCCATGTGGCCTTCGTGGGAGACGGCGAGTTTCACGTGTCTGAGATATGGGAGAGCCGGGATGACTTCCAGAACTGGTTCGATAACAATGTGAAGCCGAACGTACCCGGCGTCAAGGTTGACGTGGTGACGGAAGTTCACAACGTCATAATCAAGAAGTAACCAGGAAGCAGCCATCCGCGATTGGCTCGTCTGCCTCTCGCGCTCGATTGGAAGGGGAATACAGAGGGTGGCACTGGCGGCTACCTACGTGCGCTGAAGCGATTCATCGATGGGGTCGTCGACTAGCCCAGTACGCCGGATCGGAGCGCTGTCAGCGTCAGTGGCTGCTCGAGTTTTGCGGTCGCGCCAGCCGGCACGAGTGGGGCAGGCTGCATCGGCGTGGTCGAGTGTCGGTATCGGGGAGCACGTCGAGCGCGGCAAAGCCGCCCTTCAACAGGGTTCGAGGCGACCCAAGAGCGGTGCCTGGGTGCCCGAACCCGTGAGGATCACCTCGACCCCTCTCACCTCTCCCGGACGGAAGAAGCGCAACGAGGACTGTCTCGCCCTCCCCTTCGAGTCGGTTTCAAACGAAGCGATGAGGTAACCGCGGATGTGATCGTTGGACCAGTTGACGCCCACCCGAGCGTTGCGAGGCAGGCCACCGACGGAGAGGGTGAGCACAGCTGAACCCGTCGTGCCGTCATAGAGGATGTGTCCAGTCAGGGGTGCCACGGCGCAGAAGTCCTCGCGTCCGCCGTATTCCCCTCCCACTGGGACGGTGTTACGAAACGTCGCGGTGGTCGTAGCAGTTGACTGGCGGCCCGAGTTCCCCGGTTGTCCGCAGCCAGCGACTGACGCCATGGCCACTCCTGCGAGGAACGGAGCCCACCAGCGCACTGACTGATTATCGCCCTGAGCCATTCCCGGGGCCAGCGTCTTGACGGGGGTATCCCAGTTCGCCGGTTGCGGGCATTTTCTCACGACTGGCGAGCCGCACTGTGCCGGAGCCTCGGCAGTTCGCTACCTATCGCTGGGATCGCGTCAGAGCTACGTGCGGCGTAGTGCGCCGCCGGTGCGGCGCGGGCGGTGAGCGCACCAGGACCGCTCGGCGGTCAGCCCGCCTTGGCGACGGCCACACCCATCCGCTCCACCGCCTCGGCGAGCACGGTGGCGGACGTGGCGAAGTTAATGCGGGCGCAGCGCTCGCCGCCGGACCCAAAGGCAGGACCCGAGCTGAGTAGCACCAGGGCGTGCTTGAGAAACCAGGCCGCCACACCGACCCGGGCGCTGGCGTCGCCACGGGCGGGTCCACCGTTGCCGTCCGCTGCGAGCCACGGCAGGTCGCCGAAGTCGAGCCACGCCAGGTAGGTCGCCGCCCCGGGAGTCCAGCGCACCAATGGCAGGTGGGCCGCCAGCAGGTCGCCGAGAAGCGTGCGGTTGCGATCCAACCCGACGAGGACCGCATCCAGCCACTCCTGCCCGTGGCGCAGGGCAGCAGTGTGGGCCAGCACACCGAGGTGGCTCAGGCCGTGGCTCACCTCTTCAGGCAGCCGGGCGAGGTCGTCGGCGGCCTCCGGTCCAGCGAAGGCGACTGCCGCCTTCAAGCCGGGCAGGTTCCACCCCTTGGACGCGGAGACGAGGGCGAAGCCCTGGCCTCCGCTGGGGACGGCGAGGTAGGAGGTGAAGGTTGCGCCGGACAGCACGAGCGGTGCGTGGATCTCGTCGGCCACGACGCGTACGCCGGTGGCATCCGCAGCGGCTGCCACCCCCGCGAGCTCGTCGGCCGAGTGGACCGTACCCGTCGGGTTGTGCGGGTTGCAGAGAAGGAACGCCGCCGGCCCCTCGGCGGCTGCCGCAGCAAAGGTGTCGGCGAGCGCAGAAAGGTCCAAGCGTCCACCCGCCGTCAACGGCACCTCGACGACGCGCCGGCCGAGATGCTCTGCGAACGCGTAGAAGGGTGGGTACACGGGCGGGGTCACCACGACCACGTCACCGGGTCCGGTGACGAGCTTAAGCAGCTCGACTGCCCCGAGCATGACGTCGGGGACCACGGCGCTGCGGGCCGGCTCGAAGCCGCCGAACCCCCAACGTTGCGCGGCGAACGCGGCGTAGGCCTCGGCGTAGCCGGCACCGGTGGCGTAACCGGTGTCCCCCCGGTCGAGCGCCTCGCGCAGCGCCTCGACGATGGGGCGTGCCGGCATGACGTCCATCTCGGCGACCCACAGGGGCAGCACGTCGGGATCAGCCGCCCGCCACTTTTCGCTCGTGCGCTGCCGGAGCTGATCGAGGGTCAGGTCGAAGGGGGATGCGTTGGCGACCACCGCGCGGACGCTACTCAGAGGAGCGCGCGGACGCTACTCAGAAGAGACGGCCGCAGGTCTTCAGAAGTAGAGCGTCACCCGGCTGATCTTCGCGTCGGTCACCTGGTAGACGGCGATTGCCTGGATCGACGTCGGCATACCAGGCATGTTGAAGCCGTCGATCTCCTCATGGTCGGCGACGAAGCTTCCGATGACGATGCGATTGGCAATCCGGCCGGCGAGCTTGGGGCTGTTGTCGAAGAGCTCGCCGTACATTTTGTGCAAGGCGTCGTGGCCCTTTGCCAGCACCTGGCCCGCAGCGTTGGTGATCACGGCATCGGGCGCGTAGCAGGCAACGAAGCGCTCGAGGTCCCGGGCAAAGTAGGCATCGAGCTGGGCGTCGACGACATCGATGAATTCGGACATCCCCCCTCCTTGTTGGCCGCATCGATAACACTTGCCCATACCTTGGCAAGCAAGCCTTGACCATTGTCGCAGGACCGGGGGTAGCGGGCGCTGTCGACGCGTCGGAATGCACCAATTCGGAGAATCCTCAGCTGCGCTCCGCTGAGCCGACTATAGACATCGGGCTGTCGGCCGGTTGGCGACGAGGGAGTCGGCGGACAGTCGCGCGCCGGGGTGGTCCTCATACCTCTTAAACTGAACGCGAGAGAAGGATCCGTCGCGGGCGTCACGGATCGTTGTGCGTTTAGGCGCGACTTCAGATTCCGGTGGCGGAGGCCCGGGTGGACCACTAAGGCGCTCTAGGCTAAATCACAGCCTTGTGGTTTACTTAGAGGGGCGAACCGAGCCGCTCCAGTTGGCGCGTCAAGACTTGGTGCCCGCAGGTCCTCGGAGGCTGTCACCGAGGGTGGAGTAGAACCTGTCTAGCCGGACCCAGAAGTCGGGGTTTAAGCGTTGTCCGCTCAGGACCACTCCGCTGTCGAAATCACAACGTTCTCCCCATCCAGGCCTGCGCGCTCGTCAGTCGACATCGAGGCGAACCACCCCGCTCGGGCCAACACCGCCCTACGGGGCTTTTCGAAACGATTACCGACGCGTGGGGCGGGATTTGTTCGATCGCCCGCGCCGGTGACGAGCTGCGGCTCGGGCGATTCGGCGGGCATGAATCGGACCCAGCCGAATTTCACCGCTGAACTGCCCCCACATGCCGGCGAAGAACAGTCTCGGCGCGGCGGGATGTTCAGGGGCCCCGCGATAGGCGAACGGCACTCCATCGGGGCGTAGCACGCCCAAATGTCCAACGAGCGGCTCTAGACCTCGACGGTACCCAGTTGCGCAGATCACACTGTCGGGCCGAAGGCGTGTGCCATCGATGAGCACTACCTCGGATCCCTCAAGTCGCTCCACCGCGGCGACGACCTCAGTTCGCCCCCGTTTGAGTGCGGCGACGAAGCCATTATCGATTACGGGATTGCGCAAGTGCCGATCGAAGTTGGTGTAAGGCCCCTCTTGTGCCCGGCCTATCCCAAAGCGACTGAGATCTCCAAACGTCAGCCTCTGAACGATGGAGAAGTTGAAGTCGGCATAACCTTTTGGCAGGTGGTCGGCCACGAGCACGAGGAACGGTTGGCCCGGGAGGCCGAGGAGGTTGCCTTTGGAGAGGTTCGGCGGTGTGCGCATCGACACCTTCACGTGGGCTCCGGCATCGATGAGATGGCCTGCGATGTCGATTCCCGAGTTACCGGCGCCCACGATAAGCACTTCACGATCTCGATACGCTTGCGCACCGTGGAAGTCAGACGAGTGGATCAGTTCAGGAAGGAACGACTCTTTTCCCGGCCACTCCGGAACCACGGCTATGGCGTCCCAGCCGGTGGCGATCACGACGTAATGGGCGAGTAACGCGTGGGTAGATGTCTCCAGCCGCCAGAGAGTGTTGGAGCGCTTAACTTGGACGAGGCTCGTATTGAAGCGAATGTGGAGTCGGTGATGCTCGGCGTATCGCTCCAAATATGCAACGAAATCGTCCCGACTCGGGTACCGGCCGTAGCGGAATGGCATGCGATATCCCTGCAGGTTCGACATTGCACGCCAGGAGTTCAGCCGGAGTTCCTCATACCGCGAGCGCCAGCGAGCTCCGACCATGTTCGAGCTCTCGAGAATGACAGTCTCGAAGCCGCGCTTTTGAAGCCCGGCAGCGGCGGACATGCCAGCGGAGCTTGCACCGACGACGATTGCTTCATGCTCTTCGATGTGGGTGTTCTCCGAGGTGATGACAATGTGCCCCTGCATCCGCACATTTTATGATCGCCAGACAGCTCCGACAATGTGGCTAACACCTAACCCGAACAGATGAGGACACTACCGACCGACAGCGCACGCCTAGAGGGATCGGCCGAAACGCTAGTCATGGGACCAAAGAGCCTGGATCTACTCCCTAACGATTTGGTTCGAGAGTTGTCCGCTCACCTCCATTGACCTGACAAGAGAGCGCTGACTCTCGAACCGATAACCGTGCGGACGAGCTCCATAACCGTCTGCATTGCTGGGCTTGGCGCACCTTGGTACGGCCGACCGGTACAGATGAGGAGTTCGGCGGCAAGCTGGGCATCCGAAAGCACCGCAAGTTGAGCGAACCCGTGTGCCTTGACGGAAGCTGTATCCCATACCGTCGCGCTCGGGTCCGGGAATTCCGAGCTGTGTTTGGCACCGTCAAACGTCTGAACGCGATTGTTCGTCAGGCTTGATCGCTGCCTCGTTGGCCTGGATCAGCTTGGCGAGGATGCGACCAAGTTTGTCGATGTCCGGCTGTGTGAGCGGGCCGACGAAGTAGCGCCCGATGCCCTCTTGGTGTCCTGGCCATATCTGCTCGAACCTTTGCCGACCCTTGGGGGTCTGGGCGACGTCGAAGCGTCGGCGATCGTGTCTGTTGAGCTTGCGGCGAATGAGCCCGTCGTTCTCCATTCGGTCGAGCACGCGGGTGAGGCCACTGCGGCTGAGGGCATCTTGCCCTAAAGTCGCCCGTTGAAGTAGGGCCTTCGTCGCCATCGGCAGTGACCGAGTGTCCAAGTCCCACTGACCCGCTCCCACCGCGGTAATGAGTACTACTCAGTGCCGCGGCCTGGCCGGACGATGCTGTGTTCGTAGGCGTAGACGGCAACCTGGACGCGGTCGCGCAAACCGAGCTTGTCGAGGATTCTGGCTATGTGGCTCTTGATGGTGGCTTCGCTTAGGAAGAGCCTGGCAGCGATCTCGGCGTTCGACAGACCCTGCGCTACCAGCAGCACGACGCCCAGTTCGCGTTCGCTGAGGCCCCCGACCGACTCGGTGGTGAGCGTGCCGGGAGCGGGACCGCGGCAGAAGTCCTCGATCAGCTGCCGGGTGATGGCGGGGGCAAGCAGGGTCTCGCCGGCCGACACTGCGCGCACGGCACCGGTCAGCTGATCACGGCTGGCGTCCTTAAGCAGAAAGCCGCTCGCGCCCGCCTTCAGGGCGTGGTAGACGTACTCGTCCAGGTTGAAGGTGGTCAGCATCAGGATCCGGGCCCGGGTCCCGCCTTGGACGAGCCGGGTGGTTGCTTCGATGCCGTTCATCTGGGGCATACGGACGTCCATCAAGATGACGTCGGGGTCCAAAAGCCGCGCCTGAGCCAGCACCTGGTTGCCGTCGGCCGCCTCGCCGGCGACGACGAGGTCCGGCTCGGCTTCCAGGAGCATCCGCAGGCCCTCGCGGACGAGGTCCTGGTCGTCCGCGATGAGGACGCTGATCACGACAGGTCGGCGCCTCGCGCCAGGCCGTCACCTACCGGTAGCCGCGCATGCACGGCGAACCCGCCGTCTGGCCTTGGCCCCGCGCACAGCTCACCTCCGAAGATCGCCACGCGCTCGCGCATCCCGGGCAGCCCGTGCCCTCCGGCGGGGGTCGGGTTTGCGGGCCGCCTCGATCCGTTGTCGGTGACGTCGATCGTGACCGCGTTGTCGGCGCAGCCGATCGTCACATCGGCGCAGGCATGGCCGGCGTGCTTGAGGACGTTGGTTAGCGCCTCCTGGACGATGCGGTAGACGGACACGTCGACGGCCGCGGGCACCGCCGCGCGGTCACCGCTGATGACGAGGTGCACCGGCACTCCGGCGGCGCGGACGCTGACGGCCAGCGCGTCGAGTTCGTCGACGCCTGGCTGGGGCGCGAGCCCGGTCTCCTCGCCCGGGTCGCGCAAGACGCCGAGCAGGCGGCGGGTCTCGGCCAGCGCCTGACGACCGCTGTTCTCGATCTTCTCCAGAGCCGCCTGGCCAGCGTTTCCCGACGCCCGGGCGCCAGCCGCCTGGAGCACGATCACGCTCAGGTGATGGGCGACGATGTCGTGCAACTCCCGCGCGATCCGGGTGCGCTCGGTGGCCGCCGCCTGCTCCGCCTGCTGCTGCAGTACCGCGTTCCTCGCCGTTAGGGACGCGGCCCGGCTTCGGGCCTGGACGAGCACGCCGGCCAGCCACAAGGCCAGGATCCCGCTGAGCGAGTAGCCCTGGCGGGCGCCGAAGATGACCACCGCGATGACCCCCAAGCCAACGGCCGAGCGCCGCAGGCTGGCGCCGGCACCCAGCGAGTAGGCGCCGGCGAACGGGACGAACAGCTCCACGCCCTGCGGTGGACGTCCGGTGACCAACCATTGCAGCGCGATGACCGCCCACATCGCGATCCACATGATCATCGGCTCGCGGCGGCGCAGCGCCAACGGCGCGCCCATGAGGACAGGCAACAGCGCCAACAGCCAGCGGGGCCCGACGATCGGGCCGCCGGGGACGCCGGCCGGCCCCCACGCAGCGAGAGCGGTCAGCCCGGCCCCGGCGATCGCCACCCCGGCGTCCACTACCAGATCGAGATCCACGCCCGCGAGGCGCCGAGCTGCCTGCATGGAATCGAAACATAGCCCCCGACCAGGCCAAAGGGATCATCCCTGGGGCGTTTTGGATTCATCCTTGCGAACGAATCGATTCGCTCCCATGGCCGCTGACAACACGGTGGTGGTGGCCGACGATGGGTTCATGCTCTTTGGCCTCACCGGCGCCCTCGGCTTTGCTGCCCCCGTCTTCATCTTGGTCGTACTCGGCGGGATTGGCTATGGAATTGCAAAGCTGAAAGCCAGGCATGGAATTGCAAAGGAGAAAGCCAGGCACGAAGCCCTGCGGGACCAGTCATCCGAGCCTCCCGGCGAACTGCCACAGCTCACGGCTACCACCGCTCGGAAAGGCGCGGACCCGACAGCCAGGGACCTAGCCTCGGCGCGACCTTCCCCCACGGCGTCCCCTCGTGGTCCCGGGCGCGACGGTTGGGCAATCGAGACGCACGGGCTCACCAAGTGGTTCGGCGCCCGAGTCGCCGTCGACGACGTCGAACTACTCGTACCAAGGGGCTCTGCCTTCGGATACCTCGGCCCGAACGGAGCGGGCAAGACCACGCTGATCCGGGTGCTGCTCGGCCTGACCAGAGCCGACGGTGGCACGATGTCGCTGCTCGGCTTCCCGGTCCCCGCCGAGCGCGGGTGCGCCCTCGCCCGGGTCGGCGCGATCGTCGACGCGCCAGGGTTCCAGGGACACTTGACCGGGCGGGAGAACCTGAAGATCCTGGCCAATGCCAGGGGAGGGGAGGCCCGCAAGCACATCGACCCCGCTCTGGAGCGGAGCCGGCTGACCCAGCGGGCCGACGACAAGGTCTCCACCTACTCCATGGGCATGCGCCAGCGTCTCGGCCTGGCCGCGTGCCTGTTGGGCGACCCCCAATTGCTCATCCTCGACGAGCCGATGAACGGCCTCGATCCGGCGGGCATGCACGAGATGCGTGACTTGATCCGCGACCTGGTCGGCGAGGGGAGGACGGTCATGCTGTCCTCCCACCTACTCGACGAGGTGGAACGCACCTGTGACCAGGTGGCCATCGTCGACCGTGGCAAGGTGATCCGCCAGGGACCCATCGAAGAGTTGATCGGCGGGGCCGGCGTCACCGTCGAGGTGCAGTGCTCGGATCCGCCCGCAGCGGCACGATCCCTCGACCAGCTCGCGGTCGCATCGGGCATCGCCTTCACCGAGCACGGGTTGACCGTCACGCTTACCCCAGGGCAGGCCGAGGAGAAGGCAGACGAGATCAACCGCCGCCTCGTCGAGGCCGGGATCTCCGTCCACGGTATCCGGTTGGTTCATGCCAGCCTGGAGGACTGGTTCCTCTCCGTGACGAGCCGTCTTGAGGAAGAGGAACAGTGACTCAGCACACCCTCACCGCAGTCCGGCGCGCCTCGTGGCTGCCGTCCCTGCCGATGATCGGGGACAGGATCCTGGATCTACGTAAACGCAGCGTCCTCATGGCCGTCACCTTGGCGTTCACCGTGGGCGTACCCGTCATCTTCTACGGCATCAGGGAGATCACCCACCTGGCGGATCCGGCGCACTACGGACCGGCCGGCGCCACGAGCGCCTTCGCGACGGTCGTCACCTTGATGGCCGAGTTCGGATTGATCTTGGCTGTCTTGCTCGGCGCTACGGCGGGGGCCGACGATCTGACCGACGGCATGTTCCGACAGCTCGTGATCACCGGCCGATCCAGACTCGCGCTCTACCTGGCCCGCATCCCGGGCGGGCTCTCCATCCTGCTCCCGCTTGCCGCTGTCGGCTACACAGTGACGGCCCTCGTGACCGGGTTCCTCAACAGCCCGGTCGCGCCAGGAGAGTTCATCCCGTCGGCCGGTGCGTTGGCCGCTGCGTTAACAGAGGCCGGGCTGTGGTTCGGGCTCTATCTCATCGTCGGGTATACGGTCGGCCTCGGCCTTGCCGTGCTGATGGGTCAGCGGACGGTGCCGGTCGTCCTGCTCATCGTGTGGGAGATCATCCTTACCCCCGCCCTGGCAGACCATCTGATACCCCACCTCGTCAATGTCCAGCGGCTCATCGTCGGGGTGGCGATGGACCAGTTGCAACCGGCGCCACTGGCTTCAGAACACGTCGGTCCGACAGGTGGCAAATTCGCGATACCACCCATGCCCACCTGGGCGATGGCTGCTGTCATCGCCGGCTGGATCATCGGCTGGCTGACCATCGGCGCCTGGAAGATGGCGACGCGCGACGCCTGAGTCCGGCGACGTTGCTCGCGGTCGATGACACCTGCGTAAGGGGGACACCAACGTCAACCGGGTGCGTTTCGATGGGCGCGCCGGTGCCCTTCCCGAGCTGTCCGTTTTGGTTGCCACCCCAGGCCCAGAGCCGGCCCGACCTGTCGATCGCGTAGGTCGAGTAGCCGCCCGAGTTGATCTTGACGAAGGTCACACCTTTGGGGACGCTGACCGATACCGGGACATCGGAGCTCGCTGTGCCGCCGTCACCGAGCTGGCCCTTCCTATTGTTGCCCCACGCCAAAACGGATCCGTTCGCAAGGATCACGATGGTCTGGCCGTTCGTTGCGCCGCTGCCGCCCTGGAACACCTGCCGTACAGGGGATGGCAGATCGACCTGGACCGGCACGTCGCTGTCGACGGTAGTGCCGTTGCCGAGCTGGCCGGCCGCGTTGTAGCCCCAGTTGTAATAGGTGCCGTTGCTGAGCAGCGCTCCGGCATCCCCCCAAGAGGAGGTGAGAGTGGTGACGCGTGCCGAACTCGGTAGGTCGATGACCGCCGTCGGCGTCGGGCTGTCGACGGTAGTGCCATTGCCCAGGACGCCGCGCTGGTTGCCGCCGCAGGCGTAGACCCGACCCTTGGAATCGAACAGCGAATGCGTAAGCGCTCCGGTGGCCAGTGTGACGTCGCTCAGCGGGAGTCGCACGGGACGAAGTTTTTCGAGGCCTGAGAGGCAGAGATCACCCTCGGCGTTCAGACCCCATCCCCACACGTGGCCATGCGAGTCGATCGCGAGGGCACCATCGAAGGGCATGGGGTTAGCCAACGTCGGCGATCTTGACGCCGGCTGGGAAGTCGACCTTCGTCGCTCGGGTGTTGTAGGTGCTTGTCTTGCCATCGCCGAACTCGCCGAAGACGTTCACGCCCCAAGCCCAAACGGTGCCGCTGGAGGTCAACGCGTAGCCGTCGGAGTTCGAGGTTGCGATCTGGACGACCTCCCCCCTGATGCCCGAGACGACCGTCGGTGTGTTGCGCTCGAGCTGCGCGATCTTTCCCCTGTTTCCGACGACGCCGAATCGGTAGACGACGGTGCTCGAAGATGGGCGAGTGGCCGCACTGACGCCACCACAACTGACGAGCACAGACACCATCGACACTCCGAGGAGACCCGCCCATAGCGGACGCTTCCTGGTGCTCGGGCGCGCTCTGGTGGGACGCATCCGTGCAGTATGCGGCCCACATGGGCAAACTGTCAACCAGGTTTACAATTTGCTAACATCTTCGTTATGGCCGCAGATAGTCCGATAACGGACGCCAGGGTCGACAGACCAACCCAGCATGAGACTCCGGAAGACCTAGGACCCGCTCTGCGCCGTGCCTGGCTCGGATATCAGCTCCGACTGGATGCGGCGATGGCCGATGCCGGATTTGGCGAACGAAGGTTTCCCGACGGTCGGGTCCTCCGCCTGTGTTCGGACCCCACCGGATCAACGATCTCGGGAATCGGGAGGGCGCTGGGCATTACCCGCCAGGGCGCAGGAAAGGTGGTCAGCGGTCTACGCGATCGTGGCTACGTATCAGTCGCCGATTCAAAGACGAGCGCACGAGAGAAGTCCGTGACCCTCACCTCACGCGGGGCCGAGTACCTGGCCACTCAAGGAAGGGCAGCTCGGGTAATCGAGAACCAGTTGCACGCCGAACTCGGCGACTCGGGATTCTCCGTTTTGAAAAAACTGCTCGCCGCTCTGAGTCAAGGAGAACAGGTCCGCATGCGGACCTACCTGTCGCGCTCTACCTAGCCTGAAGGAGCAGACGCCGATTGGTCCCGGAGAGAAGCTATTCAACTCAGGTCTGGCTTGCCTACGATCTTCGGGTAGGCACGAACCATTGCTGTGTCTTTGGGCACTCCGTCTAGCGTTGCGTGCTGGTGTGAGTCAGTGGACATCGAGGTCCTTCAATAGGTGGTGCAGCGTGTCAATTTCTTCACCAATCCGAACGGCCATCTCCGACTCCACCTCGCTCACTGCCTCGCCGATGACCCGCGTCTGCGGCCTGACCCCGAGGGGTTAGCTCGAGCAGGGTCCGACGGCGGTCCTCAGTGTCGGGGCGCCGATCCACGTAGCCTTCGGCAACCAACGTGTCGACAAGTTGGCTTACCGCCTGCTTGGAAATGTCCATACGGGTGACAAGATCGCGGGCACTGATCTTGAGCCCTGGAGCGGCCAGCGCGCTGATCGCCCAGACCCCTTGCTGGAGAAGGTCACCGAACCCGTCGCGTTGCAACGCCACGAGCATTGGGGTCCGGTAGCGGCGGACCGCCCGGCGCAGCAGCCAGTGCAACGCATCGGGATCATGAGCCGGCGGCAAGACCCGGTCCCGGTCTCGGGGAGGCGTAGACACGGTTCCACAGTAGGTCAAGTTTCAGGTCGGTCTAGTTTGTTGACCTATTTCCCAAGATCTGCCACTGTGTCGGCATGATCGGTTTGGGAGCGAAACGATGGCACCAAGCTGCCACCTCACCTCTGGTCGTGTTGGTGGTACTCGCGGGCATGGTGGCGAGCATCGCGGCGACCGCAGAACCGGTGGGCGCCGTCGCCCAAAGCGGTCCTGATGCGGCTGGGGTGACATGGCTGTGTCGACCAGGGCTGGCCGGCGATCCCTGCCTCTACCCGGAGTCCGCGACCTCATTGGCCGCCGACGGCACCAAGACCGTGCTCAGCGCGCAACCGGCGGCCAAGCCTGCTTTTGACTGTTTCTACGTGTATCCGACCGTGACCGCGGCAGCCACCACCTCCAACACCGGGACTGCGGTCACCCTGGCTGAAGAGGGAGCAGCGGTGTCCCAAGCCTCTCGGTTCTCCCAGGTGTGCCAGGTGTGGGCCCCCACCTATCGCCAGCGCACGAGCGCCTCGCTCGCCAAAGGGCTGGGCAACGACCCCCAGGCCGACCAGATCTCCTACAACAGCGTGCTGGCCGCTTGGAAGGATTATCTCGCCAACTACAACCGCGGCCGGCCGATCATCTTCATTGGGCATTCCCAGGGGTCGGCGGACTTGATCCGGCTGCTGCGCGCCCAGGTCGACGACAACCCCTCGGTGCGGGCCCTGATGGTCTCGGCCATCATCTTGGGAGGCAACGTTCAAGTACCCAGGGGCAAGACCGTCGGTGGAACCTTCGCTCATATCCCCGGATGCACCCGGGCGGCCCAGACTGGCTGCGTGATCGCCTACTCGTCGTTCTCGCAGACTCCTCCGTTGGACTCGCTCTTTGGACGCCCGGGCCAGGGCGTCAGCCTCCAGTCAGATCAGAGGGCCAAGCGGGATCAGCAGATCCTCTGCACCAACCCGGCGGCTCTCGGAAGCGATGCTCCGGCGGCCCTGACGCCGTACTTTGTCTCGTCGGTGAGCAAGACCGGAGAACCCTGGGTCACCTACCCGGACCTCTACACCGGTACCTGTGAGAGCAAGGGCGGCGCAACGTGGCTGCAGGTGACCGCCAGCCCTGGCGGCAGCCGTCCGGTTGTGACGCCCATCCTCGGTCCCACCTGGGGTTTGCACGCCGATGACGTGAACCTGGCGCTCGGCAATTTGGTCAATGACGTGTCGGCCGAGGAAGCCGCCTATAGCGCTCAACATCTGGGGTCGTGAACGTCCGCTCGGCTGGCTCGATCATCAAGGTTGCTACCGCAAAGGGGAAGACATGGACTCACGGGCACCCGAAATCGACCCTCTGTTCGATCCGGCCAGTCATGCAGGATCCGTACGAGTACTACCGGTACCTGCGCGAGAACGATCCGGTCCATGAGATCCCCGGTACCGGCGCCTACCTTGTGACACGAGCCCAGACGATCTACGACGTCGTAGGCAATACAGAGGTCTTCTCGTCCGTGTCGGGTGAATTCCTCCACAAGGGCGAATGGGAGAAGCCCGGACTCCGTGGCGTGAGCACCGCTGGGTACGCCGCCGGTGACGGCGGGAACGCCGGTGGGGGAGTGGCCGGTGCCGATCCGCCCGACCACACGCGCCAGCGCAAGGTTGTCGCCCGGAAGCTGTCGACTGCCAACATGCGCGCGATGGAGCCGGAGTTCCGCGCCCTGATGGACGAAGCGATGGCTGACATTCCACCGGACGGTCGATTTGAATGGATGGGCCGGGTCGCCGAGCCGCTCCCAATGGTGATGGTCGCCCGCATCTTGGGACTTCCGGATTCGCTGGCGCCGCAGCTCAAGAAGCAAGGGTACGAATCACTCGAGCGCATCAGCGGGTTCGTCTCGGAGGCCCGGGTCCATGAGATCGAAGGGCACACTATCGAAGACCTGACTCCGCTTATCGAGGCCTACCTGCGGGCCAAGGAAGACTCGACGCCCTTCGCGGGCACGATGATCGGGATGCTGGCCCAAGCGGTCGTCGATGGTGAGCTGAGCGACATCGAGGCGATGACCATCCTGACCGTGCTGATTGCGGCGGGCGGTGAGTCAACCACGAGTCTGACCGGCACCGCGGTGCGAATCCTCGCCGAACGGGCCGACCTCCAGCATCAGCTCCGTGCCGATCCGTCACTGATCCCGGCGTTCGTCGAGGAAGCTTGCCGCTTCGATCCGCCGTTTCGTGGTCACTACCGGACGGTCAAAGAAGAAGTTGAGCTCGAGGGCACGACGGTGCCGGCCGGATCGCACCTCGTCCTCGTGTGGCCAGCCGCGAATCGCGATCCAGCAGTCTACGACCACCCTGACGAGGTGCGACTCGATCCGCCCCAACCCACGGCACCACTTGGGCTTCGGGTGGGGCATCCATCTGTGCGTTGGCGCGCCCCTCGCGCGGGTCGAGGCGAAGGTCGCCATCGAGACCTTGCTCGCCAAGACGCGGTGGTTCCGAGTCGACCCGGAGGTTCCGCCGCTGCAGTATCACCTCAACCTGATGGTCCGGCGCCTCGTCTCACTCCCACTGGTCCTCGAGCTCCCCCTGTGAGCTGGATGGTCGCCCAAGGACAACATGTGGGTTGGTCAGGGCAGAATTGTTTTTTCGCTCGCCTGTCATCGGTGTCGCAGAAGGTGCTCTCAGTTGTCCAGGACGACTTGTTGCGCTGACAAGGGCAACTAAGCGAGATCGATTGGCCCATCAGCCAGCCAAAGTTGCCGACTGATGTTCTGCGGGGAGATCTTCTCGGAGCAACTTCGCTAGACAGCGAAGAGCACTCTCCTGCGGGGTGGGCTGGCGTTGACCACGTTCACACAGGCGAGGATGAGGTTTTCTGCGTTCTCGAAGGGGCACTAGTCCGCGGAAAACGACCACAAAGTCAGATGCCGGGTGCTGAATTGATGTTTGTGGCGGTGGATGGGGGACCTGTGCAACGCGTCGCGTAAAATCAGCCGTAGCTCTCGTATATTGCCAAGTCAGGGGGTCATCCGTGTTAACGCAGGCACAGGAAACTTCGCAGTGGCGGCTCGAGGGGCCCATCCCAGGGGAACCGACGCTGGGGGCCCCGTTTGCCGGTCTGGGGCCGGGCGGCTATGTGGAAGAGGAGTTCTTCTTGTCCGGTACGGCGACCTCTCACCGCCGGGGCGACCAGGGGGTGGAGCCGGCCGGTGCCGAGGCCTATCACACGCGGTTGATGGTGCGCCGTCCGGCGGACCCGGCGAAATTCAACGGAACCGTGATCGTCGAATGGTTCAACGTGAGCGGAGGCGCCGACGGCGGACCGGACTGGATGATGACACACCGCCAGATCATGCGGTCGGGCGCCGCGTGGGTCGGCGTGTCCGCTCAACAGGTAGGTATCGACGGCGGGGGACTCCTGGGAACCGGAGTGGGGCTGCGCGAGTCCAACCCTGACCGCTACGACTCCTTCCGCCACCCTGGGGACGCGTACTCGTTCGACATCTACTCCCACGCCGGGCAGGCGGTGCGCGACCCCGCGACGAAAGTATTGGGCGGGCTGGCACCGGCTCGACTCATCGCCATCGGCGCCTCTCAGTCGGCCATGTTCCTCGTGACGTACATCAACTCAGTCGACTCGCTGGCGGGCGTCTACGACGGTTTCATCGTCCACGGACGCGGGTCGCGCGGTGCCGATCTGAGCGGTGAGGGACTCCGGCGGCGGGCTAGCGCTGACTCAGCCGACATGGAGCGGATGACGGCGGAATGGCGGGCGCAAGGCGGGGAGGCGATCCTTGATGCGCGAGTCCCCGTAATCACGGTGCAAAGCGAGACCGACGTCATGGACATGTCGGGGATCCTGGCGCGCTGTGAGGACGGGCCGAACACTCGGATATGGGAGATCGCCGGCGCTGCACACTTCGACACGTACGGACTGATCGCCTCCCACGAAGACGATGGTCGGCTCCCAGTGGAGCGGCTGGCCGAATTAATGGGGCCCACCGATGAGCCGCTGGGTCTCAAGTCTGAGGAAGCGGTGAACTCCGCTCCTCAGCTGCACTACGTGCTGCAGGCCGCCTTGACCCACCTGGAGCGCTGGATCGGCGGGGGCGACCCCGCACCGCATGGACCTTTGCTCGAGATCACCGGCGAGGACTCGGAGCCGACGTTAGCCCGCGACGAGCATGGCAACGCGCGCGGCGGTATCCGCACGCCGTGGGTCGACGTGCCAATAGCGGTGTTGTCCGGGATGGGCGCAAAGGGAGAGGGCTTCACGAGGCTTTTCGGCGTGACCCGTCCTTTCGACTCGGCCAAGCTCGCGGCGCTCTATCCCGGCGGGCGCGATGAGTACGTCGAGAAGTTCAGCACCGCCGCCAGATCCGCGCGGGCTGCGGGGTTTCTCCTCGAAGCCGACATTCCCGAGATCTTCGCAGTGGCGCGAGCTTCGTTCCCCGGCTAATTGGATAAGTCGAACCTTAGAGACGTTCTCCCTGGTGAGAGTGGTTTGAATAAGCTCCCAATAGGTCCGCTGACATTGCCAAAATTTACGACGTTTTGCTGGCGGGAATCGCGCTCACATTCGCAAATGCCTGTTCAGCATTTCGAAGCTCATCCGGAAAGATCTCCGTGGCCGACGTCATGAGAATGGCGGTCGAGGCGATGCTTGCGCGGCGTCTGCCAACGCAGAATCACCCCAAACGTGGCGAGGGCAACCCCCGCAACGGTCCCGAACGTTGCCAGCGTCACGCCGATTCCGATAAGGACCAGGCTAGCGAGGGCCTGCTGCCATGTCGTGGGTCAGATACCTGCGTACGACCATCAGTATTCCGCTGTTCAGAGCGGAAGCGCTGAGTCCTAGTCGACGTGCGAAGCAAGACGAGCGCTCCCGCTGCTCAGTCGTCTCGACCGTGTCCCACACACGAGCTCATCGGCGCCGATCAATTTCCGATTTCGAATCTGCCTAAGTTGACGATGAAACGGGAAGAGTCCGCCAGGTATCAGCGCCGCTAGAGTCCGGCGACATTGCTCGCGGTCGATGACACCTGCGAAAGGCGGATGCTGATGTCAACTGGTTGCGCTTCGATGGGCGCCCCGGTTCCCATACCGAACTGCCCGTTTTGGTTGCCCGCCCTAGCCTCAGAGTTGGCCTGATCTGCCGATCACATAGGTCGAGTATCCGTCCAAGTTGATCTTGACGAAGGTCACACCCCCAGGGGGCCTAATGAGAGAGCGATACCCATCCCTCCTTTACGGCATAGAAGACCAAAACGAACGCCGCAGCTGGGTCCGCCCACCACCATCCGACAAGTACGTTCAGCAACAAACCAAGCACTATGGCCGTGGCCAGCAAACCGTCAACAAGCGTGACGCGTCCCTCAGTCTGTAATACCCGATTTTGAAGGGCCTTCCCGACCCGTGCCTTACCGGCGGCAAGAGAAAACATGACCACGGCGGTGATCGCCGTCCAGGCGATCCCAAGCTCGCTGTGCCGGGGACGGTATTCGACGGCCAGGATCAGGCTGCTTTGCACGGCGAGGTACAAGGCGAGGCCAATGAACGCTGCTCCGATGAGCCGTAGGGCGTGGCGCTGCCGACGCTCGCCGCTCCCGCTCAGTTCCCAGATGACGATGGTGCTGGCGCCGATCTCGATGAGCGAGTCAAGACCGAATCCCCCAAGAGCAATCGACCGAGCGGCTAGGGCCGCGAACGCCAGCACTACGACGCCGATCACGTTCCAGCCGAGCGTCATTGTTTCTAAGAGATACCCAGTGCGCAGCAACCTCGGCCGATTGACACCCTCGGCGGAGGATTCCGCGCTGCCCATTCCGATCAGTATCCCCGGTCCACTCAAAGAGGGGGTGATCGCAGGGTGACGACTCGCCGACAATCTGCGGAGTGGTTGTCTTGACGTTCACGATTTGTGATGTACGCGCTGGACCGCCGATTGGTCGTGGCGAGGAGCTTCTTTGCCGATTGAACCCATATACCCCCAGGGGTATATAGTGGTTGACGAACTGAGGAGGTCGACGTGGCACGGATCGGATTCACGAGCAGCGGCGCCGTTCGTTTCGTTCGAAGTGGGTCCGGACCTGGCTTGATCGGCACCGGGCTGGCATTGGCCGATGTGAGGCCGATGCAGTCGCACGGAGGTCTAATGCCCCAGGAAGCCGAGGCGCTCGGTACCTACCTGTCCGCCCCGGAGTTCGACAATTGGCCTGGGACGACGCACGCAACGGGAGTCTGAGCTGTGGATCGGCACCAATGGGACGAGCGTTACGGAGGGGACGAGTTGTTGTGGACGAGCGCGCCCAATCAGTTTCTCGTCTCAGAAGTTGCCGGCCTTCCAGTGGGGAGCGCAGTCGATCTGGCATGTGGCGAAGGCCGAAACGCGGTCTGGTTGGCCGAACAAGGGTGGGTGGTCACCGGGGTTGATTTCTCATCGGTCGGTCTAGCCAAGGCCCAACGGCTGGCGCAGTCGCGCCAAGTGAATGTGCGATGGGTCGAGTCGGCCGTCCAAGAGTGGACAGCCCGGGCGGATCGGTTCGATCTCGTCGCGGTTTTCTACCTGCAACTTCCCCAGCCGGAGCGCTCCGCCGCCCTGACCGTGGCAGCGGCGTCGGTGGCGCCCGGTGGGACGTTGCTGGTCGTCGCCCACGATCACGACAATTTGACCAGAGGATTTGGCGGCCCACCGAACGACGCCGTCCTGTATTCCGTCGACGACGTGAAGGACGTGGCCGAAGCGAACGGCCTGATCGTCCAGCGGGCTGAACAGGCGGTCCGCTTCGTTGAGACTGAGTCAGGGGTCCGTGAGGCCATCGACACGCTGGTCCGGGCCGTTCGACCGGTTTGAGGATGGGCCGATGTGAGCAAGTGATCAAGAGCCGATGGCGGTGCTTGGGGCTCGGAATCCGGACGTGGACGAGCCAGAAGGCACCGGCGAAAGATTCACGAAAGGAATGTGAGATGGAACTTCCCCAAGACGTTGTCGAAGATGTGCGCAAACGCCTGCGGCGGATAGCCGGGCAAGTCCAGGGCGTGGAGCGCATGCTGGTCGAGGGCCGAGAGTGTCGAGATGTTGTCGCGCAGCTCTCGGCCGCCACCAAGGCCTTGGAGCAGGCCGGATTCAAGCTGGTCGCTTCAGGACTGGCCTACTGCCTGGAGAACCCCGAACAGGCAGAAGCCGACGGCTACGCAATCGAAGAGGTCCAACGCATGTTCATGAAGTTGGCATGAGGAGGACGAGAAACCATGTGCAGCGCAGTGACCTGTAAGAAGTGCGGCAAGGCTTGGTGGAAGGGGTGCGGCGCCCACGTCGAGCAGGTGCTTGGCGATGTACCATGGGACCAACGGTGCCGGTGCCGGGAAGCAACGGTGACGAAAGCCAACCGTAAGTCCAGGTTGTCCCGATGAGCGCCGCCTCTGATGGCCGGACCAAGCACGTGGTCATTGTCGGAGGCGTCGCCGGCGGCATGTCGACTGCGACTCGACTGCGCCGGCTCGATGCCGACGTGGGAATCACTGTCATCGAGCGCTCGGGCCACGTGTCCTTCGCCAATTGCGGTTTGCCCTATTTCGTCGGTGGCCTGATCGAAGAGGAGGACGATCTCACCCTCCAGACGCCCGAGCAGCTCTTCGACCGGTTCCGGCTCGACGTCAGGGTCAACGACGAAGTGGTTGCCATTGACCGGGCCGTCCACTGCGTCACAACACGCTCGATGACCACCGGCGAGGAGGGCGTCGTTCCCTACGACAAGCTGGTGCTCAGCATGGGTGCGGCCCCGGTGCGCCCGCCCATCCCCGGGTACGAGAGGGTGCGCACCCTTCGCACCGTCGAAGACGCTGCTCGCCTCGCTTCCGACGTCGATGTCGCCCCAGCCGCGGCGGTCATCATCGGTGCCGGCTTCATCGGCTTGGAGATGGCCGAGAACCTCGTCGCTCGGGGCATCGACGTCACCATCGTCGAGGCGACTCCCCAGGTCCTTCCTCCCCTCGACCCTGAACTGGCCATCTTGGTGAGTGACGAACTCACCTTTCACGGCGTCCACGTCGAAACGGGTGCCACGCTTGCCTCGGTCGAAGATAGGACCGTCACTCTCGCCGACGGCCGGGTCCTCTCGGCGGACCTCGTGGTCGGCGCCATTGGCGTCCGTCCCGACGTCCGATTGGCAGAACTTGCCAGCTTGGACCTCGGGCCGAGCGGGGGGATCGCGGTCAACGAGGCGAACCAGACGAACGATCCCGATGTCTATGCCGTTGGAGATGCGGTCGAGAAGCCAGATGCCATCTCGCATGCGACGTCGCTCATCGCTCTGGCCAATGTGGCCAATCGCCAGGGTCGTCGGGTGGCAGACCACATTGCCGGAAGGCCATCGCACCCCGTTTCCTCCCTTGGGACTGCCATCGTCAAGGTGTTTGACGTGGTCGCGGCGACCGTTGGCTGGAACGAGCGGCGGCTACAGGCTGCGGATCGGCCCTATCGGGCCATCCATTCACACCCCTTCGACCATGCCACCTACTACCCGGGTGCGACTCGGATGGCCGTGAAGCTGATCTTTGACCCAGATGACGGCGAGATTCTCGGTGCACAGATCGTGGGGCGAAACGGGGTCGACAAGCGGATCGACGTGATCGCAACGGCGATGGCCAATGGCATGAGGGCCGACCAACTTGCCGATCTCGAACTGGCCTATGCGCCACCGTTCTCGTCGGCCAAGGATCCGGTCAATCTTCTCGGCTACATGGCAGAGAACATCTTGAGCGGCGATTGTGACGTCGTGGCCCCGAACGAGCTCGCCGGACTCATCAAAATGGGGTGGTCACTCGTCGATGTCCGTACGGCAGAAGAGCACGAACGTGGAGCAATCGAAGGATCGACGAATGTGCCGATCGACTCGCTGTGGGACAATCTCGAAGCGATGGGCGACGGCCCGGTCGTTGTGTACTGCGAAGTGGGCCAGCGGGGACATACCGCCACGGCTTTGCTGCACGAGCTCGGATTCAAAGCCCGCAATCTCGACGGCGGCTACCAGACTTGGAGCGCGTCGATGCGAGCTCGTGCTAAGGCAACGCCCGCCCCGGCTTCGTAGCACTTCGTTAGATGGTGTCGATAGACGAGCAACGGCGGTCGCTCTGCAGGGTGTGAGGGTCTTGGCCGCTCACGTCTTGGCAGACGCTGCGACGAACCTGGGCGTCGGTCCGGATTGACAGCAACCCCCGTGGTGAACCATGACCACGGACGAGGCCCCTTGGCATAGCGTTGCTCAACGCGGGCTGGCGGGACCCCTTGCCAAACCTCCGGCCATGAGTAGCATACGCAGTATGCTACTTCGAATCGAACCCCGATGAGCGTCCGCCATGCCCTGCTTGCCCTTCTGAGCGAGGGCCCCAAGTACGGACTCCAGCTCCGCCAGGAGTTCGAGGCACGGACCGGTGAGGTCTGGCCGCTCAACGTCGGACAGGTGTACACCACCTTGCAGCGGCTCGAGCGCGACGGCCTGGTCGAGTCGGACGACTCTGCCGAGGACGGACCCCAGAAGGGGTTCCACATCACAGAGGAGGGTGCAGCCGAGCTGGCCGAGTGGCTGCGCACCCCGCCCGATTTCTCGTCCCCGCCCCGTGACGAGCTCGTCATCAAGGTGCTCGTCGCGGTCGAGCTGCCCGGCGTCAACGTGCACGAGATGGTCCAGGTCCATCGCCGTTATCTCGTCGAGCTCATGCAACAGTGGACGCGCCTCAAGGAGGACGAGGCGCGGTTCGATCTCAATTTCGCCCTCGTCGTCGATGCCGAGCTGTTCCGCCTCGATTCGCTCATCCGGTGGCTTGACACGGCGGAAGGCCGACTCAAGCGAGCGGCGGCGGGCGTCAACGTGCCGGACCCGCAGCCGTTCCCCCTCCCCAAGGCCCGGCGCAAGGTGGGAGTGAAGCAATGAGCTACCTCGAACTACGCGACATCTCCAAGGTCTACGGAGAAGGGGCCGGAGAGGTACACGCCCTTCAGCGCATCGATCTCTCCGTCGACGCCGGATCTCTCGTCGCCGTTATGGGTGCCAGCGGCTCGGGCAAGAGCACACTGTTGACCATTGCCGGCAGTCTCGAAGATCCCAGCAGCGGTGAGGTCTACGTCGGCGGCCGGGCCCTGTCATCGCTGTCACGCAACGGCAAGGCTCAGCTGCGTCGGCAGTCCATCGGCTATGTCTTCCAGGACTTCAACCTGCTCGCCGGGCTGAGCGCGGTGGAGAATGTGTCCCTGCCCCTCGAGCTCGACGGTGACACAGCCCGCAAGGCCCAGGCGGCGGCGCTCGAGGCGCTCGAGGATTTCGGGCTGAAGGACCGGGCGTCGCACTACCCCGACCAGCTGTCGGGCGGTGAGCGCCAGCGCGTCGCGATCGCCCGCGCCATCGTGGGAAAGCGGCAACTGCTGCTGGCCGACGAGCCCTCCGGCGCGCTCGACTCCACCAACGCCGAGGCCGTCATGCGCCTGATCCTCGCGGCCTGCCACCGCGGCCTGGCCGCGGTCGTGGTGACGCACGACGCCCAGCTCGCCTCGTGGGCCGACCGGGTGGTCTTCTTGCGCGACGGCCGAATCGTTGACCAGACGCTCCCGATCGAGAACCCGGAAGCGGTCCTCGCCGACCTCCCGAACCAATGAGCGTCGGCGTCCTCGAGCGACCGAGCACCAGATCGGCCCCCGAACCGACCACCGGGGGAGTGCCGGCCCGCCGGGCCATGGTCCGTTGGGCCTGGCGCCTCTTCAAGCGCGAGTGGCGCCAACAGCTGCTCATCCTGCTGCTCGTCATCGTCGCCGTGGCCGCCGTCGTGGTCGGTGCGGCCGTTGCCGTCAACACGCCGCCGCGGTCCAACACCGGGTTCGGCACGGCCGACGACCTGGCCATCTACACGAGCTTGGGGAACGCGAAGCAGTCCCCCAATCTCAATCTGCACTCGGTGGACGCCCAGATCGCCGCGCTGGAGCACCGCTTCGGCAAGGTCCAGGTCATCGAGAACGAGACGTTTAATGTCCCAGGCAGCACCCAGACCTATCAACTCCGTGCCGAGGACCCGCACGGCCCCTATGGCGGACCGATGCTCCAGCTGCTCTCCGGGCATTACCCGACCGGGCCGAACCAGATCGCCCTCACCCCTGGGCTGGCATCCGAGCTCAACCTCCGAGTCGGCGACACCTGGTCCCAAGGCACCAAGACCGTAGTCGGCATCGTGCAGAATCCCCCAGAGCCTGCTCGATGAGTTCGCGCTGGTCCCACCGGGACAGGTGACACACCCGACCACGGTGGACGTGCTCTTCGACGCACCGGGGGTGGATCCGGGCCGCATCGGGTCCAACGTCTACACGCCGGCCCAGAATGGCAACTCCAACCCGATCAACCCCGACACCATCGTGCTGGCGTTGACGACCGTCGGCATGCTGCTGATCGCGCTGGTGTCGGTCGGTGGCTTCACGGTGCTGGCGCAGCGCCGCATACGCGCCATCGGGATGCTCGAGTCCACGGGGGCGACGGACCGCAACGTCCGGCTCGTGCTGGAGGCCAACGGCGTCATCGTTGGTGCCGTCGGTGCCGTGGTGGGCTTTGCATTGGGCCTGGTGGCGTGGTTGGCCTACCGTCCGCACAACGAGCAGAGCGCACACCACCTCATCCCCATGTTCGCCCTGCCATGGACCGTGATCGTGGTGGCGATGGTGCTGGCGGTCGTCGCCACCTTCCTGGCTGCGGGCCACCCGGCCCGCGCCATCACCCGCGTCCCAGTCGTGAATGCCCTGGCCGGACGCCCCGCGCCACCGCGCCAGATCCACCGCTCGTTCGTCCCTGGCGTGATCGCCCTCGTCATCGGGTTCTTCATGTTCTCTGCTTCGGGCGCGGCCGGGAGCAGCGGCGTGATCTGGCTGATACCCGGGTTCGTCGCGCTCATCGCGGGGATCATCCTCATGGCGCCCTTCTTCTTGGCCCTGCTGGCACGAGTTGGACGGAGGGCACCCATCGCTATTCGCTTGGCCCTGCGTGACCTGTCGCGGTACCGGGCCCGGTCCGGCTCGGCCCTCTCGGCCATCAGCGTCGGGGTCCTCATCGCGGTGGTCATCTGCGCCGTTGCCATCGCCCGCTACAGCAACGTCTACGACTACGTCGGGCCGAACCTCGCGTCGAACGAGCTCGCCGTCTGGAGCCCCAACGGCCAGAACGGCAACAACCCAAATCCGAGCGAGCCGACGCTGAAGGACATCGAGTCACAGGAGGCCAGTGTCCACTCCATCACATCTGCTGTCGGCGCGACCGACGTCGTGGAACTCGACAATCCCGCGCCCTCGGTCGGCCTGCAAAACCCCAGCGCCTCGGGCCGGCAGTGGGACGGACAGATCTACGTGGCGACGCCGGCGCTGCTGCGGGCCTATCGCATCAACCCGTTATCCATTCCGTCCAATGTCGACGTCCTCAGCTCACGCCCCGGCCTCTCGGGCTCAGGGGTGCAGCTGACCTACGGAGGAGGCGGTGGAAAGGGCGGCGGCCGACTGGTCGGTCCCGGCTCGGGCGGCCCGGGTGGCGGCGGGGGTCCCGGTCCAGGAAACACGAACACCTGCTCGCCCGGCTCGTGCGTCGCCCACCCGGTCGTCCAAGAAGAGAGCCAGCTGCCCACGGGCACTGATGCACCGAACACGGTGATCACCGAGAGCGCGTTGCGCCGGCTGCACCTCGCGAGCCAGAGCAGCCTCGACGGCTGGATCATCCAAGCGAAAAGCCCGATCACCTCCGCCCAGATCACCAACGCCCAGGCACTGGCGGCCACCAACAACCTGAGCATCGAGTCGAAGAACGACGCGCCGACCTCACACGAGATCGTGAACTGGGCCACGGTGTTCGCCATCGCGCTCGCCCTCGGCATCCTGGCCATGAGCATCGGCCTCATCCGGAGCGAGACGGCGAGCGAGCTGCGCACGCTGACGGCCACCGGGGCGAGCTCGCGTACCCGGCGCACCCTGACTGCGGTCACCGCCGGCGGCCTCGCCTTCCTGGGTGCGCTGCTCGGGACGGTGGCCGCCTACGTTGGGCTGGCCGGATGGTTCCGCACGAACGCCTTGGAGGGTGGACTGTCCGACCTCATCGATCACATCCCCTGGAACAACCTGTTCGTCATCGTGATCGCCATGCCGGTTGTCGCCGCCCTCGTCGGCTGGGTGTTGGCGGGACGGGACCCGATGGGGATCTCCACCCGGCCAATGGAGTAGGAACCCCCGGAGGGCCGTTCCCCGGCAGGGTCGGTTGCAAGCACCGGGTTCCATCCAGCGCCCCTCGGAGGTTGCCGGACATCGAGACATTGGGTCGGGGGATCGTGACCGAGGACACGGTGCCGGTCGCATCCGTTCGGCTTCTGCCGCTCAGTCAGGGTCGCCCAAAACGCGCGCCCGACTTCGGGCCGACGGGTGGCTCCGATGTGCCTGGTCAGGGCCTCGAGGGAGTAGATCTGCTCCCTGATGGATTGGTTCGAGAGTTGTCCGCTCACCTCCACTGACCTGATAAGAGAGCATGACTCTCGAACCAGTAACCATGCGGACGAGCTCCATAACTTCGTTCTGGCGTTCCGTCAGCCATCGGGCGAGAGTCGGCCCGATCAGCGCCTTGTCGCGGTCACTGTTCGTCGTTTCACAGACGCCCGCTCCTCTTCATGGAGCCGTTTGATCCCGTCCAGAAGTAGGTCCAGCCCGAACTCGAACTCCTCCGTGTAGTCGTATCCCGACTTGCCGAGCTCGACGACGACCTCGATTAGGTACGGATACTCGTCGGCGGGGGACGGGTGCCGCTCGGCGACCCTTTCAAGCCTTCTCTCTGCCTCCGCCGGAATGTCGATAGCCAGCGTCTTCTCTTGGAGGGCGAAGCCGTAGATGTAGCTGTCCATGACGCTGTAGGCGTGGACCGCCATCTGGAACGACAAGTGCGCTTGGTCGCGGAAGCACCCCATTACCGCGTTGTGGTGCCGGAGGTTCGCGGGCCCGGGCGTCCCGGACTCCATGAGCCCGATCGCCCAGCGATGGCGCAGAAGGGCTTCGCGGATCGAGATCGCCCGCTCACGCATGGCCGTCCTCCAGGCGGATCCGCTCCGGATCTTGACCTCGCCGAAGACGACGTCGACCATGCCGTCGAGGAGCTCCTCCTTGTTGGCCACGTGCTTGTAGAGGGCCATCGGGACCACGCCCAGTTCCTGAGCGAGGTTGCGCATGGTGAGGGAGTCGATTCCGCCCTGGTCGGCAAGGACGACGGCGGCGCTGATCACCCGGTCCCTGCTCAACCGCACTCGGTGGGGAGGAGCCTCCCCCTGATCACCCTTGCCGGCCACGTTTCCCTTCAAGTCCTCCAAAAATGCCCGCTTGACAAGTGTACATCGTACACCGTACCCTGGCCCTTCGAGGTGTACGTCGTACACTCACTGAGGAAGGAGTTGCTAGATGGGATCACCCAGGAAGACGGCGCTTGTTGCGGGCGTGTTCTTCATTATTACGTTTGTCACCTCGATTCCAGCGCTTCTTCTCTATAACCCTGTTCTGAAGCACACCGGCTACATCGTCGGTGCGGGCGCTGACAGGCGCATCTTCCTTGGCGCCTTGTTAGAGGTCCTCCTCATCATCGCGAATATCGGTACAGCCGTCGTGCTGTTCCCGATCCTCAAGCGGGTGAACGAGACTCTCGCTCTGGGGTATGTCGCGGCGCGTCTCGTTGAATCCGCCTTCATCGCCGTCGGCATCCTCAGCGTGCTCTCGGTTGTGACCTTGCGCCAGGACATCGGGGGAGCTAACGCCGCAAACGCAGCCTCGCTCCATATCGTCGCTAGATCGCTGGTCGCAATCCATGATTGGTCGTTCCTGCTCGGACCAGGCTTCATTGTTGGCGTCGGTAACGGGCTGCTGCTGGGTTACATGATGTACCGGTCCGGCCTCGTGCCACGTCGCATGGCGATGCTGGGGCTTGTCGGAGGTCCTTTGGTGTGCGCTTCGGGGATCGCCGTGTTATTCGGCGCCCTCGGCAAAGGCTCGACGGGGCAGGGCATCGCGACAGTCCCGGAGTTCGCCTGGGAGTTGTCGCTTGGCATCTACCTCATCGTCAAAGGATTCAAGCCCTCTTCTATCGTGCCCGAGGAGATTCCCAGCCTCGGAGTCAAGCCCGCTCTGTCCGCCACGTGACCGTCGATCGGCTGCCTGGTGTGCGGCCGACCACGCCAGACGGAAGCTGGGGAAGTCCTTCCGGAAGCAGCCAAAATGCCTGGTCATGGACCAGAGGGCGTAGATCTCCTCCCTAATGGATTGGTTCGGTGGTGTCATAAGAACGAGAGGGGCGGGCACAGCTAGCGTCCTCGGCGTGAGGTCGTTTCAGGCGGCCGGCGAGCACACGGGATGTGGCCATGCGGGCGGTGGTCGTCTATGAGTCGATGTTTGGTAACACGCACGCGATCGCCGATGCCATTGGCAAGGGTCTTGGCCAGGGCCTTGAGCCGGTGGACAACGTGGTCGTGGTTCCGGTGGTTGAGGCAGGCCGCGAACGATTGGGGGACACCGACCTGCTCGTGGTGGGCGGTCCCACCCATTTTCGCGGCATGAGTCGAACCCGCACCCGCAAGTGGGCGGCCGCCACTGCGAAAAAGGCCAAGAACGATCTGGTGCTCGATCGCGACGCCCAAGGCCCAGGCGTGCATGACTGGATCACATCGCTCGGCCATGGCCACACAAAGTTTGCTGCCTTCGACACCCGCTTTAAGGGTCCAGCGGTTCTCAGAGGGAGGGCGTCGAGGCCAATCAGCCGAAAACTTCGGAAGCACGGGTTCAAGATGGTGGCCAAGCCCGAGAGCTTCTTCGTCACCTTGAAGAATCACCTCGAAGCGGGCGAGGAGGCCCGAGCTCAAGAATGGGCAAACGGCTCGCGGCAAGCGTTCTATCGAATGACGTCACCAATGGGGACGGTCCGAGACGACCGCCCACCTCCACGGAGACGTGATGGCCGAGGTAATGGTCCCCACCCCTGGTGAGCTGCCGTCCTACCTGGCGACGCCTGCAGGCGAGGGCCCCTGGCCAGGTGTCGTCGTCATCCACGACGCAATGGGGATGAGCCAGGACTTACGGAACCAGGCTGACTGGCTTGCGGGGGAAGGGTACCTCGCCGTAGCGCCGGACCTTTTCTCTGGGAGAGGGATGGTGACCTGCATGATCTCGGTCATGCGCGACGTGCGCGCCGGACGGGGACGGTCCCTCGACGACATCGAGGCGGCGCGCGTCTGGCTGGCGGCCCGGGATGACTGCACGGGCAGGATCGGCGTGAATCGGCTACTGCATGGGAGGTGGGTTTGCCTTGCTGCTCGCAGCCGATCGCGGATTCACGGTGTCGAGCGTCAACTACGGCACCGCTCCAAAGGAGGCCTATACGGCCAGCTTCCTGAGACGGGCTTGCCCGATTGTCGGAAGCTACGGCGGCAAGGATCGCACACTGCGAGGGGCTGCCGATCGTCTCGAGCGGGCATTGACGGCCGTCGGGATCGAACACGACGTCAAGGAGTACCCGGAGGCCGGGCACTCATTCCTCAACGACCACGAGGGAGCTGGAGACAAGAATCCATTCCCATTCTCCGTCTTGGAGCCGGTCTTCGGAATACTCTCGCCAGGATCGGGCTACCACGAGGGATCTGCGCGAGATGCACGGCGGCGCATCCTCGCGTTCTTTGATACGCACTTGAAGCCGTAGAGGACGAGAGCTCCCGGTAATGCACCCGCTACCGGGTGCCGGTCTGCGGCAGCTCCCAGATCCTGCGGTTGGGGGCGGTGTTCGGGGGCACCAGCCGCAGCACCCGACTCCGAACTAGGGCGACGCAGCCGGGACGAGTCGCGTCATGCTGGGGCTGTGCGCGCTGCGGTGGTTCCCCGACACGGCCCGGCCGAGGTCATCGAGGTTCGGGACGACTGGCCCGAGCCGGATCCGCCGGGTCCCGGTGAGGTGCTGGTGGTAGTCCAGGCTGCCGGTCTCAATCCCAGCGACGCCAAGATCCGGGCCGGAGCCGGACGCCTGGGCGGGGTCGAACTCCCCTACGTCAGCGGCCGGGAGGCGGCCGGGCGGGTGGTGGAGGTAGGTCCCGGCGTCGACTCGCTCGAGCCGGGCCAGGAGGTCTTCGCCTTCTTCGGTTGGGGTGCCCGTCCCGGTGGCCACACCGAACGCCTGGTGGTGGCCGCCTCGGCCCTGGCCCTCTCTCCGCTCGGGGTTCCGGTGAACGAAGCGGCCGGCCTGCCGCTGGCCGGCCTCACCGCCTTACAGGGTCTGGAGGCTCTGGGGGCCCTGGCGGGCGAGCGCGTGTTGGTGACCTCCGGCTCGGGTGGGGTCGGGCATCTGGGCGTGCAGATTGCGGTGGCTCTGGGCCTGGAGGTGATCGCTACCAGTGGGCCCGCCAACCTGGACTTCGTGAGGGGACTCGGCGCCGCCGAGGTGCTGGACTACCGGGACGAGGACCACCGCCGGCGGCTCCGGGGGATCCCGTACTTGCTGGATAGCGTCGGGGCCGGAAACATCGGGTCGTACCTCAGCTGCCTGTCCACGGGGGCGAAGGTGGCGGCGGTGGCCGGTGTGCCGAGCGAGGTGCCCGACGGAATCACCGTCACGGCAATCCGCTGCGAAGCCAGCTCCGCGCGCCTGACCCGGCTCTCCCAACTCATGACCGAGAGACGGTTGTCGGTGACAGTGCAGCAGGTGTTCCCGCTGGAGCAGGCGGCCGAGGCCCATCGCCTGCTGGAGGGCGGCCACGTCCGAGGCAAGCTGGTCATAGCCATAGGGGCATGAGGGGAAGATCCCCCGGGTAAACGAGGACGCACACCACTCTCTTGGTATTTGGTGGATGGGTCATCGCCTGGGTCTCGGGCACCATCGCCAGGTTCGTCTACCCACCTCCTAGCCGATGGCTCCCATCCAGTGCTCCAGGACCAGGAAAATAGACGCTGGGCTCCGATTCGCCCAGCTGGGGCCGTGACAACCGTCACCGGGTTGAGGGGCAACGCTCGACCGACTTCCTGCCCCCGACGTGCCGATCGGGGATAGGGCCGAGCTCGGAGGCTGCCTTGATACTCGTCAGCCGAAGTGCCTCGTCGCTGACCAGAGCGCGACGATCTCCATTCTGGTGATTTGGTTCGAGAGTTGTCCGCTCACCTCCACTGACGTTGCCAAAGTGCTACTTGGGCCATTCGGGCATGTCTTGGCTGACACGACCGGCCCAAACCGGCGGGCGCTTCTCCAAGAAGGCCATCGTCCCCTCCTTCGAATCGGGTGTTGACGTGCTGAAGGAGAAGAGCTTGCTCTCCCTGCGGCGGAAGTCGTTCAGGTCGATGCCAATCCCCTCCCACAGGAGGCGCTTGCTGATGGCGACTGGCAGGGGCGCCGCGTTGGTCGCTATGTCCCGAGCTAGCGCCATGGCCTCGGCGAACACCCGATCGGCCGGAAACGCCTTGGTTGCAACTCCATACTCCACTGCCTCGATACCCGAGAAGGTCCGTCCGGACATCAGAAGCTCCGCGGCGCGGGATAAGCCGGCTACCCGGGAGAGGATGACATGGGAAGCCAGCTCTGGCAGGACACCCCTGCGGGCGAAGGCGAAGGCGAGCTTGGCGTCCTCGGCCACGTACCGGATGTCGGCTTGGAGCGGCCATGTCAGACCGGCCCCCACGGCTGGACCGTTGATGGCGGCTATGACGGGCTTGCGCACCTCCATGGGCAGCATGCGTCGCAACTTCGGATCCGCCTTGCCCCACCCGGACGCGAAGCGGCCGCCGGAGCCGAGATCCGCGCCGGCGCAGAAGCCCCGCCCTGCCCCGGTCACCACCACCGCCCGGACAGCGTCGTCGGCGTCCACCTCGGCCATGGCGTCGTCCATCTCGGCGCCCATCTGCGCGGTCATGGCATTGAGGCGGTCAGGTCGATTCAGGGTCACGACCGCCACGCCTTCGTCGACCTGGTAGATGATCTGCTCGTAGTCCATGGCTGCCTTCCCTTGGTGCCTGACCTAGTGATGGAACCGTAACATCGGCATGGCCAGGACCGCCGGTAGTGATTGGGATCCGCCAGACCCTCAACAAGCAGGGTGGCGCCAACGGCCGGGGAAAATTTCATTGGCTCCGACGAACGGTCGCGTCGTCGGCGGCACTTGGGCCGACCCTATCGTCGGCGCCATGTGTCTTCCTTGTCGGTTTGCTTCCGCGAATGAGCTTTGCGTGGCCTTCGACGATTCGATTGCGAGCTGTTGGGACGCACCACTTTCTTGGTGGCTCGGTCGCGTCCAGCCGCAACCGACCTGGCTGATAACTGGCAAACAGGTCGAGCACCCCGAGCACCCTCGGCAACCCTGTTCGGGACTCGTTACGATCCGATGACGTGGGTCCGTGGGGGAGCCGAGATTGACGAGGTGGTCATGAGCGCGTTACGAAAGACGACCCTGAAGGACCCTGACTACGACAAGCCGTACGTGGACGTCGACGAGTGGCGCGATGAGCCCGCCCACCACCGCTACGTGCATGGGGGCTTCGAGGGCACCGATCTTCGTTTCTCCTTTTACTTTCCGCCGGCTGAGCAGTACGAAGGACGCTTCTTCCAGCCCATCCTGGCCGTGTCCGGGACGGAGCACGCCTTCGGGAGCGGGACGCTGACCACCATGGGCGGGTCGATCGCGTTCGCCCTTGACAGCGGTGCGTACATGGTCGAATCGAACCTCGGTCGGCTCACTCCCTATCCTGGCGAGGACTCGACCGTTACTGGGTTTCGGGCGAGCGCGGTGACGGCGGAGTACTCGCGAATAGTGGCTGCCGAGATGTATGGCGAACACCGGCCCTTCGGCTATTGCTTCGGAGGCAGCGGCGGCGGATTCAAGACGATGAGCTGCATGGAGAACACCGAGGCCTGGGACGGTGGGGTGCCGTTCATCATTGGTGGTCCGCAGTCCTTGCCGAATGTGTTCTCGGTGCAAGCGCACGCCATGCGAATCCTTTGGGACAAGTTCCCGATGATCGTCGATGCGATCGATCCCGGCGGCAGTGGCGACATGTATGCCGGGTTAAGCGCCGAGGAACGCGAGGCGCTCGCCGAGGTCACCGGGATGGGTTTCCCACCTCGGGCGTGGTTCGACGTGCACCGCATTGCTGCGGGCTACACCGGCGTTTGGTCCATGATCGCCGACAACATGATCAAGTTGGATCCGCAGTACTTCGAGGACTTCTGGAGCGTGCCCGGCTACCTCGGCACCAATCCCACCGAGTCGCTCCGCCAGGCGCGGGTGCAATATAAGACCAGGGTGGTGAGGCCGATCCTGGTCGACGAGGCCAAGCAGCTCGGGATAGCGACCGGGGTCGCGATCTTCCGTACCGAGGCGATGGCGGACATCCCGGTTGCCCTGCGGGTCGAAGGACTGCCTGACGCCAATCTGATGGGCGCGATGTTGTCCGTCAAGAGCGGGAAGGCCGCGGGCCACAACTTCTGGATCATCAGCGCCCACGATGACATCGTCATGACAGGCCAGGGAGAGGCCCACTTCGAAGGACTCTCGGGGATCACTGCTGGTGACGAGGTCCTGATCGACAACTCTGTGTATCTCGCCTTCCAGACCTACCACCGCCACCAGGTTCATCCCGGCTACCGGGTCTGGGACCAGTTCTGCAAAGCCGGCCAGCCGGTTTATCCTCAGCGCCCCAACCTCATCGGTACGAGCATGAGCAAGCCCGGCTCAGGGTCGGTCCAAAGTGGCCGGTTTGCCGGGAAGATGATCGTGGTGGAGTGCCTCATGGACGAAGCTGCCTACCCCTGGCAGGGAGCCTGGTACGACGAGCTCGTCCACAAAGTTCAGGGGCCAGCGGCCGACGACAAGTTCCGGCTCTGGTTGGTCGACCACGCCATGCACCTGGCACCCTGGGTCGGACCCGATGACCCTCGTCCGGTGCGGACCACCCGCATCGTCAGCTACAGGGGAGTAATAGAGCAGGCGCTCCGCGACGTCGCCGCTTGGGTCGAGCACGATGTCGCTCCACCGGCCAGCACCAGCTACCAGGTGGTCGACGGTCAGGTGCTTGTTCCGGTCAAGGCGTCCGAACGCAACGGCGTCCAGCCCACGGTCGATCTGACCGCCAATGGCGGGACGTGTGCCCACGTGGCTGTTGGCGAACGAGTTGAATTCGCGGCCTCCATCGAGGTGCCGCTCGGTGCCGGCACCGTCGTGGTGGCGGAGTGGGACTTCGACGGTTCCGGTGACTACGCAGTGCGCGACACCGGTCTCGATGGCTCGGCGTCCCGCCTGAACATTCGGGCGTCACACGCATTCACCGAACCTGGCACCTACTTTCCGGCGATCCGAGTTGGCAGCCAACGACAGGGGAACGTGGCCAAGCCGCATGCCCAGATCCAGAACCTCGGGCGAGTACGGATTGTCGTCGAGTAGAGCCTGGAGGGCCGGACCCGCGGGGGGTTTGGTTCCTTTCTGCGAGTTCAAGCAATAGTCCCGGCAGTGCCCATCTCGCATCTCGACCCCGATCTTGAGTCCGGCGGAGATGAAGCCGAATGGAAAGCGTCGGTTTGAGCGTCGTCGCGGACGTGCGGGCAGCGGATCACCAACGTGGAACATTGGGCGCCTAGCGCTCTCGTCCTTGGCTGTCTCGCACCTGGACCCCGACCTTCAAGAGGGAGAGTCGAACCGCGCCTCCCTCAGTGCCCAAGGGCAATCGCCAGCCTCAAAAGCCGACGCCTCCTGAGCCAGGGGTCGTGGTTGTTGGCGGGCTCGTGGGCGGCGTCGTCGTGGGAGGCGGCGTCGTCGTGGGAGGCGGCGTCGTCGTGGGAGGCGGCGAGCTCGAGTGACTCGGAGAGGTCGTAGGAGGCGGCGAGCTCGAGTGACTCGGCGATGTTCCAGGACTGGGCGAAGTTGGAGTGACGGCTGGCGAGGGGGATCCCGGCAAGGGGGAGGCGTTTGCAAGCTTCGCCGTGACGAACACGGACCATTTGCCCCAGACGTCGGAGATATTGCCGTTCACCTGACCGGCAGCGGTGTCTCCCGAGAACCAGTAGAGCGGTTGGCCGGCGTAGGTCACCTGGAGGGCACCGTGAGCCCGCTTCACGGTGCCGAGCTTGGCGGCGTTCACACCAGACCCCGCTTTTGCCTTCGTGACACCTTTTGGCAGCAGGACCTCGGGCCAGATCTTCACGCACTGGGCGGCACAAGGCGTTTCACTCGCGTTCAACGTGTACAGTGCCGTGCCGCTCACCAGGATCGTGCCGAACTGCGAGTCCTTGGATGTTGAGATGACGATACTCTTCGCTTTGTGACTGGTCGCCGCGCTTGCGGCGGTAACGACAATGATCCAGGAAAAAAGCCCGCTCCCGGCAAGCGCGATAGCCGCAACCAGGGATGAGAATCGGATCGCGGTTTCTCGGTGTCGCTGCATTGGTTCCATGCCGTTCGTCTCCCCGTCTAGTCGACAGTGGTTCTACGGGTGAGATTCGCGAACGGATCATCACGAGTCGGCAGTCGACGATGGGTCGCTTAATTCCCAAGGTGACGACAAGGGCGGCGATAAATTGATCCCTTTCCGGTCCTCGGCCGTATCACCAACGGTGAGTAGAGGTAGGAGCCGAGACGAAGACCACATTTCTGACGAAGCGCTGCTTTCGGGAATGGCAGTCGGTGACGACCGGACCGGTCTTGTCTTCGTCCGCCGCTACCAGCACCGACTGTTCGGACTCGCGATGGGGATCGTTGGCGACGCCGCGCTTGCGGAGGACATCGCCCAAGAGGCCTTCATCCGCATCTTTCGACATGCGGTGGTGTTTGACCCGCGGCGCGGATCGGTGGCCACCTGGACGCTCACGATCACGCGCAATCTGGCGATCGACGCCTTGCGCGTTCGACGGAGCATCCCGACGGATCCCGATGACCAGGGTTTTCTCGATTTGATCAGCGCTGAGCGCCAACCCGATCACGCCGCGGTCGCCAAAGACTCTCTTGATCGTGTCCGGGTAGCTCTGGCAGACCTACCGATTGATCAGCGCCGCGCTGTCGTACTGGCAGCCATGTACGGACGGACCGCCGCAGAAATCGCGGAAGCGGAGTCCATCCCGCTCGGGACGGCGAAGGGTCGGATCCGCCTGGGAATGGCCAAGCTTCGGGCCGCCGTTGTGATCGAGGAGGCCCAATGAGCGGCTACATCGAAGACCCACGGCAGTGTGAGCTGATCCAGGGCGAGCTCGCCGAACTGGCACTCGGAACCCTGTCCGGGCGCAACAGGTCCGAAGGGCTGGACCACGTCGCATCCTGCCCGAGGTGCGCTGCCGAGCTCGAGCGACTTTCGATCGTCGTGGACACCTTGTTGCAACTTGCCCCCGAAATTGAGCCCCCGCTCGGCTTCGAGCTCCGTCTCGCTGAGAGGCTCCGGGGAGCGCCAACGGCACGTCAGCCGAAGCGTTTTCGGCGTACGAGCGCGCTTGCTGCCGCTGCCGCTGCCGCGGTCATGGTCCTCCTTGGCTTCGGCCTTGGATCACTGGTCACGGCTGGAGGCGGCGGAAATCAGAATCAGTCGGCGACGGCTGGCTTCACCGCGGCCAATCTCACGTCACACGGAAGTGTTCTCGGCAAGGTCGTCATTTCGGCTGGCAGCCCCGCGTGGATGTTCATGACGCTCAGCGGGGGCCCCCTTTCGGGCAAGGTCAAATGCGACGTGACGCTGGCCGGAGGAAAGGTCGAGACCATCGGAGTGTTCACGATCTCGGGTGGATATGGTGCCTGGGATGCGCCGTTGCGATCACCGGCAGACGCGGTGCGCTCTGCCCGGCTCATCGCTGCGAACGGCACCGTTCTTGCCAGTGCCCGGCTCCCGGCGTGAGGGGAGAGGTCGGACGAGGGAATGTGGCTTGCGTGGTGTACCGTCCCGCTCGGTCGGCCAACTCTGGGCCCGATGATGCCCTGAGTAATCGTCGACATGGGCGCCAGCCATAACACATCGGATTGAACGGCTCTGCGAAAAGCTTGCTCTGGGGTGATCTCAGGGCCGAGCCCAGCCGTAGTGCATGGTGACCAGAATCGAGTACGAGGAGACAAGCAACATGAAGCAGATGAAAAAACATCGAACTGGAACTCGCGGCGTCTCGTTTGTACGCGTTGCCGGAGCCATCTTGGCGCTTGGCGGCCTCTCTGCATCGGCTTTCGCCGTCGGCACGGCGGGCGCCGCGACCGGCGTTGTCATCTCGACATCCAAGAACTCGCAGTTCGGCACGATCCTGGTGAGTGGTACGCCGCTGTACACGTTGAAGGCGAGCACGACCCCCTGCGCCGCACAGTGCGTCAAGATCTGGCCCGAGGTCCTGCTGCCAAAAGGTGTGACGAAGGCGAAGGCGGGGTCTGGTGTGAACGCCGCCAAGCTCGGCACCGTGAAGCGGGCTCACGGTGCCCTCCAGGTGACCTACGCCGGCAAACCGCTCTACTGGTTCTCAGGGGACACCGCCGGCGGTCAGGTGAACGGCAATATCACCGACACGTGGGGCAAGTGGTCCGTATTCGTCACAGCCAAGTCGACACAGTCGAGTTCCGGCTCGGGCTCCGGCGGGTCAACTGCCGGTACCGGGGGAGCTTCGTTCTAACCCCTGGGCCAGGGACTGAGAGGTCGTAATGTCTTCTTTCGTAGGGACGTCCGTTCGCTCCCTTGCTCCTGCACCAGTGGAGCGAAGGAGTCGGGGAGCGTACGGCCGCAGTATTGCACTGTCGTCGCGCGTCTACCTCCCGGCTTGCTCGATTGCTGTCGTGGCGGCCGTCCTCGTGGGAGTCGGTTTGTCCAACCGCTGGGGAGGTGCAGACTTCAGCGGCTCCATGACGAGTCTTCGCGTCGTCGTGGTCGGTCCGATCACCCTTGTGATCATCGGAGTCTTCCTCATTGTGGAGCGCCTACGGCCGGCGCAACGGCGACCGATCTTCGCCCGCGGCTACCGTCAGGACCTCATCTACACGGTGTTGAACGCGACACTCGTCGTTCCCCTCGTCACGGCGTTAACACTGTCGTTCTCTGAGGTGGTCCACCGGTCCCTGCCATGGCTCGTCTTGTCGAGGGTCGGTGTGCTGCCGCGTTGGGTTGCGATTGCGGTGATCTTCGTCGCGATGGACGGGTTGAATTGGTTTGCCCACCTCGCGAATCACCGCGTCCGAATGCTCTGGCGCTTCCATGAGCTTCATCACTCGCAAGAGGACATGAGTGTGCTGACGGTCTTTCGCACGCATCCGCTCATCCACGTCTCATACCTCATCGCGTTGATCCCGGGGATCGTGCTCGTCGCCAACGGCGCGTTGCCGATAACCCTGCTGGTCATCTATGGCGGTGTCGTCGCGTTCGCGCACTCGAATACCAACCTGGGCTTCGGGCCGCTCGGACGAGTCTTCGTCAGTCCGAACTATCACCGGATCCACCACAAGTTGGACGGGCCACAAGACGTCAACCTCGGCTTCGCGCTGACGATCTGGGATCAGCTCTTTCACCGAGCGGTGTTTCCGACGGACGAGACGATCAGGACCGACACCGGGCTGCCGGGTCGGCCGCTGGTCGTTGAACAGGCAGCGGAGCGACCGCGCCACCTCTCAGTCTTGGTTGCTCAGCTGATCGCACCATTCCGCCCGATGGACGCGATCACGAACCTCCCGTCCATTCGGAGTGGAACTGTTGAGCCCGGAGCGGCGGCAGATCAAACCTTGGATGGCTGGGCCACTCACGTGGACCTCACTGCCCGAGGCACCACCCGAGAACGGGTGCTGGACTGATGGCGACGGTTCCGCTGCTGACGCATCGGCGCGGGCGTGCGTTATTGGCGGCCGTACTCGGCACTCGTACCGCAGCGGTTCCGGCCGACCTTGCCCTTGTCGCTGGTCGCACCGCGCTTGCCTGGATCTTCATCTACTACGGGGCAGGGAAGCTCTTCGGGTGGTTCAACGGACCCGGCATCCACCGGACAGCGCTGTACTTCTCGAACACCGCTCACCTCCATCCGGGTGGGCTCTTCGCGGTCCTCGGCGGTGTGATCGAGTTCGGCGGGGGCATCGCGCTGGCTCTCGGCCTCGGCACGCGCCTTGCCGGGCTCGCTCTGTTCGGAGACATGGTGATGGCGATGATCACCGTCACCTGGGCCACCGGGATCAACTCCGCAGACGTCGCCTCCCGGCTACCAATTGAACATGGCGCTCGGCGTCCTGGCCCTAGTCATTGCCGTGATTGGCGCCGGCCGGTTCAGCATCGACGCGTCTCCTCGAGCGATACCTCGTGCCGGCGGAGACATCCCGTGTCGGATGAGCGGCGTGGCCGCGCGTTGGCAGTGACGGAGTAGTCGAGGACACGACGTTGATTAGCGGTCCGGTACGCCACTTCACGAGACGAGTTAGGTTGCCAACGCCCAAGAGTGGACCCGCAGGTGCTCGGGCTTAGCGATAGCCACGATTCCGCCGCACCAGGATTCGCTGAGTGCTCTCCCGAGTCCGTCAACCGCCTGAAGCCGCCCGGCTTCAGGCGGCGAAGTTGGCTGGAAACCCCATTTGGGTCAGCCCGTGCGGAGCGGTTCGTCAGGATCGCTGCAAATCTCGTCGGAGCCGCCGGCGCGGCTTTTTTTGCGCAGGCAACACTGCAGGCGTACGATGTCTCGTCAGCGACAAAAATGGTCCAGTTGGGCATCGTCGCGCGGTGCAAACCACGCGTGGTCTTCGTTGGTCATCGTCCCGGGGAAGATAGAGCGCCTATTTCGTAGGCCGCGTCTCACGGACACCCTTCGCGGACGCCAAGAGTCAAGAGAACGCTCTGTTACCCTGCCCTCATGCCCAAACACGTCGTCGTTCTCGGAGCTGGTTTCGGCGGCCTCGAGCTCGTGACCGGATTGTCAGAGTCGGTTCCCGACAAGGTTCACATCACGCTCATCGACAAGAACGATTCGTTCATGTTCGGGTTCTCGAAGCTCGACGTCATGTTCGGTCGACGCCAGGCCTCCGAGGTGTGGAACCCATATCGACAAATCGCCAAGCCTGGCGTTGAGTTCCGACAAGAGACGGTTACCTCAATTGACCCCAAGCGTCGCCGAGTTGTCACCGACGCAACGGCCTACGACGCCGATATTCTCGTGGTCGCGCTCGGCGCTGACTACGACGTGGCAGCTACGCCGGGACTGGCGGAAGATGGGTACGAGTTCTACTCGGCCGCGGGCGCAGAGCGAGCCCGTGATGCACTGGTCGGTTTCGATGGGGGCGCCGTCGTCATCAGCGTGCTCGGTCCGTTCTTCAAGTGTCCTGGGGCGCCAAACGAGACTGCACTGCTCCTCCACGACTACCTCTCTCGGCGCGGACTGCGTGAATCATCGACCATCCATCTTGTCAGTCCGATGCCGATGCCCATTCCGATCTCGAAGAGAACCTCGTCGGCCATCGTGGCCATCCTCGAGGAACATGGCATCGAGTATTGGCCCTTGTCGAGGGTGACCCGGCTCGACCCCGAGCATCACGTCGCAAATCTCGACGATGGGCGGCAGTTGCCTTACGACCTCTTCTTGGGGATCCCGGTCCACTGTGCCCCCGAGGTCGTCGTCGCTTCCGATCTGGCCGAGGACGGATGGATCCCCGTCGACCCAGCCACTTTCGCCACCAAGTTCCCCGGCGTCTTCGCCGTCGGCGACGTGACGAGCGCACCGGTCCCTCGTGCCGGAGGGATCGCCGAAGGCGAGGCGGCTACCGTCGCCAAAGTGCTCATCTCCCAGCTCACCGACGGGGGTGTCCCGCCCCCGTACGACGGCGCGGCGGGGTGCTATGTGGAGTTGGGTGATGACCTCGTGGCGCGGATCGACGTCGATTTCCTCTCCTACGACACACCGGTCGCAAAGTTCAGCGCACCCACCGCTGCGCTCACCGAGGAGAAGCGGCAGTGGGGGTCCACGCGAGTCGCTCGGTGGTTCGGACACGAGGGGCGCCCGACAGGATCGGTCAATCCGACCCCCGACATAGCCTGAAATGGATGAGATGTTCGGGACCGCAAGCACATCGTGCAAGTGGTGACCAGCCGACACGAAGCGCATGCTCACCACGGCGATAGCTCTGCGCCTGTCTCGGTTGGCGATAGCTCTGCGCCTGTCTCGGTTGAGGCCTTTTGGGACGAACGTTACCGATCCAGTAGCGCGCTTTGGAGCGGCCATCCTAACCCGCAGCTCGTCACCGAGACGGCTGGGCTCCATCCAGGAACTGCGCTCGACGTCGGATGCGGTGAAGGCGCAGATGCCATCTGGCTGGCCGAGCACGGCTGGCAGGTCACCGCCGTCGACATTTCTACCTTCGCCCTGCAGCGGGCCACCGCCCAAGCGCTCAGAATGGGCTCAGATATCGAACAACGCATCACCTGGGTGCACGCTGACGTTATCGACTACCACCCTAGTTCTGAGGCATTCGACCTCGTATCCGCGCAATTTATGCATTTGCCTACAGTTCAGCGCGAGGCGCTCCACCGCAGGCTTGCAGCCTCCGTAAGACCGGGCGGGACCTTGCTCATCGTCGGCCACGATCCTTCGGATCTCCAGACCAACGTCCCGCGGCCGTCGATGCCCGAACTATTCGTCACTGCATCTGAAATAGCGGCTTCACTCGCTCCTAAAGAGTGGGTCATACTGGTCGCTGAGGCGCGGGCACGCCAAACCCTGGATCCCGACGGCCATCCGGTAACGATCCACGACGCAGTTGTGAGAGCTCAACGGAAGGGCTGATTCGGCTGATCCGATCTCGTAGCGCGTTAATGAAATCGGCGCCTGGTCGTCTCGATGTGCCACTGGTGAGCAGGCAACGATGAAGTCTCATCTTGAGGGTGCCGACCCAGTCACTTCACACAGACGACGGCTGAGTTCAATCCTGAGGGTACCGTTTCCGTAGATCATGAGCACCGCCCCTGCCCACAGCAGCTCAGCTATCTGGTTTCTCGCCAGCCCGACATCGCCGGGCATGCACGCCGGCATGCTCACCTTCATCGCCACAACGCCGGGGACGTTCCAGTACCGCTGCCCGGGACCGGGTCACGCCCGGAAGAGCATGGTTGATGCCTTCACGGTGGTCGACTGACATGGCCAGCCACCCAGTCTTCGCCCGCCTCTACGGCCGACTCGCCCCGACAGCAGACAAAGCCGGGGCGGCCGCCCATCGTGACGAACTGCTGGCCGGCCTGTCGGGCCGGGTCATCGAGATTGGCGCGGGTAGCGGGCTGTGCTTTGCCCACTATCCGGCCGAGGTGGTCGAGGTGGTCGCCGTAGAGCCCGAACCCCACCTACGGCACCTCGCCACGGAGGCGGCTATCGTTGCCCCCGTCCGCATTCAGGTCGTGGACGGTACTGCCGAGAGGTTGCCAGCCGAGGACGAGTCGTTCGACGCAGCAGTGGTGTCGCTCGTGCTGTGCTCGGTCCCCGATCAGCGCCGAGCCCTGGGCGAACTTCACCGCGTGCTTCGGACGGGCGGCCAGCTTCGCTTCTACGAACATGTCCGCTCCCGCAATCCTCGCCAGGCGCGGCTCCAGGACCGCGTCGACCGGATCTGGCCGCTCCTCCTGGGCGGCTGCCACGCCAACCGAGACACCGAAGCGATGATCGCCGAGACGGGCTTTCGTGTGGAGCAGTGCCGGAACTTCGAATTCAGGTCCTGTGCAATGTCAGCACCTGCCTCTCCCCACATCATCGGCGAGGCGATCCGGCTGAACTCAACCGGTAGCTAGACACGCCACGGCTGATGTCACCGCTCGGCCCACGTGCAAATCGACGTGTCAGCCCTTGAAGCGAGCCGCCTCTTCCGAACCGGCCGTCGCGTTGCCTTCGCTGTAGGCGTGCGCCCCCGCGCCGGCCAGGTGGCCGGCGTCAACGATGAGGTACTCCTCGCGGATCGGCCGGTCCTCAAACCAGCACTCGAGGATCTCACGGGTACCCGCCGCGTACCGGGCCTGAGCCGACAGGGAGGAGCCCGAGATGTGGGGCGTCATGCCATGGTTCGGCATCGTCCTCCATGGGTGATCGCGGGGGGTGGCTGCGGGAACCACACGTCCCCGGCGTAGCCGGCGAGCTGCCCACTCTCAAGGGCCCGTACGATCGCGTCCCTGTCGCAGATCTTCCCCCGGGCCGTGTTCACGATGTACGAGCCGCGCTTCATCGTGGCGATCAGCTGGTCGTCGAAGAGGTGCTCGGTCTCGGGGTGCAGCGGCGCGTTGATCGTGACGACGTCGCAGTGCGGCACCATGGCTCCAGCGCTCTCGTGAAACGTGAGACCTAGCTCGCTCTCGACTTCCGCTCCCAGACGGTGCCGATCGGTGTAGTGAAGGTCCAGGTCGAAAGGCCCCAGCCGCCTGAGCACCGCGAGCCCGATGCGCCCGGCCGCGACGGTGCCGACGGCCATGCCTTCAAGGTCGTAGGAACGCTCGACGCAGTCGGCGATATTCCAGCCGCCCCGGACGACCCACTGGTAGGAAGGGATGTAATTGCGTACGAGTGACAGGATCATCATCACGACGTGCTCGGCGACGCTGATGCTGTTTGAGTAGGTGATCTCGGCCACCGTGATCCCACGGTCGATCGCCGCCTGGAGATCGACGTGATCCGACCCGATGCCGGCGGTGATCGCGAGCTTGAGGTTCTCCGCTTTCTCGATCCGCTCAGCGGTCAGGTACGCCGGCCAGAACGGCTGCGAGATGACGATGTCGGCGTCGACGAGTTCGCGCTCGAACTCCGAGTCCGCTCCGTCCTTATCGGAGGTAACCACGAAGGTGTGTCCAGCACCCTCGAGAAAGCTCCGTAAGCCGAGTTCGCCCGAAACACTGCCAAGGAGCGTGCCCGGGATGAAATCGACAGCGTGCGGCGACGGTGTCGACTGACCGCCCGGATAGGACGAGATCCGAGGGATCTCGTCTCGAGAGTACGTGGTTGGGTACCCATCTACTGGGTCGTCGTAGAGAACGCACAGCACCTTGGCCACTGATGTCACTCCTCACGCCGTTGTTTGGGCAGGTCTGGGTCGCAACCGATGGGCAAATTATCATTTCGAAGGAGCGCACCTCGGTTGGATTTGAACCCTCAGGGTTCCTGTCCCTGGCAGTCGCGCAACTAGTTTCCGGCTCGAACGAGGTGACTGCCTGACGGTGCTGGCATGCACACCAAAGTGGTTACCGACGTCTAAGCGACTTACCAGTTCGGTCCAGCTGAGCTGCTGCCTCGACCTGATGTCGACCCAGCGCAGGATCGACGCTTGGCTAAAGCTCGATTGACATGATCCAGCACCATTGATCGGCGGATCTCGAACTGCCTGGCCAGTTCGTTGATGGGACTCGCGCCTTGTAGGCGGCAATCAGCTCGTGTCCTCGGTCCGAGGTCAACCGATGCTCTCATTGGCGGAGAGACCGGTGGATCCTGACCTGATCGGGGGACAGCCGGCGCTGTCGCTTGTGAGGCAGTGAGGTATCGGTCGACGTTTCTGATCGGGCTCTGAGATCGCGAACCTCGGGTTCACGATCGGTAAACCACTCCTGGAGACGGCGCAGTCGGGCACGGACTTCGTGGTCGACTGTTGTCCGGTTACCTCTCTCCACAACGTTGTAACTACAACGGCACTATTCCTGTCCGAGTCAACGCTCCAGAGCTGTCGGTCGGGGTGCTTGAGAGTCGGGACCGCCAACCGCGAGAGCCGTCCAGGGTAAGAAGTCGGGTGCTACCGCACGAAGCGCCCCTTGGGCCACACCCATCCGCCCGGACTTCGCCAACATCTTCTGTGCGTGCGGTGCCCTCCCCCTCTCGGGGTCTCCGATGTGTCCCGATCGTCCTATTAGGGAGTACTCGCTCCTTGTGGAGCAAGTCAGACCAATGGCCCTAGCGGCATTGAGTTCCAGCAGTGAAGCTGTTCCCATGGTGGTGGTCGCGCGCGCTCCATTCGGGGAGTTGGACTTGGCCGACGCCGCCGGTCTCTCGCCCGACGAGGTGCTCTCGCGCCTGGGAAGTGGCCCTGACGGGCTCTCGTCCGACGATGTGGCGGAGCGGTTACGACAGTTCGGGCCGAACGCGCTCGGCACGCATCGGGTGCGTGCCACCGCCGTGCTCTTCCGTCAGATCCGGAACCCGATCCTGGTCCTCCTGCTCGGGGCGGCGCTGGTGTCGGGGCTGACCGGCGGTGGCACCAATGCGGTGATCATCGCGGTGATCGTCGCCCTCAGCGTCGGTCTGGGCTTCTTCAACGAGTACCGGGCGGAGGTGGCGATGGCCTCCCTCCGCGGCAAGATCCGGCACGAGGCCGAGGTCCTGAGGGACGGACGGGCGTGCCGGGTCCCGGTTGCCGACCTCGTGCCCGGCGACGTGGTGTCGCTCCGCATCGGCGCTCTCGTACCGGCCGACCTCCGCTTGCTGAAGGTCGACGAACTTGAGTGCGACGAAGGCGTGCTGACCGGCGAGTCGATGCCGGTAGCCAAGTCGGTGGCGCCCGTCACCGACCGCCAGGCGCTGGACCAGCCGGGATGCGCCTTCATGGGGACGATCGTCCACCAGGGGTCGGCCCTTGGCGTGGTGGTTCCGACCGGAGCCCGCACCGCCTTCGGGCAGATCGCTGCGGGCCTGGCCGAGAAGCAGGGCCAGACCGCCTTCGAGGTGGGCCTGTCGCGTTTCTCGCGCTTCTTGTTCGAGGTGGCGGCCGTGCTGACGGCGTTCATCTTCATCGTCAACGTGGCGCTGTCACGACCCCTCATCGAAGCACTGCTCTTCTCGCTGGCCATCGCCGTGGGCATCGCCCCCGAGATGATGCCGGCCATCGTGACGGTGAGCCTCTCCGCCGGCTCGAAGGCCCTCGTGGCGAAGAAGGTGCTGGTGAAGCGGCTGGTCGCCATCGAGGACCTGGGCAACATCGAGATCCTCTTCACCGACAAGACGGGCACCCTCACCGAAGGGGTGATCACCTTCGAGCGGGGACTCGACGCCGACGGGCAGGAGAGCGATCGCCCGCTGCTGCTCGGGCTGGTGTGCAACGAAGCGACGGTCACCGCAGAGGGGCCGGTCGGGGGGAACGCGTTGGACCAGGCCCTGTGGTCGGCACCCGGGGCGGCTGCGGAGGGGAGATCGCCGCCACGGCCGCCGGCTACCAGAGGCTGGGCGTCCTTCCCTTCGACCACGAGCGACAGCTGGCCTCGGTGCTGGTCAAGGACCCCGCTGGCAAGCCGCTCCTGATCACCAAGGGCGCACCCGAGGTGGTGCTGGACCGGTGCGCGAACGTCCCCGACGGCGCTCGGCCGGCGCTGGAGGCGCTGTTCTCCGAAGGGGCCCGGGTGGTGGCCGTGGCCACCCGCTCGGCCGAGGGCATGGAGGCGCTCACCGCCGAGGACGAGCAGGGTTTGGCGCTGGTCGGGTTCCTGACCTTCGCCGACCGCCCGAAGGCCGACGCCGGCTCCTCCATCGCCCAGCTCCAGCGGCTGGGGGTGGAGGTCAAGATCATCACCGGGGACAACGGCCTGGTGGCAGCCAAGGTGTGCTCGGACATCGGGGTCGACTGCGCGGGGGTGCTCAGCGGTGCCGAGGTCGAGTCGCTCGACGACGACCACCTCGAAGCGGCGATCCTGACCACGACGGTGTTCGCCCGGATCAGCCCCGATCAGAAGTCGCGGATCATCAAGGTGGCCCGCCGCACCGGAAAGGACGTGGCCTTCCTCGGCGACGGGGTGAACGACGCGGTGGCGCTGCACCACGCCGATGTCGGGATCTCGGTGGACTCGGGAACCGACGTGGCCAAGGACGCCGCCGACGTGGTGCTGCTCGACAAGGATCTCGGGGTGCTGGCCGAAGGGGTGATGGAGGGCCGCCGCATCTTCGCCAACACCATGAAGTACGTCCTGATGTCCACGTCCTCGAACTTCGGCAACATGTTCAGTGCGGCCGGTGCCTCGGTGTTCCTGTCGTTCCTGCCGATGCTGCCGTCGCAGATCCTCCTCAACAACCTGCTCTACAACGCCGGCCAGCTGGTGATCCCGACCGACCGGGTGGACCCCGAGGCGCTGGCCCGGCCGGCGGCGTGGGACATGAAGTTCATCCGGCGCTTCATGTCGGTGTTCGGTCCGGTCAGCTCGATCTTCGACTTCCTCACCTTCTGGGTGATGCTCTCCCTGCTCCACGCCGGCCACACCGAGTTCAGGACCGGTTGGTTCGTCGAGTCGATCGCCACCCAGACCCTCGTCGTCTACGTGATCCGGACCCGGCGGGTGCCGTTCTTCAAGAGCCGGCCCAGCCTGCCGATGCTGCTGGTGCCGACCGGAGCCGCTCTGGTCGGTGCCATCCTGCCGTACACGGGGCTGGCCCACCTGCTGGGCTTCACGCCGCTGCCGACGACCTTCTTCCTTCTGCTGTTCGGGATGGTCGTCGTCTACCTGCTGCTGGTCGAGCTGGCGAAGACCCGGTTCTACCGCGCCCCCCATGCCCGAACTCCCCGACTTGCCGCTACCCACGCCGAACGGCTGGAGCGGCGCATCCGCCGCCGGGCGTCCCGCTTCGTCCGCTTTGGGACTGCAAGAGGAGGAAACCCGAGGGTCCAAGGTTCAGGCGTCGCGAACCAGTGTTGTCCACAAGCCGTCCAGATGAATCATCGGGTAATGGTGCGTTGGATTACGGTATCTGACCGACCGGTCCTTGCCCTCCGGATGGAGCGTTCCCGACGTGCTTGCAGGACAACTATCGCGAGCGCTGCCTGCGCTGGCTAGCTCCGCGTACCATGATGATGAGCTCCCAGAACGTCCAGTGAACTCGGGATGCAGGCTGAACTCGGTTGACCGTCCGATGCTTGATTGCCGTTACTTGAGCGATATCGGACGGACTATCAATCATTCGAGGTCTCTCGCGTCCCGGAATATAGAGCGGTCCTTGTCGACACTGCCCTACTCCGAATTCGAAAAGGGCGCTCGCTTCACCGAGCGCGTGGAAACCAGGTCTCGCTCTAGCTCCGAGATCTGTCTCCAGGTACTTGAGGGAAGGCCTGCGCTAGCCGCACGGTGATCAGCTTCTCGACCAGTTCGGGCGGGAGAGGCTGATCGATTGGGAAGTGCAAGGACCCGGACGACTTCTCGTATCCGGTCAGCTCTTCAGTCAGCTCCGGGAACACCGAGCCGCTGTGGGGCAGGTAGCTCAGGTGGTTCTTGAAGGCGGCAAAACCGGCGATCGTCTTGCCCGCGACTTTGAAGCCTGGCAGAGCGTAAGAGATGCACTGCTCGGCGTCGGGAACCACAGCGAGGATGTCGCGGCGTAGTCGGTTGAGTGTCGAGCGCTTCGGCTCCTCCAGGCGGCGCAGGTAGTCGTCGATCTCGGCCGCAGACATCAGTTGCCTCCCCGCTCTAGGCGCTCTTGGAGCACGACGGTTACCTGGTCCCCGGGCCCCTTGGCGATGACCTTCTGCAGTTCCGCCTTGATGGGCAGTTTGTGGAGGCCATCGCCGAGTGCCATGAATGAGCTTGGAAGGGGTGGCCATCGACCAGGCCCTGCACCTTGACCAGTCCTCGCGTGCCGAAGCACTCGGCCGACCCCGGCATGACCACGTACGTGCAGGCCCGCTTTGTTGGGGCTCTCTTCCAGAGGGGCTGTGAACTCTTTGTTCAGCTTCATAGAGTCTCCATCGTTTCGCAGGTTAAGCCGATGGGCCAGCGGCTTCGATGAGTTCCAGGCCGTCGCGGTCCTGGTCGCCGATGGCAAACATCGCGGGGACCCCTGGTCAGCGCAGCACCTCGCCCACCTCGACTCCCTGGGATAGGAGCTCGGCATGGGCGGCGTCGGAGGCAGAAGCGGTAAGCCGGATGCCCGTCTCGACGCCGGCCGGAACGCGTCGTGGGTCGCGACCAGAGCCAGGGTGGTCCGAGGCGTTCCCGGTGGCCCACGACGATCCAACGGACGCCACCCGGAGTTGGAACGTCGAGGCGTTTCTCCATGACGAGGACGCCGACATAGAACTCGTACATCAGGGCAGCGTGCGCCTGACCCTCTCGGACTCGACGTTCTTTCTCGGATCGATTCTGCGCCACAGTTCTTGTGCGCCCTACGCCCTCTGAGTGGAAGGCCATGCACCAACAGCCACCCCAGACGCCATTATGACGCTCCACCAGCCGCTCGAAGTCCGGCCAGGTCGTTTCATTCAGGGGTCTCACCCGAAAGCGCATCACGATCGACCTCGTTGTTGACCGCCGAAGGAGCGCGTCACCTCGGTGCGGTCCATGCGCATGAGCCCATGCCGGCGACCCATAAAATCGGTGCCCCCGAACGCCTGGTCGGTGGGATACCACGGCGTGTCAGATCAAGAGAACTTGTGAAACGATCGAGGCGTGGATCCACCTGGACTCATGCTCGTGACCGGACTTCCTGGCACGGGAGAATCGACTGTTGCAGAGCAGATGGCGACCCTTGTCGGTGCAAATTCACCCTCTCGTCAGGTACTGCTGCAAACTGCTTCGGTGACGGCGCAACGGGAGCCGGTCGATCGACCGTTACCGGGCCATCGTCCGGTGAGGACGCTCATTCCGCTGTCACGGGAAGATTCATTTCTCATCTGGGGTTGCAACACGACAAGACACTCAGTTGGCGTGGATGTGCCATCGATCACCCGTTGCAGAGGGCATATCCGACCACTTTCGTACGCCTGCTCCCACCAAACTATCTGTGAGGCACACGTTCTGTCATGAGTGACGTTCTTCGGACCGACGACGGTTCACCGAGCACGCCCAACGGGCGCCGAGTGCCCGACTGGGTCATCCTGACTATCGCCTGCGTGGCCCAGTTCATGGTGGTGCTTGACGTGTCCATCGTCAACGTCGCACTGCCGTCGATCGGACGCGACCTCCACTACAGCCCAACGGGACTTCAGTGGGTCGTCAACGCGTACGTGCTGACCTTCGCCGGATTCTTGTTGCTTGGTGGACGCGCCGCCGACCTATTCGGCCGCCGCCGGGTCTACCTGTTCGGGCTGGGCCTTTTCACCATTGCCAGCTTGGTCGGCGGGTTGGCCCAGAACTCGGCGTGGCTTACCACCGCTCGAGCCATGCAGGGAATCGGCGGGGCAGTCTTGTCGCCGGCCACGCTCACTATCATCGTCACGACCTTCTCGGGAGCCCGGTTGGCCAAGGCGCTCGGTACCTGGAGCGCGGTGGCCGGGGCAGGGGGAGCTGCCGGCGCGGTCCTCGGTGGTGTGCTCACCGCCGAGATCTCATGGCGCTGGGTCCTGTTCGTCAACATTCCGATCGGCACCGTTACCGCTGTGGCGGCTCTCGTGTATCTGACCGAGGCCAAGCGACACCGGGGTGACGAGAACACGCCCAAGCTCGACATCGCCGGTGCTGTCACCGTTACAGCCGGGCTGGCGACCCTCATCTATGCCATCGTTGGTACCGACACCCATGCGTGGGGCTCGACCTACACGTTGTCAATCCTGGCCGTGGCCGCAGTGCTCCTGGTGGTTTTCGCCTTTATCCAGCTCAGAGTGGCATTCACTCCGCTCGTACCGTTCCGACTGTTTCGCTCGCGATCAGTGAGCGGGGCCAATGCCGTGATGTTTCTCATCGGTGCGGCGTTTTTCTCCATGTGGTACTTCATGTCGCTCTATTTGCAGAACGTGCTTGGCTATAGCGCGCTCAGAGCCGGGCTGGCCTTTCTCCCCATGGGCATCTCGATCGTCATCGGTGCCCAGGTGGGCTCGCGCCAATTGCCGAAACTCGGCGTGCGGCCGCTCCTGTTGGTCGGGACCGTGCTTGCCGCCGGCGGTTTCGTCTGGCTCTCGACGATCCATTCCCACAGCCACTATTGGGGCCATCTGTTCGGCCCCGGCTGCATCATCTCTTTCGCTCTCGGCCTGCTCTTCACGCCGCTTGCTTCCGCCGCCACCTCGGCCGTGCCCTTCACTGAAGCCGGTCTGGCATCGGGCGTGCTCAATACGTCACGCCAGATGGGTGGCTCGATCGGCTTGGCCGCCCTCGCCACCATTGCCATCGACCGCACCCATTCCGCGCTGAGCCGTGGCCAGGGGTCGGTGTCTACGGCGATGGCGTTCACCTCAGGGTACGCCCGAGCCTTCGTCCTGGCCGCTTTCCTCTGCCTGGCGGCGTTCGTGGCCTCGTTCATCGTCCCTCGCATCGGGTCCGCGCCCAAGCAAGCTCCCGAAACCGAGGGCCACCAGAACCTCGAAGCGCTGGAGGTCGACGGTGCGGGAGGGTCGCTCCTGACCCCCGATCCAAGGGCGCCCAGCGGGATACCTTGGCGTCCTGAGCCGGCCTGATTCATGACCAGCTCCAAGGCTGGTGCGCGTTGGACAAGCCATCTCCCACTACGAGCAAAGGATCATCGGACCCCCCGAGCGAAACGCCTGGTCATGAGCCAGGGGAGTTCATTTTCTTGTCGTGGATTGGTTCGAGAGTCGTCCGCTCACCTCACCACACCGTTCGATCGCGAACTGTGAAGTCCCGGCTGCAAATCGCAGACACACTGGCTCCGGTTCCTTCACGACACTTTCCGGACTGGCTCCGACACCCGGGCATCCGCGCCGCAGTAGCTCCATGAGCCGCTGCTGGTGATTAGGCCCGGACTGCGACATCGAGGAATCCGCGTTCGGGTCCCCGTACGAAGAAGGATGGCCCCAGCTTGATGTCCCGCAGCTGGTATTCGGGCGCTCGGCGGAGCAGCTGCTCGATCGCAACTTTCGACTCGAGACGGGCGAGTGGTGCCCCCAAGCATAGGTGGGAGCCCCAGCCGAATCCGTAGTTGGCCTTCGCCTCGCGGTTGACGTCAAAGGTTCCCGGGTCGACCCAGCGAGTGGGGTCGCGGTCGGCCGCGCCGATGAGGGCGTGGACCGTCTCTCCCGCGGCTACCTCTGAGTCGCCGAGCGTCATGTCGTGGACGGCAATGCGGGGGATGGACTGCACGGTGCCTCGCCAGCGAAGAACCTCCTCGATGGTGGCGGGCACGAGGGTGGGGTCGTTGACGACGAGCCGGCGCTGCACTGGGTGGAGCTCGAGTGCAACGAGCGCGTTGGAGAGGAGCTTGGCGGTCGTGTCGTAGCCGGCTATCAGAAGGAGCACGGCGGCGGCACGTACCTCCTCGTCGTCCATGGAGCCCTTCTCGGCCATCCCGACCATGGCGGTCAGCAGGTCGTCGGGTAGATCGCGGCGATGACGGTCGATCTCCTCGCGCAGATACTCGTTGAGCTCCGTCGAAGCCTGCCGCAGAGTCGCCCGTACGGAGGCATCCTCATGGCCCCAGGCCAGATTACTGACGATCGTGTTCGACCAGTGTCGGAAGTCGCCGTGTCGGTCTTCGGGGACACCCAGCATCTCTGCCACGATGATCGTCGGGATCATCGTGAAGTCGGCGATCAGGTCGAAGCTGTCGTCCCCCTCGTCCAGCGGCGCCAGCAGCTTGTCGACGACGACACGAACCCGCTGCTCCCAGTGCGCCACGGCCCGGCGGGTGAACAGCGGCGACAGGCAATTGCGGAGCCGACGGTGCGTATCGCCGTCCACCGAGATCATGGTCGGGGCTTCGAACCACGGAAGTATCTCCGGCGTGCTGGGAACCGCCGTGAAGTGCTGGCCGTCGTCTGTGAGCACGGTAGCGCAGTCGTCGAATCCGGGAACCATCCACCCGTGAATGAAGTCGTTCCACACCACCCGGCCCGTGGCCCGCACATCCTCATAGTGGGGAAACGGGTTCTCGATCACCGCCGAGTCGAAGAAGTTGATATCGCGTTGTATGCGACCCACCAGTTCCTCCTCCCAAGGTCCCTTCACGAGGGACAGTACAGCCAAACTGGCCAGCACGACTGAGAGCTGGAGTTCCCCCGTCAGCGAGCTTGTCCAGGCCTGGCCCTCGCTGCTGTCAACGGCGGCTGAAATGGACCTCTTTCTTTGCGCCGGGAAGTTACCCGGTCCAGCGAGTCGGGCGTACGCGTCACCTGCACCGGTTGGAGGCAGGAGGGGCGGTATGGACGAGGAATCCAATGTTGACGAGCTGGAGGTCTCGAAGCCAGAGGGGTTGGCGCGACAAGGAGCCTTGCGGTCCGGGCAGGACAGACACATAATCCAACTTCGGCGCTAGGGGCGCCGAAGTTCGGAGGGAATTCGTACATGACGAGTTCAGATACGTCAGCAGAGCTTCGTTTCGAGCCCCCTGGCCCGGGGACCTGGGAACTTGACCCCGTGCACTTTCCCCGCCCCGTGACCCGCTACTGGGCAGAGATCCATCCCGACGCCGCCGGACGGGGTACCCGCGAATTCGCGCGGTATTACGGGATGCTCCTCGGCAGCCTCGAGATGGCGTATGTGAACGGGTTCTGTTACCACACCATGGTGCCGGTGGCGGAGGAAGAGATCCCTCAACGCTTCCAGCGAGCGGAGGAGGTCTTCCAAGGAAAGCTCTGGCGGGAACAGCTTCGGGAGTGGGACGACATTTGCAAGCCGTCTTCGATCGCGACGCACCGGGAGATTCAGGCGATCGATCCCGACGGACTCTCCGACGAGGCATTGGTCGCCTACCTCACCCGATGCCGCGACCACCACGCGGCGATGCTGACTCAGCACATGCGCTTTACCGCCGCGGCAATGCTCCCGACCGGAGACTTCCTTGCGCACGTCGGGGCCTGGACCGGGCTCCCCCCGGCCGAACTACTCGGTCTGATGCGCGGTTCGGCATCGGTCTCTGCAGGTGGGTCCGATGAGCTTGAGCGGCTGATTACCACGATCGCCCAGGACTCCTCTGCTCGAGAACTGCTCCAGTCTGAGGACGACCCCGGCCAGGTGCTCGCGGCTTTGCGCACCCTCGGGGGCGACGCGGGATCGGCCGTGTCGGGCTATCTCGACCTGGTCGGATATCGGCCCCTCGACGGCTTCGACATTTCGGAGCCCTCGGCGCTCGAGTTGCCCGATGTGCTGATCCGGGCGATGCGGGTGGCCGTCACCGGGAGAGACCTCGGGACCTCGGAGACAGAAGACCGGACTCGCCGATGTGCGCAACCAGGTCCCCGAGCAGCAGCGGAGCGAGTTCGACGAGCTGCTCGGAGAGGCTCGGTTGACGTACCGGCTCCGCGACGAGCGCGGCATCTACAGCGACATCTGGGCGTCGGGACTGATGCGACGTGCGGTGCTGTCCGGCGGGCGGCGCCTCGAGAGTAGGGGCGACATCCACGCCGCCGTGCATCTCATTGACGCCGGCTTCGAGGAGATGTGTTCGCTGCTTTCAGGGTCGGGGGGGCCGTCCGCAGACGACCTGGAAGCGCGGCTCGAATACCGCGCCACACACAGCGCCAAAGACGCCCCGGCCGTCATGGGCCCGCCTGCCGCTCCGCCGCCCGACCCCTCTGGGCTCCCCCCGGCCATGGCACGGCTGATGCTCGCCACCGGGATCGCACTGGGCTCGGTGTTCGGGAGCTCCGAAGCGCAGCACGAAGCGGATCTTCTCCGCGGGTTGGCAGCCAGCCGAGGCGTCTACGAAGGGCCGGCACGGCGCGTTTCTGGCCCCTCCGAGTTCGACCGGATCGTCCAAGGTGACGTCCTTGTGACGGAGGCGACGACGGAGGCATTTAACATCCTCTTGCCGCTCCTGGGGGCGATCGTGACAGACAACGGCGGCCTCCTCTCCCATTCGGCGATCGTCGCCCGTGAGTACGGCATCCCAGGCGTCGTCGGGACGCGCGATGCGACCGAACGCATTGCCGACGGGATACGCGTACGGGTCGACGGAGACGCCGGCGAAGTGTCCGTGCTGGCGTGAAAGAGGTTGTCCCCCTCGCCAAGGCGAGCGATAGCGCTATCTTCGGATCGAAGGCGGTCGGACTGGGCGACGCCGCGCGACAGGGTCTTTCGGTTCCACCCGGTGTCGCGCTCTCCGGATCGATCGTTGAGGCCGTTGCTTCGGGTGAGGAACGTGCCATCGAGAGGGTTGCGAAGTCCGTCCGACCCTTGCAGGCGCCGCTGGCCGTCCGTTCATCGGCCGTCGATGAAGACGGCGCCGAGGCCAGCTTCGCCGGTCAACACCTCACGCTGCTCAACGTCCCTTCGGTCGCGGAGGTGAGCTCAGCAGTGAGAGAGATCTGGTGGTCGGCGAACTCGGATTCAGCCATCACCTACCGACAGCGCGTCGGCCTGTTCACCCGCCCGAGTGTCGGGGTGGTCGTCCAGACGCTGCTCGACTCGGACATCGCCGGGGTGATGTTCACGTTGAATCCGATGAACGGGGCGGACGAATGCATGATCGAGGCCAGCTGGGGCCTCGGCGAAGCGGTGGTCGCAGGCCTTGTGATCCCGGACCACTACCGGATCGACCGTTCGGGCCAGGTGCTCGAGCGCAAGGCGGGACGTAAGAAACGTGCCGTCCGCCCCCTCGCCAGCGGAGACACGGTCGAGGAGGAGGTCCCCCCCAATCTCGTCGAGCAACTCTGCCTTGACGATGATCAGCTCGCCGAGCTGCACCGGCTCGCGCTCCGTTGCGAGGAGGTCTACGGCCCCGCCCGCGATATCGAATGGGCGTTTGCCGGTGGAGCCCTGTACCTGCTGCAGTGCCGGGCGGTCACCCGGGTGGGGATCTAGGACGGCCTTGATGGCAGGCGCTCCGGTGGAAGCCCTCCAACGCGTCCCGCTCTTCGCCGAACTCGACCGCCACGAAGTCGAGCAGATCGCGCGGCTGTTCAAGGAGCGCCGTTTCGCCAAAGGAGAAACGGTCGTCAGGGAGGGGTCGGGTGGCGCCGCGTTCTTCTTGATCGACTCCGGGGAGGCGACAGTTTCCGTCGGGGGAGCGCCGCGTACAACCCTGGGGCCGGGGGACTACTTCGGTGAGATTGCGCTGATCGACGAGGGGACGCGCTCGGCGACGATCACCGCCGTGAGCGAACTCGCTTGTTATGGACTCACCTTTTGGGATTTTCGTCCGCTCGTGCAAGAGAATGGTGCGATCGGCTGGAAGTTGTTGCAGTCGATGGCCAAGAAGCTCCGCGCAGGCTGAGCAGGGCGCCTCCTTCTCATAGGCGTCGGCATTGGCACGGCCGTCTCCGGAGTACTGGTAGGTGGAGGGCGGAAGTCTTCTAGGGCAGCGCTTCACCCTCGTAGCGGGCAAGGAGACGTTCGATGAGGGCGATCGTCTCGCCATGGCCGATTGTCATACCCAGCGCGTCCTCCATGACCAGGACACGGGAGATGCTCGTGATGAGCACGAGGAGGGCAGCCGGTGGGAATGCGTCGGTGTCGATCCCGTATCTCTCGAGGATTCTCGACAGGGCGTCTGCCTGTTGCCGGCGGAACCGCTCACCGTAATTGGCGATCTCGTCACGAATCACTTTGCGGTGGTTGGCGAGGGCCATGAATTCCATCGTTATCGCTGTTCCGGCAGGCTCGGTGCTGAAGGCCCACAGGGCCTGGAGGGGTTGCGTCGACGACAGGGCTCGAGCTTGGCGTTCCAGGTTCTGTTCTGCGCCTTGGCGGAACAGGGCGAGGAACAGGTCGTCCATCGTGCGGAAGTAGTAGTGGACCAGCTGCGGCTTCAGGCCGGCCTTCGCAGCCACCCGACGGGACGTCACGGCGGCGTAACCCTCTTCGAGCATCAACGCCTGCGCGGCGTCCAAGAGGGCGGCTCGGGTCTTCGAGTCCTCCGCGCCGATTCTGCGCATCGCCGTCATCTCGTTCCGCACTCTCGCATGTGACGCAGACGTCGTTGCCGGGTCAGGCCATGGGTGCTAAGCATACGCTCAGCGGTGTTGTGCAACTGCTCAGCCACCCGGGTGATATGGCCAGTAGGCCCGTAATCTCATGGGCCCGCACGCAGCGGAGGTGCCGTGACCGACTTTGACACCATCGATTTCTTCACCGACCAGTCACTGGTCAACGACCCCTACCCCTACTTCGAGTACCTGCGGGCCCAGTGCCCGGTTGTCCGCGAGTCGAGCCAGGGCACCATCGCAGTGACCGGTTATGACGAGCTCGTCGAGGTGTACCGCAATACCGAAGACTTCTCGTCTTGCAACTCGGTGATCGGACCCTTCGCCCCACTGCCATCGAAACCTGACGGGGACGACCTCGGGGCCTTCATCGAAGAGCACCGCGGCGAATTGCCGATGAACGAGCACTTTGTGACCATGGACCCACCGGAGCACACGAAGCACCGCGCCCTGCTGATGCGGCTCATCACGCCGAAGCGCCTAAGGGAGAATGAAGATTTCATGTGGCAGTTGGCCGACCGCCAGCTCGACGAGTTCGTTAGCCAAGGCCGTTGCGAATTCATCAAGGACTACTCGCAACCGTTCGCCCTTCTGGTAGTAGCGGACCTGCTCGGCGTTCCCGAGTCTGATCACGACCTGTTGCTGCGACGGTTGGGCTACCAACGTCCGGGAGACATGGAGGATCCCGGGGATCACCAATGGGAGACCCTAAACGCGCTCGAGTTCCTCGACGAGTTCTTCATCTCCTACATCGAGGAGCGGCGCCGCCAGCCACGTGGCGATGTACTCAGCGATCTCGCCACGGCCAAGTTCCCCGACGGCTCGACACCCGATGTGATCGACGTCGTCCGAATCGCGACATTCCTCTTCGGCGCCGGACAGGAGACAACTGCTCGGCTTCTCGCTACCGCGCTCCAGATCCTTGGGGAACACCCTGAGGTCCAGGAGCAGCTTCGCTCCGAGCGAGACCTGATCCCGACGTTCGTCGAGGAGGCGCTTCGTTTCGAGAGTCCGGTCAAAGCGGATTTCCGGCTGGCGAAGCGGACCACCAAGCTCGCCACCGTCGACGTGCCCGCGGGAACGACGGTGATGCTTCTCCCCGGCGCGGCCAACCGTGATCCCCGCCGTTTCGACCAGCCCGGTGCCTTCCGGCTCGACCGGGCGAACGTCCGGGAGCACCTGGCCTTCGGGCGTGGGGTCCACGCGTGTCCTGGTGGCCCGCTGGCCAGGGCCGAGGGCCGCATCAGCCTGGGGCGGATCCTGGATCGAATGGGAGATATCCGCATCTCCGAGGAGCACCACGGGTCCGCCGGCGCACGCCGGTACCAGTACGAACCGACCTACATCCTGCGCGGGCTCAACGCTCTCCACCTCGAGTTCACCCCGCTCGGGACAGGAGAATGAGTCGGGTCGCCGTCGTCACAGGTGGCGTGTCGGTGATCGGACTCGGCGCGGTTCGCCACCTCCGCGGACGGTCACCGGGTCGCCATCTTTGACCTGCAGGGCGACGCCGCCGAGAAGACAGCCGCGGAGTTGCGTCGCGACGGCGCAGTGGCATCAGCGGGATCGACACCGCGGCCAACGAGGTAGCGTTAGTCGTCCTTCAGTCGGTATACGTCGATTTCTTGGGGAGCGGGCCTGATGAGTGAGCCCGAGACGCAGACCGTCCGGAGCTTCTGCCGGATTTGCACGGCAATCTGCGGGATCGTGGTTGACGTCGCGGGCGACGAGGTTGTTCGCGTGCGGGGCGACAAGGACCACCCCCTCTCAAAGGGGTACACCTGCCCGAAGGGACGGGCGTTGCCCCAGATCCACCACCACCCAGACCGCATCGAGCGGCCGATGATGCGGGTGGAGGGGCAGCTGCAGCCGACGACGTGGGGCGCCTGCCTCGACGACATGGGGGACCGGTTGCGCATGATCATCGACCGACACGGTTCCGAGGCGATCGGCGTGTACTTCGGCAGCGGACTCGGTATGGACGCGGCCGGCTACCGCATGGTCGAGGCGCTGTTCAACGCAATCGGCACGCCGGCCAAGTTCAGCCCCCTGACGATCGACGGCACGGCGAAGACGCTCGTCTCCCACGTCGTCGGCGGCTTCCCTGGCTTCACCACCCACATCGACTACGACCATGCGAAGTTCGTGATGTACATCGGGGTCAATCCTGTCGTGTCCCACGGGCACAACATCGCTCTCTCGGATCCCGTGACCTCCATCCGGACCGTGCGGACCCATGCCGAGGTCTGGGTCCTCGACCCTCGCCTGACCGAGACGGCCCGGCTGGCCACCGCCCACCTCGCCCCGCGACCGGGCACGGATTACGCCGTCCTCGCCTTCGTCATCCGGGAGTTGCTCCGTGAGGGCGCCGACCGCGAGGTGCTTGAGCACCGCACCGTCGGGCGTGACGAGCTGACCGTGGCGGTCGAACCCTTCACGCTCGAGCGAGTCGCCGAGGTTGCCGGCCTGCCCGAGGAGGAGCTCTTGTCACTGCTCGGCGCAATCCGCCGGGCAGGGCCCGTTGCCATCCACACGGGAACGGGCGTCACGATGGGAGCGGCCAATGGCAACGTGACCGCCTGGCTCGCCTGGGTGCTGATGATCATCACCGGTGCCATGAACCGCCCGGGAGGCGTCTGGTTCCATCCCGGCTTCAACTTGCAGTTCGACGCATTCGACCTCCCCATTCTGCCTGTGGAAAGCATCTTCGGACCAGGCCCGCGATCGCGTCCCGACGCGCAAGCGTTCCTCGGGGAGTGGCCGTGCGCAGTCCTCGCTGACGAAATCGGTGCGGGCAACATCCGCGCCTTCCTGAACCTCGGGGGCAGCATCCTCACCTCGTTCCCAGACGTCAACGTTCTCGAGCCGGCACTCCGCTCGCTCGAGGTGCTCGTCACCACCGAGATCATTGCCAATCCCACCACCGCCATTTCCACGCACGTGCTGCCCACCAAGGACCAGCTTGAGCGGGCCGACGTGTCACTGTGGGACTTTCTGATGCCCAGCGTTTCCGTCCAACACACGCCGGCGGTCGTCGCGCCGGTCGGCGACCGCCGTTCGGCGTGGTGGGTGCTGGCCGAGATCGGCCGCCAGCTCGGCCACGACCTGGCCGACGCGAACGCCACAGACGACGAGATGCTGGCAAAGGTGATGGCTACCGCCCGTTGCAGCTACGACGAGGTCGCGGCAACGGGCTTCATGGAGGTGCCGTTCGACGTGCCCGCACCCTGGGTGGAGCGCTACCTCGACCGATCCGGCGGGTGGCGTCTAGCCCCGCAACTGCTGGTCGACCAGCTCGGGACGCTCGAGCCGCCGGCGCCGCTGGTCCTGGTGCCTCGTCGACAGCCCCGCAAGCTGAACGGCGCCCTCGACTTCCTCGGAGAGACAGCGCTGGTGTTGCTGCACCCCCACGACGCGAGTGACGCCGGAATCGTCGACGGGAACCCGGTGGTGGTCCGCACCAGTCGCGGTCAGCTCACGGGCACCGCGAAGGTCGACCCGTCGATCCGCCGTGGCGTCGTGTCGATTCCCCACGGCCACCACGGCGCGAACGTGAACGTGCTGACCGACAAGGACATGATCGACCCGGTGACCGGGATGACGCGCTATTCGGCTGTCCCGGTCAGCGTGGAGCCAGCCGAGGCCGGCTCGTCGTAAGCGCAGGAGCGTCGGTTGCCGTCCGAACTCCTACGACGAGATCGTGGGCAGGGGCCTCGTCGGCGATGTTCGGCGATCGCTCGGTCGGCGTCGCCCTCCGGAATGGTCAGGTGGGGGGAAGGGATTCCGCCACGTCTCGCGCCATGGCGAGAGCCTCCGCCGGGGTTAGACCGGCCGTAGCGGCCAACCAGCACGACAGGGGCGCGGCCATGCGTTCGGAGGCGTGGGCGGCGGTGCCAGCCAGGTCGAGCAAGGCGTCGACCTCGGCCTGCGACAAGGTGCCGACGCCGAGTGCCGCGGCGTAGCGGTCGATCCAGGTCCGTGCTTCAGGAGCCACCGGACGTGGATCCTACCGATGGCGGGTCCTTCGGTACGCTCGACCGGCGTGACCTGGGAGGCGAAGGCGCGCTCACCACGGCTCCTCCGGTGGGGCGGACAGCGTGTCGGCGTCGAGGAGGAGCACCTCGACGCGCCCACCCGAGCAGACACCGTTCCCGTCTGGCAGCAGGGCGAGAGCGTTGGACTGCGCCATAGCGCGCAGCATGTGCGACTCCTGACCGCCAGACAACCGCACCCGAAGCACCCCGTCGGCTCCGGTGCGGGCCGTCACCTGCAACAAATGCAACTTGCCGTCTCGGCGACGGGGGAGGTCGACTTCGGCGACGGCGGCCAGGCGGGGTCGATCGAGCACGGTACAGCCGGCCATGGAGCGAAGCGCGGGGCGGACGAGCAGCTCGTAGGAGACGAGGGCAGACACCGGGTTCCCGGGAAGCCCAAAGACCGGCGTCCCGGTCGCCTCGAGCACGCCGAAGGCAAAGGGCTTGGCGGGCTTGATGGCGATCTGCACCGAACGCATGGTTGCCCCGCCCAGCTTCTCGAGCACGGCCTTCATCACGTCGCGGTCACCGACGCTCACTCCTCCGCTCGACACGACCGCGTCGCACCCAGATGCGGCGTCTTCGAGGAGAGTGGCCAGGGCCGCCTCGTCGTCTCCAGCCATGCCAAGATCGACAGAACCGAAGCCGTCTGCCCCAAGCTGGGCGAGCAGCGCCGGACGGTTGGCGTCGCGGATCTTCCCAGGCGCAAGTGCGCCAGTGGTCGTGGCGAGCTCGTCGCCTGTGGAGAGGACGCCCACGGTCGGACAGGGGTGGACGAGCAGACTCTCGACCCCGAGGCTTGAGAGCACGCCCATATGGGCCGGCCCGAGATACGTCCCGGGCCCGAAGACCTCATCGCCGGGCGCAATATCCTCGCCAGCGTTCCGTACGTTCGTGCCCGGACTCACGGATTCCTCGACGATGACGATCGATCCGCCCTCCTCGACACGGGTGTGTTCGACCATGCAGACGGCGTCAGCGCCAAGAGGCAGCGGTGCCCCTGTCATGATCCGAACGGACTCACCTGCCGACACGAAGGTCTTCGGGTCATCCCCTGCCATCACGCTGCCCACCACACGAAGGCGCGCCGAAGGCGGGACCGTATCGGCCGCCCGGACCGCGTACCCGTCCATGGCCGAGTTCGCAAACGGCGGCACAGCCTCGGTCGCTCGGACGGTTTCGGCCAGAACATGACCCGAGGCGTCGCTCACAGCCACGCGCCCGGGGGTGAGTGCTCCGCAGGCCGAGAGAACAAACCGGCGAGCCTCAGCGACAGGGATCATCGGTCACTCTCCACCTGGTTGATGGTACCGACGGCCCGGCGAACACCAGCGGCGGTCACCCGCCCAGTGCTGCCGCTTCGCGCATCGTGGGCCAGGCCGATCCTTTTCAGGTCGGCGGGCGTGTCCACGTCCGAGAACGCGCGCCGGTCCACCTGTCCTGGCCAGCGTTCCTCCTCAACAAGCTCTATGCCTGGGCGGTCGAGTAGCGAGCGCATGGACCGCGTCCCGGCCTCCGCCAGGTCTGCCGCCGCTGCCAGGTCCGCGGCGGACCAACGCGCGCACAGCGGCTGTGGTCGCCCTTCGATGATCGGTACCACCGAGCGGCTCCCGGGCCAGTGGGCGAGCGTCCGCAGAAGGTCCTCGGTGACGAGGGGAAGATCGCAGGCCAGCACGAGCGCTGACCGCGCGCCTCCCACCTCGTTGAGTGCCCTTGCCCCGGCGCAGACTGCCACCAGAGGCCCACCACCAGGCGGCTCCTCCTGAACCGCTGGTAGCCCAGAGACGCCTGGGCCCACCTCGACGGCGTCGGCGACAACCGCCTGCATCACTGCTGCGACCCTGGCCGCGCAAGGAACGCCGTCAATAAGCATCGAGGCCTTGTCGAAGCCCATGCGTCGGCTCGTACCCCCAGTCAGCAGGATCCCCGTCACTGGGCGGCTGGAGCTGAGAGCGCCATCCATGGCCCCAGCATGACGGGACGGAGCCGAGACGTCGAGCAGGACGGCGGTTGCTTGAGCGCAGGCACATCGGTGACCGGGCCGGGGTGCTGGTCGTCTTGGGGAGGTCCGACGGCATGTCCCTCTGATTGCCCTGGCTACGGTCAATCTTGTCAAGCAGCTGGCCGATCCCGACTACACGTGGCACGACTTCGCTCGGATCTGCCAGACACCCGGGGAGGGTGAGGCGTTCTTCCGGTATCAGCAGTCGGCCTCGACCGAGGACCGCGCCGGTTTCTTCGAGGCTTCCGGTGACCCCACGATGACGCTCTTGCGTTGGCTTCTGCCGTCGATGAGACCATGGCCTCGTGCATCCTTGACCTCTCCCGCTCGTCGACACCCAATCCTTACGCTCAATGGAAGGACAAGTGCTTGCCCGCCTCTCTCATGAGGACTTCGCGGCCGGGCCGGCTCACCTGGAAGCGGATGTCGAGGCCGGACTCTTGCCTGGTCCGATCACCGAAGCACTTGATCTCGTGACATTCGCCCGAGCGGCGCCGCGCCCCCCCCCCGATTGTTTGCGTCTGGGTCGCGCTAAGCAGCCCAGCGGCGGTACGAGTCGCAGGTCCTTCGAGTTCTTTGACTCAGTCGAGCTCGCGGCTGAGTGACAGTCAGCCAATCGTCTCGCTCGATGCCGAGCCGGTTTCATAGTCCTCGTCCAGGAGTAGGAGCGACGCCTCGCACGTCCCGGTGACGAGTTCGGGCTCAGCCGCCGACTGTCGATTGCTTGGCCACCCGGTCGAGAACCTTGGCGTCCGCTGGAAGGAGGTAACCCTCGCTGACATCGGCAGCGACGGCGTGGTCCCACTTCTTCACGAATACCGGATGAGTCGGGTAGAGCTGAGCGAGCTTCGCGGCGCTGAATGGAACGGTCGCCCCGAAGAGCTTGCAGAACCCGCCCCCGGCGTTGCTCGTATCACCGGTGCCGTTCACGACGGCAACGGGGGCCTGCACCTGGGGTGTCCGGACCCCGCCCTCTGCCTCGCCGTTTGTGTTCGTCACGAACGACGTAGGGCTGGCGACGTCGAGACGTGGCGACTGTGGAGGGGCCGTACCAGTGAGCAGCCAGTTGTCCAGCCCGACGACCGCGGCACGGAGCTCATAAGTGTGGGCCCCGGCGTTCAGGGGTACGGGGCAACCAATGGCGCCATTGTCGAAGGAAGAGACGGGGTTGATCATCGTGTGGAACGTCTTTACGTCCCCGGTTCCGTTGCCAGTGTCGGTCATCGACTCCACCAGGCCATAGGTGTCGTAGTGGGCGGTGCCAGCCACCTCCCACTCACGGACGAACTTGGTCGGGGGCTGCCGAGCGGGAAGGTATCCGAGGACGAGCAGGTCTGCTTCGGTCTCGAACATCATGACCGGTACGCGCAGATCAGTGCGGATGAACGTTGGGGTCGGAGGCGTGATGGTCGGTTGGGGTGCTTGGGACAGCGTCGCGCCGGAACCGCCGCGGCTGTAGACGAAGTAGCCGTCGTAGACCCCTGGTGATTGAGGCTGGAGCGCGTCGATGTAGGTGACGAGGCGCGACGCGGACTGCGATTCCCCGAGAGCGATCACTCTCTTGGGTTTGAGGCCGCCGAGCAGGAGCGGCCAATCGCGCCAAACAGCCGCTCCACCCTGCTCGTAGATGCTGTAGGAGTAACTATCGCCAGGGTGCTCGAGCGAGCCATCGCGCGCCGGGTCAGCAGCCTTCACCCCACCGGTGGCACCCCCAAGCGAGCCGGCGACACCGACGATGCCTCCGGCCTGGGCGCTTATCCCGACATAGATCATGCCGCTTCGGATCATCTGCACGTGGTCCGTCAGCCATGCCGCCGCGGCGTCGACCCCCCCACTCACGTTGAGCCACTCCACGACCACCGTGCCATCGAACCGCTTGGGATTGATCGGCCGGTAGACAACCATGCGCGATTCGTATGGCGCTGTGCTGGCGGCGGTCACCGTCCAACGCCCGTTTGAGGTCAGCGGCGACGCGCTCGTGTACGCGGTGGCAGTACCCGAGAAGAAGTACTCGTTCTGTTCATAGCCGACACTGCTCAAGTTCGAAGCTCGTCGTGCCGACCAAATCGATGCCGGTTCCGCCGGTGACCGGGCCGCTGACCGTCGCCGCGGGAACGCTCGCCGGCACCGGGGAATACGTGGCTGCAGCCGAGGCGGCCGGTAGGTCTCCTTGTGCCACAGACAAGATGGTGGCCGTCGCAATGAGCATCGTCGGCACCGACGCCAACCGAACTCCCACTCTCCGTGGACCCGTCCCCCGGCCTTCCGCGTACAACGTTCCGAGTCGTTGCATGGTCATCACCTCCTGAAAGTCCGGCGAGAGGCTCGGGCGCGACCGTCAACCGAAACGATGGCGACCGACTCATGGTCCCGCCCACAAGCGAATAGCAGATCATGTCAAGTCTGGCATGAGCTGTCAATGAAGACCCTGTCTGCCGTCCCCCGACGTTTCACCGCGGGACCGCGGCCGTCTGGTTGGCCACGCTGTCCCAGCCGCCCTCCACGAATGGTGCGCGTACCGGAGACCGCACAAATGGGTCAACAGAAACAGATCTGTCAACAGAAGCAGTGGCGATGAGCGGACAACTCGCGAACCAAAGTACCCAGGAACAAGTCTGTGCCATCTGGTCCGCACTCGTGTGAGTTGCCGTCTCCGTCGGCTCCTCGCCTCAGGCGGTTCTCCTGTGGAAGGACCTTCGGGAGCGGCCCGGCGAGGTACCGACCATCCGTTGAAACTGATCTCGGACTTGTCCGAGCGAGCTGGTTCTTGAAGGGATCAGCCGGGGCCCTGAGCGTTGAGGAGGCCAGATCGTGCTCGAGGGCGAACAATTTAGGGTGCTCATAGGTTCAATTGACCGAGGTCTTATGAAGCCGGGCTCATGTGGAGCCGCGCGAGGAAATCGCTAACAACCTCGATCTCGCCAGAAGGAAGCGAAAATGAGCGACGAGGTCGATCGACCCACAGAAGAGCAGCAGCCTCCCGCCCCAACTCCGCCTACCCAATACGGGCCCCAGCCGGGTTCGGTTCCCGGCGGCCCGTCAGCGCCCTACTCGTGGGAGCCTCCGCGCCCCAAGCGTGCGCGTACGGCAAGGCTCCTCCGTAGTGCCACCACCGCCTGGATCGTCGCGGCAGCCCTTGCGCTCGCCGTCGTCGGGTTGTCGGTGGCCCTGGCCTTGGGCAACTCCAGTTCGCCGAGGACCTCGGCGCCGTTCGGCTCCACCGTCCCAGGCCCCCGCGGGGCATACGTCGGCCCGGCGCCTTTCGGAGGGAACTTCGCGGATCTGGGTGTCGTCGGGACAGTCGCTAGCGTCGGCTCGGGCAGCTTTACGGTGAACGATCGCTCCGGCCAGGTCGTCACGGTCGACGAACAGTCGTCGACGACCTACTACAAGGCTGGAACGAGCACCTCGCCGAGCGCAGTTGTGAAGGGTGCCACGGTCGTGGTGCAGGGCTCACGCAACGGCACTACTGTGACTGCGACCCGCGTCAACGTACTGCCTGCCGCGCCGTTTGGAAGACCGGGTGCCGCAAATCGGTGACCCTATTCTTGGCAGGACGGCCCTAGGGGAGCTTGCTGACGGTGCCCGACGCGGTGTCATGACATGTCTCGAACGGGCCCGAGATGTCCGATGAACCAGTCGCGGGCGAGGTTGGCCGCAGTCTCGAGTGTTCCCGGCTCCTCGAAAAGGTGGGTTGCCCCGGGGACCACGGCAAGTTGGTTCTCGCAAACTAAGTACCCCTGAGCCTGTCGGTTCATATCGAGCACCACGTCATCGAGGCCGCCGACGATGAGTAGCGTCGGCGCGCGCACCGTGGCAAGCCGTGACCCGGCCAAGTCTGGTCGGCCCCCGCGCGACACGACGGCAGCAACGTCGGCGTCCGGTTGCGACGCGGCCCACAGAGCAGCACCAGCCCCGGTGCTGGCTCCGAAGTAGCTGATGGGAAGCTGGACCGCCTCAGGTTGGGTCCTTAACCAGCTCGTGACGTCGGCCAACCGGGTTGCCAGCAAGGCGATGTCGAAGACGTTCGAGCGGTCGAGCTCCTCGTCCCTAGTGAGTAGGTCAAAGAGCAGTGTGCCAAGACCGGCCTCGTTGAGCACCCCAGCGACGAACCGGTTGCGAGGGCTGTGGCGGCTGCTTCCGCTGCCATGGGCGAAGATGACGATTCCCCGGACCCCCTCGGGGACCGTGAGATGACCGCCAAGAGCGATTGATCCGGCGACCACCTCAACCTCCTCGTCCCGCGTCATGGGGTCGCTGACCGAGTCCACGCTCATCGCGCTCGTCTTTGGGTTCGGCGTGATCTTCTCGTTCGCGCGTTGTAGGAGCGTCACCACCTCTTCGTCAGAGGTCTGTGAGAAGTTGTCGTACCACTGGCCGACGCCAAAGAACCATTCGGGCGTCTCGACGCACACCATCTTGTCAACTACATCGGAGAACTTGTCGATGGAAGATAGGGGTGCAACCGGTACCGCCAGGACTACTCGCGATGCTCCGAGAGCTCTTGCCACCTGGCACGCTGCCTGTGCCGTCGACCCCGTGGCGATACCGTCGTCAACCACGATCGCGGTCCGGCCTTGCAGTGAGGCGCGCTCGCGGCCGGCGCGGTAGCGCTTTGCCCTTCGGTCAAGCTCGGCCCGTTCCCGTTCCTCTATCGCTGCCAGTTCATGGTCGTTGACCCTGGCCATTCGGACGATCTCGGGATTGATGATGCAAACACCTCCCTCGCCAACGGCCCCCATCCCGAGCTCTGGTTGAAAGGGCACGCCGAGCTTTCGCACGACGATCACGTCCAGGGGGGCGCCCAAGGCTCGGGCAACCTCGAAGGCGACCGGCACCCCGCCTCGAGGTAGTCCGAGGACGACCACGTCTTCGTTGCGAAATTCCATGAGCTTGGCAGCCAAGTGTTGCCCCGCGTCGACTCGGTTGACGAACGGCATCAGCCCACCTCTCTTGACACTCGAGATGAGTCCCAGTTTCTGATTCAGAAGGGTCGAGTGCCAGGGCCGATGGTCCCAGAAGTACCGTCAGTCCCCATGTACTGCCCGTCAACTGCGATACCCCGAGGCGGCATCCCTGGTGCGGCCGGTATGTCTAGGAGCAGTAGATGGCGCTGTTGACCGCCCTCGTGTGCCTGGCCAACTCGGGGAAATGGTCCTACCCGAATGGTGCCATTGGACCCTATTGAGCGCTGTCACCTGTCCGTAACGTTGCTGGAGAGGACTCCAAATACTCCAAACGAAGGGAATTCGACCCATGCGACGCAAGGTCTTTGATGTCTTGGTGAGTGCCACCGGCGCCCTAGTGGTGGTGGTGCTGTTGGTGGCGGGCGGGTTGGCCATGTGGGGATACAGCTTCGCCAACTCCAACGTCCACAACCAGCTGGCCGAGCAACAGATCACCTTCCCGACCAAGGCGGCCTTCGCCCACCCCGTGGTGGGCACCGAGATCGAGCCGGTGATGCTCCAGTACCTGCTCCAGTACGCCGGCGAGCCGTTGACCACCGGTGCCCAGGCCGAGGCCTACGCGGACCACTTCATCGCCTATCACCTCCAAGAGATCGGTGGCGGGCTGAGCTACGCCCAGCTGTCGGCCAAGGCGATGGCCCTGCCCAAGGGCTCGGCCGCCTACACCGCCGCTGAGGCGAAGGTCCAGACGGTCTTCCAGGGCACCACCCTTCGGGGCCTGCTGCTGGAGGCCTACGCCTTCGGCACCTTTGCCCAGATCGCCCTGGTGGCCGGGATCTCGTGCTTCATCTTGGCCTTCTTGATGGCCATCTTGGTTGCCTTTGGGTTCTGGCACGCTCGTCGGGCACCCAAAGACGCCGAGATCCTGAGCTAACCAGCCACTAGCGAAGACAGGCCACCGCCAGGAAGGAACAAGAGGTAGAGCAAGCAGCAAGACACCAGAGGGGCTGGCCAGAAGGCCAGCCCCTCTGGTGTCTTCGGGCTCGAAAGTCCCGTGAGCGACCGGCCTTCGGGGGCACCGGAGGGCGTTCGTTGCGCGCCCCAATGACCGGTACGTGGGGGATCGGCGACTGTTAGCGCGCCCTGCCATTTCGGGGCACATAGGTTCGTGCTGTGCCTGAGGGCAAGATCTCGGTTGACGACCCGCGAGCCAAAGACGTACACGAGCTCTTGGAGCGCCACGTCGCGTACACCAGTTCGAACAGCCTGCCTTGTCACAGGATCTTCACCAGCCTTTGCTTCCGCACGATCGCTCTACGAGATTGCTGGTTTCAGACCTTGTGAACCGTTCGGCGACTACGGCCCAAGCCCGAACAGCACGTTCATGACGCTGGTACTGAACGGCCCGGACCCGTTGGATTGATCGGTGGATCCGCGGAGATGACCGAGGTCCGATTGTCAGAGCAGAGTTGACGTCCCGTACGTAGGATGCCGACATTAGGGAGCGACAAGTCGCAGCATCTGGTGGAACAAAGAGGCTCATTTGACTAGCGAAACGGAAGGCGAGAATTCGGATTCTCCTCCGCCGAGCCCCGCTCCCTCAGGCCCTCCGGGTATGCCGGCTGCCGACCGAGTCAATGCCGCGGTACAACGCCGAAGTGAGACCGATTACATATTCAACTACTGGTCATCGTTGGGGTGGACGATCCTGACGCTGGGGATCTTCGGTTACTACGTCTTGTATCAGCTCGTTCGGCGAATGCGAGACCACAATGTACGTCGCCTGGAGCTTTTCGACGCCGCTCTTGCATTCGGGTGGGAGGAAGCCAGGCGACGTGGATGTCAAGAAGAGCTGACGCCGTCATTCGAGAGGGCGGCTGGGCATGTGGCGGTGCTGCGGCAGATGACGGGCGATTTCCGAGACCCGACCATCTGGCTGGTCCTGTCGATCGTCGCTCGAGGCATCGTGGACATCGTGCTCTTCGTGCTCCTGGACCAAGACCTGGTGAAGCACGACAGAGCTGAAGTCGGCGTCGAGTACGAACTGTCGCTGATCTACGGCCGACTTGGTCACCAACTTCCGGCTCCGGACCAGGGTCGCGTGAAGGGCAACAACAACTACGTGGGACGGATCGTTGCCACGATTGCCTCGTTCGGCGTTTACGCATTTTGGTGGTTCTACAACCAGATGGACGGGCCGAACAGGCATTTCCAAACCAACTGGGCTCAGGAAGACTCCCTGGGCGTGGCGGTGAACACGCTCCGCTGACCCGGAGATCGATCGGTTCTTGGCCAATGATCCTGGGTTAAGCGTGTATTACCTACGTCCCGCGCTACGTCCCCCGCCGACCAAAGCGGCGGCAACGGCGAGAACCAGCACCGCGGCTCCGGCCACGATGGCGATCAGACCGTGCTTGTTGCGGTGGGCGGTGGAACCGGCGATGTGACCGGGGAAGAACGAGGGAAGAGAACCCGCCTTCACGACGAAGTAGACAACGCCCACCGCAATAAGGGCCAGCCCGATGAGGATGAGGATGGAGACGAGCAATCGTTTCATTGGACCTCCAGTGTCTTTCGGGTGCTCCTCCACGATAGGAGATCGACTGGAAGGCCGACGATAGCGGCGATCGCACGTGAGTCAAGGGACCGACTGACCTCGACTTCTCCCTTCTCGAGAGCCAAGCGTCGCCTTCTGGTGTCGATGCCGCTATGTCCGAGCGTCGCTGGGTGCCAATATCGGAGGGAGAAGATGACTGAAGCCCGCAACCGGCTGGCGCTACGGCAGGATTCTGGCGGTCGACAATTGTCGTTCGCCGTCTCACCTGGCCAAGTGAACGATGGTGCGCATGATCCGGGGATTGGACGTGGACACGCTAACGGGCGCGGAGGCTGAGCTGGCATGAACGCTAAGCAATATCGGGAGGAATTGGAACGCCTTCAAGTCGAGTTGGCGAAACTTCAACATTGGGTGCAGTCATCGGGAGCCCGGATCGTCGTGCTGTTTGAGGGACAGCGACGCAGCGGGGAAGGGCGGCGCGATCAAGCGCATCACCGAGCGGATGAATCCCAGGGTGTGCAAGGTTGTGGCCCTGGCCGCTCCCAACGAACAGGAGCGCACCCAATGGTATTTCCAGCGCTACGTCGCCAACCTACCGTCGGCCGGCCAAATCGTCCTGTTCGACCGGTCCTGGTACAACCGCGCAGTGATCGAACGGGTCATGGGATTCTGCACCGAGGACGAACTCAGGAATTCTTACGGTCGTGCCCGGAGTTCGAGAGGATGTTGATCCGGTCGGGCATCCAGCTCGTCAAGTACTGGTTCTCGGTGAGCGACGAGGAACAGGAACGTCGGATGCAGTCCCGCCTGGCCGACCCCACCAGGCGCTGGAAGCTGTCTCCCATGGACCTCGAGGCCCGGTTGCGCTGGGTCGAGTACTCACAGGCCAAGGACGAGATGTTCACCTATACCGACACCAAACAGTCACCCTGGTTGGTCGTCCCTTCCGATGACAAGAGGGTGGCGCGACTCAACTGCATTCACCACCTGCTGAGTGTCATCCCCTACGCCGACCATGATCCGCCGAAACCTGGTGTTCTCGCGCCCCGACCGGTCGGCTCCGGGTACGTTCGTCCACCGATCGAGGACCAGACCTACGTTCCCACGGTCTATTCGTGACCGAAGCGAGACTTGCTGCCGTCGACGGTGCAAGTGAGCATCGATGGGGACTCGTAGCGCCCGGGAGGCTCAGTTGCCGTAGAGGCGCTTGGGCCTGACCACTACGACGGTGCGGCGCTGCTCGGCCATGGTCCGGTCGTAGGTATCCCAGTCGTCGTGGGTGCCCCCGGCAGCCTTGAACACCTGACGCAACAGCAATCGAAGCCCCTCGGTGTCGACGTCAGCATGATCGTCGTCGGGTCCGATCAACTCGGCCCAACCCTCGACGGTCACCCACCTCCACCCGGCCCGAAAGGTGACGCTTATCTGCGGTCGAGCGCGAAGGTTGGACAACTTCGTCTTCCCATAGGTAACGAAACCGACGACCTCGTCGCCATCAACTGGATGAGCAACGACTCCGGCGTTTACCACCGAGGATTGAATCGTGTTATCGGATCGGAGGGTGGATACGACGGCTAAGAATCGATCCTGGCGACCGATTTCGACCACATCGTGAAGAGTCGTCATGATGGAGTGGTCCTCCTTGATCTCCAACTCAGGTCCACATCGTAAGGATTCGCTACTGAATGGAGTGTGCAGCCATTTGGGGGAAGTTATAGGTTCCCCGTCTCCCTCGAACCCGAGCATCGCCGAAGCTTTCCATCCGCGTAACCAGCGCCGGGCGGCCCGCCAGAGACGGGCCGCGCTTCGGGCATTAGGCGGCCGACAGGAAGCGTCGAAGGTCACCGATGCGGTTGCTGACGATCGCATCAACCCCAGCGCGGGTGACGTTCGCCATGTCGCCGAGTTGGTCCACCGTCCAGGTGGAGACCTTGAGCCCCACGGCGTGCATTGCATCGACTCTGTCGCGAGTGATCAATCCGAATGCGGGATTCCAGAACTCCGCTTCGAGCTCTTGGAGAAGGGAAAAGGAGGGCGGCTCCAGCTCTGTCCAGGTGAGTCCGATTCGGGCCTCGGGTGCGAGGGCTCGGAGTACACGGAGCGCTCCGACGTTACCGGTGACGAACAGCGAGCGGCCTGTCGCGTCAGCCTCTCGGACCGTCCTGACGGCGCCCTCGACCACCTCGCCGTTGGTGAAGTCGACCATGAGCGGGACGTCGATGGCGTCGAGAACTTCGCGAAAGGTCGGGGACGCGCACCTCACCCTGACCGATCTCGCTGAGCGCGGCCAGGTCGAGGTCGGCGACCGCCTTATCGACGCCCCAGAGTCGGGAGAGGTTGGCATCGTGCAAGACAACGATCTCGCCGTCGCGGGTACCCCGCAGATCGAGCTCAACCATGTCGGCACCCTCTTGAACGGCCGCTGCAAACGCAGCCAGGGTGTTCTCGCGCTGGGTGATGGGGTCGCCGCGGTGGGCGATGGCGATTGGTGTCGCATTCATCTGACATCCCCACGATAGAGCCGATGCCGACAAAGTGGTCCCCTAGGCCCCCACGGGCCTACAAGTTGTTTATCCACGGGACTCGCGCGAACGTGACTTCGTGACCAAACAGACGCAGTTGGTGGTTTGTGACGGAGACGAAACCGGTCAGGAACTGCTGGAACAGGCCTTGCGTGTCTTTGATGCCAAGGTGCTCGGCACACGGATCGAGCTGCTCCGGTTTGATCTCTCCTTGGAGAATCGGCGCCGAACCGACAATGCCGTCGTCCGCGAGGCCGCCCAAGCCATGATTGAAGTCGGGCTGGGATTGAAGGCCGCCACCATCACACCGGAGAGGGTCGGAGATGTCGGTTCGCCGAATCGCCTCCTGCCGCGAAGGCATCAACGGTTCGGTGATCATTCGGACGGGTCGACGTATTCCCGGAGTCATTCCCTTGGCTCCAGTCGTACACCCGATCGTGGTGGTGCGCATGGCGGTTGGCGACGCCTACGGCGCCGAGGAGAGACGGTCTGGGAGTCCAGGTGCGATGGACGAACAGGCGTGGCGGACAGAGAGAATCGATCGAGGTACATGCCGCGCCGTAGCTGAGTATTCGTTCCGGGTCGCCGCCAGCATGGGTGCTTGTGTCTTTGGAGGGCCAAAGTGGACCGTCTCGGTGCTCTACGAGGGGCTCTTCAAGGAGGAGATGGACGCAGCGGCGGCCCGCCATGATGATGTTCCTTATCGCCCCATACTCATCGACGCCGCCTACGCGGGTCTCCTCACCGAAGCCGCCAATCAGGCGCTGGTAATACCGGCGTTGAACCGAGACGGTGACTGCCTGTCGGACCTGGTACTGGCGCTCTTCGGTTCGATCGCAGGATCCGAATCGGTGCTGTTGGCCCTCGATGACGATCTGTGTCCGACCGTCGCGATGGCTGAGGCGCCGCACGGCACTGCGCCGTCGCTGGCCGGCAAGGACGTCGCCAACCCGATGGCAATGCTGCTGGCGTGTTCTGCGGTGCTCGACCACGCCGCTGGACGCGGGGACCCCGGAGTCGCCCAGGCGGCGTTCAACATTCGAGAGGCCACCTTGGGTGCTGCCGCGGACGGTATCCGCACGTTTGATCTCGGAGGCGATGCGTCGACAACCGAGGTCGTCGACGAGGTTCTCAAGCGGGTGGCCAAGCTGCGTTCCCCTACCGAGTTGAGGTGACCGAGTGACGTTGTGGGTCAGTACCTGTGTGCGCCGATCTCGGGCTCGGGTGCCTGCTGTGGACGACGCAGCGTCCATCTGATCAGATCTCCCCATGACCGTAATCAAGATCAATGCGATCACCGTGCCCGAAGACGCCGGAGACGAGTTGGCGCGAAGGTTCGCCGCCCGTGCGGGTGCGGTGGACGATCAGGACGGCTTCGAAGGGTTCGAACTGTTGAGGCCGACCGATGACCGTCGTCAGTGGTTAGTCGTGACGAGGTGGAGGGACGAGGACGCCTTCCAGAGTTGGGTGGTATCGCCAGCCTTTGCTCATGGCCATGCCGGAGCGGACCGGCCCTCACCCCATGGGGGCCCCGTATCAGTGTCGTCTGAACTGTGGTCGTACGAAGTTGCGGGTGGTTCCGGCTCAAACGCTCCTTAGTCCGGGCGGGCGGGCCGAGTCGGCTCGCGACGTAGTTGTCCGGGGAGATCTAGCGCGGGGAGGCAGTCGATCCGGTACCCGGGCTTCCACCCAGGCGAGCGCCTCGGCCACGGTCGTGACCTGCTCACCGCGAGGCTGCTCGGGGCGACGAACCATGATCACCGGGATGCCGAGACGACGCGCCGCCTCGAGCTTCGCTTCGGTAGCTCGACCGCCGCTATTTCTCGTCACCAGCATGTCGATTCGGTGTTCCCGGAACAGAGCGAGTTCGGCATCGACACTGAACGGACCGCGGGCAAGAAGCACCGTGACGTTTTCGGGCGGCACCGGCGATGGAGCTTCGATCGATCGCAGCACCAGCGCCACGCCGTGCACGCCCCCAAACGCGCTGATCTGCCCGGACCCGATCGATAGGAACACCCGCCGCGCACCGAGCTCGGTGAGTCGCTGCGCGGCCTGCTCGAACCCATCGACCTCGCGCCAGGTGGTTCCGGGTTCAGGTTCCCAAGGTGGACGCACGATACGCAGGTGAGGAACTCCCGCCAGGCCCGCTGCGACCACCGCATTGTGCGCCATACGTGTGGCGAACGGGTGGGTGGCGTCGACAAGTGACGCGTAGCCGCCTCTTCGGAGCTCGTCCATGAGGCCCTGCACCCCGTCGAAGCCCCCGATTCGCTTTGCCACCTGCGGCAGGCCGAGCGGGTTCGTTCTTCCGGCGAAGGACATCACCACGGCGTGGCCCCTGGTCGTCAGGTCGCGGGCCAGCTCCGTGGCCTCGCTGGTGCCACCGAGGATCAGGATGGGCGCTGATTCAGTGGTCGTCACGGCGCCGTCGGAGCAGGTAGGTATCAAACATCCAACCCTTGCGGGCCCGGGCCGCTGAGCGCACCCGTTCAATCTCTTCGCCGCAGTCCTCGATGGTCCCCGAGATGAGGATCTCGTCGGCGCTGCCGAGATACGCGCCCCAGTAGATGGCGGCACCGTGGTCGTTGAACTCCTTGAACGAACAGTTCGCGTCGAGCATGACCACGACATCGTCCACTCTCTCCGGCCAGCCCTTGGTCAGCTCGCGACCGGTCGTGACGAGCAGCGAGCCGCCGACCGAGGTCAGCGGAATCTTGTGTCGAGCCGCCAGTGCTTGGATGGCGCTGATACCTGGCACCACACTCAGCTCGAGCTCGAGGCCGCCCCGGGCACCGACCGCCTCAAGGATCCGCAGCGTGCCGTCGTAGAAGGCGGGGTCTCCCCACACGAGGAAGCCTCCGGACTGGCCATCAGCGAGCTCGGCACCAAGGAGCTGTTCCCACAGCACAATGCGCTGCTCGCGCCAACCCGCGACGGCACCGGCGTATTCGGGCCCGCTGAGATCGCGCCCGGGGTCTTTGGACTCGACGATCCGATACCGATCGTGGTCGATGTATTGCTCACAGATCTCCCGTCGGAAACCGAGCAGGTCTTCCTTGTCCTCCCCCTTGTCGAGGAAGAAGAAGACGTCAATCTGGTTCAGCGCTTTGATTGCCTGGATGGTGACGTACTCAGGGTCGCCTGCCCCGATCCCGATGATGCTGAACCGTCTCACGACGTTTTGACCCCCTCCTGTATTCGTCGACTGGGATCGACCCGGGTGCCCGATTGGCGACGCTCGGCGTCTCTTGGGAACGGCCGAAGTCCCGACGATACCGTTGGAGCTCGAATAGCGTGCCGCTCCGATACCGCGGTGCGGCTACCGAGCAGGGGTTGGAGACTGAGATCATGGCGCTCGACATACGCGATGCCAGGGCGGAGGACCTGATGGCCCTGCGCGACATTTTCCGTCGATCCTCGCTGTCCAATCAGGGTGACCGGTCTGCCCTGCTGGCGAATCCGGATGCTTTGGAGTTCTCCCTTCCGGCCGAGGCCGACGGGCGTTCACGAGTGGCCATCGCCGACGAGGGCCGGATCGTGGGTTTCGCGACACCGGTGATTGTTCGAGACGCCATCGAGCTCGAGGACCTGTTCGTGGACCCTGACTGGATGGGGCGAGGAGTCGGCCGGGCCCTGGTGGCAGACGCCGTGGAGGTCGCTCGCCGGGGTGGGATTCGAAGGATCGAGGTCACCGCGAACCCTCACTCAATGGCCTTCTACGAGCAAACCGGATTCGTGGTCGATGAGGACGTCGAGACCCGCTTCGGCCCGGCGCGTCGAATGCACCTCCCGGTGGCCTGACCGAGAAGCTGGGGGATCGAGGCTCGAGTCCACGGGAGAACTCTGGGTTGAAGCACCCCGGCCAGCCAGGTCGCCGTTGCCAATGCCCTATGTCATCGCAGCCGGCGGTCGATAGGGCTTGGCCTGGTCTCGGCTGTCCGGGCCCGAGGAGCACCGGCACGACGCTGCGGCGTTACCGGGCGTTCATTCCTCCGCAACACGCAGGCCACAAGGTGCTGACAAGATTCCCCCAACAATCCGTTCGGGCCCGATCGGGCTAGCCGACCGAGGAAGCTGAGGTCACCGTTCCATGAGCTATCAGGCCGAGTACATCTGGATCGATGGTACCGAGCCGTCCCCCTTGCTTCGGAGCAAGACTCGCATCGTTGCCGACGGGAAGGCGCCCGACATCTGGGGTTTTGACGGTTCCAGCACCAACCAGGCCACCGGGGACGACTCGGACTGTGTGTTGCAGCCGGTGTTCACCTGTCCCAACCCGCTGCGCGGCCCGAACGACCTGCTCGTCATGTGTGAGGTCCTGCTCACCGACTTCACCCCCCATCCCACCAACACCCGAGCGGCTTGCGTGGCAGCGGCCGAGAAGTACGCGGACCAAGAGCCTTGGTTCGGTATCGAACAGGAGTACACCTTCTTGCAGGGAGGTCGTCCCCTCGGGTGGCCCGCCCACGGGTATCCGGCTCCCCAGGGCCCCTATTACTGCGGCGTGGGTGGGAACAAGATGCCCGGTCGCGACATCGTCGAACGCCACACCGTGGCGTGCATGGATGCCGGGCTGGGCATCGAGGGCACCAACGCCGAGGTGATGATGGCCCAGTGGGAATTCCAGATCGGGGTCCTGCCTCCACCGCTGATCGGGGACCAGCTCTGGGTGGCTCGCTGGCTGCTGTTCCGGGTCGCCGAGGACTTCGGGGTGTTCGCCACCTTGGACCCCAAGCCTGTTCTTGGCGACTGGAACGGTGCCGGAGCACACACCAACTTCTCGACCAAGGCCATGCGCGAGGACGGTGGTTGGGACGCCATCATCGCCGGTTGCGAGGCCCTCGGTAAGAACATTGATGAGCACGTGGCGAACTACGGCATCGGCATCGACATGCGACTAACCGGAGCCCACGAGACCGCCCACTGGTCCAAGTTCAGCTACGGGACCTCGGACCGGGGGGCCTCCATCCGGATCCCGTGGGCCGTCGCCAAGGATAAGAAGGGCTGGCTGGAAGACCGGCGCCCCAACGCCAACATGGATCCCTACGTCGTTCAGCGCGCTGATCGTGAACACCATCTGCGGAGACGCCGCCGACTAACGATCGTCGCGCCGGCGGGCCGACACCTGGCTCAGACCTACCCGGCCCGTCCCGGGGATGGGCCCGACGATGGGGTCAGTCGGCGGCCCGCACGTGGTCCCAGATCATGTCGGCGCCGTCGTCGCTGCCGAGCACGACCGACGCCGGGTGCTCCTTGTCGATGTGACCGATGAGCCCGTTGTACACCGAGTACCCGACCAGCTCCTGCAGCCGCCTGGGAAACCCGCGGACGAGCTCCCGGGGCAGACCGAGCTGCTGGTTCTCCTGCTGGCGAATGAACCCGGCGCAGTAGTTCATGGCGATCCCGACCCGGCGCTGGTCGGTCCGGTTGGCTCCGCCGCCGTGCCAGAGGCTGCCGACGAAGACGAGCACGCTGCCCTTGGGCATCTCGGCCGCCACCGTCACCGGTGGGTGCCGAGGGTCGGGTGGCTGGTCGGCCAGGTGGGTCCCGGGCACGACGCGGGTCGCACCGTTCTCCTCGGTGAAGTCGGTGAGGGCCCACATCGTGTTGCAGATGATCTGGGGATGCGGCCGGGGGAGCGGGATCATCTGGTCGTCCGCGTGGAGCGGTTGGCCTTGTTCGCCCGGGCCGATCGCGATTGACGACAGCGAAGAGATCAACAAGCCGGGATCGAGGACCTTTTCGACGACCTCCAACACGACCGGATGGACGGGGATCTGTTCATAGAGCGGACCATGTGCCAAGAGGTTGTAGATCCTGGTGGTTCGGAGCCCTTCGAACAGGTTGTCGGCGGGGACGATGCCCAGCTCTTTCTCCAGGCGCCGGAGGTCGGCGTTCAGGGCGCCGACGACGTCCGGCTCGATCACTCCTTCGAGGACCGTGTAGCCCTGCTCAGTGATGTGGCCCAGGTGATCTTCGAGGACCGAGCTCATTTGGTGATCCTATGACCGGGCCCCACCGAACGCCCGATGATCGGACAGGCCGAGTGGGTCCGGCCGGACCACAACGTGCCGCCTATGCTCCCGCGGTGGTCGTGACCGGGCACGTCGGGTTTAGGGGGAGCTGAGGTGCCTCGACCGACTCCGTTGGACGAGTTGTTCGTTCACCAGCTCCCCGAGATGCTTCCGCACGTGTCGCAGCCGGCCAGGCACTGGCGCGAGAGCTATTTCTTCGAAATCCATCGTCCCGACGCCCGTGGCGACGTTGTGTTCTTGACCATGGCCCACTACCCGGCCACCCAGAGGATGGACTCGATCCAGATGGGGCGGGTCGGCGGCGAAGCACTGATGGGGGTGCTCGCCCGCGACTACGACGGTGATCCGCAGACGACCGACGTCGGTGGCGCGCGAGTCGAGGTGGTCCGAGCATTCGAGGAGCTCCGGCTCTACGCGGACCCCGATGTCGCCGCCATCGGCATGGACCTCACCTTTCGGGCCCGGACAAAGCCCTACGGCCTGCGTCGGGGAACCATGCGGGTCGGTGAGGACATCGTGTGGGACCAAAGCCACATCTTCCAGTCGGGCACGTACCACGGTTCGTACTCGGTCGGCGGCGCGACCTACGAGGTCGACGGTTGGCTCGGACAGCGCGACCACTCGTGGGGCATTCGAGACCACGGTCGTTGTCCGCTGTGGTTGTGGTTCCAGATCCAGTTCGAGGACGGGTTCTTGGGCGTCTGGCACTGGGAGCTGGCCAATGGTGCCCGGGTGTTCACCGATGGGTGCTGGGCGGGGGTCGACGGCAGCGACCCGGTCCCCCTGGTCGACTTCCGTCACCAGCTCGAATGGGTCGGATCCGGTGGGTCGCGGACCGGCTACGGCCAGCACGGCGAGCAGGTCACCGGGTTGGTCGGCACCTGCATGTTCATCTTGGCCGGCGGGAAGGCGATCACCGTGGACGCCGAGGGAACCTTCGACCGGCCCTACGAGCCGTTCCACCGTGGGGGACTGAGCCAGATGCGGGTGCAGGCCGACGACGGTCGGGCCGGCACCGCGATCTACGAGGTCACCGGGGCCCGCCACCATCATTTCTTCCCCGACACCGACATCGAGTCGATGCTGCCTTCGTGAGGACGCCCGGCGACCCGCGACCCGGTTGGGTGAGCTGATGGGGACACCCGGCCTGGTGGCCGAGCCGGGCCTGGTCACGCCCGGATGGCTAACCGAGGTGTTGCGCCACTCCGGGTCGATCGACGAAGACACGGTCGTCGTCTCGCTCCAGTCGACGCCGATCGGCACGGGCCAGGTGGGGGACAACGTCCGCTACGAGCTCGGCTACGACGGGCCCCCGGGGCCCGAGACCGTGGTGTGCAAGTTCGGCTCCCGCGACCCCGCCAGCGCGGCGGCCGGGGTTCAGTTGCTCCTCTATGAGACCGAGGTGGCCTTCTACCGGGAACTCGCGCCCACCATCGACGTGGCCAGTCCCCGGTGCTACTTCGCCGCGGTCCGGCCCGGGACGGCCGCGGCCGTGGTGGTGATGGAGGATCTGTCGCCGGCCGAACCGGGTGACCAGATCGTCGGTTGCAGCGTGGCACAGGCGGAGCTGGCCATCGACGAGGCGGCCAAGCTACACGGCCCCCGATGGGGGGACACGACGCTGGCCGAGCTCGGCTGGTTGGATCGGGACGTCGCGAAGGGGAGCCTCGGATCGATGGTGCCGTTGCTGTGGGACTCCTTCGTCGACCGGTACCGATCGATGCTCGACTCGGTCACCGTCGAGACCGGCCTTGAGCTGGCGGAGCTCGTCTCGATCGTCGATGGCCGTCAGCCGCTTGGCCGGACGCCGGTTCACTTCGACTTTCGGCTCGACAACATGCTGTTCGGGACGCCGGACGGTGGGAGGCCGCTCACCGTCGTCGACTGGCAGACGGTCCAGCTGGGCTCGGGGCCCCGGGACGTCGCCTATTTCCTCGGCAACGCCTTCGACCCGCCAGTCCGTCGCTCCTGTGAGCGTGATCTGGTGGCCCGCTACCACCGGGCGCTGGTCGATGATTACGGGGTCGACGACTACCCGTTCGACCAGTGCTGGGCCGACTACGTGAGCTTCAGCCCCTCAAGCCTCATGATGGCGGTGTTCGCCTCCATGGTGGTTGGTCGCACCGAACGGGGCGACGCCATGTTCATGGCCATGGCGAACCGATCGGCCCAGATGGCGGCCGACCTCGACGCGGCGTCGGTGGTCCGCTCGAACTAGCCCGTGTCAGACCCTGGCCAGCGGGGCCTTCGGGGTGAACGCCACCTTGAGGTGCTTGACGCCGCTCACCAGGGGGGCGCCGAATGAGGCGACCAGGTATTCGGGGTCGGCGATCGGCTCGATGTCGGGTAGCCGCTCGAACAGCTGGCGAAACACGATGCCCAGCTCACGGCGGGCCAGGTGAGCGCCCAGGCAGAAGTGGGGCCCGGGCCCGCCGAAGCCGACGTGCGGGTTGGGGTCCCGCCGCACGTCGAAGCGCTCCGGATCGTCGAAGACCCGAGGGTCGCGGTTGGCGGCGCCGTAGAAGAGGATGAACTTGTCGCCCTCGTCGAAGGCCTGATCGGAGACGACGACCGGTTCGGTGGCGGTCCGGCGCATGAAGACGACCGGTGACGCGTACCGCACGATCTCGTCGACGGCCGTCGCGGTGACGCCCTCGACGTCGTCCTGCCAGATCCGGCGCTGATCGGGATTCTGTCCGAGGATGTGCATCCCCATGCTGGTCGCGGTCCGGGTTGTGTCGTTGCCGGCCACGGCGAGCAAGATGAAGAACGGCCCCAGCTCCTCGGGGGCCAGACGCTGTCCGTCCACCTCGGCGTGCACGAGTGCCGACGTCAGGTCGTCGGTGGGGTTCTTCCGGCGTGCCGCGGCCAGTTCGTCCATCAGCCCGGTCAAGGTGGCGCCGGCCTCGAGCAGGGCGCCGAAGGGGTCCCGACCGTGCAGGACCTCGGGGTCACCGGCACCGAGGATGACGTTGCTCGCTTCGAGGACGGTGGTGAACTCGGATCGTGGGATGCCCATCATGTCGCAGATCACAAGGAGCGGGAACGGTGCCGAAAGTGCCTGGACGAGGTCGACCTCTCCCTTTTCGCACATCTCGTCGATGAGCTCCGAGCAAATCTGCTCCACCGACTCGGCCAGGGCGGCGAGACGGCGGGGCGTGAACGCGCTGCCGACAACCACCCGCTGGCGCACGTGGCGCGGGTTATCCATGGCGATGAAGGAGCCGAAGTACTCGACCGCCTCCATGGGCATGTCCTGGATCGATGTCGAGCCCTGCCCGGAGCAGAAGATGTGGGGCTTTCTGCTGATCTCGAGCAGCTCGGCATGGCGGATGACCGAATAGAACTTGGTCGGGTCGCCGAACACGGTTTCTGGGAGCTCGTCGGAGATGAACGCGCTCTGCTCCCGAAGGGCGGCGAAGTCGAGCATGCGCTCGGCCAGTGGTCGGTTCCAGAAATCGGCCTCACCGATTCTCAGGCCGCTTGGTGAGACGTTGGTGGTGGTCATAGGACAATCCTCCGGCTGGTCGACTGGGAAATCGACCCGACCACCAGGCAGGGTAGCCCGCGTGTCGCCTCCAAATCGAGGGGCCGTGCCGCCGCTTCGCCTGGTACCGCCGTGAGTGTCGGGTGCTGACGATCCCGGTTCCGAGGAGGACTGCCCGACACCGCGCCAGCCAGCCCCGCGCGTGGGGCCCGGGGCTGGCTGGTCGGGGGTGATCGGGGTGCTCGGGGTCAGCTCGACGAGCTGGCGCTCATTCCCGGGCAGTTGTGGCCGCCCGTCGAAGGAGTCGAGCTCGTCGGAGAGCCGGTTGGGCCCGCTGTGCTCGGAGCGGTGGATCCGGTCGACCCAGACGCGCTGGAGCTCCCTGAACTACCGGTCGAGCCCGAGCTCGTGGTGGCAGCGGTCTGGGTGCTCGACGGCGAAGAGCTCGCCGCGTAGGCAACACCGGTTCCGGCTCCCGCGAGAAGGCCCGAAAGCATCAGCCCGGCGATCACCTGTTTAGTGCGCATTTTCATGTTTCTCTACCTCGTTTCGTTGGTCCGTGGGGGACATCGCAATCTTGGGGTGGCGAGTCGTGGGCCCACTGTGAAACGAGTCAGACGACCATAAGAAGAATCGATCGATCACGTGACGACCGTCACGCGTCACGCCCAGCGGATGCACAGCCGGCTCACGGCCGCCGTTCAGTCATCTGGGTTGCCGAGCACAGAAGCGCGTGAACCCAAGCGGTGCTTGTTCGAGCGTGTGGGTTCCGATCCTGTTACGGGCGAAGTTGCCTTCTGAGGACGAGCTTCAAACCCGACCACGTGGCGTCGATGGCACAGACCTTGGTGTCGACCCAGCCCGTCGGGAGTGCGATCTCTCGGATCGCGTTGTCGCTCATGTCGGTGGGCACCTTGGACGCCTTCTTTGGCCACGCCACCCAGAGCACTCCGTCTGGAGGAAGGGTGGCCACGAGTCGTGCGAACTCCCGGGCCAAGGTGGATCGCTCCGTCACGAACGCGATGACGAGATCCACCGATCGACGGGGAACCGACGACTGCAGCCGAACCCCGTCGGGAAGCGTTCCCATGATCTTGGGGAGGTGCTCGGGGCCGTGCACCACCGCGACGGACATGCCTGGCTTGATCCCGAGCTTCTTTGCGAGCGGTGTGCCCGAGTAGCCGGCCGGGGTCGGTGGGGGACGGATCGGAATCAGAAGCTCCTAATCTCGGCGTCGAGTCCGATCACGATCAACGGGTTGGCTGAGGGATGCAGCCGGTCCAGCAGTGCGCTCAGCCATCGGCGGCCTCGGGAGCCTTCAGGTGCGCGTCGAAGAACTCGATGATCCTTCGCTGAGCGTCCTTGGCCGATTCGTCTCGGTAGCCGGACTTCATGAGCAGCTTGCCGAACACCACCACGTACATGGGCACCTTGTCGTTCAGTCGCTCGTGATTGTTGAGGAACGAGTGCCCTGCATCGGGGTACTCCTTCACGTCGTGTACGACTCCCGCCTTGTCCAGGGCCGCCTCGAGCTTGGCCGCCGCGCCGCGAAGCGATCCGTCGCGGCCGCCGTAGGAACCGACGATCGGACACGCACCGGTGAGGAAGTTCGGGTCGTACGCGTACTTCGGTGCCGACCCGTAGTTCACGCTGGAGGCGTCGAAGCTGTGGCCCGGCGCGAGCAGGAGCGCGAACCCTCCGCCCATACAGAACCCGATCACGCCGATCTTGCCGGTGCAGTGCTCCTGAGCGGCCAGCCAGTCCCGTACTGCGTCGATCTCCTCGAACGACCGGCCCTGACGGGCCCGCACGTCCCGGAAGACCGCCCGGATACAGGCCATCTGTCGGCCCCAATAGAAGAGGTCGGGCGCCGCGACCGCGTAGCCGGCGCCAGCCAGCCATTCGGCCTGGGCGCGCAGGTCGTTCGTCATACCGAGCGCATCGTGGATCACGACCACGCCCGGGACCTTGCCTTCGGTGGTCGGGATTGGCGATATAGGTCGGCATCTCCCCGTGGGGGGTGGGAATCATGACGGCAGGCATCGGCCTTCGCTTTCTCGGGCTGGGGGGAGCGCCACAGTATGGCCCGGTCGCTCGGCCGAACGCCCTGGCAGCGGCCGTCCACCCGGCGTGACCGCGTCGGTCGAGCCCATAACCTCGGGCCATGGAGACCTGGGATGCCATCAGGGCCCGGCGCAACGTCCGCGTCTACACGATCGACCGATCGCCGAGGCCGACCTCGAGCGGATCCTGGAGGCCGGCCGTCGGGCGCCGTCCGCGTCCAACCGCCAGCCGTGGGACTTCGTGGTGACGACCGACCGGGGCCAACTTGAAGAGCTGGCCACCGTCTGGCGGGGTGCCCGTCACCTGCCCGGCGCCGCGGCGGCGATCGTCCTCACGCTGCAGAGAGCCCGAAGAGGAGCGCTACCGCCTGATGGACCAGTACGACCTCGGTCAGGCGACGATGGCGATGGAGCTGGCGGCGGTGGACCTCGGGATCGGCAGCGGGCACTCGGCGATCGGCGACCAGGACGCCTGCCGGCGGATCCTCTCGATCCCGGCCGAGCAGATCTGCGCCTACATGCTGGCGCTCGGGTACCCCGCCGACCGCGCCCTGACCCCGATCCGGCAACCCGAACCGTCGCCCCTACGACGAAGTGGTCCACCGAGGCGGCTGGTAGCCGGCCCAGCGGACGGCCCGATGCCGCGGCTAACCGGCCGCCTTGTCGGCCACCGATTCGACCTCGGCCACCTCGGCCGGCGACAGGATCCACTCGCCCGGCGGCCGCGTTCGCGCTCACCTGCTCGGGCTTGGTCGCCCCGGCGATCACCGAGCCGACGAACGGCTTGGCGGCCAGCCACGCGATGGCGAGCTCGAGCACGCTGTGCCCGTGGTCCTTCGCCCAGTCGCTGAGCGCGTCGACGACGTCGAAGTTCTCGTCGGTGAGGCTCCCCTGCGCCCGCTCACCCCAACGCTGCAGCCGGGTTCCCTCGGGCGGCGCCTCGCCTCGGGTGTACTTGCCCGAGAGGAGGCCGCTCGCCAGCGGGAAGTACGGGAGGTAGCTGATGCCCAGCTTCTCGCACTCGGGGATGGCGTCGTGCTCGTCGTCGCGGTGCAACAGGTTGTAGTGGTTCTGGACGCTCACGAACTTGGGCGCGCCGTCGGCCACCGCCTGGTCGGCCTCGCGCAGCATCTCGGCGGTGAAGTTCGAGCAGCCGATCTCGCGACCTTGCCCTCGCTTGACCAGCTCGCCCAGTGCGCCGAGCGTCTCGGCGATCGGCGTGTTGGGGTCGGGTCGGTGGATCTGGTAGAGGTCGATCCGGTCGATGTCGAGCTTGCGGAGGCTGCGCTCGACGGCCTGGCTCGGACGTACGCGGCGCTGCCGCCGCTCTTGCCCTCGCCCATGGGGCTACCGAACTTCGTCGCGATCAGGATCTGGTCTCGACGGCCCTTGAGCGCCTTGCCGAGGCGTTCCTCGCTGGCCAGGTAGCTGTCGGCGGTATCGAAGAAGTTGATCCCCACCTCGATGGCCCGGTCGACGACGCTGTCCACCTCGGCGTCTGCTCCATGGACATCCCGAAGTTGTTCGTTCCCAGTCCGACGACGGTGACGTCGAGACTTCCGATCTTGTTTGGTCTTCATGGCTCTTGGTATACCACCGTGCCCCACGGGCCAGTCCGGTGACGTGGGACGGTCGACTTCTGCGGGCGGTCGGCACGCCGCCTTTGACAAAGGGCGTGACGGCTACCGGGGCTTTCGACCCCACGCGCTGATGAGCGGCGGCTGGGCCAGGTCCAACCGACCCGTGGCCACGTTGGCCAGATGGCGATCGATCTCTTCTGGAGTCGCGAGTCGGTGCGCGACTAGCTGGTCGCGGACCATCCGGATCGTCGCCTCCTCCAGGTCGACCGAGGCCGGGTGGCGCAGTGGCACGAACGCATCGGCGGCCACGTCGACCAGCCCGGCCTCGCGCAGGACCCGCGGCAGCGTCCGCCCGTAGGCGAGCTCCGCGCCACGCTCGGAAAGCAGCGTCCTGAAGCCGGTCCGGACTCGGTTGGCCAGCTCCTCCTCGGCCGTCCTCGGGTCGAGGCAGCTCAGGGGCTGCAGGGCCGGATCGGCGTCCTCGATGAGCAACCATCCGCCCGGCCGGATCACCTCGACCATCGATGCGAGGGCGTCCTCGCGGGCTCGCACGTGGACGAGGACCAGCCGAGCGTGGACGACATCAAAGGTCTCGGCCGGCCTCGGGTCGACGCCCACGTCGTGGCGGCGGACCTCCACATTGGGCCCCGCCGCCGCCTCGGCCCACGAGACGTCGATGTCGGTGGCCAGCACACGGCCGCTGGCCCCGACCCGTGCGGCCAGCCATCGGATCACCGACGGCCCGCCCGCGCCCACCTCCCAGACCCGCGAGCCAGGCCCGAGTCCCAAACGACCCAAGTGGTCGAATGTCCAGCCGTCGAAGATCGCCGCCAGGGCGCCCAGCCGTGCTCCGGCGTCGGCGTCCCGGTTGTCCAGGAGGTATCCCTCATCGGCCACGCTCGGACGTTACCGGGCCCACGTCGGATGGCCCCGCTCGGCAATCTCACAGGTGGCGCACAGCGGACGCACAACCACTGGGGAGCAGACGATGGCAACCTTTGGGTGAGGAGGCACCGATGACGGTCACGGCAAGAAAGCAGCGGATCCTGGTGGTCGACGACGAGCCGTCCATCGTGGACTCGGTGGCCACCTCGCTCCGCTACGAGGGCTTCGACGTCGAGCAGGCCAGCGACGGACGTCACGCGCTGGAGGCGGCTCAGGAGCGGACCCCCGACCTCATCGTGCTCGACGTGATGCTGCCCGACCTCGACGGGCTCGAGGTGACCCGTCGCCTCCGCAGCGACGGCCTGCGGGTGCCGGTGCTCTTCCTCACCGCGCGCGACGGCCTCGACGACAAGGTCGCCGGGCTCACCGTGGGCGGCGACGACTACGTCACCAAACCGTTCGCGCTGGTCGAGGTGATCGCCCGCGTTCACGCCATCTTGCGTCGTTCGGGTGCCGAGTCCGAGGAGGACGGCATCCTGCGGTTCGCCGACCTAGAGCTCGACGAGAACTCCCACGAGGTGACGCGGGCCGGCCATCCGATCCGGCTCACCGCGACGGAGTTCAACTTGCTCCGCTACTTCCTCCTCAACCCGCGCCGGGTTCTGTCCAAGTCCCAGATTCTCGACCACGTTTGGCACTATGACTTCGGCGGGGACGGCAACGTGGTCGAGACCTATGTGAGCTACCTGCGCAAGAAGACCAACCGGTACGGGCCGCCCTTGATCCACACGATCCGCCTGGTTGGCTACGCGCTGCGCGAGCTCGACGGTGGACTCGGGTAGGTGTCGCTCCGAGCCCGCCTCCTCCTCGCGTTGGGGGCGGTGGCAATCGCCGCCCTGGCCGTCGCGGACGTGGCGACCTATTCGGCTCTGCACGCGTCGCTGTTCAACAAGGTCGACCAATCCCTTGACCAGGCCGCTGCGTTCTTCTCCCAACCGGGTCAGCAGGACCAGCAGCTCACCTGTCTGAAGCCGGGCAACGGTGCATTCGGCGGTTCGGGTGTCCACGGCGCCGGTGCTTCCAGCGTCGCCTACCTCAACCAGACCGGCAACCCGCCCGGTTTCCCGGCCCCGCTCGTGTCGAGCTTCTTTGTGGCCTTGCCCGCGCCCGGCGCGTCGGTGAGCACCGCCAACGAGTGCCCGGCATATGTCGATGGACACACCTACGCACCGAAGCTGCCGGCCAAGTTCACCGGCTTCTCGGCCGGCCCCCGCGGGTCTTTGGTGACCTACGTCACCGCTCCGTCGGCCGAGAAAGGTGGCCCGGACTTCCAGTTGCGGGTGGCGATCCTGCCCAACCGGCAGGAGCTGATCGTCGGCACACCGGTGAATGACACCGAGAGCACCCTGCACCGTTTGCTCCTGATCGAGCTGGGGGTGAGCGCGATCGCGGTGGTGCTGGCGCTGGCCGCCGGCTGGTGGCTCGTCCGCCTCGGCCTTCGTCCGCTGACCGAGGTCGAGCGGACCGCCGAGAACATCGCAGCGGGGGACCTTCGCCGCCGGGTGCCCGACGAGAACGACCGGACCGAGGTGGGTCGGCTCGCGAAGACCCTCAACGTGATGCTTGGACGCATCGAATCGGCCTTTGCGGCCCGGGTGGCCTCCGAGGAACGGCTGAAGGCATCCGACCGGCGGCTCCGCCAGTTCGTTGGTGACGCGTCGCACGAGCTTCGAACCCCGATCGCGGCCGTCTCCGCGTATGCAGAGCTGTTTGATCGGGGTGCCGCCGGCAACCAGGAGGACCTGGCACGGGTCATGCAAGGCATCCGCTCCGAGACCGCGCGGATGGACCGGCTGGTCGCGGACCTCCTGACCCTGGCCCGCCTCGACGAGGGTCAGCCGATCGAGCACGTCGCCGTCGAGCTGGTCACCGTGTGCGCCGAGGCCGTCCAGACCGCTCGGACCGTGGCTCCCGACTGGCCGGTCACGCTGTCGGCCACCCAGCCCGTGGAGGTCGAGGGCGACCCCCACCGCCTCCGCCAGATCCTCGACAACCTGCTGGCCAACGTGCGTTCGCACACGCCCCGGGGAACCGAGGCCGAGGTGCGGGTCGACTCGGTCGGGGACCAGGCCGTCATCGTGGTGGCCGATCACGGTCCGGGGATGCCCCAAGACCTGGCGCCCCGGGTCTTCGAGCGCTTCTTTCGGGCCGATCCGTCTCGTTCGCGTGCCCGCGGCGGAGCCGGCCTCGGCTTGTCGATCGTCGCCGCGGTCGTCGATGCCCACGGCGGCTCCGTCGAGGCCGAGAGCGCCCCGGGGCAGGGCATGAAGATCACGGTTCGCCTGCCCGTGGTCCCTCTGAGCGAGTCGGAGTCCGAGTCCGGGCTCGAGCCTGCGTCTGAGCCTGAGTCTTCGTCTGAGACCGGGCCCGACGACGGGTCCGACGGTTGAGCGCGGACCGCGCCGTGACACCGCGCGACCGCGCCCGATCCGCGCCGGTGCCGCGGGTGCGCGTGGCCCGCCTTCTGCGCCGTTTGGGCCCGATGAGCGCGGCAACATTCACAGAAAGCTCACAGCTGGCACAGGGCCGGGCGCGAGAGCCCGCGGGCACCATGGCGCCCATGAGCGTGATCGAGCTGTCCCGCCCCGACGGCCTCGCGGTGAACCGGGCCCCCGACGTCGACATCGTGGTCCCGGTCTACAACGAGGTTGCCCAGATCGAATCGAGCGTCCGGGCCCTGCACGAATTCGTGCACCACGGGTTCCCACTTACGGCGCGGATCACCATTGCCGACAATGCCAGCACCGACGGCACGTGGGACACGGCGGTGGCGTTGGCCAACTCGTTGCCCGGCGTGCGTGCGATCCACCTGGACGAGAAGGGACGCGGCCGAGCCTTGCGGGCGGCATGGTCGGCCAGTGACGCGGCCGTGGTCGCCTATCTCGACGTGGACCTGTCGACCGGTCTCGACGCGCTGTTGCCGTTGGTGGCGCCGCTCGTCTCGGGCCACAGCGACATCGCCATCGGGACCCGGCTCGCCCCGGGGGCACGGGTGGTGCGGGGCCCGGTCCGAGAGATCATCTCCCGCTGCTACAACTCGCTGCTGCACCTGACCCTGCGGGGCCGGTTCAGCGACGCCCAGTGCGGGTTCAAGGCTCTCCGGCGTGACGTCGCCACCCGGTTGCTCCCCCTCGTCCAAGACGAAGAGTGGTTCTTCGACACCGAGCTGCTGGTGGTCGCCGAGAGGGTGGGGTTGCGGATCCACGAGGTGCCGGTCGATTGGGTCGACGACCCGGACTCCCGGGTCGACATCGCCCGCACCATCCGCGACGACCTGCGCGGCGTGTGGCGGATGCTTCGCCACCCCCGGGCTGCCGACCGCGACCACCCGACGCAGCCCCGGGGACCAGGCGACATCGGCCGAGCTGCTCCGCTTCGCCGGCGTGGGGGTGTTCAGCACGCTCGCCTACATCGCCGCGTTCGCGCTGCTGTGGCCGCTTGTCGGCGGGTTCGCCGCCAACGCGCTGTCCGTGTTCGGTTGCGGGCTGGTCAATGCGGCCGTGCACCGCCGCTTGGCCGCGCGGGCGCGCCCGGCAAGCCGACTGGCACGTGGTGATCGAGACCTCCGCCCTGATAGGGATCGGCCTGGCCGTCACCAGCGGTGCGTTGGCCATTGCGATGGCGATCGACCGCTCGTCTCTGCCGGCCGCGCTGGTCGCGGTGACCCTGGCCAGCGGGCTCGCCGGGTTGGCCCGCTTCTGGCTGGCTCCGCACCTGGGTCTTCCGGCCGAGTTACCGCTCGGTCCGTCCCCGCCGCAGCGAGATCGCCGCCGACCAGTCGGCGCCCCACTCGTCGGTGTCCACGGATCTGCCCCGAGGAGCCTGATCGGCATGACCATCGCCCCCCCGATCGAGCCGCCGGCCTCCGACGCACCGTCGATCGAATCGCCGATCGAGCCGCTGGCCTCCGGCCCCGTTCAGCCCGCCCGGCACTCGTGGCCGAAGCGGTTCGTGCGGGGTCGGTCCGAGGACCCGGCGTGGGCCCGCCCCGGCCTCCTGATCTCTCCTGGTCGTGACCGGCCGGCCTCTACCTTTGGGACCTCTCCGCCCAGGGTTGGGCCAACGCCTTCTACTCGGCGGCCGTCCAGGCGGGCACCAAGTCGTGGAAGGCCTTCTTCTTCGGGTCCTTCGACGCGTCGAACTTCATCACCGTCGACAAGCCCCCGGCCTCGCTTTGGATCATGGAGCTCTCGGCGCGGATGTTCGGCCTCAACTCGTGGAGCATCCTCGTGCCCCAGGCGCTCGAGGGCGTGGCGGCCGTCGGCATCTTCTACTCGACGATCAAGCGATGGTTCTCGCCGGCCGCCGGCCTGATCGCCGGCGCGGTGCTCGCGCTCACGCCGGTGGCGGCGCTCATGTTCCGCTACAACAACCCCGACGCGCTGCTCGTCCTCCTGCTCGTCATCGCCGCCTACGCGACCGTGCGGGCCCTCGAGCGGGGGAGCACCTGGTGGCTCGTGCTCGCCGGGACCTGCGTCGGATTCGGGTTTATCACCAAGATGCTCCAGGCCTTTCTCGTCATCCCGGCGATCGGCCTCGTCTACCTGTGGGCCGGTCCGCCCAAGCTCGGGCGTCGCATCCTCCAGCTGCTCGCCGGCGGCGTGGCCGTGGTGGTGGCGGCCGGGTGGTGGGTGGCCGCGGTGCAGCTCACCCCGGCGGCCGACCGCCCCTATATCGGCGGCTCCCAGGACAACAGCCTGTTCAACCTCGTCTTCGGGTACAACGGATTCGGCCGGATCACCGGCAACGAGACCGGGAGCGTCGGCGGCGGCACGTCGGGGACGTCCCAGTGGGGCCCGACCGGCTGGAGCCGGATGTTCAACTCGACGTTCGGCACCCAGGCCTCCTGGTTGATCCCGGCCGCCCTGGTGGCGCTGGTCGCGGTGCTCTGGTTGACCCGCCGGGCACCGCGCCAGGACCGCACCCGGGCCGCCTTCATCTTGTGGGGGGGCTGGCTCCTCGTCACCGCGGCGGTGTTCAGCTTCGCCCAGGGGATCATCCACCCCTACTACACCGTCGCCCTCGCTCCCGCGATCGGCGCGCTCGTCGGGATGGGCGCGGTCGAGCTGTGGCGGCACCGGCACCAGTGGTTCGCCCGGGCCGCCCTGGCGGGGGCCACCGCTGCTCACCGCGTGGTGGGCCTACGCACTGCTGGACCGCACGCCGGGCTGGTTCCCGTGGCTGCGTTTCGTCGTGCTGGCGTCGGGCATCGTGGTCGTCGTCGGCATCCTGGCCGCCCCGCTCGCTCGGGCGAAGCATCCGTCGGGCGGTCGTGCTGCTCGGTATCGGGGTGGCGCTCGCCGGTCCGCTCGCCTTCACCCTCGACACCGTCGCGACCTCGCAGTCCGGTGCGATCCCGACGGCCGGCCCCACCAGCACCGCCGCCCTGGTCGGCGGCTTCGGCGGCCCCGGGGGCGGCGGCGGGTTCGCGGGCCGTCGCCGGCTTCACCCCCGGCGGCCGGCCCGGTGCCGGGGGGTTCACGCCACCGGGAGGCTTCGGCACCGGGACGCCGCCGTCGTTCGGCCCGGGTCGGCCGCGGCCGCGGGCGCCGGCTTGGGGCCGGGTGCCGGGAGAGGAGCAGGAGGAGCAGGTGGCCTCCTCAACGCATCGACGCCGAGCGCGACGCTGGTGAAGGCGCTGCAGGCACACGCGAGCCGCTACACCTGGGTCGCGGCGGCCGTCGGCGCGAATACCGCGGCCGGCTACCAGCTCGGGAGCGGTGACCCGGTCTTGGCGATCGGCGGCTTCAACGGCACCGACCCGGACCCGACGCTGGCCACGTTCGAGAAACTGGTGTCCGAGGGCAAGATCCACTACTTCATCGCCGGTGGCGGGTTGGGTGGCGGCTTCGGCGGTGGGTTCGCGGCCTTCGGCGGCGGTGGCTCGGCGACCCCCGGGGGCGCCGCGATCGGCGGCGGTCCGCAGGAGTCAAGGGACTCCGAGGCCATCACCTCCTGGGTCGAGTCCCACTACACGGCCAAGGTGGTTGGTGGGGTCACCCTCTATGACCTGAGCCCGTCTTCGGACTGAGGCGCGGCTCAGCGCGATGGTGACAGCTTGGCCAGGCGGCGAAGGGCCTCTTCGAGGGTAGGGGTGCTCTTGCAGAAGGCCCAGCGAACCAAGGTCGCCGCCTCGTCCTGGTGGTCGTAGAAGACCTGGGTCGGGATGCCCACCACCCCGCAGCGTTCGGGCAGTTCGGTACAGAACGCCGTTGCATCGTGCTCTCCGATCGAGGCGATGTCGGTGGTCGCGAAGTAGCCGCTGGCGGGGGACAGGACGTCGAAACCGAGGCCGGCCATCCCGTTGCAGAACAGGTCACGGCGCATGCGGAGGTCGTCGCACGCCTCGCGCAGTCGCTCGTCGGGCAGGGCCAAGCCGGCCGCGATGGCGTGCTGGAACGGGGTGCCACCGGCGAAGGTCAAGAACTGCTTGGCCGTCTGCACCGCCGCGATGAGCGGCGGGATCGCGCAAACCCAGCCGATCTTCCATCCGGTCACCGAGAAGGTCTTGGCGGCCGACGAGATGGTGACCGTCCGTTCCCGCATTCCCTCGAATCCCGCCAGGGGGAGGTGCTCTCCGTCGAAGATCAGGTGCTCGTACACCTCGTCGGTGACCGCGATCAGGTCGTGGTCGCGGCAGACGGCCGCGATCAGCTCGAGCTCGTCGGGCCCGAAGACCTTGCCGGTCGGGTTGTTGGGGCTGTTCACGATGACGAGCCGGGTGCGCGCAGTGATGGCCCGCCGCAGCTCGTCGGGGTCGAAGCCCCAGCTGGGAGGGGCCAGACGCACGACCCGGTGGGTGGCGCCGGCCATCGCCACCAGGGCCGGGTAGGCGTCGTAGTAGGGCTCGAACATGACGACCTCGTCGCCGACCTCGCACAACGACAAGATGGTCCCGGCCAGCGCCTCGGTGGCACCGGCGGTGACCAGGATCTCGGTGGCCGGGTCGAAGTCGAGCCCGTACCAGTGGCGCTGGTGTTGGGCGATCGCGTCGCGCAGTGGCTTGATCCCCCGCCCGGGCGGGTACTGGTTGTGGCCCTGGCGGATCGCCGTCGCGGCCGCCTCGAGCACCTCGACCGGCCCGTCGTAGTCGGGAAATCCCTGGCCGAGGTTCACCGAGCCGGTGGCCTCGGCGAGCGCCGACATGGCGGCGAAGATCGTCGTCCCGAGCCCCTGGAGTCGTGCGTTCAGGTAGGCCAGACGATCGGTCACGACCATCTCACTTGGACGGACCCGTTCGCCGGCCGGCCATCGCAGCGAAGCGCGACCGGAAGGAGAGCACCGAGACCACGCTGAGCGCCGAGGCGACTGAGAGCACCGACGCGAACGAGCCGATGGAACCGATCGACGCGAACGACCCGATGGAACCGATGGACAGCGCCGAGCCGACCGAACCGATCGACAGCACCGAGCCCTCCGACCCGATGGAGAGCACCGAGCCCTCCGACCCGATGGAGAGCACCGAGCCCCGCTTGGCCATGTGGACCTCAGGCCGCCTTGGGGTGGGTGTCCTGGCGGGCTCGCCCGAGGACGGTCTGGCGGCCCGGATGCAGGTAGCGACCGATGACCGGGAGCTCCCAGATCGACTCGGCCCGGGCGACGGCCAGTCCCACCGAGAGCACGTGCTCCACCGACCCGAACACGAGGTAGCGGCCGACCCACTCGGGGTCGTACTTGGCGGTGAAGCGCCACAACGACTCGATCTGCATGGACCGGGACAGCCGACGGAACACCCAGCCGAGGAAGCGGAAGCCCAACGTGTCGCCGGCGTCACCGGCGAGGATCTTCCGCATCGTCGCGAAATTGAGGCAGAGCGCGGTCATGCCCTGCGCACGAAGGTGCTCGATCGTGGCCACGATGAGGAAGTCGATCAACCCGTTTGGGTGATCGCCGTGGTCGCGGCGCATCAGGTCGAGCGAGTAGCCGTCGATCGTCGGAGCCGGGACGAACTGGCAGAAGCGCGACCGGTTCGCCGTCGGGACTGTGGGCGACGGCCAGCAACAGGTCGGCATCGTTGGGATCGAACAGGCGCCCGAGGGTCATGGAGAACCCGCGTTCCTTCTCACCGCGGCGGCTCTCTTCCATGAGTTCTCGCAACGACTCGGCGAGGGCGGGTTCGAGGCGGCGCGGGTCGTGGAAGGACACCTGGTAGCCGTAGCGGGCGATCCGGTTGACCGCCTGACGGAGACCCTTCTTGTGGCCGCCCGCGAGGTCGAAGTCGGCGAGCGTCACGATCGCCTCGTCGCCGATGTAGAGCGAGCGCATGCCGCTCGGCTCTGTAGGTGGGCAGCCACGACACGTCCGCACCCAGCACCGCGACGATCCAGCCTCTGGCGTCGGCGAACCGGCAGAACTCCGCCCACGCCACGCTGGCCCGCTTCGCCCGGCGGACCGATCGGGTCGGGGGACACCAGGCACACCCCGCCGTGGACGGCGTAGGTGATGAGCGTCTCGCCGGCGAAGTAGTGCTGCTTGTCGTATCGCAGCGCGAAGTAGTCGAGCGTGCCGCCGCCGTGCCGATCGACGAGGCGCCGGGCCTCGTTGTGCGACCCCTCGCTGGTCCGGTGGTGGCGGTCGACCAACGGCCGCGAGATGACGAGGACGGCGAAGACGGCCAGGGACAGGCCGACGCCCAAGAGGGTCGGCGAGAGGAACCGGTTGACCTGGGACGGGAACATGACGGTCTGCACGCCGACCACCCGCTCGACGACGCCCAGGATGGCGAGGTGGAGCGGGAGCAGCCGCCGGCCGTCGCGATCGATGGCGAGGAACGCCTCGACCGAGGCCGTCGAGAGCACGATCGTCGCCGTCAGGCCGCCGACGACGAGGAGCGCCCCCGAGCGCCTGGCCGGGCGATCGGTGGTGGCGACGAACGCGTCCCGCTTGAAGATGAGCACCGCCAGCAGGACCAGGCTCAGCGCGCTCTGGACTGCGTCGACCCCGCGGGCCAGGTGGAGCACCGCCGCCAGCACGAGGACGACGCAGGAGAGCACCCATGCCTGGCGCTGGCCGCGCCGGAGTCCCCGGCGTCAGGGCCAGGAGGACGAGCCCGCACAGTGCCAGCAGCACCGCCGCCCCCTGGGCGACCACGAGGGGGGCGAAGCGGAGCAAGAAGGTCAGCTGGTGCCGCGACGGCGGGAGCACCGAGGTGACCAGGTCGAAGACCCCGATCAGCCCGAGCCCGAGCGCGCACAGGCGCCGCACCCGGTGAAGGCGGGCGATCGCTTCGAGGGGGTTGGCGGCGTGGCGCTCATCGGTCGCGCCCGACCGGTGTCCGAGGGAGTGATCACCGTTGCCATGAGCGGTCGGGAGAGCGTCGTGCACGCCGGAACCGTCGCCGATGGCTCGGAACGCGGCATGAGATGCCCAATCTACCCAATCGGTGTCGTGGGGAGATAGGTGTTCCTCTCGACCTTGTCGACGTCACGACGGGCGAGATCCGCCTCCACTGCACTATTGCGGAGTTCGAGAAGCTCGCCGCCGCCGAAGAGACGCCCTTCTTTGAAGGGTAGAGGTCCGGCGGGGGGCAATGGCTCTCATTTGGCATGGCTCCATCGTTCTCATGGATTGGAGCCTCCAAGGCGAATCAGATGTCGGCACCCATGTCGAGGAGGATGCGCCGAAGGTTTTCCAAGCAACGACCACGGGTTGGACCGATGCTGCCGATAGGCATGGCGAGGGCTTCGGACACTTGCTTGTAGCTCGGCGGATCGGGACCTCCCAAGAAGCCCAGGAGCTGTTGGCAGCGAGGCGGCAACTGCGCAAAGGCGGCCCGGACGACCGCTGAACGCTCATCGGCCAATGGCCCGGCATCGAGAGCGGGAGCATCGGCGTCGACAAGGTTGACGATCGCCTCACTGTCGAGCGTGTAGCGAGCCCTTTTGCGGACTAGCCGCAAACTCTCGTGTTTGGACGTCGTTGCCAACCAGCCACCGATCCGTTCGGGCTGCTCGATTCTGTCGATGTTCTCCACAAGTCGCAGCCAAGTCGTCTGGTGCACTTCGGCAGTGTCGGCCTCGTTCAGCCGGCAGCTTCTGGCGATCCCCATGATCATTCCGCTGAATCGATCGGTGAGGTTCTTCCATGCCTGCTGATCACCAAGGGCTGCTGAGCGAACCACCTCTGCGAGGTCGGCGTCGATGCTCGCAACGGCGTTCATGCGGGGTGCGTCGAGTTGACGGTCGGGCACAGGATCGCTGATCGTGCGTGCGCCGACGCTTGCCTGGGTCCTCCCAGCTATAGGGAAAGGCTCTTCAAGGTGGCGCCCGACACTGACAACCGGCCGCCGTCCCATGTCTCGTTTATGCCACGGATCCGTCCCCGGGCCATCCCGTCGGCGTCCCCGCAGTCAGGGCGTCCTCTCGGCGTGCCTCGCCCGCTGGCTGGCTTCCGCGTCTCTGTGCCCCCGGCCCCGTCATTCCGTCTGCCGTGTCCGCGCTGCTGGCCCGTTTCCCCGCGCATCCCTCTGTCTCCCCAATCGGAGTCGTGTCCCCGGGGGCTAACTTGTGGTCTGAGTCAGGTACCTGGGACGCCGTACGACGAAGCGGGCCGCTGACGAAGACGACGAGTGGCCGTCCAATGCGGTCAAGGAACCCTCAGTGTGGCCACGACGAGGCGTCGCGGAGGCAAGCAGGTACATTCGGGCCACGTGAATCCCGCTGTGCTGTCTGATCGGGCCCAAAGTGCATGGCATGGACTGGACGGTTCGCGAAACCATGTGGCGCTTTTGGCAGTTGCTGGCGCGATCGGTGGAGCATTTTCCGGAAGCCATCCGACGGGTACTCACATAGTTGACCCGATCGAGACGGCTGTGTTCGCCGCGTTGTTTTCTCTCATTTGCAGCCGATCGTCTCGTGGTACATGGCTATTCGTCGGCACGGTCGCCACCGTCATGTCGAGGAGCTGGTTGCTAATACCTGCGGCGGCAACGGAACTCATTGCGATCCGTTCGGTGTTCAAGCCGCGTGCGCAGGCCAACACTGGCGCATTGGTTGGCGCGTTAGGCGCACAAGTGATGTTGCGATGGCCAGAAATGGTCTTCCACGGGTTTCCGTCCCTGGTGGCCGCCGCGCTGGTCGTGGTCTGCGCGCCTTCGGCGTGGCGGAACTCGTCCCGCTTGCTCCGAAGACGCTCGTTGCAGGTCGTGATTGGATTGGTCGCCGCAGCGTTCATTCTTTCGGTACCTCTGCTGGTGGCCACGCTGCTCGTCCGGGGCGAGGTTTCCAAGGGGCAGCAAGCGGCCAAGGTGGCGCTTGAAGACGTCGGTGGAGGCGGTTCCGCAATCGTCTCCGCAGAGTTGCAGCTCGCAAACGAGAATGCTTCTCGGGCTTCGTCCGCCGTCGGCGGCTGGTGGACTGCCGGCGCACGGTTGCTGCCGGTCGTCGCCCAGCAGGGTCGTTTCGTGGCTGTGGCCCTGAAAACGGCCGCGCAGATTTCTTCGGTAGGTGAACGGCAGGTTTCAGCGATCGACTACCACAACCTCGAATATCACGACGGACGCGTCAACCTTGCTCGACTCCGTGCCATGGCCACACCGACCCGAATCGTCAATCGACAGTTGCATCTGGCGGTTCATCAGCTGGACGCGGTTGGATCGGGCTGGTTGCTCGCACCCATCCAGAGCCGGGCCTCGATTTTTGATAACGAGCTGACACGATCCGCTCACAGCGCCGACCTGGCCATGCAAGCGGTTCGGGTGTTGCCGGGATTGCTCGGAGGGGACGGTCCCCGTAACTACCTCCTTGCTTTCATGTCGCCTTCCGAGAGCCGGGGTTACGATGGGTTCATCGGTGCTTACGGCGTGCTCACGGCCGTGGACGGTCACGTGAGCCTGACCCAGTCAGGTCCGACCACCGATATCGAAGCGAACCTTCCCCCATCGGGCGCCACGTTGACCGGGGTGCCTGGATTCTTGGCTCGCTACGGCATCTTCGATCCGGGCAAGTTCGCGAGAGACGCCACCTACTCGCCCGGCTTCCCGACCGACGCCGACGTGTTCACTCAAATCTTCGAGCAGGCGGGCGGGGTGCCCATCGACGGGGTCTTGGGACTTGACCCTTACGGGTTGGCGGCGTTCCTACACTTCACCGGGCCTATTCAAGTGCCCGGTCTGCCGGTTCTGCTCACCGAGAGCAACGCCGCTGAGGTGCTCCTCAAGACCCAGTACACGACGTTCGACGTTGGCATCCCCAACCAGGACCAGATTCGACACGACTTCTTGCAGCAGACGTTGCATTTGACTTTCAATAAGCTTGTCTCGGGAAGTCTGCCGTCGCCCAAAGAGCTTTCGGCGGCACTCGACCCCGACGTTGTGAGGGGTCGGATCTCCTTTTGGAGTTTCCATGCAGACGAGCAGCCACTGTTGCGCCAGTTGGGCGTTGATGGATCATTCCCGCGGACACAAGGCAAGGACCTGTTGGCGGTTACGACCCAGAACAGTGGAAACAACAAGATCGACGCATTCCTTCACAAGTCAATTGATGACCGCATCACCTTTGACCCCGGCAGCGGATCGGTCAGCTCCACCGTGACCATCACGCTGGTCAACGACGCTCCCGCTTCGGGTCTGCCTTCGATCGTGATCGACAACCCGGGAGATCCGGGAACGCCGGCGGGGACCAACGTGACCTGGTTGACGGTCTATAGCCCATTGCTCTTCGACCGGTTGACGGTGAACGGTGTGCGGGGTTCGATGACCGTCGGGAAAGAGCTCGGGGTCAACGCCTACAGCCAATTCATCGACATTCCGGCCAAAAGCACGGTGACGCTCAAGGTTCACCTCATTGGTCACATTGGCCCGGGGCCCTACCGGCTGGAAGTCCGGCTACAGCCGTCGGCCAATTCCCAACACGGCCGGGTTGAGGTCACGCCCTCGACTGGCTGGAGGTTGGCCACCAACGCCCCGAGCGCTCATTGGACACTGGGTTCTGGCATGCGCCAAACACGCTCCTTCCAGTTCGTTGCTGGATAGATCCATGGCGGGAGGTATCAAAGCACGTGCTTTGACTCTCGACGATGGAGGGTATAGCGTCCCGGTTTAGCTGTCGTGGAGGATGTCGTGAGACTCAGGTTGGCAGTGACATCGTTTGTCGTCTGTCTCGCTGTGACTGCGGCATGGTCGGCCGCGGCCTATGGGTACGGATCCACCAATCACACGTCGACGTCTGTGACCAACGCGGTCGTGGATCCTTGTAGCTCTACGACGATCACCGGCTCGGGGTTCCAACCCAGCGAATCGGTCACCATCACGCTGATCCATGCGCCGACGGTTCTCGGCACCGCGACCACTGACTCTTCCGGTTCCTTCTCGGCCTCCGTGACGATTCCCTCCGGGACGGCCCCAGGCTCCTACACGGCCGTTTCCACTGGATCGAGTGGCGATTCGGCGAGTACCGGACTGACGGTCGGCTCTGGTGGGTGTGGAGTAACTCTTGCCACGTCGAGTTCCGGGCTCGCGTTCACCGGGGCCGACATCGCAGCCATGGTCGGAGTGGCGGCTGTTGCGATTGGCCTTGGCGGGATGCTGGTGCTGGTCACCAGGCGGCGTCGACAGTCTACGAACTGAGTTTTGCGTCCTCGACGTAAGTTCGAACGACGGAGCGCTTCTGAAGTTCCGGTACTTGCGGGAGAGGGCCTTGGCGCGAAATGACCCTTCGGTAGTCGGTAGTCGGTAGTCGGTAGTCGGTAGTCGGTAGTCGGTTGTCTGGCCAATAGTCGGTTATCGGGTTAGTCGGCCGTGCGGTCGGTCCGCTGGGTGTGGCGACACCCTAAGACGCCCCCAATCAGCGCCAGAGCGACTGCGCCGACCCCGCCCGTAAACCACAGAGCGAGCACTCCGAGCGGAAATCCGCTATCGAGCATGACTCGCCGAAGGGCGGCAGCAGCGAGGAGCACGGTGACCGAGACGGTTCCCACGACGAGCGCTTGCACCGAGCGCGAGAAAGCCCGGGTTGTTGTGTCGGGCCGCCACGCGCCCACCGGCGACGAAGGCCAGCGCCACGACGATCGCCGGGATCACCCAGAGGTGGCCCGGCTGATCGATCATCGGCCTGCCCCCGACGGTCTCTTCAAGCGCCAAAGCCGGAACGGCGACGCCCAACGTGACGAGGGTGCCGCGGACCATGCGGCGCCAATCTGGAGTTCGGTTCGAAACGAGCCGTTTCGGAATGGTAGTCGCCTCGGGTACGACTCCGTCGCCAACGGGTCCTAGGGATCCGTTTCCCTTCGTTGTCACGGGGGGTGAGCCTACCGCTCAGGTCGGCCTCATCGGGCTGAGGCATCCGCGCCGATATGAGTCGTGTCAGGAAGATCGCTTTGCTCTTCGGCAGCAAGTTCCATGCTCACTTGTCAGGGTGCAGGTCCGCCTCGGAGCACGAGTCGTGTCCGCAGGTGCATCCTGGATCCCCATCCATGGCCTAGGATTACGTGGCCGATCACCGGATAGACCATGCGCGTTGCCATCAATCTCCTCACCGACGATCCGCGGAATCCCTCGGGAGCCCATTGGTGTTGGACCCGGGTGATACCCGAAATGGCGAAGCGCCTGACTGACGACGAAGAACTCCACCTGTTGGTGAGCCCGATGTCTCGAGAACTCCACCAGGGCTACGGTCCCAACGTTCACTACATCACGTACCCGTGGTCGAATGAAAGGCGATACCTTCGCACCCTCTCTGAGCACTTCTATTCACCGATCCGGTTGCCGTTAAGCCGGATCGATGTCCTCGCCACAACGATAGTGCCATTGGTGAACCCAACATGGTCGACCGTGGTCCACTTGAGGTCCATGCACGCCTTCACCACACCCTCGCTCTCCTTTTCTACCCGCGCATACCGAAGGATGAACTATCCGCGATCGGCTCGACTCGCCGATGCGATCATCATCAACTCCGAGAGCTTGCGACTCGAGATCGAGCGTTATCTCGAAGTTGACCCCGCGAAGCTGCACCTCATCTATGAGGCAGTCGATCACGAGCTATTCAAGCCGGGCGATCGCACCGAGGCGGCTGCGCACGTGTCGTCCTATGGCCTGACTAGGCCTTTCGGGCTCTTCGTCTCGTCGCTGTGGCGGTATAAGAACTGCGACGGACTCTTGCGCGCGTGGGCGATAGCCCGTCCTAATTTGCGGGATCGCCAGCTGGCGATCGTCGGACCTGGACGCGATGAGCAGTATGTTGATCGCCTCAAGGCGCTGGCGGCCGAACTCGGGATCCAAGATGACGTGGTTTTTGTGGGTGGAGTACCGCTGGAAGATACGGCTCGCTTTTACCAGGCGGCTGACGTACTCATCTACCCATCGTTCAACGAGACATTCGGCCTGCCCATCCTTGAGGCCATGGCCTGCGGAACCCCGGTGGTCACCTCCAACGTGAGCTCCATGCCTGAGATCGCAGGGGATGCAGCGGTCTTGGCGGACCCGAACGACCCCGCGTCGATCGCCAACGCCATTCTCGAGGCGTGCGGACCCGCGGCTGACCAGCTCCGCCAACGGGGATTTCGCCGTGCGGCTCAGTTCACCTGGGGAGCAACTGCTGAAGCGACGTTGGCGGTCTACCGCCGGGTTGCCCAGCTCCGACGCGAGCGACGGCGATGACGAGGGTCCTTCTCACAGAGGGGCCAGCTTCAACGTCTCGCACACGCGTGACAGCTTGGTTTCCCAGCGCTTGATGCCATCATCTTCGACGCCATCGCAGTTCCGGTGCATCGGAGAGACCCGCCGGCGTACCTGACCGCAGGGTAGCGACGTCCGATGAGGACCTCTGACGCCTGGTTTCGATCATCGAGTGGCCAGAATCATCTTCTGATGATCGGATCAGGACGCTCAGGTATGTGACCGACGGGGCCCGCGATGATGCGAGCCTGCTCATTTGTGGCCAACGACGAGCACGGCGTATCAGGTCGGTCAGCACCGCTTCCGACGCCGAGCGGGTGGCACGGACCCTGACGGTTTGCGGCAGCCAAGACCCCGCGGGACTCGATGGTTCTTAACCGGCTCCAATCCGGCGAGTCACCATCGGTCCAATTCTCTGGCCCGGGTATCAGGGCGGACCACCCACGCTCCTAACCAATGGCTCCCTAGAAGGCCTAGCGTTGCCGGTTTGATGCCGAGCGAGAAGGGCGAGAACTGCCGTGCCGACGGTCTACACCTCGATGGGGTCCGAGCTGGCCGATGGCGATCGTCGAGAATCGCTGTTCGACGGAAACCTCGTCGTCTATGCACCCAGGCCAAGCACGCTGGCACTCATTGACCTGGCTCACAGCACGATCGAGCAGATGCTCGGTGCCAACCCACAGTGGGCTCAGCAGCGGATGTCCGAAACCGAGTTCGCCATACTGTTCAGTGGAGCCGAGCGGAACTTCAGCCACCGTCACATTGCGATGGAGCTGGTGAGCCGAGTCGTCATTGATTTCGGTTGCGACGCGGAGACGACGTTCATCAATCCGCCCTCGCTCACCGCTATCACCGGCCACGGCTTTCTCCCCCACGGTTTGGGCGGGCCCCAGCATCCTCACCGCGATACCTGGTTTGCGGCCCCCTCGTGCCAGGTCAACTGGTGGATTCCCCTCTACAACCTCGATACCAGTTCCTCCATCGCCTTCCACCCTCGCTATTGGGATTGGCCGGTCCCTAACAGCTCCGGTGAGTTCGACTACGCCGTTTGGCGAGAGGCGACCAGCCAACGACGATCGCCCGGTGAAGAGGCGAACCCCTTTGCCGAGCCCCGACCCTTGGACGCCATCGTTCTCACTCCCGACATCAGGATCGCCTGCCCAGCGGGCGGGGTGATCTTGTCCTCCGTCGCTCAGTTCCGCTCCACGGTACCCAACGACTCGTTGATCACGTACTTCGGAGCACACTTTCAAACGGTCAACCGGGCCGACCTGATCACCGGTTCGGGACCACCCAACGTTGATGCCGAACCGAGGGGGACGTCACTCTCGACGTCTGTCCGCTGCGTCGACTTCACACCGATGCCGCCGGACCTCATCCAACGGGAGTTGGAACTTCGGCGTCTGGCCCCGACTCGCCGAACCGAAGAATAGGTCAGCTAATCGGGACGGGACCCGGTTGGCTTTGCCTAGGGCGCTCGGTGACCCCCGGTGTCAGTGCCGATTGACGCCGGCTCATGGCTTGCCGGGTCGGCGACGTCGCCTTCCCAGCCAACCCCACGGGCCATGGCCACGGCAGCCAGTTGGCAGTTGACGCCGAGCTTTTGCAGGATGGCCTTGATCTGCGATCGCACGGTAGAGATCGATACCAAGTCGTTCTTGGCAATGGACTCCGCCCGACGACCGTCCATGAGTGCAGCGAGCACACTCTTCTCTCGTGCCGTCAGCACGGCGAATGGCGCCTGGCGGGCTCTCTTGGCCCGTTCACTCTGTGTGGTCTGGGCTGCGGTGACAATGTCACCGGCCGTTAGTCGGGCGATCACCTCGATCAGGTTCGTCAATGCCGAACGCGTGTTGATCACCGCTGACGCGCCCGCATCGACGCATTCGTCGTGCAAGTTTGAGTCGATATCGCTGATCATGGCGGCGACGGCCACCCCCGTTCGACGGAACACGCCGATGAGTTCCATCCCGGCCGCCTTGTCGTCCGGATCAATCTCCAAAAGCGCCACGTCCGGCTTCCATCCGACAGGGTCTTGCAGGTTTGAGCCAGGGGCGGGGACCACCGAGCGCGGCTCAAACCCATACTGGGCCAACGCTGAGACGAGCGCATCCGCGATGAGCAGGCTCTTGCCCATCACGAGCACCCTCGACGCGTTCGATCGGCGTTGCTCGGTGGTGTGTCCGATCCGATTCATGACGTCGTCAACCATTGCGACAGAGGCATTGGACGCCAACGGATCAGTCACGAGAACCACACGTCCGGTGCCGGCAAGGGCGTCGACAAGGGCCAAAGCGTCCTGGGGTACCCGTGGGCTCCCGGTCCAGCGAGCAGCCCGGCGCTAGCGCTGTCCCACCAAGCCGCCGGGTGACCGGCCAACCATCGCCTGAAGGGTCCCATGCCGTCCATCCCCAGATCGGACCTGGCCAAGGCACCGACGCGGTGGCCAGGTATCAAAGGGATTGTCGGTTTCGCCCTCGCTCCCTGCGGACCCGGCGACCATCTCGGACCGCAGATCAATGCTCCAAACCCGGCGGCATGTTACTGATACATGACGAGGGCGTCAACCTGGATTTCCGCAGGCCGGGACGAAGCGAAACCCGATAGCGAAGCTGCCCTCGTTGCGGTCACTCGCGGGCGAATACGTCCAAGCCCTTCCCGGATGCAGCATCCCTTTGCATCAAGGGGGATTCTTGTATCAGGAGAGATTCTTTTTTCTCCTGTATGAACGTGCTCGCCCATATAAATGTGCTCGGCCTGAGCGCAGCTATCGTCTTTCCTTCGCGGCAGCGGCGGAATCCCGAAACCGGCAGACGGGGTCGTAACGGCAGTCGCCGCCGTGATGGCTGACGGCGCGGACCCAAACGTCGGTCGCCTCAGCGTGGGATCACCATCGGCTGCCCCACGGCCCGAACGCCCGTCGTTAGCTGCAAGTTACCAAACGGTACGAAAGTTCCGCGGCAACGGTTTCCTCTACGAACGATTTGTGAGCCACCCCGGCGGCTCGCTCGTCGCTTCGGTCGCCTATCGCTACGGGATCCATCCCTCTGTCTTGACGCTTGGGAATCTGGTGCTCGGGGTGGGGGGTAGTGCCGCCATTCTGGCGGCACGGACCGAGGGATCCTTTGCGGCGCTTTTTGTCCTGGGAGCTGTGCTTTTGCAAATCGCCTACATCTGCGACTGTGCGGATGGTCAGTTGGCCCGGGCCAGTGGAAAGACCAGTCCCTATGGAGCAAGTCTTGATCCGCTCGTCGATCTGGTGGTGCACATTTCGACCGCGATCGCCATCGGCGAAGTAATGGCGGTCCGGCACGAGCTTCCGATCGCCGTACTCCTCCTGTTGGCTGGAGCATGGTCCGTCAACGTCTTGACCTGTGTGCTCGAAAAAGACGACGGCTCCATCCATTCGCTTCTGAGGGGCGACTCTCTATTGGTGTCCTTGATCAAGCTCCCACGTGACTATGGCTTGGTCGTGTTGGTGATCGGGGTTTGGCTGACGGTAGCACCCGGCACGCTTTACATAGCTGCTTGCGCTGTCATCGCGGTGAATCTTGTGGTGCTCTTGGCCCGGATCATTCGTGAATCGGCATTGAGCATGCGGGTCTACCCATCCGTCGTCCATTCACTCCATTCGACCGAGATCGACCGGAGTGAACCGCTGAGCCCCGTCAATCAAGGTGTCGACGGACCGGTGCAGTAACGATGAACGATGTGACGCCCCTGTCCAGCGAGGAGCCGGATCACAGTGTTGCTCGCACACGAGCCCTGCAGGCCCCAAGGTCCCGAAGCGATGGTCCAACCCGAATTGACCTCTATAATCCAGCGTCGGATCGCAGTTGCTCGGTCCTTCGAGTCGCAACGCGGGAGATCGCTGGCGCCGGTCGCTCCGTCATGATTGGTAGCGCACCGCGTCCTCGAAGGGCGCTGGCCGTCAAAGGGATAACTGTGAGATGAGGGGCACCGATGAAGTTTGAGACACCCGACGCGCCGATCCAGCCGGAGTACACCATCTCCGATCTGCTCCAACGCGACTCGCCGTCAATCCTGATGGGCGTGCACAACGCGCTCGGGGCAATGATCGCGCAAGAGGCCGGTGCGGATGGTCTGTGGATCTCGAGCTTCGAAGTGCACGCGGCAGCCCGTCTGCCCGACGCCGACATCCTGGGCACTCAGGACTACGTGGACGTCATCTCCAAGATCTCCGATCGTGTCCAGATCCCGATTCTCGTCGATGGCAACGCCGGGGGTGGTAATGCCATCAACACGATCCGGCTGGTGCGGGAGTTCTCGAAGGCTGGCGGCGAGGGAATCTGCATGGAGGATAACCCGTACCCAAAGCGGTGCTCGTTCTACGTTGGGATGCAGGACGAACTCGAACGAGCGAGCACCTTTTGCGGTAAGCTCCGAGCGGCCGTTGAACAGCGAACCGATCCATCGTTCGCGGTCATCGCTCGGACTGAGGCGCTCATCAAGGGTATGGGCATGCAGGTCGCGCTGGAGCGGGCGAAGCAGTACGCGGACGAAGGCGTGGATGGGATCTTGATCCACCACAGCGGAGCCGATGCGGAACCTGTGCTCGAGTTCGCGGACAAGTGGTATGCCAATAACGCCGCTCCGCTCGTGTGCGTGCCGACCACCTATAACCAGGTGACGTATTCGCAGCTTTCGGATTCGGGGTTTCGGTTGGTGATCTTCGCCAACTACGGCGTCCGAGCCATTGTGAAGGCGCTCCAAGAGACCTTCGCCGCGACCTTGAGCCAGAAGCGGCTTGCCGACGGTAATGAGCACGTGGTGCCCATGGACGAGGTGTTCCGCCTGCTATATGTGGATGAGCTGAGGAGCAATGAAGATCGTTACGTCTTGTGATGGCCTTCTGGCTGAGCTGATGGAGGAGGGATTCGACTTTTTCACCGGCGTGCCGGACAGTGGCCTTGCGACGTTCATCGACGACATCGCCGCTCTCCCCCCTAGGATGCATGTCACCGCGACGTGGGAGGCCGAGGCAGTAGGTCTGGCCGCCGGTGCATACCTGGCGGGAGGGAAGCCATGCGTCTACATGCAGAACGCCGGCCTGGGTCATGCCATCAACCCGCTGGCCTCGCTTTGTTTGCCGTACGGGATCCCGGTCCGCCTGGTGATCGGTCACCGACACTCCTTGCCGCAGCACAAGGTCATGGGTGATATCGACGAGAGACTTCTCGATCTTCTAGGTTGGGACGACGCGATCCTCGTTCATGGACCGAACAACGAGCAATGACGACGCGCGAAGAAGCGATCGCCGCGATTCTTGAGCGTCATGGGACAAGTGCGGTCTACATCGCTTCCACCGGATTCGTGAGCCGCGCCGTGCGTGCGGTTGCTGGAGATGGCCATGTCGTGTTCTACATGCAGGGGAGCATGGGTCTTGCTCCGGCCATCGGTCTCGGGATCGCCATCTCCTCGGAGACCGAGGTCGTGGTCATCAACGGCGACGCGTCGCTCCTCATGAGTCTGGGCACCACGCACACTGCGCGTGACCTGGGACTTCCCAATTTCTTCCACTATGTCCTGAACAACGGTTGCCACGAGTCTGTCGGCGGCCAACCCTGCGCGTCGCTCGACCTGCATTACCCGGGCGTCACCGAAGTCGTTCCGATCGACATGGGGGGCCGGCCACCACGCGTTGGGATCGAGCCGTTCGAGAATGCCAGGACCGTGCGAATGGCCCTTTTATCCACGCACGCTCGACCCGCGGTCCGATAACCGTGCTCGAACCCCGGCGGCAAGTGCTGTTCAACCCGGGCCCCGTCAACCTGTCCTCGGCAATCAAGGACAATTTGTTCAACGTCGAGCTGAGCCACCGTCAACCTGAATTCGACGAGCTCGCAGCCAGTATCCGTGCTCGACTAGCGGTAATGCTCGGCTTCGACCAGGAGACCTACCGCATGAGCTTGCTCCATGGGTCCGGCTCCCTTGCGGTTCAAGCTGCCTTGTCAAGTCTGGTGCGTGGCCGCGTGCTAGTGGTGCGCAACGGCGTCTACGGGGATCGGATCGCCGAGACGCTTCGACAGCTGCCCGACACCGATGTCACCGTGCTTGACCGGGGGACCGGACGACCAGTCGACCTCGACGAGCTAGACGAGCTTTTCTCCCGCCAGTTGATTGACTGGCTAGCGATCGTCCACCACGAGACGACTACCGGGCTGCTCAACCCGTTGGAGCCTATCTCGCAAATCACCGCTGCTCACGGTTGCAAGCTGTTCGTCGACGCCGTCAGCTCGGTCGGGGCCCACAGCGTCGACGTGGGTGCCGAAGTGCTGTGCTTCAATTCAAGCAAGTGTCTCGAATCGCTCCCCGGCATCGGAGCGGTCGCGTGGAAAGCCGATCTCCGGGTTCACCCGACGCTCGGCGTGCTCGACGTGGCCGCCTATGCCACGGGCGTCCCGACCACCCCCAACGTGCAAGCCTTCATTGCGCTAGACATTGCACTCGACCTTATGGCGGGCGAGGACCGACCTGCTCGCTATCGCCGGCTTGCTGAGCACATGTGGCGTTCTGGGAGCCGCTCATTCGAGCCGCTGCTGGCCGAACCCCATCGGTCCAACGTACTGACGTCATTTCTGCTCGGCGGGCGAGATCCAGACGACCTATTCGAACGAGCGCTGAAGCACGGGTTTGTGACCTACCCGGGTCAGGGCGCCCTTCGGACGCAGATCTTCCGCGTGGCCAACATGGGTGCGGCAATCGACGAAAACATTATTACCGAGCTCTTCGACGTGTTGGCACAATGACGCGGGTCTATGCCGACGTGGTTGGTGATTTGTTTCACATGGGTCACGTCTCGCTGCTCAAGCAGGCTAGCGAGCTGGGGGATGTGCTGATCGTCGGCGTGCATTCGGATGAAGCAGTCGCAACCTACAAGCGCAGACCGGTGCTGACCATGGAAGAGCGGATGGCTGTCATCGCTAGCTGTCGCTACGTGGACCAGATCATCCCAGACGCGCCCCTCGTCATCCGACAGGAATTTCTCAAGGAGCACCGGATCGACTTGGTCGTTCACGGTGACGATTTATCGGAAGACAATGATCTCCAAGGGTTCTACGCCGAGCCGCGCCGGCTGGGAATCCTGCGCATCGTCCCCTATACGCCGACAATCTCAACCAGTGCGATCATTGCTCGGATAGCGAACAGCCTCAGCAACGTGCCGTCAGTGCTCGACGACTGATCCTCAACTCTGTCTCTAGTTCGATTTCTCGTAGTCGCCCGCGTTGGGAAAGCTCCGGCCGCCTCGCCGTGGCGAGGCCTCATGACGGGAACCTGGTAACCGGTCCACCCGTTAAACGAGTCGTAGTTGGTGTTGATGGTCTGAGCCTGGGCGAACTCAGATTCTTCAATCCGTGCTTCACCTGACACGCACTACCAGCACGCGGCTCAGATTCCACCCAAAATGGGACATGATGACTGGCCTACTTTTGATTGTTGGTACCAGAAAGCGGCGGTCATTACGCGGGAAAGTCCCATCATGTCACTTAGGCCTCCAATGGACCCACCGGCGTCCGATCCAGCGGGGACGTTTCGGTCCAGCTCGAGGTTCCCAGGGCCAGGGTCCGCCAAATACGCTCTGCCGCTGGCCGCGATCGCCGCCAATGCACAATCAGTTGCGTCACAGTCACGATCACCGTCGAGCAGAGCGACGCAGCAGCTGCACCCAGCACCCCGAACAGCGGTGCCAGGACGGCTGTCGATCCGATAGCGGCCACGAGTGATACCAAGCTGGTTCGATAGAGTAGGCGGGTCTGCTTGGTGGTTTTGAGGCTAAGAATCGCCCCCAGACGGAAAGTAGACACCACGTACGACACGGCTAGTAGATCCGCTGCGGACGCGTAAGCCGCGAATTCGGGAGCCGTAGATCAACGTCAGGAGCCGCTTCGCGAAGACCAGCACCACAATGGCTATTGATCCCACGCTGACAATGCCCGCGACGGTGATGATGCGCTGGACCCTGCGCAGACCAGGCCAACCCCGTTCGCCAAGGCCCCGCGCTGCTTCCGGTAGTCCAATGCTCCCCCCGGCCTGGAGCAGCACGTTGCATGGACCGCCCACTAAGCTCGTTGCGGCCCTAAGCCCGCCGATGCCTACGGGACCCAGGATGACAGCGGTGAGGATGGTTACGGCCTGGGCGGAACCCGCGCCGATCGTCGAGTTGGCGACCAGCCACTTGCTTAGACCCCAGCGAAGTCGCAGTCGTTGCAACCCGCCACTGAGCGTGGGTCGGACCGAGAACTGCCAAAGGCCAAACAGTGTTCCGCCGACCGCACCGACTCCCCACGCAACGACAGCGAGCACTGAGGAACGTTCTCCTGCGAAGACGAGCAGTACGAAGGTCAGCCCCTGAATGATGTCGAAGACAGTGTCATTTATGAGGGCCTTTCCCGGCTTAGCGGTCATGAATGCCACCCATCGCCAGTAGTCCTGGGCTACCAGGAAGGGCAGGAATGGGGCGAACGTTACAAATGAGATCCCAAAGGCGTGTTGTCCCATACCAAGCAGAACGAGCCCGATCACCCCGAACGCCGCTGCGGCGGCCGCGCCCAGGGTCAGTTCCGCAGCGAGTCCTACTTTCACGTGAAAGGCGGAGTCCGTTTGGTGCACGTCGGTCTCGATAGCCATCGGATCGGTGATGAGGGAACGGTGAATTGCGGCTACTACGAGCCATGATGCATAGGCCAATGTGTAGGCTCCCAAGGCGGCCACGCCCGCGACGCGCGCCACGGCCACTCCGACGGCAAAGTTACTCAGCGATGACACGCCTTGGTCGATTCCGGTCAGCCCCATGCGAACCGACAGTGCCCTAGTTGGCCACCGAGCGCGCAGGAGAAGGTGGGGACGCCGTCTGGGCGCGGGCATTTAGACCGCTGCCGCCTTGAGCCCCGCCGACCGGCGGCGTTCTCGAAACCCGTCGACCCCGCCCGGGACAAGCCGCTCAGGAGTCCAGCATCTGCTCATTGTCAAACGAGCGATTGGTGCACCCCCTGATACGTGCAGATACTCGCTCGTTGTGCGCTGAGCACGGGGTCGAGCGTCATACGTCGCATCCTGGCTCAGAACGGGCGCCCCCATAAGACCTCCCGATGATTGGTCGGCGCGTAGACCTCGAGCGAGGCGAAAGGAGTGCCGGCACGCGATCGGTATCAACGGGTTCGTTCAGGATCGTAGTTGAGAGGTCGCGATCGGTCACCGGAGTAGTCCTCACATAACGGCCGGGGGCGGGCCACTCATCACCCGCAAGCCGGTACCGCGGGAGGACGGCCTGCACTTGGACAACAGATGGCGAAGCTTCCGTCGTTGATCGAAATCGGTCTGGGTGCGGCCAGAGCCATCTCCTTCACTTGTGTCATTGCCGACGACTTTGTGGATCTCGCCTTTCGGTTTGGCGGTAGTTCGTCTTCATGGGGAGCATCGATTAGGCTACCGCCAAGTGCGTGCGCTTGGCTAGGAACTAGTCGACGACAGCGTTGTCGCGGGCAGTGATGTCGTTGTCGTGCTGGTGAATATCGAACCTGCGTCCTGAGCCCCAAAGTTGTAACCTCGTTCAATGTTGGTGATTCCTGCCATCCATTGCGCCGGCGTCAAGATCACGCCATCGGCGAATGCCCTGAATTTCCAGGGTCCGTTGTAGACGTTGTCGGTGAACACGTTGTTTTGGTTATTCGAAATATTGTTCGGCACAACCCATCCCTGGTAGGGCGGAGATGTGCCGTAGTTACTAAAAAGGCTGTTGATGCCGCAGTCCTTGGCCGTTGTGCAATCCGCCCCGATATTGGATGGCGTGAAGTTGAACGTGTTGTCGGCAACCTTCACGTTCTGGGTTTTCCAGCGGCATCCGTCGAAGTAGTCGGGATTGCCACGGGGGGTGGCGGTCGCCAGATTCGCAGCGCAGGAGGCGATGGTATACACGGAGGGATCGACCAGCGTGCAACCGGCGGTATCGGAGCCATCTGAGCAGAATCGGTTCGGGTTCTCCCACAGCGATACTCCTTCCCAGTTATTAGTGAAAATGTTGTCGATGATATCGAACGAGCCCGAGTACGGACCGAGCACCCGAGAGTCACCCCCCGATTCGGATACGTAGATAGCCGCTGTCCTCTGCTCCCCACCCATTATCGATTAGCGTGTTGTTTGAGATCCGGGCATTGTAACTAAGCTCGTAGATGATCGCCTCAGCGAAGTTATTGGAAATATAGTTACCCGAGATATTGAATCCGCTGTTATCCGTGTCGACCCAGACGCCGACGTTGGAATTGTTGTGGATGTAGTTTCCTGAGACTGTGGCACTTGATGACCCCCAAAACTTTCCACCCCCAGAGCAACCGCAACCCGGGTCGATCACCTCCCAGTTGGCGGTGTCGTTATAGCTAATCTCGTTGGCGGTCAGCGTGAAACTGTGCGAGCCCGCGAACGATGAGAACCCATACTCGCCGTTGTGAGTCAAGCAGTTGTAAGACACCGAATCACCAGTCCCGATGCCTACGCCGGCACCGGCATTGTCCTCGATCGTGTTGTACTTGATCGTCCAGTCGGCACCGCCGCTGTGGTTGACAACCATCTGTCCCTGGGGGGAAACAAAGTTTTCGATAGTCAGATACTCGATGGTCACATCGGTTGACGTGGTGACAAAAGCTGATTGATTGACGCCCTGTCCTGAAAGGACCGCTCCCGCTGCCCCGATGAACGTGTCCCCGTTATCCGGCTGAAACTGCCCGTACTCACTTGTGCCAAGCGTATGGATCCCTGGTGCCAGCCAATATGTGATGTTGGGGGCGAGCTCGTAGGAGAAGCTCTCGGCCAAGTTGTCTCCCGCCGGAAGAGTGACCGCGCCCGAAGGTGGTATGGATGGATCCGTGAGTAGGGCCGTGTTCCCACAAATCTGGACTGGGGGCGTTGAGGGAGCAGCAGTGCTAAATGGTCTCGCATTGTTTGTGAGTCCAAGCGTTAACCCGAGTCCTAGACCAATTGCAAGCAAGGCGGTGACGGCGGTCGCGAGAACGCGTCGGTTTGTGCGCATTCGCGCTTGACTTTGGGCATGATCAATGGACGAAGACCCAGCACCTCGTGGTCCCATCGCCCAAGTCCGTGTCAACTCGGAGGTCGCTGAGCGCGTATTCCGAGGATCCGTCTGTACATAGGCCGGAGGGCCATGAAGGACCGGATCGCCATTCGATCCATCGGATTCTTGCTTAGTGGAACGAAGAGGCCCGTGATCTGCTTGCGGTCTGGATAGATCCAGAGGAGCGTCTCGTTGTCACGGAAAGTGCATGTATCGAGCCAGCTGCAGTCGGTGTTCGTATGGAAGTAGTCAATCACGTCCAGCTGCAACTGAAGGCCAGGCCGATACCGTGCATAGGCTTGGTCGTACCCAAGTTTTAAGAGGAACAGCCCGTCGCCTGCTTGTAACAGAAGCATTACCGCGATGATCGTCGATCCACCCTGAAGCGCGTAAAGGTGCAACCTTCCGGCTGATCGGAATTGATCGCACATGTCGCGAACCCAATCGGGTTCGCCAGAGTGCGTTGTCATGGCCACTCCGGTTACCGCCTTGTAACCGGTCAATTCGAAGGCGATGACTGCATTTATAGCGGTCGGATCATCACTGCGATCGACGAGGCGGACATCCTCGCCGAGATTGGTGCTCAAATTGCGGCGGAGGCGGGCCAAGTTCCGAAGGAACTTCCCACCGTGGTCGGATCGGTAGTTCATTTCTGGACGGCGGTGGAGCATTGGCTGCTCCCAACGCTCATTCGCATAGACGCGAAGGCCGATGGCATTAGCTCCAGCGCGAATTGCATGTACGACAGGGCCGTCCTCGGTTAACCTGGGCAGAACGAGGACTCGCGAGTCGAATAGGCCCCGTTTCGCAGCAAGCGCTTCCAGGATCGCAGTCATTGCTTCAGTACCACGCTGCAAATCCATGAGCGGCGTCCCACATTCGATGGTTCGCCGGACTTGTGTGGTGACAAAGGGGTATGGGAAGCCGTGCCAATCCCGCACGGCACGAATTGGGATGCATGCATAGACAAGGTCATTCTCTTCGGCCAGTGCGAGGTGGATCGCGTCACCATTCTCTAAGTGCTGAGCCGCCGGAATCAAACACTCTGGCTCCATTAGGGGATTCGGCTCGGCCGTGTGCCGCGCAAGGGCACTCCAGGCGTTCCTGTCTCGTATATCCATGTCGACGATTCGGACTATTCGAGCCCTCATGTGGGGTTCTCCCGCGTGGTGGTCATGGCTCCAGGAGGCGCGGCGGGCGTCCAAACAACTGAGAGTGCAGCAGATGTCGCTCGTGATGCTCGTATCAGAGCGACGGACACTACCGTTCTCGGCGTTCGTGCGGACGTTGCGGATGTCGCCACTCATATATCCGTTTGTGAATCGCGCGCATCGCTTCAAGGAAACGGATGGCCATTTTATCGAATGGGTTCTTGCTCAACGGTACGAAGACTGACGCGATATATCTCCGATCGGGATATAGCCGGAGCGCCGTCTCGTTGTTAGGGGAGGTACACGTGTCGATCCAATTGGCATTCGTGGCCACGTGGAAGTGCCCCATGGCTGCAACCTGCATTTGAACTCCGGGACCGTAGCGGGCGTACAGCTCGTCGTAGCTCATTTTGAACCTGAACATGCCATCACCACCTCGAAGCCAAATCTCCATGGCCAACGTCTGACCTCGAGCCTCCAACGCAAGGAGATGGAGGCGACCGGAAGCCGCGAACCGACGGCACATGTCACCGAAGAACTCGGACTCGCCCGCCTCCGTTTTCATCGCGAATCCTCCCGGCGCCGCCTTGTATCCTTGGGACCCCTCCAGATTGAGGTATCGCTCGATAGCGGCAGGGTCGGAGGTTCGATCTACCAGGCCAGGTTCGGATCCGAGCTCTTCTGTCAGCCGCCGTCTCATTCGCCGCAGCGAGTGACGCAATCCAGCGTTCAACAACCGCTCGTAGTCGGGTTCGGGCCGTCTTCTCAGGAAAGCGCGCTCCCAGGACTCATACACGATGAACGGAAGGCCGGCTATCCGAACGGCTGCCTGAAGCGACTCGAAGGCGGGCCCGTCTTGATGGACCTGAGGGAGGGCGAGGACTCGAGACCGGCCGATCCGTCGTCTATCCGAGAGTGCGGACAAAATTGCGGCCATTCCCTCAGCTCCCCGCTCAGCATCGAGGAGCGGTGTCCCGCACTCGATGGTCCGGCGAACCTGCGTCGTGACAAATGGGTACGGGAACCGGAACGGGTACCTCCACACGGCCCGAATAGGGATACAGGCATAAGCGCGATCGCCCTCCTCGGCCAGAACTATGTCGATCTTGGCGCCGAGCCGCTGATGAAGGGCAGCCGGCACTAGACAGTCGGGCTCGAAGAACGGGTTTGGCTCGGCGGCACGACGAGATAGATCTCTCCACACACGTTCGTCATGAGGGCTGATATCGCGGAGACGGATCACTCTGGCTCTCATAGAGAGGCTTTCCTCACAGAGGTGTCATCGCATTCGGGAAACTCAGGGAGCTCCAGGCAGTCAGATGGTACCCCGTAGTACACAGCACGTGTCTGGGCTGTTGCACGACTCAACTCAATGGGTCGGGGCATGAACCAATGAGGCAAACAAATGACCCATTCACGAGCTGTGCCAGAGCCACGATTCGGCATGTCGAGATCGGATGGCGAGCAGTTCCTTCTCAGCCGTGGAGCGAGCGTCTCCACGCTTGGCCTCGATTTGGATGCATTCGACTGGGGTCGATTCATCGACATGCAGCATTTCGGGGCGCAGCTCAGCACCTTAGACTTCAGCCGAAGGGAGCCATTTTGAGTAGCTTGTGCCTGGCCTCTACGTGTCGGCCAGATCGTTCCGGGCCTAGCGCCCGCACTCAGCGCTGCGTTTCGGTGGTCGCCGCCCGTTTGACACGCCTCACTGCCGAGGTTCGAGACTCCTTTGCGGAGCGGAGACCAGGGGGGAGACCCGGACATCAGATGGCGCGTCCAAACACTCGCTTCGTGACATGGTCGTTTGCATTTTATGTTTACTCTTGGCCAGACGCTTGAGATCAAGGAACAACCGATCTCCTGGCGCGGCCCATCGCGGTTGTCAAGATGCCCCGGATTATCCCCTTCGCTTCCTGTCGATCTCGCAAATGAAGCAGTAGATCGCCGAGGACAGACCACCAGAACGCGAGGAGGGACATGCCTTCTGAACGATGCTCGCGAACCCAACAGTAAGTTAACACGAGTCGCAAATATACGAACTTCTCGAACTTGAGCCCATTGGGTGCTCCGTGGTGGATGCAGCGTGCCGACGGGTCAACGATGAGACGGTGATGCCGGCTGATCCGGAAACCCAGGTCGACGTCCTCGTTGAAGGAATAACCTTCCAGTCGATCGTCGAAGCGGTAATTCAGCACCATTTCGGTCCGATAGCTCATGGAACAGCCGTATAGGTAGTCGGGAGCAAACCCGTTGCGGGACATGCCCGGGTACTGGCCGGTCATGGCGCGACCAGAACGCAGGACGGATCCCTCGTGAGGTCCCCACAAGAAAAAGATGCGCTTCAATTTCTTGGCTCGTTCGCCGGGGTGGTATTCGATTACGCCCCCCACACCGGCGAGCTCGGGTTCACTGGCAAAGCGCGCCTCGATCACCCGGAAATAGCCCGGCAATACCTCCGTGTCGTCGTCGATGTAATGCACGACGTCAATGCCAAGGGTTTGACAGACTTCGGCGGCCTGGTTGCGCTGCTTCGCGGTCCCCGGCTCGCGGGCGCGAACATAGTGCAAGGCGATGTGAGGCCGAATTTCGCGAAGCCGGTCCAGCACTCTTTCGGTCTCGTTGTTCGTGCTCGCGTCCACCACGATGAGAGTAAGGGCGCCATCGCGGCAGGCCGCCTCGCACGCGGTCGCTACGTCGCCGGCGCGATCGTGTGTAGGGATTGCCACTGCAGCTCGTAAACTGCTCACGACAGTATCCAAGGGGGCATCATCCGCCGGGTTTCCTCTCCAGGGGGAGCAAACTCAGCGTGGCTTCGGAAGCATCATGGATCCAAGGTGAGGATGCTTTGGTTCGACCACCGCTCCCATCCTGAGATTCGCGCGAACGGAATCCGCCCCCAGGACCAAATCGTTCCGGCCGGAACCCATCGTCTGAGGACGCGGGGAGGGATTGTGGCTCACTCCCACACGGAGCAGAGCGCGACGGTGACAATAAAATACCTCTCGGGAACCACATGTTTGGCATTATCGTATTTTGGGGACTTAACCTCGGTCCTGTGGCTCCATTCGTTGGAGCAGAGCGAGGAGCGAGAACATGCTCGGCAAACCAATCGTCTCTGAGGCAGCCCACCGCACGAAGGCCGGGTCTAATCGCTGTCCTCGGGGATCGAGTGCGGACGTTCGGGAGCTCCGCTGCACGGGGTCGAGGGCTCACTGGCCGCGGCTTTGCGCGGTCGGGTTAACGTGAGTCGATGGGCATTTCATTTTTGGGCCAATCCACGAATTATGAATTGCTGGTATTGCTATGGCTTTGACTCGCGTTGCCATTGTCGGGGCCGGTGGGTTTGTGGGGACCACGCTCCTAGCCGTGATCAGCAAAGTTCCGGATTGCGAAGCCATAGCTGTAATACGTCATCCTCGCACCCTTCCTCTCGTACTTGGACTATCTGACGCAGTGGTCGTCACCGAGGGTCGAGCGGATATAATGGCCGACGCGTTCTCCCGATGTGACGCTGTAATCGATGTAAGTTTTGGACGCGCGTCCGAGATTCTCACTTCGGCTTTGAAATTAGCTGAGGCCTGCCAGAAGGCGGGCGTAAAGCGGTTGATATATACGAGTTCAGCTGCCGCGCAGACAGTACAACGTCATCGTTGGAGCACTAGTAGACCTCCTTCATACTACGGGCGCGAGAAGTTGCGAGCCGAAGAGACGTTGCTTAGCCGGTTGACGGAGACAGAGTTAGCGGTAATCCGACCAGGCTTAATCTGGGGTCCGCGATCGTCTTGGTCGATAAGGCACGTTACGGAGATCGCTCGGGGGGCGGTCACTGCTCCCATCGGCGAAGCTGGAAACGCGTCTGCTCCCAACCTCGCTTTTAGTGGAAATCTGGCCGCCAAAATGTTGGCATGGGCATTGAGTGAGGCCGCCGGAGGCCGGTATTACTTCGCTGACCCGTGGTGGGCGAGTTGGGAGGACTATTTTCTTGCCTTAGCCTCCACCTTGGAAATTTCGTCATCAGACGTTGTCGTGGCTCGCAAATTACGATCAGGCCCACCCTCAAGGCTTCTCTTTGAGTTTCTGTCGAATCATCCAGAAACAGCCCGTCGGGCCAAACAGTTCTTAGTGTTGCTGCCCGAGCAAGCAGTAGCCATGATCAACGCAGGCCTGCGGCCCCCGATACCTCCTCCGGCCAACGGCATCCATGCACTGGGGGTCTCACCTACATCGACCCCGACAACAGTCGACACTGGATGGTTCGCGTCCATGGACGTCGATGTATTCAGCAGGTGGGCGGAGCCCACCCCCCAATTTGACGACAGTGACTACCCGCAGTGGGTCGATAAAGAGCAAGCTCTGCGGCAGACGGTCTCTTGGCTATCTGCGAGCGGTTATCTCGATTACTTAGGCATAGAAGTCCCTCAACCATGACCTCTCGATTAGCGATTGTCGGTTGTGGGGCGGTCCTAGAGCAACTTCACAGATCGGCAATCGATCGGTTACGTCGCCGCGGATCCTTAGAAATTGCTGCTGTAGTTGATCCCGTAGTATCGATGCGAAAACGGGCGGCCGAGTGGTTTGAATCCGCTGTGCCTTATTCAACTTTGGCCGAAGCATTAGAAGAGGATCTGACTGGCGTGATGGTACTTTCTCCGCCTGCGTCACATGTCGAAGCGATTCTTGAGGCTGTGAACCGCGGGATGGAAGTCCTTTGCGAGAAGCCGCTCGCTGAGGGATTCGCGGTCACGCGACCCTTGATAGAGAATCAAAACCGCCAGCATGTTTCAGTCGGCATGATTCGACGTCAATATGACACGGCGAATTTTTTGCGCAATAACCTAAGTTCTTTGATCGATATTAGCGATTTTAGGATTCGGTACTCAGAGGGCGGTCCCTACAATTGGCCAATCGCTTCCAATCTCTCATTTCGGCGAGACTCCGGCGGGGTTGGAGTCATCCTCGACACAGGCATCCATATACTCGATCTGTTGACATGGATCCTTGGTCCCGCGAGTCTCTCTCACGTTAGTACCGACGCAACCTCGGAATTGGTGGCGCGTAACGCTAACCTCAAACTAGAGTTTGCGGGTGGCGATGCCTTTATTCGCCTGAGTTGGACGGATCCACTACCGCCCGGTTTGATGGTGGAGAGCCGATTGGGCCGTGTCTGGATCCCGCCCGGAGCGCTGTCCATGATCTTTCAACTGCCAAAGGGGGAACAGCGATGGACACGGCTGAGCACAGGTGAGCCGTTAGGACCCTCCTGGATCGGTTACCGCCGGCCCCGATGTCCAAATCTGGGGTGGGCTGCATTCTTGCAGCTGACCGATTTTTTGGGACCTTCACGTGGTCGTCTGGCTAGCGTTGAAGAGGCTGTCGCCGTTCTGGAGATGCTGGATAGCAGCGACCAGTAGCGGTTATTTGGGACGACAGCTTTCGACACAAACATGAGCGCGACCCGATCAGCATAGGGAACTCTGCCGGTACTTCAGGGACCACATCCCGCTCACTCCGAAGTCTGGTCGCTTGATTGGCAGTGAGTTCGTATCGTTGACTGGCCGCATAAGGTGGCCGCGCCAAGTAGATCGCATGGACAAATTGACCGGGGGTCGAACCACGATTGCAAGCCGCTCCGGAGGCACATATAGGGGGATCGGGAGCTGGAAAATATGGACCAGACACCGCCCGGAATTTTACCTTGGTGGGCGAGCGCCCGGCCGGCGATCTCCCAAGACGGGACCCTAACAACGTATCTAGGCCCTGCCTGGGGACTCGTTTTAGTTGCTGGGCATCTTTCGCGGAAGTGAGCAGGTTGAGGTCATGAAGGTTGCCGTACTGGGGCTGGGCTATGTCGGCACGGTGACGTCGGTCGCCCTCGCTTCCAACGACCACGAGGTCTGCGGAGTCGACATCGACGCCGATAAGGTCGCCATGCTTGCAGCCGGACGAAGCTCGGTCGTGGAGCCAGGCCTGGACGAGTTGGTCTTCCAGACGGTGGCGAACGGGTCGCTCCGGGCGACCAGCGACGTCGACGACGCGTTGGGGGGGGCCGAACTGTCCCTTGTCTGCGTCGGCACCCCTTCACTGCCCCAAGGGGGCACCGATCTCGGGTCGATCGCCCGGGCGGTGACCACGATCGCCACTTCGCTCGGGAAGGGAGACCTTCCTGCGTCGGGCCACCACGCCCTCGTGATCCGAAGTACGGTGCCCCCCGGCACGCTTCAGAACCTGGTTGACCCACTTTTGAGTGAACAGATGGCCTCGCCTTCATTGGCGATTGGAACTGGTGTGTGCCCGGAGTTCTTACGAGAGGGTTGTGCCCTCGTTGATTTCAACGAAGCGCCGTTCACTGTGGTCGGTACCGAGGATCCTCGGGTCGGTGAAACCATGACGCGGCTCTTCCAGTTCCTCAGCGGGACGGTGCGCGTGGTATCTCCACCGGTGGCCGAGGGACTGAAGTATGCCTGCAATGCGTTCCACGCCACCAAGGTGTCCTTCGCAAACGAACTGGGGAGGCTCTTCCGGATACTGGGTGTCGACAGCAGGGAGGTGCTCGAACTTTTCCGCGAAGACACCAAGCTCAACATCTCCTCGCAGTACCTGCAGCCGGGGTTCGCCTTTGGCGGTTCGTGTCTACCCAAGGATCTTCGAGCGCTGCTCTATCTGGGTCGAATGAATTCTCTCGACCTGCCGCTCCTGGCAGGAACGCTAGCGACCAACGCCCTTTCGGTAGGCGACGTAGTGAACCGGGTCCTCGCCAGCAACGCCCATGAGGTTGCGCTGCTGGGGATCAGTTTCAAGATGAACAGCGATGATCTCCGGGAGAGCCCCTATGTAGACTTGGCGGAGACCCTAATCGGAAAGGGCTTGGGCGTTCGGATCTACGACCCGATCGTCGACCCAGCCACACTGATTGGGACCAACCGCCAGTATGTCGAGTCAAAGTTGCCCCACCTTCGACGGGTGCTTACCAGTGACCCGGCTGATGCGTTGCGCAATGCCGATCTCGCCCTGGTGGCGAACTCGCACCCGTCCGTGATCGCGGCGCTGATCGCCGACGCCCCTAATCTGATCATCGACCTGAAAGGAGATCTCGGCGCGCAGGTCGAAGCGCTGCCCGGCTATGAGGGGGTGGCGTGGTAGCGGCGCGCCTGTACCGTCGATCACCGCAAGCCCAAAAGACAGATTCACTGAATAGAAACTCGATATGGGAACGACATTCCGCGGTGCCTGCGGAGAAGGTCGAGCGCAAGCCCGGGATCCTGATCATCGTCCAGAACCTTCCGGTTCCGTTCGATCGGCGAGTGTGGCTCGAGTCTCAGGCGCTTGCAGCAGCTGGCTACTCGGTGTCGGTGATCTGCCCAAAAGGACCAGACGATCCCAAGGAAGCGGTGATCGATGGCGTCACCTTGTACAAGTACCGGCCCTTTGCCGGTGGTACTTCCAAGGCGGCGTTCGTAGGTGAGTACATCTATTCGTTCGTCGCCACCGCGTGGCTTACCGCCAAGGCCTGGCGCCGCTGCCGCTTCGACGTACTGCAAGCTTGCAATCCTCCAGACATCTTCTGGCCCATCGCCTTGGTGCTGCGCCCATTCGGCATCGCCTTCGTCTTCGACCACCATGACCTGTGCCCGGAGCTCTACCAGTCCCGGTTCGGCGGCCGTTCCCGAGCGTTACTCCGCACGCTCTTGGCGCTTGAATGGTGCACGCACACGTCGGCGCACCACGTGATCGTCACGAACGACTCGTACCGGCAGATCGCGCTCACCCGAGGCGGTAAGCGAGAATGCGATGTCACGGTCGTGCGGACCGGGCCGGACCCGGATCGGCTGCGACCGGGCACATCAGATCCCAAGCTGCGACGGGGGCGGCCGCATTTGGTCACCTACCTCGGGGTGATGGGTCCTCAAGATGGTGTCGATCTGGCGGTGCGGGCAGCCAAGCACATCGTGCATGAACTCGGGCGTCATGACATCAGCTTCACGCTGATCGGCTCCGGCGATAGCTTCGCCCAACTTGTCGCGCTCCGCGATGAGCTGGGCCTCGAAGGCTATGTCGAATTCACCGGACGAGTTTCGGACGAGACCGTGGCCCGCGTCCTCTCAACCGCCGACGTTGGGTTGTGCCCGGACCCGAAGAACCAGCTCAACGACTTGTCGACGATGAACAAGACGATGGAGTACCTGGCATTCGGGGTGCCCGTTGTGGCCTTCGACCTGCTTGAGACCAGAGTGTCGGCGGACGCCGCCGCGGCGTACGCCCGCCCGAACGAGGTGGCTGATCTGGCACGACTGGTGGTCGAGCTCATCGATGATGAGCCTCGGCGACGATCGATGGGAGCGTTGGGGCGGGCTCGCGTGGTCAACAGCCTGGCCTGGGGGCACCAATGTGCGGGATACGTGGGCGTCTTCGACGATCTCATCCACAGGGTGCCACCGGTGTCGGCGTCTGTCTCGGGCCAGGCGCAGACGGGTTAGCTGTGGGCGAGATTGCCGGCTGCTACCAGCTGGTCAACGGCGAGTCCATCACTGGCTTGGTGATCGGTCACTTGGCCCACCGGGGCCCAGACGACGAGAGCTTCTTGGACTACCGCCTGTTGGATCTAAACCGATCAACGCCGAGCCCAAGCCGGCGCCGTCGGCTCGAGCGGTGGTGCGGACCGGCGGCGTATTTCGGGTCGGCGAAGTGAAACAGGTGGCCCAAAACTACAAGTCGGGCGAGCTCAGCGTGCTCGAAGTCCCGACACCGGCATGCAAGGACGGTGGCGTCCTGGTGCGCTCCAGATACTCGCTCATCTCGACCGGCACGGAGATGATGAAGGTGCACGAGGCGAAGATGTCCCTGTTGTCCAAGGCACGGAGTCGGCCCGACCAGGTGCGCAAGGTGCTCGACACGGTGGCCCAGCAAGGCCTGCGGAGCGCGTACACCAAGGCCATTAATCGTCTCGATTCCTATACACCGCTCGGTTATTCGTGTTGCGGCGTAGTGGTCGAGGTCGGTCGGGGCGCCGAGGAATTCAGCCCGGGGCAGTTGGTGGCTTGTGCGGGCAACGAGTACGCCCTACACGCAGAGGTCAACTGGATCCCGGTCAATCTCTGCGTCCCGGTTCCGGACGGTGTTTCCGCGCCGGTGGCCGCCTTCTCCACCGTCGGGGCCATCGCCATGCACGGGGTCCGCCGGGCCGAAACCCAGTTGGGGGACACCGCCTGCGTGGTGGGGCTCGGCCTCGTCGGCCAGTTGGTCGTGCAGCTCCTGGTGGCTTCGGGGGTGCGGGTGGTGGGACTGGACGTGGCAAAGGATCGCTGCGCATTAGCCGAGGAAGGTGGTGCCGTCGCGTGCGACACCCCGGATAGCGAGGGGGTCGATCGAATCGAGCGGGCCCTGGCCCAGTTGACGGACGGCCTGGGTGCGGACCATGTCTTCTTGGTTGCCGGCGGCTCCTCGAACGGCCCCGTCGAAACTGCGGCCCGGCTGGCGCGTGACCGGGCACGCGTGGTCGACATAGGCAAGCTCAAGCTCGACCTGCCATGGAACGCCTACTACGACAAGGAGCTGGACGTCAGATTTTCCCGGTCCTACGGGCCTGGCCGCTACGACGACGTCTATGAGCTCGCCGGGGTGGATTACCCCGCGGGGTACGTGCGCTGGACCGAGCGACGGAACCTCGCGTGTTTTCTCGACCTTGTGGCTGACGGCTCGTTGCTCGTCGAGTCGTTAGTGGCCGCCATCTTCCCGCTGGAGGAGGCGGTCTCCGTATACGACCGGTTGCGCTCGGGCGATTTGCGGGGGATTGGTTACCTCTTCGAGTATCCCGACAACGAGAAGGCACCACAACAGACGGCCAAGCATAAGCTCTGGGCACCGGCCACGGCGGCTGACCGAGCCGGAAGTAGCCGTACGACTACGGTGGGCACCAAGACCCGCGTCGGTTTCATCGGCGCAGGGAACTATGCCTCTTCGATGTTGCTGCCGCACCTGGCAGGGCAAGCCGATGTCGAGCTCGTCCACGTTGTGACGACCACCTCGCTGTCGGCCGCCAACGCGCAACGGAGGTTCGAGTTCCAAACGGCGACCACCGATATCGACGCTCTGCTCTCTGATGACACAATCAGCGCCGTCTTCGTGGTAACTCGCCATCACACCCACGCCGACCTGGTGTGCCGGGCCCTGGAGGCGGGCAAAGCTACGTTCGTGGAAAAGCCACTGGCCCTCAGCGAGGACGAGCTTGGTCGCATCGTCGAGGTGGTTGGAACCACCGGCAACGACCGCCTCATGGTCGGTTTCAACCGGCGTTTTGCCCCGCTTTTGGCTGAGATGCGGAGGCGCTTCGGTGCGGGGGTGGAGCGGGCCGTGGCACACTATTCGGTCAATGCCGGCCCGCTCGAGGCCGACAGCTGGTACTCCAACGAGGAGCTGGAGGGCTCGCGCTTCGTGGGAGAAGGCGGGCACTTTATCGACACGATCGGGTGGTGGCTCGGGGCCAACCCGGTCGAGGTCTACGCCGCTGCAGCCGGTGATCCCCAGGAAATGCAGGTCTTGTTGCGTTTCGACGACGGCTCGGTCGCGACGGTCGGCTATGTGACGAACGGGAACCCGCGGTTCCCAAAGGAGATCTTCGAGGTCTCGGCGAACGGCCGCACGGCCCGCCTTGACAACTTCAAGCGGGCGACGGTCTGGACGGGTCGCAGCCAAAATACAAGCAGGAGCCGGAGTGTGGACAAGGGGCAGGCCGAAGCGCTGCGCCAATTCGTCGACGCAGTGGCGACTGGTGGTCCGATGCCGATCCCGTTGTCCTCGCTCGTCTCGACCACCTCGGCAACCATTGCCGCCGCACGGAGCCTGGCGCTCGGGGTCCCCCAGAGGCTGTGAGCCCGTCGCAAATGCGGTGGTACGCGCGCCGCCTGCGACGGATGTCGGTGGCGGAGATCGTGTGGCGGACGGAGGATCTCTGGCGCCAGGAGTTGTGGCGCCGTAAGCAGGTGCGCGCCGGCGCCGTCGAGTCGATGGTGCCGGCGCGACGGGGACCGGCCTTCACCTCCCCGATCGACCCGGCGAAGCGGATCTTGCCGCCCGAGGCCGCCCTAGAGGCGTTGGTTACCGCGGCAGACGACGTGCTGGCCGGCCGCTGGGAGGTTTTGGGGGTGTGGCGCGACGACATGGCCGATCCGGACTGGTTTTTCGACCCGGTGAGTGGCTGTCGTTTCCCTGACGACCGGTATGCGCCTCGCTTCGACTATCGGAACGCTCCCGAACACGCCAACGTGAAGCAGGTCTGGGAGCTCTCTCGGCATCATCACCTAACCGTGCTGGCCGCAGCATGGTCGCTCACCGGCGACGAGCGCTACGCCGATATGGTCGCGTATCACCTCCACTGCTGGTGGCGGCAGAACCCCTTTCTCTCCGGCATCAACTGGACGAGTGGGATCGAGCTCGGCATCCGATTGCTTTCCTGGGTTTGGGTGCGCCGGCTGCTTGATGGATGGCCCGGTGCGGCGGCGCTGTTCGAGGATAACGACGAGGCCGTTCGGCAGGTACGGTGGCACCAGCAGTACCTGGCCGTCTTTCACAGCCGTGGCTCGTCTGCGAACAATCATGTGATCGCTGAGGCTGCCGGGCAACTGGTCGCCTCATGCGCCTTCCCTTGGTTCGCGGAGAGTGATCGGTGGCGCGTGAACGCCGGTCGGCTTTTCGAAGACGAGCTGCAACGCAATACATTTGCCAGCGGACTCAACCGAGAGCAGGCCTTCGACTACCACGGGCTCGTCACCGAGCTCGGACTGCTGGGAGCACTCGAGGCCGCCGCCAGCGGGCACCCCCTAAGCACGCAGACTTGGAAGACCGTGTGCCGGATGTTCGACGTCGTCGCGGCGGTCCTTGATGAGGGCTTGCGGGCACCACGCCAAGGCGACAGCGACGACGGTCGGGCCTTGGTGCTCGACGCGCCTGAGGCCAATCGCTGGGCCTCCTTGCTTTCGAGTGGTGCGGCCGTCTTCGGGGCGGCTCGGTGGTGGCCCAGCACAGCACCAGGGATTATGAGCACAGTGTTGGCATCTTTCGCGCCGAGTGCGCCCGTGATCTCCGACCGACCGGAGCGGCGCGCATCGCACTTCGCCGACGCTGGCATGACTATCCTCCGCACGGCACCCGGTGTTGTCCCCGAGATCTGGTGTCGCTGCGACGGCGGTCCTCACGGTTACCTAGCCATCGCCGCCCATGCCCACGCTGACGCGTTGTCCATCGAAGTGCGCTGCGGAGGGGTCGACGTCTTGGCCGATCCGGGCACCTACTGCTACTACGGCGATGCAGAGTGGCGCCGCTACTTTCGCTCCACGGTGGCCCATAACACGCTCGAACTGGGCGGCGAGGACCAGTCGCTTTCAGGTGGCCCGTTCCTCTGGTTGCGCCATGCCCCGGCCCGCATCGTCGAAGTCGTGACCATCGACGGCGAAGAAAGCACGCGCTGGTCAGCCGAACACGCCGGCTACCGGAGGCTCGATCCTCCCGTAACCCACCGCCGAAGTGTCGAGCTCAATGCCGAGCGGCGGCGTATCGAGGTAATTGATCGGGTCGAGACCGCCGGGAGACATCTCCTACGCATGGCCTTCCACTTGGGGCCGATGATCTGCGTCGACTTGGAGCAACCCGCGAGGCTCTCTTGGCCGACGGCTGATGGCACAGGTTCGGCGACATTGAGCTTGCCGTCGGGACTGGAGTGGAGCGCACATCGCGCCGAAACGTACCCGGTGCTCGGTTGGTACTCGGATCGTTTCGGTGTGAAGCAGCCCACCACAACTCTGATCGGTGTAGGCCGGTGCGACGCCGGCAACCGGGAGTTGCGCAGCACGATCCAGTTCTGAGAGATCAATTTTTGTCGCTCTGACTCCTCGACGCCACCCCGGGGTGCTCCTTGTCAATTTCCATTTCGCACCTCTCTGTTTCACCGGCGGGGTGAATATTGCAGGAGAGTTCGACCGATATCAGGTCCCGAGACTTCCGACAGAAGCTCTAGCGGACTCAGTGCTTTCCATGCCCGCATGTCGCCGAACTCGGCGTCCGGCGGGTACGACAGCGTGCGGAACTCCGATAAACCAGCGGTCCGCTAGCCAAATCTCGATGGTGACGCCGCCTACACACGTCTCCAATCCGCGCAAGGGAGCTGGCTAATCAGTCGATTGGGACGACTCCCCAGACCATGAGAGTCGCGCTTCACCTTCGGTGCTAGTGGCGAAACACCTCGAGTTGACCAGGGTGGCTCCTCCATGTGCAAAGATTCTTCTCGTGCCTGAAGTTGTCGAGGTCCTTCGGTTCGGAGGCGTCTCTGGCCCTCCTGAAATCTCGAATGTCGCGAGACGCATAGGAGATGCGCTCGGACGCCAACGCCACTCTCTCGGATCAGCGGACCGAGTCCTTCTCAAGCCGAACTTCATCAAAGAGCGGCATCTGCTCCGGGATGAACATCGCCAAGTGATCACGCAGAGAGAGGTGATTCAGCCCGTGATTGACTGGGTCACCGAAAACCTAAAACCCTCGCTACTGAAGATTGCAGACGCCCCTGAAGCAGGCTCTGACATTTCGGCAATCCTCGAGCGATCGGGAGTTGGTGCCATTACGTCTGGGCCTAGAGCCGCGCTTAAGTTCGAGGATCTCCGCCTGACCCGGTACATACAGAAGGACGGTGTTCCCATCCGCCGCGTGGCTCAACCGGGGGATAGCCGCGGAACGGTAAAGGTGCAACTCGGACAGTCCAGTTCGTTCTTTGGCCACGATGGATACCGTTACTACGGCGCCGACTATGACATCAGCGAGACAAATGAGCACCACCATGGATCGGTGCAGGAGTACATGTTCTCGGGCACGGCACTCGAATCCGATCTCGTGATCAACCTCCCGAAGCTTAAGACTCACAAGAAGTCCGGCATCACGGTCAGTCTGAAAAATCTGGTGGGACTCAACGGCAACAAAAACTGGTTGCCCCACTACAGCCTCGGGACACCCGGACAGGGTGGCGACACCTATTCGGACGATGGAGGTCTCCATCGAATTGAGGCCCGACTTCTGAGCGCCCTCAAGCCAGCGGTGCGCCAAAGCGTGGCCCTATCCCACGTGTTGCGAATTCTGAGAAATCTGAGCATTCCGGTGCTCGGGGATACACAGGAAATGGTGCGCAGTGGCAACTGGTGGGGCAATGACACGATTTGGCGGATGATTCTCGATCTGAACAGGATCCTTCTCTACGCACAGCCAGACGGCACGCTGGCCGATGTTCCTCAGCGTCGGACTCTGTCGGTCGTGGACGGGATCGTCGCAGGTGAGGGCAACGGACCCGAAGCTCCGGACGCCGTGGATGCCGGAATCGTGGTAGTCGGAGAATCCTTCGTGGCCGTTGACCTCGTTTGCGCTCGACTCATGGGGTTTGACTGGAGGAAGATTCCTCATCTGCTACACGCCTTCGATGAGAGCAATTTTCCATTGGCAAGGTTCGCCTACGAAGACATTGTGGTCGCGTCCGATCATGAGCCCTGGAACCGGAAGCTGCAGGACATATCGTTCGACGATTGCTTCAAGTTCCGCCCGCACTTCGGCTGGGTTGGACATATCGAAGCCGATTAGTGAGGCTTGACGTCCTCAGGGGATGTCCGCCACAACAGGTGGCATCTCGCACGTCCGAGCCCTATCTGAAAGCGACTCTCGCAGAGGCAGCCTCCTCGCCTTGGTACCGCAGAAGCTGGCCGGAGACCGGGAGAGGGACTCCGGTTCTAGGGAACCTGCCGATCCTCGAGCGGTCGACCGTGGTGTCACACGGCGATGAGCTTCTCACCGGGTTCGTTCCGCAGCTGCTTCGCAGGAGGGTCACGACCGGAGGGTCTACAGGCGCCCCAGTGGCTGTTTGGCTCGATCGGTCCATCTCTCTCTCAGAGTGGCGATTCATGACACGCCAGTGGGGCACCGTGGGTTTTCGCCGGGGCTCATGGCGTGTCGTGCTTCGGGGGGGTCTCCTCGCACGGGGCGGCACCCACCCCGAAGTAAGTGTCGTCCGACGCGAAGTCCGCTTGTCAACGTTCCACTTGAGCGATGAGACGGTCGATTCCTACCTTTCGGTAATGCGGCAACATGAAGGGGTCTTTTTTCACGCCTACCCTTCGTCGGCGCTTCGGTTGGCGGAGATCTGCCTGGCGAACGGCCGGCCGCTTCCGCGATTCAAGGCGCTGCTCCTAGGGAGCGAGGGGGTCACGCCGAGCCAACGAGACTCATTAGCGTCGATATATGAATGCCCGGTGTACTCCTGGTACGGGCAAACCGAAAAGGTGTTGCTCGGGGGCGAGTGTCCATACAGCAGGGACTACCACCTGTTTCCCGGGTATGGCTTTGCTGAAATTGTTGACGAGCTCGGTGTGCCGGTCATCAAGCCTGGAATTCTCGGAAGGTTGATCGGGACTGGATTCCTCAATCACAGCGCTCCACTCGTCCGTTACGACACCGGAGATCTTGCCGCCTTTGCACCCGGCGAGTGTGAGTGCGGATGGTCGGGGCAAAGACTCATAAGCGTTGTCGGACGTACACAGGACTATGTTCTCACTCCCTCCGGTGCGCATGTCTCGATCGCTGCCCTCAATCTCCATAGCGGATTGTATGACGGGCTCCTCCAAATTCAGTATGTGCAGCGCGAGACTCGTGAGAAGGTTCTCGTGCGTGCCGTGGTTACCGAGCAGTGGACCGCAGCAAAGACGCGCGCTCTTATCGATGCTCTTGGTGATCGATTGCCCGGTTGCTCGGTTGACATGACGCGCGTGCGCTCGGTGGAGATGGCACCCAACGGTAAGGCACCGATCATCATTCGGACGGTGGACTGAGCCTGTCCGGACCGCGCCGCGTTTGAGTGACATCCTCGTCGGCCAACTTAGTTGGTCGTATGAAAGCGTCGAGCTTGCTTCATTGCAGCACGCACAGGGATGATCGCTATTGGACCTTCAGCGCATGGCCCACTTCGAATCATGATGGGTGTCACGTTGGATGTGTCGGCTGCTGGGCCGAGTACCGTGACCATCGCGTTGACCCGTCCCGGTACGTTCTCACCGTCGGTTGCCAATGCACTCAGGCGCCCCGCCCAATTCAGGTGAGTGTCACTGCATCCATCACTCCTCGGCAGTGAACGCCGAAGGAGTGATCGGTGCCATCAGAACCGACATGGCAACTGAGAGATCAAGGAGGTACGTCGACGCGTCACCCAGCCCGGTCTCGGTATATGAGGCGATGAGACAGTAGACCACCAAAAACAGAGCGACCGCTCGCGCCGGTCCGCGAGGACTCACAAGCGCAAGGACTAGCAACAGCACCAGAGCCGAACCGATGATCATGTCACCGACTAAGCCCTGATCGTCATAGGTGGATAACCAGCTCGAGTCGATCGACCGGCCGTTGAACGAGTCGTTTGACATGCCATAGCCGAATAGGACGTGAACCTCGGTTCGGGGTGAAGCGACCAGTTGGGACCACACCTCCGATCGACCGGTCAGCTCGGCAATCTCTTGAGGACTCTGACCTCGGGTGAACCAATGAGTGAAGAACGGGGCAAAACTGAGCGCGCCTAGGCCGATCACAACGAAGGCGACTACGAACGCCCTGCGGACCCGCTTCCGGCTCGCGAATAGGCTGAGACCTGCCACCAAGATACCTAGTAACAAGCCCACGAGTGCGGTGCGAGTGTGGGTCAGGATCAAGATGGTGCAGCCGCCTACGACAACGAGCGCGACCCACCGGGACGTCAGCATTTTCGTGAACCACAGGACAACCGTGAGTCCGGTGAGAATGGCTGCATAGTGGGCAACCTGGGTCGGAGGAATCGGCCACAGGGCCCCGCCGAGTCTTCTGCCGCCCGCTTGAGCGAAGGCCTTTCCGGGGGCTAGCACCAGGCCGATGATCACGGAGCTCAGCACCACAAGCATGGCGCGCCAATGGAATCGGCACACTAAGAAATCGCTTCGGCCCCACCACGGAGTGATCAGCCACAACACCGCCACGAAGACGATCAACCGAGCCGCGCGGAAGATCGAGCCGATGCCGAAGTACTGGTCGACGCTCACCATCATGGTGGTCACGCACAGCACGGTAAAGAGCGCCAGGAAGACGTTCGGCCGCACGAAGGCTCGCCGATTCATGGAAAGAGCGAGAAGCAGCGCCAGTCCGAGGGCCCCCTCCGTGAGGATCTTGGAGATAGATGAGGTGACCGGGAGCAGAGCGGGAGCGCTCGTGTAGCTGATGACGTTGAAGAACAGCAATCCCCAGATGAGCCCGAGGCGTCGCCGCGCGGACTGGTCGGTACTCGGCGCGGTAGCTTTGCGTGCTCGAGCGAGGGTTGGTGACACCGTCCGCAACCGCAGGGCGGGCGGTGTCGCGCTCATACCCAATTAGGTGATGTCGACTGGGCAAGAGCTCCGACCGGTTGTTGCAGCGGCGACCCCATGGAGTCGGACAGGCCGATGCTGTCGTCCCGAGTATCGGCGTTCACCAAGATCGCCGAAGTCACGCCGATCGACGCCGCACGGAGCAGCTCCGCCGTCCCATTGATGCGTTGGGCGGTCGAGCGCCCGGCCGTCACGACGAGCGTGGCCGTGGTAGCCCAGCGGAGCAGGTGCCAAGCACCAACGGTGGGGTCCACGGTGGCGACGGCCAGCACAACGTCGGCATTGCTCCACTGCGTGGCGGTCGAGTCAACCGGTTCGTTGTCCTCCATGCTCCACTCGCCCGGCGGGACGAGAAGTATCACGCGCTCGATATCGCCAATATGCACCTGGTGCCGGCCCTCGCGTTTCACCCCGAACATGTGGGCAAGGACTTTGTCTCCGCTCAGGTCGGCCATGACGACGGTCTTGCCCTCGGCCGTTAAGCGGCCCGCAAGCGCGGCCGTGACCACGGCCGGCACCTCGACGTCGTCGACCGCCACCACCAGCAGCGTCTGGCCCGACTCTGCAGTGAGCAGGAGCTTGTGAAGGTACGACACGATGCTCTGGACCGGCGGGGTGGGCTTCTCGGCCAGTCGGAGAAGCCGACCGCTGGTCCGCACTCGGGGGAGCCAGGCGCGACCAATGCTTAGATCGACGGGAGCCCCAAGAACCGCGGCGATGTCCTCTCGCCGTCGCAGTCGATCGGTGGTGAAAGCTGCGACGAGGACGATGCCAATACCGAGCCCCAATCCGGCCACCAGCCCCGAGGCGCCATCTAGAACGAAGATCTTAATCTTCTTGCCGGACGTCACGGTGCCTGGGGTTATCACCCGACTGCCCGTTGCCACCGAGAGCTGACCTAACTGGTTCTGTTGGACAGTCTGCTGAAGGCTGATGATGCCCGCCGAGTCCTGGGCTCGGTCCGACGCCACATTGGTCAATGTCTCCCCCGAGGGAATCGGGCCGTTGCCGTTGATCACGTTGGTGAGCTTGGTGACCTGGGACTGAAGGCCGGCGATCTGTCGGTTGAGCCCGGCATCGATAGCCTCGGTTTGGGCACCGTACTGTTCGGAGCGGAAGGCAAGAAGGGCGCTCGCCACTGCATTGACTCGGCGGATGGCTTCGCGCTGCGTGGGCCCATCGATGGTGATGGTCATGACATTGGCGCTGACCGTTACTCCGGGTGCCTTGCCCAAGAGCTTGACTGGGTTCAGACCCGGCTCGCGGAGGAGCTTGATAGCGCGCTCCCCGACCGCGGTGGTCTGCAACAACGCCAGGTCATTGGTTGAAACGACGGCTGGGTCGCTCGACGGAGGGTCCGCCAGGTACAGCGTCGTGGATGCCGCATATTTGACGGGGATCACAAAGTGGTAGCCGGCACCACAGATCAGCCCGAGAACGGCGATGCTGGCCCATAGCCAGCGGCTTCTGTACAAGGCGTCCTTGGCGAACCGGAGGTTGATCAGGCGGCCCGTCATCAGTGCTGAGAGCCGCGCCGTGGCATCTACGTCAGGTTCGGCATCTACCATCGGCTGGGGGTCCAGGCTCACGGAGCCAAACCCCGGGTGGTCAAGGTCTGAACGTGCATGGCCAGCGCGGCGCGCGGTGTAACCTCAGGGAAGCGTCCCGTCGTCCGGTCGTCGACATCAGAGTTGGTGAGGACCATACCTTTGACCGGTACTCCGGCGTCAGCGGCGGCGATGGCGACCCGTGCCAGCTCCTCAGCCGTTCCGAAGCCAGCCGACACAGCCAGGAGAGTGGTCCCCACGGCCTTGATGAGCGGAAGTTTCGGCCGTGCTCCGTCAACCACGATGCAGGAAACGATCAGCGCTGCTGCTTCGGCGTCCTCGGGCAAGGCTCCGTTCCACACTTGGAGGTTGGGTCGAGGGTCGTTCCCTTTGCTGGAAAATCGGTCGCATGCGACACGCAGGTGTGCCGAGAACTCGTGCCCCAGGCTCAAGACGAAGGCTGTGGGAACACCAAGGGTGGATAGGACCACGGCGATCTGCGGTGCAGCTGCCATACTGCCCGAATCTCCGGCGATGACCAGCACGGTGAGGTGGGCTGGTGCTCCACCCAACTCGAGGTCGCGAAGCGCCTGACGCACACTCCACCGATCGGCAGCGCTAGGTGAGTACCGCTCGAGCAGCTTGACCCAATCCGAGATGCTCATGCGCCGACGCGGGGCGGTCATGGAGATCAACACCGGGATGCCCAGAGCGTCGGCCACCTCGTCGCGGCGGTGGAGGCGATGGTCTCGGCGGTGCCGAACCAGGATCAGCACTGCGCCTAAGAACAGGCCACCGAGCACCCCAGCGATCCCAACGTAGGCCTCGTGAAGAATCGACGGCGGGCTGGCCGTGACGGCATGCTGGATCACTTCGGTGCCTTGGTCCGCGGCGAGGGCTCCGAGCTGTGCCTGGGCGATCTGGGTGTTCACGTTGTCGAGCTGCAGCGTGGCTTGGTTTTGTTCAGTGATGAGCGTGGCTATCAGGGCCGAGTCCTGAAGCCCAGCCGCCGATGAGGTCCCCTCGGCGGCCAGTCGGTTGTTCGCTGCGGTGATCTCGCCGTTGAAGCCGTTGATCTGGCTCGTCAGCCGGGCGGCGTTGGCTTGTAGCGTCGCCAGCGCGCTTTGGTCCCCTACCGTTCCCGTAGTCGTCTCAAACGACACCAATTGGGTGGCGACGGCATTGGCCAGCTTTTCGGCCTGTGCGCCCGTTGCTCCAGCGGCCGTGATCCTGAGCACGTTGGTAGCGACCCCGACGGCGCTCACCCGCTGCTTTAGGAGGGCAAGCGACCACGCCGGGTCCACTTTCCGTCCCGCCAACGTCAGCACCTCGCCGCTCGTGGCGACTTGGGCGGCGGTGGTCATGTCGTTGCCGGTTGCCGCCTGTGTGCTGGAGACGGCCAACGAGCCGGGCAACAAGACCAACGAGGTCGCGGTATACAACGGCGACCGTAAAACGACGTACCCGACGCTCACAGCCAGGCCCAACACGACGAACAGGAGCCATGTCCGCCAGCGGTCGCGCAGCAACCGAAAAGATCCCGCCACGTCCAACTGCTGCTCGCTCAACCAGACACCTTCCCATGGCCACCGTGACCGTTCCCCGCCGCGCATTGGAAAAGAGCCCTGATAGATAGCTCTGATACATCGAGCTGGTGCAGGTCGCGCCACTATTCGACGTGGGCGAGCCTGCAAGTGCGCGAAGCCCGGAAGCTCTTACGCCCATCCCCGGGGAGGGTCTTACACCTGAGCTGTCCTAACTCCTGAATTGCAGCCCCAGAATAACCTTAAGGCGAACGTTTCGGCCGCCCCAAGCACAGGTCCAGAGCAAGTCGCGGCCTACGGGTTGAACACGCTGCCAGCGTCCTGAACGCCGAAGCTATACCCCGGCTCGATGCTGGTGACCCCTGCCGTCCATTGTGCCTGAGTCAAGTCGTTGATGAACCCCCGGAAGTTCCACGGCCCGTTGTAGGTGTTGTCGGCAAAGTGGTTGTTCTGGTTGTTCGAGATGTTGTTTGGCACGACGTAGCCCACATATGGGTCAGTCCCGGTCCAGTCGCTTGGAGCGGTTCCGTACTCGCTGAAAAGGCTGTTGACCCCACACACGTCAGCCGCGGTGCAACCAGGCAAGCTCTGCTCGGCGCTGGTGAAGTTGAACGTGTTGTCGGTGACCTCGACGTTCTGGGTCTTCCAGCGGCAGTTGTCGAAGTAGTCGGGACTTCCACTAGAGGTGGCACCCGAGAGATTCGCTCGACAGCTCGTGTACGTGTACGTCGCTGGGGCGACCAGCGTGCAGATGCTCGTCGAGTCGCCGTCTTGGTCGTTGCCGCAGAACCGGTTGGAGTTCTCCCACAACGAGATCCCTTCCCAGTTGTCGGTGAGGACGTTCCCAGTGATGTCGAACGTGCCCGAGTACGCACCCGGCACCCGGGAGTCGCCACCTGATTCGGACACATAGATAGCCGCCACTCCGGACCCATTACCATTGCCGATGAGGGTGTTGTCTGAGATCAGAGCGTTGTAAGACAGCTCGTACTGGATGCCCTCGGCATAGTTGTCCGAGATGTAGTTGTCCGAGATGTTGAACCCGTAGTTGTTGGTGTCGATCCAGAGTCCGACGTTGTAGTTGTTGTGGACGTAGTTGCCTGTGACCGTGCCGCCACCGGTCTCCCAGAACTTGCCGCCGCCCGAGCAGCCGCAGGACGTGTCGGGGTAGTATTGCTCGCCGTTGTCACTGATCTCGTTGTCGGTGAGCGTGACGTTCGTAGGACCACCACCCAATGATGGCCCGCCGTCCAAGTAGCCGTCGAAGCCGTATTCGCCGTTCGCTGTCAGGCAGTTCTGAGTTACCACATCGTTGGTTGAGATATCGACGCCAGCTCCATCGAGCGTTCCGGTGATCGTGTTGTTTTCGACCGTCCAGTTAGCTGCACCATCCTGGTTCACCGCACTCTCGCCCTCTGCCGCGACGAAGCCCTCGATGGTCAGGTACTCGATGGTGACGTTGGTGGCGTCCGAGGCAAAGGCGAACTGGTTGATGCCCTCCCCGTTGATAATCGCCCCGGGTGCCCCGATGAAGGTGTCCCCGTTGTCGGGCTGAATATGGTCGTACTCGCTCTCGCTGAAAGTGTGGGCGCCGGGAGCGAACCAATATGTCGTGTTTGGTGCCAGCTCATAACTAAAGATCGTGTTCGAGTTGTCCCCAGCCGGGATCGTGACGGCTCCCGAAGAGGGAGACGACGGCCCAGTCAGCAGGGAGGTATTTCCGCAGACAGTCGACGGGGTACCGCCGCCAGATTCCGACGAGCTCGGTGGCGACGTTGGTGTTGCGGCAACGATCGTGAGCGATTGCTGCACCTGGGGAGCGGCCGAGTAGGACCCGCCGGCGGCCTGGTTGGCGTCGATCGCACACGTTCCGGGGCCGGTGAAGCTGACCGTGGCCCCCGAGATGGAGCAAGCGCCCGAGGTGGAGCCAGAGCCAATCGAGAAGGTGACCGGGTTACCCGAGCCCCCGCCGGTCGCGCTGCACCGTGTAGCTACCGCCGACCGTCGGATTCGCCGGCGGGCTGGAGGTGAAGGTGATGGCCTGGGGAGGGTCGGCGAGTGCCGCGATGGTGAGCGATTGCTGCACCTGGGGAGCGGCCGAGTAGGACCCGCCGGCGGCCTGGTTGGCGTCGATCACACACGTTCCGGGGCCGGTGAAGCTGACCGTGGCCCCCGAGATGGAGCAAGCGCCCGAGGTGGAGCCAGAGCCAATCGAGAAGGTGACCGGGTTACCCGAGCCCCCGCCGGTCGCGCTCGACCGTGTAGCTACCGCCGACCGTCGGATTCGCCGGCGGGCTGGAGGTGAAGGTGATGGCCTGGGGAGGGTCCGCAGGCCCGGGCGCGGACCCTGCAGGCGCGGTCGCGGACACCAGCGCCACAACGCCAGTCACCGCACCAAACGGTGATGGCCATGCCGACCAGCCCGCACTCGACGTGGCACCCGGCGAGGTCACGACTTCTGTGGCGATTGCGGTCTGTGAGTACGAGGAGTTGGTCAGCGTCGTCGAGAGCGAAGCTCCACTGGGCGCAGAGAAAACGAGAAATGACGGCGTATTGCTGCCTTCGCCGAGCACCAGCAGATCACCGGGCTCAGTTGTGGTCACGCTCGGAGGGAAGATCCCACTGACCGCGTGGGCCACGTCAATGGGATGTGTCGGGTTGATCCCACTGAACGCCTCAGTGACCATGGCGACCTGAGTTGCCGAGCTGAGGGTCGCCTTTGCAATCGGAGTCGAGCTGCCCACAACGTACGTGCACGCAGCGAGCTGGGTACTGAAACCATTCACCGTGTCGTAGGCCTGACTCCAACCGCTGGGACACGAGACCGTCGTCGAAGCGCTGGTATTGATAAGGCTTACCAGCACGTCACCTGAGGCGACTCCTGTTGGAATCGATGTCTGAGGCGTGGTGCTCTTGCTCGAGGTAAACGTGGTGGCTTTCCCGACGACGGACGGGGTACCGCCGCCAGATTCCGACGAGCTCGGTGGCGACGTTGGTGTTGCGGCAACGATCGTGAGCGATTGCTGCACCTGGGGAGCGGCCGAGTAGGACCCGCCGGCGGCCTGGTTGGCGTCGATCGCACACGTTCCGGGGCCGGTGAAGCTGACCGTGGCCCCCGAGATGGAGCAAGCGCCCGAGGTGGAGCCAGAGCCAATCGAGAAGGTGACCGGGTTACCCGAGCCCCCGCCGGTCGCGCTGACCGTGTAGCTACCGCCGACCGTCGGATTCGCCGGCGGGCTGGAGGTGAAGGTGATGGCCTGGGGAGGGTCGGCGAGTGCCGCGATGGTGAGCGATTGCTGCACCTGGGGAGCGGCCGAGTAGGACCCGCCGGCGGCCTGGTTGGCGTCGATCGCACACGTTCCGGGGCCGGTGAAGCTGACCGTGGCCCCCGAGATGGAGCAAGCGCCCGAGGTGGAGCCAGAGCCAATCGAGAAGGTGACCGGGTTACCCGAGCCCCCGCCGGTCGCGCTGACCGTGTAGCTACCGCCGACCGTCGGATTCGCCGGCGGGCTGGAGGTGAAGGTGATGGCCTGGGGAGGGTCCGCAGGCCCGGGCGCGGACCCTGCAGGCGCGGTCGCGGACACCAGCGCCACAACGCCAGTCACCGCACCAAACGGTGATGGCCATGCCGACCAGCCCGCACTCGACGTGGCACCCGGCGAGGTCACGACTTCTGTGGCGATTGCGGTCTGTGAGTACGAGGAGTTGGTCAGCGTCGTCAAGAGCGAAGCTCCACTGGGCGCAGAGAAAACGAGAAATGACGGCGTATTGCTGCCTTCGCCGAGCACCAGCAGATCACCGGGCTCAGTTGTGGTCACGCTCGGAGGGAAGATCCCACTGACCGCGTGGGCCACGTCAATGGGATGTGTCGGGTTGATCCCACTGAACGCCTCAGTGACCATGGCGACCTGAGTTGCCGAGCTGAGGGTCGCCTTTGCAATCGGAGTCGAGCTGCCCACAACGTACGTGCACGCAGCGAGCTGGGTACTGAAACCATTCACCGTGTCGTAGGCCTGACTCCAACCGCTGGGACACGAGACCGTCGTCGAAGCGCTGGTATTGATAAGGCTTACCAGCACGTCACCTGAGGCGACTCCTGTTGGAATCGATGTCTGAGGCGTGGTGCTCTTGCTCGAGGTAAACGTGGTGGCTTTCCCGACGACGGACGGGCCAGTGATCGAGTTCGTGGTCGCCGACCCGATCGTCGCTGCACACTGGGTCGCCGCGAGCGACACAACGGCGAGAAGGCCAATTGCCGAGCACCACCGCCGTGCATGGCTCTGCGTACGTGCACGCTTGGTGGATCGAAAAAGACTCCGACCAGTCCGATTCGTCACTTGATGCTCTCCTATGTCTGCTCTGCGAGAGCAAACGGGGAGCACCTACGAACCGAGACCTCAAGTGGCGACCCGATTCGGCGACCCGGCTGACTCGTAGAGTTCCGTGGCTTTGCGTCCCTTCCTCACGGAAGGTTTGCCTTTGTCGTCGGTTTGATCCCGGCGAGGAAAGAAATAATAGGGCAGCTACACGGTCAAAGCGGGGATATCAGCACTCGGTGGACACTCAGCGAGCGAAGCCCACCATTAGACCGGGGCCGCCGCAGGTCGAAAGGGGCTGTTGTGGGGCATGCACAAACTCGGAGGGGGCTGTGAGCTACCGAGAGGGTTGGTTGCCAGGCACGCGTGCGGTCCATTGACGCACACCGGATAGACCCCCGACAGATCAAGTCGCGGAGGCTGGTGAGCTTTCTACTGACCGATCAGCTCGATGAAAGAGCCGCCGCGCCTGGCTAGTGTCCTGAGCCAGAGATTCTTTCTGATTTAGGAATTTCCGTCCCGCTTCGCGCGTTCCTCTCGTCATCAACGACGATGGGAGAAAGCCATGGGACAACCGGGCAGGCCGAAAGCAGAACTGGTGCTCGCCGACGACGAGCGCGACACGCTCGAGCGTTGGGCTCGGAGACCCAAGAGCGCCCAGTCGCTGGCACTCCGTTGCCGCATCGTGCTTGAGTGCGCCAAGGGTCACACCAATCGGGAGGTGGCCCGGCGCCTTGGCGTCAGCGAACCGACGGTGTCCAAGTGGCGTCGGCGCTTCATCGCCGGGCGCTTGGAGGGGTTGCACGACGAGCCGCGTCCAGGAGTGCCGCGTCGATCGCTGACGACCATGTTGAAGCGTTGATCGTGGCCACCTTGGAAGAGACGCCCACCGATGCCACCCATTGGTCGACTAGGTCCATGGCCAAGGCCACCGGCATGAGCGCATCGTCGGTCGGGCGGATCTGGCGGGCGTTCGGATTGAAGCCCCACCTAGTCGACTCCTTCAAGCTCTCCGCCGACCCCCAGTTCATCGAAAAGGTCCGTGACGTGGTGGGTCTCTATCTGAACCCGCCCGAGGGCGCCCTCGTGCTCTGCGTGGACGAGAAGTCACAGATCCAGGCCTTGGACCGCACCGCCCCTATCCTCGCGCTGCGCCCCGGGATGGCCGAGCGCCGCACGCATGACTACAAGCGAAACGGCACCACCAACCTCTACGCGGCCTTAGACGTCGCCTCGGGCATGGTCATCGCCGATATGACCGAGCGTCACCGGGCCACAGAGTTCCGACGGTTCTTGAACCTCACCAACCGATCGATGCCCGAGGGCCTCGACGTCCATGTCGTCGTCGACAACTCCTCGACCCACAAGACCCCTGAAATCCATCGCTGGCTTCTGCGACACCCACGGTTCCACCTCCACTTCACGCCCACCTACAGCTCATGGATGAACCTCGTCGAGCGGTGGTTCGCCGAACTCACCAACAAGTGGTTGCGACGCGGGACGCATCGGTCGACCAAGGAACTCGAGGCGTCGATCAACGATTGGATGGATACATGGAACGAGGAACCCCGTCCCTTCGTTTGGCACAAGAGTGCCAACGAGATCCTCGACACCCTGGCTACATATTGCGCGTGGATCTCTGGCTCAGGACACTAGCCGTTGGCGATTGGTCCTGTACGAACCGGGACCGTCAATCCCTTGAGCGACGTGGCCAACGCGCGAGCCCGTGTTGCAATCTCTGAGCGTGGGTTAGATTCGCCTTTCACCGAACCTTGGACGGCTGGATCAATACGGAAGCAGACATGGCCTTTGCTCGGTGGGGTCGATCCCAATGGCTCGATCACTGTGTTCGAGCCCCCGAGAACGGCTTGCACTGACCGGGAGATCCGTCGCAGGGAAGCCAGGAAGACCGCCAACTCATGCTCCGGCAACTCCAGGAGGCCGCCAACGTGTTGCAACGGAGCGACCAACACCCCTTCTAGGTGCGGGGACAAGAGGACGATGGTCTGGTCATTCACTTCGACCACAGCGAAGTCGCTCTCGGAAGGGGTCAAGAAGTTGTCCCCGTAGCCTGCAAATGCGCACAACATGCATTGCGCTGGGTTCGCCCCCGTCTCAGGGGCCAGTGGTTGCAAAATCACAGCTGGCGGTCTTTCCGACTCTCATCGGACCGAATGGTCCCCTCACGAGGTTCTATTCTGCATGCAATGATCATCTGCAATGCGGCGCTGCTCTGGATCCAGATGGCAATCACCTAACCGTCCCAGTAGTGACCAAACCACCCCGTCGACGTTCGATCTGTATAGCGGGAGAGCGCGCAAACCAGCTGGTGATACCGGACCGCCGCTATCGACCGGCTGAGCGGTCAGTTTGCGAAGCCTGGATCTGAGGGATGCTCCATCAGTCCATGTATCAGAACTGGGGCAGCCGTGTATCAGGATGTGAGACGTATAGAGCGGCATCCGGTATCAAGGAGGCCGCTCCCGATCTCATGTCGTCTAGAGAGGGTGATAGCGGGTCATCTCATGTCGTCTAGAGGGTGATAGCGGGTCGCTGACGCCCGGCGAGCGGCGATCCGGAGGGATTTTGGCCGAGTGACCACAGATGCTGATCGCGCCGCCTACGTCGACCTGGTGGCGCAGCGAACATCGATCGACTCCCCGAAGGGGGAGCTTGAAGGCCCTCCCAGAGGGCCTCGAAGCGGTTGGCGTCATCGCGCCGCCACGCCGGTTCCCCCGCTAGCGCCGGCTGGACTAAGCGTCGAGCGGGAGCCGCTGGACAACCCCGGCGACCGCAACATTCTGCGCGTTCGGTTGTGGGCTTCGGACATCTTTGCGACGGCGACCAGCTGGGTGGGGCTTGGACTGGTGCTCGACTCGTCTGGCGGTTCACTCGATCGGTTGGAGAGCGGACTGGCTGGCATGTTCGGGACCTTGGTGGCCATGCGTGTGGCCGGGCTGTACCGCTCCCGGCTTTGTGTTCGCCGAGCAAGCGAGGTCGGTAGGATCTTGGTCGCCTCGGCATGTGGAGCTGCCCTCTTCGCGCTGGTCCAACGAACTGTCGCCACGCCGGGGTCAGAGGCTCTTGTCTGTGGGCTCGCCTCTGTGCTGTTGGTGTCGGTCCTGCGTTGGTGCTACGCGCTTTGGCTTCGTCGTCGGCGCTCCCAGGGGAAGTACCTGCGCCGAGTCATCTTGGTTGGAGTCAACCAAGATGCCGGTGTTCTTTCCACAATGCTCAAGTCCGAGCCCGGGCTTGGCTACGTGGTTGCCGGGATCGTCGGAGACCATATGGTGCATCCTTCTTGGGCTTTGCTTCCAAGAGTCCGGAGTATTGCTGAAATACCGACACTTGCCCGTTCGACTGGGTCTTCGGGAGTGGTGATCGTTCCCAATGCTCTTACCAACGGTGATACCCAGGCCGCGATCGCGGATTGCATGAGCTCCGGTCTGCATGTTCAGGTGTGGCCGGGGTTTCTTGGAGTGGGAAGCCGTCGTTTGCGCCACGTCCCGGTTGCTGGCGAGCCATTTTTTTATGTGGAACCGAAGTCGACGGCCCGCTGGGAGCGGGCCGGCAAGCGAACGTTGGATCTCGTGGGGGCCACCACGGGGCTGCTCCTAAGCGCCCCTCTACTGGTTCTCGCAGCCGTTGCCATAAAGATAGAGAGCCGTGGGCCGATTCTTCATCGGCAAGAGCGCGTGGGGCTGAACGGCGCTCCGTTCACCGTGTACAAGCTGCGCACGATGATTCCCGGCACACGGGGCGGGCAGGGGGATCTGGCAATACCTAACATCCGGACCGACGGTCCCCTTTTCAAGGCATCGGTCGACCCGAGGGTCACGAAGATCGGGCGAATACTAAGGGCCTTCAGTTTGGACGAGCTCCCGCAGTTATTCAATGTGTTGGAGGGCAAGATGAGCTTGGTCGGACCCCGACCAGCCTTGCCCGAAGAGGTGGCGCAATTCGACCAGGAGCTGTTGCGGCGGCATTCGATGCGTCCCGGCGTGACCGGCTTGTGGCAGATCGAGGCCCGGGAGAACCCGTCCTTCAATGCCTATCGGCGGCTCGACCTGCAGTACATCGACAATTTGGTCGCTCGGCGTCGACATCTCGATCCTGTTGGCAACGATCCCGGTGGCCTTTGCCCACGCGCTGAGGGCGGTCAGAAACTCAGCGAGGCGTGACCACACCAGTTGACGTGTTCGGTAGCCCCCAAGCACCGTGAACAGGGACTATTCGTTCGGTCGGTGCCGGGAGTTGGCCTCCCTTCCCCAATTTTGGGGATGACCAATGTTGCCATGGCGGCAAAGCTGACGACGGCGGATACCTCGCTGGGCGGTTAGTGTCGGGAATCTTCTGGCCCGACGGTCGGTCATCTCGGCGCTGAGCCCCCAAAGCGACACGTGAGGAGAGGGCTCGATGGTGACCATCTTCGACCAGCCGGAGCGCACTGCGGTCGAACGAAGCAAAACGAGTGCGCAGCGAGCCGACTCGGTCCTCAGCGAGGTCGTGATGGCGGCGGGAGCGGGGGACCCCCGTGCCTGGGAGGAGCTCACTCACCGTTTCGGCATGATGATCATGGGCATTGCTCGCAGCTGCCGGCTAAGCGACGCCGACGTAGGCGAGGTTCATCAGACGACGTGGTTGCGCCTCGTCGAGAACATCTCCAAGATCGAGCACCCTGAACGTTTAGGTGCCTGGTTGGCGACGACCGCTCGACGCGAGAGCTTGCGCCTGTTGCGCAAGCGATCCCGGCTGGTCTTCGACCGAGATGCGTTGGCTGAACTTGGTCGACGCCGCCGCTCAAGAGCCCGATGCTGGCCCATTGGCCGACGAGCGATCCTTGGCCGTACGGGAGGCTTATGGCCATCTGCCTCTGAGGTGCCAGCGGTTGCTCGGGCTCTTGTTGGGGAGCGACCCCCCGAGCTACAAGGAGATCTCTGACGTGCTCCGGATGCCGATCGGAAGCATCGGACCGACCCGGGGTCGCTGCCTCGAGCGCCTCGGGCGCATTATCGAGGAGCTCGAAGCAGCGGGTTTGGCAGGCCCGGCGGGCCTGTCGGCGTAGAGGCGATCATCCCGGCGCGATAGTGGGCGTTCGTCGCGCCTGTCGGCAGCTCACGGGATGATTCCGGCGCACTCCTGGCCGGTCGGTATCACCGTCAGTGAGCACTGCTCGGCGCGATGGTTAGCATGATCGCGGCGACCGACGACCGTTGTGGTCCGGACTCAAGGGGTGGCATGGACGCAGATCTTGGCGCGATCGAAATCAGCGGGACTCTGCAAAAGCAGGCATGGGAGGACGACGTCCTGCCCCCGGTGGAGAGTCTGGGCTCGGGCTTATGGTCGATTCCCGTCCCGATGCCCCAGAGCTCGTTGCGCTACGTACTGGTGTACCTGCTCGAGCTCGATGACGGCGTTGCCATGATCGACGCCGGCTGGGACACCGAGGAGGCGTGGGCCGCGCTCGAATTCGGGCCTTGGCAAGGCCGGCTACGAGATCGGCGACGTGAAGTCGGTGCTGGTGACGCACATCCACCCAGACCACTACGGCCTGGCCGGCCGGGTTCGCGAGGCGTCGGGGGCCTGGATCGCGCTCCATCCGGCCGACGCCGAGATCCTTCCGCAGCGCTACATGCAGATGGACGACTTGTTGACCCGGATGCGTGGACACCTCTTAGAGAGCGGCGTCCCGCTCGACTCGCTCGACACGATGCGTGGCGCCTCGATGCCAATTCGTGGCTTCGTCAACGCCGTGTTCCCCGACGTGCTGCTGGAGGACGGCGACCGACCCGAGGTCCCGGGGTGGAATCTTCGGGCCATCTGGACGCCCGGACACTCGCCGGGCCACCTGTGCTTTTACGAAGCCGACCGCCGCCTCCTGCTCTCCGGTGATCACGTCCTGCCGAGAATCACTCCCAATATCTCCTACCACCCCCAGCAGACCGCCAATCCTTTGGCCGACTTCCTCGACGCTCTCGACAAGGTGGCCGCTCTCGATGTAGGCGAGGTCCTTCCGGCCCACGAGTACCGGTTCCGGGGGCTCGCCGAGCGGATCGTGCAGTTGCGCGACCACCATGAAGTCCGACTTTCCGAGATCAGTGCCGCACTGGCCGAGCACCCGGGCGCGACGGCGTGGGAGGTCACCATCGGGCTCACCTGGAGCCGGCCGTGGAGCGAGATCGCGTTCTGGATGCAGCGCGCCGCTTTGGGAGAGGCGCTGGCCCACCTGATCGTCCTGGAATCACGTGGGACGGTGCGCCGCAGCTCGGGCATTCCGCAACGCTGGGAGCTGACGGGCGGCAAGTAACCGACCCGGCGGTGCGCTAGCCGGGCTCGATGACGTAGGCGAGCGCGAAGCCGTCATAACCCTTCGATCCGACGGTTTGGACGGCCGTGACGTCGACCCGCTTGTCGCCGCTGACCTCGTCGATCCACTCGCGCATGCCGAGCACCTGCGAATCGGTCGTGTCTGCATCGATGATCCCGCCGTTGCGGACCACGTTGTCCACGAAGATGACCGTGCCGACGCGCGACAGTTTCAAGGACCACTCGAAATATGGCCGAGTGTTCTCCTTGTCTGCGTCGATGAAGACGAAGTCGAACGGTCCGGTCCCCTGGTCGGCCAGTTGCTTCAGGCTGTCCAGCGCCGCACCGAGTCGGATCTCCACCCGTTCGGCGACACCGGCCCGCTCAAGGTTGCCCTGGGCGACCGAGGCGTGTTTCTCCGCCGCCTCCAAGGTGATGAGCCGTCCTGCCTCGGGGAGCGCACGGGCCATCCAGATGGTGCTGTAGGCGCCCAGGGTCCCGATCTCAAGGACCGAGGTCGCGCCAAGGGACCGCACCAGCAGGTTGAGCAGTTTGCCCTGATTGGGGGCGACGTTGATGGCCGGGAGACCACCCTGCCGGCTCGCCTCGAGGACCGCGTCGAGCGACGGGTCGGGCTCCAAGAGCAGATCACAGAGGTATTCGTCGACGGCGGCCCAAGGTTGATCAGCCATCGGATCACCATATCGGCGATGGTCGAGCCTCGGTAGTGGGGGTCTCTCCCGCGAGCTCGGACAACAGCACCGAGCTGGCAGCACACCTGGGGAAGCAGTTCGTGCCACGTCGCGCCGGGATGCTTGTCTTGTCCGTGGACGCCGCTCACGCTCCCGGCGTCGCTGGCGATCTCTTGGTGGTTGGGTGCACGCGGGCCCGGAAGTCGGTCAATGGAAGCCCCGTGACGACGGTCGGCCCAGCAGCCCTGGCGGTGGCGGATCGGGGCAGCCCGAACATCGGGGCGAGCTCGCCAAAGTAGGCTCCCTGGCCGACCTCGCTGACCACCTCCTCGGCACCGTCATCTCGATACCGCAGCAGTTGGATCAGACCGGACTCGACGGTATAGACGAGCGAGCCCGGGTCCCCCTGTGCAAAGAGGACCTCTCCGTCGTCGAGGCTTCTGTGCTCGACGGCCGTTGCGTCGGGCGTGGCTCGGGGGCTCATCTCGATGATGCGGTCGGCGAGGGGCAACAGCCGCTCATCGTGGGTGGCGATGACGACCGCGCGGTCGGCGTCGGCCAGCTGCCGCAGGATGTTGAGCACCCCCTCCACCTGGATGTAGTCAAGGTGGGCGGTCGGCTCATCGGCGAGGATGACCGGAGGGTTCATCGCCAGAGCGCGCGCGATGGCGATCCGTTGCTGTTGGCCACCGGACATCGATCCGGGCCGGTGCCGCGTCCGGTCGCCGAGGTTCACCATCTCGAGCAAGCGCTCGGAACGCCCCCGTGCGGTGGCACGAGACTGACCCGCGGTCCGGCAGACGATTTCGATGTTCTCCCGTGCGCTCAGCGACGGGATGAGGTTGAACGCTTGGAACACGACTCCGACTGACGTCTGTCGGTAGCGGTTGAGTGCCTTGCCTCCCATCCCGACCACTTCGACGCCGTCGACCCGAATCGATCCGGACACGGGCCGCAGGAGACCGGCGATCGCGGAGAGCAGCGTTGACTTCCCGCAACCGCTCGCGCCTAGGAGCACGCCGAGCTCCCCGTTCTCCACGAGCAGGTTGAAGTCGTTGAGAGGCCTCACCTTGTACCCGCCGCTCGAGTACTCGACGGTGAGATCGGTGACCTCGAGAAGGCTCACTTGTCCCCGAACGTGTTCGCAGGGTCAACACGCGCCGCTCGACGGGCGGGCAAGATGCTGGCGACGACCCCGACGATCACTGCGACAATCGGGACCGCGAGATAGTTCGAAGGGGAAAGTCGGACGGCCATCGAGGAAGAGCTCGACATTGGTATCTCGACGAGCACACCGATGATCGCTGCGCCGACGGCCATGAGAACCGCTTGGATCACCAGTCCGATGAACAGATGCGAACTGGGCGTGCCGACAGCCTTGAGGACGGCAAAATCGCCTTTGCGCTCGAGCGCCGACAAGTAGACGATCGCGCCGATGATGCCGGCCGCCACGATCCACAACAGGACCTCGATGAGCTGGATGGTCTGCTCGGCCTGGGTCGTCGGGCGGCCGAGATCGGCTCGGACCTGGGCGTCGGTGAGCACGGAGAAGCCGGCGATCGGGCGCTCCGGCACGCCTCTGATCAACACCGCGGTCGCGACTGGTGCACCATCGGAGCTGATTTGTTGGGCTGCCTTGAGCGTCACGAACGCGACTGGCTGCCCGGCGAAGTAGGTCACGCCGCTGACAAGGCCAACCACCTTGAACCTGAAGCCGTTGAGGGCGATCTCCTGGCCAACATTCACACCGAGGCTCTCATCGACGACGGCCGCGTCTGGCCGCCCAAGGGGTTGGCCGCTCACCACCTGTGGCGAACCGACGCCACCGGGAACGAAGCCGAGCACATGGACGTCCCGCTCGGACGACAGCGGCCCATTCGTGTAAGGGGCCGCCGTGATGCCCCCATCGGTGAGTGCCCCACCGACGAAGATCGGATCGGCGGCCTTCACGCCCGGGACCTCCCTGATGGCGACGACGTCTTTGGTGGGGAATGGCGCCGGGTCGGTGAAGGGCCCCGGACTTCCGGTCGGGACCAGCCACGAGGAGGCACCGAGCGCGTTGACGGTGTTTCGAATCTCGACGGTGAAGCTGTTGGCGACGCCGCTCATCAACAACGCCACCCCAAACACCAGGCCGGTCGCGAACGCGGCCAGGAGGAAGCGCCGCGACCGCCATTGCAGGTCGCGGATACTGGCGAGGCAGATGGGGTCGATGCTGTTGCTCCATCCAGACAAGGATCGGTTCCCCCCTTCCCCAGGTGCCGAGTTCGCGTCGACGCGACATGGGATACCAGACGCCGAGCCATCAGGCGAAATCTTCTTGATCCGGGGTCCTTGGAGTCTCCGACCGGTTTCAGGCGGCTGGGGTAGCTGTGGTGGTGGCGTAGCGGCCGAGGATGCGCTCGATGGCACCACGGGGCGTCGGTTGGGGTGGCCGGACGGCCGCGCCGGACGACGGGCCAACGAGGAGCGATCCGATCGCCCCTACGAGGTCAGTCGCGCGCCGGCCGCCACTGCGCCCAGGTGGGCCAGCGCGGCCTCGATAAGCTCGGGCCGCTCGCACCGATTGGACGCGGCGGCGCGTCCGATGAGCCCGTGCAGATAGACGCACAGGTTCGGCACGGCGTGTTGGGTGTCTGGGATGACGATCGGCACCGGTTCGGTGTCGCAGTCGAGTGAAGACACTTCGAGCAGTGCCCCCCGCAAGGCGAGCAGTGCTCTGGGCGCCGTTGACAACTCGGTGCCGGAGCGTCGCAACCACACGCTCACCTCGAGCTCGAGGTTCAGCTGGTTACCCCGGAGGTCGTCGTCCTCGTAACTCGGCTAGCCCCCTGGCGGCCAGCGAGACCAATTTCATCGGATTGGACGCTGTAGCCATACAGCCAGTGTGGCGAGTGGGTGTAACAGGGTGGTGGACCCCGCCCCTGAGCTGGGTAAGACTAAGCGCCATGGCACGGGCGATTTGGTCGGGATCCCTCAGCTTTGGGCTCGTCAACGTACCTGTGGGGCTCTATTCGGCCACGCAGGACAAGACGATCCACTTCAACCAGTTCGAGGAGGGGACCTCGGACAGGATCCGCTACAAGAAGGTCAACGAGCGGACCGGTCGTGAGGTTCCCCAAGCCAAGATTGTGAAGGGCTTCAACCTCGGCGACGCTGGGTATGTGATGCTCAGCGACGAGGAGTTGACCGCCGCCGATCCGGAGCGTTCGCGGACGATATCGATCTTGGATTTCGTCGACGCGAGCGACATCGACCCTCTCTATTACCGGTCCGGCTACTACCTGGCTCCCCAGGGAGAAGGGGCTCGCCGCGCCTACGCGCTGTTGCGTGAGGCGATGGCGGACGAGTCAAAGATCGCCATCGCGTCGTTGGTAATGCGGAACAAGGAGTACCTCGTCACCGTGCGCCCCGACGGACCTGATCGTGTCCTGATCCTCCAGACGATGTTCTTCTCCGACGAGGTCCGTTCGCCCGCCGAAGAGCTGCCAAACCTGCCCGGCGAGGAGCAATTCAGCGATCGCGAGCTCTGCGATCGCCCGCCAGCTGATCGACGCCATGACCTCTTCGTGGGACCCCGAGCAGTACCGCGACACCCACCGGCAACGGGTCGAGGAGCTGGTGGCGAGCAAGCACCAGGGCAAGGAGATCGTCCTCGAGGCGCCGGCACCGGCCCTCAAGGTCGTCGACCTCATGGCGGCGCTTGAGGCGAGCGTGAAGGCGGCCAGCGGGACTGTGTCCAAGGCGGCGAGGACGTCGAAGACGGCCAAGACCCCAACGGCGACACGGCGGACCAAGCCGCCGGCCGCCAAGCCTGCATCCAAACCCAGCGAAGCGCAGCGCCGAACTGCGCGGAAGAGGGCGTCATAGGGACCCGACGCGGGTCGGATCCCGCATCCGGACGTGGCCGCTCTTCGGCTCGTCAGGCCCTCGATGACAGCATCTTCGAGGGTTCCAAAAAGCGCCTCGTATTTCACAAGTTCCACCCAAGTGAGAAGCGGCATCCGCGCGTCAACGGCTGGTTCTGTCGCCCCACCCCTTGACGCCGGATCTCACCAGACCGAGGAGGGTCATGCCGAACAAACGGACTGTCGCCAAGCCCAAAGCAGTATCACCGGCCCGACATGCGGCCCTGCGTGAGGAGTCGATCCGCTCCATGCTCGAGCTCGAAGAGTCGCTCGCTCGCACGAGGAACCAGCTCAAGGTCGTAGAGACCACGGTTCGACGTTCCCGCCGTCTGCTCGAGGGCGGTCGTTCGATGCATGAAATCGCGCTGGATGGTCAATGCCGCCGATGCACGGTCGGTCACCTCAGGGCTCATTCGGGAGGTGCAAGGTGCGCGCCATCGGTCGCACCAGGCCGCCTTCAAGTTGGCCGCCGCCGAGGGCAGCACCATGGCCGAGATCGCGCGCGAGTGGGGCGTGTCGCGCCAGCTTGTGTCGCGGATGGTGAAGGAGCCCTTGGTTCGTCGCAAGAAGGTCTGAACAGGTTGTCGGACATCCGCCCGCCCCGCCCCGAGGAGTTCGCGCTCTTGGGAGCGCTCGAGGACCGGGCGGGGGAGCGGTTCTCCGAGATCGGAATCTTTCTCGAAACATCGGTCCCGGTCGCCGACCGCGGTGAGCTGCCCCTGGCCGTGTTCGTCTCAGGGGACCCGCCGGTGGGCTTCGTGTGGCTGAACCTCGTGTGCGGCCAGGCCCACATCGAGGAGCTGGCGGTGCTCCAGAGTGCCGGCCGCCGGGGACTCGGAAGGGGGTTGGTTGAGGCCTCGTGCGGGTGGGCCGAGCAGGCCGGTTATCGATCGGTCACGCTGTGCACCTACCGCGACGTGCCGTGGAACGGCCCCTTCTACCGGTCGGCGGGTTTCGTCGAGCTCGAACCCGACGCGTGGTGTGCCGACCTGGCGACGTTGCGCGCCACCGAGCGCGCGAACGGGCTCGACGATTTCGGGCCGCGGGTGGTCATGATCCGGCACCTGGGCCGAGCTCGAACCACCGGAAGCACGACGTCAGGTGGTCGTTGATGAGCCCGGCCGCCTGGAGGTGTGAGTAGCAGACGATCGGGCCGACGAAGCGGAACCCGAGTCGCCGGAGATCCTTGCTGAGCCGATCCGAGAGTTCGGTGCGCGCCGGGATCAGCGCGGTATCGGTCCATCCGTTGACCACCGTCGCGCCGCCGACGAAATCCCAGAGGTATGCGTCGAAGCTCCCGTGGGACTCCTTCATCGAAAGAATCGCCCGGGCATTGGTGATCGCGGAGTCGACCTTGGCGCGGTTGCGAATGATCCCGGGGTCCTCCAACAGCTTGGCGATCTGTCGGTCGCCGAAACGGGCCACCTTTTCGGGGTCGAAGTCACAAAAGGCCTGGCGGTAGCCCTCGCGGCGCCGAAGCACGGTGAGCCAGCTGAGGCCGGCCTGGGCGGCCTCGAGGACCAAGAACTCGTAGTGGCGCCGGTCGTCGTGGACGGGCACTCCCCACTCTTCGTCGTGGTACGGGGTGAGAAACTCGCCCGTCGCCCACGCACAGCGCGTGGGGTCGCCCTCCGATGGCGTGGTCATCGGATGAGTCTGCCAGGCCGGTGGATCCGATCGCCCTGGCGTGACGACAACCGCGAGCCGGTTCGTCGCGGCGTCGGTTCTGGGGATTGTCTGGGGTTCACTTGGGGAGTATGTGGCAGATGTTGGGGAGGAATGGTCGTGCATTGGGGACGAGACGACTTTTGTGGGGAGAACATCTGGATTTCGCCCAGAGGCCTTGACCCGGCAATTCCAAAGGCGCACTCTTGGGATCAGTTCGGGTGGCTAAAGCCCGCCACAGCCCCCAGGGGGTCGCCGCAAGGCGAGTCCAAGGGAGCAAGACCGAAGAAAAGCCGCAAGGTGGATCAGAGGAGGATCCGAGGGGAAGCCGCAAGGTGGACCCAAGGACGGTCGGTACCCGCGAGGGAGGCCGATCGGGGCGGAGGAAAGGTGCCCGACAGGCGGCTCTGCAATGGTCGGCGGCTTCCCTGGAGCTAGTCGGCTTGCGCCGGGTCGGGGTTGTCCGACACGGCCCCGGCTGCAGGTTGCAGCAGACCGCCACGGGCGTAGCCCCGAGGAGCACGGACGGTTTCGGCCGGACGGTTACTCGGGGCTGCGTCGCGTCCGGGCTCAGTTCGCCGGTCGAACCCGCACGACGAGCGGCCCGCCGAGCTCGTCCATGCCGCAGGGGTCGTCGATGTCGTAGGTGCAGCGCTCGCACTCGAGCTCCAAGGTGGTGTGGGCCAGGCTCGAACGGGACAGCCACCGCAGCACGGACCCGCTTGGCCAGCGCCTGAGCCTGCTCGAGGGTCGGATGGCCTTCGAGGACCAGGTGGGCCGACAGCACCCGGACATCGCTCGACAGGCTCCACACGTGTAGGTCATGAACCTCGGCGACGTCGTCGACGGCGGTGATGGCCGAGCGCAGCGCGACGAGGTCGACGTCGGACGGCGTGGACTCGAGCAACACGTCGACGCTCGAGCGCACCAGCCGGTAGGCCTGGACGACGATGATGAGCGAGACGGCCAGCGACGCCGCCGGGTCGGCGAGGTCGGCTCCGTCGACCGCCGAGCACGATGACCACCCCGGCCGCCAAGGCGAGCGCGGCCGCCATGGCGTCCGCCGACATGTGCACCATCGCCGACCGCAGGTTGAGGTCGGTGCCGCGGTCGTGCAAGACGAGCGGCCGCCGCACCGTTGACCACGAGTGCCACGCCGGCCACGACCGCCAGCGCGGCGCCGTTCACCGTCTCGGGGTGGATCAGGCGGTCGATCGACAAGATGACGATGGTGACGGTGACCAGCGCGAGTGCAACGGCATTGAACAGGGCGGCGAGGATGGTGGCCCGGTGGTTGCCGAACGACCGGGCATCGTTCCTCGGCCGGGTGGCCCACCGGAGCGGCGAGCAGCGCGGCGGCCAGCCCGGCGACGTCGGTCAGGTTGTGACCGGCGTCGGCGAGCAGGGCCGACGCAGTGCGCAGCGAACCCGGCCACCAGCTCGCCGGCCACCAGTGCCACGTTGATGGCCAGGCCAGCGGCAGGCGGGTCGACCGGAAGGCGCCGAGCTCCGGGTCATCGAGTCGCCGACCACAGGGTGGCGGGCCGTTCGCCCCGGTCGACCTGCGCGGCCACGTCGTGCCTGGACGAGCGCCAGGTCGTCGGGGTGGGTGACCCCGACGCACCGGCTGTCGGTGGGGAGCACCAGGAACCGTTGGCCGCCCGGTGCGGCGTCCGCGATCAGCTGACCGACCAGGTCGGGCAGGAGCACCTCGTCCTCTCCGGCCGCTCCGTCATGGCCGCCTCGAACTCGCTGGCCCATCTCCGGCCAGAACCCCCACAGGTTCATCGAGACGAGCGGTCGCCGGGTCGAGCACCTCGGGTTCGCGACCGTCGCCGGTCCCAAAGGTGCCGTCGTCGTCGGGGGACCACTCCGCGGCGCTCGTCGATCTGGACCAGGTAACCGTCCGCGGTCGGTCCTGCAGACGCCCCGGGTCACCGGCGAGCTGCCGACGACCGCGCGGCCGAGCTGGAAGCCGACGAGGGCGTTGTCCTCGTTCGTCCCGGCGAGGTGGGTGGCCAGGATGCCGAGGGCAGAGGGGCCGTAGAGGTCGTCGGCGTTGGCCACCCCGAATCGTGCGATCGCGTCGAGCCTCTGGCCAGGCGGCCAGCACGGCGTCGACGGTGCCCGTCGGGGTCTCCTGTAGGGCGAAGCGAACGTCGACGGCCCCGGGCCAGTGGCGCTCGACGTGGTCGCGGATGGCCGGCCCGGTCTCGGTGCCGATGACGAGCACGATGGTCCCGAACCCTGCCGACAGTGCGTCGCTCGCCACGAGGTCCGAGATGGCCTCGCCGCCCGGTCCCGACCGGGGCGAGGGGCTTGAGGCCCCCGTAACGCCGAGCACGCCCGCGCCGCAAGGATCACCAGGACCGTGGCCCGCGTCGGGTGCGGTCACGCCCCCCAGCGTAGAACGGCGCTCGCCCAGCTCATACCCCCGCCGAAGCCCGAGAGCAGCAGCAGATCGCCGTCCGCGACCCGGCCGCCCACCAGGGCGTGGTCGAGGGCGAGCGGGATCGAGGCCGACGAGGTGTTGCCGTAGCGATCGATCACCACTGCGGTCCGCTCTTCTGGGATCCCGAGGCGCTGGCAGGCCGCCTGGATGATCCGCAGGTTGGCCTGGTGGGGGACGAGCATGGCGATGTCGTCGATCCCGACGCCGGCGTCGCCAAGCGCCTGTTCGGCCGACTCGACGACGACGCGGACCGCCTTGCGGAAGATCTCCTGGCCGTCCATGGACAGGTAGCCGCCGTGGTCGCAGTAGAGGAGGTGCCGCAGCGAGCCGTCGGAATGGAGGTTGTGGCTGAGGAGGTTGCCCGGGCCCTCGACGGCCTCGATGACGACCGCCCCGGCACCGTCGCCGACCAGGATGGCGATCTTGCGGTCGTCCCAGTCGGTGATCCGGCTCAAGGTGTCCGCCCCGATCAGAAGGACCCGATCGGTCCCGGTGGCGACCAGGCCGGCGCTCACCACCAGCCCGTACATGAACCCCGAGCAGGCGGCGTTCACGTCGAACGCACCGCAGCCCCGCATGCCCAAGAGCTCTTGGACGGTCGACGCCGTCGACGGCACCATCGAGTCGGGGGTGGTGGTCGCCAGTACCAAGATGTCGATGTCGGCGGCGGCGATCCCGGCCCGCTCGAGCGCCTGGACGCCCGGCCTCGGCGGCCAGCGAGGACGTCGTCCCGCCGATGTGGCGCTCGCGGATGCCGGTCCGCTCGGTGATCCAGGCGTCGCTGGTGTCGAGCCGCGCCGCCAGGTCGTCGTTGGTCAGGACCTTGTCGGGCACCGCGATGCCGCAGCTCCGCACCACGATGCCGCGGCCGACGCTCACGCCGGCCTCGAGATGGCGGTGATGCCCACGTAGCCGGCGTCCCCGTCGACGACGCCGCCGGTGTTGACGGCCAGGCCGAGGCGGGCGCCCTCGACCTGACGAGCCCCGGCCCGCCCCCGGAGGTGGCTCACGATCTCGACGACCTGGGCGATCCCGGTGGCACCCAGGGGGTGTCCTCGGGCGACGAGGCCGCCGCTCGGGTTGACCGTCACCCCCGGGCCGCCGATGGCGGTGTCGCCCGACAGCGTTGCCGGGCCCGCCTCGCCAGGTGCGAAGAATGAGAGGGACTCGAGCGCGAACAGCTCCTCGGCGCTCGTGGCGTCGTGGAGCTCGACGATGTCGAAGTCCTGCGGCCCGAGACCGAACGACTCGTAGGCCGCGCCGGCGGTCTCGGCCATGCGATCGTGGTAGTCGAGGCTGCCGCAGCCCGACCGGGCCAACGAGCCGACGATCTGTGCGACCGGTTCGGCAAAGCTGGTCGAGCCACCGGCGAGGACGAGCGCGGCCGCCCCATCGGTGAACGAGCTGCACATGAGCCGGGTGAGCACGCCGGCGACCTGGGCCGAGCCGAGGACCTCATCCATGGTCACCGCCTGCTGGCACTGCGCGAGCGGGTTGAGCGACCCGTTGCGGCGCGCCTTGACGGCGGCCGCCGCGATCTGCTCGATCGTGGCGCCGCGCTCGTCCATGAACTGGGCGGCCCACGAGGCGTTCAGGCTCATCAGGATGCTTCCGGCCGGGTTGCCGTTCTCGGCCAGCCGCGCGTGCATGTCAGCCCGATAGTCCGACGGGCAGGCCCGATTCGATGGCCTCCAGGGTCGCTGCGCGGTCGCCCGTCCACATCTTCTCGACGCCCGAGCACGAGGACGGGCCGGTCCTGGCGCCCGGGCCGACAACGTGCCCAGGTGCAGCGCCGAGGACCCGCCGGCGCATGAGTTGTCGATGTTCACGATCGGGACGTCGCCGAGCGCCGACTTGCGAAGCCACGCCTGCCCCCGGATGCACCCCTGGTCGTTGAGCCGACCGCCGCTCGCGTTGGCGATGATGACGAGGGCCAGATCGTCCGCGCCCACGCCAGCATCGGCAACCGCTTCGGCGACCACCTGGAGGGCCATCTGGTCGGGTTGGAGGTCGCGCCGGCTCATGTCGGTCATGGCGGCGCCGAGGACGGCGACGGCGTCGGTGCTCATCATGGGGCGACTCCCAGGCGTTGGATTGCTTGGGTGAAGTGGCCGCTGAAGACCCGAACCGGAATGCCTCGATCAGCGGGCCGAAGTGGTCGAGGGTCTCGTCGGCGGCCACCATGACCACCACGTGGCCGGCGCCGGCGTCGTGGTACGCGGCGATGCCGGCTGCGCAGTCCTCGGCCGGTCCCGCAATGAGGTGGCAGTCGAAGGCCTTGGGCGGGAGGGCATAGAGGTCCGAGAGCCAGGCCGTCCCCTCCTTGCCGGCAATTTCCGCCGAGTCTCCGACGCAGACGATGGCCACGACCGAGGTGTCGATGGTGGCCGGATCCCGCCCCTCCTCGGCCGCGAGGTCAGAGAGGCGCCGGCGAGTGCTCCGGTACTCGACCGGCGGGATGAACAGCGGCACCCAGCCGTCGGCCACCCGGGCGGTCCGGCTCAGGGCCGCGTCGCTCGTGCCGGCGAGCCAGATCGGGATGGCCGGCGTTGCCGGCTCGTGGCGGTAACGCTCGTCGATGTCGCCGGCGGTGTCCCACGCCCGTGCCATGGCCGCGATCCCCTCGTCCAACAGTCGGCCTCGACGGGAGAAATCGACGTTCGCGGCCTCGTACTCGCCGCGGTGACTGCCCACGCCGAGTCCGAGGACGAACCGGCCTCCGGTGAGCACCTGGAGCGTGGCGGCCTGGCGTGCGACCGCAGCGGGGCTGCGCATGGGAAGCTGGAGGACGCACGTGCCGAGCGTCGCGGTGGTGCTCGCCGTCGCGGCGACCGCCAGCGAGGTGAGTGGCTCGAGCAGCGGGCGGTGCCAGAAGAGGTGATCGCACGCCCAAAGACCGGTCGCGACCGGCGTTCTCGGCCATCGCTGACGATGTGTCTCAAGGTCTCGGTAGCACCAGTGGTAGGGCAAGTGTCACACCATTGGTGATACCGCGTTCACCAGGGAATTCTTGCCAAGGGATGGTGGGAAGGATCAATCCGAGCAGACGCTAGTGGCCCCACCGGTCGTACCGATCGCACAGTACATCGTACGACGGCTGTCCGAGGTCGCGCCACACCCTCGTCGAATCGCTCCGGCTCCGCCGCGCCAAGACGCCGGTCGTCGAGCTCGTGGCGCGATTCGCCCGATCTGCGCGGGACCGTCGCGAAAGGCACCCGGTACGATCCGTGGTCGTGTCCGCCACTCGTCGATCTCCGGAGCGACACCGTGACCCGCCCGACGCCGGCGATGCGAGAGGCCATGGCGCAAGCCGAGGTGGGGGACGACGGATACGGCGAGGACCCAACCGTCAACGCGCTCGAGGCGGTCTTTGCCGACCGGATGGGCATGGCAGGCCGCGCTCTACGTGCCGTCGGGCACGATGGCCAACCAGATCGCCCTTCGGGTGCTGGCCCGACCGGGAACCACGGTGATCGTGGGTCGCCGCCAGCACCTGGTCGCGTACGAGATCGGGGCGGCCGGGCGCAACGCCGGGGTGCAGCTCTCCCCGGTCGACGACGACGGCGGGATCGTCGATCCAGCCGACGTGCTCTGGGCGCGAGGGGGCCGAGAACCATCTGCCCACCCCGGGCATGGTGGCCATCGAGAACACCCACATGGCGTCGGGCGGTCAGGTGTGGTCGCTCGAATCGCTGAAGGACCTGCGGGCGGCGGCAGGAAACCTGCCGATCCACGTCGACGGTGCCCGAATCTTCAATGCCGAAGTGGCGAGCGGCGTGCCGGCCGCCCAGACTGGTCGAGGGTGCCGCCACCGTGATGGCGTGCCTGTCCAAGGGGTTGTGCGCGCCGGTCGGGTCACTGCTGGCCGGATCGAGCTCGGTGATCACCGAGGCCCGGGTGGAGCGTCGACGCCTCGGTGGGGCGATGCGCCAGGCCGGGGTGATCGCCGCGGCGGGCTTGGTCGCCCTCGAGTCGATGATCGAACGGTTGGGCGAGGACCACCTGCGGGCGCGGCGGCTCGCCGACGCGGTGGCGGCCCGCTGGCCCCGATGCGGCCTCGATCCGGCATCGGTCATCACCAATGTCGTCGTGTTCGCCCATCCCGATCCGCCCGCTCTCTTGGGTCACCTCCAGGCGGCCGGGGTGCTCGCGGGCACGATCGCCCCGGGTACCCTGCGGTTGATGACCCATCACGACGTCGACGACGACGGCATCGAGCGAGCCGTCGTCGCCCTGACCGGCGCACCGAGATGATCGGTCACGGGCCCCCAGGGGAGCGGCGTTGAAGGTTCGGATTGGCGTGAGCACGTCGAGGGGTGATCCGGACGTGAACTCCATCGGCGCGCTCGGCCGACGATATCGAGGCGCTCGGGTTCGATTCGATCTGGTTGCCCGAGGTCCTGACCCAGGCGTCGGTCGACCCGATCGTTGCCCTGGCGTGGATCGGCGGGCACAACCCGAGGCTCAAACTCGGCACGACGGCGCTGCTCCCCGGCCGCAACCCATTGCGGCTGGCCAAACAGGTGGCGACGGCCGACGCCCTGACGCAAGGACGGTTCCTTCTGACCCTCGTGCCCGGGTTGGCGCAGTCACCCGAGCGCGACGCAGTCGGCGTGGCCACCGCCCGCCGGGGTGCGGTGATCGACGAGCTCTTGCCGGTCCTGCGGGAGCTGTGGTCCGGAAAGACCGTCGGCCACGACGGCCCGTCGGCAAGCTTCCCAGCCACCGAGCTGTGGCCGCTGCCGGTACAACAGCCCTTCGACGTCTGGCTCGGGGGGATGGCCCATGCCGCCCTCGTCCGGTGCGGACGGCTGGGCGATGGTTGGCTTCCGGCGCTCTGCACACCCGAGGAGGTCTCGTCAGGCCAGCGCGTGATCCTCGAGGCCGCCGAAGAGGCGGGGCGGACCATCAGCCCCGAGCACTTCGGGGTGAGCGTCGTCTATGCCGGTGCCGCCTTGGACGACCGGGTGGTCGCAGCGTTGTCCGTCCGCTCACGCGGGAGGGATCCTCGCCAGCTCGTCCCGGTGGGGTTCTCCGAGCTCCGGGCTCGGCTCGAGAGCTTCATCGCCGTCGGATTCTCGAAGTTCGTGGTTCGCCCGATCGCGCCGCCGACGGGGTGGCGGCACGAGCTCGAGAACCTCGCCGCCGCGGTCGGTGATCTCCAAACCTGATGGCGAACGACTAGGTAGTTCGCTGCCACGTTGTTGACGGAGCCGGCTCGCCGGAAGACGGTTGCCGATCGCTGAATGGGTCCGGGCCCAGTCGTCGTCAGCCGGGAAGACACCGAGGGCTTCAAGGTGCTCGGCAGCTGACCCGTCAGCCGACTAATCACCGGTCGTTCAATCCGGCTCGCGCGCACCCTCGGGAGGTTCGGGTGCGGTCGGCCTCCGTCTCCCGAAATAGACGGTGCCGGCGAGCAACCCGATCACCAGCAGCGGCACGGTGACCACGGCCGCCACCAGGTCGCGATGCACCGCGAACGCCACGCCCACGACGAGAAGGGTCGCTGGGAACAGCACTGGCGAATCGCCAAACAAAAAGTCGAGCCAGAACCGGCCAAAGGCACGGACCAACCGGGCGACGGTCGCCATCAAGGCTCCCCGCCGGCTGTCAGTGGCGACGGGGCGAGCGGCTTCATGAACGCCACCGCCGCCAGCGTGAACAGGACGAACAGCCCGACGAGCACCGGGATCGCCAGATCGCCACCGGGCCAACGGATCCCGACTCCCTCACCCATCCAAAACATACCGAGGCTGGTGAGCATGATCCCGACACCCCCCTTGATGAGGTTCTCGGGCACCTCGGAGAGCTGGCGGGCGACGACCAGTCCGACCAGTCCGACGACCAACAACGCTGCACCGGCCGCGGCCGCAGCCAGGCCCAGACGGTGCTGGCTTCCGCCGAGGCTGATGACGATGATTGCGACCTCGGTGCCCTCCAAGAAGACGCCCTTGAAGGCCACCGCGAACCCAACGCCGTCTCGGCGGCTCCGAGCCGGCGCCCCTGTCTCAAGGTCCGAGCAGGTCTCGGCGAAGATCTCGTCCTCGTCGTGGGCGGCCTTGTGACCGCTCGCCGCGCAGGACAGCCTTGTGCAACCACGACTCCCCCATCACGAGCAGGAGCGTCCCCACGACAGCCCGCAGCGCCGCCAGCGGGACGTAGCGAACGATGGGTACCCCGACGGCACCGACGATGACCACCAACACCGCCACCGCGGTGCCGGCACCTTCCAACGCCGAACGCCAGCCACGGGTCACTCCGGCCGCCACGACGATGGTCAGAGCCTCCACCATCTCCACGGCACAAGCCGCAAACACCGCTGCCAACAGGGTGTACGTCGAGGCGCTCATCGGCCCGGCCCCGACCTGGGCATCGGGCGAGCGGAGCACCGGCACCACGTCGACCCTTCCGACGGCTGAGTGGGGCCGCTCATGATTCCCACGTCGGTCACGATATGTCGAGCCGCTCGGCGACCGATCGACGCCACGGTCGTGGTCCCGGGACTAGCCGTGGTTCCCAGTCACGGGTTGACCGGAGCCGGCTCGCCGGAGGGCGGTTGCCGACCCCCGGGGGTCTCGTACCGGTCGGGGTCTCTAATAGCGGTACGTGTCGGGCTTGAACGGACCGTCTGCCGGCACGCCGATGTAGGCGGCCTGCTCGTCGGTCAGCCTGGTCAGCTTCACGCCGAGGGCGTCGAGGTGCAGCCGGGCCACCTTCTCGTCGAGGTGCTTGGGCAGCACGAACACCTTGTTCTCGTACTGGCCGGGCTTCGTGAAGAGCTCGATCTGGGCCATCGTCTGGTTGGTGAACGAGTTGGACATGACGAAGCTCGGGTGCCCGGTCGCGTTGCCGAGGTTGAGGAGCCGTCCCTCCGACAAGACGATCACCGCATGGCCGTCGGGGAAGACCCACTTGTCGACCTGAGGTTTGATGTTGACGTGCTCGATGCCGGGCACCTTGGTCAGGCCGACCATGTCGATCTCGTTGTCGAAGTGACCGATGTTGCCGACGATGGCCTGGTGCTTCATCTTCGACATGTGCTCGGCCGTAATGACGTCCTTGTTGCCGGTCGCGGAGATGAAGATGTCCGCCTCGCCGACGATGTCCTCGAAGGTCGTGACCTGGTAGCCCTCCATGGCCGCCTGCAACGCGCAGATCGGGTCGACCTCGGTGACCACCACGCGGGCACCCTGGCCGGCCAGCGATTCGGCGCAGCCCTTGCCCACGTCGCCGAAGCCGCAGACGACCGCCACCTTGCCGCCGATGAGCACGTCGGTCGCACGGTTGATCCCGTCGACCAGTGAGTGCCGGCATCCGTACTTGTTGTCGAACTTGGACTTGGTGACCGAGTCGTTCACATTGATCGCCGGGAACAGGAGCTCCCCGCTGCGCTCCATCTCATAGAGCCGGTGAACGCCGGTCGTCGTCTCCTCGGTGACGCCACGGATGCCATTGGCAATCTCTGTCCAGCGTCCCGGGTTCACGGACAAGCTCTCGGCGAGGCGGGACAGGATGACCGCTGAACTCCTCGCTGTCGGCGCTCAAGGGGTCGGGGACCGCACCGGCCTTCTCGAACTCGACTCCCTTGTGCACGAAAAGGGTGGCGTCGCCGCCGTCGTCGAGGATCATGTTCGGGCCCTCGCCGTCGTCGTCCCAGTCGAGCGCCTGCTCGGTGCACCACCAGTACTCCTCGAGCGACTCGCCCTTCCACGCGTACACCGGCACACCCTTGGGGTCATCGGGAGTCCCGTCGGGTCCGACAACCACGGCCGCGGCGGCGTGGTCCTGGGTCGAGAAGATGTTGCAGCTGGCCCAGCGGACCTCGGCCCCGAGCGCGACCAGGGTCTCGATGAGCACGGCCGTCTGGATCGTCATGTGGAGCGATCCGGTGATCCGGGCTCCCGACAGTGGCTTCGCCGCTCCGTACTCGTCTCGCATGGCCATCAGGCCCGGCATCTCGTGCTCTGCGAGCTCGATCTCCTTGCGTCCGAATTCAGCGAGGCTGAGATCGGCGACCTTGAAGGGAGGCCCCTCTTGCGCTGTCGTCATTGACTCTCCTTGATGGGCGGCATCGACCGTGCAGATCTCGCGGACTACGCGCCGACGGGGTCTTGCTCGGCTCTCGTGGGGTGACTGTTCAACAATAGGCCCGCCGCGAGCTGCCACCGTCACAGTGGTCGGCGCGCGAATGAGGCGAATCGTCTAGCTCGGTGGGGAAGTGGAGTCCGAACCCGCCCCAATCGCCGGTGACGACGCCATCTCGTGCCTTCAGTGCCGCGAGCTCCTGGTCGACATTGGACTTCGTCGCGACCTCGTCGAGCTCCTTTTGGATGTCGTCACCCCCACCGCCGACGTCTTCGAGCGCGCCCGACTCGAGCAGCTCGTCGAGCGCACCCGAGCGCGCCTGCATATTGGCGATCTTGTCCTGGGCCCGCTGGAGGGCCGCACCCGAATCGCTGAATGACTTCGAGATGCCCGACACGCTCTCGTTGACGCTGGCCATGGCCGAGGACGCGGTGTACTGCGCCTTCAGCACCTCCTTCTGCGAGCGGAACTGGTTCACCCGCTCCTGCAGTGCCTGGAGTGTGTGGGTCAGCTTGTCCTCTTCTTCGCTCAGCTGTTGGTGCTGGGGTTCCATCCCGTCGATTTGCGCTTGGGCGGTCGCCTTGCGGGCCAGGCCTCCTTGGCCAGGTCCTCACGCCCCGCGGTCAGGGCCTGCTTCGCCTGGTCCTGAAGGTGGTCGACCGAGTGCTGCAGCTGCTGTTCTTGAAGTTCGAGCTGTTTTCGAGACGCGGCGATGTCGACGAGAGACCGTTTGACCGCGGTGATCTGCTCGAGCATCTTCTCGTAGGAGAGGTCGAGCATCTCGTCGGGCTTCTCCGCCGAGTCGAGCGCCTTGTTTGCCTTTGCCTCGATGATTTCGTGCGCTCTTTGGAACAGTCCCATCGGTTCCTCCTCTGAGCCGGGTCGCGGCTCCACCAACCGGCAAACTACCGCCCCCGTCGGAGGCTGTCCGTGCGACGGGCCAGGCGCACCGGAGCGATACCGGAGTTGTCTCGGGCTTGGGGTTGGCGCGCCAAGCCGAACAATGGCCGGAGCGAGGCTCGGCGAACTGGTCGGGCGACCGCTCGGGGATTCCGCATTCCCCTCATCTGACGGTCGGATCCGTGCACCCATGAGACCGGTTTGGCCAGGCAGGCTAATCTTCCCAACGCCCAGCCACCGAGGGGGTGCCATGGGACGACGAATCGCAGTGCTGTTGGCCGCCGCTGGGTTGGTCGCGGCCATCGGCTGGCCCACGGCTGCGTTCGGGTACGGCCCCATCAAGCACCTGTCGCTTGGCGTGGGTAGCTCGTTCGTGGATCGCTGCGGATCCACGGTGGTCGATGGCAGTGGATTTGCGCCCGGTGAACTCGTGACCGTGGCTTTGCAACTGGATCCGGTGACGCAGGACTCGACCACCACCGATTCGACCGGCTCGTTCTCGATCACGTTGAGGATCCCTCCGGGCACGGACCCGGGGACCTACACCGTCAGCTCCAACGGGACGACCGGCGATTCAGCCACCACGGATCTGACGGTCGGCGCGGAGGGATGTGATCGTGCGCTTCTGCTGAGTCGTAGCTCCGTGTCGCCCGGGGGTTCGACCGTGGCGACCGGTGTCGGATGCCTTCCGGGTGCCCAGGTCGTCCTGTTCATTGCCGGTCAAGAGGTGGCTGAGACCACCGCGGACAGCCAAGGAGCTTTCTCGGGATTGCTCAACGCTCCCGATCACGGGGCTGGGCAACTGTCCGTGACCGCTTCTTGCGGCTCGATCGAGCTCGCCACCCTTCTGTCCGTGGTGGCGACATCATCCTCGATCTCAGCGCCCGCCGCCGGTGCCGCGGTGTTTGGTGTCTTCGTGCTACTCGGAATCATCTTGTTACGAGGTCTCTTCGGCACCGGGGCCACGCGGCGACGTCGGAAGCGGCGCGGCGTCTCCGACGTCGTCGGCGGAGGTTAGGCTCCGACATCGTCGGTCGGGTTAGATAGCGTCCCGCCGGTCGTACGCGAAGTGGCCGATGACGAACCACGGTGCCGCGCCAGTGGTCACGACGACGGCCCCGCGATTGGCCGATCTAGCGTGCGGAGACTGCATGGATCTTTTCCTCGCCGACCCGACCCTTGACGGTCACCGTTTCGGGTTCGCCGAAGGTGAACGAACCGTCCGCCGCCTCTCGGACCAGTTGGGTGGCCAGGATGTTCGCACGCCCCTCCCGTCCGGAAATGCTGGCGATTCGGAAGGCGACGTTGACGGCGTCGCCGAGCACCATGACGACCGATCCGGGCATGAGTTGCATGGTCACCGGGCCCATAGAGGCAGCCCAGCCCATTCTTAACGGAGTTCCATCGGCGTAACGGAGCTCCAAGGCGGCCGAGGTCTCTGACGCCAGCCGGTCAGCGGCCAACGCGAAGTTGAGGGCGTTGACCGCGGCTGCCGGGTCGACCTCGAACTCCCAGCTGGCGAAGAAGGCGTCTCCGACATAGTCAACGAGCGTGCCCCGGTGCTGGCTGAGCAGCTCTCGAAGCTTCTGGTAGAGCAGGTTCACGTCGCGGGCGAGCAGGAGCTGGTCAGCCTGCTCCGAGACGGTCGAGAAATTGATGAGGTCCCCCACCACCATGGCCATCGTCATGGGCGTGGTGATCGAGGTGGTCGATCGCTGTTCGGTTCTCGCTGGCTTGCGCGTGGCCACCTCGGCGTCTCGGAATTCGAGGACGTGGCTGCCCACCTGGATGCGGTCGCCGCCGTTTAGCGGCACCCCCACCGCACGCTCGATGCGCACCCCGTTGACCCGGACGCCGTTGCTGGACGTGTCAACCACCATCGCTTGGGAGCGTTCAGGATCCACCCGGATTTCGAGATGGTTGCGCGAGACGGCCAGATCGTGGCCCAGCAGGATCCGATGAGCGTCGTCGACCCCTGCGCATTCCCGGCCGACGAAGAGCCGGTCGAACAGGGGGAGCGTGCCCTCGTTGGGAGTCCCGGGGTCGAGGACCAGGTAGCCGAACGGCTCGATCCCGGTGGCGTCCGAGAAATCGCTCATGGGGCGGGGGTCATGGAGTCCGGAAGGTGTTCGGGGAGGTCCGATCGGAAATGGGCACAATCCCCGGTACGAGACGGACTGCCAACACCGGCGGTTGTCCCCCTTTCGGCCCCTTGGTTCAGCTACACCCGTGGCGACGGTAGTCGACAGAAGGTGTATAGGACAATGGCTCTGCGCTATCGTGCCCGCTGGTCTCCGATATCGGGGGCTCTGGGGCCATTCCCCCAGGATGTCGGCCGGCCCACCAACGGGGAGGCTGGTGGTGAGCGAAAGCAGCCTGAGCGTAGCTCTACCGGGGTACGAGATCGGGGCGGAGCTCGGTCGCGGGGCGTTTGGGGTTGTGCTGGCCGGGCGTCACCGCCAGCTTGGCCGGCAGGTTGCCATCAAACAGCTGGCTCCGGGATTGGTGACCAACGAGACGGTGCGCTCCCGGTTCCTGGTCGAGGCCCAGGTTCTGGCGTCCATCAACCACCCGCACATCGTTCCGGTCTACGACTACGTCGAGCGCGATGACGCCTGCATTCTGGTCATGGAGCGGCTGGCCGGCGGCACCGTCTGGGGTCGATTTGTCAACCGGGGATTCGACCAGCGCACCGCCTGTGCCGTTGCCATGGTGGCGTGCTCGGGTCTGAGTGGGGCACACAACCATGGGGTGCTGCACCGGGACATGAAGCCCGAGAACATTCTGTTTGGGGACGACAACGTGCTGAAGGTCACCGACTTCGGCATCGCCCGCGTTCTCGGCGAGGACGACGTGCTGGCAACCCGGGGGGGAGAGATCCTGGGTACGCCGGCCTACATGGCGCCCGAGCAGGCGAGCGGTGCCGATCTCGGACCGACCACCGACATCTACGCCGTCGGGGTGATGCTTTATGAGTTGCTGTCGGGTCGGCTTCCGTACCCCGAGGGAGGAGGGTCACTCGCCACCGTTCTCCGCCACATCAATGAAGATGCCACCCCACTGGCCGACGTCGCTCCGGGAGTCCCCGCCGCGGTGGCCGAAGTCGTCATGCGCTCGCTGGCCCGGGAGCCTTCTGACCGATTCGAAACCGCCGAGGCCTTCGGTGTCGCCATCGGCACAGCGGCCACCGCCTCGTGGGGCGCCGGCTGGCTCGACCACCTGGGGGTCGTGCTTCGAGAACCCGGGCCCATTCTCTCCAGTGCTCAAAGCGCGCCCGCCCGCGCCCAGGTGGCCGCGACGAATCCCGATGATTGGGGGGTGGTCCGCCCGGTCATCGACCTCCACACTGGCGGTGCGGCCGGGACGGGTCTCGTGCTAAACGACCTCATGCCGATGCGCCAGACGCCGGTGACCGTGCCTGAACTTTCCGACCCGGCTCACCTGGGCCGCCGTTCTGGTCGGCGTGATCGCTCTCGTCCTCGGGTTGATCGGGATCGGCTCCTCCAATCCGACCCCGATTTTGGGGGCAGGATCGGTCGTCGTGGCGGGCCATGATCCCACGGCCAAGGGACGCGTGCCGATCGACCTCAACCGCCAGATCCCGATCGTCGTGCGAAACCTCCCGGCCAGGGTCGGAACACCCCAGACGGCCCAGCTCATGCTCTCTCTCGGTGGCGTCACCATCGTCCGCTCGACGTCGGTGCCGTTCGTCCACGGAGCCAACGGATGGTCGACGACGCTCGACGCCAGCGCCGGTCGTTACATCGTGGGCGGCCAGCTCGCCGCCAACCTGAAGATCTCCGGGCAGCAAGGGACCGTGACCGACGACTTCGGCGTCCAGGCTGCCCGTTCTCCCTTTGGCACCTTCATCGGAGTGGTGGGACTGGTCGGGCTGCTGATTGTCGTGGCATACGCAGAATCCCTCTTGCGGAGCCTTCGGCGGGGTCGCCGACGGAAGAACCGGGGCACGGTGACCGGGCTGGTCGTGGTCGGGGCATTCGGCGGCCTGACTGCCACCTTGTGGGGTTGGATGCTGGGGATCGCCGGGCCGACCATCGTGTCGTTCGTGGTGCCGGCCGTGTTGGGCGCGACCGCCGGGTTGCTGGCGGCGCTGGCCGCCCGCCAGGTCGGCGAACGCGCTCGCGGTCGGCGCCAATCCAATCGGCTGGTCCTGGTGGCCCGACGTTCGACGATGCTTCCGGCGGGGTCCGTACCCGATGGGACCGGTCAGTGATGTGCCGATGAACCGGCCCGGGCGGGTTCTGGCCGGCGCCTGGCGCAGCCGGGCCGGTCCCGCTCACTGGGCCGCTTTTGCTGTCCTGGTGCTGCTTGCCTCAGCGGGGTTGCACACTCCGGTTGCCGGAGCCGCGACGAACGTGTCCTTCACTGCGACCATGAACGGCCAGCCGGCAGCGACGTCCTCGGACGCTCATCCGGCCCAGCTCTACCCCGAGCGCGTTCGCGACCGTGCGCATCAGGGTCGCGAATCATGGCAGCTCGACCTTGCGCATCTCGACGATCCGCTTCGAAGGAGAGGTGCTGGACCTCCCGCTCTTCTCCTACGACACCGGTGTGGACCTGGTCGTCCCGCCTGACAGCACCAGGTCGCTCACTTTTCAGGTTGTCCTGACCGGCGTCGGGAGCCAGGCCACCGGACTTATCGTCGCTGCTATCACCTTGCTCGGACCCGACGGCGCTGGGCTCGCAACGCAGTCGCTGGTGACCAACGTGCACGGCTCGCTGTACTCGATCTACGGCCTTTTTGGGTTGGCCGTGCTCGTCCTTACGGCGTTGTCTCTGGTGTTGGCACTGCTTGCAATGGCTCGTCATGCATTGCCCGAGAATCGCTGGTTACGAGGCGTGCGCTTCCTCATCCCCGGATTTGGGGTGGGCCTGGTGCTGACGTTCACCCTTTCGGCCTTTCGAATCTTCGCGCCAGGTCCTGGCCACTGGCTGCCGCTGCTGATCGTCCCGAGCGCCACCGGGCTCGTGCTCGGTTTCCTGACTCCAGCACCTAGCCAGGAGGAGTTCGACGACTATGACGAAGACGTGCTGCTGGCCCAGATCGTCGTGGTCGACGAGGACCCACTTGAAGGGGAGGACGGCCGCCTGACCACTGATGTCGTCACATCGGCCGGCGCAGGGGTTCCCGACAGCAGGCCAACCGCCCCATAGGAGCCCCGGCTTGCACAAAGTCGGCCAAAACGGAAGCTAGGGCGACTTTGGGGGTCGTCACCGGGCCTCTGCCTGCCGAGCTGGATGTCGAAAGCGAATTGGGACCCAGGCGACCCCTGCGCATTTCGATATGGCCCTTGCCCTGACCAGGTGCGTTGGGTTGGGTGCGCCAAGGAAGTCGATTCCCACTTTTGGCAGGAGCGAGGGCTCACGCTGGTGAAATGCTAGTCCTGGCCTCAAAACTACGGTAATGTAATTCATTCATCGGTGCCGAATGGCGTCGACGAAATGGCAAACCCTTCGTGAGAAGGGGACGCAAAGCCACGGGACTCCTGGAGTCAGCCGGGCTGCCGAATCGGATGCCTGGCTATTGGTGATCGGTTCGTCGGCTTTCCCGACTGCTCACTGGAGCAGAGGAACGGGAGAGCCAGATGTCGAACCGCGCGAAGCTCGATCGCAGACGTCGCCTTCGAGGACTCGGCAGCCGCGCGGTGATCATCTCCCTGGTGGCCCCCTTGCTCGTTGTGGCGAGCGTGCTCGTCGGGGGGGCGCTCCCATCCCAGGGGGCCGGGGGTGGCCGTTACCCGCACCAGTCGGCGGTTCCAGCGTCGTCGACAACCGCCACCGCGGCGCCGACCACCACCACCACGGTGCCTCCAGTCTCGACGACCACCGCGGCGCCGACCACCACCACCACCACGGCGGTGCCTCCAGTCTCGACGACCACCGCGGCGCCGACCACCACCGCGAGCGCTGCCCCCTCAGGATACGGCTGTGCGGCCGCCCTCGCCTACCTGGCTGCCAACGCTTCGCCAGAGTTCACTTTCGAGTGTCCCGGCTACGCCGATGGTCACGAGGCGATGACATGTATCAACAACGCTGTGTGCCCGGGAGAACACCTGATTGCCATCGCCGATCCGTGTCCCGCCGCGTACATGAACGAGGCCTACAACTCAAACAGTTGGTCGGACGCTCTTGGAGAGTTCACTAGGCCCATCGACCCCTACGGCGCCTGTTAGCCAGCTCGGGCCTCGGAACATCACCGGCGAGAGGAGAATATGAACCGACCAAATTCCCAGGGACGCTCCCGATAACCATCAAGGTGATTACCGGGGCTCTACGTGGCCGAACGCCGTTGCGCCGAGGATCCCGGGTGCCGGTTTCAGGCACGCTTGAGTCAGTCGGTGCCGAACAGCAGGACGATCATAAGCGAGCCATCACCTACCGAGGTCGACCGTCCAAAGCCCTCCGACTCCGAGTAGCCGCGGCGCGCTCGGTATGCTCGATCGGTTCGACTCGGTCAAGAGAAGCTAGGCCCAAAGCAGACCGACCAACCAGCTTCACTACGTTTGCACTGGTGAAAGCACCTGCCCCAGTAGCTCAGAGGATAGAGCGTCGGTTTCCTAAACCGTGCGTCGCAGGTTCGAGTCCTGCCTGGGGCGCCAATTCAGCGTCTCCGGGGAGCGAGGGACAAGAGCAGGGAACGGCGCGGAACACGCGGACGCCAGGCACGGCGAGACACACGGGCGGGGAGACCGGCGAGCGGGAGCCGGGGGACGAACGAGCGAGGGGCCAGTCAGCGAGCGGGCGAAAGAAGGCGGGGACAGACGCGGGGCATTCCCTTTTTGTCAGTTCCGATATCGTCTACCCGTTCGGGCGATCGACGTTTACGGGCGGCAGGTCCTCCACCTCCTGCTTGGTGATGTTGAGCCGGATCCCGTCGTCGACCCGGGTCACGGCGCTGATCGGAATCGCCACTTCCTTGCGGCCCCACACGTGCCCCTCTTGGAGGAGCACGTGGGTCACGTGGTGATCGCGAGGGTCGATGACCAGCCCCTCGACCCGCCCGATCTCGCCGTCGGTGGCATGGACTTGTTCACCGCGGCGCACGGCCACCTCGCCCAAGGGGAGGGTGTCACGGATGATGGGGACGTCGTGGATGCCGCCGCAATAGGGCCAGAAGAACGCCTGTGCGGGGGCGTAGCCCCCGTAGGCAATGGCTCCCGGAAAGAACTGCGTCTCTTCGGCGAAGTCAAGCTTCTCGAACTCGGTCCGGGTGCATCGGAGCCTGACCTCGCCCGTTGTGGCGTCGACAAGGTCGAGAGGAACAAGTCGGCCGAGCTCTTGGCGGTGCTTTGGTTCGACGACGAGATGGGTAACCGCCCGAGCAACGGGGTCAACCACGACGCGGCTCACCCTGCCACAGACCCCATCGGTACAGCTGGCGTCGGCCCCGATCGTGAACTGCGTCGTCTGTGCCATAGCCACCTTCCTCGTTTCCTTGGACCCTACGGTGCAAGAGCTGCCGGTGCCGAGTCCCCCCTCGTTCCCCGCCGGTGTTTCGCGGTGCCCAGTCGCCCCCCTCCCGGCTCGTCCCGCTCGCTGACTGGCCCCTCCTCAATCCCTCCCCGCCCGGCAGGGCGACCGGCGAGCGGGAGCCGGGGGCGGAGCGCGGTGAGCCAGCCACGCGGGCCAAGGGCGGGGACAAACTTATCCGCCGACATCTCCGAGCAACCCCTGAAGATCGTCGAAATAGCACAACGGGTACTTGTCGCTGCAGTACGGAAGCGGGTCTGACAGGTCTAGCTGATCCTTGACTTCCTGAGGAGAGACCGGAAAGCAATGCGTCAACCCGGTTGATCTCGGGAGCCGGACGAAGGTCTTTAGATAGTGGGGTCCAGAGATGGGGATTTGCTCCAAGCGATGGAGCCTCAACCAATTCCAGTGGGGGTTCACGGTGGCTTCCGGACCACAGTGGACCTACTGTGCGAGATGCGTACCGAGAGTCGCTGGGTAAGAAGGTGGAAAGATGAAGACGCCAAAGATCGCAAGGACGACGCTCGGGATCGGCGCAGCCCTCGGTGCTGCGTTCCTGGTCCCTTTGATTGGCCCGGCCACCATGGCCTCGGCCTCGACAACCGTAAACGTGCCCTGCTCGGGAGCGGGCGGGGGGGTCGCCGGACTCATCACGGCCATCGATACCGCCAATGCTGCTGGAGGCGGGATCATCAATCTCGCCGCGGGATGCACCTACGCGCTGAACGCTGCCAACAGCGGCAATCCCATGACCACCGGCGCAAACGGCCTACCCGTGGCCACAGGCACAATCACGGTGAACGGCTCTTATGGCACCACGATCGCCGGGAACAACTCGAACTTTCGCATTTTCGAGGTCGATGGTCCGGGAGGCAATCTCACCCTCCAGGGTCTGACCATCACCGGAGGAAACAGCGTTTTTGGGGGCGGCATCTTGAATGTCGAAGGCGCGCTGACCCTCAACGGCAGCACCGTGACCGGCAACACGGCCCAAATGGGCGGTGGGGGGATCGCCAGCGGCGTGGTCAACCCCAATGACCTTGGTCCGATCGGAACCCTTACCCTCAACGACAGCCAGGTGACCTACAACACCACCGTGACCGGCGGAGGCGGCGGCATCCTCAACCACGCCGGGACACTCACCCTCAACTTCAGCCAGGTGATGGACAACACGTCTAATGGCGGCGGAGGAGGCATCGCCAGCGGGACAGGCAATGGCGGGATGGCTGGTGGCAGCAACCTCAACCTCTACTTCGCCGTTGTCGACTGGAACACGTCTTACGGTGGACCGAACGACGGTGCCGGCGGCATCGCCAACGGCGGAGCGGCCACCATCATTGTCAGCGAAGTGGACTTCAACTCAGCGCCTAGCGCTCCTGGTGGAGGCATCCTCAATCACGGGACCATGACCATCGGCTACAGCAACATCAACTTCAACACGGCAAACGATGCTTTGGGCGAGCCCGGCGATGGTGGGGGTATCGCCAATCTCAGTGCCGGCCTCCCCAACAGCGGCGTGCTGACGATCGATTTGAGCAACGTCCTCAGAAACTCGACCTCCGGACTCGGCGGCGGAATCTTCGAGGCCGGAATCAATCCGAACGATGGCACCTTTACCGCCCCTGGCAACCCGCTCGTGCTGAACAGCACCTTTGTGGTCGACAACACCAGCGCTTCGGGCGGTGGCATTTACAGCACTCCCGGCAGCCCCGTCACCCTCAATCCCAGCTCGGTGCTTGTGGTCGAGAACGTCCCCGGGAACTGCTTCCCCGAAGGAGGCATCCCGGGATGCTCAAACTGATCTCTAGGCGACTTTGTAAGTGATGATCGAAAACAACAGCACCTGAACACCAGAACGCGTTGATCGAGAACGGCAGCACCTGACGATCCCTGGATCTCGCCTCTCGACGCCCACGGCTCCGTGCTCGCTCTGTGGCCCGACAGCCCCATCACTCCCACAGAGCCCCCTCAGGCAGCCCCCTCGCGCTCGGCTCCGCCCTGCCCCCTCGCTGCGCCCCGTTCGCTGGCTGGCTGGGAGGGCGCCGAGACTTAAAGAGGGGGCCGCGCCCCTGCTCTTACCGAGCCAAGCCGACCACGACCACGGCGACCAGGCCGGTGAAGGGGACGAGCGTCACCCCAGTGTTCGTCCCCATCGCACGCCATCACGGTGGCGGGTGAGTAAACGTCGGGGAGGTCGCCGGGGGTCATGTGAGGAACCGCACCCAGGATCCACGGTGACGGACTGACGCGACAGAGTGAGAGGAGCGCTAGGCGACCGCATCAGTGGGAGTAGCGGTCAGCGAGCATCTGGTTTCACCAGTGTCGAGATGCCGCCAAACCGCCCCGCTGGCATGGGAGTGCAGGACGATTTCATGTTCGCAGTACCGGCATTTGGCGACGAATTGTCCACGATTGCGCTCGGCCTGGAAGGTCCGACTTCCCGGCTCTGCATAGGTCCCACCCGACACGGTGGAAAATCATAACTCCCAGCGACGGGATGTGCTCTAGAGACACGAACACCGGGAGGGCCAAAGCCCTCCCGGTGTTCGCAGACCGAGGTGGGAGGGGGGCTCCCCCCGATCGGGCACAGGCCCACCAACGACCATATGAGCCTAGGTATGTCGACAAGCTTTCGGACTCTCGACGTTTCGTTACGAGATGAGGTCGGAGCTGCTGCAACGGAAGCCCTTGGAGGGCCGACGGCGTGGAGCACCCGGGCGGGGACGTGGCCGACCCCGAGGTACATACTTGGCAGCGTGACAAATAGCGAGCCAGGCAACGCCAAGCCGCCAAAGAGCGACGAGCGAAGGCTCGGCGATCGCAGAACGGGTGATCGCCGTAAGCAGGACTTGGGTCCCCCCGGCGGCAGCGAGCGACGCAAGGGCGACCGACGTAGAGGTGAACGCCGTAAGTCGAACGGCAATGCCTGACGAAGCGCCGGTGTCCTCGTCGGCCAACCACTACGCCGACGCTGTGTTCTCCGAGCCCGGGCGGTGCTGGCGCATGGTCCAACCGGCCGGAGTGGGCGCTCCTGACCATTGCTCTGAGCCTGTCGTGTGGGTGGGCAACCACCGGCTCGCCGATGGCAAGCGGATTCGCGTCTGGTCGTGCGAGGGGCACGTCGGGGGCGTCGAGGAGGCAGAGCGGGTGGGTCATCGGAGTCTCCGGGTCAATCCTCGCCGGTGGTGTGCTGGTGGCGGGTGGGGTGGCCGCCATCTGGCACGGGGTTACCCTGCATGGGCTCTCAGACACCACCGTCGACGTGGCCGCTGGTCAACACAGGGCTTGGCTGTGGTGGTGCGGCTTCGGAGTCGTCCTGGTCGCTTTCGGGGTCCTGGTCGTCTTCAGGCGCTGATTTGGGGGGGATGTGACCTACTGGCACTTCGCGCAAACGCATCACCGCTCTATGGAATGCGACCCACTCACGGTAAGCGGCGGCCTCGATTGCCACTCGTTGGGAACCGGATAACCGCGTTGGGGATCCTCCCTGGGTTTCCCTCGTATAGCCGAACGCGATGGCTGGGCCGTAAACCCGGGTATCCACGATTCCCCCGATCAGCCGCACCTGCGCCTCAACGCCGGTGACGATTCTCCAGGCCGCATAGTTTGGGGAACCGCGGTCAGCCCAGATTTGTCCCACCAGCGAGACTCCCGGGATTGCCGTAGGACCGAGGGACGCATATAGCTCGACTGTGTTCAGCAAGAGTCGAGAGCCCATCCACTCGCGCCAGTCTCCATAGATGGCCTCATCCTCAAGCACCACGCCTTCCGCACCCACGTCCGGATCAAATTTGACAATGACCACATCGACCCCGGTCGTCATTGGAAGGACCCCGCTGTCTTCGACACCGACCAAAACGTGACCCACCGGGTTTGGCTCCGGGGTTTTGGGGCAGCTCGCGGGCGACAGGCCACGGGGAGAGCCCAAAAGTCGGGACCGCTCGAAATCGCAGCGACCCGAGAGCAACGCTGCTCGTGTGTCCGTCGTGTGGCGGCCCTTGTTCTCGCCCGGTGGATCAGGGTAAATGGTCGCGAGACTCTGCCCCAGGTCAGGTAATGATCTCTTCGATGACGAGGACAGTCTGAGAGCCCTCAGCGATGGAACCGACCCCAAGCCCTAGCGGCCCCACTAGGCGGGTTGCGCGTTCATCGCTCATGGCGATCCCCCCCTCGCGTGCTCCGATTGCCAGCTGTGACGATTGTCCAACCGCAATCGAATGTCAATGGGAACCGCCCATAAAAGTGTTAGCGAGTCGTCGGTTCAGCAACCGGGTGGCGGCCAGACCTCCCACCCGTCGGCGTCGTGGGAACCACGACCGATCGGCAGGCCATCAACCTCCCACCTCACCAGATATGTAGCAGGAATAAGGTGGTGCTTCCTAGGGGCCTTTATCAAATGCGGTCTGGGCAGGCTGGGAAGAAGTCGTGGTTTGACTGTTCTGACAATCACAGTGCGCTCCTTCGTCCGGCTCCTTACCGCCTCCGCCGTCGGTGCGGCGGTTCTCCTGGGTCTTGGGATTCTCGCCGGGCCAGGCAGGTCGGCGGCCGCAGTGCCCACGTCGCCGCCCATACTCGTGTGCCAGAACGCGTGGCTCCTGACTGGCCCCTCCTCACCCCCCACGGGAGCCGTAACTTTGCCAGCCGGTGATAACTCAGACATGAGTTTCACTTATGAGCTCACGCCCAACACCACGTATTGGTTGGCGCCGGGCACACATACGCTCGGGACGAGCGAGTACGGCCAGTTCCAGGCGCTTTCGGGTGATACCTTCATCGGTGCTCCCGGAGCGGTGCTCAATGGCGAAGGAATCAACCTTTACGCTTTCGTTGGTGGGACGGACGTCACCGATGTCACCATCGAGTATCTAACCATCGAAGGGTTCGTCGCCGGCGAAGGACAGTCGGTGGTCAACCAAGGTGGTTCGTCTAACTGGACCATCGTCTACAACACGATCGAAAACAATCCCGATGGCGCTGCTGTCAACATCTCCACCAATGACGTCGTCACGAGCAACTGTCTAACTGAGAACGGCGAGTATGGGTTTGACGGCTATGTAGCCGATGGTCCATCTTTGGCCGGCGGCCCAACAAATGTCACAATCACCAACAACGAAATCAGCTATAACGGCGCCGCGTACTACCCCGATACTTCGTGCGGATGCTCAGGAGGAGGAAAGTTCTGGGAGACCGGTGGTGGCACCGTTACAGGCAACTACGTCCACAACAACTACAACGTTGGCATCTGGGTTGATACGGACAACTACGGATTCAATATCTCCGACAACTACATCGCCGATAACTACACCGAAGGAATCCAATACGAAGCCAGCTATAACGCCGTGATCTCCAACAACACAATCGTCGGTAACGGCTACGGCCCCTATTCTGGTGGCGCAACGGGAACTTTTGATGACCCTGCGGTGTACATATCCGAGTCTGGAGGAGATTCTCGCGTCCCCGGTCCGTATTCAGGTACTTTCGAGATCACGGGAAACGTGTTTACGAACAACTGGGGTGGCGTCATGCTGTGGGAGAACGCCAACCGATACTGTTCAGATGGTTTCGATACTGCCTGCACGCTCGTCGACCCGAGCGTGTACACCATGGCCAGCTGCACTATTGGATTACCGAACTCCAACTCCAGTGATAACCCTGACTACTTCGACAACTGCCGGTGGAAGACCGAGAACGTAAGCGTCGCGGGCAACATATTCAATTTCGCGCCCACGGACATTCCCAATTGCACAACGGCCAACTACTGTGGCTTCAACGGGCTCTTTAGCGAGTACGGAGGGGGAAGCAGCTATGGGACCTCCTATCCCTACAAGGGTTGGGTAGTACCAAACAACATTTCGAACCATCAGAACAACCGCTTCGCCGACAACACTTACAGTGGTCCTTGGAACTTCGTCGGTTTCGGCCATGGCGACCTCATGACCTGGGCACAATGGAGGACGGGGATCAGCAACGTCCAAGGGTCTGGCGATGGCTTCGGCCCTCAGGATGCTGGGTCGACGTTCCGCATCTACGGCACAGACGCCATCGGTACCTCGATCGCCATCTCCCAGCAGGAGTTCCCAGCCGCCGGTTCGGCCAAGGCGGTGGTACTCGCCCGCTCCGACTTCTTTGCCGACGCCCTGGCCGGTGGTCCGTTGGCGGCCAAGTTGGGTGGTCCACTGCTCATCGCGCCGGGGGCGTCGCTGGGCACGACCCTCGACCCCCGAGTGCAAGCCGAGATCCAACGGGTGCTGCCGGTCGGAGACACCGTCTACATCTTGGGCGGTGACCTAGCCCTCAGCCCGGACATCGACACCCAACTCCAAGCCCTGGGCTATGTCACCCAGCGGATCGCCGGGGCCGATGAGTACGGCACCGCGGTCGACATCGCCGAGGCGGAGGGGAACCCCACCACCATCTTCGAGGCCACCGGACTCAGTTTCCAAGACACGCTCTCCGCGGTCCCAGCGGCCATCGAAGAGCACGGGGCGATCCTGCTCACCGACGGGACCTCCCAAGCGCCCGAGACTGCCGCCTACCTCGCCGCGAATCCGGGGGATACCCGCTATGCCATCGGCGGACCGCTGGCCGCCTACGGCGCCGACCCGACGGCGACCCCGGTGTATGGCCAGGACTTTTACGGTACCTCGGCGGCGGTCGCCAAGATGTTCTTCCCGAATGCCTCGATCTTCGGTGCGGCCACGGCCGCCGACTTCCGCGACGCCCTGGGTGGCGGGGTGTTCATGGCGACCGGCGGGCGCAGTGGTCCGCTCCTGCTCGTGAACCAGAGCACCCCACTGCCGGCCGAGATCACCCCCTATCTGGCCAGCCTGGCCGTGGGGACCCCGGGCTACGTCTTCGGCGGACCACTGGCGGTGGGGGCCGCCGTGTTGATGGCGCTGCAAGCGGCAGTCGGTTAGCCCCCCTCCTACAGTCTCGGCGCCCTCCCGTGCGCCTCGCCGGCTGGCTGGCTCCCTGCGTCAACCCCCTTTGTTGGGGAGAGAGAGGGGGGAGAGGGGCACGAAGGACCGAAGGGACGGCGTTTAGGCTCGCGGGGGTGGCGACGGGGGTGGCGACGGCGACCCACAGGGTGGGACCGGTCAAATCGGATGTTCACTACAAAATCACATGGTTGTCCCTAGGCATCGACTTATCATTCCTACCCTGCCGTTGACAGTGCGGGAGAGGAAGTCACCGATGTCGACAACGATCGGCCGTCGCCAGTTCCTCCGAGGTGCTGGCGCGGGTGGGCTTGCTGTTGTTGTCGGACCTACCCTCTGGCAGCAGACTGCGGCGGCTGCCGCTCCGCCTGTCGAACAGCTCCATCTGCAGTTTGGGGCGAATGCCGCCACCCAGGTCTCGGTGAGCTGGGCAACTGCGACGAAGGTGTCCCGACCCAGGGTGCGCTATGGAACCGCGCAGGGCGGCTTGGGCTCCGTGGTAGATGCAGTGACCAAGGCGTACCAAGATCCCAAGACCCGTCGGGTCGTCGTCACCCACCATGCATCCCTCACCGGGCTCCAGCCGTCCACCGACTACGTCTACGGAGCGCTCCACGATGGCGCGACTCCGCTCTTGGGGACTTTGCTCACCGGACCCGCGGGGCGGGCCCCCTTTCGATTCACCAGCTTCGGCGACCAGGGAGTCAATGGCCTGGCGGATGGATCAGTGGCCTCCAACGTCGTCGTCGACAACATCGAGGCAGCCCAGCCGTTGTTGCACCTTGTGAACGGGGATCTGGCGTATTCAGACATCCAAACCGACCCCGCAGGCGCCTGGGACGCATGGTTCAACCAGAACCAGCGTTCGACGAGGCACCGTCCCTGGATGGCGGCAGCAGGCAACCACGAACAGCTCACGGGCAACGGACCTATCGGCTACGACGCTTACCTCACCCGGTATGCAAACCCACCCAACGGCGTCACCGGCCTGAATGGCTATTTCTATTCCTTTGTCGTCGGGTCAGTTTGCTTCGTGGTGCTCCAGAACGACGACGTCGCCTACCAGTGGACGACGGACAACTACGTCCACGGATATAGCGGGGGGGCGCAGAAGGAGTGGCTCCAGAAGACTTTGGCAGCGGCCGACGCCGACCCGGCCATCGACTGGATCGTGGTGAGCATGCACCAGATCGCCATGTCTTCGTCGACGATCGGCAATGGCTCGGATCTGGGCATCCGGCAGGAGTGGCTCCCCCTCTTCGACCGCTACCACGTGGACTTAGTTCTAGGCGGCCATGATCACGATTACGAGCGGACCTACACGGTCAAGGGGGTAATTCCAGAGAGTCCGACGCTTACACCGCGGGTGGTCGATGACGCCACCGAGCACATCGATGCCACCAAGGGCGCCGTGCACCTCGTCCTCGGGGGAGGTGGCGCGAGGCCACTGAACACGTATGCGCCAGACATGGCGCCGCCGAGATCCAAGGTGACTGTGGCGAAAGGTCAGTACGTCGCCGGGATCGTCGAGTATGAGGTGCCGACGTGGTCGGCAGTTACGAATCCCGAAGACCCGTATGGGTTCGGTGTCTTCGACGTAGTCCCTGCGGCTCCCGACGGAAAGACCCAGATCCGGGCCTCGTATTATGTGACCGGAACCACGCCCATGCTTTACGACCAGTTCATCCTGGAGAAGCCCCGGTCAGCTTGACGAGGGGCCGCACCTCCGGTCGGCTGGCTGGCTGGCTGGCTCCCAACCCCTTCCCCCGCCCCGCCCCGCGTGCCCCTCCCCGTTTCTCGGGTGGCCCCGGGGCGGCCGCCCCGCGGGGGTTTGGTGCCGCCGTGCGTGCTGGTCCTTGCTTTCTCTAAAAATTCCACGGTAGGCGTTGAGGGACTCGAACCCAGAACCATGGCGGCCGGGCCTGTGCCCCCGCACGGACCAGACCGGACTTGGCCCCCCCCAATCCCAGCCCAGAAAATCACGAAGACGTACCGACTTCATCCGAGTTTGGCTAATCGATGCGGGTCCCCGCTTATGCTCAGGGGAAATGGAAGCCGCCCTGACTGGAATGACGGGTTTCGAAAAGGTCTGGCCTGTGTGGCGGCAACTCAAAGGCGCTCGCTATTTCTTCCAGACCCCAGAATGGGTCAGCCGTTTTGGCCGCATCCATGAGGGCATCGCGTGGGGAGCCCTGGTCGATGGAGCCCAGCCACTCGCCGTATAAATTCTCCAGCGCTCGTCCGTACGCGTCGCAGGAGTGCCTCTCCAGCTGCTCTCAAAAGTCCGTATGGGAGCAAGTCGGCTTCCAAGTGGGGATGGTCTTCTCAATCCAGAGATTCACGACCAAGAACGATTTGAGCGAATGTTGGACTATCTGGATCCTTGGCATGTCCTGTGGCTGAGCAGCGTGAGGTTCGGATCCCCGTGGTTGGCGTTGCCCGCCGAACGGGCGTTCGTCGAGGAGGAGGCAGATGGCGGCGCCGACGTATTGGATACCACCCGCGATCCAGATGTTTGGCGACGTTCCCTGCCTAAGAACATGCGTGAAGGTCTCAGAAAGGCGAGCCGAAGGGCCGGCCATAGTGGGGGATATCAGTGCCTCGTGTCGACGGGTCATGATGTCGCCGAGAGATACGACAAGTTCGTTCTACTGGAGGCGTCGGGATGGAAAGGCCAAGAGAAAACCGACCTTTCTCATACGCCTGTAACGCGGAAGCTTCTGGGTGATTATCTGCAATGCGGGGACGACACCGAGGTCCGGTCGCTCCACATCGGAGGGCGGCTTGCGGCCTCTCAGGTATGCGTGCGCGTGGCCAGGACGCTGTTTCTCTTGAAGGTCGCGTACGACGAGCAGCTAGCCCATTTTTCGCCCGGGAACCTTCTAATGGCGGACCTCATCGAGAAATGCTGTGAAGATCCAAAAATTGACCGCATTGATTGTGTCGTGTGGCAACCCTGGCATCAGCGATGGGGAATGACACGTGAACCCACCTTTCGCGTGACGGCGTTCAATCCCAAATCGGCTCGGGGGTGCTGGCCAAGGCCGCGTGGACTGCCATGCCGCAGTCTCTGGCACGACGCGGCCGTGTCCAACTCATGAGGGCAGAGCAGTTCTCCTAGTGACTGCCGGGCGAGCGGCGAGCCCACCACAACGGGAGCGAGCCGGGGAGCCGACTGGGCTGAGGGTCGGGTTGCTAGAGGGCTAGGCGAAGGGCGACGAGACGGAGGGGGGTCTTTGTAGTCACCAGCACTAGCCCTGAGAACGGACCTTGAAAAAGACTTCCCTTCCAGGTTTGAGGCCCACTCGCCATTCCAGATGTGCACAACCTGCGATTTGCAGCAATCAGCAGCTCGTTCCTTGGCCTCCCCCTTTGCTGCCGGCGACCGCCATGTCGAGATCGTCAACTTCATCAACGACCACAACCGCCGGGCCGCGCCGTTCTGGTGGACCTATGACGGCAGGCCCCTACGAGTCGCGTAAGTCACAATGATTAACGCGCGAGAGCATTAGGAGTACCGTCGATTGATGAACGTCGACCTTCTCAAGGGATGTTCGCCACGACAGGTGGCATCTCACACATCAGACCCCTATCTTAAGGCGACGCTTGCCAGAGCAGCGCTCGCGTCTTGGTATCGTGAAACTTGGCCGAGGCGCGGGGTCGGGGTGATCCTGGAGGAGCTGCCGATCCTGGAGCGGTCAATGATCACGCGGCATGCAGACGAACTCCTCACCGGGCGTGTCCCAAAACCGCTTCGCAGGAAGGTCACCACCGCTGGGTCTACAGGCGCAGCTATCGCCCTTTGGCTCGATCGGTCCATCTCGTTGTCAGAGTGGCGATTCATGACGCGGCAATGGAGGATCGTGGGCTATCGCCCAGGTGCCTGGGTTATAGTGCTTCAAGCTCGTGCCTCCATGAGCGGCAATCTTCTCTCCCACGTTAGCTTGGTACGACCTGAACTCCGTCTTCCGACGTTCCACTTGAACGATGAGACACTCGATTCTTATCTTTCCGCGATGCGGAAATATGACGGAGCTTTCCTACGAACGTTCCCCTCGACGGCAGTCAGATTGGGAGAGCTGTGCGTGGCGAACAATCGGCCGCTTCCACGGTTCAAGGGTCTTCTTCTTGGGAGCGAGGGCGCCTTGCCCAGCCAGCGGGACAAACTCGAGTTGATATATGGATGCTCCGTATATTCGTGGTATGGGCATACCGAAAAGGTATTGCTCGGCGGGGAATGCCCGTATAGCAGGGACTATCACCTGTTTCCGGGTTACGGCATCGCGGAGATTGTCGATGAGTCTGGCTTGCCCGTCACTGAGCCGGGGACTCTCGGAAGATTGATAGGGACGGGTTTCCTCAATCATAGTGCTCCGCTTATCCGCTACGATACCGGGGATCTTGCCGCCTTTGCGCCCGGGAAATGCCAATGCGGGTGGCCCGGTCAGCGGCTAATGAGCGTTGTCGGACGAACGCAGGACTACCTTCTCACAGCCTCAGGTGCGCATGTACCTACCACGGCTCTAAATCTCGAAAACAAGGAAATATATGTGGGTCTTGTTCAGATCCAATACGTGCAGCAGGAGAGCCGTGACAAGATTCTCGTGCGAATCGTGGTCACCGAAGATTGGACTGAAGCGAAGACGCGCATCCTCGCTGAAGCTCTGACGGCACACTTGCCGGGCTGCTCGGTTACCGTCACGCGTGTGCGCTCGGTGGAGACTGCACCCAACGGGAAGGCACCAATCGTGATTCGCACCGTCAACTAAAGGACCTTCGCATACACACCGCTCTTGACAGAGCGCGTGGGAGGCCGAGGCTCCTGCGTCCATCGCTCAGGGTCCACCGCTCAGAGCGAGGCGAAGAAGGCGTCGATCAACACTCTGTTCAGCGTGCTTTGCCAGCGGGGGATCACGTGATTCATGACGTAGCCGAAGGCGACCCCTGAATCGGGATCGGCGCACCCGACGCCGACGGCTCCCGGCCCAGCCCTCTGTGGTTCCCCCTGTCGCTCCCCCCACCGTTCCCTCCATGGCTCCCGCCGGTGTTTCGCTGTGCCCGGTCGCCCCCCTTCGCGGCTCTTCCCGCTCGCTGGTTGGCCCCCGCGGGTGCTCGGGCTCCCCGGCCGGCTCGTGAACAGGAGTGGTCAGCCGGTCCTTCGCCTTCCAGAGCGATGACCGTGGGCATCGACTTTCACCACCGCGCTTCGACGCATCCGTGCGCTGCCAGTCATCACCTGAACCCGGGTCACGGGGTCTGGCGCGACCGCAGACGACGTCCCATCTGCGCCGACAACACGGATGACCACGAGCTCTTGATCGATCGCGCCCAGCTTGCATCATCTGAAGAGCGGTGCGCCCGATCAGCCTCCGGCGGTTCCGCAGGCCACGTCATCGGTGGTCAATCGGTGGATCGAGGCTTAAATTCCCATAGCGCCATACTGATGACGTGCAGATTCGGATCGAAGGGACCGACCTCCCCGGTCTTTCGTGTGGTCCCAGCCCGGAGCGTCCGGGCGGGCATCAAGACAACCACGTTGGTGTGCAGCGGAAGGGCCGCCTCGACGAGCTGCTCGGGGTGGTCCCCGGCGATGCACCAACGGCGACATGGATCCTGGACTGCTCCGCCGCGGGAAACCGCTTCCGGTATCGATGTGAAGGGTCCTTACGTCCAGGGACCTCCCGGTGGCCGGTTTATCTACCTCAACTGGGGGGTCGTCGATGACGACAGCACCTTCACGATGTTCCGTCGGGCCGCGGCATACCTGTCCTGGTGGGCGCGGTAGACCAAGGCATCCTGGTGGGGCGGCTTGGTTTGACCGACGCCAGGGGCAACCCGCTGTGTGCCGCCGTCCGCCCACCCCTCATCGACTGGTCAGCAAACCCTTCTGGCTAGAGCCGTCAACCGAACCCAATCAACTATCAAATGGACACGGTGGTCGTCGGGTCGAAGAGCGCGAACAAGCAGCAACACGGGAGAGCTACTTGGTTTCCCAACCCTTCCGGGCCTGCTTCTGAGAGGCTTGCTTCTCGTTCTTCGCCGCGCGCTTCTCTTTGACCGAGCGACCTGGCTTCTTGGCTTCGCCGGACGGTTTGGACTTGGTGGCCATGCGGTCAGTCTACGAAGATTGTCCATCGGCCGCTCGGCACGTGGCCGACTGCCCAGGCCGATTAGACGAGTTGGGTCCTCGGCACCGAAGACAGGCGGCCGTCTCGACGAAGCTCGACGACGGCCGGGACGGGATCGGGATCGGCGAAGAGCCCTTCGTCGGCATAGTCGGCCGGACGTCCGGTCGGGTCCACGATCCAGCAGGACGCCTCGAGTGCGATCCCGTTCGGGTCGGTGAAGTAGACCGATCGCAAGAAGCCGTGGTCGACCACGTCAGTGACCTCGCTGCCGGCAGCCTTCAGGCGGCTGCGGAGAGCCAGCAGAGCGTCTTCGTCGGGGAGATTGAACGACACGTGGTCGAACTGGATCGCCCGCGGGTCGGGGACCCCGGCCGGCTTGGCGAACGCTTCAACGGGGTGATTGGTGTACTCGAAGAACGCGATCGTGTTCTCGGCACCGAGCTCGAAGAAGTAGTGCCGGAAGTGCCCCGGGGCAGCCAGGTCGGCCACCAGCCGAGCGCCGAGCACCCCGTGGTAGAAGCGCACCGTCGCATCCATGTCGTTGGTGATGAGCGCCAGGTGGTTGATCCCCCGCCATCGGGGCGCTTCTTCACCCGAATCGTTCGTTCCGTGGTTCGGTTGCGTTCCCATGTTATCCAGCCTACCGGTGCGGGCCGGAATTTGGAACGGCGGCGAGACCGGCCGAGGGAGCTCAAGAGCCCGAACAAGGTGGTCGACCACCGAGTCGCAGGGACCGATGTGGGTGGTCAGACTGTGAGATGGCCAGGAGCCGCACACTTCGGACCACGAACGTACGAAGCGCGAAGCAGGGGTCGTGGAAGGTGGTTTTGGATGAGCGATGCCAACGCAGAGGGCGGGGCGCTTTCGGCGCTCCTGCAAGAGAACCGGCGGTTTCCTCCGCCGGCCGGATTCGTGGCCAACGCCGTGGCGGGCCCCGGGGTCTACGACGAGGCCGAGGCCGACCCGGTGGCCTGGTGGGCCGAGCAGGCCAAGCAGCTGCGATGGGAGACGCCGTGGAGCGAGGTCCTCGACTGGGAGGTCCCGTTCGCCCGGTGGTTCGTCGGCGGTCGGCTCAACGCCTCGGTGAACTGCGTCGACCGCCACGTGGAGGCGGGCCTGGGCGACCGGGTCGCCTTCCACTGGGTGGGCGAGCCCGAGGGCGACACCCGGACCATCACCTACGCGCGACCTCCTGGACATGGTCTGCCAGGCGGCCAACGCCCTGGAGCGAGATCGGGGTTGCAGGCGGGCGACCGGGTCGCGATCTACATGCCGATGATCCCCGAGGCGGTCGTGGCCATGCTGGCCTGCGCCCGCCTCGGCGCCCCCCACTCGGTCGTCTTCGGCGGCTTCTCGGCCGAGGCGCTCGCCGGCCGGATCCTCGACGCCGACGCGCGGGTCGTGATCACGGCCGACGGCGGCTTCCGCCGGGGTGCGGCGTCGGCGCTCAAGCCGAACGTCGACGAGGCGCTCGCAGCAGTGCCCCGACGTGCGCAACGTGCTGGTCGTGCGGCGCACCGGCCAGGACGTCGACTGGGCAGGACGGTCGCGACCTCTGGTGGCACGACGCTGGTCGACCGCCAGCAGCCGACGCACGACGCCCGAGGCCTTCGACGCCGAGCAGCCGCTCTACATCATGTACACGAGCGGCACGACGGCCAAGCCCAAGGGCATCCTGCACACGACCGGCGGCTACCTCACCCACGTCGCGACGACGCACCGCTCGTCTTCGACCTGAAGCCCGACGAGGACGTCTTCTGGACCGCCGCCGACATCGGCTGGGTGACCGGCCACAGCTACATCGTCTACGGCCCGCTCGCCAACGGGACCACCTCGGTCATGTACGAGGGGACCCCCGACGCCGGCGGCCGCGACCGGTGGTGGCGGATCGTCGAGGACTACAAGGTGTCGATCCTCTACACCGCGCCGACCACGATCCGCACCCTCATGAAGTGGGGCGAGGAGCACCTGGCCGCCCACGACCTCTCGAGCCTGCGCCTGCTCGGTTCGGTCGGCGAGCCGATCAACCCCGAGGCCTGGATGTGGTACCGCACGCACGTCGGCGGCGACCGCTGCCCGATCGTCGACACCTGGTGGCAGACCGAGACCGGCGGGATCATGATCACCCCGCTGCCCGGCGTCACGGCCACCAAGCCGGGCGCGGCCATGACCCCGTTCCCGGGGATCGGCGCCGACGTCGTCGACAACGACGGCGACTCGGTCGGCAACGGCGAGGGCGGCTACCTCGTCCTCACCGCGCCGTGGCCGGGCATGCTGCGGGGCATCTGGGGCGACCCCGAGCGCTACCGGGAGACCTACTGGTCGCGGTTCGCCGGGCAGGTACTTCGCCGGCGACGGCGCCAAGCGCGACGACGACGGCGACCTGTGGCTGCTCGGCCGGATCGACGACGTGATGAACATCTCGGGGCACCGGATCTCGACCACCGAGATCGAGCACGCGCTGGTCGGACACCCGGCGGTCGTCGAGGCGGCGGTCGTCGGTGCGTCCGACGCCGACCACCGGACAGGCGATCGTGGCCTTCGTCACGGTCAAGGGGGAGGGGGCCGAGGGCGAGGCGGGCCGACGGCTCGTCGACGACCTGCGGGCCCATGTGGCCACGGTGATCGGTCCGATCGCCAAGCCCCGACAGATCCTGCTCACCCCCGAGCTGCCCGAAGACCCGGAGCGGCAAGATCATGCGTCGCCTGCTCCGCGACGTGGCCGAGCACCGGGAGCTGGGCGACGTCACCACCCTCCTCGACCCGACCGTCGTGAACATGATCGACGACGCAGATGCAGGAGTCGGCCGGAGCCGACGAGGAGGCCTGAGGGCCCCCGTCCTGACCGGGAGCGGGAGGGCAAGCACCACCATCGGGCGTCGCTCCGGCGCGCCCTTGCAACTATTCAGTATGTATGTAATAATGTAATCATGCAAGATCCAATGAACTGGTCAGAGGCCGGCGTGGACCCCGGACGGGGCAGCCGATTCGGTCCCGGGCCCCTGGGGGCCCGGACAGCGACGGGGCCGCGGACGGCGCGGCGCCGAGGAGCGAACGACCGGCGAGCAGCGCCAGCGCATCGAGGCTTGGGTGCTCGGCCGGGTGCCGGGCGACTGGTACATCGAGGCCCCGCAGGTGTCGGTGGACGCCGACGAGATCCTGATCGTCGGTCGGCTGGCCACCGTCGAGCTGCCCGCGGGGCATCTCGCCGAGGACCGGGCGACGGCCGAGTCGGCCCGGATCAGCGGCCACCGCGAGGAGACCCGCGACCAGCGGGTGCGGATCGCCGAGGAGGCCGAGGAGCAGTTCGGCCGGATCGTCTCGTGGGGCGCCCGATGCGGGGACTCGCTCGAGGTGTTCACCTCGGCGAGCGTGCCCGGTCATGACGCGCCTGCGGATGCCCGAACGCCACGTGCTCGACACCCTGCTCGACGCCGGCGTGGCCCGGAGCCGGAGCGAGGCGCTGGCCTGGTGCGTGCGCCTGGTGGCCACGAACGAAGAGGCGTGGATCAGCGAGCTGCGAGACGCATTCGCCCACGTCGAAGACGTGCGCTCGAGAGGGCCTTCTCCGGAGGGTTGAGAACGCATTCCTTCCTCGACCGGCGCGACCTCGCGTGGCGGGGGCACACTGGTGCCACGTAACCCGGTGGTCGCGGACAGGAGGAAGGCCGATGGCCCACTATCACGAGGTCATGGACGAGGTTCGCGGCCCTTACCAAGAGCTCCAGGAGGCGATCCCCGGGTCGCCCTGGGCTACGCCGAGATGCACAAGGCCGCCATGGGCGAGGGCGACCTGTCGGCCAAGATCAAGGAGCTCATCGCGCTCGGCCATCGCGATCACCCGGGAGTGCGACGGGTGCATCGCCGCCCACGCCCGTGCGGCGGCCCGGCGTGGTGCCACCGCCGCCGAGGTCGCCGAGATGATCGGCGTGACCATCTTGATGAACGGCGGACCCGGGACGGTGTGGGGACCCCGGGCGCTGGCCGCCTTCCACGAGTTCGCCGACGGCTGAGGTGTTTCGGCTCCCCGTGCACGGAGAGGCCGGACTTCACGGCAAGATGGAGGCGAGCGGCCCCGTGCCGTGGGCGCTCAAGAGACGGACATCGAGCGAGAGACGGACATCGAGGGCCACATGGACGAGCAGATCGCCGGCACTGAGGGAGTGGAGGCCGCCCCGCTGGACGAGGGCGCCCGGGCCCAGCGGCTGGCCGACCTCCAGGGCTTGATCGATCTCATGCGGCCGGCCGTTCAGGCCGACGGTGGGGACCTCGTGCTGGTCAACGCCGACGTGGTGGCCGGGGTGGTCGAGGTTGAGCTGGCCGGTGCCTGCAGCTCGTGCGCGATCAGTTCGGCAACGCTCCAAGGTGGGGTAGAGCGGATCCTGCGCGACCGACTTTCGTGGGTCACCGAGGTGATCGGTGGCCTTGACGAGTCGATGGATGACTTCGAGAGCGCCGCGATGGGCCGGGGGGCGTACGTCCCGAGGATCTGATCCTCAGGCCACCAGGGCGTCGGGGTCGATCGGTCCGTAGCGCACCAGCGGTTCGAACTGATCGAGGACGATCCGGTCCTCGTTCAACAGGCCCCGAAGCGGCTGTTCGGCCAACCTTCTCGTGACGAACCGCCTCGCCACGGCGGCCTTCCGTCCGTCTCCGGCGTGGTCGAGGGACCACGCCGCTTCCTCCACCAAGAGTGCGGCCTCGGTGGTGTCGGCGAGGAGCTCGGCCATCCGCCGCGACTGGAGGAGGGCCAGGTCCTCCGGCGCCGCGCCGAGCACGTCGATCGCTTCCCACGCGTCCTTGCGGGTCCGGGCGATCACGTCGACGCTGGAGGAGAGGACCCGGTGCCCGGCCGCCGCGTCGAGGGCGCGATCGATGCGGCTCCCGAGTGCGAGGTGGGCCCGCTCGCCCCGGATGGCCCGGCGGACATCGATGGCGAGGATGTTCTCGGTCCCTTCCCAGATCGTGTGGCACTGGGCGTCGCGTAGCTGACGGGCGATCGGCCAGTCGTGCATGTAGCCGTTGCCGCCGAAGATCTCGAGCGCACTGGAAGCCGACCACAGTGCGACCCGGGTGCTGCGCATCTTGGCCAGCGGAATGAGGATCCGGCGGACCAGGCGGGCCTCGTCCTGATCGGTGGCGCCTCTGCAGGGCGCCCGCGCACTCGAAGGTGATGGCCATCCCGGCCTCGAGATCGACGATCAGATCGACCAGGGTCTCGCGCACCAGCGGGTACCGGTCGATGCGCTGGCCCCACTGGGTCCGCTGGGCCGCGTAGATGGCGGCGTCGAGGAACGAGCGGCGGTGGATTCCGAGCCCCATGAGCGCGACGCCGAACCTGCTCGAGTTGACCATCTCCATCATCCGGTTGATCCCCCGGCCGTCGCGCGCCGCCCCGGGGTCGGCCGTCTCGGGGTTGCCGCCGGCCAACCAGGCCCGCGCCCCGTCGAGGTTCACCTCGCCGGTCGGGACCCCGACCGTCCCGAGCTTGGATTTGAGGCGCTTGATGTTGAACCCGTTGGGCGAGCCGTCGGGTTGGCGGCTCGGCACGATGAACGTGGCCAGTCCTCGTGTCCCCTCGGGCGCGCCCTCGGGACGGGCCAGCACGATGAAGACGTCGGCGTCCACGTTGGAGCAGAAGTGCTTGTCTCCGAACAGCAGCCACTCGCCACCGTCGGCGACCGCCCGGGTCGTGTTGGCGCCGACGTCGCTACCACCCTGGCGCTCGGTCAAGAACATCCCGCCCTCCCAGGCCTCGTCTGGGTCGAGGCTGTTCAGGCGGGAGACGAACAGATCACGGATCGACAGCGGTGCGTACCGTTCGACGATGTCGGCAGCCCCACCGGTCATCCCGAGCGCGCAGTAGGCGGCGGTCTCGCACTGGCTCAACAGGTAGGCGCGTGCGGCTGTCACCACCGCCGGCACCGACCGACCGGCGTGATGGGGCAACCCGACGAACCCGGTGCGGACGAGGTCGGCCTTGTTGGCGGTCCAGGTGGGGTGGTGCGCGATCTCGCCGACGTCGTAGCCCCACCGGTCGTAGCGGTTGAGGACCGGGCCGTTGGCGTCGGTCACTTCGGCCCGGGCCGCCAGAACCTTGCCGACCAGCTCCCCGTACTCGGCCACGTGCTCCTCGGCGAACTTGCGGTCCTCGGGGTCAGGCAGGTGCCGGTCCAAGAGGAAGGAAAGGTTGGGGTCGAGCGCGTACCAGTCGAGGCCGATCGCTTGGTCGTACTCCGCGTAGTCGGCGAGCATTGGCTCAGGCTACGCCCCATTGATCGGAGCCCGGGATCGACGCGGCGGCGGCCGGCCCGAAACCGGGCGCTACGGTTGGTCCTCGATAATGTCGCGAGAAGCGGTGCCTGATATGGAGCTTCAGCTCGTACATCTCTCCAATGTCATCCGGCGCCCATTGGTCGATGGCGCCGGCGAACGGCTCGGTCGAGTCCAGGACCTGGTCGCCCGGGTCGGAGACGATCCCCACCCCCCGCTGGTCGGTCTCGTCGTCAAGGTCGAGGGTCGTCAACTGTTTGTCCCGATCGCCAACGTGGTCAGCTTCGAGCCGGGTCGGGTTCGCTTCGACGGCCGCAAGGTTGACCTTCGTCGGTTCGAACGCCGACCCGGTGAGCTGCTCTTGGGCCAGGACCTCTTGGCGCGCCACTTGATCAACTTTGTCGGTGGGCGCTTGGTTCGGGCCAACGAGATCGAGTTGGCCAAGGTGAACGGCCGGTGGGAGGTGGTCGGCGTGGACCCCTCGAGCCGACCGGCCTTCCGGCGCCTTCTGCCCAGTCGCCTCCGATGGCGGGCCAGCGCCGGCTCGATGGTCGATTGGGCCACCATGGAGCCCTTTGTCGCCCACGTCCCCACGGCGCGGCTGCGCATCCCCTATCGCAAGCTGAAGAAGCTGCACCCGGCCCAGATCGCCGACCTCGTCGAGGCGGCGTCGCACGAGGAGGGTGAGGAGATCATCGAGGCGGTGGGCGAGGACCGCGAGCTCGAGGCCGACGTCTTCGAGGAGCTGGACACCGGTCACCAACTGGAGTTCGTCCAGAGCCGATCCGACGAAGAGGCGGCCCGCCTCCTCTCATCGATGGCACCAGACGACGCGGCGGACCTGATCACCGAGGTCGACCAGGAACGACGCCTACCGATCCTGAATCTGCTCCCAGAGCCCCAACAGCGAAAGATCCGCTCCCTCCTCAGCTACCACCCCGAGACCGCCGGCGGCCTCATGACCCCCGACTTCCTCTGCCTGCCTGCCAGCACTCCGGTCTCCGAAGTCCTCGATGCGATTCGGCAGAGCACCGCTCCTCACGAAGCCATCCACGTCGTCTTCGCCACCGATGACGAAGGACACGTCATCGGGTCGGCGTCGTCCATTCGTCTCATCCAGGCTGAGCCGACGGCGGAACCTGGGGGCGGTGGTCGTTCCCGATCCCCCTCACCTGCACCCCGATTGGGACCTCGGGGCAACCGTGCGCAAGATGTCGGACTTCAACCTGACCGTCGCTCCCGTCATGGATGACGAGCATGACAAGATCCTCGGGCGTTGTCACGGTCGACGATGTGCTCGAGCTCCTGCTCCCAACCGGGTGGCGGCGCGATTTCGGCACGACTGCTCCGGAGACTTGATCATGCGCCGAGAACGAAGACCCGGTGCCGCCGCCGATTCGCACCTAGCGACGGCGGACCGGCGCTGAAGTAGCGAAAACAGCCGTTCGAACGCGAGCCCACAGGCGGATGGGTTCGTAGTCAGCCACAGTTCGACGTTCAGCCGATGTGACCTCGATTGGAGTAGTTCCAAATGGGTCTCATGAGAGAGCGTCGGGCGCCCCAGTCAGAGAACGGATCGATGCCGCGGATGTCTTCGCACTAGGAACTGGACCAACCGGTCACCCCTGGCCGAGTGGTCGTCCGCGACCGTGTCATCGCTCGCAAGAAGCTCACCCGTTCAGGGAGGTGAAAAATGTCGGAGGACCGATCCGAGCCCGAAGTCCCCACTGCGGTCCTCGACGAGGCCCACATCGGGGACATCCAGGGCGCGTTCGGGACGATCGGGCAGCACGACACCGAGAGGCGTCGGACGTGGATGGGCACGAGCTGCTCGTGCTGCTCGCCATCATGGGTCCGGGGCTCATCGTCATGGTCGGCGACAACGACGCCGGCGGGGTCTCGACCTACGCCCAGGCCGGTCAGAACTTCGGTCTCACCCTGCTGTGGACCCTGCCACTCTTGATCCCGGTCCTGATCGTCAACCAGGAAATGGTCGTCCGTCTCGGCGCGGTCACCGGGGTCGGCCACGCCCGGCTGATCATCGAGCGATTCGGCAAGTTCTGGGGGGCGTTCTCGGTCGGCGACCTGTTCCTCTTGAACTTCCTCACCATCGCCACCGAATTCATCGGTGTCAGCTTGGCCCTCGGGTACTTCGGCGTCAGCGAGTACATCTCGGTTCCCATTGCGGCCGTCGGCCTCGTCGCCATGACCGCCACGGGAAGCTTTCGTCGCTGGGAACGCTTCATGTACGTCTTCGTGATCGCCAACTTCTTGGTCATTCCGCTGGCGGTCTTCAGTCACCCAAAGGCCGGTCCCGTTCTTCCACGACTTGGTGGTCCCCGGCGTCAGGGGCGGCTTCAACTCCACCTCGGTCCTGCTCATCATCGCCATCGTCGGAACGACGGTGGCGCCATGGCAGCTGTTCTTCCAGCAGTCCAACATCATCGACAAGCGGATCACACCGCGCTGGATCAACTACGAGCGGGCCGACACGTTCATCGGCTCGCTCGTCGTGGTATTCGCCGCCGCGGTCCTGATGGCGGTGCCCGCCGCCGCTTTCGCCCACACGAAGATCTTCGGAAACTTCACCGACGCGGGCGGCGTGGCCCGCGGCTTCGAGCACTACGTCGGGCATGGGACCGGGGCGATCTTCGCCGTCATCCTTCTCAACGCATCGATCATCGGCGCGGCTGCGGTGACGCTGTCCACGTCATACGCCTTCGGCGACGTGTTCGGTGCCCGGCACTCGCTGCACCGCAGCTGGCGCGACGCCAAGCTCTTCTACGGCACGTTCTCGGGGATGGTGGTGCTGGCCGCCGGACTGATCCTGATTCCCCACGCTCCGCTGGGGGTGATCACCACCTCGGTGCAGGCCCTGGCCGGTGTGCTGCTCCCCAGCGCCACGGTGTTCCTGCTCCTGCTGTGCAACGACAAGGACGTGCTCGGACCCTGGGTGAACAGGCCATGGCTCAATGTGGTGGCCACCGTCGTCGTCTCGATCTTGCTCATGATGTCCTTGATCCTGATGGCGACGACACTGTTCTCGAGCATCAACGTCAGGACACTCGCGCTCGTTCTGGGCTTGCTGCTCGTGGTCGGCTACGTCATTGTCGGCGGGTTCGCCCTGTGGACGAGGCTGAAGCACCCGCCCCAAGCGGCGCCCATTTCCAGGCAGCATCGCGATACGTGGAGGATGCCGGCACTGGGCCTGCTCGATCGCCCCAAGTGGTCCCGCGGGAGGCTCACCGGGATGTACCTGCTGCGCGGCTACCTCGTGGTGGCCGTGGTCCTCTTGCTGGTCAAGGCGGTCCAGCTGGGCCTGCACAAGTAGGGACGGGCAAAGGGCACAGGCTCGGGGCCGCCGTGGGTGGCCCTCGGCGGCCTGTTTTCCCGTCCCCGAGGCCCTGCTCTCCCCGTCTCGAGGAGCCTGGTTCGCCGCCTCGAGGAGCCCGATTCCCGGTCCCGAGGAACCGGTGGCGGTGGTTGTGTTTGCACCCGTCCCTGGGCCGGGGGAGGCTGAGCCCCATGGTCGGGCTGGCCGCGGGGCCTCGGAGATGAAGAGCCCCCGCCGGTTCTGGCGGGAGACGACGGCGTCGTGGGCCCTCAGCAGGCACATGACGGTCCCTGATCGGGTCCCGGCGAGGCCCCCTGCCCCCGGTGGCCTGCGGATCGCATTCCTCATCTACCGGGGCAACCCGCTATGCGGAGGCCAGGGGGTCTACACCCGCCACCTGACCCGGGAGCTGGTCGCGCTCGGTCACTCGGTCGAGGTGTTCGCGGGCCAACCCTGGCCCGAGCTCGACGAGGGGGTGGGCTTTGCTCCGGTGCCCGGCCTCGACCTCTACCGTGACCCGGACCCGTTCCGGGTGCCCCACCCGAGGGAGTTCCACAACACCGAAGACCTCACCGAGTTCGCGGTGATGTGCGCGGCCGGGTTCGGTGAGCCGCTGGTGTTCTCCCGCCGGATCCGCAAGGTTCTGGCCGGTCGGGTCGGCGAGTTCGACGTGGTGCACGACAACCAATGTCTCGGGACCGGGATGCTCGGCCTCATCGACGACGGGTGGCGGCTCCTCACCACGCTGCACCATCCGATCACGGTCGACCGGCAGTTGGCCCTCGATCACACCACCAATCCGTGGCAGCGGTTCACCACGCGGAGATGGTTCGGGTTCTTGCGCATGCAGGTCCGGGTGGCCCGCCGGCTCCCGGCGGTCGTGACGGTGTCGGAGTCGTCACGCCGGGACATCTCGGCTCAGCTCGGCGTGGTGCCGGACCGGGTCAGCGTCGTGCCGGTCGGGGTCGACCACACGGTGTTCGAGCCGATCGAGGGCGTCACGCCGGTTCCCGGGCGCCTCATCGTGACCTCGTCGAGCGACGTGCCGCTCAAGGGCCTCGTCCCGCTGCTCGAGGCGGTGGCCAAGCTTCGGACCGAGCGCGACATCGAGCTCGTCGTGATCGGCCGGCCCCGGCCCGGCGGCCGGGTGGACAGGGCGATCGCACGGCTGTCGCTGGCCGATATCGTCCGGTGCGTCAGCGGGATCACCGACCGGGAGCTGGCCACCCTCTACGGCGAGGCGGAGGTGGCCGTCGTCCCGTCCCTCTACGAGGGTTTCTCGCTGCCGGCCGTCGAGGCGATGGCCTGTGGGGTTCCGGTCGTGGCCACGACCGGTGGCGCCCTTCCCGAGGTGGTGGGCAACGACGGGGAAACCGGGCTGTTGGTGGCGCCCAACGATCCGGGCGCGCTGGCGGCGGCCATCGGCCGACTGCTCGACGACCCCGAGCTGCGCGCCCGGTTGGGCGCGGCTGGACGAGAGCGGGTGCTGACGCGCTTCACATGGGCGGTGACCGCCGAGGGGACGGCGGCCTGCTACCAGTCCATGATGGCCGGGGTCCCCCTTCCCGGCGCGCCGCTCTCCGGCGCCGCCCCGCACGCCGCCGAGGCCGCCCCGTGCTGACCGCGAACTTCGATCGGCTCGGAGTGCTCGAGGGGGATCGCTTCTTGGACCTCGGCTGCGGCTTCGGCCGCCACGCGTTCGCGGCGGCCCGCCGAGGGGCGGCGGTGGTGGCCCTCGACGCCGGCCGCGACGAGGTCGTCCAGGTCCGGTCGGTCCTCGGCGCCATGGTCGAGGCCGGCCAGCTCTCGGCGGGGCGGGTGCGCGCGGGCGGCGTGCAGGCGAACGCGTTGGTGCTGCCGTTCGCCGACGGCTCGTTCGACCGGATCGTGGCCTCCGAGGTGCTCGAGCACATCCCCGACGACACGACCGCGATCGCCGAGCTGGTGCGGGTGCTCCGTCCGGGCGGGACCATGGCGGTGACCGTGCCGCGATGTGGCCCCGAGGTCGTCAACTGGTTGCTCTCCGACGCCTACCACGACGTCCCGGGCGGTCACATCCGCATCTACCGACGCGCCGAGCTGTCGCGTCGGGTGACCGCGGCGGGGCTGCGCCCGACCGGCGGCCACCACACCCACGGGCTGCACTCGCCCTACTGGTGGCTCCGGTGCCTGGTCGGCCCGACCAACGACACCAACCGGGCCGTGGCCGCCTACCACCGGTTCTTGGTGTGGGACATCGAGAAGGCCCCGTGGCTGACCAGGACCCTGGAGCGGATCCTCAGCCCCCTGATCGGCAAGAGCCTCGTCTTGTACTTCGAGAAGCCGGCCGCGGCACCCGTCGTCGGCACCGGCGCGCTCGTCCGGCCGACCCGTGCGAGCGAGGTCAGCGCGGCATGACGGACCGGTCGGTCTCGGTCGCCATCCCGGAGGTCGCGGGCGTGCTGTCGGCGTCGGACATCCTGGCCAGCGCGTATTCGATCGCCGGCGTCCAGCGGTCCGACGGGATGATCCCGTGGTTCGACGGCGGGCACTGCGACCCCTGGAACCATGTCGAGGCGGCGATGGCGCTCTCGGCGTGCGGGATGTACGCGGAGGCCGAGGCCGCCTACGAGTGGCTGGCCGACCGCCAGCTCCCCGACGGGCAGCTGGTTCAACTACTACCTCGACGAAGGGGTGAAGGACCCCCGGCTCGACACCAACGTGTGCGCGTACGTGGCCACCGGGGTCCTGCACCACTTCCTGGTCACCGGCGAGCTCGACCAGCTGTCGCGGCGCTGGTCGATGGTCGAGGCGGCGATCGACTTCGTGCTGCGCTGGCAGCGCGCCGACGGGTCGGTGTTCTGGTCGCTCGACGCGTCGGGTCGGCGCGAGTCCTACGCGTTGTTGACCGGGTCGTCGTCGATCTACCACGCGCTCCGGTGCGCCGTCGCCATTGCCGAGCACCTGGGCAAGGACCGGCCCGACTGGGAGCTGGCCGCGGGCCGGCTCGGCCACGCGGTGGCGCACCACGCTCGGTCGTTCGCGCCGAAGGAGGAGTACGCCATGGACTGGTACTACCCGGTCCTCGCCGGCGCCCTCCCCGAACAGGCGGCCCACCACCGCGTCGTGTCGGCGTGGGACCGCTTCGTGATCGAGGGCTTCGGGGTCCGTTGCGTGTCCAGCCAGGAGTGGGTGACCGCGGCCGAGACGGCCGAATGCGTGATCGCCCTCGACGCACTCGGCCTCGACCAGGTCGCCCGCGAGCTCTTCGCGGCCGCCCAGGGCCTCCGGCTCGCCGACGGCTCGTACTGGACCGGGATGGTCTACCCCGAGGAGGTGACCTTCCCGGCGGCCGAGCGGACCACGTACACGGCCGCCGCCATGGTGCTGGCCGCCGACGCGCTGAGCGGGGCCACCCCGGCCTCGGGGCTGTTCCGCGGCGAGGGGCTGCCGGCCCCGATCGACCTGCCCGAGTCCAGCTGCTCGTGGGGGACCGGGGAGTGCTCGGCCCGCCGCCGCCACCCCTGAGCCACCACCACCCCTGAGCCGCTCACGCTGCGAGCAGCCGAACTCCCCGCGTCGCTCGGTTCAGTCTGGGTCCTCGCTCGTGCGGCGCAGCACGCGCAGGCTTCCCTGCTCGCCGTCCTCCCGCCAGCGCCCCGAGGCCAGCGCGTCGCACCACAGCTCGTAGGGGGGGCGGCCGCCGTCGGCGGGGTCCGGGAAGACGTCGTGGATGGCCAGCCATCCGCCCACCGCGACGTGGCGGCGCCCAGCCCCGGTAGTCGGCCCACGCCGGCTCGCCTCGCCGTGACCGCCGTCGATGAAGCAGAAGGCGAGCGGGGTCCGCCAGGTGGCGGCGACGGTGGGCGAGTCGCCGACCACGCCGACCACGCGTGGCCTCGAGACCGGCCGCAGCCACGGTGCGCCGCCAGTGCGGCAGCGTGTCGATGCGGCCGTCGGTCGGGTCGACGAGGTCGGGGTCGTGGTGCTCCCAGCCGGCCTGGTTCTCCTCGGACCCGCGGTGGTGGTCGACGCTGAAGAGCACCGCTCCGCACCGCCTCGGCGGCCGCGCCCAGGTACACGGTCGACTTGCCGCACCAGGCGCCGATCTCGACGAAGACCGGCCGCGGCGACCCCTCGGCGGCCGCGAACGCCTGGCCGGCCCGGAGCGCCGCCCCGAGCAGCGCCGCTCCCTCGTCGTCGGGCATGAACCCGCGCACCGAGCGGGCCAACAGCGACGAGCTCGTCGGTGCGCCGGTCGGGATCGGCTCGGGCCATCAGCCGACCAGCGTGGAGATGCTGTAGGCGCAGAAGCCGAGCAAGGCGACGCCACCGATGCGCCGGATGGCCGACAGCGGGCAGCACCCGCGAGCAGGGCCCGCCCGGAGAACGCCCCGATCGCCGCGATGAGGGCCAGGGCCAGGAACCCGCCGACGAACACCGACACCGGGGCCTTGTACCGGGCCTCCAGGTTGACGATCAGCAGCTGGGTCAGGTCGCCGAACTCGCCGATGCCGATCACCGCGAAGGCGCCGAGGGCCACGCGCCACGGCGGGGTCTCGGCCCGGACCTCCCCCTCACCGCCCGCCGCCCGCACCCCCCGGCGCCGCTCGGTCTTCTCGGGGATGAACAACAGGTAGATCGCACCCAGCCCGAACGCCACCGTGACGACGATCTCGAGCGTCCGGTGCGGGAGCAAGGTGCAAGAACCGTCCGGCCACCACCGCCAGCGCCGACGTGGAGGGCGAACGCGCCGGTCGAACCCACCCAGACCGGGAACGGGCGGCCGCGGCTGCCCATGACGATGTTGGCGATCATCGTCTTGTCGGGGAGCTCGGCGAGCGCGACCAGTCCGAAGACCGTGGCCGCGACGGCCGAGGTTCATCTCGGTCCCGGTGCGGCGCGGGGCGCGGGACCAGCTCCCCGGCGTTCGGGCGACGCCGGCCAGGGTCGCCGCGAGCCCGTCGCGCTCTCGCTCGACGAAGGCGACGTTGATCCAGAGCCGCTCGAGCGCCTGGTCGACGCTGCGCTGGCCGGACCGGATCGGGTGGGTCGAGCAGGAACTCGGTGACCCGGCGGGCCAGCGGCGGTGTCGCCGCACATGGCGCGCACGCCCTGGAGCATCCGGGAGTGGCTGTTGACCGGGAACCGGTCCAGCGCCTCGTCCCAGTGCTCAGTGAGCCGCTCGAACACCGCCGGGCCGGCGACCCGGTTGGTGAGCAGCCCGACGATGAGGTACGGGGCGTCCTGGGTCCGGATCTCGCCGAGCGCGAGGTCGAAGGGTCCGCTCGGCCAGCTCGACGTCGGGGAACGTCGCCGAGCGCGCTCAGGTAGCGCTGCTCCTCCTGGGGCGTCGGTCGCGGACTGGTAGCGGGCGTAGAAGGCGTCGTAGTCGCCCGGGCGCATCTGGTCGGCCACCACGGCGAGCACCGCCGACTCGAGGTTGGCGTCGAGCGGGGCGCCACCGGCCTGCGCGGCGTCGAAGCGCGTCGCGGCCGCCTCGCGCGGACGGCCTCGTCCCGACCGATCGTGCCGAGGGCGCGACGAGCAGCACCGAGCGCAGGCTGGGGATCCGCTCGCCCTCGCCGGCCACCGGCTCCCAGCCGAGCGCGGCCGCAGCGGGGCCCGAGCAGCGCCCGGGTCGCCGCGGCCAGGGTCGCGGCGGGCCCCGTCGTCGGCGGCCCGGTCGCACAGGCCGAGGGCGCCGGCGACGGTGGTGAAGGTGGCCGGCTCGGTCGTCGTCGCCGAGGGCCGCCGCCAGGGCGAGGAACGCCGAGAGCGGCGCGTGGCCGGCGAGGACGAGCGCCCAGGTGTCGCCGAAGAGGTTGGCCCGCTCGAGCGCGGCCGAGCTCGCCCAGGTGCCCGCCCAGGTCGACGAGGTCGCTCGGCGTCGTAGCGCGACCCGGTAGACGCCCCACCCGCCGGCGTTGACCACGAGGTGGCCCGGCACCGCCGGCTGCGGGGGCCGACGCCGCCTCGAGCAGGACCCGCTCGGGTCTCGCCGCCGCTCGAGCGGAGCGCACGAGCACCGGCACCTCCACCGCTCGCCGATCGCGCTCGTCGGCCGGCTACGGCTGCCGTAGGCGAACGGCTCCTGGGTGAGGGTCGACGCCGCTCGACCGAGACGACCGGGTGGCCGCCCTGGAGGATCCAGGTGTCCATGACCGACCGGACCGGCTTGCCGCTCACCGACTCGAGCGCGTCCCAGAGGTCCGCGGTCACCGTGTTGGCGTAGGCGTGGGCCGCGAGGTAGCGGCGGACGCCGTCGCGGAAGACCTCGGCGCCCGAGATACTGCTCGAGCATCCGCAGCACGCTGCCGCCCTTTTGGTAGGTGAGGACGTCGAACATGCCGTCGGCGTCCTCGGGCGAGCCGACCGGGTACTCGATCGGGCGGGTGCTGTGCAGCCCGTCGACGGCCAGCGCCGCCTCCCGCTCGAGGCCGAAGCTGACCCAGCGCTCCCAGCTGGGCCGGAACGCGTCGACGCACAGGACCTCCATGAAGGTGGCGAAGGCCTCGTTGAGCCAGATGCCCTCCCACCAGCGCATGGTCACGAGGTCGCCGAACCACATGTGGGCGATCTCGTGCGCGACCACGTCGGCGACCCGCTCGAGGTCGGATCGGGCGGCCGAGGCGTCGTCGACCAGCAGCGCCGTCTCGCGGAAGGTGACGCATCCGAGGTTCTCCATCGCCCCGAAGGCGAAGTCGGGGATCGCGACCAGATCGAGCTTGTCGGCCGGATAGGGGATGGCGAAGTAGTCGGAGAAGAAGCGCAGGGCGTGCTCGGCGACGTCGAGGGCGAAGCCGGTCAGGTCGCGCCTTGCCGGGGACGTGCACCACCCGGACACCGGCACTCCGTCGACGTCGCGGGGCTCGGTGGCCTCCAGGGGCCCGACGATGAGGGCGACCAGATAGGACGACATGACCATCGTCGGGGCGAAGCGCACCGCTCGGCGCCCCGCACCGGCGACGGTCTCCTCCGCGATCGGCGAGTTCGAGTACGCGGCCAACGCCTCGTCGACCACGAGGGTGATCTCGAACACCGCCTTGCGGTCCGGCTCGTCCCAGCACGGGAAGGCCCGTCGGGCGTCGGTCGACTCCATCTGGGTCGTGGCGATGGTCCGCGTCGTCCCGCCCGAGTCGACGAAGGTGCTGCGGTAGAAGCCGCGCAGCTTGTCGTTCAGCGTGCCCGAGAAGTGGCAGCGCAGGGCGCCGTGCCCGGCCGGTGCCGGCCGTTCGAGCGAGAACACCGCCCGTTCGGCCTCTACGTCGAGGCCGACCGTGGCGCCGATGACCGACCCGTCGGCGATCTCGAGCGTGACGTCGGCGATCTCGAGCTCGGCGGCGTTCAGACGTGATGTCGCCGACCTCGGTCTCGATGTCGACCTCGACCTCGGCCGAACCGTCGAACCGGGCCGACTCGATGTCGACGTCGAGGGTGAGGCGGTAGTGGCGCGGGGTGACCGTTCGGGGCAGCCGGAACGGCTCGTCGGGCGCGCCCGTGCCACCCGATTCGAGTGCGGAGGTCATGGCGCCCGAGGCTACCTCGGTCGCCGAGTAGCCTCGGGCGCCATGATCGAGCCCGCCGGGCCAGCGACGTCGACCGGTCGCGGGTCCGCTGACGCCGACGACGAACTGCTCGACGTCGTCGGCATCGGCTCGGCCCTGGTCGACGTGGTGGTGCGGGCGACCGACGACGAGCTGGCCGACCTGGAGCTGCCCAAGGGTTCGATGTCGCTGGTCGACCTGGACCGGGCCGAGTCGATCCACGCCGCGGTCGGCGGCTCGGTCGAGATGTCGGGAGGCTCGGCCGCCAACACCATGGCCGGCGTGGCGTCGCTCGGCGGGCGGGCCGGCTTCGTCGGCAAGATCACCGACGACCGGCTCGGCCAGGTGTTCGCCGAGCGAGATCCGGGCGCCTCGGGGGTGACCTTCGAGCCGATCGGCGGCCAGGAGGCGCCCGGGACGGGCATCGGCACCGGAAGGTGCCTGGTGCTCGTGACCGAAGACGCCGAGCGGACGATGGCCACCTACCTCGGTGCCGCCACGACCGTGGTGCCGGCCGACGTGCCGCTCGACCTGGTCGGCCGGTGCCAGGTGGTGTACCTGGAGGGCTACCTCTGGGACCTCCCGCCGGCCATCGAGGCGATGCGTCGGGCGATCTCGGCCGGCCACGAGGCCAACGCCTCGGTCGCACTCTCGTTGTCCGACCCGTTCTGCGTCGAGCCGGCACCAGCACGAGTTCCTGGACCTGCTGCGCGAGGACATCGACGTGCTCTTCGGCAACGAGGAGGAGCTCGTGGCGCTGTTCGGCGCGACCTCGTTCGACGCGGCCATCGAGGCCGCCGAGGAGACCGGCATCCTCGTCGCGGCCACCAGGGGAGCCAAGGGCTCCGTCGTCACCACCCCGCACGGGCCGGTGACCGTCGACGCGGCCCCGGTCGAGCGGGTGCTCGACACGACCGGGGCCGGCGACCTGTACGCGGCCGGCTTCCTGTACGGCCTCACCCACGGCGCCGATCCGGCCCGCTGCGCCGAACTGGGCGGGCTGTGTGCGGGCGAGATCATCGCCCACTTCGGCGCCCGTCCCGAGACGCACCTGCGGGCCCTGGCCGAGGAGGCCAAGCTCCTCTGAGGGTAGTGGGTCACTTTCCAACCCTCCGCGTACATTGAGCTTTATGTCGGAAGCTCCGAGGAGCAGTTTCACGCCCCCTCCTACCGAGGGACCGACAGTTGATGCCGAGAAAGAGCCTGGACTAGGGCTGTCACAAATCAAATTGACTACTACCCCTCTGAGCGGGCCGGACCGCCTCGGTTGGCCCGCCGAGGGGTCGGTAGGATTGGTCCGTGCGAGCGCGGTGGCTGTCCCGACGTGCGCTCACCTTGCATCTGGCGGTCGTGGTGTGGTTCCCGGGCTGCCTGGTGGCCGGGTGGTGGCAGGTCACGAGGGCCCTGGACGGGAACGGGCTCAGCTATCTGTATTCGGTCGAATGGCCCTGCTTCGCACTGGTGGGCATCTGGGTGTGGTGGGTGCAGATCCACACCGATCCCGAGACCGTCGGCGCCCGGGCGCAGCGACGGATGCAAGACGCTCGGGCCCGGGCCGGCATTGCGCCGGTGGTGCCGGAGCGACGCCGGGACGAAGAGGACGAGGAGCTGGCCGCGTACAACGACCGCCTGGCCGAGCTGGCCGCCGACGGTCGGGCCAAGACGTGGCGGACCTAGTGGGCCCGGGCACCCCCGCGTGAACGGGGCCATCCTCCGTTACCGGGTCATGGCGTACACGGTCGGGGTCGGGCTGCTCATCCTCGTGTTCGTGGGCGTGCCGCTGCAGTACGGCGCGGACTCCCCGGGCGTGGTGAAGGTGGTCGGGCCGATCCACGGCGCGTTGTACATCGTCTACCTGTTGGCCGCGCTCGACCTGGCCCGGCGGGCGAAGTTCGGACTGCTGCAGCTGGCCGCCATGATCTCGGCGGGGTTCGTGCCCTTCGTGGCCTTCATTGTCGAGCACCAGGTCGTGCGGCGGCTGGCCGCGGAATCCTCGTCGCTGCCCGACCCAGGCGTGCCGGGCGACTAGCCGGTTCGGCTACTCGGACGCCTGGATATCGGGCGGCAGGAAGGCCAACGGAAGGTCGGCCAGTTGCACGAGGATCGACGCGACCCAACGCGGTCAGCGCGTCGATGATCGGCCCGATGGTGGTCGAGTCCTCCAGGTGGTGCTCCTCGAACCGGATCGAGCCCTCGTAGGTCGCTTCGACGGCCCACCGGACCGGCGTGGTCGGCGGAGTAGCGCCGGGCATCTCCTCGAAGACCTGCTCGACCGTGGCCGAGGTGCGCACCAAGGCATCCGCGCCGAGATGGGGGCTCTCGGGGGGCAGCGCGGCCAGGACGGTGTCTAAGGCGGGCGGCTCGGCCAGCCGTTGGATCCTAAGCGCCACCTCGACGATGACCTCGGGGAGCTCGCTCGGCGTCTCGCCGATCGACCAGCTGCGATAGGCGGTCTGGCTCCACGTCGGCCAGTCGATCGACAGGTCGGCCCGGACCCGGGGTGGCTGCTCTTCGCCCGGGAGGCTGTAGGAGGTCTCAAAGGAGATGTCCCCCAAGAACACGTCGACCTGGAAGCGCTCCTCGACGGCCTGGCGCTGCAGGAGTGCCCGGTCGAACGATTGGTGGACGGCCTCGATGATGTCCACGAGCAGGTGATCGATCATGGGGGGTCGAGGCTAGCCCGGCCGAGGTGACCCGGACCCTGCGTCGGTACCATTCGGACGTGGCCGATCCGCACCCCTGGCTCGAACGACGCGTCCTCGCCTACGCGCACCAGGGCGGAGCATGGGAGTGGCCGTCGTCGACCCTGTTCGCCATGCGCAGCGCCGTCGCCGCCGGCGCGCACGCCATCGAGCTCGATGCCCATGCCACCTCGGACGGCCACGTCGTGGTGTGCCACGATCCGACCGTCGACCGGACGACCGACGGCACCGGGGCGATCGCGGATCTGACCCTGGCCCAGGTGAAGGCGCTCGACTCGGCGTACTGGTTCATCCCCGGGGCCGACGTGACGCCGGGGGAGCCCGAGTCGGCCTATCCCTACCGGGGCCGGGCGGCCGATGACCCCGAGTTCCGGATCGCCTCGCTGGCCGAGGTGCTCGAGGCCTTCCCCGACGTCATCTTGAATCTCGACATCAAGCAGTCGACCCCGGCGGTCGCCCCCTACGAGAAGGCGGTCGCCGATCTGTTGGCCGAGTTCGGTCGCACCGACGACGTGATCGTGACCTCGTTCGACGACCGGGTCACCGAGACCTTCAGCGGGTTCGCCCCCTCGGTGCCCACCTCGGCCGGCACCGCCGCGACGGCCACGTTCTTCCAGGCCGTGCGGGCCGGCCGAGGAACCGCCGCCGATCCCGGCGGTCGCCTTCCAGGTGCCCGAACGCCACGGCGACATCGTGATCGTCGACGAGCGCTTCGTCGAGGCGGCCCACCGGTTGGGGGTGGCCGTGCACGTGTGGACGGTGAACGACGCCGAGTCGATGGAGCGGTTGGTCGACCTCGGGGTCGACGGGATCATCTCGGACGTGCCCAGTGCGTTGCTGGTGGTGCTCAACGAGCGCCGGGTGGCGTGGCACCGCCAAAAGGGGCCGGTGTAGGCGCCGACCGGGCCGGCGCCCGGTCGGCTAGCCCCGCCCGGCGTTGGGCCGCTTGCCGTGGTTGGCCTTGTTCTTCTTGCGCAGCTTGCGCTTGGTGGTCCGTTTCGACATAAGAGAGCCAGCCTAACGGACCCTCGGCACGGCCCTGTAGCGTCGGTCGGATGCAGCGCCTCGGCCTGGTCGGCCTCGCCAACGCGGGGAAGTCCTCCCTCTTCAATGCCCTGACCGGGGGGCACCTGGCGGTGGCCGCCCACCCATTCTCGACCGTCGAGACCTCGGTCGGGGTGGCCCCGTTGCCCGACACCCGCCTCGACGCCCTGGCCGAGCTGAGCCACAGCGCCAAGGTGGTTCGGGCCGGGTTCGAGCTCGTCGACATCGCGGGGCTGGTGGCCGGTTCGTCGACGGGCGAGGGCATGGGCAACCGGTTCCTGGCCGGCATCCGAGAGGTCGACGCGCTGGTGGTGGTGCTCCGGGCGTTCCACGACGATTCGGTCTCGGGTCCCGACGACCCGTTGGACTCCTTGGAGACGCTCGAGCTCGAGCTGGTCTTGGCCGACGTGGCGTCGCTCGAGCACCAGTCGGACAAGCGCCGCAAGCAGGCTCGGGTGAAGGGTGACCCCAATCTGGCCGCCGAGGCGGACGCCATCGACGCGGCCATGGTCGAGCTCCAAGCCGGCGTGCCCCTGTTCCGTTCCAAGCTCGGCCAACAGGTCCGTGACCGGCTGCACAACTCGTTCCTGCTCACCGACAAGCCGGTGCTGGCGGTCGTCAACATCGGCGAGGACCAGCTGGTCGACGTCGACCAGCTGGTCGGCCCGGTCGCGTCACACCTTGCCGGCACGGGCGAGGCGATCGGGGTCTGCGTGCAGCTGGAAGCCGAGGCGGCTCAGCTCGATGCGGCCGAGCGAAGCGAGCTCATGGAGGGGCTCGGGCTCGGCCAGGGCGTCGTTCCCCGGGTCGCCCGGGCCGCCTTCGACCTGCTCGGGCTGCGGACGTTCTTCACCACCGGGGACAAGGAGTCCCGGGCGTGGATCTTCCACGCCGGGGCGCTGGCCCCCGAGTGCGCGGGCGTCATCCACTCGGACCTCCAGCGTGGGTTCATCCGCGCCGAGGTCATCCACTGGGACGAGCTCATCGAGTTGGGTGGGTGGAACGAGGCCAAGGCGGCCGGGAAGCTGCGCGTGGAGGGCAAGGACTACCCGGTGAAGGACGGCGACGTGCTCGAGATCCGCTTCAACGTCTAGACGAGGGGAGCGAACGTCGATGCAGACCGGCTGGCTGCTCCGCGACGGCGCGGTCCTGGCGGCGGCCGACCTGGCCGACTCTATGGTCGATCGCACGCGCGGCCTGCTCGGGAAGGAGACCTACGACGGAGCGATGCTCTTACCCCGGACCCGGTCCGTCCACTCCTTTGGCGTCCGCTTCCCCCTCGACGTGGCGTTCCTCGACAAGGAGATGAAGGTGATGGCCGTCGTGCGTCTCTCCCATTGGCGGCTCACTCGGCCGCGCCTTCGGGCGAGCCAGGCGCTCGAGGCGAAGGCCGGTTCCTTCGACCGGTGGGGGCTGGCCATAGGCGACCGTCTCGAGTTCCGGCCGACGCCGTGACGGGGCGGCCCGTCGCAGCCGGTTCGCTGGTGCTCGTGGCGACCCCGATCGGCAACCTCGGGGACCTCTCCCCCCGGGCCCGCGACGTGCTCCGGTCGGCCGACGTGGTCTGTTGCGAGGACACCCGCCGGACCCGGACGCTGCTGAGCGCCTCGGGCCTGTCGTCCAACCCCCGACGCCTGGTCTCCCTGCACGGGCACAACGAGGCCGCCCGGGTCCCCGAGGTGCTGTCCTGGCTCAACGAGGGCAAGACGGTGGCGGTGGTGAGCGACGCCGGGACGCCGGCGATCTCCGACCCCGGGCGCCGGCTGGTGGCCGCGGCCGCGGCGGCCGGGTTCGTGGTGACCGAGGTGCCCGGGCCCTCCTCGGTCGTGGCCGCGCTGAGCGTGAGCGGGCTCGACACCGACCGCTTCTGCGTCGAGGGGTTCTTGCCCCGCAAGGGGGCCGATCGCCGCCGCCGCCTGGCCGCCCTGGCCGCCGAGGAGCGAACGGCGGTCGTGCTCGAGGCCCCCGGGCGGGTCGCCCAGACGCTCCGAGACCTGGTGGAGACGTGCGGCGACCGGCCGGTGGCCGTCTGCCGGGAGCTGACCAAGCTGCACGAGGAGATCTGGCGGGGGTCGCTCGCCGAGGCGGTCGAGGCCTTCGCCGGTCGAGAGCTCCTGGGCGAGGTGGTGGTGGTGCTCGGTGGCGCCGAACCGTCTCGGGGGCCCGACGACGCCGCGATCGCGGCGGCGGTCGGGGCGCGTCTTCGGCCGGGGACACCCCCCGCCAGGCCGCCGATGCCGTCGCGGCGGCGATCGGGGTGGCCCGTCGCCGCGCCTATTCGGTCGCCCTCACCCAGCGCGACGGCGCCGGCTGATCGATCGAGCGAGCGACCGGCCCGGCCCAAAGGGGGCCGATCGGCTCGCCGGTAACCTACGGCGGTGGGTCGCTTCTTCTTGACCACGCCGATCTACTACGTCAACGACGCGCCCCACGTCGGGCACGCCTACACGACCGTCAACGCGGACGCGATCGCCCGCTGGCACCGCCTGTCGGGCGACGACGTGTTCTTCCTCACCGGCACCGACGAGCACGGGGCCAAGGTGGCCGAGTCGGCCGAGGAGCACGGGATGGACCCGAAGTCCTGGGCCGACCAGACCTCGGCCCGCTTCGTCGAGGCCTGGGCCGGCCTCGACATCTCCTACGACGACTACATCCGCACCAGTGAGCCACGCCACTACGTGGCCGTGCAGACCTTCTTGCAGCGGGTCTACGACAACGGCTTCATCGAGAAGGGGCTCTATCAAGGCCTGTACTGCGTGCGCTGCGAGGACTACTACACCGAGGAGCAGCTGGTCGACCGCAACTGCCCGGTGCACGGGACCCCGGTCATCCAGATGGAGGAGGAGAACTACTTCTTCAAGCTCGACGCCTTCGAGAGCCGGCTCTTGGAGTGGTACGAGAACAATCCCGACGCGGTCCGGCCGGCGGCCAAGCGCAACGAGGCGCTCGGGTTCATCAAGGGCGGGCTGAAGCCGATCTCGATCACCCGGACCTCGTTGCGGTGGGGCGTCCCGGTCCCCTGGGACGACGGCCACGTCTTCTACGTCTGGTACGACGCGCTGATCAACTACCTCACCGCCATCGGTTACGGGGTCGACGAGGAGCGTTGCGCGCTGTGGTGGCCAGCGGTGCACCACCTGATCGGCAAGGAGATTCTCCGGTTCCACTGCGTGTGGTGGCCCGCGATGTGCATGGCCGCCGGCATCGACCCCCCGGCCAACGTCTTCGTGCACGGGTGGCTCCTGTTCGGCGGCGAGAAGCTGTCCAAGACCATGCTCCAGAAGCTCCGGCGCTCGGCCGCCGACGTCGAGATCACTGACGTCGCGCCCGACGTGCTGACCGAGGCCTTCGGCGTCGATCCGATCCGCTACCACCTGCTGCGGGGGGCACCGCTCGGGGCCGACAGCGACTTCTCCTACGACGCAATCGTCTCTCGGTACAACGCCGATCTGGCCAACAACCTGGGCAATCTGGTGGCCCGGGTGGCGACCGTGGTCGGCTCCAAGTGCGGCGGCACGGGCCCGGCCCCGGCGTCGGACAGCCCACTGGCCGCGGCCGCCGAGACCGCCCTCACCGAGACCGCCGACGCCTGGGAGCGGTTCGCCCCCCACGAGGCGCTGGCCGCCACCTGGCGCCTGATCGGCGCGGCCAACGCGTTGCTCGAGGCGACCGAACCGTGGAAACAGGAGCCCGGCGCCGAGGTCGACGCCGTCCTCGGCAGCGCGCTCGAGGCCCTGCGCATCGTGGCCCTGTTGGCCAGCCCGGCCATGCCCGCCACGGCCAAAGAGATTTGGCGCCGTATCGGACTGGCCGGATCGCCCGAGGAGTGCCGTGTCCCCGCCGACGCGCGTTGGGGCGGCTACCCGGGCGGCTTGGCGGTGACCAAGGGCGACCCGTTGTTCCCGCGCCGGAAGGACTGAGCCGTGACGCCAGGCGACACGCTGTCATGGTTCGACTCGCATTGCCACGTCCAGGAGCACTACGAGCCCGACACCGAGGTGTTGGTACCGCGCGGCGGGGCTGGGCGTCACCGACATCGTCTGCGTGGGGACCGACGCCGCGTCCTCGGCGCAGGCACTCGAGCTCGTCGTCTCAGCGCCCTCGGGCAGCCCGCGGGTCTGGGCGACCGTGGGGCTGCATCCCCACGAGGCCTCGCGCGGGGTCGACGAGGTGGCGGAGCTGTTGGAGCGGGCGATGGCCGACGGTCCCCGGCCGGTGGCGGTGGGTGAGTGCGGTCTCGACTACTACTACGAGCACTCACCGCGTGAGGCCCAGCGCGTCGCGTTCGCGGCGCAGATCGGCCTCGCTCGTCGCCACGACCTGACCCTGGTGATCCACGCGCGCGACGCGTGGGACGACCTCTTCGACGTGCTGGCGTCCGAGGGGGTACCCGATCGCACCGTCTTGCACTGCTTCACCGGCGGCCCCGTCGAGGCGCGGCGCTGTCTCGACCTCGGGCTGTTCGTCTCATTCAGCGGCATCGTGACGTTCAAGAACGCCGGCGACGTTCGCGACGCGGTGGCGCTGTGTCCGCTCGACCGACTGCTCGTCGAGACCGACAGCCCGTTCTTGGCTCCAGTGCCCCACCGCGGCACGCGCAACGAGCCGGGCAACGTGGCACTGGTCGGCGCCTTCGTCGCCGAGCTGAAGGGGGTGGAGCCGTCGGTCGTCGCCGCTTCGTCGGCGGACGCGGCGACCCGAGCGTTCGCGATCGCGCGTTCATGAACGTTCTCGGTCGTCCCTGAGCTGGGAAAATTCGCGTTTGCGGCTCCGGCCGCCCGTTCCTAGTATCCCCTCATCCCGCAGCGGTCCCTGATCGGCGCGGGTGTCATGTCCCCGGCGAAGGGCGGAGGTCTGAGGGCACAACACACCGGAGGGAGGCGCCTGCTCGTCGGCTCATTGCTGAGCCTGGGGCTGCTGGTGGTGCCTCTCCTGGTACTGGGCACCGGAGCGACGCTGACCAGCGCCGCTCCCGGAGGCGCGGGCGGTGGTCGGACTGCTGCGAGTGCTTCGGCGCGCCCGGAGACCGGTGCCATCGGGAACCTGAAGCTGGCCTTCCAGCTGCCCAGCACGACCGCCTCCACCACCACCGCCCCGCCCCCGACCACCACCACGGACCCGACCACCACCACCACGACCACCACCGCCCCGCCCCCGACCACCACCACCACCACCACAAGGCCGTCGGGGCTGCCTCCGGCCACCGTCCCCACGACGATCAACGACACGGCGACCGGCATCGCGACGTGGTACTCGGAGGCCCCACCGGGCCGGTGCGCCAGCCCCTGGCTGGCCTTCGGGACGACCGTCTCGATCACCGACATCGCCACCGGGGTCTCCATCACCTGTCTGGTCGACGACCGGGAGGCACAGAACCCCGGTCGGGTCATCGACCTCTCCCCCTCGGGGTTCGAGGCCATGGCCCCGTTGAGCCAAGGCGTCATCCAGGTCAACATCTCCTGGTGACGCTGTCGCGCTCGGAGGTCCAGCGACTGCTGGCCGAGCACGGCATCCGCCCCACCAAGGCGCTCGGCCAGAACTTCGTCGCCGACCCCAACACCGTCGAGCGGATCGCGCGCCTGGCCGGGCTGGTTCCCGGTGCCACGGTGGTCGAGGTGGGGGCCGGCCTGGGGTCGCTGACCCTGGCCCTGGCCAATGCCGGGGCCCACGTGGTCGCCATCGAGGTGGACCCTCGTCTCGTGGCAATCCTCCGAGAAACCGTGGCCGGGCTCGACGTCGACGTGGTCCAGGCCGACGCGCTGCGTCTCGACTGGGAGGCGCTGCTCGGAGACCTGCCCGGACCGGTGGCCCTGGTGGCCAACCTCCCCTACAGCGTGGCCACCCCGGTCGTCGTCCGGGTCCTGGAGGAGGCCCCCCGGGTCGACCGGCTGCTGGTCATGGTCCAGCGCGAGGTGGGGGAGCGCTGGGTGGCCGCGCCCGGCGACCCGGCCTACGGCGCCGTCTCGGTGAAGATCGCCTATTGGGCCACCGCCTCGGTGGTCGGCCGGGTCCCACCGACCGTGTTCGTCCCCCGACCGAGGGTCGACTCGGTGCTGGTCGAGATGCGGCGCCGACCTGACCCGGCCGTGGATCCGGCCGTCGTGCCCTACGAGCGCTTCGCGACCGTGGTCCGGGCGGGGTTCGCCCATCGACGCAAGATGCTCCGGCAGAGCCTCGCCGGGACGGTCGAGCCGGCCGCGTTCGAGTCGGCCGGTGTGGCCCCGACCGCCCGCGCCGAGGAGCTCGGTGTGGCGGCGTGGGGAGAGCTGGCCCGGGTGGACCGGTGACCGGCCCGGTGGCCCGGGTCCTCGCCCCGGCCAAGCTCACCTTGTCGCTCCGGGTGCTCGGCGTGCGGCCCGACGGGTTCCACGAGCTCGATTCGGAGATGGTCTCGCTCGACCTGGCCGACGAGCTGTCCATCGATCCGGACGGCGACGGCCTAAAGATCGTGTTCGAGGAGGTGGTCGGCGTGGTGAGCGACGGCCCGGCGAACCTGGTCCGTCGGGCCCTCGACGCGGTTGGTCGGCGGGCTGGAGTGCGGTTGGTCAAGCGGATCCCGATCGGCGGCGGGCTGGGTGGCGGGTCCTCCGACGCGGCGGCCGTGCTCCGTTGGGCCGGCTGCGACGATCTCGCGGTGGCGGCCGGCCTCGGGGCCGACGTGCCGTTCTGCGTGCGCGGCGGCCGGGCTCGCGTCGGGGGCCTGGGCGAGCGCGTGGTTCCGCTCGAGCACCAGCCGCGGTCCTTTGTCCTGCTCGTGCCCCCGTTGGCGGTCGACACCGGCGCCGTCTACCGAGCCTGGGACGAGCTGCCCGACACCCGCCGGCGCTCGTCGGGGGAGGAGGGCGAGAACGACCTCACGGCGGCCGCGCTCGAGGTGGTGCCCGACCTCGCCCGCTGGCGGGACCGGCTGGGCGAGCTGACCGGGCGATCCCCCCGGCTGGCCGGCAGCGGGGCGACGTGGTTCGTCGAGGGAACCCTGGCCGAGCTCGGCCTGGCCGGGACGAGCCGCGTGGAGATCGACGGTGGTGTGGGGCGGCTGATCCCGGTGCGGACGATCGGCCCGGAGCGCCCGGCCGGCCAAGCGGCCGGCTGAGGGGTTCTCTTACTTCCCCGCCCGGCGCTGCCAGCGGGTTGCCTTCAGCATCTTCTTGTGCTTCTTCTTGCGCATGCGCTTGCGGCGCTTCTTGATGAGGGAACCCATGCCAGGCGGCAGGCTAGCAGGCAGCCGAGAGCACCCTTCCGGGCGCTCTCGGCGAAGGGACGCCAGGGGTAGGGGTGAGTGGCCCCTACCCCTGGCGTGAATGGGTCGCTGAGGGTGAGACGACCCAGACCGAGGAACAGCCACCGGGGGTTGCTCCGCGCACGAATGACGCGGAACCGTCCTGAACCCGCACCGGGATAACCGCCAGCGACCGGGTGGCGCGCCCGGTCAAGTGGGCGGAGACCGACCCAGCGATCACTTCGGTGCGTGCCCTTCCGGCCTCGAGCGCCCGACGAATGGTGCGGCGGACACGGCTGCGTCCTGGGGCGTCCCGATGGCGGACGGGTTGGGTGTGTGGCAACGGCTGCTCCTTGGTCACTCTCATGTTCACGGAGGGACTTAAGAGAAGGTCCAACCGGACCTAAGAATTCCCAAAGAAGTGGGGGTGTGTGCCTCCGTAAGACGAGGGTCACCGTGGGGACCTTCTAAAGCCGGCTTAAACCACCTCATTCGCTGTGCCTGGAGGGTGCTCGGTCTCGATGCGCGGCCCGGTCGCGCATCTGCTTATTGTCGATGGAACTCTCCGCTTCCCTGGATCCCGTTGCTCTGTTGGTAGCTCATGTCGAGCGTGTCGTTGTTGACAATCTGGAAGGTCATGGTGCCCGTGACGTGAAGGCTGCCTTATGTGATTGACAGGTTGCCCATGACGATGTCACCCTCGTCATGACTGATGAGGGTTCCGTCGAAGGTGCCTGACAGCCCGGAGTGCCCGGGCCACCGTTCCAAGAGGCCTGTACGGATCGCCCGTCCTGAACGATGGTCCATGCCGGAGGGGTCGCGAGCCAGCTTCCCGTGAGGTTCGGCCGGATCTTGTAGAAGACCGTGCCGACATCCCGGACGCCGTCGTAGCGGGTTTCGGCTCCTACGTGAAAGAGTCCTCCATAGGTTTGGCAGTCGTGGCGCGCCAGGTGGTACTCGGGGTCGTCCTCGTTCATTTCCTCTGAGAGCTGGGTGACGCAGAGCTTGCGCATGTCGGCCAGGAATTTCTCGTCGACCTGTTTCTGGGTCCACGTGAGTAGTCGACGTAGCCACCATTGATGGGGTCCTGCACCTCAGCACCCGAGTACCCTGCGTCGTGGAGGTTGCAGGCCAGACGGAAGTTGACGATGTGGCCGTAGTACTCCGAGGTATCGCCCCATCGCGCTTTCGAACTCGGCGCCCCCCCGCCACACCCATTTGATACGGAAGCCAATGACACGACGGCTTCGGGAAATGGGGCTTCCGCGGTGTTCGCGGGGTATTCGAAGTGACTCGATGACGCTGCAGCCGCCGTTGACGAAGCCGCAACAAAGACACCTCCAAGGAGGACGATGGCCGCCCCGGCGGCCCGGAGCCGGACGCCTTCCAGTCGCCTCGGGTCGCGCTCGACGGAAATACGCCTAGGGATCATCATGGGCACCCCCACCATGCGTGGGAGGACGCTAGCAAACCTCTGGCCAGGTGAACACGGCGCCGACCAAGGTTCCGCCGAAGAAGAGTCGGCGAGGCTATGCCGGCGTGAGGGCCTCGACCACGGCATAACGCTCCGGCGGTCCGGGCTGCCCTTGGGCATAGCGCTTGGCGTCGTCGTGCGATTCAAACGGACCAACGATCCGGTCTGGTGCGGTGTGAGCCGGTCCGCACATCACGACGTAAGCCACTGCCCGAGACTATCTCCGCCCGTTCTACAAAGAGCTCGAAATCTCGGCCGGCGCGGGTACCACCGGGAGGTGCAGGGTGACCACCGCCCCGCCGTCGCTGGGGTTGAACGCCCCGATCGTGCCCCCCTCCTCCTGGGCCACCTGGGCCACGATGGCCAGCCCAAGGCCCGAGCCGGGCAGGGCCCGAGCGGCCCGAGCGCGGTAGAAGCGGTCAAAGATGTGAGGGAGGTCCTCGGGGGCGATGCCAGGACCGTGGTCACGGACCGAGACGTCCCCATTCGCGCACAAGACCTCCACGCTGCCCCCGTCGGGGCTCCACTTGAGGGCGTTGTCGAGCAGGTTGCCCACGGCCCGGGCGATCCGATCGGACCTTGCGTGGACCCAGGTCGGCTGGAGATGGGTGGTGAACGTCACGCCCCGCCGTCGCCCGTGGGAGTTCGCAAGCTCGACCCCCTCCTCGACCAGGTGATCGAGGCGCAAGAGGGTCGCCTCTTGTTCGCGCGATCTGGCCCCGGGAGAGCTCGGCCAGGTCGCCGACCAGATTGGTCAACTCCTGCATCTGGGTGAGGACATCGGCAACTAGGACCTCGCGTTCGGGTTCTGACAGCTCTTCGATCCTTCGGACGATCTCGAGGTTGGTGCGCAGGCTGGTGAGTGGGGTACGCAACTCGTGCGACGCATCGACCACCAACTGATGTTGGGACTCGCGCGACGCCTCGAGTGCGACGAGCAATCGGTTGAACGCTCGTCGCAGGCGACCGAGCTCGTCAGCGCCGCCGGGTTCGAGCCGCTCGGACACGTCGGTCGTGCGTGCCAGTTCCTCGACCGCGGCGGTCAGGTCGTTCAGAGGACCGACCGCAGTGCGCGAGACGACCCATCCGAGCACAGCGGCCAGGGTGAGGGCGGCCAGGGCGACCAGCAGCAACGCCAGGCCGAGGTGGCCCAACTGCTCGTTCACACCGGTGAGCGAGATGGCCACCTGCAGAGCCCCCGACTCCACCTGAGAGAAGATGCCGTTGGAGACCCTGAGGGTGACGAAGGTGACGTACTCGCGTTGCTCAATGCCGTCCACCCTCACATTCGTGTAGAAGGAGTGCGCACTCCCGGCGGCGACCGCCTTCACCGCTGCGGTCACGGGCAGCTGCGGTTGGATCAGGGATTGGCTGTAGAACTGGGCGGCGCTGACGCCGGGGACACCGCTGATCGCTCCGGTCTCGGTGTTGACGGGGTAGGGGTGGGTTCCCGCGGAGCCCGACACGTCTCCCGCTGCCGACACCAGCACATCGTCGGCCGAGTTGGTCAGTGCGTTGCGGGATGCAAAATACGCGCCGAAGGATGCGGCCAGAATGGCGAAGACGCCCACCACAAGTGACGCCAGCACCATGCGCATCCGGAAGCTCATGGTTCTCTCAACACGTAGCCGACGCCTCGGACCGTGTGGATGTAACGCTTCTCGTTGCCCTCTTCGGTCTTGCGACGCAGGTAGCCGACGTACACGGCGAGCGAGTTGGTGCCCGAGTCGAAGTCGTACCCCCACACCCGTTCGAGGATCAGATCGCGCGTCAGCACCTGGCGGGGGTGTCGAAGGAACAATTCAAGAAGGTCGAATTCGATCCGCGTCAGCGAGAACTCCCGGGTGCCGCGGTGCGCCTCGCGGGTGCCGAGGTCGAGCTCGAGGTCGCCGACACGCAGGACCTCACCCGCCTCACCGCTCTGGCGGCGCAGCAGGGCGCCGCAGGCGAGCCAGGAGTTCGGCCAACGCGAACGGCTTGACGAGGTAGTCGTCGGCGCCGGCGTCGAGACCCTGGACTCGGTCGTTCACGGCGTCTCGGGCAGTGAGCATGAGCACCGGTGTGTCGTCTTTGGCCGACCGCATTCGCTTGCAGACCTCGAGACCGTCGATGTCGGGCAGGCCGAGGTCGAGCACGACCGCGTCGGGCGGCGCCAGCGCGAGCGCCTCCAGGCCGGATCCCCCGTCTGGTGCGCTGTCGACCTCGTAGCCCTCCAACCGCAGCGCGCGATCGAGCGAGGCTCTCACTGCGGGATCGTCGTCGATCACCAAGATCTTCATCGGTGCGCCGCCTCTTCTGATCGGGCTACGCGGAACGCGCGTAGCCACGGACGCCGCAAGGGCGATGGCGCGCTGTTTTCGCTGGTCCGGAGCTTACCGGTCACGGATAAGGGATCGATAAGGGCCGAGCACCCGGCGAGGCGGTGCCCGTCGCGACAAATCTGGTCGCCCTGGAGCAATGTGGTACTTGTGTTGGCCACCTTGGCGGGTAGTTCAATCGGCAGAACGCCGGACTTTGGATCCGGAGGTTGGAGGTTCGATCCCTCCCCCGCCAGCTGACGATCCGAGCGTCCGGACCGGCCGCCTCGGGCTAACCCGTCGCCTCTCGGCCGGCGCATTGGTGGTCGTCGGTCGCCATGTGACGCCAGTCGGCCCCGGCCGGCCCGTTGAAGAAGACGATGTCGTAGCCGCAGTTGCGGCACTGCGCGGTGACCTGGTCACGTCGCCCACTGCTGTGGATCGTCTGGGTTCCCGGCTCCGCGTATGTTCCCGACACGGCCCGTGACTCTACGTTTCTGGCGGTTCGGTGACAAGGTGAACGCCTCGTGGCGGGGACTCCGTGCCCGGGCAACGGGGCCCCTCAGGCGACCTTGGTGCCCCTCACCACCGCTTGGCGGGCCCGCTGGCGTTGAGTTCGGCCAGGTAGCGGTTGTATGCGGCCATGTCTTGGTCTTCTTCGTCGGGTTCTTCCTCCCGCTCGACCGGCCCACCGTTGCCGCCGACCGCCATCGGCGCATCGGGAGCCACCCGGCCCATCTGGTCGTGGACGAGCCGCCACCACACATAGGTCCCGTAGCCGGCGAAGAATGGCCACTCGAAGACATAGGCCCAGCTGAGGGTGTTGCCCGAGAGGGCCCGGTGAACCTGCCAGTCGCACAGGGCCGCACACGCCCCGACCAGCACCAGGAGCGTCACGTGCATCCCAATGGCCCGTGCCGAGAACCACCCGCTGCGCACGGGACAACGCTACTGGGTAGTGGGTCACTTTCGACCCTCCGCGCACATTGAGCTTTACGTCGGAAGCTCCGAAGAGCAGTTCACGCTCCTCCTACCGAGGGAACGACAGCTGATGCCGAAAAAGAGCCTGGCCTAGTGCTGTAACAGATCAAGTTGACCCACCACCCGCTACTGCGCCCATCTGGCCCGGTCCGATGGCGGAGATGGTGAGCGCCAGCGGGCGCCGGGGTGGAGAATGCACCATGACCGCGAGAGGACCGCTTCATGCCATCGTCTTGGCTGCCGGGGAGGGCACCCGGATGCGCTCGGAGCGTCCGAAGCCACTCCACCGCCTGGCCGGACGCCCGATGGTGCTGCACGTCCTCGACGCCCTGGCCGAGCTCGAGCTCGACCGGGTGGTCGTCGTGGTCGGCCACGGCGCCGAGTGGGTCACGAAGACCTTGGCCGACCAGGCTCCCGATCGGCTGAAGATCGAATTCGTCGACCAGGTCGTCCAGCGGGGGACGGGCGACGCGACCGCGGTCGCGCTGAGCGGACTGCCCGAGGACGACGAGGACGCGGACGTGGTCGTCTTGCCGGGGGACACCCCTTTGCTTCGGCCGGCCACGCTCGCCGCACTGGTCCGACACCACCGTGCCACCGACGCCGCCGCGACGTTGCTGACCGCGATGGTCGACAGTCCGTCTGGGTACGGCCGGGTCGTCCGTTCGAGCGACGATCAGGTTGTCCGCATCGTCGAGGAGGTCGACGCCACCGACGAGGAGCGCGAGATCTGCGAGGTGAACACGTCGATCTACTGCTTCCGCCGGGCGCTCCTCCCGCCGGCGCTGCGCCGGCTCAGCCCCTCCAACGCGCAGGGCGAGTACTACCTGACCGACGTCGTCGACGTGCTCTCGGGGGCCGGTTACTCCGTGCACTCGATGGTCGTCGAAGACCCCGTGGAGACGGCCGGGGTGAACGACCGCGCGCAGTTGGCGGCGGCCGAGGCCGAGATCCGGGACCGGATCAACGAACGGTGGATGCGGCGGGGGGTGACCATGTGGGACCCCGAACGGACCTACGTCGACACGACGGTCGAGCTCTCTCCCGACGTCGCACTCTGGCCGGGCGTGGTGCTGCGGGGCACCTGCGTCGTCGGACGCGGTGCCGAGATCGGGCCCGACACCACGCTCATCGACACTGCGGTCGGCGAGTGGAGCGAGATCCGCTACTCCATGTGCGAGCTGGCTCGGATCGGCTCGGGGGCCCACGTCGGTCCGTTCGCGGCGCTCGGGCCCGGAGCGGTGGTCGCCGACGGAGAGACGGTCGCCCCATTCGAGTCGCGCCCGCCGGGCTGAGCGGGCCGGGGCAGCGGGTCGGCCCGAACCTCGGCTCGGCCGGGTTCCAAAGCGCGGGCTAGCGTTCGGTCGTGGAGCTGATCCCGAAACGGCGGCTCGAGCTCATGTCGGGGCGCTCGAATCCGCCCCTAGCCGAACAGATCGCCAGCCACCTCGGTGTGGAGCTGGGTGAACCAAACCTCCGTGAGTTCGCCAACGGTGAGATCCACTGTCGTTACGACACGTCGATCCGGGGCACCGACGTGTTCATCGTCCAAACTCATTGCGGACCGGTGAACGACTCCTTGATGGAGCAGCTGATCATGATCGACGCGGCGAAGCGAGCCTCGGCGAAGAACATCACCGCGGTCTGCCCGTACTACGGGTACGCACGCCAGGACCGCAAGTCCACCGGTCGAGAGCCGATCACCGCGAAGCTGGTCGCCGACCTGTTGCAGGCGGCCGGGGCCGACCGGGTGATCAGCGTCGACCTGCACTCCGGACAGATCCAGGGGTTTTTCGACCTGCCCTTTGACCACCTGACGGCGGCCCCGGTCCTCGAGGAGTACCTGCGCAGCCGGCTCGCCGAGGAAGTCGTGATCGTGGCCCCGGACTCGGGCCGGGTGAAGGTGGCCGAGCGCTACGCCCAAGGGCTGAACGCCGATCTGGCCCTCGTCCACAAGCGGCGACCGCATGGGACCTACAACCAGGTCGAGGTACGCCACGTCGTCGGCGAGGTCGAGGACCGGCACTGCGTGATCATCGACGACATGATCGACACGGCGAGCACGATCTGCGCGGCCGCCGAGCGGCTGGCCGATTCGGGGGCGGCCGAGATCTGGGCGATGGCCACCCACGGCGTGTTCTCCGATCCCGCCGCAGACCGGTTGGAGAAGGCCCCGATCTCCCGGGTCGTCGTGACCGACACGCTCCCGATCCCAAAGGACCGCCAGTTCGACAAGCTCGAGGTGCTCTCGGTGGCCAAGATCATCGCCGACGCGATCTATGCGGTGTTCGAGGAGACCTCGGTGTCGGAGATCTTCGGCGGCGCCAACCTGGTCTGACGCCGGCCCTCCGCGACCGGTGGTGGATCGGTCTGGGTCCGGGCGGCCCTAGCCGAGGCCAAGCCCTTTGACCTCTCAGTAGACGGGCCCGTTCCGCGCCGGTCTGGACGCGCATCCGGACGAAGTCCTCGTCCTCGGCCAACCGCACGTCGGCGTATAGGCCACCGGGGTCCTCATGGAAGTGCAGAAAGGCGCGCGAGCGCCGATAGAAGATGCCCGGCCTCCGCTCGACCAGCCCGTCCACCCTGCGCAGTTGGGCCAGGAGGGGCTCGATTTCTGCGAGAGCGCCCGCACCGGCATGTTTCATCGGACGCCAATTTACGAGCCGGCTCGCGGTTGGAGCCGACCGGCCACTGCGGGTCGAGGCCCCCCGAATCGCCGAGTAGCCTGTACTCCGATCCTCGGACGGCTCGCCGCGTGCACGGCCGGGCCCCCGGGTCCCGCCGGACCGAGGAGCACGGTCGAAGAGCGTCGATCAGCCGATCGGCTCGAACGACGGCCGACCGCCAGCACGAACGAGGAGAAACCCCATGGCCGAGATCGTCTTGGAGGCCCAGGTCGGGCGGACCAGTGGTTCATCCGCGGCCCGCCGGCTGCGCCGGGAAGGCCTGGTGCCCGGGACCGTGTACGGACACGGGACCGATCCGGTTTCGGTCGCCATCGTCGCCCGCGACCTTCGCAACGCGCTGTCCGGTGAGGCCGGCACCAACGCGCTGCTCTCGCTCCGGGCGGGGAGCAAGACCTACCTCACCTTGGCCCGCGAGCTCCAGCGCCACCCGGTGCGCGGCAGCGTCACCCACGTCGACTTCCAGATCGTCCGCCGCGACCAGGTGATCTCGGCCGAGGTCCCGGTGAACCTGGTCGGCGAGGCGTTGGAGGTCCAGCACGGCGACGGCATGGTCGAACAGCAGCTGTTCACGCTGCCCGTCCGCGCCTTCCCGGCCGACATCCCCAACTTCGTCGAGCTCGACATCTCCGGGCTGACCATCGGCGCCTTCTTGCGGGTCGCCGACCTCCGGCTGCCCGAGTCGGTGACCATCGACATCGACCCGGAGGCCACCGTGGCGGCCGGGCTGCCGCCGAGGCTCGAGGTCGTTGAGGCACCAGTCGGCGAGGAGGTCCCCGCCGAGGGCGAGGCGGCTGCCGAGGGCGCTGCCGAAGAGGGCGAGCCGTCTTCGGGCAGTTCTGGCGACGAGGGGTAGCCCGCTGCGGCGACTGCTCTCGGGCCGACGGTCCGGCGAGGGGACGCACCGCGGGACCTCGGCCGACCTGTTGGTCGTCGGTCTCGGGAATCCAGGTTCCGAGTTTGCCGGCACGCGGCACAACGTCGGTGCCGACGCGGTCATCGAGTTGGCCCGTCGCCACGGCACCGGCCGGCTCCGTCCGGTGAAGGGTCAGCGCTCCACCATTGAAGAGGTTCGGATCGCCGGCAAGCGGGTCGTGCTCGCGGTGCCGACGACGTACATGAATGACTCGGGGGCCGCCGTCGCGCCCTTGGTTCGCCGCTTCGGGATCGAGGATCCCGAGAGGCTGATCATCGTGCACGACGAGCTCGACCTGCCCCCGGGCGGGTTCCAGGTGAAGTCGGGCGGCGGTTTGGCCGGCCACAACGGACTTCGTTCGATCCAGGCGCACTTGCACACCGATGGGTTCGTGAGGATCCGCATCGGGATCGGAAAACCCCGGGGCGGCTCGGGCGCCGATCACGTGCTCCATCGACCCTCGCGCGGCGATCGCGACCAGCTCGACGCCACGACCGCCCTGGCCGCCGACGCCGTCGAGGTAATCGCGGGATCCGGCGTGGGTGCGGCCATGAATCGGTTCAACACCAAGTCGGCCCAGCCCTGACCGGCCGATGACGACGCTCGAGACGGACGGCCGGGCGAGCCCGCTCCGCGCGCTCGCGCCGTTGCTGCGCGGACATCCGGGACTCGCCGACGTCCTCGGGCGTTCGAACGCGACTCTGGCCGCGTCGGAATCTGTGCAACCGTTCGTGCTGGCCGGTCTGGCCCACTTCTCGGGCCTGGCCCCGATGCTCGTGGTGACGCCCACGATCGCCGACGCCGAACGGCTCGTCGACGACCTGCGTTGCTTCCTTCCTGACACCGGCTCCGATACAGACACCGGCTCCGACACAGACACCGGCGCCGACACCGACGGGGCCCGGGAGCGAGTCGGGGAGCAAGTCGGTCGATCGGTCGAGCTGTTCGCGCCGTGGGAAACGCTCCCGCTCGAGCGGGTCAGCCCCGATGTGCACACGATGGGGGCCCGCCTGGCCGTGCTCTGGCGGCTCTTCGGAGACGAGCCGGTCCCGGGCGATCCGGGGTTGGCGATCGTCGTGGCGCCAGTCCGGGCGGTGCTGCAGCGGCTCGGTCCCTGGCGACACGCGGCTCGTCCCATCGTCGTGCGACGGGGGGAGCGGCTCGAGCAGGGCGAGCTGCTGGCGCGCCTCGTCGCGCACGGGTACCGGCGCGAGCACCAGGTTGAGCACCGCGGCGAGGTCGCCGTGCGCGGGGGCATCGTCGACGTCTTCCCCTCCACCGCCGGCGGTCCGATCAGGATCGATCTCTTCGGCGACGAGGTCGACCGGCTGACCACCTTCGACATCGGTGACCAGCGTTCGGTGGCCGACCTCGACGAGGCGGTGATCTTCGGATGCCGCGAGATGGTGCTGACTGACGCCATGCGGGCCCGGTCCGAGGAGCTGGCCGCGTCGGGGTCGTTCAGCCGAGGGCAGTGGGAACGACTGGCCGAGGGCGAGGTCTTCGACGGCATGGAGGCGTGGCTCCCGTGGTTGGCCGAGGACGAGAAGCTCCTCACCGACCTGCTCGGCCCGGCCGCCCAGGTCGTGCTGACCGGGCCCCGGCGCCTGCGCGACCGGGCGGTCGAGGTCTACGAGGAGGAGGGGGCCCTCACCGAGACCCTGGCCGACACCTGGGGCACGCGTGACCCCGAGGCCGGCCCCCTGCCGCGCCTGCACCTCGCCTTCGACCGGCTCCTCGCCCACACCGACGCCGCCGTGCTCTCGCTTCCCCCGGTTGCCGAGGGCCCCGACGTCCCGACGGTTGCCGGGCGGGGGCTCGGCGCGGTGGCCGGCGATGCCGGCCGCCTGGCCGCCCAGCTGGTCGGGTTGTCCGCGGAGGGCTACTCGGTCGTCCTGTGCACGTCGAGCTCGCTGGCCGCCACCCGGCTGTCCGACGTGCTGGCGGGGGAGGGGGTCGGAGCCCCGGTCGCCGCCCGTGCCGACGCCAGGCCCGGCATCACGATCGTGGTGGCCCCACTCTCCGCGGGGTTCGTGCTCGACCAGCCCAAGGTGGCGGTGCTCGCCGAGTCTGACATCACCGGTCGCCGGAGCCCGCACCGCCGGCCGCGACCCCGGGCTCGACCCACCGACGGGTTCTTCGACGACCTGGCCCCGGGGAGCTACGTGGTCCACCGCCAGCACGGCGTGGCCCGCTACGCCGGGGTGAGCACCCGCACGGTCCTTGGTGCCACACGCGACTACCTGGTCCTCGAGTACCGCGGCAGCGATCGCCTCTACCTTCCGGTGGACCAGATCGACGCGGTCACCCCCTATACGGGGGGAGAGACGCCGACCCTGTCGAAGATGGGTGGCGCGGATTGGCAGCGGACCCGCGCCCGGGCGCGGGCCGCGGCGGGCGAGATCGCCCAGGAGCTGGTCGACCTCTACCGGACCCGGGCCAGTGTGGCCGGCCACGCCTTCCCGCCCGACACGGTGTGGCAGCACGAGCTCGAGGCGGCGTTCCCCTACGTGGAGACCGCCGACCAGCTGAGGGCGATCGCTGATGTGAAGGTCGACATGGAGTCGGACCGGCCGATGGACCGCCTGATCTGTGGTGACGTCGGGTTCGGCAAGACCGAGGTGGCGTTGCGGGCGGTGTTCAAGGCGGTCCAAGACGGCCGCCAAGCGGCGATCCTCGTGCCGACCACGCTGCTGGCCAGCCAGCACTTTCAGACGTTCAGCGACCGCTACCGCGGCTTTCCGGTCCGGGTCGAGATGCTGAGCCGGTTCCTGTCGGGCCCCCAGGCGGCCAAGGTGGTCGAGGGTCTCTTGGACGGCTCGGTCGACGTCGTGGTGGGCACGCACCGTCTGTTGGCCGAGGACGTCCACTTCAAGCGGTTGGGCCTGCTGGTCGTCGACGAAGAGCAGCGGTTCGGCGTGTCCCACAAAGAAGCGGTGAAGGCGATGACCCACGGTGTCGACGTCCTCACGCTCACCGCCAGCCCGATCCCGCGCACGCTCGAGATGGCATTGACCGGGATCCGCGATCTCTCGATGGTCAACACCCCCCCGAGCGACCGCCGGCCGATCCTCACCTATGTGGGCGAGGAGGACGAGTCGGCGGTCTCGGAGGCCATTCGCCGGGAGCTGCTACGGGAGGGACAGGTCTTCTACCTCCACAACCGCGTCGCCGACATCGACGCGGTGGCCCGGCACCTCTCCTCGGTGGTGCCCGAGGCGCGGATCGCCATCGCGCACGGCCAGATGGACGAGGGGAGCCTCGAGCAGGTGGTGCTCGATTTCTGGGACCAGAAGTACGACGTGTTGGTGTGCACCACCATCATCGAGTCCGGTATCGACATGCCCACGGTCAACACGCTGGTGGTCGACCGGGCCGACCTTCTCGGGCTGGGCCAGCTCCACCAGATCCGGGGCCGGGTCGGCCGAGCCGGTCAGCGCGCCTACGCGTATCTCTTCCATCCGGTCGAGCGTGTGCTGACCGAGGCCGCCTACGAGCGGCTCCGGACGATCGGCGAGCACACCGAGCTCGGGTCGGGGTTCAAGATCGCCATGCGCGACCTGCAGATCCGCGGGGCCGGCAACCTGCTCGGTCGGGACCAGTCCGGTCACATCGCCGCGGTCGGCTACGACCTCTACGTCCAGATGGTGGCCGAGGCGGTGGCCGAGGCCAAGGGCGAGCGCCAGCCGGAGCCGGCCTCGGTCTCGATCGACGTGCCCGGCGACGCCCACCTGCCGTCGGACTACGTGGAGGCCGAAGACGCCCGGCTCGAGGGGTACCGCCGTCTCGCCGCGGCCCGCCGCGTCGAGGAGGTCGACGACGTGGCGAAAGAGTGGGTGGACCGCTACGGGCCGCTGCCGCCGGCCGCCGAGGGCCTGCTGGACCTGGCCCGGCTGCGCGCGACGTGCCTGCGCATCGGGGTGACCGAGGTGACGGTCTCGTCGAACCGGGGGGCGAACCGCTTCCCGCGGGCTCGCATCTCGGGGCTGAAACTCGCCCCGAGCGCCCAGGCCCGGCTGCACCGACTGGCTCGCGACGCCGCCTACCGAGAAGCGCTGGACCAGCTGATCGTCCCGTTGGCCACGCCCGCCGGATGGGCACGCGAGCTGCGCCAGCTGCTGGAAGGCCTCGTCCCGGCACCGGCCGAGGCGGCCGGGTAGGCACGCCCCGATAACATGCCCGGCGCGTGAGGCGGCTCCCACTTCTCTCCGGCGCGCTGGCCGCGCTGATCGTGGCGGGCGGGGTCGCGGCCGCCGGTGCCTTCTCGGTCCCGGCCACCGCGGTCACCGTCGACGGGGTCTCCATCAGCCGGGCCACCCTCGACTCGGATCTCGCCACGATCGAGCAGAACCCGGCGTTCGGCTGCTACCTGGACGCGAGCGTCGCGGTGCGCTCGGAGACCACGTCGTCGCTGCCGGGGATCGGGGGGTCGGGGGTGAGCGGGACCTACGACACCGCCTTTGTCGATTTCTGGCTGAGCCAACTGGTCAACAACCTGCTCATCGAGACCCTGGCCGCTCGCCAACATCTCCCCCTCAATGCCACCGCTCTGGCGGCCGGGCGTGACGACTTCGTCAACTCGATCACCTCGACGCTCGACTCCGCCGCCGCGGCGACCGGTCAGAGCGCGGTGTGTGCGGCCAGCGGTCAGGCCATCGTGTCGTCGCTGCCATCGGGGTTCGTGGCCAGCCAGGAGCGCAGCCAGGCCGCCGGCGATCTCGTGTTGTCCCACGCGGCCGGCTACGGGTTGGGCACCGGTCAACTGACCCGCTACTTCAACGGGCACCCAAGCCAGTTCCGCACGATCTGCGTCAGCGCGATCCAGACCGCCACGCAGGCCACGGCCACCACGGTCCGAGCGGCGATCGAGGCCGGTGAGTCCTTCCCCGCCGCGGCGGCGGCCGATTCGACCGACACGACCAGCGCCGCCCAAGGCGGCGCGCTCGGGTGCTACTCGGCCAACGAGGGCGCGTACGCGACCGTGGCCGCCGACGTGAGCGGCCTGGCCGCCGGCGTCGTTAGCCAGCCGGTGTCCAACAACGGGTCGTATCTCCTCTTGGAGGTGACCAGCTACCAACCGGCCGCCTACGACGCGGTGGTCCCGGCGGTCCGCGGAGCGGTGCTCGACGCCGGCGCGACGCGGGCCAGCCGCGAACTGGCCGCGCTCACCAAGACGGCGACGGTGGATCTCGATCCGCGCTATGGCCAGTGGTCCGGGATTTCGGGGGTCGGCATCGAGCCGCCTCGTAGCCCGGCCGCAACGAACCTGTTGCATCCGGCGCCATGACGCCGGGGGGACCAGCCTCTCGGTCGGCCCCGCTCGTCACCGTTGTCGGGCTCGGCCCGGGCGGGCCCGCTCACCTGAGCGCGGCGGCTCGGGAGGCCCTGTTGGGCGCCGACGCCGCCTATCTGCGGACCTCGAGGCATCCGTCGGCCGAGGGCCTCGGCCACCTGGCCTCGTTCGACCACCACTACGACGAGGCGGACACGTTCGACCAGGTCTACCAACGGATCGTCGACGACCTGGTCGAGGTGGCCATCCGCGAGTCGGCCGAGGGCCGAAGCGTCGTCTACGGCGTGCCGGGCTCCCCGCTGGTGGCCGAGGCCACCGTGGAGCTGCTCCGGCGCGACCCCCGGGTGGAGGTGGAGATCGTGCCCGCCCTCTCCTTCCTCGACCTGGCCTGGGCCGCGCTCGGGATCGACCCGCTGGCCGCCGGCGTCCAACTGTGCGACGGCACCCGCTTCGAGATCGAGGCGGCCGGGCGACGCGGGCCGTTCCTCGTCGCGCAGTGCTGGTCCAAGGACGTGCTGTCGCGGGTGAAGCTGGCCGCCGGCTCCTTCGACGGCGAAGCTCCCCGGGTGGTCGTGCTGCATCACCTGGGACTCCTCGACGAGGTGGTGGCCGAGGTGCGCTTGGACGAGCTCGACCGGTCGGTCGAGCCGGACCACCTCACAACGCTGTGGATCGAACCGTTGGCACAGCCGGTCGCCCCCGAGATGGCGCGCCTCGACGAACTCGTCCGCACGCTCCGAGAGCGGTGCCCGTGGGACCGGGAGCAGACCCACGCCTCGCTCACCGCGCACCTGATCGAAGAGACCTACGAGGTGCTCGACGCGATCGCAGAGGTGACCGCGGCGGACCCGGGGGTCGCGGACTCGCTCGACCGCGCCGTGTCCCATCTTGAAGAAGAGCTGGGCGACGTGCTGTTCCAGGTGGTGTTCCACTCTCGCCTGGCGGCCGAACAAGGGTGGTTCACCCTGGCCGACGTGGCCGCCGGCGTGCACGACAAGCTGGTCGGTCGCCACCCGCATGTCTTTGGCGACGTCACCGCGACGACGCCGGGCGCGGTCATGGCCAACTGGGAGGCCATCAAGGCGGCCGAGAAGGGAAGGACCAGCGTGACCGACGGCATACTGACGGGGCTGCCCTCGCTTCTGTTGGCCGCCAAGATGCAGCGCAAGGCGCGCGCGGTCGGGCTCGCCGAACCCACCATCTCGGAGCGGCGCGACCTGCCCGGCCGCCTCATCGACGAGCTGGCCGCCCACCCGACCAGCCAGGGCGTTGGCGACTTGCTGTACGCCCTGGTCGGCCTGGCCGGCGATCTCGGTGTTGACGCCGAGGAGGCGCTGCGGGCCAGCGCCTTGGCTGTCCGCGACCGGATCGTCGACGTCGAGCGGTCGAGCGAGACGGACTCGGCCGCGCCCCGTTGAGCCCGACCGGGCCCGCCGCGACCGGGCGACCGGCCCACCGAAGCGGCGCTGCTCGAGCGGACCCAAACTGAGCCACTGCCGTTCCCCGGTCGGCGGGTCACCACCAGCTAGCGTTTGGGCATTGGCGCCTCGCCAGGGGAGGGGCCGAGGGAGCGTTGTCGTGAGCACCATCGAGCACGTGGTCGGACGCGAGGTGCTCGACTCTCGGGGGAACCCAACCGTCGAGGTCGAGGTGGTCCTCGATTCGGGCGCCCGTGGCCGGGCCATCTCGCCGTCGGGTGCCTCGACGGGGAGCCACGAGGCCATCGAACTCCGTGACGGTGGCGCGCGTTTTGGCGGAAAGGGCGTGCTCGGCGCAGTCGGCCACGTGAACGGAGAGATCGCCGAGCTCGTCTGCGGCTTCGACGCGCTCGACCAGCGGGGCGTGGACCACGCATTGATCGACCTCGACGGCACCGTCGACAAGGGGCGGCTCGGCGCCAACGCGATCCTCGCCACGTCCCTGGCGGTGGCCAAGGCCGGCGCCGACGATCTGGAGCTGCCGCTCTATCGGGCCATCGGCGGCACCAGCGCGCACGTGCTGCCGGTGCCGGGGTTCAACGTGCTCAACGGCGGCGTGCACGCCAACAACTCGGTGGACTTCCAGGAGTTCATGATCATGCCGGTCGGCGCGGCCTCGTTCTCAGAGGCGCTCCTTTGGGGGGCCGACACCTACCACGCCTTGAAGTCCATCCTCTCCGAGCAGGGGCTGTCGACGGCGGTCGGCGACGAGGGCGGCTTCGCGCCGGACCTCGCGTCCAACGAGGACGCGGTGCGCATGCTCATCCAGGCGATCGAACGAGCCGGACGGATCCCGGGCGACGAGATCGCGATCGCGCTCGACCCGGCCACGAGCGAGCTGTGGCGCGACGGCCGATACGAGCTTCCCGGAGAGGGGCGCACCCTCACGTCCGAGGAACTGGCCGCGTACTGGGTCGAGCTGGTCGACCGCTACCCGATCGTGTCGATCGAAGACGGGATGGCCGAGGAGGACTGGGACGGCTGGCAAGCCCACACCGCCTCGCTCGGCAGTCGGGTCCAGTTGGTCGGCGACGACATCTTCGTGACCAACGCCGTGCTCATCGAGCGAGGCATCGAGCTCGGGGTGGCCAACGTGGTGCTCATCAAGCTGAACCAGATCGGCACGCTCACCGAGACCATCGACGCGGTGAGCCTGGCCAGCCGCAACGGCTATGGGTCGGTCATCTCGCACCGCTCGGGTGAGACCGAGGACACCACCATCGCCGACCTGTCGGTGGCGCTCGGCACCGGCCAGATCAAGGCCGGCGCACCGGCCCGGTCGGACCGGGTGGCCAAGTACAACCAGCTGCTGCGGATCGAAGAAGACCTGGGCGAGTCGGCCCGGTACCTCGGGGCGGGCGCCCTGTCGGGTGGGCGTCGGAGTCCCGGCCACCATGGCCAGGACTGAGCTCGCCCGCAGGCGCAAGCCTGCGTCCAAACGCCACCAGCGGTCGCGCCGGCCCGCGCCGTCGTCGTTGACCCGCGCCGAGCGCCGCGCCGCGATCTCGCATCGCCGGAGCGTGGTGGCCCTGCTGGGTTCCGTGGTCATCGCCGCGGTGATCCTGGTGGCGTGGTTCCCGGCCGGGGCGCTCATCGACCAGCGCCGCACCCTGACCTCGGCTGCCGCGACGTTGAGCCAGCTGAAGCAGGAGGACCGGGCGCTCAACGCCGAGTCCAAGAACCTCTCCACGTCCACCGAGATCGCGCGGATCGCCCGCCAGCAGTTCCAACTGGTTCCCCCGGGCGAGCGGGCCTACCAGGTGCTGCCTCCGGCCGGCACCGAGGGCGGCGCGACCGACCCGTACTCGGGAGACCCCGGGCTGTCGACACCGGTGTCGCCGTCGGCCGCCCTCGAGCTTCCGCCGGGCTCGCTGCCGGTGGAGCGGGCCACCGGTGCCACGTCCAAGCCAAAGGCGACGAGTGATGCCGCGAGCCCGCCCGATCTGGTGACCCGGGTCCTCGATACCCTCGAGTTCTGGCGGTGAGCCGGTCCCCCGCGACGGGGTTTGCCGACCGAGGCGGGGGAGAGGCGACGAGGAGGCGGTGGCGGCCCTGTTGCGGCGCCAGCCGCTCGGCCCGTTCCTGGTGGCCCGCCGCCGCCCCGACGGTGCGCCGGTCGTCATCGAGAACGCCCCGTTCCTCTTCGACGGCACCCCCATGCCGACCCGGTACTGGCTCGTCGACCCCACCTTGCGCGAGGCGGTGAGCCGCCTCGAGGCCGCGGGCGGCGTCAAGGCGGCCGAGGCCGAAGTCGATCCGGCTGCCCTCGCCGACGCCCACTCGCGCTACGCGGCCGAACGCGACCGGCTCATCGAGCCTGATCAACCCGGGCCGCGACCGAGCGGCGGCGTCGGCGGGACCCGGGTCGGGGTCAAGTGCCTCCATGCCCATCTGGCCTGGTGGCTGGTCGTCGGGAACGACCCGGTGGGCGACTGGGTGGCCGAGCGAATGTCGCCGACGCTGGTCGAGCTCGGTCTCTTGCCGGGCCTCGGCGGCGAGGTGGTATGAGAGGGTCATGGACCCGGCGCCCGGTGTGGCCGTCGCCGCGCTCGACTGCGGGACCAATTCGACCCGTCTGCTGATCGTTGGACCGGGTGGGACCGAGGTCCGGCTCATGCGCATCACCCGTCTCGGCCAGGGTGTCGATGCCACGAAGAAGCTCGACCCCGAGGCGATCGCCCGGACGTTGGCCGTCCTCGACGAGTACCGAGAGGTGATGGACCGCCACCGGGTCACCCGGGCCCGGTTGGTCGCGACCTCGGCGGTGCGCGACGCCACCAATGGCGACGAGTTCCTGCGCGCCGCGTCGAGTGCGTCGGGCGTCCCCGCCGAGATGCTCGAAGGCGACGCCGAGGGGACGCTGGCCTTCGCCGGCGCCACCGCGTCGCTCGACCTCCCGGCGGCCGAGGTCGTCGTCATCGACATCGGGGGCGGTTCGACCGAGCTCGTGACCGGGACCGGCGAGGTGCGCGCGATCTCGCTCGATCTTGGATGTGTCCGGCTCACCGAGCGCTTCTTGCACCACGACCCACCCCGGCCAGACGAGCTCGACGCAGCGGTCCGGTTCGTCCGGCGAGCGAGCTCGACCGCGCGGCCGAGGCCATCGAGCCGTTGGCCGAGCCCGGACACACCCTGGTCGGGCTGGCCGGGACCGTGTCCACGCTGGCCGCCCTCGCGCAAGGGTCTGGCCCACTACGACCGGGACCGGATCCACCACTTCGTCCTCGACGCGGCCACCGTCGTCGAGTGGTGTCGACCGCCTGGCCGCCGAGACGGCGGCCGCCGCGGCCGGCGGCCCGGCATGGCTCCCGGGCGCGAAGACGTGATCGTCGGTGGCGTGGTCGTGCTCCGTGAGGCGATGGGGCGGTTCGGGTTCGATCGTTGCGTGGTGTCCGAGGCCGACATCCTCGACGGGATCGTGGCGAGTCTCCTGGCCCCCTGAGGTGCCGGCCGACGTCGGCCGTTGGCGTGGCCGGTGCGGACCTGCCACGATGCGCCGATGGGCGATCGCCCCGACATCACGCCTCACCCATGAGGACCGCCAAGTCGCCGCAAACGGCCCCCCTCGAGCTGGCCGGACGACACATCACCCTGCGGACGCTGCGCGAGTCGGACTACGAGCCCTGGCACGAGGTCCGGGTGCGCTGCCGTGCGTGGCTGGTGCCCTGGGAGCCCCGCCCGGCCGGCGCGCCGGCGGCCGCCGAGGACCGGGCCAGCTTCGCGGCGCGGCTGCGCGTTGCGGGAACGGGAGCGCCAGATCGGCTCTGGTTACGGGTTCGGGATCTTCTTGGGCGACCGCTTCGTCGGTGAGCTGACCCTCTCGTCGATCCAGCGTGGCCCGTTCCAGAGCGCGTCGATCGGGTACTGGGTCGATGAGGCCTACGCGGGCCGGGGACTGGTTCCCGAGGCCGTCGTGGTGACACTGCGGTTCGCGTTCGAGATGCTGGGCCTGCACCGTGTGGAGATCTCGATCATCCCCCGCAACATGGCCAGCCGGAGGGTGGCCGAGAAGCTCGACCTGCGCCTCGAGGGTGTCTCGGAGCGGTTCTTGGAGATCGACGGCGAGTGGGAGGACCACGTCCGCTACGCCATGACCGCCGAGGAGTGGCAGTTGCGCCGCGGCCCGCTGGTGGCGGCGTGGCTCACCGAATCCGGAGAAACGTAGGCCCGGGGAATCCTCGGCGGAGAGAAACCTAGGAAGTTCGGGACGGCTCGCCGCCCCGGTTGGCGACCGAGTTGGCCTGGCGCAGGAAACGCTCCAGGTCCTCTTGGTACTGATAGTTCTCGGCGGGACGCCCGACCCCCTTGCGGAGGCGAATGGCCCGGGCGAAGGCGTGGGTCGCCTCCACGCTCGAGAAGCGGTAGTCGAACCCGGTCTCGCGGAACCGTGTCGGTGTCCATCCCGCGTCCGTAACGCAGGAGTGGGATCAGCTCGGGCGGGAGGTCGAAGGCGCCGAGACGGGTGAACGGGACCGAAAAGAGCCCGGTCTGCCACGGCGGCAGGGGCACGAGCCTGGTGCCGCAGATCGCGGCGACCTCCGAGAGCGGCAACCGCCCCGGGGCGCCCACGTTGAAAGTGCCCGGCTCGGCGCTGCGCACCGCGTGGATGAGCGCCCGCACCACGTCGCCCTGTTCGACGAACTGCAGCAGCGGGTCGTAGCCGAACAACGATGGGCACATCGGCCGCGACAGGTTGCGCGACAACGGCGTGGAGAGGTCGGCCCCCAGCACGTTGGCAAAGCGGAGCACGCTCACGATGACAGCCGGGTTGTCCTGGGCGAAGTCACGTACGAGCGCCTCGGCCTCGAGCAACGACCGCTCGAGGGGGGTGTGGGCGGGGGCCTCCCGGGTCATCGTCTCGGTGAACGCGTAAGGGTCGCGTGAGGTGGCCCCGTAGAAGAGCCCGGAGGACTTGACCACCAGCGCCTTCACCGTCGATCCCACCGCACCGGCCGCCGCCAGCAGGTTCAAGGTCCCGATGACGTTGACGTCGTGAAGCCGGTTCGACCCGAGCGTGGAGTCGACCATCACCCCGGTGTGCACGATGGTGTCGACGCCGGTGGCCAACACGATCCGGTGGACCGTCGAGTAGGAGTGGTCGGCGACCCTGACGAAGTCGGTCCGTTCCAGGGGCACCGAGGGGTCGCGCGCACCCATCCCGACCACCACCTCGACGTCGGGGTCGGCCTCGAACGCCTGGGCCACCCGGCCGCCCCAGAAGGTGTCGGCGCCGGTGACGAGAAGCCGTCGCGGGCGTGCGGTCAGCCGAACCAGACACTGCGGCGCTCCGAGAGCAGGTCGTAGACGGTCTCTTGCAGATCGGCGCGGATCGATTCGGCGGCCTCCATCACCTTGGAGCGCGAGTAGCGCCCGAGGTCCGGAGGGACGTCGAAGGTCACCGGGTCCATGACCCGGAGCCGGAGCTTGGCCGGCAACGGGACCACGATCCCGAGTGGGCCCATCGCGACCATGTTGGCGGTGACGGGGAAGTAGGGAAGATGGAGCAGGCGGCCGAGGGCCGGGATGCGAAAGAGGATCGGCATGGTCTCCTCGCTCCCGACCACCGCGATGGGGACGATCGGGACCCCGGCGCGCATCGCGATCTCGACGAACCCGCCCCGGCCGAAGCGGCGTAGCTGGTAACGCTGGTCAAAGCGCTTGGACGGCCCCTTCGTGCCTTCCGGGAACACCAACGCGAGCTGGCCCTGCTCGCGCAGCAACCGGTACGCGTTGTTGGGGTTGGCCACGACCCCGCCCGCTCGGGACCACATGGTGCCGAGGACCGGCACGGTGCGGAAGAAGTAGTCGGCCATGCCGTAGACGGGGCGGCCGAGCTCGGACTCGATGCCGTGCATGATGACCGGCGCGTCGTGGGGGATCGCGCCGGCGTGATTGGCGATGAGCAGCGCACCGCCTTCGGTCGGGATCTTCTCGAGCCCGTCCCACTCGACACGGAACCACGAACGGTAGATCGGGTCGTAGAGCTGACGGGCCAGGCGGCGCATGCGCTCGGAACGACCCCATTCGTCGACGTCGGAGAACCGAGTCGGGTTGGGGCGCTCCAGGTCCGGCTCGGCATCCGGCTTGACGGTCGGCACATGGTGGGGCCGGTGCCCGTTGTCTGCCGCCGGATCGATGGACCGTTCGGATTCGATCACGACGGGCTGGTCATCACCCACCTCGACCATCGTAACGACTTAGTCACCGGAGCCGACCTAGGGGAACTGACCCCCCTGATCAGGGTCGTCCGGCGGCGACCAATCCTTCGGTGAACAGGGGGGCGTACTGGACCTCGGACCCCGTGTAGGGGGCCTGGATGATCGTCTGGCTTCCATAGGGGCCCGATCCCACGTACATCACCACGTGGTCGATCGTGTTGTCGCCGTCGAGGTTGTAATAGAAGAGCAGGTCGCCCGGCTCGAGCGCGTTCAATGGCACGGGGGCACCGCCGCCGCCTGGGTGGCGGCGGTGCGGGGGATCGAGACACCCGCCTGGGCCCATGACCATTGGGTCAGGCCCGAGCAGTCGAAGCCGTGGCCGGGAGACTCGCCGCCCCAGACGTAGGGGACACCGAGCTGGGACTCGGCGGCGGCCACGGCCGCTTCGCCGGCACCGTTGCCCGACGCGCTCCCCGACGCGCCGGCCGCCCCGCTTGCGGCCGCGGCCTGGTTGGCCGCGGCGGCGGCAGAAGCGGCGCCCGGTCCGCCGAGTGCGACCGCCACGCCGGCGTCCTGGGTTGCCGACCGGGCCGCCGAGCCGGCATTGCTCGGGTGGGCGGCTGCATACGCCGCCTCGGCCTGCGCCTGTGCGGCGGCGTATTGGGACACCTCGACGGCCAAGGTCCCCTTGATCTGATTCAGGGTCGCCTCGGAGGACGCCGCGGCCTGCTGGTTGGCGACCTGGAGCGCGTGCACCTGGTTGAGCGCGTTGGTGGCTTGCTGCTCCTGGGTCTGCTCGAGGGTGGTGGCCGCGGTCAACTTCGCCTGCTGTGTCGCCAGCGCGTCGACGGCCAGGTTGATGTTGCCTACGGCGGCGATCTCGTACTGGGCACGGGAGTCAGCGGTGGTGGGCGAGTTCGCGAAAGCGAGTCGACCTGGTTGGCCGGCGCGTCGTCGACGTACGCGTAGATGGCGTCCTGGGCCAGCCGGGTCTTGTCCACCTTGACCCGGGCGCGGGTCTTGACCAGTTGTTGTTGGGTCGCCGCCAGGGCCGCCTGGACCTGCGCGACGGTCGCCTGAGCGGCGAGGTACTCGGCGTCGAGGGCCGCGCTCTGTTGTTGCTCGTTGGCGATGGTGGTCTCGAGGTTGGCCACCTGGGACTCGGTCGCGGCGATCTGGGACTGGCTGGGGGCGGCGTCAGCCGTCGGCGCGATTGGGCCGACGACGAACGAGCGCGATCAGGAAAAAAGGGATGACGCGACTAAGAATCCGACACTTGGCCAAGGCCATTGAACGAGACTAACGCCGAGCGGTGTGCCTGCTTGGGGATGCTCGGGCGAAGAGGAGCCCGTCGCCCTGCCCACTACGCTCCCGATGGGTCAACTGCCCGAATCGGGCCAGGGGACGTAGCCCAATTGGCAGAGGCAAGGCGCTTAAACCGCCTCCAGTAAGGGTTCGAATCCCTTCGTCCCCACTCGTTGCGGTTGACCGTTGACCCCTTCGCGTGGCGGATCGACGGCGATCCTGAGGGCCGCCTTCGGACCCTCAATGGAAGTCAGCGAAGCCCCTTTGGGTGGCCGGAGCCTGATTCTGGTCAGACCGTATCGAGACACGTGGAAAACCGACTAACATTCAAGGTGCGAACAGCCGGGTTCACGCCGAGCTGTACGTCGTTGCCGGTTGCCACAAAGGTCTCCCGCAAATGTTCCAAGCGTGGAGAAAAGAGGCAACATAATGTCCCAAGGCACAGTGAAGTGGTTCGACGCAAGCAAGGGGTTCGGATTCATCACCCCTGACGACGGCACGCCCGACGTCTTTGCACACTTCTCGTCCATCGAAGGCTCCGGCTACCGCGAGCTCACCGAGGGACAGAAGGTCGACTTCGATTCCGAGCAGGGACCCAAGGGTCCCCAGGCCAAGCGGGTCCGAGCGCTCTAAGCGGGCGAATCGTCGCGGCCCAGGCCGCTGGGGTCGCTCAACAGGGAGATCGCGGGAAAGCTGCATCTCTCTGTTGGGCCATCCCTCGAACTCCGATATCCCTTCGTCACGGCCTTTGGCGTGTGACGTGGCGGCGTCGGGAGCCCATTTCGACGCGCAAACGGTGATCGATCGGCTGACGGTGGCCGGCTGCGTCGCCGCAGACGAGGAGGCCGACGAGCTCCTCGCGGCGGCCCCTGATCGCGCCACCCTCGAGGTATGGATCCGCCGCCGCGAACAGGGCGAACCCCTCGCGTGGATCACCGGCACACTGCAGTTCTGTGGCCACACGCTCCATGTCGCGCCGGGGGTCTATGTCCCCAGGCTCCAGAGCGAGGAGCTGGCCCGCCGAGCCGCCGCCCTCCTCGGCGCCACCGGCGGCCGGGCCGCCGATCTTTGCTCCGGAGCCGGTGCAATCGCCGTCCATCTCATGGCAGAGGCGCCGACGGCCACGGTCATCGGCGTCGACATCGACATCGGAGCCGTAGTCTGCGCCCGCCGCAACGGTGTCCAGGCCCTGGTGGGCGACCTCGGGCAGCCTCTCGGGTCCCAGCGATTCGACGTTGTCACGGCCGTGGCGCCGTATGTCCCGACCGGGGCACTCCGCCTGCTGCCGGCCGATGTCCAGAGGTACGAACCTCGGCTCGCCCTCGACGGAGGTGCCGACGGCCTCGACCTGGTGCGTCGGATCGTTGCTTCGGCCGCCCGTCTGCTGCGGCCTGGGGGATGGCTCCTGACCGAGCTGGGCGGGGACCAGGACAAGACGCTGCTCCCGACGCTCAGCGCATCTGGCTTCGACACCGCCGATCGGTGGTTCGACGAGGATGGTGACCTTCGTGGCCTGGCCGCCCAGGCGAGCGGCTCGGGTCCGCCGATCTGAGCTCCAGAGCCGGGCGTGCACCGATTGGTCCCAGTTCCAGAGAGTCAATACCGTTGCTTTTCCGGCGCCCGCACGGGCATACGGCCGGTGACGCTGTAGAACTGCGGTGGCTGGCCGGGCGATCCGAGCGGCCGCCGCCGGGCGAGCGACGACATACGTAGTAGCGGAGGATCGAATTCCCTATGTCGGGCATGGGCGCCGGGCTGAGCTCGAACAACCCCCTGATCGTCTCCGCCTTTCACCACGCCCTGTGGTTGCAGTTCCTGCTCGTGCTCTTGATCGCGGCGCTGCTCGCCGTGCTTCGTTCCGTGCTCCGGGCGAGGCAGTTCACGGCGCTGGCCACCGCCGGGGGCACGACCGGGGCGGCGCCACCGATCAGCCCGACGATCCCGGCCGGCCCCCCCGAGCCGGTCGCCCACCGCGTGCTGCGCATCGGCTTCGGTCTCATCTGGCTCTTGGACGGGATCTTGCAAGGGCAGTCGGCCATGCCGCTCAGCATGCCTTCCCAAGTGCTCCGGCCGGCCGCCTCTGCATCCCCGACGTGGGTGCAGCACCTGGTCAACTTCGGCGGAACACTGTGGATCGAGCACCCGGTCACCGCGGCCGCGGCGGCGGTGTGGATCCAGGTTGGGATCGGGCTCTTGCTGGTGGTGGCGCCCTTCGGCCGGTGGTCCCGGTTGGCCGGAGCGACGAGCGCCGCATGGGGACTGATCGTCTGGGGTTTCGGCGAGGCCTTCGGTGGCATCTTCGCTCCGGGGGCAACTTGGCTGTTCGGGGTGCCAGGGGCGGTGCTCTTCTACGTCGTCGCTGGTGTGCTCATCGCTTTGCCTTCCCGTGTCTGGTCGACGCCGACCTTGGGTCGTCGGGTGCTCCGGGCCATCGGGCTGTTCTTCGTGGGCATGGCGCTCCTCCAGGCCTGGCCGGGCCGGGGCTTCTGGCAAGGGCAGAGCGATCCTCACGCGGCCGCCGGGTCGTTGACGGCGATGGTGCAGGGCATGGCGCAGACCCAGCAGCCCGGGCTCTTCGAGACCATCGTGCAGGCGTTCGGACGGTTCGATGCGGCCCACGGTTGGGCCGTCAACCTCTTCGTGGTGATCGCGCTCGCGCTCGTTGGCACAGGGCTCCTGGTGGCCCGACCGAAGGTCACCAGGTGGGCAGTCATCGCCGGCGTCGTCCTTTGTCTGGCCGACTGGGTGCTCGTCGAGGACCTGGGGTTCTTCGGGGGGGTCGGCACCGACCCGAACTCGATGATCCCGATGGCGCTCGTCTTCGTGGCCGGCTACCTGGCCATGACCCGGTTGGCGGCAGAGCTGCCGGCCGTCGCACCGGCCGAGGCCAAGCACGGCATGTCGCTTCTGGCAATCGGTCGACCCGTCATACCTGCTTCGGGTCGGCGCGGCGGTCGGCGCGATCGCCGTCGTACTGCTCGGCGCGGTGCCCATGGCGGCTGCGTCGACGAGCTCGTCGGCCGACCCGATCCTGACCGAGGCGGTGAACGGCATTCCGGTGCAAGAGCACGTTCGGGCGCCGAGCTTCAACCTCGTCGATCAGTTCGGCCGACCGCTCACGCTGTCGAGCTTTCGTGGCCGCACGGTGGCCCTGACCTTCCTCGATCCGGTCTGCACCAGCGACTGTCCGGTGATCGCCCAGGAGTTCCGCGCGGCCGACGCCATGCTCGGCGCACAGGCCAAGGACGTCGCCATGGTGGCGATCGTCGCGAATCCCATCTACCGATCCATCAAGTTCACGGTGGCGTTCGACCGTCAGGAATATCTCTCCAACGTCTCCAACTGGTACTACCTCACCGGCACCAACGCCCAGCTCGCTCAGGCGCTGAAGAGGTTCGGTGCCTCGGCGCTGGTCGAACCGGCCGGAGCGATGGTGGACCACAGTGAGTTTGCCGAGATCATCGATCGGCGTGGCTACATCCGCACCATCTTGAGTACCGATCCGGGACAGGCCACCCAGGCGCTCCGATCATCCTTTGCGGTGCTCTTGGACAGCGAGATCCACGAAGCCATGGGTGCCTCGGTGACGGGCTGACTGGTCAAGGCCAAGCGCCCTTAATGAGCCGAGCGTCCTCGCTGATTCGCAGACTGATCGTCGCCGTCCCCCTCTTCCTCGGGCTCATCGGATCGACGACCGTGGTCATCACCACTACGCCGGCGTCCGCTGGCACCGGCGGAGCCATCGTTGCTGCGCCGATCACCACGGCGCTCGTCCAGGGCGGTGTCACCTGGCTCGTGATGCCGATGGGTCACCTCTCGGACCTCTTGAACACGTTCTGGCAGCTCTTTGTTCGTACGCCCACCGATGGCGGTTGGGTGGCCGTGACCCCTCCCGGAGTGGCCGACAACGGGGGCTTGGTGATCACCGCCGGGCCCGATGGCGGGCTCCTGGCGGGGTTCCTGTCCAATCGGGATCTGACCTTCTCTCCCCTCAGCCTGACCACCGATGGCGGGCAGAAGTGGACGGCGGTGTACTTCCCGCAGGGCCTGATCGCTGTTCCCGATGCGCTCGGGGGCACGACCGGCACCACGGTCGGGCTGGGGCGTTCCGGGCAGGGCAGTCTGTTGGAGACCGGGGCGGATCTGTCGTCTCTGTCGTCGTGGCGCCCCACCCTGACGGCCGCCCGCCTGCGACGGTCGGCGGCTGGCGCACGTTGTGGGGTCGACCGACTGACCGCCACCGCGGTGGCCCCCGACGGTGCTCCGCTCCTCGGCGCGGCGTGCAGTCACCGTGGGGTCGTCGGTCTCTTCGACGTCGCGGCGGGCGGGGTCAAGGCGGTCGCATTCCCCGTCTCGTCGACCCTCACCGGGGCCACCGTCTCGGTCTTGCGTCTGGTGGGAACGACGAGCGGGACCGCCGTCCTTCTCGGGGCCCGGGAGCGAACCGGTCGGACGGTGCTGGTGGCCGGCTGGCTGTCCCCCTCGGGCCCACCGGTCGGGCCCTCGGCGCCACTCGAGCTGCCGGCGGGGGCAAAGCTCCTGGCCAGCGGGACCACCCCGGGGGGTGGTGTCTTCGTCCTCCTCCAGCCGGCCAACGGGAGCGCCCCCGAGCTCGCCGACGTGACCGCCTCGGGGACCGGGGAACCGGCGTGGGATGTGCCACCGCGCCCCCGCGGGGTACCTTGGGAGCGGCATTTTCCCCCGGACGAATCGACGCGGTGACCGTCCACTCCTCGACACTCATCGACTATGCGTTCGACCAGAGCTCCGCGTCCTGGGTGCGCTCACAGGTAGTTCACGTCCCCATTCAGTACGGCTCGAGCGGCTGAGGCGAGAGCGATGCCAGACATCGGCGCGATGGGCGGGATGCCGAGGGTGGTCTTCTCGCTGCACGACCTGCTCACGAGGTGGGAGGTGAGCGCCTTCCCCCTGCTGGTGGTCCTGCTCTTGATCGCCGCCGGGGCGTGGTACCTGCGGGCCGACTGGACGCTGGCCGCTCGGGGCCGGCGGTGGAAGACCAGGCGCACCATCTCGTTCTTGGCCGGACTGGTCACGATCGACCTGGCGTTGCAGTCCCCGATCGCCACGATGACGGGGACCTATTTCCAGGCTCACGTCGTCCAGCACCTGATCTTGATGGCGATAGCGCCGCCGTTGCTGGCCATGGGGGCTCCTTCGACCCTCTACCTGCAGACGACCAGCCGCAAGCACAAGGAGCGATGGCTCGCCGTGCTTCGCTCGGGGCCGTTTGCAGTGTTGACCAATCCGGTGCTCGTCGCCTTTCTCTACTACGGCGTGATGTTCATCTTCTTCCTCACGTCGCTGATCAACGTCGCCATGACCCACATGTGGCTGATGGACGTCATCAATCTCTTCTTTCTCTTCGGCGGGACGTTGTTCTGGTGGCCGATGGTCGGGATCGACCCGATCATCCACTGGAAGCTCGGCTTCGGGGCACGGATGTTCTTCGTGCTGGTCGGATCGGCGATCGACGCCTTCCTGGGGGTGGCCATCCTCAACCTGTCCCACCCGGTTGCGTCCATGTACACGCTCGGCAGCAGCCACGCCGGCGGAGGGCTGATCTGGGCGGGAACCGACGTGCTGGCCCTGGTGGCCTTCGCACCCATCTACTTCCAGTGGATGCGCTCCGAAGAGCGCGCCGGCAGACGCCACGACCTGCATCTGGACAACCAGGCGCTCGCCATGGAGAGCTCCATCGAGATCTTCAACGGCAGCTCGAACGCAGACCACGCACTCGGGGTCCTCGGTGGTCGGCCGGCCAACGGGAAGGTGTCGGCATGGGAGGCTGCCTGGAGGCAGCGGGCCGGGAGCTCGCCCACTTTCCAGCTCACGGCGGACGATGGTGTGGACTTCGACGCCGAGTTGGTCCCACCCTCGAGCACGACCAACGGGAACGGCCACGCGACGCACTGGTGGCCGGCGGAGCACTCGGAGAACTGACGCGGCGTCGGCCGCTCGGCGCCGGACGGTGCGGGCGGGGTGAGAGTTGCCTCGGGCTAGTTGGTCCGCGTCGTTAGTCCCCGCAAGGCCCAGGCCGGGTCGAACGTCGTGAGGTAGTCGACGCCCTGCGTCGGCGACGACCCTGAGCGCTTCGTCGGAGTCGACGGAGTGGGCGTGGATTCGAAGACCCGCTTCGCGCAGTCGCCCGAGCTCGAATCGGGAGAGCTCGTCGAACGGGAGATGCAGGTCCGAGAAACCTCCGAGGGTGGCCGTCTCTCTGAGCAGCTGCTGGTACAGGTGATCGGTCATCCAGTCGGCCCTCGGCGGGGCGAAGAGCCCCAGCGCCGCTCCGTCGAGAGACGCGCGGAGTGCCGACAGCGCGACCAGGTGGCTTCCGGTGAACTCGGCACGGTCGAGCACCCCGGCGTTGCGGACGCACGCCGCCACCGCATCGACGAGCCTCTTGGTGGGAAGTCCCTTCAACTCGATCTCGTACTCGGCGGCACCCAGCGCGAGCACCTCGTCGAGGTGGGGCACCCGTTCATCTGCGCAGTCGTCCCGATACCAGGCCCCGGCGCTGAGCGAACGGACGTAGTCGTAGTCGCGCTCGTGGATCAACCCCGTCCCAGACGTCGTCCTGGCCAGGTCGTAGTCGTGGATCACCACCGGCTCTCCGTCGGCGGTCAGGTGGACGTCGAGCTCCACCCCCTCGACGCCGGACTCGATCGCCGCCCCGAACGCCGCCAGCGTGTTCTCGGGGAAGTGCGCGGCATCGCCACGGTGTGCACGAATGCTCGGTCGGGGCCCACTCATCGGGGCGATGGTAGGGGGGCCGGTGACTCCTCGGGTGTGGACGGGCTCAGGCCGATTCGGGGAGGCACATCGTCGCCAGCTCGACATCGCGTCCGTGGGTGTCCGGCGAGCTGGCGACGATGGTGGCAGTCACGTCATCGAGCAGGGTGCGGCCGGTTCGGAAGTACCGGTGACTCGGCCGGACCCGTTCGAAGCGGCAGCAGCTCGATGTGGGTGCCGGCCGTGGGGGACCACGGGGTCACCCGCAGCTCCATGGGCATCGGGCGTCCCCGCCCCTTGAGGCGGACCATGAGCCGGTACCGATTCGGATGTCCACCGGGCGGCGCGTCGATGGTGGCGCATCGCACGTCGAGGTGCCGCGTCGTCGGGTGCCAGCGCCGCAGGGCCCCCAGGCTGTGGTCGAAGGGCTCGTCCAGGCGCCGAGAAAAGGTGACGAGCAGCGGCGTCATGGCATCCCCGCGGGCTGAGAACCGACGGCGAGGCGGGTTCGGGGCCCGTCATCGAGGCCCGGGGCCGGTCGAGCGGTGAGGAGGACGCCCGAGAAGACCAGTGCACCCGTGAAGAGCGATCCGATCAGGACCAGGCTGTGGCGGAACGCCAGCACCGGGTCGGTGGGGGAGACGTGGGCGAGGACGGCGATCAGACCGGCCACACCGATGACCGAACCGATCTGACGGGCCATGTTGAGGATGCCGCTCCCGGTGCCGAAGCGGGCCGGTGGGAGCGACGCGGTGCCGGCACCGAGCAGCGACGGGATGGCCAGACCAACGCCGGCGCCACCGATCAGCTGGGCCGGCAGGAGGTCGCTCAGATACTGCGACTGGGCCTGGATGTGGGTGAACCAGAAGATCTGGGCACCCAGGTTGAGGGCGCACCCGATCACCGCGACCCGGCCGGGGCCGCCGAGGCGGGCCGACAGGCGAGGCGCGACGATCCGGGCGAAGGGGAGGACCATGAGAGGCCCGGGCGCGATGGCCAGACCGGCCCGCACCGCCGAGTAGTGCCACACCCCGGTGAGGAACTCGACCAGGCCGAGCAGCCAGGCCCCGAAGGCGGCGTAGTAGAGGATCGAAGCGCCGAAGGCGCCGCTGAAGCTCCGTGATCGCAGCAGCTCGAGCTCGAGGACGGGCGCCTGATGGCGACGGGACCGCAGCACCATGGCCACCCCGCCGGCCACCGAAACGAGCAGCAAGCCGATGAAACGCGGCCGAGCCCCATCCCCAATCGGGCGCCTCGACCAGCGTCAGGGCGAAGAGGCCGACCGCGGCGGCGAGCAGGCCGGCGCCCAGAAGGTCCGGCCGCCCCTGCACCCGCTCGTCTCGACTCTCGGGCACGACCCTGGCGGCGAGGAGCATGGCCACCACCCCGACCGGGAGGTTGATCCAGAACACCCAGCGCCAGCCGAACTGCACCAGGCTCCCGCCGATCACCGGGCCGAGCGTCGCGCCGAGGGCGCCGAGGGCGGACCATGTGCCGATGGCCTTCCCGCGGACCGCGGTCGGGACCGAAGCCAGCAGGAGCGAGAGCGAGGCCGGGACCATCAGGCCCGCCCCGATCGCCTGGACCAGTCGGGCGATGATCAACGCGGCCACCCCGGGCGCCAGTCCGCACAGCATCGAGCCGAGGGTGAAGGCGAACAACCCGGCGACGAACAGCCTCCGGCGTCCGATCCGGTCGGCCCACCGCCCGGCCGGCACCAGCACCGCCGCAAACACGATCGTGTAGGCGTTGAGCACCCAGGAAAGGGTGCCCAGGCTGGTGCCGGTGTACTCCCTGCCGATGTAGGGGAAGGCCAGGTTGACGATGAAGAGGTCGAGGCTGGACATGAAGATGGCCAAGGACAGCACCACGACGATGGCCGTCCCCCGTCGGGGGCTGGCTGTCGAACCCGCGAGCGGTGGTGGTGGTCGTCTGCGATGGGCGAGCTCACGGCGTTTTCCTCCCAGTTCAGTCCGAAATCTGGACTGTACTATAGCGGCTCTTCGGACGAGTGCATCCAAAACTTCGGACTTACTGGTAAACTGCCTGCGTGACGCCCGCATCGACGACGCCGAGGGTCTGCTCGGTGGCCCGCTCCCTGGAGATCGTCGGGGAGAAGTGGGCCCTGCTGGCGGTGCGAGAGGTGTTCCTCGGGAACCGCCGGTTCGACGAGATGGTCCGACAGACCGGTGCGCCGCGCGACACCCTGGCCGCCCGCCTGCGGACCTTGGTGCACGCGGGGATTCTCGAGCGCCGCCAGTACTCCGACCACCCGGCTCGCTTCGAGTATTTCCTGACCGATGCCGGCAAGGACCTGTACCCGGTGATCCTGGCGCTGAGAGAGTGGGGCGACCGGCACCTCGCCGGACCCGCCGGGCCGCCAGCGATCTTTTCGCACAGCTGTGGCCACCCGCTCGTGTCCCGGCTGGTGTGCGCGTCGTGCGGGGAGCCCATCGGCGTCAGATCTCGGCCATCGGGTTCGACCGAACCCGGCTAGGGGCGCTGCGCCCCGCCGGGATGCGGTGGGGGCCTCCGTTTGAAGTGTTGGGATGCTCGATTCGAGAGGACCAACGGTTGAGCGGCCGCCCCACGATCGGCCGACGCGACCGTGGGGCGGCCGATCACATCGGCAGGCGCCGCCAGATCGGTTCGGGCAAGAGACCGAGCACGAAGAAGACCCCGCGGAGCTTGCGCGGCGACCACACCACCTCGACCCCGTCTTCGAGTCCCTTCACGATGTCCCGAGCCACCGCCTCGGGCGTCGTCGCCAGTGGCGGGGCCGGTCGACCCTCGGTCATCTTCGATCGGACGAACCCGGGGCGGACGACCAGCCACGGTCGCTCCCGAACCGGCGAGCGTCTGGTTGAGCGTCCGGGCGTAGGCGTCGAGGCCCGCCTTCGCGGAGCCGTAGACGTAGTTGGACCGCCGGACCCGCACCCCGGCAACCGACGACAGCACGACCGCCTGGCCCGAGCCCTGCTCGCGGAGGTGATGGGCGACCCGGCTGAGCGCCGCCGCCGGCCAGGTGAAGTTGACCGTGACGCACCTCGCGACGCGAGCCGGATCACGTTCGTCGGCCTCGTCGTCGCACAGAAGTCCGACCGCGATCACGACGAGGTCGACCCGGCCGATCGCAGAGAACCCCGAGTCGACCACGGCGGCGGCCTGGTCGACGTCGTTCGCGTCGAAGGCCACGGTGGCCACGAACTCGGCGCCGGCCTCCTTGGCCTCGGCCGCCGCGGCTGCGAGGCCGGTCGGGGTCGCGGCCGGCCAGCACGACCTTCTTAGCATCCGTCGGCGATGAGCACGCGGACCAGGGCCCGCGCGATGTCCGACGTGCCGCCCAGGACCAGAACCGAGCTGGGGTCGGCCGAACGCGTCGTTCACGGCCGGGGATCCTCACAGATGCCGAGCCGGCGGGCGAGATCGGACTGCAGCATCCCCTCGGGGTCGACCCGCTCTCGGACCGGTTGAACTCGTCCAACCGGGGGTACATGGCGGCGAACGTGGTTGGTTCGAGGCGGGCGTCCTTGGCCAGGTACACCCGTCCGCCGGCACCGGCCACGATGCCGTCGAGGCGCAGGAGGGCCGATCGCAGACCGGGTGGCCCGACCGGGAGGTCGAGGGCGAGCGTCCATCCCGGGATCGGGAAGCTGAGCGGCCCCGGGTCACCCGGCCCGAAGCGCTTCAGAACCGCGAGCGTGCACGGGGCGCCGGCCTTCTGCAGGATCTCGATCACCTGAGGAACGACGTCTCGATGCGCGTCCCCGACCACGAACTGGTACTGGACGAACCCGCGTCGTCCGAAGACGCAGGTTCCAGTTCGACACCGCGTCGAGCGGGTGGAAGAACCCGCCCAGGTGACGAAGCTGTCCGGTTCGCGACGGGCTCTTGCGGAACCACGCCTCGTTGAACGCGGCGACGGTCAGCGGGTTCACGACGCCCGGCGGCACCAGGTTCGGTATCTTCAGACCGCGCCGCCGCGGCGGCGCGAGGGGATCGTCTTTGTGTTTCGCCGGGAGCTCGGACGCGCCGGCGTGGTCTCCGGCGTCGAGAACCCCTCGGCCCAGTCTCGATCCGACCGCCCCGCAGTCGACCCACGCGACCGAGTAGCGGTTGAGACGGTCGACACGCTCGAGCCCCGCCATGAGCGAGTCGAGGTCGTCGTGGCGCTCGGTGTCGACCCGCATCCACGACGTCTCGATCTTGCGCATGGAGACGAGCGCGCGCGTGACGATCCCGGTCAGACCCATGCCACCGGCGGTGGCCCAGAAGAGCTCGGGGTCGTTGTCCGGGCTGACCTCGTGGACGCCGGCCGGAGTGGCCAGGGTCACCGAGGACACGTACCGGCAGAAGCTGCCGTCGGCATGGTGGTTCTTGCCGTGGATGTCGGCCGCGATCGCGCCGCCGATCGTCACCTGGCGCGTGCCGGGGGACACTGGGAGGAACCAACCCGATTGGAGGCCGGCCCGGAGCAGCGCGTCGAGACTTACCCCGGCGCCCACCTCGACGACCCCGGTGTCGGGGTCGATCGGGCCGATCCGGCCGAGGTTCTTGGTGTCGACGACGACGCCACCGGCGCACTGTGCCGCGTCGCCGTAGCTGCGGCCGAGGCCGCGGGCGATGACGCCGCCCCGTCGGCGCTCCGTCGCGCACCTCAGCGGCTCGAAGGACCGATCCAAAGACGTCGGCCTCCTCGTCCGGGGCGATCACGGCCGCCCTGGAAGGGGAGGTTCGGCCCCACCCCGAGAGCGCTCGCTCTTCGGGCTCGTCGGTCTTGGCGGTGGTGCGGGCGGCTTCAGGCATAGATGCCGACGAGGAAGAGCACGACCCAGAGCGCCCCGAGGACCTGCAACCACCGGTCGCGCAGGGCCAGCTCCTCGGGGGCCGCGCCGCCGCCGCTGTCGAGCACGCGCAACACGTGCAGCACGGCGATGCCGAACGGGACCACCGTCAGCTGCGTCCACAACGCGTGGTGGCCCGGCTGGGCGGCCAAGCCGGTGCGCTCGAACGCCCACAGGCAGTACGTGGTGACGGCGCCGGTGGCGGTGAGAGTGAGGGTCGACTGGAGGAAGGTCGGGGTGTAGTCCCCGAGCACCCGGCGGTGGACCTCGCGGCGATCGCCGAGGTGGCGATACTCGGCGAAGCGCTTGCCGGTCACGATGAACATGGCCGCAAATGAGGTCACCGCGAGGAACCAGTCAGACAGCGGCACGTGGGTGGCGATCCCACCGGCGATGGCCCGGAGCACGAACCCCGACGCCACCGACGCGAGCTCGACGACGGGGACGTACTTCACCCAGATGCTGTAGGCGGTGCTGATGGCGATGTAGAGCCCCATGAGCACGGTAAGCCGCCACCCCGCCACGAACCAGGCGGCGGCCAAACCCCCCAGCACGAGGACCGCGCCCATCCAGAGCGCCTGGGACAACCCGATGTGTCCGGCCGCCACGGGACGTTGGCCCTTCTCGGGGTGGTGACGGTCGGCCTCCGCGTCCAGCACGTCGTTCAAGAGGTACATCCCCGAGGCCACGATCGAGAAGACGCCGAACGTCGCGGCGGCGTGCCCGATCGTCCCGGCGTGCCCGAGCTTCCCCGCGGCGGCCGGAGCGACGAAGACGAGCAGGTTCTTCAGCCACTGGCGCGGCCGCAGTGACCGGACGGCCACCCGAAGGCTGCCAGAGCGAGCCGGAACCGGTCGGGCCCCGGGCGCGTCGACTCGGTCGGTCATCGGGCTGGCCGTCCCGAACGGCTCCTCGGGTGACTCGGTAGCGACGCGTCGGGCCACGATCGATAGGTTAGAAGGCCTCGACACGACCGGGAGAGGGATCGTCGGCGGCTCCGTCGTCGTCCAGGTCTCACCTGGTCGACCGCCGTTTCCGGCGCGCCCGTCCAGGGGTTGTTCGAGAGGCAGGTGCGCTCGTGGCAGTCCGGCAAGCCTGGTCAAACCTCTATCGTGGGTGTCTCATGACGAAAACGCTCGGGGCGCCCGTCCCGGGGAACACGGGCTCGGAGCCTCCCGTGCCGCGCCCGCGCGTGCGAGCGAGCCGGCGACGTCGGATCCTCCTGGTGGCGCTGGTCCTCTTCGCCGCGCTCTTGGTCCCGGTGGGGATATCGCTCGGTTCGGCGCTCAACAACCCCGCAAACGGCTCCTCGATCGGTGCCCGGGCCGCCGAGTGGTTTCGCGGGCACGGAGCCGCAAGCATTGTCAATTGGATAGAGAACGTTTGGTACAGCCACCACCAACCCCCCGTTGGTGGCCGCCCGCCCAAGGGGGAGATCAGGGTGCCCAAGCACACCGTCACCCCGATTGCACTCGGGCCGCCGCACCTGCCGCCGCCGCCGCCGATCACCCCGCTGGCCTCTCCTGCCCTGCCCGGAGAGGGTCAGTGGTCGCCGGCCGGGCGACTCGTCGAGGGAGTGCCGGCGGTCTACGAGACCGAGGTGCGCCCCGACCCGATCCACACGAGCCAAGTGGTGGGCGTCGCCTGGATGGACACCATGCTTCTTCAGGCGACGTTGTATTCGGGCAGCATCATCCCGGGCGGCGGGCCGTACTCCCATACCGCGCCGATCCAGCCCGCCTCGGCCACTTCGCTCGTCGCCGCCTTCAACGCCGGGTTCGTGATGAACCAGGCGAATGGCGGCTACTACACCGACGGCCGGACCGAGATCCCGCTCGTGAATGGCGCGGCGTCCTTCGTCGTCTACGCGAACGGTTCGGTGACCGTCGGAGAGTGGGGTCGAGACGACGTGATGACGCCCGACGTCGTGTCGGTCCGACAGAACCTCGACCTGCTCGTCGACGGCGGCCAAGCGGTGCCGGGGCTCAATGCCAACGACACCACGCGCTGGGGGTTCACGCTCGGGAACCAGGTGTACGTGTGGCGGTCTGGAGTCGGGGTGACCGCCGACGGCGCCCTCGTGTATGTCGGTGGTCCGTCCCTCAACATCACCAGTCTGGCCAACGTGTTGGTGGCGGCCGGTTGCGTCCGGGCAATGGAGCTGGACATCAACACCGACTGGGTGAACATGGCCACCTACGACCCGCCGGAGGGCCAGCCGGCGTCCCCGAGTAACGGGACCAACCTGCTGTCGACGATGAGCGGGGGTACCGATCGCTACTTCGAGTCGTACTGGGAGCGGGACTTCATCACGATGTCGTCCGCCTACGGTGCCGCTCAGACCCTCCCGGTGCCGACGACGACCACTGTCCCCAAAGCGTCGGCCCGAACCAAGGACCGCACCAAGACGAAATCGACCGCCGGGGGCTGAGCATCCGGCCGGGTGGGGGTCACCTCCCTGCCGAGCGCCCGGCCCCGGGCGGTCGAGATCCGAGCTCGCCGCAAGGCGAGCGGGTTGGTCAGCTGGATCCGCCCGAAGTGGTCGCCTTCGGGGCGTTGACCCATTTGGCCACGCCTTCGTAGGCGAGCACCCCGACCTTGTCACCTTGGGCCAGCTGGCCGTCGGTCGTGTTGTGGAACTTCGTCTGAGCGTTGATGGTCGCGGTCAACGACGTCCCATCCGGCGAGTCCACGGTGATCGAGGTGGGCGAGATGGCGCCCACCGTGCCCCGAGCGAGGTCGAGGGTCTCGTAGCCGTTCTTGGTCCTCACCGAAATCTTGGCGTCCACCGTGTGGCGGCGGAGGAACTTGCGCAACTCCTGGCCCTTGGTGGTGGTGCTCGTCGTAGGGGTGGTGGTGGCAGCCGAGGCGGTGCCGCCGTTCAAGAGGGCGAAGCCGGCCCCACCGATCCCGAAGGATCCGAGGACCACGCTGGCCCCGATGGCCACCTTCTTGGCTTTGGTGTTCAATCCACTTCTCATGGTGCTTTCTCCTGTCTCGGGCCGAGGACCGTGCGGGGGTCGATCGGCTCACTCGGCTCTGCCGGTCTGACCGGCTTGTCTTCGATTAAGCCGCTCGGTGGTCAGGGCTCCGTGTTGGAGATGTGAGGATTCTGTAAGGCCGCGAGCGGGTCAGAGACCGTGGGCAGCCTGTTCCTTCGGGGGAGACCCCGACCGACCGCGGGTCAGCTCCGTGAAGAAAGGAGCGTCAGGAATGGCGAGTCAGGTCGCGGCCGGGAACGAAAAGACAGCGGGGAGCCGGACGACCAGACGGGTCCCGCCGCCAGAGGTGATGGGGGATTGGGCCACCACCGTGGCCCCCATGGCCGCCGAGAGCTCGGCTGCGATGGCCAGGCCGAGACCGGACCCCCGCGGTCGGCCGGGCCGCGCGTGGCGGTCGGCGCTGTAGTGGCGATTGAAGATGAGGCCGATTTCTTCGGGGGGGATGCCGGGTCCGTCGTCCTCGACGATCAGGCGGGCCTCGGTGCCGTCCCCGGTGCTGGCCAGGTTGATCCTGGTCCGGGCGTACTTGGCGGCGTTCTCGACCAGGTTGGCCAGCACCTGGTCGAGGCGATCAGGGTCGACACGGGCCAAGAGCGGGCGCTCGGGAGGTTGGACGGTCAACTGCAGCCCCGCTTGGTCCACCACTGGGCGCAGCTCCTCGGCCACCTCCTCCATCACCTCGGCGACATCGATCGTCCGAAAGTTGAACGAGAACGTTCGGGCGTCGAGCTTGGCCAGGTCCAGCAGGTCGCCGACGAGCCGCTCGAGCCGCCGGGCCTCGTTGCCGATCACCACGGCGGCGTTGGCGGGATCGGCGGCCGCCCCGTCGACGATCGCCTCTGAATATCCCCGGATCGACGTCAACGGGGTTCGCAGTTCGTGGGAGACCGACAGGAGGAACTGGCGTTCGGCATTGCGCAGTCGGCCCAGGTTCTCGGCCATCGCATCGATCGAGTTGCCGAGCGAGGAGAGTTCGGGGAAGTCACCCCGGTGGGTCCCGACCCGCGCGTCGAGGTCGCCCCCGGCGATCCTCTGGGTGGTCGCCACGGCGCGACGAAGGGGTCTCGTGATGCGCCGGCTGAGGGCCAGGCTCATCACGATCGCGAACGCGATCACCGCGCCGGCCAGGATCAGAAAGTCTCCCGAGACCGTCGGGCTGCCGATCTCGCGGGTGAGCACCAGCACGTAGCGATCGCCGATGGTCAGCTTCGGTCCGCGCCTGATGATCTCCACAGCTTCCGCCGCCCATGCCTCGGACCCGGTCGAACCGGCGACCGCCGATGATGCCCCGGTGGCATCCGAACGCGCGACAGAGTCGAGGACGTCGTCGGGAACGACCGGCTTTCGCTGCGGGTTCACGGCCACCAAGCCGTCGGACACCCGAAGGAACTGGGCGCCGTCGAGCCGAGCCGTCAACAAGATGATCCGCTCCACGATGGCCAGGTCGCTTCGGGGGACCGCGATCTGGCCATGGTTCCGCTCCCCGAAGGTCTGTGCGGAGGAAAGGACCTGGCTGATTGCGCCGGTTCGGGTGGACTGGCGGGCCAGGATCCAGGTGCCCGCGCCAGCGACCACGGTGATCACGACCACCGTCCCGACGATGACCAGGATCAGCCGGCGTCGCACGCCCACCCCGATTCGCGACCCGAGTTGGGGCGACGATCAGCCGAGCCGGTAGCCAACGCCCCACACCGTGGACAGGGGCAGGGCCCCACCCAGCTTCTTTCGCAGCTGACGGACGTGCACGTCGACGGTCCGGTCGTCGCCGACCCAATCGGCTCCCCAGACCCCGTCGAGAAGCTGGCGCCGGCTGAGCACGAGGCCCTCGTTCTCAGCCAGGTAGGCCAGCAGGTCGAACTCCCGGGCGGTGAGGGCGACGACCTCGCTGCCCGCGGCGGACTTCGTGCCGGTCGAGGTCGACCTCCACCTCTCCCACCCGCAGCTGTGTCACGGCGTCGTTTCGCGCCGAGGGCTCGGCCCGGCGAAGGATCGCACGGATCCGGGCGACCAGCTCCCTCGGGGAGAAGGGCTTGGTGACGTAATCGTCCGCCCCGAGCTCGAGACCGAGGATGCGGTCGACCTCGCTGTCGCGGGCGGTCAAGATCAAGACCGGGACGTCGCTGGTCGATCGCAGCGTCCGGCAGACCTCCAGACCGTCCATGCGGTCCGGCAGCCCGACGTCGACCACCACCAGCCGGGGGTGCTCGCGAGCGGCCGCCTCGAGTCCCGCCTCTCCGGAGGTCGCCTGGATCACCCGGAACCCGTCGCGCCGCAGATACATGTCGACCAGGTCGGCGATGTTGGGGTCGTCTTCGATGACCACGATGGTCCCTTGGCCTTCCGACATGGCCCAAGCTTGGCATGGGCGGTCTTCTTCGCTAGGCAAAGTCGGTGGCAAGGTTCTGCGCCAGGTCCCTTCGGCAGAGTGGTCATTGCCGGTTGACGGCGATTTGTGACCCGACACGGCGGTATGGACGTGAGACGAGCCGGCCCGTCTCCTACCGGTGAAGATCCGTCCGACCGTCGTGAAGGGACCTCGTTCCGCCCGCTGGTCGGCCGACCATCACCCAGAAACACCGAGCATCACTGATCGAGCCGGCGACCGTTCTTCGGGTGGTGTGGGAGCGAGCTGTCGAGGCGAACGGTTCTCGGGCGCCGGGGCCGCGATGACGGTCCTCGGTTCGGTGGCTCTTGAGCTGGCCCCGGTTACCGAGGCGCGTCACGAGGTGGAGGTCGCGATCCTCGGACCGGTAGAAGTCCGCGGGCATCACGGTCGGCTTCGCCCGGGCGTCGGCGCTCGAGCTCGTCGTCTATCTGGCCATGCGTCCGGGCGGCGCCCCCAACGAGGCCTGGACCACCGCACTGTGGCCGGATCGCCTCATGGCCCCGGCGACGCTGCATTCGACCGCATCGGCGGCGCGGCGCGCCCTTGGTCGTTCGGCGTCGGGGTTCGACCATCTGCCCCGGTCCCACGGCCGGCTCCAGCTGGCGCCGACCGTCACCACCGACTGGCGACGATTCACCGCCCTCGCGGCGTCCGACGACCCGGTGCTTCGGTCAACAGCGCTGGAACTAGTTCGTGGGCGGCCGTTCGAGGGCCTCCGCAACGCCGAGTGGACGGTTCTCGAGGGGATCGTGGCGGAGGTCGAAGAACGTGTCGCCGAGCTGGCCTGCCGGGTCGCCGACGAGCATCTGGGGGCGGGGCGATCGAGGTCGGCCGCCACCGCTGCCCGACGGGGGCTCCTCGTCAGCCCCTACGACGAGCGCCTCTACCGGCGCCTGCTTGTGTGCGCCGACCGAGAGGGCCATCCGGCCGGGGTGGAGCGGGTGATGTCCGAGCTGCTCTCCCAGCTCGACGGGCCCCCATCGCGGCGCCCCGGGGCCGCGTTCGACCTGGCCGCGGTGCATCCAAGGACCGCCTCTTTGTACGAGACGCTGAGCCGTCGCCGGAGACCCGAAACAGGGGCCATGGCCACCAGGCGGTAGGGTTCCTTCCCGCAATGCCACCGACTTCCAGCGGAAAATGGGTGAGCCGCGCCGCCGCGACCGGCGGCGGCCGGACCTATCGCGGCCAGGTGCCGGTCAACTGGTACGCGGGACTCGTCGTGCTCGTGATTCTCGGGCTCGCTTCCATCGCGTTTGCCCGCTACGAGTACCAGCACAAGACGACGGCGGCCAAGGTGACGCCGGCGGTCGGCCAGACCCTCTACGCCGGCTACGCCTTCGACATCTGCGGGAAGGCGCAGCCGTCCCTCGCGGCGAGCAGCACCGGGGCCACCGGCGGGCTGACCACGCCCGGCGGGGGTGTGATCCAGGTGTCGCCGAAGACCTCGGCCGAGGCCGGGGACAACGCCACCTTCGGGCTCTTCTTGAAGGAGTACTCGGGTGGCCCCAGCGTCTCGGCGACCAAGGTCACCCTGACCGCGCACACGACCTACAAGAACGGTGAGGTGTGCCCGAAGGGGACCCCGGACGCCGGCAAGTTGGGCGAGGTCAAGGCGGAGACCTGGCCCAACGCCGTGACGACGCAGGGCACCGTTTTGACCGGGGACCCGGGCCTCTACAAGATCGCCACGGAATCGCTCATCACGGTCGGTTTCGTTCCGGCCGATGCCAAATTGAACAAGCCCCCGCAGTCCACCATCAACTTGATGCTCGAGTACGCCGGCTCGGTGGCGAACGGGACCACGTCGACGACCACGCCAACGACCCCGCCCACGACCCCGCCGACTTCCACCACGGTGCCGAGTTCTTCGACGACCACGACGGCACCGACCGGATCGACGACCACCACGGGGTGAAAGCAGTCGTCCTGGTGGGGGGCGCGGGCACCCGACTGAGGCCGCTCACCTTCAGCATCCCCAAGCAGATGCTCCCGATCGTCGAACGACCGATGATCGAACGGGTGCTCGAACACCTGGGCGCCTATGGCGTCGACCATGCGGTGCTGTCGCTCCAGTACCTGCCCGACGCCTTCAAGGACGCGTACCCCGACAACGTGGTGGCCGGGGTCGCGCTCTCCTATGCCACTGAGCCCGCACCACTCGACACCGCCGGTGCGATCCGTTTCGCCGCCGAGAGCCTCGGCATCGACGACACCTTCGTCGTGGTCAACGGCGACGTGCTCACCGATCTCGATCTCAGCACGCTGGTGGAGTTCCACCGTTCCCATGGCGCCGAGGGGACCCTGCGGCTCTTTCCGGTGGAGGACCCTTCGCGCTTCGGGGTGGTCACGACCGACGAGGACGGTCGTGTGCGCGAGTTCATCGAGAAGCCCCCCGCCGACGAGGCTCCGTCCAACCTCATCAACGCCGGGACCTACGTGTTCGAGCCCTCCTTCCTCGATCGAGTCCGGTTGGGCGAGCGGATCTCGATCGAGCGGGTCATCTTCCCCGAGATGGCCGCCCACGGCCAGCTCTACGCCATGGCCGACTCCTCGTACTGGCTCGACACCGGGACACCGGCCGCTTACCTGCAGGCGCACTTCGATCTGCTCGAGGGCAAGAGGCCCGGACCACCGTGCCCGGGCGCAGTGGCTGGGCCCGACGGGGTCTGGCGGGCCGAGGGTGCCCGGGTCGACGGGGTGGTCCGGGGCGCGTCATTCATTGGCCGAGACGTGGTCGTAGAGGGTGACGCCTTGGTCGAGCGGTCGGTGCTCGGTGCGGGCTCCGCGGTGCGAACTCGCTCCGAGGTCCGCAACTCGCTGGTCATGGCGAGGGCGGTCGTCGATGCCGGTGCCCACGTGGAGGGGGCCATTCTTGGGGTGGGGGCGCGAATTGGAGCAGAGTGCAACGTGCGGCCCGGCTCGGTGATCGGTTTCGGCGTCGAGCTGGAACCCGGTCGCCTGGTGGACGGCGAGAGGGTACCGGGGTAGGACCCGGCACCGGACGGGTGGGGCGACGATGAGGGCGTTGGTGACGGGCGGAGCCGGGTTCATCGGGTCGGCGCTGGTGGACCGGCTGTTGGCCGAGGGCCACGAGGTCGACGTGGTGGACGATCTCTCGACGGGCTCGCTATCCAACCTGGCCGAGGCCCGGTCGACCGGTGGCAAGGCGCTGCGCATCCATCAGCTCGACATCCGGCTCCCCGAGATGGTCGAGCTCGCCGCCCGGCGCCGACCCGAGGTGGTGTTCCACCTGGCCGCGCAGTCGTCGGTGCCCGTATCGGTTGCCCAACCGATACTCGACGCCGAGGTGAACGTGCTCGGGACAATCAATGTGCTCGAGGGCGCCCGGGCGGCCGGTTCGGATCGGGTGGTGTTCGCCGCCAGTGGCGGCACCCTCTACGGCGCGCCGGACCCGTCGAAGCTGCCCATCCCAGAGACCATGGCGCACCGCCCGCTGTCGCCCTACGGCGTGTCGAAGAAGTCCGCCATCGATTACCTGGTCGCCTATCGCGAGATGCACGCGGTCGAGTTCACGGCGCTTGCCCTGGCCAACGTCTACGGCCCCCGTCAAGACCCCCACGGTGAATCGGGGGTGGTGGCGATCTTCGCCCAGCAACTCATCGCTCATCAGCCGGTCACGATCTTCGGCGATGGCGAGCAAACCCGGGACTTCGTCTACGTCGACGATGTCGTCGACGCGTTCGTCCGGGCCTCCGCGCGCGGGGGAGGGCTGGTCTGCAACGTGGGAACCGGCCAGGGCACGTCGATCAACGAGATCTACCGCCTGTTGGCGTCGGCGGTCGGGGTCGAAACGCCGGCCGAGCACGCGCCGCTCCCCCCGGAGCGAGCCGGCGACGTCCGCCACAGCAGCCTCGACGCCGGGCGGGCCGCGATGCAGCTGGGGTGGCAGGCCTGGACGCGGCTCGAGGTCGGACTGGCATCGACACTTCGCTTCTTCGCCGAGCGGTTCAGCTAGCGAAAGAGGTCCTCGGCCGGCGGGCGGATGATCTCGGCCGACACCGACGAGGGCCGGAGCCACGAGCGCGGTACGCCCCGCACAACCGCCGCGGGCACGCTGCGGTCCTTGCCCATGACCAGCTCGGCCGCCGAGGCCAGCTCGTCGGCGACACAGACCTCGGTGGCCTGAAGCTCGCGCCCGCCGGCATCATTGGTGCCCCGGAGGTCGACCACCGCGGCGACGCCGGCGCAGCCGATCGCCACGTCGGTGACGCCACGGCGCCAGGTGCGGCCGAAGGTGTCCGAGATGATCACGCCCACCTCGACGCCGAGCCGATGGCGCAGGCCGGCCAGGATGCCCCGGGCCGACCGGTCGGAGTCGACCGGGAGCAACGCCGCCTGGCCCGACGCCACGTTGGAGAGGTCCACCCCGGCGTTGGCGCAGATGAAGCCGTGTTTGGTCTCGGTGATGACGAGCTCGCCGCGCCGCCGCAGGATGCGGACCGCCTCGGACTCGATCAAGGCTGCCTTGGCCGCCGGGTCGTCGGTGTCGACCTCGACGAGCTGCCCCTCGGCCTTGGAGACCACCTTCTGGGTGACGACCAGCACATCGCCGTCGAGGAGCTCGAAACCCTGCGGGCCGCCCAGGGCCTCGACGAGCAGTTCGTTCAGGTCGTCTCCGGGACGGACCTCGCCCATGCCCCGGATCGGCAGGACGGTGACGGCGTCGAGGCGCGCTGGTTCAACCGGCACTGAGAACCGCCTTGGCCAGGTCGGCCGCACGGGACGTGTCCGACATGACGGTGGGCGTGACGACGCAGCGCACGCCGAGCGCTTCGATGTCGGTCACCAGGTCACCGTCGGCCTCGTCGACCACGAGCGTCCCCACCCATGGCGCGTACAGCCGGGCCACGCCGAGCGCGCTGGCCTCATGACCGAGTTCGCGAAGCAGCCGGTCCGCGGGGCCTTTGAGCGCCGCGCCGGCGACGATCGGAGACACAGCGACCACCGCGTCGCGGCGGGTCACCAGCGCCTCTCGGATTCCCGGCACCGCCAGGATTGGCCCGATCGACACGATCGGGTTGGAGGGGCAGCAGATGACCAGCTCGGCTCGGCCGATCGCCTCGAGCACGCCCGGGGCCGGCCGGGCCTGTTCGGCACCGGCGAAGCGAACCGACGCCACCGCGACGGCGTGGCCGAGCCGGACGAAATAGTCCTGGAACGCCACCTCGGCGTCTTCGCCTTCGGGAGGTTCGGCGAGGGTGACGCGGGTGCGGACCGCATCGTCGGACATCGGGATCAGCCGAGCTCCGATGCCCCGGGCGGTCGTCAGCTCGGATGTGACCTGGCTGAGCGTCGCGCCCTCTCCGAGGCGTTGGGTGCGGAACAGGTGGGTCGCCAGGTCGCGGTCGCCCAGCCGGAACCAACTCACCCCGCCGAGTGCCTTCAGGTTCTCCGCGACGGTCCAGGTCTCGTCGACCACCCCCCATCCGGTCGTCTTGTTGTCCAGGCCACCCAGCGCGTAGGTCACACTGTCGATGTCGGGGCTGATGTGAAGCCCGTGCAACACCAAGTCGTCGCCGGTGTTGACCACCGCGGTGATCTCGACCGGGTCGACCACCGTGGCGAGCCCGACCAACAGCTTGGCCGCTCCGACACCTCCGGCCAGGGCCACGAGCACCGGGCCAGCCTACGCGGACCCCGGTCAAGGCCCGCGGGGACAGTCGCTCAGTTTGAATCCGGGGTTTTCCTCCGGCCCCATCGTCCGAGCTCAGCGAGCACCTCACCGGCCGGCCGGTTGACGGCATGGCGGAACCCGGTGCCGGCCCACAGGCTCAGGAGGCTGGCGTCATGGTGTGCGGCGGCATGGGCTCGCAACGGCCGCGTCAGATTGTTGATCTCCGGATAGGCCGCCGGAGCGTCGGAGTGCTCGATCATGAAGCGATTGCGCAGACCCCTCGCCGGACGACCACTGAACGCACGGGTCACCGCGGTGGTGGCGGAGCCAGGGCTGGCCAGCGCCGCCTTGTACGCGACATTGGCCCCGCTCTCGGGACAAAGCAGAAAGACCGTGCCGCACTGGACGGCGATCGCCCCCTTGGCCAGGGTAGCCGCCACCGCTTCTCGAGTGCTGATCCCTCCGGCGGCGATGAAGGGCACGTCACCGATGTGGCGAACCTGATCGATGAGGGTCCCCACGCCAAGCTCGTTGGCTTGCGCGTTCACCGAAAAGGTGGATTGATGGGCGCCGGCTTCGGTCCCTTGGAGGCACAGAAGGTCGCTACCCGCTTCGAGCGCCAGCCGCGCATCGTGCTCCGATGTGACCGTTACCATCGTCAGCGTGCCAGCATCGCTGAACGCACGCAGAACCTCGGCAGATGGGCACCCCATGGCGAAGCTCACCACCGCCGGCTGACGGCGCACGAGTACGTCGATCTTCGACTGCCAGTGATCGTCGTCCCAGGAAGGTTCGCCAAGGGCCACCCCGAGAGGTTCCGCTTCAGCAGCGAGCGCACGTTGATACGCGCGGAGTTCATCGAGCTGCGTGCTGGGCGTTCCGGGCACAAAGAGGTTGACACCGAAAGGCCCAGACGTCGCTCGGCTGACCTCGTCCATCTCCGCTTCCATCTCCGCGGCGGTCTTGTACCCCGCCGCCAAGAATCCGAGCGCCCCGGCCGCGGCGGCGACAGCCACCAATGCCGGCGTCGACGGGCCACCAGCCATGGGCGCCACCACCACCGGGCGGGCGAACCTCTGGTGGAACGCCGCCCGAACTCCCTCTCGAGCACCGGTCACGGTGTCGAGCTGCGCCCGACCGGCGAACGCCGGGTCCGACGATCTGAATCAGCGACACTGTCAGGTTGCACACATCCAGATTGGCACCAGAGCATGCGGCCCGTTGCACCGTGACGTCGGTGAACCAAAGGTGCTCCAGGTTCCCCAAGGTGCACTGACGCGTCGCTGGCGGATTTGCGACGCGACGACCGAGATCTTCCCCGAGATGCACCACGTCTTCCAGATGGTCGCCGGCAACGTGCCCGAATCCGATGCGTCGGTGTCGACGCCAACCGCTTGGCTCTCCAAGCCGTTGGCCTGAACAGCCGCCCGGCCGGCGAACGGACCAAGCGTCGTCGTACCTGCAGGCGCCGCCGCCGACGGCGGCCCTGCCTCAGGGGCCAAGGCCAGAGACCGTGTGTGGAAGGCTCGGCGGATGACCCAGGACGGGCCGTTGCGGGTGGCGGTCGATGCGACGCCGCTCATCGGGCGCCGGACCGGTGTCGGGGAGTTCTGCCTGGGCGCACTGAGTGGGTTGGCCGAACGTCGTGACGTCTCGGTGTCGGCGTTTGCCGTCAGTTGGCGGCGCCGGGACTGGTTAGAGGGGGTGCTGCCGACGGGGGTGACCTCAGCCCAGCGGGCCATGCCGGCCCGACCCCTGCACTGGTCGTGGCGCCGGCTCGGCCTGCCGGCTGCCGAATGGTTCCTCGGCCCGCGCGACGTCGTGCACGGCACCAACTTCGTCGTCCCCCCGACCCGTCGGGCCGGCCGCGTGGTGACGGTTCACGACCTGACCGCGGTGCGGTTCCCCGAGATGTGCGACGGTCCGACCCTGGCCTACCCCGATCTCATCCGCCGTGCCGTGCGGACAGGGGCGTTCGTGCACACACCGTCGGCTTTCGTGGCCGGCGAGGTCGTGGAGGCCTTCGGTGCTGATCCTGACCGCGTGCGGGCCGTCCACTCGGGGATACCGGGGCATTCGATACCGGGACGCCCGGCGTTCGGCCACGTCGACCAGGGACGACAGCCGGCCGACCTTTTGCCCAAGGGAGCGGAACGCTTCATCGTGAGCCTGGCCACGGCCGAGCCGAGGAAGGACCTTCCCGGTCTGGTGGCGGCCTTCGACGAGCTGGCCGGCGACCGGCCCGACGTCGCGCTGGTGCTGGTCGGGCCCCCGGGGTGGGGGGAACAAGATCTGGTGCGGGCAGTCGCGGCATCCCGGTTCTCCGACCGGATCGTGCGCACCGGTTGGCTCGAGCAGGGCATGGTGGACGAGCTGATCGGCTCGGCCACGGTGCTGGCCTACCCGTCCCGCTACGAGGGGTTCGGCTTTCCGCCGCTCGAAGCGATGGCGCGGGGCGTGCCGGTGGTGGCCACTCGGGCCGGCGCGATACCCGAGGTCATCGGAGACGGCGCGGCGCTGGTCGCCGTCGGGGACGTCGGTGCGTTGGCGGACGCGTTGGCCGGGGTGCTCGACTCGGCCACCCGCCGAGACGAGCTCGCCGCGGCCGGTCGCCGCCGGGCCGCCGAGTTCAGCTGGGCCAGCTGTGCCGAGGGTCTGGCGGCGCTCTACCGCGACGCGGCGGACGATCGCGCGCGGGCAGGATCGAACCGCCGGTGAACGAGCACGCCGACCCGCACCCGCGGCGACCGTCGATCCTGCTCGTGGTGGAGCAGCTTCGACGAGCCGTGCCGGGCGGGATCGGAACCTACGCAGAAGGGCTGCTCGCCGGGCTGGCCACGCTCGACGTGTCGACGGCCGGCGGGGGAGCCGAGCCGAGCCCGCTGACCCTGTTCGCGAGCCGAGTGGGGCCGGACCCGCTCGTTCGGTGGGGCCGTCCGGTCCGAACGTCGCGCCTGCCGTCGCGGTTGCTCACCCGGGCCTGGGATCTCGGCGTGGCCCGTGCCCCGTCGGGCTTCGACGTCGTGCACGGGGTGTCCCTGGCCACGCCGGCCCGCGCCCGGGGCGATCGGGGGGCCCTGGCCCTGACGGTGCACGACCTCGCCTGGCGATCCCACCCCGAGGCGACCACCCGTCGAGGCCGTCGGTGGCACGAGGCGGCGCTCAGACGGGGCATTCGGCGAGCCGACGCGTTCGTGGTGCCCTCGGCTGCCGTGGCCGCCGATCTCGTGGCGGCGGGAGCGGCCGCCGACGCGGTCAGCGTGATCGGCCACGGATCGGACCACCTGCCGCCACCCGATCGGGCCGGAGCCTCGGCGGTGCTCCGGGCGTCGGGCGTCGATGGGCCGTACGTGTTGGCGGTGTCCACCCTCGAACCGCGCAAGAACCTCCACCGCCTGCTCGAGGCGTACCGCGTCGCTCGCCGGCCCTTCCCGAAGCGTTTTCCCTGGTGGTGGTGGGTGCGCTGGGGTGGGGCGACTCGGGACTGGGCGGCCCGACCGAGGGGGTGGCGGTGGTGGGCCACGTGGAGAGCGCCGTGCTCTCGGGCCTCTACGCCGGCGCGGCCGCCTTTGTCTACGTGCCGCTCGCCGAGGGCTTCGGCCTGCCGCCCCTCGAGGCGATGGCCGCGGGCGCCCCGGTCGTCGCCAGTACGGCCGTCCCGAGCGTGACCGAGGGGCCCGGTGAGACGGCCCTGCTCGTCGATCCGACCGACATCGACGCGATCGCGGACGCGTTGGTCGCCGTGGTGAGCGATCGGGACCTGTCCGATGCGCTGGCGGCCCGGGGCGCGGTATTCGCGAAGGCCCGGACCTGGGAGCTCGCCGCCGGCGCGCACCTGGCCCTGTGGGAGCGCTTGTCGTGAGTGACCGGGGTGGCGTCGTGTCATTGGCGGTGTCGTTGGACGTGACCGCCATTCCGGCCGCCGCCGCGGGGGCGGGACAGTACGCGCTCGAGATCGCCCGCGCGCTCGATGGCCGCCACGACGTGTCCATCACGCTGATCACGAGGAAGTCCGACACCGCGCGCTGGCGCGACCACGCGCCGCACGCGTCGGTGGTGCCGTGCGCGCCCGAGCCGAGGCCGCTGCGCCTGGCCTGGGAGCAGGTTGGCCTCCCACGACGGCTCCGGGCACTCGGGGTCGCGGTGCACCATGGCCTCCACTACACGATGCCCGAGCGGTCGCACCTGCCCGCGGTCGTCACCGTGCACGACTGCACCTACTTCGATCATCCCGAGTGGCACCAACCGGCCAAGGTTCGGTTCTTCCGCCGGGCCATGGCGGTCGCGGCGCGGCGCGCGGCGGTCATCATCTGCGTCAGCGACGCCACCGCGGAGCGCTTCGCCGAGCTTTGCCGACCGATCGCGCCGGTGGTCGTGGCGCCGCACGGCGTCGATCGGGATCGATTCGGGATCGCCGAGCCCGCTCCGGGGGCCGATGTCGACGTTCTTGCACAGTTGGGGATCGACGGGAACCGACCCTTGGTCGTCTTCGTGGGCACTCTCGAGCCGCGCAAGGGGGTGGCCGGACTGGTGGCGGCGTTCGATCGGGTGGCAGAACGCCACCGCGACGCGATGCTGGTCCTGGCCGGACAGCCCGGGTGGGGTCACGAGCTCGATGCCCTGGCCACGGCGAAGCATCGCGACCGTGTCGTCGTGACCGGGTACGTCCCCGACGCCACCGTTCCCGCGCTGCTGAGACGGGCGACCGCGGTTGCCTACCCATCGCTCGACGAGGGATTCGGCCTGCCGGCCTTCGAGGCGTTGGCCTGCGGCGCGCCGCTCGTCACCACTACTGGCACGCCGATGGCGGGCGTCGCCGGCGATGCGGCGCTGTTGGTCGCGCCCGGTGACGTGGACGCGTTGGCCGAGGCGCTTGACACGCTCCTCGATGGGGACCCCGGGGTCGAGCACCGGCGCCAGGCCGGACTGCAGCGGGTCTCCGGCCTGACCTGGGAGCACAGCGCGGCGCTACACGCCCAGGCATACCGGATGGCCGTGGGAGGGAGCTGACCGGCAACGACGTTGGAGGCACCCCGCTTCGGCCACCAGCCGAAGGTCGCGACGATTCAGCTTCGGGGCCCCGTCCCTCACCCCAGTCGTGATCGGGCCCGAGTCGTGAACGGGCGCCCGATAGGGTCGTCTCGTGCGGGCGTTGATCACCGGAGGTGGGGGGTTCGTGGGCCGCCACCTGGGTGACCACCTCCGAGCGACGGGCGACCAGGTGGTGTCGGTCGACATGGAGGTCGATGTGGCCGATCCCGACGCGATCGGCGCCGCCGTGGCGGCCGCCCGGCCCGAGGCGATTTACCACCTGGCCGCGATGAGCAACGTCGGGGAGTCCTGGGAATTCCCTGCCGAGGTGCTCCGGGTCAACGTGCTGGGCACGGCCAGCGTGCTCTCGGCGGCCCGGGCGGAATCCGAACCACCGGTCGTCCTCGTGGTCAGCTCGGCCGAGGTCTACGGGGCGGTGGGTCCCGACGAGCTGCCGATCGACGAGTTGGCGCCGCTGCGGCCCCTCAGCCCCTACGCGGCCAGCAAGGCGGCCGCCGAGCAGCTGGCCCTACAGGCGTGGCGCGGCTACGGACAGCCGGTGATCGTGGTCCGGCCCTTCAACCACGTCGGGCCCGGACAGGCGCCCACATTCGCCGTCTCGGCGTTGGCCAAACGCATCGTGGAGGCACAACGCGCCGGTGCTTCCGCGGTGGCCGTCGGTACGCTGACGGCGCGCCGCGACTTCACCGACGTCAGAGACGTCGTGCGCGCGTACCGGTCGCTGGTGACCGACGGCACGACGGGGGAGATCTACAACGTCTGTTCGGGTCACGACGTCGCCATCTCGGAGGTCGCGCACCAGCTGTGCGCGCTGGCCGGGGCCGACGTCGAGCTGGTCGCCGATCCTTTGTTGGTTCGGTCGGTCGACCTGCCGGTGCTGCGCGGTGACTACGGGCGGCTCGCCCGCGACACCGGATGGAAGCCCGAGATCCCGCTCAAGGACACGTTGGCCGACGTGCTCGAGTTCTGGCGAGAGCGGGTCAGCTGAGCGAGGTTCCGGTCCGACCGGTCGACCAGATCAGTGCGGGCCCGGTGCTGCTTCGGCGCCATCGGCACTCCGACGGTCCCGAGCTGGTGGCCGCGGTCAATGCCAGCCTGGCCCACCTGGCCCCGTGGATGGCGTGGGCGCAGGAGCCGGCCACCAGCGCCTCGATCGATGCGTTCTTGGCCGACTCTGAGCGCGGCTTTCACCAGGGGACCGATTTCGGTTTTGCGATCGTGCAGCGGGATGAGACGACGCAGGCCGAACGACTGGTCGGGGGGTGCGGTCTGCACCTGCGGCTCGGACCCGGCGCGATCGAGATCGGCTACTGGGTGCATGCCGGTCACGTTCGACGTGGCATCGCCAAGTCGGCCACAGTGGCGCTTCGAGACGAGGCCTTTTTCATGGGCATCGACCGCGTCGAGATCCACTGCGACGAGCGCAACACCGCCAGTGCGGCGGTGGCTAGGAGCGCCGGCTTCGAGCTGGTGGGGACAGAACATCGCCCGGCTCGGACCCCGGGGGAGTCCGACCGGGAGATGATCTGGCGCTCGACGCGTCGCGCCGAGCCGGCTTCAGCTGGCTGAGTTGCTCTTGGTGGTGTCGCTCTTGGTGGTCTTGGTCTTGGTCGCCTCGCTCGACGCCGAGGCGAGGTACTGACTCACCTTGGCGTGGAACTCGTCGATCCGGGCCTGCGCGACCGAGGCCACGTGGCGGGCCGGCTCGGGCAAACGGTCGGTGACCGGCTGGAGCGAGCTCACAAACGTCCGGCGGGCGTCGCCCACCAGGGCGTCGATCTTGCTGGCCCGACGGAGCGTCTGGGTGCGGAACTCCGAATAGCCGTCGGCCAGGATCTCGTTCTTGCCCAACCGCTTCTGCATCTCGACCCGTCCCACCTGAAGCTTCTGCAGGCCGAGCACACCGAGCCCGACGGCCGTGTCAATGGCGCCCTTGGCCAGCTCGGTGATCTTGTTCAAGTCCTGGTGGCGATCGCTGGTAGTAGTCATGTCGCTCTCCTCTGTTCTGGTGGTCTGCGTTTCGGACCCATAAACCATGATATCAATCTTGCATAACAGTTGCAAGCACTTTCGAGCTTCCCGGGACCGCGGTGCCGCAAGTTCGGGGGCCGAAGTGCGGGCGGGATAGCCTCGGCATCCTGATGGACACCAGTGCACCGGCGGTGGTGGCGGTGGTGGTCACCAGGGACCCCGGACCGTGGCTGGAAGAGACCCTCCGCGCCCTGGCCGCCCAGGACTATCCGCAGCTCGCGGTGCTGGTGGTGGCGGCCGGCGGGGCCGAGGACCCCACGGCCAGGGTGGGCCGGGTGTTCCCGGACGCCTTCGTTCGTCGCCTCGACGAACCCCTCGCGTTCGGGCCGGCCGCCAACGAGGTCCTGGGCGTCGTCGAGGGGGCGGAATTCTTTCTCATCTGCCACGACGATTGCGCCCCCGACCCCAGTGCCGTGCGGTTCATGGTCGAAGAGTCGTTCCGCTCCAACGCCGGCATCGTGGCCCCCAAGGTGGTGAGCTGGGACGACCCCCTGGTCCTTCTGCACGTCGGCATGAACGCCGACAAGACCGGGGCGGTCGTCGACCGGGTCCAGAGCCCCGAGATCGACGCCGGCCAGCACGACGGGGTCCGGGACGTCTTCGTCGCGCCGAGCGGGTGCACGCTCATCCGGGCCGACCTCATGGCCGAGCTGGGTGGCTTCGATCCGGGGATCGTGGCCATGGCCGAGGACCTCGACCTGTGCTGGCGGGCCCAGGTGGCCGGGGCCCGGGTGGTGGTCGCCCCCGATGCACGGGTCCGGCACCTCGAGGTGATCGCGCCGGGGGTGGAGCCCGTCCTCGTCGGCAGCGATGCGTCGGCCACCCTCCAGGCCCTCCAGCGGCGCCACGAGCTCCGGGCCGTGCTCAAGTGCTACGGCACCCTCCAGCTCCTGCGGGTCCTGCCGCAGGCCTTCGCCCTCGCCCTCGGCGAAACGCTGGTGGCGCTGATCGCGCGCGACCGGGCCCGGGCCCGGGCGGTGGCCAACGCGTGGCGCTGGAACTTCGCGCACCGGGCCGAGCTGCGTGCCGCCCGGCGGGTGGTCCAGCGGTCGCGGCAGGTCTCGGACCACCAGATCCGACGGAACCAGATTCGGGGGAGCGCCCGGCTCTCCGAGTACCTGTCCAACGTCAGCCACCTGGGCTTCGAGGTCACCCATGCCCGGGTCAGCGCCCTCGGTCACGTCGAGGAGGTGGACGAGCCCGAGCTGACCGGCAGCATCGCCGGGGCGTTCTCAGAGGACGACACCTTCGACGACTGGGACGACCGGGGGCGGTTCGCCCCCCGTGGTCCCCGCCGATCCCGGGTGCTGGCCACCCGTCGCTCGCGCCTCATCGCCGGCCTGGTCATCGCGCTCTTGGTGGTGATCGGGGTGCGCGACCTCATCTCGGGGGCCCTGCCGGCGGTCGGCCAGTTCGTCCCGCTGGCGTCGTGGAGCGGCACCTGGCACCAGTTCTTCGCCAGCTGGCAGCCGGCCGGGGTCGGCACGACCGCGCCGGCGTCGCCGGCCTTCGCGGCGCTCGGGACCCTCGGCACCGTCCTTTTGGGGGGCATGGGCCTGGCCGAGAAGGTGCTCGTGCTGGGCTGCATCCCGGTCGGCGCATGGGGCGTGTCCCGCCTGCTGGCACCGTTCGGGTCGCGGCGGGCCCGGCTGGTCGGCGCGGTCAGCTACCTCGGCCTTCCCCTTGTCTACGACGACCTGGCCCACGGCCGCCTCGACGCCATGGTGGCGTTCGCGCTGGCCCCGTGGGTGCTGTCGGCGTTGATGCGGGCCACCGCGCTCGATCCCTACGACGCCGGGGTCGGCCGCCACGGCCGTCTGCCTGGGCGCGCCCAGCTGCTCGGTCTCGGCGTGATCGTCGCTATCGGGATCGCGTTCGTGCCTGCGATGGCCGTGGTCGTGCTTGCGTGCGGCGCCGGCCTGTGGTTGGGCTCCCTGCTGGTGGGCGGGGCGTCCGGCGCCCGAGGCGCGGTGCGGGCCGCGATCGGTGGGGTCGGCGTCGCGCTCGGTGCTCTGCGCCCCCTGGGTGATCGGCACCGCGCTCTCGGGGCCCCACGCGGTGGGGGTGTTCGGCCTCCCCTCGGCGCTCTCGGCAACGCCCGGCTGGACCGAGCTCCTTCGTTTCGACCTGGGGCCGGTGGGTGGCTCCCCGCTGAGCTGGCTGCTCTTGGCGGCAGCCCTGCTTCCGGTCATCATCGGCGCTGGTCCCCGGCTGGCTTGGGCCGGGCGTCTGTGGTCGGTCGCGCTGGTGAGTTGGGGCCTGGCTTGGGTGGTGAGCCGCGGCTGGACCGGCTCGTTCTCGCCGTCGATGGGGGCGCTGCTCGCCCCGGCGGCGGTCGCCGTTGCCGCGTCCGTCGGTCTCGGGGTGGCCGCGTTCGAGACCGACCTCTTCGGTCACCGGTTCGGGTGGCGTCAGCTGGTCACGTCGGTGACGATGCTCGCCGCGCTGGCGGGGATGATCCCGGTCGCAGCCGAGATCTCCAACGGCACCTTTGGGCTGCCCGCGACCGGGTTCAACAGTCCGCTCCAGTTCCTCTCCGCGCGCGCGCCGGACTCATATCGTGTGCTGTGGCTCGGCGATCCGGCCGCGCTTCCCCTGGGGGGGTGGTCCATCGGCGCGGGCCTCGCCTACGCGACCACCGAGAACGGCCCTCCCGACGCGCAGTCCCTCTACGCGCCGGCCGGACCCGGCCCGGCCGCGCAGTTGGCCGACGCCGTCGCGCTGGCCCGCCAGGGAAAGACGGTCCACCTCGGACGGTTGCTCGCGCCCGCTGCGATCCGCTACGTGGTCGTGATCGAGACGCTGGCGCCGACGGTGCCCGGCGTGCAGTCCGCCCAGGGCTATCCGGTGCCGGCCGACCTGTTGCCGGCACTGTCCGAACAGGCCGATCTTCGCCAGATACCCGGCGGTGAGGGGTTCGTGGCCTTCACCAACACGGCCGCGCTGCCCGAGCGCGCGTCGCGGTCGCGGCGGCGCGATAGAGGGAGCGGTGGCGACGAGAGGCCCGGCGGCCGGTGTCTCGCTCCCGGCCCACGGCGACCTGGCCGGTTGGCGCAGGGCGCTTGGAGGACCGAGCGGCTCGGAGGGTTTCTTCGGCCCGGTCGAGTCGGGCACGGTGTATGCGGCGATGGCCCCGGGTGGGGACTGGCAGCTCTCGGTGGGCGGGATCGGGGCGCACGCCAGCCCGGCCTTCGGTTGGGCAACCCAGTTCAAGGTGGACAAGGGCGGGGCGGGTGCATTGCGGTTCGCCGGGGTGCCGCTGGCCGGTCTAGGGGGTCTCGCCGAGCTGTTGGCGTGGTTGGTTGTCGTGTGGTTGCTCATTGAACGCCGGTTCGCCATTCGGGCCCGGCTGAGGGCCCTGGCGGCGGCCCGACCGAGCGAGACGACCGTCCGGCCGAGCGCGCCGCCCACCGATGCCCGCCCACCCGCGTCGGGTCGGCACGGGCGGGGAGCCACGGTCAGATGAGTGGCGGGTCCCACGAACGCGCCCCGGTCGCCGAGCCGGACGCCGCGCCGCGTGCGCAGCCGGCCACCCACCGGCCCGGACGGATCCGGGTGGCCGTGTTGAGCGTGATTCTCGTCGCCGCGGTGGGCGCCGGGGTGGCCGACCGCTCGCTGCACCGATCCCCGCCCGTCGCAGCCCCGCCGGCCCCGATCTCCTCCGTCGCGCCGGTCGCGGTCGAGTCGTCGGCCTGGTACTGCGTCGGCGGGACCTCGGCGCCCGGATCGACGGCCACCACCACGGTGAGCCTCGTCAACACCACGTCGCATGCGGTCGCAGGGACGCTGACGGCGGTCGGCGACACCGGGACCACCAAGACGGTGGCGATCGTGGTTCCGGCGCGCTCGGAGAGCGTCGAGGTGCCGGGGCTGCTGGCCACGGGGAACCTCGTCGCGACGACGGTCAATCTCGATGGCGGGGGAGTGCTGGCGACCGAGTCGGTGGCGGGACCGCTTGGGTGGTCCGAGAGCCCGTGCTCGCGCTCGACCGCGTCGGAGTGGTACTTCGCCTCGGGCTCGACGATCAACGGCAACACCCTCACGCTGTCGTTGTACAACCCGACCACCACCGACGCGGTCGTCGACATGACGTTCATCACGCCGGCTGGCGTCTCGCAACCGCAACCCTTCGAGGGGATCGTCGTCGCGCCCGGTGCGCTGGTCACCGAGCCCATCGACGCCTACGTCCAGGACGACAGCTCGGTGTCGAGCATCGTCCAGGCGCGCACCGGGGCGGTGGTGGCGGCCGAGTTCGAGACCGAGTCGAGCGGCGGGGTCCGGGGGCTCTCGGTCCGTCTCGGCGTGCCGGCGCTCTTCCACACCTGGTCGTTGCCCGACTCGATCGACCTCGCCGGCGGGGCGACCTCCATCACCGTGTTCAACCCCACCGAGAGCACCGATCGGGTCGCGCGTCACCATCCGCCTGGGGGCCGCGCCGCCGGCCCGGTTCGACGACATCGTCGGGCCTCGCTCGGCCTGGGTGTTCGACACGAGCGAGCAGACCCGGATACCGGCGGGCGTCTCGTTCCTGGCCACCATCCGGGTGCGGAGCGGTCCGGGGGTGGTGGTCGACCGGACGGTCCACGCCCCGAGTTCGCTGGCCGGCCCCCAGTTCGGCGCGGTCACGGGCCTGGCGGTCGGGAAGGCCGAGCCACCGTCATCGGTGGCCGTCCTCCCCGGTCCGGGCACCCCCGCCCACCCGTCCGTGCCCGGAGCAGCGCCGCGGGTGTTGAACCTGGTCAACCCCGGCCCGACACGCCTGCGCGCCACGGTCTGGGCGTTGGCCGGGGCGCGGGGCCTGGTCGAGCTTGGCCAGTTCTCCGTGCCGCCGGGATCCGCGATCGCGCTGGGTCGATCGGTGCTCGGCAAGGCCGGGCGACTGGCGCTCGTGGTGTCGGGGGACCACCCGGTCGTTGTGCTCGAGGACCTGGCACCAACGGCGGGTGCCGGCGTGGTGTCACTCGCGGGGGCCGGGGCGACCAACCCCTGATCGGCCGGGCTGATCCCGGTCTGGAAAGGTCGAGCTACCGCTAACGGTCGTTCGGGACCGGGTCGGCCGGCGGCGGGGGGCTCCAGTGCGGCGGTGGCCACTGCGGAGCCGGCCAACCCGACGGCGTGCCGTTGGTCGGCCGCATCGGCTGTGCGGGGGCCACCGCCGGGACCGACGCCGGCTCGGGGACCGGTGCCGGCTCGGGGACCGGCCGGTCGGCGGTCGGCTGGGCCGGGGCCACCGCGGGGACCGGAGCAACGGAGGCCTCCGGTCTGGTCACGACCGGATCACTCTTGCCGTTGGCCGATTCGTGGCCGTTGAAGGTCGGGGTGACCGCCTTCTTGCCGCTCGCATGCACCGGGCGTCCGTACGCCTCGTCGACCAGGCGGCTCACCATCGCGCCGTCGATCGTCTCGTGTTCGAGCAGGGCCTTGGCGACGGCGTCGAGTCCGAGCTTGTGACGGGAGAGCACCTCGAGCGCCCGCTGCTCCTCGGCCCGCAGAATCCGCTCCACCTCGTCGTCGATCATCTGGCCGGTGTGCTCGGAGTAGTCCCGGGTGTGCATGAGGTCTTCGCCCAAGAACACCTGTCCCTGTGAGCCCCAGGCCATCGGGCCGATGTCGTCGCTCATCCCCCATTCGCGGACCATCCGGCGGGCCAGCTCGGTGTTGCCGACCAAGTCGTTGGCGGCGCCGGTCGAAAGGTCGCCGTAGACGATGAGCTCGGCCACGCGCCCGCCCATGCGCACGCACAGCGCGTCCTCGATGTGCGAGCGCGGGTGGATGTGACGCTCCTCCATTGGCAGCTGCTGGGTCACGCCCAAGGCCATCCCGGTCGGAAGGATGGTGACCTTGTGCACCGGGTCGGCGTCCTCCAGCACGTACGCGAGCACGGCGTGTCCGCCCTCGTGGTACGCGACCCGCTCCTTCTCTTCGTCTGACAGCACGAGGCTCTCGCGCCGCTGACCCATCAGCACCCGGTCGCGCGCCGACTCGAAGTCGACCATGGCGATGGTGGCGCTGCCGCGGCGCACCGCGTGCAGTGCGGCCTCGTTGACCAGGTTGGCCAGGTCGGCACCGCTCATCCCGGGCGTACCCCGGGCGACGATCTCGAGGTCGACGTCGGGGCTCATGCGCTTGTCCCGGCAGTGGACCTGCAGGATCGGCAGCCGCTCGTCCAGGTCAGGGAGCGGCACGACGATCTGGCGGTCGAAGCGACCCGGCCGGAGCAGAGCCGGGTCCAAGATGTCGGGCCGGTTGGTGGCGGCGATCATGACCACGCCCTCGGCGGAGTCGAACCCGTCCATTTCCGACAGCATCTGGTTGAGCGTCTGTTCCCGCTCGTCGTGGCCGCCGCCCAGGCCCGCGCCGCGCTTGCGCCCGATCGAGTCAATCTCGTCCACGAAGACGATCGCCGGGGCCTGTTTGCGGGCCGTCTGGAACAGGTCGCGCACCCGACTCGCCCCAACGCCGACGAACATCTCCATGAAGTCCGAGCCGCTGACCGAGAGGAACGGCACCCCGGCCTCGCCGGCCACCGCCCGGGCCAGCAGCGTCTTGCCGGTCCCGGGTGGCCCGACCAACAGGACGCCCTTGGGGATCTTGGCCCCGATCTCCTTGAACCGCGCCGGGGTCTTCAAGAAATCGACGACCTCGGCGATCTCCTGTTTGACCCCGTTGTATCCGGCGACGTCCCCGAAGGTGGTCGAGGGGCGCTCTGAGTTGTACTGGCGCGCCCGTGACCGGCCGATCGACATGATCCCCGACATCTGTCCGCGGGCCTGGCGGCTCACGAACCAGAACATCCCGATGACGATCAGGAACAGAATCAGCGGGTAGGCGAGCTCGGAGAGCAGGCTGGACGACGGCTCCAAGAAGTTCACCTTCACGCCGTCGTGACGGATGGTGTTGACGTCGGTCTGGCTGTAGGGGTTGGGGCCCTGGGTCGTGTACGACTTCCCGTCGGACAGGGTGCCGGTGATGACACCCGAGGAGTTGTTGATGGTGGCCGACGAGACGTCCTTGGCCTTCACCTCGTTCAGGTAGTGCGAGTAGGTCAGCGACTGCGACGAGGAGTGGGGGAGGAGCGAGGGGACGATCAGGACGGCCAGGACCCCGATGATCAGGACGGTCCAGATCCATCGCCAGCTCTGGTCACCGCCGCTCGGAGTGGGGGAATTGCCTCCTCCGGGCACCGGTGGGCGGTCCGACGACCGGTCGGGGCGAGACGGGCTCACCCGGCCATGCTAGGCGCCACGCTCCGCGATCTGGTACCGAGGGCCGCCGGGGCGGCTTCGGATTGCTCACCGCGCGCGATGCCGTCCAGGCTGCGAGAACGGTGCTGCGGAGACCGCCGGGGGTGCCGCGGCCGGCCGAAATCGACGAAACACCGGCAGTATCGTTGCCCGATGGCCTCCTCCGGCAATGAAGAGGTGCCGGGGCGCGCGCCGCAGTCCGAGGGTGGCCGGCCCCAGAGGCCGCAGCGGCCGGCGACCGGCTACCCCCCGGTACCGCCGGGCGCATTGGTCCACCAACCGCCGGCGTCGGTGACACCGTCGGTGCCGGCCACCCGCAACGACGCCACGGTGTGGGTGGTGTTCGCGTTCGTCGGCTTCCTGGTCGGCCAGGTGGTGGCGCTCATCACCGTCTCGGTAGCCGCCAACGTCACCGGCAACGGGACCCATCTGTCAGCCATCGAGAAGCTGTCCGCGCCGCCGGCCTGGTACATCGGATCGGGACTGGTGGGCCTTTGGGTGGGCTTCTTTGTCGGCCCGGTCTTGGCCAGCCGGGTCCGGGGCACCAAGCACCTGGCCGCCGACCTCGGCATCGCCTTCCGGCTGGCCGACTTCTGGGGGATCGCCATCGGGATCGGCGGACAGCTCCTGGTGACGCTGATCTACCTCCCGTTCATCTCGCACCTGGAGAACTTCAATGCGCCCTCGACCAAGCTGACCGGTGGCGCGCACGGCACCTCGTTCGTGCTGATCTCGATCCTCACCGTGGTCGGAGCGGCGTTCTTCGAGGAGCTCTTCTTCCGGGGCCTCTTGTTCCGGGGTCTGCTGGGGCTCTTCGGTGCGACCGGGTCCCGCGCCCGTACGGGGACCGTCCGGGTGGTCGTCATCGTGCTCGCGGTGGTCCTCGACGGTCTCTTGTTCGGACTCGCCCATGCGGAGCTCGAGCAGCTGGCCGGGCTGGCCGTGTTCGGTTGCATCCTGGCGTTCGTCGCGTTCAAGACGCAGCGACTCGGGATGAACATGGTGTCGCACGCCTCGTTCAACCTCGTGGCAGTGCTGGCCATCGCGTCCAGCCGGTCCGGGCTCATCCACTGAGACCGGCGTCAGATTGACGGAGCTCGCCGACCCCGGCCAGTTCCTCGGTCAGCCGGGTCCGACCCATCCGACCGAGCCGCCGATGACCGTTGTCTCACCAGACCTGCGATGGCCGGACTGGCTCCCGGGCGCGTGCACGGCCGCGGTGATCGCCGGCGTCATCGTGGTCACGCTGTGGCAGCTCCACTTCAACCTGTTGTTCACCAACACCATGACGACCGGCGGCGACACCGGCGCGCACGTCATCATGCCGGCGTTCATCAAGCAGTACCTGCTGCCGAGCGGGCGCCTGACTGGATGGTCGCCCAGTTGGTACGCCGGCTACCCGATCTACACGTTCTATTTCGTCGTCTCGGACCTGTTGGCGGCGCTGGCGAGCTACGTCATCCACTACAACGTCGCGTTCAAGCTCATCACCGTGCTCGGCTCGGTGCTGATGCCTGTCGGCGCATGGGCGTGCGGTCGGTTGTTCGGCCTGCGGACGCCCGGCCCGGCCGCGCTGGCCGCGGCGACGCTCCCGTTCTTGTTCGACTACACATGGACGATCTACGGGGGGAACCTGTTCTCCACGTTGGCCGGCGAGTACGCCTATTCGCTCGCCGTCCCCCTGGCGCTCGTATTCCTGGGGTTGTTCGACCGAGGGCTGCGCACCGGGAAGGGTCGCGGGTGGGCGGCGGTCGTCCTCGCGTTGTGCATCCTCACCCACATCGTCCCGGCCTTCCTGGCCCTGGCCGGTGCGGGCGTGCTGATCGTGTTGGAGCTGGCCGGGGGGTGGGTCCGTCCCGACGACGGCCTCGACTCCGAAGGCCTCGGTCGTATGCGTGCGCTGTGGTGGGGCGCGTCCACGGTCGGGCTCGGGATCCTGCTCTCGTCGTGGTGGCTGTTGCCGTTCCTCTTCCAGCATGACTACGCGACCCAGTTGGAATACGTGAACGTCACCACCTTCGTGACGCTCCTGTTCCCGCACGCCGACCTGTGGGCGCTCGGCATCGCCGGGCTGGCGACCCTGGTCGCGCTGGTGGCTCGCAGCCGCTTCGGGATCCTGTTCTCGGTCTTGGGTGGCCTGTCGGCACTCGGGTTGATCTACGACCCCCAGGGCGCGCTCTACAACGTCCGGCTGCTCCCCTTGTGGTTCTTGTGCGTCTATCTCATGGTCGGCTGGTTCGCCGCGGTGGCGGTGCGCTTCATGGCGGTGGCGTGGCGGGACCGGCGGGACTGGATCGACGCCAGACGGTCGACGCGGATCGTGCGTCACTACCGATGGGTGCCCGCCGCCATCGTGGGCCCGCTGGTCGTGCTGGTGGGAGCCCTGGTGGTCGTGATCCCGCCGTTCATCCTGCCGGCCTCGGCCCTGCCGGTGACGCCCGGCGCCAACCAGGTGACCAATTGGTCGGAATTCAACTACTCGGGCGATCAGGGCATGGCGGCCTATCCCGAGTTCAAGGCGCTGATGGCGACGATGAACCACGTGGGGGCCGAACACGGGTGCGGCCGGGCGATGTGGGAGTACAACGCGAACGAGCAGCGGTTCGGCACCCCCGAGGCGTTGATGGACCTGCCCTACTTCACCAACGGGTGCATCGACTCGATGGAGGGCTTGTTGTTCGAGTCCTCCGCGACCACCCCGTATCACTTCTTGAACCAGTCCGAGCTGTCCTTGGAACCATCCGATGCCATGGTCGGGCTCCCGTATGGGCCGGTCAACATCCCGCTCGGGATCGAGCACCTCCAGCTCCTCGGTGTCCGCTATTTCATGGCCTTCAGCCCCGAGGTGGTCGACGCGGCCGAGGTCGACCCCTCGCTGCGCCTCATCGCGTCCAGCGGACCGTGGAGTTCCGCGTACGGAGGCGAGATACTCACCACCACCTGGGACGTCTTCGAGGTACTCGACTCGCCGTTGGTGGCACCGTTGCAGGACCTCCCGGCGGTGCTGAGCGGGGTCGGCCAGGGCCAGTCGAGCTGGCTCGCCCCGTCGGAGGCCTGGTACGACAACCCGTCTCGGTGGAAAGTCGAGCTGGCCGCGTCGGGTCCGAGTGACTGGCCCCGCGTGGCACCGGGTCAACGGACCCCGCAGATCCCGGTGACCCCCACCAAGGTGAGCGACGTCACCGAGACCACCGACACCATCAGTTTCCACGTGAGCAGGACCGGTGCTCCGGTTCTGGTGAAGACCTCCTACTTTCCCGACTGGCAGGCCAACGGCGCGGAGGGACCGTTCAGGGTGACGCCCAACCTGATGGTGGTGGTCCCGACCGACCACACGGTCACCCTCACCTACGGGACCGCAACCGTCGGGAAGGTGGGCTACGTCGCCGCCGGCGCGGGGGTGGCGATTCTGGTGGCCGGCTACCTGGTCGGGCGTCGCCGACGCTCGAGGCGGCCGGCCCACGCGTCTCACTCGGGCCGCGTCCGCGAGTGAACCGGCCACCTTTGATCGACGCCAGATGCTGAGTCCCCGGGATGCGCCCAAGCGGCCTGACGCAAGCGATGACCGCGGCGATTCCACCTACCGGGGAATCGACATCGCACCGAACTGGGCTAGGTCGACCTGCACTTACTTATCTGGTCTTGCCGCTTGTGACGCTCCAAGTCAGTTGCGCCACCGCCCCTGAGCGCCTGAAGGAGATCCACTTGCGCACAATCGAGCCTTGCTCTTTGGAACCGCGATCCTTGTCGGCACGCTGTTCGGGGGCGCGGTCGGCTTCGGGGCAACGGTTCCAACAACCCCTCAGGTCGGCGGAGTCGTCAACGTCTTCGCCGAAAGCAACGGTTCGAAGCCCGGGAGGATTGTGCTGATCGGGGCCATCGGGGACTCCGGCACGACGACGAATGTCAACGCCAACGGCAAGGTTGATCCGAAGGGGGACTACATCAAGCTCACGCTGAGCCGGGACGATCGCAGCCAATCTGACCGCGCTCTACCAGCTGCTCGGCAACGCGACCCCATCGTTCACCGCGGCAACCTGCTCGGCGTCGTTCGCGGCTACCTCCCCGGCACCCCTGACCGGTGCCACCGGGGCATATCGAGGAATCAGCGGCAGTGTCACCTTGACCTTTACCGTGGCGGTCGTTTACTGCCGAGGTACGCGAGTGGTACGAAAAAGGGCCAGTGCAACTTGAACGGCAATCCAACCCGAGAGCAAGGGCTCGTGATGGGCTCGGGGACGGTCGCGTTCAGCGGCTAACCGAGGGACCGGCAGACCGAAGGCACCGGGTCGTACCGATCCCAAGGCGGGTCGTGCCCTACGGGCTTGCGCGACCCCTCGGTCGCACCCCGCCCGATCCGCGACCCGGTGTCCGAGGGGTGCTCTACACCTACTACTTCTAGTAGCATGAAAGTATGAAGGTTAGCGTCAGCCTTCCTGCCCAGGACGTGGAGTTTCTCGACGCCTACGTGGACTCGCAGGGTTTCGCGTCGCGCTCGGCCGCGGTGCACAAGGCCGTCCGACTGCTGCGTGCCAGCGAGCTCGGCCCGGCCTATGAGGATGCCTGGGATGAATGGAAGAGCAGCGGCGAAGCCGAGGTATGGGAGCCGACCGCCAGCGACGGCTTGAGCTGATGCGACGCGGCGAGATCTGCCTCGTCGACCTTGATCCGCGCGCGGTGCTGAGGCCGACAAGCGACGGCCAGCGGTCATCGTGAGCAACGACGGCGCAAACAGCGCAGCCGAGCGCCTCGGCCGTGGGGTGGTCACCATCGTCCCTGCGACATCCAACACCGAACGGATCTACCCGTTTCAGGTGTTACTGCGGGCCTCTGAGACCGGACTCGACCGCGACTCGAAGGCGCAAGCGGAACAGGTGCGATCGGTGGCCGTCGAGCGGGTCGGAGCACGCGTTGGCGTCCTGCGGCCGGAGCTGCTCGCTTCACTCGACGAGGCATTGCGACTTCATCTGGCGCTATAGAGGTCTCTCTGTCTCGGCTGCCCTCGGATACCCAGCATTGAACTCCCCGGGCGCAGGCTCGGGGCCTCTCCTCGAAGTCGACTCAGATCTGGGAAGCGTGCGGCCATGCTGGCCGACGCCGAGCACATCACCACACGGTGACCTGACGAGGGTGACGGTGGTTGCGGAGGTTTCGATCCTTGGTGACGAGCTTCCAGCCGTGCTCGATAGCAGTTGCATAGATGATGCGATCGGCAGGATCACCCGGGAAAACGGCCGGAAGTGCCGCCGCAGTGTCCGCGATGGCCGGCGTGATACCAGCGGTGCGGACATCTCGAGCGATCTCCTCCAACCAGGCTCGGGCCGGCGTGCTCAGCTCGATGCGTTCGTGCTTGGCCAGCCATGCGAGCTCGTACCACGTGACTGCTGAGACGGCGATCTCCTCGGCGGCTTCTAGCACGCTCAGAGCGGTGCGGCTCAACTTTTCGGGCTCGGTCGACCACCAGTGGATGACGTGGGTGTCGAGTAAGACCGTTGTCATGAGACGTTCCACTTCTCCCCGGTCGCGAACAAGTCCTCGTCCGGGCACGCCGTGCGAGCCATCCCCGTCAGCCGGCCCTTCAGCGAGCGTGGGCCGCTCGCCGGGACCAGCCGTGCCACCGTGTGGCCATGCTTGGTGATTTCGATCTGGTCGCCGGCGGCGACTTCGTCTAAAAGGGCAAGGAGGGTCGCCTTTGCTTCTGTGGCGGTCATCTGACGAGTCATGTGGTCAGTATAGCAGTCACTATAACCCACGGCGCAAAATGGCCCGGCCCGGCGACGAACTCGGCGATTCACCGCGGCGAGGTTCGCCTGCCACGGCTTGGCTGTGTCCGGATCACTGGCTGCGCGTGTGCATGCTGCGTTCCCGCGCTTGAGGGGCCGCCGGGCGGAGGTGGCGGAGCTGCCCTCGGACGGTGGCGACGACGGCGTCGGGAAGACCGTCGGTCTCGTCCCGTGCGGCCGCAATCGCATCTGTGGAGCGGTCGAGGAGGTCATCGATCATCTCGGTGGCCCTGGCCAGTGACATCCCGCAGCGTGACGCTTCAGCCGCGATCCGCGCTGTGGTCACCGTCACCCGAGGGTCACGCTGCACGTTCCTGAACTTCTGGCGGCGGATCTCGGTGTTGATGAGGACGTGCTCGTCGTCGGCGCCCACCCACATGATCTGGGTCTGGGGGTGACCGTCGCCGAAGAGGGTGGTGAGGGCGACGAAGTTCTTGCCGGTTGCGAGTTCCTTCACGGTGGGATCGATCACCGACAGTACCGGGGCGGCCTCTTCGTTGGGCCGAGGGGCCTGGTGGCGTCCGCCGGGCACGAAGGGACCCCTCGGTTAGGCTCGGTGCGCCATGGGCGATCCAAAAGGCGTCTTCAAGGCCTACGACGTCCGCGGCACGTACCCCGACCAGATCGACGCCGAGCTGTGCCGGGCCATCGGGGCCGCGGTGGCCCAGTTCACCGGCGCCGAGCGGCTTCTCGTGGTCCGCGACATGCGCCCGTCGGGCGTCGAGCTGGTCGAGGCCTTCGCCGATGGGGCCCGGCGGCTGGGGACCCGAGTCACCGACCTCGGGATGGCCTCGACCGATTTCTTGTACTTCGCCTCGGGGACCCTCAACTCCCCCGGGGCGATGTTCACCGCCTCGCACAATCCGGCCGGCTACAACGGCATCAAGCTCTGCCAGGCCGGGGCTCGGCCGATCGGGCAGGACACCGGGCTCGCCGAGATCGAACGGCTCGCCCTCGAGTATCTCGAGCACCCACCGCCGGCCGGCCCGCTGGCCGAGCTCGACCACGCGGACATGCTCGGTGACTACGCGGAGCACGTCCGGGCCTTCGTCGACGTCTCGTCGCTGCGTCCGCTGACGGTGGTCGCCGACACCGCGAACGGGATGGGCGGCCTGGTGGTGCCGCTCGTCTTCGGCCCACTTCCCTTTGACCTCACGGTTCTGTTCGGCGAGCTGGACGGGACGTTCCCCAACCATCCGGCCGACCCCATCCAGCCCGAGAACCTGGTCGACCTGAAGGCGGCCGTCCTCGAACACGGCGCTGACGTCGGGCTCGCGTTCGACGGGGATGCCGACCGGGTGTTCCTCGTCGACGAGAAGGCTGAAACGGTCTCGGGATCGCTCACCACCGCGCTGGTGGCGACCTCGATGCTCGAGAAGCACCCCGGCGCCACCGTCTTGTACAACCTGATCTGCTCGAAGGTCGTCCCCGAGGTCATCGCCGAGCGAGGCGGCGTGGGGGTGCGGACCCGGGTCGGCCACTCGTTCATCAAAGAGACGATGGCCGAGACCGGGGCCGTCTTCGGCGGGGAGCACTCCGGCCACTACTACTTTGCCGAGAACTTCCGGGCCGACTCGGGCATCATCGCCGCCATGTTGGTGCTCGAGCTCATGAGCCGCAGCACCAAGCCGCTCTCCGAGCTCCTGGCCCCGTTTCGTCGTTACGCCGACTCCGGCGAGATCAACTCCGATGTCGCCGACCCGGCCGCCGTCGTCGAAGCGGTGGCCGAGCACGTGGCTGGTCAGGGCGCCTCGATCGACCGCCTGGACGGCCTCACGGTGGACCACGGCGATTGGTGGTACAACCTGCGGCCGTCGAACACAGAACCCCTCCTACGACTGAACGTGGAGGCGGGGAGCGAGAGCGAGTGCGCTCGTCACGTCGACGAGGTGCTGGCTTTGGTGGCCAAGCTGACCGGCTGAGCCGACAAGACAGAAGAAGGAAGACAAACCAATGCCCCTGGACCCGCTGTTGATCGAGATCCTGGCCTGCCCGCAGGATAAGGGGCCGCTCCTGTGGTTCGAGGACGAGGACCTCCTCTACAACCCCCGCCTCCACCGCGCCTACAAGGTGGTCGACTCGATCCCGGTCATGCTCATCGACGAATCGATCGAGGTCGACGAGGTCGAACACCAGCGTCTGGTGGCCAAGGCGCAGGCCGACGGGGTCCCAGAGACCGGGAAGCCCCCTTCGGAGAAGGCCGAGGGGTGAGCGACCCGGGGGCCGAGCGGCGGCGCTCCGACTCGCCGCTCGATGTCGACTCGCTCTCGATGTGGCAGGTCACAGCCGGGCTCCCCGAGCAGGTGGCCGACGCGCTCGAGACCGGTCGATCGATCGACGGGCTCCCCGACGGAGACGACGTCGACACGGTGGTGGTGCTGGGCTTGGGCGGGAGCGGCATCGCCGGCGACGTGCTGGCGGCCGCGGCGGCCGGCACCTCTCGTGTCCCGGTGTCGGTGGTCAAGTCCTACGAGCTCCCGTCCTTTGTCGGACCCCGCTCGCTCGTCTTTGCCGTTTCGTGCTCTGGGAACACCGAGGAGACCCTGACGACCGCCGAGGCAGCGTGGACGGTCGGCGCCAAGCTGGTGGTGGTCGCGGGGGGCGGTGAGCTGGCCCGACTGGCGGGCGAGCACGGGGCGCCGATCGTCGGGGTCCCGTCGTCGATCCCCCAACCACGCGCCGCGATCGGTGCGACCGCGGTGCCGCTCCTTGTCATCGCGCGAACGCCTGGGCCTATTGCCCGGCGCCACCGAGCAGATCGCCGACGCGGTCGGCCAGTTGACCCGCCGACGCGACCAGCTCATCAGCGCAGCCAGTCCGGCGTCAGCAGATCGCCCGGCAAATCGGTCGCACCATCCCGCTTGTGCACGGGGCCCAAGGGCTGACCTCGGTTGCCGCGTCGCGATGGAAGACCCAGGTCAACGAGAACGCCAAGTCACCCGCGATATGGGCGGCCCAACCTGAGCTTTGTCACAACGAGATCGCCGGGTGGGGGCAGTTCGGCGACGTGACGCGCCAGATCGTGACCGTGGTCGCGTTGCGTTCCCCGGACGAACACCCTCAGGTAGCGCGCCGGTTCGAGTGGGTCGGCGAAATGCTGCGCGAGGTGGTCGCCGACGTCATCGAGGTGTGGGCGGAGGGGGCAACGCCGCTCGCGCGCTTCTTCGACCTGGTGATCGTCGGGGACTTCGTGTCCCTACACCTGGCCGATCGCGACGGAGTCGATCCTGGTCCCGTCCCGATCCTGAGCGAGATCAAGGACTACCTGGGACGCTGAGGGCTCGACGAGCGTTTGGCGGGTTCAGCGCACGGGTAGCAGTTCGAATGGGGCGTTCTCGAGCGTGCGCACCACGCGGAAATGTCGGTGGTCCAACGTGAGGATCCGATCCGTCTGATACCGCGGGGCCAGGACAACCAGCGACGCATCGGTCAAGCCGATCTCCTGGTCCCGGTAGCGCCCGACGATCTCTGCGGCCCGCCGGAGGTCCGAGACGTCGAAGGTCGCGAGCTCCCAGGCCCCGCTAGCCAGTTCGCTCAGGGCCGCCATCTCAGCGGCGGCCCCGCGCCGGGAGGCGAGGAGGAAGTCGAGCTCGGCGAGGACGAACGGCGAGACGACGAAGGGACCTGGCTCGGCGTCGATGACCTCGGCCACGGTTCTGTTGTAGGCCTCGGCGGCATCGAAGAACGCCAGCAGGCCACTCGTGTCACAGACGATGCCGCTCACCGTTCGCCAAAGCCGGCCAGAGCCTCGTCGACCGCCTCCGCGAGCCCGCCGGTGCCGCTGTCGAACAGCCTCCCGTTCGGACGCGGTTGATGTCGTCGATCGTCATCTTGGCCCGCTTGAGGGTCTGGCGGATCGCCTCGACGGGACCGAGGCCCATGATCTCGGGGTCGATCGCCGAGATGCCGCTCGCCACGATGCGCGCGAGCGGGGTGATCCCGAGCTCGGCCGCCCGGCTCTCGCTCATCACGACCACCGCCGCCGCGCCGTCGTTCAAGGGGCATGCGTTGCCGGCGGTGACCGTGCCACCCTCCCGGAACACCGGCTTCAGCTGGGCCAGGCCTTCGAGAGTCGTCCCGGCTCGGGTCCCGTCGTCCTTGGTGACGACCGTGCCGCTCGGTGTGGTGACCGGGATGATCTCGCGCTCGAAGAACCCGTTGCCTTGGGACTCGACTGCCCGTGTCTGGGAGAGAAGAGCGAACTCGTCCATCTCCTGGCGGCTCACCTTCTCGAGCTCGGCCACATTCTCGGCCGTCTGTCCCATCGCGATGTAGACGTCGGGAAGCCCCGCCGGTGCGGTCCACGGGTCGGTGACCGCCGGGGCCGGGCGGCGGTGCGAGCCTCGGCGTCGGCGAGGAGGGGGTTGTGTGGGCCGGTGTCCGAGGCGCCGTACGCGTAGCGGCTCACGGTCTCGATGCCCGCCGCCACGAAGACGTCACCCTCGCCGGCCCGAATGGCATGGGCGGCCATGCGAATCGTTTGCAAGGACGAAGAGCAGTAACGGTTGACCGTGACCCCAGGCACCTCGAGCCCGGCCATCACCGACACGACTCGGGCGATGTTGTAGCCGGACTCGCCGGCCGGTTGGCCGCAGCCGACGATGAAGTCCTCCACCGTCGCCGGGTCGAGCGACGGGATTTCTTGAGGACCTCGGTGCGAGAAGGTCGTCCGGTCGGCACTCGACGAGCGAGCCCTTGTTTGCTCGTCCGATTGGGCTACGGCCGGTCGCGACGATGACGGCTTCGGGCATGGAGGCCTCCTTGTCCGGCACGCAGGTCCGTTGCGGTGCCGAGGCTACCAACGAGCAATGACGGCTCAGCCGGGGCCGCTCACTGGCCACACGAGGTCAGTGAGCGAGACGCACAGTCGCTGGATCTCACCCGCGACCTGCTCGAACATGGACGGGAGTCCTCCGATGGGGTCGACCACGTCGTCGAGGTTCGACGACCCGAGGAGGTCTCGGCGGTCGCGGTCCTCGCTGACCCTGCCCAACCAATCCGGAAGTTCCTCGTCGGCGCGACGGGGCCCGACGCCTTCGCCCCGCCGGACCAGCTCTTTCAACGTGAACGTCCGGCCCCAGGCCTCCGGCCATCGCACGACCACCTCGCGGACGTGGTCCCTGGCCAGGCCGAGCACGAGATCCGCGTTCGCGACCTCGCCGCCGCTGAGCTGGCGGCTCCGGTGCGCGGCGATCGCGCCGTCGTTGTACCCGAGGGCGGCGAGGGCGTCTTGAGTCTCGGGGGAACGGGGTGGCCGCCCGGCAACAGTCCCACCGACGCGATCTCAGCCGGGATCCCCTGGTCGATAGCGAGCCTCGAAAGGATCGCCTGAGCCATCGGGGACCGATGGAGATTGCCGGTGCAGACGAACAGGACGCGGATGGGGCCGAGTGTACGAGGGGGCGCGAAACTGCTCTTCGGAGCTTCCGACGTAAAGCTCAATGTGCACAGTTGAAAGTGACCCACTACCCCGAGTTAGAAGCTGGCCGGCAACAGCGGAGTCACGCTTTGGAAGAAGAAGAAGAGCAACACGAGCAGGGGTAGGGTGCCGATTCCTCCGATAGCGAACCGGGTCAGCCGGCGGCTTCGGCGGCGGGACACCATCCAAACGCCGACGGCGAATGCGGCCGACGCCGCTCCCCACCCGACGGCCGGCCATACCGAGCCGCTGGCACCGCCCAGGCCCGCTGCGATCGTGTCGGATCCGCCGGTCTTGGCTGGGGCGCCCTTCGGTTTGGTGACCGGTGGGATCGGCGCCGGGGGACTCACGAGGGTCGCCTGCGCAACCAACCGCTGGGCGGCGCTATAGCGCGGGTTGCATGTGGTCAGGGTGAGGGTCGGCACCGGCGTCGGGTCTAAGACGGCGAGGTCCGATGGGTCGACGACGAGGAGGGCGGTCACGTCGTACTGGAATCTTCCCTGGGTCGTGGTGACGTAGATCGGGTCCCCGGCGACGAGCTCGTTCAGGTTGTAAAACGGATGTAGGTACGTGGTGCGGTGTCCGGCGATCGCCGCGTTGCCCGGCTGACCGGGTAACGGGGTGTTGTCGTAGTGTCCCGGACCGAGCTCGAGGTCGGCGGTTTCGGTGCCCTGTACGACGACGTAATTCACCCCGATGTTCGGGATGTCGATGGTGGCGATCGGCTGGCCATCCGCCGGGGCAACGCCTGGGGTCAGTGGCGCCGCGCCGCGGGTCGGTTGGGTCGTCGGCGTAGAGGAGGGAACGGTCGTCGAGGTCGTCGTCTCGCGGTTCTTCCGTGCGATCGCCAGTTCGTGGTTGAACTGCTTTCGCAGCGCCTCCTGGTGGAAGCGAGTGGAGATCCCGGTTCCCCACAGCTGGTATGCGACGAACAACAGGACGAGGACCCCGAAGGCGAAGATCACCCCGCCGATCCGGGCAATGGGGGGCCGCCAGGACACGATCCATCGTAACGGTCGGCCGGCGCTACATTCGCCTCACCGTGAGTGAAGGGGTGCCGTCTCAACGGGCAGCGCGGACGAGGTCACCCCGGGAGACTTCCCGGTTGATCGTCATCCCGCTCGCCGTTGCGGCGGCGATCGGAGCGAGCTACGCAGGCTGTCACCCGACCGGCACCGCCATCGCGGACCCGATCGAGACGGCCGCGTTCGCCGCCGGGTTCACGGTGCTCACCAGCCGTTCGTCACGAGGCACATGGCTCGTCCTTGGGGTGGCGGCGTGCTGCTCTCACGGGGCTGGCTGCTCGTCCCTGCGGCCCTCATGGTGGTCGGCGCGTTCTCGACGGTGTTCTCGTCCCGGTCGCGTCGACGGTTCGGCGCCGTCATCGGTGCGCTCGGCGTCCAGGTCGTGCTCCGTTGGCCTTCGGAGCTGTTCAACGGCTTCCCAAGCCTGGCCGCCGCCGTCGCGCTGGTCATCGGTGTGTCCGCGTGGCGGCGCTCGTCGCGACACACCCGTCGTCGGGCGTTCTTCGCGCTGAGCGGCCTCGGGGTCGCGGCGGTCGTGGTCTCCGTACCCGCACTGGTCGCGACGCTGATGGTCCAGAACGAGGCACTGGCGGCCGAGAACGCGACCCATGCCGCGCTGTCGACGATCGGTAGTGGGAGCACGGGCGTGGTCACCACCGGTCGTGGTCTTGGTGGCGGTGGTCGACGCAGCCTTCTTCCCCAGTCACGGTCGCGGTCACCGTGGGCGGCGGGCGGGGGGGTACACGCTGAAGTCGGTCCCGGTGACCACCCTCACCTGGGCACCGGACGAGGGCCCCTGGGCGTCGGGCGAAGTAGGTGCGAGCACCATGGCGATCGGGCACGAGATCGACCCGATGCCTGTACCCCGGATCTTCGGAGCCTCCGAAACTTGTCCGTTGCTCCTGACGTTGGGCGGCATCACGTCCTTGACCCGACTGGCCGACCGTCGGTTTCATCCCTCGACCTGAACAGCGCTCACATACCAGTTCCCATCAGGCGCGTTTGCCAGGGTAAGCGAGTAGATGGGGAGGTTGGGATTGGCACCCCCTGGTGGCCCGAAAGTGCAAGTTGCCGGAGGAAACGCTGTGCTGCATCCCCGGTCGATTGCCAGGCCGTTGGGATAGGGGAGGGCGAAGAGGGTCGCGACGGCTAGGGCGGTGGCAACTGTCAAGGCACCGGCCCTGTTCCCCGAGGCCCAGTCCGAAACCAGCGCATTCGCGGCTTGATCGGCGCTTGGCTGAGGCGCCGAGGGTATGGCAATCGTGGTGGTTGTCGTCGGCGGCGACACCGTGCCGCCAGTGGGTGAAGCGGTCGAAGACGGGGTCGACTTCTGCGAGGTTGCGGGTCCAGGAGAACATGCCGCCAAGACGGCCGCGCATGCCAGGCCGCCCAAAACGGCTCGCATGGTGCAACCGGAACGCTCGCGATCAGAAGTGTCCCCGCACATCTCCCACTGCTCCGTCACGCATGGTCGCCACGCTATTGATGGAATATAGAGCCCAGGTTCGTGGTAGCTGGCGTTGGCTGGTCCGACGTTCGCCACCGAACTGGGCGCCCGATCCTTGGTGGGTCGTGACTCAGGAACCACTCCCCGATGTCCTGGTCGCCGTCATCCCAGTTGGCGACACGCTGAAACACGAACGCATCCGACGTCCACGCTGGCTCGTAACTCCAGAGACGCGACGTCCTCTCGGGATTGTTGATTTGGTCCCGATGGCGAGGCCCAGCTCGGGCGGGACAACCGGGAGGTCAGACCTACGGACCCTCCCCGCCGGTGGCGGTGCACGACCGGGGGTCCCATGGGGCGAGCGGCTGAACCGCCTGGGTCGGGGCGGCGAAGTCCGGCACCGTCGTGGTGGTGGTGGTCGTGGTCGGTGGCACGTCGTCGTGGTCGTCGTGGTGCTGGTCGTGGTCGCAGTGTCTTCGCCCTTGGCGGGGGCCGTCGTGGTCGTCGTGGTCGGGCGGGGGCGGCCGGTGGGTTCACCGCTGAAGTCGGTCCCGGTGATCACGGTCACCTGGGCACCGCCGAGGCCGGCGGGGCACTCGACGTGGTCGTCGCCGACCCGATCGAGGCGGGGCGAGCGCCATGATGACCTGGCCCGAGATCGACCGGGCCACCGCCTGGGCCGCCGCCTCCTCGGCCGGCGTGTCCGGGAGTACTCGACCACGGTCTCGGCCTGTGCCCCGACCTCGGAGGTGTACGACACGCCGATCACGTCGAAGCCGAGCGCCTGGAGGCCGGCCTCGGCGGTCTGGCCGGCCTGCGAGATGCCCGAGCCGTTCTCGATGGAGACGGTCACCGAGGCCGGGGCTGGGAGCGGCTCGCCGGTCAAGGTGTTGGTCGTCGGGTCCGTCGCCGAGGAACTGGTCGATGACGTCTGAAGTCCTGGGGCTCGCTCGGGAACTCGACGTTCCCGTAGGCGCCGCCCTCGTAGATGTACTGGTTGATGTCGCTCTCCATGACCGGCAGCGGTCAGCTGGGGGGCGTCGAACGGGTTGATCCCGTGGTAGGTGAGGACCAGGTTGACCATGTGGGTGGTGGAGAACGTGCTGTCGACGGTCAGGTCGGGGGCCACGCTCGAGACCAGCTCGGCGTCGGTGATCGGGTTGCCGAGGCCCTTGGCGGAGACCGCGGCGGCCAGCACCCGCAGGAACTCGTGGTCCCGCCGGATCCGGGCCAGGTCGCTCTCGGCCTCCTGGGGCCAGTAGTAGGGGTCCGACGTGGTCACTCCCGGCCCCTTGTACTGCAGGTGACGGGCCCGGACGACCTGGAGCGCGTGGACCCCGTCGAGGTGGATGCATCCGGTCGTCGGATGTCGAGACCCGAGTACGCGTCGAACACCGGCTCGGGGAAGTACATGCTCACGCCGCCCAGCGTGTCGACCACATTCGCGAAGGTGTCGAAGTTGAGCTCCACGTAGTGCTGGATCGGGATCCCGAAGTCCTCCTCGATCGCCGCCACCAGTTGGCTCGGCCCTTCATAGAGCGCCGCGTCGATCTTGTTGGCGCCGGTCGCACGGGCGTTGGGGACGAAGAGGTCGCGGGGGATCGACAGCACGCTCACGGTCCTCTTGGACGGGTTGAGGTGCAGGATCAGGATCACGTCGCTGTTCACCCCGGTTACCCCCTCCGAGCACAACCCGTAAGCGGGGTTCTGCACACTGAGCGCGCACTGGAATTGACCCGCTTCGGTGGACACGGGTTGCTAGGCGACGTTGCCTTTCTCGAACTCTAGAGGGCTTTGATAACCGAGCCGCTGCTGGATCCGCTGGGGGTTGTAGAACGTCTCGATGTAGTCGAAGATCGCCGCCCGAAGAGCCCTCCTCGTTGCCCACGTCTTGGTGCCGTGGATCCAGGCCAGTTCCCGCTTGAGGGTGGCGAAGAACGACTCGACCGCGGCGTTGTCGAAGCAGCTGCCGACGGCACCGAAGGACTGATCGAGCTCGAGGTCGACGATTCGCTGGGAGAAAGCCAGCGAGGTGTAGGCGGCGCCGTGGTCGGAGTGATGTACCACCCGACGGTCGGGTCGGCGCCGTTCGAAGGCCATGACGAGTGCGTCCGAGACCAGCTCGGAGTTGGCGGCGGGACCCATGGCCCATCCGGCCACCGAGCGTGACCACAGGTCGATCACGGTGGCGAGGTGGAGCCACCCTTCTGCGGTGCGGATCTGCGTGACGTCCGCCGCCCAGAGCCGGTCAGGACCGGTGGGGTTGAAGTTGCGCTTCACCAGGTCGGGGGCCGAGGCGGTGTCCGCCTTGCCATGTCGCCATCGACGCCTCGAATGGGCCCCGACCAGCCGTTCTTGACGCATCAGCCGGGCCACACGTTTCCGCCCACACGAGATTCCGAGTCGGCTCAGCTCGGCATGGACCCTCGGGGCCCCATAGGTGCGACGAGAGCGAAGGTGGATCTCGGTGATCGTGGCGCTGAGCGCCGTGTCGGCTACTTGACGCGCCGAGACCGGTCGGGACGCCCAGGCGTAGTAACCCGATCTCGAGACCCCAAGGACCCGACAGAGCCGCTTGACGCCCCAGGCGTGTCGGTGGTCGGCGACGAACCGGAAGCGGCAGACCGGATCGTCTCCTGGGCGAAATAGGCGGCTGCCTTGCGCAGGATCTCCCGCTCGGTCCGGAGCTCGGCATTCTCCCGGCGCAGGCGGCGCAGCTCTTCGAACTCGGATTCCTTGACGGCCAGCGGGTCGGCCTGCCGGGCCTCCTCGGCGAGGTGGTTCGCCACCCAGTTGCGCAGCGTGGTCTCGTTCACCCCGAGCCGGCGAGCCACCGATGCGCTCGAGTCGTCGGTGGCCAGGGCCATCTGGACTGCTTCTCGCCGGAACTCGTCTGGATACCTCGACGGTCGTGCCACTCGGGGCTCCTTCCTCTGGCTTCAGCCAGAATCAGGTGTCCACCGAAGCGGGTCAAGTCCACACCTCGATGTAGACCCGACCATGAGGATGTTCTCCGTCCCCACGTCGGCCCCCTTGGTAGGGGCGGGCTTGAAGTGAGCGACCGTGATCCGGTGGACGCGGTGATTCAGGTACAGCACGTAGCCGCCCACGGCGGCGATCAGGAGGACCAAGACGAGGGCCAAGATATAGAGCGACCGCCGAAGCCACGGGTGCTTTCGGGCCCGAGCCCGGGCCCGGCGTCGGGAGCGGCGGGTAGTCGCGTGCTTGGGCCCGCGCCTCGGCTTGGTCGGCGGCGCATCCCCCTCGGTCGTGCTCGCCCCGCTCCCGTCCGGGGTGTCTGCGCCCGGCGGGGCCGTCACGAACGACCGTCCGAGCCGATCGCTCCCTGGTCGGGGTCGCTCAAGCGTCTAGCGGGCCGGCGTCGTCGAATCCTTGGCGGATGCCCCGGCCGGCCCGGTCCAGGAGCTGCTCAGGCTCGTAGAGCATCCAGTAGGCGTTGCGGGCGTGTTTACGGGCCCGGTCGCGGCAGACCTTGGCGAGGACCGACGGGTCGTCGCTCTCGTCCTCGTGGACGAACACCTCGAGGATCGCAGTCGAGGTCAGCAGCTGGGCCAGCATGATCCCCTGGGACGCCTCGTGGGCGCAGACCTTGTCGACCGGAGCCGAGCCCGGCATACCGAGCGCGACCACCATGGCGCAATGCTCGTTCTCGATGAGCTGCTTGGCCGCGACCGCCAGGTCCTTGAAGCCCGGGACGGTGCGCCGGATCGCCGTGAACCGTGTGCCGTACCCGGGGCAGTCGGCCAGCTCGTCGAGGGCTTCTCTGCCCATGTCGTAGCGGGCGAACATGGTGTCGACGACGCCGATCGTGTCCACGGGGCGATTCTCCCATCAAAAGGTGACCACCAGAAATGGTGGGGTGCCCCGGCGGGGCGGGGATGCGAGGTGGGGCGTCCTCGGGCGCAAGGTGACCCATTACCGTGACCCGCTACCGTACGGAGCGGTCGAGGTGCGCTTGTTTGCCGCGCTCGGGGTCGCGACGGGGCGCCCGGGCGGACCGACCGGATCCGACCCCGACTCAGTCCGGTGATGGAGACCGCAATGATGTGGGATTTCGTGACAGGGCCGAGGCGCATGCTTCGTAACGACTCGCCGAGCGGGTTGCCGACCGGGCACATCTCGACGCCGCCCGAGCAGGCCCCGATGCGCTCCGTCGACCTCTTGGACCGGGCCACGGCCGACCTTTGAGCGCCACCCCGACACGGCTGCTGCTCACCGAGACCGCGGCGGACGCCTTCGGCGCATCCATCCTCGCCGCACACGAGGACATTGAGCTGGCCGTCATGGCGCGCGATGGCACGGTGCGTCTCGGTGACGGGTCGGTGCTCGAGCGCGACGGCACCGGGATCGAGGTGGTCTGGGCGACCCAGGATCTTTTTGGAGAGGGCGCTCCGCTCCGCCCCTTCTTCGGGCTGGTGCGGCGCCTGGAGACGCTGCGTTGGTTCCAATCCCAGGCGGCCGGCTTCGACCAACCGGTCTTCGCCGAGCTGATCCGTCGAGGCATCCTGTTCACGACATCGCACGGCAACAGCATCTCGATCGCCGAGTACGTGCTGCGCGCCGTGCTCGAGCACGTCCAGGAGCCGTCTCGTTGGACCGAGGCCCAAGCGGAGCGACGCTGGGCTCGTCACGACTTCCAAGAGGTCTTCGGGACCACGTGGCTCGTGGTCAGCCTCGGGTCGATCGGCACGGAGGTGGCGCTGCGCGCGCGAGCCTTCGGTGTCCACGTCATCGGTGTGCGCCGGCACCCGAGTGGCGACGAACCGGTTGCCGAGATGGTCAGCCCCGACAACATGCGCGACGCCATCGGCCGCGCCGACGTGGTGGTGCTCTGCGCACCGGCCAGCGCCTCGACCCATCATCTGGTCGACCGTGCGTTTCTGGACGCCATGAAGGAGACGGCGATCATCGTGAGCGTGGGGCGCGGGTCGGTCGTCGACGAGGAGGCGTTGACTGCCGCGCTCGAGGAAGGATCGATCGCGGCGGCGGTGCTCGACGTGTTCGAGGTGGAGCCGTTGCCCGCCGACCATGGGTTCTGGGACAACCCCAAGGTGACCGTGACCCCCCACAACTCGGCCGGGGGTCGAGGCGGCTACGCGTGGGCCGCCGAGCAGTTCCAAGAGAACCTGTCCCGGTACCTCAACGGTGAGCCGCTCCGGCGCCTGGTCACCGTGGCCGACCTCGACGATTGAGCAGGCCTCGACGATTGAGCAGGCCGGCCGGCGGCCCGCGTCAGCCCACCGGGGCCAACTCGTCGAAACCTAAGGCGGCCTCCAACGCCGCCGCCGTGCGGAGAACGACCAGGTCACCATGGGCGGGGCCGACGAGCTGGAGCCCCACCGGCAGACCCGACTCGCTCAACCCAGCCGCCACGGTCGCAGCTGGTGAGCCGGTCATGTTGAACGGGTAGGTGAAGGCCACCCAGTTGGGGGTCTCCTCGCCGTTGATGAGGCCGGACCCGCCAAGCCGAAGCGGCGGGGCCAACCCGGCGCATGTCGGGGTCAAGAGGATCCGGGCGTCGCTCAAGACCTCGACCAACCGAACGTTGAGCCGATGACAGGCATCCAGAGCCTCGACCATCTGGCGTCCGGTGACCGACCGGGCGTGCTCAAGCATGAAGGCGAGGACCGGATCCATCTCGTCGGAGTCCGACGGACCGCCCCGTTCCTCGACGGAGCGAAGCAGGTAGACGCCGGTCAGGGTCAGCCAGCTGTTCAGCGGGTCGGCGTCGAAGACCGTGTCGATCTGGACGACCTCTGTGCCCAACGACTCGAGCACCGAGACGGCGCGTTCGCAGATGGTGAGCACCTCGGCGTCGACCGTCGCGTAGCCGAGTGTGGGCGCCCACAAGACCTTGGCCGGCGGGTGAGGATCCTCCAGAGCGGCCAACCACGACGCCTCGGGCCTCGGCAGCGACCGCAGGTCTGTCGGCTCCGGTGCCACCACCACGTCGAGGGCGCGCACGACATCTTCGATGCGACGGGCCATCGGGCCCTTGGCCGACAGACCCGGCCAGTCGGGCGGGCGGGGGCCGCCGGACGGGACGCGACCCATGGAGGCCTTCATCCCAGACAGGCCGCAGCAGGCCGACGGGATCCGGATCGAGCCGCCGCCGTCGGAGCCGGTCGCCAACGGCACCATCCCCGCTGCGAGCGCCGCCGCGGTGCCGCCCGAGGAGCCCCCCGGGGTGTGGTCGAGGTTCCAAGGGTTCTTGGTCGTGCCGAACACGGCATTCTCGGTCTTGGCGGTCCAGCCGAATTCGGGCGTGTTGGTCTTTCCCACCACGACGCACCCCGCCGCCCGCAGACGCGCCACCAGTACCGAGTCGTGCTCGGCGACCGGGTCGTTCGCCCACCTCGGCGAGCCGTGGGTGGTGCGGTAACCGGCCGCGTCCTCGAGGTCCTTGACCCCGATGGGGATGCCGGCCAGCGACCCGGGGTCGCCTCCGGAGGCCACGATCTGGTCGACCGCACCGGCTTGCGCGAGGGCGCGCTCGGCGTCGACCGCCACGAACGCGTTGAGCGCCGGATTGAGTTCTTCGATGCGGGCCAGCGCCGTGGCGGTCAACTCGCGGGCCGACACCTTCTTTTGCCGAACCGAGTCGGCCAACTCACGGAGTGACGTCGTACGAAGGTCGATGTCCATACCCAAGGGCTACCACCGAACGGGCCTGCCCACACGCGCTACGCCGAGGGGGCCAACCCCCGGATCGCGTCCTCGAGGTCGACACCGACCGGGATGATCATCGGTGCCGGCACGGTCACGCCGTTCTGACGTAGCGGGCGATCTTGGCCCGGCACTCCTCGAAGCTTCCGTGCACCACCAGATCGTCGACGACCTGGTCGGGGATCGCCTCCAAGGCACCCCGGCGGTCGCCAGCAGACCACTTCTTCCACATCTGCTCGAGCTCGGGTCCGCGTCCGAGCCATCGCTGGAACTCCGCGTAGGCCTCGACGTTCATGTAGGCGGTGATCATCCGGCGCCCGACGGCCCGGGCGACGTTGGGGTCGGCATTCGGGATCACGAAGATGCGGGCCACGACCTCTTTGTGCCCCTCACCGCCGATCTCGGCCACCGCCTTCTTCACGTCCTCGGCCGACAGCCAGTTGAGGATCGCCCCGTCGGCCTCCCGACCGGCGAGATGCAGCATCCCGGGGCGGAGCGCGGCCAGGTAGATGGGCGGGATCGGCTCCGGGACCCGGGTCAGCCGGAAGCCCTGGCTCTCGAATGTCGAGAAGTCTCTCTCCACCCTCTCGCCGGTCAGGGCCGACTTCACGAACCGCAGGACGTCGCGCACCTTGTGGTAGGGCTCGTCGAACTCGATCCCGTTCCAGCGTTGCACGATCACCTCGGAGGACGTGCCGAGCCCGAGGGCGAATCGCCCCGGGGCGGCGTCGGCCATCGCGGCCACGGTCTGGGCGATCAGCGCCGGCCCTCTGGTGAAGGCGGGGGCGATGGCGATGCCCAAGTTGAGGCTCGGCGTCCAGGCCGCCGCCAGGGCCAGGGGAGTGAAGCCGTCGGCACCGTCGACCTCGGCCGACCAGACGTCGGTGTAGCCGAGGTCGACGAGCAGCTCGTACCAGCGGCGGTGCTCGTGCAGGGGGGCGTCGAAGGGGACGGTGATCCCGTGGCGGGGTCTGGCTCGATGCGGTGGCGCTCATGGGCCCACTGTTACATCTCTCTTTGGTTCGGCGCCCGGCACGGCGTCACCACGATGGTGATGGGAGCCGAAATGGCTCAGGCGACCCAGGGCATCGCCGCTCCGGTGGCCCGGTCCACAGCCGTGCGCGACCCGGCCAGCACCAGGTACTCGTGGTTCCGTAGGTGTGAGACGGTGCCGACGCGTTGTGCCGGCCGGGTTGTGGATCCCGATGCGGGCCCCGACGTAGCGAGGCGAGTCGAAGCTGAGCGAGGTGACCGCCTCGTGGTGCGCGCACATCGAAACCAGTTCGTCGAGTGAGAGCCACGACTCGTCGTTGTACGAGAGGATCAACAGATCGCAGTCGACGTCGGCAACCACCTGGGCCAACGCGGCGGGCATGGTGCGTTTCGAGTTGAAGACGCTCTTCGTGCTCTTCGTCGCGCGCGTCGACCCGCTTGCACGCCACGCCGTAGTGGTCGGGGGCGTCCCATGCGACCAGGGTCTCCCAGACGTGGTAGTTGGTGAAGTAGCGGTGCTGGTTGTAGGGGGGGTCGAGGTACGCGACGTCGAAGCGGCCGAGCGTCGGGGCGAGCCGGCACGCGTCCGCCCGGATGGCCGATCCCGCGCCCGGCGAGCAGCTCGGGCACCCGCAGCTCGAGGCGGTTGAACGAGCGTGGCGCCCACTGTTTCACGTAGGCCATCTGGACCCCGGTGGTCGAATCGACCCGGTCGGCCGCCTCGATCAGGCTGGTCGAGCACGATCGGGTAGAGGGGGCTGCCGGCGAAGTCGCGCTCGATCGCGTCTCGGATCGCGTCGATCCGCTCCCCGTTGAACGGCTGGAAGAATCGGGATTGTCGCAGAAGGTCTCGGTGACATACCCGGCGTTCGGTTCGACGGCGTCGAGGTACGAGATCGCTCGCTGCAGCTCGCGGGGGTCGACTCGCCCGGGCGTCGGTCTCGACGTAGCAGCGGGCGAACACCTCGGAGTAGCGGGAAGTGTCGACGGCGGTCACCGTCGACCCCGAGCGCCTTCATGGCCTGTGCGACCCGGGTGGTCCCGGTGAACAGGTCGAGTGCCCGCCCCGCACCCACGGCCTGGATCATCTGCGGACAGCACCGGGACCGAGCCGTCGCTTGGAGCCGAGGTACTTGATCACGTGGGTGACGGCAGCGTCGTCGGGATGGACTGCGCGAAGTGGAAGAAGTCGTCGGGGTCGACCCGGGCCTTGACCTTGACCAAGCGCGGGAGGTTGGCGCCGTAGTAGGCCTGCTGCCAGTCCGGCAGGGTCGGGTCGATGTAGTTCTGGTAGGCGCCGTTCGTGTACGGCGCGAGGTCGGCCCGCCGCCGCGGCGAGCCACGAGGCCGCGTCACTCGGTTCGGTGCCCGATCCCCAGTTGGCGATCATCTGGATCCCGGCCAGCACGTTGCGATGGACGAAGGCGGTCTCGGTCGGTGCCCACCGAGTTGCATCGCGCCGCCGTAGGAGGACGGCACGATGACCGACCCCGAGAGCATCCGGGCGAGCTCGGCCCAGTCGGGCGGGCCGGTGGTCACCGGGACGGTCGTCGGGGCGGCCTTGGGGACCTTGGCCGGCGAACGGGTGCATCCGGCGGCTGCGCCGAGGAGCGCGACCGAGCCCACCGAGGCGGTCAGGGCGCCCACCCGCCAAAGGAAGTGCCGGCGGTCCATCGGTGTGCCCATCGATCAGACGCTACGTGTCCGGTGCGGCGCGGCTCGGGGATCGCCCTGTGGACCGATCACTCGACGGATTAGGGCCGGGCGGAAGCTCAACCCCCGACGGTCGATGCCGCTTGCCAATGCCTGTTGGACAATGGTTTGACCCAAGCAAACGTTCGGGTGGTAGAACAGGCGAGGTGACGCAAACACACGCCCGGGTTGATGCTGATGGTGAAGTCGGGTTCGGCGTGTCGGAGCTGGCCGCTCGCAGCGGGGTGCCCGTTCCGACGATCCATCACTACCGCAAGCTCGGTCTCTTGCCCCCGGCCCAGCAGGTGGTGCCGAACCGCTTCTCCTACGACGAGCGCCACGTCGCCGCGCTCGGGGCGATCCGCTCGCTGCGGGCCCACCAAGTCCCGCTCGACACCGTCCGCGAGGTGCTCCCGGCTCTGCTGGCGGCGAGCGCCGACGGCCTGACCGAAGCGACCTGGGATTCGCTGGTCGCCGACGGTTTGGTGTCTGGTGTCGATGCGGCCGCCGAGCGCCTGCTCGACACGGCCCGAGAGGCGTTCGCCCGTCACGGGTACGACGGCGTCTCGGTCAGCGAGATCTGCGATTCGGCCGGCATCGCCAAGGGGACCTTCTACCGGTACTTCGACTCCAAGGACGCCATCTTCGTGGCGGCGGCCCGCTCCACCGTCGAGGCCGTGGGGGCGGCCCTGGACAAGCGCGGCGGCACCCTGAGCAAGACCCAGGCCGTGGGAGAGCTGCGGTCGCTCCTGGCGCCGCTCGCCCCCCTCCTGCTCGAAGCGGTGACCCGGGAGTTGCGCGACGAGCCCAAGTCGGCAGGCATCGTCGCGTCGGTGGTCCAAGGGCTGGCCACCCGACTGAGGCCACGGTTGCGGGCCCAAGGAGCCATCCCGGCAGCGCGCCAAGTCGTCGAAACGGTCATCTTGGGGCTGGTTCGACCGGCCCTCGGACTGCGGTCACAGTCGTACTGACCGACTGACCGATCAAACGTTTGGACAGCGCGCCATATCGGGCGCGCGACGCGTCGCGCGCCCGTCGTCGCTCTTGACGGGCCGTCGCCGCACGTATAACAAGGGTGGACCATCGGTCACTGGCGCTATACGTGAGGAGCTTGGGGGTGGTATCACCAGCGACAGGACACCGCGCGTGAGCTCGCCGCCGTTCTCGGCGTCCGGCGTGATGTCCCAGGCCAGTTCGGAAAACTTTCCCGTCGCCTCGCGGCGTGCTGCCACGGGCCCTTCGATCCCACCTTCTTGGCCGTCTACGGGTTCGCCCGGCTCGTCGACGACATCGGTGACGAGGCCGAAGGCGACCGGCTGGCCCAGCTCGACTGGGCCGAGGCCGAGCTCGAACGGGCCGCCGCGGCAGCGCCGACGCACCCGGTGTTCGTCGCGCTCGCCCCGACGATCGCCCGCTTCGGCCTCCCGCTCGACCCGTTCCGCGCCCTCATCGCGGCCAACCGGCAGGACCAGATCGTCACTCGCTACGCGACCTTCGACGACCTGGTCGCCTACTGCATGCTCTCGGCGGCCCCGGTCGGCCGGCTGGTGCTGTCGATCCTCGAGGCCGCCACGCCCGAGCGCGTCGCGCGGTCTCGACCGACGTGTGCATCGGCTTGCAGCTCGTCGAACATCTCCAAGACGTCGCCGAGGACGCACGGGCGGGCCGCATCTACCTCCCCCTGGAGGACCTGGCGTTGTTCGGGTGCCCGACCGAGGCGCTGTCGAGCTCGCAGCGCTGTCGGAGCGAGCACCGGCCGGCGCTGCGCGACGTGGTCGCGCTACGAGGTCCGTCGGGCCCGTGCGCTGCTGGCCGACGGCGCTCCGCTGTCGGCGTCGCTCCGGCTCCGGCCACGCCTCGCCGTCGGCCGCGTTCAGCGCCGGTGGCGAGGCCGCCCTCGACGCGATCGAGCGGGCTTCCTACGACGTGGTGGCGCATCGTTGCCGACCACGGCCGCATCGCTTGCGCCGCCCGGTGGTTGGCCACGTGCGTGTCCGAGGGCGGGGCCCGCATGAACGTCGCCGCCGCCTACGACGAGTGCGAGGCGATCACCCGGCGGGAGGCCAAGAACTTCGCCTACGGGATCCGCCTGCTGCGCCCGCCCGAGCGGCGTGCGCTCTCGGCCGTCTACGCGTTGGCCCGACGCATCGACGACATCGGCGACGGCGATGGCGACGCGTCGAAGAGAAGCTGTCCGGGCTCAGCCGGGTCCGCAAGGACGTCGACGCGCTCGCGACGGCGAGGACCCGGTGCTCGTCGCCGTCGCCGACGCGGCGACCCGCTACCGGCTTGCCCATGACGGCCTTCGGTGAGCTCATCGACGGCTGCGAGATGGACGTGCACGGCACCCACTACGAGACGATCGACGAGCTCGTCGGCTACTGCCGACGGGTGGCCGGCACGGTCGGCCGGCTCTCCCTGGCCGTCTTCGGCGTCCACCGAGCGCGAGGGCGCCGTCGCCCTGGCCGACGACCTCGGCGTCGCGCTCCAGCTCACCAACATCCTGCGCGACGTCGTCGAGGACCGGGGAAACGGGCGGGTCTACCTGCCGGCCGCCGACGCCGCAGCGGTGGGCTGTCCGGCCGACCTCGCCGGGCCGCCCGAGCCGATCGCCGCCCTGGTCGCGTTCGAGTGCACCCGGGCCCGGTCGTGGTTCGCCCAGGGCCTGGAGCTCCTCCCGTTGCTCGACCGGCGGAGCCGGGCGTGCGTCGGCGCCATGGCCGGGCATCTACCGCCGGCTGCTCGACCGGATCGAGGCGGACCCGCTCGCGGTCACCGTGGGCCGGGTGTCGTTGTCGGGTCGAGAGAAGGCGGTGGTCGCCGCCCGAGCGCTGGCCGGGATGTCACGTCGTGAGCCGGCCCGACGTCGTCGTGGTGGGTGGCGGCCTGGCCGGGATCGCGGCCGCGCTCGGCGCCGCCGACGGCGGGGCGTCGGGTCACCCTGCTCGAGCGCCGGGGCAAGCTCGGCGGGCTCACCTGGTCGTTCCGGCGCAAGGGCCGCTGGTTCGACAACGGCCAGCACGTCTTCCTGCGATGCTGCACCGCCTACCGGTCGTTCCTCGACCGGATCGGGGCCGCCGACATGGTGCACCTCCAGGCCGCGCCTCGAGGTCCCGGTGCTCGCGCCCGGCGGGCCGGCCGGCGGTCATCAGCCGCTCGTCGCTTGCCGGCCCCGCTGCACCTCGCTCGGCTCGCTCGCCCGCTACCGCCATCTCTCGGTCTCGGCGACCGGGCCCGGCTTGGCCCGGCCGGCCCTGGCGCTGCGCCGGCTCGACCTCGACGACCCCGCCCTCGACGACGTCGCCTTCGGGCCCGTGGCTGCGCGCGCACACGGCCAACGTCCCGACGGCGATCGCGGCGCTGTGGAACCTCATCGCGCTGCCGACCCTCAACGTCTCGGCCGACGACGGCGTCGCTCGCCCTGGCCGCCATGGTGTTCCGCACCGGGCTCCTCGACGCAGCCGATGCCGGCGACATCGGCTGGTCGAAGGTGCCGCTCGGCGAGCTCCACGGCGAGCAGGCCTCGCGGGCGCTGGCCGAGCGCCGGGGTGGAGGTGGTCCTCGGCGGCGGCCGTCGACGCGATCGACGCTCGGTCCGAGACGGCGACCGGTCGTGTCCTTCGGCGAGCGGCGCGCTCGAGGCCGACGCGGTCGTCGTGGCCACCCCGCCCGAGGTCGCCGCCGGCCTGCTCGCGGGCGGCGGCGCTCGGCCCGGTCGCGCGGCCTCGGGGCCTCGCCCGATCGTGAACGTGCACCTCGTGCTTCGACCGCCGGGTCACCGATCTGCCGATGTTCGCCTGCGTCGGACTCGCCGGTGCAGTTCGTCTTCGACCGGACCGACTCGGCGCACTTCGGAGACGCCGAGGCGGCGCGCGACGGCGAGCAGTGCCTCTCGATCTCGTTGTCGGCGGCCGACGCCGACATCGGCCGGCGTCCCGAGGAGCTGATCGCCGGCTACCTCGACGCCCTGGCCGAGGTGCTGCCCGGCGGCCGCCGACGCCGCGGCTCCTCGACGGGGTGGTGTCGCGGGAGCGCGTCGGCGACCTTCCGGGCGGTCCCGGGCTCGGCCTCGCTGCGGCCGGCGGTCCGACCGCGCTCGACCGGGTGCTGCGTGGCCGGGGCGTGGTGCGACACGGGGTGGCCGGCCACCATGGAGGGCGCGGTGCGCAGCGGCGCCGCCGCGGCCGCGGCGGCCCTCGACCGGCTGGCGATCGGCCGGCCAGCCGATCGAGTCTCGAGTGACGGTGGCGCTCGTGAGTGCCGCCCACGTCGCTGCGTCGGCCGAGGACGCCCTGGCGCGGGTCGGGCGCCCTCGTGCGGCCGGCCCTCGCACGAGGCGGTCGGCGCGGCTCGAGCCCGAGCTGCGCGAGCCGGTGCTGCACCACCTGGCCGGCGGCGGCAAGGGCGTGCGGGCGGCGCTGGCGGTCATCGGCGCCGCGGCGGCCGGCGGGACCGAGCCCGACGGGGTCGTCGGGCGCGGTGGCGGTCGAGCTGGTCCACAACTACTCGCTCATCCACGACGACATCATCGACAACGACGAGGAGCGTCGGCACCGCCCGACGCGTCTGGGCCGCGTTCGGCGTCGGCCGGGCGATCGTGGTCGGCGACGCCCTGGCCAACCTGGCCACCCAGCTGCTCCTCGAGGACCCGACGCCGAGGCGGGTCCGGGCCGCCCAGCTGCTGGCCGAGGCGACCGCGCGCCATGATCGGGGGCCAGGCCGACGACATGGCCTTCGAGCGCCGCGACGGCGGTCAGCGCCGAGGAGTGCCTGACGATGGAGGAGGGCAAGACCGGGGCGCTGCTCGCCTGCGCGAGCGCCATCGGCGGCGGTCCTGGCCGGGGCCGACGACGCCGACGATCAAGGCGCTTGGCCGCTTTCGGCTCGCGCCTCGGCATCGCCTTCCAGGCGGTCGACGACGTGCTCGGCATCTGGGGCGAGCCGGCCAAGACCGGCAAGCCGGTCGGCAGCGACCTCCTCGCGCACAAGAAGAGCCTGCCGGTCGTCATCGCCCGGGCCAACGGCGGGAGCCGAGCTCGACGCACTTGCTGGCCGCCGAGCTGAGCGAGTGCCGACGTCTTGCCGAGGCGGCCCGGCGGATCGAGGCGACCGGCGCCCGCCGCGAGGTCATGGCCATCGCCGACCGGGCGCTGTCCGAGGCGCTGGAGGCGCTCGACTCGGTGCCACTGGTCGCCGGCCTACCGCGACGAGCTGGTCGCGATCGCCCGCTTCGTGACCGAGCGCGACCGATGACGCCGACCGCTCAACGCGCCGACGGGCCGAGGACCGAGCCAACCGACCGGACCGCGCGCGATGTCTCGACGCGGCCGGCGACGCGCTGCTGCTCGATGCAGGACGAGCCGGGCTACTGGAAGGGCGAGCTCGAGACCAACGTGACGATGGACGCCGAGGACCTGCTGCTCCGCCAGTTCCTGGGTATCCGCACCGACGAGCAGACCGCCGGCGAGCGGCCACGTGGATCCGGTCCAACCAGCGCGACGACGGCACCTGGGCCAACTTCTACGGCGGGCCGCCCGAGCTCTCCACCACCGTCGAGGCCTACCTCGCCCTGCGCCTGGCCGGCGACCTGCCCGGACGCCCCGCACATGGCGCCGGGCGGCCGAGCTACGTGCTCGCGTCGGGCGGGGTCGAGGCGACCCGGGTCTTCACCCGCATCTGGCTGGCCCTCTTCGGGCTGTGGCCGTGGGAGGAGCTCCCGGTGCTGCCGCCCGAGCTCGTCTTCTTGCCCAAGTGGTTCCCCCTCAACATCTACGACTTCGCCTGCTGGGCCCGCCAGACGGTGGTGGCCCTGGCGGTCGTCTTCCACTACCGGCCCGTCCGGCCGATCGACGTGGGGATCGACGAGCTCCGCACCGGGCAGCCCGTCGCCCACCGGGCCTCGCTGTCGAGCTGGGGCGGGCGCTTCACCGCTGCTCGACCGGCTGCTGCATCGCTACGAGCGCCGGCCGCTGCGGTTCCTCCGGCGGGCCGCGCTGGCCAGGGCCGAGCGCTGGATCGTCGCCCGCCAGGAGAACGACGGCTCGTGGGGCGGGATCCAGCCGCCGTGGGTGTACTCGATGATGGCGCTCGACCTGCGCGGCTACGCGCTCGATCACCCGGTCATGCGCGGCCGGCCTGGCCGGCCTCGACGCCTTCACCATCGAGGACGAGCGCGGCCGGCGGCTCGAGGCCTGCCAGTCGCCGGTGTGGGACACCGTGCTGGCGATGATCGCCCTCGCCGACGCCGGGGTGAAGCCCGACGACCCCGCGCTCGTCGCCGCGGCCGCGACTGGCTGGTGGCGAGGAGGTCGACCGAGCGGGGCGACTGGAGCGTCCGGCGGCCCGACCTCGCCCCGGGCGGATGGGCCTTCGAGTTCGAGAACGACTGGTACCCCGACATCGACGACACCGCCGAGGTGGTGCTGGCCCTCGCCGCGCACCGAGCTGGCCGCGTCACCCCTCGGTCGACCGGGCGATCGACTGGGTGCTCGGCATGCAGTGCCAGCGACGGCGGGTGGGGCGCGTTCGACGTCGACAACACCCAGACGCTGTGCCGCGAGCTGCCCGTTCTGCGACTTCGGTGAGCTCATCGACCCGCCGAGCGCGGACGTGACCGCGCACGTCGTCGAGATGCTGGCCGCGACTCGGCCCCCGGCCCTGCCGACGCGCTCGAGCGCGGGCGTCGCCTGGCTGCTCGGCGGCCCAGGAGGACGACGGGTCGTGGTTCGGCCGCTGGGGCGCCAACTACGTCTACGGGACCGGAGCCGCCGTGCGTGGCCCTCGTCGCCGCTGGGATCGCGCCCGGTCGGACCCGGTCGATCGGCCGGGCGGTCGCTGGCTGGTCGAGCACCAGAACGACGACGGCGGCTGGGGCGAGGACCTGCGCTCCTACGACGACCCGGCCTGGCGGGCCGGGGCAGCTCGACCGCCTCCCAGACCGGCTGGGCGCTGCAGGGCGCTGGTGGCGGCGGGTGAGCGCGATCGGCCGCCGCCCGGGGGTGCAGTTCCTCGTCGACACCCAGCGCGACGACGGCACCTGGGACGAGCCCTGGTTCACCGGCACCGGCTTCCCGGGCGACTTCTACATCAACTACCACCTCTACCGGATGGTCTTCCCGCTGTCGGCGCTCGGGCGCTACCTGGCCACCGAGGACGGCCGTGGCTGAGCTCCGCGTGCTCTCAGCGCTGCGGATCGAGGCCCTCGCCGTGGGCGGGCGCGTCCAGGTGATCGGCATGGGGCCCCAGCGAGCGCGGCCGACGCCAAGCTGCGCGCGCCGCAGACGGCCCGGTCGCGGTGGCCATGGTCGGTGTCGCGGGCGGGGTCGTCCGATGGTCTGAGCGCCGGCGACCTCGTCGTGGCGACCGAGCTGCGCACCGTGGACGGTCGCGCGAGGACGCTGGCCTCGGCCGAGCTCGTCGCCGCCGAGCTCGAGCGGGCCGGGTTGTCGGTGCGGCGCGGCCCGATCGTCTCGGTGCCGCGCTTCGCCCGGTCCGAGGAGCGGGCGGCGCTGGGCGCCGACGGCGCGCTGGCCGCCGACATGGAGTCGGCCTGGTTGGCCGACACCCTGGGCGACATCCCGCTCGCCGTCGTCCGGGCGGTGGCCGACTCGCTGCCGTGGCGGCCCGGTGCTGGGCGGGCTCCGGGCCCTGGCCGCGCTGCGTAGGTGCGGCCGGCCCTCGAGGCCTGGGCCGCCGCCGCCGCCGCCCGCCGGATCGAGCTGGCCGCGCCCCGGTCGTTCTGCGCCGGGGTCGAGCGGGCCATCGAGATCGTCGAGCGGGCCATCGACCGCTTCGGCGCGCCGGTCTACGTGCGCCGCCAGATCGTGCACAACGCCCACGTGGTGGCGGATCTCGAGCGACGCGGCGCGGTCTTCGTCGAGGAGCTCGACGAGGTGCCCGACGGCGCCACCGTCGTGTTGGCCGCCCACGGCGTCTCCCCCGAGGTCCGTGGCCAGGCGGCGGCGCGGCCCGGACCTGTCGGTCATCGACGCCACCTGCCCGCTCGTGGCCAAGGTCCACCACGAGGCCCGGCGCTTCGCCTCCCAGGGCCGGCGCATCGTGCTCGTCGGCCACGCCGACCACGAGGAGGTGGTCGGCACGATGGGCGAGGTGCCCGACGCGATCGACCTCGTCGAGGGCGTCGACGACGTGGAACGCCTGCCCTACGGTCCCGACACCCCGGTCGCCTATCTGACCCAGACCACGCTCGCCGTCGACGAGACGGCCGAGGTCGTCGCGGCGCTGCGGGATCGCTTTCACACGCCTGGTCGGTCCGAGCGCCAACGACATCTGCTACGCCAGCCAGAACCGTCAGGACGCGGTGCGCGTCCCTGGCCGGCCACTGCGACCTGGTGCTCGTCGTCGGCTCGGCCAACTCCTCCAACACCGCCCGCCTGGTCGAGGTGGCCCGGCGCGAGGGATGCCGCGCCGAGCTGGTCGAGGACGCCGGCGAGCTCGACCTCGCGTTGGCTGGCCGGTGTCGAGGTGGTCGGCGTCACCGCCGGGGCCTCGGCCCCCGAGTCGCTGGTCGGACGAGCTCGTCGAGGCCCTGGGCGGCCTCGGTCCCACCGAAGTCGCCGAACACCGAACCGTCGAAGAATCCGTCCGCTTCTCCCTCCCCCAACAGGTGCGCTAATGCCAATTCCCATGCGACAGAACCTCCGGATCGGGGCCCACCTGCTCCGGCAACAAGCTGAAGAAGAAGCAGTACTACCCGCTTCATCGTCGAGATCGAGCCGCTGTTCGCCTGCAACCTGTCGTGCCCGGGCTGCGGCAAGATCCAGCACCCGACCGACATCCTGCGCAAGCGGCTGTCGGTGGAAGACATCGTCGGCGCGGTGGAGGAGAGCGGGACCCCGATGGTGTCCATCGCCGGCGGCGAGCCGCTGCTGCACCCCGACATCGACAAGATCGTGGCCGAGCTGATCAAGCGCAAGGTCTACGTCTACCTGTGCACCAACGCGGTCCTGCTGCGACGCCGCCTCGACCGCTTCACCCCGTCGCACTTCTTCTCCTGGGTCGTCCACGTCGACGGGCTCGGCGAGCGCCACGACGCGGCGGTCGACCGGGTCGGGGTCTTCGACGAGGTCGTCGAGGCGGTCAAGGAGGCCAAGAGCCAGGGCTTCCGGGTCACCACCAACTCGACCTTCTTCAACACCGACTCGCCCAAGACGGTGCGCGACGTCCTCGACTTCCTGAACGACGACCTGAAGGTCGACGCCATGATGATCTCGCCGGCCTACGCCTACGAGAAGGCGCCCGACCAGGAGCACTTCATGGGGGTCGAGCAGACCCGCAAGCTCTTCGCGGAGGCCTTCGCCGAGAAGCGGCGCAAGAAGTGGCGGCTCAACCACACGCCGCTCTTCCTCGACTTCTTGGAGGGCAAGGTCGAGTTCGGCTGCACCGCCTGGGGGATCCCGAGCTACTCGGTGCTCGGCTGGCAGCGCCCCTGCTACCTCATGTCCGACGGGTACGCCTCGAGCTACCAGGAGCTGGTCGAGACGACCGACTGGTCGAAGTACGGGCGCGGGCGAGGACCCGCGCTGTGCCAACTGCATGGCCCACTGCGGCTACGAGCCGACTGCGGTGATCGCCAGCATGAGCTCGCTCCGTCAGTCGATCCGCGCCCTGGTGAACATCCATTGATCGTGGAACCGGCCGAACCGAACGCCAACGCGTGGACGCCCCCGAGAGCCTGCCGCGGGCTGACCCCGGGCGCCCTGGCGGCGATGGACCGCCGGGCCCTCGACGCGCTGGCGGCCGAGATCCGACGGTTCCTGGTCACCTCGGTGGCGCGCAACGGGGGCCACCTCGGGTCCAACCTGGGCGTGGTCGAGCTGACCCTGGCCCTGCACCGGGTCTTCGACTCGCCGCGCGACCGCATCGTCTGGGACACCGGCCACCAGGCCTACGTGCACAAGCTGGTGACCGGCCGGGCCGGCGACTTCGCGGGCCTGCGCCAGGCCGGCGGCCTGTCGGGGTACCCGAACCGGGCCGAGTCCGCGCACGACCTGGTGGAGAACTGCCACGCCTCGACCGCGCTCTCCTACGCCTACGGGATGGCCGGAGGCCCGGCTCCTGCGCGGGGATTCCGGCCGGGTCATCGCGGTGGTGGGGGACGGGGCGCTGACCGGCGGTCTCGCCTACGAGGCGCTCAACAACATCGGCGTGTCCGGTGCGCCGGTGCTGATCGTGCTGAACGACAACGGCCGCTCCTACGCGCCGACGGTCTCGCCGCTCACCACTGCCGGGAGACTCGACGACGAGCTGTGCGACCCGAAGGCCCCGGCCGGCTTCTTCGAGGCGCTCGGCATCGCGTACCTGGGTCCGGTCGACGGCCACGACGTGGGCGCCGCTCGAGCCGGCGCTGCGCGAGGCGGCGCGCCACCAGGGGCCGGTCGTGCTCCACGTGCACACGATCAAGGGCCGCGGCTACGGCTTCGCCGAGGCCGACGACGCGAAGTGCCTGCACGACATCGGCGCCGTTCGACCCCGACACCGGCCGGCGCGCTTCGCGCGGGCAGCCCACAGCTACACCGAGGCCTTCGCCGAGGCGCTCGTGGCCGAGGCCGGGGACCGGCCCGAGGTGGTGGCGATCACCGCGGCGATGGACGGGCCGACCGGGCTGAGCGTGTTCAAGGAGCGCTACCCCGACCGGTTCTTCGATGTCGGCATCGCCGAGCAGCACGCGGTCACCGCCGCGGCGGGAATGGCCATGGCCGGGCTGCGCCCGGTCGTGGCGATCTACTCGACCTTCCTCAACCGGGCCTGGGACCAGCTGTACTACGACGTCGGGCTCCACCGGCTCCCGGTCGTGTTCTGCATCGACCGGGCCGGCATCACCGGAGACGACGGGCCGAGCCACCACGGGGTGACCGACCTGGCCCTGCTGACCAAGGTCCCGGGAATGACCGTGCTCGCCCCGTCCTCCTACCGACGAGGTGGGGGTGATGCTCCGATGGGCGCTGCGGTCCGGCACCGGACCGGTGGCCATCCGGTGGCCGAAGACCGAGGCCCCCCCGCAGCACTCACCGGTGCGGGCCTGGCCGCCCGGCTGGTGCGGGTCGGAACCGACGTGTGCCTGATCGGCGTGGGCAAGATGCTCGCCGCCTGCGAGGAGGCGGCGGGGTTGCTCGAGCCCCAGGGCGTGTCGGCCACCGTCTGGGACCCGAGGTCGCTGAGCCCGCTCGATCCGGCCTTGCTGGACCACGCCTCCCACCACCCCCTGGTGCTGGTGGCCGAGGACGGGGTCGCCGAGGGCGGCGTCGGGTCCTTGGTCTCCTCGGCCCTGTTGGCCGCCGGTGGCGATCGCTCGCCTCGGGTGCTCTGCGCCGGCGTGCCGGTCGAGTACGTGCCCCACGGCCGCGCCGCCGACATCCTGGCCGACCTCGCGCTGGATGGCCCGGGCATCGGTGCCCGCGTGCTCGGCCATCTCGGTCGCCAGTCGGAGAACCCGGCCCCGAGGTGATCGGCGCCGTAGGACCTTCGGCACCGCAGAGACCCAGCCAGCCCGGGCCGGGCGACGAATTCCCTGCGTGTGGTTCTGCGACCGTCGTAGGCTCCACCGTTTTCGGCCGACCGTCTGCTACAACGGAATGACATCTCTTCGAACGAGGCAAATGGCCTCCGAGGAAGAACCCGAGGGCGCGTGGCCACTGCGAGCGACCCGGTACCGGCGTGGCGGTCGGACACCGGAACCGAAACTCGGTGAGCGAGGATGAGGTGCCGTCCCGGCGCAAGACCTCGCGTCGGAACGCACGGGGGACCGTAGAGAGCCCGGAGCGGCCGTCGGAGTCCGTCGTGTCCCTCGGCCTGGCGCTACGGGCCCGCACCGAGGACGTGATCGAGGGCGTCTCTCAACGTTGGGAGGCCGGGCGCAGCGACGAAGGGCCGGTGACCGAACGGGTGCGCGAGGACGTCGCTCGTTTCGTGAAGGGCGGCACCGAGCAGATCACCCAGTACCTCATCACCGGAGAGGTCGTCACCGGCCAGCGAGCGGACAGCCAGGCGTCCCCCGGACGGGCCGCCGCCAACCAGTCGGTCTCGCTGGCCGACCTCGTGAAGATGTACCTCTTCTGGCGAGACGTCACGATCGAGATCTTGCAAGAGGAGACCGACCGCCTGGGTAGCGACCCCGCGGCGCTGGACCTCGCCATCGGGGCGACCAGGATTGGCTCGGACTCGGCCCTCGTCCGGGTGGCCAAGGTCTTCGACCACCATCGCAGCCTGCTCCAGTCCCAGCTCGAAGAGGAACAGACCCGCCTCACCCACCAGGCCCTGCACGATGCGCTGACCGGACTGCCCAACCGGGTCCTGTTCTTGGAGCGCCTGGCCCAGTCGGTCGAGGCCGCCTCGCGCCGTTCCATCCACTCGGCGGTGCTGTTCATCGACATCGACCGGTTCAAGGCGGTCAACGACATCGCCGGCCACGCGGCCGGGGACCAGCTCTTGATCGGGATGGCCCGACGCCTGCGCGAGGTGCTCCGGCCGGCCGACACGGTGGCCCGGTTGGGCGGCGACGAGTTCGTGGTGCTCTGCGAGAACCTCTACGACGTCCAAAAAGAAGCCGTGGCGATCGCCGAGCGGATCTGCGAGACGGTCGCCCAACCCTTCAGTGCGGCCGGCAACGAGCTGTTCACCTCGGCCTCGATCGGGCTCGCGTTCGTGCGACCCGGCGACGACCCCCACGTGCTGGTGGCCCGGGCCGACAGCGCCATGTACATGGCCAAGCAACGGGGCCGGTCCCGTTGGGAGATCTATCACCCCGACTTCGACGAGCGGACGACCCGGCGGGCCGAGCTGATCAACGGGCTCCACCGGGCCGTCGAACGTGCCGAGCTGGTGCTCCACTACCAACCGGTCAAGGATCTCGGCACCGGCGCGGTGGTCGCGATGGAAGCCCTGGTGCGCTGGCAGCACCCCGCCCTGGGCATCGTGGCCCCGACCGAGTTCATCCCCTTGGCCGAGGAGACCGGGCTCATCGTCGAGATCGGCCGCTGGGTGCTCACCGAGGCGTGCACCCAATGCGCGGCTTGGCGGGCCGACGGCTACGACACCGTCGACGTGGCGGTCAACGTGTCGGGCCGCCAGCTGGACGACGCCGAGTTTGCCCAGGACGTCGAACGGGTCCTGGCGGCGACCGGACTGCCCGCCTCGGCCCTGTCGATCGAGGTCACCGAGAGCGTGATCGTGACCGAGGGCTCCGTCGGCCACGAGGTCTTAGAAGAGCTCCAGCGCATCGGGGTCAGCCTGGCCATCGACGACTTCGGCATCGGGTACTCGTCCCTCTCCTACCTGGCCAAGCTGCCGGTCCACAGCTTGAAGGTCGACCGCACCTTCATCGCCGGACTGGGCACGGCCCAAGACAGCTCCATCGTGGCGGCCATGGTCGAACTCGCCCACAAGTTGGGCCTCGAAGTGGTGGCCGAAGGGGTCGAAACCGAGCTCGAGCTCGAGCAACTCCGCCAGGCCAACTGCGACGAGGCCCAGGGGTTCTTGCTCGGGCGCCCGGCCCCGCTGATCAACCTGCGCGAGTCGGGGGCCATGCGCGACGAGGTGCTGATCGACCGCTTCGGCACCGGTTCGGGGCACAGCGAAACCACTCGCTGAGGGGCCTCGTCTCGAAGCGCCGTGCTCCGCGTCGCGTTCTCGATCCTGACATCGCGCGATTCGATCCGAAATTCGTCGCTGAGCAGGGAAACTGCAAAGGTGTCGTCCCCGGGCCGGCGCAGGGTCCGCCTTAAGCTCGCCCTCACGGGATCGATGCCGTGTGAACCCGAAGGACGTGAACCCGAAGGACGTGAGCCCGGTGGGTGACCCCATGGAGGGCTCCATCGTGTATCGGTTGCCGTCAGGCTTCGGGCCGACGTTACCGAAGAGGACCACATCGTGAGGGCATTGGTGGTGATGTGGAATGGAACGGGCTGGCTGCGCGACTGAGCGGACCGCCAGGACGTCGAGATGCGTCATCACTTGGGCGTCGTCGTGCACCGCGTGCGCAACCGGTGTAGCGGAATGCCGCGTTTTTGCCTTATCCGTCTGGTACAACGTGGTCTCGAGCTCTGCTATCGGGGCGTGCGTATGGGTGACCGCTCCATGATCCAATACCCTCACCAGGACCTCTGCTTTGCGCGTTCTTGCGAGGCCCCACGGGGTCGTCGGACACCGGCCCGCCGGACGCAGGGTTGCCCCACGCCGGGCTGTCGGACGAGGGATCCGCACCCGGATGGCTAACAAAGAGCGCTCCTCGGACCCACCGGGCGTCCACCCTCCCGAGACGACCGATTCTTCGACGCGGACCGCCGGTGCGCTCGGCCTGGCCGTGCTGGCGCGACTCGACGAGGTGACACAGAAGGTGGTCGAGCGCTGGGATCTCTCGCGGCGTTCCATCGGTTCTGACGACGACGACGCGGTCCGCACGGACGTGGAACGGTTCACCGCCGAGGGCACCGAGCAAATCTGCCGGTTCCTGGTCAGCGGCGAACTCACCGATACCGGAGGCTCGGCGTCCAGCGCCGGATGGCACGTCGCCAACCTCAGCTCGACGCTCGCCGACCTCTTGAAGGTGTTCTTGATCTGGCGAGACCGCCTGAACGGCACGTTCCGCGAGGAAGCGGCCCGTCTGGGTAGCGACCCCGATGCGCTCTCGCTCGCCGAGACGGCCGTCTGTGCCGGGACCGACGCCACCTTGGTGCAGGTCGCTCGGCGCTGCGACGACTATCGCAGCCTCCTCCAATCCCAGCTCGAAGAGGAACAGACCCGCCTCACCCACCAGGCCCTGCACGATGCGCTGACCGGACTGCCCAACCGGGTCCTGTTCTTGGAACGCCTGGCCCAGTCGGTCGAGGCCGCCTCGCGCCGTTCCATCCACTCGGCGGTGCTGTTCATCGACATCGACCGGTTCAAGGCGGTCAACGACATCGCCGGCCACGCGGCCGGGGACCAGCTCTTGATCGGGATGGCCCGACGCCTGCGCGAGGTGCTCCGGCCGGCCGACACGGTGGCCCGGTTGGGTGGCGACGAGTTCGTGGTGCTCTGCGAGAACCTCTACGACGTCCAAAAAGAAGCCGTGGCGATCGCCGAGCGGATCTGCGAGACGGTCGCCCAACCCTTCAGTGCGGCCGGCAACGAGCTGTTCACCTCGGCCTCGATCGGGCTCGCGTTCGTGCGACCCGGCGACGATCCCCACGTGCTGGTGGCCCGGGCCGACAGCGCCATGTACATGGCCAAGCAACGGGGCCGGTCCCGTTGGGAGATCTATCACCCCGACTTCGACGAGCGGACGACCCGGCGGGCCGAGCTGATCAACGGGCTCCACCGGGCCGTCGAACGTGCCGAGCTGGTGCTCCACTACCAACCGGTCAAGGATCTCGGCACCGGCGCGGTGGTCGCGATGGAAGCCCTGGTGCGCTGGCAGCACCCCGCCCTGGGCATCGTGGCCCCGACCGAGTTCATCCCCTTGGCCGAGGAGACCGGGCTCATCGTCGAGATCGGCCGCTGGGTGCTCACCGAGGCGTGCACCCAATGCGCGGCCTGGCGGGCCGACGGCTACGACACCGTCGACGTGGCGGTCAACGTGTCGGGCCGCCAGCTGGACGACGCCGAGTTTGCCGAGGACGTCGAACGGGTCCTGGCGGCGACCGGACTGCCCGCCTCGGCCCTGTCGATCGAGGTCACCGAGAGCGTGATCGTGACCGAGGGCTCCGTCGGCCACGAGGTCTTAGAAGAGCTCCAGCGCATCGGGGTCAGCCTGGCCATCGACGACTTCGGCATCGGGTACTCGTCCCTCTCCTACCTGGCCAAGCTGCCGGTCCACAGCTTGAAGGTCGACCGCACCTTCATCGCCGGACTGGGCACGGCCCAAGACAGCTCCATCGTGGCGGCCATGGTCGAACTCGCCCACAAGTTGGGCCTCGAAGTGGTGGCCGAAGGGGTCGAGACCGAGCTCGAGCTCGAGCAACTCCGCCAGGCCAACTGCGACGAGGCCCAGGGGTTCTTGCTCGGGCGCCCGGCCCCGCTGATCAACCTGCGCGAGTCGGGGGCCATGCGCGACGAGATCGCCGACGCCGAGATCGTCAAAGGCTGAGCTCGATCAGTTCCAATTACTCCAATTGGCAATTGCAATTAGTTAGAGATGTTTCAGTCAAAGATGATCACCGAGCGGGCGACCTCGCCGGATCGCATCGCCGCAAAGCCCTCGCTGACCTGGTCGAGGGTGATTCGCGCCGAGATCAGGTTGTCGAGATCGAGGCGGCCCTGGAGGTAGAGGTCGACCAGCCTCGGCATGTCGACACGGAACCGGTTGGATCCCATGCGCGAGCCCTGCAGCTTGCGCTCGCCGATGAGCGAGAGCCCCGACACTTCGATGTTCGCCCCGAGCGGGAGCAGCCCGACCACCGTCGCGGTGCCACCCACCCGGAGCATTCCGAACGCCGCCTCGGCGGTCGCCTTCAGGCCGATCGCTTCGAAGGCATGGTGGACGCCGCCAGAGGTCATCTCGAGGACGGCTGCGACCGGGTCGACGCTGGAGGCGTCGACGACGTCGGTCGCGCCGAACAACTTGGCCAGGTCGAGCTTCATGGGTATCCGGTCGACTGCGATGATCCGGCCGGCGCCGGCCAGCCGGGCCCCCTGGATGCAGTTGAGGCCGATCCCTCCGCAGCCGATGACGGCGACCGTCTCGCCCGGGCGGACCTCGGCGGTGTGGATGACGGCCCCCACCCCGGTCACCACCGCGCAGCCGATCAAGGCGGCCCGGTCGAGCGGAATGTCGTCAACGATCTTCACCACCGCGTTCTCGTGCACCAACATGAGATCGGCGAAGCTGGCCAGGTTGAAGTACTGGTTGATCGTCGTGCCGTCCTCGAGCGTCAACCTGGACCGTTCGCCCGAGCCGCGGCGCATCTCGCTTGACTCGCACCGGTTGGGATGGCCGCTCACGCAGTGCTCGCAGTGCCCGCAAAAGACCGACAGGCAGGTGATCACGTGGTCGCCGGGGACCACGTGGCGGACCTGGTCGCCCACCGCCTCGACCACCCCGGCGGCCTCGTGGCCGAGGCAGGCCGGGAGCCGGCCCGGGACGGACCCGTCGATTGTGTGCAGGTCGCTGTGGCACAACCCGGCCGCCGCGGTTCGGACCAGGACCTCGCGGGGGCCGGGGCTGTCGATGACGAGCTCGGTGATCTCGAGGTCGCCGGGGCTGGTGTTGAGGACGGCTCCGCGCATGGCCCAATGTCTAGGTCCACCAGGTCCGGGCTCGCCAACCCGCCATGTACCATGGCGCCGTGCTGAGCCCCGACGAGCTGCGGACGCGCGCCGACGCTCTGGGGTGGTTCCACCCGATCGACCTTGGCCAGGGTGTGGTCACGCACGGGTTGTCGACCGGTCCCTAGCTTGGGCCCGACGAGATGCCAGACCTCTCCGGCAAGACCGTCCTCGACATCGGGGCGTGGGACGGGTACTACTCGTTCCAGGCCGAGCGGCTCGGTGCGTCCCGGGTGGTGGCCCTGGACCACTACGTGTGGGGTGTCGACATGGCGGCCCGGCAGCTGTATTGGGCCGAGTGCGCGGAGAAGGGCGTGCTCCCGGACCATGGCCGGGACACCACCGATTTCTGGCGGCCCGACCTACCCGGCCGCCGTGCCTTCGACTTCGCGAAGGAGGTCCTTCACTCCAAGGTCGAGCCGATGCTGGCGGACTTTCAGACGGTCGACCTCGAAACGGTCGGGCACTTCGACGTCGTCTTGTACCTGGGCGTGCTGTACCACATGAAAGAGCCACTCCGGGCCCTAGAGCGGGTCCGTTCGGTGACCGACGAGGTCGCGGTGATCGAGACCCAGGCCGTCCATATCGACGGACTGGAGGGGCAGAGCCTCATGCAGTTCTTTGCGGGCGGCCAGTTCATCGGGGACTACGGCAACTGGTTCGTGCCCACGATGGACGGGCTCTGCCAGCTGGCCCTGGCCGGCGGGTTCAGCCGGGTCGTCCCCGTCGTCGAGGCTCCACCGACCGCGGGAGCCCAGCGGCCGTCGGTCCTGCGGCGAATCCTCGGCCGAGTCCCCGCCACCGGCCCGACCGCTCACCCCGCCCTCACGTACTACCGCGCCGTCATCCACGCCTTCGTGTGAGGGCCCGGTTCGATCAGGTAACGGCCACCGGCGGGCCCGTCGTTGCTACGTGGGGAAGACCCACAGCCAGATGGCCAGACCAAGCCCGGCCAACGCCACCAGGACCCGGAGCAATGGACCCGGGACCCGCCGGGTCACCGAAGGCCCGACGATGCTGCCGGCGAACAATCCGACCCCCAACGGGGCTGCAGCCGTCCAGTGCACCGGCCCGAACGCGGCGAACCCGATGGCCGCGGCCAGGTCGGCCACCCCGAGGAGCATGTTCTTGAGGGCATTGGCCCGCGCCAGGTGCTGATCCACCGTGACCAGCAGCAGCGCCAGGACCATCACCCCGGATCCGGCACCGAAATAGCCGCTGTAGATCGACACCGCGAAGAGCCCGCACGGGAGCAAGAGCCGGTTGGTCTGTTCGGGCCGCCCGTCGCGCCATCGAGAGATCCGTGGCTGGAAGAGCAAGGCCACCGCGGCGAAGGCCAGGAAAAAGGGGACGATCCGTCCGAACAGCCGGTCGGGAGTGGACAGCAGCAGCACCACCCCGATCACCGAGCCGGCCACGGTGGGCACCGCCCACCGGGCCAGCCACCGCCCCTTGCCGCGCAGCTCGGGTTGTGAACCGAGCGCCGAGCCCGAGAATGAGCCGACGAGCGCCACGGCATTGGTCACGTTGGCCGGCAGGGGAGGAATGCCCACCGCCAAGAGCGCCGGGTACGAGATCAGCGAAGTGATCCCACCGGCCGACCCCACCGCACCGGCGAGCGCCCCGGCACCCACGAGGAGCAGGGAGTCTGCGGCCGAGGTCACGACGGAATGACGTTAGGGCACCCACCCGGCCGGCTCATCGGGCCGAGCCGAGGCCCGCTCTCGGAGCCGGCGGCCGCCCACCTCTTGTGGCCGGCTCCCGGGTACGGTGGCAACCGTGGAGCCCTTTGATCAGGCGTTTCCCGACGGGCCGCCGGCCGATCCGGAGGAGTGGACGGACGAGCAGTGGCTGGCCTGGCTCGAGGCGACCGATGCCAACGCGCCGCCCGAGGGTGGCGGTGGGCCGGCCACGACGGGCGGCCGGATCGCCCACTCCTCGGGAGGCCAGGTGCTCGGCCAGGCCATGCTGGGCATGGCCTACGCCATCTATGGCCGGAGGGACGACGAGGTCGTCATCGTGGCCGAGGGCGACTCGGAGCCCGACCACGATGAGCCCTTCGCCGTGCACCTGGATCCCGATCACCCCGAACGGTCCTCGGTCGTCTTCCGCCAGGTTCCCAAGCCACCGAACTAAAGCCGTCTCAGGATCGGACCGGGTCGGTCATCGGGTCAGGCGGTGCGCGCGAGGCCGGGGTCGCACTGCCAGACTGCGACCATGGCATTCGGCCAACAAGCAGGCCCTCCGGCGTCGGCGCGCCAGATGAAGGAGTTGTCGGCGCTCCTTCACGACGCTGGTCACACCGACTTTCGTGACGCGCGGGGCCCCATGGGGTTCAACCAGCGTCAGGCGGCCGGCAAGTTCACCCGCGACGAGGCCACCGCGTTCATCGACCGGCTCCAAGAAGCGGAGTTCGAGACGGCCACTCCGGCGATCGCCGAGCCCCCGGCGGCACTGTCTCTCGACGAGCTCGCGATGCGCCGCATGCCCTCCGAACATCTCGCCGCCGAGCTCCAGCGCCGCGGCTGGATCGTGAGCGAGCCGTAGCCTCGGATCTCTACGAGTGCTGGAGCGGCCGTCTTCCCGAGGCCAACAGAAGGTCGCTCCAAGGCTCGTCCCGCATGGTGAGCGGTCCCCACCCCGCCAAGGTTTGCCACATCGGCCATGAGACGGTGTGTTGGCGCAGACGCTCGTACAGCTCTGTCGCTGGCTCGAACGGTGCGCCGAGCCCGGCGCAGACGTCGTGGGCGTGCAGCGAGAGCTCCAGGGCCCAGTCCAGATGTGCCGCTGCCCGCCACGAAGTCACCACCGCTCGCCTGAGCTGGTCCAAGTCCTCACAGGAGAACGTCACAGTCGTCCACGCTTGGAGGTGACACGTCGGTTGGGCGACGACCACGGCGTTCGAGGGCGCCGTCATGGCGGGGCTCCTGGCATAGACGCGATCGGACCGGCTATGCAGGATGCCGATCGGACGAGGAGGCCAGAGATGCCCGACCGTGGTGACGATGCGGCGGTCACCGAAGTGCTGGCGCTCGAGGCGGCCCGGTGCCGGGCGATTTCAGGACAGGACTGGGAAGCCCTGGCGGCGATGCTCTCCGACGACCTCACTCACACGCACATCACCGGGGGACCCAGGACAAGGCCACCTACCTCGCCCATGTGCAGAAGAACCCGAGGCGGGTCGAGCGTCGGGCTCTGAAGGTCCGGATCTACGGGGACGTCGCGGTGGTCACCGGACCCCAGGTCAACCTCGTAGAAGCCGACGCGGGCCCGGCTGACGCGGCAGGGGAAGGCGGGACCCGACCGACGCCCCCGTCGATGAGCAGCATGTCGCTGAGCAGCCGGTCGGCGTGTGAGGCCCGCCACGCCAGCATCGACTGGGCGGACTGCAGGACGATCGCCGGGTCGTCGATCTCGGTGCGCCAGGTCGGATCGGTGGCCAGGTCGAAGCAGCGCCACTCCCCGTTGCCGAACTGGACATAGCCGACCGAATCGGAACGGAGCACGGCCAGGTTCTGTCGTTCCAGGCGCCGGTCCAGGGCCAAACGTGGGGGCCGAAGAGGATCTTCTCCCATCGCCAGTCGTATTCCCAGTGGGCCGCGTCGCGCCACCATGGTGGTTCGTCGCCGGCCAGGAACGGCGTGAGCGGCATCCCGTCGCACTGGGCCGGGACCAAGATGCCCATCGCCTCGCACAACGTCGGCAGGATGTCGATGTTCTCGGTGAACGCGTCGATCGCTCGACCGTGCGCCTCGGGGTGCCTCGGGTCGCGGACGATGCCCACGACGTGATAGCTCGGTTCGAAGAAGCCGCCCTTGCCGAGGGGGCCAGCCCGGGCGACGTTGTCCAACCGGTCGTCGAGCGGTGTGCCGTTCCCGACCACCCGGTTGTTGAACTGATACGTCCCGGTGTACAGACATGCACGTCCGGGGGAGCACGGGGCGGCCTGGCTGTAGTGGCGGGACAGCCAGGTACCCGAAGACGCCAGTCGGTCCAGGTTCGGGGTGCGGACGACCGGGTGGCCGGCGAGCGACAGGCAGTCGCCCCGGAACTGATCGAGGGTGATCAAAAGGACGTTCACCCGGTCTCCTCGGCTCGTCCCGGTCGTTCCGGCCCCATGGTGGCTTGTGAACGCCGGTGGTGACAAGCGCACAGTTGGGCGGAGCACGGCGACGCGACAACGGTGACAAATCACAAGTTTTCGCGGGGCGAACCTCACTCTCTTGTGTCAAATATCCGTTGTGTGGACGAAGTGAAACGAGAGAAACAAATCTTGGCGACATCTTCGTAAAGCCATAGAAATCACGAAATGAAAAATGCGATAGTCCAACCATGGCGCGAGGGGTTGTGGTTGGAGGTGGGGTTCTCGGGACCTTCCACGCGTACCAACTCGTCGCGGCGGGGTTCGACGTCGTGCAGGTCGAGGCCGAACCGAGTCCCAACGGTGCGTCGGTGCGGAACTTCGGGCTGTTGTGGATCAGCGGTCGCCGGTCTGGCGAAGAGCTGAGCGCGGCGCGGCGGGCCCGTCGGTTGTGGGAAGCCGCGTTCACAGAGGTCCCGGGCATCGGGTTCCGCCCTGCGGGCTCGCTCACCGTGGCGGTGTCGCCCGAAGAGCTCAAGGTCATGGACGATTTCGCGCTCGGTCCCGACGCGGCAGAACGCAACATCGAGATCTTGGAGCCACCCGCGCTCCGTCGGCTGAACCCAGCCTTGAGCGACGAGGTGCTGGGCGCCCTGTGGGCGCCCGAAGACGGGATCGTCGAGCCCCAAAAGGTGCTGGGTTCGCTACGGGGCCACCTGGAGAAGAGCGGCCGCTACCGGTTCGTGGGCAATCGGTTCGCCACCGACGCGCAGCCCGGAGTGGTGGTCGACCATCTCGGCCAACGCTGGGAGGGTGACCTCATCATCTTGACCGTTGGTGCCCTGCGTTCGGGCCTGGTGGGCCCCCACCTCGAGGCGGCCCCGCTGCGCCGGGTGTGCCTGCAGATGCTGAGCACCGTCCCACTCGATGGCGAACTGCCGACCGCCATCGCCGACGCCGACTCGATGCGCTACTACCCGGCCTACCGCTCGGCACGGCTGGAGGACCTCCCAGGGCGCTCCGAGATCGCGGAGCTGCACCAGATCCAGTTGCTGCTGGTGCAGCGGGCCGACGGGACGCTCACCATCGGCGACACCCACAGCTACGACGAGCCATTCGACTTCGCGATCGCCGAGGAAGTGGCTGATGAACTGCTCGAACGGGTACGCCGGATCCTGGCGGTCCGTTGCCGCCGGTGACCCGTCGATGGGCCGGGGTCTACTCGCAATGCACCGATGACCGCCTGTGCTACCGGGCCGAGGTGCTGCCGGGCGTGTGGGTGGTGACCGGCCCGGGCGGGCGGGGGATGACGTGCGCGCCGGCCATCGCCGAGGACACCTTGGCCGCGGCCGGGGTGGCGCTGATGTCGCCCGAAGATCACCCTTGCCTGTCTCGACATGGCCGGCACCACCGTGACCGACGACGGGGCGGTCGAAGAGGCATTCCGGGTGGCGCTCGCCGCTGGCGGGATCGACCCCTCGAGCCCGGACGGTGAGGTCGCCTCGGCCTACATACGAGACACCATGGGGCAGTCGAAGATCGATGTCTTCAAGGCGCTGTTCAAGGGCGACACGGCATTGGCGGAGGCGGCCAACAAGTCCTTCGAGGAGTCCTACGCCCCTCAGCATCGGCGGCGGGCAAGGTCGGTCCGATCCCCGGCGCCATCGAGGCGATCGGGCGCCTTCGCAACCACGGGATCAAGGTCTGCCTGACGACCGGGTTCTCGCCGTCGACCCGGGACGCCCTGATCGGCGCCCTCGGCTGGCGCGACAGGTCGACCTGGCCCTCTCTCCGGCCGACTGCGGCCGGGGTCGGCCCGTTCCCCGACATGATCCTCCGCGCACTCATCGGTCCTCGAAGTCGACGAGGTCGGCGCAGTGGCCGTCGTGGGGGACACCGCGAGCGACCTTGTCGCGGGCCGCCGTGCCGGGGCGGGCATCGTCGTTGGGGTCCTGACCGGCGCGCACGACCGGGCCGAGCTCGCGGTCGTCCCGCCGACCCACATCCTCGACAGCGTGGCCGAGCTTCCCGATCTGCTTCTCGGTGCCCCGTCTCGACCCTGTCATTGATGGATGGATCAACGACAGACCCGGATCCTTTGTGAGAAAAGAACCCCAGATGATGGCCGATCTTACGGGCATACCCAGCCACTGGATCGGCAAACAGCGAATCAATCGCACAAGAAGCGACCAACAGACCAGAAAGGATGACTCACGTGAAGATACGCATGAGATCTGTCGCCGTTTTGGCGGCGCTCCTCAGCGTCGGCATCCGTCGTTCCTCACCACCGAGGGCACGGCCGGTGCGGCGGTCAACGCCTCCAAGGCCACGTCGGCGGCCGCCTTCGGGGGCATGAGCGGGCTGATCGCGGCGGCCAAGAAGGAGGGCACGCTCAACGTGATCACCCTCCCGATCACTGGGCCAACTACGGGACCATCATCAAGGACTTCTCCAAGAAGTACGGCATCAAGATCGTCTCGGAGAACCCCGATGGGTCGAGCCAGGACGAGATCAACGCCGTGAACCAGCTGAAGGGCCAGTCGAGGGCACCTGACGTGCTCGACGTCGGGACCTCCTTTGCCATCCAGGCGGCCGCCAGACGGTCTGCTGGCCCCTTACAAGGTGGCCAGACCTGGAACGACATCCCGGCCTCGGCCAAGGCCGCTACACGGCGACTGGTTCGACGACTACGGCGGGTTCGTGGCCATCGGCTACAACTCCAAGGTCGTGAAGGACCCGCCGACATCGTTCGCGGACCTGCTGAAGCCCGAGTACAAGAACGAGGTGGCGATCAACGGGAACCCGACCGAGGCGGCGGCCGCCTTCTCGGCCGTGTTCGCGGCTGCCCTGGCCAACGGCGGTTCGTTCTACAACATCCAGCCGGGCATCACCTACTTCGAGCAAGCTGGCCGCCGAGGGCAACTTCGTCCCGGTCACGGCCTCGCCGGCCACGGTGGAGAGCGGGCAGACCCCGATCGTCATCTGGTGGGACTACCTCCAGGAGTCCGAGATCGCGTCGGCCAACGGCATCACCGGCTGGAAGGTCGTGATCCCGACCGACGGTCACTACGCCGCCTACTACAGCCAGGCCATCAGCGCCACGGCACCGCACCCGGCGGCGGCCCGCCTGTGGGAGGAGTACCTGTACTCGACCACCGGCCAGAACCTCTGGCTGGAGGGGGCGGCCCGCCCCATCGAGCTGCCGGTGCTCGTGAAGGACGGCATCGCCAACAAGAAGGCGTTGGCCGCGTTGCCGCCGTCTCCGAGCGGAGCCGTGAAGTTCCCGACTGAATCGCAGCTCACGGCGGCCGAGTCCGTCGTCAGTCAGGGCTGGGCAGCGGCCACCGGCGGATGAGCTCCAGCTACCGGCGCAGTTGACGTCTCCGATCCCGGGTTCACGCCCGGGTTCGGCGACGTCCCGCGGGCCGGCGGAGTCCGGCGGGCGGGGGCACCCGGTTCTAGCGCCTCGTTGCGTTAGCTGATCGCCCGCCGGCCTGCTGCCGTTCGCGCTCTATACGGCGATCTTCTTGGGGATCCCGACGGTGGCCATCATCATCGGGGCCTTCCAGAAGCCCCACCGGCGGCTTCACCTTGTGCAACATCGACATCGCCGTCCACGGCGTCTACCTGCACGGGTTCGAGACGAGCCTCGAGCTGGCCGTCGTGGCCTCGGTGCTTCCGGCGATCGTCGGGGTCCTCCTCGCCTATGCCATCCACACGGCGCGACGCGGCAGACTGCTGAAGCGGATCGTCTCCACCGGCATCCGGGGTCTTCGCCAACTTCGGCGGGGTGCCCGCTGGCGTTCATCTTCATCGCCACGCTCGGCACCACCGGGATTGCCACCAGATTGCTCACCCCGCTCGGGCTTTATCCCTACGACCACGGGTTCAACCTCTACACGTTCTCGGGATGGTCATCGTCTACTCCTACTTCCAGATCCCGCTGATGGTGCTCGTCATCACCCCCGCCCTCGAGGGGTCTGACGGCCGGCCTGGCGGGAGGCGTCCGACGGCCTGGGGGCGCGCTCGTGGCAGTACTGGCGCTACGTGGGCGGCCCGGTGCTGCTCCCTCGGTTCCTCGGAGCGATGCTCCTGCTGTTCGGCAGCTCGCTGTCCGCCTACGCCACCGCCGAGGCGTTCACCAGCGGCAGCGTCGCGCTCACCCCGATCCAGATCGGCACGTTCCTCAACGGCAACGTGATCGCCGGCCAGCAGAACGTGGGCAAGGCGCTCGGCTTCGGGATGATCGTCATCATCGCCGTCGTCATGGTCTTCTACGGGTTTCTTCAGCGGAGGGCGTCCAAATGGTTGCGGTAGCCGGAGTGCTGGAGCAGACCGAAGCCCAGCGCGACGGCGGCCGCGCGTGGGCGTTCGACACCCGGCGCCGGCCGCGGGTGTGGCGCGGGATCATCCTCGGGATTGCGGTCGTCTTCTTCGGCTTGCCCCTCTACGCGGCGTTGCGATTCGCGCTCCAGACGACGATCGGGGACGGTTGGACCCTGACCTGGGTCCGCTCCCTCCCCTCCCAGCAGGGGTTCTCGGCGGCCTTCGGACTGTCCTTGCGGCTGGCGTTCGTCACGACGGTGATCACCTTGGTGCTGATGATGCCGACCGCGGTGTACGTGCACCTGCGGTTTCCGGGCCTGCGCCGGCTGTTCGACGGCATCACCATCCTGCCCATCGTCATCCCGCCGGTCGTGCTCATCGTCGGCGTGCTCCAGGTCGCGCCGACCGTCCTGAAGGGCACCCCGTACCTGTTGGCGCTCGAGTACGTCGTGCTGGCGATGCCCTTCGCCTATCGGTCGCTCGACGCCGGCCTGCGGGCGATGGACCTGAAGACCCTGGTCGAGGCGTCCCGGTCGCTCGGCGGCCGATCGTTCGGCAGCCTGATGCGGGTCGTCGTTCCCAACCTTCGCTCCGCCATCCTGTCGGCGACCGTGCTCACCGTCGCGCTGGTGCTCGGCGAGTTCACGATGGCGAGCCTCGACCAGTACGAGACGTTCCCGCCATGGATCGTCTACTTCGACGCCGACAACGCGCACGTCTCGATCGCCGCGTCGTTCCTGTCCCTGTTCGTCACCTGGGGGTTCTTGATCCTCATCTCGACTCTCGTCGGCCGTCGGCGGCGGTCCTCGGCCTTGGAGGACGCGTAGTGAACAGAGCAATGTCGCTCAAGGGCGACCTCTCTCAAGGCGCTGGTAGCGGCGCCACGGTCGAGCTGCAAGATCTGCGACGCTATTTCGGGCCGACCAAAGCCCTCGACGGTCTCAGCCTGACCATCGAGCCCGGCGAACTGGTCGCCCTGCTCGGTCCGTCGGGCTGCGGCAAGACGACCGCCTTGCGGGTCCTGGCCGGGTTCGAGGTCCCCGACTCGGGACGGGCGCTGGTCGACGGCAAGGACGTGGTCGGTGTCCCCGCCCAACGCCGCGACATGGGCATGGTGTTCCAGAGCTACAGCCTGTTTCCCAACATGAACGCCCTCGACAACGTGGCGTTCGGTCTGCGGATGCGTGGGTGGAGGGTCGCCCGCCGTCGCGAGAAGGCCGAGACGCTCCTCGAGATGGTCGGGCTCGAGAGCGAGACCAAGAAGTACCCCCACCAGATGTCAGGTGGCCAGCAGCAACGGGTCGCCCTGGCCCGGGCGCTGGCCATCGAGCCCCGAGTGCTCCTCCTCGACGAGCCGCTCTCGGCCCTCGACGCCAAGGTCCGTCTGCAACTGCGTGACCAGATCAAGTTGATCCAGACCCGGCTGCACACGACGACGGTGTTCGTGACCCATGATCAAGAAGAGGCCCTCTCCATGGCTGACCGGGTCTGCGTGATGCGCAACGGACGCATCGAACAGGTAGACGCCCCCTCGGTCCTTTACTCGGCACCCGCGACCCCGTTCGTCGCCGAGTTCGTCGGGACGATGAACCGGCTTCCCGGCCGCACGGCGCCCGACGGTGCGGTGTCGGTGCTCGGGAGCGTGGTGCCGATCCGCAACAAGAAGAGCCGTCCGAGTGACGCCGAGGTGGAGGTGTTGATCCGGCCCGAGGGCCTCACCCTGGCGGCAGTGCCGCATGGTCAAGCCATCGTGATGGCCAAGACGTTCCTCGGCGCGGTCACCAGGGCCACCGTGTTGCTCGAAGGTGAGACGATGGTCCAGGTGGACCGGCCGAGCGACGAGATGGCAGCAATCGACATCGGTGCGGCCGTCGAGGTCAAGGTGGTCGACCGGGACGTGCTCGTGTCCAGTTCTGCGGCCACCGTGCCAGCGGCTAGGGAGTCGGTCGGTGCCGCCTCCGACGCCCCGAATGGGGTCTGAGCCGGCCCGAGGGGACGATCCACTCGATCCCATCGAGCGGCTCTTTTGCGGAACGAACGCCGGCCGGCCGTTCGGCGAGCCGGTATCGATCGGACACCACATGCGTCAGACGGCGGCGCTCGCCGAAGCCGACGGGGCGTCGGCGAGCGTCATCGTGGCCGCGCTTTTGCACGATGTCGCGTATGTGATCCGACCGGATCTCACCGACGAGTCGACGATCGAGGTGGACCACGCCGTGGTCGGTGCCGCGTGGCTCGAACGCTGGTTCCCTCCATCGGTCTGCGAACCGGTACGCCTCCATGTGGATGCGAAGCGCTATCTGGCCGCCATCGAGGTCGGCTACGGGGACTCGCTCTCCGATGAGTCCGCGCGAACGCTTGAACTCCAAGGAGGGGTATGACACCCCCCGAGGCCCACCAGTTCGAGCGGGTCCGGCACTTCGACCCGGCGGTGCAGCTGCGTCGTTGGGACGAGCGGGGGAAGGACCCCCGTGTCACGCCGCCGCCGATCGAGCATTACCGCGATCTGATGCGGTCAGTCCGGGGCGGCCACTGAACCCCCACCTGCTCGTGCTCACCTGGGTCAGGCGTCGCGGATTTGCGCGGTGGCCACCGCTGTGGCCACGACGGCTCCAGACTCGTCCAGGAGCTCACCGGCCAAGAACGCGACCTGCTTGCCTCGTCGGACGACGCGGCCGCGTCCGATCAGTCGGCCCGGAAGGGCCGGACGCAGGAACTGCACGTGCAGGTCGGTGGTGGGCGCGAACTGGCCCGGCCCGAGGGTGGCCACCAGCGCCGGCCCGAGCGTGTCGTCGAGCATCGCGGCGAGCATCCCGCCCTGCACGACCCCGACCGGGTTCAAGAACCGATCGGTTGCCGTGAACTCCAACTCGATCGTCCCGGCGTCGGGGTCCACCGTCACCAGTTCCCATCCGAGGAGCACGGCCACCGAGGGTTTCTGCGTCCTGCCCTCGATGATGTCCCAGAACGGGCCCTCCCTCGCCATGGTGCTCCCCTGATCGCCGGACCGTCGTCCCCGCCGACGTCTACGGCGAGACTCGGTGGAGTTCTTAACCCTTCGCTGTGACGTCGCCCCAACCGGGCACGCCGGCCGCCGTGGTGAGACTCGAGTCTTGGCACGGTGCTCTAACGTGGTTTTGTGCCGACCTCCGCGGAAAAGGCCGAGGCGTTCCTGGCGCTGCACCGGGGTGCAGGCCCCCTGCTGATGCCGAATCCCTGGGACATCGGCTCGGCGAGACTGCTGGAGTCCCTCGGGTTCCTCGCCCTCGCGACGACGAGCGGAGGATTCGCGGCGTCGCTGGGCCGACCCGACGGTTCGGTCAGCTCGCGATGAGGCCATCGCTCATGGGCAAGCCGTGGCGTCGGCGGTCGACGTACCGGTCTCCGCCGACCTCGAGAACTGCTTCGCCGACGATCCCGACGGAGTCGCCGTCACGATCGCTCTGGCGCTCGAGGCCGGGCTGGCCGGATGCTCGGTGGAGGACTTCTCGAAGAACGACGGCGATCCGATCTACGACCTGGGCCTGGCCCGCGACCGAGTGGTCGCCGCCGCCGAGGTGGCCCACCGGGGCCCGGTCCACCTGGTCCTGACCGCACGGGCCGAGAACCTCATCCGCGGCCGGCCGGACCTCGACGACACGATCACCCGCCTGCAGGCCTACCAAGAGGCGGGGGCCGATGTGCTCTATGCGCCGGGGCTAGTCGGAGCTCGACGACATCCGTCGCGTCGTCTCGAGCGTGGACCGGCCGGTCAATGTGCTCGCTCGGCCCGACGCCCCCACCGTCTCGGAACTGGCCGCGGTGGGTGTGGCCCGGATCTCGGTTGGTTCCGCATTCGCCTGGGTTGCGTTGGCCGGGCTCGTCGAGGCGGCACAAGAGCTTCTCGGTCTGGGCACCTACGGGTACTGGGACCGGTCGGCGGCCGGCCGGGCCGCCGCCAGTTCGGCGATTGCCCGGACCTGAGCCGGCCGACTCGTTCGTTACTGGTGCGGCTTCGGGATGTAGTTGTGCCAGATGTCGTTGGTGGTGCTGAGCGATCCAGGGTTGGTCGTATAGGCGTCGACCAGCCAATCCGCGGCGGAGGGGGGGAAGTCCGTCGGGGAGGGCGGGAACAGCGTCACGGTGACCGACCGGTGCGGACCGACGACGACTGGGTGGTCCCCGTCGGTCGTCCAGAAGCCACCGGGGTGGTCCGCGCCCACGTTCACCATGAAGTGTGGTGACAGCGGCGAACCGGTCCGGTTCTCCACCGTGACCGTGACCGCCTTCAGGTGCTGCTGATTCGAGCCGATCGAGGTGCCGTTCACGAACAGTTGGAGGGGGGCCGACGTGAACGAGAGCGTGGCGGCCACGCTGGTGGCCACGGCCAGCGCCCCGAGGGTGAGGTGGCTCACCCGGAAGCGGCCCCACGCCAGATGCCGGGCCGGTCTGGTGGCCCCCGCCACGGTGATCGCGGCGACAACCGCCACCGGGAAGAGGTCGACGAAGTAGGTGCTGAAACTCCGGGGGGAGAAGAAGAAGAAGGCGGGCAAGAGGAGCAGCCAGATCCGCTTCAACCACGGGTACCAGGCGACGAAGGCGACCAGGATGGCCAGGTAGGCGAAGACACTCGCATATTCGAGGAGCGTCAGGTTGACCCCACCGGTGAGTCCGTGCAGGGCGAGCGATACGAGCCCCTGCCCGTCGGGTACCAACGGCTGAGTGAGCGGCGTCATCGTGCCGTGCCACCACGCGGCCGGGCTCCAAATAATGAACGGCAGGTTCACCGTGGCGAACACGGCCAGCACGATGCCGAGGTAGCGGGCCACCACCGGGAGGGGAGAGCGACCCGAGCGACGCGTCTCGATGTAGATCGCGATGACGAGGAACGGGATGCAGAACCAAGGCGTCTGCTTGATCGAGCACGCGAGCCCGAGCGCGATCGGACCGATCCAGCTGGCCAGCCCGGCCTCCTTCCCCTTCCCATAGCGGTCCCATCGCCAGACCGCCAGCATCACGAAGGGGATCAAGATCGCATCGGTGCCGCCGCCGGCGAACAACGTGGTGAAGATCTCGGTCAGGGTGATCAGCACCGCGAGCCAACGGAGATAGCGCGGCACGATGAAGAACAGAAGAACCGCGCTGGTCAACCAGGCGTAGAGGTCCATCCAATCGACGACCTCGTGATGAAACCCGAGGAGAAACGCCGGGGCATAGGCGAGGACCGAGCCGGCCGGATACGACAGGCCCGACACGTGACCGCCCGCGACCGTATAGGTCCAAAAGCGCACCGCCACGTTGAGCAGCACGCCCGCCGAGGACAACGAGGTCGTGTAGGGGTTGTGCCCGTGCGCGAGCACCCGGGCCGCGACGTGATCGAGAGCGGCCGAGTCGGTCTGGTAGTAGATCCGCGTGTGAATGTTCACGATCTGCGGGACCGTCACCGCAACGAGGGCGGCCCCCATGGCCAACGCCGCGTGCAACCACGACCGGGGACTGCTCGAGCACCAACAGATTGCAAAGCCGATCAAAGACACCGCGACCAACGCCGGTGCAACGACGTCGACCACGGGCCACGACCACCACGAATGCCACAGCGTGAAGCCTCCGGTCAGGATGCCGAGCCACACCATGCTCCAGGCGAGTCGTTCGATGAGCAGGAGCCGATCGGCGGAGAGATCCTCGAGCATGGGCACGTGCGCGCCGCTGCCGCCCGGTTGGCCGTTGGTTGCCGCTTCGTCGGCATCCAGGAACAGGCTTCGTCGTTGGTGGATGGGGACCAGTGGGTTCGGCAGGCGCATGTCTGCAGGCCCGGAATGAGGACCGGGTTAGGAACGGTGCAGGCAGTCTGTCACCCGTGGACCTGGGTGTCCGACCGAGACCCCCGACTGGGTCCAGAGAGGCCCCAGTCGTCCTAGTGGCCAGACGACCGCGGGCGACGCGTCTAGGCGGCGCGCCCGGAAACGGGGTGCCATCTGCATCTCTTGGCGTCCCTGGTGGCCGAGGCAGCACCGGTACGATACGCATCGGGTCGGCACCAGCGCGTCCGGCCGCTGGGCTACGTTGGATCTCCCACCGCGTGGGCACTGACGAAGCGACCGCCGATCAACCGCGGGACGAACGTGCTGACACCGACCTCGGCCGCGTATTCGACATCGTCCGCGTGCCCCTTCGCATCCAACTCCCGACCCGAGCCGCTGGCCCGCAACATCGCCGCGACGTCACGGTTGCGCGCAGCTTCCCAGACGGCCGCCGCCGCATCTGCCTCCGAAGAGCGCGACCCGTCCAGATGGCTGATGAGAGCGCCTGCGCCGAGGAGGTCCTCGAGACACGGGCGCAGCGAGCCATCCGGCCAGCGCTCGCCGCACGCGATCACTGCGACCGGTCGTGGTGAATCGTTCAGCCAAGCGGCCACCGCCGACGCGTTGCGTAAGCACGATGCGACCACCGACGCATGTGCCTCGTCGGCCAGCGCCGCACAGGTGGAACCGTTCGGCGACGGCAACACGATGGCGTCCCCCGGCGAGAGTCGGCACAGGCTCAGGGGCGACAGCGATGGCCCCGACGGGTCGGATCCGTCGGCAACAGCCGCGCCGACTGAACGGGCAAAGGCCTTGGCCGAGGCATCGCGCCACCGGTAGGGGTAGACGACCGCACCGCGACCGACGGCCGCCTCGACAGCCGTAGTGAACCGTAGGACGTCGATCACCGCCACCACCGGCGCCTCGCCAGCCAGAGTCGTTGTCCCGGCGACCCCCCAATCCAAGCGGACGTCGTAACCGTTCTGCATATGCCAGTCAGCTGCGGTCATACGCCCAGTGCACTCCGTGATCGCCGAGAAGTCTTTCTCTCCCGACTAGTTGGCGGCGTTGATTCTTGTTCCACAACGTCCCCACCCCGGGGTGTTCAGTAACGCACGAGAGCGCGCACCTGAAAGCATCACATAGATGCCAGGCTGGGGCAGTCGCGCACAAGATGACACTGAAATTTATGCCACTTAGATAAGACATACTGAAATTTAGGGCGACAACTCGATGGCCGGCTGCTGGCTCAATGGCTCAGTGCCGATGACATGGTGATGAAGTCTCGTGCCCACCACGACTCGAAATAGCGGCCTGGCGTACCGGTCATGTTCGAGAGCAGCTCGGTGCCGTTCGTCGGGCTCGCCAGACCCGTAGCCGTCGCGGGCTGATAGGTGCTGAAGTTCACCCAATCGGTGTTGATGTCGAGCTCCATTGCCCTGACCGCTCCGGCCCGCACCAAGATGTTCGCTAGGTCGGTGATGTTGAGGCCCGGGCCCCCGACGTACACGAGGGCACCGTCGGCGGTAACCCCGAGCCCGGAACGCCACACGTAAACCGCGTTACCCAAAGTGTTACCCCATTGGGTGGTGTCGGCGGCGTTCAGCCCCGGCACTGCCTGGCCGTTGTCGACGAGCAGATTGAGGTTCTGACGAACCGATACGACGTTCGGTGTCATGGCGACGTCGCGACCCCATTGGCCAACAGTTGATGTTCCGTTGCTGTAGACGACGAACGAGGCCGCACCGGTCCGGAGGGGAATGACCACCCTGCCCTCGGTGTAATACCCACCGTTAGCGGCGGACATGAGGAACCCCGCGTTGAAAGCGGCCACCAAGCTGCTTGCCGCGCCCGGCTGGACGGGGGCCGTGTTGGTGTACGGACCGCCACCGGGGATTTGGCTGCCTGAGTACAAGGTGGCCTTCAAGAGCTTGGTGTCCATCCACGCCACGCCCACCACATAGCTCGTATGGACGGCGTCGGGCCGCAAGGTGGTCTCGTAGATGGCCGGGATGCCGGCGACCAGGCGCCCGGCCGGCGACCATTGGCCCTCGCCTGGCAGGGCCGGGCTGGCGATCGGCTGTATGGCCGGCGGGACGGGCAGGTGCGGAACGCCCGTCGAAACGATCTTGGTGGCCTTTGGAACCTTGATCGCGCCCTTGGGAGGCGTGCCCCCCTTGGGGGGCGGATGATGGCTGTACCACTCGTTCTCGACCCAGTTCACGACGCTGGCACCACCGTGCTCCCGGGTCCATTCGGCGAAGCGCGCGCTGAGCGAGTTGCCAAGCGCGGGGTTGGTGAGCGCACCTCCAAGAGAGACGGCTAGCCACAGCAAGAGACCGGCCAGGCTCAGCACAACCGCAAATCTGATGCGTCGGCGATGGTAGATCTTGCCCCGGTTGAGGACAGGCCGAGGGGGGCGAGTAGGCCTAGGGGGGCGAGTCACCGGGGCCGCGTCGACCCGTCGGGTGTCGATCGTGGATCGTCCGCTCATCAGCTGTGATCGGGTTGACCGGCCGCCAGCCACGGACCACCCGGAGGCTTGACGAACGGCCTTGGTTGTCGCAATGGCCCTCTGGCACGGCCAGCTCCCGCGCAACCGTCAGAACCAGCCTTGGGGTACTGCCGGCTTCTGATAGGTGCCACCGGTCCACCGTACGGAGCGAACCTGACAACCAAATGACGGGAGCCAGGTTACGGATAAGAGCTGGATAAGAGAACGGACGCTCCGGGAGGAACATGGGCCTTGCTGCCACTGCCTCGAGCTTCCCGTCTCCGTCAGGTCATGGGGCTCAGACTTCGTGGATGGTGAGCCTTCCTGTCCGGGAAGGCTCTCCACTCAATGTGATCGGCCTCAATGGGATCGGCCTCAATGGGATCGGCCTCAATGGGATCGGACTCAATGGGATCGGACTCAATGGGATCGGGCTCAATGGGATCGGCCCGGGCACCCGCATGCACGACAGCCGCCAGCTCCATCGATCCGGCCCGATACAGCGGAATCGGCGTGGCATGGGGATTCGTGGTCTCGGGTTTGGAGTGCTCGTCGTTGCTTTCTCATGGCTACGAAACCGATCGGCACCTACAACCTCCTTGGGCACCTTGCTGAAGTGAGCAGCGAGGATCGGACGTGTCTATCCGCACACCTCGACGATCGAGTACCCAGCACCGCGAATGCCGTCGATGATCGCCGGCAAGGCCGCAACCGTCTGAGAACGATTGCCACCCCCGTCGTGCATGATGATGATCGCACCAGGGTGCAGCGCGCTGAGAACACGTTGCACGATTACCGAAGTTCCTGGTTGCAGGTAGTCCGAGGGATCCACATCCCACATCAGCTCTCCAAGACCCCGTGCGGCGAGCTGGGAAACGACCGAGCTGTTGGTGTAGCCGTACGGAGGCCGCAGGCAGCTCGGTTCCCGGTCCTTGATCGAGCTGAGGAGGTTATCGGTGGCGTCCACCTCTCCGACCCAACCCGAAGGACTGAGCGTGGCGAGGTCGACGTGATCCCACGTGTGGTTCACAAGGGCAAATCCGTCGGCGGCCTCCTGCCGGACCAGGTTCAAATTTTCAGCGCCCTGGGAGCCGATGATCTCGAAACTGGCCGGGGCCCGATAGGCCAGGAGGGTTCGGAGGATTTGGGACGTATAGGCCGAAGGACCGTCGTCGAATGTGAGAGCTACGACCCTACCGCCGACCGCGTTGGGCAAGGTGGGAACGCCCGAGACATTGGAGATGACCAAGCCACCCATGGGGGTGGGACCACCGATGTACACGTGTACAGCGCCGCCCCACTCCAGGGCACTCGGGTCAGCTCCAACCGCCGGTCCATAGGTCGCGTAGCTCAGGTCATACGCGTTCCAGACTCGCCCGCCCAGGCCATCGTTGATGTACTCCATCAGGTCGTTGTCGGCTGCCCGCACGTAGATGTGCACGGTGCCTTGGGTGAGGTACACGCCATCGGGCACGCCCGCGACGAACGTACCCCCACCGGCGTCGACACTGAGGTCATACACGTTCCAGATCCGACCGTTCAGTTGGTCGTTCACGTACTCCACGAGGTCCCCGTTCGTGTTTTGCGCGTAGATGTGGACCAAACCGTGTGCCGCGTCGTAGAGGACGTCCGGGTTGTTAGCAATGGGTCCCCCACCTCCTGCGAAACTGAGGTCGTACGCGTTCCAGGGGTGCCCATTCTGTAGGTCGTTCACGTATTCCATGAGGTCACCACTGGACCCGCGGACGTAGACATGCAGCAGCCCTTGACTTGGGTGGTACAGCGCTGATGGAGTCCCGCTTACCGGTCCGCTCCCTGCTGCGACGCTGAGGTCATACGCGTTCCAGACCCGTCCGTTCACGTTGTCGTTCACGTACTCGATCAGATCCCCGTTGGTAGCAGGAACGAAAACCTCGATCTGGTTCTGCGAGTAGACAACATCGGGGTTGGCTCCGACGGGGCTCCCTCCACCTGCTGCGACGCTGAGGTCATACGCGTTCCAGATCCGACCGTTCAGTTGGTCGTTCACGTATTCCATGAGGTCACCATTGGATCCACGGACATAGACGTGCAGCAGCTTCTTAGCAGCGTCGTACAGGGTCGCCGGGGTCCCGCTAATTGGCCCCGCCCCCGCCGCGGCACTGAGGTCATAGGAGTTCCAGAGTCGTCCGTTTTGATCGTCGTTCACATACTCGACCAGATCGCTCCCAGCCGCCTCACCAAAGACGTTGATCGCCCCGTCCGGTCCGTTGACCACTGCGCTCGGCGTTCCGAGGATCGAAGGTCCGCCAGCTGCCTGAGTCAAGCTGTACGAGTTCCACAGCCTCCCATTGGCACCGTCGGCCACAAATTCCTGAACGGGGATGGCCACCTGGTCAGTCGACGCTAGGGGTGTCGCTCCGTGAGCGGCGGAGGTTGAGCGGTTCACGACCAGAAGAGCGACTCCGAGCACCAACGCAAAGCACACATTTCGACGCATCTGCACCCACTCCATCCCTCGACCTTGGATGGCTCACCTCGCTCAGGCTGTCACTAGGTTCAACTCTGCCGCCCACACACAGAAGCCACTAGGGCCGATAGGCCCGAATCCACCGGGTCCAGCGCCGGGATAGCCCAACCCCGGGGAAGGCTGCGGGCCGAAATCTTGCCGGGGCTCGAGGAGTCAAGCTGGCCGCCATCATGATGGCGGCGGGTTGCTCGAAGGCCTATGTCTCCCAGATTCGGGCTGGAAAGTCGACCTGGTCGGCGTGAGTGGGTGGTTTAGGTCGTGGGAGAAGGAGACGCCGACAGCCTCGCAACCGAAGGATTGGTAGCCGCGACCGACCCCTCCGGTGCTGGCCAGTGGCGAAGCGAGTTCGGCGAGTGCCTTCGCGGGCCAAGATGGCGATTCTCATTTCGATCGGTGCGCTATTCATCTCTCACAATCGAGCAGACGAACCGTGGGTCATCTTTGTGGCCCACTCGGAGCCGAGAGGGTGCCCGGTTAGCTTCCTGCGTCGATATCAGTGGACGATTTGTGCACCAGGTGTGTCCGAAGCCGGGACCGAGATTTGCCGCGGATGCAGGGGCCCTTGCAAAGCACGGTCAGAATACGCGTTGAAGCAACGTCGGTGGCGGGAGACGTTTCCCTGTTCGCACGGTGACCTGGAGCTTCTCCGGTCCAACACGCACGGTCACCGTGCCGAGCCGCCATCCGGCCGCCGCACCGGCACGAGGGCCCCGGGCGACGTGGAGCGACTCGGTGATGCGTTGGCCCGGCCAAGCCAGAACGGACAGATCGGCGCGGGCCACCACCGGGACCGAGTGCCCCAAGACCGTTGCCTCCGCCAACCGCCTTCCTCGCGATGCTAGGTCCACTTTCTGCACGCTTGACATCGTAGGACGAGCGATCGACAGTGCGTCGAGACCCGCACCGGTGATGAGGTCTGTCCCCACGTGATCACCGACAACGGCGGCGAGCACCTCGATCGATAACCCATGGACGTGTTCTTTTAGCGCCAACACGTCGCAGCCGCCGGCGGCCGACGTGAAGCCCGACTTCACACCGACCACGTTGTCGATACCGACCAACGGAGTAATGCTCGCAACCGTGCCGGCAACCGGGAGCGTGACCGCGGGCATATCGACGATCTGATCGAAGACCGGGTTGGCGACATCCTGGGTGGCGAGCTTGAGCTGATCGGCCGCCGTGGAGACCGATTGGGTCGAGAACCCGCTCGCGTCCACGTACTGGGTTTGAGTCATGCCGAGCGATGCCGCCGACGAATTCATCTTGGTCACGAACGCCGAGACGCTGCCGGCGTCCCAGATGGCCAGCAGGTCGGCAAGGTTGCTCGCCGAGTGCACGAGCATGCCCTCGAGCATCTGGTTCTCGGTCAGCACCTCACCCACTGCAACCTGGACGTTTGTCTGGTCGGACTGGACATCTTCGTTGTAGAGGGTCACGTCGTTCTGGGTGATCGTGATCGTCGGCCCCTGGTCGCCGACGGAAAGCGGATGGTCCGTCAGAACGACGTGCGCGGTCATCATCTTGGTCAAACTGGCAATCGGTTGGGGCACCTCTGGACCCGATTGCGCGTTAACCCCGAGGGCGGGGATCGCGATCGCGGTCTGGACACCGGCCGGCCACGGAATGAAGGGAGCACTCCCGGCTGCCAGCCGCGAGGACGGGATCGTCGAATGGACGACGGCGAGGGGCGGGGGGACGCCGAGTCGCTGGGAAATGATGATCCCCGAGGCGGTGAACAAGGCGAGGATCACCGCCAGCGCCGCTAGGACGACTCTCCAGGGCCGGTGAGGGCGGCGATGGCGGGGCTGCTTCCGGCTCCGAAGAAGCCGGCGGCTTTCGCGCGTTGGACTAGGGGTCGACAGCACCGAACCGGCCGGCGCAGCGCCTTCTGGGAGGGCTTCGCCTTCCGAGGGACCTACCAGCAGCGCACCGGCGCCTCGCTGTTCCTCGGGCGCGTCGGGCACGGCGCTGTTCGCCTCGGTCGTCGCCGTCGGAGCCAGAGTCCCGGACTCAGTACCCTCGCCAGCATCGTGAGTGAACGAACTTGGCACGCCGCCGAGCGGGTCCGACGTGTCCCCAGTCGCCGAGCTGTACACCGCGACGGGTGTGGGAGGCACCGGTGGTGATGAGGGCGGGGAGGAAGGTGTCCGTGAGCTCGTTGCCCCCCTTCGAAATCTCATGTCCCTTTACCTACTACGCCGAACGGTTGCCGAGGTTCTCGCGGTCATGAGAACTGCCTTTGGCGTTGATCCTTCCGGCAACTTGCGCTGGAGCATCGATATGGGGCCGAGTTGGGAGCGCACAGCACGCTCGAGCTCGGTCTCCAAGGCAGCCGGCGCGTTACCCAGTTTGGGGATGCGTTGGTGTGACGTGGTTGGGGAGAAGGAGATCGAAGCCGTCGGGGATCGACAGCATCCCAGGCGTCGTCCCGGACACATCGGTGATGCCGTACTGCCAGACGATGGAGTTGGTGGTCGGATCGATGGCCACCACGCGATTCCTGTAGTCGTCATTTACCATGATCAGTCCGTTGGGGAGTCGCTCCGCCAATGACGGCTTCTTCAGCATGGCGTCACCGCTCGGGGAGTCATATCGCCAGGTGATCTGGCCTTCCTCCGTGAACTCAAGGACCCGACCCTCACCGGGAGGGTTGTAATCCGTCATCAGGTAGAGGTCCTTCCCCAGCTGCTGTGGGTCGGACGGATAATTGACCGTGGTCATCTGAGTGCTCCAGACGAGCTTGCCGGTCTGGGTGTATTCGGTGATCCAAGAGCCATCGATCTCCGAGACGAGGATGTTTCCGTTGGTCAGCGGAGTGTCGCCGTTGGGGTAGGCGATCGACGTAGGCGGGTTGTGTGCATCGACCCCGTTGCCGATCTGGCCGACGATCGACCCTTGGGGCGAGATGAATAGGATTCGGTTGTTGGAGGCATCGGCCACCGTGATGATTCCTGATTTCAGCAGATAGGCATCGTCGGGCTGATCCAGGTATCCACTGGTCGCCCCGGGGACGCCGGGATGCCCGTACTGGAAAAGCAGCTTGCCCGAGGGATAACCGATCTCGACGATCGTGTCGTTGTCCTCTTGGTTGGTGATGATGCCCGTCCCTCCCCTGATGAAGAACGCGTCATCGGGGAAGTAAAAGCCGCCCGGGGGAGGAGGCGTCGTCGGCGAGGGGTACTGCCACGTCAAGTTCCGAGCCGGGTCGATGGCGACGAGCCGATCGTTCCCTCGGTCAGCGACAAGAAGGGTGCCTTGGAACGGTGACCCCGCAGATGGTGACCCGGCTCTTCCTCCGTAACGGCTCGGTCTGAGCGAGATCACCGACGTCAGGCTGCCCGATGCCACCCCGGCCTCATCGGGCCCGGACTGGGCCGCCACCTCTCCTCCAACCAGGTACCCGACCGCAGAACGTCCCTCGCCGACGGTGGCATAACCACCGAAAGCGGCGGCCTGAGGCAACAGCCCCGCGTTGAGCACCTTGTTGCTTAACGGCACAAAGGCGTCGATCGTCGTCAGCGTCGGGCCGTTGGGAGCCTGACCTCCGGCCACGTAGACGGTCCCACCGATGAGGAATGCTGCGGCTCCGTAGAGCGCTTGGGGGAGATGCCCCACCACGGCGGCGTGGTGGGTGGCCGGATCGATCTCCTGGATGACGTCGGTGGCTTGTGTGGTGGTTCCCGTCGAGGCGGTCTGGCCCCCGAAGGTGTAGATCTTCCCCCCGACAGTTGCCACTGCGGGGTATCTCACCGGAACCTTGAGCGACGCGACCACGGTGAAGCTGGTGCCGTTCGTGGTTGCAAGGACCGTGTGGAGATACGTCGATCCCGTGTAGCCGCCAACCACGTACGCCGTCGTCTGGCGCCGACCGGCGACGATCGTCCTCGTGGTCACCACGGCGCTGTCTGATCTTGGCGTGGGGAGCGAGCCCACAAGGGATCCTGTTCCAGGGGCGGTGGAGGCGGTCGACGGCGTCGGGATCGATTGGATGGTGGCCACCGTGTCCGGTGACCCCCCGCCGAACACAAAAGTGTGACCTCCGAGGGATGCTCCCGACGCGTCATGGACAACCGAGGCGAGCGACGTCACCGGGACGATCGAACCGGTAGGCGGATCGATCGTGGCGACCCCAGCCAACGAACTACTCGACGCGCTAAGCCCACCGACGACAGTGAGTCTCGAGCCGTTGGTCACGACCACCTCCCGCGATAGCGGAGCCGGAAGTGACCACGATTCAACGCCCGCCTCGATCGACGGCGGTCCGGTGTTGCTGGTATGGAGGTGCGCGCCAGACGCGGTAGCAGCCGGCTTCGACGAAATCGTCGATCGACTCGGCCAGACGACGATCACCACGACGAGGACAAGAGCCGCCGCCCCCAACCCCGCAATGAGGCGTCGTCGTCGCAGCTGAATTCGTCGGGCCTGACGAGAGTGCTCCGCCCCGCCGCGTCGGGGAGGACGCCCCCCACCGCGTGGCGGGGGCGGTTGCGAGGGGGTCATGTCCCCCGCGGCGGCTTTGCGGAAGCGGTCACGGCATTCGGGTCAAAGGGAGTGCTGAAGTGGTTCGACGTAAGAGAAGAGTAGCGACCGGCTTAGCAGTGTTCGCCTCCACCCCGGCTCCCCGACGCCGGGATCATCGAATACCCGACCAACGCAGCCGCTTCCTCGGCGACGGCTTGGAGTGGGTTCGACGCGATATCGGGTCTGCTCAGCGGTCCGGTTCGCCTGCGGTGACGGTGGTCCCCAGGGCTCTCGCCGCGCTGACCCGACGATCGGTGAGCCACCGTCTTCATCCACGCCGTAGGGGTGGGCGTTGTCGACCAGGACGTTGGCCTCCGTGATACCACTGGAACAGCGCCGGACTTGGACCTCTGAGGCGCCGATCGATTTTGACGGCCGAATTGACTCTGCCGGTCCAGGTGAAATCGGCAGAGGCGTAAGACTGCTCGATACCTTCCAGCCGCCAAAGGTAGTTGGCGACCAACTGCATACGAGCGGTTCGGGTCTCAATGAACACGATGGCACGGTACCGGCCTCCGAGTTCTCGCTTCTACCCTGGGTTGGTCTCTGATTCGGAGGGGCGGAAGGCATTGGCCCAGCGTTGGTCCCCCGACCAAGGCGCTCTTCAGTGCTTGCAATTCAGATGCCGTTTACTCTGGAACTTTGGGTGGAGGCGAAGGGACTTGAACCCTCGAACCTCTTGACTGCCAGGCCAGTAGAAGGCGTGAGGTCTGAAGCGGTCTAACGAGTTTGGGCAGGTCGTTCGGGGTACGCCACTCCCCGATATGCGGTCTAGTTGGGTCCTGCGAGAGTGACCCGGTCGAGTTGTGTTGACACCGCGTTGACAAGCCGGGTTAAGCACCGCCGAGCAGGCTTGCCGACAGGGCTTTGCCAGCGTCCCTGGCCATCGACGGCAGGACGTGTTGGTAGACGTTCAGCGTGATCGTCGGCGAGCTGTGGCCGAGCATTTCCGAGACGACCTTGACCGGCACGCCAGATGCCAGCATGAGGCTCGCGGCCGTGTGGCGGAGGTCATGGAAGCGCACCCTGCGAAGCTCGGCCTTCTCGGCCAGCGTCCCGAAACGATTGGAGAGGTGCTCCGGGTAGTACGGCTGCCCGAGCTGGTCGACGGCCACGTACCCACCGTCCTCGTACGCCGGGCCCGCGGCCAACTTCTCACGGGCCTGCCGTGTCTTGTGGGTCCGCAGCATCGCCACTAGGGAATCGTCCAGGGGGACCAACCGGCGCCCAGCGGCCGTCTTGGGCTCGGAGTCGACCGGCTTGCCGTCGACCAGCACCCTGGTATGGGTGACCTCGAGCGAGCCACCCTTGAGGTCGATGGCATCCCAGCGAAGCCCAGCCAGCTCGCCGCGCCGTAGGCCACGCGTCAGGGCCAGTGCCCAAACGACCGCCTCTCGATCGTCGGCGACGGTCGACAGGAACGCGCGGGCCTCGTCGGTCGTCCAAGCGCTCATCGCCTTTGACTTGGCCGCGGGACGGTCGACCCCCATGAGCGGATCGCGGGCAAGCATGTTGTTTCGGGTCGCCCAGGAGGTCGCCGCCTTGAGCACTCCGACCGCGAGTTGCACGGATCGGGGTGACAATCCCTTGCGCCCCTTCGCGCTCTTGGTGGTCCGCAACTTGCCGGCCATCTTCGTCACGTCAGCCGGCGTGAGTGCCGGGACCTTGAGCGCGCCGATCTGGGGCACCAGCCACGCGTTGACGACGTTGCGGTACTGAGCCAAGGTCGCCGGGCGCAAGCCGCGACTCTCCATCGCCGGCAACCAGTGGTCGTCGAGCAAAGCCTTGACCGATAGCTGAGTGTCCTTCGTATAGGTGTGTTCGGCCACCTTGTCGAGCACGTTGGTTAGGTGGCTCTGCGCGTCGCCCTTCGTGCGGAAACCACCCTTGGAATGCTGGACCCTCCGGCCCGTCGCTGGGTCGGTCGCGAACCAGTACGCGGTGTGCGTCGAGCCTCTCTGCTTGATTCCACCGGTGCCGTTGGGGCGAGTGTTGGTTGTCATTGCTTTCCTCTCTTTGGTCGCGTTGTCGCAGTTGTCGCCCTGCCTCGGGTCGTCTTGGGCAGCAGCTTGAATTCATCCGAGCGGCATCGGGCGACCCACTTCTTCGCCGTGGCCGTGCTGACAGCCCACTCGTCGGCGACTGCCTGTGTCGGTCGACCGAACTGGGCCGCCTCGGTGTAGACCTTCGCGACCTTCTCGAAGTGCTCCCGGTCGTACAGCCGTGGTCGGCCAGGGCGCTTGGGCTGGCCGGCTAAGACCCGGCGAGCCCTCGCCAGGCCCGGCGAGTTCAACGGATTGCCGTACGTCCTCGCTGACTCGCTGACCAGCGACGCCCGCACGGTTTCCAGGTGTGCGTCCAGCAACGAGCGAAGCGGCAGACGGAGGTCTAGTGACCTGATCGGCACCGAGGAAAACTCATCGACCAACCCGAAATCAAGGCGGGGTTGTCCCCGCATCTCCACGGCCACAATCTCGTACCTCTCGCCGATGATCGTGGCCTCCAGGTCGACCGTGTAAGGCCCCGTATTGCTGTCCGGCCATTGCACCGCCCATTGGAAGGTGGGAACTGCTTGGCTCTCCTCTTCCGGCGACATGCCCTCAACGGTAGACGATTTGGGACTGATTTGGCAACGTAGCAACAGTCCCGGAAGTCATCCAGATATATTGCCTCTGACCAGGGGCAATAGGTAGTGGGACTGACTTGGCAGCGGAGTAGCATAACCCCCGATGACCGATTCACCTGACCTCGTGGCCCTGTCCAAGGCTCGGCGCCTTGCCCGATCCGGTACTGCTCGGATGATTCGGTCCAACGCTGGGATCAGCCTGGCCGAGCTGGCCGCTGGGGTGGGTGTGAGCCCATCGACGGTGTTCCGTTGGGAGACGGGGCTTCGGTCGCCGCACGGTGCCGCGGCTCTCCGATACGTCGCGCTGCTCGACCGCATTGCGAGCGAATCGTGAGCCCTAAGACCTACCAGGCCAAGGAACTGGCCGAGCTGTTTGGCTGTAGCACCTGGGCCATCTACGAGGCCGTCCGGCGAGGCGATTGCCCGGTCGAACCGATCAAGATTGGGAAGAGGCTCGTTTGGGCGCGGGCGAGGGTCGACGCCTTACTGGGGATCGAAGGTGGGTCGTGACCGACGCGCTCGACGAGGTCGGTGACCGCGTCGAGGTCATTCGGTCAACGGCGAACTACGCCTTGCTTGGCGAGATCCCCAACGTCACCGCGTTGGAGGCAATCAGCAAGCTGGCTGCCGCAACGATGCTTCGCCTGAAAGCGCTGCGCGGGTGATAGCGCTCGAACATCTGAAGCCGTCGACTCTGCGCGCCCTGGCTGCCGCCATTGAGGCGCGCCTTCCACCCGAACGTCTCACCGCCTGCAACCTCACCGACGCAGGTGTCGAAGAGTTGGCCGAACTCCTGGCTGCCGGCGCAACGCCGACGATCGGGTTCTGGCGCAAGTACCGAAAGCCGGACAATGGTTGAAGCGCGTGAGGGCTTCGACCCCGACGAGCTGCCACCGTGGGAATCGGGGCCGCGCCATCTTTTTCCGCTTAATCCGCTTTTTCCGCAGTGCAACCACTTGGAATGGCCCACTATCGACGGGGCCGCGTTCTATGGGTTGCCCGGCCAGGTGGTCCATGCCCTCGAAGAACACACCGAGGCCGACCCCGTGGCCATCCTGGTCAGCTATCTGACGTTTTTCGGCGCGGTCGTCGGCCGCGCTCCACATGCCTCGGCTGATGGCGCTGAGCACCCGGGCCGGCTGTTCGTGGTCATCGTCGGCGAGACCTCCAAGGCCCGCAAGGGGACCAGCTACGTCCAGGTTCGCCGCGTCTACCTCGCCGCCGACCGTCGATTCACCGAGGACCGGGTGCTCGGAGGCTTCGGAAGTGGCGAAGCAATGGTCGACGCGGTGAGCGGTGAGGACGACGACCACCGCCTACTCGTCATCGAGCCCGAATGGGCTCGTGTGCTCTCAGTGGGTCGCCGCGACGGTTCGACGCTCTCGCCGCTCCTGCGCCAAGCCTGGGACGGGGACCGATTGGCGGTTCGCTCTCGAAGTGGCGGCACGGTCGTCGCCAGCGACGCCCACATCGGCGTTCTAGGTCATGTGACAGTCGAGGAACTGCGGGCAAAGCTCACTGATGTCGAGGTCGCGAACGGCTACGCAAACCGACACCTGTTCGTGCTCGCAAAGCGGTCGAAGCTCCTGCCTTCGGGTGGGAATCTGGACGATGAGGTCGTCGCGAGACTTGCCTCTTCCACCGCTTCCTGCTTAAAGCGTGCTCGCTCTGTAGGAATACTCCGACGTTCCCCCGATGCTGAAACCCGTTGGGCCGAGCTGTACCACGAGATGGCCGCGGATGATGCCAGCGGTCTCCTCGGCGCCGTCATTGCCCGCGATGCTGCCCAGGTCCTGCGGCTCTCGGTGGTCTACGCCCTGACCGACGCTTCTCACAGCATCGAAGTTCCTCACATCGAAGCGGCCTGGGCCGTCTGGCGCTACTGCCGACACAGTGCCGCCTACATCTTCGGCACTGCCACTGGCAACCCCATCGCCGACAAGCTCTTGGCCGCGATCACCGAAGCCGGGCCAGACGGTCTCGATTCGAGGGCTATGGATCGCCGGCTCGCCGGCCACGCATCGGCAGCCGAACGAGAAGCAGCCCTCGACTACCTGAACCGACGAGGCCAGATCGCCCTGTTCACCCAACCCACGCGAGGACGACTCAGGCGTGGCGCGATCGCCCGCATGTATGCGGAAGAAGAGGATAAAGCGGAAAAAGATTCGGTGCCGGTATGAGCGACGGCACCCTAGACAACCTCTTCAACTCGCTCGCTGGTCGTGAGTTACCAGGCGGTTGTGACCAGTGCGATGCCACCCAGACGATGCGCGAGGACGACCAGGTTCCTGGCGTCTGGCACCTGGTCATCTGCCACGAGGACCACTGTCCGACTCTGCGCTCGAGGAAGGCGCGGACGAACTGATGACCACCGACGCCCTCCGCGCCCGTCTCGACGCCGCCATGTCCGAGGCCGACTGGCAGCAGCAGGTCGCGCAGTTCGCACGCTTGCGCGGCTGGCTCGTGTTCCACGCTCGGCCCGCCCGGACTGCCCGCGGCTGGGCGACGCCGGTCCAGTACGACGGCATGGGCTACCCCGACCTGACGCTGGTCCGCGACGGCCGGGCTCCCGTCTGGGTCGAGCTGAAGTCTGGGCGAGGCAAGGCGACGGCCGAGCAGGCCCGATGGCTCGCAGCGCTCGAGGCGGTGACGTTATGGGTCGCCCACGCTCACCTTGTCGCAGTCGGGGAGAACACTCCTCGTCTAGCTCTGCTCTCGCCCGAGCCTGGGAGTGGGAAGACGCGCACGCTAGAAGTGCTAGAGCTGCTCTGCCCCGCCCCGATGTTCGCTCTGTCGGCGAGCACCCCGGCGACGTTCGGGTGGTTCGCCTGTCCCCATCAGATTGCGGCCGGGGTGGCGGAATGAGCGGTCGGCTGGAACAGGCGTCGGTGCTCCGCCTTGTCTGCGGCCAGTGCCGCGCAATCTCGCACCCACTCGAGGCCGAATGGCTTGATGCCGTCCACGCCGTCATCGTCTGGTCGTGGGCTTGTGAGCACGTCCCCGAGCACGTCGCCGTCGAGGACCTCAGTTGGGTTCGTCACCGCGAGGCCGGGACATGAGACCCCCACGACCTTCGAGATCCCCGTTGACGCGTCAATGGGGTTCACATACGCCCGAGGCCAAGATCGGACCCCGACGTGACGGACGTGACGCAAACAGGGAAGGACGGACACCCGGTCTCTCGGCCTGCCAAGCCATTCCGCGAGGTCCCCGAATGACCCGGTGGGGCGGTGAGGCGCAGTGCGGCGGCGGTGAGGCGCAGACACACCGGATCCCGGTGAGGCGGTGGGGCGCTCCCTACAAGGAGCACCACCACCACCGCCGCACCACCGGGGCGCTTTCCTCGGATCCATTTCCGCCGCACCTAGTGGCAAGCGAAGCGGCGCCCGCGCGATCTCGACTCCAACCCCCGAAAGGACCCAAATGACCGACACTCCGACACCCACCGCCAAGGTTGGCAAGCTCACCCGTGACCCCGAGCTGAAGGTCACCGCCAAGGGTGGCACGTTCGTCACGTTTGGCCTAGCGGTCCGTCCCTACGTCCCAAAAGGTGAACCCGAGCCCGAGACCACGTTCTACGAAGTCGTGTGTTTCGGCTCCCTGGCCGAGCACGTCGCCGAATCCCTCGAGCAAGGCGACCGCGCCGTGGTCGTCGGCAAGGGTGAGCTAGATCGCTGGACCGGCAAGGACGGCACCGAGCGCGTGACGAAGAAGATCGTCGCCGACGCCATTGGCCCGGACTTGCGATTCAACGCCGTCGAGATTCAGCGGACCGAGCGCCGCGAACCCGTAAGCACCAGCGGCCGCACCTTCGCCGAGACGCCGTTCTAAGTGCAATGACCGACGCCCTCACTCGCGCCCGTCTCGATCGCCAGATGTCCGAGGCGCAGTGGCAACGTCAGGTCACCGAGTACGCCCGTCTCCGAGGCTGGCGCTGGTGCCACTTCCGGGCATCACGTCGTGCCGACGGGTCCTGGCGCACGGCCGTGGCCGGCGACGGTGCTGGCTGGCCCGACTGCGTGTTCGTCAAAGACCGGGTCGTCCTGGCCGAGTTGAAGTCCGAGTCCGGCAAGCTCAGCCCTGTCCAGCGTGAATGGGTTGACGCCCTCGAGCATGCCCAAGCCGAGGTCTACGTGTGGAGGCCGTCTGACTGGCCCGAGGTCGAGCGGGTCCTGTCGTGAGGTTCGGGCGCCTTAGATACCCCCGGGGCGGGTCGGGAGTCTGGCGTGCCTGGCCTCGTGACCCGCACAGTGCGCTCGCTAACGGCGAGGGTTTTCCAAAAAACGGGGAGGGGGTCTGATGGGCACACGTGGCCCTCTCGCTGACCCAGCTCGCCAAAGGTCGGCGGGCTCGAAGCTCGGCTCCAAGGCGCTTGTCGCCGTCGACGACGGCCGCCTGCCGGTCAAGCCGCCGAAGGGCCTCGGTGAGGCCGGTCAGGCCACCTGGAAGACCATGGCCACGCTGGAATGGGTGAACACCTCGGACGGCCCGGCCTTGGCTCGGCTGGCGCAGCTCGAGGACGAGCGGGTCCGGCTCTGCGAAGCACTCGACGCTCATGGCGCCGTCTTGGCCAAACCGGTCACCAGCGCCCGGGGCGACGTGGTCGGCGAAGAGGTCTACGCCAACCCAGCGCTCCGGGAGCTACGCCGCATAGATGCCCAGATCATTGAGGTTCTCAAGCTCTTCGGCGCGATGCCGATGGCCCGGGCGCGGCTCGGGCTTGCCGTCGTGTCGGCCGCTAAGGACGTGACGATCACCGAGCTGATCATGCAGCGGTACCGGGACGCGGCCAAGACCGCAAATGGAGATCGCGTCCGATGACTGGTCCACGGCGCATCCCGCAACCGACCTTCCGGCTCGCCGAGATCGCTGCAGCCTTGGCCTGTCTCCCCAAGGCGCATCGGCGCCGGGTCCAGGTTGCCTTGGGGCGCATGGGCGACGACCGGGGCTGGCATCCCGAGATACGGGGCCTCTGCATCGTCCTTTCCGCGGCGCTCGACGACCTGGAAGCCGGCCACCGGCTGCGCGACCAGCTCGATGCCCTCGATCAGACCGACGTGACCGACGGCTCGCTATCTTGGGCGGCCGAGGTCGCCGACGATCCTGACTTCACGAGGGAAACGTGACGGCGAGATGACCGCTCGGTCGCCCTCGGTCTCGATCATCATCGCCCCAACGTCGGTCGTGGCCCGATTCGCGCGGGCCCTCCGGCAGTCGGCAGAGCGGGCCGTGCGGGTGGACGGTGAACAGCTCACCGCGGGCGACTGGGAGCTTCTCGACGCCTTCGAACGAGCGGCAGTCGTCGCAGCGGAGGAGCGCCGACAACGCCTTGGCCACGACCTTGACCCGAACGCGACCCCGAACGCGACCCCGAACGTCCCTACCGGATCGGCCAGTATCGACGATGAGGTTCCTTTCAAGGAGAAGCTCGTGGTGGGGCTGCGGGCGGCAGCTCAAACGGGAGGCCTGTCGCCCGCAGCCCTTCATGAGCAGATCAGCCGGGGCACCTTCCCGGTGAAGTACGAGAGAGACGACAAAGGCCGATACGTGTTCAGACGAGATGACCTAGAGGCCCTGAGGAGCACACGGTGACCGTCACCACCTGGGAGCTTTCCGACGAGCAGCGGGCCGAAGGCGAGCCATCGACGATCGCTCAGTGTCTCGCCGTGCTCTCTCACCTTCGGGTGACCTGCGAGCGGCTGCCGGGCATTGGCGCTGACCGAGCGATGTTGCGAAGCGCGTTGTGGAACTTGGAGGGGCCGATCGTGTCTTTTCCGATCAAGGAAGGGTGACCATGCCGCAAGAGACCGAGCTGACCGCCGAGGAGCGCCTCGACCGAGTGGAGCGAGCCACGGTCGAGATGGCGGAACGAGCGTTCGCCGCCCTGGGCCGGAGCGGCCCAGCGCGTCCCGCCCTGGTTGCCCTCGTCGCCGATGTCAACGCCCGCAAGCAAGCCGAGGAGGTTGTTCGCCGGGCGGTCGAAGAGGAGGAACGGCAGGCAATGCTCGCTCGCGTCGCGGAGCGCGTCGCCACGTGACAGGCCCCCTCGAAGAGCGCTTCCAGCGCCTTGAGCAAGGCGTCCGAGATTCGGCTACAAGCCCTCCGATGTTTCCGCCAAGCCCGCCGGAGCCGGTCCCTGGCACGTTCGGCTACCAGGTGATGATGCGCCAACGGGAAAAGGCCGAAGCGGCCCGTAAAGAGCGAGAAGCGCAACAGGAACGCCAACGGCGGGAGAACGAGGAAGCCGAAGCGGAGCGCGTCGCCGCGTGGAACGCCAACCGTCCCCAGCGGGAGGCCGCCTTGGACGAGATCAAGCGACTCGAGGACGAGGTGGCACCGGTCGAGGCTGAGCTGGCCCGGCTCGACCATCGAATCGACGCGTTTCGCGAGCGGCGTCGGGAGTTATGGGAGATCGCGCAGATGTACGCCAAGCCCGCCGAGCCGGAGCCGCACTGAAAATGTCGGTGGATAAGAAACCAATGATGCACGAGGCGTCCCGTATCCGCGTACTCCGCGAGTCACGAGAAAAGCGCGACGCGCTATTCGCAGCGGCGGAGGCGTTCGTGGACGATCGGGACAAGGCGGACAAGGATTTCGCCAAGCGCCAGCACAGTGACGACCCGCCCACCCGCTCGGAGACGGACCTGTTCCTCACCTACCGTGCCAAGTTCCAAGCAGAGATCGATCGCGCGCTCGCGGAGCTCACCCTCTTCGATCGTCGGATCGAGGAGCTCGAGGCGAACCGCTGGCTCGATCCCGCTGACGCCCCGACGCGTCTTGACTTCCTCCGCCGGACCACTACCGCCGGCTACTTCGGCCGCCTTGGTTAGATGCCGCAGGCGCCCGCCACGACGGACCATCAGCGATACCTCGATCGCCTTTGGAGGGTGGCTGTCCATGAAGCTGGGCACGCTGCGGTGGCCATCAGCCTCGGACTACGAGCGACCGGCGTCCATATCGAACCCTGGGCCGCGGCAGCAGGCCGCACCTACATACCGCGACTGCCAGACGCAGACCTCGCCGTCCAGCTCTGTGTGGCGCGCGCCGGTGATGTAGCGGAGATCCTCGACGGAGGACCGAGAGCTACTCGATACCTGACTTCTGGAACCGATCGAGCGCGCTCTGTCGATCTCGTCTACCGCATCTTGCACGGCAAGGTCGACCTCGAGCAGCTTGACGCCCTGGCTGCCGCGGCCGATGGGCCGATTGAGGAACTTCTCCGCGAACCTGACGTGTGGGCAGTCGTCGTGCGCCTCGCCGACGCCCTGTTCGCTGGGGCGCTACAGATGGGCTTTGGGTCGCTGTGGTCCTCGGAGATCCGGGAGCTGACCTCGGGCCTCGGGGGCCCGCCGTTCGTTCTTTCGTCGCATCGTCCCGAGTGGGTTCGACGCAACGTCCTCCGGTCCCTGGGCCGCGGTGGTGGGGTTACCCCTTTCGCCGCTACCGCGGCCCAGGGGGTCGCCTGAGAAATAGTCAAAACCTGTGGATGGAATCTGATCGATTACGCGGCGACCCCCTCGTCCTGCTCGTCTGATCGCTCGATCATCACCCCCTTCTCGAACTTCACGTCGACGCGGACGAGGACGAAAAGGTCAGGTGCGTTGACCGCTCGCCAACGGGTTTGGGCCAACTCGATCAGCTTGTAGGTGGAGCGCAACGTCATGTGGTGGCTGGGGGACTGGTGGCGCTATGGGGAGCGGGCCTACGGGGAGGCCGCGTCCCAGGCTGCGCCGACCGGGTTCGCCCTTCAGACTGTGAAAAACGCGGCGTGGATAGCAGATCGGTTTGTCCCCGCGCGGAGACGATTCGATTTGCCCTGGACCCACCACCGAGAGGTCGCTGCTCTCGAACCAGCGCTCGCTGACGACTTGCTGAAGACAGCGGAGGCGGAGGAACTGAGCAGCCGGGATCTCCGCCAAGCCGTCCGCCGACTCCACACAGAGGAGCGCCTAGGCGCGGCAATCAGCGTCGCCAGCGAACTGACCGACCTCGGTCGCTTCGCCGGAGCTCCTCGTCGACCCGCCGTGGCGTTACGAGGACACGACCCGGGCGGTCGAGAACAACTGACCCAACCATGAGCGACGAGGAGATGGCTGCACTCGAAGTGCCCGCCGCCGCGGATTCGGTTCTCTTCATGTGAGCCACTTGGCCTCGTAGTCCTTGACGAAGCGCTCGAGGGCCTTGTTGGCATGTTCGCGATCTTCGGCGTCTCGGACTTCTTGGAGGGCCGCACGGGCGGCGGGCTGGGCTGAGCGAGAGCGCCTCGAGGCGTTCCCTGGTGGAAGACGAAGCGCCCGGCCTGACCCGCGAACACCTCGGCGGTAGGTTGCGGCGGTGGATTGGGGGGTAGTCGCCGGCGGCGCCATCGGTATCGTGGCTGGCGTAGCGGCATCCCAAGTCCTCGCTAAGTCGAATGAGCGTGTCTCCAAGGCAGACCGATCAGCGAGAGCGGTCGAGGCCGAACAGGACCGTGCCCATCAGCGGATCATGGCCAGAGAACAGCGGGAAGCCGACTGGAAGCTGCGCGGCTACGTCAACGTTCTCGTCAATGTTGGATCGTCCTACCGGCACCTGGAGTGGGCCTACCTGTCAAAAACCGTGACTATGGACAGTTCGAACGAACCTCGAATCGTGGGCACAGACGAGGAGGCGGCAGCGCTCGCGACGTTGGTCATGAGCGAGGACGCGAATTTCCGTCTCAATCAGTACATCGAACGCCGTCGTGATTGTTACCAAGGACTCCATCTGCTCGGATCGTTGACGGAAGGTGAGGAGCTAGGGAGCGGTTACCAAAGCGTGAGGGAGCTGCGTTCGAAGGCAGCGAGCGCCTACGAGGACTTGATCGATCAGCTCAAGGCGGAGCTTGGGACGGGTACTAGGGCAGAGGACTCGGATGACTGACCACTACGCCGATGCGGTGTTCTGCGAGCGTGGGTCGACCCCTTCACCTAGCGGTCATTACCTCCACGGTCATCCCGCCAGGAAGGTGGCAAGTGGCCGAGGTGTCTCGCTGGCGAGCCGCTGAGGAGAGACTGGGCGCCATCGTTACCGTGTCGCAGCAAGGAGTACCCGCATGGTCAACCATGACCGACGCAGCGTGCTGTTGGATTCCTACGAGAACGCCGCGGTGATCGTGTCGGGAGTAGATGCTGAGGACCTCGGCCGCCCGACACCGTGCCGCAAGTATGACGTGGCTCGTCTGGTCGACCACATCGTCGATGCGGGCCACCGAGCGGCCGCTCTTGGCCGGGGCCAGACACCCCCACCCGGAGACGATTCCCCCCACGTGGAGCTGTCCGACGCACCCGGTCAGCTACGCCATGCTGCCGAGGACGCGGCGCAGGCATGGGACGACGAATCCAGGTTGTCATCGAAGTTCACCATGCCCTGGGGTGAGGAGTACATGGGGGCCACCCTGGTCGACATGTACCTGGCAGAGCTAGCCGCTCACGCCTGGGACCTGGCCTGTGTCACCGGACAGATCGACAAGTTGGACTCATCCGTCGCCGTAGCGGCGCTAGAGGGGGCGCGGGCCATGCTCAAGGCCGAGTACCGCGACATGGTGGAACCAGGATCTCCGTTCGGAAAGGAGGTGCGGCCACCCCCGGGCGCCGACGACTGGGAACGCCTCGCCGCCTTCATGGGACGGGACCCCCGAGCACCACTGGGCCAGTAGGGGTGAGCAGGGCGGAGGTGGACCACTACGCCGACGCCGTCTTCTCCGAGCGCGGCCGGTGCTGGCGGCCGACTCACTGCGAGGAGCCCGTGCGGTGGCGGGGCCGACATCGGCTCATCGGCGGGAAGTGGGTGGCCGTGTGGTCCTGCGACGGCCACCTCGAGGGTGTGATCGAGCCCTATCCCTGGCCGTGAAGTGGGAGCGGTCGGCGGTAGGTTTGCCCAAATGACGCCGGCCAAGGATCCAGCCACTATCGGCCGCGAGGTCGCACGCCTGGTCCTCCGGGGATCGATGGCAGACCCGCGGATTACGTGGGAAGCGGGTGGCGGTCGCGTCAAGATCAATTCAACCCTTGCGTTGACCGGTGCTGCCGGTCACAGCCGATTCGAATACAAGCGGAAAGTCTTCTTCTCGGCCCTTGAGGAGGCTCTCGACGGCTCTGGGTGGAGGCGTTCAGGACCCGCTCGATACAGCTACGGCTGAAGGGCAACGCCGAAAGCTCGCGCCCCCGGCCTTGTCTGTTGACATTGTGTTGACAAGTCGGTCTGTTGGCGCTTTGTCGAAGTCGCCGACTGACTCGTGACCTGCTTCTTTCGGTGGAGGCGAAGGGACTTGAACCCTCGAACCTCTTGACTGCCAGTCAAGCGCTCTACCAGCTGAGCTACGCCCCCAAACGGAACCATGAGAATACCAGGGACCCCCAACCTCGGATCCCTGGGATCTGATCGTCGGAGGCCCGACAGCGCCTGATTAGCATCGGGCGATGGCACAGGCGTATGACGCGGTCGCCGTCGAGCGAAAGTGGCAGGACCGCTGGCTCGAGGAGGGCTCGTACCAGGTCGAGAACGACGATCCTCGGCCTCCCTACTACTGCCTGTGCATGTATCCGTACCCCTCGGGACCGGCGCACCAGGGCCACGTGCGCAATTACACCTTCGGCGACCTGGTGGTGAGACACCGGACCATGCAAGGGTTCTCGGTGCTCTCGCCGATCGGGTTCGACTCTTTCGGCTTGCCGGCGGAGAACGCCGCGATCAGGACCGGCACCCACCCTCGGATCTTCACCGATGAGCGGATCGCTGAGCTCAAGGACTCGCTGATGCGGCTCGGAGCCGTGTACGACTGGCGCCGGGAGATCCACAGCCATCAGCCCGAGTACATGCGCTGGAACCAGGTGATCTTCCTTCGGTTCTTAGAGGCCGGGCTCGCGTACCGGGCCAACGCGCCGGTCAACTGGTGTCCGGGCTGTCAGACCGTGCTGGCCAACGAGCAGGTGACGGCCGACGGTCGCTGCGAGCGTTCCGGCGACCTGGTGGAAAGGCGCGATCTCGAGCAGTGGTTCTTTCGGATCACCGCCTACGCGGACGAGCTCCTCGATGCGGTGGGGTCGCTCGAATGGCCCGAACGGGTGAAGGTCATGCAGCGGAATTGGATCGGTCGTTCCGAGGGCGCCGAGTTCGATCTGGCGGTGCAGGCCGCCGACGGTGGCCCTTCGGAGCTGGCTGTTCGCGTCTTCACGACCAGGCCGGACACCGCGTTCGGTATGACGTACGCGGTCATCGCCCCCGAGCACCCGCTGGTCGAGGTGTTGACGACCGACGAACAGCGCGGGGGCGTCGACGAGCTTCGGCTGCGGGCCACCGCCGCCAGCGAGATCGAGCGCACCAAGGCTGCCGAGGCCGGTGAAGAGCTCTCTAAGCGTGGCGCCTTCACCGGCAGCTTTGTCCTCAACCCTTTCAACGGGCAGCCCGTGCCCGTCTACGTCGCCGACTACGTGTTGATGGGCTACGGCACCGGGGCGATCATGGCGGTGCCGGCCGAAGACGATCGTGACTTCGCGTTCGCCAAGTCCTATGGGTTGCCGATCGTCCGCACGGTGCGCCCACCCGAGGGTTTCGAGGACGGTGCCTACTCGGGGGAGGGGGAGAAGATCAACAGCGGGTTCCTCGACGGACTCGACGTCGCCACGGCGAAGGCCAGCGCGATCGACTGGCTCGAGAAGGAGGGCATCGGCGCCCGCAAGGTCAACTACCGGCTCCGGGATTGGTTGATCTCCCGCCAACGGTTTTGGGGTTGCCCGATCCCGGTCGTCTACTGTCCCGACGACGGCATTGTGGCGGTTCCCGAGGACCAGCTTCCGGTGCTCGCGCCCGACGACGTGGAGTTCCTCCCGAGCGGGCAGTCACCCCTCGCGTTGCACGAAGGCTTCACCCACACGATCTGTCCGAAGTGTGGTGGTCCCGCTCGCCGGGAGACCGACACGATGGACACCTTTGTCGACTCGAGCTGGTATTTCCTGCGCTTCTGCAATCCCTGGTACGCCGACGGCCCGGTCGACCCCGACGCGGCCAACCGTTGGATGCCCGTCGATCGCTACATCGGCGGGATCGAACACGCGATCTTGCACCTTCTCTACGCGCGCTTCTATCAACGAGCACTGATCGACATCGGCCTGGTTCCCGAGATCGATCGGGAACCGTTCCGTCACTACTTCGCCCAGGGAATCATCCGGATGGACGGGTCAAAGATGTCCAAGTCCAAGGGCAACCTCATCAGTCCGTCCTCGTACTTCCAACGAGTCGGCGCCGACGCCCTGCGGCTCTTCCACCTCTTCGTCGGCCCCCCCGACGAGAGCTTCGACTGGACCGACCAAACCGACGAGATCATCGACGGCTGCGGCCGCTTCCTCGACCGGCTGTGGCGGCTGTTGGTAGACGACGAGGCACCCGTTCGGTCCGGTGCGCTCAATGACGACGACGTGGCGCTTCGGCGCCAGACCCACCGGACGATCCGGGCGGTCTCCGGCGACATCGATCGGTGGTCGTTCAACACGGCGGTGGCCCACCTCCGGGAGTTCCACAACGCCCTCGTCCAGTACGCGAGGCTCGGTGGTGGACCGCACGTCGAGGTGTTCAGCGAAGCCGCCGACGTGCTCTTGCTCCTGCTCGCCCCCATGACCCCCCACATCGCGGCGGAGGTCTGGGAGCGTCGCCACCCCGATGAGCCCGGGGTCCACGCGCACGTTGGCCGTCGTTCGATCCCGACCTGGTCAGGCAGGAGTCGGTGACCATGGTGGTCCAGGTGAACGGCAAGGTGCGTGACCGAATCGAGGTGGACCCCGAGATCAGCTCCGAGGAGGCCGAGGGGTTGGCGCTGCGCTCCGACAAGGTGATCGAGGTGCTCGGCGGCGCAACTCCCCGGCGGGTGGTCGTGCGTCCACCTTCGCTGGTCAACGTCGTGGCATAAATAGAGCGCGATGCACCGATCGGGCCAGCAGCGTCTCTTCGACGACGATCTCGAGGCACCAGCCGAGCGCCAGGGGACCGCGGCGTCGGGGGGCGCCACGAAGGTGCCGGTTCGCTCGGAGAGCGCAGCGGCCGGAAACCCCGACGTCGAGATACGAACGTCCAGGCGCCGGCGCAAGAGCGCGACCGCGTACTGGAGCGACGGCCGGATCGTCGTGCTGCTGCCGAGCCACCTCCGCGGCACCGAGCGCAAGGAGATGGTGGATTGGCTGGTGGCTCGCGTCATGTCCCGCCGCCCGCGGGCCGCCGCGTCCGACCAGGCCCTCTTCGACCGGGCCAAACACCTCGGCCTTCGCTACGTGCCCGGTGCCGCGCCGGCGTCGGTCCGCTGGGTCACCAACCAGCAGAAGCGGTGGGCGTCGTGCACCGCCCAAACCGGTGAGATCCGGCTCTCGCACCGCCTGCGGGGTGTCCCCGAGTGGGTGCTTGACGCGGTCTTGGTCCACGAGCTGGCCCACCTGGTGTACCCCGACCACTCGGCGAGGTTCCACGAGCTCGCCGACCGCTTCCCACGCCAGGGCGAGGCGACGACCTTTCTCGAGGGCTACGCACTGGGTCTGGACGCCCCACCCGGCGTCCCCGAGACGAGCCTGCCCGACTGAATCCCTCTAGATCGCCTTGAAGCGGGCCAGGACTCGGGCCACGGTCGACGTTCAGGCGGTACGGGGCATAGAAGCTGAACCGGTCGACCAGGTCTCCGAAGCGCTCTCCGACCCGGGCCGGGACCTCGTCGAGCGGAGCCACGATGGCGAAGGCGTCCAGCATCTCGTCGGTGATCCGCTCGCCCATGGCCTCCCACTCACCGCGCTTGGACATGATGTTCAGCTCGTCGCCGATCTCGCCCCAGCCGTGGAGCTCGAGCACCGGTCGGTAGGCGGGCGTCGAGCCGTAGAAGGCGATCTGGCGCTTGGTGGCGGTCTTGGCCACCTCGAACTGCTCGCCCTCGCCGGTGACGACGAACCCGGGGTACGACACGGTCAGGTCCGGCGCGGGTCTTGCCGGCCTTGGCCGCGCCCCGCTCGAGCGCCGGAATGGTCACCTCTCGCAGGTAGCGATAGGTGGTGAACCCGTGCACGATCATCCCGTCGCCGGCCTCTCCGGCCACCTCGGTCATGAGCTCGCCCACCGCCGCCAGCACGATCTTCGGGTTCCCATACGCGTTGGGCCCCGGGTTGAAGAACGGGGTCATCAGCGTGTGGGTGTAGTAGTCGCCTCGGAAGTCGAGCTTGGTCCCGTTGGCCCAGCTGTCCCAGATGGCCCGGATGGCGAGCAGCATCTCGCGCATGCGGGGCGCCGGGTGCGACCAGGGCATCGAGTAGCGCTTGGTGATGTGCGGCTTGATCTGGGAGCCGAGACCGAGCATGAAGCGCCCCTCCGAAAGCGTCTGGAGGTCGTTGGCCACCACGGCCAGGTTCATCGGGTTGCGGGCGAAGGCCACCGCGATCGCGGTACCGAGCTCGAGATGCTCGGTCGACTGGGCCGCGATGGCCAGGGGGAGGAAGGGATCGTGACTGGTCTCGGCCGTCCAGGCGCCGTCGTAGCCGAGCGCCTCGACCGATTTTGCGGCCTCGCCGATCCCGGTCGGGCTGAACCCGATGCCACCGTCGATCTTCATTGCTTTGTCCCCTCTGTCGTCGGTCGTTCGCCGTGCTGCGACGCCGTCAGTGATCCTCACCGCGCAGGAACTGCTCCAGCTCGGCGGCCAGCTCGTCTCCCGACGGCAGGGTGTCGATCCCGAGCGGATTGCCCTCGGAGGCGTCGACGCGTCTGCTCGAGCTTCCTCACCATCGCGACGTGCTCGCTGTTGCCCGACGATCACCTGGTCGACCTGTCGTCGGGACGCGTCGGCGGCCCGGTGGAGTTCCGAGGAATCGAAGCTGAGCCCGGCCACCGACGCCAGGCCGTCGACCAACGCCGCGCTGGCCTCGGGGAAGGTCATCGCGGCGACGTAGTGCGGGACCCGTGCCCACAGAGTCACCATGTCGATGCCGGCTTCGGCGAATCCGACCTCGAAGGCCGAGCTCACGCCGGCCGGCACCTCCAACTCGCCACGGGTGCGGCCCACCCTGTCGATGAGCTCGGCACACGACGGTGGAGCGGTGGCGACCAGCCGGACCGGTCGCGTGTGCGGCGTCGGCGCCGGGAAGGCGCCCAGTCCGACCACCAAGCGGGTCCCGAAACGCAGCGCGAGCTCAACCATCGCGTCCACGAACCCCCGCCAGTGGAAGTCGGGCTCGGGACCGACAAGGTACAAGACGTCATTGCCCGCTTCGTCCTGAGACGCCCGGAGCTGGGTTTGGGGCCAGGTGATCTCGGTGTTCACGCCGTTTACCAGGTGCACGACCGGGCGCCGGGCCCGTTGGTCCAAGAAGTGGTCGCCGTCGAAGGTGGCCACGAGATCGCTACTGCCGACGGCCAGCATCGAGGCGATCGCGGTGGCGGCGCCGAGCCCGGCGTCGACCCAACCCTCCAGGCCGACGACGAGCACCGGGCGGTGGAGTGGGCGGTCCTGGTGGACGCGGTAGAGAGCTCCCTCTTCGGGGCTCATTACGGTTGGTGCCGGCTCACCACGCGGCCAGCGTGTCGGCGGCGGTGGTGGCGAGGCTGCGGACCGTCTCGGGATAGCGGTCGACCGCACCGGAGTCTCCGGCGCCGGCCCCGCCCAGGTACCGGGCGTAGACGCCCTGCATGATGCAGGCCAGTTTCCAGTAGCCGAAGGCGGTGTAGAAGGCGATGGCCGACAGGTCGCGCCCGGAGGCCTTGGCGTAGCGCTCCAGCAGATCCTTGCGGGTGGCCATGCCCGGCGCGGTGGTGGCCGAGGCGCCGATGGGCGAGTCGGACTCCGACCGGTCGTTCCAATAGACCATGAGCAGCCCGACGTCGGCCATGGGGTCGCCGAGCGTGCACAGCTCCCAGTCCAAGATGGCCCGCACTCGGGCCTGGTCGTCAAAGACGGTGTTGTCGAGGCGGTAGTCGCCGTGCACGACCCCGAGGCCAATTTGCTCCGGGATCCTTTGGCCGAGCTCGGACGCCACCCGTTCGACCAACCCCTCGTAGTTGTCGCCGTTCACGATCCCGTTCTTGAACTGCTCGCTCCAGCGACGGAGCTGACGTTCGATGTAGCCGTCCCGGCGGGCCAGGTCCCCCAGCCCGACGTCGTCGGGCTGGATCGCGTGAAGCGACGCCAGCGTGTCGGCGAGGTGGTTGCCGATCTCGGGCCGGGTCGATTCGGCGAAGGCCGCCACGACCTGTTCGGCGCTGCGCAGGATGTGGCCGTCGACGAACTCCATCACGTAGAAGGGCGCCTGGTTGACCGCCTCATCGGTGCAGAGCCCGACCGCCGTCGCCACCGGCACGCCGGCCGGCCCCAGTGCGCTGATGATCCGGTGCTCCCGGGACATGTCGTGCGCGGTCGGGAGCACGTGGCTCACCGGGGGGCGACGAAGGGCCCAGCGGTGACCGGCCGCGTCGTCAACCTTGAAGGTCAGGTTGGACCGCCCCCCGGCGATGAGGGTGAACTCGAGGGGCAGTTCGACCTCGGGCACGTTCTCCATGAACCACTTGGACACGTTCGGTTCGTCGATTCCGCGAGGTGCCACGAAGGAGACGTTAGTTGTTCGATTCGGTCCCGATCCTGGCGTCGAACGGGCGAGGACACCGGGAGGCCGGGGGTCCGGAGTCAATCGCTCCGAGCACCGGGTAGGGTCCCTGGCCATGGCCGATGTGACCGACGCCACGTTCGAGACCGACGTCATCGAACGGTCCAAGGAGGTCCCGGTCGTCGTCGACCTGTGGGCACCGTGGTGCGGCCCGTGTCGAACCCTGGGCCCGATCATCGAGCGGGTCGTCGAGTCGACCGGAGGCGCCGTCGAGCTGGCCAAGGTGAACATCGACGAGAACCCGATGGTCGCCGCGAGCTTCCAGGTCCAATCGATCCCGGCCGTCTTCGCGCTCTTCGGCGGCAAGGTGGTCGACGGGTTCGTCGGTGCGCTCCCGGAGTCTCAAGTGGCCGAGTTCGTGGCCCGCCTGGCGCCGACCCCGAGCGAGGCCGATCTCCTGGTCGCCCGGGGTGACGAGGCCTCGTTGCGTCAGGCACTCGAGATCGAGCCCGATCACCCCGGTGCGGTGGTCGCCCTGGCCCGGCTGTTGATCGACCGCTCCCTTACCGATGAGGCGCTCGGCATCCTGGGGCGGATCCCCGAGACTGCCGAGACGCGGGCTCTCGCAGCCCATGGCCGGTTGGTCGAGCGCAAGGTCGACGTCACCGACAACGTCACCGACGTCCTCGATTCGCTCTTGGTCCGGGTGCGCGACGACGAGGACGCGAGGCGCGAGTACCTGGACCTCCTCGAGGCACTCGGTGCCGCCGACCCGAGGACGCTTCACTACCGCAAGGCGCTGTCGGCCCGACTGTTCTGATGCTCGGGCTTCAGCTCGGGGACCGGAGCTATGACCTCACCCATCGTGCCCTCGTCATGGGCATCCTCAACCGCACGCCGGACTCCTTCTACGACAAGGGGCTTACCTACGAGCTCGATGCGCTGTGCCAGCGCGCCGAGCAGCTGGTGAGCGAGGGCGCCGACCTCCTCGACGTCGGGGGAGTCAAGGCGGGCCCGGGACCAGAGGTCACCGAGTCCGAAGAGATGGACCGCGTCGTCGGTGCCATCGCGATCCTGTCGGACCGCTTCGAGGTTCCGATCTCGGTGGACACCTGGCGGGCCTCGGTGGCCAAGGAGTCCTACGCGGCCGGTGCGGTGTTGGGCAATGACATCAGCGGCTTCGGCGATCCCGAGTACCTGGAGGTGGCCGCGGCCGCCGGTGCGAGCGTCGTGGCGACCCACATCCGGTTGGCCCCGCGGGTGCCCGATCCAGAGCCCGTCTATGACGACCTGGTGGCCGACGTGCGCTCATACCTAGAGGAGCGGACGACCCGCGCCACAGAGGCGGGCATCGCGCCCTCGCGCGTGGTGATCGACGCCGGGCTCGATCTCGGCAAGACGCCCGAGCAGTCGCTCCTCCTTTTGCGAGCGTCAGAGGCGCTGGCGTCCCTCGGGTACCCGCTGCTCTTGTCTGCCTCCAACAAGACGTTCCTCGGCAAGATCCTGGGTCTCGAGATCGACGAGCGTCGCGACGCGTCGCTCGTCGCGGCCGCGCTCGGTATGGCCCGGGGATGCCGGATCGTGCGGGTGCACGACGTGGCCGGGACGGTCCGGGTCCGTGACGTGGTGTCCTCGATCCTCGAGGCGAGATGACCCCGGCGACCAAGGACGCGAGCGGCGGGGACGTTCACACCTATCTCGTGCGAGGGGACGACCCGTCCCTGGTGGCCCAGGCGGCCCGCGTGCTCATCGACCGCCTGGTCGGCTCCCGTGAGTCGAGCTTCGTGGTCGAAGAGCACGGAGCCTCGGGCGAGGATCTCGACGTGAAGGCGGTGATCGACGCCTGCCTCACCCCGTCGTTCTTGGGCGACCGGCGCGTGGTGGTGGTGCGCGACGTCGGTCGGATCGGTGCCGCCGAGGCGGCGGGCGTGGCCGAGGTGGTGGCCGATCCGCTGCCCTCGACGGTGCTCGTGCTGGTCGGTGGCGGCGGCACGGTGCCCCAGGCGTTGGTCAAGGCGGTCACCGCCCACGGCGAGCTGGTCGACGCGAGCGCCGGGACCGGGCGCGAGCGGACCAGCTGGGTGGCCGGTCACCTCCGAGACGCCCCGCTGCGGTTCGATGCGGGCGCCCGGGCCCGCATCCAGGCGCACCTCGGCGACGATCTCGGCCGTCTGGCCGGGATCATCGAATCCTTGGTGGCCGCCTACGGCGAAGGCGCCTCGATCTCGGCCCTCGAGTTGGAGCCGTTTTTGGGGAGCGCCGGGGCGGTGCCGCCCTGGGAGCTGACCGACGCGATCGACTCGGGCTCGATCCCCGACGCCCTGGTGGCCCTGCGACGGATGCTCGACGCCGGGGGCCGGCACCCGACCGAGGTGATCGGGGTGCTGCACCGCCACTACTCGAACATGCTCCGGCTCGACGGCCTGGCCGAGGTTGATTCGGCCGAGGCCGCCCAGTTGCTCGGGGTCCGGAGCAGCTTCGTGGCCAAGAAGGCCATGGAGCAGGGCCGGCGGCTCGGGAGCGAGCGGATCGCGCAGGCGGTCACCCTTCTCGCCGACGCCGATCTCGACATCAAGGGACGCACCGCGTTGCCTGCTGACCTCGTCTTAGAGGTGCTGGTGGCCCGCCTCAGCCGCCAGATGCGGGCCCGGCCGATGGCCCGGCAGTGAGCGGTTCGGGGTACTTCGGGCTCTAGCCGGCGTCGCCCGAGCTGGCAGCGACCCGCCGCATCAGCCGGGACTTGCGGTTCGCAGCCTGGTTCTTGTGGATCACGCCCTGGCTGGCCGCCTTGTCGATCCGCTTCATGGCCAGGCGCAACGCCTCGGCCTGATCCTCGGCCCCCGCCGCCTCGACGGCCGACTTGGTCCGGGTGCGGACCTCGGAGCGCACGCCCTTGTTGCGGAGGCGGCGCTTCTCGTTCTGGCGGTTGCGCTTGATCTGGCTCTTGATGTTGGCCACGTGAAGATCCCGAGGTTGGTGGGCTACAGATCCCCGGCGGCGGGCCGCCTCTGGGAGAATGGGCAGCGTACCAGGTCTCGGGCCTGGACCTTTCCGCCGGTACGATGGATGCACCGTGACCTCCGCAGCGCAACACGGATCGGTCGCGACGGATCGCATCCGCAACTTCTCGATCATCAGCCATGTCGATCATGGGAAGTCGACCCTCTCGGACCGCATCCTCGAGCTGACCGGTGCCGTCGACCCCCGATTCATGCGAGAGCAGTACCTCGACTCGATGGACATCGAGCGAGAGCGGGGCATCACCATCAAGGCCCAGAACGTCCGGGTCTTCTACCGCGATCACGTGTTGCACCTGATCGACACGCCCGGCCACGTCGACTTCGGCTACGAGGTCAGCCGCTCGTTGGCCGCCTGTGAGGGGGCCGTCCTCTTGGTCGATGCCTCCCAGGGCATCCAGGCCCAGACGCTGGCCACCTGTTACCAGGCCATGGAGCACGACCTCGAGATCGTGGCCGTGCTCAACAAGATCGACCTTCCGGCGGCCGACCCCGACCGCTGCGCCGCCGAGATCGAACAGGTGCTGGGCATCGCCGCCGAGGACATCCTGCGCATCTCGGCCAAGACCGGTGAGGGGGTGGCCCAGCTGCTCGACGCGGTGGTCGACCGGGTGCCGGCGCCCCTCGGGGTGCGCGATGCCCCGACCCGGGCCCTCATCTTCGACTCCTCCTACGACCAGTACCGAGGGGTGGTGAGCTCGATCCGGGTCGTCGACGGCGTGATCAAGACCGGCTCCCGGCTCGCCTTCATGCACGCCGGCGCGACCCACGACGCCGAGGAGATCGGGATCCGGACCCCCGAGTCCCGACCGGTGAGCGAGCTTGGCCCCGGCGAGGTCGGGTACCTCATCGCCGGCATCAAGGATGTCGGTGGTGCCCGTTCCGGCGAGACGGTGACCTCGGCCGACCGCCCGGCCAAAGCGGCGTTGCCCGGCTACCGCGACCCCAAGCCGATGGTCTTCTGCGGCCTGTATCCGATCGACGGCGACCAGCTGCCCGACCTGCGCGACGCGCTCGACCGGTTGAAGCTCAACGACGCCAGCTTCACCTTCGAGCCCGAGTCCTCCCACGCGCTCGGGTTCGGGTTCCGGTGTGGCTTCTTGGGCTTGCTGCACATGGAGATCATCAGGGAGCGCCTAGAGCGCGAGTTCAACCTCTCGCTCATCGCCACCGCGCCGTCGGTCGCGTACCGGGTGTCGCTCACCGACGGTTCGGTCCTCGACATCGACAACCCGACCGAGCTGCCCGACCCGAGCCGTCTCGATCACATCGAAGAGCCGATGTTGCGGGCCACCATCCTCACCCCGAGCGAGTACACGGGGACCGTGATGGAGCTGTGCCAGATCCGCCGGGGGGAGCTCATCAAGTTGGAATACCTGTCTCCCGAGCGGGTCGAGCTCGTCTACAAGATCCCCCTGGCCGAGGTGGTGGTCGACTTCTTCGACCAGTTGAAGAGCCGCACCAAGGGCTACGCGAGCCTCGACTACGAGCCGTCCGAGTACCTCGCGGCCAACCTGGTCAGGGTCGAGGTGCTCATCAACCACGTCCCGGTGGACGCCTTCTCCACCATCGTGCACCGCGCGCAGGCCGACAACTACGGCCGTCGCATGACCGAGAAGCTGCGAGAGATGATCCCGCGTCAGCTCTTCGACGTCCCGATCCAAGCCGCCGTCGGCGGACGGATCATCGCCCGCGAGACGGTGAAGGCCAAGCGCAAGGACGTGCTGGCCAAGTGCTACGGAGGCGACATCACCCGGAAGCGCAAGCTGCTCGAACGCCAAAAGGAGGGCAAGAAGCGGATGAAGAACATCGGCCGCGTGGAGATCCCCCAGGAGGCGTTCATCTCGGCGCTGCGCATGGAGGACTGACGGCCGATCCCTTCAGGCCTGTCGATTCGGCCCTCTGAGCGCGATCGAATCACGGGCAGGTCGTCGTCGTGACCCCGGCTTCCCCGATCGGCTGGTAGGGGTCCGGGTTCGGATCACCGGTGAACCGGTCGGCGATCCAGTGGACGAAGTCTCTCGACGCGGGAGCGATGACCCCGGCGTGGCTCTGCCCCGGGTAGATCCACCGTTCCAGGTCTTGGCCCTCGCCGCACAACTGCGTGGCCAGGATTTGGGTCGAGGCCACCGGGATCTGCTCGTCGGCGCCGCCCTGGTAGATGAGCAGCGGGGCGGCCACCGGGGTGGTGAACGACGCCGGATCGTTCTCGGCCAGCAGCTTCTTCCACTTGGGCACCGTGAACGGGTCGACCTTCACGACCTGGGCCAACGTGTACCTGTCGATGGTCTTCTCGAGGTAGTTGAAGCAGCCGTCGTTCACCACCGGTGCGAGCTTCAGAGCCGTCTTGGTCAAGATCGCCGACAGCGGGGCCAGCTTGGGCCCGTAGGCGGCCTCGAACCCGATGCCGGCCATGAACAGATAGAAGCGATAGGGGCTGGTCTTCAAGAAGTCGTAGATGAGGTTGAACTGCGACGGTGGCGCACCCGCCACCACCCCCTTGAGGTCGAGGTCGGGTGCGTAGGCTGCCCCGATGTGGAGGGCGAACATCGCCGTCTGACCGCCCTCGGAGTGGCCCCACACCACATAGTTGGTGCTGGCGTGGATCGACTTGATGTTGTGGGCCGCCCGCACGATGTCGATGGTGTTGCGGGCCGCCACCTCGCCCACCAGGTAGGGCAGGAGTCCGGGTGTCCCCTGACCCTGGTAGTCGCTGGCGGTCACGACCCAGCCCTGTGCGAGCAGCAGGTTGATCTCGGGCACCGCGGAGCTCGGGTTGAGAGAGGGCGCACACGCGTCCGCCATGCCGTCGGTGCCGTGCCCCCACGAGACGACCGGATAACCCCCCGCAAGCGGAGCCACATTGGGCACAAAGATGAGGCCTGTCACCGGCACCGGCTTGTTGGACACCGACTTCGAGACGTACATGACCCGATAGGTCGTGCCGTCGATGGCGGTGTCGGTGACCTTGTCGAACTTGATCACGGCCCCGGCGGCCTTCGGAATGTGCGTCGGCACCGAATAGAAGCCTGGCATGACGTATGCCGACGCGGCGGTCTGGGTCAACGTGCCTGTCGCGAGCAGTGCCGCGCAGACGGCCGCAACGAGCGTCACCCGGCCGGGACGCCAGAGCCTGAGTTTCATCGTGGTTCCCCCCCCGATTCCCGCTCGACCCTATCGGGTTGCTCCCGGGCACCGGCTGGCAATCGGGCACAGGCTGGCAATCAATCGGGCACATGCTGGCAATAGGGACGCCATCGGCCTGAACTGGCAGTCACTACACTGAAGTGCCAATCCAATGCCCTCGAAACTCTCTTCCTCCCAGGCGGCCGAGCAGCGTCCACCCCGGGCGGAGCTCGAGGCGCGCCGGGCCGCCATCCTCGAGGCCGTGGTCACCGAGTACATCGGGACCGCCACCCCGGTCGGGTCGGCGTTTGTGGCCCACGCGCCCGGGGTCAACGTGTCGTCGGCGACCGTCCGTTCCGAGATGGCGGCGCTCGAACGCGACGGCTATCTGGTCCAGCCGCACACGAGCGCCGGACGGATCCCGACCGACAAGGGCTACCGGTTCTTCGTCGACCACCTCGCACCCCCCGGGGTCCTCGGGTCGGGCCAGCGCCAGCGGGTGCGCCGGTTCTTCGACCGGGTGCACGGCGAGATGGAGGACATGTTGGAGCGGGCCTCGGCCCTGCTCTCCGAGCTGACCCCCTACGCCGCCGTCGTCGTCAGTCCGTCGCACGAATCGGCGACCGTGCGCTCGGTCCAGCTGGTCTCCTTGGCGCCGCGCCTGGTTCTGCTGGTGGTGGTCCTCTCCGACGGCTCGGTCGAGAAGCGGACCATCGAGCTGGGCGGGGACCTGACCGAGGACGACCTGGCCGACGCGACGGCGCCGTTGCAACGCGCTTTGGTGGGGACCGAGCTCTCCGGGGCGGCCGCCCGGATCAGGGCCGACGACGCCTCGGCTTCCGAGCTGCCCGGCGCGGTGTCGCGAGCGCTGAAGGACATGGCGAAGTCCGAGGAGGGCGACCACGTGTTCATGGGCGGGCCGTCCCGCCTCGTGGCGTCCTTCGACGCCGTCGAGACCGTGCGATCGGTGCTGAGCATCGTCGAACAGCAACTGGTCGTGGTCACGCTGCTGCGTGACGTGCTCGACCGGGGCCTGTCGGTCGCGATCGGCACCGAGCACGGGTTCGAGCCCTTGGCGTCGTGTGCGGTCGTGGTCGCATCGATGTCGATCGGGGACAACGAGACCGGTGTGGTCGGCCTACTCGGGCCGACCCGGATGAACTACCCCCAGGCGTTGGCGGCCGCGCACCTGGTGAGCTCGGAGCTGAGCGAGCGGATGAACGAAACGTGGGGTCACGGCGAGCGGAAGGGCGGCCGTGGCGACGACTGACGGGCTGGACCTCTACGGGCTCCTCGGGGTGGCCCAGAACGCGACCGACGAGGAGATCAAGCGCGCCTACCGGCGCAAGGCACGCGAGCTGCACCCCGACGCCAACGGCGGGGACGCGGCGGCCGAGGCGCGGTTCAAGGAGGTCAGCCTCGCCTACGAGGTCCTCCGCGACCCCGAGCGGCGGGCCCGATATGACCGCTTCGGCCCCGAGGGTGTCTTCGGCCAGAGCGGTCCCGGTGGCATGACCTTTGACTTCGAAGCCGGGCTGAGCGACATCTTCGAGGCGTTCTTCGGGTCCATGGGCGCCCGGGGGGCCGGCGCGGCCCGATGCCGGGCTCCGACGCCGAGACCGCGCTCCGGCTCAGCTTCACCGAGGCCGCGTTCGGGGCCGAGAAGGAGATCTCGGTCCGGCTGCCGGTCGTCTGCGACGTCTGCGGCGGCACCGGGGCCCGCCCGGGTACCCAGGCCATCACCTGCCCCGACTGCCAGGGGGCCGGCGAGACCCGACGGATCCGCCAGTCGCTGTTGGGCCAGGTCGTCACCTCGGTGGCGTGCGGCCGGTGCCAGGGTCTGGGTGAGCTCACCCCGACACCGTGCGAGAACTGCCGGGGCGAGGGACGGCGCATGGAGCAGCGGACCTTCACCGTCGAGGTGCCGGCCGGGGTCGAAGACGGGTCCACCCTCCGGCTGGCCGATCGCGGGCCGGCCGGGCCGCGGGGGGGACCCAACGGGTCGCTGTTCGTCCAGCTCGAGGTGGAGCCGGACGAGCGGTTCCAGCGGATGGGCGACGACGTCCACACCTCGGTCCACGTCGGGATGGTCCAGGCCGCGCTCGGGGCCAAGGTGAGCGTGTCCACGCTCGAGGAACCGGCGCAGGTCTCGATCGAGGCCGGGACCCACAGCGGGCACGTGGTCCGGCTGAAGGGCGGTGGCGTGCCGCACCTGCGTGGGCGGGGCCGAGGCGACCTCTACGTGCACGTCGTGGTGGACACGCCGACGGACCTCACGCCCAAGCAAGAGGAGCTGCTGGTCCAGCTGGCCGCCGAGCGTGGCGAGGTGCTCGCGTCCCCGGACGGCAACGACGGCGTCTTGTCTCGCATCCGCTCGGTCTTCGGCTGACCGTGGACGCGGCGTCCCCGCCGCGGGCGGCCGCACAGGTCTTCGTCGCCGACCCGACCGCTCCGGACGTCGCGCCCGAGGACCGGCACCATCTGGTCCGCGTGCTGCGGCTGACCCCGGGCGAGCTCGTGATCGCGTCCGACGGGGCCGGTTCGTTCACCCTGTGCCGGTTCGGCGGATCGGGGGCGTTCCTCGAGCCGACCGGTCCCCCGATGGGCCAGACGCGTCTGGCCCCACCGATCACGATCGGGTTTGCCCCGGTGAAGGGGGACCGCCCCGAGTGGGTGGTCCAGAAGCTGACCGAGCTGGGCGTCGACCGGATCGTGCCGTTGGTGACCGACCGCTCGGTCGTCCGCTGGTCGGGCCCGCGCGCCGATCGCGCCCTCGAGCGCTTGCGCCGCGCGGCTCGCGAGGCGGCGGCCCAGAGCCGGCGCAGCTGGCTCCCCGAGGTGGCCGAGCCCGTCGCCCTGTCGGAGTTCGCGGCTGAGGTGGAGGCGGCCGGCGGCCGACTGGCCCTGGCCGAGCGGGGTGGCGACCCTCCCTCCCTCGAGCGGCCGGTGGTGGCCGTCGGACCCGAGGGCGGGTGGAGCGACGCCGAACGCGAGCTGTGCGGGGTCAGGGTCGGCCTGGGCGACGCCGTCTTGCGGGCCGAGACCGCCGCGGTGGCGGCCGGCACCCTGTTGGCGGGGCTTCGCTCGGCGCTCGTCGGCGGGGTGGCCAGGCAAAACCCGTGATGGCCGACCGACCGGCCGGTTCTCGTAGGCTTTGGGTAGTGGGTCACTTTCAACCCTCCGCGTACATTGAGCTTTACGTCGGAAGCTCCGAAGAGCAGTTTCACGCCCCCTCCTGCCGACGGACCGACAGTGATGCTGAGATAGAGCTCGGACTAGGGCTGTAAGAGATCAAGTTGACCCACTACCTAGGCTTGCCGTAAATGGAAGGCACATCCTGATGCCCCCGGGCGTCCGTTGGCTGGGCACGAAGGAGGCCGCGGCACGTCTCGGCGTGACGCTGCGCAGCCTGTACCGGTTCATCGACGAGGGAGAGCTGACCGCCTATCGGTTCGGTCGGGTGATCCGGCTGATGGAGAGCGATCTCGACGGGTTCATCGCGTCCCGGCGGATCGAGCCGGGGACCCTCGAGCACCTCTATCCGGCCCGCAAGGGGGGTGGGTCCGATGGATGACTGCTTGTTTTGCGGCATCGTGTCCGGGCGGATCCCCGCCGACATCGTGCACAAGACCGAACGCACCGTCGCGTTCAGAGACATCGCGCCGGTCGCGCCGACCCACGTCTTGGTGGTGCCCCGCAGCCACGTCGACAACGCGTCGAGCGTCGGACCCGAGCATGCCGAGGACCTGGCGGCCATGGTGGTGGCAGCCCGTGAGATCGCCGAGGCCGAGGGGATCGCCGGAGAGGCGCGCGGGTATCGGTTGGTCTTCAACGTCGGTCGCGACACCTCCAACTCGGTGCCTCACCTGCACCTGCACGTGATCGGCGGCCGCCCGATGACCTGGCCGCCCGGGTGAGCGCGACCGACCGCACCTCGAGCGACGAGCTCGAGGCCATGATCGACGGCGTTCCCGAGCCGCTTCGCGCCGAGCTGCTCATCGCGCACAACCACCTCATGTCGGGGCTGCTTGGTCAGCGCGACGAGCACCTCCGGGTCATCGAGACCGCGTTCAGCGGCACCCGCATCAGTGTGCAGGGGAACCGCATCGTGGCCGAGGGCCCCGACGCGGCCAGCGCGGTGCGGCTGTTCGACGAGCTGGTGCGGGTGCTCCAGTCCGGCCAAGGTCTCGACACCGAAAAGGTGGCCCGGACCGTCGACATGGTGCGCGAGGACCTGTCGCCCTCCGAGGTGCTGAACGCCGAGCTGCTTCGTTCGGCCAAGGGCCGGACGATCCGGCCTCGCTCGGCCGGCCAGAAGCGCTACACCGACGCCATCGCCACGAACGTGGTGACGGTCGGGATCGGCCCGGCCGGGACCGGCAAGTCGTACCTGGCCGTGGCGCTGGCCGTCCAGGCGCTCCAGTCCCGTCAGGTGAAGCGGATCATCCTCACCCGGCCGGCCGTCGAGGCGGGGGAGCGGTTGGGGTTCTTGCCTGGCGACCTGATGGCCAAGGTCGACCCCTACCTGCGGCCCCTCTATGACGCCCTCTACGACCTGCTCGACCCCGAGGGGGCCCAACGGCTCTTGGACCGGGGCACCGTCGAGGTGGCACCGCTCGCGTTCATGCGGGGGCGTACCCTCAACTCCTCCTTCATCATCTTGGACGAGGCCCAGAACACCACTCCCGAGCAGATGAAGATGTTCCTCACCCGCATCGGGTTCGGTTCGAAGTGCGTGGTGACCGGCGACGTGACCCAGATCGACGTGCCGGGGGGACGCTCGGGCCTGGTCGGCCTGGAAAAGGTGCTGGGCACCGTCGAGAACGTGGAGTTCGTGCACCTGACCCGGCGCGACGTGGTGCGCCACAAGATCGTGGCCGACATCATCGACGCGTACGAGCACGCCGAGCGCGTCCCCAAGGCGCCCGCCGATGGCGATTGACGTCTTCGCGGCCGACGAGCAATCCGTAGCCCCGGTCGAGCTCGAACGCTGGAGCACCCTCGCGCGCGCGGTCCTCGAGTCGCGTGGGATCAAGGGCGAGGTCGAGGTCTCGCTGCTCTTCGTCGACGAGGACGCGATCGCGGCACTCAACGAGCGGTTCCTCGAGCGCTCCGGACCGACCGACGTGCTCGCGTTCCCGGTCGAGGACGACCCGTTGCCGCCGGGGCGCTTCCCGGACATGGGCGGGACCGGGCCGGGCTCCGAGGTGACTGACGAGCCGCCGCTCCTCCTCGGTGACGTAGTGGTCTGCCCGGCGGTGGCCGCGCGCAACGCCAAGGAGCGCTCGATCGCCTACGAGGACGAGATCGCGCTCTTGGTCGTGCACGGGCTCTTGCATCTGCTCGGCATGGACCACCGGATCGACGCCGAGGCCGAGGCCATGGAGGCGCTGGAGCAAAAGCTCCTGTCGGCCTTCTACAAGAGCGCGCCGTGATCCTCGCCTCGACGGGCTGGCGTCCGGTCGACGGGGCGTTGCTGGCGGTGATCGTGGTGCTGCTGGTCGGTTCGGGCATCCTGGCCCTGGCCGAGACGAGCCTGGTGCGCACCAGCCGGGTCAAGGCGAGGTCGCTGGCCGACCAGCACCGTCGAGGGTCCCGGCCCCTGGTCCGCCTGGTCGAGCGGCCCGAACGATTCTTGAACCCGATCCTCTTGCTCGTCTTGGTGTGCCAGCTGGTCTCCGCGACCCTGGTCGGCGTCCTGGCCGAGCAGTGGTTCGGTCCGATCGGGGTCGTCGTCGGCACCGTCTTCGAGGTCGTGGTGATCTTCGTGTTCTTCGAGGCGGTGCCCAAGAACTGGGCCGTGCACAACCCCGAGCGGGCCGCGTTGTTCAGCGCGCCGCTGGTGGCGGCGTTGGTGCGCTTCCCCCCGGTCCGGGCCGCCTCCAAGGTGCTGATCGGCCTGGCCAACCTGATGATCGGTCGAAGCAAGGGCGGCCAGGACTCCTCGGCGCAGAACGTGACCGAGCACGAGCTGCTGGCGATGGCCGACGTCGCGCACGCCGAGGACGTCATCGAGACCGAAGAGCGTGCCTTCATCCACTCGATCATCGACTTCGGTGACACGGTGGTCCGCGAGGTCATGGTCCCGCGTCCGGACATGGTCACCGTCGAGGCCGGACTCAGCGTGTCCGAGGCGCTGCGCAAGGCCCTGGCGGCCGGCTACAGCCGGGTGCCCGTCTACCGGGAGAACATCGACGACGTGGTGGGGATCGCGTACGCGAAGGACCTCATGCGCAACGAGCACGATGGCCGAGACGACGAGCGGGTAGGCGAGCATGTCCGGCCGGCCCAGTTCGTGCCCGAGACCAAGCGGGTCGCTTCGATGCTGCACGAGATGCAGGACCGCAAATTCCACCTGGCCATCGTCGTCGACGAGTACGGCGGCACCGCCGGCCTGGTCACCTTGGAAGATCTGATCGAGGAGCTGGTCGGCGAGATCGTCGACGAGTTCGACGTGGAGGAACCGGGGGTCGAGCGACTGGAGGGCGGCGGGATCGTGGTGACCGGGCGGATGTCGCTCGACGACGCCGCCGACCTCCTCGGGGCCGAGCTGCCCGAGGGCGGATGGGACACCGTGGGCGGCCTCCTCTTCGACCTGGCCGGGCGGGTGCCGTCCGAGGGCGAGTCGGTCACGGTCGACGGGTTCCGCCTGGTCGCCGAGCGGGTGCAGGGGCGTCGGATCGCGAGGGTGCGCATCGAGCCCACCTCGGAGGCCTCGGCCACCGAGACGCCGAGTCTGGCCGACTGAGCATGCGTAGCGGGTTCGTGGCGATCCTGGGGCGGCCCAACGTGGGCAAGTCGACCCTGCTCAACGCGATCGTCGGGACCAAGGTGTCCATCACTTCGTCGCGACCCAACACCACCCGGTTCGGCGTGCGGGGGGTGCTGCACCGCGCCGGGGTCCAGGCGGTCTTCGTGGACACGCCGGGGCTGCATCGGCCCAAGAGCGCGCTCGGGGGCCGGCTCAACGAGCGGGCGGTGGGGACGCTGCGCGATGTGGACGTGGTCGTGGCGGTGCTCGACGCGACGGCCCCGGTCGGCCCCGGTGACCGCATGGTGCTCTCCTCGGCCGTCTCGGCCTTGGCCGAGCCCGACGCCACCGGGGGGCTTCTGGTGGCCGTGAACAAGCTCGACCGTGCCCGGCCGAGCCAGCTGGTGGAGCGTCTGACCGAGGCGGTCGAGGCGGTCGAGGCGGTCGAGGCGTTGGCCGAGGGGGCCGCCGGGGTCGTCGAGGGCGCCGAGTACTTCCCGGTCTCCGCGGTCACCGGCGAGGGGGTCGACGGGCTGGTCGAGGCGGTGCTGGTCCGGCTCCCCGAGGGGCCGGCCTACTTCCCGCCCGAGATGGTGAGCGACCTTCCCGAGGCCATCGCCGTGGCCGAGCTGGTCCGCGAACAGCTGCTGGTGCGGGCCCGCGAGGAGCTGCCGCACTCGATCGCCTGCGTGGTCACCGAGTGGGAGTGGCCGCGCATCCGCTGCGAGATCCTGGTCGAACGGGAGTCCCAGAAGGGGATCGTGATCGGGGTCGGTGGCGAGGTGTTGAAGGCGGTCGGGACCGCGGTGCGGGCTCAGCTGGACGAGGGGGCGTACCTGGAGCTGTTCGTCCGGGTCGAGCCGCACTGGCAGCAGCGCGCCGAGTCCCTGGACCGGCTGGGCTACTGAACCCGCTCGCCGCCGGGAAACCCACTTGTGGGAACGTTCTCCCTGCGCGATCGTCGGGAGTGATCAACAATGTCTCGTAGTCTGATCGGTCCCTCGGTGGTGATGGATCGCTCGGGCCCGTCCGATCGGCCGGGCTGATCGGACGGGCTGATCGGACGGGCTGATCGGTCGGGCTGATCGGCCAACAGCGACACCAGCAACGAAAGGAGCCACCCATGGCACCGGGCGGCGCTGTCGAAGAGCTACGTGACGAAGCAGCCACCTGGATCGAGGCGAACTGGAACCTCGACCTCACGGTCGCCGAGTGGTGGGAGCGCCTGGCCAGCTCGGGGTGGGGCTTCCCGACGTGGCCGACCGAGTGGTTCGGCAAGGGGCTCGATAACGACGCACTGGCGATGATCGACGCCGCGTTCCGTGACAAGCGGGCCCTCGGCGCACCCGGCGGGCTCGGCCAGATGATGGGCGGTCCCGTCCTCATGCGTCACGGCAGCGAGGACCAGCAGCGCCGCTATCTGTGGCCGCTCGCGTCGGGTGCCGAGTCGTGGTGCCAGTTCTTCAGCGAGCCCGGCGCGGGGTCGGACCTGGCCAGCGCCCAGACCCGGGCGGTGCGCGACGGCGACGAGTGGGTCGTCAACGGGCAGAAGGTCTGGACGTCGGGGGCCATGACCGCGGACCGAGGGATGCTGGTCGCCCGGGTCGACATGGATGCGCCCAAGCACCGCGGACTCGGGTACTTCATCATCGAGGTCGGCCAGCCCGGCATCGAGGTCCGCCCGCTCAAGCAGATGACCGGGGAGTCCCACTTCAACGAGGTGTTCTTCACCGACGCTCGGGTGGCCGACGCCGATCTGATCGGCCGGCCCGGCGACGGGTGGGCGGCCGCGGTGACCACGCTCGCCTTCGAGCGCAGCGGCCGGGCCGGCGTGGTCGGGGCGGGCTTCACGCGCGACACCGAGGCCCGCACCCGCCGCAGCGAGCTTCGGACCCGTAAGTTGGGCGACGTCGTCGACCGGTCCGGCGCCGGTCGCTCGCCGACCGTCGACACCCGCAACCCCGGGATCGCCGGGAGCTTGAGCCCGGTGTCGCTCGTGAACGATCCCGGCAACAACCGCACCGATCCGATCCGCCAGAACGTGACCCGGTACTACATCCAGGCCCGGGTCAACGCCATGACCCAGCAACGGGCCCGGGCCGCCGCGGAGGCCGGCAAGGGGGCCGGACCGGCCAGCTCGATCACCAAGCTGGCCCGGTCGGTGGCCACCCGGATCAACCGCGATGTCGGGCCGGCCATCCTCGGGGCGAGTGGGATGCTGGCCGGCCCCGAGGCCCCCTACGGTGGGGCGGTCGCGCATGCGACCGTCCAGGCGCCCTCGACGTCCATCGCCGGGGGGACCGACGAGATCCAGCACAACATCATCGGCGAGCGCGTGCTCGGGCTGCCGCGCGAGCCTCAGGTCGACCGCGACATCCCGTTCCGAGAGCTCCGGGTCGGGACGGTGCGCAGCGAGGGAGCCAAGGAGGACGACGCATGAGCGACGCGATGACCAGCGAGATCAAAGAGGTCGACGGCTACCTGGTGGGGCCCGAGCGCATCCCGAGGAACCGGGCCCGATCGGGAGCGGAGGGCCGACCGGCTCGACCCAACAACATCCACGACGATGCGACGGCCCAGAACCTCGGGTTCCGGGGTGGCACGATCGCCGGGTCGGTGCACCTCGACCAGTTCCCGCCGGTCCTCGTCGCGGCGTTCGGCAAGCGGTGGTTCACCGAGGGCTCGATCTCTCTTCTGTTCCGCAACGCGACCGTCGACGCCGAGCCGGTCACCGCGATGGTGCGGTTGCCCGACGGGCCGTCGCCCCAGGTCGAGGCGCGCATGGAGCGCCACGACAAGATGCTGGTCGCCGAGGGTACCGCCGGATGTGGCGACGGGACCGAGCGCACCTATCTGTACGGCATCGACCTGCGCCCGAGCCCGCCCGAGGAGCTGCGGATGCTGGCCGGGGTCGAGGCCGGCGCACCGATCTCGGTGCGCTCGTTCTCGGTCGATTCCTCCGAGCATCGGGCGCGCCTCGAGGCCAGCGCGATCACCGAGCCCCTGGACTGGTACGTGGGCGATTCCCCTTGGGGGCCGCCGATCGTCAACCCCTCGGCGATCGTCCAGCTGATTCGCAACGGCCCGAGCGACTTCGGGCCGGACGTCGCCCACGCGGTGGGGTTGTTCGGTGCCATCGAGTTGCGGTACTGGTCCGGGCCACTGCTCTGCGACACCACCTATACGGTCGGCGGGGAGATCGCGGCGGTCGGGGCCAGCCCCAAGACCGAATACGTCTGGTATGACAGCCGGGCCACCGACCAAAACGGCGAGGTGGTGGTGTCGATGCGCATGCAGCTGCGCTGGATGAAGGCGTCGTCACCGCTCTACGCGGACGGGGCATGACGTGGGGGGAGCGCTAGAGGGCATCAAGGTGCTCGAGTTTTCCGAGATGATCGCGGCGCCCTTCGCCGGCATGCATCTGGGTGACCTGGGAGCCGACGTCATCAAGGTGGAACCACCCGAGGGCGACCCGTGGCGCCACGGCGTGGAGTTCGCGCCGAACGAGAGTCGTACCTTTCTCTCGCTCAACCGCAACAAGCGGGGGTTGACCCTCGACCTGAAGCGCCCCGAGGCCCAGGAGATCGTCCATCGCCTCGTCCCCGAGATGGACGTGGTGACGGTCAACTACCGCCCCGACGTCCCGAAGAGGCTCGGCATCGACTACGAGACCCTGTCCGCGCTCAACCCGCGGCTCATCTACGTGCAGAACACCGCGATGGGAACCCGGGGCGAGCACAGCCACCGCCCCGGGTACGACCTCATCGCCCAGGCCGTCACCGGGCTCATGCTCACCGGTGGTCGCATCGACCTCGACGGCGTCCCGATGCCGCTCACCCCGGCCATCGGCGACTACGGGACCGGGCTCATCATGGCGTTGGCCGTCTGTGCGGCCCTGTTCGCGCGCGAGCGCACCGGAGAGGGCCAGAGAGTGGACACGACGTTGCTCGGGACCTCGCTGGCCCTGCAGACGGCCACCTTCATGCGCACCGAGATCGGCTCGCCGCCCCTCGCCGAGGGCACCGCGTCCAACCCGAGCCCCGAGGCCCGGGCGCTCAACGCCTACTACCGGGTCTACCGGACCAAGGACTCCATGATCGCGGTGGCCTGCCTGACCCCGACGCTCCGGCGGAAGATGGCCGACGCGATCGGCGTCACCGACGTCCGCCACGACCGCAAGATCCCCCGGGACTCCGACGAGGGTCGTGAGGCGGCCCTGCAGTTCACCACGGCCGCCATCGACCGGTTCTTGGAGAAGACGACCGACGAATGGTTAGCCGTGCTCGACGGGGCGGCCGTCCCGGCCGGCCCGGTGCGCTCCGTCGCCGAGCTCTTGGACGATCCCCAGGTGCTGGCCAACGACCTGGTGGTCGAGTACCAGCATCCCGTCGCGGGAGCGGTGTCGATGGTGGGGCCGGTGATCCAGATGGAGAAGACCCCGACCGGCGTCCGTCGGGCGCCCCCGACCCTCGGCCAGCACAACGAGGAGGTCTTGGCCGAGTTCGGGTATTCGCCCGGCGAGATCGCCAAGCTTCGCGAGGTCGGCGCCGTCTCTCACTGACCTCTTCACCCGCGCCGAGCGTGGGAGCGCGGGCTCGGTCGACCGAGCGCGGCGGCGAGGAACCGTTCCACCTCGGCGCGGTCGGTCGTCCGTTTCATCGGTGGCAGCGCGGCCAGGAGCGAGGAGCGGTAGCTGGCCGTGGCCAGACGGGAGTCGAGCACCGCCACCACCCCCCGGTCCTCGGCGCTCCTGATGAGGCGCCCCACCCCCTGGGCGAGCAGGGTGGCTGCCCGGGCCACGTCGACCAGCGCGAACGCGGCGTCGCCGGCCTGCTCGCGGCGGGCGTCGAACACCGGGTCGCCCGGCCGAGGGAAGGGCAGGCGGTCGAGGGTGACCAGCGACAGCGAGCGCCCCGGGACGTCCACCCCCTGCCAGAAGCCGAGCGTGGCGAAGAGGCACGACGACTCGTCGGCCGTGAACACCTCGAGCAGGCGGGGCTTGGGCAGCTCGCCCTGGACGAGGACGCGGTAGGGGAGTTTGCCGGCCAAGGCCTTGGCCGCCGCCTCGGTGGCCCGCCGGCTCGTGAAGAGGGCCAGGGTCCTGCCCCCGGCGGCCCGGATGAGCGCCTCGAGCTCTTCGACCAGCGCCGCCTCCGCCTCGGGCCGGCGGCGGTCGGGCAGGTGCTTGGCCACGTACAGCAACGAGTGGTTGGCGAAGTCGAACGGGCTGCCCACGTCGAGGTGTGTCGAGCCGAACCCCTCGAGCCCGAGGTTGGCCTCGATGCCGGGCGGGATGGTGGCGCTGGTGAGCACGGCCGTGACCTCGCCCCACAGCCCTGCGGCCAGCTCGGGGCCGACATTGATCGGCGAGAGCCGGAGCACCGGCACCCGGCGGTCGCCGTCGACCCAGGCCACCTCGGTGTGCTTGGGCGAGCTCAGCCGGGCCACGTCGTCGGCCAGGTGCCCGGTCGCGCTGAGCGCCCGCGGGAGCGTCCCCTCGGCGTCGCTGTCCCGGTCGCGCTCGGCCCCGCGCAGCCGGGCGTTCAGCTCGTCGAGCCGGCTACGGGCGAGCACCAGGAGGTCGGCCACGTCGCGGTCGGGGCGCTCGGCGTCTTCCCCGAGCGAGACCCGGGTCCCGCTGTGGCCGGCCAGCACGCTCACCATCCGGTCGGCCACCTCGCCGACCGCGTCGGCGAGGTGGCGGTGCTCGGCGCCCACGAGCGCGGCGGGACGCCGCGCCGAGGGCGCGGAAGCGCCCCGGGGTGAGCTCCACCCCGAGGCTGTCCGTCATGACCTCCTCGAGCGCGTGGGCCTCGTCGAAGATCACCACGTCGTGGGGCGGGAGCACCCCGCCCCCGGCGGCCAGGTGGGCGCCGTAGAGGTGGGTGTTGACCACGACGATGTCGGCGGCCTGGGCCTGGTCGCGGGCCGCCTCGGCGAAACAGCGGCTCCCCGAGGGGCATCGGAACGCCCCCGGGCATTCCCGGGGCCCGACGCTGACCATCGACCACGCGCGGGCCGACGGTTCGAAGGGGAGATCGGCCCGGTCACCGGATTTGGTCTCGTTGGCCCACCGCAGCAACCGCCGCAGCTGGTCGGCCAGCCGCCCGGTGTCGACCACGGCCTCGGCCCCTTCGTTGTCGTCCGGCTCGACGAAGGACTGCTGGTCAGCGCCGTCGCCGACCTCGCTGGCCCGCTGGCGGCACAGGTAGTTGGACCGTCCCTTCAACACGGCCCACGAGAAGGGCCCCTCGAGGGCCCGGGCGACCAGTGGGAGGTCCTTGGTGGCCAGCTGGTCCTGCAGCGCCTTGGTCGCGGTGGCGACCACCACCGTCCGCCCCGACTGGCTGGCCGGGGCGAGGTAGGCGAGCGACTTGCCGGTCCCGGTCCCGGCCTGGATGACGAGGTGGGTGCCGGTGCGGATGGACCGGGCCACCGTGGCCGCCATCTCGGCCTGTCCGGGGCGCTCCTCGCCGCCGCCCGGGAGCTCGGCCACGATCCGGGCCAGCAGCCTGGTGGCGGCCTTGGCCGGGTCGGCATCGGACCCCGACGATCGGGACGCACCCGGGCGCGTCCGCGCAGCGCTCTCGTCCTCGGCCACGCTGCCGACGGTACTTCGGACCGCCCCGAGCCGGGTCACGGCGAGCGCTGCGCATCGAGCGGGGTGACCGGCGGTAGTTTCGACTGATGGTTCGACGTGGGAGTCCAACGAGCGCGACGGCGCACCGGGGCACGTCGAACGGGTCGGCCGGCCCGCCCTCGCCCGGCGAGGCGGCCGAGCAGGTCCCGGCCGAGCTCGACCGGAGCAAGATCCCCGCCCACGTCGCGTGTGTGATGGACGGCAACGGCCGCTGGGCCGCCCAGCGCGGGCTGCCCCGGACAGAGGGGCACATCGCAGGGGAGGAGGCCCTGTTCAACGTCGTGAACGGGGCGCTCGAGATCGGGTTGCGGTGGCTCACGGTCTACGCGTTCTCGACCGAGAACTGGCGCCGCCCGCCCGACGAGGTCCGCTTCCTCATGAACTTCAACGAGACCCTGCTGTCGCGTCGACGCGACGACCTGCACCGCCGGGGCGTGCAGATCCGCTTCGCCGGACGACGCGACCGACGCGTGCCGCGCCGGGTGCAGCGGGCCATGGACGAGGCCACCGCGCTCACCCAGGGCGACCGGACGATGACGCTCACCATGGCCTTCAACTACGGGGGTCGGGCCGAGATCATCGACGCGGTGCGCGACCTGGTGGCCGACGGGGTGCCGGCCAACAAGGTCAACGAGCGCGCCATCGCGTCGCGCCTGTACTTCCCCGACATGCCCGACCCCGACCTCGTGATTCGGACCTCGGGGGAGTACCGGATCTCCAACTTCTTGCTCTGGGAGCTCGCCTACAGCGAGCTCGTGTTCTCCGACGTGCTGTGGCCCGACTTCCGCAGCGCCAACCTCTACGAGGCCGTCATCGAGTATCAGCGCCGGACCCGCCGTTACGGGGGCGTGGTCTCGTGATCTTCACGCGGATCGCCACGGCCCTCGGCCTGATACTGGTGGGCCTGATGTGCTGGCTTGCCGCGGCGGGTTTCGGGCCGGTCTACCCCTTCCTCATCACGGCCATCGTGATGGTGGTGCTGGTCGGCGGGGGCAACCTGATCCAGGGCCGTTCGCCTCCCTACGGCGGTCACGGACGTGCGCCGAGCGAGCCCGAGGGTCCCTCGAGCAAGGGGTCGGCGTGAGCCTGTACCGCGACAGCGGCGTGGTGCTCCGCACCTACAAGATGGGGGAGGCCGACCGCATCATCGTGTTGTTCACCGAGTCCCACGGCAAGGTCCGGGCGGTGGCCAAGGGGGTGCGCCGGACCCAGAGCAAGTTCGGGGCCCGCCTCGAGCCCCTGAGCCACGTGGCCCTGCTCATGTGGCACGGCCGCGGCGAGCTCGACATCGTGAACCAGGTCGAGGCCATCGACCACTTCCGGGCGGTGCGCGAAGAGCTGGGCCGGATGTCCCAGGGGCTGTCCATGCTCGAGGCGGCCGACCAGATGGCCCAGGAGGGTCACCCCGACCCCCCGCTGTACAACATGCTGGTCGGGGCGCTGCGGGCCCTGGCCGATCCCGAGCTCGACCCGACGCTCGTGCCAGCGGCCTTCTTCTTGAAGGCCCTCGTGCTCGAGGGTGCCTCCCCGGTGCTCGACGCCTGCGCGTCGTGCGGGCGGCCCGAAGGAGAGGTGGAGCTGGTCGCCTTCGATCTCGTCGAGGGGGGCGCGCTCTGCCGAAGCTGTCGACGCGGCCGACCGATGAGCGCCGACTCGCTGGCGCTGATGCGCCGGATCCTCGGCGGTGCGCTCGGGGTGACGCTGCGCGGCACGCCGCCGGCGGGCGCCGACGAGCTGGTCGGCCTGGCCACCGACGCCATGGAGGCTCACCTCGACCGTCGGCTGCGCACCGTGCACACCGCCAACGGGCTCTAGGTAACGGGTCTAGGGATGCCGGCGCCCTTCGGGGTCTACCTCCACGTGCCGTTCTGCCGACGCCGGTGTGACTACTGCGCGTTCGCCACCTATGTGGACCGGGACCATCTCATGTCGGCCTACGTGGACGCCTTGCGGCGCGACGTGTCGGACGCCGTCGACGCCGGTCACCTCGAGGACGCGACCGCGGTCTTCTTCGGCGGCGGCACGCCGTCGCGGCTCTCCCCGGCGGACCTGTGCTCGGTGCTCGATCTGGTGCCGCGGACGCCCTTTGCCGAGGTGACCGTCGAGTGCAACCCCGAGGACGTGACCGAGGACCGCATGGCCGCCTACCGGGCGGCCGGAGTCACCCGGATCTCGCTCGGTGCGCAGGCCCGGGCCCCCCACGTGTTGGCCGGCCTCGGCCGTCACCACCAGTGGGACGAGGTCACCGCGGCGGCCGAGGTGGTCGCGTCGGCCGGCTTCGCCAGCTGGAACCTCGACCTCATCTTCGGCGCGGCCGCCGAGCGCGATGGCGACTGGGAGGACGCGCTGGCCGGCGTCCTCACGCTCGCCCACCCGCCGCCCCATGTGAGTGCCTACGCGTTGACGGTCGAACCGGGGACGCCGCTCGCCGCCGATGCGGCGCGCCACCCCGACGATGATGTCCAGGCCCGCCGGTACCGGCGGGCCGACGAGGTGCTGACGGCGGCCGGCTACCGCTGGGAGGAGATCTCCAACTGGGCGCTCCCCGGGCACCGGTGTGCCTACAACAACATCGCCTGGAGTGGCGGCGACTACCTCGGGTTCGGCTCGGCCGCCCATTCGCATCGCGACGGGCGGCGGTGGTGGAACGTCCGGACCCCGGAGCGCTACATCGCCGCGCTCTTCGCCGGGGCCTCTCCGGTCGCGGGCACCGAGGTCCTCCGCGACGACCAGCGCCGGTTCGAGCACCTGGCGCTCGCCCTGCGCACCCCGGCCGGCGTGCCCGAGTCCGCCTTCGGTGATCTGTCCGGGCTCGAGGGCTTCGTCGAGCGCCGCCACGGGCGGGTCACCCTGACGGTGACCGGCCGGATGGTGGCCAACGAGATCACCATGCGGTTGCGCACCGACCCGGCAGAGGGACTCGAACCAGCCGGTATCCTGCCCCGATGACCGAGGGCGGCGAGCAGGGCGCATCGGGCCCGTCTTCGGCCGACGGTCTCATGGAGAAGGTCGTGAACCTGTGCAAGCGACGCGGGTTCATCTTCCCCTCGGCCGAGATCTACGGCGGGTTCCGCTCCACCTACGACTACGGCCCCCTGGGCGTGAACATGTTGCGCAACGTGAAGGACGCCTGGTGGCGCTCGATGGTGCGCCTGCGCGACGACGTGGTCGGACTGGACGCGGCCGTCTTGTCGCCGGCCGCCATCTGGGCGGCCTCGGGCCACCTGGAGAACTTCACCGACCCGCTGGTCGACTGCCGCAGCTGCCACGAACGGTGGCGGGCCGACAAGATCGACGGCGTCTGCCCGAACTGCGGCTCGACCGACTTCACCGAGCCGCGGTCGTTCAACCTGATGTTCAAGACCCACGCCGGGCCGGTGCAGGACGAGGGCACGGTGGCCTACCTGCGTCCCGAGACCGCCCAGGGGATGTTCACCAACTTTGCCAATGTGCTGGTGACCTCGCGCAAGCGGCCGCCGTTCGGCATCGCGCAGATCGGCAAGTCGTTCCGGAACGAGATCACGCCGCAGAACTTCGTCTTTCGGACCCGCGAGTTCGAGCAGATGGAGATGGAGTACTTCGTCCCGCCCGCCGAGGCACCGGCGTGGTTCGACTACTGGCTGGCCGAGCGGCACCGGTGGTACCTGGATCTCGGCATCCCCGAGGACCAGATCCGCATCCGCCACCACGAAAAAGACGAGCTGTCGCACTACTCGTTGCAGACGGCCGACATCGAGTTCCTCTTCCCGTGGGGGTGGGACGAGCTCGAGGGCGTGGCCAACCGGGGCGACTTCGACCTCCAGGCCCACATCTTGGGCTCCGGCGAGCGGCTGGAGTACTTCGACCAGGCCAGCGGGGAGCGCTACGTCCCCTATGTGATCGAGCCGGCCGCCGGGGCGACCCGGGCCATGATGGCCTTCCTCCTCTCCTCCTACGGCGAGGACGAGGTGGCCGGCGAATCCCGTACGGTCTTGCACCTCGACTGGCGGCTGGCCCCGACCCAGGTGGCCGTCCTACCGCTGTCGCGCAAAGAGGAGCTTGAGGGCATTTCGCGCCGGGTGCTGGCCATGCTCCAGCCGCTCTACCTGTGCGACTACGACACCACCCAGTCGATCGGCCGCCGCTACCGGCGCCAGGACGAGGTGGGGACGCCGTGGTGCGTCACCATCGACTTCGAGTCCTTGCAGGACGGCGCGGTGACCGTGCGCGACCGGGACACGACCGAGCAGGTGCGCTGCCCGATCGAGGGGTTGGCGGCCGAGCTGTCGTCGAGGACCGCCTCGGGCTGGCAGACTTAGACGCTGCGCCGGTAGCGGCGCACGGCCAACGGGGCGAACACGGCAACCAACCCCACGCTCCACGCCAGCGCGACCACGACGTGGGTCAAGCTCGGTCCGCCGTTCATGAGGGCCCGGCACGCGTCCACGATCTGGCTGACCGGCTGGTTCTTGGCGAAGGCCTGCAGCCATCCGGGCATCGTCTGCACCGGCACGAACGCCGACGAGGCGAAGGTGAAGGGCAAGAGAATCGGGATCGTGGCCAGCTGTGCCGTTTCCGGCGTGCCGACCACCAGGCCGAGGAGCGCAAAACCCCAGCTGAGCGCCCACGAGAAGAGGAGCAGGATGCCGAGCCCGGCCAAGAAGGCCGCCACGTTGGTCTGGATGCGGAAGCCGACCGCGAACCCGAGCGCGGCCATCAGGGTCACCGAGAAGAGGTTTCGGGTCAGGTCCGACACCGTCCGGCCGGCCACCACCGCTGGGCGGGCCATCGGCAGCGCGCGAAACCGTTCGATGATCCCCTTCTGGAGGTCCTCGGACATCCCCACCGCCGAGATGATCGACCCGAACGCCACCGTCTGCACGAAGATCCCCGGCATGAGGTAGTTCACATACGAGCCGTGGATGCCGGTGATCGCGCCGCCGAAGACATAGCGGAACATGAGCACGAGGAGCATCGGCTGGATGGCCGAGAACGCGATCGACTCGGGCATCCGGACCATGGCGGCGAGGAAGCGCCAGGCGATGGTCAAGGTGTCGTTGACCAACCACCCGATGCTCTCGCGCCGCCCCATCGGGCGGAGGACCGCACCCCGGTCCACGAAGACCGTGCTCATTTCGGGGTCACCCCTCCCTCGATCGCGACGACTCGGCCGACGAGTGTTTCGGGCCGTCCCCGCCGCTTGGTTCGGGCTCGGCGCGGTGCCCGGTCAACTGCAAGAAGACGTCGTCGAGGCTTGGTTCGCGCAGCACGAGGCCCAGCACGTCGATCCCCTGGCCGTCGAGGGCGCGCATCGCCTCGCTGCCCGCCTTGGGGCCGTTCTCCACGTTCATCTCCACCCGAGCGTCCTCGACGATCGGCGCGCGGCTGCCGAGCGGCGCCAGCAGCGCCGCCGCGCGCTGGGCGTGCTCGTGGTCCTCGAGGGTCACCAACAGGACGGTCGTCCCGAGGTCCGCCTTGAGGGTCGCCGGGGTCCCCTCGGCGATCAGGCGACCGTGGTCGACCACGATCACCTGATCGGCCAGGCGGTCCGCCTCCTCCAGATACTGGGTCGTGAGCAGGACGGTGGTGCCGTCTGCGACCAGCCGTTCGGTCCAGGTCCACATGTCCTGGCGGGTCTGGGGGTCGAGGCCGGTCGTCGGCTCGTCGAAGAAGAGGACGGGCGGCTCCGCGACCAGCGCCGCCGCCAGGTCGAGGCGGCGCCGCATCCCGCCCGAGTACGTCTTGAGGGAACGGGTCGCCGCGTCGGTGAGCCCGAACCGCTCCAACAGCTCCTCGGCTCGTTGCTTGGCGTTGCCCCGGGACATGTGGCTCAGCCGACCGATCATCTGGAGGTTCTGGCGGCCCGAGAGGTTCTCGTCGACGGCCGCGTTCTGACCGGCCAGCCCGATGATCCGCCGGACGGCCGCCGCCTCGCGCACCACGTCGAACCCGAGGATGGTGGCACGGCCACTGTCGGGGGTGATCACGGTCGACAAGATGCGAACCGCGGTGGTCTTGCCGGCGCCGTTGGGCCCGAGGACCCCGAGGATGGTGCCGGGCGGGGTCTGGAACGACAGGCCGTCGAGTGCACGTACGTTCCCCTTGGCGAACACCTTGGTGAGGTCGTGCGCCTCGATCGCCAGGTCCCCGGACACGCAGAGACCTTACGACCCGAGATCGAGCTGACAGCCAATTGACGTGTGCCCGAGCTCGGACGGGGTTTGTGCGCGTGCGAGTGCCGGGCGCGCTTCGGAAGGAGGACAAGCCGCCCAGTAAGGTGAATCCCCCGACCGGCTGAGCAGGCAGGAGACCTGATGCCCTACGTCTTCGACTTCGACCACGCGCACCGCCGCCCGCCCATGGAGATGAAGGACCTCTTGGGCGGGAAGGGGGCCAACCTGGCCGAGATGACGTCGGTATTGCGGCTGCCGGTGCCGCCGGGGTTCACCATCTCGACCGACGCGTGCCGGGCGTACATGGAGCGAGGCTGGCCGGGCGGGCTCGACGCCGAGGTCGCACGGGCGCGTCGCCGGCTCGAGCGAGCCATGGGCAAGGTGATCGGCGACCCGGTCGACCCGCTGCTCGTCTCGGTCCGCTCGGGTGCCAAGTTCTCGATGCCCGGGATGATGGACACCGTCCTCAACCTCGGGCTGAACGACCGCTCGGTGATGGGGCTGGCCGCGCAGACCAACGATGAGCGGTTCGCCTACGACTCCTACAGAAGGTTCGTCTCGATGTACGGCCGCATCGTCTTGGACCTGCCCGGCGAGGACTTCGACTCGCTGTTCGAGGAGGTCAAGGAGAAGGCCGGCACGACATCGGACGCGCAGGTGCCGACCGAGCTCTTGATCACGCTGGTCGACCAGTACAAGGAACTGGTCCAGCGCCACACCGGTCGGGCGTTCCCCCAGGAGCCCGACGATCAGCTGCGCGGCGCGATCGAGGCGGTCTTCCGCAGCTGGAACGGCGCCCGGGCCCGCGCCTATCGGGACCGCGAGCACATCGCGCACGACCTCGGCACCGCGGTCAACGTCCAGGCGATGGTGTTCGGGAACCGCGATGACCGTTCGGGCACCGGCGTCGGCTTCACCCGCGACCCGGCGACGGGCGCCAAGGGCGCGTATGGCGACTTCCTGGTCAACGCGCAGGGTGAGGACGTGGTGGCGGGCATCCGCAACACCGAGCCGCTGTCGGCCCTCGACGAGCGGTTCCCCCACGTCTACGCGGAACTGATGGCCATCTTCGCCCGGCTCGAACGCCACTACCGCGACATGTGCGACACCGAGTTCACGATTGAACAGGGCAAGCTCTGGATGCTCCAGACCCGGGTGGGGAAGCGGACCGGCCGGGCCGCCCTGCGGATGGCCGCCGAGATGACAGGGGAACGGGAGATCCGGCTCACCAAGGCCGAGGCGGTGCAGCGGATCACCGAGGACCATCTCGAATCGGTCCTCCATCCCCAGTTCGCCGAGGGCGGCCGGCACGCCGTGCTGACGACGGGCCTCGGGGCGTCGCCCGGGGCCGCCGTCGGTCGGGCCTACTTCACCGCCGACGACGCCGCCGCCGCCGCGGCCAGGGGCGAGGCCGTCGTGCTGGTCCGGTCGGAGACCTCCCCCGAGGACGTGCACGGGATGCTGGCCGCCCAGGGGATCCTGACCGCCCGGGGTGGCCTGGTCAGCCACGCCGCCGTCGTGGCGCGGGGCTGGGGCAAGCCGGCGGTTGTCGGCGCCGAGGCGCTGCGCATCGGGGACCGTTCGGTCTCGGTGGGCGACGTGACGGTGGCCGAGGGGGACTGGCTGTCGATCGACGGCACCGAGGGCACCGTCATGCTCGGGCAGGTGCCGTTGACCGCGGCCGAGCCGAGTGAGGAGTTCCTCACGATCTTGGAGTGGGCCGACGACATCCGGCGCTCTCACCTGAAGGTGCGGGCGAACGCCGACACCGGCCCCGATGCCGCGAACGCGCGCCGGCTGGGTGCAGAGGGCATCGGGCTGTGCCGGACCGAGCACATGTTCTTGGCCGAGGACCGGCTGCCGATCGTCCGCCGGATGATCTTGGCCGACACCCCTGAGGACGAGAAGGCCGCCTTGGAGGAGCTTCGGGTCGTTCAGCGGGCCGACTTCGTCGAGATCCTCGAGGCCATGGATGGGCTGCCGGTGACCATCCGCTTGCTCGACCCCCCGCTCCATGAATTCCTCCCGTCCATCCACGAGCTGGCCATCAAGGAGGCCACCGTCGGGCTGGACACCGAGGAGCGTCGCCTGTACCAGGCCGCGCAGTCCTGGCAGGAGGCCAACCCGATGCTGGGCACTCGGGGGGTGCGCCTCGGCGTCATCAAGCCCGGCCTCTACAGCATGCAGGTGGCAGCGCTCATGGAGGCCGCCACCGACCGGGTCATGGCCGGCGGCCACCCGATCATCGAGATCATGATCCCGCTCACCGTCTCGGGGCCCGAGCTCGCGCTCGCCCGGAGCTGGGTCGAAGAGGCGGTGGCCGCCGAGCTCAACGCACCCGACCGACCGAACGCCCGAGCCGTCGAGGTGAGCATCGGGACGATGATCGAGACGCCCCGGGCGGCGCTGCGGGCGGGGGACCTGGCTGAGTTCGCCGAGTTCTTCTCGTTCGGGACCAACGACCTCACCCAGATGACGTTCGGATTCAGCCGCGACGACGTCGAGGGCCGCATGATGTCGTCGTACCTCGAGAAGGGACTGCTGGCCCGCAACCCGTTCGAGGTGGTCGACGCCGACGGGGTCGGCGAGCTCGTCCGCATGGGCGTCGAACGTGGCAGGGCGGTACGCCCCGACCTCAAGATCGGGGTCTGCGGAGAGCACGGCGGAGATCCCGCCTCCATCGCCACCTTCTACGAGGCCGGTCTGGACTACGTGAGTTGCTCGCCGTTCCGGGTGCCCGTGGCCCGGTTGGCCGCCGCCCAGGCGGTGCTCGAGGGTGCTCCGGTCGCCGTGCGGAGCACCACCAAGAAGGCCGGGAAGCGGTCGGTGGTGAAGAGGGCACCAGCCAAGAAGGCCAAGAAGGCGCCGGCCAAGAAGGCGCCGGCCAAGAAAGCCGCCAAGAAGACGGTCAAGAAGGCACCGGCCAAGCGGGTCGTAAAGAAGACGGCCAAGAAGGCTCCGGCCAAGAAGGCCGCCCGGTCCAGGGCCGTGGCGAAACGAGGTCGGCGTCGCTGAGTGGCGTCGGAACCCTCGAACCGCGTGGCCGAACCTCACGGTACCGTCCGATCATGGCCATCCCCGACGAGGAAGTAGCCCAGGTCCGGGCGGCCACCGACATCGTCGCGTTGATCGGGGAGCACGTCGCGCTTCGCCACCAGGGCCGTCGTTGGGTGGGGCTCTGTCCCTTCCACGGGGAAAAGACGGCCTCGTTCAGCGTGAACGCCGAGGAGGGCCTCTACTACTGCTTTGGCTGCCAGGCCTCGGGGGACGCCATCAGCTTCGTTCGGGCCGTCGAGACGCTCGACTTCGCCGAAGCCGTTCGGCGACTGGCCAGCCGCGCCGGCATCACCCTGCACGAGGGGACCGGAAAGGGGTCCGACTCCAAGTGGCGGGGCGAGCTTCTCGACGCCATGGAGCGGGCCGTGACCTGGTACCACGAGCGTCTGCTGTCGGCACCCGACGCCGGGCCGGCCCGGGAGTACCTGCGCTCACGCGGCTACGACGGCTCGGTTGTGCGGCGGTTTCGGCTGGGCTGGGCCCCCGACGACTGGGACGCCCTGAGTACCTCACTCAAGCTGTCCGAGCGGGTCCTCACCGCCACCGGCCTCGGGTTCGTGAACCGTCGGGGGAGGCGCCAGGACGCCTTCAGGGGCCGGATCATCTTCCCGATCTGTGACCCCTCCGGTCACCCCGTCGCTCTCGGAGGCCGGATCTTGCCTCCGCGCCCGGGAGCCCCGGCGGTGGCCGATTCGTCCCGGGGTCCCGAGCCCAAGTACAAGAACTCCCAGGAGACGATCATTTACTCGAAGCGGCGCACCCTCTACGGGCTGAACTGGGCGAAGAAGGACATCGTGGCGACCGGCGAGGTTGTCGTCTGCGAGGGCTACACCGACGTCATCGGGTTCTTCCAGGCCGGTGTGGAGCGTGCCGTCGCCACGTGTGGCACTGCGCTGGCCGAGGAGCACTTCCGCCTGCTGCGAAACTTCGGTCGCAAGATCGTCCTCGCCTACGACGCCGACAGCGCCGGGGAGACCGCCACCGCCCGGGTCTATGAGTGGGAGCGCCGACACGAGGTCGACGTGGCCGTGGCGATGCTCCCGGCCGGTACCGATCCCGGCGAGCTGGCCATGCGCGACCCCAAGGCGCTGGCACAAGCGGTGGCAGACAGCCGACCATTCCTTCAGTTCCGACTGGACCGGGTGCTCCAGGGAGCCGAGCTCTCGACGCCCGAGGGCCGGGCCAAGGCCGCCGACGCGGCCATCGCGGTCATCGCCGAGCACCCCGACGACCTTGTGCGCGACCAGTACGCCATGACCGTTTCGGATTGGTGTCGTCTCGAGCCCGAGGTGGTTCGGCGGCGGCTCGAGGAGGCCCGGCGGCGCCCCGCACGGGCTCCGGCCGGCCGCCCGTCGCGAGCCGGCCGGGGGACCGACGAGGGCCGGCGTGCGGGCGGTCCTGACCAGGGACTTTTGCCTGGATCGGCCCCGCCCGAGCCCGTAGAGGGCCGCCCGGCTCGCGCCCCGGCGGTGCAGCCCGTGGACCCGTCTTCCCGGCCCGGCCTCGAAGCGCTGCGGCTGGCGGTGCATCGCCCCGAGGCGGTGGCCGACCGCCTCGAAGACGTGCTGTTCGGCGACGAGCTGCAGCGACGGGCGTTCCTCATCCTCGCCGAGGCTGACAACCTCCACGACGCCATCGACGGAGCTCCTCCGGACGTCGCCGACCTGCTCCGACGCGTCGCGGTCGAAGAACCGGTGAACTCCGACGAGACGCTGAGCGATCCGGTGGATTCGGTGGTCGTCCAACTGGTCCGTGAGGCCACGAGGCGAGCGCTCTCTGACCTGGATGTTCAGACACGGACGAGGCCCGAAGGCATCGAAGGGACCCACGCGGAAATGGCCACGGTACGTCGGTGGTTGGAAAAGCTCGATGACGACACCGATGGCGGCGAGGCCACGCGGTGGTTGCTAGCGTGGCTTCTCGACAGGCGTCGGGAGGATTGATGGCCGGGCGGGCCCCAAGCGACACCCCCAGTAATGGGAAAACTCCACGCGCCGCGACGCGAAGCAACGGATCGACCGACGCAGCCGTCGCTCCGCTTCCCCCCGGGGTGGAGACCGAGGTTCTAGAGGAAGTGCTCGAACGCGGTCGCGCGCAAGGGGTGCTCACGCCCGAGGACCTCGTCGAAGTGGTCCGAGAAGTGGAGTTGAGTCCCGAGGTCATCGATCAGTTGGTGCGGCGGGTCGGTGACGAGGGGATCGCGTTCGAGAACGAGGATCACGGTCTCGAGGTTGGCGAGGAAGACGCGCCCGACGAACTCGACACCAAGCGACCCCGAGCGAAGGGCAAGGCTGGCTCCGCTCAGAGCGAACGGGTGTCCCCGTCCACCAACGGCACCCGGAACCGGGCCCCGGCCACCCCCAAGTCGCGGGCCCCGAACAACGGTGGCGAGTACTTCGGATCCGGCGCGGCCGAAGACCCGGTCCATACCTATCTGAAAGAGATCGGCAAGGTTGCGCTGCTGAGCGCGGAGCTCGAAGTCGAGATGGCCCAGCGGATCGAGGAGGGTCTGGCCGCCGCCGCCCGTCTCGCTGCCCTTGACGGTGAGGGTGACGCCGAGCCGAGCACCGATCCGGCGAGGGACCGCCGTCACGTGCGCAAGGGCCAACAGGCCAAGGAAGTGCTCATCGAGGCCAATCTTCGCCTTGTCGTCTCCATCGCCAAGCGCTACCGCAACCGTGGTCTCGCTTTTCTCGACCTCATCCAAGAGGGGAACCTCGGCCTCATGCGCGCGGTCGAGAAGTTCGACTACACGAAGGGCTTCAAGTTCTCCACCTACGCGACCTGGTGGATCCGCCAAGCGATCACGCGAGCGATCGCCGACCAGGCGCGCACGATACGCATCCCGGTGCACATGGTCGAGACCATCAACAAGGTTGTATGGGCCCAGCGACAGTTGCTCCAAGAGCTCGGACGCGAACCCACCGCAGAAGAGATCGCGGCGCGCGTCGAGTTTCCGATTGACCGGGTCCGCGAGATCCAGCGCATCAACCAGGACACTGTCTCGTTGGAGCAGCCCGTTGGTGACGAGGACGACTTCAGCTTGTCCGATCTCATCGAGGACCGTGCAGCGGTCGTCCCCGACGATGCGGCGACGCGGGCCATGCTGGACAAGGCGGTCAAAGAGGCGCTCGCCTACCTATCGCACCGCGAGCAAGACGTGGTGCGGATGCGGTTCGGCCTCGAAGACGGCAAGATCAGGACGCTCGAAGAAGTGGGAAAGGCCTTTGGGGTCACCCGTGAGCGGGTACGCCAGATCGAGTCCAAGACCCTGGCCAAGCTCCGTCGACCGGATGCCGCGTACCTTCTGCGTGACTACCTCGAGGAAGCCTGACCCGTCTCTTTGGCTCGGTTCCCTGGCTGGGTCGGCTGATAACGTCGGTCGGATTTCTCGATCGTTCCGGGGTAGCTCAACGGCAGAGCAAGCGGCTGTTAACCGCTAGGTTGAGAGTTCGAATCTCTCCCCCGGAGCTTCCCTTCGACATGCCTGCTCGAGATGTCGAGGGTCCCACTGGTAGGCAAGGTTGGGCAAGCCCTCAGGCCATCGCGTACCGCGGTGGTCTCGGGGGTGAGGTTGACCGGCTGCTGCGCGCGCGGTGTTCGGATTCGGGCTGATCGCCAGTGCATGCGAAACGGGCGCTCGGGCGGGATCGACGCAACGACCTGAGGTTCTTCAGCACGAATTGATCGGTTTCGATGTCGGGTTATCCGGTAGAAAGACCCGTCCGGGGGCCGTAGCTCAGTGGTCAGAGCAGGGGACTCATAATCCCTCGGTCGCAGGTTCGATCCCTGCCGGCCCCACCTAAAAGTCCAGTTCAAAGGCGTAAAATCGGCGTGGTGGTGTGTGCCGGGTCCGGGACGGCAGACGGCTCAGGGCCGCGCTTCGTAGTAGAGGTTGGCCGGGTCATCGAAGTCGTGCACTTCGAACCGGCTGAATCCCGCTTCCCGGCACATGTTCTGGAGCCGCCCGCGGTCGAGGCCGAGCGTGCCCAGACCGGCGCCGCCTGGCTCCGACAAGGCCGAGGACATGCACGCGGTGACCGACGTCGCATACATCATGGCGAGCATTGGGTTGCGCCGGTTCTCCTCCCACGTCGGGAACGAGCGGATCTCCTTTATCAACCAGGTGCCGTCACTCTTGAGGGCGCGGCGAATGGCCGAGACGGCCTCGATCGGGTGCGGCATGTCGTGCAGGCAGTCAAGGGTGAGGACCAGGTCGTAGGTGGGAGACGTCGGCATCTCGGCGGCCTCGGCCAGGTGAAACGTCACGTTGTCGAGACCGACCTCGGCCAGGTTGGCCCGGGCCCGGGCGATGGCATGAGAGGACGGGTCGTAGCCATCTAAGCGTGACGCGGGAAAGGCCGCGGCCATCGCCAGCACCGCCACCCCGGCGCCGCAGCCGACGTCCGCGACCCGCGCTCCGCTCTGTAGCCGCTCCTCTACACCGGCCAGCGCAGGCAGGATCACCGGCACCAGGGCCAGCCGGGACCACGGGCCGAGCATCCGTTCCACACGGTGGGCGGCGGCCGGCCCGAGGTCGTCGTAGGTGAGGCCGATCCCGGTGCGGAAGGCGTCGGCCAGACGGTCGACCACCTCTGGTGCGGCCGCCCCGCCGTGGAAGGCTCCAGCCGCAAACCACAGGCTGGACGACTCCTCGGCCAGGACCGCCACGGCCTCGGGGCTCATGGCAAAGCGCTCTCCGTCGGCCGAGTCCAACAGGCCAGCGGCAGCCTGGCTGCGCAGCCATTCGAGCAGCCACCGCTCGTGCAGGCCGGTGCGCGCGGCCAGCTCGGCGGCCGAGATCGGTCCGGCGCCGGCCAGGGCGCGGTACAGGCCGAGGCGGTCGCCGAGATGGATCATCAACGAGACCATCTCACCCTGCTTGTAGCTCCAGACCTTGAAGGCAAAGAGACGGGTCTCGTCGGGGTTCACAGAGTCGTCGGGCATGCCCTGTGCCTAGCATCGTCCGCTGCCGCGTGGCCATGACGATGCCGAGCAAAAGTGGCGGCGGCGGCGGTTGGGGGACCTGGACGCCTGGGCCACTTCCGAAGCACTTGGGAGAATCTCTCCGCAGCTGTTTCACCGACGCCGCGCTGGCGGCTCTCGACCAACCGTCCAACGGTGCCTCGTTGCGCATGCGCACCATCGGCAAGAGAGTCAAGGGCTGTCGAGCTGTTCCACAGCTGGCGGCTGACGGCGTACCACTGATGAGCCTTGAGCGCCGTCACCTGTCCGGTCTGTGGCATCGCAATCCCCCGGCCCGACGGTGGGTCGCCCATGGTCGTGTGTCTGCACGTGACCTCGTGCCGTCGAGGTGTCCGTAGCAGGACCACGGCCGACCGGCGGCAGATAGTCAGCCCTCGAACCTGTAGGCCGACTGGCGGCTGAGAGCGAATCAGCCACTCTTCCCGGCGACCGGATCGCCATGTAGTGACTCCGGGAGGGCAAGGGAAGCACTCCTAGTCCCGGCGATATGGGGAAAGGTGGCGGCGAAGAGGCGGACCTGAGGTGGCACACTCGGGTTGGTGGCCCAACGCAAGCCCGATCCAAAACTCCTCGCTGGCCTCATTGTCGTGCATATCGTCGTGGCCGCATTCACTTGGAGAGACATCGGGCACCGAGATCCAAGTCAGATTCGCGGCCCGAAGTGGGTGTGGCGCTTAGCCAGCGCAGCACAAATGGGCAATTCTCTCGCCTACTGGCTTTTCGCACGTAAGTCGGCGGCCCCGCAAGACGGTCTCTAGGCCACCTACCCGATGCTCCTATGGATTTTGTCAAGCTCTTTTGAAGGATTTTCGGGAGTAAAGACAGCGGACAGACCAATGATGGGCCACTCGTTCAGATGGGCAAGCTCTTATCAGGTCACGCGTCTTGGAGTCCGGTGAACCTGGATCATGGACCGGCAAATCGGTTACAGGTCAGTCCGAAGAGACGACAGGCGTACAGGTGGGCCAGGTCCATGCTCCAGGGATCTAGGGGCGAGGTAAGTAGCGGTAGACCTCGCGGGCGACGTAGCGCTTGAGCATGCGGATGGCCTCGCGCTTGGAGCGGCCGTCTTTGACCCGTCGCTCCATGTAGGCCTGCGTCTTCGGATCAGAGGCAAGCCTCGTGATGACGATGTGCCAGAGCGCCCGGTTGGCCTGACGGTCCCCGCCGCGGTTGAGCCTGTGCCGTGTCACCTTGCCCGAGGAGGCCTCGAGAGGTGAGACGCCGCAGAGGTGGGCCCAGGCCGCCTCAGAACGCAGACGCTCGGGATTGTCGCCGGCAGCGACGAGTAGCGCCGCTGCGGTGTCGATGCCGACGCCATAGACGTCGAGCAGCTCGGGCGCAGTGGCCTCGAGGAGCGGGGTGATCATGGCGTCGAGCTCGGTGATCTCGTCCTCGAGGTCGGCCACCCGGTGGGCCAACGAGAAGAGTGACGCCTTGGTCGCCGCCGTCACCGGATCCGGCGAGCGCGTCGGACGCAAGCCCTGGGCGGCGGCCACGAACTGGGCGATGGGGAGCCCCTTGAGTCGACTCTGGAGCTGGTCAGGGGCACTGAAGGTGAGTTGGCGCATCTGGGTGAGTGCCTTGATCCGGGCTGCCCGTGCCGAACGCTTGGCCACGACGAGGACCCGGATGGCCTCGACCGATCCGTCTCTGCTCTTGGCCTTGCCATGCGCCCGGCCCGACAGGACGGCCCGGGCGGCCTCGACGGCGTCGAGGGGATCAGACTTGCCGCTCTGGCGCCGGGCTTGGCGGTTCTGGCGGTCGACTTCGACGACCGCGATCCCTGCTCGGGCCAGGTAGCGGGCGACGCCCGCCCCATAGGACCCCGTGCCCTCGACGCCGACCTTGACGATCTCGCCGAAGCCTCTCAGCCAGGCCACCAAGGCCGAGTAGCCATCGGGATTGGCCGGGAACGATTCGGTGGCGAGCAGGCTGCCCAACTCGTCCAGTGCAGCGGCCACGTGGACCTCGCCGTGGGTGTCGATGCCACCGGTGACGGAGCGCGCTGCTTCTACGATGGTCATGCCATCCCTTCCTTTCCTTTAGCGGGTTGAGGGGTGGCACGGCCGTCCCGCAAGGAGTGACGGTGTAGGTCGATCTGGTCTCAACAGACCGGCCCATCACCCCTCTGGAACGGGGCGTGCCGCGCCTCGTCTGAGTTTGCCCGGAGCTCCGGTCGACGGGGTGCAGACACGATCACATGTCCACGTGATCTCAAGTCAGACCGGTGACTCCGGTGCTCCCGAAACTACCGATGACCAACCATTCGGTCGTGGACCCTCAGGGAGCTCAACAACATCATTGGCGTATGGGGGCACCCTCCGAACGGCAGCCCCCACACGATTACTAACAATTGACCTCCGATCGCGGCACGTCCCCTCCCCAGATTCGCTGCGCTGACGAGCCGCGAGGACCTTGGGCTGTATTCGGCCGGTGTCGTTGGGACCATCATGGTCGAGTGGATCTTTTTGACGCTCGAAAAGCAGAAAAGGCGAAACCCAGACGCTTCGCCGCCGAGCGTCCCGCCCGGCATCACCGGGTCCGCACGGCACTACTGGTGCTGCTCTCGCTGGTCATCCTCTTCGTCTTGGTCTCGGTCGTGCTCACCCTTGAAGGGCGGGGCCGCCCGGTGAGCGTGAACCAGGCCATGAGCCGCTACCACTCCGACCCCTCGGCCGAACCGGGCACCCACCCGCCTCCGGGCGTGTACTCGTATCAGGGCACGGGCACCGACAGCCTGAGCCTCCCGCCCCTCTCACAGGCCGAGGGGTCGACGTTGCCGGGGACCGTCGAGGTCCAAGCCGATGGGTGTTGGAGCTTCCGCATTGACTACTCCACCAACCACTGGCAGAGCTGGACCTACTGCGCACGCCCCACCGGACTTGTGGAGACAGGAGGAATGGTCTGGCAGCGCTGGATGGTCGGTCCGGTGGCCGAGACCAATCTGACGACGTTGCGGTGCTCGCTGGCGTTGGTGAGCATCCCGTTGGCGCCCGCCGTGGACAAGGTGTGGCCTGCCCGTTGCACGGGGACGTCAACGCAGATACACGGCACCCTGGTCACTGTCGGGGCCACTCGCTTTCTCGGCCAGCCGATCCTGACCATCGCAGGGCACAAGATCCCCTCTGTCCACATTGAGGTGCAGTGGAGGCTGAGTGGGCCACAGGTTGGCACCGAACGCGACGATCTCTGGTACGACGCCCAATCCGGGCTCCCGCTCCAGAATCGCCGGAGCATCGACGTCCGCACCGGAACCCCGTTCGGTCCTTCCACCTACACCGAGAACGGGGAGTTCGTGCTCCGGAGCCTGACACCGAGGACCTGACGGCAACCGATGGCGCCCCGGCCCGGCGTTCGGGGGCACCCCAGCGTTCGGGTATCGCATGACGGCGATGGCCGGGACGCGCGATGCCCCTTGGGCCAGAATCGTCTCATGACGATCTCCTGGTGGTTCCTGATCTTCGCCGTCTGGTGCGCTCTGTTCACCGCCTTGGCACTGTGGCCGCCACGCCAACCGGGCTTCCTGACCCCGCTGACCTTCTTCGCCTCATGGCTCACGAGCGAGCTCGCCGTGTGGCACCTGGTATGGCAGCTCGTCGTCGCCATCGTCTTCGTGTCCCTCGGCGCCCTCGGAGACTGGCCCGGTTGGATCGGCCTCGTCGTGATCGTCTCGTCCTGGGTCGGTCTCGTCGCGGCACTGGTCGCGGCGAGCCGCACGGACCGGATCTTCGAGTCCGCGCTGACCGAAGCACTGGGTCTGGGTTGGCGGGACGGCATCGACCCGGGATGGACGCGTCCCTCCTCGGGTGTGGAATGGGCCAGGCTCCACTCGATCTCGCGTCCGGGCCGGCGCCACGGGATCGTGCGGACACGCGACGTGCAGTACGTCGATGATGGACTCCGGCGGCACCGCCTCGACGTCTGGCTCCGGGAGGGCGTCGGCCCGGCTGCGCCGGTGCTCCTGCAGATCCACGGCGGCGGTTGGATGGTCGGGAGCAAGGAGCAACAGGCACGGCCCCTCATGCGCCGACTCGCCGCCAGCGGATGGGTCTGCGTGCCAATCAACTACCGGTTGTCACCGAAGGCGACGTGGCCCGAACACCTCATCGACTGCAAGCTCGCTTTGAAGTGGATCCGAGAGCACATCGCCGAGTACGGAGGCGACCCTGGATACGTCGTCGTGACGGGCGGCTCGGCCGGCGGGCACCTCGCGGCCATGATGGGTCTCACGGTCAACCAGCCCGAGCTCCAGCCGGGGTTTGAGGCCGTCGACACCAGCGTCCGGGCCATGGTGCTCTTCTACGGGGTCTTCGACTTCCTCGACCGCTACGGATTCGGCGGCGGATCGGGTGCGGGTTTCCGGCGGGTCGTTCAGCGCTACATCCTCAAGGCGGACTCGGAGTCGCAGCGGGAACTGTTCGCTCTGGCGTCCCCCCTCGACCAGATCCACCGGGACGTCGCGCCGGCCCTCATCGTCCACGGTGAGCGCGACGTGCTCGCGCCCGTCGAGGAGGCCCGGCTGTTCGCCGAGCGGCTGCGGGAGTCGAGCAGGTCGCCCGTCGTGTACGTGGAGCTGCCCGGCGCGCAGCACGCGTTCGAGATGTTCGCGTCGATCCGGGGGCTGTACACGGCCGCGGCCGTGGACACCTTCTTGGCGTGGCTGCTCAGTCGGGACGAGAAGTCGTCCGACACCCCGACGGGGGCACCGCCCCTGTCGGGGTGAGCAAGTCCAGCCCCTGCCCGGCGCGGACGCGCCTGTCGCCGTTCGGTCGGGTCAGGCAGGGACGCTGACGGTCGGCCGTACGCCGCCCCACATCTCGATGAGCACGTCGAGCACCTCCTCGGCGGCGGCGAACCCACCGAGGTGGCTCTCGCCCGGACGGACGGTGAACGCAACGTTCCGCACCAGCGACGGCACGTGCAGCGTACGGGTGCAGCACATCGGAGCCTGCCACCGAAGCGTCGAAGTGTCCCACCGACCCGGCAGCGAGGATTGAAGCAGCCCGCTAATCTACCGGGTCTTATGGGGCACCCCGTCGACGAGAGCGGGTCAACTCCGGGGCCGTTGGATGGACATTGGATCGCCTTTGACAGGCCATTAGGGTGAGCCTCTCAGGTCCGCCCTACTCCAGGAGGTGCACCCATGGGAACAGCAGAGGATGCCGAGAGAGTCGTACGCGACTTTTGTGCCACATTTGAGAAGCACGATGCCGAAGCTCTGCGTCCGTTCTTCACCGAAGATGTTGTGTATCACAACATCCCCATGGATCCTGCAGTCGGCGTCGATGCCGCGGTCGCATTTATTGACGGCTTCTTTGCCATGTGCGAGAGCATGAACATCGAAACGATCCACCTAGCCGTCCGCGACAACGTGGTGCTCACGGAGCGGATTGACTCGTTCACCATTGGGCAAAAGGTGGCACCACTGCCCGTCATGGGCGTGTTCGAGGTCCGTGGCGACAAAATCAGCGCGTGGCGTGACTACTTCGATATGGCCCAGATCACAAGAATGTTGTCTGGGGATTCCTAGCGTCGCAAGGAGCGGTTCGAGTGACGGGAAGCAAGCTCCTTGTTCCTTTGGGCTCACGCCCAGAGCAATGAGATTCCTAGATCAATTCGCTTGGTTACGTCGCATGGCAGTGAGTAACTATCAAGTCGCTTCGACCTGAACCTTGCCTGAGCCCATCTCTCAGTCCCGGCGTTCGGGAGCCGGGCGACGACTAATTCGAGGCTGGGATTCGGGGACACCTTCGACCGTGCGGTTCGGCACTTTGCCAGCGCCGAATCTGCACTGGTCGAGTAGGTCAGGCCGGTCGAGTCGGTGAGTGAACCACGGGCGCCGAGCGCTCATCGTCACGTCGGGGGGTGCGTCGGCCCTCGGGCGTCTCCGTGATCGCTCTTCTCCTAGGCTGCGCCGTGAGCAGGTGGGCAATACGAACGGAGCGAGCCAAATGGCGAACATGAGGCGGAGCGAGTCGTTGCTCAGGTTTTCGAATTGAACTCGGAGAAAAGACCGACTGAGGCAGCCGCTCTGTTCGCCGAGGATGCCACGAACTTTGGCCGCCGGGTCGGACGCTTAGGTGTCGAGAAGAGTGGGGGACCTCCTGATCTGGGATAGTCACCTGCCGCACGGGACCGTTCGCAACCAGGCCAGCACTCCTCGGCTGGTCTTTTATGTGCAGATGTACCCGTCCGAAACGGCGAACGAGGCCGCAACGATGATCGCAGATCACGACGCCGGAGTTGCGCCGGAGTACTGGCGTTGGGAGCCCGGACACGACCGGGCGGAACCTGGACCGCCGGCGAGTCTCAGCGATCTCGGGCGTCGTCTACTGGGGCTGGATATGTGGGACGACCAGTCGGCGGTATAGGCAGGGAATGCAGCTCGCCTGAAGCAATCACACTGTATTGATCACTGCCTCGAGGTCGTGGCTGTCATGCCATCAGCCGCAGTTCGACCCGGTCATTTAGCGTCTTTCCTGCTGTCGTTCTTTGGACACTTCTGAAGCGTCCCCGGCCAGCCGATGCAGGGCGTCGGGGTTGTAGGGTCGGTGACCGACGCAAGGATCCGAGGAGGCGAAGATGACGCAGCGCAATGTCGAGATCGTGACCGAGGACGGGAAGTGCTCTTGTTCGCTGCACCTCCCCACCGGGGAGGGACCTTGGCCAGCGGTGATCATGTACCCCGACGCCGGAGGCTTGCGCGACACTTTTCGGGAGATGGGCGAGCGGCTGGCCAGCCTGGGCTATGTGACGCTCGTGCCGGACTTCTACTACCGCTCCGGTTACTACGAGCCCTTTGACCTGCGCACGGCATTCAGCCAACCGGCAGAGAGGGACCGGCTCATGAGCCTGATGGGAAGCGTCAAACCGGACATGGTCGTCCGCGATGCCCGCAGCTACGTCGACTACTTGACCTCCTTGCCCGAGACCTCCGGTGACGCCGTGGGCACCACCGGCTACTGCATGGGGGGCCGGCTCTCTCTGATCGTCGCTGGCCACCTGGGCGACCGGGTCGCTGCTGCCGCCTCCTTCCACGGTGGGAACATCGCCGCGGCCGACGACCCCAACAGCCCGCATCTGCAGGCCGGCGGGATGAAGGCGACGGTGTACGTCGCCGGGGCGACCGACGACGCGAGCTTCCCGCCCGAACAGCGCGACCGCTTGGACCAGGCGCTCACCGAGGCGGGTGTGCAGCACACCATCGAGACCTACCCGGCTGCCCACGGGTTTGCCGTGCCCGACAACCCCACCTACGACGCCGCTGCCGCGCAGCGTCACTGGGACGCCATGGCCAACCTGTTCGGCTCGAACCTCGGGTCCGGCGGCGGCGGCACCTCTTCGTCGTAGCGAGTCTCCATCGAGCGACAAGTTCGAGGTGCCTGTGCCTCTCGTCAGTTCACATTGCCACGAGCAACCACACTGTCAGAAAGACCGGCGCCTGGAGACCGATGCGAGGGGCTGAGCGGGGTGAGCGATGAGCAGTCGATCAAGATGATCGAGGGATTTCAGGCACTTGAAATTCAGCGGGCTTCTCCCGCGGAGACTCGGCTCCTATTGGCGCTCCGTAACGAGCTAGCGCACTGGATGGTGGAGAACTGCATCGAACAATGGCGTCCCGGAGAAATGGACCCTATCCAGATAGGTCAACAGATAGCCGCGAGTGAGATCTACGTTGTTAGAGAGAACGATCATGTCGTTGCTTCGGTCTCGATCGGGTGGTCCGATGAGCTCGTCTGGGACAAGCAAGTTGAGCCGTCGGGCTATATCCACGGTCTCATGGTCTCCCGTTCCCACGCCGGACGAGCCATCGGACGATGGCTGCTCGGATGGAGCGAGACCCACATCTCTGAAGTGGGGCGATCGCTGGCTCGCCTTGACTGCGTCCGGGCCAACGGCAAGTTACGGCGTTACTACGAGCGAGCCGGCTACAGCCTCGTGGGCTATCGAGACTTTGGTGACGTCGGTGTGGCCGCCCTCAGTGGAGCCATTCCGGCCGAGACCACGCTCTACGAGAAGGTATTGGTCGGATAGACGAATTCTCTGCCAAGGTTGACGAGCTGCGGCTGATACCTAGGCAGCCGCGGAGACTGGAGCCACCGGCGGCAGGAGCAGCGTACGATCGGGAAGACCCGAAAGCGATTGCAAAGGGGGATCGATGTCGCCGACAACGAGGCTAAAGGTAACGGGGATCAACCACATCGTCTTGCATGTCACGGACCTGGAGCGATCTCGGAAGTTCTACATCGAGGTTCTCGGGTTTGAAGATCGCAACATTTCCGTGGGACCGAGTATGAAAGCGAGCTTCCTCCGCTGTGGCGTTCAGGGTTTGGATCTCTTCGAGGTATCAACCGCGGACGTTCATGGTGGCGAAGAGATGAACCACATGGCGTTGTGTGTTGCCGTAGACAACGTTGACGAGATTATGGTAGTTCTCTCACAATGCGGCATCGAGACTTCCGAAAGAACACCACGCAATACGGTGTTCATCTCCGATCCGGATGGACACCGAATCGAAATGTTGCCTCTCTCTGCTTCTGAGAGGGAGATGGAGCGTGAAACGGCGCGAACTTCGGGCGGCTGATTGTAGTCAGCCACAGGAGACAGGGCGGGTTCGAGATTCAACCGATAACGGCACTTTCTGCTGGTCAATCGGAAGCGTAGGCTCAGTCCATGCAGGGTTCTGTGACCGTACACATGGCCGCACCACCGGAGCGGGTGTGGTCGCTCGTGAGCGACATCAGGAACACGGGCAAGTTCAGTCCCGAGACGTTCGAGGCCGAATGGTTGGGCGCGGCGACGGGCCCGGCAGTTGGAGCACGCTTTCGTGGCCACGTTCGTCGGAACGGGAAGAAATGGCTCGTCTATTGGACGAAGTGCACGATCACGAAATGTGAGCCAGGACGCGACTTTGCGTTTCAGGTAGACGCTCCCGGCGGGAAGCCGGCTGTCAAATGGAGCTACCACTTCGAGCCCGGCGATAGCGGGACCGATGTGACTGAGTCCTTCGAAACGGGCCCTAATTTGGTGTTCCGTCTCTACGAGAAGTTCGACTTTGCTGTGAAGGCCCGCACACGAACGAATTTGAACAACATGCAGGTCACACTTGAGCGCATCAAGGCGGTCGCCGAGGCGTCAGACTAATTGCCCGCCGATCGGTGCCGGCTCTTGTGGGCGGTATGAACCCATGACATGACCGCCCGGGTATCGCACCCGATACCGGGCGGTAACGCCGTGCGGCTGATCGGAAAATGAACTGGTCCGACCGGCTCAAGCTGCAGGGCTGAGGGTGACCTGGTGGCCGAGCGCTTGTAACTGGCGGATGAGGTCTCGGGTCCGGCGATCGTTGTTGATGCGTCGGTCGTAGAAGTCAGGTCCAAGATCGATGAAGCGAGCCGTCCGATCGGCCAGCAGGTGCCAGACGATGACCAGGATCGAACGGGCGACCGCAACGAGGGCCCGGAGTTTGCCCCGCCGCTTGACCAGACGCCGATAGCGCTGACCCAAGAACGTGTTGGTCCGAGCCGCTGCGGCAGCCGCTTCGCCCAAGGCCCGCCTCAGATAGGGGTTGCCCTGTCCGGTCTTGCCTGATCGGGTCTTGGGCCCCGACTGGATGGTGCGGGGCGAGATCTTGGCCCAGGAAACGAGGTGGCCAGCGCTCGGGAACTGGCCCATGTTGAGGCCGATCTCGGCGATGATCGCTTGGGCGCTCAACAGGCCGATGCCGGTGACCTCGTCGAGGCGCTCGACGACCGGGAGCGGTGCTCGCTCAGCGTCCAAAAGCGCGTCATCAGGGCCGGATCGTGCTTCGACCTGTGCCTCGGGGATCTCGTCAATGAGCTGGCTCACCCGGACGGTCAAGGTCTCGATCTTCTCGGATCAAGGCGTCGATCTGGTCGAGCAGGATCCGGGCCAGCTCACCGTGGTGGTCGTCGAAGCGACCAGTCAAGGCCTCGACGAGCGCGGCACGCTTGATGCGCAGCTTGCCCTTGGCCATCTCGGCTAAGACCACCGGGTCGCGCTCGCCTTGAATGAGGGCCTCGATCATCTGGCGTCCGGATTTGCCCAAGATGTCGGTCGCCACCGAGGACAGCTTGATCAGGGCGTCTTCCAACAGTTTCTCCAAGCGCTGGGCGTAGCGACCCCGCTCTTGGGTGAGGTCGACTCGCAACCTCGTGTAGTCCCGAAGCTCTCTGATCTCTTTGGGGGGGACGAAGCTTGGCCGCAGCATCCCTCGCTCGTTGAGCTTGGCCAGCCACACCGCGTCGAGCTTGTCGGTCTTCGGGCGTCCCGGCACCTGCTTGGCGTCTCTGGCGTTCACCAGCCAGACCACCAGGCCCCGTGCTTCGAGCAGGTAGAAGAAGGGCCGCCAATAGTCCGACGTGGACTCGATCACCACCCGCTCGATCTCCGCGTCGGCCAACTCGTCGGCCAGAGCCATGATGGCGTTGGTGGTGGAGCTGACGTCCCACACCTTGGTCACTCGTCGCTGGGCAACCGAAGGGTGCACGACCCGCGTGCACACCGTGGCCGAGGCCTTGGCCACGTCGATGGCCGCCACCCGTTCGAGGGTCTCCTCGTGTTCGTCGGCCTCGATCTCACGGACATCTCTTGGCACTGGCACCTCCTCATCTCGTGTGGATGTAGGTGGGTGCCCGGGGGCCTCAGGAGGAAACCGAAATTCTGATCGGCGTGCTCGTGGCACAGTGCGTGACCCTTCTGGTCGGGCCCCGGCGCCAGACTGGGGTACGGCCTCTCGGACCAAGCCACACTCGACGTCGACGGGCAACCCGAGTCGCATTTTCACGCCTTGCGTGACGTCCTGCTACGGGACACTGGTACTGGGGTGAAATACCCACACCCGGGCCAACCACTCCGTTGGCAAAGATCCTGATGACCTGCGACGATATCTGCAGCTGATAGCGGCGTGCAGCTCCGGCCCGACTGCACGGATGCGCCAAGGGCCTGGCATGTTTCGCCCTCATGGCATTTCATCTGGCGCGGGTGGCCGCCCGGGGCCATGGGTGCTGATTCACAGACATCCCTCAACCTGTAGGCCGTCCAGCGGCTGTGAGCGCATCAGCCACCCGAGCCCGGTACCAACGTGGCTGGCCATCAATCAGCCACCCAAGGCCGACACGACAGCCAACAGCCGCTTTTCCTCTCGGATAGTCAACGCTGCGGGCGCCGAGATGGGCGCCCGCAGCGGGCGGGTTCACGACGAGGTGGCCCGGGTCCAGCAGCAGTGGCGCGACCTGCTCGGGCGAGAGGCACAGGCTGCGGCCGACCAGGGAGAACTGCACGAAGGCGCCCAACCCGACCAGATCGCCTTCGAGCTAGGGGTCATCCTTGCTGGGACAGACATAGTGAGCGTGCTCCACGATGATCTCGGCGTGTTGGAGCGGGCCCGGTCGGCCATCAGAGACCGCTTGGGCGTACAGGACGACTCGCCCAAGCCCCTGGCCGCGCCGGACGCCGATCAGGGGCATGTTCTGCCCGGACTGCGCATGACTTGTGACTGCCCGTAGAGATGGCCCCGTTATGTGCTCAGGAGGTCGGACTGACCTGTCGCGCAGTGGTGTCGCAGAACGGATCGCAACGCCCTCGGGGCCCTTTGCCCAGATCGGCACTCGGTTGAGCCAGCGTTCCCGGATGGTTCGCGGGAGCTAGGAGTTCGGCGACAGGGCGAACTCGGGGGCACCCTGCACCCGGCATTCTCGGACGTTCGGACAGGCCAGGTTGCCTGTCCGGCCTGATCCCTTTCTGGCCACCTCTGAATACCCCACATGCCCCGAGCAGCCGGGGAGCCGAAGTGGCACGATACGGCGGTCGGGGCCGATAGCGAGGGGAGAGTGCCATGGCGTGGCACCTCGAGGGAACCTATTTCGAGAACTGCAACTGCGACATGGTGTGCCCCTGCACAACCTCTGGGCTCACTATGGCAGCCGACCAAGACCGCTGCCAGGTTGTCCTGGCCTTCCACGTCGGAAACGGCGAGGTCGACGGTGTGGACGTGAGCGACAAGACGATCGTCCTCGTGGCTGACACACCACCGGTGATGGCCGACGGCAACTGGCGCGTGGGTGTGGTCATGGATGCCGCAGCCTCACCCGAACAGGCGGCGAAGCTCGGGGCTGTGTTCGGCGGACAGGCGGGTGGCCCTATGGCGCTGCTGAGCCCACTCATCACCGAGATGCTCGGTATGGAGTCCGCCCCGATCGACTATGTCGACGACGGTCGCCGCCATTCCATCAAGGTCGGCGAGCTGATCGACATCGAGATCGAGGACTTCGTGTCTCCTATGAACCCGGGTGGGGAAGTCGAGCGTCTGACCGGCATCTTCCACCCGGCCAACTCCACATTGACCATCGCTAAGGCCAACCGGCTCGCGTGTCGAAGCCTTCGGGCTATCGTTCGCCAACGAGGGGAAGAACGGCCACTGGGCTCCGTTCTCCTGGGCGTCGTGACCACGGCCGCGCCGAGCCTGCGTCGCCTCACTCCCCCGGCCTCACTCCTGCTTCTCGGGGCGGCCGGCGCCTGGGTCGGCGTCGTCGTCGTGGCACGCCACATGGGGCCGATGCCGGGGACGATGGGGCTCGGCATCGGCTCCTTCGTTGCCGTGTGGGCGCTCATGATGACCGCCATGATGCTGCCGTCGGTGACCCCGTTCGCATCGCTCTACACGCGGAGCTTCACCGAGCACCGCGGACGGCGTCTCGTTGCGCTCGGCTTCCGGGTATCTGTTGGTGTGGAGCCTTGCCGCCATCCCCGCCTACGGCGCTGGCGTGGCTCGCTGACCGTTTCAGTGGTAGTCATCCCACCGCGGCGACCGGACTGGCGGTGGCGATCTTTGCCGGCGTGCGGCATCTACCAACTCACCCCGCTCAAGGACCGATGCCTGGCCCGCTGTCGCTCGCCGCTGGGCTTCGTGTTCAAGTTCGGCTCCTACCGCGGGCGCTCCCGGGATCTGCGGGTCGGCCTGTACCACGGCGCATTCTGCCTGGCCTGTTGCTGGGGCCTTATGGCCCTTCTCGTCGCCTTCGGACTCATGAACCTGACGGCCATGGTCGTGCTCGCGGCCGATCGTGCTCGCTGGAGAAGACTTCTCCTTGGGGCTCCCGATTCAGCCAGGCCCTGGGTGTCATCGCCCTTGTGCTGGCCGTGGTCGTGGTCTTCGCGCCCGGCCTCGCACCGGGGCTTCATCCCGTCACTCAACGCCGGCATGGGGCGGATGTGACGGAGGTCGAGAACCGCACCCCGGCGCACTGGCGGGTCCAAGGCTCGTATTTCGAGGCCTGTAACTGCGAGGCCATCTGCCCCTGTCGCAGCGTGGGCGGTCGACCCGGTGGAGCTTCGAGCTTCGGGGAGTGCTTCGGCGCTCTCTCCTGGCAGGTTCACCGAGGTCACGCAGACGACATCGACCTTTCTGATCTGCGGACGGTGCTCTCGATCCGCTACTTCGACAACGTGCAGCCGAGCACACGGTGGGAGGTCGTGCTCTACGTCGACAACCGGGCCGACGACGACCAACGCAATGCACTGGCCGACATCTTCCTCGGACGTGCCGGTGGGACGGTCTCCCAGCTCTACGGCCCGGCGATTGGTGAGATCCACGCTGTTCGCCCGGCCCGAATCACTCTGGAGCACACCGCGCCACGCAAGCGCATCGACGTGCTGGGCTACCTAACCGTCGAGGCCGAGGGCGAAGCGTCCGCTCCGGATGACGTGCGATGCGGCATTCCCGGCTTCGATCATCCCGGCACCGAACTCCATGGAGACGTGCTTCATTCGAGCGATACCGCATTGCGCTGGGAAGTGAGGGGTCGGCGACACGCCGCTTTCACGACCGATTTTGAGTACAACTCCTGAGACCACCTGTATTCCCGATGTCGTGCACCCAGTTGCAAGGCCCGGACCGCCCATAATGACGGCCCTGAGCAATACCTGAGCAATACGGGCCGGGTTAAGAGCGCGCCCCTGCGCCAGCGAGAGTCAACACGGCTATCCTCCCGACAGACTTCACAACCGGGAGGCCTCGATGCCCGAGTTTCCTGCGATCACACACGTCGCTCTGACCGTTAGCGACCTCGGCCGCAGCCGGCCCTGGTACCAGCAGTTGTTCGGCTCTGATCCGGTGATCGATGAGGATACGGGGCCTTTCCACCACGTCGTCTGGCTCATGGGTGGGACGCTCGTCGGTATTCACCAGTTCCCAGACTTGAAGAGCGCGGAGCCGTTCGACGAGCGTCGCCCTGGACTGGACCACCTGGCCTTCGCGTGTGCCAACCGGTCCGAGCTTGAGAAGTGGGAGCGTCATCTAAACGATCTCGGCGTCGCAAACGGCGGCATCGTCGATGCACCCTATGGTTCGGGCCTTTCGTTTCGTGACCCTGACAACATCGCTCTTGAGTTCTTCGCTCCTCCGGGATAGGTGAGAGCCTGGTAAACGGCATGTACCGCGTAGTTGGAAACCTGCAGTCTCAGCCCTTCACATAGGAAAGCTTTTCCGCCACTTTGTCCTCCCGCACCCGGAATATGTCCACGCCCCGGACGTGCCCCGTATCCCACGTGTAACACCACCGCTGGATTACTCGATCATCTGCCGCAAAGGTTTCCTCAGCGTCGAAGCGAGCGGTGGCGTCGTCAAAGATCGGCTTCCACGCCTTGCGGATTGCGTCACGACCGACATGGCGAGTCCCATCGGGTGCGGGATCGGTTGTGTCAAAGACACAGTCATCGGTGATCATTCCGATTGCCGCGTCTAAATCGTGCGCAGCCCACGCTGCACCGAAGGCATCAACCACCTGTACTGGTTCCATCGCGCCGTCTCCGTTCCCGAGGTCCGCCGAGTAATGGAAGGAGGGAGTCCCTATTCGTCTCGCAGCATCGAACGAATCTGCTCTCGAAGCTCTGGTCCGTCGGCGTGGCCGTGCACGTCAGCCGCATGCATGGCAGCGGCCCTGACCACCTCGTCCTCCTCTCCGGCGATGGTGAGGCTGCACCCACTCTCGCTGGGCATTTCTCGGCAATCAGCGATCTTTCGTGACATTTTTGCCTCCTGTGGTTTCATCACTAGGCGGTCGACTGCCCGCTGGCTCTTCTTGGAAGGCGGTCGATACCGACGTGACAATAGATTCCGCCCAGGCTGGGCGCCCGATGCGTCCGGTACTCCCTGCTCGAGGCACGCAGGACCGCCGCCGTCGCCTCGGGCAGACAAACGAATGCGCCCGACCGTCCCTCCCTGCAGGCTGCAGGGCGGCTGTCATCCGGTCGGCCGACCGCCAGACTGACTGGTATCGCTCATGGATCGGAGCCGGCCTGCCGACGGCTCCTGTGAGAGCCCGACAGATTGATCCGTATGGCGCAGGCCCTCAAGTAGTCCCAACCATCGCGGATGCGCGCCAGACAGATCTGGGGAGCGGGAGGTGTCCCATAACGCGTGTCCGTCAACCGTGCTGAGGGTGCCCCCATACGCCAATGATGTTGTTGAGCTCCCTGAGGGTCCACGACCGAATGGTTGGTCATCGGTAGTTTCGGGAGCACCGGAGTCACCGGTCTGACTTGAGATCACGTGGACATGTGATCGTGTCTGCACCCCGTCGACCGGAGCTCCGGGCAAACTCAGACGAGGCGCGGCACGCCCCGTTCCAGAGGGGTGATGGGCCGGTCTGTTGAGACCAGATCGACCTACACCGTCACTCCTTGCGGGACGGCCGTGCCACCCCTCAACCCGCTAAAGGAAAGGAAGGGATGGCATGACCATCGTAGAAGCAGCGCGCTCCGTCACCGGTGGCATCGACACCCACGGCGAGGTCCACGTGGCCGCTGCACTGGACGAGTTGGGCAGCCTGCTCGCCACCGAATCGTTCCCGGCCAATCCCGATGGCTACTCGGCCTTGGTGGCCTGGCTGAGAGGCTTCGGCGAGATCGTCAAGGTCGGCGTCGAGGGCACGGGGTCCTATGGGGCGGGCGTCGCCCGCTACCTGGCCCGAGCAGGGATCGCGGTCGTCGAAGTCGACCGCCAGAACCGCCAAGCCCGGCGCCAGAGCGGCAAGTCTGATCCCCTCGACGCCGTCGAGGCCGCCCGGGCCGTCCTGTCGGGCCGGGCGCATGGCAAGGCCAAGAGCAGAGACGGATCGGTCGAGGCCATCCGGGTCCTCGTCGTGGCCAAGCGTTCGGCACGGGCAGCCCGGATCAAGGCACTCACCCAGATGCGCCAACTCACCTTCAGTGCCCCTGACCAGCTCCAGAGTCGACTCAAGGGGCTCCCCATCGCCCAGTTCGTGGCCGCCGCCCAGGGCTTGCGTCCGACGCGCTCGCCGGATCCGGTGACGGCGGCGACCAAGGCGTCACTCTTCTCGTTGGCCCACCGGGTGGCCGACCTCGAGGACGAGATCACCGAGCTCGACGCCATGATCACCCCGCTCCTCGAGGCCACTGCGCCCGAGCTGCTCGACGTCTATGGCGTCGGCATCGACACCGCAGCGGCGCTACTCGTCGCTGCCGGCGACAATCCCGAGCGTCTGCGTTCTGAGGCGGCCTGGGCCCACCTCTGCGGCGTCTCACCTCTCGAGGCCTCCTCGGGCAAGGTGACACGGCACAGGCTCAACCGCGGCGGGGACCGTCAGGCCAACCGGGCGCTCTGGCACATCGTCATCACGAGGCTTGCCTCTGATCCGAAGACGCAGGCCTACATGGAGCGACGGGTCAAAGACGGCCGCTCCAAGCGCGAGGCCATCCGCATGCTCAAGCGCTACGTCGCCCGCGAGGTCTACCGCTACTTACCTCGCCCCTAGATCCCTGGAGCATGGACCTGGCCCACCTGTACGCCTGTCGTCTCTTCGGACTGACCTGTAACCGATTTGCCGGTCCATGATCCAGGTTCACCGGACTCCAAGACGCGTGACCTGATAAGAGCTTGCCCATCTGAACGAGTGGCCCATCATTGGTCTGTCCGCTGTCTTTACTCCCGAAAATCCTTCAAAAGAGCTTGACAAAATCCATAGGAGCATCGGTTAGGTGGGCACCCGCCCATTTCCGAGGAGCCGCTTAATGGCGATCCAGTCGCCGGAAAGAGTGGCTGATTCGTTGTCAGCCACACTCTCGCCTGGATCTCAATGCGGTAGTTGACCCGAGCTTGATTTCGTAGGATTGGCTTTGGTGCCACTAGAGCGTTGGCCGAACGAACAAGACATGTGGGATGAACTCCACGGCGGTGCTTGGGCCGATCGAGACGGCTGGGAAACACGTTGCCAGCCCGAGGGATGTGTGGTGTGCGTTGCTGGCCGTCCCTTCGGGATCCTCGCCGAACTTGCTCACTCCTGGGTGACGACCGATCCCGAGGTCGCTCTCTTTGGGTACGTCTGCGTCATCTCGAAGGTGCACGTGGTCGAGCCGTACGACCTCACTGATGCTCAACTGTTCTCCTTTTTCAAGGAGGCGATGGACGTCGCTCGGATGGTCAGCCACATCATCAATCCCATCAAGATGAACTACGAAATCCACGGCAACACGCTCCCTCACCTCCACATGCATTTGCTGCCTCGTAAGACCGATGATTGGTTCGTTGGACGGCCTATTGACTTGAAGGACTTCCACCACACCTACACCGATGACGAGGTGGCGATGCTGAAGCGAGCCCTGGAGCCTCTGGGTGGGTAGCGATTATTGGCCGTACGCTGGTGGCTGATACGTGATCATTGCGTCACGAACGCAGAAGGAGGAGTCATGTAGGAGACAACCTTCAGATGCGGTGCTGTGCGAGAGATGGAGGATTGCTGGCCCTCCAGCGCCGGCCCACGGGGGCAGGCGCTAAACCACCCTGAGCTGCGTTGGCTGAAGACCGTCGTGGTGAGCGTCAGGGAAAAGGCGTGGCATGACTACGTCAGGTGGGGATCAGGAAGACGTGCCAGAGCACCGTCCGTGATCCGGGCGGTGTCGCTGTTGAAGCGTCGTAATTATCAGAGATGGCGTCGAAACCGGGGGTCCTTGATTGCTCTCCGGGATGAGCCTGGCGGGAACCCGTTTGCTGGCCAGGTGGCGCCCGGCGTGCAGGCGGCGTGAGCCTGATCTGCGGCTCTCGCACGGAACGTGAGAAGGCGAGCGTCGATACGTGGGCCGGGGTTCGTCCCTGGCTCCAAGAGGGAGCGTGCCGAGGGAGTAACCGAAGGCACTGAGTACCGATGCGGCGCTCGCCGGCGGACCGGCTCGCAGTAGCTGTGAAGTCCCTGCCATCTGGGGGTGGGGGCGGAGCCAAGGGGCCGGCTCATCAGGAATGTTCAAGCCGTTCAACCGGGATCACCCCGGGAGGAAGCGAGGCGAACAATGCCGACGTCGCAGTCAAAGCCTTTCGACATTCCCAAGCAGCTGGTGTGGGAGGCCTACAGGGCGGTGGCGGCCCACAAGGGTGCTCCGGGAGTGGACGAGGTCACCCTGGGCGAGTTCGAGTCCGATCTGAAGAGCAACCTCTACAAGATCTGGAACCGGATGAGCTCGGGGTCCTACTTCCCACCCCCGGTCAGAGCGGTCGAGATCCCCAAGCCCCATGGGGGCGGGGTCCGGGTGCTCGGCGTGCCGACGATCGCAGACCGGGTGGCTCAGACGGTGGTGGCCAAGCAACTGGAGGAGAGGGCGGAACCGAGGTTCCATCCCGACTCCTATGGCTACCGCCCGAAGCGCTCCGCCCACGATGCGCTCGGGGCATGTCGAGAGCGGTGCTGGAGATACGACTGGGTCATCGATCTCGATGTCGCCAAGTTCTTCGACACCGTGCCATGGAACCTCGTCATCAAGGCGGTGGAGGCGGTCACCGACACGCCCTGGGTGCTGCTTTACGTGCAGCGATGGCTCGTTGCACCGTTGCAGCTCCCTGATGGCACCCTGCAAGAGCGGGACAAGGGGACCCCGCAAGGTTCAGCAGTCTCACCGATTCTGGCCAACCTGTTCATGCACTATGGGTTCGATCGCTGGATGGTCCGGAGATATCCGTCCGTCCCCTTCGAGCGCTACGCCGACGACGGTGTCGTGCATTGTGTGAGCAAGGAACAGGCCGAGGAGGTGCTGGCTGCCATCACCGGGCGGATGGCAGAGGTGGGTTTGTCGCTTCACCCCGACAAAACGCGCATCGTCTACTGCCAAGACGACAAGCGCCGGGGGAGCCACGAGCACACCAGCTTCACCTTCCTCGGGTTCACCTTCCGACCACGGAAGGCCAAGCGGCCGAACGGGGAGTCCTTCACCGGCTTCCTCCCGGCCATGAGTCCCGAGGCGCTCAAGGCCAAAGGTGCCGTGCTCCGCTCCCTGCGGATCCACCGGCACAACGCCATGACCCTGGAGACCCTGGCCCGATGGCTCAATCCCATCGTGCGAGGGTGGATGACCTACTACGGCCGGTTCTACCGGTCGGCGATGGCGCCCCTCTTACAACGTGTCAACACCTACCTGAGACGCTGGGCTGGAAGGAAGTATCGAAAGCTGCGGAGCTACCGAGCCTTTCGGCGATGGTGGTCGAGGTTGACTGAGCGTCAGCCCCGCCTCTTCGCTCAATGGCAGTGGGTCCATGGCTGGCGCTGACTGAACGACGGGTGAGAAGAGCCCGATGACGGGAGACTGTCACGTCGGGATCTGTGGGAGCCGGGGGCTGCAATGCCCCCGGCTACCCGGCGCCGCTAGTCATTAGTTTGACCAGGGAGAGGACGGTCCCGGTTTGGCACGGCGGAGCGTCCCCCTGACTGCAATCTTCACCAGGACTAGGAAAAGCACCCAGACCAAGATCAGGCACACCAATAGCCCGGGTGGATGATGGCGTGTGCGGACTGCCTCGATCCCCAGCGATCTCCGACGGATGTCGCCAATCTCGATACCGTGGTCGGGCTCCGAAGTGTGGCTGGGAACTATCAGCCGGTTCTTTGTCCCTTGCGAATCAGGCTCGACCGAACAACACCCGGCGACGGCCGGTGACCGCCTTTTTCAGGATCGCAACATCCTGCCCATCGGGCGCGTCCTTTCGACCGCTCCAAAAACCACGGTGGACCGGCTGGTCGAGAGCCATTCCGCCTCGTTTCAGCATCCGATCAAGCGCCGATGGCGTATACCCGACCGCACCTTCGGGATTCTGGGGGTCGGCGATGCGGCAGCCCCTCCCCAGCGGGTGCTCGAACCTGAGCTCTGCGCCGGCCTCGGCGGCGAGGCGCCGCGCCTCCCCGTCGACGAGGAAGAAGGTGGCGAACACCAGGCCGTCGTCGCGGAGGATCCGTCGGAACTCCGACAGGTAGTGGACGATCTCGTCCCCGAACATGTGGGTGAACACCGACTGCAGGATGATCCGGTCGAACTGGCCATCTTCACACGGGAGGCGGACCTCCTCGCCCGCGAGATGACCGGCCGGGTTGTAGAAGGGGCTGGCCACATCGAGGTGGTGGAAAACGGCGTTGGTATAGCGCCCCGAGATGTTGTCGGAGCACCATCTGATGCTCGGTTCGATGACGTCGACCCCGACGTAGAAGCCGTCTGGACCGAGCAGCTGTACCAAGGGGATCGCATCTCTGCCCACACCGCAGCCGACCTCGAGGACGTTCTGACCGGGCTGGATCGGGCTGTACCGCTCGTACTGCGCCATGTGGGCCTCAGAGATGGCCACCCATGTTTCCTGGCCGCCACCGGTGAGGATGGCGAGGTCCTCGGGCACCGAGAATCCTTCAAAGTCAAACGTCCCGGGTAGTCGTTCTTCTGACCGGCCCTGCACGACCGTACGGTAGCTGGTCGGCCCAGCCGGACTCGATGCGAGCACCCCCTGAGTAGGCGGATCAAGCGCCGGGACGGATCGTCCGGATCATCCGCCAGGTAGGCGGCGGTGGCGCTTGGGCATGAGAACGATTTTGGCGATGCGGCGTGGGTGATTGCCTGTGGAGACAGGGCCAGGTTGTGAGGGATCCAGCCTGTAACAGCTGTGTGTCGGATGGGCGCCTTTAGGCAAAGAAGGCCCGTAGCTCCATCGCTACGAGATCCGGCTGACGCCTGTTATCTGCGGCAGTGTGACCCACTCCTCGTAGTGTGACCCGTTTTGCGCCCGGCAGAACCCCGCTCAGGCCGTCGTGCGAGGCTGTCAGGTTTCGAGCACTCTTGGAGCCACCGAGCAGAAGGATTTCACAGTCGAGCCCAGCGAATCGCTCCAACGGCCCCGCTGCATCCATGACGGTTTGGGCGTCGCAGTGCAACGTTGGGATGAGGTCGCGAGGCGACATGGCCCCGGCCGGGGTGGCCCGATCCGCTGTCTTCTTGATCACAAGATTGAGCGGTGCGGCTAGTAGGAACCGCGGAACGTACCGAAATGCCGTGCGGTTGCCCGTGGCTTTCAACACCGTGATGAGAGCTCCTCCGAGGTTCCCGGCCCGCCAGTTCACGCTCGTAGCGGGACACCCACTGGGCGTGGACTACGCCGTCGAAGGACAGGGGTGGTTCATAGAGCGCCAGTTTCGTGATCTGGGTCATGGCGCGGGCCGCCTCGATGGCGATGACAGCCCCTGCGCTGAGACCGAATACATAGTGGGCGCCCGTTGCAGTCAAGAGGGCGCTCAGGTCCTCGATTTCCGTGCGCAGACCATGGAACTCGCCGTATGGACCGCTCATGCCCCGGTCACGGCGGTCGGGAACGTAGACGGTGAAGGTGCCCGATAGGCCATCGGCCAGGTTGCGCAGGTTCTGGGAAGACTGACCCGCGCCGTGCACCAGAGCCAGCCCTGGCCCCTGGCCCAGCTTGGAGTAGCCGATCGTCGTGCCGTCGTCCGACTTGACGGTGCCTGTCAGAGCGGGGGGCGTCGGGTTCGCGGCCTCTTTCATTATTCACCATTCTGGGCCGACCTCGGGTCGATCTCCTACTCGACCGGGTGCGACACAAATGCCGGATACCGAGAGTTGGCGCCGTGCGGCTGTTTCATAGACAGCCCCCGAACCTGGTAGGCCGTCCGGTGGCTGAGAGCATCAGCCACTGCACACGGACGTAACCTCGGCCCGTGCGGCTTAGAAAAGGAGCCACCCCCTACCTCTTGCTCGGCGTGCTTACCCTCGGGACCGGGCTGGGCCTCGGGCTTCTCCTGTCACAAGCACCCGTGACACGTTCTCTGAGCAGCGCCACGTTGGTGTCGGACGTTGTCGCTGGTGCCGCCCGGGACCAACTGCTCTTTCGACCGGTGCTCTGTTACGCGCCGCCCTACTCTGGAACTTCGACTGGGAACACCGCCTCAGCGGGCCTGCTGCCAGCTACCTGCCCGTCCCAGGACCTTCTGGACAGCCCCAACTTGGCCGCCGGAGGGGCGAACTCGAGCAACTCGTATCCGAACGCGATCGACTCAGCCTTGTCCGCCTACCCGTCAACCACCCCAAGCCAGGACGCCAAGCGCCACAACAGGACCGTGCTCCTTCCGGGCCTCCCCCCTTCCAACGACGGGCTCCGCTATTTAGCCGGTCCGGCCGAGTTGACTGGGCGCATCGTCCAGTCAGCTCGGGCCACGCTGACCCAGACTCAGGGATGGGTGATCAACATGACCCTTACTCGGAACGGGGCGACGGCGTGGAACAAGATGGCCAAGCAGTATTTCCACGAGGTGATTGCGATCGAATTCGATGGCGTGGTCCAGTCGGCGCCGCTGATCCTGCCCGCTTCGCCCACATTTCAATCGTTCGACGGCGCCATCGAGCTATCTGGCTCCTTCACCCGGTCTTCAGCCCACGAGCTGGTTTCGGAGCTCACGGGGATGTCCCGATAGCCGTCGGCACTCGACGATGAAGCGTCCCTGCCTGCTAGCCGATCCGGCGTTGTAGAGACCAGTCCACCTACCAATGTTCTTGTCGGACCAATGTTCTTGTCGGAGGGAGACCCCGTCGGCCGACGGACACCGTCAAGGACTGTTACTGAGGCGCGAGGCTGATCACGTATCAGCCCCGCTAGCTGCGAAGAGGATGTGGGTCCCGCCGTCGATGACCCCCGGCTCTCGACACGCCGCGACTTCGTGGTCGAGAAACCGGCTCCAACCATCTGGATCACTGGCGATCGCCTCGAGGGCTACCTGATCCCCCATTGAGGCCCAATTGCTGGCGCTTGCAAGGAGAACCTGTCCTCCAGTGTCAGAGACGAGCTGGACCAGCTCCTGGTACCGGTACATCTGGCAGGTGTGACCCTCGTCGTGACCCTGGTGACGCAGATCTCCGGTCTCGATGATGAGATCGTCGGCCTCATGGCCGATAACCGCGGCTTGCTCGACAATCTGAGGCAGAAAAAAACGCCAGGCTCCCAGTGTGGACATGACCGATCCCAAGACCACCCTGCCGATTCGAAGAAGTCCGGCCAACGCCATCGAAGCGTCTTCGAAGACATAGGAGAGAGGTCCGCCGAAGGCAACGACCACGTCAAACTCCATGTCTCTGAATCGTCCGGTGTCTCTCACGTCGAGCAGGTAGCGATTGTCGATTGCGGACTCGCAGCCCGCGTCGGCCACGTGCTGACGGTTGAGGTCCAGCTGTACAGGAGAGATGTCGGTGACCACCGCCTTCGCCCCCATTTGCGCCATCGCGATGGTGAACCGGCCCGGGCCCGCTCCGATCTCGAGGACCCGCGTCCCGGGGCCCACGAACTCAGCCAGCAGCCGGCGGTGGACCTCGTAGGCCACCCGACCTCTTGGATGTGCGTCGAGCCGTGCCCATTCCCCCTCGGCGAGTTCGTCAAAGTGCCGGCGGATCCGATCGGTCAGGTCCATTCGCAATTGTGGCACGGAGACGGGCCGGGTTCGGCGGTGTCGGGTCGTGGCCACCTTGGGAGAAGAGGAGCAACAGCCAGACGTCAGCCGGCCCACAGGCTCCGATCGACCCTTGAGGGCGGGTTCGGCCCGAGTCGGATACGAGGTGCTAGCCAGCCGACCACGTTTGTCCGAGCGTCGTCTCCTCCAAAAGGCTGGCACCTGTTCGTGCAACAGTCCCAGCGGATACACCCTCCCGATATGGTGCCCGAGTTCGAGCAACCCCACAGACCGAGTAGGCGCCACAGCATGGATATTCAGATTGAGGACGAAGTCGCCAAACCGGGCGGTACTGACCCAAGGCGGAAGCTCAACTTTCGTGGTCTCCAGAACTTCCGGGACCTGGGTGGGTACGAGACGGCGGCAGGACAGCAGACCCGATGGGGCACCGTGTTTCGGTCCGACAGCCTGCACTTGTGCACCCCAGAAGATTTGATCGGATTCGATGTGCTCCGAGTACGAACGATCTACGACCTCCGAAGTGATGCAGAACTCTCGGAGTGGCCAGGGCCGAGGGCCCACGTTCATTTGCCGGTGCCGAGTCGACGGCCATTCGACAGCGATCCCGACACATTGTCTGATCGGCGTGCCGGGGAGCAGGCGGTCACCAGTCCGGCGCCTACCGGCTACGCGATTCGGTCAGCGGCCAGCCGGCCGTGCTCAAGGTCTCCCAGCGAACCGACTGGGCGTAGCAAGTGACCAGGGCAGCACCGATCGTCGAAGCGGCGAGAACGGCCGGTTGGCCTACCCCTGCCTGGTTAGCGGTTGGAACGACCGCCCAGGGCTGGCCATACGAGATCCAAGAGTGGGTAGAGGGTGCTCCCATGGATCGACTCGGGCTCGAAGAAGCCGAGATGATCCTGGAGCTCCTCGAGACCCAGGTAGGCATCGGACCGAGGGGTCCCCAGGATTGGTCGGCATACAACCGCGACGTCGTCTTCTCTGATCGCTATGGGTTCGCGAGTGAGGTGCGTGGCTCCTCCCCGGAAGGCGCCGAGATTGTTGCCTCCTTCAGTGCGCTCTGTGAGCCGTACCGCTTCTCGGAGCTTCCGGTCACAGACCTGGTGCATGGCGACCTGTCGACACAGAACATCTTGGTTCGAAACGGACGCATCACAGGCGTGGTCGACGTAGAAGCGGTCGGCCGTGGAACCCGGGTCAGTGATCTGGCATGTGTCATTCGGGAGGGCTACATGTGGCGAGGCGATCAGGCCGCCCTCGAACGTCTCCTCAGTGAGGGCCTCGTCATGGCTGGCGTCGGCGCCTTATTGATCAGTATCGCTGCCACAGTGTTCGGAGTTTCAGCGTTCGTCCTTGATCACTCCCCATCGGAGTGGCCTCACGCGGCATCGGGTGCTTTGGAGCTGGCCAGGATCCTCGGCGAAGTCTGAGACGCGGGAACTCCGGCCCGAAAGCCCGGACGTGGCTGTGCATCACGGCTGATCACAGAGACAGCCGCCGAGGCTTAGCTTGGCTCAGCCTGCTGGAGCCACCCCCGCCAGCCTCATTTGCTCGCCCGGTCACGACGCAGTACCGCCTGAGACCTGCTGGGTGGATGGGTGCCGCACTCGGGCGGCCCTGCGTTGTGCTTCCTGGGTGAAAGCGCAAGCAGCCGCCATCAAGGTAACCAGCACCATTCCGGCAACAGCCGTCGCTAGAGCGAGTATCACTGATCTGAAGTGTCTCGGGCTGCTTCATGGTCCGCCGGTTCGACATGAACCCACGCACCATCTTGGAGAGTGATCTCTTTGCCACACCATCTGCATGTATCTATCGTCAGAGAGCTACATGTATTGCCGACACTCATACCGGCCAGTATGCACCCGCCAGACAGAGCTGCGAGGGATTTAGACAACCTGGCTACCTGGGAAAATACGCAACCGCTGTTGACAGCGATAACAAGACCCATCGCAGTAATCAGGTGATGTATTGCGATATTTTAGGGAAACCCTCAAGGATGACAGTTGCATCGGAAAGTGCAGCGATTGTCGCAAAGGAGGGGTTGATGGAGGAAAGACGCCGACGGGTCCCACGCCAAGAGGCTGGCTGGCCTGGCTACTGCGGGATCGATGACGATCCCGAATCCGCCTGGTACGAGTGTCGGGTTGTCGACATCTCGGTCCTCGGTGCCGGGATCGAAGTTTACGATCCTGGTAAGCCCCTTCTCGGTGCCGGGATCGAAATCTTCGGCCCGGCTGGAGACGATCTCATCGGGCACAAGATCACCGTCGATGCCCACACGTCATCTGGCGGCTCAGTCAGCATCCGGTTCACCGGCATGATCCGAAATACCAAGCCAGGACCGAATGGGGGGCTTCGAGCAGGGATCGAGTTCTTGGGTCTCTCCGAGGAAGAACGCTCGATGCTCGATGCGTTGGAGCGTATGCAGGTCGTCTGGTAGGAGCTTCGCCGGATCAAGAGGCAAGAGGCCGAGTAGACACGCTTGGCCCCGCCTTCGGCCGTCCGAGGACCGGAGAGAGGGCCCAGGGAAGGGGCTCAACTCCGGCCCCGGACATTCCCAGGATAATCTCATCTTGTTTCCGCCGATCGTTGAGCAGGCTGGCTACATTCGCTGATCGTCGCCCAGGTCTCATCTGCCTGGCGGCTGATTCGTTGTCAGCCGCACCCGTACTGGTCAGCCCGTCTCGCACTCCCGACATTTCGAGTGCCTGACCTATCTCACGGGGTCGGGCCAGTTGCCCAACGCCTTCCAACAGAGCCACGAGAGCGCCCGAACGACCATCAGTCCGAACCACTAAACGAAGACCATGGCATCCCTTTTCGAGAAAGGAACCACCCGTATTCTTGAACAGGCACGGAGCTGCACCAGCTCGTGCACGAGACCAGTTGGCTGCCACCACAAGGAGGCGACGTTGACTGAGGGTGAAGCGGGCTGGTTCGCAGACCCACTTGGGCGACACGAACACCGTTATTACACCGGTGACCAGTGGACCGAGCACGTTGCAGACAACGGAATCGCGGGAGTGGAACCGCTCGTTAGTGCGCGGACAACCACACTCACCGCACTACGGGTTCCTGGGGTCCCACGGGGAGGATCGACGTCAGGCGCGGATTTCCACACCTTGCGGTCCGACCTAGCGCGCGGGCCGGTCTCGCGCCTCCGGCTGGTGGCGGCCACTGTCGTGGTCCTTCTGGGGGCCTGCGGGGTCGTCTTGATCTTGAGACAACCGACGAGCAACACGTCATCTCACTCGCTGACCAACGCGTTCAAGGTTCTCAAGATCGGCAATGCGAAGAGCGCCCTGCTCGTCCTCTCCGACATGCCCAGGGGTTGGACATCGACGAAATCCTCGAATGGCAACTCTGCGTTTCCTGGGGCTGCACAACTGGCCAGCTGCATCGGAGTTCCCACCAGCGTCATCACGGACAACCCTCCCGGTGCCTCGAGCCCCGATTTCAACAGCAAGAACCAGCAGCTGATAGTCGACGACAGTGTCTCCATCTACCCGTCCGCAAAAGCCGCGCAAGCAGATTTCTCCTCTTTGGCCGACGCCAAGACGCCGTCGTGTCTGACCGCTGCCCTGAATGGTCCGGCCAAGAGTGCTCTCGAGACGAGCTTTGGCTCCGGGACAAGCGTCGGAACTGTCAACGTGACGAGAACTCCGGGTGCCGACTACGCCCCGGACAGCGCCAACTTCACCATGTTTCTGCCCGTCACCAGTAACGGATCTACAGTCAATCTCGAGATCACCGTCGTCGACTTTGTCCGGGGACGGGATGAACAGACCGTGACGCTGACCTCTTTAGACACCCAGTTCCCGACCTCGCTGGCTCGCCACCTGACAACCGTCGCAGTGGATCGCCTCTAGGAGCCTGCCCAAGAACGCTTCGGGTTTCGGAGGGATTTCTAGCTGGAGGTCACCTCCCACCCACCGTTCAGAAGTAGTCCAATGGACGTCGGGGCCTTACGGGCCCCCGATGGTGTCTAATGGCGGGTTTGTTCGATGGACGGCAAATGCTCGGTTACCTACGGCTGGTGTGGTTGTCGAAGTGGAGAGACTTCACTATTCGGACCTGCCCCGTAAGGCCTCATCGGTCTAACTGGGTACCGTCGTTACCGATGGTCCACCCGCTCCGCCTGCTCAGTGGTGGCTGACAAGCGCATCAGCCACCCAAGGCCGACACCAGAGCCAACGCGGCTTTTCCTCTCGGATAGTCAACCGATCCAGATCCGTCTGCTCGGGGCGCGTCACCAATGCGGCCCGGTATTCGGTATGAGCGTTCTGGGTTCGCGACTGCCCCAGTCCGGCACCATGGGGACAGTCAACTAGAGCTCCCGTGCCGAGCGATATCCGCAGGCATTATGCGCTACTCGAATCGTCCTCAGGCAAGTTCCGAGGGGTCAACAGGCGGAGACTGCCACCGTTCCATTGCAGCGACATCGTTGGGAGTGGCGGGCCGGATGGAAGGCCACCCGAACCCGTTCAGCAAACAGACAAACTGCTTCTCCTCGCCCTCGGCCAGAGGAACATGGAGTTTCCTCGATCGCCGCAAGCCCCCGAGGAAGTGCAGACTCAAGGAATGTTCCCCAGGTGAGACCTGGTACACCTTGATCTGCTTGGGCGAGATGGCGCCCACCTTCGAGCCGTCGAGCAAGACGCTGACAACACCACCCTCACCGATTGCAGGGCTCCGGCGTTGGGCCCGGCCCCGGCCGAGCCGGGATGCGGCCCGGAGCACAACCAGGGTCGGAAACGCGGGCCAAATTCGATTCGGGGCTCGCCACAATTGGATGGTCGCTCCAACCTCGTCATCCATGCCCAGCGAGGTGTCTCCGCCCCTGGTTGCCGCGACAACATCGGATCTTTCACGATCGTGGTTCATAGGTCTGTCTTACACCGATCGGCATAAGAAGAACAGCAACAAGCTGATGAAACTACGCCTCCGGCCCCAGGCTCGTGATAGAGGGGCATTGGCGCGAATTCCGCGTCGGCGTCCCGGAGCAGGCACAAGGCGTTCCATTCGCGTTCGTCTGCGTGTCGATCGTCGCTGCGGAAGAGCTTGCAACACGCGGGTGTTCCGTCGGGCAGCGTGACGGCGAAGACGGTGTTGTTTATTCCGCCCGACAGTGGTCGGGCCTCCACTTTTTCGCTGCCTGCTCGAATCGCAGCCACAACGTCGCGGAGACTCATCTTCGTGCCCAAGAGCGGTCGAGACATGGCATCCGGCGCGTAATCACGGCGCACATATTGTCCGCAACTTCCGCCGTCGGGATCTGTGGGAGCCAGGGGCTGCAATGCCCCCGGCTACCCGGCGCCTCATGACCGGACTCCAAGGATCGAGCGCTCTCTCGCAGCTAGGCAGTGCCCTGTTGGTTCGGGGGCTGCGGGGGCGGGTCCGTACCGGGAGCGCCGTCGTCGGTCACATGCTCGGTCCAATCGGTCCCTGACCAGTACCGCTGGTCGTGCTTGCCGGTGGGGTCTGCTAGCCAGCCAGGCGCGATGCCAATGAAAGTTCTGCCCCCCATGCCCGAGGATCCGGCCGCTGGTGATCCAGTCGGATCTCCGAGGTGGGCGCCGGTAAACGCGCTGGTGGAGGCTTGAGGTCGCCGCTGTCCGCCCCTGCGGCGCTTGGAAGAGATGGCTCGAACCACAAAGAAGGCACCGAAGATCACGAGGATCGTCCACGAGCCGTGTCCGTAGTACATATCGCCAGAGTACGGCTCTTGGCCCTTCATTGATACGCGCCCCCAGGATCGGATCTTGGGCATGCTCTAATCTCCTATTGCTATGAGACTTCGCCTCCCGAGCGCAGTAGCCGATCCTTCGACAACCAGCCCGCCCCGGCACGACGGATCGATGCGGCTCACGAGTCATGTTGACATCGAGACCCACGCGGGCGGTGGTCTCCTCTTGAGTGGCGCGGCGCGGGAGCTTCGAACAGCAGGCACATCGGCTCGCGTGATCGGCACTGCCAAAGTCGAAGCCGGGGTTGGTTCCGACCGCACCCTGCGTGGGCTGGAGGTATCTCCCGAGAACCGAGGCACAGCGTCGCTGATCGGACGGGCTGTCGGCTCGGGGTTCCGGGCAGCAGTAGACGCCGCGTTCAGCGACGAGCCAGGGCCCCCTGGTCCACTCCACCTCCTTCTCGACGACCTCCCAGTCGCCGTTCTGATCTCTGGCTATGCCGCCCTCTATAGCGGCGAGATGCAGATCGAGCGCAAGCATCTAGACGCAGGATTGCTCAAAGCCGACATCTGCTCAGGATGGCGTTCGGATGGCACCATGCTCGTGACGTTGAGGAATGAGGGCCACCTTCCGGTTTCCTTGGGTCCGCCGGCAGGAGCGCTGGATGCGTCCAACGACGAACTTGCTTGGCACGAGACCTCCCAACTCACCCCTGGAGCGATGCGCCGTCGGCGGCTGATCGACGTAGTCTCTGGCGATCCGATCGAGATATTCGCCATGTTCCGCGACACACATCTCGACCCAGACGGCGTCGAAGCCGTTCTCCATGAGTACTCGCTGAACGCTGTCCTCGACCATTCACGCACCGCGATCGACCAGTGCGTTGCCCAGCCGCGCGTGCTGCCTTGGCCCGAATGCCCGCTGGCGGCCGACAGCGCTCGCAGGCTCAACGGCGTCCCGCTAGAGGAGGTCAAGGCGATCGTCGGCCGAGATCTGCATGGCATTTCCACTTGCACACATCTGAACGATCTTCTTCGCTCGCTCGCTCGGGTCGCGTCGCTCCTGCCCCACCTGGGTTGATTCTTTGGGCTTCCTCCGCTTTGACGGACATCCAACGTCAGGGGCGCAGCCCCAGAGAGGATGCCCATCATGGAGACCATGGAACGGAAGAAGTCCCGTCCAGGTCGGTCGTTCACCCCGGAGTTCAAAGCTGACATCGTCGAGCGCTGCCGAACCGGCGATCGAACGATCGGCCAGGTGGCCCGGGGCTTCGACCTGACCGAGACGGCCGAGACGCAGCACGTGAAGGTAGGGTCAAGGTGAGACTCAGGTGGCATCGCGATGGAGGGTGAGTGAATTCCTCGCCGCCCGGCAGCCAGGAAGCCGTCTCCCTGACCCCTATTCCAGAGACGCCGTTGAGCCCCCGATGTCGCCCACCGGCCCCCGCCGTGCCGGTTCCGATGGAGCCGGGCTGCCGTCTGGCCTTCTCCCCTTATTTGTCTGAGGAGACAACCACGACGCCTGTCAGTGAGATCGGCCGGAACGGCGAGCGACCGAACGCCGGCTGCTTCCACGAGCGCGGCGGTCGCCGACAGCGAACCTGGTAGGGGAGTTGTGTCCGAGCGGCGCAAGATAGAGGAATGCTCCCGCCCCTCACCATCGTGCACAGTGCCACCGCTGAGCGCGACGTCGAAGCCTGCTCGAGCGAGGTGTACAGCTATCGCCTTGCCCATGCCACGGCTGGCTCCTGTGACGAACGCGGTGGGCTTGTTCCTCAGACGGAGTAGCGGTAGTCCTGGTCAGGCCACGCGATGATCCCTCGGGCGCGGTAGTCGTCGATGGTGGCCCCGTCGTAGCGCAGTTCGGCGAGGATCTCCCGCGTGTGCTGGCCCAGCATCGGGGCAGCCCGTTCCTGCTTGCCCGGGGTGTCGCTGAACGTGATGAGGTTGCCGAACTGCCGGACGCGACCCAGCACGGGGTGCTCATACTCGGTGACGAGTCCCACGCGCTCGAGCTCGTCGTCGAAAAGGATCGTCTCGCCGTCGCACGTGTCGACGGAGACCTCCGACGGCACACCGGCGGCCCGAAGGGCCCGGCGCCAGTTCGTGGCCAGGTCGCCCATGAACGCCTCCTCGAGCACCCCCGTCAGCTCGCCTCGGTGCTCTTCCCGGTCGGCTGGGGTGCCGAACCGGGGGTCCTCGAGGAACTCCTCTCGGCGGATCACCCGGCACAGCGCCGTCCAGTGCTCCTCCCGCACTGCCGCCAGCTGCAGCCAACCGTCTTGGGTCTCATAGAGCCGGTACAGGGCTCCCAAACCAAGCTGCTCGCGGTCGAGGCTGGGGCGCGGCGATGGCGCGCCGTCGGCGTCGAGCCAGGAGTCGGCCGTGTACAGCATCGAGCCGTGGAACAGCGACGCCCACATCGACTGCCCCTCGCCGGTGCGGTTTCGGTGGAACAGGGCGATCAGGACGGCTGTCACCGAGGACATGGCCGCGGCGACGTCCCCGTGGCCGTAGCGATACCACAATGGCGGGTTCCCCGCCGCGACCGGCCCCTGCTCCCACTCGATGCCGGCGGCCGCTTGGGCGAGGGGGTCGAGACCGCCGAGATGAGCCAGCGGGCCCTGGGCTCCGTACATGAACGTGTTGCAGTACAAGATGTCGGGGCGGATCGCCTTGCAGTGCTCGTAGCCGATGCCGAGCCGGTCGGCGGTGCCGAGGGTCATGTTGTGATGCACGATGTCGGCGGTCGCCACCAGCTCGTGGGCGATGCGCAACCCTTCGGGCTGCTTCAAATCGACAGCGATGTCCCGCTTACCCCGCTGGCAGCCCATGAAGGACCCGACGACGCTGCCTCGCATGCCGTCGCCTCGGGTCGGCTCGACCTTGATGACGTCGGCGCCGAGGTCGGCGAGCAGCATCGGGCCGAAGGGGCCGGCGAGGAACTGGCCGAAGTCCAGGACACGGATGCCCTCGAGCGGACCGGGCATCTCAGATCACCCCTCTGGCCCGCAGCGTGGCGATCTCGGTGTCGTCGCGACCGAGGGACCGGAGTACCTCGTCGGTATGGGCTCCGGCCAGGGGCTGCGGCCCCTTGACCTCGCCCGCCGTGGTCTCGAGGAAGATGGTGACGCCGACCTGGGTGGTGGGCCCGACCTCGGGGTCGACCACCTCGACCACCGAACCTGTCGCCCTGAGCTGTGGGTGGTCGAAGCGCTCATGGGGTGCCACGATGGCCTCGCCTCCGAGGCTGGCGGCGTGCAGCTCCTCGATCAGCATCGTGCGATCCCACCGCCTGAACGCCTCTCGTTTCGAGGCTTCGTACTCGCCCCTCTCTTCGGGCGTCATGGACATCAGCGTTGGAAAGGGGATGTCCTCGATACCGAGAATGGAGGCCTCGCTGCGCGTCGGCGCGATGCCCGCGGTGGTGGCGGCGTGAATCCACTCCCCGTTGGCGCATTCGTAGACCGACGCTTGATGGATGCCGGGCGGGCAGGTCTTGGCCAGCTGGAACTGACCTCGATCGGTCCAGTTCCAGTTCTGGGTGGTCAGGGAAAGAACCCCTTGAAGCAGCGACACCTCGACGTGCTGTCCTCTTTTGGTGCGTTCGCGGGCGACCAGCGCCGACATGATCCCGATCGGGACGAGGAGCATGGCTCCCATGCTGGCCACCGGGCTGTGGAGGAACACCGGGCCGGGCCGGAAGCTCGTGTTCTCCCAGTGCTGCCCGGTGCGAGCGTGCACCAAGCTCTCATAGCCGGGCACGTCCTCATAGCGCATCGTGGACGGCCATGCCGGCACCGAGCAGTACACCAGGTGCGGGAATTCTTCCCGCAGCGACTCGTAGTCGAGCCCCATCTTGGCCATGGTGCCCGGCGCGAAGGCTTCGACCACGACGTCGGCCGTGGCGCACAGTTCGCGGAACAGGGCCACGCCGTTGGCGTCCTTCAGATTGAGGGTAATGGAACGCCGGCTGCGGTTGTAGACCCGGGAAGCGGGCGATCCCCGGTCGGCCCTACCCCCGGGAGGCTCCACCTTGATGACGTCGGCACCGTGCTCGGCGAGTTGTAAGACGCCGAGCGGACCGGCGATGCCACCCGACAGATCGAGGATGCGGACTCCGTCCAGCGCCTGCACGGATCAGCGGCTGGCGTGGGTTCGGAGGAACGACACGGCGTCTTCCCAAGCGGCTCCGTCTGCCTCTGAGTGGCGAAGGGGTCCCCAGGGGGCCGAGAAGGCGTGGCCGGCACCGGCGTACAGGCGTACCTCTGCCGGGACGCCCCAGCGATCGATGCGAGACCGCAGGTCGTCGAGCCGCTCGGGCGCCATCGTCGGATCATTGTCACCGTAGATGAAGAGCGTCGGGCAGGTGAGTTGCCAGATGAGATCCATAGGGTGCACGGGGGTCCTGGGGCCCAGCTCGTGGAACACCGGCTGGCTGGGGAAGAACAGGACCGCCGCAGCCACGTCGCCGCGAAGGCAGGCCGCCAGCCAGGCGAGCGTGCCTCCAGTGCAGTAACCCCACAAGCACACCCGTCCCGGGTCGACCTCTCGCTTCGCGCGGATCACATCGACGGTCTCGGCCAGGTCTCGGGCGCCACAGGTGAAGTCCAGCCGCCCGATGTGCTCCACCACCTCAGTGAAGTCGTCGTAGGCCTCCCGGTTGAGCGGACCGCGACTGTGGTAGTAGTCGGGGACCACGGTGGCGTAGCCGAGGTCTACCAGGCGCTCTTGCACGCCCTTGATGAACTCATTGATGCCGTATGCCTCAGCGCCGAGAACGACGGCGGGGTGCGGGCCGTTCCCCGGCGGAGCGGCCACCTCGGGGACTGGGTCGAGCGGCAGACGCGCTGGCACGGGGACACCTTAGGTGGCCGATGGTGTCCTTCTCTTGGCCTCGAAGCGTCGTGGTGCACTCAGCCACACCGTCCCGGCTGCCGATCCAAGGGTGCAAACCTGCTTGGGGCTGAAGGATCGCGATTCGTTGACGTGGTTCAGGGCGCAGATGGTAAGCAGGAAACCTTCAGTCACTGCAGGTTGAGACCCCTTTCGCCGAACTCAACCAGGAAGCTCGGACCTGCGCCTCACACTGGCCGAACGCGAGGAGATCTCCCGAGGACGGGCTGGTGGCCTGTCGCTGCGGGTGATCGCGGCGGGCATGGGACGGGCACCGTCGACGGTGTGCCGGGAGGTGAACACCAACGGCGGTCGCACGGGTATCGAGCGCTGTCAGCCGAGCGCTCCGCTCGGCACCGGGCCCGTCGCCCGAAGCTGGCCAAGCTGGCCCGCTGTCCCCACCTGCGCCGGATCGTCGAGGCGGGACTCGAGAACTACTGGTCGCCCGAGGAGATCTCGGCGTGGTTGGCTCTCGAGTATCCCGACGACTCGGAGATGCGGGTGAGCCACGAGACCATCTACATGTCGCTGTTCGTCCAGGGCCGAGGGGCGCTGCGCCAGGAGCTGCACACCTGTCTGCGCATGGGCCGGGCCCTTCGCCGGCCCAAGGCCCGGACCAAAGGCGGGTTCGGTCAAGGCTCCCTTTGGCCTTCCAGCATCCGGGTCATTCCCGACCAATGCGCGAATTCGATGCCCTCCTCGTGCGCCGCGGCGGTGAGGACGCTCATCGTCTCCTCGGAGACGAGACCCTCGCCCGCCAAAGCGAACGACAGACCCAGGCGCTGGTACTTGCCCTCGCAGGTGTTGTTGAACGCGAGAAGGTCGTATCTCTCGACGGTCGGCAGGGCGTTTCTTATGAAGCGCGCGATGGCACGGATGCTCTTCTCGTCGTCGGTATAGCCGGGGATGATAGGGGTCCGGATCCACATGGGCTTGCCCATCTTGGCTATCTCGGCAGCGTTGTCGAGCACCAGGTCCAGGCGGATCCCCGTGTACTCGCGGTGGGCGCGGTGGTCGAGCACTTTCAGGTCGTAGAGGACCAGGTCTGCCAACTCCACCAGGGGCCCCAGTCGCTTCCAGGCGATCCCTCCGCAGGTGTCGAGCGCGACGTGGATCTTCTCATCGCGCAAGGACTGCATCAGAGCCCGGGCGAACCTCGGCTGCATGGACGGCTCGCCTCCCGACAACGTGGCCCCCCCACCGGACACCTCGTAGAACGCACGGTCCCGGAGCACCTGCTCGACGATTTCGACCACGGTGGCACGCCTCCCCATCACCTCCAACGCTCCCGTCGGACAGGCTGCTACGCAGATCTGGCAGAGATCGCACGCGCTCCTGTCGATCGCCATCCCTTCCCTGCTGAGAGAGAGGGCGGCCCTGGGGCACTGCTCGACGCACGCCCTGGTGCCGATGCAGCGTGCCTTGTGCCAGACCAGCTGACGCCCCTTGTCGATCCCCTCGGGGTTGTGACACCAGGGACAGCGCATGGGACAACCCTTGAGGAATACCGTCGTGCGGATCCCCGGCCCGTCCTCAGTCGAGTGACGCTGGATGTTGAAGATGGAGCCGCCTAAGTGCTTGTCGGACGGTGGAATCGGGCACTCCTTTCGGTCCTGTTAGGTCGTGGACGATCCGTCGTCAGTCCGTGATCCGGCTCCGCCTACGCGTCGGCGAACTCCGTCCTGGCGATGATGTCGTCCTGGAGCGGCTTGGCTATGTCCACGAACAGGGTCGAGTAGCCCGAAACCTTCACCATGAGGTCCGGGTACTTCTCCGGATGGGCCTGGGCGTCCTTCAGGACGTCCAGGCCCATCGGGTTGAACTGCACGTGCTGGCCGCCGAGCTTGAGTAGCCCTCGACCAGCGACGCCAGCTTCTCCACGCCTTCATCCGACTTGATCGTCGCGGGGTTCACGTTCATATTGCACGAGCTCCCGTTGCTGACCGGGGAAGCGCAGGCTTTGGCTACCGAGCAGAGCGCCGCGGTGGCGCCCGCCAGCTCGGTCCCGTTGGCCGGCGAGATGCCGTTGGAGACCGCCGCCCCGGCGGGCCTTCCGTCCGCACTCGCCGCGCAGGAGCGACCCTCCATCGCCTGTGACCCGGCCGAGATGATGCTCGCGCGGTAGGTCCCTCCCAGCGCGTGCTTGTGCTGTCGCACGTTCCGGCAGAACAAGTCGGTGACCCATGTCGCTATGTCATCGGCCTCGGGATTGTCGTTGCCGTACTTCGGAGCCTTGCGGGCGAGCCGCTGGCGGAGGTCCTCCGCGCCCTCGAACTTGTTGGACAGGTGGCCGACGAGCTCCTCCAGAGTCAGCAGCTTCTCCTCGAAGACTGCCCAACGAATGGCCGCGAGGGAGTTGGCCACGGTGGCGAGCCCCTGCAGGTTCACGGAGCTGTGGTTGTAGATGGCTCCGCCCTGGGTGATGTCACGGCCGGACTCCACGCATCCTTCGATCGTGGAGGAGAGGAGCGGAGTCGGGAAGGCTTCGGCAAATGCCTGGTCCTTCACCTCTGCGCGCCTTACGCCTAGGTCAATGACGAAGGCCGCCTGGTCGGCGAACGCCTTTTTCACGTCCTCGAAGGTCGTGAGGTCCGCAACCGGGGGCGTGGCCATTCCCAGACGACGGGCGTCGCCGGTGAGCGGACGCCCCTCGTTGAGCGCCATCTCCAGGGCGATCACCAGGGTCGCCGTGGTGCTTGCCGTATAGCCGTTGTTGTTCCCTGTGCCGGTGAGCTCGGTACAGCCGACGACAGAGAAATTCCGCGCGTCCGGCAACGAGTATCCGTCCAGCTGGAGGTCCCGTATGACGACGTCATCGTTGTAGAAGGCCACTCCGGCGGTTCGGCGGTGCGTCCTACACGCGGCGAGCAAGAACTCACGCGGGGTCTTGGGGGAGATCCTCAGGGCAAGGCCGTTCCGGACACCCCGCAGCTTCTCGTGGGTCTCGAGGAACAGGTAGGAGATCTCGTTGGTGGCGTCGTTCCCGTCCTTGTCCACTCCTCCTATGGTCACGTTGTTGGGCCCGAAGGCGATGTTGTAGGCGAGCTTCAGGTAGTACGGGTAGAGGAACTGGTCGACACGTCCAGGGCAGAGGATCCCGTCCTCGCCAACGCTGACGATCGCGGTCACCTGGGTCATCAAGATGGATTGCAGCGCTTCGATGAAGTTGCGTGGGGGCAGGGCCGGCACTCGCTCACAACGGCGAGCGATCGCGAGCAGCTCGTCCTTCCTCTGCCCCTCGGCTTGCTCGGCCATCCCCCGTGCGAGCTTCGCGTAGCGCCCGGCATGCTCGGAAACGGCGTTGGCCGCCACCAAGACCGACTCCAGGAAGTCCTTGCGCCGCGGGTAATCGGGGCTGCTCTCGTCGAGCTCGGCGAGCTTCGCGGCGGCTTGCTCGGCGATGCCTGTGTACCCGATGTCGAGGACCTTTTTGATGCCGATGGTCACATGACCCTGCAGGTCTATGGTGCCCGGGAGCTTGTCGGTGTGCTCGTCCCGGAAGGACCTGAGAGCTTTCAGCACCGTGACAACGCCGGGCGGGAGCTTCTTGACGAGCTCTGCCTGCTCGGGGCTCAGCTCGCCGGCGCCCTCAGGGGGTGTCGGATAGAGACCCTTTTGCTTCAGCATGTCAAGCTTCAGGCTGCGGAGATCTTTACCCTCCCAGTACGGAAGGATCTCCTCTTCCATCTCCCGGCATTCTTCGTCAGAGATCCGAAGGGGCCGGTCACCTTCGAAGACGACGCTGGCGGATGCACTCGTAGCCGAACCGGTCGTCGAGCGTCGTCACGAACACGTTTTTGCCGACGAACGCGCTAGGCGCCTGGTGGATCGGGACGTTCGCCCAGTGGCGCTGCTGCTCCCAGTTCTGGTCCATGTTCTCCCGCCAGAACGGCACCCAGCCGCAGTTGACCTCTCCGGCGACGACGCGCAGGTCGGGGAACCGCTCGAACACGCCGGTGAAGATCATGTACGTAAACGGGTCGATGGCCGTGAAGAAACGGGCGACGATGCCACCGACGTTGACGCCTGGAATGTCGGGTCGGAACCCCGACATGTCACCCTTTGGCCGCCCGCCGTGGTTGCGGTGGAACGAAACCGGTGTGCCTGCCTCGCTGGCGGCCTTCCACAGGGGGTCGTAGTAGCGGTCGAAGTAGGCCGTGGCCGGGGACCCGGGGAGGTTGAAGCCACGGGCGCCTTTGGCGAGGCAGCGCTCGAGTTCGGCCAGCGTCTCGTCCATCCCGTCGTCGACCGGCAACAACGCGAGCCCGATCAGTCGTTCCCGGTTGACGCCACAGAAATCCTCGAGCAGCCAGTCGTTGTAGGTGCGCATGACCGCCATGCCGTAGTCGCGGTCGGGAAGCGTCCACGACGACATCCCCACCGGCCCGCTGTAGAGCACCACGGCGTCAATGCCGTCGCGGTCCATATCGGCCAGGTGGGCCGCGCCGTCGTAATTACCGGGGAGGATCTCATCCCAAGTCAGGCCCTCCGACTTGTACGCCTGGCCCGCCTCTTTCTGGCCGGCCACGGCCTCGAGCCCAAACGTCCGCATCGGGGGCGAACCGTCGTAGCTCCAGCCGTCGCCGCCGTGCGCCCCGCATCACGCGGGGCGCACGGTCGCGGTACGCCTCGGGCAGCCGTTCCGCGAACAGCTCCCGCGGCTCCATCAGGTGGTTATCGGCGGAGATGACGCGGTACTCCACTCTGGCCCCCAGTACGTGCTCATGGCGCGACGTCGCTCGATTCGCCACTTGCCAGCATAACGCTCGTTAGCGTCGCTCGGCAGCCCCGGCTTCGGACGGGCCGGACTCACGGACGGTTATCTCAGGTGCTCGGCGGGGTGGCCGTGCAACCGTCGCAGGCGCCCTTGCCCTTGAAATACGCCGGTATCGAGGGGGAGTCGGTTGGCGGGTTGGTCGGGAGCAGCACGGGCGGGCGCGGAGCCTGGTTGAAGTTGAAGTCCTCGACCATGTTCCCCAAGATCCGCTCGTCCTCCCGGACGTCAGGGCGGGGATCGGGTCGACCGTCGGTCTTCGGGTTGAGCCTGGCCCCGTTCAAGAAGTCGTCTTCTATGAACTTGAGGTAGGCGTCGCTCGAAAGCGTCTGGTGGTCGACGTAGCCCTTCTTGGCGTACGGGGAGATCACCAGGGCTGGAACCCGCAGGCCGTAGCCGCTCTGGTCAACCGTTGGCGGGACGACGTTGTCGTAAAAGCCGCCCCAGTCGTCCCACTGGAGGAAGATCGCCGTGGAGTCCCAATCAGGGCTTTCCATGGCGGCGTTGATCACTGCGGTCACATAGGCCTGGCCTTGGTGGATGCTGGCTGGCGGATGCTCACTGTCAGCTTGCGAAGGAGTGATCCACGAAACCGCCGGAAGGGTTCCCGCCTTGGCCGATGCGAAGTATGACTCCAACGGCTTGATGTTGTTGAGCTGGTGGTCCTTTTGGACGTCCTCAAACAGCGGAAGCGGGTTCCAGATGCCCGGTGTCGTGTAGCTCTGGGCGACTGGCGGGCAGGTCTCTGATGCGTCGTTCTTGCAGTCGGGTTGATCCCCGGTCTGGATGTAGTAAGCCCACGAGACGTGCTTGGCATAGAGGAGCCAGGTGATGTCGGTCCAGGCGTCCACGACGCTGGCGGTGCCGGTGGAGAGGGCCTGGTCGACCGCGACCTGCATCTTCGCGACCCCTACGGGTCCGACGATGTTGTTCACGCAGGTCGATGGAGAGGCGTTCGCGCAGAGCGCCGACCAACCCGAAACCAGGTACAGGTGGTCGGGGAGCGACCATGACTTCACCGGTTCGAACATGTGGTCGTTCAGGACGAAGTCCTCGGCATAGGTCCAGTAGTTGGGGATCTCCGCCGCCGTGTGGTACCCCATGACGCCCGGCGTCGCTGAATTGCTGCATGCGGGGTCAGTGGTAATCAAACAGCCTTTTCTTGCTGCCTCAGCTTCCTTGATGAACCCGTCCATATTCCCCCCATCGACGTCGGCAATCGCGTTGGCCTCGCCATGAGGCCCTCCGCCATTGACGTCGGCCGTGTCGAGGTAGGGCTTCGTGCAACCGCCCTTGGGATCAGGGACACACACTGTCGGGGCGCCGTCTTTCATGGGGATGCCGTCGGCACCGGGAAAGGTCCCGAAGTAGCTGTCGAAGGACCGGTTCTCTTGCTCGATGATGATGACGTGTTTTATCTTGTGGATGCCCGGCGGGACGATGTAGCTGCCGGTCGGGCCGCCGCTGACCCGTTTTGCGGGAGTGGCTGCCGCGGTCGGGCCGCCGCTCCACGAACTGGCCACGAGTATCGTCAGGAACACGGCGGCAAGACTTACAGTGAACCGGGATCTTGCCGCGGTGGAGGCAGAGGTTCGGGCGAGTCTCAGAAATCGGCTCCTTTCGGGGAGCTGCTGAGATGTAGAACGCTCAGCGTCGATGATGCGATCCCTGGAGTGCCGTCGGCCGGGTAGAAGTTAAGGCAACGAAGGACGTAGGTCGGCGACCGCCCATGACCTGTGTGGACGGCGAAACACGCTGCTGAATCGAAGGTCACCACATATCCCATTCTGCGCTTGCTCGAAGACCTTCCAGGGACTTTTGCTGGAACTCTTGACCAAGATCTGACCGTAGGCTGATGTTCTGGAGTACTCCCACTGGTTGGTTGTCGCGACGAGGCGACCCGAGTGAGCGACCGAACGCGTCGGTCTCGGTGTCGTGAGTTACAGGACTCGCTAGGTTCGTTGTCACCTTCAACTCAGCGGGCCAGCTCGCCGGCGTCGACCAGCAGGCTGCTCCCGGTCATGAATATCGAAAGGTCACTGGCGCAAAAGAGGACTACGCGCGCCGTCGTCGGGACGCCCAGCGCGCCCGAGGGGACGGGTCAGGGCCTCTTCCAAATCGATGGGCGAGTCGGTTGAGCCGCCGCTCATGGCCGATTCCACTCCAGGTGTGATGATCGTGGTCGGAGAGACGGCGAGGACCCTGATCCCGTGTTCGGCCAGTTCAACCGCGATCTGGCGGGTCAGCCCGATCACCCCGTGCTTCGACGCGACATAGTGGGAGACCCCGGCGCTTCGTCCCCGAAACCCGGCGACCGAGGAGATGTTGATAATGACGCCACCCCGGCCGGCGGAGATCATCCGGCGCGCCGCCTCCCGGCATCCCACGAAGGTCCCGCGGAGGTTCACCTTCAGCACCCGGTCCCAATCGTCATCGGTCATTTGGAGCAGCGGCTTCGATGGATAGATGCCTGCGTTGTTGACCCAGATATCGATGCCGCCCAGCCTGGCCACGGCGGCATCCGCCGCGGCGCTGACCGATGACGACTCGGTAACATCGAGCGCAGTCGAAAATGAGTCGACGCCGAAACTGCTCACCAGTTCCTCGGTGGCCGTCTTGGCCGCGGCCTGGTCGATGTCACCGATCAGCACCGAGGCCCCGGCCTCTGCCAACCGGTAGGCGATAGCCCGGCCAAGCCCCCGGGCGCCTCCCGTCACGACTGCTCTTCTCTCACGCAACGAGATGAGTTGCTCGAGCGGCTTGTCGCTCAGATCGGGAACCCGCATCATTCGCTCCTCCGACGCCAGTGGCCCACGACGCAGCGGCCCGACCAGAGCCGAAGCCGTCGTGTCGACGCACAGCCCGGCCAGCTCCCCGGCTTGCTAAGAGGGAGAATGCGACGGGTATTGCCCGCATTGCCCAGATTGGTTGCGCCCGCCGGACCGAAGCAGTGGGGGAGACTATCGCAAAGGTCTGTCGAAGCCGAGCCTGACTTCACCAGGTCACGCCCGCGATGGGTCACTAACTGGACCCTCCGGAACGTACGGGTGGTCGACGGGAGACGCTCCCCTCGATCCGCCAACACTGGCCACAATTTCCCCTAAGTGCCGCCGGTCGATCTTGCCCATCGAGTTGCGGACGAAGGACTCCACGAAGATGAAGCGCTCAGGGACCTTGTATCGCGCCAGTTCGGCGATGCAGTACTTGATCAGATCCTCGACCGACACCTTGGCATCCGCGGCCACCTGCACCGCGGCGGTGACGCGCTCCCCAAGGCGCTCGTCCGGGGTTCCGAATACGGCGCAGCCTTCCACTCCTGGCACGGCCTGCAGCACGCGCTCGACCTCGGCGGGGTAGACATTGGCTCCCCCGCGGATGATCATCTGGTTGCGCCGGTCCCGCACATAGAGGAACCCCTCGGCGTCGACATAGCCGACGTCGCCGGTGTGCACCACTCCACCGCGCAGCAGGTCCTCGCTGGCGTCGCGTCGCTGCCAGTAACCGAGTGGGGGCTGGTAGACACCGGCCCAAGGACCCTCCTCGTGGGCGCACAGGCAGATCTCGCCCGTTTCGGCGGTCGAAAGCTCGTTGCCATGGTCGTCGCGAATCATCACCCGCACGTGCGGTAGCGGCCGCCCGCTGGCGCCGCGACGATGCTCCCCATTGCGCGGATCTATCGACACCACGGTGGGAGCCTCGGTCAGCCCGTAGGTGGTCAGGACCGGCAGGCCAAACCGGTCAGTGAAGGCGGCACGCAACGACTCGGGGCAATCGGCCCCACCCGCCCACACCTCGTCGAGCGAAGCCAAATCGGCTGGGTCGATGGAAGGATGATGGACCAGGCTGTAGAGAAGGGCGGGCGGCCCATTCCATGTCGTCACCCCGTGGTCGCGGATCCACTGGGCCACGCCGGCGGCATCGATGCGGTCCATGATCACGCTGCAGCCGCCGGCCTGGGCCACGAGGAGCGTGGTCAGCACCTGCAGATTGAGAATGGTGAGTGGGAAGCAGTCCCCCTTGCGCAATTCCGGTCCGTAGCCTCGGCTAGCCACCAACGCAGCTCCGGGGATGAGGAGGTTGCGCTGCGAGTGCACCGCTCCCTTGGGATGGCCCGTCGTTCCGCTCGTGTACGCCAGGGCCGCGGGCCGCTCGGGGTCGACAAGTGAAGGTCGCCTTGCCCCGGTGGAGGCCTCCAGCACCGAGCGCCACTCCTGGCCTTCCGGGCCGGTGCCGACGACCATTCGGCGCAGGCCCCTGAGACCGAGATCGTCACGGTCGAGCTGCCCGGCCGTGTCGGCGTCACAGAGCAGTAGCGTCGTGCCGCTGTCGTGCAGGATGTAGGCCTTCTCCGGCGGTGCCAGGGCGCGGTTGAGGCCCACCCAGACGGCCCCGATCCTCATGGCGCCGTGAAAGGACGCGATGATATCGGCGTCGTTGGGTAGGGCTGCGGCAACACGGTCCCCTGCGACCACGCCGACGGCGGCCAACGCTTCTGCGACGGCGTCCGCCTGCCGGTCGAGCTCGGCGTACGTCCAACGCGCGCTACGGGTCAGCAGAACCAGGCGGTCCGGGTCCAGCTCCAGCACCGGGTCGAGGACCTCGGCCACCGACCGGGGGACGGTAGGTCGTTGCATCGGCCCTATTTTCCTAGCCGTCGAGCACGGGCTGCAGCCCTGCGCGGGGCGAACGGACCAAGGTGTCCGCGGGCGAGCTCGTGCGCATCATGACCGGAGACTACTTTCCCCGTGGCCCCGCTCATATCCGAAATGCCGCTAGATCGCCTTGCGTGGCTGATGGCGAATCAGTTACGCACCCACCGAATGGCATTGACCTATAACTTCTGGACGAAGCTCACTCCGTCTCCGATCGGCAGAAGCACCACGGCAACTCGGGGATCTTGCTTGATTGTGTCGTTCATGGTGCGTATGGCGACGGTGCTCTCGTCGGTCGCCGATGGATCGATCACCCGGCCGCTCTGAAGCATGTTGTCGAGCAGAAGGAGCCCCCCACGATGCAATCGGGGCAAGATCTCCTCGTAGTACAGGGGATAACTCTCCTTGTCGGCGTCGATAAAGGCGAAGTCGAATTGTTCGACCGGCTCCAGAGCACGGAGCGTTTCGAGTCCCGGCGCAATGCGTAACTCGATTCGATCGGCCACCCCCGCCTCTTCCCAGGCGTCGCGCGCAATCGAGGTCCACTCCTCGCTGACGTCGCAGCAGAGCAGCCGACCCTGGGGGCCAAGGCCGCGGGCGACGGCGAGCGCCGAGTAGCCGGTGAAGGTGCCGACCTCGACTGCGCTCTTGGCCCCCATGGCTCGAACGACTATCTCCATGAGCACTGCCTGGTCGTCACCGATCTGCATGCCGGCCGCCCAACCGGTCTTCTCGCGGGTTATGGCCTGCAACGCCGACTGGTGGACATCAGGACCGGTCGAGTGTCCAGCCGAATACACCTCGATTGCAGGGTCAATGAAACGGCTTCGCCTGGCTGCAGTCTCGGGCATAGATACCTCCTCTAATCGAAGACGGTGGCGATCACCGTTGGAATCTGGTTCTTCCTGGGAAGGCACGCCGACGCTTTCGGCCCGAAGGTATGGTCGCATGCTCGACTCCGTGGGGCGACCCGTCATCGAGGACCCTTGATGCGGGGTACCACGAGCAGGCCACCCTCATGCCGGTGGCCTCGAAGCGCCCCGTGGAAAACAAGCAGGGATGGGTGGTCGGCCAGCTCGGCGAGATCAGACTGAGCTGGCCCGGCTGCCGTCCCTCACATGGTGAGCACCGCCCGGATGACCTGGCCGGATTCGATGTCGTCGAAGGCGGTGTTGATGTCCTCCAGTCGGCATCGCGTGGTGATCATGCCCTCGAGATCAAGCCGACCAGCTCTCCATGCCCGCAGTATGCGGGGAAACTCGACGCGCGGGTCACCCGATCCGAACCAACTTCCCCGAAGCGTCTTATCCCCGTAGGCGAACTCGTAGGCGTTGAACTCGACCGTCTGGTCCACTCGCCCAACTCCCACGACTACAGCTGTCCCACCTCGCCTAACTGCATCGTAGGTAGCGCGGATGGTGCTGGGCGATCCGACAGCCTCGAAGCCGTAGTCGAACCCGTCAGCGTCGCCGGTGAGCTCCACCTTTACTTTGGCCACGTCAGCTGGGGCGACGGCACGGGTCGCCCCGAAGCGCTTGGCGTTCTCTCGCTTCTCGGCCACCACGTCGACGGCCACAATCTCGGCCGCGCCGGCCAGGCGCGCACCTTGGATCACCGACGTTCCGACACCACCGCAACCGAACACGACGACCGATGAACCGGGCGTAACTTTTCCAGCGTTGATCGCTGCTCCAACCCCGCTTGTCACCCCGCATCCCACTAGGGATGCGACGTCCCAAGGGATGTCTGTAGGTATTTTGACCGCTCCTTGTTGGGTGAGCAGCACCTGTTCACTGAAACTGCCAATCCCGGCGAGGGCAAACACCGGTTGCCCGTCGATACGGAAGTACGGTTCTGCAAAGCTGGTCTTGACGCAGAGGTGGCCGTGACCAGCGAGACAGAACCCGCAGATACCGCACTGGGTGACCCCGGCGGCTATCACGTGATCACCGACCGCCAGGTCAGTCACTTTGGAACCCACCTCGATGATCTCGCCGACTCCCTCGTGACCGAGTATGCATGGAGTCGGGATCCCGAAGGTCCCGCTCATAGCTGACAGGTCGGAATGGCAAATTCCGGTGGCACGGATGGCAACTCGCACCATGTCAGGCCCCGTCTCCATTAGTTCGGCGTTGTCGACGACGTCGACCTTGTGATCGCCGATCTGTCGCAAGACCGCAGCCCGCATGCGTCCTCCCCCCCTCGGAGCGCCCCTAGTTTCTGGCGGAGACGCTTCGATGTACAAATCCGGCGTAGATGGCCGGCTGCTCCGACGGTAGTCGGTGTCTTCGGGTTGGGTTGGGGTGATCTAATCGCCTGCAAACAATCCCGAGCCGTGACCTGGTGCGGAGTGGTCCCAACGGATGAACAAGGATGCACCGCTGATGATCGACATCTAGCTCCGTGAACGGTTTCGATAGGCATGCCGGGATTGGCCGCGACTAATTCGACATTGGCGGCGCAAATGTGCTCTGTCCTGGTCGGAGGTTTGCGTCGGGTCAGACGGAGACGAGCGGACACTTCGCGAACCCGGAAACGTGGTCCTGTACGGCACTTCTTGATCTGGAGGCTCCCCTAGATTTGACCTTACGGAGGCTGAAGACCGTGACATTCGGGTGCTTACCCGTGAACAACGATGAAACAATGAACTGTGACGCCACTTGGTCTCGGCGAGTGATAATTCGACATCCGACGTGGTCAGAGACCGAATCGCGTGAGGAGAACGATGGTCGAGCGTCGAGGACGAGTTGATGGCAAGGTGGCAATTGTCACGGGCGCCGGATCCACACCGGGCCCCGGCGTCGGGACGGGCAAGGCCACCGCGATCGTGCTGGCCCGGGAAGGCGCCGTCCTGCTCCTCGCCGATGTCCATCCCGAGCGCGCCGAAGACACACGACGTGTCATCGAGGGGGAAGGCGGCACGGCGGCAGTCTTCGCCGGTGACATGACGAAGGCTGTCGACTGCGAGGCCATGGTGCGTGCCGCGGTGCATGCTTTCGGCACCGTGGACATCCTTGTCAACAACATCGGGGCGGCCGTCTTTGGCGACGCCGTCAACACGAGCGAGGCCGACTGGGACTGGGCGCTCGACATCAGCTTGCGCGCAACCTTCTTGTCATCCAAATATGTCTTGCCGGTAATGGAGAACAAGGGTTGTGGCGCGATTGTCAATATCGGGTCGATCTCAGGATGGCGGGGCACCGGTTACCTCGGGTACTCGGCCGCCAAGGGCGGCGTCCACGCCATGACGGTAGATATGGCGTACTCGCACGGCCGCCAGGGCATACGTGTCAACGCCGTCGCACCCGGCCATATCACCACGCCGTTGCTGTACTCGGTCCTCGGTGAGACGCCCCAGGCGGAGTTCCGTCGACAGCTTGCCGCCACGTCCAATTTGCTCGGCACCGAGGGAACCGCCTGGGACGTCGCGTTGGCGGTGTCCTTCCTGGCAAGCGATGAGGCGCGCTGGATCACAGGCGTGACGCTCGCTGTCGACGGCGGTGTGACATCCGTTGCTCCCCTGTTGATGGCACAGCACCTACGGGAGGTTCCCGAACCCCCGACCTAAGAACGCCATAACGGGCGTTATCATCCGCCGCCGAGTTAGTCAGAGGGACTCCCGCTCACAACACACTTGGGTTCTCGACGTGGAAGCCCGTGCCCGATTCAGAACGTGGCGCCGCCCATCGGTGATGCAGGCCATGACCCGCCCTGCGTGCTGACGCGACACGGTTCGCCTGACGAACGACCTACGGTGAGCCCGGGAATTCTTCGAGAGGGGTTGGGGGAACTTACGCCAGCAACGTCAACTACGGTAGGTCGTCGAGGTCCGTACGAGAGGAGAAATCGGTGTCCTCCAACCGTGTAGCTGCCACAAAGCGCATCGCCGCCCCTGCTCACAGGCTTTTCCAGATCGTCTCAAACCCTGCTGGGCATGTCGAGATCGATGGCTCAGGCATGCTGGAAGCAGCTCCCGACGCAAGGCCGTTGACGGCGGTCGGCGAGACCTTTGATATGGACATGGACCGAACGCCTCTCGCGGATATCCCCAATATGACGAAGTACAAGGTTCGCAACACGGTCACCCAGATCGTTCCTGACCGTCTGGTCGAATGGGGTGTCGGCTTCGTGGACGGGCCACTCATCGGTCACGTGTACGGATGGCAGATTGATCCAATCAGCGATTCCGAGTGCGAAGTTACGAACTATTGCGACTGGACGAACCTCCCCGAAGAGAGGCGCTCACAACGAGCATGGCCGATCGTGCCGGTCCATATGCTCGAAAGGTCTGTCGACAACCTCGAACGGGTTGCAACACAAGCCTGAAGGTCGTCACCCCTCGCCAACTTCGCGCAGACCGCGCCAACGGGGGGCGTGAAAACGGAGAGCATCGACTGGTCGAAGTCATGGCGCACGACTAGCTCGATTTGACCCACTACGGCGGGTATTATGCGCCGACGCCGGTAACCCGGCGCTCAGATCCGGTCGCTCGCTATGCCGCTGATAGACGATCGGCCACACCAGACCGGCAAGGCGGTCCCTCAACCGTCCAAGCCGTTACTTTGGAGTAAGCGGTCGACAGATGCCGCGACGTGCCCAGTTCATCGGTCCAGGTGGAGGACTCCTGCAACCAGCCCTCCAGGAAATGATCGCGGTTAGTGAACGGCTAGTCGATCGCCTGGTCGTGATGATCCCAGCAGAAGTCAATCATGTTGGCTTGCCTGTGGCGCCCTTGGATCGCAGGGTGACCGCTAGCCCGATAAGCGTCGGCATTCCGGTGAGGGGATCGACGTCCACGTCAGTAGCTGTGAGGTTGCCCACGTTGGGGTCCGCGAAGCCGTGCGGGACGACAACAGTGCCGGCCACCATGGCCGGATCCAAGCGAACTGTCCCGCTGATTGCACCGTGCGAGGTCAGGACCTCTACCGGATCAGCGTCGGCAAGGCCCCTGGCGGCGGCATCCTCGGGGTTCAGATGCACGTGCGGTACAAGGGCTGGCGCGCCTCCGACGCCCCACGCCAGGGTCGAGTTCGTGTGTAGGGTCTCGCGGCGGTTGCCCAGAACAAGGTCGGCTGAAGCTCGGCTCATGGCGTGTTCCATTCGGTCCACGAGCAGCGACGGTGCGAGATCCCACCGTCCATCGGGCAGGACCGTGCTTTCGACCCACCGGTCTTCTCGTGGGTACTCGACAGGCCGCCCGTCAGCGTGGGACAACACCTCCCACGACACCGGCGTTCCGGCCACCAAGGAGGAGAAAAGCTCCTCATCCGAATATGTGTCCGGATCGGCACCACCAGGCAAGATGGAGAGCCCCATCCCTGTGGCGACCTTTGCGAGGCTCCACCACATCGGGCGCCGGTTCGCTCGGAGCGGGACCACCGGGGGGGTGTATTGAGCAAAGACCATGGACAGATGGATGGGCGATATCAGATCCGACCGCTCGAGGGGATCCGGGCAGGGGAAGAGATGTGTAGCGCGCTCGGCGGTCGCTGATCGGACGATGTCCCAGACTGCGAGTACGTCAAGTCGATCGAAGGACCGACCGAGACGCTCCGGTTGAGGAAAGGCCGTCATCGGGTTGCCCCCCGTGACGAGCAAAGCCCGGAGGTGGCCCTGTTCTATCTCCGCCGACATGACGGCGCATGGGTATTGATTGGCCATGCGTGGAATCTCCGGCCGGCTCTTCGGGCCGGGCCCGAATCCCGAGGTGTCAGGTGCCGAACTGGCGGAAGGCCTGACATTGGCCGTGTGATTGAACCATCGGCCGCCCGGGCGTTCGAAGGAGCCGGTCACGATTTGAAGGGCATACGCCATCCACTCGGTCACATTCCCCGTTGCGGCCATCGTCACTCCCGTGCCGGTGACGATGGCGAGTCGCCGGTGATGGCGCACAGCAGCAAGGAGAGCGTCGAGGTCCTCCGCTGCGAGACCGGTTATGTCGGCAGTCGTGCCACTGTCGAACTGTTCGACCAGTCTTCGCAGCTCACCGACATGTCGAGCATGTCGAGCCAGGTACTCGGTATCCGCTCCGTCTCGTAGCAGTTCCCGGATGAGATGGGCGAGGAATGCGAAGTCCGTCCCCGGCTTCGCTGAGAGGTGGCGGGTAGCCAGTCGCGCCGTCTCGGTTCGGCGGGGGTCGAAGACCCATACCTGACCTCGCCGCTCGATGCTTCGGAGATACCGAATGGGATCAGGGAAGTAGGAGAACCCGCCGTGGGATACGACCATGTTCTCTCCGATAACCATAAGCAGGTTCGTGTTTTCGAAGTCGATGGCCGGAACCAATCCCTCTCTACCGGACATCAGCTTTCCGACCAGAACCTTCGCAACGCTGTCAACCGTCGAGCTTGTGTACCGGCTTGGCGAGCCGATGGCGCCGAGCAGCTGGGTGGCTGCGAATCTGCCGCCAGTATCGAACATCGTCCCTGAGTAGTTGCCGATGGCATACGGTCCGAATTGGTCACGAATCCGTGACAGACTGTCGGCCAGGTGACCGATGGCGGACTCCCAGTCCACCGGAACCAGCTTGCCGTTGGAGTCCCGCATCATCGGCTCGTCCAACCGCTTGTTGTCGTCGGTCAGGGCCACCATCCTCCGACCCTTCGGACAGGTGTACCCGCGGGAGAGGGGATGCTCGGGGTCACCCGAAATGGCGGTCGCCTCGTCGTCGGTGACAGTTACCTTCACACCGCACAGGGCGGGGCACAATCGGCAAAACGTGGTCCTATCCGGCACCGTCACCCCCGGTTTGGCCGTGTGAGACTGATCGAGCAACCGCCGAGCTGGAACTCAACCCAAGTGTAGAAGTAAGGACTTACTCGAGCCCTTCTCCACGCTCAGCATGGATGGATGTCACTGGTTCGCCAAAAGCGGGCGATCGTAAACGGGAAGCGGTGAAACCGACATAGGTGCGACAGTTGTTTCGATTGCTACGGCCGTGGCCTTCGGCCCGTGCAGTCAGATCAGCGGGCTTCGGTGTTTGCGCGGTACAGGGGACCAGCGGTGATCTTGCTCCAAGCGTTCGCGTTTCGCGCGAACCGCCTCTTGCGCTTCCTCAAGTCGACCGTCGGGGTTGTCGGTGTAGATGACCGCGACGGTGTCGGCGTCGCGGAACATCTCAAGGACCTCGACTCCCTCCGGTCCGGCCGTGTAGTAGTACGGCGTTCCGGCCGGCACGGCGAAGCAGTCTCCGGGACGTAACGTCTCGTTGCCCATGAAGCTCACGATCGATCCGGAGATGACAACATACAAGCTATCGACGTCGTGCTTGTGCCGAAACAGTGGGAAGTTCGGCTTGAAGAAGAGGTAGACGATCGACATGCCGCCTTCATCGGCAGTTTGATGTACCAGCAGCCGGTTGATCGAACAATTGCTACTGGCCAACGTGGTTGCAATCTCTCGAAGGTTGACGTTTGTGCCGAATTCACTCGTGACAGCACCGCTCGCGTGAAGCTCGGGTGCTTCGGCAGCGCGATGGATCCGTATCCCACGCTGGCTACCTTCGGAGGTAAGGGTCATCGGTACGCCTTTCTGATCTGCTCGCGCTCGGCAGATGGCTCAGTGATCGCAAGATACGTCCAGAGAACGGTTAAGTCAACGAGTGGAGGGTGGCGACGCGCCCGGCTTCACCAGGCATATCTCGGCGTGATGGTGCTCGGCCTCGAGGAGACCCGAACCGTGTAGTCCCGGCCGGAGCAGAATAGATGGTAGGCATGGGCCGCCGCGGGGGGGTCGGAGATGGAGTCCTCGTATGCGATTTGTTGTTGATCCACGACGCAATGGGGCTCGAAGGAGAGAGGCACCCAATCGACTTGGCCCGGGTCTTGAAGCACTTCCCGAACCTGGCCCCGTCGGCGGACGAGGAGCGGGGTTGCGATCCGCTCTGGGGATTCGCACGTTCGCCCCGCTGGTCCTCCTGTGACAGCGCCCGGCCCGGTGGTCGGCCTGATGCTCGCCACGGTGGCGAACACCGACACCGGGAAGATCGATCCGGGTCGTGTGGTCGATGCGGCCTGCCGAGGCGAAGCGGCCGGTTTCGATGGTGTCTATGTCGGGGATCATCTCCTGCACCCACACCCGCTCCTGGAGTCGGTCGTCAGCCTCTCAATGGTGGCGGCGTCGACGGATCGCGTCTCGTTTGGCCCCTGTGTCATGTTGCTCGGTCTGCGCGATCCTCTGACGGCGGCGAAGCAGCTGGGCACGTTGGCTGCGTTCGCCCCCAACCGACTCCGCGTCGGCGTCGGCGTCGGGGGGGAGTATCCGCCGGAGTTCGAGGCTGCCGGCGTGCCGCTCGCGCAGCGTGGTCGTCTTATGGAGTCGAATCTCCGCCAGGTGCGCTCGCTGCTCACGGCCGGCTTCGAACACTCCGACGTCACCTTCGCTCCGGGCGCGCCAACCGTTCCGTTCCTTCTCGGAGGGTGGAAGGAGGTGTCGATGCGCCGGGCAGCGACGTTGGGCGATGGGTGGATCGGCTACTTGCTCGGCCCGGACAGCTTCGCTCGGCGGCACGCGTTCCTGTGCGAATGCCGTGAGCGGCTAGGACGGGCCGCTGAACCATTCACGACCGGAATGCTCGTGCCGGTGTACATCGACCGATCGGACCGCGCCCACTCCAGGGCGACCGCGGCATGGGTCAAGCTGACCAAGGGGAAGGCGGATTTTCCGGAGGGACTGTTTGCTGCGGGACATCCGGACGACGTCGTCCACCAGCTCCACCGATACTGGGAGCTCGGCTGCGGCGAGTTCATGCTCGCTCCCGCCGATCAGGGTGATGGGTATCTCGATCAGGTGGACCTGCTGGGGCAGGAGGTGCTCCCAGAACTCAGGGCGTTCTCGTAACCGACATGTAGCTGACGCGCCTAGGAGGTTGACCGAGAGGGCGTGGCCTCGGTACTGAACAGGTCGGCACTGCATGCCCGCCTGGGTCACCGCCAATACCGCTTCCAGTGGCGCCAACCGGGTGTCTCGGCGATCAGAGAGTGCCGTGAAGTAGCTCGAACATGTTCTGATAGAAGAACCGATCTTGATCGCCTTCGGCCGCGTTCACGAGAGTTTCCTCGAACTTCGCTAAGGGGTCTCGCCCGCCCTCTGGGTGCGGGTAGTCCGTAGAGAACATAAACAGTTCAGGTCCCGCCTCTTCAATCATCCATCCGACTGGTTCGCCGGCGAATGGGGTGAACTTGAGATGACGGCGCACATAGTCGGAAGGCGCGAGTTCGAGCCTCCGCAGCGGGTCCTCAGTCCTCCGAAAGGCTCGCAGTCCATAGTCGAGATGCCGCATCCAGGAAATAACCCATCCCGCTCCCTGCTCAATACATCCACCGCGAAGCTTGGGAAAGCGGTCGAACAAGCCGTCATAGATCAGGACTCCGAGAAATAGCTCGGGGGAGTGGTGGATCGCCAGAAAGTCCTTGGAGCGAATATTCTCACCACCTCCGAGATGATCGGTGACTGGCATCTCGTTGTTGTGGAAAGCCGGGTCCAATAACCTCCCGCCCCCACCAACATGCAACACGAAGGGGGTGTTGGACTCGTTGAGCACGTCCCAAAACCCGTCTAGGTCTGGATGCGTCGGTGCCCGTTCTCCGGCGGCGGTAGATGGAACCATTACTGCTGAGCAGCCACTCTCAACCGCCTCTTGGACCAGAGTTCGAGCGCGAGTCGGATCGATGAGGGGAACGAAGGCGACCGGAAGCAGGCGTTCGTCGTCCGAACAGAAGTTCACCATGGCGCGGTTCTGGGCCGAACTACCCGCGTACAGCCGATCAATGTCTCTTCCGGTGAACATCGACGTCGCGAAGGTCGCGAACACCAACTGACCCTGCACTCCGAGCAAGTCCAAGACGTGACTCCGCTCCGCCGGATCGAATGCACCCATGGCGTTCCAGCCCTTGTCCTCAAGAAGCCGCTCTTCGGCCCGGGTTGCCTTCGTCTTGTCTGACCGACGAGCGTTGGCCTTTGCGACCGCTCCCTCAAGCACCGGGGCGAGTGCGTCCATCCCTCTTCGACGTAACCGATCCCGGTAGTCGGGATCGATGAACCCATCAAGGAAATCGGCGAGCTCCATGACGTGGCTGTCCGCGTCAAGGACCTTCCGTTGACCAACGTAGGTCGGCATGTCTTCCTCCACCCCCCGTAGTGACACTTTGTTACTCACCTTGATGACAGAATGACACAGTGAGACGGCCAAGCACAAGAGGAACGGTTGTTCTACCCAAACCGCATCGTGAACCGGTCCGCATGAGTCATTCAGTACGACACGATGCGCTGATAGACGCCGTTGTCGAACTGGTTACGGCAGGCGACGTCGAGGATGTCTCCATGGAGACGGTCGCTGAGCGGGCCGGTGTAAGCAGACCCCTTGTCTATAAGCATTTCGCGAACCGGGGTGAACTTCTAGCTGCGGCTTACCGGCGCGAAGCGACCGCTCTGCATGGTGAACTGGCGGCGGAGATAGCTGCCGCGACGACGCTCATCGATATGTACAGAACCCTCGTCCGGGGAGCGCTGGGTGCTGCAGTGGACCGCCGTGACGGGGTATTCGCAGCTCTTCGTTCTGCGGGCGCCCGGAATCGAGAGCTCCGACAAGAGCAGCGTCTAAGGGATGTCGAGACGGTACGTGCATTCTCCGCTCAAGCTATGCGCGAGCACGGGCTCGGCCGTCGGGAAGCTACGGCAGCGACGGTTCTGCTGCTTGGTGCAATCGAGCCATTGGTGACCCAGTGGCGCCTGCGTCCAACGCCTACGAACGCGGCCCTCCTCGAGGAGATCTTCATCCGGATGGTGAACGGCGGATACGCATTCAAGAATCGTTCCTGCCCGAGCGCGAACCAACTGAGGCGATCCGAATAGACCAGCGGCCACCGTTGGCAGTAGCCAGCGGGCACATCATCCCGACTGGCATTGATTCCGGCCGGATCACGTCATGGCTGAGTGGCTGCGCTATTGGGCTACGACTCGGCGACGCTCTTCAAATTGGCGAGCGTCGCTTCGATACCCGACTCGGTGTTCGCCTTCATGCTATTGAGGACGTCATCACCCAGAGCGCGGAGCCGCTCGACCATGCGGAGAATCCTCCAGGACTCTTCAACCTCGGTGCCCTGTTCGACCGGCCGAAAGCGGTAGCTCCACTCGGCGACGCCTTCCTCGCGTCCACCGGCCACCCACCCGAAGGCACGGCCCGGCTCGGCGATAACGATCTCGCAATGACGCTCCCACGGATCGCGACCTTCAACCTCGTTGCGGCCGGTGAACCATCCACCCTCGCGAGGTCCCGAACCTTCATCCCACCACGCCGCCTTGCATACCGGGCTCAGCTCGCCGATTCGGGTCACGTCCGAGATGATTTCGTAGACATGCTCCGGCGGTGCCGCGACCATAATCGTCTGAGACACCTGGAGATCCGATAAATCGACCATAGATCCACGTTCCTTTCACGATCGACGCCGGCACCATCCTATTGCTCGTTGGCAATACTTACCCGCGCTCGAAGCGCCGTCTGCTTGAGTGGAAACTGCGGCCTGACTGTGTCGGGAGGGGAAGGAGGAAGGTACGTCGGCTCAAGAGAGGTTCGGAGTATCTCACCATCTTCGGCATGATCGCCGAGTGCTAACGGGAGAGGAACGAGGTCGGGTTGAAGGTGCGACCGAAGTGCGGTGCTCGTCCCTCACGCAAGGGGTAAATCTTGGTGAAAAAATGCGCGCATACGTCCGTCCGATACGATCTATAGATCCTAAAGTTGCACACGTCGCCTGTGCCCGAGCCACGTCATTGCTCTAGGGGGACACCATGAACAGCGACCTCGTGGCCAAACAAGCCATCACAGAGATCATCTACCGCTACTGCCGAGCACTCGATCGGATGGACCGCGAGCTCGCCGACACCGTATGGCATCCCGACGGCACCGCCGATTACGGCGTTACATTCCAGGGTACGGCTTCTGGGCTGCTCGACTCCTTGTGGTCGCAGCACGCGAGGCTGCTCGGACACTCACACCAAGTTACGAACGTTCTTATCGAGGTCGATGGTGACCGTGCCGGTAGCGAGGCCTATGTCACCGGGACGCTATGGAACGCATCCGAATCCGGGCTACTCAGCCAGGTAGTGGCCATTGGCCGCTACCTCGATCGTTGGTCTTGCCGCGATGGCGTCTGGGGCATCGACCACCGCCGGTTCGTGTACGACCTGGTCTTCAACCCCATACTCTCAGGTCCCGAGGATGCCAAGAGCGACGGGCTCAGTCGGCTCGTGGCGCAACGAGACCCTCGCCTGACCGCAGCACGGCGCGATCGGACGGATCCGTCCTACGAAGTGCTGGGCGGTTCAGCTCTCGGGCTCTCCGGCTGACGCGCACCTGGTCAGTAGTCGTCATGGCGTGACTCTGCCGGCTCCTTCCATCCCGGCCACCTGCTGGTACGAGAGCTCCGGTCGGATACCAGGACCATCGACAAGGACTCCGGCGAGCATGGATGCGATCCCCAATGACCACGGATGCGATCCCCAATGACATAGCTGGTGGTTCGGCACCCCTTCGGTCCACCCGTGGGTTGATTTGCGCTCGATGACTGATCGATCATGGCAGCACTACGACGGCCCGCTCGACGAACATAAGCTTTCACTATGTCCCTCGAACAGGGTCTCGAACCTCCCGAAGGTCAAGGTAGGGCACCGGTCGGATCAAGGAGTGCATGCACAGGGCCCTATCTGTGCGGGTTCGCGAACTATCCGACCAGCTCCGTTCGCTGCCAAGAATGGGGGACACCACCTAGACCCAGCCGCCTCTGTTCGACAAGGAGCAGAGAAATCGCGACTGCGGCCGGCCAAACGCAGCATGACGTGATCGACTCCGACTGTCCTGTCGTCGGGCCTGACCCCAGGACGACGCTGGCCGGTGGCTTCAGATGATCAAACTCGGCCTTCTCACGCCGGTTCTCTCGCTGGTACCCGGCGGCCATGCTGAATGGGAACGTGACGGCACGATCGACGACGTCCGCCGGATCGCCCAGGCGGCCGACCGGCTCGGTTACGACTACCTGACTTGCAGCGAGCATATTGCGATCCCTCTCGACGGCATGGACCTACCAGGACCGCGCTACTGGGAGCCGCTTGCGACGTTCGGCTACCTCGCCGCCCACACCACCCGTATCCGGCTTACGACGTCGGTGCTGGTCCTCGCTTACCACCACCCGCTCGAGATCGCCAAACGGTACGGCTCGCTCGACCGCATCTGCGGCGGCCGACTCAACCTTGGTCTTGGTGTCGGCTATCTCGAGCAGGAGTTTCGACTGCTGGGCGTGCCGTTCGACGACCGAGGGCCGCGCGCAGACGACGCAATCCGCGCGCTACGAGCCTCGTTCGGTCGTCGCCTGCCCAGTTACGAAGGCCCTTACTACCGCTTCGCGGACGTAGTTGTCGATCCTTGGGGTGTTCAGGAGGACGTACCGATCTGGATTGGCGGCCGCACCCCCCGATCATTGCGACGTGCTGTGGAACTAGGCGACGGCTGGTGCCCCTTCGCCGTGTCTCCCCGCAAAGCGGCAGAGTGGCTCGCTAGAATGGCCGACACGCAGACGTGGCAGCAGCGTGACCGGGCGCTTGAGGTGATCCTCAGTACCAAAGCACCTGTCGATCCGTCAGACGCGCCAGAAGCGGCCGCGGCTGCACTGCACGAGCTGTTGCAGACCGGCGTCACGACGGTGCCCCTCCGATTCGTCCATCACTCCCTTGAGCACTACCTGGAGCAGCTCGAAGCAATGGTGGACGTGACTGCCAAGTTGTAAGCCCAAGATGAACCGGCACGACCCCTGAAGGTGAGATGAACCTACAGCAGCTCTCCGACGTCTACGAGATCCAGCTTCTCAAGGCGCGCTACTTCCGATATATGGACCTGAGAATGTGGGATGAGTGGCGAGACCTGTTCACCGACGATCTGGAGCTGTACATCGAGGACTCCAAGACTCCCGAGTCCGCCACGCTGGCCGTCAAGGGTGCTGACGCCCTGGTCGCGTATCTCGCGGCGTCGGACCCAGGGAAGATCACGGTACATCAGGGCCATATGCCGGAGATCGAATTTCTCGACGAGGACACTGCAATTGGCATCTGGGCGATGTTCGACTGGGTGGATGATCCCGGGCGTGGCCTCGCGTCTCAGGGCTATGGGCATTACCACGAGCAGTACGTCCGCTGCCACGACGGGAACTGGCGCATCTCATCGGTGCGCCTCACCCGAATCCGTGTAAACGACGTGCCGCATCAGCCCCCCGACCAGCAGCCGACCCTCGATCCCACCACGCTTAGCGCAGTCGCATACCTCCAACGCCCGTGACGGTCACACCGACGGCGCGGCCCGAGGCCGGCAGTTTTGCAGCCGGTCTGTTGGTATCCATGGGCCGGGGCACTTCGACGGAACCAGGGTTGCCGGCCACTGCGAATGCTTCCGCTGCCCCTGCGTAGCGAGCCAAGAGTTGATTATCGGGCCGCGGTCGGCGCGTCGTTACGGTAAGTCTGCCGCGAAACGGAGCTGCAGGACGTCGCGGTCAGCTATGTGCGCAGCCCGCCGCGCCAGCTCGTGCAGGTCCCATTCGACGGAAAGGAAACGGCCGCTCAGTCCGTCCGCTTCCCCGCTGGCCAAGAAAACCACCGCGTCGGCCGGCAGCTCGGCCGGGACCCACTCCGGGTTCGGGTTCACCCGGGTCAGCCATTTACGACCAGCTGGCGAATCCACCGCACCGGCTCTGAGCTCTGTGTCGACCGAGCCCGGAGAAAGGGCGAACACGGAGACACCCCGATCGCGGACCTCTTCGGCAACCGAGTCTGTAAGCCGTATGACCGCTGCTTTGGAGCAGGCGTAGGCAGAGTCGTAGGGCCAGGCGATCATCGCGGCCGTCGACACGATGTTCACTATGTATCCACTGCCCGCCTTCACCATGTGGGGCAGCACTACGTGCATGCATAAGAAGGTGCCATAGAGGTTGACTTCGATGTCGTTCCACCAAACATCGGGGTTGATCTCCCACAGGGGGCCGACAGCGCCGTCTTCGCCTCCACTGTTGCTACCCGCGTTGTTGACCAGAATGTCGATCTGGCCGAAGCGGTCCACGACGGTGGCGACGAAGGACCGCACCGACTGCGGGTCGGTTACATCCAGCTGAACCGCCAGCGCGTTGCCACCCCGCTGCCTCACCTCGGCCGCCACTTCCTCTAGCTGGCTAACAGTACGAGCCCCGAGCGCCAGCGCGGACCCAGCGTCGGAGAGGGCAAGGGCGACAGCCCTGCCGATCCCCCTGCCGGCCCCGGTGATGACACTGACCTGATTCTCCAGCGGCCGCGTCGCTGCTCGTTCACTGCCGGAGGTGGTCTCATTCGACGACCTACGCATTCCGGTCTGATGATGACACAGTTCCTCACGGTCAGGCACCTCATAACCGCGCCCCACAATCGCAACGGCCGACGCGATCGGCCATTAAGAGGTGGCTGATCATGTGTCAAGCCCACCTGAATGGGGAAAGCTCGGGCGACGTTACCGTCTCGAATTACCTGACTACCACACGGGCGCGGCCGAGGTTCATGATGCGGCCGTAGGGATTGTCAGCCTGCCCGAGGCGTTGTGCCGTGATTCGCAGCGCGGGGAAGTAGGTGCCGGGCACCGCAAAGGCGTATTCGCGGGTGATGCTTGTGGATGCATAGGACATGTCCTCATTGGTGAACGGCTCGGAGATGGGAAAGTTGCCATCGCCTTCGAAGTCCCACTCGGCCGCGATGATCGTGCCAGTTCCTGGCGGCACCTCGACGAGTGCTGAAAAGTTGACCATCTCGCCGACCGCGACCTCGGCACGCACCCCACCATTAGCCGTGAGGTCGACGACGGGTTGAATGCCGCGGCGCTCGGCTGCTGTCGCGGGAAGATGGATCTGCCCGTCGTCGAGCTCGTAGGCCGTGCTGGCGGGAGGGGCGATACCTTGCTCGACCCAGGCGGCGACGTCGCGTAATGCCTGTTCGAGTACGCCGCGAAAGTTGACGATGCGGGTGGACCGGTGGGGGTGAACATCGATGCGTGGCAGCACAGCGGGGTCTTGGTGCATGGCGTGGTCGGTGAACCAGACGCGGTAGTGGTCGTCGATCCGGTCGCCGAGCACCGACGCCACGCGTCGGAGATACCATTCCGCCTGCTGCGGGTACGCGATCTCGTCGAAAAGGCTCTGGACGACGATCATCTTCCCCGCAAACCGCCCGCTCAACAGGCCTGCACCGTTGTTGCGCACGAAGCGCGGGCCGAGTAGTTCCGGCCGCTGCGGGTAGATGGGCTGCCCCGCGACGCGGAACTGGTTCCACTCGGGGTACTCCTCGTCCGGCACCTGGTGGCGGTGGTAGGTCTGGAAGGCGAGATAGGGCGTGTTGTCGACGAGCACGTCGTCGCCGACCGCGACCCCGCGCAGGTGCTCGAACTCCTCCTGGCCGATCCCAGTCGCGAGGTGGTCACCGCGCCGGCCCGAGATCCACACGTGGTGACCGGCCGCCTTGCCGGTGGTGAACCGCAACATCGCGCCCGTGAGATCCGTGTCGGGCACGTCTTCGAGCCGGTAGGCGACCGGGACGTCATCGATGTGCAGACCGCGCAATGCCATCGGAATCGGGCAGCCCTAGGTTCACCGCCATGCCAGGCATAACCAACTCGACGATCTTCGTTTCGTGCTCCACCTTGGCGTCGAGCAGAGATGCGGTGGGATGCTCGCCCAGGTAGCCCGGCACGGTCCAGAAGTCGTCAAAGTACGTCGGGTCCCAGGTGGCGAAATGGTCGAACAGCCCCGCCCACACCGTCGTGTACTGGAGCCGGACCCGCTCGGCGTCGAACCACGCCTGCGGCGGGAACCCCATTCGGGTCACCTCGGCCAGCGCGTCGCGTTCTTCCTCGTTCAACCCGGCGAACATGTCGCCGCTGCCACCGGGCTCGACGGCGTCGACGATCTGCGGGAGCTTGTCGTGCAGCACGCGGAACGCGTGGGCCTGCACCGAGAACATGCTTGGCATGCTCATCATGGTCCCGTGGATGTACGGCACTGCACCGTCCCACACGTCGTGCCCGTTCTCGATGCACGCGATCGCTCGGTACGCGCCGCCACTGCCACCGAACACGTACCCGTACGGGCGGTGCTCGCCATACTGTTCCGACGCCAGCACGCGTGAATACGTTGCGACCGCCATGCTCGCCCGGTACCCGGCGACGGTCGAGTCTTCACCGCGCAAGGCTCGGCGGAACCGGCCCATGTTCGACTCGACCAGATAGCCCCCGCTGGCGATGGCAAACTCGATGTAGCCGACGAAGGCGCCTTCGGTCGCGCCGTGCTCCGACCCGGGCACGGGGCTCACCGGGTGGAAAAACCGGCCCTGATAGCGCCTCTCCTCGGGGAAGTACGTCGAGAACCGGCAGTCCGTCCCCGCGAACCCGCCATGGACGTACCGGTGCCGGACCGGCTCGTCGCGCCACTCGTCGATGTCCACGAATGGTTCCGTGAACATCGGATCCACCAGCCCCGAGCCGCGCCCGTCGCTCATCGTCTGGTACCCCCGGTTCCCGTATCCCGTGTGGGCCCTCTTCACCGGGCCACGGCCGAAGCTTAAGTCGTGGAGCCGGGACAAGTTTCGTGAGCTTCTGCGCTTATGGCTCGACAATGCGGTTGGTGAGAGGCCAAGAAGGCCCTGCTCGTGGTCTGGTGCATCGGCTAGAACGGTGAATCTCCATGAGCGGCTGTTACGTAGTCAGCCACAGCGGCGGGTCGGTGGCTGTTTATTGGTCGGCTGGCGCGTCTCGATCCACCTCGGTGCAGACTTGGGCCGAAAGGCGCCGGCCACCGTCTAGGGTCCATCGCGTGTCTGACGAAGTGACACCGCTTCTCATCGAGATTCCTGACACGGCCTTGGACGACCTCTACGAGCGGTTAGCGCGCACCCGGTGGCCAGAACGAGAGACAGTTGGTGACTGGTCCCAGGGCATGCCGCTGTCCTACGTGCAGGAACTGTGTCGGTACTGGTCCGACGAGTACGACTGGCGGGTGCGTGAGGCGTACCTCAACTCGTTTCCTCAGTTCCGCACCAAGATCGATGGGCTTCGCCTCCACTTCGTTCACGTACGTTCGGCCTATCGAGACGCCCTACCACTCGTACTCACCCATGGATGGCCGGGTTCGATAGTCGAGTTCCTTAAGGTGATCGGTCCGTTGGTCGACCCGGTCGCCCACGGTGGCGATCCAGCCGACGCCTTCCACGTGGTGTGTCCATCTCTGCCAGGCTACGGGTGGAGCGATAAGCCGTCCCACCCGGGTTGGGGAGTCGAGCGGATCGCGGACGCTTGGGCGACGCTGATGGGCCGCCTCGGCTACGAGCGCTACGGCGCACAGGGCGGCGATTGGGGCGCCGGTGTCACTCGGCACCTGGCCCAACGTCACCCGTTTGACGTCGTCGGCATCCATCTCAACATGGTGGTTGTCACCCCCGATCCGGAGACCATGGACGATCTCACGGAGAGGGAAAAGGCCGCGCTCGAGTCGATGCGCCAGTACTCCGAACAGGAGTCGGGTTACCTCAAACAGCAGTCCACGCGCCCGCAGACCCTCGGCTACGGCCTGGTGGACTCGCCCGCCGCCCAGTGCGCTTGGATCGTCGAGAAGTTCTCGTCCTGGACCGACTCAGACGGCGATCCTCTGAATGTCCTTACCCGGGACGAACTGCTCGACAACGTCATGTTGTACTGGCTCCCGGCAACGGGAGCTTCGTCGGCTCGCCTCTATTGGGAGAGTTATACCGCCGGCAAGCGCGATCCAGTGACTGTCCCAGCAGGGTGCTCGATTTTCCCGAAGGAGATCATCCGGCCGTCGCGGCGGTGGGCAGAGAAGGATTTCACGGATCTCCGATGGTGGGCTGAGCCTGAGAAGGGTGGCCACTTTCCCGCCTTTGAGCAACCGGCGACCTTCGTCGAACAGATCCGATCGTTCTTTCGCCTCGTCCGTTGACGGATGGCTGGATGTGGAGAATCAAAAGTTCACGAGAAGGCACCGAGTCGCGTCGAAGCCTCGTATCGCAGGTTTGGGTCCGCTCTTGAGGTTGATTATCGAGGAGGGTGTATGGGCAAGCAGGTCACAAAGGTGACTATCGATGTGTCGTTGCTGCCGCGGTTTAAACCGATTTCGTATGCTGAAGCAGACGATCAGGCCCGTGAAGTGTTCGACGAGCTCCAACACCCTTCACCTGACAATGTCGTACTCGGGACGTTCATGCGCAACCCGGAGCTGACGAGGGTCCATTCGCCCTTTGTCGGTTACATAAAGGACTCGACCTGCCTGCCAGTACGTCATCGGGAGATCGCGATCCTGCGCAGCGCCTGGAACTGCGGAGCGGACTACCAATGGGCGATGCACAACCAGATCGGGTTGGCCTGCGGGCTCCTCCAGGAAGAGATCGACCGAATTCCCGCTGGAGCTGAATCTCCGGGCTGGTCACCTGAGGAGAGAAGCGTGCTCAACGCCGTCGACGAACTCCACTTCACCTGCCATATTCGTGATGAGACATGGGCCATGCTCGCCGACCAGTACGACGAACGTCAGCTCATCGAGTTTCTCGTCCTCGTTGGTAATTACCGCACCATCGCCTACGTCATGAACGGGATTGGTATCCGCCCACCGGGCGGTGACAGCCCGGACCTGCCGGGTAACCGGTTCTTGTTTCACCGTAAACCGACGACGCCCTAACCGCCCACGACGCCCTAACCACCCACGACGTTGTAACTATCACTCAGACGTCCGTCGTCGCCAGTGCCTCTTGGCACTCCGCGGAGCACGTTACATGCTCTTACTCTGCATCTTCGGTCCGCAATGCACTGCGCTTGCGGAGCGACGGCTGACAATGGCTGATTCGGTATTAGCCCTGGCAGCTTCTTCGGTGGAGCTGGTCCAACTTTGTCGGTCTCAGCGACCGGGGCAGACAACCCAACCAGGGCGCTACCATGAGTTACGCGCGGCGCCGGAACCTGGGGGGATGCCTTGGGTGAGTTAGTTGTAGACCCAGGAACCGATCGAAGGTTCTATCTGGACTACCCAGAGGGACTCGAGACCGGCGAGAAGATCGTCTTCATCTTGAACCTGCACGGAGGCGGGTCGTCTGGCCAGTGGCAGCACGGCTATTTCCCGGCCCACCAGTTAACGGACGAGTTCCGCTTGGTGATCGCGACACCGACTGCCGCCACAGCTGAACCGTCTCGACGGTGGGTGTCCGAGGCCGACGACCAACATCTGCAGAACGTGGTCGACCTCGTGATCGGACGCTTCGGCCAAGAGAACACCGCTTCGTTTTGGCTGGTGGGCCACTCACAAGGGGGGATGACCTCCAATCGGCTGCTACGCACGGAGTTCTTCGCCGATCGGGTCGACGGGTGGCTGAGCCTCTCGGGCGGACGGCTCGGACCAGCCGAACGAGCAGCCAATGCCGGTCCACCAGGCGGCGTGCCGCGGTCGGCCGGAGCGGGGCCGATGCCTTCACCACCTGCGGGACTGCCCGATGCCGACTTTTCGTTCATCTACGCCACCGGCGAGCACGAGATCACCTCGCTTCCCGAGTCCTCGCCTTGGGCCGACAAGTACGGGGCCGGGCCGCGGCAGCGGTTGGCCGACGTCGTCGACGACGAGCCGGGCACGGTGTACGACGGACGTCGCCAGGGCAACTCCACCAAGGCCTGGGGGCTGATGCCCCGTCCCGGGGCTGCTCACCTCTACATCTATCCAGGCACCAGAGATGGACGCGTCATCGCCGATGTCGTGCGCATCGACAAGGGTCACACCGAGGGACTCGAGCCAAACATCACTCGGCGGATCGTCGAGTTGATGTGCTCGGCACCGGGCGGAAAGCTTCAGGGCGTCGCCGCTTCCTGACTCCCAGTCGTTTCCGGAGGTCCCGGTACAGGTCCCCTCCTCGGTGGGATACTCCTCACGGACACGGGCAGCTTGTCACCCGGCACGTCGTCCTACTCACGGCCCGATCTGTCCTGGGTCCCCGGGGTTACTGTGCCGTCCCCCGGGGAGTTCGCTGTCTCTTTCGTTGTCTCGTCGGCCCCCGCTTGTGCAACGCTTGTGATGGCAATGACGGCACCGACACCTACGTTTATCCTGACGGGACTGCTCGAGCGGGGCTACCAGCGCGCCGGCAGCGACCCGAAGCTCGCCGGGTTCGGGCCCCCATGCTCGATCTCATGAAGGACGCGGCCGAGTTGACAGGGACGAGTGCCTACGCTGCCGATGAGCCAATGAGACCGCGATGAAGACGCCTGAGCAGTTGTTTGACCTCACCGGCAAGGTCGCCGTCATCACCGGCGGGAGTCGGGGGATCGGCCGGGCGGTGGCCGAGGGTCTCGCGGCCGCGGGGGCTGACGTCGTAATCGCCAGCCGAAAACTTCACAACTGCGAGATGGCGGCCAAGCAGATCGAAACGGCAACCGGCCACCGGGCGCTGCCCGTCGGCTGTCACGTCGGCAGGTGGGAGGACTGCGACCGGCTCGTGGACACGGTCTATGAGGAGTTAGGACGCTGCGACGTGCTCGTGAACAATGCTGGCATGTCGCCGCTCTACGACGACCTCCCCTCAGTCACAGAGGAACTGTACGACAAGGTCCAGGCCGTGAACGCGCGCGGGCCGTTCCGCTTGAGCGCGTTGATCGGCTCGCGGATGGCCGAGCGCGACGGCGGGTCGATCATCAACGTTACGACGGCCGGTTCTCTGCGGCCCAACGCGGACGACCTGCCGTACGCCATGGCGAAGGCCGGCTTGAACGCGCTAACGCTCGGTCTGGCCGGCGCGTGGGCGCCCAAGGTCCGCGCGAACCTCGTGCTGCCCGGCGCCTTCGACACCGATATCACCAAGGCGTGGGAGCCCGAGGCGAAGGCCCGGGCCGGGGAGATCAATCCAATGAAGCGCATCGGGCGGCCGGAGGACATGGTCGGTGTCTGTGTCTTCCTAGCCAGCGACGCCGCAAGCTATGTCAACGGAGCCCAAGTCCTAGTTGACGGCGGGCTGTTCCGCACGCTCTGATGTGCTCGCCGCCGTCTTCGCGGGACCGAGCGATCCAATCTGGGACCTTGCGATTGCCGCCCAAACGTTGGCTGTCCAGGGTGGGCCATCTTGGATCTGTGTTGGACCCGAAAGGGGGTCCGAGTCGCGGGTAGGGATCCCTTCGCCCAGTGACCGGACCCGCCAGATGGACTAAGTCTGGGTTCGGCTGATCACTGGGCCGGAGCCAAGGTTAGAGTTTGCGGACCACGACCTGTGTCCCACATGCCCCGAACCAAGTCCCTCCTCGTTCTGGTTCTCGTCGCACTGATGGTCCTCAACGCCCCCGCCGCGAGTGCCGCGTCGGGCAGCGCACGCCTGCCGAAACTCGGCTCCAAAGTGTTCGCTGGCCAGATAGGGATCGGCTGGGGCACCTACAAGCCGAGCGAGATTTTCAACGGTGGTGATCCAACCGGTCGGGTGCAAGATATCCATTGGGGTTCTTGGGGAGGGCCAAGCGCGATCGGGTATGGCACCGGTTGGTACGTGGGCCCACACAGCGACGTGGCCGACGGAAAACCGGGCCGGGCCGAATTACGCGCCTTCGACCTCGGGCACTGTACGAGCGGCGGCCCCCTCGCCTACAAGCGTCTCGACGTTCGCGGACCGGCACCACCCGGCGGCAAGCTCGGATCGTGGTACTCCTGGAGCGGCGCCAAGGCGCTCTGCCAGTTCGGCTTCGGACCGGCGCCGACTCCGAATCAAAACGCCGCTAATCCCGTCGTAGTGGCAAGCGACGAAGCGACCGTCTCGGCGATGTTCGCCAACTGTGCCGCCTTTGTTCCCACCGGCCAATCCTGCTCGTACTCGGTCGCTAGCACCCCGGCTGGTTCGAGTGGCGTGGTGTACGCGATCGACCTCCTGCAGCAAAATGGCGACGGGTACGGCCGAGGGGCCGTGTTCTTCTTCCTCGGCGGGACACTCCTCACGGACACGGGCAGCCTGTCGCCTGGCACGTCGTCCTACTCACGGCCCGATCTGTCCTGGGTCTCCGGGGTTACTGTGCCGTCCCCCGGGGAGTTCGCCGTCTCTTTCATTGTCTCGTCGGCCCCCAGCTTGTGCAACGCTTGTGATGGCAATGACGGCATCGACACCTACATCTATCGCTGGAGCGGCAGCACCATGGTCCTCGTGTCGGGAACCCCGCCCGCACCCCCAGCCGTGATCGGAGACGGTAGCCAACCGTAGGCACGGGGTTTCATGACACGTGCTCAGCTGCCTTCCGTTTCGGGTGCACCAAGAGCACACTCCCAACGATTGGTCAAGCCTGCGGATCGCTGCCACTACCGCACGACGCCTTGGTCAAGGCAGGGATCGTCGGACGATGTCTTGCCGACGTGAACCGGAAGGTCGCCATGCGCGCGACCTCGGTTAGCTCTGGGGCCGAGTCATTCGGGACGTGACTAGGGCGAGGTCGGAGAGGACCTTGTCGCTGGACGCGCGCCGAGCTCCGCAGCGTGGCGGACGGCCTTCAAGATCCCCTGATACCCGGTGCAGCGGCACAGGTTGCCGCAGAGGGCGTGGCGGATCTCCCCATCGCTGGGATCGGGGTTATCCCTCAAGAACGCGGTCACTGAGATGATGAATCCGGGCGTGCAGAACCCACACTGAAGTCCGTGACAGGCACGAAAAGCCAACTGGATCGGCGACAGCTCACCGTCACTCGAGGCAATTCCCTCAATAGTGGTCACCTCGGCGCCGTCGGCCTGTACGGCGAACATGAGACAGGATCGCACCGCCGCGCCGTCGACAAGAACCGTGCATGCCCCGCAGACGCCGTGCTCACAACCGAGATGCGTGCCGGTCAAGCGGCATTGCTCGCGGAGGAAATCGGCGAGGGTCAGGCGCGGCTCGATCGACGCCTCGGCCGCCTGCCCATTGACGGTGAGCTTCACTTTCATTTCACCCATGCAGGGCCTCCGCCATAGCAGTCTTCCAAGCTCGCGCCACCATGGCTGCACCCACCCGTTTACGGAACTCGGCCGACCCGTGCAGGTCCGAGGGAACGGCTTCCAGACCGGAAACCGCGAGACTCCCGAGATCGTCGGGGAGGATGTCGGTCGCCTTCTCCCCAACAACGCTCGTCTCGGCGCTCGACGCCCGCGCAGGTGTCGAGCCGACTCCGATCAGCCCAATAGCGCAGCGCGTGACCTGATCGGCCGCATCGATTTCCACACCGACAACAGCGCCCACGATCGCGAAGTCACCGTCGCGACGAGCGAACTCCTCGATCGCGAAGCCGCAGCGGCCAGTCCAGAGCGGGAACGACAGCCCGACTAGCAGCTCGTCGGGCGCCATGCTGGTGCTCCACAGGCCATCGAAGAAGTCGCAGGCTGCGATAGTGCGAGTGCCCCGCGACGAAAGGACCTCCATGCTGGCGTCCAGCGCAAGCGCCACGGCCGGGTACTCGGCAGCGGGGTCAGCGTGCGCAATCGATCCTCCAACGGTTCCCCGGTTGCGGATCTGAAAGTGGCCGATGAGCGGTGTCGCCCGGGCAAGCAGGGGCGCGGCGTCGGCCACACTAGCGCTCGATTCGATCTTGGCTTCGGTAGTGCCGGCGCCGACCCACAGGTTGTCGTCCCGACGCTCTATTCCCTTCAGCTCGTCGATCCGAGAGATGTCGACCAGGTGGTCGAACACCGCGAGACGAAGTGCGAGCAAGGGTATAAGGCTTTGACCTCCCGCCAGCACTTTGGCGCCATCGCCGAGCTCCGCCAACAGCTGGACCGCCTCTTCAGCCGTCCTTGGCACGTGGTATTCGAAGGCGGCCGGCTTCACAGCTGACCGACACCCATTCGATGTGAAGCGTCACTGGACGAAGCAAGCAGTTCGAGGATCTGGAACGGTCCGAGGGGAAGTCGGGTGATCGTGACGCCGAACGGCGACAGGGCGTCGGCCACGGCGTTGACGACCGCCGGTGGGGCGCCGATGGCGCCGCCTTCTCCGACGCCTTTGTAACCTCCCGGGCCCGGGCTAGGCGTCTCGATGTGCCCATATTCGATGATGGGTACCTCAGCGGCGGTCGGCAGCAGGTAATCCATGAAGGTTGTCGCGACGGGGTTGCCGCTCTCGTCGTAGGCGAGATGTTCGTAAAGCACGCCGCCGATGCCCTGCACGACGCCACCGGCGATCTGGCCCTCGACCACGTTCGGGTTGATCATCGGGCCGCAATCCTCGCTCACGATATAGCGCAACAGCTTCACCCGACCGGTGGCGACGTCGACCTCGCAGGTGCACAGGTGGGTGGCGTTGACCCAGATAAAGCGGGTGTCGGCCGTGTACCGGGCGCTCGCTTCGAGCCCAGCCGGGCACGCCGGGTGGCAGTGAGTACGGGTCGAAGTAGGCGAGTCTGGCCAGCTCGGCGAGGGAAATGCCGATAGTGGGGGTGCCGCGCACCGTCGCCCGGCTGTCTGCCAGCTCGATGTCCTCCACCGACGCCTCGAGCTTGTGGGCCGCGATCGCAACGATGCGCTCACGCAGGACCGACGCCGTCTCGCGGATCGCCCCGGCCGTCATCGAGCCGCTCCGGCTCCCTGCAGCCCCACCGCCGAACCCCGTGACGGCGGTGTCGCCCTGGATGGTGGCAACGTCGTCGATATTGACCCCGAGGGCATCCGCGGTCAGCTGTACCACGGTGGTCTCGATGCTGTTCCCGGTAGAGCCCCCGGCGATGTAGACGTTGACCTTGCCGGACGGCTCGATGCGTATCGTCGCCGCCTCCGTGGCGTAGTAGCCGAAACCCGGAGTGGAGGGCTCCACGTAGGTCGACAGGCCGACGCCAAGGTAACGCCCCCGCTGACGGGCTACAGCCTGCTCGGCCCGGAATGCCTCGTAGTCCAGCATCTGCAACGCCTGCTCGAACGTCTCGAGTGGGGAGATGTTGTCATAGGGCATGCCGTTGGCATTCGTGTACGGCAACTCGTCCATGTGAAGCAGGTTGCGGCGCCGGAGCTCCATCGGGTCGATACCCATCCGCCGAGCCGCGATATCGAGCAGCACCTCACGGGCCAACGACTCGAACTGCCAAGGACCGCGGTAAGGCGGTGCGACCGACGGTGTTCGTGTAAATCGTCTTCGTCGTGAAACTCGCTCGGGGGACGCGGTAGGGCCCTGGGAACAGAGCGCCCACAACCGACGACGTGCCGACCGGCCACGGCGTCGGGTAAGCGCCGCAGTCGGAGACGAAATCGATCTGGGCCGCCTGGATGGCACCGTCGGCGTCGAAGGCCATTTTGACCTCCGCGTGCTCGTGCCTGGACTGGCCCGCCGAGAGCAGGTTCTCGCGCCGATCCTCCACCCACTTCAGCGGCACGCCCATCTTCGGCGCCGCGAGCATCAGGCACATCTCGTCGCGCTGGACCATGATCTTCTGACCGAAACCGCCACCCGTATCACGCATCACAACGCGGATGTGGTGCTCGGGGATGCCGAGCAGGCGGGAGCAGAACATGCGCACCTCGTGCGGTGACTGTGTGGCCGAGTAGATGGTGAGCTCCCCCGTAGCTCGGGAGTAGTCGACGACCAAGCCCCGTCCTTCCATGGGCACTGCCGCGTACGCCTGCTGGTAGATCGTCTCTTCCACGACGTGGGTCGCGTGGGCGAACACCTCCGCTAGGGCGGAGGCCGGCAAGCCGGCCATCTCACCGATCAGATTGGAGCCGTGTCCCTCGTGCACGAGCGTGCCGGCTTGCTCCGCCGTGGTGTAGTCAACGACGGCCGGCAGTGGCTCGTAGTCGACATCGACCAGTTCCGCGGCGTCTTCGGCCAGGTAGCGGCTCTCGGCCAGGACGAGGGCTACCGGATCCCCGACAAACCGCACCTCTTCCTCGGCCAGGGGCGGACGGGGAGTCTCGGGACTTTCCGGCCCGATCGACGTGTGCCACTGCTCCTTGACCCCCGTGTTCAGGTCGACGGCCGTGAACACGGCATGGACGCCCGGCATCTCAAGCGCGCCTGAGGTGTCGATACCCCGAATCGCAGCCCGGGCAAGGGGGCTTCGCACGAAGCAGGCGTGCAGCATCCCCGGAAGGGAGATGTCGTCGACGTAGATGCCGCGGCCAGTGAGCAGTCGGACGTCCTCGACCCGGTTGACGCGGGCGCCGGCGTAGCGCGCGGCACCACCCGGCGCGACTTCGGTCATCTGTAAGCCGATGGTGCATCGGCAATCTGCAACGCGTCTACACGGGAGATCGGCACAACGACCGTCTCGACGGGCCGAGTGCTAGTCGGCCGATCACCTTTCCGATGGCTCTTGCTCATGAATCCTCTGCGGTTTCGTGCAGTGACCCCGACCCCAACGGTCAGGCCAGCTTGGCGGCCCAGCCGCCGTCAACCGGGATTATTGCCCCTGTGACGAACGAGGCTCGGTCGGATGCGAGGAAGGCGGCGACTTCGGCAACCTCGTGCGGTTGGCCCGCCCGCTTGAGAGCGGCCTTCTCGAACATCTCTGGGAAGTGCTCGGCTCCGGCGGCACCCATGATCTCGGTGAGGATGAAACCAGGGCAGATGGCGTTGGCCCGAATGCCCCGGGTGCCGTACTCGACGGCGGCTGCCTTGGTGACTGCGATGACGCCGGCCTTCGCCGCGGAATACACCGACGTGGCTAAGGCCGCGTTGAGACCCCCGACCGAGGACCAGTTGATGATCGCCCCGCCCTCGGTTTCGAGCATGGCCCGGATGCCGTACTTCATGCCCAAGAGGACGCCGCGGAGGTCGACGTCCATCAGCTTGTCGTAGCTCTCCATGGTGAGGTCCGTGATCGGCGTGGGAGCGCCGATACCGGCCACGTTCAGCAGGGCGTCGATGCGCCCGAACTCGTGCACCGCGCGCTCGATCATGGCCTCGACGTCGGCCTCCTTGGTGACGTCGGCGCGAAACGGAACCACAGCGTCGCCTACCTCGGCGGCGGTGTCCTTCTCGGCGCCGCTGATATCCGCGGCCAATACCTTGGCGCCCTCCCGGACGAACACTTTCGTAGAGGCCTTGGCCATCCCGGAGCCGGCGCCGGTAATGACCGCGACCTTGCCTTCCAGTAGACCCATCGCGCTCTCCGTCTCTCGACTATGGATCGGCGGCACCGACCCGTGAACATATCGCGCCACAAACTATGACATGAAATAGGGAAGGGAAGGCCGGAGAACAGCTCGCAATGCCGGCTCGCGCGTTTGAGGTTCGTGGCCACCTCGAGCCGAGAAGATTGACCTGATGCCAGAAGCCAAGACGCTGGTGGGCAAACGGCGTTGCACGGCATTCGGCGTGCCAGTGGAGGAGGAAGCGGAGCTTGGGGCACCACTCGCCGTCTCGAGTCGAAAGTTGCGATCGAGCAGCTGCTCCGCCGAGCACCCGAATACCAGCAGCGGGACATCCAGCTGGGGCCTTCCTTCTTCCTCCGGGGACCCGAACCCGGATTCCTCGATGTCGCAGTCCGGGCCTGACCGCTCACAGCGGGACTCCGTGCCCCGCCGTTGAACGCTCACCCAGATTGGTGCCATAGTTCGTGGCATGAAAAATCTCCTCGTGCCGCCGGGAGCTAGGTGTCGCGACAGTGACCAGTACCAGCGATGTGTATTACGACCCCTACGACGTCGGCATTGATGCCGACCCTTACCCGGTCTTCCGTCGGCTGCGGGAGGAGTCGCCGCTCTATTACAACGAAACGTACGAGTTTTTCGCTGTTAGTCGCTTCGAGGACGTAGAGCGCGGCCTGGTTGACCGGAAAAGCTATATCTCGGGTCGGGGCGGCATCCTCGAGCTGATCAAGGCCGATGTCGAGATGCCCCCGGGTACTCTCATCTTCGAGGACCCGCCGGCCCACACGGTGCATCGCCAGCTCCTTTCGCGGGTGTTCACTCCGAAGAAGATGAACGCCCTCGAACCGCAGATCCGAGAGTTCTGCGCTAGAGCTCTCGACCCTCTGATCGGGGCCAAGGAGTTCGATTTCGTGCGTGATCTCGGCGCCCAGATGCCGATGCGGGTGATCGGCATGCTCCTCGGCATCCCCGAAGAGGACCAAGAAGCCGTTCGGGACAAGGTCGACGCGTCCCTGCGCACCGAACCGGGCCAGCCACAGGACTACTCAGGTGGCTTCAACCCGGGGGCGGGCCTTGAGGATTATGTCGCTTGGCGGGCTGCGCACCCCTCCAACGACCTCATGACCCAGTTGCTGAACGCCGAGTTCGAGGATGAGACCGGCACGGTCCGGCGTCTTAGCCGCGACGAAGTCCTCATCTACGTCAACGTGCTTGCCGGCGCCGGTAACGAGACGACCACCCGGCTGATCGGCTGGACCGGCAAGATACTCGCTGAGCACCCCGACGAGCGCCGTCAGCTCGTTGAGGATCCGTCGCTGATTCCGAACGCGATCGAGGAGATTCTCCGCTACGAGCCGCCAGCACCGCACGTGGGCAGGTACGTCGCTCGCGACGTTGAACTCTACGGCCAGACGGTGCCGGAGGGCAGTGTCATGCTGTTTCTCGTTGGATCAGCGAACCGCGACGACCGGCGCTACCCGGATGGCGACACATTCGACATCCACCGCAAAATCGGCCAGCCTCTCACGTTCGGCTACGGCATCCACTACTGCCTCGGCGCCGCTCTGGCGCGCCTCGAGGGCCGGATCGCCCTCGAGGAGGTGCTTAAGCGTTTCCCGGATTGGGAGGTCGACTACAGCGCGGCCAAGCTCGCCCCGACCTCAACCGTTAGGGGTTGGGAGACCCTTCGAGTTATCACGTCATGAGCGGCATCAGAACAGCAGGACCGAGGAGGGGGGACTATGCAGGACTCTCGGCAGCCACTTCTTCCGTCGTTCATGCGGCGAAGACTCCAAGCCTTGCACCTCGACTTCTAATCGATCAGCTAATGGAACAACTCATGGAGGACACATAGTGGGACTTTTGGACGGCAAAGTAGCCGTGATCACCGGGGCCGGATCGGGCATGGCGAAGGCCTCGGTAAAGGTGTTCGTCCGCGAGGGTGCCAAGGTGGCGGCCGGTGACATCAGTGGCGCCGAGAAGGACACCGCTGCCGAAGTCGGCGGCGGTGTGCTTCCTGTCCATTGCGACGTCACCAACGAGGCCGATGTCGAGGCCCTTGTCGCCGCCGCCGTCGAGGAATTCGGCAGACTTGACGTCGTTCTCAACGTGGCCGGTATCGGCGAAGGGGCTCTCATGGCCGATGTCCCGATGGACCAGTACGACCGGGTGATGAACGTCGACCTTCGCGGCGTAATCCTCGGCATGAAGCACGGCATCCGCGCCATGCTGAAAAGTGGTGGCGGCGCGATCGTCAACTGGTCCTCGGCAGGGGGACTTGGCGGCTCGCCGGGGACGGGCATCTACACCGCGGCCAAACACGGCGTTGTCGGTGCCACCAAGGTCGCCGCGATCGAGTACGCCACCCAGGGGATCCGGGTGAACTGTATCTGTCCCGGCTACATCGCCACCGAGATCATGGGGGCCAACGGCGCCAACATCCCTGGCATAACCGAGCATGCCGCCATGAAGCGCGCCGGTGAGGCGCACGAAGTCGCCGAGGTGGCGGCGTTCCTCGCGTCCGATCGGGCGTCATACGTTACCGGCGCCATCATCCCCGTCGACGGAGGTTGGGCCGCCCGGCTTGCCTGAAAACGCAGGGCCGCGACAGAACACCACTTAACGTGGCGAGCAAGCACCTCGTCAACCAGAGCAGCCGATGTATCGGTATCCGGCGCCGCATATCAAGCTGTCGCGTTCTGCGGCGATCAGATCCGCCGCCAGTACCTTGACTCCCTCACCCTATCCGGATGTGCGTTAGCAAACGCTTGCGGCCACTTCCGGGGCTTCTAGGCTGAGGCAGCCCAGTGGGTATCGCCGATTGGGAGTAATGCTGAGCGAACCAACCCGACCGAGACGGCAGTACGACAGCCCCCTACGTCGCCAGCGCGCCGCCGATACCCGCGAACGCATCGTTGCCGCAGGTAGCGAGCTTCTTCACGGGGTCCCAACCTGGAACTGGCGGGCGCTCACGGTCGGGGCCGTCGCCGAGCGCGCTGGCGTGAACCAGCGGACCGTTTATCGGCACTTCGCCAGCGAGCGGGAATTGCGCGACGCGGTTCTCGCTCGCCTTGAAGAGGAGGCGGGTGTCGATCTCGAAGGGATGGAACTCGAAAATCTTGAGGAAGTGGTGACTCGAATCTTCGAGTTCGTCTCCTCGTTCCCCCTCGAGCCGCGCTCGCTCCGCGATCCCACGGTCGCGGCAGCGAATGAACGTCAACGTCACGCTCTGCTTGGAGCGGTCGCTTCGTCGACCGAGAAGTGGACCCAAATCGACCAAACCATTGCTGCCGCCATCTTGGATGTTCTGTGGAGCGTGGTGTCCTACGAACGCCTGGTCGCCGACTGGGAACTCGACCCAAAAGAGGCCATACGGGGGATTACATGGGTCATCGGTCTAGTCCAACAGGCCATCCGCGAAGGTCCTCCGCCCACGCCGTGATCCGGCAACCCAATCCGGGCGGAAAACAATCCGCTTCACCGGCGCGGCTCATACGAGACGGTTCGCCTCAATGGAGCCGAGGTGGTTCTGTTCAGTTGGCTGTCAATCAGCCGTGAATGAACGGAACTCGTGACCCAAGCGTCAAAGTCGCGGCTTCAACAGGCACCGCCACAACGAGGTGGTGAAACATAGGTCGCCCGGGAACTCCAGATCCCCGGAGCTCAACGAGGATATCGGTCGCACTTGTCGAGTTCACCACAATCGCGCGCGTCCGTTTGCGAACGTGTATTCCTGTTGCGGAGAGGCAGTAGTGATGCGCAGACTGAGGCCGTGACGCAAGCCTCAGACGGCTCACAGACTCCCATTCTCGAACTTGACGGCTCCTCGCTCACGATCACCGACCTTGCCCGTGTGGCTCGCCAAAGGGCCGAATGTCGCCTTGCGTCGAAGGCCGTTGGGCGGGTCGAGGAAACGTATCGGCTGAAGGAAGAGCTAATCGACCGAGAGATCCCGATCTACGGAGTCACAACCGGGTTTGGGGACAGTGCGCACCGTCAGATAGCGCCGAACAAGGCAAAGGCGCTCCAGCGCAGTGTGCTGCTCCATCTCGGCTGCGCCACAGGCCCGGTGGCGTCACCTGAAGTGACCCGTGCAACCCTTCTGCTGAGAGCCAATTGCCTGGCCAAAGGTAACTCTGGAGTCCGGGTCGAGCTGATCGAAGGACTTCTCACGTTCTTGCGTCTCGACATTCTCCCTCTCGTTCGAGAGCGCGGCTCTTGTGGCGCGAGCGGTGACCTGGTTCCACTCTCGTACATCGGCTCTGCGCTTGTCGGGGAGGCGGATGTCCTCTACCGCGGCGAGGTGCGTGACGCTCGAGAGTTGTTCGCTGCGGAGGGGCTAGAGCCACTCGAACTCGAATCCAAAGAAGGGCTTGGCCTGGTCAACGGTACGTCATTTATGACTGCCTTCGCCGCACTAGCCACACATGATGCGCAACAGTTGGCCGCGGTCGCCGAGCTGTGCACTGCTATGTCCAGTGAAGCGATTCTCGGTAATAGTGGTCATTTCAATGCTTTCCTCTTCGAGGTGAAGCCTCATCCCGGCCAAGCTGCGAGTGCTCGCGCCATTCGGGAGTTTCTCGACGGATCCCAACTCGCTCTTGACAGCGAGCTCATTGTCGCTAGTCAGGGCCTAAAGGGGGAGAGCTATCTCCAGCTACACCGTCAAGTGCAGGATCGCTACTCGATCCGGTGCGCGCCGCACGTTATTGGTGCACTTCGCGACACCCTCGAATGGGTCGAGCGCTGGATCGAGATTGAGATGAACTCTTCAGACGACAATCCGCTATTCGACCTCGATGAACGGCGCGTGCAGAGCGGTGGCAATTTCTACGGTAGCCACATCACACAGGCGATGGACTCGCTCAAGATTGCTCTCGCCAACCTGTGCGACCTGGTCGACCGTCAGATCGAGGTCGTTGTTGATGAGAAATTCAACATGGGATTGACGCCGAATCTCATCCCGTTCTTCGATTCCGATGATTCGGAGCTCGGACTGCACCATGGGTTCAAGGGGGCGCAGCTTTGTGCTTCTGCGATGACCGCCGAAGCCCTACATCTGTCGGCACCCGCGAGTATCCATTCGCGTTCGACCGAAGCACACAATCAGGACAAGGTCAGCATGGGATCGATCGCCGCTCGCGATGCGCGCTCGATCGTCGACTTGGCGCAGAACATCGTTGCGATCCATCTCTTGGCCTGCTGCCAGGCCCTTGAGCTGCGTGGCATTGACCGAGCCAGTCCCCGGACTCGAGCTGCGTGGAAACGTGTGCGCGAAGACGTGTCATTTCTCGATCGCGATCGACGGCTCGAGCGCGATATCGCGACAGCCGTGGAACTCATCCGATCTGGGGAAATCCCAGTATGAGTAGAGCGAACGCCCGATGCGGCTGAATCGCCCGGAGGTTGGCACAACAAGGTGCAACCGAGCCGATCTTCGGGGGTGATTGGACGACAGCATGTGAGGCCACCGTTGTGGGCGAGCTGACAAGCTGATTCGATTTGTTGGAGGACCAGCGGAAGTATTCCCCGTGCGACTAACGGATGTGGGGGGACGAGCGATGAGTAGTGAGACGGCAATAGATCTCAAGACGGAGCGGAAGTTCTATCTCGACTATCCCAACGACCTGGCACCAGGGGAGAGCTTCGTCTTCCTACTCAATCTGCACGGTGGAGGGTCCGTCGGGGCCTGGCAGCGTGGCTACTTCCCCGCCCATGACTTCATAGACCGGTATCGGCTGGTTGTCGCCACCCCGTCGGCGGCCACCGTCGAGCCGATGCGGATCTGGGTTGCCGAGGCCGACGATAGGTACCTCGAGAACATTGTTGAAATGGTGTTTGCCCGTTTTGGAAGGCAGAACGTGGCATCGTTCTGGCTTGTCGGTCACTCACAGGGCGGGATGACGTCCAACCGACTACTCGCCTCCGACTTCTTCTCCGAGAAGGTGGACGGATGGCTGAGCCTTTCTGGGGGCAGGATCGGTCCGATCGAGATCCCCGCGTCATTTTTCAGACGGCATACCGGTCCGCTGCCCAAGTTTCCGCCAGTTGGCGGTGAAAGGCCCCGTCCGGGCGCCGCCGTGACACCGACGGCCGACATCTCCTTCATTTTCGCCACCGGTGAGCACGAAATGGTCGCCTTGCCTGAGACGTCGCCGTGGGCCGAGAAGTACCGAGCCGGGCCCCGCCAACGCCTGCCCGACATCGTCGACGACAAGCCTGGCTACGTCTATGACACCACCAGGGCTGGTAACTCGACTCCGGCCTGGGGACTGGAGGCAAGGCCGGGCACTGCGCAGGTCTACGTCTACCCCGGCGCCAAGGACGAGCGGGTCATCGCCGACGTGGTGCGACTGGACAAAGGACACACTGAGGGGCTCGAGCCCAACGTCACTGAAGAGCTGATCAGGCTGATGGTGTCCGCGCCTGGGGGAAAAGCCCGGGGCAGGACAGGATGATCGCATGTCGCTGGTCGCAATCTGCCTCGTTGTAGCCTTGGCCCTGAGCGACACTGAGTCTTGCTCCGGGCTCAACGTGAGGTTCCGAGATGCCACATCTGGACTCTGACTTGAGCCCGAGGAGCAGTTTGGCGTCACTCGGCGGTGCGTTGTCACTGGCGATCGACGAAGTCATTGGTGACCTGCAGATGCGGGATCTCCAGTCGCGATGCGTGCTTGAAGACGCCGTCGAAGCACTCATTCTCGCTATCGCCAGAACCTCTGACGTGATCCCCTGAATTCGGTCCACCCGTTGTGAGCATCCAAACCCCAAAGTGGAAGGATGACCATAACGATGAAGCGCCATCGACATACCCCCGAACAAGCCCTGCGCAAGGTCCGCGAGGGCGAGCGGCTGCTGAACGAAGGCCAGGAAATGACCGAGGTGCTGCGCCACCTCGAGATCGCCGAGTCGACCTGGAACCGCTGGCGGGCCCAATACGCAGGGATGAAGGGCGACGATATGAAGCGCCTGCGCGAGCTCGAGCGGGAGAACGGCCGATTGAAGAAGCTCGTCGCCGAACAAGCCCTCGACATCGACATGCTCAAGGAGTTGGCTGAGGGAAACTTCTGACCCCGGAGCGCCGTCGGAGGGCGACCACCGTCCTCCAGCAGCGTTTCGGGGTCTCTGAGCGTCGGGCCTGCAAGGTGGTGGGCCAGCACCGCTCCACCAATCGGCGGCCCGCTCGACCCGTCGGAGACGACGAGGCCAAGCTCCGTCGGCGCCTGCGCCAGATCGCCCGTCGGCACACCCGCTGGGGTTGGCGCAAGGCCCACGATCTGCTGGTGCGTGAAGGGGTCACGATCAACAAGAAGCGCACCCACCGGCTGTGGCGAGAAGAGGGTTTGCGTAGGCCCCCCACCTGCAAGAAGCACCGGCGCCTGGGACCCCAGAACCCCGAGCGTCTCTGTGCCGAACGCCCGAACCACGTCTGGGCTCTTGACTTCCAGTTCGACGAGACCGCCGACTGGCGCCGGTTGAAGATCCTCAACGTCGTCGACGAGTTCACCCGAGAGGCGCTCGCCATGGAGGTGGCCAGGACGTGCACCTCTGACGAGGTGGTCTCGGTCATCGAGCGACTCTGTGCCGAGCGTGGTGCGCCCGGGTACCTGCGGATGGACAACGGACCCGAGCTGGTCGCCTGGGCGCTGCGGGACTGGTGCCGGCTCTCTGGCCCTGGGACCCTCTACATCGAGCCGGGTTCTCCTTGGCAGAACGCCTATGTCGAATCCTTCAACGGTCGGGCCCGTGACGAGCTCTTGAACGTCGAGGAGTTCGGCAGCCTCATCGAAGCCGAGGTCATTGTCGAAGCCTGGCGGATCGAGTACAACACCTATCGGCCCCACTCCTCTCTCGGTGGGCTCACCCCCGAGAAGTTCAAAAGGAACTGGGACAACCAACACCAACCCGCATGCTCATAGCGGGTGGACCGACAAACGGGGTCCCGTCACCTCCACCGGAGCATTCGCGCTCTGGCTCTCGAGTGGCGACGAGGACGATGCTCGTCGTGAAGGTCTCGACGCATCTCGAGTCTTTGGACAGTTGGCGGCCCGCAACGACGCTCCGCTGAACGAGGTCACGAAACGTTGCTTACGTTGGCACGACGCCGTTGCGAGCCAGTTGAGCCGTGATGCCGCACGATTGTGCCTCGATGACGTTCTGCCCCAAGCCCTCTCGATGCTCCAGAGAAGCCTTCATGTGACCATCGTGCGCACGACTGAAGCGTTCGAAGTTGAACGCCAACACCTGCATCAAGCGCTCGTGGTTCATCAGGAAGAGATCGCCTTCCAAGCGAGCCATGACTCCTTGACCGGACTTCCAAATCGGGCCCTCATCATCGACCGGATCGAGCAACTTCTGAATCGCCACAAACGGTTCGGAACCGAGGCAACGGTTCTCTTCGTCGACCTGGACAACTTCAAGGCGGTCAACGACAACTTCGGCCACAGCGTGGGTGACGATCTCCTACAAGCAGTCGCAAAGCGAATCGGGAAGGTGCTTCGAGAGTCAGACACGCTAGGCCGGCTTGGCGGTGACGAGTTCATCGTCGTGGCCAGTTGCGTCCCACCGGAGGACGCACCCGAGCTGATTTGTGGGCGAATCCTGAACGCTCTGCGCGAACCGTTCGAGTTCGAGAGCTCCAGTTTCGCGCCGATCTTGGCCACCGCGAGCATAGGAGCGGCCACGGGCACCGTTCCCCCGGCTGAGGAGATCTTGAAGAACTCCGACATTGCGATGTACCGGGCCAAGCGCGAAGGGAAGAATCGGTTCGTCTGCTTCGAGCCAGAGATGCTGGCTGATGCGATGCGATTCGAGCTCGATAGCGACACGTGTTGAAGAAGTTAGGAGCCTTACCAACTGGCAGGCCCGAAGGAGGAGCCGTGCAACAGCGCGCAGGGGTCCTCGTATGTTGGCCGCTTGATGCTTCGGCGCTCGAGATGTCGGTCGAGGAGTTGGGCAACCTCAGGGCACTCCGCAAGGAGAACCAGGAGAAACAGAGAGCTCCGGTCGTCCAATTAATCCCTAAGTCCGCCCCGGCTATCTGCGCGGTGGAGCCCATCAAGTCGGCACAAAGCGGACACCGACCGTACAGAGGGGACAAGGAACCGATCTCGGCTCGGCCTATGACGCCGCGGCAATGTCGTCGCGCTCGGCACGTATCGGCGGGACTTCCGAGAGCCCTTGCACAAGCGCGTCTGCGACCGCGCCGTCGAGCAAGTGCAAGCCTTGAAGCCCGGGAAGACGGTCGATCTGGCGGTCGACCCGCCTTGCGGCCTGCCTCCCTTGCTCGTCACCGAACAGATGGGTGGCGAGGAACCGGATCTCCGCCTTCGGCATGACGCCGGAGCCGACCGGGCCCCAGTAGTGACTCAAGGCAAAGCGGGTGAGTCGACGTGCCGCCCTGCTTGCACCGAGCCGACGAGCGGACTCAGTAGCGTAAAAATCGATGTGGCGACCCTCTTGGCGCATGATGCGGCGGAGGAGCTCGGTGAGCACCGGGTGCTTGGCCTTTTCGATCAGTCGGCCGTACCCGGTCTGGGTCGACCATTCGTTGACCGCCCCCCAGGCCATGTGGACCGCTGGCAGATGTTTCGTCATCGCGGAGATGACGCTGAAGACGGCCGGCCGCAGCGAGTCGTTGCGCGGAAGGTGTTGGCGCATCGAGGTGAGCCGAGATGCCGAGTCCTCGTCGTGAGCATCGAGCACCTTGGCGATCGCCTCGCCGTGCCAGTGTTCCTCGTAGCTCCAACAGGCGAGAAACGCCGTGATCTCGGGATCCCGATGGACCTTGGTCACGAGGATGTCTCGTAGGTAACAGATGGTGTGGTTCTCGACATCGTGCATGTACCTAAGGCACCGCAGCGCGTTCGGGTCGAGGGGGTGCGTTCGGAAATCCTCGAAGTCGATGTCGTCGATCTCGAGGCGAGCCGACCGCTGAATCAGTTTGGCTATGTCAGTTCCCACGTTTGTTCTTCGTTGCGACCGCCATGATGGATCGTGAGCGACCCGAGAAATTTCAGACGCCAGAGCCGTTGGACCCATCGCGGTACACGCTCATTGGATCGCGAAGATTGGCGGACCCACTCCCGGATCGTCCCGGCAGTTTTGGGGCCTGAGGCGCCCGAGTTCGGTCTTTGCCCGGAGGTCTGGGACCGCGTGGTCGGGCTGCATCGGGGTCCAAATCTCTCCTGGCGCTCGATCAGGCGGCGCCGGCAGCAAACCCACCGTGCGGGACCCCGAGGTAGGGGAAGCTCGGGAGGTAGTTCTGCGTGCCGAGCGCCGTCACATCCGAGGCGTTCGCCGTGAGGCCGTCGGTGACGGCCGCCGCGGCGGCGTCGGGCGTGAAGGTCTTGTCCACCAGGGGAAGCGTGGCTCCGGCGACCGCCCGCAGGGCGATCGTGACCACGTCGTCGAAGACCCGCCGCCCGTTGGGGTACCCCGCAGGGTCGTTGCCGATCAGCCCGAGGTTGCTCGGGGCCGAGGTGGTCGGCGGGATCGCCATGTTCAAGCGCAGCATGTCGGCCTGGGTGGTGCCCATGCTGTTCTGGAAACCCGAGACCACTCCGTTCGGGAGGCCGGTGAGGAAGATGGCCACCAGGTCGGCCCGGTTCGGTGTGCCCTTGTTGTACGCGGCCAGCATCGGAAACACGCCCGGGTAGAGCACCGGCAACAGCTGGGCGAGCTCGGGATTGGCCACCGCCGCCGCGAACTGCTTGTCGTCGGCCGGTGGTTGGGCGTTCCAATAGTCCTTCTTGGACATGGGGACGACCACCTCGTTGACCAGCGGGTTCCCGAGCCGGGACACCTGGACCCAGGGGCCCGACTCGACTTCTGTCCCGGCGGTGCCCAGGATTCGGGCCTTTTGACGGCTCGCCGTCGTCCACACGCCGATGACCGAGGCGGCCGAGCCGGCCGACGAGGGCGTTGCGCCGCCCTTGGCCACCTCGGACTTGGGCACCTGGAGGGCGATCGTGTGCACGTTGACGCCGGCCGTCGAGTTCACCCCGGCGGCCATGGCGCCGATCCCGGTGTTGGCCAGGCCGAAGGTGGCGTGGTCCTGCTCGAACGGCCGCAGGTTGCCCAGGTCGAAGATTGCCCCGAGGTCGACGTAGAACCCCTCGGCCCGCTGGCCGGCGAAGACCTGTCCGCCACCGGGTATCGAGTGGATCGCCGCCGCCGCCAGGGCCGGGTAGTTAGGAGTGGACAGCGGCCCGATGTTGCACGGCGGGCACGACAAGTCGGAGCCGAGAACCTGCGTCTTCCCGTTGGCCACGCGGGTGAGCGTGAAGTTCTGGCGGCGGTTCCAACTCGACGCAGTCAGAGATGTGATGGGACCGGTGTTGTACAAGAAGGTGTCGGGATTGGTGACCTTGTTGGTGAATCGGATCTCGTAGACGACCTCGGCCTTGCCGTCCCCGTTGTTGTCGATGTTGATTGAATACAGCACGTCACTGCCGAACTCGTAGAAGTTGGGCCCTCCGTCCGGGCTCTCCAGCGGCAGGTAGTTGGCGATGATGGTCACCGTGTCTGGGTTGTCGGGGCTCACAAACGCATATAGGTCTGTGCTGTCAGCGACCGGGTCCTTGGAGATCTCTGGTGCTTCACGGTGGGACGACATGGCATCACCTCGGAATTTGAGCAGGGCCACCGGCGACGCCGATGCGCGACTGTCTTGTTGTCGCCAAGGGATCCGTAGCGACTGCGACGTCTGGATGAAAAAGAATCGAAGATTGTTTCATCCAGCTCGCGAGTGGGCGCCGAACTACTGGCGAAAGGTCGAGAGCGAGTCCCGATCGTCAGCCACCGGGCATCTTCTCTCGGTGCACGAGAAAGACCTCCCGAGCGAAAGGTCAAGGAAGCATGTCCGAACTGAGCCGAAGGGCCTTTCTCATACGAGGGTCGGTGGGGGCGGCCGCCATCGCGGTCGGGAGCGCCCTTCCGGGACTGCCGGGGTTCCTCACCGAGGCAGAGGGTGAGGCACCGGCCGCCGACGACGCCGCGACGTCGGCGGTGGCAGGAACGCCCACCATGACCCAGCCGCTCATCGCCCACATCACCGATCTGCAGTCAGGGGAGATGAGTCTCTACATGGGCGAGCGGGAGTTCACTGTCAACGACCCTGGCCTGGCCAGCCGCCTGTTTGGTGCAGCCAAGTGACCCATATCCATACTTCGGCGGCGCCGGGCGGCGTGAGCGCGGCCGCGACGTCGGTGAAGCACCAGCACCCGATTGGAGAAGAGGGCACCAGGCCCAGCCAGGGGCCGGTGGTTCTCGACATCGGCGGGGACTTTGGGGCGGCGGTGTTGCGGACCTCCGACGAGCTCGACGAGTGCGAGATCGAGATCCGCCGCCTCCCGTCTCGCTGGGATGGCACTCACGTGGCCGTGCGGTCACGACCGACGCCTAGCCAGCCGGTCTACGCAGCGGTCTTCGGGCACCTTCGCGAAGGCTCCTACGAGCTGCGACTGCGCCCCGCTGCCAGTGACGCCCCGGTCCACCGAATCGAGGTGGTGGGCGGCCAGGTCACCGAGAGCACCTGGCCCGAGCGTCACCGCTGACATTGGTCGACACCGACCCACCGGCTTTCGCCGGTCAACAGTCACCGCGTCGCGGTGAAGAAGGGAGTACGGCTGTGCTAGCTGAAATATTTGGACTCGACGGAGTGATCGTCATCGTGGTCGCCGTCGTCGTGCTCTTCGGAGGCAGCCAGATCCCCAAGTTGGCCCGGTCCCTCGGATCGGCGCAGAAGGAGTTCAAGAACGGGCTTCAAGACGGCGCGGCAACGACCCCCGTCCGAGACGCCGATTCCACGACTTCTCTGGCCAAGCCAGCAACGAGCGAGCGGTCCTCCTGAGCCAACCCGCTTGACCGGCCGCGCCCTCTGGGCCGCTGGCTAGGGCGGTCACGGCCCAGGCTTGTACGGCCGCCGCCATCGGGGAGCTCGCGTGCGGCGGCACGTTAACGTTTCGTCGGCCCGGAAATCTTCGGTGCCGTCATCCGAGAAGAGGATCGGCTCCGAAGAACGGATGGACATGGAATACGAGACGGCCGGCGACGGTGCATTGGTGGCGGCGATCGGCCGCTGGAAGGACGCCGCGCTGGCCGAGGTGTTTCGTCGCCACAGCGGGGCCGTGCATGGCCTGGCGCGACGAGTGCTCGGGTCCTCGAGCCTCGCCGAGGAGGTCACCCAGGACGTCTTTCTCGGACTGTGGAAACAGCCCGAACAGTTCGATGTCGGGCGAGCTCCGCTCAGGACCCTGCTGCTCACCAAGGCCCACAGCCGGGCGGTGGACCTGGTCCGAGCGGAGGCGGCCCGGCACAACAGGGAGCAACGGACGGCGTCGGACCGAGCGGCCGCCGGGTACGACCTCGAGCGCTACGTGTGGGACCTGGCCGTGGCCGAGCAGGTCAAGACGGCCGTCGAGACCCTGCCCGAGGGCGAGCGCCAGGCGATCGAGATGGCCTATTTCGACGGCCGCACTTACAGGGACGTGGCATCGCTCCTCGGGGAACCCGAGGGGACCATCAAGAGCAGGATCCGGTCCGGATTGCGCCGGCTTCGGACCGTGCTCTCCGAGCACGGCGTGGAGTCACCATGGATCGATTCGTGAACCACGACGACTTCATCGAATCGCTCGGAGCGTTTGCGCTCGACGCGATGGATCCCGAAGAGGCCGAAGTCATCCGCCTCCACCTAGAAGAGTGTCCGCGCTGCGCTGAGGAGGTTGCCCAACACCACCAGGTGGCGGCCCTCCTCGGCAACGGGGGAGGCGACGCCCCGGCGCATCTGTGGGACGAGATCGCCGGGAAGATCGAAGAGCTCCACCCCATCGATGGATCGCCGATCGTGCCGATCCCGATGCGCCCGGTTCGGGGTGGCACCGGGCGCTCACCTTCCTCAGCCGGCGTCGGGGGCATGGCTCGCCGGGTGGTGCTGCTCGGGGCGGCGGCGGCGGTCGTGGTGGTGGCTCTGCTCAGCCTGCAGGTGGCCAGGCTCAACGACCGTGTCGGGTCGCTCGACGCATCCAGCGCTTCGACCGACCTCAACCATCTGGTGCAGGCCGCGCTGGCCAACCCCGACGCGCAGAAGGTCGATCTGGCCAGCGCCACGGTGGCCAGCGCAACGGACGCCGAGGTGGTCATCTTGCCCTCGGGAACCGCGTATCTGGTCAACAAGGGACTGCCGCCCCTGCCGTCCGACCAGACCTATCAGCTCTGGGGACGCACCGACACCCAACTGATCTCCCTCGGTGTCTTGGGAAATCGTCCGACCAACGCCGCCTTCAGCGTCGGCCCATCGGCGAAGTACCACGCCTATCTGGTGACCGCCGAGCGCGCCGGAGGTGTCGTGAAGACCACGCATCGACCGGTGGCCGAGAGCGGCGCGCTCAGCACCTAACGGTCGTGCCAGGCCAGGAGATTGAGATGGCCCTCGGGAGCGCGCTCGTATCGGTCCATCACCTCTTTGATCGACCGGTGGGCCGGCACCGCGTCGGGCCGTTCGATCACATCGATCGAGTAACCGAGTTGCACCAGTAGGCCGAGCACGTCCTCGCCGCTCATCTTGGACACCGACTCCAAGGCGGGCGGCGAGAACTCGAACACGATGGTGGGTCCGCTCGATTCCAGGGTCGAGCGGCCGCCGGACAGGACAAGGCCCTCGGCCCCCTCGACGTCGATCTTGATCGCATGGACCGGCCGTCCGCCCAGCTCCCGATCCAGCGTCGACGCGCGCACCAGGTCGTGGTTGGCCAGCTCCCTCGGATCGCCGCCGAAGGCCGACACGACGCCGTTGGCACCCGAGCGGCTGTAGGCGAACAGTCCCGGGTTGTCGCTGAGCGCCATCTGGTGGACCTCGGCCCCGACGACGCCGTTGGCATAGAGGTTGAGCAAGAGGAGCGATTGGTTCTGTGGCCCCGGCTCGAACGCGATCACCGAGCCCCGCGGGCCGATGTGGCGACCGATCTGGGTCGAGAAGTACCCGAACGACGCGCCGACATCGACGAAGGTGTTGCCCGGGACGAGGTGCCGGCGGAGCACCGCCAAGACGTCGGGCTCGTAGTTGCCATGGCGCAAGAGATGCGGCCCGATCGCGAAGTCGGCCGGGTCGAGGTGGAAGACCAGATCGCCGATGACCACCGTCGTCGGTGCTTGGTGCGATCGACGATCGTCGTCAAGCTGACGCTGGCGGAACTCCGGTGAACTCGTGAAGTGCCTGACCAGCTCGTCTCTCGTGATCCCGAGCTCGATCAGGCTCAAGAAGTCGAGCTCCCCCCTGCGATCGGGCTCCCGACCCAACAAGAGCCGGTAGCTGGCCCGCAGGTCGGCCGGGCTGGCGAGGGCCCGACCCCCCGGGCGCGCCAGCCGCCGGGCCAACGAGAGAACCGTCACCCGGACCCGGAACGGCACGACCCGCCGGAGCAGCGCCACCATTCGGTGGCGGATCGAGGCGGACACGGCCATCGCGGCGGCATGCTAACCGTCCCAAGATTGCCCCAGACCCTGGCCGGCGCCCTCGGGGACATCGACGGGCGACGGTTAGGGTTTGTGTCGTGAGCGACCGACGTGCCGGACCGGGACGCTCCGCGGAGCAGATCCGTCGGGCGGCACGCCTGGCCCGCCGGGTCGCCCGACGACTGAAGCGAGAGGCCAAGCACCAGGTCACCCGACGATTCACCTACGAAACCCTGCCGCACGACGCCGCGGTGCGTCTCTCCTACGAGATCATGCTGGGCCGGGAGCCCGATCCCGAGGGGATGCGGTACTTCATGGAGAACCTCGCGAGCGGCGGTCTCAAGATCACCGAGGTGCCACAGGCGATCCGGGGTTCCGAAGAGTTCCAGAACTTCGTCCGGTTCAGCGGAAGCATGCTCGGATTCTCCATCCACGCCGGCCGTTCGCAGTTCATCAAGAGCCTGCCCAAGGCGTCGAAGATCGTCGATCTCGGAGGCACCCACCTGGCCCGGCCCGAGGGGGCGATGTACTGGCTCGGCTATCCGTACGAGTTCAGCGAGTTGACCATCATCGACCTGCACCCCGACGAGCGTCACGCGATCTACAAGGCCGGGCTCAACCCCGAGCGCGTCGAGACCGATCTCGGACCGGTCCGATACCGCTACCACTCGATGACCGACCTGTCCGCGTTCGCCGACTCCAGCATCAACCTCGTCTATTCGGGTCAGTCCATCGAGCACGTGACGCCCGACGATGGTCAGATCGTCCTGAAGGAGGTGTTCCGGATTCTCCGCCCCGGAGGCCATATCGCCATCGACACGCCGAACGGCCGGGTCACCCGCCTCCAGCAGGAGGCGTTCATCGACCCCGACCACAAGGTGGAGTACACCTACCCGGAGCTGCGCGACCTGTTGACCGGGGCCGGCTTTGCGATCATGAGTGCCAAGGGGCTCAACCTCGCTCAGCGGTCGGTGGCCACCGGGAAGTTCGATGCCGATGAGGTGGCGGGCCACTCGGGTCTCTATGACGAGATCGAAGACTGCTACATCTTGTGCGTGGTGGCGCGGAAGCCCGGGTGATCGGCGGCGCGCCGGGACCGCCGCCGGTGCTCGAGGGCCAGTACGGCCCCACCAGCGACCACCAGCACGCCACCGGCTGTTCCCATCCATAGGGTCGGGAACCCCGTGAACGCGAGGTTGCCGGCCACTGGGGTCTCGGGAACCGCGACGGTCGCGGCCGCGGCGGTCGTGTCGGTGGTGAGCACGGCCGTGCAGTGGAACGCCGGGTCGGGCAGGTAGGCGGCCGGAGCGATCAGCTCGTGGAGGCACCACGAGTACCCGGCTGGCACCGCGAAGTTGAGCACGCCGTTTTGATCGGTGGTCCCCTCGGCCCAGAAGGAATCGCCCGACGGAACGACGGCGCCGCTCGGCGTGCTGGTCGGGGCTCCGGGAGGTTGGTCGCCGTTGGCCAGCAGCTCGTAGGTTGCGCCTGGGATCACGGTGTCGGGCTGGAGCGAGTTGTACTTGTAGGCGGTGATGTGCACGGTCGCCAGCGTCTCGGGCACGGCGATGGTCGTCGCATCGGTGTCCGACGCGGCCGTGAGCACAGCCGAGCAGTGGAGTGCGTCGTCGAGCACGTAGTCGATCGGCGCGCTCACCTCGAGCACGCACCAGCCGTACCCGGCCGGCACCGTGAACGCGAGCCGGCCGTCACTGCCTGTGCTTCCTCGGGCGTACCAGATGTCGCCGGGCTCGGCGACGACGTTCGCCGGCGGGGTGCCGGGGACACCGCTGGGCGGCGGGGCACCCTGGACGTACAGGTCGTAGACGGCACCGGGGATGCCGGTGTCCGGCGCGAGCGAGTTGTACTTGAAGACCGAGAGGTTGACCGTCTGCTCGGTGTCATCGAAGGTGAGCGTCGTGATCGGCGCCGGAACGGTCGTCGTCCCGACCAAGAGGTCGGTGCACTGTTGGGTGGGGTCAGTGACGTAGTTCGCCGGTGCCTGCACCTCCATGGCGCAGTAGACGTATCCGGGCAGCTGCAGGGGGAACGTACCGATCCCGCCAACTCCCGTCGTCGTGGTGGCGGCCAGCACCTCAGCAGACGTCACCGGTCGGCCGGGGAGGAGGGTGGCACTGGCGGACGCAGCGCTGTCCATCCGGTAGAGATCGAAGGTGGCACCGGCCAATCCGACGCTCGTGTTCGCGGCGTCGACCTTCTTCACCTCGATGGCCACGAACTCCCCGGCGTCGCTCACCGTGATCGGCTGGTCGGCCAGTTGGTTGTCGGCGGTGAAGCAGCCGTTGGCGCCGGCGGCCAGTCCCGGCGGCGGGGCCGACTCAACCCAGCAGTAGCGATCTCCCGACACCAGCACCGGAGACGTGACGCAGGTCCCGGACTGCTGGGTCGTGCACCGGGCGACTTGGGGACCGCCGGGGGAAGCCTGGTCGATCTCGATCACCGCCCCGGCCAAGACAAGCTCGGCCGGATTGATGTTCCCGCTGGCCGTCTTTTGGAAGACGGCGCTGACGAGCATCTGGTCTCCGAACGTCACCGTTCCCGTCTCACCCGCGAGGAGGTCGACGGTCTGGGAGGCGGGGCTCGGGATGGCGTATCCGGGCGGCGCGGTCGTCTCGGTGACCTGGTACCGACCCGCCAGGAGCTGGCCCGGCCCGTCGTTGCCCGGCGGGTCACACGAACCGGCATCGCTCGTCGTGCAGGATCCGACGTCCTGATCGAACGTCCCGTCGTCCATCGAGTCATAGGAGACGTCGAACACCGCCCCCGCCAGCGGTGCGCCGGTCTCGGCGTCGGTCTTTTCGATGCTCAGTGACGAGGGGACCACGTGGTCCTCGTCCGCCCCGGTGAACGACACGGCCGTGTCGGTGCCGGCCACCACCGTCACGGCCTGGTCCGGCGCGGTGCCATACCCGGGCGGGGCCGTTTGCTCGTGGACGGTGTAGGTCCCGGCCGGCAGGGGCCCCGACATCGGCGTCGTCCCGTCGGCTCCGGTGATCAGGCTTGCCTCGAGACTCGACCCACTGAGGACCTCAAAGGTGGCCCCGGCCAGGGGGTAGTAGACGGGATCGTCGCCACCCTTCACGATCGACACGGTTCCGGTGGTGGCCTGCGCGCTCAGCTGCGAGGTCACGTCGAGGGTGGACGGGGCCGAGAACGCCGCCAGCTCCTGGGCGCCCAGTTCGTAGGCCGTTGGCGCGAAGAACCCCAGACCCATCTGGCCCAGTCCGCCCGGGACGCTGGCTGTGATCGACACCGGACCCGGTGTGGCGGCGAAGATCGGGAAGTCGACCTGGCCGGACGCGTCGGTCGACAGGGTGAGTGAGGTCGGCCCGGACGTCGAATTGAGGGTCCCGCCGCTGATCGACAGCTGGACCGGGAGCCCGGTGACCGCGTTGTCGGTGCCCGGGAACTCGAATTGGACCTGGTAGGTGGCTTGTCCGGCGAACGTGCTCCCACCGCCGACCAGCGCCTCGCTGAGGGTGGGGTTGCCCGTCGCCCCCACGGCTTGGACGTACCAGCCGTCCAGCGCCTCGTAGGCCGCCAGGACTCCGGGATCCATCGCCGGCACCGGGCTCGCCCACACGACCGCGTCGTAGAGGAGCTTGCCGGCCACGGCCGCCTGGTCGTCGGTGAACTGTCCGGGGGATCCGTCCCACCACCCGTTCGCCTGGGCTTCGCTGAACGCGAAGCCGAGGGCGTCCGTCTGCGAGGTGTCGGCGCCCGCGGGGGCCGAGGAGGCCACGTAGTCGTACACGGGGGCCGGATAGTCGCCGCCGCTCGCCGGCCGGTCGGCGCAGAACCCCCACCCTTGGCCGGTCGGAAAACCGGGCCCGTAGGATCCGTACCAGGTGTTGTCGCCCGAGTAGGTGGCGCAGAACCCGTGGAAGGGGAACGGGGGTCCGCCAACGCTGCATGGCGCCGGTCCATCGGCAAACGCCGGGCCGGCCGGGGCGATCACCGCGGCGGTGGCCAAGAGCGTGGAGCCGGCCAGGATCGCCAGCGCCGCACCGACCGGCCAGACGATGGAGCCTTGTCTCGAGCGACGCCGCGGGAGGTCGCGGTCGGGATGAGGAGATCGATGGTGGCGCATGGTCCTCGGGGTCTAACGAGGCCTTCTCCCGCCTCAGCTCCCCCCTTGGCACCCTCGGGCTCTCCCATTTCTCGGTGGTCGTGGCGGTGCCCTGCCCTCGGTACGCTGATCGCGGTGCCCATCTCCACCGATCTCCTCGACGACGACGAGGACGTGCTGGTTGACCTTCGGCCGCACTGGGTGTTCTTCATCGGGCCGTTGCTCCTCACGGCCGCGTCGATCGCCGTGACGGTCGTCGTCTTTCGCGAATTCCCCAAGGCGCCGGTGGCGGTCGCCTACTTGCTGGCGGTGGTCATCGGCGTTCCCGCGCTTTGGCTGATCGCCCGGCTGGCCCGGTGGTTCGGGACGAGCCTGGTGGTCACGGACCGGCGCATCGTCTTTCGCAGCGGCGTGCTCGGTCGACGGGTGGTCAACCTGCGGATGCAGCGGATCGTCGACACCCACTGCACTCAGAGGCCGCTCGAACGTCTCATCGGAAGTGGCCGCATCGTTCTCGAGGTGGAAGGTGAGGGGGGCGGGGTCGCCCTCGACGACGTCCGCCGGCCGCGTGCCCTCCAGCGCGTGATCAACCGCCAGCTGAACGAGATGGACGCGCGGTGGCAGCTCTACCCGTCGCCAGGCACCGCCGAGCGCGACCGGGATGACCGGCAAGGTTTCGAACGACCGGACCGGACCCCGCCCTCGGGGGTGCCGACGACGGGTGGAGTGGCCGACGCTGGGACGTCCATCCCCGATCAACTCGTCGCACTGGACAGGCTGCGCCGTCAAGGCATCCTCTCCGAGGAGGAATTCGCGAACAAGAAGGCCGAGCTCCTGGGCCGCATCTGACCGAGCCACCTCTTGGTGGTCCGAGCTCGCCGAGTACCGTGGTGACGTGACGACCCGGTACCGCTGCTCGGCTTGCGGCAATTTGACCCGTTTCGACGTCACGAGCACCAAGACGACCAAGGCGTTCCATCACTTCACGGTCGGCGGTGACCTGGTTGTCGAGGACGAAGAGGTAATGGAGGAGTCGGTGCACGAGGTGGCCTGCCGGTGGTGCGGCCATGGCCGGTCGGTCGAGGTGCTGGAGGAAGAGGACTCCTCCGGCGATGCCCGGGCGATCGGCTAATCGCCCGTCAGTGAGTACGGCCCCGCGGCCACCTGACCTCCGGCACCTGATCCAAGTCCCGAAGTTTCTCGGTCATCGACCGAGCGTCGTCCACCGGCTCGCCGGGACGACCCCAGCGGGCCAACCTGTCGCCTACGAACTCGTCGATGGATGGACGCTCCTCGTGTTCTTGTCGACCTCGTGTGGCGGGTGTCAGGAGCTGTGGGACGCGTTCGGCGATCCCGAGCAGTCCCCGGTCCCGGGCGACCTGACGACCGTGATGGTCACCCGGGGTCCCCGGCTGGAGGTGCCCGACAACGTGGCCCGGTTGTGCGGCCGCGCCTCGGTTGTGATGACCGACGATGCCTGGTCCGACTACGGAGTGCACGCCGGGCCGTTTTTCGTCCTCGTCGACGGTGGTGCGGTTCGGGTCGCGACCGAGGGCGTGGCCTGGTCGGTCGAACAGATCACCGGGGCAATCACCGCGGCCCGAGGCAGCGAGTAGCCCGGCCCATGGACAGCGAGGTGTTCGAGTTCGAGACCGGTGCCCGTCGGGTCACCGACCTCACCGACGCCGTCCGGCGTTACTGTGCCGGCCGGGGCGACGGCCTGTGCCACGTGTTCGTGCCGCACGCCACCGCCGGCTTGGCCGTCATGGAGCTGGGTTCGGGATCGGAGGGCGATCTGGATCGGCTCCTCGACCGGCTGGTGCCACGGGACGACCGCTACGCGCACCGTCACGGATCGGTCGGCCACGGCGCCGATCACCTGATCCCGTCGATCATCAGCCCGTCTCTGGTGCTGCCGGTGAAGGCGGGCGACGTGCTGCTGGGCACCTGGCAATCGATCGTCCTCGTCGACACCAACGTTGACAACCCTCGCCGTCAGGTCCGCTTGTCCTTCCTGGGCGACCACTGACGATGGGTGTCACATCCCTCGGTCATGCTTCAGTGAACCAAGCGAATGACGAAGCGAGCCAGGGAGGCGGAATCACATGTCAGGACCCACGATCACGGTCGATTGCGACGAATGCACGCTCCAACACACCACGGCGTGTGACGACTGCCTGGTTACCTTCCTCCTCGACCGCGAGCCGGGTGACGCGGTGGTCATCGATGCCGCAGAGGCACGAGCAGTCCGGCTGCTCGAGCGGGCCGGTCTGGTCCCCAACCTGCGGTTCGACGCCCGGGCCGGATAGAACCTCCGGCCGCCGAGGTGGCGACCCTGAGCCGCGGGTTCGGCGTTGAGCTCGAACCTTCTCGTGACCAACGATTTCCCGCCCAAGGTCGGCGGGATCCAGTCCTACCTGTGGGAGCTCTGGCAACGGCTCGATCCGTCGTCGACGGCGGTGCTGACCGCCCGGTCGCATCGTGACTGCGCCGCGTTCGACCAGGAACAGTCGGCGCGCGGACTACGCATCTCGCGGGTGCGGGCACGGATCCTGTTCTTCCCGACGCCGTTCGCGTTGCGCCGGATCCGCCAGGCGTGTGCCGAGACACGGCCCGACCTCGTGCTCTTCGATCCGGTCTGGCCCCTCGGCCTCCTAGGGCCGCGGATCGGCGTCCCCTACGGGGTCATCCTCCACGGTGCCGAGCTGGCGATTCCGGCTCGCATCCCGCTCGTGCGTCGCGGCCTGGCCTCGGTGCTGCGCGGCGCGGCGGTCGTGGTCTCGGCGGGTGGGTACCCGGTCCGGGAGGCCGAGCGATTGGTCGGACGGGCACTGCCCAACGTCGTCGAGGTGCCGCCGGGCGTCGACTGTGATCGGTTTGTCCGTACCGATGGGCTCGAGCGCGCGGCGGCACGGCGCCGGCTCGGTCTTCCAGAGGACGGCTTGCTGGTGGCCAGCGTGAGTCGGCTGGTACCCCGAAAGGGGATGGATGTCCTGATCGAGGCCGCCGGGAGGTTGCGCCCGGACCACCCCGACCTGATTGTCGCGATCGCCGGGGCCGGACGTGACGCCGGTCGGCTCGATCGCCTGGTCAGGCGGACCGGCGCACCGGTCCGGCTGCTCGGGCGGGTCTCCGAAGAGGACAAGTCGGCGCTGCTCGGGGCGGCCGACGTCTTCGTGATGGCCTGCCGGAACCGATGGGGGGGCCTCGAGCAGGAGGGGTTCGGCATCGTCTTCCTGGAGGCCGCCGCGGCCGGCATTCCCCAGGTGGCAGGGGAGAGCGGCGGCGCTGCCGAGGCGGTCGTGGACCAAGAGACCGGCTTGGTCGTTGCCCGGCCGGGCGACCCGTCCGAGGTGGCAGCGGCGCTCGGCCGCCTGCTCTCCGACGAGTCCCTGTGTCGGCGGATGGGAAGCGCGGCCCGGGCGAGGGCGGTGGAATGCTTCGACTACGCAAGCCTTGCTCCTAGGCTGGCCGAGGCACTCGCCCAAGTGGGAGGCTGACCGCGGTCCGGGCTGAGACGACCCGGACGTGACCCGCAACGGGCGGTGAGGAGGACGCGGTGGCCGAGGAGGCGACGGAGCGCATCACGGTGTCGGCGACGCCCGAGCGGTGCTTCGAGGTCGCCGACGACATCGAGCGTTACCCGGAGTGGGCCTCAGCCATCAAGGCAGTGACCGTCCACGAGCGCGACGAGCAGGGTCGGCCCATGCTGGCGTCCTTCCGGGCCGCCGCGTTCGGCCGCAGCACCACCTACACCCTGGCCTACGACCACCGAGAGGCGCCCCGCGTCCTCGCGTGGCGACTGACCAAGGGCGACATCACCACCCGGCTCGACGGGCGATACGAGTTCCTTCCGACCGCTGACGGCGGGACCGAGGTGATGTACCACCTCGAGGTCGAGTTCCGAGTGCCGATCCCTGGCTTCATCAAGATGCGCGCCCAGAGCCGGATCTTGGCCACCGCGTTGCGCGAGCTGAGGGCACGGGTCGAGTCTTCGGCGTGACCGGCCGAGAGCGGTTCGACGCCGGGGTCACCATCGGCGTCGATATCGGCGGGACCAAGGTGTTCGGCGTGGTACTGGACCAAGACGGGTCGGTGCTCGCCGAGTCTCGGGTGTCCACGCCGCAGAGCGCGGACCAGACCGGGCTCGACGCGCCCCGCGAACCGGGCACCGACGTCGCCGACGCCGTGGCCACCGTCGTGGCGTCCCTGCGGGAGAGACCAGGGGGGAAAGCCGACGGCCGGTCGGTCACCGTCGGGGTGGGAGCTCCGGGCATGGTCGATCGCGAGGGCTCGCTGCGGTTCGCCCCGAACCTTCCCGGCGCGGCCGGCGCCAACCTGCGCGAGCTCGTGTCGAGCAGGGTTCCGAACTCGGCGGTCGTCGTCGAGAACGATGCGAATTGCGCGGCCCTGGCCGAACAGAGGTTCGGCGCGCTCCGCGGCGTCCGGTATGGCCTGATGGTGACCCTGGGCACCGGGATCGGGGGAGGACTGGTGGTGGACGGAGAGGTGCGGTTCGGGTCATCGGGCTTCGCCGGCGAGATCGGCCACATGGTCGTCGACCCGGCCGGGCCGCTCTGTCCGTGTGGGCAGCGGGGTTGTTGGGAGCGCTACGCGTCGGGCGGAGGCCTCGGGCGGTTGGCTCGGGAGGCTGCCTACGCGGGGCGGCTTCGCCATGTGGTCGCCCAGGTCGGGGGGGACCCCGAGAACGTGCACGGCGAGGACATCACCCGGGCCGCGGTCTCGGGCGATGCGGGTGCGCTGGGCGTGCTCGACGAGCTCGGGTGGTGGTTGGCTCTCGGCCTGGCCAACCTGGTGGCGCTGGTCGACCCCGAGCGTTGCGTGATTGGCGGGGGACTGGCCGAGGCCGGCCCGCTCTTGTTCGACCCGACGCGACGCGCGTTCACCGAGCTCGTCGAGGGGGGTTCGGTGCGGCCACCGATCGAGATCACCGGAGCGGCGCTCGGGGAACGGGCCGGCGCGATCGGCGCGGCGCTCGCGGCCCGGCCTCCCGACCGACCATGAGTGGCCCGCCGGCCCGCGTCGGCGTGATGCTGCCGACGTTCCGGGCCACCCCGTCGGAGGCCCTGGCGACCGCCCTCGAGGCCGAGCGCCTCGGGATCGATGGCGTGTTCAGCTACGACCACCTCTGGCCGATGGGACACCCCGAGCGCCCGGCGCTGGCCCCGTTCCCACTGCTCGGCGCGATCGCCGCGTCCACCACGACGTTGTGTGTCGGAACCCTGGTCGCCCGGGTGGGCATCGTCGCCAACGAGACCCTGGTGGCCGAGTTCAGCGCCTTGGCGTGCCTGGCCCCGGGCCGGATCATCGCCGGACTGGGGACCGGCGACCACCTGAGCGCGAACGAGAACCGGGCGTACGGCCTGCCGTTCGCGTCGGCCCATGACCGCCGCCAGGCCGTCGGGAGTTGCGCCCGCACGCTGTTGGAGGCGGGTCTCACCGTGTGGGTGGGCGGCCTGGATCGTCACACCGTTGCGGTCGTCGAAGCGGTCGGGGCGGTCGCGAACTTCTGGCAGGCCCCCGCCGAGCGGGTGGCCGCCCAGGCCGAGCGGTCCGAGGTGACATGGGCTGGAATGGCCGGGCCCGGCCCCGGGAGCGGGGAGCTCGACGCCGGTCGGTTGCTGAACGTTGCCCGGCCCCTCTTCGACGCCGGCGCGTCGTGGGTCGTCTTCGGTTGGCCGGTCCGGCTCGGCGAGCTGGCGGTGGCCGCCGAAGCTCTGCGCAGGGCCTGAGCATCGGCGGCGGTCTCTCGAGGCTCGACGCCCGACGCCCCTTCCCGGAGCGGCGAGTGCCGCCGGGTAGCCTGGTTGGATGGAATTCCGCCGCATCAATGGGCTTCCGCCCTACGTCTTCGCCACGATCAACGATCTCAAGCTCGAGACTCGTCGAGCAGGGCACGACGTCATCGACCTCGGGTTCGGCAACCCGGACCTCCCGTCGCCGGACATCGCGGTGGAGAAGCTCTGCGAGGCGGCGCACAACCCGAAGAACCACCGGTATTCCGCGTCCCGGGGCATCCCCAAGCTGCGCCAGGCCATTTCCAACCGGTACCTGCAGAAATTTCGGCGTTGAGGTCGACCCCGACACCGAGGTGGTGACGACGATCGGTGCGAAGGAGGGGCTGTCGCACCTCATGTGGGTGCTCGTCGCCCCCGGGGACACCGCCCTCGTGCCGTCGCCGTCGTATCCGATCCACATCTACGCGCCGCTCTTTGCCGGAGCCGACGTCCGCCAGGTCCGCCTCGACGGCCCGACCGGCAGTGACTCGACCGGGCTGGGGCCGCCCAACCCGGGCGCGGCGTTCTTCGACTCTCTCATGGAGACCTGGGAGTCGGCTTGGCCCAAGCCCCGGGTGATCGTGCTGTCGTTCCCCCACAATCCGACGACCGCGTGTGTCGACTTCGAGTTCATGGAACGGTTGGTCCGCTTCGCCCAGGAGCATGAGGTGGTGCTCGTGCACGACTTCGCCTATGCGGATATCGCCTTCGACGGATACGTGCCCCCGTCGATCCTCCAGGTCCCCGGGGCCAAGGACGTCGCGGTGGAGCTCTACACGATGACCAAGTCGTTCTCGATGGCGGGATGGCGCCTCGGGTTCATGCTCGGCAACGCCGCGATCATCCAGGCGCTCACCAAGCTCAAGGGCTACCTCGACTACGGCACCTTCCAGCCGATCCAGATCGCCGGGATCGTGGCGCTGAACGAGGCCCCCGACTATCCGAAGGAGATCAACGAGATCTACCAGGCCCGGCGGAACGCGCTGTGCGATGGCCTGAACCGGATCGGCTGGCAGGTCGAGCCCCCCAAGGGGACCATGTTCGTCTGGGCTCCCGTTCCCGAGCCCTACCGCGAGATGGGATCGCTCGAGTTCTCCAAGTTCCTCGTGCGAGAGGCCGAGGTGGCGGTCTCCCCGGGCGTCGGCTTCGGACCGGGCGGCGATGGCCATGTGCGGTTCGCCCTGATCGAGAACGAGAAGCGGATCGGTCAGGCGGTCCGGAACCTCAGGCGGGGTCTGACCAAACTCGGGTGAACGCCGGTCTCGGTCGAGTCGGGTGCGCGCGTTCGATCGGGCTGCCGAGCACCTCTAGAGGCCGGTGCGGTTTGGTGTGGCCACCGCCTGGGATTTCTCCGAGCCCGCCGCCCACGCCCGGCGCTACGGTGGCCCGTGGTCTATTGGGGGCTGAAGGCCATCTTGTGGCCGGTCTTCCGCCTGTTGTTCCGTTGGCGGATCGAGGGACGTGAGCACGTGCCGTCCTCGGGCCCGGCCGTGATCGCCGCCAGCCACCAGTCGTTCTGCGACTCCCTGTTCCTCCCGCTGGCCATCCGGCGCCGGGTCACCTTCCTGGCCAAGGCTGAGTACTTCGACGCGAAGAGGACCGCGTGGTTCTTCCGGGCGGTCGGTCAGATCCCGATCCAACGCCAGGGCGGCGACGCGTCGGCGCGCGCGCTTGCGACGGCCCGCGGCGCTCTTGCAGGAGGGCCACCTCATCGCCCTCTACCCCGAGGGGACACGTTCGACCGACGGCAAGGTGCATCGCGGCCGGACCGGCGTGGCCCGGCTGGCCCTCGAGTGTGGGGTGCCGGTCATCCCGGTCGGGATCTCGGGCACCGATCGGCATCCAGCCCCGGGGCTCGAGATGGTTCCGGCCGTTCCGGCCGGTCCGGGTGAGCTTCGGCCCACCGATGACCTTTGACTCGACCGGCGCTGGTCGACACCGAGACGGGCCGGACCTCCAACGAGCGTCCTCCGGAGCTTCACCGACCAGCTGATGGGCGAGATCTCGCGCCTGGCCGATCGCCCCTACGTCGACGAGCTGGCCGGGCACGAGGCCACCGAGGTTGACCTCGGCCCTGCCGAGGCCTCGGCGTCCTGAAGGGGTAGTGGGTCACTTTCAACCCTCCGCGGCCATTGAGCTTTACGTCGAAAGCTCCGAAGAGCAGTTTCCCCCTCCTGCCGAGGGACCCACGGCCGATGCTGAGATAGAGCTGGACTAGGGCTGTAACAAATCAGAGTTGACCCACTACCCAGCGCTGCGAACGCTCGACCGCTCGCAGCCAGGTCGCGTAGGCGGCGTCGGCCAGCTCCTGGTCGGCCTCGGGCGCTGAACTGCTCGTCGAGATGCCACAGCGACGCCAGCTCGTCGAGCGAACCCCACACCCCCTCAGCCAGGCCGGCCAACATCGCCGCGCCGAGAGCGGTCGACTCGATCGACGTCGGCCGGGCGACCGGCACCCTGAGCTGATCGGCCTGCAGCTGAAGGAGCAGGTCCATCGCGGCGGCCCCGCCGTCGACCCGGAGCACCGACGGGCGCCGCGGCTGCCGTGGCCATCGCGTCGACCATGGCCCGGACGCTGAACGCGATCGACTCGACGACCGCCCGGGCCAGCTGGGCCCGTCCGGCGCCCCGGGTGAGACCGAGGATGGTGCCGCGGGCGGCCGGATCCCACCACGGGCTGCCGAGGCCGGTGAACGCGGGCACCACCGACACCCCGCCGCTGTCGGGGACCGAGCGCGGCCAGCGGCCCCAGATCCTCGGCGCGCTCGATGACGCCGAGGTTGTCCCGGAGCCACTGGATGGCCGCCCCCGAGACGAAGGTCGAGCCCTCGAGCGCGTAGCGATCGGGACCGCGACCCGTGCTCGCCGAGATCCCAGGCGAGCGTCGTGACCAGCCCCTCGCTCGGTGCCGGGCACGCCGGCGCCCACGTTGACGAGCACGAAGCTGCCGGTGCCGTAGGTGGCCTTGGCCATCCCGGTGTCGAAGCACGCCTGGCCGAACAGCGCCGACTGCTGGTCGCCCGCGATCGCCGCCGATGGGCGTGCCGGCGAGCGCGCCGCAGCGCCGGCGTCGACCGGCCACCTGCGCCGAACCGGCCGCACGTGGCCCGGACCGTCGGGAGGGCGCCGAGCGGGACGCCGAACAGCTCGGCGAGCTCGTCGGACCATTCGCGTTCGTGGATGTCGTAGAGGAGGGTCCGGCTCGCGTTGGAGACGTCGGTCGCGAACACGCCGCCGTTCGGTCCGCCGGTCAGGTTCCAGAGCACCCAGGCGTCGACGGTGCCCATGGCCAGGTGCCCGCGTCCGGACGGCCGACAGGCCGCCCTCGGTGAGCAGCCACTCCATCTTGGTCGCCGAGAAGTACGGATCGAGCACGAGGCCCGTCGTGGCGCGGACCTGCGGCGAGGTGGCCGGCCTCGCGCAGCTGCTCGCAGCGGGCTGCGGTGCGCCGGTCCTGCCAGACGATCGCCCGGTGCAGCGGCTGACCGGTCGTGCGGTCCCAGGCCACCACCGTCTCGCGCTGGTTGGTGATCCCGATCGCCGCCGGCCGCCGGCCGTCGCGAGCCGGCCGAGCGACCTCGGCCAGGGTGACCGCGCACGTGGTCCCAGATCTCGGTGGCGTCGTGCTCGACCCAACCCGGGCGGGGGAAGTGCTGGGTCAGCTCCCGGTAGGCGATGTCGGTGATCCGGCCGGTCTCGTCGACCGCCAGCGCCCGGACCCCGGTCGTGCCTGCGTCGATGGCCAGGACCGTTCCCACGGGGCGACGTTAGGGGAGCGGGGTCCGGCTCGCCTAGACGAACAATCCACGAGGAACGTTCTCACCTGGGGCGACGCGGGTCATGTGTCGTTGACACTGGTGTAACTACAGTGCTGTAATGAACCCCAGTATCTCGTGCCTCATGGGGGATGCAACCACAATATGTTGTGGTTGGGGGTGAACCCGATGGTCCCTGGGGGCGCTCGGAAACGACGGGCCGCGACAACGGCCCGCCGCACAGGCCAGGGACTAGAGAGCCCGGAATCAGAGGAGCAACGAACAGATGGCCATCGCCCCGCAGCGAGTCGGAATCGGCATCCGTCGGCACTTCACCACCGAAGGTGTCCACCCCTACGACGAGGTTCGCTGGGAGCTCCGTGAAGCGCGGATCGTCGACTTCCGCGACGGCTCGGTCGCCTTCGAGCAGCTCGGTGTCGAGGTGCCCGAGACCTGGAGCGTGAACGCCACCAACATCCTCGCCCAGAAGTACTTCCGCGGGACGCTCGGCACCCCCGAGCGCGAGCACTCGCTCAAGCAGGTCATCGACCGGGTCGTCGACACCATCACGTCGTGGGGGATCAAGGACGGCTACTTCGACGACGACGAGGAGGCCCAGATCTTCAGCGACGAGCTGAAGCACCTGATCCTCCACCAGAAGGCCGCGTTCAACTCGCCGGTGTGGTTCAACATCGGCGTCGCCGGGGTTCCCCAGCAGGCTTCGGCCTGCTTCATCCTGTCGGTCGACGACTCGATGGACTCGATCCTCAACTGGTACACCGAGGAGGGCACCATCTTCAAGGGAGGCTCGGGTGCCGGCGTCAACCTCTCGCGGATCCGCTCGTCCCACGAGCTCTTGAAGGGTGGCGGCACCGCGTCGGGTCCGGTGAGCTTCATGCGCGGTGCCGACGCCTCTGCCGGGCACCATCAAGTCGGGCGGCAAGACCCGCCGCGCCGCCAAGATGGTGATCCTCGACTCGGACCACCCCGACGTCGAGGACTTCATCTGGTGCAAGGCGCTCGAGGAGCGCAAGGCGCGGGTCCTGCGCGACGCCGGATTCGACATGGACCTCGACGGCACCGACAGCTACTCCATCCAGTACCAGAACGCCAACAACTCGGTGCGGGTCACCGACGACTTCATGCAGGCCGTCATCGACGACCGTGACTGGGACCTCACCGCGCGGCACCGACGGATCGGTCATCCGCAAGGTGTCGGCCCGTGATCTGTTCCGCCAGATCGCGCACGCCGCGTGGGAGTGCGCCGACCCCGGGCTGCAGTTCGACACCACGATCAACGAGTGGCACACCGCCCCTAACGAGGGCCGGATCAACGGGTCCAACCCCTGCTTCCCGGGCAGCGCGCTCGTTCACACCGACAAGGGGCTCATCGCGTTCTCCGAGCTGTTCGACCGGGCGAACCGCGGCGAGCGGTTCGGCATCTACACGCACGACGCGACCAACCCTGATTCCCCGAGCGAGCAGCTGCTGATCACGCCGCCCGAGGCGTTCATGATCACGGGCTACAACGAGATCGTCCGGCTCCGCTTCGACAACGGCTCCGAACTGCGCTGCACCCCCGGCCACCGGATCTTCACCACCAATCGGGGCTACGTGGAGGCCGGGGAGCTGACCGCTGCGGACGATGTCAAGCTTCTCGACCTGCCGGCCCCGGCGGTCGAGGCGGACCTCGGGCTCCCGGTCTCCTCAGATCCTGGCAGCTACCACACCAAGGGCGACCACGGTGACGAGCTGCGCCTGCCGGACCGGTGGACCCCCAAGTTCGCCCATTACCTCGGCTGGCTCATCGGCGACGGAAGCACCTCGGGAACAACGACGACCACCATCTACGGCAGCGCCGAGGACCGCACCGAGGTCCTGCCCCGCCACCAAGAGCTCATCGAGTGGGTCAATGGGGACCGTCCGCTCAAGGTCTCGGAGCAGGCCAACGGGACCGCGCAGCTGCGCCTGGCCCGCCGCCCCTTCAAGCGGTTCCTCGAGGCACTGGGCGTGCGGTCCGTCACTGGGCCCGAGAAGCGGGTCCCATGGTCGATCGAGCAGGCCCCGGCCAGTTCCGTCGGCGCCTTCCTCCAGGGGCTCTTCGACGCCGACGGTACCGTGGTGGTGAACCCCGAGAAGGGGAGCTACGTCGCCCTCGGGTCGACGTCAATCGATCTCCTCCGAGGCGTCCAGAAGCTGCTGTCCACCTTCGGCGTCTTCTGCCGCATCTACCCGGTGCGCTCCGAGGGCCGATCCTCCTTCGAGTACACGGCGAAGGACGGGACGGAGCGGACCTATGGCCAGCGTGCCGTGTATGACCTGCGCATCACCTCGGGCTCGATCCTGGGCTTCGCCCAGCACGTTGGCTTCTCGCTCAACCGAAAGCAGGGCCTGCTGCGCGACCTCGTCGTGGGCTCGAGCTTCTACGACGTCCGCCGCACGGTGAGGCTGGTTGAGCGCTCCGAGGACCGGGTCGAGCTCACCTACAACCTGTCCGAGCCGCGCAACCACTCCTACGTGGTCGACGGCTTCGTGGTGCGGAACTGCAGCGAGTACATGCACCTCGATAACTCGGCCTGCAACCTGGCCAGCCTGAATCTGATGAAGTTCCTGAACGACGACGACAGCTTCGACGCCGAGGCGTTCAAGTCGGCCGTCCAGGTCCTGTTCACCGGCCAGGAGATCCTGGTCGGCAACGCCGACTACCCGACCAAGAACATCGCCGACACCTCTCGGCTGTTCCGTCAGCTGGGCATCGGCTACGCCAACCTCGGTGCGCTGCTCATGGCCAAGGGCCTTCCCTATGACTCCGACGAGGGTCGGGCGTGGGCCGCCGCGATCACCGCGCTCATGACCGGTCAGGCGTACGCGACCTCGGCCCGCACGGCCGCCCGGATGGGCCCGTGCGTCGGCTTCCACAACAACGTCGACGCGATGCTCGGCGTCCTGCGCAAGCACCAGGCGGCGGCGGCCAAGATCGACGAGGAGCTGGTCCCCTTCGAGCTGCTCTCGGCGGCCCAGGAGGCATGGGACGAGGCGGTCGAGGTGGCGGAGCACTCGGGCGTCCGCAATTCCCAGGCCAGCGTGCTCGCTCCGACCGGGACCATCGCGCTCCTGATGGACTGCGACACCACCGGCGTCGAGCCCGACCTCGGGCTGGTGAAGACCAAGAAGCTGGTCGGCGGCGGTTCGATGTCGATCGTCAACCAGACGGTGCCTCGGGCGCTGCGCCAGCTCGGTTACGCCGAGAGCCAGGTGGCCGAGATCATCGCGTACATCGACGAGCACAAGACGATCGTCGGGGCCCCGCATCTGTCCGCGTCCCACCTGGCCGTGTTCGCCTGTTCGATGGGTGACAACACGATCCACTACTCGGGTCATATCAAGATGATGGGTGCGGTCCAGCCGTTCATCAGCGGAGCCATCTCAAAGACGGTCAACCTCCCCGAGGAGGTGACCGTCGAGGACGTCGAGCAGCTTCACATCGACGCATGGCGCCTCGGGATCAAGGCCGTCGCCATCTACCGTGACAACTGCAAGGTCGCCCAGCCGCTGTCGACCACCAAGAAGGCCACCGGCGGAGACCTGGCCCCGGCGGGGTCCGAGGCCGAGGCTCACACCCGTGAGCTGACCGACAAGGTGGCTGAGCTCGAGTTGGCCCTGGCTCATGAGCGCAAGGTGAGGTCAGACCCCGTCGTGGTCGGTGCGATCCGGGAACGCATGCCCCGGCGCCGCATGTCGAGAACCTCGGCCTTCCGCGTCGCCGATTGCGAGGGTTACGTGACGGTGGGGGAGTACGAGGACGGGCGCCCGGGCGAGGTCTTCATCAAGGTATCGAAGCAGGGTTCGACGCTGGCCGGGATCATGGATGCCTTCTCCATCTCGATCAGCCTGGGTCTCCAACACGGCGTGCCCCTGGCGACCTACATCCAGAAGTACTCGGCGATGAAGTTCGAGCCGGCCGGCCTCACCGACGACCCCGATCTCCGGCTGGCCTCCAGCCTGGTCGACTACATCTTCCGTCGGCTCGCGCTCGACTACCTGTCCTACGACGAGCGTCTCGAGCTCGGGGTCCTGTCGGCGTCCGAGCGCATTCAGCCGACCCTGCCCGGGGTCGAGGAGAGCGCGACGACCTCGGTCAACCTGGGCGAGGACCGCATGACGTCGTCCTCGGCGGTCAACCAGCCGCTCGCGAGGGCCGAACAGCGCGACGCCCCATTCTGTTATAGCTGCGGTGACGCGATGCAGCGGGCCGGCTCGTGCTACGTGTGCACGAACTGTGGGACCACGAGCGGCTGCTCCTAGCGTGAATCCTCGCCGTCACTGACGAGGAGATGTCCTTGGCAGTGACGCTGATGTCCTTTGGAAGTGGGTTCGGATCGCACGAGGCCCACGTCCCTTGCCCATAGCTCGCCGCAGGCGTGAGGGATAGCCTCCGGGTCGACCCGCTGGCAAAATGATGCCATGGCGCTTTCTGATCATCTGGTGCTCACCGACGGGCGCGGTCTCGATTATCTGGTCACTGGGCCACCCAACGGCGTCCCTCTCGTGTTCCACCACGGGACTCCCGGCGCCTTCGTTCCGTTCCGCGCGATCGAACGTGCCGCTCATGCACGCGGGCTTCGCCTCGTCACCACCTCGCGACCCGGATATGGAGGCTCCATTCGTCACAGGAACCGCTCGGTCGCCGACGTGGTGGACGACATCGCCGAGGTGCTCGTGGCATTAGACGCGGATCGGTGTCTGGTCGCCGGTTGGTCGGGGGGTGGCCCGCACGCATTGGCGTGCGGGGCCCGGCTCGATGCGGCCGCCGCGGTGCTGGTGATCGCCGGGGTCGCCCCCCATGAGGCCGAGGGGCTCGAGTGGATGGCCGGGATGGGCGAGGAGAACATCGCCGAGTTCGGGGCGGCCGAGGGCGGAGAGCAGTCGTTGGCCCCGTACCTCAATGCGGCCAGAGAGCATCTCAAGGACGTCACGCTTGATGGCGTGATCGCCTCTTTGGATACCTTGCTACCCGACGTCGACCGGGCTGTCCTGACCGACGAGTTTGGTGAGGATATGGTCGCCAGTTTCCGCGAGGCGTTGCGTACTGGCGTGGACGGATGGCTCGATGACGACCTGGCGTTCACCAAGCCCTGGGGCTTTGCCTTGGAGGAGGTTTCCGTTCCGACGTCGGTGTGGCAGGGGAGTGACGACCTGATGGTGCCCTTTGCCCACGGCGAATGGCTCGCATCGCATGTGCCGGGGGTTTCTGCCCACCTCGAGCAAGGTGAGGGCCACCTCTCCATCGGGTTGGGCGCGATCGATCGGATGCTCGACGAGCTGATTCAGGCGGGTCACTTGCGCTAACCGGCCGTCGAGAGCGACACGACGCCGGATGATCGCGTGACCCGCTTCACCACCGGGCCGAACCAGGGGTACGAGCGAGCTCAGGCGGTGGTGCTCGAAACTAGCCCCAAGGGAAGTCGACTCGTCGGGCTGGCCCGCCGGCGACCCGGTCGGCACCGGGGGGAGTGTGCCGACCGGGTCGGGGGGACAAGACGGGTGCAGGGGGTTGACGATCGATCGGATTGGCGCGGGCGCGGTGGCCTCGGGAGCCCGGGTGAAACGAGCGCCGGCGGGCGGGGAGGGAGGTTGTTCGGGGGTCTGCTCTTGCTCGCTCATGGCTGATCCTGTTTGCTCAGCCTGAGAATGGAGCAAGAGCAGGGTAAATGTCCGATATGAACTTCCGGTAAGGAGCACCGGGCGCGTGGCCAGCTCGATCCGGTTCGACCGGGGTGGCATCCTTAGCGAGCCCAAGCGCCGGGGTGGCGCGGGCCCCAATTAAATTGAATGTGGTGACCATCGAATGCTGAGTTATGACGAGGCGGCGGCCCGGGTCACGGCGAAGGGCCAGCTGTTCGAGATCGTCGACTATACGGTCGGCGACGTGAGCTACAAGGTCTTCAAGAATGCGCCGCCCACGCTGCGCGAGATCTTCGCCCCGGCGCGGCGGCGCGGCGAAGAGACGTTCCTCGTCTACGAGGGGGAGCGCTGGAGCTTCGCCGACGTCATGACCCACGTCGACGCGTTGGGCGCCACCTTGGTCGACCACTACGGGATCAAGGTGGGCGACCGGGTCGCCATCGCGATGCGCAACCTGCCCGAGTGGATCATCTCGTTCGCGGCCACCCTCTCGGTCGGCGCCATCTCGGTCTCCCTCAACGCATGGTGGACCGAGGACGAGCTCGCCTATGCCATGGAGGACTCCGGCGCCTCGGTCGTCCTGGCCGACCCCGAGCGGGTCGCTCGGATGACGCTGACCTGCCAACGGTTGGGGGTCCGGGTGATCGCCGTGCGGAGTCACGCCGACGACGCCCACGCCGCCTGTGTGGAGCGCTACGAGGACGTCGTCGAGTTGGGTCGACCCCTGCCCGAGGTGACGTTCGGCCCCGAAGACGACGCGACGATCCTGTACACCTCGGGCACCACCGGCGTCGCCAAGGGCGCCGTGTCCCCCCATCGGGCGGTCGTCCAGGCGCTCATGGCGTTCGGGTGCCGCCTCGGCATCGAGCTGGTCCGCAACGAGGGTGAGGCGCCCGCACCGACCCCGCCGTACCCGCCGGCCCTCATCTTGGCGGTGCCGCTGTTCCACGTGACCGGCTGCATCCCGGTGATGCTCTCGGCGTTCTCATCGGGCATCAAGCTGGTGATCATGTACCGCTGGGACGCCGAGAAGGCGCTCCAGCTCATCGAGAGCGAACGGATCACCACTTTCGTCGGGGTGCCCACCCAGAGCTGGGACCTGATCGAGTCGCCCAACTTCCACAAGTACGACACGTCCTCGCTCGCCTCCATCGCGGGCGGCGGCGCACCGTCACCGCCCACGCTGGTGCGCCGGGTCGAAGAGGAGTTCTCCTCGGGCCGTCCGGCCATCGGCTACGGGTTGACCGAGACCAACGCGTACGGGCCGGGCAACAGTGGCGACGACTACATCTCTCACCCCTCGAGTGCCGGGCGGGTCGTCCCGATCATGCAGGTCGAGGTCCGTGACGACCGAGACGAGCGGGTCGACGCCGACGAACGCGGCGAGATCTGGTTCAAGGGCCCCAACCTGATCCGTGGCTATTGGAACAAGCCCGAAGAGACGGCCAAGACCATCGTGAACGGCTGGCTCCGCAGCGGCGACATCGGCCATCTGGACCAAGACGGGTTCATCTACGTCGAGGACCGGGCCAAGGACATGGTGCTGCGGGGAGGCGAGAACATCTACTGCGCCGAGGTCGAGGCGGCCATCTACGAGCACCCGGCCGTCTACGAGGCCGCCGTGTTCGGGGTCCCCGACCCCCGATTGGGCGAGCAGGTCGCGGTGGCGGTGGTGCTCAAGCGGGGCGCCACCTTGACCGTGGACGAGCTGCAGGCCCATGTGCGGGAGCGTCTGGCGGCCTTCAAGGTGCCGACGCTGGTCACGTTCTCGACCGAGCAGCTACCGCGCAGCGCGACCGGCAAGATGCTCAAGCGGGAGCTGCGGGCCTCGTTGTACCCCGACGCTCAGGAGGCACCGGCCGGCTAAGGCCCCCGGCCTGGTGGGCCTCGATGGCCAGCCGGGCCACGATCTGCTGCTCGGTGATGGTCCGTTCCGCGCGAGCCCGGCCGAGGAAGCTGACCGCCCAGTGCGCGAGCGCGGACAGGCGGTTCTTGAAACCGGTGAGGAAGGTGAGGTGGACGACGAGCCACGCCACCCAGCCCACGAACCCGGCGATCTGGATCCGACCGATCTTGGCCACCCCGCGGAAGCGGGCAATGGTGGCCATCGACCCGAGGTCGCGGTAGCGGAGGGGAGCCCCCGGACCGTCCTCGCCGCTGGCCAGTCGCCGCAGAATCACCTTGGCCGCGTGGGCGCCGGACTGCATGGCGACCTCGGCGACCCCGGGCAGGCGATTGAGCGTCATGAGGTCTCCGACGACGAACACCTCGGGGTGCTCCGGGAGCGAGCAGTCGGGGAGGACCTCGACCCGACCAGTCCTGTCCAGCTGGGCGCCGGACTGCTCGGCCAGGGTGCTGCCGAGCGCAGACGCCTTCACCCCGGCGGCCCAGATCTTGGTGCGGGCGGCGAACCGGCGCGTCGAGCCATCGCCGAGGCGGACCTCGAGGCCGTGGTCGTCCACGTCGGTCACCATCGCGTCGAGGTGCACTTCGATCCCCAGGCGCGCTAGGTCGCGCCCGGTCCTTTGGGCCAGCCGCGGGCCGAATTCGGCCAGGACCGACGTTCCCCCGTCGAACAACAAGACGCGTGCCGAGCGCGGGTCGATGTGGCGGAAGTTGTGGTGCAGCGAGCGTCTGGACAGCTCCACGATCTGGCCGGCCATCTCGACGCCGGTGGGGCCGGCGCCGACCACCGCGAAGGTGAGCCATTCGTCGCGCCGGCCGGCGTCGGATTCTGTCTCCGCCATCTCGAACGCCCCGAAGATGCGGCCACGCAGCTCTAACGCGTCGTCGACCGACTTCATGCCGGGCGCCCAGCGACTGAGCTCGTCGTGGCCGAAGTAGGAGGTCTGGGCGCCGGCGGCGACGATCAGACTGTCGTAGCCAATGGTGTGGGCGGACGCTCCTTGATGCGCAGTCACCGTCCGAGCGCCGAGATCGATCGAGGTCACCTCACCGAGCACCACCTCGGTGCGGCGATGGCGGCGCACGACGTCGCGGATCGGAGGGGCGATCTCGCCAGGGGACAGGATTCCCGTGGCGACCTGGTAGAGGAGCGGCTGGAAGAGATGGTGGTTGGTCCGGTCGATCACTGCGACATCGACCGGGCCTCGCCGCAGGGCCCGAAGCGCGAACAACCCCCCGAACCCGCCCCCGATCACGACGACCCGGTGGGGGGTGCCGGCGGTCACGGCAGCGGTGCGGTCCGCATGGCTAGATCCGGCTGGCCGGGCTGACCGTCAGGGCGGGGTCGTCGGTCACCGCCGGGGCCAGTGCCGCCTCGATCGCCGCCACCAGGTCGTCGCCCAGGTCGACGTCCAAGGCGGTGACGTTCTCGGCCAGCTGTTCGGGCCGGGTCGCCCCCACGATCGTCGAGGCCACGTTCGAGTTGCGCAGCACCCACGCCAGGGCGACCGCCGCCGGCGTGTAGCCGGCCTCCTGGCAGATCACCGCATAGTTCTCGACCGGCTCGAGCACCTCGTCTCGCAGGAAGCGTCCCATGATCGCCGCACCGGACTCCGATGCGGCGCGGCTCCCGCTCGGCGCGGCCGCGCCGGGGCGGTACTTGCCCGTGAGCACGCCTTGGGCCAGCGGAGACCAGACGATCTGGCTGATGCCCTCCTTCTCGCACAGGGGCACGACCAGGGGCTCGATGACCCGCCACAGCAACGAGTACTGGGGCTGGTTGGACACGATGCGATCGAGACCCATCTCGTCGGCAATCCGAAGCGCGTCGGTGATCTGCTCGGCGTTCCACTCCGAGACCCCGATGTAGTGCACCTTGCCCATCCGGACCAGGTCATCGAAGGCTCGCAGGGTCTCTTCGAGTGGCGTGTCCACGTCGTATCGGTGGGCCTGGAGGAGGTCGACGTGGTCGGTCTGGAGTCGCCGCAACGATGCGTCGCAGGACTCGAGGATGTGCTTGCGGGACAGGCCCCGGTTGTTGGGGTTGGGCCCGGTCGGCCAGAACACCTTGGTGAAGATCTCGATCGAGTCCCGGCGGACGCCACTGAGCGCGCGCCCGAGGACCTCCTCGGCCGCTCCGCTCGCATATGCGTCGGCGGTGTCGAACGTCGTGATGCCGACGTCGAGCGCGGCCCGCACACACGCGACGGCGGTGTCCTCTTCGACCTGGCCGCCGTGGGTGATCCAGTTGCCGTAGGAGATGGCGGAGACGACCATGCCGCTGCGCCCTAGGTGGCGATGCTCCATGTGCGGAGCGTACCGGCGGGGCCCGATGTTCACCCCTTCCCTCGTCGCGGTCGTACGCTCACCAGAGTGGCCGAGGACCCCCACACCGGCGCCGGCCCGGCCGAAGAGGGCCCCTATCGCGACCGGCTGCGCGTCGGCCGTTCGCTCTCCATTCCACTCGACGAGGTCGAGTGGCGCGCCACGACCTCGGGCGGACCGGGGGGCCAGCACGCCAACCGCACCAACAGCCGGGTGGAGGTGCGTTTCGATGTGCTCGCCTCCTCGAGCCTCGGGCCCCGGCAGCGGGCCCGCCTCCTCGAGCGGATCGGTCCGGTGGTCCGCGCGAGTGCGGGCGAAGATCGCTCCCAGGCCCGGAACCGCCAGGTGGCGCTGGATCGCCTGGTCAACCGTCTGGCCGAGGGTCTGAAGACCGAACGGGTCCGGCGGCCCACCGCCCCGACCAGGGGGTCGAAGGAACGTCGGTTGTCCGAGAAGCGATCGAGGGGCGAGACCAAGCGCGCCCGTGGACGGCCCGGTCCCGACGACTGAGCGCCTGGGCGGCCCGTTCCCCGCTCAGGGACGAGGCAGGCCCGCTTCGCGCACCGCCCGCTCGACGACTACCTGAATGTGGGGGCGGTGGTCCTCACCCACGCCGTGCAACGCGGTCAGGGAGGCGTAGCCGGCCCCGACCAGTGCCGCGTCGTCGGATGGGTCCTCGCCGGAGGTGTCACCGAGCGAGGGGATCGCGGTGCCGAGCACCAGCTCGACCGACCCGGCATCGCCACCGGTCATCACGGCGTGTGCGCCCTTCACGATGCCGGCGTCGCTGATCCGGCCCGATACCACCCCGCGCAGCTGGTCGAGCGGCACCGCCGGCACGTTCAGGTTGATCACCGTCTTTGGCGGCGCGGCCGCGACCGCCGGGATGACCCGGAGGGCCAGTTCCGCCGCGGTCTCCCAGTGGTAGGGGTGGGGCTGGGAGCGGAGCGAGACGGCCAGGCCGCGCAGCCCGTGCTGGGCGCAGGTGAGGGCGGCGCCCACGGTGCCCGAGTGCAGGATGGACCGACCGACGTTCACCCCGAGGTTGATCCCCGAGACGACCAGGTCCGGCGGCGGGCCGAAGGCGCCGTAGGTGCCGACGACCACCGCCAACGCCGGCGGCGCGTCGAGGCCGTAGGCGGGGATCTCCTCGGCGCCTTCGATGTGGACCCGCCGGAACTCCACCGCCTCGCGCTCAAAGACGGTCCCGATGGCCGCCGAGGCACCCGAGTAGTTGGCCAGCGGCGCCACGACGACGATCTCGTGGCCATCGCCGTCCTTGGCCCATCGGGCGAGTGCCCGGACCAACGCACCGAGGCCCGGGGCGTGCACACCGTCATCGTTGGTGACCAGGATGCGCACTCGCCCAGTACGATACCGCCGGCGATTCGGTCCGAATTTCGCCGATCGGGCGCCTCCCTTTCCCATGCCACCACGCAACCCTCGAGCACCGGCGGGCCGGACCGGTTCGGGCCCCAAGGCGGCCGAGCTGCGCTCGGTGACCGGCACCCAGTGGGAGATCGCCCACGGACGCCAACGGGTGGTGATCACCGAGGTCGGGGCCACGCTGCGCAGCTACACGCTCGACCAGCGGCCGGTGGTGGCCGGCTTTGCGGCCGACGAGTGGTCTCACGGCGGCCGGGGCCAGGTGCTCGCACCGTGGCCCAACCGCCTCGGGGACGGCCGGTACACCTTCGAGGAGACGACCGCCCAGGCTGCGCTCGACGAGCCCGAGCGCAACAACGCCATCCACGGCTTGGTCCGGTGGTTGCCCTGGGAGCTCGAGGTGAAGGCCCAGAACATGGTGGCCGTGCGATGCCACGTGTTCCCGACACCGGGGTACCCGTTCAACCTGTTGGTGAGGATCGAGTACCGGCTCGGCCGCGACGGGCTCACGGTCAGCACCGTGGCCTCCAACGTCGGCCGATCGACCCTCCCGTTCGGCCTGGGCTTCCATCCCTACCTCCAGCCGGCCCGCGACCCGATCGACACCGCGCTGTTGGTTCTGCCGGCCCACGAGCGGCTGGTCCTCGACCAGCGTGGCCTGCCGACCGGCGAGGTCCGGGCGGTGGCCGGGACCGAGTACGACTTCACCCAGCAGCGCCCGATCGGGCCGACCCAGCTCGACACGGCGTATACGGGCATCGAGCGCGCGGCGGACCGGCTGGCGTGGGTCGAGCTCGCCGACCCCGGGGAACAGAGCGCGACCCGGCTGTGGATGGACGAAGGCTTCGGGTACCTCATGTGCTACACCGGTGACACCTTGGACCCAGAGCACCGCCGTCGCGCGGTGGCGGTCGAGCCCATGACGTGTCCGCCCGACGCCTTCCGTTCGGGTCACGGGCTGATCGTCTTGCATCCGGGAGAGCAGTGGGAGGGAGCGTGGGGAGTGGTGCCGCGATGAGCGCACTGGCCGACGATCGAGCCGAGGGCCCTTGGAAGGGCAAGGTCGTCCTCGTGACGGGGTCCTCGAGCGGGATCGGCGAAGCGGTGGCCAAGCGGTTCGGCTCGCTCGGGGCGTCGGTGCTGGTCAACTCGGCCCACTCGGTCGAGGCCGGCCAGGCGGTCGCCGACTCGCTTCCCGACGCGCGCTACGTGCAGGCAGATGTGGCCGACGAGACCCAGTGCGCCATGTTGGTGGAGACGGCACTGAAGCAGTGGGGTCGGCTCGACGTGTTGGTGAACAACGCCGGCACCGGTCCGGTCATCCCGCACGAGAACCTGAACGACGCGCCGATCGAGCTGTGGAAGGAAATCTTCTCGGTCAACGTGTTCGGCACCTGGGCCCTCACGGTGGCCGCGGTACCGGCGCTCGCCGAGTCGAAGGGGTCGATCGTGAACGTCACCTCGCTGGCCGGGATTCGCGAGGTGGGCAGCTCGATTCCCTATGCGTGCTCAAAGGCCGCCACCAACCACATGACCGAGCTGGTGGCCAAGGTTGTCGGCCCCGATGTGCGGGTGAACGCCGTGGCACCGGGGCTCGTCGACACCCCCCGGACCGCGACCTGGGAGGCCAGCCGCGAGTTCTACCGCCGGGTGGCGCCGATGCGGCGCGGCGCGACCTCCGATGAGGTGGCCGACGGGGTGCTGTTCCTCGCCGAGTCGCCCTACATGACCGGCGAGGTCATGGTGATCGACGGCGGCTTCGGTCTGACCCGCTGAGCGATCTCAGCGCCGGGGCGGGACCGCCCATCGCAGGGCCACGCAGAGGAGCCGGCCCGCCGGGGTGACGACGGCCGTGTCGAACATCGGAAGCGTGGGGATCCTCAGCTTGGCCCGCGCCCAGTGGGGGAGCACGCTGACCCCGGCCCCCACGATCAGCCCGTAGACCGCTCGGTCCTCGGGTTTGCGGGCGACCCCGCGGAGGAGGAAGTCCCGCGCCGCCAGCGCCTGCGGTCCGCCGTAGAGATCGCTGCGGAGGCGCAAGAAGTAGGCGTGCATCTCGTCGACCGAAGACGGGACCCATTCGGCACCGAGCTCGATCGCGACGGGCGCGGTCTGCTTGTAGTACGCATCGCACTCGTCCTTGCTCAGCCGACGCGCGCCGAAGCGCTGGGTGGCCTCGAGGAAGCAGTACATCTCGGCGGCGTGCACCCAGGTCAGCAGTTCGGGGTCGTCGGCCGAATACGGTCGGCCGTCGGGCGCCATGCCCCGGACCCGGCGGTGGACCGCCTTGACGTGCCTGATCGCCTCGCGGGCCTCGGCGGTGGTTCCAAAGGTGGTGGTACCGACGAAGTTGGCCGTCCGCCGCAGGCGTCCGATGGGGTCGTCCTCGTAGGAGGAGTGGTCGGCCACGCCGGCCATGGCGAGCGGGTGGAGCGCCTGGAGCATGAGCGCGCTCGAGGCCCCCGATCATCATCACCCCGAGATCACTGTGGACCACCCGGACCACGGAGTCGGGATGGACGAACGCCGTCTCGGGGTCCATGGCGCGGGGGCGGGGTTCCCCGGAGATCCCGAACGAGCGTCGAACCCCTCGGCCGATGTCGTCCCGGATCGGGTCGGCCAGGTTGGAGAGCAGCCGCAGGGGGGTGGTGGCCAGGCCCTCGCCCAGGCGGCGGGCCCGGTCGAGCGGCTCGGGGAGGCCCGGGTCTCGCTGGTTGGGCGGGCTGGTTCTCGGGGCCGGCTCCATGGCTCCAGCTTCGCGCGCGCCGCTCTTGTGCCACGCACCACCTGGCCGGTGGCGGGAGCGAGGCCGCAGTAGCCTCGCGGCTGGTGATCGAGACCGACGTGCTCAGCGCGAGAGAGGTCGACGACCCGGTCGTCGGATCCGGTTGGGGTGGCGACGGGTGGGGGGACGACGACTCCGGCGACGGCTGGGGCTGGTCGGAGGGTCCCTACGGCGACGAGGACGCCCGACCGTACCGCCGGTCCCGCATCGTGCGGGCGGTGGCGCTCGTGACCGTGCTGGCGGTGGTGACCGGCTCGATCGGCACCTGGGTGGCCATCTTGGCGGTGGGTTCGCCTCAGCCGACGTACTCGGTGACCTCGGTCCGCGCGACCGTCCCGGCCGCAGAACAACGCAGCGCGACGACCGATCCGACCGCCATCGTGAGCTTCGTGGTCGCCAACAACTCCGCCGTGGTTGGCCGAGCCACCTGCCGGGCCGTGATCAGCACCGCCCATGGCACCGTCGGTTCGTCGTCGATCCGCACCGAGAAGATCCCGGGAGGCCAGTCGGCCTCTCTAAGCGTGCCGGTGCCGTTGAGCTCGGTCACGCTGGCGGGCAACGGTCCGGCCACCCCACAAGTCAGTTGTCTCCCGAGCACCCCCGCGGGGTCGCGGGTCAGCTGACCGACCCGGCGCGCCAGGCGCGCCGGCCCCCGGAGCATTGGGTAGTGGGTCACCTTCAACCCTCCGCGCACATTGAGCTTTACGTCGGAAGCTCCGAAGAGCAGTTTCGCGCCCCCTCGCACCGAGGGACCGACAGCTGATGCCGAGAAAGAGCCTGGCCTCGGGCCGTAACAGATCAAGTTGACCCACTACCCCACGTTGCGCCCAGCCGGCGCGCCCGCTTCGCCTGAAGGTACCCTGATGCGCGTCGGCCTCCGGCGGCCGAGACAAGGAGGAAGAACCTCATGCAGCACCAGATCAAGGGTTCGGTGCTCCAGGTGCTCGAAATCCAGCTCGACCCCGGTGAGAGCGTGGTCTCAGAGGACGGCGAGTTCTCCTGGATGACCGACGGCGTTCAGATGACGACCGGCATGGGCGCCGGTGCGGGTGGCAAGGGCCTGCTCGGCGCGGTGAAGCGGGTCGCCGGCGGCGGCACCTTCCTCTTCAACACCTTCACCGCCGAGGGTTCAGGGGGCATGGTCGCCTTCGCGGCCAAGCTGCCCGGCACGATCTTCCCGATCGAGCTCAACCAAGAATACCTGGCCCACCGGCACGGCTTCTTGGCCGGAACCCCCGGGGTGCAGATCTCGGTCGCGTTGCAGCAGACGTTCCGCGGCGGGATCTTTGGCGGCGAGGGCTTCTTGCTGCAGAAGATCGGCGGGAGCGGCCAGGCGTGGATCGAGCTGTCGGGCGAGGTCATGGTCTACGACCTCGAGCCCGGCCAGATCATGCGGGTCCACCCCGGCCACGTCGGGCTCTTCCAGTCCTCGGTGAGCTTCCAGGTGATCCGGGTCCCCGGGATCGCCAACCGCTACTTGGGGGCCGACGGGCACCACTGGGTGGTCCTCACCGGGCCCGGCCGGGTGTGGCTCCAGTCGATGCCGATCCCGATCTTGGCCGGGGCGATGTCGCCCTACCTGGGCGGTGACTCCCGCCCGGCGGCGGCCGGTGCGGCCGGCGGTGCCGTGGCGAGCGCCCTCGGCAACATCTTGGGCGGTCGGTAACCGACTAGGTCCGGGGCAGCACCTCGGCATACGCGGGCAGGCCGTCGATGCTCTGTGCGTTCTTCTCGGCGCGGTAGGAGACCAGTCCGTCGGACCCGCCCTTTGTCTCGACCCAGTGGTCGAGGTTGTCGCGGTGGCGCTGGAACTCCATGATCGGCACCCCGTAGCCACACGAATCCGAGATCCGCTCCACCGAGACGACCACCACGGCCCGCGCCCCGGTATTCGGGGTGAAGCTCCCCAGAAGCTCGTCGAAGCGCGGGTCCCCGAGCGGGATCACCTCGCCGGTTCCGTGGAACCGCACGATCCGTGGCGGGCCGACGAAGGCGCAGAACAGCAACACGACGCGGCCGTTCTCCCGGAGATGCGCGATCGTCTCGGCGCCGCTTCCGGTCAGATCAAGATAGGCGGCTCGGTGGTCGTCCAAGACGGCGAACGTTCCCTGGTTGCCCTTGGGGGAGCAGTTGATGTGGCCGTCGGCGGCAAGCGGCGCCGTCGCCACGAAGAACACCGGTTGGGACTCGACGAAGCTGGCCAACCGGTCGTCAATTTCGGGATAGAGCCGACCCATGTTCCAAAGTCTCGCGCCGAGCTGACCCGGGGTTGGGCGTTCGGATCTGTCTACGACGCCATGCCGGTCGTCCCGGCGTAGACCGGTCCCACCCGCAGTCCTGCGCACCCCGGCATGGTCACGCTGAGATGGACCGACTGCAAGGTGTTCGGCGGGGTCACCAGCAGTCCCGCGTAGGTCACGCACGACGTCGCCCCCCCGGCGGGGACATCGGACCCGAAGACGAGCGCGGAGGCGGTGCTCCCCGGTGTCAGCTGGACGGTGGGTAGCGACGAGATCGGCCCGGAGAACGGGGCCAGGTTGACCTCCCGGGTGGCCTGGACCACTTGGTTGCCCGCGGCGTCAAGGCCGGCCACCCCCGGGAACGCGTGGAGAAGGCACGTGGTCGCGCTGGTGTTGTGGAACAGCACGACTTGGCCGATCGTCCCGGCGGCTCCCGAGCTGAGTCCGGCGGTGACCTCCAGCTGCGCCGACGTGCAATTGGAGAGGGCCGTCTGGGTGGTCGTCGTGGTCGTGGCCGGCTGTGTGGTCGATGTCGAGGTGGACGTGGAGGTGGACGTGGACGGTTTCGACGGGGTGCTGCTGCACGCGGCGACCAGGAGCGCGACGGCCCCCAGGGCCGCGATGACCGTCCAACGCACTCGGTGAGATCCCTCGCTGTTCATGGCCGTACCTCCAGTTGGCGCCGGAGCCCGCAGGGTTTTTCCGGTGACACCTCTCTCTGACGCTACCTGGGACGGTCGCGTGAAGTTAGGGCCCATAGGCCCTAATCGCGGGCCGCGCGCGGTGCGAAGCGAGAAGGGCGAGCCGGGTTAGGCCGGGAGAAAGAGGCCACGGGCGGATCCGATTGGCCGGCCGGCGACGCTGAACGCAATGGTGCCCACGGCCAGGCGGCGGCCCATCCGGCCGATCTCGATGGATCCGTCCACCCAGGTTTCAGATTCCGCGACGCCGGTGTAGTCGCAGTTGAGGTTGACGGTGACCAGATTGGTCGGTGGGTCGGTGGAACGAGCCAGAGCGTGACCTATGGCGACGTCGGCAATGGTGGCGAGAACACCGGCGTGTAGGAAACCCCGGGCGTTGATCTTGTGCTCGTCGACGAAGAAGCCGATCAGTAGTGGGTTCGACTCGTGACGGAGGAAGCCGCCCAACGTGTCGAGCACCGGGCTCGGGTGATCCCAAGCGATGTAATGCTCGGGTGGGGGAGTCAAGCCTTAGGCCACGACGTCGAGGGGAAGTCGGGCCCGAAGGACTCTCGGCAGCGGTCGACGATCTCCTCACGCCAGCATGACTGGGCGAACGCGAGATGGACATGTTGGCGTCCTCGCCCCTGCTCTGGTTTGCTCATTTTCCCTCCTCCAGCACAACGACGTCGTGTGAGCCCCGTGTTCGGTCAGGTCTCATCGAAGAAGCGAACTCACCTTCACGATGTCTGGATGTGCACCTGAATCTACTCACGAGTCGCTCCGAGGCCGGGCGATCGGTGGCGTCATGGGGGCGACGGCCCCGCCCAATGCGGCCCGTCGGAACTTGGAGATGGGCCTGCCTTGAGCAGCGGCTGATCCGCTCCCATTAGGGCCCATCGGCCCTAATGGCTGGCCGCCGCGGGGTGCGAAGCTGGAGCCGGAAGCCGAGATGAGGAGGCAACGTTGGCACCGATCGCCGGCCGGCTCGCTGGTGCCCCGATCTCGTGGGGCGTGTGTGAGGTCCCAGGCTGGGGCGTCACCCTTCCGCCGGCCCGGGTCTTGGGCGAGATGCGCAAGCTCGGGCTGGTCGCCACCGAGCTCGGCCCGGTCGGGTACCTAGGGGACGAGGGCTCGGACATCCGCAGGCTTCTCGAGTCCTTTGGCCTGCGAGCGGTGGGCGGCTTCGTGCCCCTCGTCCTGCACGACCCGAACCGGCGGGCCGCCCTGGAGGAGGCCGCCGTTGCGGCGGCCCGGCGGCTGGCCGGCGCCGGCGCGAGTCACCTGGTCACAGCGGCGGTGGCCGACGAGCAGTGGGGTCAGAGACCCGAGCGCGACGCCGGGCAATGGCGCAACCTGTGCGACGGCTTGGCCCTGGTCGAGAAGATCGCGGCGGACCACGGTCTGGTCCAGGTGCTGCACCCCCATGTCGGCACATTGGTCGAGAACGCCGAGGATGTCCGAGCGGTGCTCGACCTTTCCGACGTCCGATGGTGTCTCGACACGGGCCACCTTACGATCGGCGGCATCGACCCGGTCGCCTTCGCCGCCGCCCACGCGGACCGCATCGGCCTGGTCCATCTGAAGGACGTCCGCACCGAGGTGGCCGTTCGGGTACGGGCCGGGGAGCTGTCGCTCCTCGAGGGTTCGAAGCAGGGGTTGTTCTGCGCGCTCGGCCGGGGCGACGTGGCGGTGGGAGAGGTGGCCGAGCAACTCGAAAGGGCCGGCTATTTGGGTTGGTATGTGCTGGAGCAGGACGTCGTGGTCGATCCCACGTCGGCCGATGGCTCGGGGCCGACCGATGATGTGCAGGCGAGCATCGACTATCTCGATCGGCTCCAAGCCCAGATCGCGCCGGGATGAATGCTCGCTGACCTGTCTCATCGGGCGAGACGAGGTGTCGGGCCTTCGCGGTGGAGCCGACGCATGGAGCGGATGCGATGACCGAGACAGAACGGCTGCACTGGCCGGCCGGTTCGCTGGCCGACCGGGACCTCGACGTGCTCCTCACCCCCGACGGTCGCGGGCTGGTCTTCGGCCGGCTTGCGGGTGGCGCGACTGGCGCCGGGCGGGTGGATGGACGTCGCCACCGGCGCCGAGGAGATGGCGGTGCTGCCGCTCTCGGGCGCCCTGGAGGTCGACGTCGACGGGCGAACGCTGCGGCTCGAGGGTCGCGAGAGCGTGTTCACCCAGGTGACCGACTGGGCGCTACGTCCCCATCGAGACCGAGGTGAGGCTGGTATCGGCCCGAGGGTGTCGAGGTCGCGCTGCCGTCGGCGCGGGCGACGCGGCGTTTCGAACCCGTGCGGGTGTGCGCACAGGACGTGCCCGTCGAGGTCAGGGGGGCCGGCTCGGCCACCAGACAGGTGACCAATTTCATGGCGCCGGGCGTCTTCGACGGGGCCGACCGACTGATGTGCGTCGAGGTGCTGACGCCGGACGGCAACTGGTCGTCGTACCCACCCCACAAGCACGACGACTCGCCCGAGTGCCCGGTCAACAACGAGGAGATCTATTACTTCCGGGTCGGACGGACCGGCGAGCCACGGGTGCCCCCGGACGACGGCTTCGCCTTGCACCGTACCTACACGACCGACGGGACCATCGACGAGAACGTCGTCGTCGCGCGACGGCGACGTCTTCTGCATCCCTCGCGGGTACCACGGGCCGTCGGTTGCGCCGCCGGGCTACCCGCTCTACTACCTGAACGTCCTCGCCGGGCCCGGGTGACACCCGCAGCATGGCCTTCTGCGACGACCCTGCCCATCATTGGATACGAGAGATGTGGGAGCACATGGAGCCCGACCCCCGTTGCCCGATGACCGACGCCTCGGGGGTGCTGAGACCGTGAGCCCGCGCCGGACCGTTCGGCTGACGACGGCCGACGCCATCGTGCGCTGGCTGATCGCGCAGCGGACCGTCGATCGACGACCGTGAGGTCCCGCTGTTCCCGGGCGTCTTCGCCATCTTCGGCCACGGCAACGTGACCTGCCTCGGGCACGCCCTCCAGCAGGCCGGCGACGCCCTGCCCACCTGGCGGGGCCAGAACGAACAGGGCATGGCCCTCGCCGCCGTCGCCTACGCCAAGGCCACCCGCCGCCGCCAGGTGATGGTGGCGACGTCGTCGATCGGCCCCGGCGCCCTCAACATGGTGACCGCGGCGGGGTGGCCATGGCCGACCGCCTCCCGCTGCTGCTCCTGGTCCGGCGACACCTTCACCAGCCGGGTCCCCGACCCCGTCCTCCAGCAGATCGAGCACCCCGAGGCGCCGTCGATCACGGCCAACGACGCCTTCCGGGCGGTGGTGCGGTTACTGGGACCGGATCACCCGACCCGAGCAGCTGGTCCAGTCGCTGCCCCAGGCCCTTCGGGTCCTGCTCGACCCGGCCGAGTGCGGTCCGGCCGTTTCTGGCCCTACCCCAGGACACCCAGGCCGAGGCGTGGGACTTCCCCGAGGCGTTCTTCCGTCCGGTCGTGCACGTCGCGCCCCGGCCCGCGCCCGGACCGTGGCGAGCTCGAGCGGGCGGCTGGCGATCCTGCGATCCTCGAAGCGGCCGCTGCTGGTGGCCGGGGGAGGCGTCCACTACTCGATCGCCGAAGCCGAGCTGGCCCGGTTCGCCGAGCGTCACCGGATCCCGGTCGTGGAGACCGTGGCCGGCAAGGCCAGCCTGGTCGCCGACCATCCGCGCCTGGGCGGGTCCCATCGGGGTCACGGGCTGGGACACCGCCAACCAGCTGGCCGCGGAGGCCGACGTCGTGCTGGCCGTCGGCACCCGCTTGTCCGACTTCACGACCGGTTCGGGGACCGTGTTCGTCCTCGACGGCGTGCGCTTCGTCGGTCTCAACGCGGCCCGCTTCGATGCGGTCAAGCACGGCGCCCACCCGCTGGTGGGCGACGCCCGCGAGGGCCTCGAGGAACTCGGTGCCGGCCTCGGCGACTGGCACGGCGCCGGCGCGCTGGGTCGGGCGGGCCGGCGCCCTGGCCGACGAGGGCACGGCCCTGGTCGCACAAGGCCACCGCCCCGGCGGCCGGGCGTGCCGAGCTACGCCCAGGTGATCGGTGCCGTCCACCGGGCCGCCACCGCGACGACTACGTCCTGACGGCCGCCGGGGGTCTCCCCGGCGAGCTCAACGTCGAACTGGCTGGCCAAGGGCATCGCGACGTTCGACTGTGAGTACGGCTTTTCGTGCATGGGCTACGAGATTTCCGGCGGCTGGGGCGCGGCGATGGCCCGCACTGGCGGTGAGGTCTTCGTGATCGTCGGAGACGGGTCGTACCTGATGGCCAACAGCGAGCTCTACAGCTCTGTCCTCTCCGGCCACAAGATGATCGTCGTCGTGTGCGACAACGGTGGGTTCGCCGTCATCGAACGGCTGCAGCTCGACCAGGGTGGGGAGTCGTTCAACAACATGTTCGCCACCAGCCGGGTCTCGGTCCCGGTCGGGGTGGACTTCGCGGCCCACGCCGCTTCGCTCGGCTGCGAGGCCGAGAGCGTCGACAACGTGGACGAGCTCGAAGCGGCCCTGGCCCGCGCCCGGAGAACGGAGCGAACGACGGTCATCGTGTTGCGCACGGACCCCGACGCGTGGACCGAGGGCGGGGCTTTCTGGGAGGTCGGCGTACCCGAGGTGAGCAGCCGGGCCGAGGTGCGTGCGGCCCGCGAGCGGATGGAGGCCGCCAAGGCCGCGCAGTGGATCGGAGGATGAAGCGATGACCCCGGGTGCACCCAATGGGCCGCTTCGCGTCGGCGTTGTCGGCGTCGGAAGGATGGGCCGGACCCATGCCGAGCTACTGGCCACGAGGGTTCCAGGGGCGGCGGTGGCGGCGGTCGCCGACGCCGACCGCCAGGTAGCCGAGAGTGTTGCCGCGGCCCTTGGCGTTCCCGCCATGGGCTCCGACGAGTTGATCGCCAGCGGGGACGTCGATGCGGTGGCGCTCTGCTCGTCTACCGACACGCACGTCGGGCTCATCATCAGGGCCTGCGAGGCCGGCAAGCCGGTCTTCTGCGAAAAGCCGATCTCGCTGGACCTGGCCGAGGTTGACCGCGGGCTGGCGGCGGTCGAGTCGTCGGGGACCTTCTTCATGATCGGTTTCAACCGGCGCTTCGATCCCGCCCACCAGGCCGTGCGGGACGCGGTCGTCCGGGGCGAGGTTGGAGAACCCCACCTGGTCAGGATTTCCAGCCGGGACCCGGCTCCGCCGCCCCTGTCGTATGTGAAGGTTTCCGGCGGGATCTTCCTCGACATGACGATCCACGACTTCGACATGGCCTGTTTCCTGACCGGGAGCAAGGTCGTCGAGGTCTACGCGCAAGGGGCCGTCCGAATCGAGCCCAAGTTGGCCGAGCTTGGCGACGTGGACACGGCGGTCGTGACCCTCGTGCACCAGAGCGGTTGCTTCACCGTCATCGACAACAGCCGGCAGTCGGCGTACGGATTCGACCAGCGGGTCGAGGTATTCGGGTCGTTGGGCGTCGCAACGGCCGACAACCCGCTGGCCTATACGAGCACCCTGCGTACGGCGGACGGAACGCGCCAGCCCGCCCTGCCGCACTTTTTCCTCGAGCGTTACGTGCCGTCCTACCTCAACGAGTGGCGTGCCTTCGTCGACGCGGTGACCACGGGCGGACCGTCGCCTCTCGGTGCTGCCGAGGGGCGCGCTCCCTCGTGATCGGGCTGGCCGCCGGGTTATCCATGAGGGAGCACCGGCCGGTGGCCATCGCCGAGATCGGAGCGGTCAAACGAGCCAACGGACGGTGATCGTGAGGAGACGGATCGAGGCCACGGCCGGGTGCGCCCGAACCTGAGGTCCCGGGCTCGTTCGGGCTATGGGTTTTCGGATCGACCCTCACGCTCGGAGATCGTCTCGGCCGCCGCCTCGAGCAGCTGATGCGAGAGGTCCGAGAGCGCGCGTGCGGCGGCGAGCTCCTCGCCGACGACCGGCAGTTTCGGGTCAACAAGACGGCGCTTGGCCCGGCCGGTGGCGACAAAGGTGGTGCCACGTATCGAGAGCGATGCGCGCGCCTCGGTGTGGCGCTCGTCCTCACGAAAGGTGATTTCGATCTCAGAGGTCTCGATCATCTCGTTGCTCCTTCCTCCGAAGCTCTCTGGGAACGAACGATGAGCACCGAGCAGGGCGCGTGGGCCGCGCACTGTTGGCTCACCGACCCGAGCAACAGACCGTCAAAGCCGCCAAATCCCGTGCTTCCCACCACGAGCAAGACGGCGCCCTTGGCGGCTTCGGTCAGCACCCTCGCCGCGTGACCCTCGATGACCGCCGTGCGGACTTCGAACGAGGGGTGGGGTCCCACGACATCTTCGACCACCTTCTTCAGCGCATCGCGTGCCACGTCGGTCGGGCCGGCCGGCGGAGGGAGGCTCTGAAGCCACGCATGCTCCTCGGCCAGGTGCCAGGCATGGACGACTTCCAGGGTCGCCCCGGTGATCTCTAAATAGCGCTTCGCCCAGCGCAGCGCCTCTTTGGATTCCTCCGAGGCGTCCACGCCGACGACCACCCTCATCGCGGCCGGGGATCCAGCACCCTTCGGCGCCGTGCTTCCCCCTTCAGCCACTGCTTCCACGGTCACACCTCCGGTCCGGCCAGCATCGCGCCCCACCCATACTCACCGCATGCGCGGCGGAGGGCCAGGGGCGAAGGTCACCTCTCACCGGCGATTCGCCCGGAAACGGCTGGCTGGGTGGCACTCTTTGGGAGGCGCACACCGAGGTCGCCGCTGCGGCCTGCCCGAGTTAGCCCGCCGTGTCCGCCTCGGTCCCGAGGGGCGGCTCTTCTCGTGTGGCCCCTGACGGTTTCACCGTCGGTTGCTCAAGGGTCATGAGACCGGCCCGCTCAGCGGCGATGTCAACGGCCACGCGAGTCACGTCTCGAAAATCTGGGCCGACCGAGACCGGGACGTCGTGATCGTCCTCGAGCTCGAGAACGGTGGCCGTGAGCGCCGAAGCCAAGGCCCGCTGCTTTCTCGGTGCGACAAGCCGATCGCGAGTCGTGATAACGACCACCGCCGGGACGTCGATTTCGCCGGCGAATTCCCGGGCGTCGAAGGATCGCAGCGCCAGTCCCGCTTCGAGAATCTCGCGCCTGCTTCCCATGCGCAGCTCACCGGCGACCCATTGCCGCTGCGAGGTCGGGGCCGGAGTTCGGTCGACAGCCGTCGTCAGCAGACGTTCGACGGTGCCTCTCGCACCACCGTGGCGGAGAACTGCGTCTATGAAGGTCAACCCGTGCCACAAGAGGCGCTCGCGCAGCATTTCGTGGAATTCCAAGGCAGTGGCCTGAAGGACGAGCGCGGCGACCATCTTGGGGTGGCGGTGCGCCAAGAGGAGCGCCACCGGCCCCCCCATCGAATAGCCGAGGACCACCGCGCGCTCAACGGCGAGAGCTTCGAGCACCGAGGCCGCGTCATCGGCGCAGTGCTCCAGGGTGAACCGGTCCTCGGAGCGCAAGCCTCGACCATGTCCGCGGTGGTCGAGAGCGATCACCCGGTACGCCTTGGCCAGCTCGGCGTAGACGTTGAAGAAGTTCACATCCGCGGTCGCTCCCCACCCGTGCAGGAGGAGCACCGCTGGTTTCGAGTCGGGCACTCCATCGTTGGAGTCCCGGACGAACAGCTCCCCGACATCTGGAACGACGACCATCCGGCCCGCAGGAAGCCATGCGGGCGGCGGTGGCGCATCTGTCGGTGGGCTCTGGGCCGTCATCGTCGGACAGCAGACTCCCGCTCTAGGGGTCGTGGCGGTGGTGTTGCGAACCGCGTTGACCGATGGTTTGATGACCGCGTCGAACTGGTTGGACGACGGCCCGCGACAAGACTGGGACGATACTCAACCCTGGGGACACTCTCGAACGCGATGTGATCGTGCGCCCCGGGGGGATTCGAACCCCCAACCTGCGGGCCAAGACTTTATTCTCGCGTTTCACCGCTCCCAGGGCTCACCGATACATGCTATGAGCTGCACAAACTTCCGAGCGCTCACGGTCGCTGTCGGAAATTGTCCGGGAGTTGTAGTCATTTTGTAGTCGCGAAAAAGTCCGTTCATAATCCGTTCCGCGCCTCGGATTTTGTACCTCTCACCGAGCCCGAGCCAGATCGGCCGCTTCGTCTCCGTCCGTGCGGGATAAGCGCTCGATATTGATCCGCCACACGTGACCATCCTGATCATGAATCCCCCGCATATCGCAATGGTTCCCAAACGCACCTGGCATCCCGATCGCGCTTTGACGGGCTCTTTTGTTTGAGATTGTCGGATAGAGGTCAGCATTATTCACCCGATCGAGATTTCTGGTGCCCTCACCGGGCAGACTCTTGCCGTGTTCCGCTCGATCCTGCTCGCGTCGGCGGCCCTCGCGCTTGGTCCCATCACGAGCGGTGGGGTCCCCTCTACGACGGCTCAGAAGACCACGCCATCGAGGCTGGTCGGGGCTTCTCGACCGATCAAGGCTGCAGCGTGCCGGCGCTCCCAACCTGCTGTTGGCAGCCCGTCAGTCCTGCCGGTCAGGACCGTCCGTCTCGGCAAGGGGGCGTTCACGCTCGTCAGTGTGTGCATCGAAGGAGCTGGGCCGTTCCCCTTCCTGATCGACTCCGGCTCCGCCCTCTCGGTCGTCGACACGCAGCTCTCACGGCGCTTCCACCTCCGCCCGGTTGGAGCGCCCGAACGGGCTGCCGGCATCGGCTGCAGCGCGACGGTCGTTCCCGAGCAGGTGTCGAGCTGGTCGGCGGGTGGGCTCGCCCTGAGCCCGCAGGTTGTCCTCAGCGGCTCGCTGCCGAACCTCGACGCGAGCCAGCCCTTGGCCGGGGTGATCGGCTCGGACGTGCTGAGCCGGTTCGGCTCTGTCCGCATCGACTATCGAGCACAGACGATGAGTCTGGGCGGTGCCGAGAGCCCGTCTCCGGCGGGCAATGGTGCCGTCCAGGGACCCACGTCAGCGCCGACACCGGCGCAGTTCCTCAAGGGCATGCGCGTCGATGCCGCGCTCACGGTCGTGACCCGCCAGGGCGGGGTGGGGGTGTACGCACCGATCAAGTTCGGCGGGTCCGGAGCGCAGCTCTTCGTCGTCGACACCGGCGCCGAAATCTCCATGGTCTCGCCTCAACTCACGCGCTCGCTTCATCTGGTGGCCGCGCATCGGAGTGTCACTCTCCCAGCAGCGTTCGGGTGTCCGGTGAGCCTGACCGAGGTGCAAAGCGGTCGCTGGACGCTCGGCTCGGCTTCGCTCGAACCTCAGCCGATCGCGACGCTCCCGGCATCTGGCTTGAAGGCAGATGGTCTGCTTGGCTCGGACGTGTTATCCCGCTACGGTGCGGTCGTCATCGACTACAGCGGCGCCCGAATACTGCTCGAATCGGGATGAGTGGCAGGTCGTTGAGAAGAGCAGCGATTGTGCGTCCTGCCCGGTCAGGTCGATGCACAGGTGTGCTCTAAGCCGTCCGCCATGTACTGCCCTTAAAGAGTGGACCCGATGCGCCACAACCCTGCCGGAACCGTGCCGCGCTGTTCGAGCAGAGGCTCGATGCGCGGCTACAGCGAGCGCGCCTGAACTCCATGTGTGAGTTGAGCCAACTCGACCAGGCTCCTATCAAGTCACACTGCCTGGTCCGGCCCCCCGGCCAGCGGTAGTTCCAAGACAAGCCCCATCGGAGGTGCGCAGGATGCCTACGAGCCACTCGATCGGAACACGAGGAAGTGTGTCACTCACCGGCGGAATACCTCCCCACGCCTCAACGCGAAAGAGCCCCTTTGCAGGGCGCCCACTGCCGTTGCCCTAGTGGAGAATCCGCTTTCGGTTCTACTACCGTCAATAGAAGCGGAATGAGCCATTCCGCAGAGCCCGACGGAGACACCACGGAGAAGCGCATCCACTACGCGGCCACGTTCGCCGTGCTGGCGACGGCGGCGCTGGCCTTCAGCCTCCTGCAGTCGCTCATCATCCCGGCCATCCCGCTACTCGAACACACGCTGCACACCACGACGACCGGGGCCACCTGGCTACTGACGGGCTACTTGCTCAGTGCGGCGATCGCCACGCCGATCCTCGGACGGATGGGCGACATGGTCGGCAAGGAGAAGATGATCGTCATCGTGCTGGTCACACTGTCGGTGGGCACCCTGATCAGCGCCCTGGCCACCACCTTCCCGGTCATGCTGGCCGGCCGGATCGTCCAGGGCGCGGGCGGGGCGGTCTTCCCGCTGGCCTTCGGGATCATCCGCGACGAGTTCCCCCCCGAGAAGGTGGCCGGGGCTATTGGGGTGCTCTCGGCCATCCTGGGAGTAGGCGCGGGCATCGGGATTGTCCTCGCCGGCCCAATCATCGAGCACCTCTCGTACCACTGGCTGTTCTGGATTCCCCTCGTCCTGTCCATCGGGGCGACGGTGACTACGTTCCTTTTTGTGCCCGAGTCACCGGTCCGGTCCCCTGGTCGGGTCAACTGGGTCGGCGCCTCGATCATGTCGGCCTGGCTGGTCACCGGGCTGCTGGCCGTTTCCTATGGGCCGATATGGGGATGGAAGAGCGCCTCGGTGCTCGGGCTCTTCGCCGCCACCGCCGTGTTGATCCCGTGCTGGATCCGTTCGGAGACGCGTTCGGAGACGCCGATGGTCGACATGAAGATGATGAGGATCCCCGCCGTGTGGAGCACAAACCTGGCCGCCCTGCTGTTCGGGTTCGGGATGTTCGCCATGTTCGTCACCGTGCCCCAGTTCGCCCAGACCCCGGCCCGCGTCGGCTACGGCTTTGGTGCCTCGGTGACCCAGTCAGGCCTCTACCTCCTGCCCTTCGCCGTGGCCATGCTGGTCATCGCCCCGCTGACCGGTCGCCTTACCGTGGCCATCGGCTCCAAGCCCCTCTTGATCATGGGGGCGCTCTTCGCCGCTGCGAGCTACGGGCTGCTGGTCGTGGCCCACGGTGAGCCCTGGAACATCTACATGGCCGCCGGGCTGCTGGGCATCGGCGTCGCCTTCGGCTTCGCCTCGATGGCGAACCTGATCGTCGAGGCCGTGCCGGCCAGCCAGACCGGGGTCGCCACGGGCATGAACACGAACGTCCGGAATATCGGCGCTGCTCTCGGCAGCGGGGTGGCCACCAGTCTGATCGTAAGCGGCATGCTGGTCCACGGCTACCCGAGGGAGCACGGCTACGTGCTGGCCTTCGCCGTGTTGCGGCGGGGCGCTGGTGGTGGCGGCGATCGCCGCCACTCATGATCCCGACCCGCAGCCGCCCCTCGGTCGTCCTCAGCGAGTCGCACCCCGCCCTCACCGCCGAGGCGGAGGTGGTGGTCGGGGCCATCGGCTATGTCGCCGAGGACTGACGTGGGCCCGGAGCGCCAAGCCGCTGCGTCGGGACGCCGAACTCAACCTGGCCCGGATCCTCCTCGCCGCCCGTGACCTCTTCGCCGAGCACGGCTACGAGGCGTCGATGGAACAGATCGCCGTCCGGGCCGAGGTCGGGATCGGGACCCTTACCGGCGCTTCCCGAACAAGGCTGACCTGTACGCCGCCGTGGTCGACGCGGCGACGGGTGAAACACGATCCAAAACTGCCACGCACGATGGCCGAAGACGGCAGCACTGCAATGGTCTGAAGTTAGCTTGAGGTCGGGGTCTCGTCCTCTGTAGAAGAGACGTGCGACCTGCCGGGCTTCTCCTGATCTGACCCTCGGTCGCATCGCTTAGAGCGATATCGCCAAGCATTAAAAGCTGTTTGACAGATTGCCCAACCTCGCGCAGAATGGCGAGCCCACCGCAGAGCCCCCTTCCGTTTCGTAGCTGACGTGGGGATTGCCGTCTCCTCCTGGCGATTCCTGACGTCGTTCGGTTCCCACAGACGCTGATCCGGTTCTACGCGGGACACGACCTACACCTTCTCGAAGATCCGGATTTGCCATGTCACAGAAGTCTGCCCGGACCGCGGGATCGTCCGGCGCGACAGCGAGCACCCAGGCTCGACGCCGCGTCTTGTTGACGATTCGCGAGCTCGACGCCGTCACCGAAGAGGCCTCTCACCTGTTGGCGCAAGCGAGGCGAAGGATGCGCCGGGTCAACCAGCAGATCGAGCGAGGGATGAGCACGTTGGACGTGACGTACTCAACGGGCATGTCTGATCAACGAGCGACGTTGAACGCGGCGATGGCCAGGATCGAGAAAGGCGCGCCACCAGTTTCACCGGGCGATGTTTCTTTTGGCTGAGGCCGACGGGCACACCAAGACCGAGATCGCCCAAGCATGGGGCGTATCCCGGCAGTGGGTTTCTCGCTTGGTCAGAGGGGCTGACCGAGAAGATCGTTAGGCGACACGAAACGCGGCTCGGGTCGTGATCTCAACGCCATACGGACCATGGCGGTGGCTGTTCATCAATCTGCCGCATGTTGGAGGCGATCAACCCCCGGGCAAGTCTCCGAGACGGTTGTCGTTGCCGTGTACATGATTTGCCGTGTACATGATAAGGAGTAGTTGAGGGCCCTCCTGTTCCCTTCGGTAGAACGGGGGGTCAGTGTGGGACGGACAAGGGGGATGAGCATGGTCGACCAGATGGCCCCGATCGGGGCGCGTTCGATCGGGGCGCGGGTCCTGCGCTCGGAGGACCCGCGCATCCTGACCGGTCGGGGTCGCTACATCGACGACGTCGTCCTGCCGGGGATGCTGCACGCGGCGTTCCTGCGCAGCCACGTGCCTCATGGCCGGCTCCGTTCGGTGGACGTGGAGGAGGCCCGGCAGCTCGACGGGGTGGTGGCGGTATATGCGGGCGACGACATCGCCCGGCTGACGCAGCCGGCGACGGCCGGATCGGCCATCGGCATCAACCTGATGCCGGGCCTTCGATCACCGTCTTTCTACGCGCTGGCCACCGACAAGGTCCGCTACGTTGGGGATCCGATCGCCTTGGTGATCGCCGAGGACCGGTACATCGCCGAGGACGCCCTCGAGCTCATCGTCGAGGACATCGAGAGGCTCGCGCCGATCGTCACCTACGAGGACGCCCTCGACCCGTCGAAACCTCGGGTGTGGGACGAATTCGAGGACAACGTGGCGCTCACCGGCGAGATGGCAATCGGGGACGTCGGCGGGGCCTTCGCCAAGGCGGACCGGGTCGTCCGGGCGACCGTGTTCGTGCACCGCCACCAACCGGTCCCGATGGAGTGCCGTGGCCTGGTGGCGTCCTGGGACGTCGCCAACGAGCATCTGACGATCCACTCCTCGACGCAGTCTCCGCACATGCTCCGCATCTTGCTGCCGCCCCAAATCGGCGTGCCGATGGAGAAGATCCGTGTCCTGGCGGCCGACGTCGGAGGAGGGTTCGGCCTGAAGAACGGTGTCTCGAGGGAGGAGGTGGCGGTCGCCGCCGCCTCGATCGACCTGGGTCGGCCGGTCAAGTGGATCGAGGACCGCCTCGAGCATCTGGCCACCGGCGGTCAGGCCCGCGAGGAGATGGCCGACCTCGAGGCCGCGGTCACGGCCGACGGGGTCCTCCTCGGTGTCCGCATGGAGGTGAAGCTAAATGCGGGCGCATATCCCTGTGACCCCTTCCCGGGTGCGATGTTCGTCGGGTCGATCAGCGGCGGGTTCCAAGGCCCGACCCGCATCGAGGGGCTCTCGGCCACCCATCGGGCGTTGTTCAGCAACAAGGCCACCTATGTCTCCTACCGGGGACCCTGGGCGACGGCGGACTTCATGCGCGAGCGACTGCTCGACATCGTGGCCCGCGAGCTCGACATCGACCCTATCGAGGTGCGGCGGCGCAACTACGTCGAGCGTGGTCAACCGCCGCTCACGATGCTGACCGGCCAACCGTTCGAATCGGCGACCACGAGGGAGCAGGTCGAGCAGGCGGCCAAGATCGTCGACTGGGATGGTTTCCGCCAGCGCCAGGCCGAGCTGCGGGCCGAGGGTCGCTACGTCGGCATCGGCATGGCTTCCTACCTCGAGGCGGCTCCGGGCCCCAAGGTTCCCGGGGCCGCCGACCAGGCGGCGAGCATCCTCGGCAACGAGGTGACCCACGTGTCGGTCGACCAGGACGGAACGATCGTCGTGATCACCCGCCAGCAGCCTCACGGTCAGGGTCACGAGACGACGCTCGCCCAGGTGGCCTCCGACGTCCTCGGCGTCCGGTTCGAGGACGTCCGGGTGGTCTTCGGTGACACCGATCTCACACCGTTCGCCCTGGTCGGCACCGGGGGGAGCCGGGCGGCCACCATGGCCAACGGGGCGGTCCTGCACGGCTCTCGGCAGCTCCGCGAGAAGATCGTCTCGCTCGCGTCCGAGCTGCTCGAGGCGAGTCCCGCTGACCTCGAAATCAGCGAGGGCGTGGTGAGCGTCCGGGGGACGCCGCAGGCGAAGCTGAGCCTGCGCGACCTCGCGAGGACGGTGGCCGAGGACCCCGGCCGGCTCCCCGAAGGGCTGGACACCGACCTGACCGTCACCTACACCTACGACGGTGGGAGCAGCGGGTGGTCGGGGGGGACGCACTGTTGCCTGGTCGAGGTGGACGTCGAAACTGGTCTCGTCCACATCGACCGATACGTGGTGGTCGAGGACTGCGGCGTCCCCGTCAACCCGGCCATCGTCGAAGGACAGGTCCGGGGTGGCGTCACCCAGGGCATCGGTGCCGTGCTGCTCGAGCACTCCGCCTACGGCGAGGACGGGCAGTTCCTCGCGGCGACGTTCATGGACTACCTGATGCCGACGACGACGGTGGTGCCGAACTTCGAGATCCACCACGTCGAGACCGTCCAAACCGACCCCGACGTGAACTTCCGGGGGGTGGGCGAGGGCGGGATGATCGTCGCGCCGGCCTGCGTCACCAACGCGATCGAGGACGCGATCGCGCCTCTCGGGGCCAAGGTGCGCGAACAGCACCTGCCGCCGGCGAAAGTGCTCGAGCTGATCGGAACGGTGCGCGCTCGATGAAGACGCCCCGCTTCGAGTACCACGCCCCTCGCAGCGTGGAGGAGGTCCTCGGTCTGCTGGCCGAGCACGGCGACGAGGCCAAGGTGCTGGCGGGGGGGCAGAGCCTCGTCCCGTTGTTGGCGATGCGTCTCGCCCGGCCCACCCATCTCGTCGACATCAACAACGTCGAGGGTCTGACGGGGATCGCCGAGCGCAACGGTGTCGTGGCCTTCGGGGCGTTGACCCGGGAGCGGGAGGCCGAGGGCTCTGCGCTGGTGTCCCAACACCTACCGGTCATGGCGGCGGCGCTGCCCCACATCGGCCACATCTCGATCCGCAACCGGGGGACGGTCGGCGGGAGCATCGCCCACGCCGACGCGCTGGCGGAGCTGCCCGCGGTGGCGAGGATCACCGGGGCCGAGATGGTCGTGAAGAGCAGCACCGACGAGCGGGTCGTCTCGGCAGAGGACTTCTTTCAAGGGCACTTCACAACGGCGCTCGGCGACGAGGAGCTGTTGACCGAGGTCCGGGTGCCGAAGGGCCCGGCCGGCGCCGGCTGGGCCTTCGAGGAAGTCGCTCGCCGTCGTGGCGACTTTGCCCTGGTCGGGGTGGCCGCCATGGTGGCGCTCGACGGAACTGGCAAGGTCGGCGAGGCCCGACTGTGCCTGATCGGTGTGGCCGACCGCCCGCTCCAGCCGAGCGCCGCCGAGGCGGCTTTGGTGGGGACGGAACCGTCCACCGAGGCCCTCGTCGCGGCGGCCGAAGAGGCGGTCCGGGACCTGCGGCCGCCGTCGGATATCCACGGCTCGGGTGACTACCGGCGTCAGCTGGCTCGGGTGACTGTTCGGCGGTCGCTGGAGGTAGCGGCCTCACGAGCCGGAAAGGCATCATGAGCGAGACCATCGAGTTCGATGTGAACGGCCAGCACCGGAGCGCCGAGGCGGACGTCAGGATGACATTGGCCGACTTTTTGCGGGAGCGGCTGGGGCTGACCGGCACGCACCTCGGCTGTGAGCACGGTGTGTGCGGTGCCTGCACGGTCCTGGTCGACGGGGTGGCCGTTCGCTCCTGCCTCATGCTGGCGGTCCAGGCCCGCGGCCACCAGGTCACCACCGTCGAGGGCCTCGCCGATGGAGACCAGCTGCATCCGGTCCAGCAGGCCTTCCGAGAGAGCCACGGGTTCCAGTGCGGCTTCTGCACCCCCGGTTTCGTCATGATGACGACCGCGCTGTTGCAGGAGAACCCGCACCCCACTGAGGAGGAGATCCGCGACGCCCTTTCGGGCAACATCTGTCGCTGCACCGGCTACCAGAGCATCGTCGAGGGAGTCCTGCGCGCGGCTCGGTCGGGTGCCGGCGCCGCGGCGAGCGGCTGAGGACCCTCCTCCGCCCTTGGCGGGGCGCCTCCTCGGGGTGAGCCCGTCCACGCGCGTCGGCGGTCCGATCGGGGTCGGATGTGGTTCCACCCAGGGAATCAAGGCCGTGGTGCATGCCGTGTCCGACCTGGCAGACTCTGGCGCCCACATCTAGCGGCGAGGGAATCCACGGGAGGAAGCGATGGGGACCGGCGATTCAAAGATGATCGATGCAGATGGCCACGTACTGGAGCGGCTGGAGCTCCCACCTGAGGTCAACGAAGCCTTCTTCCGCAGGATCATGGGTGATCAGCCGATGTCGCCGGACGATCCGGCACCCACCGAGTCATCCCATGCCGAGCTCATGAATCGGCCGGGTGCCTCGGAACCCGGGCCGAGGCTGGTCGACATGGACGCCGACGGGATCGACGTGGCCGTGCTCTACCCGACCACCCCTGGACTGGCCTGGGTCCCCGAGGCCGACGTGTTCCACACCATGGCCCATGAATACAACCGCTGGCTGCACGAGTACTGCTCCTATGACCCGACCCGCCTCGTGGGAGTGGGGCTGGTGGCGCTGCAGGACCCCGCACTCGCGGTCAAGGAGATGGAGCGCTGCGTCGGAGGAGCTCGGGTTCAAGGCGGTCATGATCCGACCGGCTCCGTACATCGGCAACAAGAAGCTCAACGAGCCCGTCTACGACCCCTTCTGGGACGCCGCCGCCCAGCTCGGATGTCCTATCGGGGTTCACCCCTTCTCCTTCGCCGACATGCCGTGGAACGTCGTGAGCAGGCTCGGCCTCCAGGACGACGCCTTCGGCCACCGCGACAAGGGACTCGCCCTGCGCCAAGGGCTCGGGAACGCCCTGGACGTGATGGTCGCGATGGGATGGTTCGTGGCGGGAGGGATCTGCGAGCGTTTTCCCGATCTGACCGTCGTCTTCCTAGAGGGCTCCGGGGGTGGTGTGCCCCGATGCTCGAGCGCTTCGACCACCACGTCGACGTCTTCGGCAGCCGCTATCAGACCACCCCACCCTCGGAGGTCTTCAAGCGGCAGTGCTACATCAGCTTCGACCCCGACGAGGAGTCACTGGCCTACACCGCCAACAGTAAGTACGTCGGCGCGGACCGGATCGTCTGGGCCTCTGACTACCCCCATCCGGACGCCAAGATCCCCGGCATTGTCGATGAGCTGCGGGAGGCGACAGAGGGTCTCACCGACGCGCAGCGGCGGCTGATCTTCGGCGAGAACGCCGCCCGGCTCTACAAACTTGGCTGATAAGCGATCATTGCGTCACGAACGCAGAAGGAGGAGTCATGTAGGAGACAACCTTCAGATGCGGTGCTGTGCGAGAGATGGAGGATTGCTGGCCCTCCAGCGCCGGCCCACGGGGGCAGGCGCTAAACCACCCTGAGCTGCGTTGGCTGAAGACCGTCGTGGTGAGCGTCAGGGAAAAGGCGTGGCATGACTACGTCAGGTGGGGATCAGGAAGACGTGCCAGAGCACCGTCCGTGATCCGGGCGGTGTCGCTGTTGAAGCGTCGTAATTATCAGAGATGGCGTCGAAACCGGGGGTCCTTGATTGCTCTCCGGGATGAGCCTGGCGGGAACCCGTTTGCTGGCCAGGTGGCGCCCGGCGTGCAGGCGGCGTGAGCCTGATCTGCGGCTCTCGCACGGAACGTGAGAAGGCGAGCGTCGATACGTGGGCCGGGGTTCGTCCCTGGCTCCAAGAGGGAGCGTGCCGAGGGAGTAACCGAAGGCACTGAGTACCGATGCGGCGCTCGCCGGCGGACCGGCTCGCAGTAGCTGTGAAGTCCCTGCCATCTGGGGGTGGGGGCGGAGCCAAGGGGCCGGCTCATCAGGAATGTTCAAGCCGTTCAACCGGGATCACCCCGGGAGGAAGCGAGGCGAACAATGCCGACGTCGCAGTCAAAGCCTTTCGACATTCCCAAGCAGCTGGTGTGGGAGGCCTACAGGGCGGTGGCGGCCAACAAGGGTGCTCCGGGAGTGGACGAGGTCACCCTGGGCGAGTTCGAGTCCGATCTGAAGAGCAACCTCTACAAGATCTGGAACCGGATGAGCTCGGGGTCCTACTTCCCACCCCCGGTCAGAGCGGTCGAGATCCCCAAGCCCCATGGGGGCGGGGTCCGGGTGCTCGGCGTGCCGACGATCGCAGACCGGGTGGCTCAGACGGTGGTGGCCAAGCAACTGGAGGAGAGGGCGGAACCGAGGTTCCATCCCGACTCCTATGGCTACCGCCCGAAGCGCTCCGCCCACGATGCGCTCGGGGCATGTCGAGAGCGGTGCTGGAGATACGACTGGGTCATCGATCTCGATGTCGCCAAGTTCTTCGACACCGTGCCATGGAACCTCGTCATCAAGGCGGTGGAGGCGGTCACCGACACGCCCTGGGTGCTGCTTTACGTGCAGCGATGGCTCGTTGCACCGTTGCAGCTCCCTGATGGCACCCTGCAAGAGCGGGACAAGGGGACCCCGCAAGGTTCAGCAGTCTCACCGATTCTGGCCAACCTGTTCATGCACTATGGGTTCGATCGCTGGATGGTCCGGAGATATCCGTCCGTCCCCTTCGAGCGCTACGCCGACGACGGTGTCGTGCATTGTGTGAGCAAGGAACAGGCCGAGGAGGTGCTGGCTGCCATCACCGGGCGGATGGCAGAGGTGGGTTTGTCGCTTCACCCCGACAAAACGCGCATCGTCTACTGCCAAGACGACAAGCGCCGGGGGAGCCACGAGCACACCAGCTTCACCTTCCTCGGGTTCACCTTCCGACCACGGAAGGCCAAGCGGCCGAACGGGGAGTCCTTCACCGGCTTCCTCCCGGCCATGAGTCCCGAGGCGCTCAAGGCCAAAGGTGCCGTGCTCCGCTCCCTGCGGATCCACCGGCACAACGCCATGACCCTGGAGACCCTGGCCCGATGGCTCAATCCCATCGTGCGAGGGTGGATGACCTACTACGGCCGGTTCTACCGGTCGGCGATGGCGCCCCTCTTACAACGTGTCAACACCTACCTGAGACGCTGGGCTGGAAGGAAGTATCGAAAGCTGCGGAGCTACCGAGCCTTTCGGCGATGGTGGTCGAGGTTGACTGAGCGTCAGCCCCGCCTCTTCGCTCAATGGCAGTGGGTCCATGGCTGGCGCTGACTGAACGACGGGTGAGAAGAGCCCGATGACGGGAGACTGTCACGTCGGGATCTGTGGGAGCCGGGGGCTGCAATGCCCCCGGCTACCCGGCGTCGCCATGTGCCTGATGGAGACAGTCGCACGCCATGACACACGGTGGCGCCGCTCTGTATTTGATTTTGCTGGGCTGAGGTCCGATCGGATGCTTCGGGTTGAGGGCGGACGGAATCAATGAAACCGGTGGTGGACATCGACGCCTGCAAACTCGGCGATGAGCCCTTGGTCACGGTTACGAGGATGACGACTGCCCGCGAGCGCAGCCCATGCTGAGAGCGCATCAGCCTCGACCCACCCGGATTCACGTCAGTTTGATCACTTGACCGCAGACGCTAAACGGCTGAAGAGAGACTTTGCCCGAACTGCGTTGAGAACGGGCCTCACCCGTGGAATCCTCTAGACGGTGTTCGAGCGCTTCAACGACCGGGCCCATCGGGGGCTCGTGCTCTAACACATCGGTTATAGGTCACCCACCTGATGAGCTGGACAGCATCTCTCAAGAGATGTTCCCTGACGGTGTGACAGGCCGAGCGTGATGCATTGGTCGCCCCAGCTCGATGCTGCTTACCGATCGAACACCACATCAGGGGTCGTTGACTTCATCAGCAGAAGTCGGAGCCGCCGTCCACGTTGATGTTGGCACCCGTCATGTAGGTGTTGCGCTTGGACGCGACGAAGGCGATGATGGCGCCGATCTCGCTAGGCGTGCCTGCGCGGGGAAGATGTGCCGGGTGCCCAAAGTGCTCTTCGATGCCGCGCATCACGGCATAGAGGTCGTCCGGGTCGATGTCGACATTGCGGGCCCATGTGGCAAGCCCCTCGGAGACAAAGCTCCCAGGGGAGACGGTGTTCACGAGAATCTCGTCTTTTGCTAGCGACAGCGACAGGTTCTTGGTGATGCTGGTTACCATTGCCTTAGTCGCCGTGTAGGCGACGAGTGACTCGGTCTGGCGTTTGGTTGAGTGCGCCGACATGTTGACGATACGCGCCCACTCGGCGGCTCGAAGCAACGGCAGAGCGGCCCGCACGCAGCGGACCATGCCCACCGCACCGGCATCGACCGCTGCGAACCAGTCGTCGTCAGTGAGCTGCTCGATCCCGCCCATGCCAACCTTCGGCCCAGCCGCGTTCACCAGGATGTTGAGTGCCCCCCACCGCTCAGCGACCTGATCGAAGGCAGCCGTAACCTGTCCGGACTGCGTAATGTCACCCTGTAGGGCCACCGCGTCGGAGGCACCGAGCTCCAGCAGACGGGCTACCGTCGACTCAAGCGTTGCCCGCGTGCGAGCCAGAATGGCAACCTTTGCACCGTCGGCGGCAAAACACTCGGCCGCAGCCCGACCCATGCCCTGGGAGCCACCTTGCACGACGACCGTCGCCCCAGCCAGGCCCAAATCCATCGATCCCCTCCCGACACATCTAATTCGCAGCAGTAACCTGCTACGAATTTGGAACCTCGTCAACCGGACAGGTTCACTGCGCAACCGCGCTTAACACGAGCACCAGTTGGCAACCCGCCAGAACCAATCATTGGTGAGGAGGGCTGCGACGCACGTGGAATCGGTGATCACGGCGCCGTACTTATACAAAAGAGCACGAAGAGTCTGGGGCGACAAGACGGTCGCTGGGCGTCTATGCCTCCTCCATTCCTTCGCGGATCCAGCTCGGCTGTCGCTTCTCCCTGTACAGCGTCCCTTGGGTGGGAAGCTCGAACGCCTCCATCTGCGCTTCGCCGAAGCGCGGGCATCCCAGGGGCCTGGGGAAGGTGACGGCACCGCACAGCGAGCATCGGGTGCTTGAGCGCTCGTGATTGCCGTCTACGAGCAAATGGGCGTGCGATCAAAGGGCCGCCCTTCCTTTCCATTAGGGTCGCTCGCCATGGACAGCACGAAGGTTCCGTTGGGGGAGCGATCAGATGTCCACCACAAGTACGTAGATCCCGACCATGCAGTGGCCTACGCCCTCGCGAGCAACGATGACAATCCGCTTTACCTGAGTGGTGAAGCCGTGCCGCCGCTGTTTGCCGCTGCGGTGGCCTGGGATGCGTTCATCGGCGCCCCTCCGCTCCCACCCGGCGCGCTCGAAGGACACCGCGGTGGGGTCCACGGCGAACACGACCTCTATGTCTATAAGCCGATGGTACCCGGCACATGGCTGCATTCGGTCAGCCAGCGCTCGGCGGTCGTCTGCAGCAATGCCGGCATGAATGTGTTCATGAAACTGGTGACCACCGACGACGCCGGGGATGTCGTGTTGGAGCAGTATTGGTCGTCGCTCATGATGGGAGAGGTGACCGGGGGCGATCAGGGAACGCCACCGCCAAGCCACTCGTTCCCCGAGCATGCACGTAGGCGATTGATGGGCTCCATAAGCCTGCCCACCACCCGAGACCAAACCTTCCGTTACGCAGGAGCCTCCGGGGACCGATCTCCAATACACATAGATGACGAGGCGGCACGCTCCATGGGGTTTCCCTGCAAGTTCAACCAGGGCCTTTGCACGCTCGCAGTCGTCAGCCGCGGACTGATCGATCTAGCCGCTGGCGGTGATCCTCGACGGGTCCGGCGAATCGCGGTTCGATTCAGCGGGGTGGTCTTTCCCGGCAATTCCATCGATCTCTCGGTTCACGAGGTCGACCCGGCCAGCAGCGGCAATCTTGTCTTCGCCTTCGAGGCCTCGTCCGAAGGCCGGGCGGCGCTGCGCCACGGACTCGTCGAGGTCGCCCCGTTGTAAGACCCGCAAACCCGAATTCCTTTGATCGCCCACCGGCTTTTCCCGCGATCTGTAGCGCCTAAAGCTCCAGCATCCGTTGGCGTCATTGCGCGTTAAGAAGTGATCAGACCATCCAGCCATGACAAAATCGGGAAGAGGGGGTGACACGGTGGAGATCGCGGTCATCGGGACAGGCTTTATTGGCAGCATTTTGGGCCGAGCCTTAGCTGGCGCCGGCCACCAGGTAACCTTCGGTTCCCGTCACCCCGAAGAGGAAAACGCAGCCGAGGGAACGTCGGCCAGCGTCGCCCCGGTCGGCGACGCACTGGCTCGGGCAGACGTGGTGATCTTGGCCATACCGGGAGCGGCGGTATCCGAACTGTCGGCACAGCACGGCGATGCCCTGGTTGGCAAAGTCGTTATCGACGCCACCAACCAAATGGGCCAGCCAATAGCAAACAGCCGTGCATCCCTACCGGCCGCTGTTCGCTACGTACGAGCCTTCAATACCCTCGGAGGCGAGAACCTGGCCAACCCTGTGTTCGCAGATGGGCCGGCCGATATGTTCTTTTCTGCCCCTGAGGCGGACCGCAGCGTCGCCGAGACCATCATCGAAGGGGTCGGACTTCGACCCATCTACGTTGGGGAGGATCAAGAGGTTCTCATCGACGCTTTGTTTCAGATCTGGATTGCACTGGCCATCACGCAGGGGCGAGGCCGCCGCTTGGCGCTGCGATTGATCGAAGCCTGAACCGCCTTCAAGTAACTCATGCGAATGCATTGACCCCGGAGTGCCCCAGACCGCCGGGGTCGGGGACATGCGGCTGATACGCACTAAGCCACGTCCGCCATCGACAAGAGGCTGACCACCGAAGAGAACATCGGAAGCCACGTGCCTGTGCGATACCGGCATGGCTGGGCCGTCTATGTGGTTGTCGCTGCCGTACTTGTAGGGCTCGCCCGTGACCTCGCGGGAGGATCGATGAGATCTCCGTGACGTACACTGAGGTGCGCCTCTAGCTCAACGGCAGAGCAACGGACTCTTAATCCGCAGGTTGGGGGTTCGAATCCCCCGGGGCGCACCTGGTCAGAGGGTATTTCTCAGTTTCATCCCCCCGCTCGCGACTACAAAATGACTACAATCTCCGGCATGAAGGGGACCAAGACCGAAATCAGCCCGGGAGTCTGGCGATTGAGGGTCTATGCAGGGCGCCGAGCCAACGGCACACCGATCCAAATCACCAAAACGGTCCACGCGCCCGACAAGAACCCGAAGCCTGGTGCTGGGTCTCGGCTTGCCGACAGTGAACTGGCCAAGATGGTGTCCAAGGTCGCCAAGGGTGACACGGCGACCAGCACCAAAACCGTCGGTGAACTGCTGACCGAATGGCTGGCCCACTGTGAATCCCTCGGCCGATCTCCAACCACGATGCGCGAGTACAAGCGGCTGGCAGAAAAGACCGTACGGCCCGAGATCGGACACGTTCGCCTTTCGAAGCTGACCACCCGTGACTTGGATCGGCTGTACGCCAAGCTGACTGACAAGGGCAACAAGGCGACGACCGTTCGTCGAGTCCATGCCCTGATCGGTGCAGCACTCCACCAGGCTGAGCGGTGGGGGTACGTGAATCGAAACGTTGCCCGTCGGGCCAGCCCTCCACCGGTTCATGCCGCGCAAGTAGAGGCGCCGACACCCGAAGAGGTGCAGGCCATCCTGGTAGCAGCAGAAGCGGTCGAGCCGGCTCTAGCGGTTCTATTGCTTCTCGGTGCACTGACCGGGGCCCGGCGTGGCGAGCTTTGTGCGCTGAGGTGGCCGGACATTGACTTTGGCGCCGGCACTCTCACTGTTGCTAGATCCGTCTATGAGGTGGCTGGTGGAGGATGGGCTGAGAAGGGAACGAAAACTCATCAGGCCCGAACCATCGGGTTAGACGATCTGGGGATGGAGCTGCTGTACCGGCATCGTTCGGCAGTCGACGCACTGGCCAACAGCCTTGACCTTAAAGTCCTGCCCAACGGATTCGTTTTCAGCCGCTCACCGGTGGGCGCCGAACCGATCCGGCCTGACGTGGTCACAAAGTTCACGACACGGGTTGCCAAGAAAGCCGGAGTGGACACGCACCTGCATGCACTTCGCCATTTCTCGGCAACCCAAGGCATTGCCGCGGGCTATGACCCCGTGACAGTTGGCCGCCGACTTGGTCATGCTGACCCAGCGATCACGCTCCGGGTCTACAGCCATGCTCTAGAACAGCGTGACAAGGAACTAGCGGCGGCAGTTGGAAAGACTTTGGCGCTGCCTTCCGGGCAGACTCCCGGCACCGCCAATGGGGGTCAATTAGTCGGTCCGTTGGCTGGACCATACCGCTAAGGACATTTCCAGCCGCACCAGCTCTCCGGCGACGACCCCTTCGGCGCCAGTCTCGATGCCCGAGGTGACGTTAAGGAGCCGGTGCCGGAGTCTGAATTCCGCAACGGCCGATTGGCGCTGAGAGGTCGACGAAGTGTCCGAAATCCTACGGTCTCCACCTCATGCGCTCGCTTTGTGACCTGTACTCAATAGAAGTGGGCGCTTGGCGCGCTTGAGAAGGGATTGGTGAGCGGCGCCGGTGACGGGACCCCGTTTGTCGGTCCACCCGCTATGAGCATGCGGGTTGGTGTTGGTTGTCCCAGTTCCTTTTGAACTTCTCGGGGGTGAGCCCACCGAGAGAGGAGTGGGGCCGATAGGTGTTGTACTCGATCCGCCAGGCTTCGACAATGACCTCGGCTTCGATGAGGCTGCCGAACTCCTCGACGTTCAAGAGCTCGTCACGGGCCCGACCGTTGAAGGATTCGACATAGGCGTTCTGCCAAGGAGAACCCGGCTCGATGTAGAGGGTCCCAGGGCCAGAGAGCCGGCACCAGTCCCGCAGCGCCCAGGCGACCAGCTCGGGTCCGTTGTCCATCCGCAGGTACCCGGGCGCACCACGCTCGGCACAGAGTCGCTCGATGACCGAGACCACCTCGTCAGAGGTGCACGTCCTGGCCACCTCCATGGCGAGCGCCTCTCGGGTGAACTCGTCGACGACGTTGAGGATCTTCAACCGGCGCCAGTCGGCGGTCTCGTCGAACTGGAAGTCAAGAGCCCAGACGTGGTTCGGGCGTTCGGCACAGAGACGCTCGGGGTTCTGGGGTCCCAGGCGCCGGTGCTTCTTGCAGGTGGGGGGCCTACGCAAACCCTCTTCTCGCCACAGCCGGTGGGTGCGCTTCTTGTTGATCGTGACCCCTTCACGCACCAGCAGATCGTGGGCCTTGCGCCAACCCCAGCGGGTGTGCCGACGGGCGATCTGGCGCAGGCGCCGACGGAGCTTGGCCTCGTCGTCTCCGACGGGTCGAGCGGGCCGCCGATTGGTGGAGCGGTGCTGGCCCACCACCTTGCAGGCCCGACGCTCAGAGACCCCGAAACGCTGCTGGAGGACGGTGGTCGCCCTCCGACGGCGCTCCGGGGTCAGAAGTTTCCCTCAGCCAACTCCTTGAGCATGTCGATGTCGAGGGCTTGTTCGGCGACGAGCTTCTTCAATCGGCCGTTCTCCCGCTCGAGCTCGCGCAGGCGCTTCATATCGTCGCCCTTCATCCCTGCGTATTGGGCCCGCCAGCGGTTCCAGGTCGACTCGGCGATCTCGAGGTGGCGCAGCACCTCGGTCATTTCCTGGCCTTCGTTCAGCAGCCGCTCGCCCTCGCGGACCTTGCGCAGGGCTTGTTCGGGGGTATGTCGATGGCGCTTCATCGTTATGGTCATCCTTCCACTTTGGGGTTTGGATGCTCACAACGGGTGGACCGAATTCAGGGGATCACGTCACCGGGATGTACCCGTCCCAACACCCGACGACCCCTATCAGGCAGTACCCAACAAAGGGAGAGGTCGGCGGTTCGAGTCCTCTCAGGTGGAGCTGATCGCGTTCTATTCAAACCGCGATTTGACTCCTGTACTGGAATCACTCCTGCAGGCGTCCACGGAGGAGTAGGGCCGTTCGCGGCGACGAGGTCGCTCCTAGCCCCTTATTTGGAACACAGAGTTGACATTTTGACGAGGGGCTTGACCTAGGAGTCAAGGGCTGGGACAATCAAATAAGCGATAGCGCTCATATGGTTGATACCCCCTGGATCTCGGTAGAAGAAGCAGCTCAACGCCTTGGTGTCTCCGTCGCGTCGGTGCGGCGCAAGTGTGCTTCCGACGAGTTGAGCAGCCAAAAGGTTGGGCGCAGTTGGCTTGTCGACGCGGCGGCCTTACCTCTGCGAAGTCCCCGTCGATCGGCATCTTTGTCCCCAGGTGCGTCGTCGGCTGTGGACCTCGTTACCGCCCTCAAGCACCTTCTGAGGAAAGACACTGTTTGGGCGCCAGATGTCCTCGCGCTACAAGACGAGATCGGGGATCGCGAGGCCCTTTTCACCCTCGCTGCCTCGAAACTCGACCTCCTTGTCGACTTTGATCCGGCAGTCGCAGTAGCCGTTCCAAAGTCGCCTCTATTTGTCCGGCAGGGCAGTGATCTTACGTTGTCGGATCGATTGGCATACCAAGCAGTCGTCCAAGAGATTGAGAAGTACGTGGATCCCCGTCTTTCAGATCGGGTCTACGCAGCGCGTACCCGAGACAAGAATAGAAAGTTCAAGCGCGGTAGCACACAGCCCTGGCTCAACTGGAAAACAGATGCCTACAAGGCAGCTGAGGCCTGCGACGGGTGGACGATTAAGACGGACATCACGGCCTATTTTGATTTCATCGAACACGACAGACTGATGGTCCTGCTCCACGAAGCCCAGGTACCGGAACTGCTACTGCGGCCACTGCGAGCAATGTTGCGAACGTGGCCCTCCGTCCAGGGCCGTGGCCTTCCACAAGGACCTGATGCATCTCGAGTATTAGCCAACTACTACCTCGTCGAGGTGGACGACGCGACCGAGGCACTCGGCGATATTGAATATTTTCGCTTCATGGACGATGTCCGTATTGTCAGCCGCAGTCGAGCACAAGCAACCAGAGCACTGCAGAATTTCGGCTATCTCGCATATCAGATCGGTCTTCCCCTCTCCACCCAGAAAACCCAAGCGATGGGTCTCAGCGAAGCAAGGGCTGACCTTGTCGACGACGAGCTTGATGCACTTGCCTACGACTTTGACGTAACCCCAGAACAGGACTCACGGGAAGTGCGACAGCGCTTGTCAAAGCTCTTCGAATCCGCGATCCCCTCACAGGGTTCTGGACAGATGAATGCACGACGGGCCCGCTTCAGCATCTACAGATTATTCAGACGCCGTGACAAACAAGTGCTGCCTAGCGTGCTACACAACCTTGAGAACCTGGGATCTCTAGAGCGACTTGTTCCGATGTACCTGTCACACTGGGTTGCAGATGCTTTGGTAGTCGATCGAATCGCTGATTTCCTTGAGGCCTCTGAGCGCAATACATCGGACTACTTGGCGAGTTGGATGTTTGCGACACTTCTTGAGCATCCAGAGACAATTAATGAAAGGGTCATCAGCTTTGCTCGAAAGATAGCCCGAGATCGCAATTGTGTATCCTATCTACGAGCTGTCGCAATTAATGTAATGGTGTTGAGCCATAGAACTTCTGACGTTCATCTGATCGAAAACATCATCAATGGAGAGTATGACCCGATAGTTGTAAGGGCTTGCGTTGTTGCTCTGCACCGAGTGGGAAAGCTGAGTAAGCCGATCCGTAGTCGTGTCGAGCGCCGGAAAGGCTACGATTCGTTACTCAAATTTCTAGGTGGGCAGCGAAAACTCCCATCGCTAGTTTTTAGTGGTCAAGCCGTAGCCTCAGAATAGTCGGGTCATTGTCTCGAGGGATAACAAGAGTTGTAGGATCCCAACTGCCCATTTGAGGGGACAGCGGTGCCCGAGATTGATGCCTTCAAGAAAAGTTAGGGGTGTTGCGGCCCCGGTTTCTTGGACAGATTCTCTGACTATCACGCTGCCCTCGCCGTCGTCGCTTCGATGAACGCCTCTCGTGGAGTGCGGTGGCCCGAGGCGTTCGATGAGCCACTCGGTGTTGTAGATCTCGATGAAGGTCGACACCGCCTGACGGAGCTCATCGATGTCCTCGCAGAGCTGGGCCCACAGGCACTGCTCCTTCAAGGTCCGGATGAACCGTTCGGCCACCCCGTTGCCCTGGGGCTCACCGACGAAGGCCGCGTCGTCTTCGATGCCGAGCCAACTGAGCGATCCCTGGAAGTGCCCGGATCGGTATTGGCTTCCCCAGTCGTGACGGAGCTTGATGCCCCGGGCGACGTCGGGTCCGAGTCCGCCGAAGCGATCGATGACGGCGTCGTAGACCGGCTGGAGGGCCGCGAACCGGTTGCCGACCTTGGCCACATGCGCCCACGCCTCGTCGGTGTGATGGTCGACGAGCACGAACACCCACACCCAGCCGTCGTTCTTGGTCCAGGCCATGGTGGCGTCGGTGCCCCAGCGGACGTTGGGAGCGTCGGTGATGACCTTGCCGTCGTGGAGCCGAGGACGGCGCCGCTTGGCTGCCCGCTGGGGAGCGAGCAGGCCGGCACTTCGCATGAGGCGCAGCACCCGGTTCTTGCCCACGTGCAGCTGGTGCTCACGGCGGAGCCGGGCCCTGACCTTGCGGTGACCCTCGCCGGCGAACGGACAGTCGACGATCACCTGGCGGATCGTCTCGGTGAGTGCGTCGTCGCTGATCTCGGCTCTTGGGACCCGGTCGACATCGCGGAGCGTCACCTTGGCCCCGGCGGTGATAGATCGTGGACCTCGACGCCCCATTGAGACGGCACACCGGGGTGAGGGGGACCCCCATCTCGGCGCTCACCTGCGGCCGCTTCTGCGGCGGGATCGAGAGCCCCCTTTTTTTGGCGATGGCCCGCAGGATCTCGTTGTCCATGGTCAGCTCGCCGATCTTGCGTTCGGCCTGACGGAGCGCTCGATCGTCGGGTTCCCCACCTGAGGTGGTTCTTCCCTTCAAACCGGCCTTCCCGCCTTCGATGAACTCGTCCCGCCAGGCCGCCAGGCGATGGGCCTCGACGCCCGAGCTCCCTGCTCAGCTCCTCGAGCTTCTCGCCTCGGAGCAGGCGCATCACCACGTCCAGCTTCCTGTTCGCTGACCACCGGGGCTTGGACCGAAAGTCCCCGGTCTCCTCGCTGTTCACCGTCATGAGTGCCATGTTGGCTCCTCCTCTATTCGGTGTCCAACTGAACCGGGTGCGCGCCAGGGGCACGTTACGAGGCTGTCCTGATGAAGCGACATTCAGTTGCTTCCCGAACGGACGGACTTCCCAACTGACTAACCGAGGTTGATCGCCCGTCTCGGCTGCAACGGAGGACTGCTTGGCTGGCTCTTAAGCGCGAGGGTGTGCAATGCGCGGGACATGCACGGACGTGATCACGTCTCGATCATCACGGGGACCCCGACCTCGGCGGCGACCGGCGTCCAGATGTCGACGTCCTGGCCAGGCGTCTCGATAGAGACGATCAGGGTGTACCGAACGCCCTCCTCGCTGCGGTCACGCTTAGGTCGCTCCTTCCACCAGCCCGACACAGGGAAGACAGCAATGGCGCCTCGCTGTGCAAGTTCGGCCGCCGTTCCGGTCCAGATGTCCGTGTGGAGCGATCCCGCCACTCGCTGCGTCGGTCCGAAGAGCCATTCGGGATCACCGTCCTCACTTGTTGGTCGACGCTCCTCCTCTAGCCGTGCTCGTTCGTTGATCCGCTGCCGAAACGCGTCGCTAGTCTCGGTCGGGCGCCGGACGTCGAAGCGAAGGCCGTGGGATGCGTATGCGTAGCGTCGCAACCATCCCCGTCGGGCGGGATTGGGGTCGACAAAGTAGGAAAGCGTCACCCTTAAGCGAACCTCGACCCCGCCGAGGTCGTTGAGCACCTGGGTCGGCCACGGAAGGTCGTGGAGCGTCATCTCCCTCATGCGTCCTTCGCCATCGAACGGATGAATGACGTCCTCGGCGATGAGCGTTAGTGCGTCGGTGGCACTTCGGGTCGCTCGTGCCAGGTTGGGCACGCCCATGCCGTAGCGGCGGTGGAGAGTGTCTCGTCCCTGTTTCGTGCGCTCCCCGTCGAAGCGGGAGCGCATCGCCGGGGTCCACTCCGCTGAGTGAACGATCAAGCCCCGGACCGTCTCTGGCCAAAGATTCGGGTATTCGGCGAGGATCGAGGCTGCAACATAGGACGCCTGTGCCGTGGCCGCGCTCGTCGCACGTGTCACCGTGAGGAGACGAGCGTCTCGGATCGGTGCCTTCGTCGTGAGCGATTGGAACGCGTACGGCGTGTCGAACTGCGACCCATCCGGTGACCGAGCGACATTGCCACCCTCCAGAACGACATCTGGCTTGACTGGCCACTGCCGATAGAATGGCACCGAGGTACGACTGTGGGGGGACAGCTCACCGCTCGATGCCACCGCGGTCCAGTCGTCGTATCCCTGCTCGTGATCGTCAAAGGTGACGGCCTCGGTGTAGGCGCCCACCGTCAGCGCATTCCAGGCTTGTCCAGGGTCTTCGACGGGCTCGACGTCGCTGCGATCGAGGTACTCGTCCTCCCACGTTTCGACGTTTCCGGCCGCGAGGAGGAAGAGGCGCCGATCGCGCTCGTCCTCTTCGTCGAGGAAGACCATGCCGTCGTCGGTCATCTCGATGGCAAGCCCTGCGGCCAGTGCGTCAACGGCCGCCGACCACGAGGTCGGCTGCCCGAGCATGATGCGCTCGGCTTGGGCATCGGCAATCGGGTCTCGCACGGCGCTTACCGCCATGCCGAAGGCTCGCCTCCGGGCTGGTGCCTGCACCTCCACGGCGCTCGTTGCCGTCGCCGTCGAGGGCTCCCCACAGGTGCGGGGGATTCGTTCCCGGCTGCTGCATGATCTTCACCGATTCGAGCCGGTGGCGAAGGCGAATCGGACCACCGGAGAGTGCCGCAGCTCCAACGTCCCCGTAGAGGGCCAGCCCCGCCATCTCGGTCCCGTGGCCGTTGCGATCATCGACGCCCCACGTCGGATCGCAGGTGTGGCAGTCATCCACTGACAGAGACGGGCCGAGGAGTGGGTGCCCCTGGTGAACGCCGGTATCGACGATGCACGCCGCGGGCGCACTCGGTCCCGCAGGGGAGGTCCGTGTCGCCAACTGGTCAACCCAATCCGCCTGGTCGGCTGCGGGTTCAAGGGCGATCAGCCCGGCAGGCTCTTGAGGGCGCCGCAGCTCGGCGATGTCATCGAGGACGTCGATGGCACGGGAAAGCTGGGTTCGAGAGGCTCGAACCAGCACGACAAGCCGGTCGGCAAAGCCGAGCGTCTGTGGCCCAACCTGGGCACCCGACGCTTCAGCGAACTGCCGGAGCCGCTCGACCTCGTGCCCATCCCTCCGACGCAGCCACACCTCCCACCACACGGCATCGGTTCCCGGTTGGAAACTCCGCCTCGGGGTCGGTCCACAACTCCTCCAGCGATGCCAGGCCGATCGACTGGATGCGGTCGAGGAGCTTGTAGTTGCGAGGTTTGTCGTTCTCGGCGCTGGCAAGGTATGCCTCCACCCGCCCAAGGAAGTAGCCGAGCTTGCCGTCGGGAATAAATACGACGGCTTGCTCGAACGTCCGGTCACCAGCCGTCACCTCGCGCACGACACGCAGCTCGGGATGAGACTTTGCCTTGCCGGGGGTCGAGGCTTTCGAACGCCAACTCGACGCCGGGGAAGCTCTCGAAACGAACGTAGATACCGTCTACGGATCCTTCGAGGCGCAAGTCTTCAGCATTTCTCCGGCTTCGTCCCGCAGCCTCCGTCCGCTGCAACGCTGCTTCGAGCTGGCGTCCATGATCTCGTCGGTTCGCAGGTACAAAGCCCGCCCTGGGCTCGATGCGCCGAGGTGGTCTCCGGTAGGGCTCGGGCGCTGCTGAGCCCGCGAAGGATGATGTGAAGGCGATCGCGCTCAGCCACGAGGAGTTACCGGGCGGACTCGCCGTGACGTTCCCTCAAGGCGGAAACGAGTGCCGCCGTGGTCACAACGTCTGCCTTGGTGAGGATCACGTCCTTTGCAGCGCGCTCGGCTGCCAGCGTGATCTCGGCGTGGCTCAGTCCCTCCGCTGCCTTGGTGACGGACGGCCATGCGATGCGCCCCAGACGAACCGTGGCAAGACGGTTGCGAACGAGCGCCTTGACGACATCTCCCTTCGGCAACGGGTATTCGATGACCGCGTCAAACCGTCGGAACATCGCCCGGTCGAGAAGCTGGGGGTGGTTGGTGGCAGCGACAAGGAGACTGTCGGACTGGTCTTGCTCCAGGAACTGCAAGAAAGAGTTGAGGACCCGCCTGATCTCACCGACGTCATTGCTCCTCGCCCGTTCGCCACCAAGGGCGTCGACCTCGTCGAAGAGGTAGACGCCGTTGGTTTCCTTGAGAGCGTCGAAGACGAGACGGAGCTTTGCCGCCGTCTCGCCCATGAACTTGGTAATGAGCCCATCGAGCTGAATGAGGAATAGCGGAAGGTGGAGGTCCCCCGCCAGAGCACTCGCCGTCATCGTCTTACCCGTCCCTGGCGGACCGATGAGAAGCAGGCGCCGCAATGGCTGGAACCCCTGGCTCCGCAGCCGGTCCCGTTGGCGCTGCTCCAGGATCACCCGGTCGAGTCGCTCACGGACGTGGGGCTCCAGGACCAGGTCAGCCATCCGGGTGTCCGGGTAGGAGACTGAGAGCAGTCCGGACAGCTCTCCCCGCGGTTGAGCGACCGGGATGGGGCGATCTGGTCTCGCATCCGACTGCTTTCGTACCGTGTCGACAAGGTCACGCAGTTCCTGGGCGAACTTGCCCTGGCCGCCACGCGACGCACGAGCCGCCACCTGCATCGCCACCGAATAGAACTGGCTGTCATCGCCTTGTGCATGACTGCGGACGAGCGCCTTGACCTGGTCAGCAGTCGCCATGGTGCTCCGCTGAGCAGTGCCTCTCCTGGGCCCTGACCTGGCTCGTGGGAGGACGTGACATCGTCTTCATCATGACATGTCGGTGTGCCCTTGGGAGAGATCGGCGACACATCGCGAGCTGTTCAAGCAGGTGGCGGGGTCCCAACCCGTCGAGACAAGGGCGGTTACTGCCATACGAGGCCAGACGGACTGGCTCCTCCCTTCACCTCGGTCGGAGTACTCGTCATCGACCTCCTCAGCTAATCGCTGTGAGATCTTGTCCCGGTTGGTCGTCGAGGCCGAGGCGCTTCCGCTCTATCTCGATGATGCGTCGTTCTACCTCGACTTGGGTGGCCACGCCTTCGACAATGGGCAGCTCGGAGACGTCGATGGTGATGGCGCTGGCTTGGGTGAGTTCGCTCTTGCGGACGTACTCGTCGAATAGTGCTGCTTTCCGGCCGAGCACTTCGAGGATGCGTTCGTCGACGCTGTCGGGAACAAGGAGCCGGTAAACTTCGACAGGTCGGGCTTGGCCCATGCGGTGACACCGAGCGATGGCCTGATCTTCAGTCGTCGGCTTCCATTGCGGCTCGGTCAGAACAACCACTGAAGCGGTCTGCAGGTTCAGCCCGACTCCACCGGCTTCGATTTGGCTGATCAGCACACCGGACGCGGCCTGCTCGGTGAATTTATCCACCAACCGTTGGCGCTCGACCGGGTTGACGCTTCCGGTAATCGTCCCGACGACCGCATCGCCGAGCACGCTGGCGACAATCGCGAGCACGTCTCGGAAGAAGGAGAAGACGACGACCTTGCGGTCATTTGACATCGCCTCGTCGACGATTTCGAGCAGCCGGCCGAGTTTGGCTGACGTGTCTGGGCTGCCCGGCATGTAGGCCAGCGCGGCGCATCGACATAAAGTTGCCGGACGCCACTGCGGTGCGGTATGCGGCAATGTCCTGGTCGGTAAACTCCACCCACGCCTCAGCCTCGATACGTGGAGGTAGCTCTTCGAGCACGTCGGTCTGATTGCGCCTGAGGTACACGGGCGCTACCTGGCTACGAAATCGCTCCGCACCCAGGAGGCCGTCGACGGCCCGAACCCGTTGCGCGACGTCTGGCTGCAGATGGCGGATCAGAGTCTTGAACTCGTCGACCCGGTTCTCCATTGGGGTCCCGGTAAGGAACATCGTCCGCTCGGCAGCAGTGCTCCAACGACGTACCACCCGAGTCCGTTGTGAATCAGGATTCTTGACGTAGTGCGCTTCATCGACCACCAGCAGAGAGACTTTCACGCCATCAGGTTGCTCAAGGGACCTGAGGGAGTCATAGGTGGTTACGGCCACACCCCCCGTCCGCTGCCAGGACTTCAACGCCTGCTCTCGCTCAAAGCCGTGCACACGGTGGGAACGCAGCCGGGTCTTGTCTTGGATCTCTCTCGTCCAGTTCACCAAGACGCTGGCCGGGCACACGACAAGGGAATGGGTGGCGTCTTGTGCGTGGAGGTGACAAATTGCTGCGAGCGCTTCGATCGTCTTACCGAGACCCATTTCATCGCCCACAATCACCCGGCCTTGCTGGAGCGCGAACTTCGCGCCGAAGGCTTGGTACCCCCGGAGGGAAACACTGAGCAGCGAAGTGTCTAGTGGATGACGATGGACGGCCGAGGCGATATCCGATGGCACGAAACCTTCGACCGCATGGTGGTCCGGCTCCAGCTCTGCGATCTCGATGAGCAGACCGTTGTATGCGACCGTCCGCTGGACGTAATCGCGCCACAACGCCGCCCGATCGGTCGGTGGTCCACCTCTCAACGTGCTGAGCGCCGTTTCGAGCACGGCAATCCGACCATCGACCTGGGCTCGCGACATACAGGCCGAGAGTTGCTGCAGCGCTAGATTTCCGCGCTGCCGCTTCGCCCGACCTGAGAGCAACATCCTCAGTCGGCTCGACCCTCGGGTGGCGTCCGCGAGGACAGCCTCCAACTCAGCCCGGAGACGGATCGTGCCATCTCGGATCGGACCCACCGTACGCTCGGCAGATTCGTAGCCCGATAGGGTGGCCAGCAGAGCCGTCTGATCATCGCGTTGACCGTCGGGGTCGAGCCTCAGCCGGGTGGTCTTCATCATCGCCGTGTGAAGTTGGCGGGCCGCGGCGACGACCAAAGTCGCGGTGTGTGTCCCCACTCCTGGGATCGCCTCCAGGCGACGAACGCCGGCGCTCGCGGCGTGACCCACGGTCTGGTATCCGGCGGCCTCAATCGGGCCGAGCCGCAGTCGCCCTTCGGTGGTCTCACGGATCCTGGCGATCGGCATACTCGTGAGCTGCTCGATCACCACCGCTTCCAGCGCCTGGGCGTAAGTCTGGTGTGCCGTGACCCGCCACGCTCGGGGCGCCTCCAGGACCTCGGAGATATGAACCCGTAGCGCCACTGCTTGGCACACGAGCGTCTTCGCGTCGCCAATAGCCGGACCCCCCTGGTCCAGCAGCCCACCGGCCACCGTCAGCCGTCTTCGAACTCGTGGGTGTCGAACTTCAGCGTGCGAGCGTTCTCGTCGACAGCCCGGCGAACATCCTCACTAAAGCCGCCTTCGGCTGTCGCCTCGATCTCGACGGTGATCGTCACCGAAGCGTCTGCACGACCGAGTTGCTTAACGATGGATTCGGCGATTTCACCTAGGTCTCGCAACATCCGCACGGGCTCCACCGAGACCCGTCCGTAGAAGCGTCGAGGAGCGATGTGGCGTGCCGTCCACCGTCCGAACCGGGAGCGGGGGTCCCGCCGCCAGACTCGGACTCGTACCGGGATGATCCCGGAAGGTTGCGGCGATTGACCTCCCGTCGCCGCCTCAACTTCGTCGAACTGACGAGTTCGCCGCCTCCGGCTTCACCAGAACCGCCGTGGCGTCCAGAACCACCGCAACATGTTGGCTGGCCGCTAGACCGACGTATCGGCCCGATGGTTCGTCGTAGGCGCTGGCGTAAGCGAAGGTGTCGGTGCTCCAGGTGAGCAGAGCGACGCCGGTCCGAACGGCGTCGAGCAGCACTGCCGAATCTCGCAGTCGTGGCAGGTACAGGTACTGGCTGTAGTCGCTCCACAGCTGTCTGAGCGTCACGTGGTCGCCACGCCACAGAGGTACCCGATCGAGGTCCATACGCAGCCGAGCACCGGAGTACTCGGTGATGAGCGCTTCCTCGTTGCGGAGCTTCTTGGCCACACGCACGGCCAGTGGATCGGATGATCCGTTGACCCTCGTCTCCTCCCAAGAGATGGTGGGGTCATCGGCCGCCTGCGAGGGTACGAGCACCCAGATGAAGGTTTCGCCGATCCGCTGAACCACCACGTCGTCGAACTGGGCACGCTTGGTCTCGGCCTGCTGACTCTGGAAGGTGTCGAGGTTCAGCGTTTCCTTCTCGGCTTCGATCGATTTCCAGGCCAGAAAGTCACGGACTCCCAGACGAAGCTCTGCGAGCCGGCTTCGATCGGCCGCCAGGATCACCAGCATGTTGCGGTGGATGCGAGCGCCGCCGGATCGCTGATCCAGAAAGCGCTGAGCAGCCAGCCGGGCCGGACTGTCGGCGGTCTTGCCGGAGTGCGGATGCTCCGGACCAAGCACAATGAGTCGCACCTCGGCTTCGTCTGGGACTTCTGCGGGTGTTCGAGGAGCCGGGTGAACCGTGGCGAAGTCACCACGTTGGCCGGGTCGGGTGGCCGCAATCAGGCGGCGGCGGATCTCCTCATCGACGTCGTCGTCGGTGAAATGCGATGCGGCACGGTCCTGTGCCAGGCGGGTAACCGAGGGCTGCAACGAGAACCAGTAGCGCTGACCATCGACGTAGAGATAGGTGGCCTGGTCCGTTAGGCGGCGCAGCGCGTCCCCGAAGGTGGCCGGAGCCTCCCCCGGCTGGACGCAGCCCAGCTTGACCGACCGATCGTCGATACCGCGGTTGGCAGCCTGCTGGGTAGGTGCCGAACCGAGATAGATCGTCCGAGCCACTCGGCGGGTAGCAGAGTACCGACCCAATGTGGGGTTGTCACGGTCAAGCCGCAACGGCAGGGCGTTTGGTCCGTCCACATCGCTCTCGATGACTGGCGTCCAGCCATCCTCTAGGTAGCGGGTTAGTTCCGAGGAGACCTGCGGCGCGTCAATCGGCACCGTTGCCGGCATGATCAGGAGGTTGGCGTCGCTGCGTTCCCACAGCTCATGCACGACCGCGGCCATCAGACGCAGTACACCGCGGGTGCGCTGGAACTTGTCGAGCGTCGACCACTCGCCGTAGAGACGGTCGAACAGTTCGGGATGGATTGGGTATGCGGCCGCCAGGCGTCGCTCGTAGTCCTGCTCGCCTACCCCGGAAGGAAACTCACCCTTCTGGGAGCGGTAGAGCGCACCGAACGCCTTGATGACAGCATCGCGGTCTGGCGCCGATTCGGCGGGGAGATCGTCGAAGAGTCGACGGCGAACAATCTCGAAACCCTCTTCGGCAGACGCCGGACGCCATGAAGATTCCATGCGGCCGATGACATTCTTGAGCCGCTCCAGGGCAGCCCGGCCACCATCTCCCCCAACCTCGATGTCGGAAGCAGGAATGGACACCACGATCAGCGCACCTTCTACGGACCGGGCGGCCTCAGCGAGGGCCTGAGCGAAGGTGAACTGCGCGTCGAACGAACCAGCCGGCAGCCCATCGACACCGTAAAGCTGGCGGGCGTAGGCCACCCACTCATCAATGAGCACGAGACAGGGCGAGTAGCGACGGAGCAGCTCCACCAACGCCACCCCCGGACTGGTACTGGTCCGGTCGGCATCGGCGACCATGGCGAAGCCATCGGGGCCACCAAGCTGCCAGGCCAGCTCACCCCATAGCGTGCGGACCTCTATCCCATCGTGATTCTGCACCGCACCGGGCGAGATCATCTGGCCAACCAGGACAGCTGTGCGAGCCGCTGGAGGGGCCTCTAGGCCCGCGGTCGCCAGCATGGCTTCGACGCCAGGTAGCTCGTTTGGAGGGTAACCGGCGGCCAGGTGGTAGAGCGCGATCAGCGAGTGGGTCTTTCCACCACCGAAGTTGGTTTGCAGTTCGACGATCGGGTCGCCGCCCTCCTTGCGGAAGCGTCGTACGGCGTTCAAGTAGCAGCTCGCGGAGACCGTCGGTAAGGAACGTTCGGCGGAAGAACTCCACCGGCTTGCCGTATTCGTCGGCCGCCTCATCCCTCCACACCTGGTGGAGGTCAGCGGCAAACTCGGCCTGCTGGTAGCGGCCTGACGCCACGTCAGGATGGGGAGTGACGAGTTCACGCCAGGGCTTGAGGCCTCCGGTTGGCTGGCCCTCGACCGGAGCCACGGCCGACTTCCGTTGCGTGTGCCGTGCCTGCTCCGAAAATTGGAGCCGGCGAAGCTCCTGGCGCATCTTGTCAAGCTCAACTGCGGCCTCTGGTGCGGAGATGGCCAACAAAAGACGACGCATCGTGTCCAGGGCGCGCTCAGCGTCGTCGGTCGAGAAGGTGTCTTGGTGTGCCCAGCGGTTGCGCACATCGCGTAGCTCGCTCACGTAAGTGCGATCGGTCTGGCCGAGAACGTTGCGGAACACTGGCTGCCACTCGTCCCACATGACCTTCAAAAGGAACTGAGCGTCAGTCGGTGACACCTTCTTTCCAGCCACTGCAGCCAGGTCCGTGCGGCTGATCGACTCGACCCAGCCTTCGCCGTACCTGGCTTGGCATTCCCGAGCAACGAAGGGGCCAAGCCCCTCGCTCAGCAGCGTCAGGGCTTTACCGATCCGCTCATGGTTGGTCATTGCCATCAGGCACCCCCGCCTTCGGGCTCGAACAACCTGGCACTGGGCGAACTGGAAGGTGCGGCCCTTGCCAGGCGTGCAATCTCTGGCCAAGCAACGACCAGCCCGTTATATAGACGGGCCTCTTCAGCCCAGTTTCTTCGGTCACTTATGGCATGGAGTCGGTATGCCAACTCATGCGCCACTTCGCCAAAGCTTCCAAGACGCCGCAGAAGTTCGGCGGCGCCAAGCTCACCATTCTGCGACAGTCGGCGAGCAATTTGGTGTGTCGTCTCCCAAACCGTTAAGCGCTCGTCGGCTGCGGGATCCCAATCGACGGGAAGCTCATCAGCTCCAAGAAGTTTCACGATTCCGGCCTTGGCCGAAACGATCCCCGCCTGGGTGAGGCCGTTGAGGGCCGTGTTCTTGGCTCGCGCTAGAGAGTCAGCGACGCCGTATGGCCCTTCTCCCAACCCATACTGATCGAACCACGCGACAGCCCAGCGCGTATCCGGATCGAAGTCGGCTTCTTGCTCCTCCAACACCTCGTCGAGCGTCGCACTGATCAAGGCCAACGCCTCGCGGACAGTGGTAGACGACCCGTCTGCCTGGAGGACTCTCGAATAGTTCGAGTAAACCTCCATTCCCGGACCGACGACTGCCTGTGCAAGGTCGACCGGAGCCAGTGACGTCGCTCGGAAGGTTCCTACTGCCTGCTTGATCCGCTGCTTCAAGTCTCCCCTGAATTGCCCGAACGTGGCGATCGCTGCATCATCAGCGCGCGGACGACATACGAGCAGCACGTATGTTGCCAGGGCATTGCTGGAGAGACCTCGGGATCGGGCGCTTCCGGTCCCGTGGATCGGCCAGGTTCCCACGATGGCCAGACCAGCCCGGATCAAAGCCTCAAGGACGGCCTCCCAGCCAGTCGACACGACACCGTCCTGCGCTGCCTCTTGTTGCTTGAAGGCGTAAACAACCAACATTGGTAGGTCTGTTCGCGAGCACTTGATAAGTCCGTCCAGCGTCTCCCGAAGGCCATCAATGAAGTACGACTTTGCCGCTTCTTTGTCCTCGTTGTGTCGAGCGGGATCGGAGATGAGTTCGCCGGTCGTCGGTGCTCCGAGGGTGCTGAACAGATCCGGGTAATCGGCCTTTAACGCCCGCCGTAGCCAGATGTAGAAGTAGTTGCTGGGATCGGCGTATCCGAAGTTGCTGAAGTAGGGCGGATCTGTCGCGACGAGCGCGGACTGGGACGGCACGAGATCGTTTGCAAACCGCGTGTCGCGCTGCTCGACTCTTGCTGACGGTCCTACAGCGACAAACTCAATCGAACGAAGTGCCGTCTCCACGACCTGCAACCAGTCGCCCACCGAACCACCGAAGGGGTTCGTCTCGGCAAAATCCCACACCGGTGAGATCGTTGGTTGACTGAAGGCCGGTTCGGCCTTGGCAGTCGCACCATTCCTGGCGTTCCACCTGACTTGCATCGAGGACGCTTGGGCGAGCTTGCCTACACAGAGACCAAGGAATGCCGCCAGCGCAAGACCATATTCAGCGTCGCCGCCATCGTCGCGAGCCCAGGCACTCACCTCGGAGACGAGGCCAGCAAAGGTCTCAAGGGACAGCATCTGCCTATTGGTGAACAGTTGGCTCCACTGGTGGATTCCGTACTGTTGGACCCTGAAGCCAAGCGCTTTGGCCGGCAACTCCAGACGAGGTGGATCAGCGGGTTGCGCAGCGGAGGCGGCTGCGAGATCCTCAGTTGATGCCGGAAAGTGGTTGCGGCCTCGAGTTCCATTGGTGATGGTTGCGATCAGGCAGGTCCCGAGGCGTTCGGCCGAACCTTCCTCCCGTATGTACGCAAAATCAATGGGTGCAGAGGAGAACAGGCACCGATCTTTCGAGGGAGCGGCGGTCGGGCCTTTTCCGCGTACTACCTCGAAGTCGATCCGGCGGGCGTCCCTATCGACGATGGGTCTTACGAATGCTTCACCACCCTCTCTCTTGTTCAGCCACCATCCATTAATCAATGGTGTGTGAACTCCTTGAAAACGGGGATCAGGACTGCGCACGGTCCGGGCCCACCACCAGGCAATCACCGGGTCTCCGTTGCTTCCCAACGGGTAAAATTCTCCGATCCGATTCTTGGCTTCGATCTGGATTCGCCGCGCATAGTGCGAGACGTCAGATACGAAACCCTCGAACGACTTTGGCGCCGGAGCGAGTCTTTCCTGGCCACCTCCCACCAGGGCGGGCCGTCCTGCTAGCACCGGAAGATGCTGCGCGAGAACCTTGGATATCAGGACCGGAACTGGATTCAGGTCGCTGCCGACAGCCTGAAGGCCAAGGTGCTGGGCTTCCACCAGCGTCGAGCCACCCCCACAGAAGGGGTCAAAGACAATTGGCTTCGCAACTCCTTGCGCAGAGAGACTCTCGTGAAATGCGGCGACGATGTTCTCAGCTGGGGGGCGAGAGTCGATTCCAACGAGATCCTCAACGAGTTTCAACAGTCGTGACCGTTCTTCGTCATTATCGGGATCGTCCAACACTGCCGCCGCAAGCAACGCCCTCCATGCCGGTGGGGGCATTGGCGCAAACCATTTGTGAAGGTTTCGAATAGTGCCCGTTTTGCGGTCCTTATCCGCTTTACAGGCAATGTTGATCGCCTCCAGGGGCAATGCGACCTCGATGAGCTTCTTCTTCTCGGTCACGCTGGCTCCTCGCCCCGTTCTAAGTACGCCTTCCACTGCAGGTTGACACTGATGGTGTTGAACGGGAGCTCGCCAACCTCCTCGAAGGCTCGCCGGACGTAGCGGACCAGTGGCTCGGCCACCTCGTCGACCTCGACCAACGCCAAGATGTGCTGGTCTGGCTTGTTCTTGCCGACACCGACCTCGCTGCGGGTAATCGTGAAGGTCTCCGCGCCAGCGATGCGCCCCTTCACCTCGATGAACCAGATGGTGCCGTCGGCGTCCTTGGACTCGATGTCATAGCCCTTGTTGTTCGGCGGCATCTCCAAGGGGTCGCGTCCGAGCTTCCGTTCAGCGGCCATGACGGCATCGACCGCCGCTCGCTCGGTTGCCGAACGTTCGCGGGCATGCAACGAGATGTCCTCGTGCGGACGTCCCTCGTAGCGAGGCCAGCAGTCCTGCCGGCACGATCAGGGCACCACCGGCGACGACCGGTGGCATAGAGGCGAGCTGACGCTCAGCGTCTAACGCTTCAAGACGGTGCTTGAGACGGGCCTCCAGCTCGTCGGCCCGCTGACGGGCCCGAGCGGAGTTCATGCCACTCGCCGGGAGCTTGCCGGCGAGTTCCCGATCCTTCAGCTGGTTAGCCCGGTGGTCCCAGTGCTGAATCTCGGACTGCAGTCGCTCCTTCACCGCTGCGGTGGTTCGATCAACCCGGTCGACCGTGCGACGGCGAACCTCTTCGAGATGTGCCCGGGCCAGTTCCACTCCGTGATCGAGAGCCTGCTGCTCCAGGTCGTCACGGACCCAACCCCGCTCGATCACCGAGGTGAGCAGAGTCAGCTCCTCGTCGTCGACGGGCCGGTAGTCGAGGTACGGAGCCCACCCGGCAGTGCTGGCCACGCCGTCCGGGTCAACGTTGACGAACTCGAAGCGCTTGGAGACGACCCGGCGGGCACCAGAGGCGATCGGTGCGGCCGTCGACGACCGAATGTTGGAGGTAGACCAGGACCCGTGGGCGTCTCGCCCGGATCAGACTCGTCGACCAGCACGGTCCCCTGTCGCAGCGCCGCGTCGTGGCGCTCGATGATGAGGTCGATGGAGCCGTCGAGCAGCGGATGGCCAGGGGTGAGGTACTCGGCCAGCGGTCGTCCCTCGACGGCGATCAGGTGCTTATCGAAGGTGACCCGTTCGTAGCGGCGCAGCAGCGGTGCGCCGAGGCCGATCTGTCGATCGCGACGTCGCAGCTCGGCGGGAACGTGGGTGATCTCGAAGCGTCCTGGCTCGCGCTCGCGAACAGACCCACCCAGCAGAGCGAAGGCCTCGAGGAAGAAGGCCCGGATGAAGTGTGGCTGGAGCTTGCGGGCTTCGGCCCGCTCCATCTCGTCGCGGATGCGCTCGACATCGGCGATGGTCATTACGTCATGGACGAGAGCCCGCTCGTGGACGACGGCGCGCAGGGTGTCGCCGACTGTGGCGTCGACAACCTCGTGCAGCTTTGCCTTGGTAGCCGGCTCCTCGCCGTAGCGGACGGCCTCAATGAGTAGGTCTCGGAGGCTCTTGCCCCGGAAGGACTCGCCGAGCACGTCGAAGACCTGATCACCGAGCGCCTGGCGCTGCTCCTCCAGCTTCTCGAAGAGCCGTTGGAAGACTTGGCCCTCCCGAGTGTCCTCGGCGACCAGGTTCCACAGGTGGCAGACCTCGGTCTGGCCGATGCGGTGGACGCGACCGAAGCGCTGCTCGATGCGGTTGGGGTTCCAGGGCAGGTCGTAGTTGACCATGAGGTGGGCCCGCTGGAGGTTGATGCCCTCACCGGCGGCGTCGGTGGCCACCAGGACGAGCACGTCCTTGTCCTGGGTGAAGGCCTCCTGGGCCTTGCGGCGTTCCTCGCGGCCCATGCCGCCGTGGATGGACACCACCGCCTCCGACCGGCCGAGCAGGGTGCGCAGCCGTTCGACCAGGTAGTTGAGGGTGTCGCGGTGCTCGCTGAAGATGATCAGCTTCCGGCGGCTGCCGTAGGAATCGAACATCTCGGGGGTGTGCTGGAGCAGGTTGGACAGCTCTTCCCACTTCCGGTCGACGCCCGAGGTCCGAACCTGCCCAGCCAGCTCGACGAGGTCGGTGAGGCTGGTGATCTCGGCTTCCAGCTCGGTGATCGTGCCGGCGGCCGAGGCCTGATCGACCAGCTCCTCTTCGAGCTCCTCCAGCTCGCTGTCCGGCAGGTCGTCGACGTCGAAGTCCTCGTCATCGCGGAACTCGTCGGGTACCGACGGCGTGCCGAGAGCTCGCTGCGACCTCGGCCCCGCGGCGTTGCATGCGCTCCTCGGCGACCCGATCGACCAGGCGCTTGCGGCGACGGACGAGCGACTGGTAGATCGCCTCAGGTGAAGAGGCCAGACGACGCTGCAGGGTGGTGAGGGCGAAGCCGACAACCGCACCGCGGCGGCCCTCGCCTTCGGCCTTGAGCCGCTCGGCCCGGTTCATCTCCTCCTTGACGTACTCGGTCACCCGCTTGTACAGGAGTGCCTCGTCGTCAGAGAGCGGATAGGTCGGGCTGTAGGCGCGCCGCTCCGGGAACAGCGGCGTGCCGTCGAACTTGAGCAGCTTCTCCTTGACCAGGCGGCGCATGAGGTCCGAGGTATCGATGGCGTGGGTGCTGTCGCGGGGGCGACCCTCGAAGCGGTCGGCGTCGAGGAGGGCCAGGAAGAGCTGGAAGTCCTCGTCAATGCCGGCGTGTGGCGTGGCCGTCATGAGCAGGAAGTGTCGGGCAACCGAGCCGGCCAGCCGGCCGAGCTTGTAGCGCTTGGTCTCCTTGACCTCACCGCTGATGTAGTGGGCGGACATCTTGTGGGCCTCATCGACGATGACCAGGTCCCAGTCGGTGGCCTGGAGCTTGGCCTGGAGGTCCTCGTTCCGCGACAGGTGGTCGAGGCGAGCGATGAGTAGCGGACGCTCGGCGAAGGGGTTGCCGCTGCGAGCGGCCTCGATCATGTCCCGGGTCAGGATCTCGAAGTTGAGACCGAACTTCTGCCACAGCTCGTCCTGCCACTGCTCGACCAGGCTCCCGGGCGAGATGACCAGGCAGCGCTCGACGTCGCCGCGGATCATCAGCTCCTTGCAGAACAGCCCGGCCATGATCGTCTTGCCAGCGCCCGGGTCGTCGGCCAGCAGGAAGCGCAGCGGCTGGCGGGGCAGCATCTTGTCGTAGACGGCATCGATCTGGTGCGGCAGCGGGTCGAGGTTGGAGGTCTGGACGGCCAGAAACGGGTCGAACAGGTACGCCAGTGAGATCCGCTTGGCCTCCGACACCAGCCGGAAGAGGCTGCCGTCGGCGTCCATCGACCACGCCCGACCGGCCTGCTCCACGCTCAGGCGAGGCTCGTCGTCGCGGTAGAGCAGCTCCTGGTCGACCTTGCCGGTGGGCTCGTCGGTGTAAGTCAGTGTGACGGCGTTCGAACCGTGCCACGCCACGTCGACCACCCGGACTGCCCGGTCGCCGAGCACACCGCGGACGAGAGCGCCCTTGGTCAGATCTTCCAGCCGAGTCATCTCGTTCACCGTCCGCCGTTCGAGACAAAAAGACCAGGTGAGAGAGCCACTTCTTGAGAAAGCAATCCCGGCCCCTGGGAGAAGCTCCTGGTCACCGCCCCTAGGTTACGACCAGGGTGTCTTATGAGCACTGGGCCAGGGCGATGCCAGCTTCTCGAGCCGAGTTAGGTACTACAAACCATCCGCCTCAGCCCAGAATGTTGTGCCAGATCTCAACTCCCCGGGTCGTACGAGGCAAAGTTGGGCGGTGGAGTTCTCGCGCCAGGTCGACCTGCTCTTGGCACACTTCGATGCGCTCGCCCTGGTTCCCGCGACTGAAGGGCGAGGCTGGAATCACATGGGAGCAGTCCTGGCAGATGCGGCCCTTCAGCGGCGAACGAAATTTCGGAGCGTGGTGGAGCCGCGGGTTCGGGGTCTGATCGAGGCCTGGCCGGACGCCGACACCGTGACCGGTCTTGCAGCCCGAATGAGTCAAGAGGACGTTGCGGTTGTTCTTCGGTGGCGCCATCCGGCCAAGATCATGGTTCTTAGGGGACTAACCGAAGCCATGCAGGATCTCAGGATCGAAACTGTGTCTGACCTCCACAGCCGATTCAACGAGGAGAACGAGGCAATCCAGCTACGGCAACGTCTAAGACAAGTCCACGGTGTTGGACCAAAGACCGTCGACTATCTCGCAATCCTGGCCGGATCTCGGTCGGAGGTGGCAATCGATACGCATCTGTCGCGCTTCACCGCCGACGCCGGGCTTCCGCAACTGTCATATGCCAAGTTGAGAGACGTGGTCAAGGAAGCAGCCAGACGTCGGGGCTGCGGTGCGGGTGAGTTGGATACTGCAATCTGGGCCTTCAAGAGTGGAGAGGCATCGTGACCGACGATGCTGGAACCGGATCCGATTCCCCGCCCGTCACTCACCGGAGCGATTATCCGAACGTCGCTGAATGGCTGGCCGGTGCAGATCCAAAGCATTGGTGGATTCGGCTCCTCGACACTGAACGCGATCCCGAAGTGACTTCTCCCACTCCTGCTGACATGACTCTTGGCCCATTGGAATTGCTCATCAGAGTCGTTCGGGATGCGAACCCGAAGAATCTCGGCCTGTTCATCAGCAGCCGCTTTCGGGACTCCGACCCGGCCAACATATTGAGCGCACGACTTGAGCTGCTGAGTGCGGCAAATCTGGCTGTCATACATGTCCCATTTGCATTCGGTGGCAAGGGCGAGGCTGATCTCGCGCTCAACCTAGGAACAAGTAAGGAAAGATGGCTCGAGATCCATCGTGGCGCCTTCAATGTCTTTGATGATCTGCAGCGACAGATTGAAAAGGAACTCGATGAGAAGAACGCGACACTTGCTATCGGTTTCGAGGTGTGGCCGCTAGAAGTCAAAGATCGGAACACACTCCATTCCCGAATCTCGAAAGCTATCGACGAGGCGGCCACGACAGGCATCGAGCAGAGGATTCCGACACCGGAGCTAGGTGACGGAGCTGGAGCTGTCGTACGGTCTGGCAACGGGATTGGATTCGCCAGGATCACAATCCAGCATGGCGGATTCGCACCATCCGAGATCTACTTATCGAGCCTCGCAAGGCGTCTCGCCTACAAAGTGAACGTAGACAAGGCCGGTCAGGCACGGAAGGGCTCTTGGAGTCGGCACACGGTCCTGCTCATCGACATATCGACTGCCCACCTCGCTCAGTTGCTGGGGCAAGACGCGCTTGGTCTGTGGCTGAACGAGGTGCCGTTCGAGTGGGATGACCTGCCGTTTGCGGGGGTCGCGGTGAGCTTCAGCCATCTACACGGGCTACTGATGTTCCCGGGTCTTTGTCGATACAGGCCGGAGCTGGCTGCTTCCGACCGGGTCCACTTGGAACCCGTACTTTCGGCAATCGGATTGCAAGCGACAAACTGAGCGGGCACTTCCGAGCCGCTTGTAGGTTCCTGAAACGGCTGCCACAGCGAATCCCGAACTCATAGGTTTGGCTGTTCAGTCCCGGCTCTCCTTGGCGACAGTGTCCCGAATCAAGCTAACGAACGCAGCATCTGGTAGCTCTGACTCAACTGCGAGCGCGGTTCCTGCTTGGTTGCAGAGCAGGATGACTTCTTCGCCGGGGGTCACTCGTTGAAAGACGTGCCGGGTGGGGCGGCGTCAAGAAGGCTCGCGGTCCGAGCTCTAATCGTCAGCTCATAACAGAGGCCGGTCCACAACATAATGCCTGTTATGTTGTATCACCCCAGGGTGGAATTGACCCGCTTCGGTGGACACGGGTTGCTAGGCGACGTTGCCTTTCTCGAACTCTAGAGGGCTTTGATAACCGAGCCGCTGCTGGATCCGCTGGGGGTTGTAGAACGTCTCGATGTAGTCGAAGATCGCCGCCCGAAGAGCCCTCCTCGTTGCCCACGTCTTGGTGCCGTGGATCCAGGCCAGTTCCCGCTTGAGGGTGGCGAAGAACGACTCGACCGCGGCGTTGTCGAAGCAGCTGCCGACGGCACCGAAGGACTGATCGAGCTCGAGGTCGACGATTCGCTGGGAGAAAGCCAGCGAGGTGTAGGCGGCGCCGTGGTCGGAGTGATGTACCACCCGACGGTCGGGTCGGCGCCGTTCGAAGGCCATGACGAGTGCGTCCGAGACCAGCTCGGAGTTGGCGGCGGGACCCATGGCCCATCCGGCCACCGAGCGTGACCACAGGTCGATCACGGTGGCGAGGTGGAGCCACCCTTCTGCGGTGCGGATCTGCGTGACGTCCGCCGCCCAGAGCCGGTCAGGACCGGTGGGGTTGAAGTTGCGCTTCACCAGGTCGGGGGCCGAGGCGGTGTCCGCCTTGCCATGTCGCCATCGACGCCTCGAATGGGCCCCGACCAGCCGTTCTTGACGCATCAGCCGGGCCACACGTTTCCGCCCACACGAGATTCCGAGTCGGCTCAGCTCGGCATGGACCCTCGGGGCCCCATAGGTGCGACGAGAGCGAAGGTGGATCTCGGTGATCGTGGCGCTGAGCGCCGTGTCGGCTACTTGACGCGCCGAGACCGGTCGGGACGCCCAGGCGTAGTAACCCGATCTCGAGACCCCAAGGACCCGACAGAGCCGCTTGACGCCCCAGGCGTGTCGGTGGTCGGCGACGAACCGGAAGCGGCAGACCGGATCGTCTCCTGGGCGAAATAGGCGGCTGCCTTGCGCAGGATCTCCCGCTCGGTCCGGAGCTCGGCATTCTCCCGGCGCAGGCGGCGCAGCTCTTCGAACTCGGATTCCTTGACGGCCAGCGGGTCGGCCTGCCGGGCCTCCTCGGCGAGGTGGTTCGCCACCCAGTTGCGCAGCGTGGTCTCGTTCACCCCGAGCCGGCGAGCCACCGATGCGCTCGAGTCGTCGGTGGCCAGGGCCATCTGGACTGCTTCTCGCCGGAACTCGTCTGGATACCTCGACGGTCGTGCCACTCGGGGCTCCTTCCTCTGGCTTCAGCCAGAATCAGGTGTCCACCGAAGCGGGTCAAGTCCAGGGGTCTTTCCACTGAGTGAAGCGAGAGAATCGCGCCGGATTGGGGCACCCAGCGGCCGGGGTTCTCTACGACCAGGCTGTCCAGGCCGTAACCGATGCCGAGGCGCAGCCCGCCGGCGCCGCCGAGGCGATGCCATTGGCCCACTCGCCACTTACACGGATCACGTTGCTCATAGCTCCCCCTTTGCTTTGTCCTGAAGTCTGAGGTCGACACCCGGGCGGACGACGCCGTGGCTTACCCGGTAGCGCCGCTGGATCACTTTGATCGCGTAGAGGATCACGACGATCTCCATTAGGCCACTCACGCTTCAATCCTTGTAAGCGCTACGCAACGAGCGCGAGGTGGCCCAGCGCCGCGACAATGATGACGAGGGATGAGCACTCGAGCGGGCGGGCCTTTGGTCCCACGCTCATCCCTCAGCACGCCGCCCGTGCGCAACGCATCGGTTGCCGCGCACATGTGCAGCTGGCAGGGTCCAGGATGTCCCAGCCGGCGGCGTCGGAGGCGCCCAGCTCGGCGGTGGCGGCGGGTAGTACCAGGAGCTCGGCGGCGGGTAACCGGGTCCGTATATCTCTACCTGCCGCCGCGAATGACGGCGCCCGATCAGATAGCCCGCGGCTAAATCGGCGAGCGGGTGCCGACGCACGATGCGCCCGAGCAGGCCGACCGCGAGGGTGGCCACTAGAGCGACGAGCAGCACGATCCCAAAGACAGCCACCACGAGGCCCACCAGGGTGCCCCGCACGATCGGGCTCACCACTGCGGCCAGGACCACGAGGCCGGCGAGCATGAGCAACCGTTGGACCCGGTTGCGCCGGCGCCACCAGGTGTTCCCAGCACCGTTGCGTCGGGAGAGTTCGGCGAAAAGGCGGGGGTCAGACACGAGCGAACCCTATGCCGCGGCTGTGACTCCGGCTGGGTGCGCGATCGTCCACGGCTGTCGGATCGGGCTTGGTCGGCTCCAAGCAAGCCCTTCCGCGTCTCTTTGCCTGAACTGGGATTTTCCGCGTCACTCGGCACCAGGCACCAGGGGTCCGCCTCGCTTACCGGGCCTTCCGCGTCTCACCGCCCTCAACCTGGGGCTTCCGTGCGACTTATGGAGCCTTCCGTGTCTCTCGACCATGAAATTGAACGGCCCGGACGGCCGGAAGGCGGACAGGGCCGGGAGAAGAGCGAGCCGACAGCGATGCTGACCCTCGATCTCTGAGCTCGGCGGCCCGGTTCGGTCGGCGTCCGCCGATCGCCGTTCTTCAATCCCCCCACTACAGTGGGATCGGCCAGAAGAGGAGGCGCCATGTGGGCAGTCGTGGGCGTGCTGCTCGGACTGATGGTGCTGACCTCGGTCGTGGGATTCCACGTCGGGCCCCACAGTCACCTCGGCGGTGCCGCCCTCGGCGCCGCCGCCGCCGTGTTGCTTGTGGTCATGGCGGCGACCGGGTATTCGTCGTCGCTCCTCTGGACCCTGTTCGGCGCTGACTTGGTGGTCTCCGGTGGGCTGGCCATGATCGCCTGGAAGGGTCTCACCTCGCAGGGCCGCATTTCGGGACGCGGGTCGCGCTCCCTGGCCGGTGCCGAAGGAGTCTCGGTGACAGATCTCACCCCCGAGGGAGTCGTGCGGGTTCGCGGGGAGAACTGGTCGGCCACCTCGCTCAACGGATCGGCCACGGCGGGGAGCCGGGTCCAGGTTGTCGAGGTCGGGGTCCGACTCGGCGTGTGGTGCGAGGAATCGGAGATCGACCGCACCGATGTGGGATCCGTAGGGCCCACCAAGTCTGCCGCTCGGCTGGAAACCGAGGCCGGCGGGACCGAACACAAGCGAGCCGCTCAGTCATGATCATCGGGATCATCGTTGGAGTGGTCGTTCTGGCGGCACTCATCGGGGCGGCGGCATCGGTCAAGATCATCCGGGAGTACCAACGGATTGTCCTGTTCCGGCTGGGCCGCAACGTCGGGAGCAGGGGTCCTGGCTTGGTGTTCATCAACCCGGTCACCGACCGGACCAACTGGGTCGACCTGCGGGAGCGCTACTTCGAGATCCCCCGGCAGACGGCGATCACCGGTGACAACGCGCCGATCTCGATCGACTTCATCGTCTTCTACAAGGTGATGGATCCCGAGATGTCGGTCCTGGTGGTACAGAACTTCGCAGGCGCCGCTCAGAACATCGCGGCGACCACCCTGCGCAGCGTGGTCGGTGACATGTCTCTCGACGACGTGCTATCCAAGAGGGAAGAGATGAACGCCTCGCTGCGGGTTCGCCTGGACGAGGTGACCGAACGCTGGGGGGTGAAGGTCACCAACGTCGAGGTCCGCGAGATCAACCCGCCGCCCGGCGTGCTCGAGGCCATGACCCGCCAGATGTCTGCCGAGCGGACACGCCGGGCCCAGGTGACCGAGGCCGAGGGCCAGAAGTCGGCGGCGATCCTGGCCTCGGAGGGAAAGCGCCAGGCGGTAATCACCCTCGCCGAAGGAACACAGAAGGCCACCATCCTGGCCGCCGAGGGCGAACGCCAGGCCGCGATCTTGAAGGCGCAGGGTTTCTCAGGGGGTCTCGAGAAGATCCTCGAGGTGGCGCGCACCTTGGATGAGAAGACACTCTTGCTCCAGTATCTGGACACGCTCAAACAGGTCGGGTCGTCGCCGTCGACCAAGCTCGTGGTTCCCATGGAGTTCAGCGGTCTGTTCAACGGCCTGCGGTCGCTGATCCCTGCCGAATCTCCGGCGGGGATCAGACGGGGTTCGCCGGAGGACACCCGCACCGATCACTGATCGGCGGCGTTCCAAGGGCGGACCCAAGAGAACGGTCCGCTTTGCTCGGTGTGACGGTAAACCGGCTGGGCGGTCATCCCGGCGCGTTGGGATGCGCCCTCGTTTCCGACCAGCTCAGTGGCCACCGGGAGGCCGATCGGGTGGCCGACGTGCCGTCAAGCTTGGCGAGCACGAACGACAGACTTCGGTGAGAGCCTTGGACCCCACAAGTACGGCAGCGACAACCACATAGATGGCTCAGCCATGCCGGTACCGCACAGGCACGTGGCTTCCGATGTGCTGTTCGGTGGTCAGCCTCTTGTCGATGGCAGACGTGGCTGAGTGCGTATCAGCCAGCAACTACGGCCCCGATCAGCTGATAGACCTGTTCTGACATCCTGGGAGATCGCCCTGCGGCGGGCTGTTATTCAATCATTGCGTCACGAACGCAGAAGGAGGAGTCATGTAGGAGACAACCTTCAGATGCGGTGCTGTGCGAGAGATGGAGGATTGCTGGCCCTCCAGCGCCGGCCCACGGGGGCAGGCGCTAAACCACCCTGAGCTGCGTTGGCTGAAGACCGTCGTGGTGAGCGTCAGGGAAAAGGCGTGGCATGACTACGTCAGGTGGGGATCAGGAAGACGTGCCAGAGCACCGTCCGTGATCCGGGCGGTGTCGCTGTTGAAGCGTCGTAATTATCAGAGATGGCGTCGAAACCGGGGGTCCTTGATTGCTCTCCGGGATGAGCCTGGCGGGAACCCGTTTGCTGGCCAGGTGGCGCCCGGCGTGCAGGCGGCGTGAGCCTGATCTGCGGCTCTCGCACGGAACGTGAGAAGGCGAGCGTCGATACGTGGGCCGGGGTTCGTCCCTGGCTCCAAGAGGGAGCGTGCCGAGGGAGTAACCGAAGGCACTGAGTACCGATGCGGCGCTCGCCGGCGGACCGGCTCGCAGTAGCTGTGAAGTCCCTGCCATCTGGGGGTGGGGGCGGAGCCAAGGGGCCGGCTCATCAGGAATGTTCAAGCCGTTCAACCGGGATCACCCCGGGAGGAAGCGAGGCGAACAATGCCGACGTCGCAGTCAAAGCCTTTCGACATTCCCAAGCAGCTGGTGTGGGAGGCCTACAGGGCGGTGGCGGCCAACAAGGGTGCTCCGGGAGTGGACGAGGTCACCCTGGGCGAGTTCGAGTCCGATCTGAAGAGCAACCTCTACAAGATCTGGAACCGGATGAGCTCGGGGTCCTACTTCCCACCCCCGGTCAGAGCGGTCGAGATCCCCAAGCCCCATGGGGGCGGGGTCCGGGTGCTCGGCGTGCCGACGATCGCAGACCGGGTGGCTCAGACGGTGGTGGCCAAGCAACTGGAGGAGAGGGCGGAACCGAGGTTCCATCCCGACTCCTATGGCTACCGCCCGAAGCGCTCCGCCCACGATGCGCTCGGGGCATGTCGAGAGCGGTGCTGGAGATACGACTGGGTCATCGATCTCGATGTCGCCAAGTTCTTCGACACCGTGCCATGGAACCTCGTCATCAAGGCGGTGGAGGCGGTCACCGACACGCCCTGGGTGCTGCTTTACGTGCAGCGATGGCTCGTTGCACCGTTGCAGCTCCCTGATGGCACCCTGCAAGAGCGGGACAAGGGGACCCCGCAAGGTTCAGCAGTCTCACCGATTCTGGCCAACCTGTTCATGCACTATGGGTTCGATCGCTGGATGGTCCGGAGATATCCGTCCGTCCCCTTCGAGCGCTACGCCGACGACGGTGTCGTGCATTGTGTGAGCAAGGAACAGGCCGAGGAGGTGCTGGCTGCCATCACCGGGCGGATGGCAGAGGTGGGTTTGTCGCTTCACCCCGACAAAACGCGCATCGTCTACTGCCAAGACGACAAGCGCCGGGGGAGCCACGAGCACACCAGCTTCACCTTCCTCGGGTTCACCTTCCGACCACGGAAGGCCAAGCGGCCGAACGGGGAGTCCTTCACCGGCTTCCTCCCGGCCATGAGTCCCGAGGCGCTCAAGGCCAAAGGTGCCGTGCTCCGCTCCCTGCGGATCCACCGGCACAACGCCATGACCCTGGAGACCCTGGCCCGATGGCTCAATCCCATCGTGCGAGGGTGGATGACCTACTACGGCCGGTTCTACCGGTCGGCGATGGCGCCCCTCTTACAACGTGTCAACACCTACCTGAGACGCTGGGCTGGAAGGAAGTATCGAAAGCTGCGGAGCTACCGAGCCTTTCGGCGATGGTGGTCGAGGTTGACTGAGCGTCAGCCCCGCCTCTTCGCTCAATGGCAGTGGGTCCATGGCTGGCGCTGACTGAACGACGGGTGAGAAGAGCCCGATGACGGGAGACTGTCACGTCGGGATCTGTGGGAGCCGGGGGCTGCAATGCCCCCGGCTACCCGGCGCCACGGCCCAGCCTGCTACCGTCGCCCCCCATGTTGTCCGTCAGCTGCCCGGTGTGCGGTGCCGTCATCCTCCGTCCGACCGGTGGAAGCGCCATGGTTGTGTCGCTTCACTTCACCAGCTGCCGTCGGTCGCCCCGACCTCAGGTGCCGGTGGCTGATTAGCGGCGGCGTCAGGGGGTCGTCGCAACGACCTCTCTCATTTTCTCCAATGGTGTCATCCAGCCGAGCGTCTCGCGAGGTCGTCGGTTGAGCTGACGAGCGACGCGGTTCAGTTCTGCCTGTGAGTGGACCGAGAGGTTGGTTCCCTTCGGGAAGTATTGGCGCAAAAGACCGTTGGTGTTCTCGTTGGATCCTCGTTGCCAGGGGCTGCTGTGGAGTATCTAGAGAGCGCTGACAGGTCTCTCGCGGGACATCGCTGACACTCCAGCTGTCGCCAGGTAGCCCATGGGCATGGCGCAAAGGGTGGTGTCAATGGAAGCGAAGCTGTTGGCTGTGTTCTCCAGCGGGGTTCCGTTGAAGGTGACGGCGCTGTGCCGGGACTTGGAGATCTCCCGCCAAACTCTCTACAAGTATCGGCGGCGGTTCGAGGCCGAGGGACCGGCGGGTCTGGTGGAACGCTCTCGGCGTCCGCACTCCTCACCGGGGCGGGTGTCCGCTGCGACAGAGGACGCTATCGTCCGGCTCCGCAAGGAGCTCCCGCTCGAATGCGGCGCTCAGACGATCGCCTATCACCTCGCCCGTCGAGGCGAGGCTCCACCATCGGTTGCCACGATCCACCGAGTGCTGGTGCGCCGGGGGATGGTCACCCCCCAGCCCGAGAAGCGACCGAAGGTCGCCTGGAAGCGGTTCGTGTGGCCACGTCCGAATGATGCCTGGCAGATCGACGCCACCGCCTGGGCTCTGGCCGACGGGCAGACAGTGTGGATCATGGACGTGCTCGACGACCACTCCCGGGCTCTGGTCGCGGCCCGGGTCGACGGCGGTCCAACAGCCAACGCGGCGTGGGACGCCTTCACGATGGCCGTCGAGAGTTGGGGACTGCCAGCTCGGGTCATGAACGACAACGGCAGCTGCTTCACCGGCCGCCTCAGCCGCAACGGTGAGGCCGACTTCGAACGAATGCTGCGCTCACTCGGAGTGGTCCAGATCTGCTCGCGACCAGCTCACCCCCAGACCTGCGGCAAGCTCGAACGTTCGCATCAAACGACCAAGGCCTGGCTGCGGATCCAGCCGCCGGCGAGGTCCATCGGCGAACTCCAAGACCAACTCGACCGATGGCGAGACCACTACAACCAGGCCCGGCCTCATCGAGCCCTGCGCGGCGCCACGCCGACCGAACGGTGGGCGGCCAGCAGCCCGGCCGGACCAGGACCGGCCATCGATGGACCGATCAGGGCCAGCATCCACACGGTCAACAAAGGGGGCCACATCGGTTGGAGCGACTTCGTCGTCGGCATCGACAGTCGCCTCGCCGGCCAACGAGTCCTCGTCACCGCCAGAGACTTCACCCTCGCCATCTACGGTCAGCAGGGCCTTCTCCGTCGCCTCACCATCGACACCAGCCGCCGATACCAAGGCACCGGCCGACCACCCGGACGACGCCGCTAGTGTCAGCGATGTCCCGACCAAATCCGTCAGCGATGTCCCGCGACATCACAGTTGCCAGGGGCTGCTCGGATCGCAAAAGTAGACCGGCATGCCGGTGGCAATCGTGAACTCACGGTGTTGGGCCATCTCGTTGCCCTGGTCCCAGGTCACCGAACGGCGCAGCTCGGCGGGCAACGTCTTGATCCGGGTGGTCATCGCCCGACGGACCTCCTCGGCGGTCCCGTCTCGCAGTTTGAGCAGCATGACGAAGCGGGTCTTCCGCTCGACAAGGGTGCCGATGCAGGTCCTCTTGGACCCCAAAATGAGGTCGCCCTCCCAGTGACCGGGGACGGCTCGGTCCGCGACTTCTGCCGGTCGCTCCGAGATGAGCACCATGTCGGGGATCCGGCTCCTGCGCTTGAGCGCGCTGCGGGCCTGGGGCCGGCGGATCGCCCGGCCGCTGCGTAGGGCCTGGTGGAGCTCGGCTCGCAGGGCCCCGCGGCCCTGGACGTAGAGGGATTGATAGATCGTTTCGTGAGACACACGCCGCTCCGGGTCACTCGGGTGGCTCCTAGCCAACCAGTGCGAGATCTGGCGGGGCGAGAAGCGCTCCTCCAAAAGCTGCTCTACCTCGCGGGCCAACCTCGGGCAGGTCACGAGCTTGGCTGGCTTCGGGCGTCTGGCCAGGTCCCAGGCTCGCCGGTCGGCTCGGAGGGCCCGGTAGTTCGCTCGGCCGCCGTTGTGGGACACCTCGCGCGAGACCGTCGAGGGGGCCCGCCCCAGCCCGGTGGCGATCTCGGTCAGCGAGAGACCCTCGGCCAAGCCCCTCGAGATCTCCTCGCGTTCTTCGAGCGACAGCACCCGTTCGGAGCGCAACCGAGGTTGTGGACGCACACCGCCGCAAGTGGCTTCGATGAGACGAACTGACGTGACTCCCATGCCGAGGGATCTTGCGACGGCGGGGCAGTCAAGGCCAGCACCAAGCAAAGCCCAGACCCCGTTCTTCGTCGCCTCGTCCATGGCTCCTCCTTCATCAGGAGAGAGCCATTGCAATCACCCCTTGAATTCGCCCCCAGTCAGCCACCATGAGGCAGCGGGCTCGCAGGTAGTTGCTGCGCCCCGAACGGCACTTCGGGGGCAGTCTTCCCGACCACCGCAACCCGATCGCTATCCGGCAAAACCGTGCTGTCCATTTCAGCCCATCGGAGTAAGTGCGGGGGTTTCGGGCCCCCTCGTCGAAGACCGACAAGACTGCTCCCAGTAGAGGAGCGACCCGTCACTCAGTTGGTCGACGCTCGGCGCACGAATACGAGCGGCGGGACGTTAGGTCCCGGAAGTGGGAGACGTTAGGTCCTGGAAGTACAGAGAGGTGAGCACGATGAGCAGTGAAGAGGCGGCACCTGAGACGAAGGGTGTTACAGCGGAGTTACTCACAGCTGTTGACCTTGGCCCTGAGATCGAGGGCATGGCGGGGCGTCAACTTCGAATGCGTATGTTCACCTTCGAGCCTGGAGCGGTCTTCGGCCCGATTCACGACCACAAGGACAGACCAGGCATCGTCTACATACTGCAGGGAACGATCACTGACCACCGAAATGGAGCCGCTACGGACTATGGGCGGGGAGTGGGATGGCCCGAGGATAGGAACACCATCCACTGGCTTGAGAACAGAGGAACGGTTCCTGCGGTGGAGATCTCGGTCGACATCATCCCGTTTGCCGAATAGCAAAGGCGCACTCGTACACCGTCACCCTCGATCCGGCGTCGGGTGCGGTCGTCGATTCTGTCTTCACGAAGCAGGCCGACACTGCCTGCGTAGGGTGCCCCAATACGCCGGCCTGGGGGCGTGGGCCGGCAAGACGAGCACCATCCGCAGTTGGCAAACTCAATGGATGCCGGACTCCCAATGGCCGCTCTTTGACCTTTGCATCCGAACGCCCCGCCTTGAGATCCATCTTCCGTCCGACGAAGACCTCTTTCGCCTGAATGAGCTGGTCGACCTCGGGATCCATGACCCGTCCACCATGCCTTTTGGTATCCCGTGGACCGACACCACTGTACCGAGGCGCCACCAAGAGTCTCTGAAGTGGTGGTGGTCCGCACGGGCCAACTGGAAGCCGGAGAGCTGGACGTTCACGGGGGCGGTTTTCGTCGATGGGGCTCCCGTCGGAGTACAGGACCTGATGGCCAAAGACTTCGCCCGGCTTCGGACGGTCGAGACCGGCTCCTGGCTCGGCCGCCAGTACCAAGGTCAGGGTCTGGGGAAGGAAATGCGGGCCGCCATCTTGCACTTGGCATTCGAAGGCCTTGGGGCGATCGAGGCCAGGAGCGGGGCCTTTCACGACAACCGGGCGTCGTTGGCGACGTCACGGTCCTTGGGATATGTGGATAACGGCGATCGGCTCATGATGCGCCGAGATAGGCCAGATCGAATGATTGATCTGAAGGTGGACCGCACGACCTGGACTTCCCAGCGCCGAGATGACATCACGATCGAACATCTCGAGGCCTGCCTCGAGATGTTCGGCGCAGCGCCTCCGAGCTGAGCCGCCCCAGTTCGCCGGGAGGGAGGGACAGTCCGGCACCATGGGGCTAGACCAGGAAGCTGAGGAGTCTCGCTCGATAACCGGGGGCATTAACGACCGGTTGATCGCCCGCCTAGCGAGGCACATACTGAATGGTGTCTGTCCGTTCTGCCCTAGCCGCTGCGGGGCTGGTGTTCGTCCTTTCGCTTGCTGGCTATGGCAGCAGTGGTGCGAAAACCAAACCGTCTCTGTCGGCAAGTCTTGTGCTGACGACAAGGACGGTCAGGGCGGGAGGGGAGCTTTCCGGCCACATCACGGTCGAGAACATCACCGGACATTCGTTACGCACCGTAGGGTGCGGAAGCATCTTCCAGGTGCTCCTCACCAGCAAGACATACAAACCGACGCTGATCGTACCGGCCTGTTTCAGGGTCTTCACCATCACCCGGGGTCGGTCGAGCTACTCGGTCACGGTGAGGGCAAGCTACAACCGGTGTCTTCAGTCGGGTCCTATCGGTACCATCTCCAGCTGCACGCCAACAGGCACTTCTCCACTTCCACCACTTCCACCGGGAGAGTACGAGGCAACGACGTTTGAATGGGGTAACGCCGTCCCTCTCCCAGCACCAGTCCCGGTCCGTGTCACTGGATGAAGGCCGAGTATGGCGGCGCACGCTGAAACCCCTTGAATTCGCCACCAATCAGCCACGCCGACGCCGCCGATCAAGTGACAGATTGGCGTATGGCTCCTGACATCCTCGTAAATCCCGCGGGCCGACGACCCGGGACTGCGGTCCGGCGTTCGTCGGAGGCTGAGACCAGCGGCCCCACCCCGTCCGCTCAGGGCTGGTGGAGCTTCGGGATGTAGTTGTGCCAGAGGTCGTTGGTCGTGCTGAGCCACCGAGGATCCGCCGTGTACGCGTCGACCACCCAATCCGACGCGTTCGGGGGGAAGTAGGTGGGCGAGGGCGGGAACAGGGTCACGGTGACGGACCGGTGCGGGCCGATGGTAACCGGGCGGTTGTCGGCGGTCCTCCAGAAACCCGTGGGGTGAGGCCCGCCGACGTCCACCATGAAGTGCGGAGCCTCTGGCGAACCGGTCCGGTTGGTCACCGTGACCGTCACCGCCTTCAGGTGTTGCTGCCCCGATCCGATCGAGGAGCGGTCAACGGTGAGCGCGAGGGGGCTGACGTGGCGAATGACAGGGCGGCGGTCACGCTCGTGGCCAGGGCGAGCGCCCCGAAACCGAGGTGGCCGATCTGGAAGCGACCCCAGGTCGGGTGCCGGTCTGACCTCGTCGCTCCCTCCACGGTGATCACGGCGACCAGGGCCATTGGGAAGAGGTCGACCAGGTAACCGGTGAAGCTCCGGGGGGAGAAGAAGAAGGCCACCGGCAAGAGGAGCAGCCAGATCCGCTTCAGCCCCGGATACCAGGTGACGAAGGCGACCAGGATCGCAACGTAGGCGAGTGTGCTCGCGTACATGAGGAACGTCAGGTCGACCCCGCCGGTGAGCCCATGAAGGGCGATCGAGATGAGCCCCTGGCCGTCTGCGACCAATGGCTGGACCAGCGGCGTCAACGTGCCATGCCACCAAGCCGAGGGGCTCCAGATGACGAACGGCAAGTTCACCGCCACGAAGACAGCCAGCACGATGCTCAGGTATCGGACAACGACCGGAATGGGGGAGCGGCCCGAACGACGCGTCTCGATGTAGATGCCGATGACCAGGAACGGTACGCAGAACCAGGGCGTTTGCTTGATCGAACACGCGAGGCCGAGGGCGATCGGTCCCACCCATCGGGCAATCCCGGCCTGCTTGCCCTTCCCGTAGCGGTCCCAGTGCCAGACCGCCAGCATCGCGAAGGGAATGAAGATCGCCTCGGTGCCACCCCCGGCGAAGATCCCGGTGAAGATCGCGGTCAGGGTGATCAGTACGGCAAGCCAGCGGAGGAGCCGCGGCACGAGGAAGAAGAGGAGCAGCGCACTGGCCAACCAGGCGTAGAGGTCCATCCAGTCGACGACCTCGTGATGGAACCCGAGGGCGAACGCCGGCACGTACGCGAGGAACGACCCGGCCGGGTACGAGACCCCAGCCACGTGGCCGCCGGTGATCGTGTAGGTCCAAAAGCTCGACGGCGTCTTGAGGAGCACGCTCGCCGAGGCGAGCGAGGTTGTGTACGGGTTATGCCCGTGCGCCAGCACTCGAGCGGCGACGTGGTCGAGCGCCGCCGAGTCGGTTTTGTAGAAGATCCGGCTGTGGATGTTCACGATCTGAGGAGCAGCGACCGAGACGAGGGCGCTCCCCATGGCCAAACCTTGGTGGTACCACGACCGAGGACTGCTTGTGCACCAACAGACCACAAAGCCGACCAGTGACACCGCGACCAGCAGCGGCGCCAGAATGTCGATCACCGGCCACGACGACCACGAACCCCATAGCGCAGCCCCGCCGGTGAGGACCCCGAGCCACACCAGGCTCCAGGCGCATCGCTCGACCAGGAACGTGAGCCGATCCAGGGAGGGGCCCCCGTGTAGGGACGCGTGCCCGTCGCGATCGCTGGGTTGGCCGTCGGGCGTCGCTGAGTCGGAATTCGAGAACAGCCGTACTAGTCGTCGGCGGATGAGGACGATTGGGTTCGCCCGGCTCGTTGTCCGCGGATCCGGCATTGCGGACCAAGTGTAGGAAGGCTGTCATCCACGGGCCCGAGGTGTCCGACCGAGGGGGATCGTGATCGTCGGCAATCGGTCGCCGGTCCTTTGACTGCTCCAAACGCTGTGCTGGCTGACGGGACCACCGTTCTTACGCGATTTATCAGCTTCACACCCCCGTGCGAGACGAGCCCTCACACTGGAGCGTCAGCCCCATAGCTCAGGGACCGTACAGGTTGCCCGAATAGGCTCCTGCACTTCATGGCTCCCCGTCCCAAGGCGCCGCCCCACCGGGCGCTCCGTTTAGGCAGGGGCGATGCTCTCGCCTCCGCTGCTCTGGTCGTGCTTCCGATCCTCATCTACGGGATCCCGGCTGCCCTGGGCCATCCCAATCTGCCCGGGGACGACCTGATCCAGAACTTCCCGCTGCGGGTCCTCGTCGGACAGCAGCTCAGCCACGGGACCCTGCCGACCTTCGATCCCTACATCTGGGGTGGAGCGCCCCTTTTGGGGGGTTGGAATGCCGGGGCACTGTACCCATTCACGATGCTGTTCGCCTTTCTTCCCGCCGCCGGGGCCTGGGCGATCAACGAGATGGCCGTCTACTGGGTGGCGGCGCTGGGCATGTACGCCTTCTTACGGGCAGTCCGGCTGCGCCCCCTCTCCAGCCTGCTCGGAGCCGGCTCGATCGCCTTCGCCGGCGCCATGGACGTGCAGTTTGTCCACTACGGACTGGTGGCCGGGATGAGTTGGATCCCGGTCATTCTCCTGGCGCTGGTCAAGTTGTCCCGAGATCTCACCTGGTCTCGCCGGGCGATTTGGGTTGGGGTTCTCGGTGCTGCCGGCAGCCTTAGCGTTCTGGCCGGGGAACCGAGGGCCATCGACACCATGCTGGTCGTGGTCACCTTGTACTTCGCCTGGCTGGCCGCTCGAGTTGGGGCTCGCTTCGTCAGGTTTGTTGTCTCGGCCGGCACCGGTGCCGTGCTGGCCGCTTTGGTCTCGGCCGTGCAGTGGCTGCCTGGCGCCATGGCCGTGTCCACCTCACAGCGGGCCACCGGGACGTACGCCCTGTTCTCCGCGGGCTCGCTCAATCCCCGCTGGCTGTCCTTGCTGTTCGCCCCCAACCTCCTTGGTGGCAGTGGCTCGTTCGGCACCTCGCAGTGGTTCGTCTCCTACAACCTTCCTGAGGTCATGGGATACGTGGGCCTCCTCGCGATCGCCGGTGCCTTCGGTCTTCTCGGGACACTGCGCCGCGGCCGCCCGCTACCGGATTGGCTGGCGTGGGAGGTGATCGCGGTCGTCGGGATACTCCTCGCTCTCGGGGGCAATACCCCGCTCGGCCATCTGTTCGCCCACCTTCCTTTGTTCGGGGGCCAGCGGCTCCAGAGCCGCAACATCGCGGTGACCGACATCGCTCTGGCGGCGTTGCTCGCCTACTGGGTCGAGGAGGTCCTGCGAAAGCGGGCCGAATCACCCACCGGCGTCAAACGATGGGCCAAGCTCGATCGATTCCAGGCCCTGTCGCTGGTCCCGGTCGGCGTGGCCGGAATCTTCTCGGTAGCCGCGCTGGCCACCCCCGCCGGGGTGGCGCAGCTTCTCGGAGCGACGCCCAGTCAGGCCACCATGGCCAGCCCCCAGCGTCCTCTCTTCGCGGTGACACTCCTTCTGGTCGTGGTCACGACGGCGTTTGTCGTAGGTTGGCCTCAGCTGAGGGTTTCTCGTCGAGCCTGGAGCTTGGGCGTCATCGTGCTCGTAGATCTGGCCACGTTTAACTTGAGCAGCGCCTGGAACGTTGCTGCCAGTTCTGCCAACGCCCAGAGCCTCGGACCCCAATCGATCGGCCCGACCGCCGAAACCTCTCCGGCACTGCTTCACCTGGCCAAATCGCTCGGCTCCTCCAGCCGATACGCCGTGTACAACCCGAACTTCTATGACGACTCACAACTGAGCGCCATCCAGACGCCCGACCTCAACGTCTACGACCAGCGCTTCAGCGCCCAGGGCTACGGTTCGATCGTCGATGCCCGTTACGCGACGACGACCGGCTCCCACGCCCCCAACGGACAGGGCAACGACATGCTGTCCCCTTCGGCCATCGCCGACGGAGTGCTGAACCAGATGGATACAACGACACTGGTGACCTTGCCGCCCTACCTGGTGGTCGAACAGGCCCCGGCCACCGCGGCCTCGAGCGGATCGGCGAACCGCCCGCACACCGGCATCCGGAACATCGAGGGAGGGGCCAGCGCCAAGTGGATCTTCGGCGAGGGCCTGGACATCAAGTCATTCTCGTTGCCACTGACGACGAGAGTGAGCGGTCAGGGCACCGCGGCAAGCTGGGCCGTTGGGTTGATGAAGCCGGACGGGTCCATCACCTGGCAGACCTCCTACCAGCTCCTCGAGGGTGCACACTCGATCGAGGTGACGCTGGCCCGACCGTCGTCGGGAACAGGTCTGGTGATCAAGTCCATCCTCTACCAAGGGACGGTAGGTCCTCCCAGCTTGACCACCCGGGGTGGCGTCATCTACACGGCCGACGGGGCCCTGGCCGACGCGCTGGTGAGTGGGTGGTCGTTCGCTGGCGACCTGGGCCAGTACGCCTACTTCACCAACCTGCACGCCGACTCCCCCCTCACTCTGTATCCGCTCCCCGGTCGCTCGACCAGTGGAGCGTCGGTGAGAGCCGTGAGCGGTCCGAGCGCCGAACCGGCGTCGGCCGCCGTGAGTTCCCCACACGGCGTCGAGGTGGTCCGATCGGTCACCGGCATCCCCGGCTGGAGTGCCACCTGGCACCCCACTCAAGGACCGACCCGGTCACTTGAGGTCAAGCGCTACGGATTGGTCCAAGCGGTGGTGGTGCCGGCAGGCCGGGGAGTCATCACCTGGACCTACGATGCGCCCGGCGTCGAGTGGGGAGTTGCCTTGACGCTGTTCGGGTTAATCCTTCTGGTTGTGCTGGCGGGCATGGGATTCATCGCGCGTGGGGCTGGCCGAGTCACCACGCCGAGATGAGTTGGCTGAAGGGGCTGCTGAAGCAACCGGTGTGCTGCCAATGCCCGGTGGCCGAGCAACCTGATGAAGCGGTGACCTGGTCGATCGGGGGTCTGACCGCCACGAGAGGGTCCGAGCATGGCCGGTCGACGGGGCTTCTTCGTCCATTGGTGAATCGTGCCAACGGCATTCGGGGACCGCAACGCCGAACCGCGTAGCGGCATGGCCGCCACGGCAACCATGCCGATCGTCAAGAGCAGGTCGTTGAGGATGCCCGCTTGTGCCACCGCTTCGCCGATCCGGGCGACACTCGTGGTACCCACGAAGGTCCCGGCGATGGTCACGGTGATCAATCCCGCACGCAGTCGCGGCCCGAGGATCTGGGTCGAAAGCACCACGAGACCCCATAGCAAGTACCACGGCCACAGGATCGGTCCGAGCAGGGCGAGCGCCAGCAGGCTGAGCCCGAGGGCACAGCTCGGACCCAGGCGTGGCGAAGACACCAACAGAAACGCGCTCAACACGGCGAAGACGGCCAAGCCGGCCACATGGGTGACCGAGGTGACGCTGGTCAGGGCAATCGAGCTGCCAGCAACCCGAAGGACCGCCGTCACCACGTGGGCAGCCGCGTCGACCGGAGTGGTGCTCCTGAACACCGAGGCGCCGGCGAAGAGGTCGCGTGCCCATCCCCACCCCAGCCCCGACGCCCAGGAGAGCCCAGCCAGGGTGGCGGTCCCGATTGCTCCGGCTCGAAGCGTCCCAAGGACCCGGGCCCCGACCGAGGCGTCGCGACCGGGCCAGTTCCAGCCGAGGAACAACACCGCCAAGAACGCCGGCGCTTTCACCCCGGCCGCGGCTGCGCACAGCAGGATCCCAGGCACGGTGCCGAAGCGGCTGGCAACGGCTAAACCGGCCACGAGGAGCCCGACCATGAGCACGTCGTTGTGGGCGCCCCCGATACCGATGAGAAGAACGAGCGGGCTGCCCGCCCCAAGGAGAAGTGTCTCCGCGGGATCGCGCCCGGCCGCCCGGGCCAGGATCGGCAGGCTCACCACAATCAAGGCGAGACCGATGAGGGTCATCAACCGCAGCAGGACCACGTCAAGGAGGACGTGGTGGCCTGAGAGTGTCGTAGTCACCCCGTCCAGCGCCAAGAAGACCGGGCCGTAGGGGGAGGGCGTGTTCGCCCACAGGGGACCGGCCAAGATGTTGAACGGTGTCGCTCCGAGCACGCCGGGGCCGTAGGTGTAGGGGTTGATGTGGCGACTCACCATCTCGCCTTGGGCCGCGTAGCTGAAGACGTCCTTACTGAACAGGGGTGGCGCCACCAGGACGGGGATCAGCCAGATGGCGATCACGCCCATGACCCAGACCACGTGTGTCCCAGGGGACGAGCGGAGGAGGCGGACGATAGCGAGCCACGACCGGGTCAGGAGCAAGAGCCCCCCGAACACGAGGAACAGCGAAAGCGCCGGAGTGTCCAGCCCGGTTGGAGAGAACGAGCCGAAGAGCCCCTCGGGGGACCCGAAGAACCAGCTCCCAGGCAAAGCAGATACGAAGACCTGGCCACCGAGGACAGCGCCCACCACAACACTCGAGGTGGCCAGCAGACCGAGGACGGTAGGTCGTCTGAGAGCTCCAGCCTCCATGTCACACGATGGTCGCGCAGCAGCCTTGGAACAGCCTGGGACGCTCCATGGGAAGGTAGACGTGCCGCCGGGCCCTCTCGGGCGGGAGGTCAGCGGTCGTGAAGAGAACCGGTCGTGCGGTCGGTGCTAGGTGTCGATGGAGGGCCCCTTCCTCCGCCCCCAGCGGGTGGGGTCCAGCCTCACCTTGTCCATCCGGCCTGCGCTGGTCCACAAGATGTCGAGGGAGACGAACATGATGAGGAAGCCTGCGACCCCCACGACGACTGCCGTCGTCAAACAGAAGGCGAGCATCAGGGCCAGGCCGACCATGAAACCGAAGACCGACAACGTGAGGCGCCCCGGTCGGTGTCGCAAGGTGTTCTCCGAGCGCACCCGGTGAGCAAAGGTCGGGTCCTGCTCGTAGAGCGCCTGCTCCATCGCCTCAAGCGCCTGCTGCTCGTGCTCGGAGAGTGGCACCCTCGACCCCCATGACCCCGTGGCTCGACCGAGCGGTCTTGGGGAGATCTTCGCGCACGCGCGATGGACGTACCAGGCCTTGTCCACGCCTCCGCACACAGAGCCAACGTTGAGCACCCGGGGCGAGCGATGGCGTTGTACGGGGAGTTCAGGCCTAAGAAGAACGAGTCGGCGAGCAGGGTCAGCTACGGACCCCTATCCGACCCATGTGTCTCTTTGGCGGGCGTTGGACGGCACCGAGGTCACTGTTCTTGGCCCCAGGGTCACCCGAGCCACCGTTGGCGACGAGGAACTAGTCCTCTGCCTGGATCGTGACCTCTCCATTCCTGACCATGACGGTGACGGTGTCGGTCAGGTTGCACTCTGAACACAGGTACTTGCCCTCCACACACCACAGCGGAATCGTCTTCGCGACCATGTTCCTTGCGTGCGGGAAATCGCGGCTGATCTTCGCACCACATCGTGGGCACGGGAAGTCAACGGTGATGGTTGCTGAAAATGGTGGGGTCATTCCCTCACCGTACGCCCTGACCAGCACTTTTACACCCGAAAAACCAAGGGCGTCGGCCAAAACCGACGCTCCCTGGATCTGATCAGTTTGTGGTCCCCTTTTTTCGCACGGACCAAAGCCTGATGGCGTTGTACGTAACGCCGAGGCACAGTTCGATCACTCGGAGAGTGGTCGTTATTGCATGAACCATTGAAATGCTCCTCAATGGCCCTTTACAGGTTGACTCGCTTTCCTTTTTTTCCTGGTCATTCCGATTAGGGCCTGCCAGGGCACGCTTGTGCGTGCGGAGGTCGAGCCTAGCGAGGGGTGCTCGAAACGTCAGACGGGGTATCCGTGTTTGTGAATTGGAGAATCCCCCGAGATTCACGCGCCCCACGGTTGTGCTCCATTTGCCAAACGAAGGGACTGGGGTCCTCGTTCCAGTTCTCGATCCAGTCGTTGATCGATGCCGCGAGTTCAGTGGTCGATGGGCCCGATCCGCTGGCGGCGAGCTCGGTCAACCACCAGGCGACGAGGTACATCCACCAGCCGAAGTTGGGGGCGGTGTGGAGGTGGAACCGTCGACGTTCATCCAGCAACCGATCGAGCGCGACGGTCATTTTGGTCGAAGAGTGGTCCACGACCACATGGAGCCCGCCGGCCCCGGGTGCTGACAGGTCGATGAGTTGCAAGAATCGTCGGAAGCGAAAGTCGCGGTCCCGTTCGGTCTTCCTGGCGAGTGCCTGGTCGGTGACGACCTGGCCCGAGGCCAGCTCGAGCGCCCGGTGGAGGTCGCTCGAGCCGGGTGGCTGGTCGTCGCTCGGGCGCTCGACCATCGCCGAGCGTCGTGGCAGGGTCGAGATGTTGGAACCCGAGGCTGGGACCGGTGCATCCTTGCCCACCGGTGCGCCCCCCTCGACCCCGAGCACCAAGGCACCTTCGGGCGGGTTCAGGTACAGACCCACCACGTCGCGGACCCTTCCCACGAACTCGGGATCGGCCGAGAGCTTGAAGATGTTGACCCGGCGGGGATCCACTCCGTGCTTCTTCCACATCCGCGCGACCGACGACTGGCTGGTGTGGACGACCCGGGCCATGGACCGGGTCGTCCAATAGGTGCCAGCGGGGGGCCGCTCTTCCAAGGTCAGCTCGATCACTGCCTCGACCTGTTCGTCGGTGATCGAGCGGGTCACCCCTGATCGCGGCGCGTCGAACAACCCTTCGGGCCCCCGGGCCACATAGCGCCGGCGCCACTTGGCCACCGTGGCCCCGGTGACCCCGAAGTGCTGGGCCACGTAGCTATCGGTGTAGCCGTCGGCACAGGCGATCACGATGCGACAACGAAGGGCCAGGGCCAAGGAGCCTTGGGGTGGGTCCTGTGACCAACCAAAGAGCAGCTCACGTTCTTCGAGAGAGTTGAACACCGGTGTTGCTCTGGGTCGACCGGGTTGTGCCATGGCCTTCCGACCTCGCCAATCACCGAAGAAACCGGGTGTGACGACCTTAAGCAACGAGAATCTCTGACTCAGGGACCCCGATGGACCCGAGATCGACCCTCTATCAGGGGAGAACTTCTGACTCACACCTGGCTCACACCCGGTCGGCGAAGAGATATTTACACAGTACCTCTGACTCAAATCGGCTCAAAAGGCGGACAAAATGGGTCCTTGGCAACCGGGGGTAACCCTGTTAGGCGCCCTGACCTGCGGTTTTATGAGATTTGAACTTAGGACAGGTTTTGTGAACGGAACCCGTACAGGATGCGAGCGTGGACGACCGGCGGTCACGCTATGACCAGTCTGAAGTCGAAGGGGGTGGCCCCCCTCCCCGACCCTGCGGGTCGGGAAAAGTCAGGTCTCAGTTCCTGTGGAGAACAGGAACTGACCCGAGGTCGGCATCGGTCCTGGTCACGGGGGCTTTCCCATGGGTCGGACCTGCGGGACAAGGGCCATGACCAGGGCTTTTGCTGACCTGTGGGTTCGACCTAGCGAACCAGCCGCCAGACCAGTGCCTTCCCGGCGGCGTCGACCTTCTCGATGAGGCCGTCGTCGGCCAAGCCCTCGAACAGCATTCGGCGAGCGGAGCCGTTCATGCGCAGACCAAGTGCCTGGACGATGTCGGCCTGCTTGGCCTGGTGCTCGGGGCAGTTGCCGAGGTGTTCGAGGATGCTTTGTCGTCTGGCCAGGTGCTCGGCCACGAGGCCGGTGGTCTTGGAGGCTCGTCCCACCACCGCTAGGGAGGTCTCGGGGCGTCCCTGTTCGTCGGTGCCGATCTCGAGCTCCCCCAGCTGGGCGTAGATGGGCTCGAACTGGCGGCTCCGGCGCTGGCGTTCACAGGACAGCTTCACCAGCAGCTCCCCCACCACGTCGGCCTTGATGATGGTGTCGACGGCCCCGTACATGGCCGACGCGCCGCGCAGCCGATCGGCTGAGTGGCCGGTGTGGTGGATCAGGACCACCGCGATGCCCAGGTCCTTGATCTTGGCCACCCGCAGCAGCGCGCTGGTTGATGTCCGAGTTGTTGTTCTCGTCGGCCCAGCCGAGCGACTTGCCGAAGGTGTCGATCACGACCAGCGAGTACGGCCGGCTCTGGAGGGCCTCACAGAGCGCGTCGATCCCCGGTCCGTCGGAAAGATCGGGCGGGTTGCGGACCACCTGGAAGCCGTCGGGTGGCACGCTCGTCTCGTGCTGGATCTCCCAGGCCCTCATCCGCTCGACCAGCGTCTCGGAACCCTCGGCGGCCAAGTAGAGTACCGGTCCGCTCTTGGTCACCTCGGCCTCCAGCCAGGAGCTCCCGGTCATGAGCGCGCCGCACAGGTCCAAGGCGATGAAGGTCTTGAAGGTGTCGGGGCGTCCGTAGAGGAAGGTAAGACTGCGCTGTCGGATCACCCCGTCGATCAGCCAGGGCGCCTTGGGCAGCTCTTGGAGCTCGGCGTAGGTGATCAGGCCGGCCTCGCGCTCGGCCGGACAGAGGTCGTCGATGATCTCATCGACGTCTTGGCCGCGACGGTCCAGCTGGGTGATGGTCATGCCGCCTCCGTCCCGTGCACCTCACGAAGGAACTTCGGCACACTGATCCGCCACTGGGCGCCCACCTTGAAGGCGCCGGGCAGCCGGCCGGCTTCTGCGAGCCGATAGGCAGTCGACAGCCCGATCTCGAGGTACTCGGCCGCCCACGCAATCCGCTGGACGTCGGCAGGGAGCGCGGCCGTCACTGAGACGCCTCCTGCAACCAAATCCGATCGCGGCCGGTCTCCGTGCCTTGGTTCAGCAACGCCAGTGATCGGCTCGCCAGATCCCGGTATGGGTTTCCCTGGTTCCCCATGATTTCTCCCTTCCTCAGTTCCACGAGACCAGTCTCTGGCATCCGTTACAGTTATCCTTAACTGATGCAACCTGAGCAGATCCGAACCGAGCTGGAGAAACGACTCAGGCGACGCGTACCTCAGGGCACCTGGGACTACGTCGTGAAGAAGTTCTACGTCGACGAGGTGATGGAGGAAGGGGACTACACGATTGAAGCCTTGGTCAACGAGGTTCGAGACATCTGGGCAGCCGCCCCTTCGGCTCTCGGGGGCGGACAACGAGCATCGAAGCCCTCAGTGGATCCGAGGGTGTCTACGGCCGCGGAAACGGCGGGTGCTCTCGACCCCGTGCTCGAAAGGCGCGCCAAAGCTCTGAGCACGCTCATCGCGGCTATCGCGGATCGTGACCCCGCGGTGCTGGAGTTCCGAGAAGAGCATCTCTCCGGGACACCGCTCGCGATTGCGGACCTTGATGATTGGCTGGACACCCGGTGGCAGGCTGAAATGCAATCGATTCTGGAGACGGGGAGCTTCGACCCAAGGACCCAGACGGTCATCTTGTCCTATCTGACGCCATCAACCTCTGGAGAATTGGAGCCGGGAGAGTTGGGCCCCGGAGAGATGGTTGTACCCATCGGGGGATCCCTTGAGGAATTGGGCGCGTTGGCCGACCAGCTGAGTGGTGTCTACGGCTGGGACGCCGCGCAAGCCACCACCTTCATCCTGACTGGCGAACCACCCGCCTTCTTCCCCGTGCGGGTCAGTCGCTTCGATCGGGTGGATGAGCCGATATCGGCTGGATCCCGGATAACCCTTGAGATCGATCCAATGGTGACGCCACGACAACTGGCCAGAGCCTGGAACTGGATGAGAAGCGCTTTGATCGAACCCAACACTCGAACTCTCAGCCAACATCACATGGAACTCGCGGAGTTCACCGCTCGGCGCGACGGCGAGCCGTGGATGCAAATCATGATGGCATGGAACCAGCTCCACCCAGACCACGCCTATCTACACCGCTCCAACTTCACCCGGGATGCGTTGGCTGCCAAAAGGAAGTTGCTGTCCATTCCCTTCACGTGGGCCTAATTGACTCGGGGATGCCCCAGTACCCGGGTCGTGATCTATCCGTGATCATGGTTCGCGATGTTCTGCGCTGGACCAAAGCACGCTCGACAGCAGTAGCTCGGACGCAGGCGGGCATGGGACGGCCAAATGCAGACAAGACATTTTCCTTCAACTGTGCCGGGAGTGCCCCGGGGAGGAGCCCAACCGGATAGGAGAAGGGTCGGGCTGCTGGCGACCACGGACCTCGCAGAGAGATGGACAAAGCCCTCCCGAGTTTCGATGTCCGAGGGACGAAGCGGCCGATCTGGCTCTGGAACTCGGCAACGCGATGTAGTTCCCGGAGTAACTCGCGGGGTCGCGGAACGGATTCTGGAACGAACCCTTTTCGCGACTACAAAATGACTACAACTCCCGGACAATTTCCGCGAGCCTCCGCGAGCGCTGGGAAGTTTGTGCAGGTGATAGCGTGTATCGGTAAGCCCCCGCGAGTGGTGAAAAGCGCAAGAATAGACTCTTAATCCGCAGGTTGGGGGTTCGAATCCCCCGGGGCGCACCTGCTCAGGGCCCATGTCGTCACCTCTGGAGCGACTTGATCTCCAAGAATTCCTCGAAGCCGTACTCGCCCCGCTCCCGTCCGACTCCGGACTGCTTGTAGCCGCCGAAGGGGGCGACGGGGTTGAAGGCGCCGCCGTTGATGTCGACCTGACCGGTGCGGATCTTCCGGGCGACCTGCTCTGCGTGCGCCTTGTCGGAGCTCCAGACCCCGCCGGAGAGCCCGTAGATCGAGTCGTTCGCGATGGCGATCGCCTCCTCCTCGGTGTCGTAGGGGAGGATGGACAACACCGGGCCGAAGATCTCCTCCTGGGCGATGGTCATGTCGCTCGTCACCTCGGAGAAGACGGTCGGGCGGACGAAGTAACCCTTCTCGAGCCCTTCGGGCGCTTCGGCACCGCCGGTGATGAGCTTGGCACCTTCGCTGATGCCCTTCTCGATGTACCCACGGACCCGGTCACGCTGCACGGCCGAGGCAAGCGGGCCGAGGGTGGTCGTCGCGGCAAGCGAATCACCGGGCGCGAAGCCCTCCGCAGCCGCCTTTGCCTTCTCCTCCACCTCGGCGAGACGCGAGCGGGGCACGAGCATGCGGGTCAACGCCGAACAGGTCTGGCCCGAGTTCATGTAACAGGCGAACAGTCCGGCAGGGATGGCCGCGTCCAGGTCGGCGTCCTCCAAGATGATGTTGGCCGACTTGCCGCCGAGCTCCAGGGCGATCTTCTTCACCGTCTCGGCGCCCAGTGCCATCACGCGCTTTCCGGCGCGGGTGGAACCGGTGAACGAGACCATGTCGACCTTGGGATGGCTGGCGATCGCCTCACCGACGACGCTGCCGATGCCGGTCACGAGGTTGAACACTCCGGGCGGGAACCCCACGTCGGCCAGCACGTCGGCGAGCGCAAAGGCGTTCAGGGGTGCGACCTCGCTCGGCTTGAGCACGACCGTGCACCCGGCCGCCAGCGCCGGCGCCACCTTCAGGGAGATCTGGTACAGCGGGTAGTTCCACGGGGTGATGGCCCCGACGACCCCGACCGGTTCGCGAACGACCAGGGAGGTGCCGAGCTCGGTTTCCCACTGGAACTCGGTGACGTTCTTGGCCATGCCAGCGAACACCCCGGTCGGGAGCCCGACCTGGACGATCTTGCAGAGCGACAGGGGCATGCCGACCTCTTTGGAGATGGTCTCGGCGATCTCGTCGGTGCGTGCGGCCAGGCCCTCGGCCACCCGGGCCAGCAGCTTGGAGCGCTCGTCGTGGGAGACGTTTGACCACTCCTCAAAGGCGGCCGAGGCGGCCGCCACCGCCTTGTCGACGTCCTCGGGGGTCCCGTCGGGAATGGTCCCAATGACGTCTTCGGTGTTGGAGTCGAAGACCTCCAGCGTTGCTTTGCCCGTCGAGGGCACCCAGGCACCGTCGATGTAGAGCTTGTCGCGGACCTCCATGGGACCTCCCCAATGCTCGCTGCCGTTTGACCCTGGTCGCCCGGCGCTTTTATCTGTCCCTGACCCTACCCTGAGGACCCGTGGCGCACCCGGCGACCGGGGCCGTCCGGGCTGACCGGCGCTACGGTGCGGTCGATGGAGAAATGGTGGCCGGGCTAGACCATTCCGCCGCCATTAGGGTGCCTCCAATGGAGACACGGCGTCTCGGCCGAACCGAGCACCGGTCCTCGGTGGCCATCCTCGGCGGCGCGGCCTTCTGGGACTCGACCCCGGAGGCCACCGAGGTCGCGTTCCATCAAGCCCTCGACGCCGGGGTCAACCACCTCGACATCGCGCCCCAGTACGGCCGGGCCCAGGAGTTGGTGGGCCCGTTGGTTCCGGGCGTTCGGGAACGCCTGTTCGTGGGCTGCAAGACGCTGCGGGCGAACCCTGACGGTGTCCGGGCGCAGCTCGAAGAGTCCCTCGGCTTGCTCGGGTGCGACTCCTTCGATCTCTACCAGCTCCATGCGGTGACGGATCTGGCCGAGCTCGACCGCCGGGCCGGCGCGGCCGAGGCGATCCTGCGGGCCAAGGAAGAAGGCCTGTGTCGGTTCGTCGGCATCACCGGTCACAATCTGCAGACCCCGGTCGCCCAACGGGTCGCGCTGGAGCGCTACGACTTCGACACCGTCATGTTCCCGATCAACCCGCGCCTTTGGGGGGATCCGCAGTACCGCCAGGACGCCGAGGCGTTGTTGGAGGAGGCGCAGCGCCGAGACGTCGGCGTGATGGTGATCAAGTCCGGCGCGGCGCGGCCGTGGGGGGAGCGACCCCACACCTCTTCTACTTGGTACGAGCCTTTTACCGACGCCGGGCCATTACGACGCGGCATCGAGTTCGCGCTCTCGACCCCCGGGGTGGTCGCGTTCTGCACACCCGGTGATGTCTCGGTGCTCGCCGAAGCCCTTGAGATCGCCCAGTCGATCTCCCCGATGGATGCCGAGTCGCGCGCCCGGTCGATCGCGGAGATGGCCGCGGAACCGATCATCTTCCCCATCCCGGCCTGAGGTCGGACCCCGCCCGCTCCCCGTTCATCAAACGTTCGATTGATTGCACCGCAATCGTGGGACCGCGCGCACTCACGGACGGGGTCCCGGGAACGGGCACCACTACAGTGACCCCTGTCGGTCGAGTCGGCCCGGGTGAACACCACGCCACGACGGTCGAGTAGGGGGAGCGAAGACGAAGGTCAACCTGCGGCATCGCCAGGGCGCGACGAGGTGGCTTGTCGTTGGCGCGGCGGTCGCGGTGCTCGTGGCCGGATGCTCCAACGCTTCGACGACGGCTCCCTCACCGACCGGATCGAGCGCCCCCGGCGTCAGCGCGCACCAGATCAGCGTGGGTGCCGTCGCGACCCTGTCGGGCAGCGTGGCCGCTGACTTTGCCCCGATCGTTCCCGGCGTACGCGCCTACCTCGACATGGTGAATGCCGATGGGGGTGTGTACGGCCGCAAGATCGTCCTCACCAAGGCGCTCGACGACGGCACCGTGAACAACGAACAGGTGACCAGAACCCTCGTCCAACAGGACCACGTGTTTGCGTTGGTCGGAATGGCGACGGCGTTCTTCACTTCCGCTCCCTTTCTGGTCCAGACGGGAACGCCGACGTTCGGATACGCGACAGAAAACGATTGGACGCCGGCCAAGAACCTCTTCGCCGCGTTCGGCTCGGTCATCGACTACAGCACCACCGAACCGTTCTTCCCCTATATCGCCCAAAGGCTGCATGCTCGGGTCGCCGCGGTTCTGGCCTACGACGTCCCCCAGTCCGCCGACGAGTGCCAGGACGCGGTGGCCGCGCTCAACGAGTACGGCGTCTCGGTCGGCTATTCGGACCTCGCGGTGCCCCTCGGGGACTCCCTCAGCTCCGATGTGGTCCACATGAAGCAGGCCGGCGTCGACTTCGTGGTCAGTTGCATGGACGTCCCGGGCAACCTTCAGCTGTCTCGCGCCATCCAGCAGAACGGGCTGACCGGGGTCAAGCAGTTGTGGCTCGATGGCTATGACCTGCCCACGCTGCGCCAGTACACCTCGCTCATGCAGAACACATACTTCCTCGTCCAGCACGTGCCCTTCCAGGCGAACTCGCAGTTCCCCGGTGAGTTCCCCGGGATGCGCCAGTACATCTCGGTCATGAACAAGTACGAACCGGCCTATACGTACAACGAGGTGGCCATGGAGGGCTGGTTGAGCGCGGCGCTGTTCGTGGCCGGGCTCCGTGCTGTTGGGCCATCGCCGACCCAGCAGAAGCTGGTGGCGGCCATCAACCACATCACCTCCTTCACCGCCAACGGCCTCACCACCCGGACAAACTGGGCCATCGCCCACACCGAGGTGACGCCTCCGTCATGCGAGACGTTCGTCGCCGCCGAGGGGGACACCTTCAAGGTGGTCTTCAACCGGGGTTCGGACATCTGGGTGTGCTTCCCGACGGAGGGACGGGCCGACCTGGACGACCCCGTCCACCCACCGCCGGGCGCGCCGGGGACCTAGCCCGACCGGGGCGATGAGCACATTCTTGAGCTACGCGGTGCCCGGGATCCCGTTCGGGTGCACCTACGCGATCGTCGCAATGGGCCTCGTGCTCACCTATCGGACCACCGGGGTCTTCAACTTGGCGTTCGGCGCCCAGGCGTTCGTGTCCGCCTTCACCTACACGGTCCTCGTCGGGCGCGGGGTCCCGGTGTGGCCGGCCTTCGTGCTGTCGGTGGTCGTGTTGGCACCGGTGCTCGGATGGGTCCTCGACCGCTTCTTGTTCCGCCGGATCGCGCCCACCAACACCACCGCCAAGCTGGTCTCCTCGGTCGCGGTGTTCGTCGCGCTTCCCGAGCTGGTCACGTTGATCTTTGGCAGTGCGACCCGATTCTCTCCGCCGACCCTGTTCTTGAACCCGAGCCTCGTGTACTTCCACCTGTTCTCCACTCCGATCAACGGTCTCGAGTTCGAGACGGTGATCGTGACGGCGGCGGCGGTGGTCGTCGTCAACGCCGTGCTGCGTTCGAGCAGGCTCGGCCTGACCATCCGAGCCGCGGTGGAGAGCCCGCGGCTGCTCCAGCTCGAAGGTGTGCGGTCCGATCGTGTGCTCTCGGCGACGTGGATGGGCTCGAGTCTCATGGCCGGGCTGGCCGGCGTCCTGCTCGCGCCCCAGTATCCGACGCTGCAGTTCAACGACTACGCGGTGCTGGTGGTGGCCGCGCTGGCGGCGGCGGCGCTCGGCAACCTCGCCGACGTCCCGCTGGCCCTGCTGGGCGGGGTCCTGCTCGGCGTGGTCGAGGGCCTCGGCTCGGGCTACTTCCCGTCGTCGAGCGTGTGGCACACCGGCCTGCTGCCGGCGATCCCGTTCCTCTTGCTGGCCGTCCTCTTGGTCGCCCGGGGCCGGCTGCGGGGCCTGGAGGTCTCCGAGGACCCCCTGGCGGGTTGCGATCCGCCGCCGCCCATGCCCATCACGGCGACCAGGGGACCCGAGCTCGACCGGCTGATCAAGCTGGGCGGGCGGTCGCTCGCCGTTGCCGCGGTGGTCTCCGTGCTGACCTGGGTCCCGGGGAACTGGGCCTTCACCCTCACCTCGGGTCTCGTCTACTCGATCATCTTCTTGTCGATCACCTTGATCACCGGCATGGGCGGCGAACTGTCGTTGTGCCAGGCCACCTTCGCCGGCGTCGGAGCGTTCATCGCCGCCCAGCTGGCCGTGCATCACGGGGTGCCGATCCTCCTCGGCGCGGTCATCGGCGCCGTCGGGGCCCTGGTGGTCGGCGGCCTCGGAGCCCTCCCAGCGCTCCGCCTGCGCGGCCTACCCCTGGCGCTGCTGACCCTTGCGCTGGCCCTTTTGGCCGACAACGCGGTGTTTCCCTACTCGTGGGCCGGCGGACCGGCGACCGGGCTCGACGTGCCGAGACCACAGATCGGCTCGGTCAACCTCGCCACGACCAGTTCCAAGGGGTTCTTCGTGCTGGCGCTGTTGGTCCTGATCGCGTGTGCGATCGGGGTCAAGCTCGTGCAGCGGGCCACGGTGGGCCGATACCTCGACGCGCTCCGGGCGAGCCCGATGGGCGCAGAGAGCGTGGGCATCAACCCGAGCGCCGCCAAGGTGCTCGTCTTCGCGTTGTCGGCCGGTCTGGCCGGCCTCGGTGGCGCGCTCTACGCCTCGTTGCAACAGAGCATCACCCCGGCCGACTTCAACTACCAGTTTTCGCTCATCTTCGTCGTGGTGGTCGTGACCACCGGCGTCCGGACCGTCGAGGGGGCGATCCAGGCCGGGATCGGTTTCGTGGTGGTGGAGCAGCTCCTGAGCTACCTGCCCGGTCGGTGGGGGAGCGGCGGCCTGGCCATCGTCTTCTTCGCGTTCGCCGCGCTGACCTACGCGGCGCACCCCGAGGGGGTGGTCGAGTACGAGAAGCGGGTCTGGACCGAACGCGTCGAGCGTTGGCTCCGGCGCGGTGGCTCGTCACCGGGGGCGATGGCGATGGCCGGGGCGGCCTCGGTCGACGGGCCGGCCGAGGCGGGGGATCGCCGTGGTTGAGGCGCCACGCGGCCTGGCCATCCGGTCGTTGTCGGTCCGCTTCGGTGGGATCACCGCGCTCGACGACGTGGATCTCGACGTCGCCCGGTCAGAGATCGTCGGCCTCATCGGACCGAACGGCGCCGGAAAGTCCACGCTCGTGAACTGCGTCGGCGGCCAGCTCGACTCCGAGCTCGGGGTCGGTGACCCTCGGAGGCGTGGTCCTCGACGGGATGGCACCGTTCCGTCGGGCCCGGCGCGGCGTGGGCCGGACGTTCCAGCGCATCGCCGTCTTTCCCGAGCTGACCGTCCGCGAGCACCTGTTCATCGCCGCTCGGGCTCGGCGCCGGGGGGGCGCCCGGTGGTCCGAGCTCGTCGACCGGGCCCGCCCGAATGCCCAGGAGTCGGCCGACGTCGAGGCGACACTGGAGCTGATCGGGTTGACCGAGCGCGCCGACGTCGAGGTGGGCGCCCTGCCTCTCGGCTCGTGTCGCCTGGTCGAGACCGGCCGGGCGCTGATCGGCCGGCCGAGCGTGATCCTGGCCGACGAGCCCTCTTCGGGTCTCGACGCCAGGGAGGCGGCCACGCTGGCGTCGGTGCTGCGGTCCCTTCCCGGCCAAGGGATCGGGGTGCTCCTGGTCGAACACGACCTCGTGATGGTGTCGGAGGTGTGCGACCGGGTGGCCGTGTTGGACCTCGGCCGGGTGATCGCACAGGGGTCCTTCGACGCGGTCATGGCCGACCCAGAGGTCCGCCGGGCCTATCTCGGGCAGGTGGCGTGAACGGGTGGTGGGTCAATTCTGACTTGTGACAGCCCTGGTCCAGGCTCTATCTCAGCATCAACTGTCGGTCCCTCGGTAGGAGGGGGCGTGAAACTGCTCCTCGGAGCTTCCGACACAAAGCTCAATGTACGCGGAGGGTTGAAAGTGACCCACTACCCGTGAACGGGATCGAGCTGGTCGAGGTGACGGCCGGCTACGGCCCCTATCGGGCCCTCGAGAAGGTCTCGCTGGCCGTTCCCGACGGCGAGGTCGTGGCGTTGGTCGGTCCCAACGGGGCCGGCAAGTCGACGGTGGCCAGGGTCTGTGCCGGGCTGGTGGTCCCGAGCGCGGGGCGGTTGCTGGTCGGCGGCGAGGACCTGACCGGCGCGCCGCCGTGGCGCATCGCGCGGGCACAGGTGGCGTCGGTCCCCGAGGGCCGGGGCGTCTTCGCCCACCTGAGCGTCGCCGAGAACCTCGAGCTCTCCTTCGGCCGGTGGCTGGGACGGTCGGCCGTTCCCGCGGCCCTCGAGCGGACCTACGAGCGGTTCCCGATGCTGGCCGATCGAAGGCGCCAGGCCGCCGGGACCCTGTCGGGCGGTCAGCAGCGGCTGCTCTCGCTGGCCAAGGTGCTCGGTGACTCCCCGCGGGTGGTGGTGGCAGACGAGCTCTCGCTCGGCCTCTCGCCGGCCGCCGTCGACGACATCTACGAGCAGTTGGCGGTGCTGCAGCGCTCCGGAACGGCCCTGCTCGTGATCGAGCAGCAGACCGACCGGGCATTGGCGGTGGCCGACCGGGCGATCGTGCTCGACCGGGGCGCGGTCGCCTTCAGCGGCCCGCCGGCCGAGGCGTCGTCGGTGGTCCGGGGCATGCTCGGAGTCACCGCTGACCGAGGGGGCGACGTTGTCGCTGATCCGGTCATCGATCCGGTGGTCGGGACGTGAGACGATCGTTGCATGCGAGTCTTCCGCAGCTTCGCCTTCATTGACCTCTCGGGTTTCACCGCGCTGACCGAGGTCGAGGGGGACGAGCGAGCCGTCTCGATCCTGTCCACGTTCCGTTCCATGGTCCGCGACATCTGCTCGCGCCGCGGGGTGCGGATCGCCAAGTGGCTCGGTGACGGGGCGATGCTGGTCGGGGTCGAGACGACCCCGCTCATCGCCACCACGCTCGAGATGCAGGTCGCCGCCCGCCGGACCAACCAGCCGATCGCGGTGCGGTGCGGGCTGACCGCCGACGCGGTGATCCTGCACGAGGGGGACGACTACATCGGCCACGCGGTCAACGTCGCGGCGCGGCTGTGCGACCTCGCCCCCGGCGGCGAGGTCTGGGCCGGCGCCAACATCGTCGAGCACCTTCCGAGGTGGGGGACCGTGCTCTCGGAGGGGGAGATCACCGTCCGCGGCCTCGAGCAACCCCTCTGGGTGTCGCGCCTCGGGCTGGCCACCCTCGAGGGCACCGTGTTCCCCGACCCGGTCTGTGGGATCCCGCTGACCCTGGCCGTGGCCGACAACGTGGCCCGGGACGCGCTGCGCAATCCGGTGCTCTTCTGCTCGGAGAGTTGCCGAGACACCTGGGAGCACCGCCCCAAGCCCCGCCCCGACGGTCAGGGAAGCCTGCGCATACCCCTCATCGGGTCCTGACCGGCCCGACCCCCGGTCAGTCGTTCCGATGCAAGATGGCCGCGACCTCGTCGGCCCGCGTTCGCAGGGCCGCGCTCGGGTCGTCGCCGCCGAGGACGCCCGCCACGTGCTCGAAGAACAAGCCGATCAGCGTGGCCCGCAACATCCGGGCCACCGCGTCGGCGCCGGGGTCGCCGGCCGAGCTCGGGCTGGTCGTTGGCGATCCACTGCTCGAGTGAGTCCTGGGTGCCCGCGATCAGCTCGTGGCCGACCGACAGGGCGGTCTCGTCGTTGCGCATCACCTCGCCCAGCATCAGCCGGATGAAGTCCTCCACCTCGAGCATCGACTGGAGGATCTCGTTCAGCAGGTCGGCGAGCTCGATCCTCGGCGTCCGATCGCCCGGGGTCGGCGTGGTGATCGCCAGCTCGTCGAGGAACCCGCGCTCGGCGAGCACCGCCACCAGGAGGTCCTGCTTGGAGGGGAAGTAGTGGTAGAGCGAGGCGACGTTGAGGCCGGTCGCCGTGGCCAGGTCCCGCATGCTCATCCCGGCCACGCCCGCGCTGGGCCATGAGCGACAGCGCGGTGTCCAAGATGTGCTGGCGCTGACCGCCCCCGCCAGCGGTCGGAGCGCTCTCCGGGGTCATCCCACCATTGTCGGGCCTCCCGGCCTCCCCGTCGAACCGCTTCGTGCCGGGCCGACAACCTTTGGGGCCCTCGCGTGCGTCTGTGATGGTGTGGTTGATGCGGCGTTGGTCCTCGGGAGGTCGGTGAGAACGGGGGCCGCCGGCCGCCGGTCGCCAACCGGGAGGACCTGCTCGAAGCGGTGTTCGCCGAGCACTACGGCGGGTTCTGCCGCCTGGCCACCCTCCTGCTCGGCGATGGCTCGGGGGCCGAGGAGGTCGTCCAGGAGGCCTTTCTTCGAACCTTCTCGTCATGGTGGCGGGTGCGTCAGCCCGAACGGGCCCAGTGGTACGTGCGGGCAGCGGTCGTCAACCTGTGCCGGAGCCGCCTGCGCCGGCGGGGCACCGAGGAGGCGGGGAACCGGGCCAGCTGGCGCGACCCGACCGACTGGAGCGACGACACGGTCGAGGACGCCCTGGTCGTGTTGGAGGCGGTGCGCACCCTGCCGCCGCGCCAGCGAGAGACCGTGGTCCTCCGCTACTACGAAGATCTCTCCGAACGCGACGTCGCCACCGTGCTCGGTTGCTCGGTCGGCACGGTGAAGTCCCAGCTGGCCCGCGCCCGGGCGTCGCTGGCCCGTTCGCTCGCCCCGGCCGAGACGCCAACCCCACCCAGGAGGCCGCCGATGCCCCCGACTGACCTCGACGAGCGCCTCCGGCGCGCCCTGGCGCTCCCCGGCGAGCCGGCGCCTCTTCGGAGGCGATGGGAGCGGTCGTCTCGGGGTTGCCCCGGTATCGGGCCCGGCGGCGGGCCATCGTCGGTGCGACGGGCGCCTCGGTGCTTTCGGTGCTCGGGCTGACCCTCGGACTGGTCGTCGTCGGTCTCCAGGGGCCGTCGACCACCACCGCCGAACCGGGGCCCGCTCGTCGAGCGTGCGTCCAGGTGCAGGTCGGGACCGGCCCGGCGTCCTGTGCGGGTCGAGTCGCATCGATCGCGGCGACGGGCGCTGCAGTCGGCCGGTGCGTCGAACGCGCCGTCATTCGGTGCGAGCTCTCCCGAGTGCGCACCGCTGCGTGGCGCCACAACAAGGCGACTGCGACCATGCACGTCGCCGTGGCGAGCCCGGCTGCGAGGTGTCGCTGCCCGAAGAACCGGGAGCGCGATGGAGCCACGTCGCCCTTACGAACGTGCACCGTGAGGACCAGCTCCATGGATCGTCCAACGCCGTGCGCTCACTCAAGGCCCACCTCGACCGGACCACCGGGCGGACGGTCGTCGTGGTGCCCCACGTGGCGCGAGGTCAGTTCGCGCTCGTAGCAACGACGTCCGGGTCGTGCGCGAGCCCCGGTCCGGCATGCGTGCTCACGGCGCACGTGTGGTCCGTCACCCTCGACGTGCGCTGAGACGCGCTGAGCGAAAGGCCAAGGTCATGAGCGAGCAGCAGCAGGCGACGACGACTTCATCGCGGCGCGTGCGGGGGAGCCATGCCGCGATCGCAGCGGCGCAGTGGTCCTGGCGGCCGCCGCGCTCACCGTTGCCGCGACGAGAGGATCGGCCTCGACGGCTTCCAGCACTCCGGCATGTGCCGGTTCCACGCCCGCGGCTCACCGTGCAGGGGACCGGGCAGGCGTCGGGGCGACCGGACTCGTTGGACTTCGACGCTCAAGTGAGCGTGAACGCGTCGAGCGCCGCCGAGCGCGTTGGCTCAGGACAACGCCACCACCAGCTCGGTCGTCCAGGCGATCGAGGCCGCCGGTGTCAAGAGTCAGGACATCCAAACAACCGATGTCACGATCAATCCCAACTACACGTTCACGAACGGACACTCGATCATCACCAGCTACGGCGTGACCAACAGCCTGGCCGTCACGGTTCGCCAACTCGCCAGCGCCGGCGCGGCGATCGACGCCGCGACGACGGCCGGCGGCAACGCGCTCAGCGTCGGCTCGCTGACGTTCGTCCGGTCCGACCCGAGGACCCTCGAGGACCAGGCACGACGCGACGCGGTCCGACAGGCGGTCACCCACGCGGGGGCGATGGCGCGGGCGGCCGGCCAGGGGCTCGGCGCGGTGTGCTCGCTCACCGACCAATCGAGCCTGAACCAGGGCATCACCACACCCGAGCAGTTCGGCCCGTTGAACTCGGCCTCGGCCGCCACGGTTCCCCTCGAGGGAGGGACCCAGCAGGCCAACGCCCAGGTGACCCTCGTGTACGAACTGGAGCCCCTAGGCCATTGAGGCGGCGGTGGCCGACCTGTGGCGGTGTCCGATGACGTAGTCGGCCGGGTCGAAGTGCCTGGTCTGGCGCCGGTAGACGACGGTGTAGTCGGGCCACATCGCGACGTTTCGGCCGTGCTCGTTCTGGTACCAGCTCGCGCAGCCCGATGCCCACACCGTCTTTCGCATCTTTCGTCCGAGGTCCTGGGTGAACGCCTCGGCGACGCTCGGCAGCACCTCGGCCACCGCGTCGGGGCTGTCCCCGAGGGCGTCGAGGGCGTCGAGGACGTAGTTGAGCTGGCATTCGATCATGAAGATCTGCGAGGTGTGTCCCGTCCCCGTGTTCGGCCCGGTCAGCATGAAGAAGTTCGGGAAGTGGGGGAACGTCGTGCCGAGGTAATTGGCCAGATCGCCCGAGAGCGCCTCGGACAGCCGGTGGCCCTCTCTGCCGACGACGTGGTCACCGATGGGGTTGTCGCTGACGTGGAAGCCGGTCGCGAAGACGATGGCGTCGACCCGATGCAGCTCGCCGTCGGTGGTCAAGATCCCATCGGGCTCGATCCGGGCGATCGCTTCGGTCACCAGGTCCACGTTCGGTTGGCTCATGGCGGGATAGAAGTCGTTGGAGGGTAGGGCGCGCTTGCAGCCCAACTGGTAGTCGGGCGTGAGCTTGGCCCGGAGCTCGGGATCCGGCACCTGGGTCGCCAGGTGCCTCCTCACCTGGCGCTCGAGGGCCGACCGCAGGCCGTCGTATTTGGTGAAGGCCGACACGAGCACGAGTTCGCGCTGCCAATAGACAAGGGCCCGCACCAGGCGTTGCGCCGGCGGAAAGATCCGGAACAGCGATCGCTCCCAGTGGTGGATCTGGCGGACCGGGTGCGGTAGCACCCAGCCCGGGGTCCGCTGGAACACGCTCAGGTGGTCGACCGTCGGCTGGATGGAGGGCACGATCTGCACCGCCGAGGCTCCGGTTCCGATGACCGCGACCCGCTGTCCGTCGAAGCTGTGGGAGGAGTCCCAACGGGCCGAGTGCATGACCGTCCCAGCGAAGCGTCCCGCGCCGGGGATCAACGGCATGCTCGGTTCGGCGAGCGACCCGGTGGCCGACACCAGGTACTGGCACGAGAAGGCTCCGCGGTCGGTGGTCACGGTCCAGCCATCGGCGTCGTCCCACGCCGCGTCGAGCACACGATGGGAGAAGCGGATCCGGGGCACGACGTCGAAGCGCTCGGCGGTCGTCCGGAGGTACTCCCAGATCTCGTTCTGATCCGCGTAGGTGCGATGCCAGTCGGGGTTGAGCGCGAACGAGTAGGAGTACAGGTGCGAGGGCACGTCGCAGCGGCACCCGGGGTAGACATTGTCCCTCCAGGTCCCCCCGAGTTGATCGGCCCGCTCCAAGATGACGAAGTCGTCTTCGCCCGCCCGAAGGAGACGGATCGCGGCGCCGATCCCCGAGAACCCGGCACCCATGATGACGATGCGGGTGCTGGTGCGGGGTGGCTCGGGCGCCGCCGCGGCATCGGTCACCGCGTCACCCTATGACGGCGCGCCGAGCTGCCTCGGGCTGGTGCAGTGACGGATCGAACACTTGGATCGAACATTTCTTGGGGTGAGCGAGGGGACTTGAACCCCCGGCCTCCAGGGCCACAACCTGGCGCTCTAACCACCTGAGCTACGCCCACCGAGGAAATCAGTGTGGCATACCGTCGCATCGGTGCTGTCTCTTGTGGGTGGGCGTCGGTAGGCGGTGCAACCGTGGCACCGGTCGCTGAGCGAGGATTGGCCAGCCAGCCCCCTGGCCGGGTGGATCAGGCGAGGGACTTCCAATACGCACAGGAGTGATAAATAGCCGGATGTTTGTGTGGCTTTAGCGGGCTCATCAGGGAGTTTGTCTGGCCACCCGCATGCTCCCTGATCCTGGGCCACGCATTTGTGGGCCTGACTATGGGCCTGGGGTCAGGTAATCCAGGCGCATCGGTTTCCGACTTCCCGCGGACTGTCCGAGGCCCCATGCAACAGGGATGCTCAAAGAGTCGCTACAGCGCCGCCGCGTCCACCACGAGTTCGGACCACTGATCGGCAGGAATCCGATCGGTGTTGATCACCAGATCGTAGTGAGTCGGCAACTCCTCCGCGACGCCGTAGAACCGTTTGAGGTAGTCCCCCCGGCCAGCGTCGTTAGCGCCGATCGACTTTGTCGCCTGCTTCTCGTCAAGACCATTCGCGTCGACGAGTCGACGAACCCGGGTCTCGGGGGAGGCGGTGACTAACACGCGAAGGACGTTCTCGCGATTGGCGAGCGCGTACGATGCCGCATGCGACACGATCACGACGTTGCCTTCATCGGCCGTCTCGTTGATCGCCTGACGGATCAGCGCACGCAGCGAACCCTTGTCGGGTTGGGGTTCGGGTGCGTAGATTGCCATGGTCCCCGGGGGTCCCATGGCTGCGCCGATCGCCACCTCACTCAGGATCCGGGTGAGGAGTGACTTGCGTCGCTCGATGTCGGCCAGGTCGTCGACGTTCACGTCCTGACTCTCGGCTGCCCGAGTGACGATCTCCTCGTCTATCAGACGGAAGCCCAGCTTGTCAGCTACGAGACGACCCAAGTCGGTCCCTCCGGCACCAGTCGCATGAGAAACACAGATCACCGTTCGGGTCATGGGCAGAACAGTACACACAACGCTGAATTCCGGCGCGACCCAGCTTCGGTCCATAGCAAGCGGCCCTTGAACCCGTCCCTCCAAGGGACCACGAGTCCCTTGCTCCGAGAGGGTTGAGGGTTTTGCCAGCGACCCGAGAATTGGTCACATTCGGACTCGTCAAAGGTGGGGTTGGTCTAGTGCAAAATAGAAGCTTCGCAATTAGCAATTAGATATGCACCAAGGCAATTGGAACTCGCACGTAAAATTCATATCTCTACCTGGGAAGACAGTGAGAATTATGGGCCCAATAGTTACGGCCCCTGGCCAACCGCTGTTGCGTTTCTTGATGTAGAAGCCCAGGTAGATGACTTAAGCCCCCGTGGCCGAGTGGATCAGGCGAGGGACTTCTAATCCCTTCTACGCAGGTTCGAATCCTGCCGGGGGCGCTCCAAAACTGCTGGTCAAATGGACAAACCTGTGTGGCGCGACGGGTGTAACCGGACGGGTGCAACCGGCGGAGAGAGGCTACAAAGGCGACGACCGTTCACCGTGTCGTGTCCATGCCCTGATCGGTGCGGCGCTGCACCAGGCGGAACGGTGGGGGTACGTCGACCGTAACGTTTCAAAAGGCTCTTGGGGCCAATGCCGATCCAAACGGTCGGCGCCACTACGTCGTAGGTCATTCCGATGACCCAGATCGGGAGATCCAACTCGCCGTCTTGTTCGCAGTCATCCGTGCCGGTGACGATTAGGTCGGCGCCGAAGCCGTGGTCCCGTACACGTTGACGAAGGGGACGCTTCGTCCATGGCCGCTCGACGTGTCGCCAATTCCGTGTCGTCGAAGCAAGGAGCTCACGGGGGAGTCCCGATCCGACCAGGGCCCTTGCCGAAGATTTCACCGGTCGGTAACGTTTCAGCAACGTTGGTTGGTCGGGTTTGTCCGAGGTCACGAGGGGGTCGTTGGGGTGGGTTCACTATTGCGTTTGCGCCGGACAGGCGGGGCCGTCGTGCTCCTGGCCCTGGTGTTCGGGGTGGTGACGCAGACCTCCTCGGCCGGCGCGGCAAGTGGCCTCACGGCGAGCGCGCCCGGCGTCACCCCGACCACGATCACGGTGGGCTTGATCACCGAGGAGTCGGGCTCGGGTGCGTCCGGCGCGTTCGGCATCCCGGAGTCGTTCAAGGCCCGCATCGACCTCCAGAACGCCGAGGGTGGCGTCGACGGGCGGAAGATCAAGGTCATCACCGAAGACGACCAGTCGCAACCCAGTGACAATGCGGACCGCGGCGGCGGCTGAGGTGGCCAAGGGCGTCTTCGCCATCGACGACAACAGCGCGTTCGCCTACGGTGCCGCCCACATCCTCCAACAACAGGGCATCCCGGTGGTGGGCGGTGGGTACGACGCATTCGAGTGGACCGAACCGACCTATACGAACATGTTCTCGACGGCATATGGCGTGTTCAGCGGCACCCAGCAACCCCGCTACACGGTCAATCCGACGCTGCTCAAGAAGGCCGGTGCGAAGAACTTCGCGGTGCTCGGATACTCGATCTCGCCGAGCTCCTCGGGGGCGGCGGCGAACGAGGCCGTCTCCTTGAAGCAGGCGGGTTTCCAGGTCCCCTATCTCAACACGTCGCTGCCGTTCGGAACGGTGAACGTCACCGCCACCGCCCTGCAGATGAAGGCGGCCGGCGTCGACAGCATGGTGGCGGAGATCGACGGCAACACCGAGCTCGCCCTCATCACCGCCGGCGAGCAGGCCGGGATCAAGTGGAAGTACGTCGTCCTGGCCACCGGGTACGGGTCGCAATGGCTGAGCAACCCTACGGCGGTGGCCGACAGTCAGAAGCTGTACTTCGGGGTCCTCCAAACCCCGGTCGAGTTGCACACGCCGGCCACGATCGCCGAGCAGGCCGCCTTCAAGAAGTACGCCGGCTTCACCGGGGTCCCCGACTTCGGCTGGTCCGAAGGATGGGAGTCCGCAGGCCTGTTGATCGAGGGCCTCCAGGTCGCAGGAAAGAACCCGACCCGGCAATCGTTCATCACCAACCTCCGCAAGGTGACGAGCTGGAACGACAACGGGCTGCTCGCCAGCCGATCAACTTTGAGCACACCACGCCGGCCAAGCTGTGTGGGTACACCACCAACTGATCGGGCACAATTTCGTCCCCACCTCGACCAAGCCAGTGTGCTCGAGCCTCGTCCCGGGAACCTGATCTCGCTGCGGCCACGCCACGGACGTGCAGATGCCGTGGGCTCCGCAGCCTCGACCAATGGTCTCGAGAACGCGCTGTCGGGATGGACGCTTGGTGGTCGTCCGCTCGGGGCGATGGCCTGAGCGGCCCGTCAAGCCGCTGACGAAGGCGCCAGAGAGACTTCCAAGGATTCGGGGGCACATCGGAGCCAGTGCGCCACGCATGCGTCGCACTCGTGCGTTGCGATCCGGCGGTGGTGAGGGGAAACCATGTTTCAGTACGTGATCGCCGGTCTGGTCCTGGGAGGGATCTACGCCATCGCGGCCACGGGACTGGTGGTGACCTTCCTGTCGGCCGGGATCTTGAACCTGAGCTTCGCCGCCCTGGCCTACACGGTCGCCCGCTTCTACTACTACCTGAACTCCCAGCTGCACTGGGGCATCGTGCCCTCGGCGATCTTGTCCATCGTCGTGCTCGGTCCCGCCCTCGGGATCTTCTTGTATTTCACCCTGTTTCGGCGGCTGCACCAGACCTCGATGCTGGTCAAGATCCTGGTGACTCTCGGGGTGTCGGTGGCCCTGCCCTCGCTCGACACCGTCATCTTCGGCACCCAGGCGATCGTGGCGGCCCCCGGGCTCGCCCCCCAGCCGGTGCACGTCTATCACTGGGCGGGGGTCCCGGTGACCCTCGATCAGATCATCGTCTACAGCTGCGTCGTGGCGGTGGTCGTGCTCGGTGTGGTCGTGCTGCGCTACACCGACGTGGGTCTGTGCGTCCGGGCCATGGTGGATTCCCCCGCCATGACGTCACATCTCGGGGACCAACCCCCAGCGAGTGTCGATGTGGGTGTGGGCGGTGAGCGTGGGGTTGGCCGGGTTGACCGGGGTCCTCTCCGCCCCGATCATCGGGCTCGACTCGGGGGACTTCACGCTGCTCATGGTGGCCGCCTTCTCCGCTGTCATCGCGGCCAAGATGCGGAGCCTTCCGGTCGCCTTCTTCGTGGGGCTGGCCATGGGCATCGCCGGAGCGCTGGTGCAGTACGCCCTTCCCCCAGACAGCTCGTTCACCGCGGCGGTGCTGCCCTCCATCCCCTTCATCACCACCGCGCTCTTCCTCATCTACTTCATGATCCGGGGCGGTGGCATCGACGAGTCAGTCGGGGTCGGCGGGACCCTCGACCGGGCCATCCGACCGCACGCGTCCAACCAGAGCGCGGCGGCGGGCGTCGCCGGCCGCCAGGCCTTGAGTTGGCGGGCCCCGGCCGTCGGCTTCGCGGCGGTGTGTCTGCTGCCCTTCATCGTGCACGGGTTCTGGCTGGGACTGGTCGCCGAGGGCGTCTGCTACGGCATCATCTTGCTCTCGTACACGCTCGTCACCGGCGAGGGCGGGATGATCTGGCTCTGCCAGGCCACCTTGGCCGGGGTGGGGGGCTTCACCATGGCCATCCTGGCCGTCGACCACGGCTGGCCGGTGTTCGCTGGCTGTGCTCATGGGAGGTCTGGTGGCCCTCCCCTTCGGCCTGATACTGGGCTTCCTGATGATCAGGATGGGGGATCTCTACGTGGCCCTGGTCACCCTCACCTTCGGTCTTCTGTTCGAGAACCTCGTCTTCAGCCGGCAGCTCTTCCAGAACTACGGCATCGGGATCAACGTCACCCCGCCCCACATCGTGGCCGGCGGCCGCATCTTCACCTGGTTCTGTTTGGCCGTCTTCTTGGCGGTGGCCATGATCACGTTCAACCTGCGCAACTCGACCACCGGGCTCGCCCTGGGCGCGGTCCGCTCGAGCGAGCAGGGGGCCAAGACCATCGGGATCAGCGTCCTGCAGATGAAGGTCCTCCTGGGCGGCGTGGCCGCCTTCGTGGCCGGCATCGGCGGGGCCATGCTGGCCCTCTCGCTCGGGGTGGCTCTGTCCGGCAACTACGAAACCCTCCTCGGGGTCGTCTGGCTGACCGTGCTCGTGACTCAGGGGATCCGCTACAACGCGACCGCCTTGGTAGCCGGACTCGCCCAGACGCTCGTCGCCGGACTTCGCCCTCGTCTTTCTGCCCAAGATCTTCTCGAACTTCGTCCCGATCCTCTTCGGTTTGGGCGCCATCGCCATGGTCCGGTTCCCCCAAGGCGTCCTCACCTTCCAGGTCCGCCTGTTCCAGGCGGTGGTCGGAGAACTCCGGGAGCGCTCCCCTCGGCTCTACGGCCAGCTCAAGTGGGCCACGCTGGTCTATGCCGTCGCCCTTATCGTCCTCCTCATCACCGTGCGGGACCTGTGGTGGCTGTGGCTGGCCATCACCTTCCTCGGCTACAACGTCGTGTTCGGCTACCTCTTCCGGCAGCGTCAGCAGAGCCTCAAGCGGACCGCCAACGAGGTCGTGATGCCGGCCAGCCCGGCACCCGCCTTCGACGTGGTGCCAACGGCACCGACCGACGCAATGGCGCCCCAGTAGGACCGCACGCGGCGACGGCCGCCTTGAGGGTGACGTCCTAGTGAGGTGTCTCCCGAGATCATCAGCACCGAATGCTCGAGCATTGCACGCTCATCGCAGTGCTTGGACTGCGGTTCGAACGTTCTTGAACCATCCTTTTGAGCGAAAATCACCCAGAGCATCCCGTCTCAACTGGAGATGGCCGGCGAGGTCGACGTAGAAGCGTCCCGAACCCTGGCTCCGATGTGAAACCGGGGGAAGCTCAGTTCAAGTTGGACAACAGACACCGCCTCCGCACTGCCGGTCGAAGCCGCCGGGCAAACGCCTCGGAAGCGCGCGGCGGTCCGGGCGTCACACCGACGCGATCGGCGTAGGCGGCGCATGATCCGCGGCAAGGCCGCGATCGCCGGAATCGGTGAGATCGCCCCTCGCCGGGCCACGGGCGAAGTGACGCGTCTGGAGCTGCTGAACCGCGTGGCGACCATGACCGCTGGCGACGCCGGCCTCACCATACGCGATGTCGACGGCCTGATCGTGCACGACCTCGGCACGGCCATGGGCGCGGTCGTCGCCGTCGAAATGCTCGGCTTGAGCGCCAGTTTCGTCGAGCGCGTCGACCACGGCGGCGCGACCGACGCGGCGATGGTGGGACGGGCCGCAATGGCCATTGCGGCCGGCCTTTGCACCACATGCCTGTGCGTCACAGCGTCACCTCGCCGCCACGACGCCAACCGCTGGGGCATTCAGGACACCTCCCATACCGCCGAGTTCGAGGAGCCGTACGGGGGCTCCGGTACCAACTACGGCTACGCCATGATTGCCCAGCGCTACATGTGTGAGTTCGACCTCACGCCCGAGCAGCGGGCATTGATCGCCGTGCAGCAGCGGGACAACGCCTGTGCCAACCCCGACGCCATCTTCTACGGCAAGCCCATCACTGTCGAGGATGTCCTGTCTTCGACCTCTGCTCAATCCCGAGGGATGAACCGTCACATCACGGTCGAGTAGTCCGGTTGGAGCAGCTCGGGCGAGGCCGGTCGGGCTATCTGAGCCGATACACCAGGATGCTGATAGCTGCGTACTGGGTGGCCCACCCTGCGATGGTGAGGCTGTGGAACACCTCGTGAAAGCCGAACCACTCAGGCGACGGATTAGGTCGCTTCAACGCGTAGACGGCCCCGCCGGCCGAGTAGCACAGCCCGCCGGTCAGGGTGAGAACGAATACGGTTACACCGGCCCGATGGAGGAGTTGGTTGAGCACGGGCAGAAGAGACCAGCCCAAGCCGACGTAGAGAGCCGTGTAGAGGGCCCGGGGGGCACCGGGCCATGTGCAGCGGAAGACGACACCGACAGCCGTTGCAATCCAGATCACCAACAGGAGCCGCCCGTCGGTCGGAGCGGGAAGGCCAAGAACGGCTACGGGCGTGTAGCTACCGGCTATGAGTAGGTAGACGTTGGCGTGATCGGCCCGTCGGAGGGCGTCGTCTATCACCGGCGTCCAGGTACCTCGGTGATAGACGGCGCTGGTGGTGAACAGAAGCAGGCCGGCGATGGCGTAGATGATCACGCTGTCCCGGGCCCGGCCCGCCGGCGCCAGACAGGCCAGCACGATGCCGCCGGTGGTAACCAACGGGGCGACGCCCGCATGCAGCCATCCGCGTAGCTTCGGTATCGCCGGTATGGGGGGATCGCTGGCGTCGCGGTGATTGTCTCTCACGTTGCCAGTCCTTCCCCCCGTGGTCATCCTTGGCCCGGAGGCACATCGCGGCTCGTACGCCTCAAGAGGAACATGACCCACGGGTACTACTCCCATTGCTGTATTCCCGCCACCGCCTCCCCCAAGTGCTGCCTATCCGAGTGGTGGTCGGGGCGAGCCGATGGGTCGACTCACTGACCCCGCACTCAGTCGGCCACAGGTTGCGAAACGAGTACCAGCCACATGAAACGACGGCCAGCTGAGCTGCGGAGGCGGCTCCTCGTCCTACGTCAACCACTAGATTTGTGACTCGTGGAGGTCCGGTCGCTCGGCCGGTCCTCTGCGGCGTCTACGCAGATATGACACAGGGCGGTTCCGTGCACGAATTCCTTCCCTTCATCGTCATAGGGCTCGCCACCGGAGCCGTGTACGGCCTGGCAGCCATGGGCCTGGTGCTCCCGTACAAGACATCGGGCGTCTTCAACTCCGGCTATGGGGGGACGGCCGCGCTCGCCGCCTTACTCTTCTACTTCCTGCACCAGGAGCACCGGGTGCCCTGGGCTGTCGCCGCTGCGATCTGCCTGCTCGTGTTCGCTTCCTCACTCGGATTGCTGCTCGAGGTCGAGGACGGAAAAATCCATCGGGGGCGGGTCTACATGAACCGACCTACGCACGACGGAGTCAGCATCGACCGCTTCGCGCGTGACATCAATCCCTTGGCGGATCACCCGTGACGAGGGTCGGTACCGTCCTTGCCGGGGTCCAGGATCTTGGCTTCACAGTGCCCGACCTCGATCAGGCTACCGGCTTCTTCTCCTCGTTCTTCGGGGCAGAAGTGGTCTCAGAATCGGGTCCCGCCGCCGATCGCCGCCGATCGTCGATGCGGGCCTTCGCCAACGCTGACGTGAGGGCGGTGATCCGAGGTTCGCGACTGCTGCGCACCCCGTTCCTGAATCTGAAACTGGTCGAAGCGTCCTACCCCGGGCAGCGGGAGGTTTGGCCGATGATGCTGGATGTGGGCGGTTGGCATCTGGCCGGCTACGTGGACGACATGGACGAAGCCATGGATTTCCTCGAATCGTGTGACGTCTACGTCCTCGGACCGGGGAAGAAGCCGACGACGAACGCTCCGGAGGTGGGGGAGGGATCGTATGCCTGCCACTGCATGACGTCTTGGGGCTTCCACTTCGAGCTCACGAGCTATCCGAACGGTCGGGCCTACATGTCGGAATACGAGCACCACCTGTGGAACCCGTCGGATCCCGACCGCGGCGCGACCCTTCGGACGCCAGCCCGCCCGTCCGTACCTGGCTTCCGCGGCTTCGAGCACCTCAGCTTCGCGGTCGCCGATATCGAGGAGACCACGTCGTTCCTCGAGCACGTCCTGGGATGCGAGCGCTTCTACGACATGGGCCCGATCGACGACCCCCACGGCAGCGGCTTTGGCGCCTACGCCAATGTCGACGTGCGGGTGAAGGTCTCCAAAGTACGCCTGTTCAGGACCCCCTTCCTGAACTTCGAAGTGGTCGAGCCGAACTTCCCGGGGCAGAACCGTGCCTGGCCGGGCCTGCTGGATCCGGGCGGCTGGCAACTCGCCTGGGCCGTCGACGACATTGACGAAGCCATCGAGGGCCTCCACCGCGCGGATGTGCACCTCCTAGGCGGCAAACGAGTCGAGGAAGCCCACAGTGGGGACGGCTGCCAGTGGCGGGTGTCCTGCCTGACCTCGTTCGGGTTGCACTTCGACCTGGTCCAGGGACCACCGCCGGCGACGGGCAGCGGTTCCGCCGGCTGGCACCCGTCTCGACCCGAGCGGTAAACCAAACGGCGGTACCTCCTACTTCTCGGGTGGCTCGAAACCGATGATGCGGTGATCGGCGATCCGCAGCCAGCCATCGGGACCACGCCGGATTAGCATCTCCTGATCAAAGACCGATCGGGTGGCGACAGGGCTCGAGCCGTCCAGCGTGTAGGCCACCGCCGTGTACTCCACCAGCAGTGTGTCCCGGTTCACCAGGGACGATCGGACGTTCGCGACGACGTGACGGCTCCGATTTCCGGCGTTCGGGGCCAAGCCCTGCTCCATCCTCTGGCGTATCTGGGCCCTTCCCCGCGCCCCGAGGAAAGTGGCGTCCTCTGTGTAGAGCTCGACCGCTCCGTCCAGGTCCACACGGTCGATGCGGGCGAAGTATTCGGCAGGAAACGCTTGCCCGGCGTGGCGTACCGCCGTCTCCTCCAGATCGGGCACGAACCCTGGTTCACGCAATAGAGGCCCTCTCGCATGCGGCGGTTAGCTGAGCGAGTACTCATTCAAGGTTATCCTGGGGGCAAGTAAGGCCGCTCTCCGCCGAAACAACAGAATCCTTTCGCGGGTTGCAATATGTTCCGAGGCAGTGGCGTGCCAGACGCCTGACAGCACCAGTCGAGCAGCCCACTGAAAACAGTTGAGGCAGCGGCCGGTCATCGCAGTACTAACCCAAAAGTGCGCTCCGGCCGGACCGCTGCGCGAGGAGAAAGCGCGTCATTAACCGTGCTAAGGGTGCCTCCGAGCGCCGGTTCCGCCCATTAACTCGGGGCAATCAGGGTCTGTTCGTTGGCACCATCGGTTTCTCTTTGTCGCAAAGTTATGGTTGGTACATGGCTTTGGGGCCTAGCAGCGGCCACGACGCGAAGGATCTGCGCGGCAGCGCACACTGGAGACTGGCAGTTTGGGGGCTCCGGTTAGCAGGGCTCGGCCTTTTCGGTGCCATCGGCGGTCTCGTCACTCGTGTGTGGTCAACAGGTACTGGACTCACGATTCTGGCCGTCGGCGTAGTTATCTACCTCGTTGGCGTCGTAGTCGTCTTCACCGGATTCATCCCGGCTATCCGGGCGCTTCCAAAGCCCCGACCCTCGTACTGGAGGCTCAGGCGACTTCTCATGAGCGACGCTCTCCACGCTCGGTCGTAAGGCGCGCATCCGGGAAGGGATCGAGGCGGCGTTCGTCCGAACCGGGTGCCCCTCTCCGCTTGCATGGATGTCCCCTGGTGAACACCCCTGCCCCCAAACAGGGAGGGTGGGACAGTCCGGCACCCTGGGGACACCCCTCGGCCCGCGACGGCGCGCGCATTATGGGACACCTATCCAAACGCAGATCGCCGATTCGGTCGTGGCACCGGTTTTGATCACTTGTTCACAAACCGCCCCGAAGGCCCTGTTCTGGCGCGCAGTGAGCGATCCCGTACGGCCCCACCGCCAGACCGGGTGTCCTGGAACCGGCAAGACCGGACGGGTGTGTGGCTTCCGTTCGTTGCTCGGCGTGTCGTCGATCCGACTGGGCTCAAATGGGGGGCGTCGATCTCTGATCAGCCTTCGGGAAGAGCAGCAAAATCACGCTTGACCTTCCGATACCACCCCATGCCTTTCATGGGATTCTTCCACCGGCCCTTCATTTCCTTCAAGGCACTTTCGTGGGTTGTGTCGCCCTTGGCGACGACTTCTTTGAGATGACGATCTTGCGCTTTTATGACCTCGTCTGCGGTCATTCCATGGTGGGCAAGATCGCACGGGCCACCCAATTGTCGACAGGTCATGGTCTTCATGAGCCTCGCTTCATTCCTTCCTGTGTCGGACTGTCACTTGGATACGAACGTGGTCCGTGCGCATCAATCTCTCGGGACTTCACCCGAACACGGACGATGTCCATGGTCGCCAGCACGTCTTGGTCGGCGATCAGCTCGACCTCGCGCACCAGGCCCGACTCGACATGGAAGACGAAGGCCACCTTGGTCGACCCGGCGTGGATCCAGGCGGCACCCAGCTCGCCGTCGATGGAGACTGGTACCGCCCCCCGGGTGCCGTTGAAGCGGGCGGCCACGGCGGCTGCGCCGTCGTAGACGGGATCCGCACCCGTCCTCTGTCCGACCAGGTCGGCGCGCATGACCGCGTCGGGCGCAAGGAGCGACAACAGGGTGGCGAGATCCCCGCCGCGGGCCGCAGTGAGGAACGCATCGACGACACGCTGGCTCTCGGCGCGCGCGGCCTGGGATGCGACCCGTTCCCGCACGCCCTGCACCTTGCGCCGTGCCCGGCTCGCCAGCTGGCGTACGGCGGTACCCGAGCGCCCCATGACCGCGCTGATCTCGTCGAACGGATACCCGAAGACGTCGTGCAGGACGAACGCCGCCCTCTCGGCCGGCGCCAGGGCGTCGAGGACGACCTGCATGGCGTCGCCCATCTGCTCGGCGAGGAGCGCGTCGGCCTCCGGGTCAAGCGCTGCGTGGTCGATGGGTGTCCCGGCCTCGGCCACAGACCTGGTACGTCGCTTGCGCAGGTGGTCAAGGCACAAACGTGTCACGACGGTGGTCAGCCAGGCGGGCAGGTCGTCGATGTCGTCGGTGCGGGAGAGCCGGAGCCAGGTCTCCTGGACGACGTCGTCCGCATCGGCCTTCGATCCGAGTATCCGGGCGGCAATCGCAGTCAGCCGAGGCCGCTCGGCGTGGAAGTCGGTGACGTCCATCGTGTTCACATCTTGTTGACGTGGGCCGCCCGCGGAATGTGACGGCCACGCTTGTCACATCCGGCGACTTGTGTGCGTCATCAGGATATGAACACTTTACAATCCATTGTCTGCCCAGGTCGCGACCTCGAGGCCGCCAAGGCGATCACGCCCCTGGACCGTTACCCTGCCCCTGTGAGCAGCCACCGAGTGCCCGGTGGGGTGGTGCACAAGGTTCCCGCGGACCTGCGCAAGGCGCTGATCGCCAACCCCACGGCGCTCGATGCTTGGAAGGACATCACGCCTCTGGCCCGTAACGAGTTCATCTGCTGGGTCGAGGATGCCAAGCAGGAGGTGACTCGAGAACGCCGCATTCGCCGGACCCAAGAGGTGCTGGAGGAAGGCCAGCGTCGGCCCTGCTGCTGGCCGGGGTGCAGGCACCGCGAGCGCACCGGCAGATAGCGGGCTCGGCGCATGTGCGTCCATCACGTGATCATCCGGAGGCGACGGGCCTCCCGCCCCTTCCGCCCACCCGCACTGGATGTGCCGTTTGCGATCGGGCAACAATCGCGAGCGGCGAGGAATTCGAGGGCGCCACCGCACGGTATCGACGCCGGAAGGACGGTACATAATGACGCCCCGAACATCGCCCCTACCGATGAGCTGAACCGCGCCAGAACAACGGGTCGGCGCTCGCCCGACGCGGTGATCCCCAGCGAGTACCTGCCCAATATCGTCCGCCCAGAACGTTCCGGCCGGCGCGTCACCTACCGCTGCCGGCTTGGAGCGCGTTGTCGATGCGCTCCAAGTGGAGACGATCCCCAACGGCTACGGGCGGGGCACACTGCTACCGCACGCTCACCAGAACACCCTGTCGACACCGACGCGGTACCCGTTCCGCGCGATAAAGCGCTGATCGAGGTCCCGACAGCTACGCCTGGCGCCCCAGGAAGTAGAGGAACTGTGTCTGGACGTCCGCCCCTGGAGGTGGGTCCAACTTCGGGCCGAACACGTTCGGCTGGCGGATCATGGCGTCCATGGGCTTGAGCGTCTCATAGGCGTCCCGGACGGACTGTTCGTCGAGCCGCTCGTCACCTCCGACCGCCCGTGCGAGATCCCAGGTGTGAACCAGCATGTCCATGCATACGAACTGGGGAAGCATCTGCTCGAGGGGCATCGGTCCCATCGGACCCTGGACGGAGCGGGCCATGGCTTCGGGGTCCCCGGTGAGCTCGCGCATGGTCGCGTAGGCCGATGTCCACGCCGCCTTCGGGTCCTCATCCGGCGTCATCGGCTTGGACTCGCCCCCGGCTACCTCGGCGATCAACCGTCGGTGATTGTCGACCACATGGGCAACGACGTCGCGAGCTTTCCATTCCGTGCAGGGGGACTTGACGTTCCAGCTATCCGGAGGCGCCGCCAGCACTCTGGCGTCGAAGGCCCCCGCGGTCAGTCGGTACCGTTCCTGGGCTTGGCTCACGGGACCGAGCATAGAGCGGGAGAGGTGGCTAGGGGACCTGGAATGACCTCTCGCCATGCCGTTACCAGAGCTACAGAATGTTTCATCTCGCGCTGAGAGATCGCGGTCCTGGCGCTAAGTTGCCGATTCAACCCCATCTGGTCGAGAACCTGCAGTGGGGAGGGGATGGCTATGTCGACTAACACGCATCGCCCACTCTCGTCCATGCGTATCGCCATGATGGCTCTTGTGGGTTCTCTGGTGGTGGTGCTGCTACCCGCATCACCAAGCGAGGCACAGAACGCTGGCCTCGGACAATCCGGGTGACACAGAGCCACGTCGTCGCCGGGGTAAGGGACCTGGCAAACCCTGACGCTGAGTAGCCATGGCCCGATCCGAGAGAGCCGGCTCGGCGGGACCAGTCGCCGATGAAGGCGGAGCAGCTCATTTCCGCGCCCTTTTCGACGGGCTTCGGTGCACGCGGCGATTGCGACGATCATATGCTTCCACTTAGCCCGGGTCGTCTCAGGCGATGTAGACCGCTCCAATCGTTCGATCTGCATCGGCCTCGCGCTCCACTCGGCCAGCCCGACCACATATCGAACGGATCAGACGGCTCGGGATCGGTTGACTAGCCGTAAGGAAAAGCGCCTGCTTGGTTGTTTGCCGGTGCGAGGCTGATAGTTTGCCGCCGCCGGTTGGTGACCGGCCGACGCGGCTGATGGAGTATCGAGCGACTTCGCCGGCGATATGAGCTGTCGTTACGCCGCGAGGAATTTGGCTATGGCCTCCGCCAGTGCAGGGTTGGCGATGACACCTTCGTGATCTCCCTCGAGAACGAGGGACCGTCCGTCGGGCAGGGCCTCGGCGAGCTCCTTGGGGGAGGAGTCTTTGTCTCCGCAGACGACCAGCGTCGGAGCCTTGAGCGATTCGAGGTCGATGTCGGACGAGAGGTGCTGGCGGTTCGAGCGGAGCAGCGCGGCAATGGCCTTGAGGTCATTACCGCGTGACTCGAAGACCTTCCGGGCCCCACGGGCCACGGGGTCCTCGATGGAGTTGGGGTCATCTGCCTCCAGACCGGCCAGCCACCTCTGCTGCATCGAGGCGCCACCACCCTTCTGTGGCGCTCCCCACTTCTTCGGATCCCCTCCGATACCTCCGAGCACCAGCCGACGGAGTCGGCTGTCCGAAGCAGCGAATCGGAGCGCAGTCCCCGCCCCCATCGAGTACCCGACCAGGTCCATTTCCACCAGCCCGAGGTGGTCCAGCAGGGCAGCCACGTCCTTTTCCGGGGCCCCGTCTTCGTAGGCCGCCGGATCATGGGGCTTGGCCGAGAGCCCGTGGCCACGGGCGTCAAGGCCGATGACCCGGTGGCCCGCTCGCACCAGGACTGCCCAGATGCCGGGGTCCTTCCAGTTCCCCTTGGTGCTCGAGCTCAGGCCGTGGAGCAGCACGACCGGTGAACCCGCTCCTTCTTCCTCGTAGTACAGGATCGTCCCGTCGAAACTCGAGAGTTCGGCCATCAGCTATTCCTTTCCCGCCGGCTACCCCGAGGGCAGCCGTTGCCGGCGGCCATGCCATGTTGCCAAGACGGGGACGCCCCCGTCTGCTCGACCCGTTCAGTATCGCGGGAGGCCTCCGGCCTCGCCACCGAGATGCACCTCCCCATCTCGACGGCACGCGCCGACCTGGGCGGCGCCGACTGGCTTCCAGACTCGTCCCCGACCCGAACCCGACGAACGAATCGGCGGCCTGCCAATTGCGGCTTGAGCGTTGCCGACCATTTCTGGTCAGTGTGGAGGGTCGCTGGGTTGCTTGACTGAGATCATTGACCCCCTTCGCCGGTGACCCGGTTGCGAACCAAGCCCCCCCATTGGCGGACCCACTCAGGGTCGGCGGCCTTGAGATCCCGCATAAGTCTGAGTCCAGTCGCTCCCCAATCACCCACATCCCCGGGCGGAGGAAGCGTGGCCGACCGTTCACCATGGACATAGCCGAGCATGAGGCCCGAAAACATCCGCCCGGCACGAGCGAATCTCTTCAGTGGACCTGCCCGGTCCGGGTGGGATGCCCTGGCGATCTCAGCCGATCGCTCTGCGACTTGCGCCAGTGAATCCACAAAAACTGCCCGTTCGGCCGTTCGTTGCATCATGTTCCCGACCCTCATTCCACAACCGCAAGGACAGGGCGAGGCCACAACGTGGAGAATACAGCCATTGGTCTAGAGGACGCCCTGGTCAAACTGAGTGTCCCCCGATGCCCGCGGCCGAGGCCAAGGCCCATTTGGCGGCGGTGACAGCTTCTAGCTAATGCCCAACTCCGTCGTCGGTTGCTCGGGGAGCGGCGCAAGGGCGATCGAGGCGAACCGGGGTCAGGACCGAGCCCGTCGGCAACGATCTCATTCGTGATCCGCTCGTGGCCGTCGCTGCCCGGCCGGGTGTTGCGCTTCCCGGTGCCCCCACGACGAGCTGGAGGCGGAGTGACTTACTGTGAATGCCGATCGAGGAATGCCGATCGAGCCAAATGAAGTGCTTCGATGGTTATCCCTGGTCGAGACTCTGGGAGGTTGCTAATGGCCGAGGTGAAGATCGCTAGTGTCCGGGGTGAGTTGCCGGGTTATCTGTCTTTGCCCGCTGGTGATGGACCGTGGCCGGGAGTCGTCGTGATCCATGACGCCTTGGGCATGAGCAACGACCTGAAGCACCAAGCGGATTGGCTGGCATCCGAGGGTTACCTGTCGGTGGCGCCTGACCTCTTCCACTGGGCCGGGAAGATGACCTGCATGCGATCGGTGATGCGCGACGTGCGAAACAAGCAGGGACGATCATTCGACGACATCGACGCCGCCCGCACGTACCTGGCGAACCACGACCGCTGCACCGGCACAATCGGCGTCATCGGGTACTGCATGGGCGGAGGATTCGCCTTGTTGCTCGCTCCCGACCACGGTTTTTCGGCGTCGAGCGTCAACTACGGCGCGGTCCCGAAGGACGCCGATACGGAGCGCTTCTTGGTCCGCGCATGTCCCGTGGTCGGAACGTACGGAGCCAAGGACCGCACCCTGCGCGGAGCGGCGCAGCGCCTCGAACAGGCCCTCACCGCGGCTGGGGTCGACCACGACGTGAAGGAGTACCCCGAGGCCGGGCACGGTTTCTTGAATGACCATGCACGCGACCACGTCCCGGCGCTGTTTGTCGTGATGGGGAAGCTCACGGGTGCCGGCGGCTACGACGAAGCCTCAGCCGAAGACGCTCGCCGGCGCATCGTCACTTTCTTCAACTCGCACCTCAAGCCGTAGACACGTACCGGCGGTGCTCGAGGCCATTCTCAACTCACCACCCATGCCACCGGACATTGCGGCGGTCTGGGCAACAACAGCCTGTGGGTGCGGGAACATCGTCCGGTCTCCTGGCAGGGACAATGCACCTCCAGACCCATCGGTTTCCCACCAAAGCACGAGCGTCCCCATCCGCAGCTTGCGCCATCGTGTCGACGCACTCCTTGATGACGGCCATGACCTCGTCCCACTCACCCTCGATGTTGGTGAACATGGCATTGGCCTCATTGGGGAGGCCACTCGAGCGGACGATGCGGACTGCCCCGGCCACTAGGTCGCCGACCGACCCGTCGGTCCCGACGACCCCTGGCTCCCCTTCGCTGTCCGAAGCGCTGGACCACCGCCATTAGAGTCGTCGCAATGGACCCGGGGATCGAGGAGATCCACGACGGTGACACGGTCTGGCGCTTCGATCGGGACTTCCTGGCGTCGAGCTGGGCTTGCCTGTGGGGTCGAGGTTGCCAGGGCATCGGTCCCGAGCCAGCAGAGCTTCTCGGCCTCGGCTGCTGCTCCATCGGCGCTGACCTGGGCGATGTGGACGAAGCTCGGATGATCGCCGCGCTCGCGGCCATGCTGGCCCCGGTCCACTTCGAGCGTCACGCCGAGGCCGGTGAGGGTGGCATCTTTAGCGACGGCGCCCGCACCCACACTCTCGTGGTCGACGGCGCCTGCATCTTTCTCAACCGACCCGGATTCGTCGGCGGTGCAGGCTGCGCGCTGCACTTGGCGGCCATCGAGGCGGGCGAGTCACCCATCGATTGGAAGCCGTCGGTGTGCTGGCAGCTGCCCATCAAGGTGGACTGGGCAGCGGGTGCTGATGACACCGAGGCGGCGACGGTGCGCCGCTGGACGCGCCGCGACTGGGGCGCAGAGGGCGAGACAATGGCGTGGTGCTGCACTGAGGGTTCGTTGGCCTACGTGGGCGACCGTCCGGTGATCGACTCGCTGGGCGCGGAGCTGGAGGCGATCGTTGGCACCGAGGTCTTCGTTGAGTTGCGCCACCGGATGACGGGGCGGTAGCCGCCCGACCAGCGGTCACGTCCTGCTTGGCCGCCGTAAGCCACCACGATTTGGCGACGGTCGATCCTGAGCTCGTCAAAGAGCGGACGGGCCCGAGGGTGCTCCATAAGTGCCGGTATATCGCCTTGCGCGGTTGGGGTGAAATGCCCCAATAAGAGAGCTACGCGGCCTTCTCCAAGTTGATACTGAACCCGAGCGGGGCGCGAAATTTTGGAGCACTGACCCGCCGGTGGCGTTGTAAAGGGCTGCAATGGACCCTCGAAGCGAAGCCTGTGGGGCGAAGCAGCGGCTCAAAAATGGAAATGACCCCCATTGAAGAGGGGGTCATTTCCGAGAGGCTCGCTGAGAGGCCCGACCATGGTCTGGCTCAATCTGGAGCGGTGGCCCCTCTTTTGGACCTGCGTCGACCCATCACGTCGACCGGTCGCTTTATGAAGCCCACGGTACGCCTCCTGCCGTGGATGTCAAGAGGCGCACCCAGCTAGGGGGCCCTCTTGCGGGCGTTCGGGCTCAATGGGAAGCGGCGGCGGCACGCAGCTCGGCGTCACGAGCGGCCCCGAGCATCCGATCGGATCGGTACCGAGGCCCCAGGTGTGCGAGTTACTTCGGCCAACGGAACCCCGCATGTGCAGCCATACGAGGCCCAGCACCGAGGGCAACGCCCATTGCCACGTCGGGAACGTGTATCCGTCCGGCACGGGCGGTAGGGCGTCAGGACCGGCACCGGGCGACGTTGGCGGACACGTAGGCACCCGGCAAATGTAGGTGTCGGGTGTAGCCACGGGTGACCCGAAAGGGACTACCGAAAGGGGTTTTCGGTGGGGCTACTTTTCCGGCGGAAGGACCGCAAAGGACGCCAGTAACGGTGGCGACCAGTGAAACAAAAACCCCTTGTCAGCGGTACAATCCACAAACTTTGAAGACCGGTGAAACGAACCGATTCACACTTCTAATCCCTTCTACGCAGGTTTGAATCCTGCCGGGGGCACTCAGGAATGCCGGTCACAGACGTCACATCGAGCTCCTCGGTCCACCGCTCAGAGTGATGCGAACACAGCGTCGATCAGCGCTCTGTTCCGCGTGCTTTGCCAGCGGGGGATCACGTGGTTCATGACGTACCCGAAGGCGACCCCCGTATCGGGATCCGCGAACCCAACGGCGCCCCCGGTGCCGAAGTGACCGAAGCTCCTCGGGTTGGGACCAAACCGTCGTCGGGGCGTGGTCGGGTAGAAGCCGAGACCGAAGGTGACGTCCTCGCCGAGTACCGGGCAGTAACCCTGCGACTGCGGAGACGCCGCCTCGGCCAACAGATCGCTCGAGAGCAGTCGATCGGGCTCAAGCAACGCTGCATAGAGGCGAGCGATCCCACCGGCGGTGCCGTGACCGTTGGTCGACGGGACCTCCGCGCTCCGCCACGCGGTGGTGTTGACGACGCCCACCGATGAGTAGCCGGCAGGATTGAAGTAGCTGAGCATCGTCATCAGCTCGTCGCCGGACAAGGCGTCGAAGTCGACGTCCTCGACACCTCGCGAGCCCACCCAGATGACGTCTGCGCATCGGGACTGCTCCGCCCGGGGAACACCGAACCACACGTCGGCACCCAGTGGGCCGGTCAGGGCGCGGAGCCGGTCGCCGCAGGTCTCCGCGCTGACCCGGCGGACAATCTCGCCGATCAGATGGCCGAAGGTGTTGGTGTGATAGGCGTGGCGAGTTCCCGGCTCCCACCATGGGTCGGTCGCCGCCAATGCACCGGCCATCCGGTTCCAATCCCACAGGTCGTCGTTGGTCAATGGCTCGCGGATGGCCGGCACCCCGGCACGGTGGCACAGGGCCTGGCGCAGCGTGGCCTTGTCCTTGCCCCCCACGCCGAACTCGGGCCACACCGAGTTAATCGGATTGTCGAGACCGATGAGGCCCGCGTCGACGAGTTGCAGGACCAGCAGGGCGACGAGGGGCTTGCCGACCGAATAGAAGTCCACGAGGGTGTCGGGCTTCCAGGGGCGCCGCCGTGATTCGTCCGCCCAGCCCCCGACCAGGTCAACCACCACACGACCGTCGATCAACACGCACACGCCGGCCCCGACTTCGCCTCGCTCGGCGAAGTTGCGGGCGAACTCTTGGCGAACCGAATCGAATCGGGGGTCGCAGGTCCCGCTGAGCACCGAACTCACGGCGGAAGTCTCGCATCGGAGCCGATCGAACGTGGGCGGGTCATTCAGGGCCGACGGGTACCGAGGTGATTCGTACCCGGCGGAAGAAGGCAGATGTGGGCTAGATGGGCGTCCGGCGGTGGAGTGGCAGGGCGAACCATATGCCGGCGAACGTGGCCACGGTGAGGGCGATCAGGAGATAGGCGCTGGCCCCCGGTTCGACAAAGATCATGATGAGCGCCACGGCAACCGACACTGATGCCGCCACGGCCGTCAAACCCCCGATGGCCATGATATTGGATGCTCGGAGCAGGCGGGAGCGCTCGTGGTGGTGAAACACGAGTCGGTGATACGCGACGGGTCCGCCGAGCAGCACGATGGAGAGACTGGCCAACAGCACGTCGGCCAAGTAGAGGACTCGCTCGGCGTGGTCCAGTTTCATGAAGCCCACGCTGAAGGGGAGGGACAAGAGAAACCCGAACAGGACCTGGACGCCGATGCTGGCAACTCGCAACTCTTGGAGCAGCTCAGCCAGATTTCGGTCGATCCGCTGGGCGTCGGTCTCTGGGGTCATGGGATCGGGTACTCGGCGGCGCTCGGCGGCCACGCAGGGAAGGTTAACCCTTGCAGGCTGGGCGAAGAGTGACCGGCCGACCGATCCACCGCCGCCTCACGAGGACAACCCCTCCGCGAAACTGTCTGGAAGGCGCCCACGTTTCCTTACGGAACTGCCAAGTCCACTTATGCTGCGTACTACATCAAACTGGAGAGAATCACCGCGGTAGGCGATGCCAGTCGGGGCCGAGCCGACCGCCCCTCGCGTTGCTGGAGCGTCGTGATCAGGTCTGCCAATGGGTCCAACTACAAGGTCACGTTCGCCGCGCTGGTGATCGGTGCGGTCGCCTATCTGCTCCTCCAGTCGCTGCTGCCAAGGGAACGGCCGTGAGGTTGGACGGACGGAGGCTCATCGTGACCCGAGGCGCTCGGCCTTTCGTTCTTGGCTCGGCGCGACGGTGACGACCCGCCGGAGGCGAGTCGCACCGGCCACCGACCAATCTTCGGCCAGGTTGCGCCGGGAGTCGGAATGGGCCGGGGTGCGCAGGGGAGAGGCCGTCGAGGTGATCGATACCGGGCTGCGCTCGGCCAAGTGGGAGTTCGTGGCGCACGTTCGCAACCTCGTGACCGGCGACGAGTGGATCGAGGTCGTGGGCGGAAAGCAAGGAGATCGAGTGCTCAGGTCGTTTCGCCCCGAACGAGTGTTCGCGCCCGCCCACAAACAGGGGCGGCGTGGTCCGCGGTCCTCTCTCGCCGACGAACCGAGGTTGCCGCTCGGTTGAGCGACACCGGCCCGGGGTGTCATTTCGGTCCAGCGCTACCCGGACGCCGCCGGCATGAAGTCGATGGTCACGCAGGTCTCGTCGCCCACCACCCACGCGTCGTGACCGGGCCCGACGACGTGGGCATCGCCGGGGCCCACGTCGAGTTCGGTGCCGTCGTCCATCCGGACGTGGAAGTGCCCCGACACGACATAGGAGATGTGGTGACCCTGGCAGGACTCGGTGCCTACGACGGGCTTGACGTCGGTCGACCACCGCCAACCGGGGCGGAACACCGCGCGTCCGAGGGTGGCACCGGGCAGTTGGACCAGGTGAATGTCTCCATGGTCGAAGTTGCGCTCCTCGTCGGGCGTGTCGAGGTTCTTGGCTTCGCAGATTATGAGCGTTCCTCGGCTCGTGCCGACATTGTGCACCGCCGGCGAGCATCGAGCCATGGGCTGCCCAGGTCTCAATCAACGGCGAGCCGGAGCCCTTCGCGCCGAATCGTTCAGATCAGGACCATGCCGACCGAAGGCCGGCGAGCCCCGCGGTCGCTCTCTCGACGAATTCGGCATCCAGTGCTGGGTCGCCGCATTCGAGCCAGGTGAGCGTGGCCTCGACCAGCCAGCCGAACAGTGATTCGGCGATCCAGGCGTCGATGACCGGATTGTCGCTTCCGAGCGGGATGAACCGGCGCACGACGTCGACCGAGACGGATCGGAGCTGGCTCGCGTACTCGGCGAACTGTGGCTCGCGCGCGGCATGTCTCCACAGAAGGGTGAAGGCGGCCGGGTCCTCTCGGGCGACCACGAGGAGGGTCCGGGCACCGAGGCCACGGGTCGAGCGGGCGGCCAGGCCGGCCTGCAGTTCCTCGCCCAGCCGGTCGAAGACCTCTTGGAGGATGGCCCGATAGAGCTCTTCTTTGGTTTCAAAGTGGCGGTAGAGGATGAGGCGGGTCACGCCGCACGAAGCGGCGACGTCCTCCATCGAGGTGCGGGCAAAGCCCGATCGGGCGAACGCTTCGGCGGCCCCCCGTAGGATCGAGGCTCGCCGTTGGGCACGCGGCAGCAGTTTGGTCTGGACAGGTATACGTGTAAGTATATACACTGAAGTACACACACGGCAGGGGAGGGAGCGATGGCTGTCACCGCCCAACTCGAATTCAGCGAAGACGAGCTCCTCGCCAACGCAGAGGTGAAGGAGCCCCTCATCGCCGGCGGCGTGCGCTGCCACGGGGGGTTCGCCGATGACGGCGCGTACGTGTCCCCGCGCACGAAGTTCCGGGTGCCGGCGATCGAGGCGTGGCGGGCCCATCACGCCGAGGTGTTCGATAAGCCGATCATCGATGTCCCGATGGCACTGTGGGGCGGCCACTTCCCTAATGTCGCCCAGGCGCGGCTTCTCATCGGGGCGGGGGTGCCCGAGCCGCTCATCGCGACCCTGACGCGCATCGGCACCGTGGAGGGCTACGGGGCCAACATTCGGATGCTGAAGCCGTCGAACCTGCAGCGATTCTTCGACGAGGACATCAAGGGCACCGCGGTCGACCACCTGGGCAGCGGGCTGTTCGAGGCACACGGACGCGACGAGGCCGGCTGGGAGGAAGAAGCCGGGCACAAGGACATGTGGTTCGCCGCTCGCGACATCGCCTTCGAGTCCCAACACGCCGACATCGATATCGAGGCCATGCTCGAACGCATGGGTTTCGGGCAGCGGGGGAGGGACGCGAGCGAGGTCGTCCGGCTTCTGCCCGCAGCCATCGACGTGCAACTCGAGTTCATGGCGGCATTGATGATCCGGGTGCTGTTCATCGAGGTCTCGGCGTTCCACACGTTCAGCTGGGCCGAGGATTGGTTGTCGGACCCTGATCTCGTCGCCGGTCACGGTGCGGGTGGACAGCTCGTGACCTACATCCGCGCGGACGAGACGCCGCACGTCGCGTACCTGGCCACTGCGCTCACCGAGCTGCGCGATCGCACGTGGATCGGTGAGGGAGGCACCCGCCACCTCGGATCGGACATGATCGACCGGCTGTGGGAGCACCTGCTTGACCAGAGCTTGGGGGCGGGACGCGATCAGAGTCGCAAGGCGATCCTCGGCGAGGTCGAGCGTTGGTGTCGGCGGCACGACGATGGCGAAGACATTCTGGCCGAGTTCCACTCGTTATCTGACGCCTGAGCCGATCGACCCGATCGTCCGGAGCCTCGTTGTAGGGGTCGACCGGGTCCGCACCGGGGAGGGCCACGAGTGGTCCGACGGCCCCCCGTTGCGCAAGCGGGTGACTCGCGTGCTCGGGCCCCAGTCGAGCGCAGTGAACGCCAACGCCGTGATGTGGACCTTCTTCTCGGGCCATCCGCTGCCGTGACGCGAACGCACGAAATCGGCTGTGTCCGAGCGGCACCGACGCCTTCCGGTTGGAGACCGAGATCGTAAAGGTGCCGTTCGACGCCCGGAAGAACGGCGCGTTGCTCCCGACCAGTTCCAGCTCCAGGGTGTGGCCGGGCGCGACCACGTAGTCGTTCTCCGGGAGTTCGGAGGAGATCGTTTGGTGGGCGGTCGCGGTGGCCGAGGTGCCGGCCGACTGGCCGGAAATTTAGTAAATGATATTGACGGTCAACACCCGGAACGAAATAATACGAACGTGCCGCGCCCGGGGGGGCTACCGCAGGAAGCGTCGTTCCCGAGCCTGCTCGGTGCGGCCCAGCGCACCTACAGCGCCGCCATTCGCTCGGCCCTGGCCGAGGCCGGCTATGCCGACATGCCCCTCGCCGGGTACTGGATCACCGGGTTCTTGGCCCGCCAGGGCTCGGGCCTCCAGGACCTGGCCAGCCGCCTCACCGTCTCCAAGCAGGCCACCAGCAGGCTTGTCGAGGTGCTGGTGCGACGCGGCTACTGCGATCGGATCTCGGACCCGACAGATCGGCGCCGGACGACGCTCGTTCTCACCGAGCGGGGACGGGCCGCCGCGCGCGAGATCAGGCGGGCGATCGAACGAACGAACGAGGACCTGGCGGCGCGGGCGGGTGCCCAGGACATCGCGGCGACCCGAGCCACCCTGGCCACGCTGGTCGCGATGGGGCGGGAGTCCAAACTTCGGGCCACCCAAGCCCGAGACTCCAGCCGATGACGGTCACCACGCCGCCGGAGGGGGACGTCTCGGTCGACGGGCCGGCATCGCCGTATGGCACCGATGGGCCGACGGGTCGGGGCTGGTTGGTCGTCTGGCTGCGACGGCTGGCGTTCTTCCTCTCGCCGGCCGATCAACCGTTCTGGGCGCGTCCGGCGCTGTTGATGGTCAGCGGTGCGTCGGCATTCATGTACGCGTGGCAGTCCTCGGGCTACCTCGAGGTCTACTACGCCGCCGCGGTGCGCAGCATGTCGATGAGTTGGCACAACTTCTTGTACTCGGCCTTCGACCCGGCGGGCACGGTGTCGACCGACAAGCTCCCCGGGGCGTTCTGGGTGCAGGCCCTGTCGGTGCGCCTCTTCGGCCTTCACGATTGGGCGATCGTCCTTCCCCAGATCGTCGAGGGGACGCTCACCGTTCTCGTCTTGTACCGGGTGGTGCGGCGGCTCGTCGGTCCGGTCGCCGGCATCACGGCGGCCGTCATCTTTGCCGTCGCGCCGGCCAATGTGGCGCTCAACCGGGGCAACATCTCCGACACGCTCATGATCCTGTTGGTCGTGCTGGCGGCCGACGCCACCGTGAGCGCGGTGCTGAGCGGCCGGCTGGCGCATTTGGCCCTCGCGGCGTTCTGGGTCGCCCTGGCCTTCCAGGCCAAGATGCTCGAGGCGTGGCTGATCCTCCCTGGCTTGGGGCTCGCCTACCTGATCGGCGCCCCCAGTTCGCTGCGCAAGCGGATCCTCGGGGTGGGCATCCTCGGGGTCCTCGCGGTCGCGGTGTCGCTCAGCTGGATGATCTATGTGACCCTCCAGCCCAAGGACGGCCGCCCGTACGTCGACGGCAGCCACAACGACTCGATCTTCGTGCAGGTGTTCGACTACAACGGGTTCGGCCGGCTGGACCAGCCTTCGCCGAACGAGGTGCTGTTCGAGACCATCGGGCTCGGGAACCTGGCCTCGACCCCGCCCGGCTGGAACCGCATGCTCACCGGTCCGTTCGGGCTGGACACCGGCTGGTTGATCCCGGCCTCGGTGGCCACTCTCGGCCTCGGGCTGGTGGCTCGACGAAAGAGGCCGCGCGGCGACCCGCTGCGGGTGAGCCTGGTGTTGTGGGGGACCTGGTTGGCCGCGCTGATCGCCGTGTTCAGCGTGAGCACGACCATCAACTCCTATTACACGGCCGCTGTCACGCCGGCCATCGCCGGATTGGTCGCGACCGGGCTGGCCCTGGCGTGGGAGCACCGACACAGCGTGTTGGTGCGCCTCGCCGTCGTCGCAACGGTGCTCGGTTCGACCGCCTACGCGGCCTGGCTGTTGCCGGCCAACGGGATCGGGCTCCCCAGTTGGCTGGCCACCGCCACCATCGCCGCCGGGTGCGGCGCGGGGTTGGTCGTCTTGGTATCGATCTGGGTCCGTCGGCCGCGCCCGGTCTTGGGTGCGGTGCTGGCCCTCGGTGTCGCCTCGGCCCTGGTCGTCCCGACCGTCGCATCGGCCTCGGTGGTCTCCAACGGGTTGGGGTCCTTCGACACCCCGTTCGAGCCGGCTTCGTACGCACTCGGCACCAAGGCACTCTTCGGGCCGGTGGCCCGCCAGACCGCGCAGTTCTTGCTGCCCCAGCTCGAAAAGCTGAAGGCGCAGTTCCACACGCCCGATCTCATGGCAACCCAGACGGCCGTCTTGGCGGCCCCGACGATCTTTGACAGCGGCCAGGAGGTCTATCCGCTCGGTGGGTACAACGGCACCGGCGCGTCACCCTCGCTCGGCCAGCTGAAGTCGCTGATCGCCAACGGAGCGTTCCACATCGTGCTGTCCAGCCCGACGTCGAAGGACCCCAGGTACCGGTGGATCGCCCAGCACTGCCGGGCCGTCGGGGGCCAGCACGCGTTCGGTGGTTTCGGGATCTACTTCTGCCTGAGCATTCGGCCGTGACCAACCCGTACCCGTCCGAGCAGTTCCCGCCCCGCCCCGACCTCCCGCTCGAATCGCGCCGCCGGCGCCGCCGGCGGGCCCTCATGTTCCGCTTCGGATTCCTGGCCGCCTTGCTGGTGGTCGGGATCGTCCTGCTGGTCCTGCACCGCTACACGGTCGGTGTGCTGTTGGTGGCCTGGGCGGTCATCCGCTCGGCCATGATGGGCTTGCGGATCCGGCGATGGCGCAGGCGGGTCCGGGGCGAGGGCGGCTCGTAGGGCCAGTATCGACTCATGGTGAGTGTGCGAGCGATGACCGACGCCGACCTCTCGGGTGCCGTGGAGGTGTGGGACGAAGCCTTTCGGACGATGTCCGCCGAGTACGGCCTTCTTCGAGCGCCCCGTACCGCCGAGGGTGATCTTCGGCTGCAGAACCGGATGCGTCACCTTCTCTCCACCGACCCGGGTGGGTCCTTTGTCGCCGATGACGGCGGTGACATCGTTGGTCTGGCGCAGTCCTTTGTCCCCGAGGGGTATTGGGTCCTCTCGCTGTTGGCCACCGCGCCGCGAGTGCAGGGGCGTGGCCTCGGTCACCGGCTCCTCCAGCTGGCGCTGGACAATGCCGATCCGCACGGTCCGGGCACGATCCAGTCCTCGCGGGATCCGAGGGCGATGGCGTTGTACACGTCGGCCGGCTTCTCACTGCACCCAGCGGTGACGGGACACGGAGCCTTGCGGTCGACCACGGTGGCTCCCGATCCGCTGGTTCGGCTGACCGACTTGGGGGAGCTCGAGCTCGTCGAGGTGATCGACCGCGCCGTTCGGGGCTCCGCTCGCACGGTGGACATCGCGGCGATGTTGAAAGAACCCGGCAATCGCCTTCTGGTGGCCGGTGACCGGGGCTACGCCGTCGTCCAGGAGGACCGGGTCGTGACCCTCGGCGCCCGCGACGAGGGCGCGGCGTCAGCGCTCTTGGAGACCGCTCTTGGCCAGATGGGCCAGGGCAAAACGGTCGAGGTGGGTTGGCTCACCTCGAGCCAGCAATGGGCCATCCGCGTGCTCGTCGCCGCCGGGGTGGATCTTCACCCCGGCGGCGCGGTGATGGTTCGTGGCCTCCCCGGCCCCCCGACGCCGTACATCCCAAGCGGGGGGTACGGCTGAGTCCGCCTCGCGGTCGCGCTCCCACTCGGCCACCGAGGTTGCGTTGATCAGCTGAGTTTGGTGGTCCGCACCCTCGATCGACCCGATCCTCGGTGCGCGATTTGCTCGGCTCCCGGTTCGCTGGTGACGTCGGGCTTCTGGGTGGGTGCCCCCCGGTTGGGCAGCAGCGCGAACACCACGAGCGCTGCGACGCCGACGACCACCGCTCCCACTGTCACGGCCAGGTCCATGCCGCTCACGAACGCGTGCCGCCCCGCATTGGCGAGCTCGGCGCCCAGCCGTCCCCCGACGTGCTGGGCCACACCTAATGCTCCTCCGAGAGAACCCGTGATCAGGTCCCGCACCGAGCTCGGTATCACCTGGTGGGCGAGTGTCGGAGCCATCTGGTTCTCGTAGCGGGTGTTGAGGAGGCTGCCGAGGACTCCGACGCCGAGGGCGCCACCGATCTGCAGTGAAGCACTGTTGGTGGCCGCGCCGACGCCGGCCTGATCGAGGGGTAGGGACCCCATCACGGACTCGGTGCACGGGGCGAAGGCGAGGCCCGTGCCGACTCCCATCAAGAAGAAGGCCGGGAGTACGTCGACGTAGGTGCTCCGCACGGTCGCCTGGGTCAGCACGCCGAACCCCAAGGCGATGAGCCCCATGCCGGTGAACACGACCGGCTTGGTCCCGATGAAGCGGACCAGAACGGTCGAAAGGGGAGCCACGACCAAGAGCACCGCCGCGATGGGAGCGATTCGCAGCCCGGTTTGCAGCGCCGTATAGCCGAGGGAGAACTGCAGGTACTGGGTGAGCAGGAAGAGTCCACCCATCAGGGCGAAGATCACCAGACCCATTCCCCCCATGGCGACCGAGAAGCGCCGCGAGCTGAAGAACGACAGCTCGAGCATCGGGTGGGTGGAGTGCCGCTCCCAGAAGACGAATGCGACCAGGACGACGGCTGCGACCCCGAGGGTGCCGAGCACCAACGGGGAGGTCCAGGAGCGTTGCGGTGCCTCGATGATCCCCCAGAGCAACAGACCCAAACCGAGAACCGAAAGCCCGCCTCCGACCAGGTCGGGTGGCTTGCTGGCGGGATTCTTGGAGTTGGGCACGAGCCAGAACGCCGCCAGCATTCCACCCAGGGCGATCGGCACGTTGACCAGGAACACCGACCCCCACCAGTAGTGGGCCAGGAGCCAGCCGCCGATGACGGGGCCGGCGGCGACGCCGAGCCCGGTGGTGCCCGACCAGATCCCGATGGCCTTGGCCCGATCCCTCGAATCGGTGAAGACATTGGTGAGGATCGAAAGCGTCGACGGCATGATGGCCGCCGCACCGATCCCCATGAACGCCCGGGCGGCGATGAGGCGGTCGGGCGTCGCCGAGAAGGCCGAGTTGGCCGAGCCCGCTGCGAAGATCGCCAGACCGGCCAGAAAGACCGACTTGCGTCCCAGATGGTCGCCCAAACTGCCCGCCACCAGCAGCAAACCGGCGAAGACGATGGCATAGGCGTCAACGATCCACTGCAGGTCGCTCGACGTGGCGTTCATCGCCCGAACGATCGTGGGCAACGCCACATTGAGGATCGTGTTGTCGAGGCTCACCACGAGGAGGCTCACGCACAGCACGGCCAAGATGAGCCATCGGTGCCGGCCCGGTACGGCCGCCGACGGTGAGGGTCGCGGCGCCGACGGTCTCGGGTCGACGCCAGGCAAGGTGTTCACCCCGGGCGTCAGGACAGCCCGGGCGACCAGCTGCGCAGGCGGCGCAGCAGCGCCACCTTCTTGTGCTGGTGGGCGTCCATCCGGGACAAGATGTTGTGGAGGGCGGCCACCGCCTCGCCGATGTGGGGTCCCTTGTTGAGCATCACGCACTCGGCGCGATCCGCCATCGCCGCGTCCGAGATCTCCGCCCGCGACGGGCGGCCCGTCCGCGCCATCTGGTCGAGCACCTCGGTGGCCCAGATCACTGGGATGTGGGCGGCGTCGCACAGCCAGAGGATCTCCTCTTGCACCTCGGCGAGGCGCTCGAAGCCGCACTCGACGGCAAGGTCTCCGCGGGCCACCATCACGCCCACCCGCTCGGATGCCATGCCGGCCAGCAGGAGCTCGGGAAGGCGGTTGAAGCCCCGTGCCGTTTCGATCTTGAGGACGATGCCGAGTGCTGAGCCGCCCAGCTTCTCCAGGCGGTGCTGGAGCGTCGAGACGTCGGACTCGTGCTGGGCGAAGGACAGCCCGACCAGGTCGGCGTGATCGGCGACGAACTGCAGGATCGGTTCGTCCTCGGGTCCCAAGGCCGGCATCCGGAGCGCGCTGTCGGGGATGTTGATGCCCTTCTCGGCCTTCAGTCTCGATCCGCCCGTGGCCGCGACGTCGATGCAGACGTCGGCTTCGCTGCTGCGTAGTGCGGTGACGGTGCCCCCGATCCGTCCGTCGTCGAACCACACCCGGTGGCCGACCCGAAGCGCGTCGAGGGCCGCGGCCAGCGTGCAGCCGATCACCAATGTGCGGGTCCCGTCGTCGCCGACGGTCGGGTCGGGTGCAACGGGCGAGAGGTCGGCCCGTACCGTCACCACGTCGCCCCGAAACAGCCGCAGTGACTGCTCCACCGGGGCCAAGCTGCCCACCGGCGCGGCGCCCTTCGGCGCGGCCAGCAATGTCCCGGTTTCGATGTAGGTGGTGTCCCAGACCTCGACCGACGCTCCCGCCGGCTCGACCGTCGTCACCGTGAGCACCCGCGGCGAGCGGCGGGTGTCCTTCAGGAGGATTTGGTCGCCGACTCGCAGTTCGGCCAGCCACGGGGCCGGCACCGGCACGGCCGCCACGCCACCGGATGGCGCCGCCGCCCTCGAATCCGGCGCCGGTCCGGGCGACTCGGGCCGCTCGGCGACCAGGACCGCGGTGGCGGCCGAGGTCGGGCGCCCGAGGGCGTCGCGTTCGGGGCGGAGCCGCAGCACCCGTGGGCCCGGCTCGATCGGTCCGGTGCGCAGCTTCGGCCCGGGCAGGTCCATAAGGATCGGGCAGGGCCGGCCGGCCTCGGCAGCGGCCGCCCGCAGGTGTTGGACCATGGCGGTCCACTGCTCGGGCCCGTCGTGGGCGCAGTTGATGCGGGCGCAGTCCATGCCGCGCTCGACGAGCTCCCGGGTGAGGGCGGGGTCGGTCGCCGCCTCGGAGGGCATGGTGACGAGGATGCGGGTGTTGCGACCGCGGGAGGCCGGGCCGAGCAGGGCGAGGGTGTTGGAATCCAGTGACCGCTGGCCTTCGCCAAAGCTGACCGCGCTCTCGGTTTGCCTCCCGCGCGGCTCGCCGGCGAGGACGTGAAGGACGCCGAGCACGCGCTCGAGGGTGGTGATGACGTGCTCCTCGGCCCGCCCGAGCGACGAAAGGCCGAGCTCGGCCAGCGAAGCCTGGAGCGGGCGTATGTCCCGGCTGCGCAGGGTCAGGTAGTCGACGAGGTTCTGTGCGCTCCGGCGGTGGGCCGGATGCACGCGAGCAAAGGCGTCGGCGGAGGCGACGTGGCGCCGTCGCATCTCGTCACGCAGGTCCTCGATCTCGACGGCGAGCTCGTGTGGCGAGGCGGCGCGTGAGTTCGTACCACCCCTGCGGCCGGCACCTCGGCTGCCCCGGCTGTCGGTCTGAGGGTTAACCACCACCTCACGTCCCTTCGGCGAGGAGCGACTGCTTGGCGGCCGTCAGCGCAGCGAGACGTTCCTTGCTCGCCTCGGGTTTTCCGAGATCGAGGCGATCGATGACATGGGTCAGCACCCCGCCGACGAGCGCCCGCATCGCGTACTTGTGGTCAGCCGGCACCACGTACCAGGGGGCCCACGGCGTCGACGTGGCGCTCAGTGCCTCCTCGTAGGCGTGTTGGTAGTCGTCGAAGTACGCGCGTTCGGCGACGTCGCTGCTCGAGAACTTCCATTGCTTGGCCGGGTCATCCAAACGCTCGAGGAACCGCCGCTTCTGCTCTTCCTTTGAGACGTGAAGAAAGAGCTTCACAATCCGCGTGCCGTTGCGATGGAGGTGGTGTTCGAACGCGTTGATGTCGTCGTAGCGCTGCTGCCACAGGTGTGCACCCGGCTTGGCGTTCTCCGAGAGGTGCTCGGAGGCGAGAAGGTCGGGATGGACCCGGGCGACCAGCACCTCTTCGTAGTACGAGCGGTTGAAGATGCCGATCCGCCCGCGTGCGGGGAGCACCTTGGCGCAACGCCACAGGAAGTCGTGGGAGAGCTCCTCGCTCGAGGGCTGCTTGAACGAGACGACGTCGCAACCCTGCGGGTTGACGCCGGACATGACGTGCTTGATCGTCCCGTCCTTGCCGGCCGCGTCGAGCGCCTGGAGGATCACGAGCACGGCCCAGGTGTCGCTCGAGTAGAGCAGCTCCTGGGCGGCGGCCAACTCCTCTTTGAATTCCTCGAGGTCATGAGCGGCGACGGCCCGGGCGCTGCTCAGACCGACCGGCCCCAGCCAGTCGGTCCTGGTGTCGCTGGTGCTGCGGTGATCCAAGCCCGCCAGCTCGCCGGGGCGCACCGTGAGTTCCTCGATGAGCTGGTGGTGCAGCTTGAACGGCGTGGCCTGTTGCTCGCTCTTCGAGCTCGTCATCGGGTGTCATCCATGGTGCGAGACCGAACGAGGTGACCGGTCCCGATGTGCAGGAGGCTCAAGCGAGACGCGGGGCCAGCCTGGGCCGGGTGGGCCGGCCGGGGACCGGGTCGGGGCCCGGTGACCAGTCCTTCGGGCACTCGGCTGGTCTGGGGCCACCAGGTCCCCGGCGGCTGCCCTGGGGTCCGGCCCCCGGTGCCAATCGGTGGCGGTGCACCGGGAGGTTTCGTCCCCGGGTCGCGCGGGTGGCGATCGCCACTGTTGGCCCCCTGCTCCTCGGCGTTGGCACCGAGGAGCACGAAGAGCCCGATCAGGATCAACCAGAAGTCGTACAAGAAGCCGATGAGGATCATGGTCCCGGCACAGACGCGGGCGACGTGGGCCGCCATCGCGGTGGCAGTCGGCCGGTCGTAGCGACGAGCCAAGGCGGCTCGCAACACCCGTCCACCGTCCATCGGCAGGGCCGGCAGGAGATTGAAGGCACCCAGTAGGACGTTCATCCACAAGAGTCGGGCGAACCAAGACCCGGCAAACAGGGTCGGCGCCCACAACCGGGCGCCCGTCACCAGGCCACCGACGGCGAGGCCCAGGGCGAGCACGAGGTTCGTGAGTGGCCCGACGATGGCGATGGCCAGCTCGTCCCCCGGCGCCTCGGGCATCTCATGGAGCTGGGAGAGGCCACCCAACGGCGTGAGCAGGATGTCCTCGACGACTGCGCCGCGGCGGCGCGCCACGACGCAGTGCGCGAGCTCGTGGACGAGGACCGAGCCGAAGATCGCCGCGATCCAGAGCAGGTCGGCGGCCACGGCTCGCCGCCCGGCGCCCGAGTACGCCCACAGAACGAACAGGAGAAGGGCCAGGAAGGTCCAGTGCAGCCGGATCTCGACGTGCCAGATCCGACCGATCGGGACCGAGCCCCTGGTCTGGTGGGGCGCCGCTGGCGCTGTGGCCCGCTCTCCGCGGTCGTTGTCGTCCATTAGGCCCAGCATGCGGCGGTAATCGCCCCGATACCAGGGCACAACGACCCTTGATCGCAGAGGCCCGGAACCAGCGCCGAGCATTGCCGACACGCAGATGGCGGCCGGCCTTGTCGCGAGGGCTTACGAACCGCCACCTCGGACTGCGGTCGCCGCGCCGGTGAGGCGCTCGGCGACGACCGTGCCGTCGCGCATCTCGATGATCCGGTGGGCATGGGCGGCGACTTCGGAGTCGTGCGTCACCATCACGACGGTCGTTCCCTCACCGCTCAACCGTTCGAGCAGCTCCAAGAAGTGGGCCGTAGAAGCCGAGTCGAGGCTGCCGGTGGGCTCATCGGCGAGGAGGACCTTGGGCTCGTTGGCCAGGGCCCGAGCGATCGCCACGCGTTGGCGCTCGCCGCCGGAGAGCTCGGTGGGAAGGCGACGCTCGCAGTCGCTCAGGTCGACCTCGGCCAACAGCTCACGGGCCCGGGCCTTGCGCTGGCGGGACGACTGACGGGTCCCGAACATCGGGAGCTCGACGTTGGAGAGGGCGGGGAGCTGAGGCAGCAGGTTGTGGAACTGGAACACCAGTCCGACCTCTCGGCGGCGATACTCGCTCAGGTCGTCGATCTGTGCCAGGTCGCGTCCGGCGACGATCACCGAGCCTGCGGTAGGGGTGTCGATGGCGGCCAGGAGATGAAGCAGCGTCGACTTGCCGCAACCCGAAGGGCCGGTGATGGCCACCATCTCCCCATAGTCGACGGTGAGGTCAAAGTCGGCCAGCGCGGTGACGGGGCCTGGATAGACCCGGGTCACCCCCTTGACCTCGACGGCCCACCGGCGGTCGGTCGGCTCACTCATAGCTGAGCGCCCGCAACGGCGAGAGGAGGGCGGCCCTGGTGGTTGGATACACGGCGCCGACCAGGGTCATGACAAGAGCGGTAAAGAGGGCCCTCCAGAATGCGCCTTCGGTGAAATTGGGATGCAGCACTCCTTTGAGCGCGGGCAGGTTCTCGAGCACCAGGGCGATGACGAATGACAGCGCGACACCAAGGGCCGCCCCGATCAAGGAGAGCAGCACGCTCTCACCGAGCAACAGGCCAACGGTTCGACGGCGTGTCCAGCCGACCGCCCGCAAGAGCCCGAACTCCCGGGTCCGCTCGAATAGCGACAGGAGCATGGTGTTCCCGATGATGACGGCGCCGATCAGGATGGCGAGCACGGTGCTGCCGTTGACCGCTGCTTGGAGATAGACGAGATCCCGATCGGCCCGCCCGAACTGAGCGGCGGTACGGATCGTCGTCAGCTCGGGCTGGTTGTAGTCGATGCGCGCCGCGACCGCAGCCGGCGAAGCACCCTTGGTCACCTTCACAAAGACCAGGGTGACGATCCCGGGGACTCTGTTGTAGCCCTGGATGGCGGGGAGCGGGAACATGGCGCCGGCGTCGCCGAAGGCGTTCCCGGTGGAGTAGATCCCGGTGACCGTGTTGAAGGTTCCGTTGGCGTTGAACCGGTCTCCGACGGTCAGCCCAAGGTTGGCGGCGGCCGTCCAGCCCAGCATGACCTCGTGCGCTGCCGTGGCCGAGTACGGGTGCCCGGCCAGAACCTTCACGCCGAACGTGGTGAGATCGCTCGGGCTGATCCCGATCTCTACGAAGACGGGGTTGTCGGCGTTGATGTGCTCGGTCTCGACCAGCACGCCGACGGCGCTGGCCACTCCCGGTGTCCGGCGCAGACGAGCCAGCTCGTTGACGTCAATCGTGCTGGCCAGGGTGTCCGAGGCCCCCTTTTGGACCACCGTGAAATTGGCCTTGCCGACCGAGATGATGGCGGCCGCCGACTGCTCGAGCCCGCTGCTGGTGACATCGAGGGTGACGACGGCCATCACCGCGATCGCGACTGCGAAGGCCAGGCCGATGGAGCGGGTCTTCTTCGACCACAGGTTGCGGACGACGAGATCGAAGAAGGTCAACGAACCGTGCCGTGGAGGCGTCGTGCAACGTGCTGCGCGAGCATCATCGGATCACTCCTTGCGGTTGCGACGAACCACGGCCTCCATGGCCTCCAGGGCTCGTCGGAGGTCAGCGATCACCTGTTCGACGCCCTGGCGGGCCGAACCGAGGTTCGAACTGGCATCGTGGCGCGCATCGGCGAGCTCGGAGCGGGCGGCCAGATAGACGTTCTCGGCGACCTCGAGGCGCTTGCGGACCTCGTCGCGGACGTTGCTCGCCCCGAGGTCGAACTGCACGAGCAGCTCGTCGACCCGAGCGCGCCACTCATCGAGCGCATGACCCAACTTCTCGACCGTGTCGTGCTCTGTCCCGGTCTGGACCTGATCAGCGTTGGTGTCCTTAGCCATGGTCAACTCCTTGCTCTGACCTCGGTTTGCTCGAACCTCGGTGGTGCCACTGTGGCCGATAGGCCCTGGTCACGATAGGGCCGAACGTCCTGGTGTGCTGGAACGGGTCCGATGGGCACGGAAGACCTTGGGCCGTGGTCGGATCGCCGACCGAACCCGGACACAGCAAAAGGCGCCCGTCCCCACTTCCTACGGGGATCAGGCGCCTCTTTCAACTTCTCATCGAGACGAGCCACTCGGAAACGCCGCTCCTGGAGCCTTGCGAGCCCCTTGCCGCTGCAACGCCTCCCAAACTCTTAGGAGAGCCGCTTGCCCTTAGGAAACCATCCGGCTAACCAACCCTTGCGGCCCCGTCTCGGCCTATCAACCTCATTCCGGTCTCACCGCCTACCTCCTTCTCGAACCTTCACTTAGTACAACGCCTCACCGTGCCCTTGCATTTCCGTGTCGTCGTTCCTATTTGGACTTGCTCGGATTTCCTCTGGGCTCTCTCAGTTTCGGCTCTTGAGTGTCGCCTCGGACGCCATTCCCGGCAGAATGTGGGCGATGCGACGATGACCCGTACGATCATGTTCGGCCCGCCGGCGACCTTCCTCGGCGTGCCCGAGGCCGACCTCGATACGCCGGCCAGCCTGGCCTCGGCCGGTGCCGTCGTGATCGGTGCCCCGTTCGACGGCGGGACCTCGCACCGGGCCGGGTGCCGCTTCGGCCCGTCGTCGATGCGAATGGCCGACTACCTGCCCCACGACGGACGCCGCCCGCACCTCGCCCTCGGCCTCGACCCCCTCGTCGACCTCGGGGTCGTCGACATCGGCGACATCGAGATGCCGCCTGGCGAGATGGAGACGTCCCTGGCCCGGCTGGAGTCGGCGGTCGCCAGGGTGGCGGCGAGCGGGGCGATCCCGGTCATCTTGGGCGGGGACCATACGATCGCCCTGCCCGACGTGACCGGCGTGGCCCGGGTACTCGGCTGGGGCGAGGTGTCGGTGATCCACTTCGACGCCCATGCCGACACCGGCGAGACCCAGTTCGGCTCCCTGTACGGCCACGGCACCCCCATGCGCCGTCTGATCGAATCGGGCGCGGTGCGCGCCGACCGCTTCCTCCAGATCGGGCTGCGCGGCTACTGGCCCGGGCCCGAGACCCTGGACTGGATGGCTGCAGGCGGGATGCGCAGCTACGAGATGACCGAGGTCGTGACCCGCGGGCTCGACGCGTGCCTCACCGAGGCCTTCGGGATCGCCACCGACGCCTGTCGAGGGGTCTTTCTCTCGGTGGACGTCGACGTCGTTGACCCCGGCGCCGCACCGGGGACGGGCACCCCCGAGCCGGGCGGGCTCAGCAGCCGCCAGCTGCTCGACGCCGTCCGTCGTTGTGCCATGGAGCTGCCGATCGTGGGCCTGGACGTGGTCGAGGTCTCGCCTCCCTACGACCACGCGGAGGTGACTGCCTATCTCGGCGGCCGGATCGTCTTGGAGGCGTTGTCGGGAGTGGCCTGGCGCACGCGTCGAGAGGCCGGGCCGTGGCGCCGGCCCGACGACCCGTTGCTCCAACGGTGAGCGGCGCCGCCGCCCTACTCCGGGGCCGACCTACGCCAGGGTGTCGAGGATCTCGCGCACCATGTCAAGGGTGGTGTTGGGGTGTAGGAAGGCCAGGCGCCCGACCGGCTCGCCCTCCCAACTGGTCGGGACGACGAAGCCGATCTGGCGCGTGAGCAGCTCCGCCGACCAGGCGTCGTAGTCCGAGCGACTCCAACCGGGCCGCCTGAACAGCACGACCGAGAGCTCCGGCTCGCGCACCAGCTCGACGTGGTCGCTCTCATCGATCAGCCGTGCCGCCGACTGCGCGGTGGCGAGCACCGTCTCGATCGCGTCTCGGTAGGCGTTGGTGCCGTAGATGGCCAGGGAGAACCACAGTGGCAGGCCCCTGGCCCGGCGGGTCAGGTGAAAGGCGTAGTCGCTCGGGTTGAACGGCTCGACCGTCCCCTCGTGGAAGGCCTCCAGGTACTCGGCGTGCTGCGCGTGGACCCCGCGGGCGAGCTTGGGGTCGCGGTAGATGAGGGCGGCGCAGTCGAACGGCGCGTAGAGCCACTTGTGGGGGTCGACCACCAGCGAGTCGGCGTGCTCGATGCCATCGAAGCGCGGCCGCGCCGAGGGCGCGAAGAGCGCCGCCCCTCCGTATGCGGCGTCAACGTGGAACCACAGGTGGCGGCGTCTCGCCACCTCGGCCACGCCGGCCAGGTCGTCGACGATGCCGGCGTTCGTGGTGCCGGCCGTCGCTACGACGGCCACGACCGAGTCGTCGCCGTCGTGGGCCAAGGTGCGCTCGAGCGCGTCGCCACGCAGCCGGTGCTCGGTGGTCGGCACGAGCAGGGGCTCGGCGCCGATCACGTGGAGCGCCTTCGCGACCGAGGAGTGCGCCTCCTCGCTGACCGCCACGCGCGGTCGCACCGAGGAGCCGGCCCGCTGGAAGGCCGCGGTGTCCCGGGCCACCAGCAGCGCCGAGAGGTTGCCCATCGACCCGCCCGAGACAAAGCAGCCGCCGGCGCCCTCGGGCAGGCCCGCCAGTTCGGACAGCACCCCCAGGGCTTGGTTCTCGGCCATGACCGCGCCGGCAGCCTCGAGCCACGACGTGCCCTGCAGCGACGAACAGGACACGATCATGTCGAAGAGGAGCGATGCCTTCGTCGGCACCGCCGGGATGAACGCCAAAAAGCGCGGGCTGTCGGCCGACACGACCGCCGGTGCCAGCTCCTTCTCGAACACCGACAGCACGGTTTGGGGGTCGTTCGGCCGGGGTCCGATGAGCCCGTCGAGGACGCCCGGCGAGAGCGGCGCCTGCCCGCCCAGGTCGAGTGAGACGGGATCCATGGCGAGGCGTCGCCGGCAATAGTCGAAGATCAGCTCGGCCAGCTCGCCGTCGAACCGGAACATGGGGCTGCGGCCTGTCGGCGTGTCGGACACGCCACCGAGCATCGCACCACCGTGGGCGCGGTGCTCCACCTTTCCCTCCGGGCCGCCTCTTGCCTCGGAGGGAAAGGTGAGCGGCTCTGCGCTCACACCGAGCGATCCAACTGTTCAGGAGGGGCCGTCGACCCGAGCACCTCTGTTGAGGTCTCGGCCATGAGCGCATCCACGTTTGCGACATTGGATGAATGGTGATGGATAAGCGAAATGTCTTCGGCGCCCAGCGCTTCTTCCTCTTCGACGTCCACCGCTACCTTCGGACGGAAGAACTGCTGAGCGATGAGCGTGGGCACGAATGCCGACAGAATGACGACGGTGACCAACTCGGTGTACTGAGTGCGCGTAATGAAATGGTGTGTGTACCCGTACAGCGCGGCAATCGAACCGAAGGTGAGCCCCGTTGCCATGAGCAGGGTGGTGTATGTCCGCTCCCGAAGCGGCACGCGGAATGCCGATGCCGTGGGCCACACGCCCACGCCCTTGGCCGTCAGCTTCACCAAGAGCAGCAGGGCGATAACCCCGGCTCCCGACACGAGGGCCGGCGCAGAGATGAGAGTCCCGGCGTGCAGGAAGAAGAACGGTGTCAAGAGAGCGAAGGCGATCGAGCGCATCCGGTCCATGACGATTCGGTCGTGGAGGAACACCCCGGCCAGAAAGAGGCCGGCCAGGTAGGCGGGGAGCACGGCTTCGCTTCCCGCCTGGGTGGCGAGTCCGCCGAGGGCCAAGAGCACGAAGAGGATGAACTTGATCTCGGGTTCACTGACGCGGTGCCCGACACGCGCGATAAGCAGGCGGGTCATTCGAGGCAGGCCGAACAGGGTGGCGGCGGTCACGGCCACAAACACCGCGAGCAACCAGCCATAGGTGGCGAACAGGCCCCCCAAGGCGAGAACGGTGCCGAGGTCCGTAATAAAGCAGGCAGCAAGGATGAGCTTGCCGATGTCGTGGCGGTTGAGGCCGGTCTCCACCATGACCGCGTAAACCACCGCAACCGAGGTCGTCGAAAGCGCAACCCCACCAATCTCGGCCGCGTGGAGGTGCCAGTGGAGCACAAGGTCGCAGAAGGCGAACGCGCCGAGAAAGGGCAGTGCGAAGGAGACGACACCTATGGCCAGGCTCGGTTTCCAATGCCGCTTCAACGACACCGGGTCGATCTCCGCTCCAGCCAGGAAGGTGAGGATGATCGAGCCCACTCCGGCGAGGAAGGTGACAAACTCCGTCTCGGTTACGTGTTCCTTTACGCCCGGAATGTTCGCCGCGATCGCCCCGACCACGATTTCGACCAGGGCGACCGGAATGGCGATCCGGATGCTCACGAGCGCGGCGAGCAGAGCCATTCCGATCCAAATGGCAGCCTCGTAGTAGATGTTCATCGGCTCTCCTGCTGGTTATGAGCTGGCAGGGGCGACGATCGGCTCCCGCCAGACTGTCTCGAATCTGGCAGAAGCCATCAGCCACGAAGGCGGTTTGGGCGGGTGCCCGCCGGAGCTTCATCCGACTGCGAAGACGATATCAAGTACCGGCGTTCGGCCTCGGTGCGTGAGGTCACGATCAAGCACACCAGATCGCGCCGCGTGAGAAATTCGGGCCGACCTCCCGAAGCAACCGAGTTGCCGACGGCACAACAATCGAGGGCGGCCAGTCCGCGAACCCTGGTCGACGAGTGCCACGCGACGCGCCGGAGGGCTCGGCCATCATCACGCCGGGTTTTCGTGTCAGAAGGTGCCGTCGCGCCGTGTTGGCGGTGGGGAAAGCGGCCGAACCGACGTCAGCCGGGTGCCACCTCGGACGGAGTGCCGAGCCGGAACCACAGGTGGGTGGCCGCGAGCGAGCGCCACGGCCGCCACGCGTCGCTCGCCGCCTCGGCGTCGCGTGCGGACACGGGACGGCCGAGCAGATGTTCGAGGGATCGCCGGAGACCGAGGTCCGACGCCGGGAAGGCGTCGGGGTCGCCGACCCGCAAGGCCAGGTAGTGGGCCGTCCAGGGTCCAAGGCCGCGCAGCTGGCACATCGAGTCGACGAAGCACTCCAGGGAGGCTCCCCGGTCGAGATGGAGCGACCCGTCCTCGACCGCCCGGGCCAGCGTGCGAACCGCCTCGACCCGGGTGGCAGTGAGGCCGAGACCGTCGAGGTCGCCGGCGGCGAGGGTCGCGGGCGACGGGAACACCCTGGAGAGACCGAGGGTTTGGAGCCCCGGGACCTCGCTCCCGTGGCGTTCCACGATCCGGCGCACGATCGTGCCGGCGCTGGCCACGCTGACCATCTGCCCGCAGACGGCGCGCACGGCCGTCTCGAAGGGGTCCCAGGTCCCCGGCGTCCGGAGCCCCGGCGACTTGTGGACCAACGGGCCGATGTCGGTGTCGCGCCCGAGCCGCTCGTTGGCATCCTCGAGGTCGAGGTCGAGCCCGAAGATCCGTCGGGCTCGCTCGACGACGTGGATGAGCCCCTCCCAGTGGGGGAGGTGGGCGACGAGCACCAGGTGGTCCTCCCCACCGCGAGACAGCTCGATGACTCCCGGGTCGCCGTCGATCGCGACCGTGCGCCGATACGTGCCCTCCGACACGTGCTCCACCCCCGGGATGGCCCGGCTCTCGAAGTACTCGAGCATGGTGTCCCACTCGAGCGGTGGGGTGAAGGGGAGCCGCAGGGCGAGGCCACCGTCGGCGACCAGCCGGTCGCTCGAGCGGCGCCGGGCGCGCAGCTCGCGCGGCGAGGCCGCGAACACGTCCCGGCACACCCGGTTGAACTGGCGGATGCTGCCGAAGCCGGACGCGAACGCGATCTCGGCGAACGAGAGATCGGTGTCGTCGAGCAGGCGCCTCGCGAAGTGGGCCCGCCGGGACCGGGCCAGTTGGTCCGGCGTGACGCCGAGGTGGAGCTCGAAGAGGCGGCGCAGATGTCGCGCCGAGACGCCCAGCCGCTGGCCCAGGGCGTCCTCGGTGTTGTCGTCGAGCAGGCCGTCCACCACGAGCTGCACCGCCCGGCACACCAGCTCGGGGGCGTCGGGGTTGAACGGCGGGTGACTCCGGTACGGGCGACAACGCAAACACGCCCGGTACCCGGCCGCCTCGGCGGCTGCGGCCAGAGCGTACGGGCGCACGTTGGCCAGCTTGGGTCGCCCGCCACACCCGGGCCGGCAGTAGATCCCGGTCGTCACGACCGCAGAGAATCCGCTCATGTTGTGGATCATGGACCATCGGGGCGGCCATGGCTGGACACTTTCGGACACGTGTCCGTGGCCCGCCCAGACGGTCCTTGGTGCTCTGGGGGGCGGCTCAGCAGCTCGATCACCTCGTCGTCGCTGACCGGGGAGAAGTCGAGGTAGGCCTCGCCGATCGCGAGCAACGGTTCGGGGCTGGCCAGGCAGACGACCTCGTCGGCGACCGGTTCCGGAACATCACGACCTGGGTATGGTCACACTACTAACGGGGTACCCTGGCGACATGCTTCCCCGCAGCTACGAATCTCAGCGCTGCTCGATCGCCAAGACGCTCGAGATCGTGGGCGATCGCTGGACGATGCTGGTCATCCGCGAGGCCTTCTGGGGCACGAGGCGCTTCGATAATTTTCAACGCAACCTCGGCATTGCCCGCACCGTACTGACGGACCGGCTCGGACGCCTGGTCGACGAGGGCCTGCTGCGCAAGGAGCGCTATCAGGAGCGCCCGGAGCGATTCGAGTACCGGCTCACCGAGAAGGGAATCGATCTGTGGCCGGTGTTGATGGCGTTGCTCGTCTGGGGCGACCGCTACGCCATGGAGGGTCCGCCACCGGTGGTCATGGTGCACCGGGACTGCGGCGGTGAGCTCGACGATCGCCGGATGTGCGCACGTTGTGGCGCCGCGCTCGGGCCTTTCGACGTGCGAGGCCGGTTCAACGTTCCCGGGCAGGGCGACGCCGCGATCGAGCGGCCGCTCGAGGCGTCATGAGCACGCCCGAACCGCCGGGCGGGATCCGCCCGCGGGCACCGGGTGCGTGGCTGGCCGCGCTCGGCTTCGAGATCGAGGAGCTCACCGGGACGCGGGTGGTCGGCCACCTCGACGCGACGCCCGACCATCACACCCCGTGGGGCGTCGTGCACGGCGGGGTGTTCGCCACCATCGTGGAGTCGACCGCTTCGCTGGGGGCCTCGGCGGCGGTGGTCGACCGCGGGCAGTTCGCCGTCGGTGTGCACAACTCGACCGATTTCCTCCGACCCATGGTCACCGGCCGGATGGACGTGGTCGCCTTGCCGATCCTGCAGGGCCGGGTTCAGCAGCTGTGGTCGGTCGAGTTCACCCGACACGACGACGGGAAGCTGATCGCCCAGGGACGCCTGCGGGTCCAGAACGTCCCCATGCCTTCGACCGAGGGGTGAGACCGGGGCACGGGCGGTCTTCTCAGGCGGGGTTGGAAGCCACCACGACGCGCGGCCCGGCGAGCGACGAGCGTCGCACCACCAGATGCGGCGGTAGTTCGACCCGCATCGGCGGACCGGCGTGCTGGCCGTTGATCCGACCGACGAGCGCGGAGACGGCCGCGTCGGCGAGCCGCCGCCGAGGCTGGTGGACGGTCGTCAATGGCGGGTCGCACAGCTCGGCGAACACGATGTCGTCGAAGCCGGTCACCATCACGTCGTCGGGCACCGAGATCCCCTCGGCGCGGAGCTGCCCGATCACCCCGAGCGCGACCACGTCGGACGCGCAGACGATCGCGTCCGGCATGGAGCCCTCGGCGAGGATCGTCGCCACGGCCTCCTTGCCGAACCTCGTGGTGAAGCGACCGAGGATCGGCTCGGCGGGGCGCATCCCGCGCGCCTCGGCGCCCTGCCAGAACGCCTCGAGACGGGTGCGGCTGGCCGAGCTGCGGATGGCCGAGGACACGAACCGGACGCTGTTCGCGCCGAGCTGGGCGAGGTGGTCGAGCACCAGCCTGATGCCGAGGGCGTTGTCGATGCCGACGTAGTCCGCATCGAGGTTCCCGGCCTCATACTCCAGCTGGACGACCGGGATCGAGAGGTTGGCCTCGGCCAGGGCCTCGGTGCTCTTTTCGTCCTCGGTCGGCACCACGATCAACCCGTCCACTCGGCGAGATACGAGCGAGTGCACTCGCCTTGCCTCGTCCTGCCACGAACCGCGGGCGTCCGCCAGGACCAGGTCGAACTCGAATCGTTGCAAGAACACGTCGACCGCCTCGACCAGCTCCGCGTAGAACGGGTTGCGCAACCAGGGGATGGTCATCCCGATGCTGCGGGTGCTCTGGGCCCGCAGCGCCCGGGCGATCTTGTTGGGCCGGTACGCGAGCCGCTTCGCCGCGGCCAGCACCGCGTTCTTGGCGGCGGGCGAGCAGCGGCCCGACCCGGTCAGGACGCGCGACGCCGTCGAGATGGAGACCCCGGCTTCGGCCGCGACATCCCGCAGCTGTACCGGCCGGTGGGCGTCCTCCGTGGTCACGGGCCCGATGTTTGTGGAAGACCAGCCTGTTTGCAACCGCTGCGTCGTTCCCGGGGCCAGCCGCTGCGCCTCCACGTGTCTCGGCTCGATCGGAGTGATATGGGTGGCGGATGGAACTCTTCGAAGCGATGCGAACCACCCGGGCCATGCGACGGCTCGATCCCGACCGCCCGGTCAGCGACGAGGACCTCTGGACGCTCGTCGAGGCCGCGTCCAAGGCGCCGTCGGGTGGCAACCGTCAGGTGGCCCGTTGGCTCATCGTGACCGACCCGGGGCGCCGGGCCAAGATCGGCGAGTTCTACGGGCAAGCGTGGAAATCGGTGCGTTCGGGCTATGTCGACGCCCAGGGCGGCGGTGCTCCGTCGGCGATTCTCACCTCGGCTGACCACCTCGCCGATCACATGGGGGAGGCACCCGCGATCATCGTCCCGTGCTCGCGGGCGGCCGACCCTGCCTCGATCTACCCGGGTTGTCAGAACCTGTTCTTGGCCGCACGAGCCCTCGGGCTCGGCACGGCCCTCACCACCGTGCACCGCTTGAAGGAGGCCGAGGTCAAGGCCGTGCTCGAGATGCCCGACGACGTGCGCACGTGGGCGATGATCCCGGTCGGCTACCCCCTCGGGCGTTGGGGCGAGGCCCAGCGCCGCCCGGTTGAAGAGACGACGTATTGGGATCGCTATGGCGATCGCCGGGAGCGGAGCGCCTGATCGCCCGGTTCTCAGCGGCCGTCGTCGCCGGAGGGTCGAAGGCCCTCACCCCACGAATGGACGCGGTCGGGGTGGATGCGGATCAGGCCGGTGTCGGCGCCCGGGGCGCTCAGGAGCGCCTCGGCGCGGCCACGGATCTCGATCCCGCGGGGTCGCCACGGCGGCAAGACGTCGTCGACCACGAACGCCGCCACTCCCGCTCGCCGCACGTGCTTGAACTTGGCCGTGCTCGACATGGCGAAGCCGCCGATGTCGATGGTGCCGGTCACCTCGTTGTAGGTGTACCCGACCGGGGCGACATGCGGCCTCCCCTCTGTATCTACCGTGGCCAGCCGGCCCAGTTGTTGTGCTTCGAGGTAGGCACGCTCGGCCGGGCTGATTCCCTGGGTCATCGCACTCCAAGCTAACGGTGGTTCAGCGCCTCATCCTTGGGGAGTGGGTCGACCTGATCTATCACAGCCCCGGTCCAGGCTCTCTCTCGGCATCAGCCGTCGGTCCCTCGGTAGGAGGGGGCGTGAAACTGCTCTTCGGAGCTTCCGACGTAAAGCTCAATGTGCGCGGAGGGTTGAAGGTGACCCACTACCGATCCTAGGAGCACAGCTGGTCGGCCAGGAACCTGAAGTCCGAGGCGACCACGTCGAAGCTCGGGTCCGGTGGCGCCGGCCGGCGACCGCTGGGTCCCCACTCGAGCGGTCGGGGGACATAGGCCGTGCGGAGACCGACCGAGGCGGCCGCCCGCAGGTCTCCGACGTGGGCCGCCACCAGCATCACCTGGCCCGGGGCCAGCCCGAGGAGGTGCGCCGCGCCCTCATAGGTGCGGCGATCGGGCTTGTAGGCCGAGAACAGCTCGGTCGACAAGATGCAGTCCCAGGGCAGGCCGGCCCGCTTGGCCATCTCGGTGAGCAGGGCGAAGCTCCCGTTCGACAAGGGCCCGACCACGTAGTGGCGGCGTAGCCGACCGAGCCCTTCCCGGGCATCGGGCCACGGGTCGAGCCGGCGCCACACCGATTTCAGCGATTCGACCTCGGTCGTTTCGAGTTCGACACCGAACCGACCCAAGAGCACCTCCAGCGTGTCACCGAGGAGGGTCTCGACGTCGGTGAAGGGGCGTTTCCCTTCGACGATCTCGCCGATGGGGGCGAGGTACCCCTCGGTGCGCCAGGCGTCGGCGAGGGCCCCCCAGTCCACTTCGGTTCCCCGGTCCCCCGAGATCGCCTTTGCCGCATCGGTCACACCGCTCCGCCAATCCACGACCGTTCCGAATACGTCGAAGACGAGCGCCTTTACGTCGAGAGCCACCACGGCCCGACTCTCCCATGTCGGGCGCCTTCGACCAAAGGGGCGGTCGCACAACGGAGGTGGATCGATGGAGGTCACGACGGGAGTCCCGATCGGACAGGAGGCGGCCCCACCGTTTTGTTCTGTCGGGCTGGTGCGCATCCACACGCTGGCGACCCCCTTCGACAACGGGCTCGAGGTGCGTCTCATGCGGCTTCGAGCCCGGTGCCCGCTCGAGGCCCCACACCTCACGTTCGGGCCGCCTCCTGCACGTGGTGACCGGTGAGGCGGTGGTCGCCGACCCGGACGGCCGGATCGTGGTCGTCCCCGGCGACACCGTCACGGTGCCGGCCGGAGAGTGGCACTGGCACGGCGGGCTCCCCCACGTCGCGGCGGTCCTCCTGGTGGTGGAGCGCCCGGCCGACGTGTCCTGGGATGTGCCCGGCCGCGACTGGTCGCTCGGTTACGACCCGCCCGCTGTGACCGGCCCGGACGGCCCGACGTAGCCTGAGTCCGAGTAGCGGTGCTTGCCGGCGGGGGTGACGCGTGCAGGGGACGACAAGGTGAGCGGTCGCGGCACCGCGCCCAGAGGTGGTCCGGGCCGAGGTCCGGGAATGGCTCGAGGCCAACTGGAACCCCGATCGGCCGCTGCTCGAGTGGCGCGGGCTGTTGGCCGACTCCGGGTGGGCCGTGCCCCAGTGGCCCCTCGACTGGTACGGGAAGGGGTTCTCGGCCGAGCTGGCCCGGGTCGCCACCGACGAGCGCCAGTCCTTCGGCGCGGTGGGTCCCCCGGTCGGTTCGGCGATGAACCTGGCCGCGCCGACCCTGCTCGCCCACGGCTCCACCGAGCTGAAGGGCCGGCTGCTACGCCGGATCCTGACCGGTGAGGACCGGTGGTGCCAGCTGTTCTCCGAACCGGGGAACGGGTCCGACCTGGCCGGCCTGACCACTCGGGCGGTCGCCGACGGCGACGAGTGGGTGGTGAACGGCCAGAAGGTCTGGACGACCGGCGCCAAGACCGCCGCGTTCGGCATGCTGCTCGCCCGGACCGACTGGGACGCCCCCAAGCACCGGGGGATCACCTACTTCGTGCTCCCCATGGACCAGCCGGGCGTCGAGGTGCGCCCGCTCCGTCAGATGAACGGGCACGCGTCCTTCAACGAGGTCTTCTTCAGCGACGCGCGCGTCCCGGCCGACAACGTCGTGGGGGAGGTCAACGACGGGTGGGCGGCCGCGCTCACCACCCTGGCCCACGAACGCGGTCTCGGCGGTTCGCGACTGGTCGCGACCGACGGCTGGCCAAAGGGCCGCACCGCCACCGAGGCGATGGCCGAGGTGTCGGAGTACGCCCGCACCTACGCGTGGTACCCGCAGCGGGCCGGTCGGCCCGACCTCCTGGCCGAGGTGGCCCGCGAGATCGGTGCCTCATCGATCGAGCGACAGCTGGTCGCCGACGTCATTGCCCGCACCCGCGTGGCCACCTGGAACGTCGATCGGTCCCGAGCGGCCAGGGCCGCCGGTCGGGCGCCGGGGCCCGAGGGGTCGGTGGCCAAGCTGGCCGGAAGCGACATCGCGCGTCGCTCCGCCGACGCCCACGCCACGATGGCCGGGGCCGCCGCCCTGTTGACCGGGCCGAGCTCGGCGCGAGACGGGATCATCGCCGAGATCGTGGTCTCGGTCCCGGCCGGGTCCATCGCCGGCGGCACCGACGAGATCCAGCACAACATCGTCGGCGAGCGTTCGCTCGGCCTGCCGCGCGAGCCCTCGTCGGATTCGGGGGTGCCGTTCCGCGAAGTGCGCACCAACTCCCCCGGGCGATGACACCGCGACCTGCTTCGACGGGTGCCGTCTGCACCGGTAGCGTCGGCGGCCTGCCCGGTCGAGGCGACCGCGGCGTACCGCTCGGTCCGAAGGAGGTGTCGGGGATGTCCGCTCTGCCCGTGACGCAATGAGCGACGTGAGCGTGGAGCTGGCCGACGACTATGTCGCCACCGTGGAGCTGCACCGTCCGCCCTAACAACTTCTTCGACGTGGCGTTGGTCTCGGCGATCGCCGATGCATACGAGGAGCTGCAGACCGGACCGTGCCGGGCCATCGTGCTGTGCTCGGAGGGTCGCCACTTCTGCGCCGGGGCCGACCTCACGAGCGGCACCGAGCGGACGGTGGGCACGCTGTACGGCCACGCGTTGCGTCTGTTCGAGGCCGAGCTGCCGGTCGTGGCCGCCGTCACCGGAGGGGCGATCGGCGGTGGGCTCGGGCTGGCGTTGTCGGCCGACTTCCGGGTGGCCAGTGCCGAGAGCCGTTTCGCCGCCAACTTCTCCCGGCTGGGCTTCCATCACGGCTTCGGCCTGACGGTGACCCTTCCCGACGCGGTCGGCCAACAGGCCGCGGCCTCGTTGCTCTACACCGGTCGGAGGATCGGCGGCGCCGAGGCGCTCTCGATCGGGCTCTGCGACCGGTTGGCCACCACCACCGACGACGTCTTCACCGAGGCCCGGGCGATGGCGGTCGAGCTCGCGTTGGCGGCGCCGCTGTCGGTTCGAGCCATCCGTGCCACCATGCGGCGCGGGTTGCCCGAGCGGGTGCGCGAGGCGACCGAGATCGAGCAGGCCGAGCAGGACCGCCTCCGTCGGACCGAGGACTTCGCCGAGGGGGTGGCGGCATCGAGCCAGCGCCGCGAGCCGCAGTTCAAGGGGTCGTGACCGACGACGGCCGCCGACGCGCCGGGTCCGGCTCGCCGTTCGAAGCGTCGATCGGGTTCAGCCGGGCCGTGCGGGTCGGGCCGCGCGTGGTGGTGTCCGGAACCGGTCCGATCTGGCCCGACGGCTCGTGTCCCGACGATGCCGGCACCCAGGCGCGACGGTGTCTCGAGATCGTGCTGGCCGCCCTGGCCGAGCTGGGCGCTTCGGCCGACGACGTGGTCCGCACCCGGATGTACCTGTGTGCTCGCGAGGACGCCGACGCGGTCGGGGCGGCCCATCGAGAGGTGTTCGGGCGGGCCCGACCGGCCGCCACGATGGTGGTCGTCGCCGGCCTGTTGGATCACCGCTGGAAGGTCGAGATCGAGGCCGAGGCGGTGGTGGCGCCGAGGAACCTCAGAGGAGTCGGCGACCCGTCGATGACCCCGGACCCTCAGTCGAGCTGAATGGGGACCTCGCCGGCCGCGTCCAGCCGGCGCTTTGTCTCTTCGTAGACATCGCTCGGGAGCGGCCCGCGCTGGGCTGCCGCGACGTTCTCAGCCAGGTGCTCGGTGCTCGAGGTTCCGACGATGGTGGTGTTCAAGCCGGGATGGCTGATGGTGAAGCGCAGCGCGAAATCCACCCTCGTCTCGCCGGGTGCCAAGAGGTCATCGAGACCCTCGGCTTCCCACAGCGCCCAGACGTTTTGGCGGGTCGGCTGAATTCTCGCCGGGCCTCCCTTGGCCACGCCGCCGCGGACGATCACCCCCGCCCCCAGTTCGTGGGCGCGGGTGATGGCGTCCTCGTGGGCCCGCTCGAGCAACGAGTAGGGGATCTGAAAGGCGTCGAAGGCCTTCAGCTCGAAATGGTCGGTGATGTTGGGAAGGGTCGACGAGGATCCGATGAACCGGGTCTTCCCGTCCCTCTGCAGTCCGAACAGCGTCTCGATCACGTCGTCGTGTTGGATGGTGTCGATCGACGGGCTGATGTGGAGCTGGAGAAGATCGAGGTGATCGGTCCGCAGTCGGCGAAGGCTCTGGTCCACTCCCGCCCGGATGTTCTCGGGGGTGTAGTCGTGCGGCAGCGGGCCCGGCGGGGTGTCGACGTACTCCTCGGCATTGAGCGGGCACCCCGCCTTGGAAGCGAGGTAGTACTCGTCGCGTCGGTGCGAGATCGCGTTCCCGATCTCGGACTCGCTCACGCCATAGTCGATGGAGGTGTCGATGAAGTTGATCCCGGCGTCAAGGACGGCGCCCAGGACGGCACGGGCCTGGCCCGGTTCGAGCGGGCGGGGGTTGCGGTGACGATCTCCCCGAAGCTCCATGGCCCCGAACCCGAGCACGGTGACGTCGAGGCCGGTTTGCCCGAGGGGCCGTGTCGCCAACGCACTCACATGTCTCTCCCGCTCGATCGAAGGACCCGGCCGATCGAGCATCGCATTGTTGTGGGCCCCTCGCTAGTGCGGCGTGGTGGTCCCCGACGCCCCCTGACGACCCGCCCGGGTTGCCGGCGCCAACCGTGCTGGGCGAGGCTGGCCAACGGCCACGCGGTGGCACCGCGGCGTAGCGTGACGACACCGCCGGCGGAGCCGAAAGGGGATGACATGAGCAGCGACAGGATCGAGGCGGGGACCATCACGATCACCTCGGGCAAGGGTGACGAGATCGAGGCGTACCACGCGCAGCCAACCGACGCGGAGTCCTACGGCAGTGTCGTGGTGATCCATCACATGCCCGGATACGACTCTTCGACCAAGGAGATCGCCCGGCGGTTCGCCGCCCACGGGTACGCGGCCATCGTCCCGAACCTCTTCCACCGATACGCGCCGGGAGCAAACGCCGGCGACGGCGCGGCGGCGGCCCGCGCCGCGGGGGGAGTGCCCGACGCCCAGTGCCTGGAGGACGTGGCCGGTGCCATGGCCTTCTTGACGGCCGAGCCCGATGCCAACGGCTTGGTGGGCGTGATCGGGTACTGCTCGGGTGGGCGGCAGAGCTACCTGGTCGCCTGCAACCTCGACATCGACGCGGCGGTGGTCTGCTACGGCGGCGGGATCGTGGCAACCCCCGAACAGCTGACGCCCGAGCGCCCGGTGGCCGTCATCGACATGACCAAGGACCTGCACTGTCCGATGCTGGGCCTCTTCGGGGTCAACGACGCCAACCCGTCCCCCGAGCACACCGCCCGGATGGAAGAGGAGCTGAAGGCCCACGACAAGACCTATGAGTTCCACACCTTCGACGACGCCGGCCACGCGTTCTTCTGGGTGGAGCGACCGAGCTACCGCCCCGAGGCCGCCCGCGAGGGTTGGCACCTGATCTGGGAGTTCTGCGCCAAGTACCTGGAGGGTTGAGCCGTGTGCACCTACCTGACCTCGACCGAGAACGTGGCCGGCAGCGGGCTGGGCGCCCAGGGCTGGTTCTCTATCGAACAAGCAGTGGTGTATTTCGACCACCCCCAGGAGGCCCCGGTCGAGCACGCGCTGTGCATCGACTTCCGGGCCGGTGGCGACGCCGATCCGAGCCAGCGGGTCTCGGTCGAGCTCGACGCCCGGTCGGCCCGGACGCTGGCTGAGTCGATACTGGCGACCCTGGCCCACGACGAGGTTCGGGCACTCGGGGTCGATTGATCGCACCGCGGTCGGCGTCGAGGTCGCGGGTGATACCCCCGAAGCGGGACCGCGGTCGCGTAGCGTCGGGCCGGTTCGACCCACCTCGACGCCGATAGGCCCGAGCCGCCTCGACTGCCCCGGAGGACGAAGTGACGTTCCTGCAGGCCATCGTGATCGGCATCATCCAGGGCGTCGCCGAGCTCTTCCCGATCTCGAGCCTCGGTCACACCGTGATCATCCCGGCGTTCATCGGCGGATCGTGGTCTCGTCTCGTGACCCAGGAGGCGTCGCCCGAGTCCCCCTACCTCGCGTTCGTGGTCGGGCTCCACGTGGCCACCGCGCTCGCCCTCATCGCCTACTTCTGGCGCGACTGGCTGCGGATCATCAAGGGGTTCTTCTCCAGCCTGGCCAAGCGGCGGGCGGAAACGGCCGACGAGCGGGCGGCGTGGTTCGTCGTCGTGGCCACCATCCCGGTCGGGGTCCTCGGACTGGCCCTCGAGCACGAGCTCCGGACGATCTTCGCCAAGCCGCTCGCCGCGGCCAGCTTCCTCACCGTCAACGGCCTGATCCTGTTGGGTGGCGAGTTGCTCCGGCGCAGGGGCCGGGCCAACCCGGGGGCGAACCCGGCCGCTGCCGACGGTGGACCGGTCGACGATGGGGCAAGCGACGGCGCCGGCGGGGCGCTCGCCCCGGTGGGCACCGACGACCACGACCGCGAGGTCCTGGCGTCGTTGCGGCTGCGCGACGCGATCATCGTCGGGCTGGCCGAGTCGACCGCGCTGCTGGCCGGCATCAGCCGGGACGGGGTCTGCATGGTCACCGGCTTGGCGCGCCGGCTGAGCTACGAGGACGCCGCCCGGTTCGCGTTCTTGCTGTCGGCCCCGCCCATCTTGCTGGCCGGCCTGCTCAAGATCCCCGACCTTCTCGGGCATTTGGGCAACGGCATCCGGGGCCAGGTCCTGGCGGGCAGCGGGGTCGCGTTCATCATGGCCCTGCTCTCGGTGCGCTTCTTGCTCCGCTACTTCCGCAAGGGCCGGCTCACCCCGTTCGCGATCTACTGCCTGGCCCTCGGTGCGGCCGGCATCGCGTACTTCGCCATGAACTAACCGGGCCCGGGCGTCCGGTCGTCGTGCTAGTGGGGGGCGAGACCCGCCACCGCGGCCAGCAGCAGTTCTGCGCCCCGGGTCTCGACCACCAGGCCCGTTTCCATGCGGTTCATGACGTAGGCGAACGTGGTGCGTGTGTCGAGGTCCGAGACGACAAGCGATCCGCCCCATCCGGCCCAGTAGCAACTCCTCGGACCGATGGGCATCGTGTCGCTCGAGAGCCCGTAGCCGATGCCGAAGCGCTCGGGGACGGCCAGGATCAGGTCGTTTCCATTGGACTGCTCCTCGAAGATCACCTCGAGCCCCTCGGCCGACAACAGGCGGACCCCGCGCGCCTCGCCCCGGTTGGACACGATCGACTGCACGGCTCCGACACCCCGTGCGTTGCTCTGGCCGTTCGCCGCCGGGATCTCCGCCCGCCGCCATTCCTCGCGCGAGCTGGCTCGCGCGTCCCAGGCCGGATTCGTGAACACCTTGACGAGCGGTTCGTCGAGGAGCGAGGCCAAGAGGTCGGTGGCCTCCAGGACCTCGGGCGCGATCACAGGTGACACGCGGTGGTCCTCGCTGGCCGGCTGGCCGATGAAGAAGTCCGCCCCGAGCGGGCCCGCGACCTCCTGGGCGAAGAACGTCCCCAGGCTCTGGCCGGTCACCCGCCGCACCAGCTCGCCGACCAAGTAGCCCTGGGTCAGCGCGTGGTAGCCCGACGCCGTGCCGGGCTCCCACCACGGTTTCTGGGCGGCCAGCAGGCTGGTCACCTTCTCCCAGTCGAAGAGGTCCTCGTGGGAGACGGGCTCCTCCCATCCCGGGAGCCCGGCGGTGTGGGAGAGGAGGTGGCGGACCTCGATCCGCTCCTTGTCGTTGGCCTTGAACTCGGGCCAGTACTTGACGACCGGTGCGTGGACGTCGATGTCGCCGTGGTCGGCCAGGATGAGGGCGCACAGGTTTGTCATGGTCTTGGTCGTCGACCAGACGTTGGTGATCGTGTCGCGCTCCCAGGGGGTGGTGCGAGCTTCGTTGGCCCATCCGCCCCACAGGTCGACCACCAGTTCGCCCTCGACGTAGAGCGCGACCGACGCGCCGACCTCTCGGTCGTCGTCGAAGTTGCGCTGGAAGGCCTCCCGGACCGCCGCGAACCGCTCATCGCAGGTGCCCCGGACCTCGGTCGTCGCGTTCGCCACGGCGCCTCCTTCGTCTTGCGCCCGGCCGCCGCGGCGGGCGTTCCGAGCGTACCGAGGGAGTCCGGCCCTCACCCGTAAGCTTCCGCCGTGAGGGACTCGAGCCGTGTCGCGCCCGGCGACGAAGCTGGGGCTCGGCCGTGACCAACTTCCTCACGCACTTCCACGGCCCGGTCATCTACCTGGTCGTAGCGGGCCTCCTCGTGGCCGAGTCGGGGTTTGCGGTCGGCTTCTTCGTGCCCGGCGAGATCGCCATCGTGCTCGGCGGTGTCCTCGCCCGCGAGCACCGGGTCGACATCGTGGTGATGGTGCTGGTGGCCAACGCGGCGGCCATCGGCTCGTACCTGATCGGATACGGGATCGGTCGGGCCATCCTGCCGTGGGCGCTCGAGCACACGCGCCTCGGGCGACACCCCCTGATCGCCCGGACCCGGGACCAGTTGGGGAAGCGGGGCGGCCCGGCCGTGTTCATCGCCCGGTTCGTGGTGTTCGTGCGGGCAGTGATGCCGGCCCTGGCCGGACTGAGCGATCTGCGCCTGCGGACGTTCGTGGTGTTCGACATCGCCGGTGGCCTGGTGTGGGCGACCGGCTACACGATGCTCGGTTACGCGCTCGGATCGGCGTACCAGCACGCGCTGGGCACGATCGGGATCTGGACCTACTTGGTCGTCGGCCTGCTCGTGGTGGCCCTCGTGCTCAACCACCTCCGAGTTTCGGGTCGGCACCGTCGCCAGGTCACCGAGCCCGACGAAGGCTGAGCTTGAAGGTCTCGACCGTGGCGGCAACCTGTCAGGCCACTACAGCTAGACCTCGCGAGCTTCGGCGAGGATGTGCTCGCGATCGACGACGTCCATGTCGTGATGCTCCTTGGCGTGGGTTTGTACCTTCGCAATGAGTTCGTCGTCGCCGTCGGCGGTGATCACCTCGCCGCACGGGGGACAGGTCACTTCCTTTGCCATATCCAACCTCCCTTTACGCCTGAGCCCTGATCCGGTTGCGAGTGTGGCAAGCCGATGCAGATGTCACAAGCGCGAGCTCGGAGCCGGCCACCTGCGGAGGCGCCGAGACTCCGAATGGCCGGAGATCTGAGCATGGGAACGAACCGAGGCCGGCCCTCGGTCGACCAACCGCGCCCGCCGACCGACCTCCTGACGTGGCGGTCTGTGGTCGGGGAGGGGGGACTCGAACCCCCGACCTCCTGCCCCCAAAGCAGGCGCGCTACCTACTGCGCCACTCCCCGGTGATGGGCGACAGCTCGGAGCGAAGCGTACCGGGTGGTCCCGGTCCGTTCGGGCGGGTCCACGCGCACCGGCGCGCGCCACTGACCCGACGAGATGCGCAACCGCCTACCCGAAAGGGTCCGAACGTGCTCGCCACTGGCGAGCTTCCGGCGCCGGGGCGGTGACAGCCGGCGCCGGAACGCTCGTTCAGGACTTCTTGCCGAGAATTCGGTTCATCTTGGTACCGCATGTCGGGCAGATGCCCTGAGCCGCACGCCGTCCGTTGGCCAGATCAACCTCGTGACCCTCGAACGTGCGCTTCTCGCGGCACTTCACGCAATACCCCTCGTACGAAGCCATCGCAGACTCCTCCTCGCCTTCAGGTCCCCTTTGTGACCTGGGGTGATCCAGGCCTGAGACGCGATGAACCTACCCGTGGGTGGTGGTGTCCGGGGGGATCCCGACGACTAGCACTACATGAAAAGCATCAGAACACACTGAACATAGGCATGGAGCGGGGGAAATTGAGGACCGTCGGATCGGCGCCATTCAGGCGCGCCGTGCCTAGGGGCGGTGCGCCGGTAGGTGTGAGGGCTCCCTCCCTCACGCTGCGGGCCGACGGATCGCCGCGCAGCTCGGTGGTCTGGGTTGGCCTTGAGGGTGACCGGCTGCTCATCTGTACCCACGACTCGAACTGGAAGGCCAAGGACATGCGCCGTGACCCCCGGGTCTCGTTGTCCGTCGTCGACCTGGCCGACCCTTATCGGATGGCGGCCATTCAGGGTCGAGTGGTCGAAGTCAGGCCCGACCCGGACTGCCGCTTCATGGACCCGATCTCGATGAAGTACCAGCGTTCCCTTCCCGTCTCGGGGTCTCGAACGAGTGTGCTTCGTCATCGAGGCCGTGAACGCCGGGGCACGCCACTTGGATTGGCTACGCCACAATCCTGGGTTGGCCGAGCCCGATGGGCGAGGCCGCTAGGCGATCGGGAAGGGACCGGGACCGATCCCAGGGGAGAACGGGGACCGAACGTTCTACGATCGGCGGCGTGCCCGAAGGCCATCGCGAACCGATCGTCGCCGTTTTGGAGGAGACCTGGTCGGCCACGGCCGAGGCCTGCCAAGGGTTGCCGTCCGAGGCCTGGGAGCTCGCTACCGGCTGTCCCGGATGGACGGTCCGTGACCAGCTCTCCCATCTGGTCGGCACCGAGCTGGGGTTGCTCGGCACCGAGACGCCACCGCTTCCCGACCCGATGCCGGGCTACGTCCGCAACCCGCTCGGCCAGCTGAACGAGGCCTGGATCGAGGCCCGCCGGGGCGTGCCCGGCGACGATGTGCTCGCGGAGTTCGTCGAGGTGACGAGCCGTCGAATCGAGGAGCTGAAGGGGTTCCCGCCGGAGCGATGGGAGGTGCTCGGGTGGAGTCCGGGTGGCGAAGCCCCGTACCGCGAATTCATGAACATCCGAGCCTTTGACAGCTGGGTCCACGGCCAGGACATCCGTCACGCGGTCGGCCGTCCCGGCGACCGCTTCACCAAGGGCGAGGAGAACACCATCACCCGGGTGGCCATGGCCATGCCCTATGTCGTCGGCCGCAAGGTGGCGCCGCCCGACCAGACGACGGTGGTGTTCGAGGTCGTCGGCCCGTTATCGCGCCGCGTGGCGGTGCGGATGGGAGCCAAACGCGCCGAGGTGCTCGACGATGCGCCGGGCACCCCCGACGTCCGGATCACCCTGTCTTCGGAACATTTCGTCCGACTCGGTTGTGGTCGGGGGGCGCCGGACCAGGCGCTCAGCTCTGGAGAAATCGCGTTCGACGGGGACGAAGAGCTCGGGACCCGAGTCATCCAGGCGATGGACTTCATGATCTGAGTCGGCGGGATGGTCGCTTTCAGCCAGGCGACCACCAGTAGAGTGTGTCCTCCCACTATGCGCGCCACCGCCGAAGCCGTTGAAGGCTCCAAGGTCCGGCTTTCTGTCCAAGTCGATGAGTCCGAGGTGGATCGCGCCCTAGAGCAGACGGTGCGCAAGCTCTCGCGCGAGGTCCGGGTGCCGGGGTTCCGCCCGGGTAAGGTGCCGCGTCAGGTGCTCGAGGCACGGATGGGGGGCTCGGGCAGCCTGCGCACCGAGGCGTTGCGCGAGGCGCTACCGGAGTTTTACGCCCGCGCGGTCGCAGAAACCGAGGTTGACCCCATCGCGGCGCCCGACATCGACATCACCTCGGGCGAGGAGAGCGGCGCGGTTGCCTTCGATGCGGTCGTCCAGGTGCGACCGACCGTGGCGATCCCTGGCTATGCGGGGCTCGAGGTCACCATCCCGTCGTTGAAGGTGACCGACGAAGAGGTCGACGCCCAGGTCGATCGGTTGCGTGAGAGCGACGGAGAGCTCGTCGAGGTCACCCGCAAGGCCAAGGACAAGGACAACGTGACCATCAACCTCCACGCGAAGTCAGCGGCGGGGGAAGAGGTTGTGGCGGCCGACGACTTTCTCTACGAGATCGGCAGTGCCAGCGTGACCCCCGAACTGGACAACCAGCTGCGGGGGGCCAAGCCCGGCGACGTGCTCGCCTTCAATGCGCCCGTTCCGGGCAGCGGCAACGAGGTCCTCGGGTTCTCGGTGCTGGTGAAGGACGTCAAGGAGAAGCGGCTCCCCGAGCCGACCGACGAGTGGGTCGCCGAGAACTCGGAGTTCTCGACCCTGGCCGAGCTGCGGGCCGACGTGTCCGACCGGATCAGGCAGGTCAAATTGGTCCAGGCCCAGTTCGCATGGCGAGAGAACAGCATCGGTGCCCTGGTCGAGCTGGTCGACGAGGACGTCGTGCCCGAGGTGCTGATCGACGAAGAGCTCCGTCAGCGGGTGCACGACCTCGGCCACCGCCTGGAAGGGCAGGGCCTCTCGATCGAGCAGTTCTTGACGGCCACCGGGCGCAACGCCGAAACGCTCATCGCCGAGCTGCGGGTCGACGCGCTCCGAGGCGTGAAGGCCGATCTGGCCCTGCGGGCGCTCGCGGACGCCGAGGACCTCCAGGTCGACGACGCCGAATTAGAAGACCAGCTCGCAACCAGTGCCGACCGACTGAAGATCGATCCGAGCGAGTTACGGGGCCAGCTCGACCGCAATGGGCGCATGGGCGAGGTACGCTCAGAGCAGAGGAAGGCCAAGGCGCTTACGTGGCTGCTTGATCATGTGCAGCTGGTCGACGAAGAGGGCAATGCGGCCTCACGCGACGAGCTACGCGTGAACTTGGGCGACGAGAACCCGGGTGACGAACTGGAGGTTTCCGTGGACAGTCAAGAACGCGAGGCCCAAGAGCCCTCAGGAGAAGCGTCTTGATGTCTCTCACCGCTGGCGCTGAGGGCCACCTGCGCTTCAACAACTACCTGGTTCCGACGGTTGTCGAGTCGTCGAACCGGGGCGAGCGGGCCTACGACCTGTACTCGCGGCTTCTGAAGGAACGGATCGTGTTCCTCGGCACCCCCATCGACGACACCGTCGCCAACCTGGTCTGCGCCCAGCTGCTCTTCTTGGAGTCAGAGGAGCCGGACAAGGACATCCACCTCTATATCAACTCCCCGGGTGGCGACATCACCGCCCTGTTTGCCATCTACGACACGATGAAGTTCTTGAAGCCCGACGTGTCGACCTTCTGCTTCGGCCAGGCCGCCTCGGCCGCCGCCGTGCTCCTGGCCGCCGGGGCCAAGGGCAAGCGGTTCGCCCTGCCGCACGCACGGATCCTCTTGCACCAGCCCTGGGGCGGGGCCGAGGGGCAGGCGAGCGACATCGAGCTCCAGGCCCGTGAGATCCTCCGGATGCGCGACCTGCTGACCGGAATGCTCGCCGCCGACACCGGGCAGGCCCACGACAAGGTTGCCAAAGACACCGATCGTGACTTCGTGATGACGGCCGACGAGGCCGTGCTCTACGGAGTCATCGACGAGGTCATCAGCTCGAGAGAAGCCGCTCCGCTTGAAGCGGTCGGCGCCGCGTAGAACCGAACAGGCCGGAACAGGGACCGGGACCTAGAGGGGAGAAGGCGTGGCGAAATTTGGTGAGGGTGGCGACTTAGTCAAGTGCAGCTTCTGTGGAAAGTCACAGAAGCAGGTGAAGAAGCTCATCGCGGGACCAGGCGTCTACATCTGCGACGAGTGCATCGACCTGTGCAACGACATCATCGCCGAAGAGCTCACCGAGTCCACCGAGCTCAACTTCGAGGACCTGCCTAAGCCACGCGAGATCTACGACTTCTTGAACGACTACGTCGTCGGCCAGGAGTATGCGAAGAAAATCCTCTCGGTGGCGGTGTACAACCACTACAAGCGGGTACAGGCCAACCCCAACAGCGACGAGGGTGTCGAGCTTGCCAAGTCGAACATCTTGTTGCTTGGCCCGACCGGTTGTGGCAAGACCCTGCTTGCTCAGACCCTGGCCCGCATGCTGAACGTCCCCTTCGCGATCGCCGATGCCACCGCCTTGACCGAGGCCGGATACGTCGGCGAGGACGTCGAGAACATCTTGCTGAAGCTCATCCAGGCCGCCGACTACGACGTGAAGCGGGCCGAGACTGGGATCATCTACGTCGATGAGATCGACAAGATCGCGCGCAAGAGCGAGAACCCCTCGATCACCCGCGACGTCTCGGGCGAGGGTGTCCAGCAGGCGCTGCTCAAGATCCTCGAGGGAACCACGGCATCGGTACCGCCCCAGGGTGGGCGAAAGCATCCGCACCAGGAATTCATCCAGATCGACACGACGAACATCCTGTTCATCTGCGGAGGGGCGTTCGCCGGGCTCGACAAGATCATCGAGAGCCGGATCGGGCGCAAGGGCATCGGGTTCCGGGCCGACGTGTCGACGAGCGAGCGCAACGACGACGAGATCCTCCGCCGGGTACTGCCCGAAGACCTCATCAAGTTCGGCCTGATCCCCGAGTTCATCGGCCGCCTGCCGGTGGTCGGGGCGGTGTCCCAGCTCTTCAAGGACGCGCTGATCCGCATATTGGTCCAACCGAAGAACGCGCTGATCAAGCAGTACGCGTACCAGTTCGAGCTGGACAGCGTGGAGCTCGTCCTCACCGAGGACGCCCTCGAGGCGGTGGCCGACCTGGCCCTCTTGCGGGGCACGGGGGCCCGGGGGCTGCGGGCCATCTTGGAAGAAGTTCTCTTGGACGTCATGTACGACCTGCCGGGTCGTCACGACATCGGCAAGTGCGTGATCGACCGGGCCGTGGTCCTCGACCGGGTCAATCCCACCCTCGTGCCGCTGAGCGACCCTCCGGCCAAAGCGCCCCGGAGTCGTCGGGCCGCATCGTAAGCTCCGCCCCCAACGGGTGGAATGTGACGCAGATTCCCTTCTCCTCTCTGACCGAAGCCGCGGCCTGGCTGGACGGGCACATCGACTTCGAGTCCAAGATGCCGAGCCGGCGTTCGCTGCCGACGCTCGACCGCATGCGCGAGCTGGTGCACCTCATGGGGAATCCCGAGCGGACGTACCCGTCGCTGCACCTGACCGGGACCAACGGCAAGGGTTCCACCGCCGCGATGATCACATCGCTCCTCGGTGCCATGGGGCTGTCGGTCGGCACCTACTCGAGCCCCAACCTCACCGCGATTAACGAGCGCATCGCCCGCAACGGGGAGCCCATCGACGACGAATCCTTCGCGACGGTCCTGTCCACATTGGCCGCGCTCGAGCCGCTGGCCAGCGACCGCCCGACCCGCTTTGAGCTATTGACCGCGGCCGCGCTGGCCTGGTTCGCCGACGTGGCCGTCGACGCGGCGGTCATCGAGGTCGGGGTCGGCGGGACCTGGGACGCCACCAACGTCGTCGACGCCAAGGTGGCCGTGGTGACCAACATCAGCTACGACCACACCGAGATCCTCGGCCCGACCCTGGAGGGCATCGCCGAGGACAAGGCCGGAATCGTGAAGCCCGGGAGCATCGCCGTGGTCGGCGAGACCGACCCCAGCCTCGTCTCGATCATCGAGGCCAAGGCGCGTGAATCAGGTGCCGCCGAGGTGTGGGTGGTCGGGCGCGACTTCGCCTGTCAGGCCAACCGGCTGGCCGTCGGGGGCCGGCTGGTCGACCTGGTCACGCCGGGGGCCTCCTACGGCGAGGTGCTGGTCGCCCTGAACGGCCCCCACCAAGGGGTGAACGCCGCCTGCGCGCTGGCAGCGACCGAGGCCTTCTTCGGCCGGCCGCTCGACGAGGAGGTGGTCGAGGAGGCCCTGGCCACGGTCAGGGTGCCGGGCCGCCTGGAGGTGGTGGGCCGCAAGCCGCTCATGCTCATCGATGGCGCCCACAACGTGGCCGGGATGGAGGCTCTGGCCGCCGCCCTGACCGAGGGGTTCGCCGTCGACGGGCCGACGGTCGCCGTCGTCGGCATGCTGCGTGGGCGCGACCCCTCGGCCATGCTTTCGGCGATCGCGCCGATCGGGATCCGGACCCTGTTCGCCTGCGCTCCCAACTCGCCGCGCGCCCTCGCCCCCGAGGTGATTGCCGAGGCCGGACGGGCCCTCGGCATGGACGTGGAGGTGGCCGGAAGCGTCGGCGAAGCGATTCTGGCGGCCCGGCCCCAGGTGCCCGACGACGGGATGTTGGTGGTCGCTGGGTCCCTCTACGTCGTCGCCGACGCCCGCACGCTCCTGCTCGACGCGGCCCGCCACAACTAACTGGGGCGGCCCCCGAGAGGGCCGGAGGGTGCTGGTAGGGTGCTCGACTCGTGGAACGCACGCTCGTGATCATCAAGCCGGACGCGGTCGAGCGCGGACTGACCGGGGAGATCCTCCGGCGCTTGGAGGCCAAGGGCCTGCGCCTTTCGGCCGCCGAGCTGCGCCAGGTGCCCGTCGAGGTGGCCCAGCAGCATTACGAGGAGCACCGGGGAAAGCCCTTCTTTGGTGAGCTGCTGGAGTTCATCACCCGATCGCCGTCGCTTATCGCGGTGGTCGAGGGCCCCCAAGACACCTATGCGGTGGTCCGCTCGCTGATGGGTGCCACCGACCCCAAGAAGGCCGCGCCCGGGACCATTCGCGGTGACCTTGGGACCGAGATGCCCGACAACCTCGTGCACGGTTCGGACTCACCGGAGTCGGCCGCACGGGAGATCGCACTCTTCTTCCCAGACCTGTCCTAGCCCCACACCTCTTCGGCGGTCTCGACGACCAGGGCCAGTTTGGCCACCTGCTCGTCGTAGCTGAGCGCGTTTCCCTCGACCGTGGACGAGAAGCCGCACTGCGGCGACAGGCACAGCTGATCGAGGGGGACGTAACGGGATGCCTCGTCGATGCGACGCTTGAGGTCGTCCTTGTCCTCGAGCTCCCCGCGCTTGGTGGTGACGAGGCCCAGCACGACCCGCTTGTCCTCGGGCACGAACCGCAGCGGCTCAAAGCCGCCCGAACGCTCGTCGTCGAACTCCAAGAAGAACCCGTCGACGTCAAGACCCCCGAAGAGTGCCTCGGCGACGAAGTCATACCCGCCCTCGGCGGCCCACGACGATCGGAAGTTGCCGCGGCACAGGTGCGTGGTGATGGATATCGACGCGGGTCGCGAGGCGATCGCGTCGTTGATCATCTTGATGTAGATCTCGTGCTGATGGTCGGGGTCGCCACCCTGCTCGGCGATGAAGGCGCGCTGCACCGGATCATTCAGATAGGCCAGGCTCGTGTCGTCGAACTGCAGATAGGTGCAGCCGAGGTCGGCCAGCGCGACGATCTCGTCGCGATACGCGTGGGCGATGTCGGACCAGAACTGATCGAGATCGGGATACACCGCGGGGTCGATGGAGGCCCGACCGCCGCGGTAGTGGACCATCGACGGTGAGGGGATGGTCAGCTTCGGCGTCGCCGAGGTCACCATCGATTTCAGCGAGACGAACGCGCTCGCGAAGATCGGATGATCGAGGTGCACGGGCCCGTCGACGGCCAGCCCCGATGGGGTGAACGAGAGCGTCTCGTTCTCGTTCCGGAAGGCGACCGCGATCTGACCCTCGGTCTTGGAGATCCCACCCAGTTGGTAGATGAAGTCCATGTGCCACGAGGCCCGTCGGAACTCACCATCGGTGGCCGAAGCCAAACCGACGGACTCCTGCATGGCGACGGCCCCTCCGATGGCCTCGTCTTCGGCCTCGGTCAACGCCTCGGCGGTGATCTCACCGCTTGCGAAGCGCTCCCGGGCCGCCAGCAGCCCAGGCGGTCGGAGCAGGCTGCCGACGTGATCGGCTCGATACGGGGGGTGCTGCGAGGACACCGTGGCTCCCTTTCCTGGTCGGTACCTGCATTTCTGGCCGGTACCGGCCCCGGTCGATCTGCCGGAGCCTTCGGCCAGTTGCGGCCGGTCGAGCCAGTTTCGCGCCGCCCCGGCCAGGCACGGGCGACGAGAGGGACCGGCCCCCGTGCGGCCGGCCCGTTGTTGAGTTACACTGATGTGGTTCCTAGTCGAGCTTGTTTCCACTTGTCGGGAGACCTCCGGCGCCCTTGTGCGTCCCCTCGCAGTTCCCCTAGCCTTGGCCGGATCACTTGACGGCTCTAACGGCTTCCAGCCGGTATCCGCCCGAGAGGGAACGAGACCTTATGTCCGACAACCGCCTGTTTCTGCTTGGACGCGACATGGCCGTCGACCTGGGCACCGCCAACACGTTGGTGTACGTCCGCGGGCGGGGGATCATCTTGAACGAGCCGTCGGTGGTGGCCGTTGACGTGAAGGACGGCCGTCCGCTGGCGGTTGGAGCGGAAGCCAAGCGGATGATCGGGCGGACGCCGAGCAACATCCAGGCCATCCGTCCCCTCAAAGACGGCGTCATCGCGGACTTCGAGATCTGCGAAAAGATGCTCCGCTATTTCATTCACAAGGTCCACCAGCGCCGCTTCGCCAAGCCGCGGATGGTCATCTGTGTGCCGTCGGGCATCACCGGGGTCGAGCAGCGCGCGGTCATGGAGGCGGCCGAGTACGCCGGTGCCCGCAAGGCGTACATCATCGAGGAGCCGATGGCCGCCGCCATCGGTGCCGGTCTCCCCGTGCACGAGCCGACCGGGAACATGGTCGTCGACATCGGCGGTGGCACCACCGAGGTCGCGGTCATCTCCTTGGGTGGCATCGTGACCAGCCAGTCGATCCGCATCGGTGGCGACGAGCTCGACGAGGCGATCGTGGCCTTCGTGAAGAAGGAGTACAGCTTGGCCTTGGGCGAGCGCACTGCCGAGGAGATCAAGATCACGCTCGGGTCCGCCTATCCGCTCGAAGAAGAGCTGCACGCGGAGATCCGGGGCCGCGATCTGCTGAGCGGGCTACCCAAGACCGTGATCGTCTCGACCCAAGACATACGCCGCGCCATCGAGGAGCCGGTGACCGCCATCATCGACGCCGTGAAGTCGACGCTCGACCGGACGCCACCGGAGCTCGCCGCCGACTTGATGGAACAGGGAGTGGTGCTGACCGGCGGCGGCTCGTTGCTCCACGGGCTCGACGCCCGTCTTCAGTACGAGACCGGCATGCCAATCGTGGTGGCCCGGGACCCGCTGAACTGCGTGGCGATCGGCAGCGGTCAGTGTCTCGAGGAATTCGAAGCACTCAAGCAGGTCCTGATCACTTCCTCATCTCGCTGATCGGGCGGTTGTCTAGAAAGCGTGGCCCGTCCACGGCGATCCCGCCGAACACTGGTCACCATCGCGGTGCTCGTGCTGGTGTCGGTGACCCTGATCACATTTGACGAACGTAGCGGGACCCACCACATCACTTCAGGCCTGAAGTCGATCGCGCACGACGTGTTCTCCCCGCTGACCACCGGGGTCAACGATCTTCTGCGGCCGATCGGTGACTTCTTCGCCGGATCGGTCCACTACGGGTCGCTCCAAAGCGAGAACCAGCAACTCGAAGCCACCATCGGCCGTCTGCGCGAACAGGTGAACGAAACACAAGGCCTGCGTGAGCAGCTGCGCGAGCTGGACTCGCTCGACCACGTGCCAGACCCCGGTTCGTTGCCGACGGTCACCGCAGAGATGATCAATCGCGACCTGTCGGACTTCGACGCCGACATCACCATCGACAAGGGTCGAAGTGAGGGGGTGTCGGTCGGGATGCCGGTGGTCGGAGCGGGGGGCCTGGTCGGCCAGGTGGTCGAGGCGAGCCACAACACCGCGACGGTCCAGCTGATCACCGACGGCGCTTCGTCGATCGGGGTGAGTTTCGGACCGAGTGGGCAGAGCTACGCGACGGTGAACGGGTTGGGCCCCGGGAACCCGCTCTCGGTCCAGTACATCCCCGCGCAGACGCCCCTGCACAAGGGCGAGATCATGTACACCAATGGCCTTGCCAACGGCGAGTTCCCCGCCAACATCCCGGTCGGGGTGGTGCACTCCTACCACCTGACCGTGGCAAGTGGCTCCATGACGGTGACGATGACCCCCCTCGCCAACCTGGACCAACTCGCGTATGTGGACGTCATCCAGTGGGAGCCGCCGTTGTGACGTCCAGGGATGCGCCGCGAGCGCTCCTGGTGTTGGTGGTGGTGCTGGTGTTGCAGCTCACCGTCGCCCTCGACATCCGGATCGGCGGTGCCCACCCGGACCTCATCGTGGGTCTGGCGGTGGCGGCCGGACTGGCCGGCGGGACGCAGCGAGGGGCGATCGTCGGATTCTTTTCGGGACTCGCCATCGACCTCTTCCTCCCGACCCCCTTCGGGTTGAGTGCCCTGGTCGGAATCGCAGTTGGGGTCGGGGCGGGACAACTGGTGGCCGCCGGTGTCGACCGAACCAACCGGCTCTTCGTGCCGGGGGTCGCGGCCCTTGGCAGTGCAATCGGCGTCATCATGTTCGCAGTGCTCGGAGCGGTGGTCGGCCAGCCGGACATGCTCACCGTCGGCCTGGGGGCGGTGGTGGCCGTCGTCGCCGTGGTAAACGGACTCCTCGGCTACCTGCTGGTACGGGCGTGCAACTGGGCGTTCGGCCAAGAGGTGGTGGGCACGGCCTGGCACGGCCCGCTCGTGCCCGGGGACCGTCCGTGAGCCGTCGATCGCTGCGCCACCCCATGGGCGGCGGCCGACGCTTTCTCCAGCCCGTCCGCACGCACACCCGGCCGCCCCGGCGGGCGAGACGCCAGCCGAGGATGCGCCCTCGCCGGAGCGTGAACGTGGGTGCGTTGGTGGCCTCTCCCCAAGAGGTGCCGTCTCGGCCGAACCTGCGGATGGGGGTGATCGGCCTGGTCTTCCTGGCCCTGTTCGCGACCATGGTGCTGCGCCTGTGGAGCCTGCAGGTGATCGGGCAGAAGAGTGCAACGGCGGCCGTGAACCAGAACCAGATCCGGACGGTCGCCGTCCCGGCCGCGCGCGGCCAGATACTCGACCGCCACGACCGGGTGCTCGTCGGGAACCAGGTGGAGCAGCAGATCGTGCTGTCCCGCTACGAGGCCTCCACCAACCCCAGCATCATCGCCAAGGTGGCGGCGCTGGTCGGGCAGACGCCGGCCCAGATCAGCGCGGCGCTGAAGGACTCCCAGTACAACGTCTATCAGCCGGTGCCCGTGCTCACCGGTGTCCCGATGACGACGATCCAGTACCTAGACGAGCACCAGGCCGAGTTCCCGGGCGTGAGCGTCCAGCAGACGACCGTCCGCACGTATCCCCAGGGCGGGACGACCGCCACCCATGTCGTGGGCTACGTGGGCGCGATCAGCGCCGCCGAGCTGAAGGAGAACCCCAACGCCGGGTACTCGCCGTCGAGCCAGGTCGGCCAGAGCGGGCTCGAGCACGAGTACGAGCAGTACCTACGGGGCGTGGACGGCAAGGACGAGCTCTCGGTCAACGTGCGGGACCAGGTCGTCGGCACCCTGCACAAGTCGACTCCCAAAGAGGGCGACATCTTGGTGACCAACCTCGACACCGACCTCCAGCAGGCGGTGCAAGCGGACCTCGCCGCCGACGTCCTGGCCGACCGCAACACGAAGGACACGACCACCAAGCTGTACCCGGCCGCGACCGACGGCGCCGCGGTCGTCATGAACGTCAACACCGGCGCGGTGCTGGCGATGGCTTCGTACCCGGGCTACGACCTGAACGATTGGGTGGGCGGGATCTCCCAGGCCAACTACGCCGCGCTGTCGGTCGGTTGCACCTCTACCCAGTCGGCCTGCGCACTCGACAACTACGCGATCCAGGGTCTGTACACGCCCGGATCGACCTTCAAGCTGGTCACCGCCACGGCCGGCTTGCAGGACGGGCTGATCAACGCCAACACCAACTTCGACGACACCGGGAAGTTCACCGTCCCTGGGTGCAACGCCCAGAACGCCGCGGCCGGGTGCGTCTTCAACGACGCCGAGGCCACGGGAGCCGGATACGTGGACGTGGCCACCGCCCTCACCATCTCGGACGACTACTTCTTCTACACGCTGGGTGACGATTTCTACAACGACTCCAAGCAGTACGGATCGACGCCCATCCAGAACGTGGCCGACCAGTACGGCCTCGACCAGGTGACCGGCATCGACCTGCCCGACGAGGCGCAGGGACGCGTCGACAGCCAGGCTGAGCGCGAGCTGCTGCACAAGGAGTCGCCCACCGGGTTCCCGTACACGACCTGGTACGCAGGCGACAACGTCGAGATGGCCTTCGGCCAAGGCGCGACGGTGGTCACCCCGATCGAGCTGGCCGACGCGTATGCGACCTTCGCCAACGGAGGGACGCGCTACCAGCCCCAGATCGGCGCGGCGTTGATCAACCCGGCCAATGACAAGGTGGTGAAGGCGCTCACCCCCAAGGTGACGGGGCACGTGTCGATGTCCCCGAGCGTCTATGACCCCATCCTCCAGGGCCTCGAAGGGGTCGTCGAGTCCGGGACCGCTGGCGGCGCGTTCAAGCAGTACGCCCACTTCAGCCTGGCCCAGTTCCAGATCGCCGGGAAGACCGGGACCGCAGACGTCTGCTCGGGCGCGTGCAACCTCGGGACCGACGAGCCGAACGCGTGGTTCGTCGCATTCGGTCCGGAGCCCGACCCCCAGTACGTGGTGGTCGTGGTAGTCGACCACGGTGGCTACGGTGCCGTGGCGGCGGCCCCCGCGGTCATGAACATCTTCAACTACCTGGTGGCCAATCCGATCACCGCCTCGGTCCAGCTCCCCACGCCGGCCGCCCCCCCGACCAACACCCCGCTGCCGTCCAACCCGCCTGCCGGCACGCCCCCTCCGACCACCACCACCACGACGCCGGGCGGATGACCGGGCGGGCCCGTACGCGAGTGAGGCCGGCGCGGTCGGGCCCGCCGTAGACTTCGACCCTCGTGGACACACTCTGGCCGAGCATCGAACCCCTGCTCGACGGCGTCGCCAAGCCCGCTCGCTACATCGGCGGTGAGCAGGGCGCGACCGTTCCCGTCCACGGAGGCGGCCAGGTGGCATGGCTCCTCATCTACCCCGACACCTACGAGATCGGGCTGCCCAACCAGGGTCTGCAGATCCTCTACGAACTGTTGAACGAGCGCCAGGACGCGCTGGCCGAGCGCTCATATGCCCCGTGGGTCGACATGGAGTCGGCCATGCGGGCGGCCGGCGTCCCGCTGTTCTCGGTGGAGAACCACCTCTCGGCCCGCGTGTTCGACGTGCTGGCGTTCAATCTGTCGGCCGAGCTCGTCTACACCAACGTGCTCAACCTGATCGACCTGGCCGGTGTGGCCGTCCGAGGGGTCGAGCGCACCGCCGCCGACCCGCTGATCCTGGCCGGTGGGCATTGCACCTTCAATCCAGAGCCACTGGCCGACTTCGTCGACGCGTTCGTGCTCGGCGACGGCGAGGAGGTGGTGGGGGAGATCAACGAGGTGATCGGCGCCTGGCTGGCCACCGAGCCCGAACGGCGCCAGCGCGCCGCGCTGTTGGAGGGCCTGGCGGCGTTGGACGGCGTCTACGTCCCGAGCCTCTACCGGGTCGACTACGACGGCCCGGCGGTGACCAACATCTCGCCGATCACGCCCAAGGCCCCGGCGGTGGTGGTCAAGCGCACCATCTCGGATCTGGCCGAGTGGCCATACCCGAAACGCCAGCTGGTCCCGCTCACCGAGGTGGTGCACGATCGGT
>CAWDPK010000004.1:0-468747 GCA_963804255.1 uncultured Acidimicrobiaceae bacterium | reverse complement strand
CTATGTATTGCTGACCCCGAGGCGAGCGTTGTGGAGGGCCTGGCGTCGCGGGGGGACCGGCGCATGGGCGCCGTCATCGAGCGGGTCTGGCGGGCCGGGGGCACCTTCCAGGAGTGGTCGGAGTGCTTCGACCTGTCGCTCTGGGAGGACGCGCTGGCCGCCGAGGGGCTCTCACTCGAGACGGTGGCCCACCGGGACCGCGACGCCGACGAGGTCCTCCCGTGGGATCACCTCTCGGCGGGGTTGCACCGAGACTTCCTGTGGTCGGACTGGCAGGACGCGTTGGCGTCGGTGGCGGTCGAGGACTGTCGCTGGACCCCGTGCTACGACTGCGGCGCCTGCACCGATGCCGGGTTGGAGCACGTCGTGGCTTCGGTGACCGCCCCGGCCGGTGGGAGCCAGGGAACGGGGCAGGACCTGTCGGTGGGGGACCGGGTGCCGGTCCGCTTCGTGAGCAACGCCGGGGTGCGCTGAGGTGGCCGACCGACTGCGGGTCCGGTTCGCCAAGGTGGGCAAGATCCGGTTCACCAGCCATCGTGACGTGGCCCGGATGTGGGAACGTGCCCTTCGTCGCAGCGGGCTGCCGGTGGCGCGGTCCCAGGGGTTCAACCCGCGACCACTGGTGGCCTTCGGGCTGGCCCTCCCGACCGGTTGCGAGTCCCGAGCCGAGTACCTCGATGTCACCTTGGCCGCGGCCGGCGACGAGCCGCCGGCCGCCCAACCTTGGGGCGATACCTATCCTGACCTGGGATCTTTGGGTGCAGCGTTGTCGGAATTCCTGCCCGACGGGGTCGATGTGGTGGCCCTGGCGGCGCTGCCCAGTGATGCCAGTTCGCTGCAGCAGGAAGTATCATCGTGTTCCTGGGAGCTGGAGGTAGCGGGCGTGACGGCATCGGAACTGGTTTGGAGGGTCGAGCGGTTGCTCGACGCTCCGAGTGTTTCGGTGCAGCGTGAGCGCAAGGGTCGACAGTTTCGACGACGACCTCCGTCCCTCGGTGCGGTCCCTGGCCCTGTTCGAACCACCCGAGGGGATTGTCACCTCGGGTGGCTCGTCGAGCTGGCTTCGCGCCGAAATGGCCACCCGTCCGCGAGGAGTGCGCCCGCGGGAGTTGGTCGAGGTGCTCGGCACCGACGTGGTGCTGGCCCGAGCCCGCAGAACGCAACAGTGGATCGAGCGTGACGGTGACCGTTGGGAACCGTTGAGTTTGGACGACTTCGGTCGCGCCGTCATTGCTCCGCACGCGATGGAGCGTGCGTCGTGAACATTTCGAGGAGGGGCTTCCCTCATGACAGATTCGATTTCCGGCGTCCCCGCAACGGGGACTCCCGGGCTAGACGGTCCCCTTGCGGGGGATCCCGAAGACCAACGGGGCGGCTCCGCCAGCTGAGGTGTTGGCGGTCGCTCCGGCGGCGCCCAAACCTCGCATCGGCGACACCCGCCCGGCTCCGTCGCCGCGCGCGCCCGGCACCGCGTCCGGTCTCCGTCGTCGCCGACGAGCCGGTCGTCGGTCCCGTCGACGCCGAAGCCGAAGCCGCTGACATCGGCGAGATGGGCCAGCGGGCGAAGACGGGACACCCCGACGCACCAGGTCTCGACGCCGCGGCGGTCGCACGGCCCGCGGTCGGCTCGGTCGGTCGGTACTTCATGTGCGTGCACGTGCAGCCCGAGCTGACCCAGATCGCCATGCTCGAGGGTCGTTCGCTCGTCGAGCACTACGTGGCCCGAGGGTCCGACGAGACCACGCAGATCGACGGCAACATCTACTGGGGCCGCGTCCAGAACGTGCTTCCCGGTATGGAGGCGGCGTTCATCGACATCGGCATCCCGAAGAACGCCGTCCTTTATCGTGGCGACGTGCGCTACGACCGTGACGACATCGAGGGTGGATCGACGAACGACCAGCCGCGGATCGAAGACGTGCTGCGGGCCGGCCAGAGCATCCTGTGCCAGGTCACGAAGAACCCGATCGGCGCGAAGGGGGCCCGGCTCACCCAAGAGGTGTCCCTGCCGGGACGCTTCGCGGTGTTGGTGCCGAACAGCTCGACCTTCGGGATCTCCAAGCGCCTCGGCGACAACGAGCGCCGCCGCCTGCGCCGGATCGTCGACGAGGTGAAGCCGGCCGGGCACGGCCTGATCGTCCGCACGGCTGCCGAGGGCGCGACGGCCGACGAGTTGCAGCGGGACGTCTCGAGCCTGCTCGAGCAGTGGACCGCCATCGAAGCCGAGGCGGGACGCTCCGATCAGCCCCGCCTCCTCTACCGGGAGCCCGACCTCGCGGTGCGCCTGCTTCGCGAGGAGCTGAACACCGAGTACCGCGCCGTCATCATCGACGACCCGACCCTCTACGAGCAGGTGCGCCGCTACGTCGCCAACGTCAGCCCCGACCTGGCCGAGCGGGTCGAGTTCTACGACACCTCGGTCGAGCCGCTCCCGCTGTTCGAGCGCTACCACGTGCACGAGCAGCTCCACAAGGCGCTCGACCGAAAGGTCTGGCTCCCCTCCGGTGGCTCGCTCATCATCGAGCGCACCGAGGCGTTGACGGTGATCGACGTGAACACCGGCAAGAACGTCGGCAAGACCAACCTCGAGGAAACCGTCTACCGCAACAACCTCGAGGCGGCCGAGGAGGTGGCGCGCCAGCTGCGGTTGCGCGACATCGGGGGGATCATCGTGATCGACTTCATCGACATGGAGATCCGCGAGAACCGCGACAAGGTGTCAGCGGCGCTGCGCACGGCGCTGGCGCGGGACAAGACCCGCACCCAGGTCGGTGACATCTCCGAGCTGGGACTGGTCGAGATGACCCGCAAGCGGATCTCCGAGGGCCTGATCGAGTCGTTGTCGACGGTGTGCGAGGTCTGCAACGGCCGGGGGATCGTCCTCGACGTGTCGGCGCTGTAGCGGCCGAACCGACCGTGGGTGCGGTCGCCCTCCGCTGGCCGTTCTGTGGCTTGGTGCGTTCCGGGGTCGTCGCCGGAGGGGCCATCGAGGTGTCCGTCTCTCCCGATCGCATCGGACTCACCCACGAGAAGATCCAGGCGACCACGGCAACCTTTGGGCACCTCGCGACCCGGCCCCCGCCCGTCCGTCGCAGCGTTCGTGCAGGCGGACCCGACCAGATTGGGGCAGGCTGAGAGCGATGGACGGCCAGCCGGAAACGCGCTCGAGCGCCAGGCCGGAGCTCCGCGTCTCTGAGGGCGAACGAGACAAGGCCGCGGCCGCCCTGGCGAGGTACTGCGGGGAAGGCCGCCTGACCCTGGAGGAGTTCTCACAGCGCGTCGAGGTGGTGCTCGCGGCACGGACCCAATCCGATCTCGACCAGGTCATGTCGGACTTGCCAACGGGTCCCGACGTCCCGGCCTACACGAGTCCGATTCCCGCCTCGGGCTGGTTCGTCTCGGTGCTTTCGGGATCGTCCCGGAAGGGCCGCTGGCGCCCCAAACCCAAGACCCGGGTACTCGCCATCATGGGTGGTGTCGATCTCGATCTTCGAAATGCCGAGATCGAGGGTTCGGAGCTGAGAATCTCGGCGACCGCGGTCATGGGCGGCATCAACATCGTCGTGCCTGAGGGCGTCGCCGTACACCTCGGAGGGTTCGCCTTCATGGGTGGCAAGGACATGCGCGTGGCCGACGTCCCGATTCTGCCCGGCGCGCCCGTCATCAGGGTCCGGGCGTTCGCGATCATGGGCGGGGTCAACGTGCGCACCAAGCGGCCCCGGGCCGCGCTCATCGATCGGGTCCTGTCTGGTGCCAACGAGATGATCGGTTCCCGTCTGAACCAAGATCCGGCCATCACCCAGCGATCGGGCGGTTCTCTCGATGGGTCGTCAGGCCGGGGAGCCAGCCGCCACGCCGACGCGATCCTCGACGCGCGCGACGCGTTGGTCCTGGCCGGCGAGATCCTGGACCGCCTGTCGGGAAGAATGAGACCGGCCGGCCGTGACCGAGGGTCATCTAAGTCTCGTATGGGGACCGCACCGGACGGGACCGTGACGATCTTGTTCTGTGATATCTCGGGGTTCACGGAGATGACAGAACGGCTCGGTGACGCGGAGAGCCAGAGGCTCCTGGACGTCTACTTTCAAATGGTGCGGGGTCAGGCCGCTTCTCACGGGGGCTATGAGGTCAAGTGCCACGCAGACGAAGTGATGCTGGCATTCTCGGGGGCCGGCCAGGCCCTGCGCTGCGCCATCGACATCCAACGATCGCTGGCCCGCTACAACGCCCTCACTCCTGAGGCACCCATTCGGGCGCACATCGGTCTGCACACGGGCGAAGCCATCCAAGATGGTGGGGACTTTCTCGGCGGGACCGTGATCCTGGCCAGTCGGATCACCGAAGAGGCTCAGATCGATGAGATCCTCGTTTCGTCGTTGTTGCACGAGCTCTCCGCGGGGTCTCCTGATCTCTGCTTCGGACCCGCTCGCGAGGTGTCCCTCCAGGGGGTGACCGACCCCCAGCGGCTCTATCCGGTGCTTTGGGCCTGACCCAGCCAAGGGCCTGGTACTGGTCGCCTCTACTGGTCCGCCAGTTCCAGGCCGGGCACCCCCGGGCGCTCGGGTAAGATCGTCAGTTCATGTACGCCGTCATCCGCACCGGGGGCAAGCAGGAACGAGTGAGCGAGGGCCAGCGCCTGGCCGTCGAGCTGCTCGACGCGCCGGTGGGCGGCGAGGTGGAGCTCGAAGCGGTGCTGGTGGTCGACGGTTCTGACGTGTTGGCCACGCCCGAGCAGCTGGCCAACGCCAGCGTGAGGGCCCAGGTCCTGGGCGAGGAGCTCGGCCCGAAGATCCGTGCCGGGACCTACAAGTCCAAGAGCAACCAGCGTCGCCGGTGGGGGCACCGCCAGCGGTTCAGCACGATCGAGATCGTGGCCATTTCGGGATCGCCAACCAAGAAGGCGGCGCCCAAGCGCAGCCGGGCCAAGGCTGTGGCCGCGTCGGCCGAGTAGGGAGCGCAGATGTCCAAGACCAAAGGTGGCGGCTCGACCCGCAACGGACGCGACTCACGGGCCCAGCGCCTCGGGGTCAAGGTGTTCGACGGCACCACGGTGCCGGCCGGCTCGATCATCGTGCGTCAGCGGGGCACCCGAGTCCACCCCGGGGCCAACGTCGGACGCGGTGGCGACGACACGCTGTTCGCGTTGACCGACGGCCGGGTGAAGTTCGGCCAGCGACGGGGTCGCAAGCTCGTCGAGGTGCTCACCGACTGAGCGCGTCGCGCTCGTCGATCACGCCGCCACGCGGCGGCGGGCCCGTGGGCACGGTCCGAAACCCGGAGGCCCGTAGGCTTATGGCCGTGGAAGACCGTTATCACCCACCGCTCGAGGAGTACCTCGAGACGATCTACTCCCTCCAAGAGGAGGGGACGCCGGTGATCGGGGCGCGCATCGCCGAGCGCCTCGGCCGTTCGGCCCCGTCGGTGTCCGAGATGCTCGATCGGCTAGCCGACGAAGGCTACGTGGGGCGTGAGGGCCGGGTGGTCGATCTCACCACCGAGGGGGCGGTGCTGGCGGCCAAGGTGGTGCGACGGCATCGCCTGGCCGAACGGTTCCTCGTCGACGTCATCGGCCTTCCCTGGCACAAGGCCCATCTCGAGGCGGGCGTGTGGGAGCACGTCATCTCCGACGACGTCGAGGAGCGGTTGGTCGTCATCCTCGGCAACCCGTCGACGTGCCCGCACGGCAACCCGATTCCAGGTTGTGGCTCGCCGCCTTCGACCGAGTTCCAGCGTCCGCTGGCCGACATCGAGACCGGGACCACGGTTCGCCTGGAACGCATCTCAGAAGATGTCGAGATCGACATGGGTTCGCTGCTCTATCTCGATGAGCACGGGTTCACTCCGGGCGCCACCGCGGTGGTGTCCTCACGCGCCCCCGACGGGACGCTTCTGCTCGAGGTCGGCGAGGCGACGGTGGCGTTCGGTTCGGACCTCTCACGCTGCCTCTTCGTCGCCGCCGTCTCCTGAGCGTCGGGCCATGTCGAGTTTCGTCGACCGGGCGCAGCTCCACGCGAAGGCCGGGGACGGCGGCGCCGGTGCGGTCTCGTTCCGTCGGGAGGCCCATGTCGATCGGGGTGGCCCCGACGGCGGGAGCGGCGGGAGTGGCGGTGACGTCTGGGTGGTGGCGACGACGAATCAGGCCTCGCTGATCGGTTTCCGCGACCACCCCCACCGCCGGGGCGGCGACGGCGGCCACGGGGCGTCCAAACGCAAGACCGGTGTGACCGGCGCCGACCTCGAGGTCCCGTTGCCGGTGGGCACCGTGATCCGGGACCGCTCCGGTGACGTCGTCTGCGACCTGCCCGAAGACGGCGACCGGTGGTTGGTCGCCCGGGGAGGCCGGGGCGGCCGGGGGAACGCGAGCTTTCTGTCGAACCGCCGTCGTGCGCCCGCCTTCGGCGAACAGGGTGAGCGGGGCGAGGAGCATTGGCTCACCCTCGAGCTCAAGCTGGTGGCCGACGTCGCCATCGTGGGCTTCCCCAACGTCGGCAAGTCAACCCTGATCTCGGCGGTCAGCGCGGCCAAACCGAAGATCGCCGACTATCCGTTCACGACCCTCGAGCCCCATCTGGGCGTGGTGACCGTGCCCGGCGGCTCTTCGGGGGATTCCGACACCGACTTCGTCATCGCCGACATCCCCGGATTGGTCGAGGGTGCGGCGGAGGGCAAGGGGCTCGGGCACGAGTTCCTCCGCCACATCGAGCGGGCCCGGGTGCTCCTAGTACTCCTCGACCTCGCCGCGACCGGCGGGGTGGCACCGGCGACCCAGCTGGAGGTCCTGCTGGACGAGCTCGGCCGCTACCAGCCCGACTTGTTGGATCGCCCCCGGCTGGTGGTCGGGTCGAAGTCCGACCTGATCGCGGACCGAGACCACGACGACGCCCCGATCGACCTGATCATCTCGGCGGTGACCGGCGAGGGCGTCTCGGCGCTGGCCGGCCGGTTGGCCGAGATGGTGGTCCAGGCGCGCTCGGTGGCCACTCCGGCTGCCCGACCGGCCATCGTGATCCACCGGCCGTTCCCCGAGCAGATCAGTGCGCAACGGCGCTCCCCGGGGGTCTTCGAGGTCGTGGGCCGGGCGGCCGAGCGCGCCGTCGGGCTGTCCGACCTCACCGACGACCAGGCGCTCGATGTCGTGCTGGCCCGCCTGCGGCGCCTCGGGGTCGACCGCGCGCTCGCCCGCGCGGGCGCACGCGACGGCGACGAGGTGCGCATCGGGGACCTCTCGTTCACCTGGTATCGCTACGGGCCCGACAGCTCGCTCGCACCGGGCGGGCCCCCGGTCGAAGGCGGCCCACGCCGGCGCCCGAGGAGCACCCGGTGAGCGGCGCCCGCCGGCCGGTGTTGGTGGTGAAGCTGGGCACCTCATCGGTCACCACCGAGGGCGGCCACGTCGACGCCGCGGCCATCAGGTCGATCTGTGCGCAGATCGCGCAGGTCCGCGCCGAGTCGCGCCGGGTGGTCGTGGTCAGCTCGGGCGCCATCGCGGCCGGCTGGTCGGCGCTCGGCGAGGGCCGTACGCGCTCCAAGGACCCCGCGGTGCTCCAGGCCGTCTCGGCGGTCGGCCAGCCGCTGCTCGTCCAGGCCTGGATCGACGAGTTGGCCCGGCACGGCCTGGTGGCCGGCCAGGTGCTGCTGGCCCCGCTCGACTTCTTCCACCGCCAGCAGTACCTGCACGCGCGCCAGACCCTCGACCACCTGCTCGAGCTGGGCGTGGTGCCCATCGTCAACGAGAACGACGCGGTGGCCGACGACGAGATCCGCTTCGGCGACAACGACCGTCTGGCCGCCCTGGTGTCGAACCTGGTCGGGGCCGACCGCATGGCCCTGCTCACCGACACCCCGGGACTGTTCACCGCCGACCCGAAACAGGTCGCCGAGGCGTCGTTGATCGAAGAGGTCATCGAGATCGACCACCAGCTCGAGCAGCGCGGCCGGTGGGCCGGGGAGCCCGCTTGGGAGCGGGGGCATGGCCTCCAAGCTGGCCGCGGCCAAGATCGCCACCTGGTCGGGGGTCGAGACGGTCATCGCCGAGGCCGCCCGGCCGGGCGTGCTCTTGAGCGTGATGGCGGGCGAGCCGGGTGCCGGCACCGTGTTCCGGGCCCGCAAGAGCTCGCTTCCGGCGCGCAAGCTCTGGATCGCGTTCGCCCGCGCCAGCACCGGCACGGTGGTGGTCGACGACGGGGCCCGCAAGGCCCTGGTCGAGGGGGGCCGGTCGCTGCTCGCGGCCGGCGTCACCTCGGTCGCGGGCACCTTCGAACGCGACGACGCCGTCGAGGTCCTCGACACCGCGGGGTCGGTGGTCGCCAAGGGCCTGGTGCAGTACCCGTCATCGCGGTCGGGCGAATGGGTGGGCCGCCGGTCCGAACAGCTCCCCGCCGACCTGGCTCGGGAGCTGATCCACCGAGACGACATGGTCGTGCTTGGGGAGTGATCGCCGACCGGCGATAAGCTGGCCCAATGGCCACCGAGCTCGCGCGCTTGGGTGTCCGCGCCCGGGCCGCCGTAAAATCGATCTCGACTGCATCCTCGGCCGCCCGTGACCAGGCCCTGCTGGTGGCCGCCGACCTGCTGGTGGCCGGTTCGGCCGCCCTGCTCGTGGCCAACCGGACCGACCTCGAACGGGCCCGGACCGAGGGGCTGGGCGACGCCGCCCTCGACCGGCTGGCGCTCGACGAGGGCCGCATCGAGTCGATGGCGGCCGGGCTCCGCCAGGTGGCGGCGCTGCCCGACCCGGTCGGGGAGGTCGTCGACGGATCGGTCCGTCCCAACGGGCTGCGGGTCGAGCGGGTGCGGGTTCCCCTCGGGGTCGTCGGCATCATCTACGAGAACCGGCCCAACGTGACGAGTGACGCCGCCGGTCTGTGCCTCAAGTCGGGCAACGTGGCCTTCCTGCGCGGTTCGTCGTCGGCCATCGAGTCCAACCGGGCCATCGTGGCGGTGCTCCGCGAGGCGCTGACCAAGGCCGGGCTGGCCGACGACGGCGTCCTGCTGGTCGAGGACACCAGCCACGAGACCGCGCGTCGAGTTCATGCGGCTGCGCGGGGTGATCGACTGCCTGATCCCGCGGGGCGGCCGCCACCTCATCGACCTGCTGCTCGAGCACGCCACCGTGCCCTACGTGCTCGACGGCGACGGCAACTGCCACGTCTACGTGGACGCAGTCGGCCGACCTCGACATGGCCACCGAGATCGTGGTCAACGCCAAGACGCAGCGGCCCGGGGTCTGCAACGCCGCCGAGAGCCTGCTCGTGCACCGGGCGGTGGCCGACCGTTTCTTGCCGATGGCGGCCCGGGCCCTGGACGGCGTCGAGCTGCGCGGCGACAGCGCCGTGGCCGGCATCCTCCCCGGGGTGGTGCCGGCCACCGAGGCCGACTTCGCCGACCGAGTTCCTCGGGCCGATCCTGTCGGTGGCGGTCGTCGACGACCTCGACGCGGCCATCGCCCACATCGACCGCTTCGGCTCGGGGCACTCCGAGGCGATCGTGACCACCGACGTCGCCGCTGCTGACCGCTTCGTGCGCGAGGTCGACGCGGCGGCGGTGCTTGGTCAACGCCTCGACCCGGTTCGTCGACGGCGGCGAGCTCGGCCTCGGGGCCGAGGTGGGGATCTCGACGCAGAAGCTGCACGCCCGCGGTCCGATGGGACTCCGCGAGCTCACGTGTGCCAAGTGGGTGGTGCGGGGAGAGGGACAGGTTCGGCGATGACGACGATGCGACCCGCTTGGGCTCGGGCGACATCGGCCCGGCCCGGTTCGAGTCGGTGCCGGCCGTGCGAGAGGGCCTGGCCGACGTCGGCTATCTCGCCGACGAGGGGATCGCCGGGCGTGGTGTACCTGGCCGACCGGCTGGCCAAGCCGGTCCTCGTCGAGGGACCGGCCGGGACCGGCAAGACCCAGCTGGCCAAGTCGGTGGCCGAGCTGACCGGGAGCCGGCTGATCCGCCTCCAGTGCTACGAGGGCCTGGACGAGTCCAAGGCCCTCTACGAGTGGAACTACCGCAAGCAACTGCTGCGGATCCAGGCCGGCCAGGTCGCCGACTCGAGGACGCCAGGCGCGGCGCGACCACCACTCGCCGACCTGGGCCGAGCTCGAGGAGGACATCTTCTCCGAGGACTTCCTCCTCACCCGCCCGCTGCTCGAGGCCATCCGGGCCAACGAGCCGGTGGTCCTGCTCGTCGACGAGGTCGACCGGGTCGAGCTCGAGACCGAGGCCCTGCTGCTCGAGGTCCTCTCCGAGTACCAGGTGTCCATCCCCGAGCTCGGCACGGTGCGGGCCACCCAGCTGCCCATGGTCTTCCTCACCTCCAACAACACCCGGGAGCTCTCCGAGGCGCTCAAGCGGCGCTGCCTCTACCTGCACATCGACTACCCCGACATCGAGCGCGAGCGGGCCATCGTCCGGCACCGGGTGCCCGGGATCACCGACGAGCTGGCCGACCAGGTCGCCCGGATCGTCCGCTCGCTGCGCACCATCGAGCTGCGCAAGCTGCCGTCGGTGTCCGAGACCCTCGACTGGGCCCGCACCCTGGTCGTGCTCGGCATCACCTCGATCGACGCCGACCGCGGCCAAGGACAGCCTGCACATCCTGCTCAAGTACCAGAGCGACATCGACAAGGCGGCCAAGGAGCTCCTCACGGCCAGCGACGTCTGAGGATCGGTCGGTGCTGAACCTCCTCTCGGGGTTCGTCGAGGAGCTGCGCCGGGCCGGGCTGCCGGTGTCGCTCACCGAGCACCTCGACGCCGCCGAGGCCGTCCACCACATCCCGATCGAGGACCGCGAGGCGCTCAAGTACGCGCTCGGCGCGACCTTGGTGAAGTCGTCCAGCCACTGGCACGCCTTCGAGACGACCTTCGACATCTACTTCGCCCGCGGGCTCGGCTCGGGCGAGGACGGCGGCGGCGGCGCACCGTCGGGCGAGGACGCCGAGGCCAAGCGCTCCGCGGCGATGCGCAGGGCCAGCAGGGCGGCGGGGGACCGTCGGACCAGATGACCCCCGAGGAGCTGGCCGCGATGCTCTACCAGGCCCTGCTCGAGGGCGACCAGTCGCTCATGCGGCTGGTGGCCCGCCAGGCGGTGACCCGCTTCGCCGGCATCGAGAAGGGCCGGCCGGTCGGGGGCACCTACTACCTCTACCGGACGCTGCGGAACCTCGAGCTCGACCGGGTGCTCGAGCGCCTGGTCGCCCAGGCCCAGGCGAGCGCGCCCCGACGCCGAGGACCTGTCGGCCTTCGACGAGCGGCTGCTCGGCGACGAGTACCGGGGCCGGGTCGACCAGCTGCGCAAGGCGGTCGAGGACGAGATCCGGCGGCGCCTGGTCGAGGACCGGGGCGCCGAGGCCCTGGCCAAGTCGATCCGCAAGCCCCTGCCCGAGGACCTCGACGTCATGCACGCCACCCGCGACGAGCTGGCCACGCTGCAGCGGGCCCTCCAGCCCGCTCTCGCGCAAGCTGGCCGTGCGCCTGGCCCGCCGGCGCCGCCACCGCCGCCGGGGCCCGCTCGACTTCCGGGCCACCGTGCGCCGCTCGCTGTCGACCGGCGGGGTCCCGGTCGAGCCGCGGTTCCGGCACCCCCGCCCGGCCAAGCCCGAGATCATGGTGATCGCCGACATCTCGGGCTCGGTGGCCTCCTTCGCCCGGTTCACCCTGCACCTCGTCTACGCGATCCAGTCGCAGTTCTCCAAGGTGCGCAGCTTCGTCTTCGTCGACGGCATCGACGAGGTGACCCGGTTCTTCGAGCAGGTCGACGACCCGGCGGAGGCGGTGCAGCGGATCAACACCGAGGCCGACGTGGTGTGGGTGGACGGCCACTCCGACTACGGCCACGCGCTCGGCGTCTTCTACGACCGCTGGGCCGGCGAGGTCACCCAGCGCACGAGCGTGCTCGTGCTCGGCGACGCCCGGAACAACTACCACGCCACCGAGGACTGGGTGCTGGCCGAGCTGCGCACGCAAGGCCCGCCACGTCTACTGGCTCAACCCCGAGCCGCGCGACTACTGGGGGTCGGGCGACTCGGTCATCGGCGACGTACGGCGGCCCACTGCGACGCGGTGGTCGAGTGCCGGACGCTGCGCCAGCTGGAGAAGTTCGTCGGCGACCTCGAGTAGGCCTGGTCGCGCTCAGTCCTCGGGCAGGTCGCGCGAGCAGCTCGGTGATCCGGTACGCGAGGTCGAGGGCCTGGCGGGCGTTCAGGCGGGGGTCACACGTCGTCGTGTAGCGCTGGTGCAGGTCGCCCTCGAAGATCTCCTCGGCGCCGCCCAGGCACTCGGTCACGTCGTCGCCGGTGAGCTCGACGTGCACGCCGCCGGGCCAGGTCCCGGCCTGGCGGTGGACCTTGAAGAAGCCCCGCAGCTCGTTCCAGATGTCCTCGAAGCGCCGGGTCTTGTGGCCGCCGGAGCTCGTGAAGGTGTTGCCGTGCATCGGGTCGCACGCCCAGACGACCGGGTGGCCCGACTCGGCCACCGCCTCGATGAGCGGGGGGAGGAGGGACTCGACCCGGTCGGCGCCGAGGCGGGCGATGAGGGTGAGCCGACCCGGGCACCTGGCTCGGGATCGAGGATCTCGCAGATCCCGACCACCTCGTCGGCGGTGGCGTTCGGGCCGATCTTGGCCCCGAGCGGGTTGATGACGCCCGAGAGGAACTGCAGGTGGGCGCCGTCGAGGCGCCGGGTGCGCTCGCCGACCCAGAGCATGTGGGCCGAGCCGTCGACCCAGTTGCCGGTGAGCGAGTCGCGCCGGGTGAGCGCCTCTTCGTAGTGGAGGATCAGCGCCTCGTGGCTGGTCCAGAAGTCGACCTGGTGCAGCCCGGCCTCGGCGGCCAGGTCGATGCCGCAGGCGGACATGAACCGCAGCGCCCGGTCGATCTCGCCGGCGATGCGCTCGTAGCGGCGGCCCTCGGCCGACGTCGAGACGAACTGCTGGTTCCACGCGTGCACCTGGGTGAGGTCGGCGAACCCGCCGGTGGTGAACGCCCGCAGCAGGTTCAGGGTCGAGGCCGACTGGTGGTAGGCGGTGACGAGCCGCTCGGGGTTGGGCCGCCGGGCCTCGGGGTCGAACGCGTCGTCGTTGACCATGTGGCCGCGGAACGCCTCGAGCTCGGTCTCGCCCACCATCTCGGTCGGCTGGGAACGCGGCTTGGCGAACTGGCCGGCGATGCGACCGACCTTGACCACCGGGACCCCGGCCGCGTAGGTGAGGACCGCCGCCATCTGCAAGATGACCTTCAACTTGTCCCGGATCGAGTCGGCCGAGAAGTCGTCGAAGGACTCCGCGCAGTCGCCGGCCTGGAGCAGGAAGGCGCGGCCCTGGGCGACCTCGCCCAGGGCGGCGGTCAGGTTGCGGGCCTCGCCGGCGAAGACGAGCGGCGGGCAGCGCGGCTCAGCTGCGTCTCGACCCGCTTGCGGGCGTCCTCGTCCGGCCACGCCGGCTGCTGGTCGGCCGGATAGCTCGCGCCACGACCCGGGATGCCAGGCGTGCTCGGCGGTGTCGGTGGCCGACGTCATCGCCCAGCGTACGGCCTCGGGCGACCACGCCACGCGACCCACCCCGGCCGCCGGACACGCCTCGTAGGCTTGCCCGCCATGTCCGACGCTCCGGTGCCGCGGTCCCGAGCGCCTGGGGATCCTCGGGGGCACCTTCGACCCGCCGCACGTCGGTCACGTGGCCGCTGCGTCGGCGTGCCGCGAGCGGCTCGGGCTCGACCGGGTGCTCTTCGTGGTGGCCAACGACCCCTGGCAGAAGAGCCCGGTCCGAGCGGTCACCCCGGCCGAGGACCGCCTGGCCATGGTCGAGGCGGCGGTCGCAGGGGATCGCCGGGGGCCGAGGTCAGCCGGATCGAGCTCGACCGGGGCGGGCCCGAGCTACACGGTCGAGACCGTCGAGGCGCTGGCCGAGGCCGCCCGGGCGCGGGGCGAGCCCGCGCCCGAGCAGTTCCTGATCGTCGGGGCCGACGTGGTCGCACACGCTCTGCGACCTGGCACCGGGTCGACGATCTGGCCCGTCTGGTGACCCTGGTGGTCGTCGGCCGGCCGGGCGTGGCGGCCCGCCGAGGCGGTCCCGGGTGGCGGGTCGAGGTGGTCGACGGGGCCGGCGTCGACGTGTCCAGCTCCGAGGTCCGGGCCGCTGGTGGCCGCCGGTCGGCCCGATCGCCGGGCCTGGTGCCCGAGGCGGTGGAGCATTGCATTCGGCGCCGGGATCTGTACGCTGTGGGCAGATGACAGTCGCCGGAGTCAAGACGGCCCGTCCCAGGTCGACCGAGTCGGGCCGAGTCGGGCGGTCGGTCGGGTGCGAAGTCGGCTCAGCCGGTCGTGGTGGCCCGGGTCGACGTTGGCGGCTCCGCTCGGCACCCCGCCGCCCGCCGAAGCGCCGGTGGCCGACGCCGAGCCTCGCACAGCCGGCGCGACCTGCACGTCGCCCGGCGGCTGCGCCGTCGTGACGCACTGCTCGGCCTCGGGGTGCTGGCCGCCACCCTCGGGGCGACCGTCGCCGTCCTGGACATGCTTCATTGACGATCGCCGCCCGAGACGTTCGGCGGCGGCGATCCGGATCTGTCGCAGTCCGATCCCGCACACCCGAACCGACCGAGGAGGCGAATGAGCCCAGTCCCTGGCACCACCGTCGCGATGGCCGGTGCACCGATGATCCCCGACTCCGCCCTGGTCGCGGCGCGAGCCGCCGACGACAAGCTGGGCGAGGACACGGTCGTCCTGGCCATGGGCGAGCTGCTGGGCGTCGTCGACGCCTTCGTGGTCACCTCGGGACGCAACGACCGCCAGGTGCGGGCGCTGGTCGAGGAGGTCGAGCGCCAGGTGAAGGACCACGACGGCACCGCGCCGATCGCCGTCGAGGGACTGTCCGACGCGACCTGGGTGCTCATGGACTACGGCGACTTCATCGTGCACGTCTTCGCCGAGCAGACCCGCGAGCTACTACGACCTCGAGCACCTGTGGTCGGGTGCCCCCCGGATCGCCTGGCAAAGCGCCGCGGCCAGCCCGGCGAGCGTCGCTTAACTGGTACTGCAGCTCAACGTCGCCCGGGGCCGAGATAGTCGGCCGCGCTCACCGGCCCGGTCGACCAGGTCGCCCGTGAGCGACCGGCACGTCCTGGGGGACGCCCTCGACCTCGAACGAGACCCGGGTCAGGGCGGCGTCAGGTCACACGCGACGGTGAAGACCACCTGCTCGACCGCGAGCACCTGGCTCAGCCCGCTGACGTCGGATGAAATCGACCGAGAGGTTGACCGTCACCGGCAGGCTCGGCTCGACCCCCGGGGTGCCGGCGGGGTTGGGGGAGACCCCGATGAGCTTGGTGCCGGCCGGGATCGCGCTGCCAGACGCCTCGGTCGACCTCGCCCTGTTGGGGACCCAAGAGGAGGTCGGTACACGATGGTCGTGCAGGTTGTCCTGGGGCTGGGGGACGTAACGGGCCACCGGGACCGGCGCGTTCGTCGCCGCGTTCAACAGCACGATCGTCACCTGCGATCGTCGTCGCTCGGCGCGGTGGTCGGTGGCCGCCGGCGGCGGCGGCGACGGCACCAGGCTCTTGCTGATCGCCTGCGGTGAGCCCGAGGTCGAGACCCCGCACGCGGCCAGCACGATCGCCAGTGCGACCGTGGCGACCAGGGCGCCCAGCCGACTGGGGCCCGCTCTCACCCGGGCTCCTCGCCCGTCGATCGCGGGCAGCTCGACGGTGAAGCGAGCACCGCCCCCGGCGCGTCCTCGATGCCGACCAGCCCACCGAGCAGCCGCACGTGCTCGGCCACCAGGGCCAGGCCCGAGGCCGGTCCCGGTGCTCGCCCCCCGGCGCCCCGACGGCCTGGCCCCGATAGAAGCGCTCGAAGATCCGCCGCCGCTCGCCCGAGCGGGACCCCGGGTCCGTGGTCCTCGACCGCCACGACGACGGTGGGCTGGCCGTCGCGGTCCGGTCCGGGCTCGGCCGCGACCCGGGTGGCGCCGCCCGCCGTAGCAGGGCGGCGTTCTCGAGCAGGTTGGCCATGACCCGCTCGAACCGGCGCTTGTCGACGCTCAAGATGGTGTCGTCGAGCACCGGGTCGATCCAGACGACCGGCGGCGGCTCCGACTCGGGCATCGTCCGGGTGCCCGCCGCCGACCGCCTGGCGCACCAGCTCGCCGGCGTCGACGTACTCGAGCGACACGTCGGCCGACCCGGTGTCGGAACGGGAGATCTCGAGCAGCTCGGCGACCATGCGCTCGAAGCGCCGGAGGTCGGCCCCGAAGAGCTCGAGGGCCCGTTGCGCCCGCGGGCGTGAGCTCGTCGGCGTGGGCCTCCGAGCACGTTCAGGGTGTTGGCGATGGTGGTGAGCGGGGAGCGCAGCTCGTGGCTCACGTCCGAGGTGAAACGGGCGTCCCGCTCGATCCGGTCCTGGAGCTGGTCGACCATCGTGTTGAACGACTGGGTCAGGCCGGCGCAGGTCGGGGTCCTCGGTCGTCGCGCGCAGCCGGGTGTCGAGGTCGCCCCGGGCGATGGCGACGGCGGCCCGCGACACGGCCGTGAGCGGCCGCAGCGAGCGTCCGCTGGCCAGCCGGCCGATCAACCCGCCGAGCACGGTCGTGACGAGCCCGCCGAGCACGAGCGCCAGGGCGAGCACGTGCAGGGTGTGGTCGAGGTCGTGCAGGTCGAAGATCGCGAAGTACTCGAGCGTCCACGGGCACGGCCGGCAGCGGGATCCCGACCGCCACCTGGGGCGTGGTTGTTGAGCACGAAGGTCTGGGTTCGCCGGCGTCCCGATCCGCACGAGGGCCACGCAGCCCACGGGGCAGGTCGGCGATCGACACGGCTGAAGGCGTTCGAGGAGTACGTCGGTGCCCTGAAGTACGAGGACCGACGTGGGCGCCCGTAGGTCGAGTCGACGGTCGCTCAGCAGCGTGGTGATCTCTGACGCGTCGGCAGGCAGGTCGGTCTGCAGGGTGGTCGCGCCCGTCGGCGGCCTGCGGTGATCGCCGCGTTCACCTGGTCGCTCACCAAGAAGTGCGACGTCGTGTAGAAGGACAGGCCGCCCATCAACAGCGACAGCAGCAGGGCCCCGAAGGCGAAGAGCCCGGTGACCCGGGCCTGGAGACCGAGCCGCTCCCACATCTCGAGGGGACCCCGGAGCGACGTGCGCAGCCGGTCCGTCGCGAGCGGGCGGCGCCAGGGCGTCCGCCGCGTCGGTCACGTCAGGGGACCAGCTTGTAGCCCATGCCGCGGACGGTGAGGATGTGGCGCGGCAGGGCGGGGTCCGGCTCCACCTTGGTCCGCAAGCCGGCGGATGTGGACGTCGACCAGCCGGCCGTCGCCGAAGTAGTCGTAACCCCACACCCGGTCGAGCAGCTGCTCGCGGGTCAGCACCTTGTTGGGGTTGGTGGCCAGCTCGCAGAGCAGCCGGAACTCGGTCCTCGTGCAGTGGACGTCGTCGCCGTCGTGGTGCCGCAGCACCCCCTGTTCGGGGATGAGCTCGAGGTCGCCGAAGTTGAGCACGCGGGGCTCCTCCTCGGCCGGCCGGGCCCGACGGAGCAGCGCCCGGATCCGGGCGCCGAGCTCCTTGGCCACGAAGGGCTTGGTGACGTAGTCGTCGGCCCCGGCCTCGAGCCCGGCCACGATGTCGTGGGTGTCGGTGCGGGCCGTGACCATGATGATCGGGCACCGCGCTCTGGCGTCGCAGCGCCCGGCAGCACTCGAACCCGTCCATGCCCGGGCAGCATGAGGTCGATGAGCGTGACGTCGGGGGCCTGGGCGGCGAAGTGGTCGAGCGCCTCCTCGCCGCTCCCCACGTCGTCGACCTCGTAGCCCTCCTCCTCGAGGGCCAGGCGCATGGAGGAGCGGATCCGCTCGTCGTCCTCCACCACCAGGATCCGACTGCTCATCGACTCGCCTCGCTCCTCGGTCCGGTCGTTCGCCGGACCGAACCTCCGATGCCCGATCGCCTCGGGCGATCATGCCATAGCGACCTCTGTGCGACGGTCGCACGGACCCCACCGTATTCGTGGCGGGCTCGCTCCGATCGACCCACGACGGTCCCCACCAGGTGGAACCGGCCGACCTAGCGTGGTCGTGATGTCGGATGCGCCACGGCGGCCTCGGTCGCCGCGCCCGAGTCGCGACTCGGCGGCCTGGGAGCTCGAGGCGTTCGACCGGGCTCTCGGCGGTCGTCCGAGGCGACCCGGCGGGCCTACCGCTCCGACCTGGTCGCGTTCGCCGAGTGGGCGGGGCGCGGCGGGCGTCGACCGCCCGGCGCGGCGTGGACCGGATGCTGCTCCGCCGCTACCTGGCCTTCCTGGCCACCCGGCGCTACGCCCGGGCGTCGGTGGCCCGCAAGGCGGCCGCGGTGCGCTGCCTACTTCTCGTGGTGCCGGCGCCGCGGGCTGATCGAGGCCGACCCGGCCCGGGGGCTGTCGGCGCCCAAGGCGAACGGCCGGCTGCCGCGGGTGCTGTCGCACGCCGAGCTGGACCGCCTGCTCGACCCGGCCGAGCGGCGGCCGGGCGACGACGCCCGGGCGCTGGCCGCTCGACCTGCGGGACCGCGCGGTGCTCGAGCTGCTGTACGCGGCCGGCCTGCGGGTGGCCGAGCTGTGCGGGCTCGACCGCGGCGGTCTCGACCTCTCGGGCCGGATCGTGACGGTGATCGGGAAGGGGAACAAGGAGCGCCAGGTGCCGATCCACGACCGGGCCGCCGAGGCGCTCGCCGACTGGCTGCGCCGGCGGGTGGGCCGAGCTGGCCCGCCCGCACAGCCCGCACGAGGCGGTCTTCCTGAACCGGGTCGGGCAACCGCCTCGGGCCGCGGGACGTCCGGCGGATCATCGACCGGCGCTCGCCGGTGCCCGACCCACCCCCACGCGCTGCGGCACAGCTTCGCCACCCACCTGCTCGACGGGGGAGCCGACCTGCGGGTGGTCCAGGAGCTGCTCGGCCACTCGAGCCTCCAGACGACCCAGGTGTACACCCACGTGAGCAAGGAACGGCTGGTCTCGGTCTACCGGGGGACCCACCCGCGGGCCTGAGCCCGCTGGTTCAGTCGGTCCCGGGCCGCCGGGTACACTCGCTCGCTGCTCCCGTCGGGGAGCGGTCAACCTTTGCAAACCACGCACCCGAGCGCGTTCCACGGTCGCCTCCTCGGAGGTGTTGCGCCCGGGGAGGAACAACCGACTGGAGGAGTCAACCTATGGCCGTCGTCACGATGCGCCAGATGCTCGAGGCCGGAGTCCACTTCGGGCACCAGACCCGTCGCTGGAACCCCAAGATGCGCCGCTACATCCTGGGCGAGCGCAACGGGATCTACCTGATCGACCTGCACAAGACCCTCGAGGGGGTCGAGTCCGCCTACACGTTCATCCGCGACCTCGTCGCGGGCGGCGGCAAGATCCTCTTCGTCGGCACGAAGAAGCAGACCCAGGGCCCGGTGGCCGACTACGCCGAGGCCTGCGGCATGCCCTATGTCAACCAGCGCTGGCTGGGCGGCATGCTGACCAACTTCGCCACCGTGAGCTCGCGGGTGAAGCGCATGCAGGAGCTCGAGACCATGCAGTCGGCCGGCGACTTCGAGGGCATGCCCAAGCGAGAGGCGCTGCGCCACGTCCGCGAGCTCGAGAAGCTCAAGCGGAACCTGGGCGGGATCAGCGGGCTCGACCGCCTGCCCGACGCGATCTTCGTGATCGACACGAAGAAGGAGCACATCGCGGTCACCGAGGCGAACAAGCTGCACATGCCGGTGGTCGCGGTCGTCGACACCAACTGCGACCCGGACGTCATCACCTACGTGATCCCGGGCAACGACGACGCCATCCGTTCGGGCGCGCTCATGTGCCGGGTGGTGGCCGAGGCGGTGCGCGAGGGCCGCTGGATCGCCGGCAACCGGCCGGCCGCCCCGGCCGGGCGACGAGGCGACCAACGGATCGGCGCGCGACTGCCGCGCCAGCGCGTGCCGGGCCCCGACGCCATTCCGCCGCCGCCCGAACGCTCCGAGCGACGGCACGGCACCCGAGCAGGCCGAGGCGAGGCGCCGCTGCCACGGCGGAGGCCGCCAGCACCGAGGCTCCGCCAGCAACGGCGGACGGCGCACGGTGGTCGAGGCCACCGGCGGTCGAGGCCACCGGGGTCGAGGCCGCCGGGGTCGAGGCCACCGGGGTCGAGAGAGCAACGGAACCGAACAGAGCACCGTCGCAGCGAGCGGCGTCGGGTCGGAGGTGTAGAGGTGGCCAACTTCACGGCCAAGGACGTGCAGCGGCTGCGTCAGGAGACCGGCGCCGGGATGATGGACGCGAAGCGCGCCCTCGAAGACGTGCGACGGCGACATGGAAGCCGCCGCGCAGTGGCTGCGCGAGCACGGGCTCGCCGAGAAGCGTGAAGCGCGAGGACCGCGACGCCAGCCAGGGCGCGGTCGCGGTGGTGAAGGACAACGACGTGGCCGCGATCGTCGAGCTGCGTTGCGAGACCGACTTCGTGGCCAAGGCGGCCGAGTTCGTCGCCGTCGCCGACGACCTGGCGGCCCTGGTCGCCGCCGAGGGTGAGGAGGCGATCGCCGAGCGCGAGCGAGCGACGTCGAACGCCTCGCGACGACGCTGAAGGAGAACATCTCGGTCGGGCGGGTGTATCCGGCTCGAGGCCAAGGATGGTGAGGTCGTCGACACCTACCTCCACCAACAGTCCGGCCGCGGGGTGAACGCGGTGGCGGTGGTGCTGAAGGGCGGATCGACCGAGCTGGCCCACGAGGTCGCGCTGACCGCCGCGTTCTCGCGGCCGACCTACCTGCGCCGTGAGGACGTGCCCGAGGAAGAGGTCGAGGAGGAGCGCAAGACCCTCGAGGCGCTCGTCGCGCAACGAGGGCAAGCCCGAGGCCGCGCTGCCCAAGATCGTCGAGGGCCGGCTGAACGGCTGGTTCAAGGAGCGGGTGCTCTTCGAGCAGCCGTCGGCACACGACGACAAGCAGACCGTCGCCGCCATGCTGGGCTCGGCAGAGATCGTCGCCTTCGCCCAGGTGGTCATCGGTCCATAGGGCCGGCGAAGCCGCTCTTGGGAGCGTCGCGTGGGTGACCACAGGCGTGTCGTACTGAAGATGTCGGGCGAGGCGCTGGCGTCGGCGTCCTCGGACGAGGTGCTCGACGCCGGCGTCGTCGAGCGCTTCGCCCGCGAGATCGCGGAGGCCCGCGCCGAGCTCGACATCGAGCTGGCCGTGGTCGTCGGCGGCGGCAACATCTGGCGGGGCACGACCGGGGCCGGGGCCGGCATGGACCGGGCCACCTCCGACACCATGGGGATGCTGGCGACCGTCATCAACGCGCTGGCGCTGCAGGACGCGCTCGAGCAGCACGGCCAGGACACCCGGGTGCTGACCGCGATCACGCATGGCCGAGGTCGCCGAGCCCTACATCCGGCGCCGGGCCATCCGGCACCTGGAGAAGGACCGGGTGGTGCTGCTGGCCGCCGGCATGGGCAACCCGTACTTCACGACCGACACCTCGGCCGCCCTCCGGGCCGCCGAGATCGAGGCCGACCTCCTGTACAAGGGCACCCACGGTGGGGTGGACGGCGTCTACAGCGCCGACCCCCGGCTCGACCCGACCGCCACCCGGTTCGACGAGATCTCCTTCATGGACGTGGTGGCCAAGGACCTCCGGGTCATGGACCTCACCGCGATCACCTTCTGCAAGGACAACGGCCTGCCCGATCCGGGTGTTCGACCTGATGCCCGAGGGCAACCTGCGCCGGGCGCTCAGCGGCGAACAGATCGGTACGCTGGTCCGATGACCGAGGAGCTCGCCCAGGTCGTCCTCGAAGAGGTCCGGGACAAGATGGCCAAGGCGGTCGACCACGCCCGGACCGAGTTCGCATCGGTCCGCACCGGGCGGGCCACCCCGGCCCTGGTCGAGACCCTGATGGTCGACTACTACGGGACCCAGACCCCGCTGCGCCAGCTGGCCGGCTTCAGCGTCCCCGACGCGATGCTGCTCGTGGTCTCTCCCTACGACAAGGGGTCGCTCGACGCGATCGAGAAGGCCATCAGCACGCTCGGACCTCGGCATCAACCCGGCCAACGACGGCACCGTCATCCGGCTCGCGTTCCCGCCGCTGACCGAGGAGCGGCGCAAGGAGCTGGTGAAGGTCGTCCGGCACAAGGCCGAGGAGGGGCGGATCGCGGTGCGCAACCTGCGCCGGGGCGCCCGCCACGAGCTCGAGGGCCTGGAGAAGGACGGGTCGCTCACCGCCGACGAGCTCGAGCGGATCGAGAAGGAGCTCGAGAAGGTCACCCACGCGCAGGTGGGCGCGATCGACGAGTTGCTCAGCCACAAAGAGCGCGAGCTCTTGGAGGTCTGAGGGGGACCGATGGCGAGAGACGACGAACGAGACGAAGGGCTCGAGCACACCGGCTACCGCAGCGGTCAGGTGCGGATCGTCGGCGCCGAGCCGGCCGGTCGTTCGGCCGCGCGTGCGCCGACGAGGACCAGTCGCGGACTGGGAGCGAGGAGCCGACGACGAGGGCGCCGAGGCAGAGCCTCGGCGCCCACGTTCGTCCCCGCCCCTGCCGCACTGGACCGAGCCCGCCACCGGCGAGGTCCCCGCGATCCTCGCCCGCGAGCTCGACTCGGCCGACGCCGACCCCTTCGCCTCGCTGCCGCGGGCCGACCTGGCGCGAGGAGGGCTCCGACTGGGAGGCCCAGGACGAGGAGTTCGAGCCGTCGATGCTGGCCGGCGACCAGACCGGCCAGGGCTCGCTCGACACGGGCCCGTCGGACCGCCAGCCGTGGGTGTTCGATCTGCCCGGGTCCAAGCCCGACAGGCGGCGAGATCTTCGGCGACGACGAGCCTGGGACGAGGACGGCCGAGAGCGGACTGGGACGACCTCGCGCTCGCCCGTCGCCGCCGGCGTGGGTGAGCGACGACGAGGACGACGGCCCGATCACCGCGGTGATCCTGCCGGTGGTCGGCGCCGAGCGACGATGAGTCCGAGACGCCCCAGGCGTCGCCTCGATCGCCGCCGGCCGAGAGTCCGCGGCCCCCGAGGCTGCCGACGACGCCCGGTCGTCGCCGAGGAGCGCGGCGGATCGACGACCGTCGATCGACGAGCTCGAGGAGCCCCGCGACGAGCCGCCGGTCGCGTTCCGGTCGCAGCGGCTGCCGACGAACCGCCGCACGGCCGCGGCCGAGCGCGAGCCGCCGCCGGCCGCCGCCGCCGAGCGCGCTCCGGCGGCGACCGGCTGCGGCCGCCCGCCGGGCCCCCAGCCGAGGAGGCGCCGCCGCGCAACGTGGCCGCCGCCATCGTCTCGGGGCTGGTCCTCGGCGGGCCTGGCCCTGATCACCTTCAAGATCGGGCCGGCCGCCGCGGTGGCGCTGGTCACGCTGGTCGTGACGATGGCCGCCGCCGAGGCCTTCGCGGCCTTCCGGCACGGGCGGCTACCACCCGGTGACCCTGCTCGGCCTGGTGGCCACCGTCTCGCTGATGGTCGCCACCTACAACAAGGGCCAGGTCGCGCTGCCGCTCGTGCTTCGTCCTGCTGGTCGCCGTCCTGCTTCGTCTGGCACCTGGCCGGGGTGGAGCAGACCGACGCGGTCCGCTCCACCGGGACCACGCTGTTCGTCTTCGGGTGGGTGGCCGTCTTCGGGTCCTTCGGCGGCCCTGCTGCTCTCGCCGGCGCTCTTCCCGGACCGCCACGGCATCGCCTTCCTGCTCGGCGGGGTCATCGCCGCGGTCGCCTACGACGTCGGCGCGCTCACCTTCGGGGCGTGGCTCGGTCGACACCCGATGGCCTCGGTCAGCCCCAACAAGACCTGGGAGGGGTTCGTCGGCGGGCTGCGTCACCTCGGTCATCCTCTCGGTCGGTGATCGTGCACCTGATCCACCCCTGGACGGTCGGCAAGGCCGCCGCCCTCGGCCTGGTCGTCTCGGTCGTGGCCACGCTCGGCGACCTGTTCGAGTCGACGGTGAAGCGCCACCTCGGCCGCAAGGACATGGGCCGGCTGCTGCCCGGCCACGGCGGGCTGCTCGACCGTGTCGACGGGCTGCTGTTCGTCCTGCCGGCCACCTACTACCTGGTCATCGCCTTCCACCTGGGATGACCGCGTCCGCCGGTGACCGCTCGGGGGGCGCCGGGCGATGGCATGCTGGCCCGATGACCGCATCCGGAGCGCGCCGGCGTGGTGACTAGCACGCACGGTGAGCCTGGTCGGCTCGACCGGGTCGATCGGCACCCAGGCCGATCGAGGTCGTCGAGGCGAGCGGCGGCCGCTTCGAGGTGGTCGCGCTGGCCGCCCAGAGCTCCATCGACCTGCTGGCCGAGCAGGCCCGGGCGCTGCGCCCGGACCTGGTCGCGATCGGCGACGCCGGCCTCGCCCCGAAGCTGGCCGAGCTGGTGCCGGCCGGGCACCGAGGTGGTGGCCGGGCCCGAGGGGCTGGTCGCCGCGGCCACGGCCGCCGACGTGGTGGTGAACGGGGTGGTCGGGTTCGCCGGGCTCCCGGTCACGCTGGCCGCGCTCGAAGTCGGGCCGCCGGCTCGCCCTGGCCAACAAGGAGTCGCTGATCGCCGGCGCCCCGATCGTGCAGCGGGCCCGGGCGACCCCCGGCGCCGAGATCGTGCCGGTCGACTCCGAGCACTGCGCCGTCCACCAGTGCCTGGCCTCGGTGGCGCGACCGAGCGACGTCGCCCGCGCTGCTCGATCACCGCGTCGGGGGGGCCGTTCCGGGGTCGGAGCCGCGGACGAGCTCGGCCGGCGTCACCCGGGAGGACGCCCTGGCCCATCCGACCTGGAAGATGGGCCCCAAGATCACGATCGACTCGTCGACCCTCATGAACAAGGGCCTCGAGGTCATCGAGGCCCACGAGCTCTTCGGCGTGCGACTACGACCGCATCGAGGTCGTCGTGCACCCCCAGTCGATCGTCCACTCGATGGTCGAGCTGGTCGACGGGGCGACGCTGGCCCAGCTCTCGATGCCCGAACATGCGCCTGCCGATCGGGTACGCCCTCGGCTACCCGGAGCGCCTCGACGTGGCCTTCGGGCCGGTCGACTGGGCGGAGCCCGATGGAGCTCACCTTCGAGCCGCCCGACCGCGACGTGTTCGGCTGTCTCGACCTCGCCTACGCGGGCCGGGCGGGACGGTGGCGGCGCGCCGGCGTGGCTGAACGCGGCCAACGAGGTCGCGGTGGCGGCCTTCCTGGCCGGGCGCATCGGGTGGCTGTCCATCGCCGAGGTGGTCGCCGACACCTCGGAGTCCTTCGACGACGAGCCGATCGACTCGCTCGAGGCGGTGCTCGAGGCCGACCGCCTGGCCCGGGACCGGGCCGAGCCGGCGGTCGAGAAGCGCGGCGGGGCCGCGTGACGATCGCCCCGCCCCGCCCCCCGGGCACCGCGCCGCCGACGCCGACGCTCCACGCGCGGCCGCTGGTCCGCCTGGCCGTCTCCGTCGTCGGTCGTCGCGGTGATCTTCTTCGTCGTTCGGGCTGGGCGACCTGTTCCTCGTGATCCTGGCGGTCGTGGTCATGATCATGGTGCACGAGGCGGGCACTTCGTCACGGCCAAGTGGAGCCGGATGAAGGTGACCGAGTTCTTCGTCGGCTTCGGTCCCCGCGCTGTGGTCGATCCGCCGCGGCGAGACCGAGTACGGCGTGAAGGGGATCCCGGCCGGGGGCTACGTGAAGATCCCCGGCATGACCAACCTCGAGGAGATCGACCCGGCCGACGAGGCCCGCACCTACCGCCAGCAGCCCTTCCACAACCGGATCATCGTGGCGTCGGCCGGCTCGTTCATGCACTTCGTCATGGCGTTCGTCCTCGCCTGGGCGGCGCTCGTCTTCATCGGCGGCCACATCGAACTCCAGGGTCGAGGTCGCGAGCGCTCGACGCGTTCGCCGGCCAACGCCTCAACCCGGCCCAGCGGGCCGGGCTGCAGGTCGGCGACGTCATCGTCGGGGTGAACGGCCACTCGTTCTCCGAATCCCAACCAGCTGGTCGACGCGATCGAGCGATCGGTGGACGTGCCGCTCGCGCCTCGAGGTGCAGCGGGACGGCGTCACGCGGACGCTCACCGTCGTGCCCGAGGACAAGCGTGACGTGATCAGCGGGGGCCAGCGCCTGGAGAAGCGCACCGGGAAGCCGACCGGCGTGATCGGCGTCGGCCTCGGGGGGTCAACGTCCCGGAGAACCCGTTCGGGCGCCCTGGGCGGCGCCGGGGTCGTCGTCGGCCAGACGACCAGCGACGCCTTCACCGGGCTCGGCCAGGTGTTCTCCCCGCACGGGATCGCCAACTACGTCCACCAGGTGACCAACCCGACCGCGGCGGCCCAGGCCCAGCGGAACAACACGCCCCGGCCCGAGTCGATCATCGGCGCCGTGCGCACGGCCGTCCAGGGCGCCCAGGCCGGGGTCGGCTCCCTCCTCGAGGTGCTGATCGCGCTCAACATCTTCATCGGCATCGCCAACATGCTGCCGATGCTGCCGCTCGACGGCGGCCACGTCGCCATCGCCGCTCTACGAGCGGATCCGGACCCGGCGAGGCCGGCCCTACTACCAGGCCGACGCGGCCAAGCTCGTCCCGGTCGCCTACGGCTTCGTCGTCCTGCTCATCCTGCTGGTCACCTCGGCCGCCTACCTGGACATCACCCACCCGGTCGCCAACCCGTTCGGCTGACGCCGGCCGGGTGCCGGCGGCCGCGGCGCACGGCCGGGACCCACTCCGGGGCACAATGGGTACGTGGAACTCTCAGGGAACCTCCTCACGACGCGCCGCAAGACCCGCCAGATCCACGTCGGCGACGTGGCCGTCGGGGGTGACGCCCCGGTCTCGGTCCAGTCGATGACGACCACCAAGACGGCCGACGTCGACGGGACCCTGGCCCAGATCTACGCCCTGGCCGCGGCGGGGGCGGACATCGTGCGGTGCACCTGCAACGAGGAGGCGGCCGCCGAGGGGCTGGCCCAGATCGTGCCGCGCTCGCCGGTGCCGATCATCGCCGACATCCATTTCCACCACAAGATGGCCCTGGCCGCACTCGACGCCGGCGTCCAGGGGCTGCGGCTCAATCCCGGCAACCTGCGCAAGGAGGCCGAGATCAAGTCGGTGGCCTCCGAGGCCAAGGACCGCGGCGTCCCCATCCGGATCGGGGTGAACGCCGGGTCGCTCGACAAGGAGCTCTACGAGCGGCACGGCGGGGTCACCCCCGAGGCCCTGATCGAGTCGGCGCAGAAGGAGCTGGCCTACTTCGCCGAGGTCGGCTTCGACGACGTGAAGATCTCGGTCAAGGCCTCGTCGGTCGCGCTCATGATCGCCGCCTACCGGTTGGCCTCGGAGACCTTCGACCACCCGCTGCACCTCGGGGTGACCGAGGCCGGCCCGCCGCCGGCCGGGCTGCTCAAGGGCACCGCCGGCATCGGCACGCTGCTCGCCGAGGGGATCGGCGACACCATCCGCTACTCGCTCACCGCCGACCCGGTCGAGGAGGCCAAGGCCGGTCGCCAGCTGCTCGAGTCGCTCGGTCTGCGCGAGCGCAAGGGCCTCGACCTGATCGCGTGTCCCGTCGTGCGGGCGCGCCCAGGTCGACGTCATCGCGGTGGCCAAGGCGGCCCAGGAGGCGCTCGAGGACCGCAACCTCCCGATCCAGGTGGCGGTGATGGGCTGCGTGGTGAACGGTCCCGGCGAGGCCCGGGGGGCCGACATCGGCATCGCGGCGGGACTGCACAAGGGACACCTGTTCATCCGGGGCGAGATCGTCCGGGTCGTCCCCGAGGACGAGATGGTCGAGGCCCTGGTGGCCGAGGCCGAGAAGCTGGTCGCGAGGGCGTCGAGGCGCGGCTGGCCGCGGCCGACAAGTCGGCCGCCGCCGAGGCCGAGGCCGACCGACTGGCGCTGCTCGAAGAGGGCGGCGTCGACCCGAACGCGTCCAACGTGCGGATCGAGAAGATCCGCCGGCGGGTCGAGGAGGGCTGACCCGACCGGCCAACCCGGCCCACGCCGGGACAGGCGACCGGGCCACGGATAACCTTCGGCATGCCGAACGACAAGGGCGGGCTCACCCCCCGGGCCGAGGACTTCCCGCGTTGGTACCAAGAGGTGGTGGCCGGCGCCGAGATGGCCGAGAACGGGCCGGTGCGCGGCACCATGGTCATCCGCCCGTGGGGCTTCGGCATCTGGGAGCGGCTGCAGGCCGAGCTCGACCGGCGCATCAAGGAGGCCGGGCGCCGAGAACGCCTACTTCCCGCTGTTCATCCCCGAGTCGTTCCTGCGGCTCGAGGCCGAGCCACGTCGAGGGGTTCAGCCCCGAGCTGGCCGTGGTCACCCACGGCGGCGGCAAGGCTGCTCGAGGAGCCGGTCGTCGTCCGGCCGACCAGCGAGACGGTGATCAACCACTTCTTCGCCAAGTGGATCCAGAGCCACCGCGACCTGCCCGCTGCTCATCAACCAGTGGTCCAACGTGGTCCGCTGGGAGCTGCGGACCCGCCTGTTCCTCCGCACGACCGAGTTCCTCTGGCAGGAGGGCCACACCGCGCACGCGACCGAGGCCGAGGCGACCGCCTACGCGCTGCGGATCCTGCGCGACGTCTACCTCGACACCGATGGAGACAGGTGGTCGGCCATCCCGGCCCTGCTCGGCCACAAGACCGAGCGCGAGCGCTTCGCCGGGGCGATCCGCACCTGGACGTCGCGAGGCGATGATGGGCGACGGCAAGGCGCTGCAGCTCGGCACGAGCCACGAGCTCGGCCAGAACTTCGCCCGGGCCTTCGACATCCCGTTCTCCGACGAGAGCGGCGCGCTCAGCAGTACGTCTGGCAGACGTCGTGGGGCGCGCAGCACCCGGCTCATCGGCGCGCTGATCATGGTGCACGGCGACGACTTCGGTCTCCGGCTGCCCCCGGCGCTCGCGCCGAGCCAGGTGGTCGTCATGGTGGTCCGGGCCGACGAGGCGACCGGCGGGCCGCGGCCGGCGATCGCCGAAGACCTGAAGGCGGCGGGGCTGCGGGTCCGGCTCGACGACCGGACCGACACCGGCTTCGGGCGGCGGGCGATCGACTGGGAGCGCAAGGGGGTCCCGGTCCGGGTCGAGGTCGGGCCCCGGGACCTGGCCGAGGACAAGGTGACGGTGGTGGTCCGCCACGACCGGACGAAGGCGCCGGTGCCGCTGGCGCGGCCTGGTCGCCGAGGTCCCGGCGGCGCTCGCGCGGACCGCCGAGACGCTGTACGCCGAGGCCCTGGCCTTCCGGGACGCGCGGACGACGACGGTGGACACCCTGGACGAGGCGATCGAGGCCGGGACCGAGCGGGTTCGCCCGTGCTGCCGTGGGCGGCGGTCGGGGAGGCGGGCGAGGACCGCCTGGCCGAGGCCGGCATCACGGTCCGCTGCCTGCAGCGACCCGACGGCGTCTCTCGCCGACGGCCGACGACGAGTCCCTCGTCGCCGTCGTCGGGAAATCCTACTGATTGGTATAGTGTCAGGCGCTGTCCGGTCCTAAACGGGACCTTGTTGAAGCGTGGGCCGCGGCCCACGCTTTCGTTTTGCGGCCGGTCGGCGGCCGCAGGGCAGTCGCCGCAGGGGAAGGGGCGTAGAGCAGCACCGGAGAGAGGAGGAGGCAGTGGACGTGACCGAACGGCTCGTCGACGCGCTCGTCACCGGTCCTCGCAGGCCTCCGGCCTCGAACTGGTCGACGTCGGTCGTCGGCGGGTTCCCAGGTCCAGGTGACCGTCGACCGCCCCGGTGGTGTCGACCTCGACGCGCTGGCCGAGGCCAACCGGGCCGTGTCGCGGGCCCTCGACGAGCTGGACCCGTTCCCGGGCCGCTACACGCTCGAGGTGTCGAGCCCGGGGCTCGAGCGCCGGCTGCGGACCCCCGCGCACTTCGCCCGGGCGGTCGGCGAGACGGTGACCGTCCGGACCCTGCCCGGCACGGCCGCGGTCCGGCGGGTCCGGGGCGTGCTCGCGGCCGCCGACGACGACGGGGTTCGTCCTCGAGGGACCCGAGGTGCCCGACGGGTCGATGCGGATCGCCTACGACGCAGATCGAGCGGGCGAGGACGGTGTTCGAGTGGGGCCCGGCGCCGAGCCCCGGACCGGGCCGCCAAGGTCGAGCGCGGGGCGCAGCAGCAAGAGAGAGAGCGGTCGAGATCATGAGCAAGACCAACTTCGAGTTCCTCGACGCGCTGGGCCAGATCGCCCGGGACAAGGGCATCTCGGTCGAGACCCTGCTCGACGCGCTGGCCAACGCCCTGGTGGCCGCCTACAAGCGCCGTCCCGACGCCGCCGAGGAGGCGGTCGTCACGATCGACCCCGAGTCCGGCGAGATCCGCGTCTACGGCCAGGAGCTCGACGAGGACGGCAACGTCATCCGCGAGTGGGACGACACCCCGGACGACTTCGGCCGCATCGCCGCGCAGACGGCCAAGCAGGTCATCCTCCAGCGCATCCGCGAGGTCGAGCGGGACATGAAGTACGAGGAGTACGCGGGCCGCGAGGGCGACATCGTCACCGGCATCGTCCAGCAGACCGACAACCGCTACACCCTGCTCGACCTGGGCAAGGTGGAGGCGCTGCTGCCCCAGGCCGAGCAGGTCTCCTACGAGCGCTACGAGCACGGCGCCCGCCTGAAGGCCTACATCGTCGAGGTCCGCAAGACGACCAAGGGCCCCCAGATCGTCGTCAGCCGGACCCACCCCGGCCTGATCAAGCGGCTCTTCGAGCTCGAGGTGCCCGAGATCTCCGGCGGCGTCGTCGAGATGAAGGCGGTCGCCCGCGAGCCGGGCCACCGCACGAAGATCGCCGTCTGGTCGAACGACCCCAACGTCGACCCGGTCGGCGCCTGCGTCGGCGCGCGCGGCTCGCGGGTGCGCATGGTGACCAACGAGCTGCGCGGCGAGCGCGTCGACGTCGTGCCGTTCTCCGACGACCCGGTCGAGCTGATCCAGAACGCGCTGGCCCCGGCCCGGGTCCGCGAGGTCCGGCTCGACGACGAGACCGGCACGGCGACGGTGATCGTGAGCGACTACCAGCTGTCGCTGGCCATCGGCAAGGAGGGCCAGAACGCCCGGCTGGCGGCCCGGCTCACCGGCTGGCGGATCGACATCAAGAGCGAGACCCAGCTCGAGGAGGAGGCCGCCTACGAGGGCCAGGACTGGGCCGAGGGCGAGTGGGTCGAGAACGAGGCCGGCGAGATGGTCTGGAAGCCGGCCGAGGGCGGCGAGGCCATCTCGGCCGAGGAGTGGACGCCACGCGGCCGAAGAGCAGGCCGAGGAGGCCGTTGCCGAGCCGACCGATTCGGCCGAGAAGGCCGAGGCCGCGGGGTCGGTGCCGGCCGAGGACGCCGCGGCATCGGACCCGGTGGAAGCGGTCGAAGCGCCAGAGCCCGAGGCCGCCCGGCCGAGTCCTCCGTGGAGGCGCGAATAGCGCCGGTCCGCACCTGCGTCGGATGCCGTCGGCGGGCCGAGCAGTCCGAGCTGGTCCGGGTCACGTTGGCGGCGACGGGGCGCTCGCGATCGGGCCAGGGTCCCGGCCGGGGGGCCTGGCTGTGTGCCGGGCGCCCGGACTGCTTCGAGAACGCGGCGACGGCGGGGCGCCTTCGAACGGGCGCTGCGGGCAGGGGATCGGCCGAGAGGCCGTCGAGGCGCTCGGGCGGCGGCTCTCGGATCGGCCCGAGGCGGCCGATCGGTAGTCGAAGAAGGGGGTGCCTCGAGCCGTCGGTCTCCGGCGTGCGATGTGGGAGAATGACCCGACCGGTCGCCTCCGGTGCCAGGCGTCGTGTCGGCTCCCGATACCGGAAAACGCCTGGAAGAACGCGAGGACGAAGAGAACAGTTGGCGAAAAGATCCGCGTCTACGAGCTCGCTCGTGAGCTCGGGCTGACCAACAAGGAGGCCCTCGACCTCTGCGTGTCCCTCGGCATCGGCGTGAAGAGTCACTCGTCGTCGATCGAGGACGCCCAGGCCGACCGGGTCCGCCGCAAGGCCGACGCCGACGGGCTCCGCCGCGCCGCGCAGCCCGAGGAGCCCGAGCCCGCCGCCCCGGCCAAGGCGGCCAAGAAGGCCGGCACCGTTCGGTCGACCCGTCCCGCCCGCGCCGAGGAGCCGGCCGAGGCCCCGGCGCCGAGACCCCGGCTCATCAGCAGCACCCGCGCCCCGGCGCCCCCGCCCGCCCCGGCCGAGTCCCGGCCGCCCCGCCCGCTCGAGCGACCCGCGCCGGCGGCCGCCCCCGCCCCTCCCGCAGCGCCGGCCCGTGCGCCCGCACCGGCTGCGGCGGCATCGGCCGCCCCGCCGCCCCCGCCGCCCGCCCGTGCGCCCGCACCCGCCGCGGCCCGGCCGCCCCGGCGCCCACGCCGCCGCACCAGTGGCTCCGGCCGCGGCGTCGGCCCCGCCTTCGGCGGCCGATCCGGGGTCCGCCCAGAACAGCGACCGCGCCCGCCGCGCCCGCCGATGTCGCAGTCGGGGCGGCCCATCCCGCCGCCGCCGGCGGTGCGTCCGCCGGTCGGACCCTCGGGACGGCCCGATCCCGCCGCCGCCCGGGTTGGGTGGCCGACGCGCCCGACGGGGCCCGCTCCGGCGTCGCGCCCCGGCAGTGGCTACGCGCCGCGGACCGGGGGTCGACCCGCCGGCGGTGCCGCCGGGCCGCAGCGGTGGCGGCTTTGCCGGCCGACCGGCCGGGGGGTTCGCCGGTCGGTCAGGACCCGGTGGCCCGGTCGGTGCCGGTGGCCCGGCCGGCCGTGGCGGTGCCCCCGGTTTCGGCCGTGGTGGCCGCCCGCCGCAGCGTCGGGCCCGGCGCCGGCGCCGCAACCTCGAAGAGCTCGAGCCGACCCAGCTGACCGCCTACATGCCGTCGAACGCGCCGGTCCCCGAGGGCGAGATCATCGTCGAGCGCGGGCTCGACGGCCCGCGACCTCGGGCCCAAGCTCAACCGCTCGGCCGGTGACGTCATCCGGTTCCTGCTCCTCCAGGGCGAGATGGTGACCGCGACCCAGTCGCTCAGCGACGACATGATCGAGCTGTTCGCCGCCGAGCTCGGCGCCGAGGTGCGACTCGTCGACCCGGGCGAGGAGCACGAGGCCGAGCTGCTGGCCCGCTACTTCGAGGAAGAGGACGAGGAAGAGGAGTCAGAGCTCCGCCCGCGTCCGCCGGTCATCACCGTCATGGGCCACGTCGACCACGGCAAGACGCTGCTGCTCGACAAGATCCGCCAGACCGACGTGGTCGCCGGCGAGGCCGGCGGCATCACCCAGCACATCGGCGCCTACCAGGTGAACTGGAACGGCCACCTGCTCACGTTCATCGACACGCCCGGCCACGAGGCCTTCACCGCCATGCGGGCCCGGGGCGCCGAGGTCACCGACATCGTCGTGCTGGTCGTGGCGGCCGACGACGGCGTCATGCCCCAGACGCTCGAGGCGATCGACCACGCCGTGGCGGCCGACGTGCCGATCGTCGTCGCCGTCAACAAGATCGACCGGCGCCGACGCCGACCCGGCCCGGGTCCTCCAGCAGATCTCCGACCGCGGCCTCGTGCCCGAGCAGTGGGGCGGCGACACGATCATCGTCGAGGTCTCCGCCCTCCAGGGCACCGGCATCGACGACCTGCTGGAGCACCTGATCCTCATGGCCGAGGTCGAGGAGTACCGGGCCAGCCCCGAGGGCCGGGCGCGCGGCGTCGTGCTCGAGGCCAACCTCGAGACCGGCCGCGGGCCGGTGGCGACCGTCATCGTCCAGCGCGGCACCCTGCGGGTGGGCGACGCCGTGGTGGCCGGCTCGGCGTGGGGCAAGGTGAAGGCCCTCATCGACGACCACGGCGACCAGGTGAAAGAGGCGCTCCCGTCGATGCCGGTCCAGGTGCTCGGGCTCTCCGAGCCGCCGCAGGCCGGCGACGAGTTCCGGGCGGCCAACGACCTCGGCACGGCCCGGACCCTCGGCGAGGCCCGGGCCCAGCGGTTCCGGCTCTCCGGCCACCTGCCGGCGCCCTCGGCCACCGGGGCCCGGCTCGAGGACCTCTTCGAGCAGATCCAGCGGGGCGAGACGGCCACGCTCAACATCGTGCTGAAGGCCGACGTCCAGGGCTCGCTCGAGGCGGCCACCGAGAGCCTGCGCAAGCTCGAGCGCGAGGACGTGAAGCTGAGCTTCGTGCGCCGGGGCGTCGGCGGGATCACCGAGAACGACGTCGCGCTGGCCAAGGCGTCGACCGCCACCATCATCGGGTTCAACGTGCGCCCGGACCGCCGGGCGCGAGAGATGGCCGAGACCGACGACGTCGAGATCCGCACCTACGAGATCATCTACAAGCTGCTGGAGGACATCGAGGCGGCCATGCTCGGCATGCTCGCCCCGAAGTACGAGGAGATCGTCACCGGCGACGCCGAGGTGCGGCAGGTCTTCCGGATCCCCCGCATCGGTGCGGATCGCCGGGTGCTACGTGCAGAACGGCACCATCACGCCGCGGCTCGAAGGTCCGGTTCCTGCGCGAGGGCGTGATCATCTGGAAGGGCGTCATCAACTCGCTGCGCCGCTTCAAGGACGACGTGCGGGAGGTCCAGGCCGGCTTCGAGTGCGGCATCGGCCTCTCGGACTACCAGGACCTGCAAGGAGGGCGACATCATCGAGACCTTCGAGGAGCGCGAGATCCCGAGGGTCTGAGGACAAGGACCGGCGAGCGATGTCTCCGGCGACGACGATCCTTTCCGGCTCACGGCGGCGCCCGGTACGCCCGCTCGCTGCGCATCAACCAGGTGCTCCGCGAGGTGCTGGCCGAGGAGCTCGAGCGGCTGGCCGACGCCGACGAGCGGCTCCGGCTGCTCACCATCACCTCGGTCGAGACCGCACCCGATCTGCGCAACGCGACGGTCTACCTGAGCACGCTCGAGGACGAGGCGGCCGAGGCGCTCGAGGAGCGCCGGACCCAGCTGCAGCGCACCGTCGGCCGCCAGATGCGGATCAAGCGGACGCCCCGGCTGAGCCTTCCGTGGCCGACCCCGCCATCCGTTCGGGCGCCGCGGTCGAAGAGGCGCTGCGCCGGGTGCGAGCGGCCGCCGGAGGAAGCCGACGAGGAGTGATCGGCTTCCTGGTCGTGGACAAGGAGGCCGGGTGGACCTCCCACGACGTGGTGGCACGGTGCCGGCGGATCCTGTCGGAGCGGCGGATCGGTCACGCCGGCACGCTCGATCCCGGTGCCACCGGGGTGCTGGTGATCGGGGTCGGCCGGGCGACCCGACTGCTCCGGTACGTGAGCGGCGTCGACAAGGAGTACCGCGGCGAGGTGGTGCTCGGCGCGACCACGACCACCCTCGACGAGGACGGCGAGGTGCTGGAGCGCTTCGACATGGCCGGCGTCACCCTTGACGACGTGCGCTGCGGCTGCGAGCTCGTTGACCGGCGAGATCGACCAGATGGTCCCGATGGTCTCGGCGGTCAAGGTGGGCGGGCAGCGACTCCACAAGCTGGCCCGGGCCGGCACCGAGGTGGAGCGCCCGGTGCGCCGGGTCACGGTCGAGCGGTTGGAGGTGACCGAGGGCGCCCGAGCCGGGGACCTTCGGCCTGCACATCGCTTGTTCCTCGGGCACCTACGTCCGGGTCCTGGCGGCCGATCTCGGTGCGGCTCTCGGCGGGGGTGCGCACCTGCGGCGGCTGCGCCGCACCCGGGTCGGCTCGTTCGTCGAATCCGATGCCAAGACCCTCGAAGAGATCGAAACGGCGTTCGCCTCGTTGGACCACTCGGCGCTTCGCCCGCCCCTCGACGCGCTCGGCCACCTGGGCGAAGCTCACCGTGACCGGGGCGGTTCGCACCGACGTCGCCCACGGGCGACCGCTCGATCGATCGGTGATCGGGGCGTCCGGCGCCGGGCCGTTCGCGCTCGTCGACCACGCCGGCGAGTTGCTGGCCGTCTACGAGGGCCGGCTCGACGACGACACCGTGCGGGCGTCGGTCGTGCTTCGGCCCGCCTGAGCCTTGCCGGGGGGTCAGGTCGGCACCGTCTAATCTCCGGCGATGGAGGTGGTCGGCCCCGACGAGTGCACCCCGACGGCCAGTGGTGCCGCGGTCACCGTGGGCGCCTACGACGGGGTCCATCTCGGCCACCGCCACGTCATCGCCCGTCTGCGCGAGCTGGCCGAGGCCCGCCATCTCGAGACGGTGGTCGTGACCTTCGACCGGCACCCGGCCACCGTCGTTCGTCCCGAGTCGGCGCCGCCGACGCTCACCGACCTCGAGCAGAAGCTCGAGCTGCTGGCCGACTGCGGCGTCGACCGCACGGTCGTCGTGACCTTCGATCGCGCCCGCTCCGATGAGACGGCCGACGACTTCGTCACGAGCGTGCTGGTCGGCGCGCTGGCGGCCCGACTGGTGGTCGTCGGGCGGGACTTCCATTTCGGGCACGGCCGCAAGGGGGACGTGGCCCTGCTCGGCGAGATGGGCGCGGCCTTTGGCTTCGGGGTCGAGCCGGTCGCGCTGATCGGCGGCGGCCGGGGAGACGAAGCCCCGGTGTCGTCCACCCGGATCCGGCGGCTGATCGCGAACGGCGACGTGGCCGACGCGGCGACGCTGCTGGGCCGGCCGCACCAGGTCCGCGGCCGGGTCGAGCACGGGGCGGGGCGTGGGGCGCGCGCTGCTCGGCTATCCCACCGCGAACGTGGGCGTGGCCCCCGAGATCGCGCTCCCGGCCCCGGGCGTCTACGCCGGCCGGTTCTCGTGGCGGGGCGCCGACGGCCATCCGGCCGCCATCTCGGTCGGCCAACCCCCGACATTCGACGACCAGGGGGACGGCTCGCCGCTGGTCGAGGCCTACCTCCTCGACTTCGACGGCGACCTCTACGACGAGGCGGCCCGGGTCACCTTCGAGCGGTGGCTCCGTCCCCAGCGGGGTTTCGACGACATCGACGCCCTGGCCGCTCAGATGGCCGACGACGTCGAGGCGGCCCGCAGCGTCCTCGCCTGACCCCGCCGGCGCGTCGCCGGGCGCCGAGCACGCTCAGGCGACGCCCCGGGACTCCTCCAGCGCGATGGCGCCAGACGATGATCAAGGCCAGGCCGGCCGCGTAGGCGGCCAGGATCAGCCAGTGCCCCGACGACAGGGTGTGGCCGTCGAGGCAGCGCCAACGCGAGCGACGAATGGTGGAAGCTCGGCAGGATCCGGGCCGCGGTCTGCAGGAAGGACGGCATCTGGCTGACCGGGGTGAACAGGCCGCCGAAGTAGCCGAGGACGAACATCAGTACGGTGATGACCGGATAGGCCGTCTCGGGGTGGACCATGAAGCCGACGAAGACGCCGAGGATGGCGAAGGGGAACAGCGGTCACCCACATGAGCAGGGTCAGCTCGACCCAGGTGGCGGCGGGAAGGCTGACCCCTCCGAAGGCCGCCCCGACCACCTCGACCAGGATCAGCACCGGCAGGACCACCACCATGCTGGCCGTCACCTTGGTGGCCACGTACGACCAACCCGGAAGGGGCGTGACCCGGAGCTGACGCGCCCAGCCGGTGGCCCGTTCGCCCGAGAGGCGTGTCCCCCCGGCGTTCAGGCCGGCGACGAGGGCACCGAACGAGCACATCGAGACCATGAGGTAGACCCGCCAGGGAACGGTGCCGGCGATCAGCTTGCCCGGGGTGTGGTCGCCGAGGAACAGCATGTAGAAGATCACCGGGAAGCCCACCGTGACGGCCAGGAACTTCCAGCTGCGTACCAGCCGGTCCAACTCGAAGCGCCCGAAGACCCACAGGGTGTTCATCCGGCCTTCCTCGGTGCGGGATCGTCGGAGGTCAGCGCGATGAAGGCCTCCTCGAGCCGGGCTCCGGCCACCTCGAGGTCGCAGAAGGCGACCCCCTTGCGCACGAGGTCGCGGACCGTGGCGTCGGCGTCCAAGGAGTCGAGCACGACGCCCCGTCCGCGCATCTCCACGTCGGTGACCCCCTCCAGTTGGTCCAGCACCGACGGGTCGGCGTGGTCGGCCACGAACCGCAGACGCCGCGACGTCACGGCCGCCTTGAGCGTCCCCGCCGGGCCGTCGGCCACCACCCGACCGCGGTTGATGACCACCACGCGCCCCGCGTGTTCGGCCTCGTCCATGTGGTGCGTGGCGAAGACCACCGTGCGGCCCTCTTGGCTGAGCTCGCGGGTCATGCGCCAGAAGGTCTGTCGGGACTCGATGTCCATCGCCGCGGTGGCCTCGTCCAAAAAGACCAGCTCGGGGTCGCCGGCGATGGCGATGGCGAACCGCACTCGCTGGGCTTCCCCGCCCGACAGACGTGTTGGACCGGCGGCCGAGGAGCGGTCCGATCCCGCTGCGCTCGACGGTGACCTCGAACGACGCCGGCCGGCGGTAGAGGCGGCGCACCATGTTCACCACGGTGCCGACGCGCTGTCCCGGCGGCAGGCCGTTCCCCGATCCCTGCTGCAGCATCGCGCCTACCCGGCCCTCGGCCATGGCCTGGCGGGGGGTGGTCCCGAGGACCTCGACGGATCCTGACTCCGGGTGCAACAGACCGAGGAGCACCGACATGGCGGTCGACTTGCCGGCGCCGTTGGGCCCGAGCACGGCCAGCATCTCGCCGCGAGACACGGCCAGGTTCAGGTGATCGAGGGCCAGGCGGTGCCCGTAGCGGTAGACGACATCGGAGAAACGCAGGGCCCCGTGCGAGTCGTCGGTCTTCGAATCGACGGCGCCCGTCTTCGGCGAGCCGTGGTGCCGGTGCCACGACGCCCCGGGCCGCGGGGCGCCGGCGGGCCAGGGCCTGCGGTGATCCTCGGCTGGTTCGGGCAGCGTCGCGGGTGTCTGCGGCTGGTAGCTCACCGAGCGGTCTCAGTCGCCGAGTGGGGGTGGCTCGCCTCGCCGGTTCCAGACCCGATCATGAGTGCAGCTTCGCTGCTTCTGTGGGGCTGAAAAAGGGCCAAAGGTCCTGGAATCGTGCGAGTTGGCCGGCATCTTTCGGACGCGGCAGGCCGGAAGCGAGTCTTCTGAACAGGGTGAGGAACCTATATCGCCCCGGGCCAGGTGTGACGTCGCGGGTCGGGCCTGCTACCCTTGGGTTCTCGGAGCGGGCCATCGGGGTCCGCACCGGAGCGTGCACCAGGGCACGCCACCGGCGCCCGGTAGACGCTCTCACGAGTCCAACCGCCGGAGCCGTCCCGACCACCTGAGTAGGTTTCGCTGCATGCCCGACAAAGAGGCGATCATCACCGAGAACCGGCTGCACCCGTCTGACACCGGCTCGCCGGAGGTCCAGATCGCACTCCTCACCGACCGGATCTCGCACCTGACCGAGCATCTGAAGGTGCACTCGGGGGACCATCACACCCGACGCGGGTCTGATGAAGCTCATCGGCCGTCGGCGCAGGCTGCTCGACTACGTTGCCCGCAACGACGTCGAGCGCTACCGGCAGCTCATCGGCCGGCTCGGAATCCGCCGGTAACCAGCAGACAGATCTTCCGCCCGGCCGATCGGCCGGGCGGTCGCATGACAGACGGGCACCGCCCTCGGTCGGCTGCCAGTCGCCGATCACCTCGGCACGGCCATGCAGGCCGCAGCCGGGAGGTGGTCGACCACTGGGAACCGGCACGGGCAGCCCCTGAACACAAGGAGCAACATGGCCGAGGCCATCTCCGTGTCGGCGCCGATCAGCGGCACCGACCGACACCCTGTCATTCGAGGCCGGCAAGCTGGCCCAACTCGCCGACGGCGCCGTGGTCGGCCGCATCGGCGACACCGTCGTGCTGGCCACCGCCACCGCGGCTCGCTCGGTGCGGGAGGGGACCGACTTCTTCCCCCTCACCGTCGACATCGAGGAGCGCACGTACGCGGCCGGCAAGATCCCCGGCTCGTTCTTCCGCCGGGAGGGCCGGGCCACCGACCAGGCCATCCTGACCTGCCGGCTGATCGACCGGCCGCTGCGGCCGTCGTTCCCGAAGGGCTTCCGCAACGAGATCCACGTGGTCGGGACCATCTTCGGCGCCGACCAGGTGAACCCGCACGACGTGCTGGCCATCAACGCGGCGTCGGCGGCCCTCATGATCTCGGGGATCCCCTTCGACGGCCCGATCGGCGCGGTGCGCATCGCGTACTCGACCGAGGGGACGTGGATCCCGCACGCCACCTACCAGGAGGGCGACGAGTCCACCTTCGAGCTGGTGGTGGCCGGGCGGGCGCTCGTCGGAGGCCTCCGACGCCGAGATCGCCATCATGATGGTCGAGGCCGGCGGCACCGAGCGGTCCTGGGAGTTCTACGAGGACGGGCGCGCCCAAGGTCACCGAGGAGGTCCTCGCCGAGGGCCTGGAGGCCGCCAAGACCTGGATCCGCGAGTCGATCAACCTCCAGCGCGAGCTGGTCGAGGCGTTCAGCGCCGAGCGCGGGCCGATCAAGACGATCGACTTCAACACCTTCAGCGACTACGGCGAGGACATCTGGCCCCGGGTCGAAGCGGTCGGGCAGCGCCCCGCTGGCCGAGGCCAACACAGGTGACGGCCAAGGCCGACCGCAACAGTGCCATCGACGACGGCGACCAACGGCGTGCTCGAGACGGCTGTCGGCCGAGTTCCCCGGGCGCGAGGGCGAGATCAAGGCGGCCATCCGGTCGCTCACCAAGAAGCTGGTCCGCAAGCGGATCATCGAAGACGGGATCCGCATCGACGGCCGGACCACCACCGACATCCGCCCGCTGTCGGCCGAGATCGACCTGTTCCCGACCGCGCACGGCTCGGCGCTGTTCCAGCGGGGCGAGACCCAGGTGCTCAACGTGACCACGCTCGGCATGCCGCGGATGAACCAGCTGCTCGACACGATCGGGCCGGACGATCACAAGCGCTACATGCACCACTACAACTTCCCGCCGTATCTCGACCGGCGAGGCCGGTCAGATGCGCGGGCCGCGGCGCCGTGAGATCGGCCACGGCCTGCTGGCCGAGCGGGCGCTGCTTCCGGTGGTGCCGAGCCAGGAGGAGTTCCCCTACACGCTGCGTCTCGTCTCCGACGTGCTCGCCTCCAACGGCTCGACGTCGATGGCGTCGGTGTGCGGGTCGTCGCTCTCGCTGATGGCGGCGGGCGTCCCGATCCACGCACCGGTGGCCGGCATCGCCATGGGCCTGGTCTACGAGGGCGGCGAGTACGTCACCCTGACCGACATCCTGGGCGCCGAGGACGCGTTCGGCGACATGGACTTCAAGGTGGCCGGAACCGCCGAGGCGGTCACCGCCCTGCAGCTCGACACGAAGATCGACGGTCTGCCCGCCGACGTGCTGGTCCAGGGCGCTGCACCAGGCCAAGGAGGCCCGGCTCCAGATCCTGGCCGTGATGAACGCGGCCATCGCCGAGCCCCGCGACCGAGGTGGCCGCGAGCGCCCCCAAGATCGTCTCGATGGAGATCCCGATCGACAAGATCGGCGAGGTCATCGGTCCCAAGGGCAAGGTCATCAACACCCTCCAGCAGGAGACCGGGGCCGACATCGCGGTCGACGACGACGGGATGGTCGGCACCGTCACCATCGGGGCCAAGGACGCCAACGCGGTGGCCGAGGCCAAGCGGCGGATCTCGCTGATCCTCGACCCGCCGACCGCCGACGTCGGCGAGGTCTACAACGGCAAGGTGGTCAACCTCACCAAGTTCGGCGCCTTCGTCAACGTGCTGCCCGGCCGCGACGGCCTGCTGCACATCTCCAAGCTCTCCCCGCTGGCCGAGGGCAGGCGGGTCGGGGCGGTCGAAGACGTCCTCACCCTCGGCCAGGCGATCGAGGTCCGGGTGGACGACATCGACCAGCAGGGCAAGGTGTCGCTGTCGCTGGCCAGCGAGCCGCCGGGGGCGGCGCCGTCGCGCGACTCGGTGGGGCTCGGGGTTCGGGTGGCCAGCGCGGCTCGGACCGCCCGAGCGCCGACCGCCCGAGCGCGCGACCGGCCCGAGCGCGCCGACCGGCCCGACCGCTCGCGCCGCCAGGACGGCCCGCACGAGGAGCCGAGCTCGACGAACGGCGGCACGTCGTTCGCCTCCTTCGAGGATGCCTTCGAGGCCGAGCTGGTGGCCGACCTGGGCGACCTCGGTCCGGGTGCGGCCGCCGGTGGAGACGGGCGCCCGGGCGGCGATCGCGACCGCGCGGCGGTCTCGTCGGCCCCAGCGCCGGCGTTGAGCGCCGGGGGGGCCGTTCCTCCCATCCGAACAGAGACGCTCCCCTCCGGGCTCCGCCTGGTCACCGAGTCGATGGCCGAGGTCCGCTCGGTCGCGGTCGGGTTCTGGGTCGGCAGCGGGTCGCGTGACGAGCCGGCCGAGATCGCCGGCGCGTCGCACTTCTTGGAGCACCTCTTGTTCAAGGGCACCCCGACCCGCAGCGCGGCGGCCATCGCCGAGGCGCTCGACGAGGTCGGCGGCGACTGCAACGCGTACACGACCAAGGAGTACACGGCCTTCTACGTCCGGCTCCTGGCCGAGCACCTGCCGCTCGGTCTCGACATCCTGAGCGAGATCATGTGGGACCCGGCCCTGCGCGCCGAGCGACCTCGAGGCCGAGCGGACGGTGATCCTCGACGAGATCCTCATGCACCTCGACGAGCCGGCCGACCTGGTCGTCGAGCGGTGCTTCGGTGCGCTCTTCCCCGACCACCCGCTCGGTCGCGACGCGCTCGGCACGGCCGAGAGCGTGGGCGAGATCACCGTGACCGACGTCCGAGCGGTTCTTCGAACGAGCACTACCGGCCCGAGAACATGGTGGTGTCGGTGGCCGGCGACTGCGGCCACGACGAGGTCGCCCAGGCGATCGAGGAGCGCTTCGGCGGCCGCACCGGCGGCGCGGGCACCCGAGCGCCGGGCCCCCGGTGCGACCCGGTGGAGCCGCTGGTGGTGCTCAACCGGCCGACCGAGCAGGCCCACCTCACCCTCGGGCATCCGCTGCGTGTCGCGCTTCGACGACGACCGCTGGGCGTTCTCGGTCCTCAACCACGTGCTCGGCGGCGGGATGTCGAGCCGCCTGTTCCAGAAGGTCCGCGAGCAGCGCGGGCTCGCCTACTCGATCGGCTCGGAGCGGCTCGCCTACCAGGACGCCGGGTCGCTGTGCGTGTTCGTCGGGCACCGCGCCCGACAACGTCGACGAGGTGCTCGGCATCGTCGGCCGACGAGCTCGAGCTGCTCGGCCACCGGAGGGGTGACCGAGCGCGAGCTCGCGGTCGCCAAGGGCAACCTGCGGGCCGAGGCGCTGCTCGCCTGCGAGGACTCCGGCGCCCGCATGAGCCGGATCGGCGCCGGCCTGCTCCTGCACGGCGAGGTCAAGACGGTCGACGAGATCCTGGCGCTGATCGAACGGGTCGACCTCGACGACGTCCACCGGGTCGGCGCGCCGCCTGGTCGGACGAGCCCCGCACGCTGGCCGTCGTCGGGCCCTTCGACCCCGACGCCTTCGACGGCGCCGCCCTCGGCCTGGCCGGCCACGTGGCCTAGACGACGCCGGGTCGGCGGTGACCGTGGGGGCGGCGACCACCGAGGCGGGGGCGGGATCCGCGCGTCGGGTGGTCGGGCGATGGCGTGGGTCTCGCCGAACGCGCTGGCCGGTCGCCTTCCTGATCGTCCTGCCGGTCCTCGTCTTCGCGGTCCCGGCGATGATCGGTCGACCCGGCCATCAGCTACGACAACCTGCTGCAGAACTTCCCGCTGCGGGTGCTCTCGGGCCAGCTGCATCCGCCAGGGCCACCTCCCGCTGTGGAACCCGACCATCTGGTCGGGTTCGCCCGCTGCTCGGCGGCCTGAACGCCGGCTCCTTCTATCCCGGCACCCTGCTCTTCGCGGTCCTCCCCGCCGCTCGGCGCGTGGGTGCTCAACCTGATCGGCGTCTACTGGGCGGCCGGGCTCGGCATGTACGCGCTGCTCCGCCAGTACTCGCTGCGGCCGCTCGGCCTGCCTGCTGGCCGCCGTCACCTACCAGTTCGGCGGGGCCATGACCGGCCAGCTGGTCCACCTCGGGATCGTCCAGGGCATGGCGCTGGATGCCGCTCGTGGTCCTGGCCGAGGTCCGGCTGTCGTGGGCGGTGCTCGGCACCGGCCCGACGCCCCGAGCACCGGAGCCGGCCGCTCGGACCGCGGCTCGCCGTGGCCGTGGGTCACCCTGCTCGCCGCGTTGATCGGGCTCGATCTTCTTGACCGGCGAGCCACGGGGCATGGCCGAGACCGAGATCGTGGCGTCGTTCGTGCTCGGTCTGGCTGGTGCTCCGGCTCGTATCCGGGGGACGGGGTCGAGCCTCGCGCCGACGGGTCCGGTGCCTCGGCTACGGGGTGCTGGCGGCCGGCTGGGCGGTGGCCATCGGGGCGTGCCCAGCTGCTCCCGGGGCGCTCGTTCATCGTGGCCTCCCAGCGGGCCTCGCGAGACCTACGCCTTCTTCGGCGTCGGGATCGCTCCGGCCCTCGTGGTCGATCCTGCTGCTGGTCCAGAACCTCTTCGGCGGGAACACCATCTTCAACCAGCCGCCCTACGCCAACAACTACAACCTGCCCGAGGTCACCGGCTACGTCGGCCTGCTCCCACTGGTCGCGCTTCGTCGTGCTCTTGGTCCGATCGGTCGGCCGGCGCTCGGACCCCCGGGCCCGGGACTGGCGTCCCGTGGGTCGTCCTGGTCGTGCTCGGGCTGCTTCTGTCCTGGGGCGCCTTCACGCCGCTCGGCCACGTCTTCGCGCAGATCCCCTTCTACAACCGGGTACGCCTGCGACAGCCGCAACCTCGGGATCGTCGACCTGGGTCTCGCCATCGTGTTCGGCTTCTGGCTGGAGCTGTTCTTGGCCGGCGAATGGCGGACGCGGGTGGCCGGGCGGGACCGGTGGGCCCGTGAGGTCATCGCCCCGATGCTGGCCCCCGGCGGCCGCGCTGGCCACCGCGCTGGTCGCGCTGGCCTTCCCGGCGACGGTCCTCGTCGCCTTCGGGGCCAGCCCGATCCAGGCGTTCGGGGCAGCGTCCCTGGATGGCCGCCCAGGCGGCCATCGCGCTCGGGGCACTGCTGGTGGTGGGGGCCTGGCGCGAGGTGGTCGCCGACCGCCCGGCGCCGGTTGCTCACCGTGGTGGTGGCCCTTGACCTGGGGCTGTTCGCGCTCACCTGTTCGACCGGCATGTTCTCCTCGGGCGCCCAGCCCGAGCCCACCCGGGCCGAGTCGGCGGCGGTGGTGGGCACGAGCGGTCGGTTCGCCATCGTCGGGCGCACCCTCCATCAACGCGTTGAGCCACATCTCGCTGACCGACATCAACGGGCTGACCAGCCTCGACAGCGTGCAGGGGTACGGCTCGATCGTGAGCGGGAACTACGAGAACGCGACGGGCACCCATCAGGTCGCGTCGATGGACCCGTGCGCGTTGGCACAGGGGGTGTTCGTCCAGCTGCGGCTGTCGACCCTCCTCGTGGTACCGTACGAGCTGATCGAGCAGCTCGCGCCGGGTGCCCAGCCGAGTCCGCCGGCCCAGTGCCGGGCGCCCCGGCCGGGCACCGCGACCAGCCGGACCTGGTACCTCGGCCAGGACCTCGAGCTGGCGACGGTGCAACTGGACGGCGGGACCGGGGCCACGGCGCCGCCGGCGGTCGGCGTGCTGCGACGCCTTCGGGGTCGACGTCGTGGCCGGCCGAGCGGGTCTCGCGGAGCCGCACCGGATGGGCGGTCCGCTTCGCCGCTCCACAGTCCGCCGTCGGCATCGTCGTGCGCGGCCCGGCCCGTGCCATCGCTGACACCTCGACGGTGACCACCACCGCCGGCGCGCGTGCTACGCGCTGAACGGCCCCTTCCAGGACGCGCTCGGACAGACGTCGTGGCGCCCGGCCGGGTTCTGGCACGGTTACGCCCGGTTCCGCACCGACCACGTCGCGCCCGCCGATCTCGGTGCGGGGCGCGCCCGGGGCCACGGTCCGTCAGGTGTCGGTGACGCAGTGGGGGACCGAGACCGACGTGGTTGACACCCCGTCGGCCGGCGACGGTGGTGCGCAGCGAGGCCTATCTGTCCGGGTGGAGGGTGACGGCGCAGCCGGTCGGCGGGCGGCCCGACGCGCGACGCTGGCCGGTCTTCCCGGTCGGGCTCGTCCAGGGGGTCCGGGTCCCGGCCGGGCGCTGGACCCTCACCTTCACCTACTGGCCGTCGGGGCTCACCGCGGGCGGGATCGCCTCGGCGCTCGGCGGTGGCGGCGGTGCTGGCCGTGACCGGCCGTCGCCTGGTGTGGCGGCGCCGAGCCGGGAAACGGCCGGTCGCAGGCACCGCCCAGTAGGGTTCGTCGGATGCTCCGGATCGGCGTGGTGGGTGCGGCAGGGCGCATGGGCCGGACGATCTGCACGGCGGTGCCAGGAGGCCGACGACATGGAGCTGGTGTGCGCCGTCGACCCGGCCGCGGCCGGCCAGGACCTCTCCGAGCTGCTCGACGGGCCCTCGCCCGACCTGGCGGTGAGCGACGGCCTGGACGCGTTGGCCGACGGCCAAGGTGCGACGTGGCGGTCGACTTCACCACCGCCGCCGGGATCGGCGAGCGCCTCGAGTGGTACGCGGCCACGGCGTGCACGCGGTCGTCGGCACGAGCGGGATCCCCGCCGAGCGAGGTGGAGCGGGCCCGGGAGCTCTTTCGAGCGTCGTCGGCCAACGCCGTGATCGCCGCCCAACTTCGCCGTCGGCGCGGCGCTGCTTGACCCGGTTCTGCGAGCTGGCCGCGCCGGTGATGGACGGGGTCGAGATCGTCGAGCTGCACCACGACGGCCAAGCTCGACGCGCCGTCGGGGACCGCGCTGCACACCGCCGAGCGGATCGCCGCAGGCCCGCGAGGCCGTCCGGTGCCGGGCCCTTCGTCGCCCGACCCCACCACCGAGGTCACCCTCGAGGGCGCGCGCGGCGGCCTCGGGCCGGCCGGCATCCGGGTGCACTCGGTCCGGCTCCCCGGGCTGGTGGCCCACGAGGAGGTCATCTTCGGGGCGGCCGGCCAGACCCTGACCATCCGCCACGACTCCTTCGACCGGCGCTCCTTCATGCCCGGCGTGCTGCTGGCGGTGCGCCGGGTGGGGGAGCGACCCGGGCTGACGGTCGGCCTCGGTCCGCTGCTCGGCCTCTGAGCGCGGTCCTCCGGGTGGACGGGCGCGACACCCGCGAGCGGATCCTCGAGGCCGCCTACGCGTGCGTGGCCCGCTGGGGGCTCTCCAAGACCTCGGTCGAGGACGTGGCCAAGGAGGCCGACCTCTCCCGCTCGACCCTGTACCGGTACTTCCCCGGCGGGCGCGACGAGCTGATCGGCGCGGTGGTCGGCTGGGAGCACGACCGGTTCTTCACCCGCCTCTACGAGGCCGTGCGCGACGCCGACCTCGCTCGAAGAGGTCATGGAGCGCGGGCTCACCTTCGCCCACCGGTCGATCGCCGAGCACGAGGTGCTCCAGCGGGTCCTCATGACCGAGCCCGAGCTCCTCCTGCCCCAGCTGACCGTGCAAGAACGAGGCGCACCGTGCGCCTGGTGGCGGCGTTCCTCACCCCCTACCTCGAGCGCCACCCGCTGGCCCCCGGGGTGGTGGTCGACGAGGCGGCCGACTTCCTGGCCCGGATGGTGCTGTCCTACATGGCCGCGCCGGGGCGCTGGGACCTCGACGACCCCGACCAGGTGGCCCGGCTGGTCCGGGCCGAGCTGCTCGGCGGGATCGTGCCGCCGGACCGCTGACCTGGCCCATCCCACCGGGCGGGCACGGCGGTGCCGATAATTGGCAGCTCGATGCCTCCTCCGGCCCGCCCGCCGTCGAGCCCCGCCCCCCGGGGCGGTGGCCGGCCGATCGCTCCTCGATGGCGGCGGCCACCTTCGGGGTCGTCGGCACGGTGGTGGCCGTCCTCTACGGGGTGCCAGGCCCCTGGAGCCGTGCACGAGGCGGCGCTGATCGTGATGGCGGTGGCCACGTTCGGCGCCATGGCGGCCGGGCTGCGCCGGAACGCCCCGCCGCGCCGGGGCCCCTGGGAGGTCCTGTTCCTGGGCGCCGTCGCTGCTCGGCGCTCGGCGGGTGGGTCCGGCTCGACCGCCACACCCTCGGGGTCGTCGACGCCCACCGGGCCGCTCGATGCCCGACGTCTTGGTCCTGGTCGGCTCGGTGTTGGTCGCCTTCGCGGTGACCGTGCTCGCCCGGGCCCCCCACCCCCACGACCGCCGCAACCCCGACATGGTGCTCGAGGCCCTGGTGGCCGGGGTCAGCGCCTTCGTCTTGCTGTGGATCTACCTGGTCGAGCCGGCCGCGGCCCGGTTCGACGCGCCGACGTTCGAGCGGTGCGTGCTCCCGATCTCGACGTCGATCGACGTGTACATGGTCGCGGTCGCCCTCATCGGGATCGCCCCGCGGGCCCGACGCTCGCTGTCGGGCCGCTTGCTCATCTTGAGCGGGGCTGCTCCTCACCGCGGCCGACGGCCTGTACCTGGTCGCCGACGTGCGTCGGGCCGCGGTGCCGCACTCGCTGCTCGGCGTCGGCTACCTGCTGGCCGGCGACCGCCCTCGGGGTCGGCTTCCTGCATCCGACGATGCGCCGGTTGTTCGGCGGCCGCTGGAGCCCCTCGACCGACACCGCCGACGCCCGGGACCGCCTCGTCGCGGTGGTGCTCGCGCCGGCGCTCCTGGCCGTCATCGGGCTGACCGACCCGGCGCGCTCGGCCGACCAGCGGGTCGTGCTCGGGATCTTCGCGGCGGTGTCGGTGACCCTGGCCGCAGTGCGGGTCTGGCGGGCCGTCCAGGTCGGTGCGGCGACCCAGGCCCGGCTGGCTCCACCAGGTCACCCACGACCCGCTGACCGGCCTCGGCAACCGCGCCGTTCGTCGAGCGGTCGATCTCGGCGGCGCTGGCCGAGGGCGCGCGGGCCGCGCGACGGCGTGGCGGTGATCTTCTTGGACATCGACCGCTTCAAGCTGGTGAACGACACCCACGGCTACAGCGTGCGGCGACCAGCTCCTGATCGAGGTCGGGGAGCGGCTGACCAGGGCGTTCGACCGCCGGGCGGCCGTGGCCCGGGTCGGCGGGGACGAGTTCGCGGTGGTGCTGTTCCCGGTGGCGACGGCCGGCCAGGCCCGCCACGAGGCCGAGGCTGGCCCACCGCGGTGCTGAACGCCCCCTTCTCCATCTACGGCGCCGACCTGCTGGTGAGCGCGAGCGTCGGGGTGGCGCGTCAGCTCGGCCGCCGAGCCGACCACCGACGCCGAGACCATGCTGCGCGACGCCGACACCGCCATGTACCAGGCCAAGGCGGCCGGTCGGGACATGGTGACCGCTGTTCGACGACTCGATGCGGGACCGCATCGCCGACCGGCTGGCCCTGGAGCACGACCTGCGCCGGGCCCTCGAGCGCGACGAGTTCTGCCTCATGTTCCAGCCGATCGTCACCCTCGACGAGGACGGGACCATGGTGGCCGGCCTCGAGGCCCTGCTGCGCTGGGACCGCCCGACCCGGGGGCTCGTCCCGGCCTCCTTCTTCATCGAGTGCGCCGAGGCGAGCGGGCTGCTCACCGAGATCGGGGACTGGGTCATCCGGGAGGTCGGCCCGCCAGCTGGCCGAGTGGCGCCGGGTGCCCGGTCGCCGAGGGCCTGTTCGTGTCGGTCAACGTCTCGAGCGCTCCACCTGAAGAGCGCCGCGCTGCCGGCCCGGGTGCGCCGGCGCCCTGGCCGAGACCGGCCTCGACCCCCGACGCGCTGTGCATCGAGCTCAGCCGAGTCGACGCTCATGGACAACCCGGCCGAGGGGGTGGCGCTCGTCATCCGGCTGAAGGAGCTCGGGGTCCGCCTGGCCGTCGACGACTTCGGCAACGGGTACGCGTCGCTCGCCTACCTCAAGCAGTTCCCGGTCGACTACGTGAAGATCGACCGCCGCTTCATCGAGGGGCTGATCGGCTCGGACCCGACCGACGAGACGCTGGTCGCCGCCATCGTGTCGATGGCCCAGGCCCTCGACGCGGTCGACCATCGCCGAGGGCGTCGAGCACGAGCGCCAGGAGCAGGTCACTGCGAGAGCTCGGCTGCGACCTCGCCCAGGGGTTCTTGTACTCGCGGCCGGTCGTCGGCCGACGACGTGATCGCCGACGATGCGGGCGATCTCGCCCCGCCACGGGCTGCGGCTGGTTACCGGAGATGGAGGCGCAGGTCGGCCAAGGCGCTGACCTCGGCGGCCAGCTCGGCCGCCCGGTCCCAGTCCGGCGGCCGCACGGCCGGCTCGAGCCCGGTGCCCTCGGTCATCATCTCGTAGCAGGACCGGGTCGCGGTCGGCCAGGCGCCGGTGCCACTCGGCGCAGGTGCATCCAGGCCGGCAGGCTGGCCGGCGAGTCGAGGTAGGGGCGGGGCTCGACCCCGTCGAACTCGTTGAACGGCCGGTGCAGCTTCCACTGCAGCATGCGCAGCACCGGCACGTGCAGGATGGCGATCGACCAGGGGAACCCGACCGCGGATCCCGAGCATCGAGATCGACTGGCAGAGCGCCATCGTGACCATCCCCTGGAAGGCCGCCGCCCGGTACTCGGGGCCGATGGCCAGCGTGGCCACGTCCCAGGTGTGGTTGGGGTCGTAGTCGAAGCTCTGCGGCCGCGAAGAGCTCCTCGGCCGAGATGCCCCAGGTGGGCCGGCAGGTCGTTCAGGCTCTTCAGCCCGGCTTGGACGGCAGGATGAGGCGCAGCATGGCCGCGGGCAGCCGGCGGTGCTGGTCGAGGACGCAGAAGAGCAGGCTGGCGTGGTCGTAGGGGGCGAACTCGTCGGCCACGACCGCCGCCGCGCGTGTCGCCGATGGCCTCCTCGAAGACGCGTCTGCTCGACGTGCAGGGGGAGGGCGGCCCCGGGCTCCTCGGGCCGGAAGGCGTAGACGCCCATCGGCTCGGTGGCGTCCCCGATGACCGGTCGCGCGAGCGACGCGGAGGCTCGTCGAGCTGGCGCTCGGCCGCCGATCGGGCCGGGCCGGCGAACGTCGTCGGCCGGGTGTCCCCGGAAGCGTGGCATCGCCGCTCAGATGCGTCGCGGCCCGGTGGTGCGCCGTCGCGCCCCGCTGGCAACCGTCTCACGGAAAAAACGCTAGCGGAGCGTCCCCGTCCACTGGTGGTTCCCCGTGCGTCGGCGTCGGGCGGCCGGCGGCCGCCCCGGCCACGGTGGTGGGTGGCGCCGATGACACACGTTGACAATGAGACAATTATCGCCTTATCGTTACCAGTGGTGCCCGTTCCCGCCTGGTGCGTCCGCCGAGGAGCAGCGACGTTCCGTCGAGCGCCGGCGCCGTCCGGGCCCCGGCACGGCGCCCGCCGGCCCGGGTCCGCCACCTGGGCGCGGACGACCGCTCGTCCCAGCGGATCCGCATCGTCGACGCCACCCTCGCCTGCCTGGCCAGCCAGGGCGCTGGCCAAGACCACCCTCGACGACATCGCCGGCTGGGCCGGCCTCTCCCGGGCCACCGTCTACCGGGCCTTCCCGGGCGGCCGGGAGGCGATCCTGGCCGCGACCGTCGACACCGAGCTCGCCCGCCTGTTCTCGGACCTGGCCGTCGCCATGGGCGAGGCCAAGGACCTCGAAGAGGTCCTGGTGGTCGGCATCGTCGAGACCGCCCGCCGCCTGCGCGCACCACCGGGCGATCGCGTTACCTGCTCGACCACGAGCCCGGCGTCGTCCTCGCGCACCTGGCGTTCGACCAGATGGACCGGGTGCTCGCGCTGGCCGTCGTCGTTCGCGGCCCCGTTCCTCGGCCGCTGGCTCGAGCCCGACCAGGCCGCCCGGGCGGCCGAGTGGGCGGTCCGCATCACGCTTCAGCTACCTGATGACCGAGTCGACCGCCTCGACCCGACCGACCGCGACGACGTCGGCCGGCTGGTCAGCCGCTTCGTGCTTCCCGGCGTCCTCGCGCTGCGGCCGCCGGCCGATGACGCAGACCCGACCCGCAGCCGGCGACAGCCCGAACAGCACTCGATGACCGAACCAAGAAGCGGAGAACCACATGGACACGACCGAACCGACACGCGACGGCGCCGACGATGCGCACCACCGAGGAGATCATCGGTCGCGCCGATGTCAACGACCTCGAGGCGATCCTGTCGTTCATCGGCCACCAGGACGAGAGCGGCCACCACAACGTGGCCGACCAGCTGCGAGGCCGAGTTCACCTGGGACTACGAGAAGGGCCGGCTGGAGAAGCTCGACAAGCTCTACGAGAAGGCCAAGACGGCCCAGTGGAACGCCCGGACCGACCTGCCCTGGGAGACGCCCGGTCGACCAGGAGGCGATGGTGATGGCCAACTTCGCCACCAACCCCGACCAGATGGGCTGGAGCGACGCGATGCTCGAGGGGACCTCGCTGGCCAAGTGGAGCGACAAGGAGTGGCTCCGGTTCGGCGTCGAGAGCCAGAACTGGACGCTCAGCCAGTTCATGCACGGCGAGCAGGGTGCGCTCCTGTGCACGGCCAAGATCGTCGAAACCGTCCCGTGGATCGACGCCAAGTACTACGCGGCGACCCAGGTGGTCGACGAGGCCCGCCACGTCGAGGTCTTCTCCCGCTACCTCGACGAGAAGCTCTCGGGCCACTACCCGATGAACGCCCACCTCGGGCTGCTGCTCGACGACATCATCGCCGACTCCCGCTGGGACATGACCTACCTCGGCATGCAGATCATGGTGGAGGGCCTGGCCCTGGCCGCGTTCGGGTTCATGCACCAGATGACCGAGGAGCCGCTGCTCAAGCAGCTGCTCCGCTACGTGATGGCCGACGAGGCCCGCCACGTCGCCTTCGGCGTGCTCAGCCTCCAGGAGCTCTACTCGCGAGCTGTCGGCCGCCGAGCTGCGCGAGCGCCAGGAGTTCGCCTTCGAGGCCGCGGTGCGCATGCGGGACCGGCTGCGCTCCCAGGAGGTGTGGGACCGGATGGGGGTCCCGTGGAACGACGTGCGTGACCATCGTCGAGCGCCAGGACCCGAACCAGGACGACTTCCAGATCCTGCTTGTTCTCCAAGATCGTGCCGAACCTGCGCAAGCTCGGGCTCCTCGACGCCGCCGACGGCTGGCTGCGCCAGAAGTTCACCGAGATGGGCGTGATCGCGTTCGAGCACCTGAGCGACTCGACCGAGGACGAGGACGCCTTCGCCGACGGCTCGCCGGTCGCCCGCCAGGTCGCCTAGGGCCAGGTCCCCTCGGCGGCGGCCCGATGTCCTATCGCCCGGGCCGCCTCGCCGATCGCGTACATTTGGGCGGTGGGGTTCGATGTGTCGGCTCCGATCCCACCGGGATTCCTCTCTGTCGGCGGGAAGGACGCGCCCGGGATCCGCGAGGGTTCCTGCGCCGCCGACGACCACCAGGACCCGTTGGATCGGCTGCGCGCCCTGGCCAACCTCATGCCTGGGTACGCGATCCGCGTCGCCGTCACGCTGCGGATCCCTGACCTCATCGAAGCCGGCGTCGCCGACACCACCGACCTCGCCCGTCTGACCGGCACCACCGAGTCGGGCCTGCGGGCACTGCTCTACTACCTGGTCGGTCTGGACGTGCTCGACAAGGCCGGACCCGATCGCTTCGCGTTGACCGACATGAGCCGCCTGCTCTGCACCAGCCATCCCGACTCCCGGGTGGACGAGTACGACGTCGAGCAAGGGCGCGGCCGGGCCGACGTCTTCTACGGACTGCTCGAGTCGATCCGATCCGGCCAGCCGGCCTATCCGTCCGTGCACGGTCTGACCTTCTGGGAGGACCTGGCCGCCAACCCGGCGCTCGGAGAGAAGTGGGCGGCGATGTTCGCGCAGCACGCCGAGCCCATCGGCCGCGAGCTCGCCCGGGCGTACAACTGGTCCGATTGGGGCACCGTGGCCGACGTGGGCGGGGGGACCGGCGTCATGCTGGCCGAGCTGCTGGAGGCGAACCCGCACCTTGGCGGAGTCCTCGTCGATCTCGAAGGTGTCGCGGCCCTGGCCCGCGACTTCCTCGCGAGCAAGGGGCTGGCGGCCCGAGCCCGGGTGTCGGCGGGGAGCTTCTTCGAACCCCTGCCGGCGGCGGACGTGTACGTCTTGTCGTGGGTGCTGCACGATTGGGGGGACGACCAGGCAACCAGGATCCTGGCCAACTGCGCCGCCGCGGCCGGACCGGCGGGCCGGATCCTCATCGTCGAGCAACCCTTCGAAGCCGACTCGGTCACGCGAGGCGTGGCGTCGATGCACCTGCGCATGCTGGTCCTCTTCGGAGGACAGGAGCGATCCCGGGACGACTTCGACCGTCTGGGTCATCAGGTGGGACTGGTGCGGGTGGGCGAGTACCCGTTGTCGAGCGGGTTCGTCGCCTTCGAGTACCGCGTGCAGTCGCGATCTCACTAAGAGGCCGAGCGGATAGGCCGGACGTGGCTACGCTGTCGACGTGCTTGGAAGCGCCGCGTTGATGGCCTTCATCCCCGTCACCGACGCCGCCCTCGCGCGGACGTTCTATGAGTCGACGCTTGGTCTCTCTGTGGTCGATGACAGCCCATTCGCTCTGGTCATCGACGCCAACGGAACCAAGATCCGAGTCACTCCAGTGCCCGACCTACGGCCGCAGCCCTTCGCGATTGCTGGCTGGCAGGTCGCCGACATCGCGGTGACCGTGAACGAGCTGGTGGCACGGGGTGTCGAGTTCAACCGCTACGACGGCATGGACCAGACGGCCAACGGAGTCTGGGCGTCCCCGAGCGGCGACCTGGTCGCTTGGTTCCTTGATCCCGACGGCAATACCTTGTCATTGACGCAGTTCGCGGGCGAGTAGACCGAAGACGCCGCACCCGGGGCCAGGTGCCACCAGGTGTCCGGTGGGTCGTGGGGGACTGGCTGGTACCTTGTGGCGATGGACGGCCCGGATCATCCCGCGCGGTTCGGTGGCCTGCTCACGGCCATGGTCACCCCGTTCGACGAGGACGGGGCGCTCGATCTCGACGCCGCCGGCACGCTGGCCCGCTGGCTGGTCGACCACGGCAGCGAGGGCCTGGTGGTGACCGGGACCACCGGCGAGGGGCCGGTGCTCACCGACGACGAGAAGCAGGCGTTGTGGCGGGCCGTCGCCGAGGCGGTCACCGTCCCGGTGGTGGCCGGGACCGGGACCAACGACACCGCCCACTCGATCGAGATGACCAGGGCGGCCGACCGAGGCCGGCGTCGACGGCCGTGCTCGTCGTCACCCCGTACTACAACCGGCCCTCCCAGGACGGCATCTTCCGCCACATCGAGGTGGTGGCGGCGGCCACCGACCTACCCGGTCATCATCTACGACATCCCGGTCCGCACCGGGCGGCGCGATCGCGCTCGACACGATGGTCGCGCTGGCCACCGAGGTGCCCAACGTCGTCGCGGTGAAGGACTCGACCGGTGACGTCGGCCGGCGCGGCCCGCCTGCTCACCAGGACGCCGTCGGGCTTCGAGGTCTACTGCGGGGACGACGACCTGGCCCTGGCCATGCTGTCGATCGGCGCGGTCGGGTGCGGTGAGCGTCGCCTCGCACTGGGCCGGGCGGGAGATGGCCGAGCTGTTCGCCGGCGTACTGGAAGGGCGACGTGGCCGGGGCCCGCGACATCAACGCCCGGCTCATCGACTCGTTCGACTTCGAGTCGAGTGAATCGTTCCCCAACCCGCTGCCGGCCAAGGCGGCCTGCCGGGCCCTCGGGCTGTCGGTCGGACAGTGCCGGGACCCGCTCGGGCCGGCGCCGGCCGCGCTCGACGACCTGGCCCGGCGCGTGCTCGAAGATCTGGGCACGACGGTTGGCTGACAAGGCCAAGAAGCCGGCCCAGCCCAAACGCCCGGGGCACGGACCGCACGACGGCCGCTGCGACGCCCCGGGACGGCTGCCGGCACCAAGGCCCGCCCGAAGGCGCCCGAGGCTCGCCGGCGGGGCCGGCCCGAGGGGGCAGACGCCCCAAGGCCCAGGCCAACGGCGGGCGCCGGTGCGGATCGTCGTTCCTGGGCGGCCTGGGCGAGATCGGCCGGAACTGCGCCTGCCTCGAGGTGGACGGGCGGATCCTCGTCATCGACTGCGGGATCATGTTCCCGGACCCCGACATGCCCGGGATCGACCTGGTGCTGCCGGACTTCTCCTACCTGAAGGAGAACGCCGAGCGGGTCGACGGCATCGTGCTCACCCACGGCCACGAGGACCACACCGGCGGCCTGGCCTTCTTGCTCCGCGACCTCTCCGCCCCCATCTACGGCTCCGAGCTGACCGTCGGGCTGGCCAGCAGCCGGATCCGGGAGGCCGGCCTGCTCGACCGGACGACAGCTGGTCGCGGTCCGCGACGGTGAGCGGCGCCGGATCGGGCCCTGCGACGTGGAGTTCATCCCGGTGACCCACTCGGTGCCCCACGCCTTCGCGCTGGCCTTCCACACGCCCCAGGGGGTGGTGCTGCACTCGGGCGACTTCAAGCTCGACCTCCAACCGGTCGACGGGCGCCGGACCGACCTGGCCCGCATCGGCGCGCTGGCCGAGGACCCCGGCATCCGTCTCCTGCTGTCCGACTCGACCAACGCCGAGGAGCCCGGTTTCACCCCGTCGGAGTCGACGGTCGGCGAGACGCTGCGCCAGCTCTTCGCGGCCCGCGCCGGTCGACGGGTGATCGTGGCCTGCTTCGCCAGTCACATCCACCGGGTGCAGCAGATCGTCGACGCGGCGGCGGCCAACGGCCGTCAGGTGGCGTTCCTCGGACGTTCGATGCTCAACAACGTCGAGCTGGCCCGGTCGCTCGGCCTGCTCACGATCGACGACGACGTGCTCGTCGACGTCGACGACATCGGCAAGCTCGACGGCGGCCGGGTGTGCGTGATCTCGACCGGCTCCCAGGGCGAGCCGATGTCGGCCCTCTCGCTCATGGCCATCGGGGAGAACAAGCGGCGTCCAGATCGAGCCCGACGACGTCGTCATGATCAGCGCCCACCCGATCCCGGGCAACGAGTGGTCGGTCGGCCGGGTCATCGACCAGCTGCACCGACGGGGCGCCGAGGTCATCCACTCCGGCAAGGCGCCGGTGCACGTGAGCGGGCACGCCCGCCAGGGCGAGCTGCGCACGCTGCTCGCGGTGACCCGCCCCGACGCCTTCGTTCCGGTGCACGGCGAGTACCGCCACATGGTCCACCACGCCGCAGCTGGCCGTCTCCATGGGCGTGCCGGCCGACCAGGTGGTGCTGTGCGAGGACGGCGACGTGGTCGCGCTGGACGAGAACGGGCTGCACCGGGACGGCTCGGTCCCGGCCGGCTACCTCTACGTGGACGGCACCGTCGGCGACGTCGGCCACGGCGTGCTGCGGGACCGCCGGATGCTGGCCGACGAGGGCGTCGTCATGGTGGTGGCCAACGTCGACCTCCACAACGCCCCGGTGGTCGGCACGCCCCGGGTGATCACCCGGGGCTGGGTGCACGCCCCCGAGGCCGAGGACCTGCTGGAGGAGTCGGCCACGGTCGTGGCCGAGGCCTTGGCCAAGACGATGGCCGACGGCGCCCGCGACGTCGAGGTGCTGAGCCGCGCCGTCCGACGATCTCTCGGCGCACTGGTGAGCGAGCGGACCCGTCGGCGGCCGCTGATCATCCCGGTGGTGATGGCCGTCTGAGGCGCCCGAGGCCCGCCCGAGCGAGGCTTCAGACGGGGGTCAGGCGGGTGAGGTCGATGCCGCCCCGCCACAGCAGCGGGTCGAGGTCGGCCGGGGGCATGGGCCTCGCCAGAAGGAACCCCTGGGCCCGTTGGCAGCCCAGCCGGACCAGCTCGGCCATGTCCTCGTTGGTTCTCCACCCCCTCGGCCACCAGATCGAGGCCGAAGGCCTCGCCGAGGTGCACGATCGCCTCGACGATGGCCTGGTCGGCCTGGTCCTCGGCCAGCCCGATGACGAAGCTCATGTCGATCTTGAGCGTGTCGATGGGGATCCGCTTCAGCTGGGCCATCGAGCTGAACCCGGTCCCGAAGTCGTCCATGGCCAGCCGCACCCCGAGGGTCCGGAACTCCTCGAGGATCGAGATGGCCCGCTCGACGTCCTGCATGACGACGTGCTCGGTGATCTCGAGGCACAGGGCCGAGCCGAGCAGGTTGGACTGGCGCAGGCACCGGCTGATGTGCTCGGTGATGCCCGGCGAGGAGAGCTGGGCCGGTGACATGTTGACCCGCATGAGCAGGTCGAGGCCGGGGTAGCGGTCCCGCCAGACCTGCATCTGGCGGCACGCCTCCTCGAGCACCCACCGGCCGAGGTCGACGACGAGGCCGGTCTCCTCGGCCACCGCGATGAACTTGCCGGCCGGGATGATGCCCCGCTCGGGGTGCTCGCAGCGGACCAGGGCCTCGACGCCCAGGATCTTGCCGGTGGTCATGTCGATCTCGGGCTGGTAGTAGAGGCGCAGGCCGCCGTGGGCGAGCGCCTCGCGCAGCATCATCTCGGTGTCGGAGCGCTCGTCGATCTCGAGCCGGAGCACGTCGTCGAACATCGACCGCCCGGTTGCGGCCCTGGGTCTTCGCGGCGAACAGGGCGACGTCGGCGTTCCCGAGCAGCTGCATCGCGCTCATCTCACCGGGGTGCGCGATGGCGATGCCGACGCTGGCGGTGTGCGACACGTGCTGGGAGCTCACCTCGAGCGGTTTGGACACGAGCGAGAGCAGGCGGTTGGCGGTGGCCATGGCAGCCGAGCTCACCGCCGGTCCCGTTCATCACGACCAAGAACTCGTCGCCGCCGAGCCGGGCGGTGAAGTCGCCGGGCCGCACCGACATCCGGATGCGGTCGGCGATGGTGACCAGCACCCGGTCCCCGGCCAGGTGGCCGAGGTAGTCGTTCATGTACTTGAACCGGTCGAGGTCCAAGAACAAGAGCGCGGTCGTGCTCCGACCGCAGCTCGAGCCGGCGGTCCAGCTCCTCGATCAGTGCGCGCCGGTTGGGCAGCCCGGTCAGGTCGTCGTGCAGGGCCATGTAGCTGAGCCGGTTCTCGGCGTCGAGCCGGGCGTTCAGCTGGACCAGCATGGAGGCGACCGCCTGCGAGGGCGTTGATCTCGGGCGTGGTCCACTCGACGCGCACGAAACTGCAGGAACCCGAGGCTGCCCTCGGTGACCTCGCCGTTCACCAGGGGGACGACGGCACCCGAGAACTCGCCGACCCCCGAGCCCTCCTTGACCCGCTCGTTGTACTCATCGTGGGCGTCGGACTCCCGGACGATGAAGGGCTCCTTCAGGTCCTTGGCCGTGCTGAACATCGGGTCCGAGTCGAAGGGGAACGACGCCGAGCGGGTCGGGGTCGGGGATCACGTCGCGCGTGCGGGTACTCGGCCACCAGCAGGCTGAGCTCGGCCATGTGGTCGTTGCGCCGCAGGAAGGCGACGTCGGCGCCGCAGGAACTCGGCCAGGGTCGGTGAGCGATCTCGGTCAGCGTCTCGTGTAGGTGGCCGCCGAGGTCAGCATCAGCCGGTCGGCCGACCGAGACGACCAGCTCGTCGAGGCTGCCCTGGTACTCGGCGGAGGCCTTGGCCCAGGTGGACCGCACAGGGACGCGAAGACCCGGATGTCCGAGATCTCCCGGTCGAGCCAGTCGGCGCTTGGTCGGGCGGGCCACCGCGAGCGCGCCGACGGACCGGGCCGGGACCGATCCGGACCGGCTCGGCCCACACCGACCAGCCGGCACTGCGCCGGCTCTCCACGAAGCCGAGCGCCCCCTTGGTGGCCAGCCGCTCGGTGACCAGCTTGACCACGTCGGCGCTGATTTCTTGGGGTGCGGCCGACGAGACCCACTCCGAGTAGACGCGGCCGACCGTGGCATCGGTGCTGAGGGGCACCAAGGCGACCAGCCAGGTGTCGTCGAGCAGCTGGGCCAGGCCGTTGATGACGAACTGGGGGTCGCCGATCTCGTGCGCGGTCGAGGCGCCGCTCTCAGATATCGCCGCGTTGGAGTCGTTATTCACGCCTGCCGCCAGTTCGTGCTCGCCAAACCGACCATGGCCAAGTTCGCAATACCGTCAAAGTCTATGGGGGTGTTCTGTGGAAACAGCGGATGATGACCGCGCGGTAATAAACCCGCTACTGGTCGGTATCCGGCGCCCGACCAGGGATTAAGACCGACGGGATCGAACCCTCGGATGCCGAGGGGGCTAGCGCTGCGCCCGATGCCTCGTGTAGACGCGCTCGAGCGGATAGCGAAGGCTCCGCACGCTGGGCGCCTCCGCCCGGAAGAGCCGGGCCACGATGCACAGGTGCTCGTTGTTTTCGAGCCCGACGGCGGATCGGAACCGGTCCGAAAGGTCGGACAGCTCCGGCGCCTTTTGCTCCCCGACCAGGCCGGCGTGGTCCCACGGGTTGAGGGCGAAGAGGAAGGCCGGCGAGACCGGTTGGGCGGCCAGCCCGAGTCGGGTCGCTTCGAGCCACAGCCGTTCGACCGCCTGACCCCCGGCGACGTAGGCGGCCGGCGTCGAGTCGTCGACGGTGACCACCGCGACCGCGGAGCTGGTGCGCACCCGGGTTCGTGTGCCGTCACCGAGCGCCTGGCCGAGATCCCAGGCGGCCAGCTGGTCCATGACCTCGGGGCGGCGCGCGATGGCGAAGCTGGCCAGGTCGGCCGGGTCGAGCTCGAGGGTCCGCACGTCGATGCCGAACTCGAGCGAGTCGCTGTCCGGGCCAGCGGAGCTCGTGCATCATGTCCCGGTAGAGCCCCGGGGTCAGGAGACGGATCCGGTCGGACGACGCCAGCACCCCGGCGCACGCGTCGATGGCGGCCCGGTCGGTGAGGAGGTGCAGGCGGCCGCCTTCGGCGGCCGCCGCCGCGCTCAGCACTGCGGCGTCGCTCCCATCGATCGGACTTGCGTCCCCGTCCCGCCGGTTCGAACATCGCGCCTCGATCTGCGCGGCCAGGCCGGCCAGGGCGTCGTCGTGGCCCTCGCACGCGTGGAGGACCGCCAGTGGTCCGTCGTCGCCTGCGGGGAGGACCTCGACCGGCCCGAGGAGCCCGTTTGCGGCGGCCCGGCAGCGCGCGTTGAACAACGCCGCGCCGATGGCCACGTAACTCCCCCGGAAGGCGACGTCCATGAGATCGGTCTGCTCGGGGACCAAGAAGAACTCCAGGCGATCGTCGTAGCCCTCGAACCGCCACGGCTGCATGTTTCCGCCCGACGTGGCGCGGCTGGCCGCAGATGCGAGCGCGGTGATCGGATCGGATGATTGGGCCGGCTCGGCGCCCTCGCCCACATCGCCGACGAGGGCCTCCGCCGGGGTCGGGCTGGTGGCCGACCCGATGATCTCGTCGAGGTCGACCCGGATGCGGCCCGAGGGCAACGGCTCTGCGGTTCCGATCCGCCGCACCGCCGCCGCCGCCGTGGCGGCGCCGAGGATTACGTCGCCGCTCAGCTGGGGCCACGTGGACAGGGTCTGGCCAATCTCGACCATCGAGGCGGCGCCGCGGGTCGAGATCTCGTTCGAATCCAGGACCCTCAGCAAGAACGGGATCTTGTCCTTGGCCGACAATGCGGCCAGGTCGGCCAGTCGGGTCTCTCCGAGCAGGCCGTGGAACGGTAGGCGGTCCGGTTCGAGGTCGAACCGCTCGACGTCGAACAGGCCCCGGTCGCTGGTCGCCATGATCACCGGGATCCGGCGTTCCTTGGCGATCTCACGCACCAAGACCTTGATGTCGAGCGAGTCGCACTCCTCGATCACCACGTCGAGCCCCGACATGAACTCGTCGGCGTTCTCGGCACAAAAGCCGGTCGGAAAGACGGTCACCTCGAGGTACGGGTCGATCTCGGAGATCCGCTGCGCGGCCAGCACCGCCTTGTTCTCTGCGATGTCGAACACCGTGGCCGGCAGGCGGTTCAGGTTCGTCGTCTCGAGCGTGTCGAAGTCGGCGAGGCGAAGTTCGCCGCACAGCCCCTCCATGGCCAGGGCATGCGCGATGGCGTGACCCACGCTCAACCCGATGACGCCCACCTTCAACCGCCCGAGGCGGGCCTGCTCGAGTGGGGTGAGCTTGAAACGGTTCCGGTCGACCCGCAGCGTGCCGTAGCCGCGTGGTCCGACCATGCGGATCAGGGTCTTGCGCCACGGGTAGTACATCGAGCGGGGCTGCTCGTCGAGGACCTCGGGATCGATCGACGGCACGAGCCGCCCCAGCTCGGCGCGCTGGACAGATACGTAGTCGAGCACGGTGGTGGCGCTGCGCCGCTTCAGCTGCTCGATGATGGCCCGGTCGGCCCGGCTCCGTGCATCGAGAACGATCGGGCGCCAGCTCGCGGTCAACCCGAGGTCGATCGTTCGCGAGGCTGCGCCGACGTCGTTCAGACTGCGGCGTCCCCGCCGAATCAGCTGCATCTCCTCGGCCAGGCCGAGCTCGGCGATCCGGGAACGCCGCCAGACCGCCAGCAGCGTTCGGTAGTGGTCGTTCGGGAACGGGGCCGGTTCACTGCCGAGGATCTGACCGCCCGAACCGGCCACGTCCTCGGCGAACCGGTCCGACATGGTGCCGACGCAGTACTCGGCGCCGAACCACGCCAGCGTGTGCATGCCGCACCGGAAGATCGACTTGAAGGAGAGGTGGCCGCCCTGGGCCGAGCTCCACGCCCCCTTGGTCTCGAGGAGACCGTAGGGGAGGTAGGAGCTGATGGTCGTGCCCAGGCGGTCGGCCTGGGAGGAATGGGCCATCTCGCTCAGCGCCGCGCATTGGTCCGGTCGCTCCAGCGGTCCGTGGCAACGGAACCCCGCCACCACTTCGCCCCCCTTGTCGACACCGACGAAGAACATCGACACGGCCGCTCCGTCCTCCAACGACTCTCGGCCGAAGACCTTGGCCAACTTGTACTTCTGGTACTGGCGTTCACCCCCCTCGAGGTAGGCGTGCCACAGGTCGGGGCGTTCGAGCGGGTGGTGAATGCCGAACCACAGGCCGGTCGTGTCGTCGAAGAACGTCGATCCGAAGTCGAACAGCTGGCTCTGGCTAGCCACCATGTGGGCGTTGTCCGGTGTCGAGGTGTTCCATTTGCTAACTGGGCAGGTCCTCGGGAACCCCGTCAAGGAACCCGTTGAGCGCGCCGAGGGTTGCCCGGCTGGCCGCCTCGGCGCCCGTTTCGCCCCGCGCGATGCCCACGTAGCGTCGGTCGGATCCGGTCTCTGAGAGGACGACGCGGACGGGCGAACCGATCGCGTGTCCCTTGGCGGTGGACACCGACTCGAGGCAGACCGGTACGGCGACGCCCAGCTCGACCAGGGCCTGGATCGTGGCCTCGGCGCTGCCTCGCAACTCGCCGGCGCTCGACCGGCCGACGCCGCCGCGATCCCCGAAGGCCAGGTGCACGATCGCCCCGACCGGACTCTCCATGGTCGCCGACTGGTAGATGACCCTCGAGCGGCCGGCCACCACGCCCGACCGCTGGTGCCCGTCGTCGGTCTCTTGAGCTGGCTCGGGCGCCCGGAGCACGTCGAATTCGAAATCGACATCCAACCCGTGTGCCTCGATGATCCGTCTCGCTGAGTCTTCGACATCCGGGGCCGGGTCGCCGGTCAGGATGCCGACGACCTCACGGCCGTCGCGACGCCCGAGCCTCGACACATGCACGACCGGCGGCAGCAGCCGGAGTTCGAGCTCCAGGCACGCCCAACGCGAGACGGTGAGCTCGGCGCTCTTTGCGATGTGATCGCGCGCCCCTGGTTGGAGGCGGCCGATGGCGAGCCGGCGCAGTTCGACTGGGTCGACGGTCTCGGCCGGCGCGGCGGCCGCGCCGAGACTCAACTCGACGTGGCAGCCCGCCGCCCCCAGCTGGGCGTAGACCCGGCCCAAGAACGGATTGACCGCGTCGAGGTCGGAGTTGCTGAGGAGCGCCGCAAACCGACGCCGCTCGATGTGCGACCCGATGTCGCCACTGCGCAGCGACAAGCGCAGGGCGGTTCCGAACCGACGCAGGTCCTCGGCGCTCGGCTCGGGGTCGGAGCCGTCGAGGTCAAAGACGACAACGGTGTACGCCCACCCGTGACGGGCCGCTTGTGCCGCCGAGGTCTCCAAGACGTCGTTGAACGAGTGATCGGCGAGCAGCCCCGTCTGGCGGTCGAGGTGCCTGGAATGGCGGCTCACGCAGAGCCGCAAGGCCAGCACGCACAGGTCGAGCGCGCCCTGCGCGATGTTTGGCGGGACGACGTCGGGAGTCGCGAAGAGCACCGCCGGACCGGCTGGAACCCTGCTCAGAAGCTCGTGGTCGACCGCGGCCCGGTGCAGCCGGAAGAACCCCTCGCCAAGGGGGCTTTGGATCCGGATGACCGCGTCGTCGAGCCGGTACCGCTGGGCGAGCTCTTCGAGGACCCCGTAGACAAAGGAGATGCCGTCGGTTCGGTTCAGCTGGCGAACCAGGCCGGAAATCTCCTCGCCGGCTTCGGTTGCCGGTGTCCCGAGGGCGTTGGTCACCTGTCTCCTCCCGACATCTCGAGTGATGACTTACAGGGCTGTAGTTACAACAACAGTATGGCGCTTTGGAAGTTACCTACCGGTATGTATATCTGGTTCTCGTAGCGCCTTCTGCTTGGTTGCTCGGTCGGCGACACTTGTCGGGCCGCTCGTTTCGGTGAGTGACGACCGATTGGTCAGCGCATGAGACGGAGTTGCACCGGCACCCCTCCGCCCCGTGCGCAAGTCCCGGAGTTTTGATCGGTCCCATCCCGCTTCTCGTCGTGATCGAACTCGACCGCGTTGCGCCATTGACGTTCCCCCGGCTTGGCACGGTTCGGGTCGGAACGGTCGCGCAGCACCGAGGTCGCGAGCCGCGCGATTCGGGACCGCTCGGGCTCGGGCTGGTACGCCCCTCGGGCGAACAGCCGCTCGTGCCGGGGGAGGAGGTCAGGACGGGCCTTGGCCAACCACCCCAGATAGTGATCCTTCACTCCTCGGCGCAGATGCAGCGGGACCGCGGCGACCGACACCGCCCCGGCGTCGAGGCTCGCCGCCACGACCGCTCGCACCTGGTCGTCGCCGTCGGAGAGTCCCGGGAGCACCGGGGCGATCAGGACCCCGCAGGGCACGCCGGCCTCGTTCAGTCGGCGGACCGCTTCGATCCGGCGTTCCGGTGGCGGGGTCCCCAGGTTCGGTGAGCCGCCACACGTCGCGATCGAGCGTGCCGATCGACAGGTCCAACCGGACCTTGGTCCGTTCGGTCGCCCCGGCGAGCAGGGCCAGATCGCGCAGCACCAGGGTCGACTTGGTGAGGATGCTGAACGGGTTGGCGGCGTCGGAGAGCACACCGATGATTCCCTGGGTGAGGTGGTACTTGCCCTCGGCGGACTGGTAGGGATCGGTGTTGGTTCCCATGGCGATCGTCTCGCCCGTCCACAAGGGTGAGGCCAGCTCCGCCTTCAGGGCGCTCGACCGCGTTGATCTTCACGACGATCTTGGATTCAAAGTCCTCGCCCATCCCGAGTCCGAGGTACTCATGGGTGGGACGAGCAAAGCAATAGGTGCATGCGTGCGAGCAGCCGCGGTACGCGTTGATCGTGTAGCGGAACGGGAGGCTGGCCCCGGCACCGAGTTGATGATCCTGCGGGCGTTCACGTGCAGGAACTCGAGACCGCGGTATTCGCCGGTCCCGACGTGGCGACTCGATCGTCGCTCGTCGGGAAACAGCGCCCCGGCCTCGTCCTGGTCGGCCAGGGGCCACCGCAAGCCGTCGGAGGGGCCGGGCGGGGTCACCGGCGTCAGTGTAGCGAACACATGTTCGTATGACTGCGAAACCGCCAAACGGACCGAAAAACTCGCGTCAGACCAGGTGGGGAGGGCTGTCAGGATCCGCCGGTCCGGCGGAGCGCGGCGGTAGCGTGCTCTCACAGTGACATCCAAACGCTCAACGGCCGCTCGGCGTGGCGCGTCCCGATCAAAATCCTCTCGACGCGCCGGTACCGGTCGCGGCCGGGGTTCGTCGGCGCGCTCGCAGGCCACCGAGTCCATCTGGGACACGACGTTCTTCGCCGACCACTCGGCAGACCTCTGGGCGATCGGCCTCGCGACGATGGGCGTGCTCTTGGCCCTGGCCCTCTACGGAGACGCCGCAGGGTCGGTCGGCGCAGCGGTCAACCGGGGCCTGGCGGCGGTGATCGGTTGGATCCGGTACCTGGTCCCGCCGGTTGGAGTCGCCACTGCGGTCGCGGTCATCGTCGGGCGGCGGCCACGCGGACCCGCTGCGGGCCGGACTGGCGGTGGCGCTCGGGCTGCTGTCCACGTGTGGCCTGGCCGATCTGGCCGGAGGTTCGCCCGGCCCGTCGAGCTCGTTGCCGGCCCTGCGGGGCTCGGGCGGTTACGTCGGCGCGGTGGTCGGTCACACGCTGCAGCGCGGTGCCGGAACCGCCGGCGCGGTCGTGATCTTCCTGGCCGCGTTCGTTGTGGCCGTCGTGCTCTCGACGGGCGTCTCGCTTCGGACCTTCTTCTCGGCCATTGGCGCGTGCGTGGGCTTCGTCGGAAGGACCGCTCGCTCGGCCACGACCCGCCCCGCCGCTGTCGCTCCGCTGACCCTCGTGGCGCCCCAGCCGGTGAGGACGCGCACCGACCCGACGAGGACGACGAGGAGGAAGAAGAGGTCGAGTTGGTGGAGGAGCCGTACCGGGCGCCCGACTCCGGCCACTCGCGGCGTCGGGCCAAGGCCGACGAGCTCGTGCCGAGCCCGGCCGCCGGGGAGTGGCGTCTGCCCTCGCTCAGCATGTTGAAACGGGCCCGTGAGCACCGCTACGACGAACGGCAGCTGGATGTCGCCGGGGAGGCTCTGATTGCCGCCCTCGCCGCCCACGGGGTTCTGACCCGGCTGGTCGACCGGACGGTCGGTCCGACGGTCACCCGCTTCGAGCTCGAGCTCGGGGCCGGGGTGAAGGTGGCCAGGGTCACGAGCCTGCATCGCGACATCGCCTACGCGATGGCCTCGCCCGACGTCCGCATCCTGGCCCCGATCCCGGGCAAGTCGGCCATCGGCGTCGAGGTTCCCAACAAGCAGCGCCAACTGGTCGCGCTGGGGGACGTCCTGGCTTCCGACGAGGCCCGCAACGCCCATCACCCGCTCGATGTTGCGCTCGGACGCGACATCTCGGGTCGCGCGGTCATGGTCAACCTGGCCGAGATGCCGCACGTGCTCATCTCGGGCGCCACCGGGTCGGGCAAGTCGTCGTGCATCAACTCGCTCATCACATCGATCCTCTTCCGCTCGACCCCCGATCAGGTCCGGCTGATCCTGGTCGACCCCAAACGCGTCGAGCTCGGGCACTACAACGGGCTGCCGCACCTGTTGTCCCCGGTGGTCGTCGACCCGAAGAAGGCCGCCAACGCCCTCGCGTGGGCGGTCAAAGAGATGGAACGGCGCTACGACCTCCTGGCCGAGTACGGCATGAGGGACATCACGGGGTACAACGATGCGTTCGACCAGGGTCGATTGGGCCACGGCCGGGGTCGGCCGCCGACCTAAAGCGCCGATTGACCGAGATCGCCCACCGGGCGCGGAGCGATCGGGCGGAGGACGAGGACGAGGATGAAGACGAAACGTACGACGAGGAGGACGAATCCGGCGAGGACGAGGCCGGCGAGCCCGAGCGCCTGCCGTTCATCGTCGTGGTGGTGGACGAGCTCAACGACCTCATGATGGTGGCGGCCCGTGACGTCGAGGAGTCGGTCGTCCGGATCGCGCAGATGGCCCGGGCCGTGGGCATCCACCTCGTGCTGGCGACCCAACGACCGTCGGTCGACGTCATCACCGGTGTCATCAAGGCCAACGTTCCGAGCCGGATGGCCTTTGCCGTGTCCTCCCTCGCCGACAGCCGCGTCATCCTCGACCAGGCCGGGGCGGAGCGGCTCATCGGGAAGGGCGACATGCTCCTCCTCACGGCATCCTCCAACGTGGCCCGACGCCTCCAGGCCCCATGGGTCTCCGAGGAAGAGATCCGAGAGGCGGTCGCCCACTGGCGACGCCAGGGGGGAGTCAGCGAACCGGTCGTTGCCATCTCCGAGGTCGAGGAGTCGGCCGGCGAACCGGGGTGGCCATGACGACGATGACGACGAACTGCTGGAGACCGCGCTCGAACTGGTCGTTCGCTCTCAGCTCGGCTCGACGTCCATGCTCCAGCGCAAGCTGCGGGTCGGTTTCGCCCGGGCCGGTCGGTTGATGGACCTTCTCGAGCGCCGCGGCGTGGTCGGTCCGTCCGAGGGCTCCAAGGCGAGGGTGGTGCTCATGACCCCCGAGGAACTCGGCGACCGTTCGGCGTAGTAGGTAATGAGGGTGCGATTTCGACGAGGGGCGTCGAAATCGCCCCAACCAGCGGCCCCGCCACCCCCGCCGCCGACGCACGTTTCTGTGATCGACCCGATCACGGGGGACAGTTTGGTTGCCGGCGCCACGCCGGCTGTGTCGGGCGACGACCACCGCGGACAAAGCGAATCCACCCCCCCTCCTGGCACCGGCGCCGGGACGTCGGTGCCCGAGATGCCGCCGGCGATCGATCCGACAGGCGGGATCGCGCCGGTGTTCGAGACGTCGGGGGAGCAACCGAGCGCCGACGCGACGAGCGTCGGCACGCCGGTCGCGACCCAACCCGCGACGTCGGCGCCCCCCAACCACGAACCGATCCCCGAACTGGCGCCCCCCAACCACGAACCGATCCCCGAACTGGCGCCCCCCAACCCCGAACCGATCCCCGAACTGGCGCCCCCCAACCCCGAACCGATCCCCCAACCGGCGCCCGATCACGGCCGATGGTTTCGGCGTCGCCGGGGGCGGCATCGCCGGGCTCGCTCTTGGAAGGTCATCGTGGCGACGCTGGCGGTGATCGCGGCCCTCTTGATCGCGTCGGGGATCATCGTGACCCAGCGGTTGGATGCCCGGCCACCCTTGGCGGTGGTTCGCTCGACGTTGGCGCCGACCCGGCTGGTTGCCGGGAGTGCGCCCGCCCTGCCGTGGCCAGCGGGGGTCCAGTCTGCGATCGCGATCCCGGCCCTCGGGATCACCGCCCAGTCGGGCCCCGAGGTGGCCGAACCCATTGCCAGCGTGACCAAGTTGATGACCGCGCACATCGTGCTCACCGACCACCCGCTCACGGTCGGAGAGCAGGGTCCGACGATCACGATCACTCCGCTCGACGTCACCATCTACGAAGACGACGTTGCGAGCGACCAGGCCAACATCGAGGTCGCGGTGGGCGAGGTCCTGACCGAGCATCAGCTGCTCGAGGGGATGCTGGTGCATTCGGCGAACAACTTCGCCGATCTGCTGGCCATCTCGGATGCCGGAAGCATCTCGGCGTTCGTGACCAAGATGAACTCGACCGCGGCTTCCCTTGGCATGACCGACACGCAGTACGCCGACCCGAGCGGGTATCTCAACCCAGTCGGTCTCCACTCCGGCCGACCAGTTGAAGGTCGCGACCATCGACGTGCGCTAACCCGGTGTTCGATCAGATCGTCGACATGCCGGCGGTCACACTTCCGGTGGGCGGCACCGTGACGACCTACACACCGTTGCTCGGAACCGACGGCGTGGTCGGTGTGAAGTCGGGATTCACGTCGGTCGCCGGCGGTTGCGACGTGTTGGCACTGCTTCAGAGCTGTCGACGGCGTGCCGGTCGAGGTGCTCGCCGCGGTGGTCGGCGATCACACGGGCTCCGACGTCATCGCCGACGCCGGACTGGAAGCGCTGTCGATCGCACGCTCGGCGATGGCCGGCGTGCGGAGCGTCGACCTTGCGCCGCGTGGGGCCCGGCTGGCGGTGGCGACAGCCTCGGGGCACATGGTCTCGGTCGTCGCCCGCAGTGACCTGTCCGTCCTGGCTTGGCCAGGCCAGAGGATCACCGAGTCGCTTCATGTCGCTCGGCGCCCCCGGGCCGGTGCGCCGGCCGGATGGCGGATCGGCACGGTGACCGTTCGTGCCGGACCCGAGAAACTCCAGGTGGTGGTGCGCACGGCCAGATCTCTCCCGTCGCTGACCTTGCTCCAGCGCGTATTCTGACCTCGTGCTAGCCAGGGCCCCGGCTTCCGCGGCCAATCTCGGTCCCGGCTTCGACACCGTGGCGCTGGCGCTCGATCGCTACGTCGAGGTCGAGGTCGAGCCGGCGTCACGCCTGATCGTCACCAGCGAGGGTGAGGGGGCGGGCATGTCCGACGACGCCGGCCACCTGGCGGCACGGGTGGCGATGGACGTGGTGGGCCACGACCGCCTGGCGATCACCGTCCGATCGCAGATTCCGGTCGGTCGCGGCCTCGGGTCTTCCGCCGCGCTCGCCTTGGCGGCGGCGGCGGCCGCGGGCGCCAGGACCCGCTCGCCATTGCGGCCGCAAGAGGACGGGCATCCCGAGAACGCCGCGGCCAGCTTCGTGGGCGGCCTCGTCGTCGCGACCAAGGTCCGCGGCGCGGTCCGAGCCGTCGAGATGCCGCTCGACCCTGCGGTCGCGGTCGTCGCCATCGTGCCCGACCGGCCCCTCTCGACCGCGCGGGCCCGCCAGGCCCTGCCACACCAGGTCGGTATCGCCGACGCAACGTTCAACCTCGGTCGGTTCGGTCTTCTGCTGGCCGGCCTGGCCGATCACCGGATGCTCGTCGCGGGAGGCCGGGGAGGACCGCCTCCACCAGGACTACCGCAGCCCGTTGTTCCCCGAGGCCCCGAAGCTGCTTGAGCGCCCTGCTCGCGGCGGGTGCGCTGATGGCGTGCTGGTCGGGCGCCGGACCGACGCTGCTCGGGCTGACCACCCGGGACGCCGCCGGTGCCCTGCGGGAGCAGGCGATCGTGGCGATGGCCGAGGCGGGCGGTGGCCGGACGGGTGTTGCTGCTGCACCCCGAGCGAGTCGGCCTTGTCGTCGGGGAGGCGGCCCGCTTGCCGGCGTTGGGGGACTTCTCGGCGGGGGTCGGTGAAGCCCTCGGTGGCGCCGCTCCCACCACGCCTTCGGTCCATCTTCGGGTTCGACCGGGGTCTTCGACTTCGACGAGAACGGCTGAGGGGCGGACCTACACTCTCTCGGTGCCGTCCAAGTTCGCCATCCGCACGTTCGGGTGCCAGATGAACGAGCACGACTCGGAGCGACTCGCCGGGCTGCTGGTCGCCGACGGGATGGAACCGACCGACGACCTCGACGACGCCGATCTGGTCGTGTTCAACACCTGCTGCATCCGCGAGAACGCCGACAACCGCCTCTACGGCGAGCTGGGGCGGCTCAAGGAGCTGGCCGACCAGAAGCCCGAGCTCAAGATCGCGGTCGGCGGCTGCCTGGCCCAGAAGGACCGGCACCTGATCCGCCAGCGGGCTCCGCACGTCGACGTGGTCTTCGGCACCCACAATCTGGCCCGTGCGCCCGAGCTGTTGCGCCGTAGCGCCGCTCGAGGGACCGATCACCGAGGTGATCGACGCGCCGGACCCCGACGCGCCGCCGATGCACCTGACCGCCCCGCCCCTGCGCGAGCTTCCCTACGCGGCGTGGATCACGATCCAGACCGGGTGCGACAACTCGTGTGCCTTCTGCATCGTGCCGTCGGTCCGCGGGGCGGGAGGTGAGTCGCCCGCCCGACGACATCGTGGCCGAGGTCGAGGCGCTGGCCGGCCGCGGCGTGATCGAGATCACGCTGCTCGGGCAGAACGTGAACTCCTACGGGCGCGACCTGACCCGGCGCTCGCCCGCTGTTCGCCGAACTCCTCCGGTCGGTCGGGGCGGTCGACGGGATCGACCGCGTCCGGTTCACCTCGCCGCACCCGAAGGACCTGCGACCCGAGACCATGGCGGCGATGGCCGAGACCCCGGCCGTCTGCGAGCAGCTGCACCTCCCGCTCCAGTCGGGGAGCAACCGGGTGCTCTCGGCCATGCGCCGCGGGCTACACCGCCGAGCGCTACCTCGAGCGCCTGGCGGCGGTCCGAGCGGCGGTGCCCGACCTGGCGGTGACCACCGACATCATCGTGGGGTTCCCCGGCGAGACCGACGAGGACTTCGACGGCGACCCTCGACGTCGTGGCCGAGGCTCGCTACGACAGTGCCTACACCTTCATCTTCTCGCCGCGGCCGGGGACCCGGGCCGCCGCTCATGGAGGACCGAGTTCGTGCCCGACGAGGTGATCGCGGAACGCTTCGAGCGGCTCCGGGTCGTCGTCGAGCGATCGGCCCTGGCCCGCTACCGAGGCTCGGGTCGGGAAGGACCGAGCGGGTGCTCGTCGAGGGACCGAGCCGCAAGGACCCCTCGGTGCTGGCCGGTCGGACCCGACAGGGCAAGATCGCCCACTTCGTGGCGCCGCCGGGCCAGGCGACCCCGGCCATCGGGCGCCCTGGCCGACGTCGTGATCACCGGTGCCGCCCCGCACCACCTGCGGGCCGAGCTCGTGGAGGTGGCCGCCGGTCCGCGCCACCGCAGCCGCATCCCGGTCAGCATCCGCTGAGGCCGGCACGGCCGACGACTCCGCCCGCGAGCGCCGACCGGTGGTCCTGGTCGGGACCACCGCGTCGGGCAAGTCGGACGTCGCGTTCGCCGTCGCCAGCGCCCGCCCGGGGGTCGAGATCGTCTCGGTCGACTCGATGAGCGTCTACCGGGGGATGGACATCGCCACCGCCAAGCCTCCGGCCGACCACCGAGACGCGGTGCCGCCACCACCTGATCGACCTGGTCGACCCGGCCGAGGAGTTCACGGTCGTCGATGTTCCAGACGGGCCGCTCGCGGCGCCCTGGCCGACATCGAGCGCCACGCGGCACCGGGCGCTGCTCGTCGGGGGCACCGGGCTCTACGTGCGGCGCAGTGGTCGACGACCTCGCCCTGCCCGGTCGGTGGCCCGAGGTGGCGGCCGACGCTGGAGGCCGAGGCCGACGAGCCCGGCGGCTGCCGCGACCTTGCACGAGCGCCTGGTCGAGCTCGACCCCGTGGCCGCCTCGCGCATCACGCCCGAGAACCGGCGCCGGATCGTGCGGGCGCTCGAGGTGACCATCGGGTCGGGTCGGCCGTTCTCCTCCTTCGGCCCGGGCCTCGAGGCCTACCCGCCGACCCGGTTCGTCCTGATCGGGATTCGCTTCGACCCGGCGCTCGTCGACCGGCGGATCGAGGAGCGGTTCGCGCGCTGGATGGACGCCGGGCTCCTCGACGAGGTGCGTGCGCTGGCCGCCCGCCCGGCCGGGCTGTCCCGGACGGCCCGTCAGGCCCTCGGCTACCGGGAGCTGCTCGAGCACGTCGAAGGCGGCGTCCCGCTCGGCGAGGCGGTCGAGCGGGCGCGTCCAGCGGACCCGGGCCTTCGCCCGCCGCCAGTGGGCCTGGTTCCGCCGCGACCCGCGGATCGCCTGGGTGGGGGACGGACGCAGGATCCGCCTCGAGGTGCTCGGTGCGCGCGCTCGACGGCTCGTGAGCGCTCGGCGACGCGGGGTCGCGGGCGCGAGACTAGGGAGATGTCATCGGATGGATCGGGCACGCTGCGGCTGTCCAAGCACGAGGGAGCCGGGAACGACTTCTTGGTGCTGCTCGACCCCGCCGACCAGCTCCGCTTGACCGAGGCGGAGGTGCGCAAGCTGTGTGACCGCCGTCGCGGGGTCGGTGCCGACGGCGTGATCCGGGTCGGCCCGGGGATCGGTTCCGCGCCGAGGTGTCGATGGAGCTGCACAACGCGGACGGCGGCCTCGCCGAGACGAGCGGCAACGGGTTGCGGTGCCTCGCCCAGGCGGCCGTCGACGGCGCGCTGGTCGGACCCGCCCCGATTCACCGTGGCCACCGGTGCCGGCGTGGCCACCATCGACTACCAGCCCGCCGACGGGGCCGGGCTCGGCCAGGGCCACCGTCGACATGGGTGCGGTCCGTCTGGTCGGGCCGGCCACGACCGATCCGGCCGGCCGGCCGGCGCAGCGGGTCGACACGGGCAACCCCCATCTGGTCGTGCGTTGCGAGGACCCGGCCAGCATCGACCTGGCGGTGGTCGGCCCCCGAGCTGGCCGCGCGAGTTCCCCGACGGGATCAACGTCGAGTTCGTCGCGGCGGGTCCCGGCGCCGACGAGATCACCATGCGGGTGTGGGAGCGCGGGGTCGGCGAGACGTGGGCGTGCGGGAGCGGCAGCTGCGCCGCCGCCGCCGCGGCCCGGCTCGTGGGGCCTGGTCGGCGACCGACGTGCTGGTGCGCAATCCCGGGCGGCACGCTCGAGGTGGCGCTCGGTGAGAAGGACGGCGACCCGGTGCTCCTCGGTGGCCCGGTGCGGCGGGTGGCCGACGTGGTGGTCGACCGCAGCGTGCTCGCGTGAGCCAGCAGTTCCCCGGCAGCCTGATCGAGCGGACCTTCCGCGAGCGCATCGTGCTCGTCGGCGTGGCTCTGCCCGGGCATCGACCTCGACGAGGTCGAAGCCGGTCTCGACGAGCTCGCGCTGCTGGTCGACACGGCCGGCGCCGACGTCGTCGCCCGGGTCGTGCAGCGTCGTGACCGTCCGGACCCGGCGACCTTCATCGGCCGCGGCAAGGCCGACGAGCTGGCCGAGGTCTGCCGCACGCTCGACGCCGACACGGTGGTCTTCGACGAGGAGCTGACGCCGGCCCAGCAGCGCAACCTGCAGGGCATCCTCGGCCGGACCGCCATCGACCGCACCGCGGTGATCCTCGACATCTTCGCCCAGAACGCCCGGACCCCCGAGGGCAAGGCCCAGGTGGAGCTGGCCCTGCTGCGCTACCGGCTGCCGCGGCTGCGGGGGAAGGGACACGCCCTCAGCCAGCAGGCCGGTGGGATCGGCACCCGGGGGCCCGGGGAGACCCAGCTCGAGGTCGACCGCCGGCGCCTGGTGCGCCGCATGCAGCGGCTGGAGACCGAGCTCGGCCAGGTCGGCAAGACCAGGGGCGTCCAGCGGCGGGCCCGGTCGCGGTCGCGCAATCGGGAGCTGGCCCTGGTCGGCTACACCAACGCCGGGAAGTCGACCCTGCTCAACCGGCTGACCGGGGCCGGGGTGCTCACCGAGAACCGGCTGTTCTCGACCCTCGATCCGCGGACCCGCCAGCTCGCCGCTGCCCGGCGGCGAGACGGTGCTCGTGACCGACACGGTCGGCTTCGTCCGCAAGCTGCCCCACCAGCTGGTCGAGGCCTTCCATTCGACCCTGCAGTCGATCGACGCTGGCCGACCTGGTCGTCCACGTGGTCGACGGCTCGGCGCGCGACCCCGACGGCCAGATGGCCGCCGTGCGCTCGGTGCTGGCCGAGATCGGGGCGGCCGACATCCCCGAGCTGCTGGTCGTGAACAAGGCCGACCGCGCGCCCGAGGCGGCGCGCCTGTTGGCCAAGCACGAGGGCGCGGTGTGCATCTCGGCGCTGACCGGCGAGGGCATCGACGAGTTCCTCCGGGCGGTGGCCGACCGGGTGCGGCTGAGCGACCGGGTCGTGCGGCTGGTCATCCCCTATGCCCGTGGCGACGTGCTGGCGGCGGTGCATCGCGAGGGCGAGGTGGTCGAGCAGGAGGCCGGCGAGGACGTCGGCCACGCTCACCGTCCTGCTCGACGAGGCCGGCCGGGCGCGGTTCTCCGAGTTCGTGGCGGCGTCGTGAGCCGGGCCAGGGGCTTCGAGCCGCCGCCGTACCCGTACCACCGGCTGCGCGACGTGGAGAAGCTGGCCCAGGCCCACGAGGGCGGGATGGTCGACTGCTCGGTCGGCACGCCGTGCGACCCGCCGGCCCCCTTCGTGCTCGAGGCGATGGCCGCGTCGGGCACCGAGCGCGGCTACCCCGAGTCGGCCGGCAGCCACGGTGCTGCGAGACGCCGCCGGCGGGTGGATCGAGCGGCGCTTCGGCGTCGGCGTCGAGCCCGAGGCGATCAGCGCGTGCGTCGGCACCAAGGAGTTCGTCGCGTCGGTCTGCCAGTACCTGCACCTGCGCGACCCCGACCGCGACGTCGTGCTGTACCCGGCCGTGTCCTATCCGACCTACGCCATGGGTGCGCTGCTTGGCCGGCTGCCGGCCGGTCGCGGTGCCGCCGGCCGACGCCCGAGGGATCGGGGCTGGCCCTCGATCGGGTGCGACCCGGCCGACGCCGGGCGGGCGCTCCTGCTCTGGGCCAACTCGCCGTCGAACCCGACCGGCGGGCTGAGCGACCTCGGCGAGGCGGCCGCCTGGGGCCGCGGGCACGGGCGTCCCGGTGCTCTCCGACGAGTGCTACTGCGAGTTCACGTGGGCGGGCCGGCCCCGCTCCATCCTCGAGCACGGCACCGACGGGGTGGTGGCGGTCCACTCGCTGTCCAAGCGGTCCAACCTGGCCGGCGTCCGGGTCGGCTTCTACGCCGGGGACCCCGAGCTGGTCGGCTACCTGACCGACCTGCGCCGGCACGCCGGGCTGATGGTGCCGGGCCCGGTCCAGGCCGGCGCGGCGGCCGCGCTGGGCGACGACGCCCACGTGGAGGAGCAGCGGACCCGCTACCTCGAGCGGCTGGAGTTCCTGGCCTCGGTCCTGTCCTCGGTCGGGTGCCCGGCCGCCGCTCCCCGAGGGCGGCTTCTACCTCTGGGTCGCCGTGCCCGCCGCCGCTGGGCGACGGCTGGGCCCTGACCGAGGAGCTGGCCCGGGCGGGCGGCCTCCTGGTCAGCCCCGGTGAGTTCTACGGCCCCGACGGGAGCCGGCTTCGTCCGGGTGGCGGCCGTCCAGCCGATGGAGCGGCTCCGGCTGGTGGCCGAACGGCTGGCCGCGTCCGGGTGGTCGGCTGGCGCGTCCGCCCGGCGGGCTGAGTCCGTGGGCGTTCGGGGCCGGTCACTACAGTCTGGCCATGGCCGAGTCGCCCGATGAACTCGAAGCGCTGGCGAGCGCGGTCGACGACCTCTACGACCACATCGCCGAGCGTCGGCGACCGGCGACACGGAGGCGACCGACGACGGTCGACACCGCGATCGACCTGCTCGACCGCGGGGTGGTGCGGGTCGCCGAGGTCGACGCCACCGGGCGCCGTGGTCGTCGTCCACGAGTGGCTGAAGAAGGCGATCCTGCTCCTGTTCCGGCTCCGGGCGATCGAGACGATCGAGGTCGGGTCCGTTCGAGTACGCCGACCGGCTCCCGCTGAAGCACGGCCTCGCCGCGGCCGGTGTGCGGGTGGTGCCGGGGGCCTCGGCCCGCTGGGGCTCCTACCTCGCGCCGGGCGTCGTGCTCATGCCGAGCTACGTGAACATCGGCGCCTACGTGGGCGAGCAGACGATGGTCGACACCTGGGCCACGGTCGGCTCGTGCGCCCAGATCGGCGCCCGGGTGCACCTCTCGGGCGGCGTCGGCATCGGCGGGCGTGCTCGAGCCGCCCAACGCGGTCCCGGTCGTGGTCGAGGACGACGCGTTCGATCGGCAGCCGCTGCATGATCACCGAGGGGGCGCGGGTCGGCCAGGGGGTCGGTGCTCGGCGAGGGCACGATCCTCAACCCGTCGATCCCGGTGATCGACGCCGAGACCGGGGAGGAGCTGAGCCGGGGGGTCGTGCCCGCCTGGTGCGTGGCCGTCTCGGGCCAGCCGTCGGCGCGAGTACCCGGGCGGCGAGTTCTTCCTCCCGTGCGTGCTCGTGATCAAGCGGCTCGACCGAGGGCGAGCGCCACGACAAGGCGCAACTGAACGCCGCTCCTCCGCGAGCACGGGGTCGGCGCGTGACGAGCGACCTGCTCGCGCGCGACCGCCGAGCTGGTCGCCATCCCGTCGGTCAGCCGGGACGAGGCCGCCCTGGCCGACCACGTGGAGGCAGCCCTGCGGAGCTGCGCGCTGGCTGCAGCGTGGAGCGGGTCGGCGACAACGTGGTCGCCCGGACCGAGCTCGGTCGGAGCGAGCGGGTGGTCATCGCCGGCCACCTCGACACCGTGCCGCCGGCCGGCAACGAGACGCCCCGGATCGATGGGGGACACCCTCTTCGGGCTCGGGTCCGCCGACATGAAGGGCGGGCTCGCCGTGATGCTCGACCTCGCCACGACGCTGCCCGAGCCCGACCATCGACGTGACCTGGTGCTTCTACGTCGTGCGAGGAGATCGACCGCGCCGAGAACGGTCTCGTCCACCTCTTCGAGTCGCCGGCCCGAGCTGCTGGCCGGCCGACGCGGCCATCCTCGTGCGAGCCGACCGGCGGCCTCGTCGAGGCGGGGTGCCAGGGGACGATGCGGGCGCGCGTCGAGCTCGGCGGCAAGCGCGCCCACACCGCCCGCCCGCACCTCGGCCGCAACGCCATCCACCGGCTTGGTGCCGCTGCTCGCCCGGGTCGCCGAGTGGGAGCCGCGCACCGTCGTGCTCGACGGCTGCGAGTACGTCGAGCGGCTCCAGGTGGTCTGTCGTCGACGGGGGGGTGGCGGCGAACGTCGTGCCCGACCGGGCGTCGGCGACGGTCAACTTCCGGTTCGCCCCCGACCGGGACTACCGCGGTGCGCGCAAGCCTATCTGGCCGAGCTGTTCGCCGACCTGCGTCGACCCGGACCAGGGCGACGCGTACGTGGTGCTCGACGAGGGCCGCAGCGCCCGCCCGGGCCTCGATCATCCGGTGCTGGCCCGCCTGCTCGAGGCGTCCGGGCGGCCGCCGCGGGCCAAGCTCGGCTGGACCGACGTCGCGACGTTCGCCGCCCACGGCGTGCCGGCGACCAACTTCGGCCCGGGCGATCCCGAGCTCGCCCACCAGGCCGACGAGCACGTCGAGCGGCGCGTCGCTCGAGGCGGCCCGAGCGGACCTCGCCGCGCTCCTCGGGGGCGTGCAGGTCTCAGAGCCGGCGCAGGACGGTCAGCACCTTGCCGTAGATCGACACCTGGTCGGGCTCGAAGATCATCGGCGGCATGCGTGGCGTTGGCCGGGGTCAGCACGATCTTGCCCCGCTTGCGGGCGAACACCTTGACCGTCGCCTCCTCGTCGGGGATCCCGGCCACGACGACGTCGCCGTTCTCGGCGTCCTCTTGGTGTCGCACGACCACGTAGTCGCCGTCGAGGATCCCCGCGTCGATCATCGAGTCGCCGCGCACCCGCAGCATGAACGTCGGTCCGGTCCCGGTGAAGGTCTCCGGGCAGCGGGAACACCTCCTCGACCCGCTCCTGGGCGAGGACGCCGGTGCCGGCCGCGACGTCGCCGACCAGCGGGACGTGGCGCACCCGGTCGGGCTCGACGGCCTCCTTCGACGACGGGTCGTAGCGGACCTTGATGGCCCGGGGCTTCGTCGGGTCGCGCTCGAGGAAGCCCTCGCGCTGGAGCACCGCGAGATGGGTGTGCACCGTGGCCGAGGAGGTGAGGCCGACCGCCTCGCCGATCTCGCGCACCGACGGGGGATAGCCCCGCTCCCGCAGGCACGTGGCGATGAAGTCGAGCATCTCCTGCCGCTTGCCGCTCAGGGTCTCCGCCACCTCGGCCTCCCTCGAGTCCGGTCCACCAGGCGTCCGAGCGCGGACATCTGGCGAACACGTGTTTGCCGACACGACGCTACACGGCCGAAAGGGCGAATACAAACATCTGTTCGAAGAATTGGCTTGACACAAACGCACGTTCGTGTTGAGATGTCGACTGATGGCGAACAGACGTTCGACGATCGGGCGGCCGGTGCCGGCTTGCGGGGGAGGGCCAGCCTGATGGCCATCGCCCCGCTGCCCGATCGGGAGCTTCTGGACGCCCTCACTGCGACCCGGCCGCCGCTTCGGCTGCTTTCTTTCCCTGGTGAAGGTGGCCGAGCGGCCGATCGGGTCCCAGAAGTCGCCGGTCGCTCGGGCCCACCGTCCGCGGCAGCGGTGGTCGGAGGCCCGTCGGGCCCGGCTGCGCCGGACCGGCCTGGTGCGTCCTGCTGGCGGGCTTGCTCGGCGCGCTCGCGGTGCCGGTGAGCGGCCTGGCCGGGACCGACCCCGGCGCGCCGTCGCTCACGCCCGGGTTCGACCTACACGTCCGACCGGGGGACACCCTGTGGTCCATCGCCGTCCGGCTCGATCCCACGGCCAACCCGGCGATCGCTCGTCGGCCAGCTGGCCGCCGAGACCGGCTCGGACACCGTCGTGGTCGGTGAGCACATCGTCTTGCCCTGACCGTTCCCGCAGGCCGGAGGTCGAGGCTCGGCGAACTAACGTCGGTCCGTGCGGTGTCCGTGGTGTTCGGTCGACGACGACCGTGTCGTCGACTCGCGGCTGGCCGACGAGGGCGCCGCGATCCGGCGCCGGCGGGAGTGCCTCAGCTGCGGTCGCCGGTTCACCACGTTCGAGCGGGTCGACGAGCTCCCCCTGTGGGTCGTCAAGCGTTCGGGCGACCGTGAGCCCTTCGACCGCACGAAGATCGTCGCCGGGGTGCGGGCCGCCACCAAGAACCGTCCGGTCACCGAGGACGAGATGGCGGATCTGGCCCAGCGGGTCGAGGACGCGCTCCGAGAGCGCAGCAACGAGCCGACCTCCCAACAGGTGGGTCTGGCCGTGCTCGAGCAGCTGAAGGCGCTCGACGACGTCGCCTACGTCCGCTTCGCCAGCGTCTACAAGGGCTTCGAAGACGTCGGGGACTTCGAGCGTGAGGTCGGCCTGCTGTCCAAGACCACCGAGCCCAAGCACCGCGGCTGACCGTGGCCGAGCTGCTCGACGCGACCCCGAGGTCGTGCTGGCCGTCTACGCGCACCCCGACGACGCCGACGTCGCCTGCGCCGGCACGCTGGCCCGTTGGGCCAAGGCGGGGTGCGAGGTGCACCTGGTCGTGTGCACCGACGGCGGGAAGGGGACGCCCGATCCCGACCGTCGACGTGGCCGCCCTGGCGGCCCGTCGGGCGGGGGAGCTGGCCGAGGCGGCCGGCGGTCGTCGGGGTCGCGTCGCACCAGGAGCTCGGGATGACCGACGGTGAGCTCGAGAACACCCCGAGCTGCGGGCCGAGCTCGTCGGGTGGATCCGTCGGATCCGTCCCGAGGTGGTGCTCGGGCACGACCCGACCGCAGTCTTCTTCGCACAGCACTACTTCAACCACCACGACCACCGGGAGGTCGGCTGGGCACTGCTCGACGCGCTGTCGCCGGCCGCCGCGCCTGCCGCACTACTTCCCCGAGCAGGGCCCGGCCCACCAGGTGTCGGTGGCCTATCTCTCCGGGACGCTCGAGCCCGACGTCGTGGGTGGACGTGACCGAGACCATCGACGTCAAGGTCGCGGCGGTCGGCTGCCACCGCAGCCAGCTGCCCGACGCGGGCGGCTGGGCCGACGACGTGGTCCGGGGCCGGGCCGCCGAGGAGGGGGCACGGGCCGGCGTCGCGTACGCCGAGGGCTTTCGGCGGCTCCACGTCGGTCCCTGATCGCGGCGCTCCGATGGCCGTCGACCGCTCGATGGAGCTCGTACCGGCGGTGCTGCACGTCGACATGGACGCGTTCTTCGCCGCCGTCGAGCTGCTGGACCATCCCGAACTGGCCGGCCAGCCGGTCATCGTCGGCGGCACCGGGCGCCGGGGAGTGGTCGCGTCGTGCACCTACGAGGCCCGGCGGTTCGGGGTCCACTCGGCGATGCCGATGTTCCGGGCCCGGGACCTGTGCCCGCACGGGGTCTTCCTCGACGGCCGTCACGGCCGCTACGGCGAGGTGAGCGAGCAGATCCACGAGGTCTTCACCTCGGTGACCCCCCTCGTCGAACCGATCGGCCTCGACGAGGCGTTTCTCGACGTCACCGGGTCGAGGCGGCTGCTCGGCTCGCCGGTCGCGATCGCCCACGGGCTGCGGACCCGGATCGCCGACGAGCTCTCGCTGCGCTGCTCGGTCGGGATCGGCCGGTCCAAGCTCATCGCCAAGCTGGCCTCCCGGGCGGCCAAGCCCAAGGTGAGCCGGGCCGGGGTCGAGGTCGGTACCGGGGTCGTGATGGTGCCAGCCGACGAGGAGCTCGACTTCCTGCACCCGCTGCCCATCGAGGCGCTGTGGGGCGTCGGTCCGGCCACCGCCAAGCGGCTCCACGCGCTCGGGATCAAGACGGTCGGAGAGATCGCCGCGGTGGGCGAGGCGGTGCTCGTGCGCCAGCTCGGCCGCGCCCAGGGCGAGCACCTGGCCGCGCTTGGCCTCGGGGACGAGACCCGAGCCCGGTGGTGGCCGGCCGGGCCGCCAAGTCGATCGGTCACGAGCAGACCTTCCCGACCGACATCACCGATCCGGCAGTGCTGCGGGCCAAGGTCGTCGCGATGTCCGACTCGGTGGCCGAGGCGCTGTCGCGCGAGCAGTTGTCGGGTCGGACCGTGACGCTCAAGGTGCGCTTCGGCGACTTCACCACCCTGACCAGATCCCACACGCTGGACATGGGCGTGGACGCGGGGGCCGCCATCGCGGCGGTGGCCGACGCGTTGCTCGAGGCGGTCGACCTGGTGGCCGGGGTGCGCCTCCTCGGGGTCAGCGTCTCGGCGCTGGCACCGCGTGACACCACGAGGCAGCTGACCTTCTCATTGGAGCCGGGTCCGACCGACTCGCTCGACCCGGGTTCGGCCGCCCAGGCCTCGTGGGACGAGGTCGCCCAGGCGGTCGCCGCGATCAGGACACGCTTTGGGCGAAGGGCCGTCGGGCCCGTGTCCACGTTGGACGTCCGCACGCGACCCGCCCGAGATGTGGGGGCCGTCGAGGGACCGCGGACGGTGGCGGGTCGGGCTAGACCGACGGTGACGAGAGTGCCGATGGGGGTCAGCGGGTAGACGATGGCTGCGTCGGCCGGAGGCATCTCGACGCAGCCGTTGCTCTGGGGGAAGCCGTAGCTGCCCCGGACGTAGCCGTGCAGTGCGTCGCCGCCGTTGAAGTAGCTGACCCAGGGGATCCCGGGGTCGCTGTAGGTGGTGCCGTCGGGGTTGGTGCCGGTCATGGTCGTCGTGAGGTAGCGCGCGTAGACGGGGAAGGTGCCTTGCTGGGTCGGCGCGCCGCGGGACTCCGGTGTTGGCCAGCGTGTTGTAGACGCGGCGTCCCGTCCGAGTACACGGTCACGGTCTCGGGGCTGGCCCTCGGACACGTACACGTTCCGGTACGGGTTGGCGTCGGCGTGACCGCTGGCCGCGTCGGCCAGCAGGTCGGTCCACACCGCGGGCCCGGGCGCGCCGTCGGTCTTCAGGTCGTGCTGGTCCTGGAAGTCCATGATGGCGCCCTTGGTGATGACGTTCATCTCACCGGGCGTCCACAACGAGGTGAGCCACGTGCCGGCTGGTTCGGCCCACCGCCAACCGAACGTGCCCTGCTGGACGTCGGCCTCTTGGGTCAGCGAGGTCATCGGAGCGGTCGGCGTGAAGGTGAGCGGCAGGTAACCGAGCTCGGCCAGGAGCTGCTGGAGGCGCAAGGTCGATCCGGTCTCGACGCTGAAGGGCACCGTTGTCGAGGTCGCCAGGTACTGCCCCTGGTCGCTCACCATGCCCGACGACCCGCCGGGGATGAGGACCGCTTCGGTGGCACCGGGAACGAGCGGGGCCGAGGCGACGAACTCGAGCTCGGTCGGGCGACACGAGCGACCAGGTGCCCGGAACCGCCGGCGACAGGGTCGGCTTCGGGCTGTTCTGGCGCGATCGGGGCGCTGAACGACACCGTGATGTTGGTGGCCGACGGGACGACATTGGCGCTCGCGCTGGGAGTGGTGGCGATCACGTTGAACGGCACGACGGACTTCGGGGCCACGGTCGGCGACCTTGGCGGTGGTTGGGCCCGGGCGACCCAGACGACGGCCGTTGCCCCGCCGCCTACCACGAGGAGGGCCGCGACGACGGCCAGCACGACCGGCCAGCGGCGCGCAGAAGTTTTCCGATGTGCCGGCTGGCGCTGCATTGCCTGCAAATGGTACCCGCAAGTCCGCCACTCTCATGCCCACCGAACGGAGGACGCCCGGGCCGGCTTTGTCGTGGGTGACCAGGGACGAACCGGTTCGGATGGCCGCCGGCCGACCCGCTCGCGAATCCCTCAGCCGGCCGCGGCGCGGACGGCCTCTTCGACCAACCTGAGCCGGGTCGGGTCGGTGACCTTTTCGCCCGCCGCGGTCCGGACGTAGAAGGCGTCGACGACCTCGGGGCCGATGGTCGAGACCCGGGCCGAGACCACGTCGAGGCCGCAGTCGAACAAGGCCTGGGTGACCCGATGCAGCAGCCCGACCTCGTCGGGCGCCCGTAGCTCGAGGACGGTAGACGAGGCCGACGCGTCGTTGTCGGTCCCGACGTGGGGGGTGATGGTCCGGGCCGACCACTGCCGCCGTTCGCCGGCGTAGGCGTCGGCCCGGGCGGCCAGCCGGGCGTCGAGTTTGAGCCGGTCGGCCAGCACCGCATCGAGGTCCTCGCGCAGCCGGGCCGAGTCGGGCCAGGATCCCCGGGGCACCTCGACGATGAACACCTCGACCGCCACGCCCGTCCCCGCTGGTGGCATCGGCGCTGCGGACGTCGAGCCCGTGCAGCGCCAGGATCCCGGCCACCGAGGCCAGAAGACCCGGCCGGTCGGCCGCCGCGACCGTGACCCGGGGTGGATCGAGCTCGACGGTCGGTCGCCCGCTCTCGCGCACCTCCTCCATCAGGCGGTGGTGACCTTCGGTCACCCAGCCTGGCCCCTTCGGGAGAGGCTTGCCCTCCAGGTGCGCGGCGGTGCGGTTGACGAGCTCGGCCACGAGTCCGGCCTTCCATGGCCCCCAGGCCGAGGTGCCGGTGGCCAGGCCGTCGGCCTCGGCCAGCGTGCCGAGGAGCGAGAGGGTGAGCGGGTCGCCGACCGCCTCGGCCACCTTTTGGACGGTCATCGGGTCATCGAGGTCGCGGCGGGTGGCGGCGTCGGGCAGCAGCAGGTGGTGGCGCACCAGGGCCACGAGGACGTCGATGTCCTTTCTCGGGAACCCCATCCGGGCCGCGATTCGACCGACCAGCTCGATGCCCACCTGGGTGTGGTCGCCCGGGTAGCCCTTCCCGATGTCGTGCAGCAGCGCGCCGACGACCAAAAGATCGGGTCGGTCGACCTGATCCGACGAGCGCGGCAGCGTTGACCGCCGCCTCGAGCAGGTGACGGTCGACGGTGAACCGGTGGTAGGCGTTGCGCTGGGGTCGGGAGCGAACCGCCGACCACTCGGGCAACAACCGGGACAAGAGGTCCTCTTGGTCGAGCGACTCGAGCGCGGCGATGGTCGGCCGGCCGGCCCGCAACACCCGCACCAACGCCTCGCGGGTCTCGAGCGGCCACGGGTCCGGCGCCGGGGGCATCCGATCGGCCAGGCGGCGCAATGCTGACCTTGCGATGGGGAGGTCCCGCTCGGCGGCCACCGCGGCGAGGCGGAGCGGCAACGACGAGTCGTCGATGATCGCAGCGTCGCTCGATAGTGCGACCTCGGGGCCGACGATAACGACTCCGGGCTCGACCTCTGCGGGTTCGGCGGCCACCGGTTGGTGAGATCGACGGCGTGCGAATCGTTGCTCGCGGATCGGTTGCCACGAAGGCTGTCGGCGCCACGCTTCGTCGACCGCCCACGCGATGGTTCGACCGACCCGGGACACCGACGCCATGAGGTCATCGGCGTTCTCGAAGGAGAGGAGTGACGCGACCTGGTCCTGTTCTTGGAGGAGGAGCCTGTCGAGGGCCCGGCCGGCACGTCGGTGCAGCTCGACCCGGATCTCGGTGAGGGTGGAGACGGCCGGTTCGATCGAGTCGAGGTCCACGTAGTCGGCCAGCTTGGGCGCGTAGACGGCCATGGCCCTCAGCACGTGGGCATCTCGCAGACCGCCGTGGGCCTCCTTCAGATCAGGCTCGAGGAGAAAGGCGAGATCGCCCTGGGTCCGGTGTCGCTCGGCCAACTGCGCGCCGAGAGCCGGGAGCCATTGCTCGCCGAGCTTCGAGCGCCACAACGCGAGGGCTTCGGACACCAGTGGTTCGGCCACCCGCTGTTCGCCCCACACGAGCCTCGCGTCGAGCAGCCCGAGGGCGACCCGCAGGTCGTTCTCGGCGGCCGAGAGCACCTCGGAGGGCCGCCGGACGCTGTGGTCCAGGTGCACCCCCTGGTCCCAGACCGGGTACCAGATCGCATCGGCCACCGCGCGCACGTTCCGGTGCCCGTGGTGCACGAGGACCACGTCGAGGTCGCTGTAGGGGCACAGCTCCCCGCGGCCGTAGCCTCCCACCGCCACCAGGGCGAGCGACCTGGGATTTCCGTCCACGGCCCGGTCGGCCACGGCCGACAACCATTCGTCGGCCTCCCGGGCGTAAACTCGGCAAAACGCCATTCCGCGCAAGTCGGAACGGTCGACCAGTCGTTGGCGACGTTCGCGCAGGGAGACCTCGGCCATGGCGGGAACGTAGCAGCGGCGAACGGGAGAGCGGTATGTCGAACAAGCCTGAGAAGACCAAGAGTTCGGGCCTCCGGGTTCTCGATGGAGCCGCGGTGGTGGTCGTGGGCGTGGTCGGCGTGGTGGTCGCCTTTGCGGTCCTGCACTTCGTGGTCGGCTTCGTCTGGGAGCTGGTGAAGATCGCGCTCATTGTCGGCGTGGTCGGCGGACTGCTCTGGGTCTTGGGTCGCCGCCGCCGCTAGTCACTTCGAGAAGCCGGGCCAGGTCCTCGCTAGTGCCGCGACCACAAAGGTTGGCCCGCCTTCGTCCTGTAGAGACGGCGTTGAGCTGTAGTGAACTTCGGCCCATGACCGACAGGATTGAGATCTCCCGTGACATCGCCGCCCCGCCCGAGCTGGTGTATGCCGCCATCTCGGACGTGACACGCATGGGCGAATGGTCCGAGGAGTGTCATGCCTGCGAGTGGCACGAGGGTTACGACGGCCCGGTCGTCGGCGCGACCTTCGAGGGCCACAACCGTCACAGAGAGCACGAGTGGACGACGCAGGGAAAGGTCATCGAGGCCGAGCCCGGCCGGGCGTTCGCTTTTGAGTGCTCGATGTGGGACTTCCACTACTCGACCTGGGGGTATCGCATCGAGCCGATTGAGTCGGGATGCCGGGTGACCGAGTGGAGCGAGGACCTTCGGCCCCAGTCCGCCATGGAGCTGAGCAAGCAGATCTCTGGAGTGGATGACCGCACGGAGCGAAACCGGCAGACCATGAGCGGCACCTTGGAGCGCCTTGCCGCCGCCTTTGAGAACTGATCGGTTGGGTCACTCGATTCGACGGGGCATGAAGAGGGAACTCAAGGAGAGCCAGGGGGGTCCTGGAGATTCCTTGCCGACGAGGCCTGACCCGCACGGAAACGCTCAGTGTGTATCCAAATGGACCGGGCGATCGCAGGTCATCAGGATCTTTGCCAACGGAGTGGTTGGCCCGGGTGTGGGTATTTCACCCCAGTACCAGTGTCCCGTAGCAGGACGTCACGCAAGGCGTGAAAATGCGACTCGGGTTGCCCGTCGACGTCGAGTGTGGCTTGGTCCGAGAGGCCGTACCCCAGTCTGGCGCCGGGGCCCGACCAGAAGGGTCACGCACTGTGCCACGAGCACGCCGATCAGAATTTCGGTTTCCTCCTGAGGCCCCCGGGCACCCACCTACATCCACACGAGATGAGGAGGTGCCAGTGCCAAGAGATGTCCGTGAGATCGAGGCCGACGAACACGAGGAGACCCTCGAACGGGTGGCGGCCATCGACGTGGCCAAGGCCTCGGCCACGGTGTGCACGCGGGTTGTGCACCCTTCGGTTGCCCAGCGACGAGTGACCAAGGTGTGGGACGTCAGCTCCACCACCAACGCCATCATGGCTCTGGCCGACGAGTTGGCCGACGCGGAGATCGAGCGGGTGGTGATCGAGTCCACGTCGGACTATTGGCGGCCCTTCTTCTACCTGCTCGAAGCACGGGGCCTGGTGGTCTGGCTGGTGAACGCCAGAGACGCCAAGCAGGTGCCGGGACGCCCGAAGACCGACAAGCTCGACGCGGTGTGGCTGGCCAAGCTCAACGAGCGAGGGATGCTGCGGCCAAGCTTCGTCCCCCCCAAAGAGATCAGAGAGCTTCGGGACTACACGAGGTTGCGAGTCGACCTCACCCAAGAGCGGGGTCGCTACGCCCAGCGCTTGGAGAAACTGTTGGAAGACGCCCTGATCAAGCTGTCCTCGGTGGCGACCGACATCTTGGGCAAATCCGGACGCCAGATGATCGAGGCCCTCATTCAAGGCGAGCGCGACCCGGTGGTCTTAGCCGAGATGGCCAAGGGCAAGCTGCGCATCAAGCGTGCCGCGCTCGTCGAGGCCTTGACTGGTCGCTTCGACGACCACCACGGTGAGCTGGCCCGGATCCTGCTCGACCAGATCGACGCCTTATCCGAGAAGATCGAGACCTTGACCGTCCGGGTGAGCCAGCTCATTGACGAGATCCCCGAGGCACAGGTCGAAGCACGATCCGGCCCTGATGACGCGCTTTTGGACGCTGAGCGAGCACCGCTCCCGGTCGTCGAGCGCCTCGACGAGGTCACCGGCATCGGCCTGTTGAGCGCCCAAGCGATCATCGCCGAGATCGGCCTCAACATGGGCCAGTTCCCGAGCGCTGGCCACCTCGTTTCCTGGGCCAAGATCTCGCCCCGCACCATCCAGTCGGGGCCCAAGACCCGATCAGGCAAGACCGGACAGGGCAACCCCTATCTGAGGCGGGCCTTGGGCGAAGCGGCTGCCGCAGCGGCTCGGACCAACACGTTCTTGGGTCAGCGCTATCGGCGTCTGGTCAAGCGGCGGGGCAAACTCCGGGCCCTCGTTGCGGTCGCCCGTTCGATCCTGGTCATCGTCTGGCACCTGCTGGCCGATCGGACGGCTCGCTTCATCGATCTTGGACCTGACTTCTACGACCGACGCATCAACAACGATCGCCGGACCCGAGACCTCATCCGCCAGTTACAAGCGCTCGGCCACCAGGTCACCCTCAGCCCTGCAGCTTGAGCCGGTCGGACCAGTTCATTTTCCGATCAGCCACAAGAGCCCGTTACAGGGGCCGAATGAGTTGCTAGGTAGGGTGTGTGAGGTTCCAGGGCGACAAACGCCCTGATGGCGGCGTGGCCGAGTGGTTTAGGCAGGGGCCTGCAAAGCCCCGTACGGGAGTTCGATTCTCCCCGCCGCCTCGAGGGGGTGCTTCAAGCATCCCGTCGCGGGCGCGAAGAAGGGGCTCCGAAGAGCCCCTTCTCACGATGACAGACCCGCCCTGACTTGACTCCAGACTACCAGTTTCGGTGTCACAGGCTGTTGAGATTGTTGCCGGAGCGCCCTGGGCCTGGGTGGCAGATCTGCCCTGACTAAGCGGACTCTCCGGTTCGATTCCCGGCCGGAGCGCCCCATCCGGGGGCCGGGTCGTGTGTGGCCAGTCAACCACTTTCAGCGACCTGGCCCTGTCCGGGTCAAGCCGAAGGAACCTCGTCACTTAGTTCCGCACCCGTCGGGGAGGTCGGCTCAAGCTTTGACTGGCCGCGGAGCAGCAACCTCTGTCGGTGTGGAGGCTGGCCCCGTTAAGCTGTGGAGACTCCGTTTCTGGATGGACGTTCTCGCTGGTAGTGGAGTTCTGCAATCACCCCTCGAGGGGGTGCTTGCAATGTGAGGAACTTCGTTGCGAGGTTGCCCCGTTTGAGGCCCTTGCTCACCCTTCGATCGGTTTACGGAGCGAATGGTCATCGGCACCATCGCCAGCACATAGAGCGGAGGTTCGAGTCTCCACTGCCCGACTGAGATTCGGTTGATAGGGTTCGAGTCCGGCCAGGTCTGAGAAGACATCTGATACACGCATGAGCAACGTTGTAACGGTCTCATTAGCGTCGGTTCGGGTTAGACCCCAAGACTCGCCTTCGTTGACAATTCGGTGACGTGTGACACGTTGAATCTGACGAACATTGTCAATGTACATTCCAAGTACGGTATCGAGGTCGGGGTAGAGCGTGGTTGACATCAGGTCGTAGCCTGGTGTCAACGCGATCTGTCCTGATTCGAAATGAAACACGGAATAGTTCTTGCCATGAGCATCGGCATTGCCGATGATCACATTGAACGTAGCCAAGGCCAAGAGGTCGCGCAGATCGCTTTCTCGTCCAAAGCCTGACAGGAGATTTGCGAGGCGTCGGAAGCTGGGTCCACCATCTTGCTCATACTTCGATCTGAGTCCGAGGGCTTGACAAGCATCCTCCTGGTGAATTCTTTCCGACCGGCCATTGACGAGGCGGCGATCAAACCGTTCGACAATCAAGACGGGCTTGCCATCGAAGTATTGGACTTCGACGTTGGCAACCTTCAAGCCGACTCTGGCGGCGAGCTTCATACAGAAGGCCTCATTTTCAACGCTATCGGGGAAACGTGTATCAGCGATCTGTGGTTTCAATATGTGGGTCGACGGAAGGCCTTCGGCGGGGAGAGCCCACCCGCCGTCCATTCTTCTGATGAGGAGTAGTTTTCTCTGGACACCAGGAAGGGACAGCCGAATACCTCGTGCAGTGTCGACACCTAGCGGGGACCTCGGGAGTTGAGCGATTCTTCTGACGACCTCGTCGTCAGAGATCGGTTGAGCGTCTGAGGTACGTCCCGTCGTTGGTGCGTCAGTTCCCGGTTGGACGATTAGTGCTCCAGCGTTTTCACGTCCGATCTCGGCCAATAGTCCGTAGGTGTCCCCGGCTTCCAGCTTGGAATTATCCGGCCTTCCTTCGTTGATCGCCCGGACGATCGCGTTGCGCGCGTCCCCCTCTGGGAGCAAACCATCGAAAAAGTCGTGGGTGGCAGAATTGGGGTAGCGCTCTGCGCGGACGAGTAGTGAAGTCGAGAGAATGGGTGAATCGGGTCCGAATCGATCAAGCGCCTCCTCGGAGAACCGCAGCGAGAGACGGTTGTTTCGACTCTTGGTTATCTCGGCCACCAAAGTCCCGTAGAGCCAAACTGCAAGGCTTTCCGGCTGACTCACCCGCCCCCCTTTTGTAAGAAGACCCCAACGTCTAGGAACTTGAATGCGAGAAACAGTCGCCTTAGTTGCTCGGTTTCCTTGCCAAGTTCCAGTTCAGAGACGTAGGAACGGTCGACTCCGATTGCCTTGGATAGTTGACCTTGGGAGAGCCCTGCAGAAACGCGGAAGTCTCTCAAGGCTCGACCAAGCGCCTTGGCATCCTTGACCGGCCACTGCCGGCGATGCCCTTGGTGGGCGGGAAGTGTGTCCATATCCCGGCAGTGTAGCAGTGCTGGGATATTCCGTCATGCATCCAGTGCCGGGATATTCCGTCATTACCCTAAGGAGATCTGCAATCACTCTTCTAGAGGTGCCGGAAGAGAAGTTACGGCTCGGCCGAATCGTTGCAGAAGCCTGTGACTCGACCTGGGCTTAGAGGACCCTGCGGCTGTAGGCCGTGTGGAGACGGCCCTACCTAACCTGTGGAGTCTCGCTTTCAGGGTCCGACGAGATCCTGGTCGGCGAGTTGTGCAATCAGCCCTCGAGGGGGTGCTTGCAGAGCTCCCGACCGAATAGTTGCAGAACGCTGTGACGAGGCGGCGGTAGTGGCCTAGTTTGAAATCGCCCCCCGCTTATCCACAGACCCCTGACCAGGGGCGTCGGGCTGGATCGTGGTACCTCCGTACCGCGCGCAGGTTCTCAATTGCGCTTAGGATCATTCCTGTCCGGTCCAGTAGGACAGGACACCAACCAAGGAACCCAAGGGGAGCATCATGAAGCGGACGCCTAAGCCAGGCGACGCGTCCCAGGTCGCCTGGGCAGTTGTCCAGGAGGCGACCGGGCAGGCCGAGCCTGCTCAGACCCGAACCAAAGACCCCGCTGCCGTTGCGCGTGGCAAAAAGGGGGTCTGACCAGGGCAAAGACCCTTTCCCCCGAGCGTAGGCGTGAGATCGCGACCCAGGCACGGGCCGCAAGGAAGGCGAGCGCATGACTGTTGTAAACCCCGAAACATTGGTGACTACAGGTAGCGTTTCCGAGGCAACCAGTGATCGTGTAGTGAGGGTCCTAGCTGAACTTCCTAAGCCGATCTATAACGCTTTGCTGCGGGGAGCTGACGCGGCCGGAATGACCCCCGATGATTTTCTGCGTTGGGCAATCAAAGAGAGCGAATTCATTGCCACAGAAAGGCAGAGAGGCAGTCGATTCTTCGTGTCCACAAACACGGGGTTGCGAGAGGTCGTAGACTGAGCGTCCTATGGAAGAACCGGGAGAACCCGTAGAACCACCGGAAAAACCCGTAGAACCACCGGAAAAACCTCCCCAACGTCAGAACGCTCTTCCCGTTCTGACGCTTAGTTCGTTTCCAGTTTCAAGTCGATTTGGTCCAGCAAGAATGGTCCAGAGGCCATCCCTCATTCACTCGCTGCTCCTTAGGCGTCACAAGTCGATTGAGGTAGATCGGGTCCGAGCCTATATTGCCTATTGGCTCCTTTTTATTTTTGCTGCCACGGTCGGTCTCATTTTTGGTTCTGCAGCAGGCCATTGGGCTGCCATAAATGATCTACGGGAACTGGCGGCTCCTCTGATTACGGCTGAGGTCAGCCTGCTGGGCGCTGTGACTGGGTTCTATTTCGCAAGTCAGCGACCTACTTCAATCGAGGCACCCCCCGTATCGGCCCAGGGTCAAAAACTTCCAGGTCAGCAAGCGCCTGAGAATCCAAATCCCGAGGAGCCTGTCACACCCTCTAAGTAACCTGGCCAGTATGAACAGGCTTTCTACTGACCGTCGTGCCCAGGTCATCGGCCTTCTCTGCGAGGGAATGTCCATGCGGGCGGTCAACCGCACGACCGGCGTAGCCCGCCAGACCATCTCTGACCTGCTCGAAAGCATCGGCCAGGCGTGCTCCGAGTACCAGGACGATGCCTTTCGCAACCTGGGCTGCCAGGTGATCGAGTGCGACGAGATTTGGAGCTTCTGCTACTCCAAGCAAAAGAACGTCCCCGAGGAACACAAGGGCATGTTCGGCTACGGCGATATCTGGACCTGGACCGCCATCGACGCCGACACGAAGCTGGTGCCATCCTGGCTGGTGGGCGAGCGGGCCGCCAAGGACGCTTACACGTTCCTGTACGACCTCCGCGAGCGTCTGTCCCCCGGACGTATCCAGATCACCACGGATGGCCACAAGCCCTACCTACAGGTGATCGAGCCTCTATTCGGTCCTGACCGGGTGGACTTCGCCATGCTCCACAAGATTTACGGACCCGATGGTGTGGTGATTGAGGGTCGCTACTTGCCTGCCGCCTGTACCGGGATCGACGTTCGGATCATCACTGGCCAGCCCGACCCCGACCGGATTTCCACCAGCTACGTCGAGCGCCAGAACCTCACGATGCGGATGGGGATGCGTCGGTTTACACGTCTGACCAACGCGTTCTCAAAAAAGGTCGAGTTTCAGGCTCACGCCGTATCGCTCTATTTCATGCACTACAACCTCGCCCGGCCCCATCAGACACTCACCAGGCGGTACGGGCGCAAGACCACCCCTGCCATGGCCGCGGGCAAGGCCGATCACGTCTGGTCAGTGTGGGAGATCGCGGGGTTGCTGGACTGATGGAGCGGATTGACTTTATGGACCTTCCGAGTCGCCACAACCGAACCCACTACTGCTTGACCGATGACCACCACCTTTGCCCGCATCTGCGAGTCCGGTTCTCCTTGCGCCCTGGTTTCGACCGGCTGGTGCCCTTGTGTGCGTGCCCGTGCCATAAACCTTGTCCGCTATTTCAAGTCGCGAGAGTTTCCTGGAATCGCTGGATGGATCAGTGCGTGTGCCCGGACCCGCAAGGGGTTCGTAGCACGCTAATAGAAGCGCGGGCCAGGTCTGCCAAACGCAGGTGGCGTCGCCGGGGGAAACGGTCCTAGTCCTCGGACCATTCGTCTTCCGAGCTGCTCCAATTCAACTGAGCCCACTATCAAACACCGCGGGGTGGTTGACTGACTTGTCGTGCGACGGGAGTGGACCGAGGGCAGATACCGCTGGCGAACCCGCCTCAGAGTCGTGTTGCCGTTCCCGATCATCCACCTGGTGCCGAAGGGTCGGGGCGATTGTGGCAACCACGAGTGGTACAACCGGGGGGACGGCACGGACGCCTGCGATCACTGTGCCGTCGGAACCCGACCCCGTCAATCGCCAGATTCAAACTAGGCCACTACCGAGGCGGCGGACGGTGGTTAGTGGCGACAGTCGCTTCAAGCATCCCGTCGCGGGGCGCGAAGAAGGGGCTCCGAAGAGCCCCTTCTCACGATGACAGACCCGCCCTGACTTGACTCCAGACTACCAGTTTCGGTGTCACAGGCTGTTGAGATTGTTGCCGGAGCGCCCTGGGCCTGGGTGGCAGATCTGCCCTGACTAAGCGGACTCTCCGGTTCGATTCCCGGCCGGAGCGCCCCACCCGGGGGCCGGGTCGTGTGTGGCCAGTCAACCACTTTCAGCGACCTGGCCCTGTCCGGGTCAAGCCGAAGGAACCTCGTCACTTAGTTCCGCACCCGTCGGGGAGGTCGGCTCAAGCTTTGACTGGCCGCGGAGCAGCAACCTCTGTCGGTGTGGAGGCTGGCCCCGTTAAGCTGTGGAGACTCCGTTTCTGGATGGACGTTCTCGCTGGTAGTGGAGTTCTGCAATCACCCCTCGAGGGGGTGCTTGAGCGCGCGCACCATCATTTTCGGCAAAGGCCATGCAGAAGTTGTGGTCCGAACCGGACCGTAGGTGGCTACCATTGGACCAATGGTGCGAGTTGAGCTTGAACGGGTCGAGGCACTAGAGCTTCTCGGGATGACCTTGGCCCACCTCAACGATGCCGAAGCCAGGGTGGATGTGTCACCCCGACTACCGCTGCTGATGGCAGTCCGAGACAAGCTTGCTTTCGCGCTCAGGGAGGAATCATGAGCTACACCGCCCCCCAGGTGTCCGCGGCGACAGCGGCGATGGACAAGTACCGGGGCCGTGAAGAGGGTGAGGTTGGTGCCGCGCTTGTCGTTGTGGGTCTAAGTGCGGAGCGGGCCGCCAAGGAAGGGGAGATCCGCGACGACATGATTCGAGTTGCGTATCGCGCCGGTGCATCGATTCGCCAAATTGCCGAGGTCTCTGGACTCGGTCGCAAAACCGTGACCGCCATCGTCTCCGGCGACGCACGCCTGCATTACTGACGGTCGCCCGCCGCCGCTCAGGAAGCCCGTCAGTCGCAGCCGCAACGCCGCGAAACTTCTTCGCGTAAGCGAGCCGACGACCAGGTCCACGAGCGGTCGCCGTGCCGACGTCGGTAGGGTTTGGGAGCCAAGAGGGAGACTGGAGACTGTGGACAACGACTGGGCGAGGCCGGTGGTGCACTGGGAGATCGTGGCCCGTGACCCCGACGGGCAGGCCACCTTCTACCGTGAGTTGTTCAACTGGGAGGTCGGCGACGGGCCGCTCGCGATGATCCCCGCCGGCATCGGTGGCCCCGAGCCGGGCCCGGCGGGACATATCCGCCGGGGCGACCAACCGGGGGTCGTCCTCTACGTCCAGGTGCGCAACCTGCGTGGGTCGCTCGCGAGTCGCCGAGCTGGGAGGCGCCGTCGTTTCGGAGCCGTTCGACGTCCCGAATGGACCGACGCTCGCCGCTGTCGAAGATCCGGAGGGCAACGCCCTGGTGTTGGTCCAGCAGTAGGACTCAGTCACGCTCGGTGTAGCGCTCACTGCTCACCGTGGCCTCGTCGACCAAGCTCATGAACCTTTGGGTCACCGGGTCATCCCCCCATATGGCCTCGCACGCGTCGGCGTCTTCGGCCGAGCGCCACAGGTCGATCACGATCCAAGAGCCGCCGCCGCGGGCCGTGGTCCTGCGCAGCAGCCCCGGCTGCTGATAGGCAAAGTCCTCTTGAACCGCCCGGTCAGCCAGCAGAAACTCGCCCTCCTCAACCCCGGCGGTCAAATGAAACCGCGTCATCTCGATCATGGCCAACAGGTTAAGGCGCCCGTGCAACCTTCGCAGGTGTCAGTTTGCTGGGTCCGACGAGCCACCCATGTGCCAGTCCTGGCAAAAGGGGCACTGGTAGACGGCGAGTCGGGTTCCCCATTCGGCTCTTTGTTCAGCGGCAGCGCTCAGTGCCTCGCCGCGGGTTCCGTACCGGACCTTGGGTTGACCGTCTCTTCGCCAGTGCGACGAATCCAGCGCGAGCTCGCGATGCGGTGGGCGTCGCCGGGGCACGCACCCAGTCTGGCCCGATGCGATCCGCTCGACGGACCACTGGTGTCCGAGCCCGGGTTATTCACAGATCGCGGGCCGGTTTGCTCGCGCGAGTGGCCAGAAATCCCGGGAAGTACGGCACGGTCATGTCGCCGTCGAGGTGATAGTCCTCATAGAGGCCGGTGAGCACGAACCCCGCGTCCAGCTGTCCGCCGATCTGATCTTCCAGGGAGTGACCGAAGCACAGCGGCTCGTCGGGCTCGAGGAGCCGTTTGCGCTCGCGGTCGGTCAACGAGCTGACGTCCGAGTAGGGGACCGCGTACCTCAGCTCGAGGACTCCCTGGGCCTCCTTGTCTCGGTCGAAGCAGAAGAGGAGGGGATTAGCGAAGCCGGCCAAGAGCGTCCCGCCCGGCCGGAGCACCCGGAAGCACTCACGCCACACCGGTCGGATTGTCTCGGAGAAGCAGTTCGAGCACGGGTGGAACACGAGATCGAAGGCCTCGTCCTCGAAGCACGAGAGATCGGCCATGTCACCTTGCACGAGATCGATGTGCAGACCCTCGCGCTCCGCGACTAGGCGATCCTGGCTCAGCTGGCGGGGCGAGTTGTCGAACACGGTCACCTGGGCGCCCGCCGCCGCAAAAAGCGGTCCCTGCTGTCCCCCTCCCGAGGCCAGGCAGAGCACGGTTGCGCCCTGCAGATCGGGGAACCATTCGCTTGGCACCGCTCGCCGTGGGGTCAGCACGACCGGCCAGTCGCCACCTCGGGCACGGGCAACCCGATCCGAGTCGACCGGGACGGTCCATACGTTCTTGTTGTCGACCTCTTTGTCCCACGCCTCGCGGTTGAACGAAACGATGTCCACGAGAGCGAACGATACAAGTGAGAGGTCCGACCAGGGGGAGTGGGTTTCGATCCTAGGCAGCGTGGTGCGCACTGGATCCGCTCTCCGGCCATTCGGACTTCGTCAGTCGCACCGCGGGGGAGCCTACCCAGGCACCACTCGGCCGGTCTCTGAGTAGATCGCGCAGCTGGTGCCGCGTACGAACCCCACCAGGGTCATGCCGACCTGCTCGGCCAAGGCCACCGCCAGGCTGGTCGCACCGGACACCGCCACCACCATGGAGATCCCGGCTCGGGCGGCCTTCTGCACCATCTCGAACGAGACTCGGCCACTCACCACGAGTGCGGTGTCGGACAGTGGCATGTGGCCATTGAGCAGCGCCCAGCCGACCACCTTGTCCACCGCGTTGTGCCGGCCGACGTCCTCTCGGACGATGAGGACGGTCCCGGTCGCGTCGACCAGCGCCGCGCCGAGCACGGTCCCAGTGACCTGGAAGGTGCGTTGGCCGGTCCGAAGCAACTCGGGAAGCTCAGCAAGGACCGAGATCGCGAACCGGGGGCCGTCGCTCAACGGCGGGAAACCAGCTGCCCGCACCGCCTCGATCGACGCGGTGCCGCACACCCCGCACGCGCTCGAAGCCACCGTCATGCGTTCGCGGACGCTCTGACGTGCCGGGACGCGGAGGCTCGCGGTGACAACGTTGAACCGCTGGTCGCCGCCGTTGGCCGCGTCCACGCAGTAGCTGATCTGTGCGATGTCGTCGGCACCCTCGACGATGCCCTCGGCCAGCAACCAGCCGGCGACCAGCTCCATGTCGTTCCCCGGCATCCGCATGGTCACCGTGAGAGTCGAGGCACCGGCCGGGGTCTCCAAGCGGATCTCGAGGGGCTCTTCGACCGCCAGCCGGTCGCCTCGACGGGCCAGGGCGCCGTCGCGCGGCTCGAACACCATCACCTGGCGGGTCCTCGGGGCCCCACCGTCTGACTGGGGGGACCTCTCGGTGCCGATGGCCATCAGCCCAGCCTACGAGGCCTCACTAGGTTGCCAGGCACCCGCGCGATCCGTCGGGCCGGGTGGGATCGATCGCCTCGCTGCGCGTGCATACGGAAGGGCAGTGGTCGTGATACCTGAAACAGGCTTTGCCGGCCGTGCACGGGAAGGCTCAGCTCGTGCGACGCGGCGGTACGATCCCGGTGTGCAACCCGCGAGCATCGACGCGGCGCGGTTCCGCGAGGTGCTCGGCCATTTCGCGAGCGGGGTCACCGTGGTCACCGCCACCGACGAGGAGCCCGGTCGGCTTCACCTGCCAGGCGTTCGCCGCCCTGTCGCTGAACCCGCCGATGGTGTTGCTTGCCCCGGCCAAGTCGTCGACCAGCTGGCCCCGGATCGCGCGGGCCGGGGCGTTCTGCGTGAACATGCTGGCGAGCGATCAGGAGGCGTTGGCTCGCTCGTTCAGCGTGTCGGGAGGCGACAAGTTCGCCGGAGTGGCCTGGCAGGCGGCGCCGGTGACGGGCGCCCCGATGCTCGACGGGGTGGTGGCGTGGGCCGAGTGCGAGTTGGGGCAGATCCACGACTCGGGGGACCACGAGCTCGTGACCGGGCGGGTCGTCTCCCTCGGGGTCGGCCAGGGGCTTCCGCTCATCTTCTACCGCGGCGGGTTCGGGACCTTCTCGGCCTGAGACGATCCGGTTCCGCGACCGATCACGCCCCCGGTCGGCGCGTGAGAGCCATGGTATGGTGCCGCTGAACAGGGGTTTCGCGAGATCGGGTGGCCACTCGAGCCGCCAGGGGAGGTGGGCTCGGTGGACGTACGAGACCGGATCGTCGTGGTCACCGGCGGCGCAAGCGGGATCGGCCGGGCCCTGTGCCGGGCCTTCGCCCGAGCCGGCGCCGCCGCGATCGTCGTGGCCGACATCGACGAAAGTGGGGCAAAGGCGGTCGCCGACGAGTTCGGCGACCGGGCCCGGGCCGTCACCACCGACGTGGGCAATGAGCCCGACATCGTCCGTCTGGTCACCTCGACCGAGGAGGAGTTCGGCCGAATCGATCTGTTCTGTTCGAACGCCGGGATCCTCGTGCCCGGCGGGGTCGAGGTGGACAACGCGGCATGGGACCGCATCTGGCACATCAACGTGCTCAGCCACATCTACGCGGCCCGGGCGGTGCTCCCGGGAATGCTCGCCCGGGGCGAGGGCTACCTCTTGCACACCGCCTCGGCGGCCGGTCTGCTGACCCAGATCGGTTCGGCCCCCTACAGCGTCACCAAGCACGCGGTGGTGGGCCTGGCCGAATGGCTCTCGATCACCCACGGCGACTCGGGCATCGGGGTCTCGTGCCTGTGCCCGCAGGGCGTGTGGACGAACATGACCGGCGGGGGCGGCCGGCGCCGCGATCCCTCCGAGATCGCCACGTCGACGGCCGGACGTGACGGGTTCTTGGAGGCCGAGGAGGTCGCCGACATCGTGCTGGCCGCGCTGGCCGAGAACCGGTTCCTGATCCTCCCGCACCCCGAGGTGGCCACCTACGAGCAACGCCGGGCCGGCGACCGGGAGCGATGGTTGAATGGGATGCGCCGCGTCCAGGCGTCGCTGCGCCCGCGACCGACAAGCTCGGGGTAGGTCGCTTGGGTTAGGACGAGTTCGGGTCAGGTCGCGCTCGGGTCACGTCGCGCTCAGGGGAGGACGGCGCCCGCCCGGCCCGCCGAGCGGGCTGCCGCGCCGCGGCGCGGTGCCCAAGGCCCGCTCGTTCGCGAACTCCTCGATGGCGGCCAGGAACTCGTCGGCCCCGGCCCGCTCGGCCGCCGCCCGGGCGATGGCCGGGAACGAGTAGTCGGGCGACGGCAGCGGCGGGTGATCGTGACTCGGGCTTGCGGGCCATCACCTTCTCGATGATCGGTGCGAGCCGGGCCTCCTTCTCGGCGCTGAGCTTCTCGTCGCGCTCGGCGAACTCGGGCAGGACCGTCTTCCCGAACAGCTCGAGGCTCTCCATGATGTCCTCGTGGCGGTTCCGGCCGGCCTGGCTGACGAAGATCACCTGGTCGACGCCGCAGCTCCTCGTAGCGGTGCAGGTACTCGCGGATCTGCTCGGGGGTGCCGACCGAGCCCCGCAGGCCGCTGACCCCCGCCTGGACCGCCGTCGCGCCCGAGGCGCTCGGGGTTGGCGGCGGCCTGGCGGACCGCCTCGGGGTCATAGCCGTGCTGGGCCCGCCGCTCCTCGAACTCGGCCCACACGTCGGTGACCGCCCGGCTGGTGCTGGCCGAACAGGTAGTAGTGGCCGAGCGAGTAGCCGAAGAAGTTGGCGCCGACGGTGCCCCGCGCGATGGCCTGCTCCTCGGTCGGTGCGCACATGAAGGTCGTCACGCAGGCGACGTTCGGGTTGACCGCGTCACCGATCGGCACGCACTCGTTCTCGAGCGTCTCGTAGTAGTCGCTCACCCAGTGCGTGCGCCTCCTCGGGGTCGATGAAGGCGAAGGTGAGCGCGCCGATGCCCTTCTGCGCGGCCAGGTGGATGGTGTCGCGCCGGCTGCAGGCCACCCACACCGGGGGGTGGGGCTTCTGGCGGGGCTTGGGCACCACGTTGCGGGGCGGCATCGTGACCCAGTCGCCGGCGTGCCCGGTGAACGGGGCCTCGGTCATGCACCGCAGCGCGACCCGCAGGCCCTCCTCCCACATGGCCCGCTTCTGCGCCGGGTCGATCAGGAACCCGCCGAGCTCGGCCTCCGAGCCGGCCTCGCCGGTGCCGAACTGGGCCCGGCCGTCCGAGATCAGGTCCAAGCGTGGCGATGCGCTCGGCGACCCGGGCCGGGTGGTTGAACGGCGGCGGGGTCTGGACGATCCCGTGGCCGAGCTTGATGCGCTTGGTGCGCTGGGAGACGGCGGCCAGGAACACCTCGGGGGCCGACGAGTGGCTGTACTCCTCCAAGAAGTGGTGCTCGACCTCCCAGACGTAGTCGATGCCCAGCTTGTCGGCGAGCTCGCACTGCTCGAGGGCGTCCTGGAGCAGCTGGTACTCGGAGTCCTCGCTCCCAGGGTCGGGGGAGCTGGTGCTCGTAGAAGATGCCGAACTTCACGACCGCGGCGCCGGGCCGCGCCGCGCGGGCACCGCTCATGGCCGCGTTGGGAGCCGCCTTCTCCACGAGGTCGGGGATCACCTTGCCCAGCTCGGCCGGGTCCCAGCGGTCGCCCTTGTCGACCCCGGGGCCGGCGTGCCAACCCTCGGCGACGCTGATCCGGCCGCCGGCCACGTTGAAGACCCGCCCGGTGATGCCGGCCGACTCGGTGCGAGCCCAGCCAGACCACCAGCGGGGCGACGTTGTCGGGCGAGCGGGCGTCGAACTCGTCGGGCTTGGGCTGCGGGCGGTCGGGCCGCAGGTCCTCGGTCATGCGGGTCTGGGCGCCCGGGGCGATGGCGTTGACCGTCACCCCGTAGCGACCCAGCTCCATGGCCGCGATGATCGTGAAGGCGGCGATGCCGGCCTTGGCGGCGCCGTAGTTGGTCTGCCCGGGGTTGCCGTAGATGCCCGACGACGAGCTGGTGTTGATGATCCGGGCGTCGTTGGTCTCGCCGGCCTTGGCCCGCTCCCGCCAGTAGACGGCCGCGTGGTGGGCGGGCGCGAAGGTGCCCCGCAGGTGCACCTTGATGACGGCGTCCCACTCCTCGGCGGTCATGTTGATGAGCATCCGGTCCCGCAGGATGCCGGCGTTGTTGACCAGCACGTCGAGGCGGCCGAACGTCTCGATGGCCGTGTCGATCAGGCGCTTGGCCCCGTCGAAGTCCGAGACGTCCTCGCCGTTGGCGATGGCCTCGCCGCCCATGTCCTTGATGGCCGCGACGACCTCGTTGGCCGGGCCGGCGTCGGCGCCGGTCCCGTCGACGCAGGGCCCCGAGGTCGTTCACCACGACCTTGGCCCCCTGGGCGGCGAACTCGAGGGCGTGGGACCGCCCGATGCCCCGTCCCGCCCCGGTGACGATGACGACCCGTCCCTCACAGATTCCGGCCATGGCCTTTCCTCCTTGTGTGGTGCTCGACGAATTCGTCTCGGTCTCGTGCCCGGGCCGCCTCAGTCCGATCGGCCGACCGTGCCCGTTCCTCCTCGGTCGACGGGTCCTTCGGCAGGCCGAGCACCCGTTCGCCGACGATATTCCTCTGCACCTGGGCCGTGCCGCCCCAGATGGTGACCGAGCGGGTCGAGAGGAAGTCGGACTGCCAGCGGTCGGGCCGGTACTGGTCGGGCTCCTGGTCCGGCATGACCATCGCCTCGGCGCCCCGGATGTTGATGATGATCTCGGCGAAGCGCTGCGCGTACTCGGACCAGAACATCTTGTTGATCGACGACGCCGGGCCGGGCTCCTTCTTGGCCACCACCTCGGAGAGCAGCCGCAGACCCTGGAACCGCATGATCTCGGTGCGGGTGTAGGCCCACGCGAGCTGCTGGCGGACGAGGGCGTCGTCCTGCTTGCCCTCCGACCTTCACCATGTCCACGGTGTCCCAGAACTGCCGCGTGTACTGGACGTGCTGGGTGGTGGCGTTGCCGCCGCGCTCGTTGCCGAGCGTGGTCATGGTGACCCGCCATCCGTTGTTCAGCCCGGCGATCACGTTGAACAGCGGTGCCCTGGCCTCGGTGATGAAGGTCTCGGTGAAGCCCGCCGCGCCGTTCAGCTGCTTGATCGGACGCAGGTCGAAGCCGTTCGACGAGCCGTCCTCGCGCTTCATCGGCACCAGCACGTAGGAGATCCCCTGGTGCTTGGGCGCGTCGGGGTCGGTCCGGCAGAGGCAGAACATCATGTTCGCCATCTGGGCCCCCGAGGTCCACACCTTCTGGCCGGTGATGACGATCTCGTCGCCGTCGACGATGCCCCGGGTCTTCAGCGAGGCCAGGTCCGAACCGGCGTCGGGCTCGGAGAAGCCCTGGCAGTAGCGGTCGGTACCGTCGATGATGCGGGGCAGGAAGTAGGCCTTCTGCTCGTCGGTGCCCCAGACGATGATCGAGGGCCCGACCAGCCACTCGCCCATGCCGCGGGTCACCCGGGGCACGCCGGCCCGGGCGAACTCCTCGTTCATCACCGCCACCTCGATGCCGCAGAGCCCGCGGCCGCCGAACTCCTCGGGCCACGACACGCACAGGTACCCGCCCTCGTGCGAGCTTCTCGGCCCAGTAGCGCCACTTGGGCCCATGGCCCCCAGGCGGCCCCGTCGGGACGCCTCCTCGGCCGCGTCGGCCGCGTCGGCCTCGGCCGTCCTCGGACGGCGGGGGCGGTTGGCCTCGAGCCACTGGCGCAGCTCGTCCCGGAAGGCCTTGGCCTTCGGGCCGAGGTCGATCTCCATGGTGGTGGTCACTTGGATCCTCCTGCGCGGTTCGAACATCGGGTAGTGGCGGCCGTCGGAGAGCGGCGTCCCAGGTCACCTGGAGCGCCATGCCGACCTCGAGCTCGTCGAGGGGGCAGTCCGACCACGTTGGTCATCATGCGGGGCCCCTCGGTCAGCTCGACGAGGCCGACCGCGAACGGACCCTCGCCGCCGGTCGGGTTGGGGGAGAGGTGGTTGACGGTGAAGCTGTAGAGCGTCGCCGTCGCCGCTCGCCTCCCGCCACTCGAGGTCGGTGCCGAGGCAGCCCGGGCAGGTCTCGCGTGGGTAGAAGACGGACTTGTCACAGTCGAGGCACCACTGCACGAGCAGGCGCCGCTCCCTGGTGGCCTCCCAGAACGGGGCGCTGACCGGGCTGACCGGCGGCTCCATGCGCCTCTGGCGCTCCCTCGGGCTGTCGGTGCTGGTCATGACAGCGTCGCCTCGGTCCCGAGCACGACGGTCGACATGCACGAGAGCACGCCCGCCCGAGCCGTGCGCCACGGCGATGTCGGGGTCGGCGACCTGGCGCTGGCCGCACTCGCCGCGCAGCTGGCGGACCGCCTCGACCAAGAGGAACATCCCGTACATGCCGGGGTGGGTGTAGGAGAGCCCGCCGCCGTTGGTGTTCATGGGGAAGCTGCCTCCCGGGCCGAGCTTGCCGTCCTCGGCGAACGGGCCGCCCTCGCCCTTCTCGCAGAACCCCAGGTCTTCTAGGTGCAAGAGGGCGGTGATGGTGAAGCTGTCGTAGCCCATGAGCAGGTCGACGTCGCTCGGCTTGATCCCGGCCATGCCGAACGCGGCCGGGCCTGAGATCGTTCCCGCGGTCGTCGACGAGGTCGGGCATCTGGGAGATCATGGCGTGGTCGTGGCAGGTGCCCACCCCGAGCACGTAGGCGGGGGGCTTGGCCAGGTCTCTTGGCCCGCTCGGCGCTCGTCATGACGAACGCGCCGGCCCCGTCGGTGACGAGGCAGCAGTCGAGCAGGTGCAGCGGGCTCGTCTGCATCGGCGAGGACAGGACGTCGTCGATCGTGATCGGGTCCTGGTAGCGGGCCTTGGGGTTCATGGTGGCCCACTCGCGCGTCGACACCGCGATCTGGGCCAGCTGCTCGGGGGTGGTGCCGTACAGGGCCATGTGCCGGGTCGCCGCCAGCGCGTAGGCGCCCATCGGCATGCGGATCCCCGACGGCACCTCCCACTCGGCCTGTGGGTTCGGGCCACCATCGATCGGCGGTCTGCGTCCCGCCCGGGCCGCCGTCCCGCCGGCGCGCGCCCGGTCGCCGCGGGGGGTGGACGCGTAGACGCTCATGACCACGTCGGCCAGCCCGGCCGCGATGGCGGCCGCGGCGTGCTCGACGTGCACCTCGAAGCTCGACCCGCCGGTCATCGTCGAGTCGGTGAAGCGCGGGTGGACGCCCAGGTACTCGGCCAGCGCCATCGACGAGCCGGCGTGGCAGACCCCGTCGACATCGGCGATGGTGAGGCCGGCGTCGCTCGAGCGCCTGGTCGATCATGGCCGCCTCGAGTGCGCGGCCGCTCAGTTCGAGCTGGCCGGTGGGGGAGGCGTCGTCGGCCACCCCGACGATCGCCGCGGCGCCGCGGATGCTCGTCGTGCTCATCGCGCCCACCGGTGCGGTCGCCGTCGGTCCGCTGATGCCGCTGATCCCCCCAACGTGACCTCCGCCTCGTCGTTCGCGTGCGTGCGCCCTCGCGATCGAGTGGCATGTCACTGTACCGTGACACCCTGGCTGTCAACAAGGTCGCAGGCCCGGTAGCGTTGCGCCGATGGCGACCAGGCCCGACCGCCGGCGTGTCCCTGCTCCACGAGCAGCGCCAGCTCGCCCGGGACCGGATCGAGCGGGCGGCCTGGCGGGTGCTGGCCGACAAGGGCCTCGAGCGCCACCGTCGAGGAGGTGGCGCGCGAGGCCGGCGTGAGCATCCGCACGGTGTTCCGCCACTACGGCACCCGGGACCACATGATCGCGACCGCGCTGCGCACCCAGCTGCTCCACTACGGCGACACCCTCCCGGTGCCCGAGCCCGGTGCGACCCTCGAGACCTGGCTGCCCGAGCTGCTCTGCGAGGTCCACCGCGTCAACGCCGTGCATGGGCCGCGCCTACTGGGAGATGGCGGCGCTCGGGACACCCTGACCGGCGAGATCGGCGACGTCGCCGCCGAACGCCTGGCCGGCCGGACCCGGTTCGTCGCCACGGTGTCACGGGGTGCGTGGCGGCTGGCCGGGAACCGCTCCCGCCCGCCGGCCTGGCTGGTCGACCTCTTCGCCATCCACCTGAGTGCGTTCACCACCCGCGAGCTCGTGTCGGACTTCGGGCGGTCGGTCGAGGAGGTTGCCGCAATGTCGGCACGGGTCCTCATCAGCGCCGTGCGGTCGGCCACGTCTGAGTGTGGCCGGGTGACCCCGGTACGATCGGCTCCATGACGATGATGGTCATGTTCCGTGCCCGCCTCGGTCGCGAGGCGCTGGGGGTGGCACCGGCTCGATAGGCGCTGGGCGTCGCGCATCGTGGCGGCGGCGGCCGTCGCCCCGGGCGACCTCGTGCTCGACGTCGGGGCGGGTGACGGCGTCCTGTCCGGCCGCCCTGGTCCGGGCGGGCGCCCGCGTGGTCGCCGTCGAACTGCACCCCGAGCGGGCCCGTCTCCTCCGGCGTCGCTTCAGCGGCGCCGGTGTCCGGGTGGTCATGGCCGACGCGCGCTCGACCTGAGGCTGCCCCGGCAGGCCTTCAGTGTCGTCGCCAACCCGCCGTTCACGATCGCCATGGCGCTGTTGCGCCGTCTCGTCGCACCCGGGAGCCGGCTAGTCGCGGCCGACGTCGTGGTACCCCGCCACATCGCCCGGCGCTGGTGCGAGGCCACGGTGGACGGCGCCCGTCGCTGGGGTCCCTGGTTCGACGTCTCGCTCGGCATGCGGGTTCCCGCCCGATCGTTCCAGCCGGCCATCGAGCGGCGACGCGGTCGTGCTGCGTATCCGCAGGGTGCACGCGGGGTCCACCATCGCGGCTGAGGGGCGATGCGAAGCTCACCCGTCGTGAGGTCGCGCGCTCGGTCATCGGACTCGGCCCAGCTGTCGCTCTTCGATCCATCGGTCGTCCGGCCTGAGAGCGCCCCGGCCGCGTCGCCCCCTGGGTGGAGGGTGAACTGCTCTGCTTCGACCTCGAGACGACCGGCGTCGACCGGTTCAGCGACGTGCCGGTGTCCCTGGCCCTGCTGCGCCTACGCGGGGGAGTCGTGTTCGAGCGAACGGTCGCGCTCGTCGATCCCGGGCGGCCCATCCCCGAAGAGGCGACCGCGGTCCACGGCATCACCACCGACGAGGCCCGACGCAACGGCCTGGCCCTGCACGCCGCGACCGAGTTGGTGGCCGGGGCCCTCGTCGATGCGAGCCGGCGCGGCGTGCCGGTGGTCGGCGTGAAGCTCGACTACGACCTCACGATGGTCGACGTGCTGTGTCGCGCACTCGACGGTCGCGGGCTGCCCGATCGCGGCTGGAGCGGGCCGGTGCTCGACGCCCTGGTGCTCGATCGCCACGTCGACCGGTACCGAAAGGGCCGCCGCACCCTGGTCGACCTGTGCGAGCTCTACGGCGTGACGATCGACCCAGGCCCACAGCGCCGACTGCGACGCCGCGGCGGCGGCGGGAGTGCTCCTGTCGATGGCCGGGCGCTACGAGGAGCTGTCCGGGGCGTCACTCAACGAGCTGCATCTGGGACAGGTCGAGTACCACCGTGAGTGGGTCGCCTCCTACGACGAGTGGCGCCGGGGCCGTGGTCTCGAGCCGCTCGACCCGCGCGAGGCGAGCTGGCCCCTGGCCGGGCTCCCGAGCGCCGAGGTGGGCGCCGCCTAGCTCGGGGTGCGACGATGGGCCGATGCTGGCGTGGCAGGTCAACCGCCCTGCGCCGATCGACGACGGTCCCCTGCGAGCTGGTCGAGATCCCGGCGCCCGAGCCCGGCCCGGGTCAGGTCAGGGTCCGGGTGCTCGTGTGCGGGGTGTGCCGCACCGACCTGCACGTGGCCGAGGGCGACCTGGAGGTCCACCGGGCCCGGGTGGTCCCGGGTCACGAGGTGGTCGGGGTGGTCGACGCGCTCGGACCGGGCGCCCAGCGGTTCGACATCGGCGACCGGGTCGGGGTGGCGTGGTTGGCCTCGACCTGCGGTGCCTGTCGGTTCTGCCGACGAGGCGCCGAGAACCTCTGCCTCAACGCCACCTTCACCGGCTGGGACCACGACGGTGGGTACGCCGAAGCGACGGTCGTCGACGAGCGGTTCGCCTATCGGCTGCCCGATGACCTCCCCGACGACCAGGCCGCGCCGTTGTTGTGCGCCGGGATCATCGGGTACCGGGCCCTGCGGGCGACCCGGCTTCGCCCCGGCGGCCGCCTCGGCATCTACGGCTTCGGTGGCTCGGCACACCTGACCGCGCAGATCGCGCTGGCCGAGGGGGCCGAGGTGTACGTCGCCACCCGCTCGGCCGAGGCCAGGACGCTCGCCTTCCGGCTCGGGGCCAGTTGGGTCGGGGACGCCGCCGAGCGCCCGCCGGACCCGCTCGACGGCGCGATCCTGTTCGCCCCGGTCGGGGACCTCGTCGCCCCGGCCCTGGCCGCCCTCGACCGTGGCGGGACGTTGGCCATCGCCGGAATTCACCTGAGCGACATCCCCACGCTCAGTTACTCCGAGCACCTGTTCGAAGAACGCTCGGTGCGCAGCGTGACCGCCAACACCCGCGTCGACGGCGAAGAGCTGCTGCGCCTCGCCCCGCGCCTCGGCGTGGTCGCCACCACAACGCCCTACCCGCTGCGGCGGGCCGATGCCGCGCTGAGCGACCTGGCCAATGATCGGTTGACCGGGACGGCCGTGCTCGAGGTGACCGACACCCCAAAGTAGGGGCAAAGGGTCGCCGGGGGGACCGGGGCAAGGCGCGGCCCTCGGCGGGGGAGGGCCACCGGCGAGGCACAATGGAACCAGCCATCCCCCGACCTTCTCCGAGGACGTGCTGATGCCGACCGACCGCAAGACGCTCGTCCTCGCAGCGATGATCTTCGCCGTCGCGATGACGTTCATCGACCAGACGATCGTCGCCATCGCGGTGCCGAAGATCCAACGCGAGCTGCATCTGAGCTCCGTGGGCGTGCAATGGGTCATCAACGCCTATCTCCTTGCGCTGGCGGCGTTCTTTGCGTTCGGTGGTCGACTGGCCGACACGGTTGGTCACGCCAAGATGGTCGTCATCGGGGTACTGGTCTTCGCGGTGTCCTCCACGATGTGCGGCCTGACCCCCGCGAACTCCGCCGCCGAGGCGTGGATCGTCACCTTCCGGGTCATCCAGGGTCTCGGCGCCGCCATGATGTATCCGGCCTCGCTGGCCATCGTCGTGAGCGCGTTCGGTGTCCGAGAACGTGGGCGAGCGTTGGCGCTCTTCTTCGGTGTGGCCGGCGGGCTCACCGCGATCGGGCCGATCCTCGGTGGTGTGCTCAGTGAGTGGACCTGGCGGTCGATCTTCTGGGTCAACGTCCCGGTGGCGATCGTGGCCCTGGTGTTGACAGCGAAGGCCCGCCCGAGCACTGCCACCCGACCGGCCCCCATCGATCTGGGTGGCCTGGTCCTGGTGGTGGCCGGCGTCGGACTGAGCGTCTTTGGTCTCCAGGAGTCTCAGGTCTGGGGCTGGGGGAACCCGGCCACGGTCGGCGCCATCGCCGGTGGTGTCGTGTTGTTGATCGCGTTCGGGTTCGTCGAGTTCGGCCGCAGCCAGCCTCTGATTCAGGTGAAGATGTTCGCGATCCGGGCCTTCTTGGTCGAGAACATCGTCCTGTTCGTTGCGATGATGTGCTTCCTGCCGGTCTTCTTCTTCGCCAGCGTGTACGCGCAGGGGGGGCTGGGGTTCGGAACGAGCAAGGCCGGTCTGTACCTCTTGTACTTCTTCTTCGGGTTCGCCCCGGGCGTCCAGATCGGTGGGCGGGTGCTCGATCGCATGGGAGCCAAGCAGGTCGTGGTTGTCGGGTGTGCCGTGGCGACTGTTGGGTTGATCCTGTGGGCACAACGGGTCATGAGCCTCGAGCTCGGCACCCAGTGGTACTTCGTGGTGCTGTCGGGCGTCGGGTTGGGGATGATGGTGGGACCCGCCAACACCGACGCGATCAATCAGGCCGGACGTCTCTCCTATGGCGAGGCGACCGGGGTGACGCAAACCATGCGGAACTTCGGAGCCAGCGTGGGTCTGGCCGCCCTGGGGACGCTGTTCACGGCGATGATCGCCAGTCGTCTGAGGACAGAGCTTGTGAGTGACGGGGTGCCGCGTGCCGAGGCCACCAAGATCGCGTCGACTGCCTCGCAGGGCCAGTTCGGCAGCTCCAAAGCGCTCGGCGGGCACGGCGGAGCGGCCCAAGCGGCACTCCACGCCGCACACGACGCGGTGGCCTACGGGATGCGCGCCGTCCTGTTCGGAATGGCCGGCATCATGGCCGTCGCATTCTTGGTTGCACTCATCGGTCTGCGGAGGGGGTTCCACCACGGGACCGAAGCCGACCAAGCAGCACCCGACCAGAGTCTGCAATCGGCGGCTGAGGGAGCCCACTGATCGGAGAGAGGCTCGGCGGTAGGGGGGTAGGCTGATCCCTTCGGGGCCGTTGGCGCAGTTGGTAGCGCACTTGCATGACGCGCAAGGGGTCAGAGGTTCGAGTCCTCTACGGCCCACTCCCTGACCAGGATTGATAGCTCCATCGCTAGGATCTCAAGGCGACCGTTCGTGACTTGGGGAGCCAAGTAGGGAGCCAAAGTTCTAGTGGTGCTCGATCGAAGGGAGCAAGATTCCTTCCTGGTCCCGGACGTCCGCGGTTTGGCGGTGTACGAGGAAAAAGGAGCGTACGCAACCCGCTTTGCGTTGCGCGGTACAGCGACGGTTGGTCGGTCAATCGATCGAATTGCGAGACGCGGTCATCGAAAATTCTGACCAGCGTCCCCTTACGGATCGGGCCTCACTTGCCTGTGATCTCATCTCGCTTGCTGAGCGCGAAAACTCGGATCGAGCACGCCTACTAACTCTCGCTACCGCATCCGAAGTCCTTACCGACAGACCGGAACGTTCTGGGCACGTTCGAAGCCTCGTCGACAAGTTCATCAGGGAGGTGGAAGTCGCCCGACAAGCAACCGGCGAAGAGTCAGACCAACGAGAATGTGATTCGTTGCTGGGTGGTCTCCGAGATCTACGGTTCATTTCAATCTCAAGATCAATCCGAGACCATGCGGCGCATCTACAGCGTGATGTCGCGGGCGTCTCGGCCCTGGTAAACCGGACCTATGGGTGTCGGAGCGACCTCATACACAACGGAACGACAAACGAGGATCTTGGATACCTCGCCAATCAGTTTCAACCGTTGGTGCTTGAGATGATTCGTGAATCTCTTTGACAGCTCTGATCGGAGCCCCTGCCCACCGACATAAATCGCCGCCGCTCCCCCGCTCCCCGCCGGTCGCCGGACGCGCCTCCTGGGCGCCGTAGCCGACGGCGACGGGTTGGCTAGAAGCGCCGAACGACGGCGATGTGCGCGATCGGTGGTTCCCACACTGGGCCATAACACGCGCCACGTTCGTCCGGTCTAGATGTAGAACGAATGGTCCTGCGTCCCCGCCTTCTGCCCGCGCCCCCGAGGCCGACCTCCGGGAGCACTGGGCGCCTGAGCGGACCGGCTGGCGGTGGCGCGAGCAGGCCCCGATTCCGGACGGGGAAAACGGACCGACCAGGCTCTATGCTGGACTCTCAGGCCGCCGGGGGGAGGCGTGATGGGATCGGGATGGCTCGCGTTGGGTTCACCAACCTCTCAGATGAACCCGGATCGCTTCCGAAATCTCAAGCGCAGTCGCGCCTTTTGGCCGCTTGCCGGGTTGCTCGCACTTTGCCTAACCGCGGGGGCGCTGGTGTCGGCCCCGCTCCCAGCGGCAGCGGGTGGCACCATCGGGGCTGCCACTGCGAGTCCAACCACCCAGTACTACCTGGCCCTGGGCGACTCCTTTGCTGCGGATACGCCCTTCGACTTGGGCTACACCCATGATCTGCTCGGGTACTATGCGGCAACGATCCCCAACCTCCAAAGGGTGGATCTCGCTTGTGGCGGGGAGACGACCCCGCTGTTCGTTACGGATGACGCGAGCTGTCCGTATCCGCAGGGAAGTCAGCTCGCCGCCGCCGAGGCGTTCCTCTCGAGCCATCCCAATCAGGTCGCCTTTGTCACGATCGACATCGGCCAAGATATCCAAGCATGCTTCGACGGGCTGCTCTCTTGTGCCCCCGGGGCCCCCGGGATTGACGCCGAGGCCACGAGTAATCTCTCTACCATCATGGCCGGTCTGCGATCAGCCGCCGGGCCGTCGGTGCCGATCGTCGGGATGACCCTTAACGACCCCTACGTCGTCGAGTGGCTCCTCGGAGCCTCTGGTCAACAGGTCGCCCAGGAGTCGGTGACCGACTATGAGATGTACAACTATGAAATGGCGGCGACCTATGCCAGCTACGGAGCGGAAATCGCCGACGTAGCCGGGACCTTCTCGAGTTACGACCTCACCGATCTGGTCAGCTCCCCCTATGGGACGGTCCCCAAGGCCGTGGCGGTTGCCTGCGCCTGGACGGGCAACACCGAGTGTCCGCCCGTTGGTGGCCCGGGCTCGATCGACGTGCACCCCAACGTGACCGGATCCCAGGAGATCGCCGACACCTTCGAGGCGGTCCTGGGGACGGCAGCGCCCATCCCCACCCAGATCTACGGCAGCGACTCGATCGGAACCTCGATCGCGGTCTCCCAGACCGAGTTTCCGTCGGCCGGTTCGGCCAACGCCGTCGTACTCGCCCGTTCCGACTTCTTTGCCGACGCCCTGGCGGGTGGTCCGTTGGCGGCCAAGTTCGGTGGCCCACTGCTCATTACACCTGGGGCGTCGCTGAGCACGACCCTCGACCCCCGAGTGCAAGCCGAGATCCAACGGGTGCTGCCGGTGGGCAAGACCGTCTACATCCTGGGCGGCGATCTCGCCCTTAGCCCGAGCATCGACACCACGTTGCAGGGGCTGGGCTACGTGACGCAGCGGATCGCGGGCTCTGACGAGTACGCCACCGCGGTCGACATCTCGGAGGCTCTCGGGAATCCGACCACGATCTTCGAGGCCACCGGGCTCAGCTTCCAGGACGCTCTCTCGGCGGTCCCGGCCGCCATTGAGACCGGCGGAGCGATCTTGTTGACCGATGGGCCGGTTGAGCCTTTAGCCACGGGCTTGTATCTCTTGTCCCACCCAGGGGACACCCGTTATGCAATCGGCGGCCCGTTGGCCGCCGCCGGGGCCGACCCCGAGGCGACTGCGGTCTATGGGCAGGACATCTTTGGGACTTCGGCGGCCGTTGCCACCCAGTTCTTCCCTGGGGCCGCGATCTACGGCGCGGCAACCGCCGTGGACTTCCCCGACGCTCTGGCTGGAGGGGTATTTATGACCACCGGCGGCAGGACCGGCCCGGTGCTCTTGGTCAACCCGTCGGCGCCATTGCCAAGCTCGATTTCTTCCTACCTCGGAACCCTCGCGGCCGGAGCCACGGGCTATGTATTCGGTGGGCCGCTTGCAGTGGGTCCAGACGTCCTGGCAGCTCTGTCGGCGGCGGTCGGGTAGCCAGAAGCGAGAGCCAGGGCGCCTAAAGCCCAGAGAATTGATCCATCATTCCAAGTGGGCCCAATGTCAAGCTGCGCAGCGCGAATCAGCGGGGCGGTGTCGGTTCGCATACTCCGATCTCTTCCAAATCACGGTCTCAGCGAGTGGAACGTGTGAGGAAACCTCACTGAGCAGCGCGATGCAGATCTTGAACAGGGAATTCTGCGGTGTCGGAGGGGGGACTTGCACTTTGCGTACACAGGTCTGGCGAAATGAGTGGGCGGCCTGACGACCGCTCCCCGCCGACGCACACCCCCCGCTCCAAGTCACTTGTTTCCGATTCACATTCACCGGACGGCCATCTCGGGTTAATGGGCGCCCGTGAACAACCATCTTTCAGTGAACTAGTGCAACGATAACTATGACCAGAATGATCAAGATCGCTATCGAGCGAATCATTCGGTTCACATGGCCTCTTCCTACTCAATACACCAAAGCAATAAGCAACGAGATCACGATTGGCAAAACACCGACGGTGTCTCGTCGCTCTACTTCGGATGCGACGCGTCCTTGGCTTTGTCGATCACCTCTTCGACCTTGCTCTCGGCCTTGTCGATCACCTCTTCGACCTTGCCCTTCGCGTCGCTGAGCTTCTCTTTGGTCTCACCAGCACGACGCACCGCCTGGTCCCCGCTTTGGCGAACCCGACAAACGATTCGATCTGCTCCGTGAGTGACCGCGTGACACCCCTAAGGGAAAGGGAGATGCGTCATCTCATGCCGGTCAGCGGCGGGCGAGGCGGCGTCCGCTCTCGGTGTTGATCGGCGTGTAGTTCAACTCGAAGTGGTGATAGAGCGTGGACTCATCAGCCTGAGAGAGCCCTTCTCCATGCATCTCGATGTCGGGCGCCGAGCGGACCTGCTCTTTGGTCACTGCGACCCGCAGGTCATCGGGACCGATCTGAATGCCTCCCAGAGGCACGAAGGTCAAGTGACGGCCGATAAAGCCTTCTTTGACGGTGCCGAACTGTGGCTCGTCGGTCTCGACGTCAACGTAGACGTCTTGCAGCTTGCCGATCTTCTCGCCGTTGCAATCGACGAGCATCTTGCCGTGCCATTCAGCGACGTTCCACTTAGCTTGGCCCTGATCTTCGGTCATCTAGGCCCTCCTTCACGTCCCCAGGCCACCTGGCTGATGCGGGTCCTCTGGCGCAAAGATATCTGAGCAGCCCAATAGGTCAACTATCGCTCACGTGCTGGGCTGCGGCACGTGGCATGTGATCTTCGGGTTCACGCCGACATAGTTGAGAGGGCCTGCAAGGATCGTCACGGCGATCGTTCCCGCCTTGGCGCAGTTCGTGATGGACCCGCTGTAGTAGTGACGCTGTCCGGCCGCGGCGGCTCCGATGGCCAACCACACGACAAGCAGCAACGACACGAGAGAGACGATGATGCGCATGGCGACCTCCGAGCTCGAGGCTAGCCTCCTTGCCGTTCCGCAGCCATGGGGGTGCCGAGGTGGCGCCCCTGCCGACTGTCGATGACCGAGGCGAGGCCGCCTCAATGGAACGTCGGTTGCGGAGCGACTGACGATCCCGGCCGGGCTCCAGGTTGTATCTTTTCCACTGCAGCCGAGAAGGGGTGATGATTCGGTATCAGACGTTCAGCAGGCTCCGGTGATTTGGCGTTGTTTGAGTTGCGGGGCGCTGGTTCATCCGCCCGACGAGCACGCACCAGGCGCTTCGTGTCCGCGGTGCCGGCGCTTCACCGAGGCAACACGGGATGGTGGCTGATCGAGCGACCTGCTTCCCGGGCTCATGGAGGGGCGCCCGGACCTCGCGTCCGACAGGTCTCCCCGCACCACTTTCTCTGACGGCCACCGAGATGTCAGCAGATCCGTCAGCAACGGGGGCTGAACTCTACTGAACCCCCTCAATCTTGGCTGATCGGAACTGCCTGGTCAGGTGCCCACATCGTCCGGCCGTGAATCCCAGTGAACTGCCACTGACGACATGACGCGCAAGGGGTCAGAGGTTCGAGTCCTCTACTGCCCACGTCTTGACCAGGAGTGCGGATAGGAGATCGGGGCCCTCGAAACGTCGCATCCTCCAATCCATGGCGGCTCCGTCATCGTTGGCGAGCGGCCAGGTTCGCGTAACGGCGCATCGTTGGCCTGGCCCGGGGGCTGACCTTCCAAGGCGCCGAACGGACGTGTGTGGCTTCTAAGGGGGGACCATCCCGCTAATGAATGATCGCATCGACAAACGCGGGCTGTGGCGCCGCTTAAGGGAGATCGGTCTCTCAAGAGGCCGTTTTTTCGTCCGCAGCAGGGGAACGACGTTGGCATCGAGGCCAGCTTTCCAAGCTCATCCGCCAGAATCACCTTGCATACAGATCGGAACGCCTTTTGCCGCCAGGATACGCATTACTGAGGCATCCACTTGGCTGAGCGGAAGCGCTCCGCTATTGACTGCATCTTCGAGGGCCGCGAGGGCATCCGCCCAGGAACCCACGTCAATCATCACCATGTCCGCACCGGCTTCGACGGCTGCGACCGCCGCAGACTGTTCCGAGTACCCGGCAGCGGAGATCGCGCCCGCGCCGAGGGAATCGGTGAGGGTCATGCCGGCGAAGCCGAGGTTCTGTCGCAGCAGGGTGTAGGTCGCTGGAGACAGGCTGGCTGGAAGTCCGTTCGTGAGGCCGGGGACAATCGGGTGCCCCACCATGACGACGGGTATGCCGTTTGTGATCGCACTCTCGAACGGTATGAGGTCGTTGGTTTCGAGCTCTGACAGCGGGGGGTCGGTGGCTGGCCCGAGGTCCGTATCAGCATTGGCATGACCGAGTCCAGGGAAATGCTTGACAACTGGGACCACCCCGCCTGACTCGAGACCATCGGCGAAGGCAACGCCATAGGTGGCGGTCACCTGCCCGTCCTCGCTAAAGGACCGGGTGTCCTCATCGGCGATCGTGTCATTCGGGCTGGCGGTGTCGAGCACCGGAGCCAAGTCCATGGTGACGCCGAGGGACCGCATTCCTTGCGCGTGGGCCGCCAGCGCAGATTCGACCTCAGAGGTAGTCCACTCGCTCGCCATCTCCCGGGGTGAAGGAAGGGCGCCCAGTACGTTGGCAAGACGTTGGACCACTCCGCCCTCCTCATCGGTTGACATCCACGGAGCCACCATTCCATTGTTCGAGGCGTCAACCATCAATGCGGAGATACCAGCGCTGATGGCCGGTCCTGTCCCTGCTGCGGGTTGGCCGAAAAGAACGAACGCACCCACTCCGACGGCTGCCGGTGGTGCCGACGCGGCCAGTTCCGAGAACTGGCCGCTCACCATCATCATTTGCTGGACCAGATCGGCCAACGGCCATTGGGAGACTGGCTGGGCACACCCGGAGACGAATGGAGCCGCGACCGCCGACTGCAACGCCGCCGCCACGACGGGGCTCACTGCGTCTGGGCCGCCGAAGATGTATCCCTGCGTCCCGACGGACAAGCCGGCGAGATACGACAGGATCTCAGCCGGCAGTGGAAGGCCTTGGTTGACGAGCAGGATCGGCCCGGCCCGACCACCGGTCGCCATAAATACCCCGCCGCCCAATGCGTCGGGAAAGCTCGCTTCGGTTGCTGCACCGAACATCGATGCATCCGGCAAGAAGCGACTGGCGACAGCAGCGGAGGTGCTGAACAGATCTTGGCCAAAGACGGGGACAGCGTTGGGGTCGGCTCCATACGCAGCGAGAGGGCCGCCGACGGCGTACCGAGTGTCTGAAGGGAAGTTCGCCAGATAGGTTGCGGTCTCAGGGGCCTGGGTTGAGCCATCGGTCAGAAGGATCGCGGCGTGCTTTTCGATGGCGGCAGGGACCGCCGACAGTGCGTCGTAGAAGTTAAGCCCCGTCGCCTCGAAGATGGTCGAGGGGTTCCCGAGGGTTTCGGCGATGTCTACAGCGGTGGCGTATTCGTCAATCCCTGCCTGCCGGACCACGTGGTATCCCATGTCCTCCAACGTGACGTCGATGTTCGGACTGAGGGCACGGTCACCGCCCAGGATGTAGACGGTATGACCTCTCGGAAGGACTCGTTGGATTTCTGCTTGGACGCGAGGGTCGAGTGAGGCGCTCAACGGGGCACCTGGCGTGATCAACATCGGGCCGTTGACCGCAGCAGCCAGTGGGCCGCCAGCGAGCGCGTCAGAGAAGAAGTCCGATCGGGCAAGCACGACCGCTGCGGCCGAACCCGCGGTCGGAAACTCCGCTTCCGAGATGGCGATCGAGGTCCCGATGGCGTCAGTGCCGTAGATCGGGGTCGGAGGCGGAGTGCTAACCGCCAGGTTCGGGGACGATGCGGTGTCGACCGTCGAAGACCTCAAAATGGTGATCTTCGACGCCACGGTAGACGGCTCGACCCATGTGCCTTCCAACCCCGAAAGCAGTCCTAGAACGAGCGCAAGGGGAAGGAGGGTGTTAGGCTGTAGAACGAAGAACTTCGTCAGCATTCCGTCGGTTAGCCATAATCAGTGAGACATACACGGGACCGGTTTTCGGATCAGTCTCGCCCACTCGGGAGTATCTCGTTTTCGCCGATCGCGGCGCGAAATCAGAAATTAGCCAGCCATGTCGCCGGCCGCTCCTCAAATCTGCAGGTACCGGTGGAGGGTGGCTTCGTCCGTTCGGGGGACCTCAACCCCGCATTCGAACACCCTTGCTCTTGCCGACTCGACGGCGATCTGAGCGAGCAGGACTTCATGCCTCCGGTGCGGGCACACCCCCTTGTAGAGGTATCGCTCGAAGGCCGACGGGAGACCCCCGAATTCCTCGCAACCTCCGCCCGGACCCCTTAACAACGCCAGCCCGACAGCGTTTAACACAACCACCTGCTCGGGAGCGTTTACGGCTACAGCGGCGGTGCCGATCGTGAGCGGCACGAAGGCGTATACCGGGATCAGCGGCACGGTGAACATGACGATCACATTTGCGATCGTCCTGCCGCTGACGAAGGGGACGTGCAACGAGAACACGAACGCCAACCCGATCGCCGAGTACGGCTCGCTGGCCGGGACAGGCACGGTGAGTTTCGGGTAGGAACGGAACCAAACGTTCGTCGACTTACTTCCGCGTTCATGCACTTACACCCATTGCCACCGAACCATTGCTGAGCTGCCACCCATTGCCAAGCACGTACGCCGAGTTACAAACTGCCGTCGCATGCCGTGCAAGGGGTCAGAAGTTCAAATCCTCCACAGCCCACGCTCTGACCAGGAAGAATGGCCCCTGTCAGGCCGCGTCGATAGAGCAGCTGTCGGCCGTAGGGAGCCATTTCCGGCTTGACAAGTTTCGTCGCGAACCGGCGTTCCGGGCCACCTAACCATCCGCCGAAGACCCATGTCTCATCCAGACTCGATCTTCCCCGGAATTCCCGCTTCGCGCGCATTAGCGTTCTGCACCGATCGACGGACGAAGGGATTCTGGACATGTGGGCACAGCTCATCACGATGCGGCTGAAGTCGGGTAAGGAAGAGGACCTGCCGAAGTTGTTCGAGCAACTGCGGGCGGTCGAACAACCAGGTTCAGGCCTGGTGCGTTCGATGGCGATGCGTGACGAGAACGACCCGAGTCGGATCTATACGTTGGTCGTCTTCGAGAGCGAGGAGAAGGCTCGTGCGCGCGAGAACGATGCGCGACGCCAGGAGGGCCTGCAGGTGGTGAGGACAACGATGGCGGAGATTTTCGACGGCGCTCCGGAGTTCGTCGACCTGACTGTTCTGGACGAGTGGTCGGGGCTGTAGGCGAGGGATCGATCACGACAGCTGGTTGGTCCGCCTTTCGGCGCAACGCTCTCGAATGCCGGTTGGCCGTAGTGCAGATCAGGCTCCAGCCCCTGGGCTTGCCCCGGGAAGGTTCTTGCCTTGGTAGTCGTGTGAGGGTCACTGTGCAGCAACCGGGTGCAGCAACCCAATGGAAGAGATTTTGCGATGAGTGAGCCGATCGACAGCATGTCTCACCACGAGTTCTTGACCCTCGTTCGCGCTGGCATATTCACGGATGAGGAAATCGTCGGGAAGGTGGCCCAATACCAGGGTCGTCCGCTAAAGGAACGAACCGAGCTGGCTCAAGCCATCTCCGAGATCAAGGGTGGAGCGATTACTGGCCCCATACGGACGGCTCTGCGGGCCCTCGGCGGTCTGCCACCGGTGCTCGGCGACTGATTGCTGGACCTCGCCGAATATCGCTTCCACATGCGACACATGCGCGCCAAATGATGCGCGCACCCTGTGGCGGTAGTGCTGCTCAAGCATCCGGGTCGAAACGTTGCCGAGCAGATCAGCGATGGCGTCGATCGGCATACAAGCGTCGTAGAGCAGTGAAGCGGCAGAGTGCCGGCCAGGACTAGCAACCAACTGTCCACAGGCTTCACCTAGACGGAACGGTCGAGCGGTCCCGCCACAGTGATCCCGACGAGTCAGTCCACGAGCCGTAGCGGATGTCGTACCTGGGATCGATTGATGCCCCGTCATAAGTCCTGGCGCCCCCCTACTGCAAGACCAACACCGGGCTCGGTGGCCTCCTGCGGGCATTCGGGCTCAGCGGGGGAGCAGCGTCAAGACCCCGGCGGTACCGTTGGAAGGCGTGACCGAGTTCGGATTCATCATCCACTATGCGCTCTACGGGGAGTCGGACCACGAGACACGGGCCGCGTTCGAAGAAATCGGTCGCAGGGTGGGGGTGCTCCGCGAAGGGGAGCTGCTGCCCCAGCTCTGGACCTGTCGGTCGTGCGGCTGGGAGTATTTGCTGCAAGACCTACCCATCGGGTACGACGGGTTCTTGGGACTGCCGGTCTGCTCTCACTGCCCGACCTGGGGCTGGGACCGAGTTCGCCCGGTAGAACAGAACGTCTAACCCGTTGGAGCACTACGCCGACGCTGTCGTTTCCGAGCCCGGCCGGTGCTGGCGGATGATCCAACAAGCTGGGGTGGGCGCTCCCGACCATTGCTCTGAGCCCGTCGTCTGGGGTTGCAACCACCGACTCAGCGGTGGCAGGCGGATCCGCGTCTGGTCGTGCGAGGGACACGCTGAGGGTTTCGAGGAGGCGGAGCGAATGGAGGGGGTCATCTGATATGGAAGAGATGAGGTTCAGGATGGCCAACTACGATGGCGGCCTTCCAAGCCACCCGACGCCCGAGCCGAAGGGCAGGCTGGTCTTAACGCCGAGCGGCACCTGGGCGCTCGAATTCGCGGGTGGCTTTCGCAAGTCGGCCGCGTGGATTCGGGCGGACTTTGTGCAGCACCCCTTCGAGGTGACCGAAACTGGGCCAGGCTCGTGCCATGTGACTATCCGTGACACCCAGGACCCGGCCATCAGCGCCGGGTTTGACCTTCCGCTTACACCGGCCTCTGGCCTGAGAAAAGCTTTGGCCGGCTATGTCACAGCGGCGCTAACCGCGCAAGAACGGTCGTCGGCAATACAGCGGGGACCTCAGATTCAGGACACCGCCCAATGGTGGGAGGGCATCACCCCGCACACGCTTCTGCGCAACTGCCACTACGACGGGGAAAGGCAAGCGGGAACTCTGGGTGCCACCGGGGTTGGGATCGACTACAACACCCGCGTCTCGAGGGTGCATTGGCCGTGGTCGGACATTGCCAACATTGAGATCCTCGAGTCCAACGCACGCGACGGACGGTCGGCTCGGATTGACGTTGCACGAGTCGTCAGGATCACCGATAAGCGAGGACAGCCTTTTCAGTTCGTCCCGGAAGACTCATCGGCAGCGGCGATGGCTCCGGTCGTAGCGATCATCGAGCGTATGCGCACAACCCACGTAGCCCATCTCCCAGCCCCATCAGCGATTGGCCCCACACTGTCGGTGGCCGACGAGTTGGCCAAGCTGGCCCAGCTCCGCGACGCCGGGGTACTGACCGAAGAGGAGTTCGCTGCGCAGAAAGCTCGACTGCTCGCCTGATGGACCACTTCGCCGACGCTGTCATCTCCGAGCCCGGTGCTGGCGGATGATCCAACAAGCTGGGGTGGGCGCTCCCGACCATTGCTCTGAGCCCGTCGTGTGGGTGGACAACCACCGGCTCGCCGATGGCAAGCGAATCCGGGTGTGGTCGTATGAGGGACACCGAGAGAGCGTCGAAGATGCGGAGCCGGTGGACCATCGGTAAAGGAGTCCTGCCCTTGTCTTCCCCTGGCAATAACGTCGCTAGCCACCAGGGAGGAGAAGGCCAGAGCTTCGAGCACCCAACCCATTTTGGACCCAACCGCAACGCATACCATGCCCCGGGCATCAGCGAGAGAGGACCAAGGCGATGGACGATGAACCCCGCGCGGGATCGAGCTGTGGATGGCCACGAGCAACACGGGGGGTCAGGCAGTAACGATTGCGCGCGAAGCGGAAACACAGGGCTTTGACGGCGTCAGCTTCGGCGACACGCAGTGCCAGAACCCGGATGCCTTCGTGGGGCTCACCGTCGCAGCGGCCGCCACCACTCACCTCCAGCTGGGCATCGGCGTCACCAACCCGGTGACGCGGCACCCGGCGGTCTTGGCCTGCGCGATAGCGACAGTCCAGCACGAGTGCGGCGGGCGTGCAGTCCTCGGGATCGGCCGGGGCGACTCGGCAGTGACGAAGATCGGCCTCACGGCGGCGACCGTCGGGGAACTCGAGCACTTCATCGTGCGACTCCAGTCGTACCTTTCGGGCGACCCGGTCGAGGAGGACGGCCCGTTGGCCCGGTTGACATGGATCGAGGCGCTTTCGGTTCCAAAGGTGCCCGTCGATGTGGCCGCGACCGGTCCGGCCGCCATCGGAGTGGGCGCCCGCTTGGCCGAACGGGTCACCTTCAACGTGGGCGCCGATCCCAACCGCGTGCGCCACAGCATCGAGGTGGCCCGGCAGGCGCGTCAGGCGGCCGGCCTAGCCCCCGACGGCGTCTCGTTCGGCGCGTACGTGACGGTCGCCCCTCATCCTGACCGCCACGTCGCTCAGGAGCTCGTCAAGCCGGTCGTCGCGGTTTACGCCCGCTTCTCCCGGACGCATGGTCAGTCGGCCGACGAATTCTTTGATCCCAGGGACCCGCCGGTGATCCAGGCCGTCGCTAAGCACTACGACATCTCCCGTCACGGGCGGGGTGGCGCTTCGCACCTGGCGTACCTGACCGAGGACTTCGTCGAACGGTTCGGAGTGGCAGGAACCCCCGAGCATTGCATCGACCGGCTTGCCGGTCTTGCCGCGCTGGGGCTCGACCGCCTCGCCATCGTCGGACCGACCCGGGACGCCGCGCCCGAGGTGGTCGGGGAATCGAGGCGGCTGCTGTCCGAGGTCGTGCTCCCTGGGGTCCGCCAGGCGGTGGCACTGCACGGCGCTGCGTAGCAGCACGGCGATCGCGACGCCGATCGGCTCGATACGTTGGCAGGAAGAGCCACACGCCGCGATATGGCGGGTCGACCTGGGTGCTTGTCACCAACCCGGTGGTCGGACGACACATCACGGTCGAGAAGGTGGTTCCTTGTCAACAGATTTGTCAACGGAGCTCGACGCGACCACCCTCTCGGGACACCAACACACCACACGCGGGGGAGTGGGGTACTACCCCTCCTGACTTCGCCAGATTCTCCACACCTCTCTGGATCCGCGGCCGCTACGAGAATGACGTGCAAGGGGTCAGAGATTCGAGTCCTCTACAACCCACGTGCCGACCATGTTTGATTGCTCCCATCGAGACGAGTCAGCGCCTCGTTTGCCAAGTAGGGAGCCAGTTCCGATGCGGGATGCAAGTCGAGAAGCTCGCTGTTACTTCGCGGGCCGCCCGGTGCGAGCAGAGCACCTGCCTGACTACTGGCGCTGATGGATTCTATGGAAGCTCGTCATCCACGACGATGTTCAACGTTCCAAACACAGCTAGGGCTACTGGGATGACTTGATCGCTTCCTATGATGACTCCGTGCAGACTGTCAGCCCCATGGATGCGTTCGAGCGTTGAACCGTGGAGTCTGGTGCCGATTAGGTCGGCCTTCGAGAGTTGCACGCCGGTCAGATTGCAACTGTCGAATCGACTGCCGGGCAGTGTGGACCCGTAAAAGTCGGTGTCCATGAGGTCACAATGTCGGAATTCAGCAGACTCCCACTGGGTCATGCGGAAGTTTGCGCCATCGACCTTGCAGTCGAAGAATCCGACGTCTTCAAACCGACTGTGCTGAGCTTGCAAGCCCGAGAATCGACAGCCGCGAAATTCGACACGTCTGATCGAGCAATCGTCCAATACGACACCGGAGAAGTCGCAGGCAACGGCGATGCAGTCCACAAGTTGGCTTCGGGTGAATCGTCCACTCGTCAGCTGTGCCCGCTCAAGCCGGCAGCCGATGACCTCCGCCAGCTTGATCTCCGCCCCCGAGAAGTCCCCAGTGATCGCAATGTCGACAATCCGAACTTCGTCGACCAGCAATGGACTCTCCTTCGGGAGGTCCTCGGCTACACGCGGAAGAACTCGAGCAGCCGTCTTGCGGGTCATCGACCGATCCTAGAACTCGGAAGATCAGATCCACTCATGCTGGTGGGCTACAGACGAGCTAGTAGCTCCCGTGTCTTGGCCGCAATCCACTATGCCGAAGATCCGACTGAGGCGGCCGCGAGACTCGCTTTTCAGGTGACCCGGGCGTAGACCTTCGGCGAGGGAAACAAGCGGGCAGCGCTGTTGCTGGCCCATTGGGTCCTCGATAGGAATGGCCACGATGGCTCTGCCTTCTTGCTGCCCGATGACCGCCAGGTGGCCGACTTACTTATCAATGCTGCCGCCGGTCGCCTTGAGCCGGCCCTAAGCGCCGCCCGGCTCGGCGCGCCGGGCCCAGAGCGGGTCAGGTCGGCCGCTCTCGGTCAGGTGATCGGCAGGCACTCCTGATTTCACCTTTACCGACAACGACAAGCTTCTGCTCGTCGACCTGGAGGATGCAAACGGCGTTGCGATGGTCAATTGGTTCAGTACGACCTCCAATTGGCTCGCCGGGGGCTGAGAACTTGACCAAACCGGCTACGCGCTGGAGTGGGAAGAAACGCAGGAGTGCCCGGCCCTTGGGTGTCAGGCGTTCGCAGCGTTACTCCAAGATCGTCAACGCCTCGGCCGCAGCCACCACGTCCGCCTCCATTTCTTGTTCTTGTCGGCGTGATCGGATGAGGAGTGCAGTGACGAAGAAGGCGACGACCGGAAAAGCTGCCGCAACCAGAAAGCCCAGATGAAAGCCACCGGCCAACGCTTCGCGCTTTCCCATCCCTTGAGCAAGTAGATGAGCGGTTCGAGAGGCCGAAATGGAGGCGAGGAGGGCGACGCCGACGGTGCTGTCGAGCACCACCATGAGCTGGCCAACGGAGAGTACGACCAGTGCTTGCCAGCGTCGACGCTCACTTGCGCTGCGGGACCCGTGGCCCCCATTAGCCATTGCTGGCCAACGTCTTAGGTCTCCTCACTGGACCGCTTGGGTGGCTGCGACCCCCACCGAGGGTAACTCACCGAGGGACTTCTGAGACAAAGCTTCGGGGCCCACCAGCGGCATTGAGGCCCTCTTCGGACAGCTGCTTTCGGAGGAGACGATCTTGTTCTCGAGCTCGTGGCTGATGGCACTCGGCGAGGTCTTGGACCGTCTCGATCGGGTTCGAGGCCCGCGTCGCCCAACTCCCGATAGCGGGCGAGCAGGCGATGGATCCAGTTCGGGTGCACCCCGTGGGCTTCGCCAGCTCAGAGACTGAGCACCCTTCCCCGCAGATGCGCTTCGACGAGATAACGACCCTTGTCCACTGGCGACCCCTCCCCAGCTCGGTGTCTCCTATGTCTTGACACAGGTGTCAGTTGCCGGCAATTGCTATCGGTGAGTTTGCTGACAAGGGCAAAAAATGGCGGTAGACGATCGCGCCCATGTTGCGGTAGTGGCCCGAACGCCTCGGTCGGGAGCGCCATGGGCTCCCTCTTGATCCACCTCGCTGGCGAGCCGCTTGCCACTCCTAAAGTGATATCATTATGATAACCTCAATGGTTTCAGCCGAGTCAATCGGGAGGTCGGTCAATATGATTGCGCAGCTTCCAACCAACCCGACAGAGAATCCTGGGCAGGTGGTCGAGAACCAGGCCTGGTCGGCGCCGGGCGTTCTCGTGCTGTTCGTCGGCATCGGGATGGTGATGGTGGCAGGCACGCTGATGGGATTCGGCGTTGTCGAGGGCGGGTGGAAGACGGCAGGGTCGATAACCCTCCTAGGCGTCAGCATCGTGCTGCTCATCGCGGCCGATTTGACGTTCTCCGGCCTGACACCCGTCGTTCCGGGGGAGGCGCGTGCCGTACAGCTCTTCGGCAAGTACCACGGGACCATCCGCAGGTCCGGTCTGCACTGGGTGAACCCGTTCGCCAAGAGGCGCAAGGTGTCCACGCGGGTCCGAAACCACGAGACGTCGATCGCCAAGGTCAACGACGCCGACGGCAACCCGATCGAGATCGCTGCCGTGGTCGTCTGGCAGGTCCAGGATACAGCCAAGGCCATCTATTCCGTCGATGACTTCACCCACTTCGTCGCCATGCAGACCGAAACCGCCGTGCGTCATACCGCGTCGAGCTATCCCTACGACAACCGCGGCAGCGGCGCGCTTTCCCTGCGTGACAACGCTGAGGAGATAACCCAGCGACTGTCGGCCGAAATCACGGACCGTGTGCGTCCCGCTGGTGTAACGATCATCGAGTCACGGCTTACCCGATTGTCCTATGCGCCCGAGATCGCACAGGCGATGCTGCGTCAGCAGCAGGCCAGCGCGGTGGTGGCCGCTCGCATGCGCATCGTCGAAGGAGCGGTCGGCATGGTCGAGCTTGCTTTGCAGAAGCTCGAGGAAAGGGGTGTCGTCGAACTGGACGAGGAGAAGAAGGCTGCGATGGTGTCCAATCTGCTCGTCGTCCTGTGCAGCGAACAGGCGACTCAGCAGGTGGTCAACACCGGCTCCCTCTATCAATAGGAGCAATATCGCGATCCGATGAGTGAGCGCAAGAGTGTACTGCTGCGGCTTGATCCGGCCATCCATGATGCATTGGCTCGTTGGGCTGCCGACGAGTTGCGCAGCACCAATGCTCAGATCGAGTTCCTGTTGCGCCGGGCGCTGGCTGAAGCCGGGCGGCTTCCGAGCCAAGCTCGAGAGATGCGCAAACCGGGCCGCCCGAAGCTCGAGAATTCTCGTGGAGTGTGAAGACCTTGCGGGCGCCGAGTTCAGGCTCGCATGGGCGACCGTTAGGTGTAGTGACCAACCAGTTGTTGGCACGACTGATAGGTGGCCCCCCGTGACTGAAGTCGGGCGCCATTGAGAGACGCGCTCAGCGGTCTCCATACCACGAGATGAAGATGTTCAATGCTGCCGTGCACAACGTCTTATCGGTCTTCGGGAGGGTGCACGTGTCGAGCCAGCTCCCGAACTGATTCTTCGAGTAATACGTCATTGCCCCATCGGCCGCGTACTGCCCACCCGACGGGCTGCCGTCGCCTGACACTCCCGGTGGATCTTGGAAGATCACGACCCCAGGTGTGATCTGGTCCACCGTTTCTGTGGCAGGACGGCTCTTCGGGCAAGCTCGTCCAAACTGACTCTGGAAGTTGCTCGCCGCGGTCGCGAACAGGGGACAAGCCTGACCCACCTCACAGCCTTCGCAACCCCCGGTTTGGGAGGCGACGATGGCCTCCGTCGGCGAATTTGGAGATAGTGTCCAACTGCCGCCAAGGGCGGATTCTGGAATGGATTCGCCCGGCGGGTAGGTCGCGACCCCACCGCTGCCGTCGGCCCCGTATCCGGCGCTGCAAGTCCAGCCAGTGGGTGCCAGTAGCTCAACGCGGCCTTGGCCATCCGTATAGACCGCCAGCTCGGCGGCCAACGCCCGTGGAACGGTTACTTCCATCGAGGTAGACAATGGCGCAGTAGTTGGGGGTGGGGTTACCCCATACGTCGTGGGGCAAGCCACGACCCTAAGGCTCGCTTTCATAGATGTGGTAGCCGAAGGCGTTGTCGAAGGGATGGAGGTGGTCGATGTCGTCGAGGTTGGACGGCTTGGCGCCTCTGCTGTGCCACAAGCCGTGAGACCGAACGCCATCAACCCGCCAAGGATGGTTGGGCCGACGAGCTTTCTCAGACATCTCCAACGTTCCTCACCGACCACCAGAGGACCTCCTCTTCCAGATTCTCGCTCAAGGGAGCAATGCCGAGAGCCATTCGTTGATTGCTTTGACCAGGAAGAAGGGTTTGAGTCCGAGTGTCCCGTCGAAACCCGCGTGCCGCGCGGGGAGTCATTTGTTTCGCCATGTCCTGATCCGTGAGCTGATTCTCATGTTTCGCAGCAGCAGGTGAGGCTCCATTGAGATCGACCTTGACCGGTCCGCGGGTTCAGCGAACCCTCCGAGGGGGACCGACCGCGGCGGCGTCCCGTCATAGGATCGGGGTTTCGGAACCGACGGGGATCCCCGGCTAGCGATCCAATGGCCCGGCGTGTTTTGCCTGAGCGGTCCATGAGTCAGAACTCCTGATGGACAAGCCTTGTCATCCGGAAGAACTCTCTCGTCACTCCGACCCCTCGCTCGACGTCGAAACGCTTGCAGCTGAAGGAGACGACAGATAAGAACCGGCGTTGAGACCAGACATAGAGAGAGATGCCGGAATCGATCAGAGGAATGAAAGCGTCGAATCCCTGGTTGCCTTCCCGACCTTGGCCGCCGGGCGAGAAAATCGTCGGCACTCCATAGGTCCGAAGCGCGAGGGCCGAAGTCAGTTCGGCGAAGTATCGGCTGATTGCGACTTCATCGACATCGAGCGTGTAGAAGCCTTCGATGATCAGACGCTGACGAACGATGTCGGGTGCCAGGTCATCCACACCCTGAAGATAGCTGAACGCATTCGGAGCGACCGACGGTGACGGTGGCGGTGACCGTGTTGGTCGCCCCGCCCCAACGAGCAACGCGAGTGTCATACAGATGGTCGCGAACCGCTTGGTGAACCTACGCACAGTCCTAACCGCCTAGGTCTTGGCGCCTGCTCCGACCATGAGCCCACGTTCACGTCGGAGTCACGGCCATTAGTCCTTTTGTGGCGTGGACTCTTGGGCCACGTTCGGCTGGATTGGGAGTCCCGGCTCATCGTGGGCGGGACCGCGCTCAGCCAGGTGTGGCTGTTCATCGTGGCCGCATTGGTGGGAGGGGCAGGGGCAGCAAGGCTGCACCGGTTCGTTTACCCGAGCACCCAGGTGGTCGTGAGCCGCTCCGACGCGGCTCCGTCATCCCACGGGGATTCGGCAGTTCAGTAGGTCGAAGGAGCTGGCGCTCAGGGTGGCGGCCATGGCGGTCATGGTCTTGCCGATGGCCGCCCGGTTGACGTCACCGGCGATGGCCGATCGCGACATCCCCGCGACACTCCCGTGATGCCGGCTCGGTGTCCGACGGTTCAGATCCGGATGGTCGGAGGCGAAAACCTCTTGCTGGTGAACCCGGCGCGCCGTAGGTTGGTGCTATGGCACAGATGGACGGACTTAAGCGGTATCTCGAAGCTGGACTCACGCTGACCAAGGTCACTCGTTCACGTGCTGAACAGCTGGTACGGGATCTGATCCAGGAAGGACAGGTCGACAGTGCCCGGGCCCAGGAATGGGTAGAGGACCTGGTGTCGACGAGCCACGAGCGATCTGAGGCATTCATCTCCAGCGTCCGCAGCGAGGTCCGCTCGCAGTTGGCGGCCGTCGGCGTCACGGATCTCGACGAGCTGGCTCGGCGGGTGGCTCGCATCCTCGAGCGAGCCCAAGCGGCAGGGCGAAAGGCGACCAATCGGCCCTTGAGACCAAGAACTCCGGCCAAGAAGGTTCCGGCCAAGAAGGTTCCGGCCAAGAAGGCTCCGGCCAAGAAGGCTCCGGCCAAGAAGGCTCCGGCCAAGAAGGCTGTCAAGAGGGCTCCGGCCAAGAAGGCTCCGGCCAAGAAGGCTCCGGCCAAGAAGGCTGTCAAGAGGGCTCCGGCCAAGAAGGCTGGTGCCTGAGAATCCGGGTTTGTCGCCAGTTCGACGCGTGGCCGATTGTGGCAGCGTGTCCAAGCAAATCGAGTTCTCGAACGCCCGGGGGAATGAGGGGACGGGGTCGTCGTGGGGGTCTAGCGCGAAACATCCTCACAGTTCTTTTGTTTTCCGGGCGATGGTAAGTCGATAGGCCTGGAGTTCCTTGGCGAGAGCTTCGGCCCCGCCGCACGTCGGGACTCGCCTTCTGTCGTTGCGCCAGGACGCTCCGAGTTCGGGTCCTTCGACTCTGGAATTTGGTCTCGGCCGCATCGAACACTGGGTGAATGGCCGACGCGCCCTACGGAGATTCGAGCGGCCGCGGAGCGACACTGGCGGCCGATCTCGGGGGAACCCATCTGCGTGCCGCACTCGTTGATGACGGCGGGGAGATTCTGCTTCATCGCAGTGTTGAGACGCCGCATGAAGGGTTGCTGCCGACGACGCTGGTTGAACTGCTGATCACGGTGGTCGAGGCTGGCGAGCGACCCGTGAAGGCGACGGTTGTCGGGGTGCCCGGACCAGTCCACTATGACCAGGGAAGATTGGAGTGGGCACCCCACATCCCTGGAAGTTGGGTGACAGATCTCAGTGAGGAGTGGCTGGGTGAGCGACTGGGCCGTGTTGTCACCGTCGCGAACGACGCCGATCTGGCGGCCGTCGGAGAGGCCTATTTCGGCGCCGGTCGTTCCTATGATGACGTGGCCTACCTCACTGTCTCGACCGGCGTCGGAGCGGGTGTCCTGCTGAACCGACATCTCGTCCACGGGCACCGTTCGATTGGCGAAATCGGGCACACCGTGATCGACAGGCTGGCCTGGCGGGAGGGGCGCCCGGCAACGCTCGACCTGGTGGGCTCGGGGTCCAGCATCGCCCGGCTCTCGGAGGAAGCAGGGCTGGGTCCGCTCGACGGGCCTCACCTCGAAGAAGCAATGGCTCATGGAGGCGTGCAGGCGCGCCAGGTTTGGAACGGGTTGATCGAGGCCGTCACGATCGGTGTCTTGAACCTGGCCCGGCTCTTCGGTCCACAGGCCATCGTCATTGGCGGAGGCCTCGGATCTCGGGAGCGACTCCTGCAGCCCGTCCGAGAGCTGCTCGCAGCCCGTGGAGGGATGGCCACGGGCGGTCTCCTCCCCGCCGAACTGGGCGACGATGCCGGTCTAATCGGTGCACCGGCGTGGACGCGTGCCTTTGGTCCTCGGAAGGTACGAGAGGAAGGGACCCCGAATGTCCCATGAGCCTCAAAGAGCAGATATCAGCGCAACTGGATGCGACCCGACGTGGCGTTCAGGGGCGGTGGCAACGAACACGAAGCAGCCCGGATCGCACGGACGCGCCAAGCGAGTCGACGAACCGGACCGGTGTGTGGCCCGGTCGCCGGCCGCACAGTAGGCAACTCCGCTGAGGGCTCGACGAGGTCTCAGCCGCCCCGGATTTCAGGGGATGAATTCCATCGCATCGTGGGTCGGCCTGCCGACCGACACGATTAGCCCGCCGACAGTGCTTCGACGACGAAGCGAGAGTTTCACTCCAATGGCTCTGCCGGTCCCATCTCGTCTTCTTGGCCCACGTTCGCCCGGTCGAGCCAGTGGCGCAGTTGTTCGTAGACATCCGGATGGTTGAGCAGGTGGAAATGGTGCAAGCCGCCCATGTGGCGACCGTTGTCGATTTCGAACGGCAGGCCGCGCCCGAGCCCATTGCCCGAAGCGCTGGAAAACCGAACTAGGAGGTCACCGAGCAGCAACCCCACGGGGTGGTGAGCGTTCCGCGTGACGATGACACCCACGAAGTAGTAGTTGGCGGTGGGGAGAAACGGAACCTCGCCACAGCGGTTCTTGAGGAATTCGTCTGGGTCCTGGCCCCTCCAGTCGCTCTCGAGGCAAGAGCCAAAGCGCAGGTCCTTTATCCCGGCGCTTCTCGAATTGAGCCTTGCGGCGAAAGGCCGGGTTTCGGGGAGGCGGTCAAGCGCCCATCCCACGACGTTGGCACCCTGCTCCACGTGGGAGCCGAGGTTGGGCGTGGCCAGGCAGAAGACGTGGCGGACCAGGCCCGCCCAAGTGCTGTTGTTCTCCGCTGCTTGATGACATGCGCTTCGTACGACCAACCCACCCATCGAGTGTCCGACAAATGCGATCTCCTCAACCGGACACGGCCAGCCGTTCACGACCTCGGTGAGCAGGCCCGCCAGGGTGCGGCCGTTGTCGGAGACGTGCAGCCCACTGTTGTATCGCAGGTAGAAAGGCGTGTACCCAAGATCGCGCTGCAGCCTCAGGCCGTACGTGGTCTGGGTACCTTCCTCTGTCCGATCGGAATCGAACCAGGACCGGTCGGTCTCGCACAGCCCGTGGGCGAACACGGCCAGTCGTGGCGTGGCATCCGGAAAGGCAGCCGCCAGCTCAGTTGGAGTCAGGCCTACCGCGCCTTCCCCGCGTGTGAAGATCATGGGAAGTGCCAGTTCGTTACCCGTTCTCTCGAGCGAGTCGCCACGAACGCCGTTGAGAATGCCGAGAGCGACGTTGCCGAGCTTGGAGTCCGAGATCCGCGGTGCCTTCTCCCAGGTGGCAAGGACCACGCTTGACGCGAGCGCGCGTGGTAGCACCCGGTGCGTTCCTTCGAGCACCTTGTAGATGCCGCCGGCAATCCCGTCGTGCGCCACGCGCACCGGCATCGCGAACGGCCCGAGAGCCCCGAAGACTCTCTTGGCGACCGCCTGGTGGACCCCCCGAACCGTGGCCACGTTTCGGGCCAGTGCCTCCCCGGTGACTTGCCCCAGTCCCCCGATTTCGCCTTTTTCCATGTCCAGCCCCCCACGCTTTGGCCGGGTGCGGCGCTTCACGCCAGGCGCACCCCGCCGGTACGGTGCTTACTGTAGCAAGCGCGCCATGGGCACAGCGGGTTGCTCCGAGCATGCTGGAGTTTGCGCGAGGCAGGTGACCGGCGAGCAGCAGCCAGCCGTCGATCGGCCACCTCCGGATGCCGAAAGCTGCTTCGACTTCTTCGCCTGGGGCACCGCGGCGCTGCTCAGACGCGATCGGGGTCCACCCGGTCTCGCTTCGGATTCAGGACGTTCGGCACTGGTCGATCGGATCGGCGCGGTCTTTGATGGTCCTGAGGGGCAGCTAGACATCGGCCCTTTGATGGTGAGGTGGCTCGATGACCAGTTCCATAATGCCGAGATTGGCGTCCGAAATCTCTGTCTCCCTGCTAGGCGCCGGCTCCTGCTTGCCGGATCGCCGGGTCTCCAACGAGGAGATCCTCGAGTACCTTCGGCCCGTCCGTCCCGACGGCAGGCCCCTCGAACCCGAGTGGGTCGTCCAGCACCTCGGTATTCATGAGCGGCGGTTGGACTACGACTTCAGCGAGCACGGCAAGCGCTGCCGAGCGGATGGGGGTCTCTACGACGGTGATCTGGCGCTGCGAGCGGGGCGTGCTGCCCTCGCGGACGCTGGGGTCGACGCCGCCGAAGTCGACCTCATGGTCCATGTGACGACTACTCCCGACTTGATCGCCTGCCAAGACCACTTCCGGTTCCTTATGAACGAGCTGGGTTTGCGCCGGGACGTCGACCTCGTCCACCACAATCTCGGATGCGCCGGGTTGGCGCCGGGATTTCGCACCGCGGCGTGCTCGCTCATTTCGACGGCACCCACCACCGCACTGGTGGTGGCCAGCAACTGTCCGTCGGGTTACTTCGGCCCTGAGGTGCACGACTACTACTACAAGCATCAGAGTGGCCTCGGGTGGTTGGCACCGCTCATGTTCGCCGACGGTGCGGGAGCCTCCGTCTGGCGCTCTACGCCGCGGGACGTGAGCAATGGCCCGACCGGATTGCTCTCGGTGCGCTACGAGACCAATCCTGACATCGAGTTAGTTACCTATCCCGGGGGAGGCTGCCTGCATCACACCAACGCCCGAAACGTGGCCGACCACGTGTTCTTGATGAACGGCGCCAAGGTGGCCGAGGTCTTTCCGCCCTTGATGGCTCGCAACTTCCAGATGCTGCAAGAGGATTGGCCAAGCACGGTCAAGCCGTTCACCGGAGCCGACTTCGACGTCGACGCGGTAGACCGGTGGTATCTGCACCAGGCCAATGGGGTGGTGGTCCGTCAGGCGATCGAGGCGCTCGGTCTGCCTCCCGAGCGGGTACCCATCAGCGTCGACCACTACGGCAATACCTCGGCGGCGAGCACCCTCATCCTCTTGGACGAGGACCGTCGAGCCGGCCGGGTCAAGGACGATGACCTCGTCGTCTTCTTGTGGATCGGTGCGGGGAATGGTGCCATGAACGGGTACGCGGTGGTCGCGTTGTGATTGGCGGCCCGGTGACCGGTGGTCTCAACCGAGGCCAGGGTTCAGACTCCCCGACGATGGCGAGAGCGGGACATGGCCGGTGACGCGGCTAAGAACAGGGTTTCCAAATCGATCACGACCGGACAAGGCAGGATGAAACCATGAGCGCCGTTGCAGTGCAGTTCGACCAATCCTTCGTCTACAACGACCATCTGCTGGTCTATGACATCTACGGCTCGTCCGATGCGCCGCTCGTCGTGTACATGCACGGCCTGCTGCTCGACGCGGAGCTCAACCGGGGCATCGCCCACGCTCTCGCTGAACAGGGCTACAAGGTGGTGTTGTTGGACCTGCTCGGGCACGGACGCAGCGATAAACCCATGCACGCGTCGGAGTACCGCATCGACAGCTACGCGGATCAGGTCGTCGCGCTGATGGACCACCTTGGCGTCGAGAAGGCCGTGCTCGGCGGCATCTCGCTCGGTGCCAACGTCAGCCTGTTCGCGGCGACCCGCTACCCGGAGCGGACTCGGGCTCTGGTGCTCGAGATGCCGGTCCTGGAACGGGCCGTCCCGGCATCTGCCCTCGTGTTTGGGTCCATGGTGCTCGCGGCCCACTACGGGCGACGGGTCATGAACCTCACCTCGCGCCTGGTGGGCCGGATCCCTCGGACCAGATTCGGGCCGCTCAACAGCGTGATGAACGCGGCCTCGCTCTCTCCCGACATCATGGCGGCCGTCCTCCATGGCGTGCTGGTCGGGCCGGTCGCCCCCACCCAGGAGCAGCGCCGGGCGATCCAGGCGCCGACGCTCGTGCTGGCGCACCGAAAAGACTTCGTCCACCCGTTCGATGACGCGGTCAGCCTGGTGAAGCGCATGCCCAACGGTGAGCTCGTCCGAGCCCGATCGCCACTCGAGCTCCGGCTCCGGCCGACGCGACTCACCACAGAGATCGTGGAATTCCTCGACCGCCTCGAGCCGGTCCCCGAGTCCGGACGGTCTCGAAGTATTGCCTGAGCCCGGTCCGGCGCCGCCCGGTCCCCGGCGCCGTCCTCGGGTTCGTGTCGTCGGCCCTATCTTGGCGCGGTGTGGTGAGGGTACGGTGGCGGCGTTCCTTCCGAGCGAGGTGTGCGCAGTGACGACATACGGACCCGACATCTATACCGAAGCCGACGGCGACCCGGACACCTTGGCGAATCTTGGGCCCCTCCGCCCGATGGCCGGCATCTGGGAGGGGACCAAGGGCTCCGACCAGCACCCCGTCGCCGAGGGGGGCGAACAAGACACGTTCGTCGAACACTACGAGTTGCATCCGATCGATCGACAGACAAACGGGCCCCAGCTGTTCTACGGCCTGAGGTACCACGTCCACATCACCAAACCCGCAGAGGTTGAGACGTTTCACGATCAGGTGGGCTACTGGCTGTGGGAGCCTGCGGCCCGAGCGGTGACCCTAACCTTGGGCATCCCTCGCGCCCAAGTGCTTCTGGCGTCAGGCCCCGCCGATCCCGACTCCACCGACTTCTCACTCACCGCGACCGTCGGCTCCGAGGTCCACGGGATCTTGTCTAACCCATTCCTCGACCGGGCCTTCCGTACCGTCAGCTACCGGATCCATGTCACAGTGAACGACGACGGGACCTGGTCGTACGAGGAGGAGGGCCGGCTGCAAATCCCCGGCCGTGAAGAGATCTTCAGCCACATCGACCGCAACACCTTGAGGAAGATTGGGCCGCCCGAGCTCAACCCCCTGGCCCGCGCCGCCGGGCAGTCGGGCACGTAGATCGAACCCAGAGCAGCCTCGCCGTCGAATCGCTGCGAACGAAGCCCGCAGCTCTGAGTCGCGGGTCCTCACTACACGTTTCACTTCGTGAACCTGACGGAACAGGCCATCAGTTCCCCCGGCGGACCGAGGTCAGTCACCGACACGCAAGGCCTGGTCCGGCGGAACTTTCTCGGTCCGGCCTCGGCCGGACTGGAGGGCCAGCCAGATGAGTGGGATTTGCAGGGGGAATCGGACCCAGTCGAGCAACTTGGTCGTCAGGTCGTGGCCGTGCTGGGCGGTTATGGCGTCCTGCAGGTTGGCCGGCCAGATGATCACGAGCAGCACGGCGGCGGCGATCCCCGCCCAGCGATCCCGTCGCCATAACCCAACCGCGCAGAGGAGCTCGGCAACCCCGCTCGCGTAGACCAACTCGGTGGGCAAGGGCAAGAAGTGGGGGACGATCGGGGTGAAGGTGTCTGGGTGGGATAGGTGGATCACCCCGCTGACCGTGAAGGCGGCTGCGATGATCCAGGAGAGGTAGGGGCGATAGCGAGCCAACTGCCGACGGTCGTTGCTGGCTATCGTCACCGGTTCACCTTACGACCGCCGTTCGGAGGGCAGGTCCGTACCAGAGGAGAGGAGCTAAGGGTTCGCCGTGAAGAGGCCCCGTGACTGACGAGGATCGCTCCATTGGGCCAGAGTCGGCTGCCAGGGTGTCGCTTAGCGCTATCGCTCGTGAATGGTTGCGACTCGGTTGCATAGGCTTCGGAGGACCACCGACTCACGTTTCGCTGCTCCGTCGCCTTTGCGTCGAGGAGCGACAGTGGATCGACGCCAAGGAATTCGAGGACGCAATCGCGACCACGAACCTCCTCCCCGGTCCGGCCTCGACGCAGCTGGCTATCTATTGCGCCTGGGCGTTGCGAGGGCCGGTAGGGGCGATCTTCGGAGGGCTCTGTTTCATCGTCCCAGGCCTCGCGCTCATCCTCGTTCTTTCCGCTGTATTCCTGGCCGAACCACCCGCCGGATTGGGTGTTGGGGGCGGCCGCGGGTGCCGGTGCGGCAGTGCCCGCCGTCGCGATGCGCGCCGCCTCGGGATTGGTCCCCGCGCAGCTGGAGGCGCGTCGGATCGCGGCGCGCCCAGCGGGTTCGTTGGACGTCGTACGCGCTGTTGGGCGGTGCGGTGGCCGCGACGATCGGTCCATATCTGGTGTTCGCTCTCATCGCTTGCGGGCTCATCGAGATCGTCATTCGTCGCGGGGGCTTGTCGACGTCACGGGGCTCGGCTCCGAGCGTGATTCCCGCGGTCCTCCTACACGGGGCCGCGCTCGGTGGCTTCGCAGCATTGGCCTGGGTGGCGCTCAAGGTCGGTGCGCTTTCGTACGGCGGCGGGTTCGTCATCGTCCCTCTCATGCAGCACGACGCTGTGACGACCTACCACTGGATGACGGGCGCTCAGTTCCTCAACGCGGTTGCACTCGGCCAGATCACTCCGGGCCCGGTCGTCCAGACCATCGCTGTCGTCGGCTACGCCGCCGGAGGGGTCGGCGGCGGCCTCTTGGCGTCGGCGATCGCCTTCGCACCGTCATTCGCCTTCGTCCTCGTCGGCGGTCGGCACTTCGACCAGATCCGGGCGAACAGCGCCGCCGAGTCGTTCTTCACCGGGGCGGGGCCGGCCGTCATCGGCGCGATCGCCGGATCGGCTATCCCCCTCGGCCTGTCCTTCCAACACTTGTGGCAGATCCCGGTGCTCGCCGGAGCGTTGATGTGGCTGTTCGTTTTCCGGCGTGGCGTCGTCGAGCGCGCTCCTCGTGGCGGGAGTGGTCGGAGTCGCCTTGGCACTCGCCGGGGTGCCTGTTTGACCCGGTTGACTGTGAAGGGAACAGCGACCGCAATCGCAGTCGGCGGCGGTCAGCCTCCGAGCGCCGTTCGAATGGCGGCGAGACGAGTCGGGCTCCACCCGCCACCACATCCACCGCCCACGCTTCTCGCCGACAATGAGACCGGCCTCGGCCAGGACCTTGGTGTGGTGCGAGACAGTCGGCTGGCTCTTAGCCGAGGGGGCCTCCAGATCGCACGAGCAGATCTCGGCTTGAGAGGCCACCAGCGAGAGCAGCCGAAGGCGGACCGGGTCGGCTAAGGCTCCGAGCACCCGAGCCAGATCGACGGCCTCGCTCTCAGCGAGCGGTGCGTCGACGATCGAAGCGCAGCACAACCCGCCCCCGAGCCCGAGTGGGATCACCTTGGCGCCGGCCCTGGGCATCGAAACCCCTTAGATATTGACAGAAGTCGATATGTCCTGCACACTGAACATCGACCTAGATCAATATATCAGGAGGACGCGTGATGTCCCGTGTGCAGCTTGCGCTCAACGTGACGAACCTGGAGGAAGCGGTCGGCTTCTACTCCAAGCTGTTTGCAACCGAACCGTCCAAGGTCCGACCCGGCTACGCCAACTTCGCGGTGACCGACCCGCCGCTCAAGCTCGTCCTCATCGAAGACGCCGTCCAGGTGCCGGGGTCGCTGAACCACCTGGGTATCGAGGTCGAGACCACCGAGGAGGTCGTCGCGGCACAAGCTCGGCTGGCCGCGGCCGACCTGGCGACTGCGGTCGAGGAGCAGGTTTCGTGCTGCTACGCGGTGCAAGACAAGGTGTGGGTGGAAGGTCCCGGTGGTGAGCCATGGGAGATCTACACCGTGCTCGCCGATGTGGAGATGCCCGACGGTGAGCTGAGAGCGGCCGATCCGAGCGGAGCGGCGTGTTGCGCCACCCGATCGAACCAGCGTGGCCGTCGACCCGACATCTTCGTGCTGTTGAGCGCCGACCAACCACCAGGGACTGCTGAAGACGAGTGGTCGATAGCTGATCGTGCCCTCTGGCGCCGTCTAGCCGCCGAGTCGCTGGGCAGCGCCTTGCTTGCCGCCGTCGTCATCGGCTCGGGGATCGCCGCCCAACGGCTCTCACCGAGTGACGTCGGGCTAGAGCTGTTCGAGAACGCAGCAGTGACCGCAGCGGGTCTGTTCACGATCATCTTGATGTTCGGCCCGGTCTCGGGGGGGCACTTCAACCCCGTCGTATCTTTCGTCGACGCCGCGTTCGGGGGCCTTCGTTGGCGTCACGCCGTTGCCTACCTGCCGGCTCAGATTGCCGGCTGCGTCGGCGGGGCGATTCTGGCCAACGTCATGTTCAGTCGAGCCGACGATCAGCATCTCGACCAAGCACCGGGCCTCCGGCGCCCACTTCGTCTCCGAGGTCGTTGCAACTCTCGGGTTGATGCTCGTGATCTTCGCCCTGGCCCGCACCGGCCGCAGTCGGTCAGCCCCCGCTGCGGTCGGCGCCTATATCGGTGCCGCCTACTTCTTCACCAGCTCGACCAGCTTTGCCAACCCGGCTATCACGGTCGGACGAATGTTCTCCGATAGCTTCGCCGGCATCGCTCCCGTCCTCGGTCCCGAGCTTTGTCGGCGCTCAAGTAGTCGGAGGGGTTCTGGCCTTCGCGGTCATCAAGGCTCTCTATCCAAAGCTCACCGCCACCGAAGCGGGCCATGTGATCATGCCGCACGGTGAAGGTCCATTCCGGGTGGGCCACCGTGCGATCGGTTCCGCCCGTCGGCTCCGAGGATCTCTCGTGAGCGACAAGCCCGTGGTGCTGTTCCTTTGTGTCCACAACGCGGGGCGAAGCCTTGCTGCCCGCGTGCTGCTCGACCATTACGCCCATGGTCGGGTGGACGTCCACTCCGCCGGATCTGAACCAGCCAGCGAACTCAACCCCTCGATCGTCGCTGTCCTGCGCGAGCGTGGTCTCGACCCAACTCGTGAGTTCCCAAAGCCACTTACCGAAGACGTCGCCAAGGCGGCGGATGTCATCGTGACCATGGGATGCGGCGACACCTGTCCGGTGTACCCCGCCAAGCGATATCTCGACTGGGACTTGCAGGATCCCGCCGGCATGTCAGTCGAAGGGGTCGGACCGATCGTCGACGAGATCGATCGCCGAGTCAAAATGCTGCTTGCAGAGCTGACGGACCCGACGACGCCATAGTGGACTCCCCGGATCCAACTCATATGCGATTTTGTGCATACCCGTGTCAGGCGAAGCACTTGGAGATAAGTAGCTTTCGAGATGGATACCCGCCGGTGGGAACTCGCAAGCCAACCGGAGCCGTCGTCGCGGCCGCTACCGACCGCTTGGCGATAGTTGATCGCGGCGAGGCTTGCCGGATCGAAAGCTCGCCGCGTACTGCCACGCCATGCCTTGGCGACCGATGAAGGAGAACTGGTGGCGTGAGAGGAGGTCGCGCAGCGACGTCAAGGAGATGAAGTCGCTGTCCCGCCTTGTCTCGGCGATCGTCACGGTGCCCCCTGGCCGAAGGACTCGTCCGACCTCCTCGATGCATGCGTCCTGGTCCGGGACCTCGCCAAGTACCGTCGCCAGAAACACCGCGTCGAACTGCCCCGTGCGGATGGGCAACGCGCACGCGTCAGTCTGTGCGAGCGCGACATTCTCAGCGTGGCCGAGGCGAGCCCGAGCGAAGACGAGCATTTCGGCCTGAAGATCGACGAGAACGAGTTGGCCCTGGGGCACCGCGGCGGCAATTGATGGGCTGAAGAAGCCCGGTCCACTGCCGACTTCGAGCACCCATGCGCCAGCGGTGAGGCCCATCGCAGCCACGGTCCGCCCGGGCGACTGGACGAGCCGCCGTGCCGGGTTCAGCAGAGACTTGGCCTTGTTGGCCGGGAACACCTTGCCTCGTCCGAGGCCGAAGTCCCGGTCCTGTGGTGTGACCCCCAGAGCGACCTCCTGCGGCGACTGTGCTGGTCAGTCTGCCACGCCCCCGGCGCGAGAACCGTGGTGAGCCGATCCGTTGAGACATCTCCTCGGGCCAATGCCGGTCGTTCAACAGGTCGCGGGTGACTCTGCCCCGACCTGCCCGACTTGCCGGGTGTGTCGGCTTCGATCCCGACTCCCGACGGAGCTAGCGAAACTGCTCGGTCCAGTTGGTGCCATCCCAGTACCGCAGCTGACCGGGCGGACCCCCCGGCGACGGAAACCAGCCGGCCGGCGGGTGCCGCGGCACCGCCGCGGATGGCGAGGCCACAGTTGCATTGGTCGGGCCGGTCTCTCCTTGGATGAACTGTCCAAATGACGGGATCGGCGCGTGTTCGAAGGCGGCATCGGTGGCCATCGCCTGTCCCGACGGCGAGGGTCCCGGGTTCGGGTCATCGAAAGCGGGCCTCCCGCCGTATCCGCCCGGACGGCCATAGACCCCTCGGCCGGTCACTTGTGCCCTGAGCATCTCGACCTCGCGGGTGACCGGCCAAGTGGAGAACGCGAACACGAGGATGAAGATGGATCCGACGATCGGGACGAAGCAGATCAGAACCCACCAGCCCGAGTAGCCCGCCTTGCTGACGATCTTCACGGCCGCGATGATGCCGAGCACGGCGATGGCAATGTAGATGAAAAGCAGGGCACCAAGACTGGCGAAGAACCCGGTGGAGACTCCGTTGCAGACCGTCTGCCCTGCCGAATCCTGTACACAGACGAGTGCGGAGTGGACTGTACCGAAGGAGGGCAAGTACCCCAGGATCCCGTTCACGGCTGACTCCGATCGTGACGTTTGAATTGCCCCGTCAGCGCCGACCGTTCTGCAGGCTGTCGTCTCATTTTCTATAGCAACCGATGGCGAAGCTGTCGGATACCGGAAGGACGGTCGCCCACGTCGCCGTCGGCCGCACCGTCAGGGCCCACCGGTCGATCCGTGTATTCGACGCAGGTTTGAGCACCGACGCTTTCGAGGCGCACACGCCCATTGAGCAACGCGACAGAGCTCTACTGCGACAACGTGAGTTCGTGTGCCTTGTAGTAGTTGATGGCGGCCTTTGGCAACGTATATGCGGGCTGGTCGTGATTGCTCGGGGTTGCCCCGTTGGCGTTGGTCAGCGTTCCCTCGTACTCGGTGGCGTCATTGGTGCATCCGAGGCCGAGTGTGTTGTAGCTGTAGCTCCAGTTCGGCACCGCCCCGAGCAGGTTGAGGTTGGTGGTGTGCTCCATGGCGGTCGTGATCGTCTGGGCATTGATCGGGCCCGACTTGATGGACTTGAGGATCTGGGTGCCGCCGTAGGCATCGATCCAGGTCATGAACGAGACCTCGACGTATTTGTCAGCGGGGTTGACCTTGGCGATCTCTTTGTCAAAAAGCTTGACTGCCGGGACGCTGTTGTCGGTTGGAAAGGCCGTGTAGCCGCTGACGATCGTCCCTTTGGCACCGAGGCTGATGAGCGCCGTATCAACCGAAGGACCAGCCTGGAGGATGTAGCCGGGACCGCCCAGCTTGATGGAGGGCTTGGCCCCCAGGACAGCGGAGAACAGCGCATCGAGGGCCGGGCCGCCCACCCCACCGATGAACCCGTCTTCCCCTGCCGATACGGCCTGTTCACCGATCGGGGCGAAGTCCGCGGTGGTGGGCGACGCCTCGAGCCAGGTGTGGATGGTGGCACCATCGCTCTTGGCCTGGAGGTCGGTCGCTCCCTCCAAGATGTTCTCGCCGGAGACGCCCGCCGGCAGGGCGGCCGAGAGCGACTTGATTCCGGCCTTGGCCATGTAGTGGACGAGCGCCGGGTAGTCCACGTAGGGCCCGGGCAAGAAGCAGGCCGTGGTCTTGGAGAACTCCGCTTGGGGGGTGGACGGGTCCGAGCCGATGATCGGGATCCCCTGCTTCTCGAGCAGCGGGGTGGTCACGTTGTCGACCAGGCTTACCGAGGGGATCGCTGCGACCACACCCTCGGACTTGGCGTTGGCCACACAGGCGGAGGCGGCGGCGGCCGAGAATGCGGTGTCACAGGTGATCAGGTTGATCTTGCGGCCCTGGACCCCCCCCGAAGCATTGAACGCGTCGACCGCTGCGACAACCCCATCTTGGAACTGGCGAGTTGGGACCGGCGCCAGACCGGTGGTGTCGCCGTACGTGAGGATGGTGATGGGGGGACGACCAGCCGCCGCCGCCGAACCTCCGGTGCTGACGACGGTCGTCACCGAGAGGAGCAGGACGGCGGCCCCCCACAGCCAGGCGTTTCGGACCCGGTACATCTGCCCCCTCGGTCAGGTTGAAAATTTGGTAGAGGTCGCTTCCGGGGTCCGACCATTCCTGGTGAAGCGGCTCCTTTGACGATCAACGGCTCCGACGATCTCACGTCGGGAGTCGACGATCCGCTGGCGGGTCTGCCTGCTACCAGCACGTGCCCAAATGCGTTTGATGTCAGAACAATACCGGGGGGCCCGTCGAACTAGTGGGCACCAAGAGATAGCCATACCAAATGGCCACAAGACAGAATCGGTGGACACATGAGGTGCGACCCATGAACGGTCCCCCTGGCCAGTTCAAGGGCCCTGCGCCCATCACCACATTGGCGGTTGGTCGACATCTGCCGGTGCAGTGGTCTGGATTGGTGGTCCCCGAACGACATCCGTTGGAAATTGGTGACCGCCAGGTCCATCTTGATCGCCGGCCTCCTGGCAGCACCAGGCCGATCGGGGAGCATCTGGCGCTGGCGAGAGTCAGCGACGACGTGGCCTATTGGCGGCGAATCCTGACCTCAGCTCGCACAGGTGAGGACGACTTCGGGGGGTGCCTCTTGCGGACGAGTCAGTCAGATGATCCGAGTTGCACATGTTCCCGGAGCACTTTTTCAAATGCGTCGGGATCGTCGGGGGTCAGAACCGGGATGACGTGCCGAGGTTGACGGCGAACCCGACGGACTTTTTGGGACGGCGTGGATCGAGGTTCGCCCAATGTTTGAAGTCTCCCGAGCCCCAGATTCGCCCCTTGCCTCTCAGCATCGTGAGAGTGAACCGGTCCAACGAGCGGATCGAGGTATACGGGATCCGCTTGGTGCCCCAGGGGAAGTAGTACCCGCGGACCCGCACCTGGGTGTCCGTGCACTCGATCCATCGGTCTTGGTAAGCACTCATCGGCCCATTCGATCACAGGCGCACCGGGCTCGGAGGGCATGGGGCGAGGCCGATGCTCCATCAAGCGGTCTGGGCGGTCGGACATAACGGATTCTTCGCATCTCGGTTCAAGCTTGGGCAGCGCTCCTCGGAGCACTCCCTCGAGGTGGCATTGCTGCGCCACGAACCAGGTCGTTATCGGTGACGAGAGCGACGGCGAGGTGCATCGTCAGAAGAACGCCCACAGTCTTGGCCGGCTGGTGGCGGGCCCGGATCCACAAATCTGGAAGAAACTGGGCCAACGTCACGAGGATGGCGAGAGACAAAACCGTACGACGAGACCGTTTCGGCCAACATGAAGGGTTAACGGGTCGGGGCGCTGAATCGGGGTCTTGCTCGGAGTCGGGTCTTGGTGGGTCGACTACGGTCAGCCGACCACCGAGTCGTGACGGAAGGTGTCGACGGCGAGGCGCCTAGGGGGCGTTCCGACAGACCCACCCGGTCCCTTTGTGCCACCAGAGCGGTGCCAGGACACTTCCATACGAGCGCCACCCAAGGCTGCGTCACCGACACGCCATCGACCTCCGGTCGCTCGAACAACCGAATCTGCGATCGCGAGCCCAAGACCGGCTCCGGTTCCCTCGTCCGTCGCTCGATGGAAACGGTCGAAGAGTTTGGCACGCTCCTCGGGGGGGATCCCAGGCCCGCTGTCCTCAACGGCCAAGCTGACTCTGTTGGCGTCAGCGGCCACGGTTATCAGCACCCTGCCGTCTTTCCCGGCATATCGGCACGCGTTGTCCACCAGCACCGCGACGAGTCGGTCGACCCATTCGGGGGCGGCGTTGATCCACGGCTGCCCGGAGCTGGGCTGGCAGATGGCCAAGTCAATGCCACGTCGCTGGGCCACGGCGCCAAATCGATCGGCACACGCGAAGGCAACTGCGAACACGTCGACGGGCTCTGCTCCGGGCGGCGGAGGCTCTGCGTCGAACCTGGACAACCACAAGAGGTCCTCGACGATGTTTCGCAGCCGCAAGTTTTCCTGTCCAACTCTTGTGAGGGTGTCGCGATATTCGCCCTCGCTTCGGCGGGTTTGCAGGGACAGGCTTACCTCAGCCTCAATGACGCTCAATGGCGTTCGCAGCTCGTGGGAGGCATCTGCGGTGAACTCAAGTTGGCGGCGGCGAGCCTCCTCCACCGGGCCGGAAGCCTTGAGTCCGATGAGCAAGGTCCCGAAGAACATGGCGACGAGTAGAAAAGGACCGGCAACGACTTCAACCGCAGCCAAGACCGACTCAACGTGGGCAGTCTCCTGCAGGCTCTGTCCGACGACCAACAGGTGACCGTCCACATGGCGAGACTCCAGGCGAAAAGAGGTCTTCCCGAGTTGCACCGTGACGGGCTGGCCGTGCGCTACCGCGGTGGCTGGGAGTGAGGGCGCCCCAAGCGTGAGCGCAACTGGTTGTCCGGCCGCCTGGATTCGCCACAAGTACACAGATGCGTCGTCTACGTCATTAGCGTTGTCCGAGGTGTTCGTGGCTCCGCTCGTGGCGGGATGGCGGGCGACATTACCCAGTCGAGCGGTCAGCCGGCTGTCGACCTGGGCCACCAGACGATGGCCGACAACTACGTCGAACACGACGACGACGCCTATGTAAGCTGCCCCAACCAGCAGGCATGCAACAAGGGCAACCCTGACCGCATGGGCCAAATATTGGCCGCGGTTTCGGCGGGTCATACAGCGACGATTCTGTAGCCGGTCGCCCGGATCGTTTCGATCTTTGCGCCGCTCGATGCGATTTTTGCTCGAAGGCGCGTCAAATGCACGTCGATGGTGTTGGACCCGAGGGCATCGGCCTCTTCATCCCATACGGCCAATGCGATTGACCGGCGCCGGACGACGGCAGGCGATCGCCGCATCAGGATTTCTAGGATCGACAACTCCGTAGCTGTCAGGTGGGGTCGTGACGAACCGAAGCTCACTTCACGGCTGTTGGTATCCAGGTGTAGGTCGCCAACGGAGATCACGAGCCCTTTCAGGACCGGCTCCCGGCGTTGGAGTGCTCTCACACGTGCCAGGAGTTCGCCGAAGTCGAACGGCTTGACCAGGTAGTCGTCGGCACCTTCGTCGAGCCCGGTCACCCGGTCACCGGCCGCGTCCCGAGCGGTGAGCATCAAGATTGGTAGGGCCGACCCGCTCTGCCGAATTCGGCGAATGACGTCGAGGCCCGAAAGTACCGGCATGCGCCAGTCGAGAATGGCCACTTCGTAGTCATAGGTGCGCAAGTAACTCAGCGCCTGTTCTCCATTGGAGACGGCGTCCACTGCGTAGCCGTTCTCTCGAAGACCTCTTTCGAGGACCGAGCGCAAACCCTCATCGTCCTCGGCGACGAGCACTCTCACGGCTGCCTGTCTACACGTCCAACGTGACGAGCATATGACGGTTCGAGAGCTCCCTTGTGCCTGGTGTCCATCGAAGGAACCTCCGGCTGGCAGCCGGTAACGAAAGTCGTCACGGACTATCGGGGCTCCTTCATGAACTGGACAGGATCCCAAGCGCACTATGGCTGGGTGAACAGAGTCCAGTACCCCGCCTTTCGCACCGTTGTTAGAGGGGATGTCGGGACTTGAACCTCGAATGTCGCGTGGTCGCAACACCAGGGCCTCTTCGAACTCTTCTGGGATTCTTATCCGTGCTTGGTTCGGTCCTTATGGTGTTCGGCCAGGTTGAGCACCAGGAGACGCCAGCGTGACCAGACCCGGACATTTTCATCGTCACGACCCGGCCAGCCGGGATCGGGCCACCTATCGAGTCCAGACGATCTCAAGCGCCGTCGCGGCTGGCGCGACCGCGGTCACCGCGGTCTTGATCGGTCTGGCATTCCATGAGACACCTAACCACGTCAAGTCTGCGGCCGGGCCCACTGCCTCAGTGAGCCAGACGCCCTCGACCACTTCGCCCTCGACCACTTCGCCCTCGACCATTTCGCCAACCTCAGGAGGAGCGGGAGTCGGCTCCACTCTTTCTCCACCCACCACCATGCCCTCGGTCCCGACAACGACACCCACGACGTCGCCAAGTCGCGTGGTTTCGGGGCAGTCGTGACGGCCATGGCACCGACGTCGCCCGGCAGCTCGATCGGGCGGGAAAGCTGGTCGGTTTGGAGCACCTCAGTCACCGTCGCTGTCGACACGCCCGTCGCCTTGGATGCGGCGGCTGAACTTCTCCGACGGGAGATCTCCTCCTTTGATCGGGCTTGCAACCGCTTTCGTCCTGACTCAGAGGTATCCCGCCTCAATCGGACGGGTCGCACCGAGGCGCCGGCAAGCCCATTGTTCGTGGAGGCCCTCACGTCTGCTCTGCGCGCCGCGCGACTGACTGGTGGCGCGCTAGACCCGACCGTCGGTCGTTCGTTGCTCGTGCTCGGCTATGACCGCGACTACAACGAGGTACGACGTCGTTCGTCGAGCCTCCCGCTCGTTGGAGAACCGGCTCCAGCGCCCGGTTGGCGCTGTGTCGAAATGGACGCACAAAACAGGCTGGTCGCGGTTCCAGCAGGGGTTGTCTTGGATCTGGGCGCGACCGCCAAGGCTTTGTGCGCCGACCGAGCGGCCCGTGCCATCGCCTCAGAGCTGGGCGTGGGAGTTGTCGTCGACATCGGCGGCGACTTGGCGGTGTCGGGTCCGCCCCCGGTATGCGCCTGGCAGGTCGCGGTGCGCGAGGACTCGAGGAGTGAGGTCGAGGACGAGCAATGCTCGGTGTCGGTCTGGGACGGTGGGTTGGCCAGTTCCGGTACATCGGTTCGGAAGTGGGCGCGAGGGGGAACGGAGCTTCACCACATCGTGGATCCCACGACTGGGTGGCCGGCGCCGGTGGTGTGGCGCATGGTCACCGTGGCCGCAGCATCCTGCGTGGACGCCAACGCGGCGTCAACTGCGGCGATCGTGTGGGGAGCCGACGCGCCCTTCCGCTTGGCTCAGCTCGGGCTACCCGCTCGTTTCGTCGGATCCAGCGGGGGGGTCATCGAAGTCGGGGGGTGGCCTTCTCCCACCATGGACAGCGCACTGGCCATGAGCGGTGGTGCCCGCAGTTGATCGCCACCGCCAGCCCCTTGATTTGGTACACGACCCGCGCCTCAGGTGTGGTTGGCCTCGTTCTGCTCACGGCGTCGGTCTGTCTGGGCATTCTGACAACCACCCGGCTAGCGACTAGGAGCCTTCCCAGGTTCGCCGTCAGCGAGCTCCACAGTCGCATTTCGTTGATGGCCATGGTGTTCGTGTTCCTGCATGTGGTCACGGCAGTCTTCGACACCTACGTTCCAATCGGCCTGCCGGCGACCCTTTTGCCATTCACTTCGGGCTACCGACCGCTTCCGGTCGCCTTGGGAACGGTCGCCTTCGACCTGTTGTTGGCGGTGACGGCGACCAGCATGCTTCGCCGGTTCCTGAAGGCGAAGCTGTGGCGTGGCATTCACTGGCTGGTGTACGCGAGTTGGCCCGTCGCCTTCGCCCACGGCCTCCTCATCGGTACCGACCTGCGGTTCGGATGGATGCAGATGGTCGCCGGGTTGTGCGGCGCCGCGGTGCTCGGCGCGGTCGCGTGGCGGCTGTGGGCGGATCCATACCGGGGCGGCTTCGGCACTGCCGATCCGCAAGAGACCGAAGCGAGTCCCTTCCCGATTGTGCGAGCGCCGATGGTCCACGCTTCCCGGCGCCGTGGCCCGGCCGAAAGCCCCGACACGGTTGGCGAAGCGCGGGTCGTGGCCCGCTACACAGGGAGTCGTCGCCGGTGAGCGTGGTCGAAGCCTCTCCGGCACAACGGCGTCTTTTCTACGGGTTATCCGAAGCAAACACGCGGTCGGATCTTTCCGAGCACCATCGCCGATTTGGTGAATCCCAATTGCCGCCTGTCCACCACCGTCACCGGTGGCGTGAACGGTTCCAGGCGGAGATCGAGGCATCAGGGCTGACAGGTCGCGGCGGTGCCGAGTTTCCGGTGGCCACAAAGCTGGCTGCAGTTCGGTCTCACCGGCGACACGGGGTGGTTGTCGTCAATTCCATGGAGGGAGAACCGGCCAGCCAGAAGGACGCCACCTTGGCTCGTTACGCGCCGCACCTGGTGCTTGACGGAGCGGAGCTCATGGCTGCCGCGCTCGGGGCGTCACAGGTCTATGTCTGCGTCGCCCGAGACCGCGAGCGGGTGGCGCGGGCGTATGAAGTCGCAGCCAAAGAACGCATCCATGCAGGATCGGCGACCGAGTTCACGATCAGCACCCCGCCCGCTCACTATGTCGCCGGAGAGGAGTCGTCGCTCTCCCAGTGGATCGATGGCGGGAGCGCCCTTCCTACCTTCCGGCCCGATCGACCATCGATCCCGGTGATCGGGGGTCGAGCCGCCCTGGTCGACAACGCCGAGACGCTTGCTCATGTCGCCCTGATCGCCCGGTACGGATCGGAATGGTTTCGTTCCGTTGGCACCCCCGATTCGCCGGGGACCACGCTGTTGACTATTTCTGGGGCAGTGACGAGGCCGGGGGTCTACGAGGCGGCCTTTGGTCAGACCGTGGAGGCGCTGCTCGGGTACGCCGGAGCCGAATCGGGCGGGGTCAGCGCCGTCCTGCTCGGGGGCTACGGGGGCACATGGTTACCCGGTCACGAGATCGTGACGCCGCTGTCTTCCGAACAGCTCAAGACGGTCGGATGCAGGATCGGCCCCGGGGTGATGGTCGCATTGGGGCGCGGCCACTGCGGGTTGGCCGAGACCGCTCGCATCGTTGAGTGGATGGCCACGCAGAGCGCGGGACAATGCGGGCCGTGCGTCTTCGGGCTGCCGGCCCTGGCCGAGGACCTGAGGGCCATTGCCACGACCAATGTCTCGCCGTCGGTTGTCCAGCGGGTCTGGAGTCGACTCCTGGCCGTGGAGGGTCGCGGTGCCTGTCGACATCCCGACGGCGTCGTCCGGCTCGTGCGGAGTGCGTTTCGAGCCTTTTCCGACGACGTCGACTATCACCTGGCCAACGGCCCTTGTCCCGGGGCACGCCTGCCCACATGTATGGCCGGCATCTCAGAACGCAGGATCGTCCAGTGGCGGTGAGGCTCCGGATCGACCCCATCGCCTGTGACGCCTTCGGCTACTGCGCCGAGCTGGCCCCCGAGCTCATCACGCTCGACGAATGGGGATACCCGTTGGTGGAGGGCCATCCCGTGCCGATCGAACTCGTCGAGGCCGCACGAGTGGCGGTTCGATCGTGTCCACGCAAGGCGATCCAATTTGTACACGTCCAGCCCCCATCGCGGGGCCGCGTCGCCATTTCGGGGGCGAGGCGGCGCCCGACGCGGTCCCCGCGCTGAGGTCCGGGGCTGGCGCCACACCAAGCGCGACGTCTTGGATAAATACGCCGTACGAACGCACACGAGCCGGGATCGTCGTGGTGCTCTGTGCTTGGACCGCGTTCATGTTGGCCGGGAGCAGCTTCGCCAAGCTTTCCGAGAACTTCGGGCAGGCCGTCCCTGCGAGGATGCAGTCTCTCGCCATCCCCGCTAACCCGCTCAAGGCGGGCTGGTCGGGCCGTCGATGACCGCTGCCGCGGCGGGAGGATCAGGCTTGTTGGGCGGGCCGGCCTGCTCTTTGTTCCAGCTCCGCCAGATCAGCCGGTGGACCGGGATCAATCGGGGGACGTCGCGAAGTCCGGGGAGGAACGGCACCGCGAGAAGCAGGATCGTGGCCACTCCGGTGAGGTAGATGGCGATGAGGTCGACGTTCGCGGATGATCTGAAGCCGGGCACCTGGTACCAGAGCGTGTACAGCCACAGCCACGGCTGGCCGGGGTAGCTGCCGGTCTCGTTCATCACTCCCCACTGGGCGCCGGTCAGGTGCTGGGCCGTGGCCAGGGAGGCGAAGTAGCTCCCGTCCTCCAAGAACAGCAGCGGCTTGGTGAAGTCGGTGCCGTAGAAGGGATGCTGGGCCAGGAGGTCGGCGTCGAGCGCCCCGGAGCGGGCCAAGGTGAGCTCGGTCGACACCAGCATCGGCACCGGGCCGTCGTGGGCGGACGGCAAGACCGGGGCGCCGGAGCGGAAGGTGACGTTATTGACGGCCTTCAGGTAGGCCTGGTCCCAGGCCTGACGTTGCGCCGTCCCGGCCGCCGCGTAGACACCGAGCGCTCGGCCAAGAGCCGGATCGGTCGGGGCAATCTTGGAGAGGGGGGAGAGCACGAAGGTCTGGGCGGCGTTGATCGGTTGGTGGACGCCGGCCAACAGCTGCCACGACACGCCGATGCGCTGGACGTTGGCCGGACCCGTTGTTGTAGGGCGGTCCGTAGTTGGCGGTCTCGCTCGTGCCGGCCAGTTCGGAGGCGGCCGTCGCCATGAAGTCGGCCGGAGCCACCTTGGCCCAGCTGGCCACGGTGACCGGCGGGACGTCCGGCGACGACAGCAACGCCGACAGCACCACCACGAGCACCAGGGCGACCGTCGCGGCGATGGTGGCTTCCTTCACGATGTCGTAGCGCCGCGTGGGACCGCGCCATTCGGCGGCGTCGGCCGTCGCCGCCGCTCGCCGTGCCGCACGACCGCGGGTTGCACGGCCGGGAGAGGGTGGGACACGCCGCGGACCCGGACGAGCAGGACGTGTGCGCCGACGATCGCCACCAGCACGATCGGGATCAGCACCACGTGCCAGAGCAGCATCTGACCGAAGTTCATCAGGTTGAAGAACGCCCCGAGGCCGGTGGCGTTGATGGCGTCCTTGCCGTTGGTCGAGATCCACTGGGAGTCGAAGTTCTGCTGGGAGAGGTAGCCGGTGAAGCATTCGACCACCGACGCCACGAAGGCCACCACGCCGGTCATCCAGGTGAGCGTTCGCCGGCCTCGCCAGGCGGCCATCCAGAACTTGCCCCACAGGTGGATGACCATGAACGCCATGAACAGCTCGACGCTCCACAGGTGCAGGCTGTTGAAGAAGTGCCCGACCGGGTTGGTGTGCCACCAGTCGGCTCCACCGAGGGCGATCGCAAATCCCGAGACGATCGCGATTCCGAGTGCGACCAGGGTGGCGACACCGAACACGTAGACCCACGACGAGACGTAGGCGGGCTGACGGTCGGGCAGCAGCTTGCCCGGCGGCAGCAGCGACATCGCACGCGTTCGGATTCGGGCCGTCCACATCGTGTCGGTGGAGCTGTCTTCTGCCGACACCGGGCGCGCCGGTTCCGGCGGGGCACCAACGGCCGAGTCGCCGACCGGCCGTCCTCGGCGTGGCGGCGGTTCGGGAACGGTAGGACCAGTGCCAGGCCGAAGATGACCACCATGACGGCGATGAGCACCAGGTTGGCAACCGAGACGGTGAAGATCGACCAGTGCAGATACCGGCCCGGAGGGTTGAGGTTGATCGCACTGCCAAGCAAGAGGGTCACGACGCCCTCGATTGCGCTACGAGGGCGCGGGAACCGACGCGGCCATTTTCGGACAATGACTTCATGGCGGATCCCCCTCGCGGTCGCACAAAACGGCTTTCATCCACCCTGATGGAGTTTGATGGTCCCACCATAGGGCCGAAGGTCCCGACAACGCCGAAGACTCGGCTCGATGGTCGCGGACTTCTGGGTCAAGACCGCTCGCCTTCGCACCTTCCGAGGCGGCCGGCGGCTCGAACCTCGAATCTCTTCGGATCGTCGTGTGTGAGTTTCGGCGACCGCCTAACCACTCACACTAGTAAGCTCGCTCAGACGTAAATATGTAAAGTAAGCGCCGGTGAGATTTCCGGGCGAGTCGGCCTGGAGCCGATGAACCCGCGGCGTCACACGCAATCGTCCAGTTACAGCCCGCTTTCTTGTGCTACCGGCCTCGGCGAGCGGTTGCCAGGCGATCGATGGGGAGGGGACCCATTCCCCGCCACCGGCGGTCATTGACGAAACCGGTTCGCCGATGCCGTTCGGCGGTGACCCGGGCGCCCAGCGTGGAGGGCCACGACAGTCCGGAGCGTCAGGGGTGGGCGGAACGCCGCCGGGCTCGTGCCTTGCTGGATCGATGACCAGGCCCGGCCGGTGCCGCTGCGAAGGGACGTAAAGGGCGAAATCGTCCTCGGCTCCATCGAGGCGATCACGGCTTCGGCCGGGTTTGGCACCAGGTTCATCTGGGAGCAGACCCGAGTCGCCCTCACTCCGGCCGGAGACGACCCCCCTTGACCCCAGAGACGGTTCAGCCCAGTGTCGTGTGGCGGCGTCGTGTGGCCACCGGCGCGATCATCCGCCTACGGATGGCGCATAGGAGTGCTGTCAGACGCCGGCCGGGGACCCGGCCACCGGCGGCGAGCTGGCCGTCGTGGGGTCGGGGCGCCTGGTCAAGAAGGCCACCCATGCGACCACGCCGGCGATGCTGCCGAAGTACAGGGCGTCGAAGACCTGGGCGACCAGTTGCCACCCCGCGCCCGAATCGGACACGTTCATGAACGCGATGTTCAACCCGAGTTCGAGCAGGTCGCCCACGGTCAGCAGGGCCAGGCCCAGGGCAACGACGATCAGCGGCGTCGAGAGGGCCGCCCGGGACCACGAGTCGGAGCGCAGCGCCATGATGACGCGGGCGACGCCCACCGCCAACAGGCAGATCCCGGCGACGGCTACCGACGACCCCGCGACCAGCCAGCCGGCTCCGCCCACGTGGTCGCTCTGATACGTCACCCCGATACCGATCCCGCTGATCATCTCGACGAGAAACATGAGGAGTGCTCCGAGAAGGAGAAGCAGCGGATGGCTGAGGACGGTGCGAGACCACAGCCTCTTGGTGCGAGAGGTTTCCCACTGCATCCCGTCGCAGATCGGACAGACCGCGAGGCCGTTGCGGGTGGTCAGCTGCTCATAGGGGAACGTGTGCCCGGCCGGACAGGTCAGGGAACTGGGCGGCGTCTGGCTCATGTTCTGTCTTCCCCAGTGATCGATGGAACGAGTTGTCCGAAGGCTAGGCCGGAGGACCGCTGGCTAGCTGCACGGTGGCGGTGTGGGACTGTCCCGAGGTATCGGTCCAGGTGATCTGCACCTTGTCGCCGGGGTGGTGTGGGACAAGAGCGGCGGTCAGGGCGGAGGGCGAGTCGACCGTGGTGCCCCCCAAGGCGGTGATGAGGTCGCCGGTGGCAATCCCGGCCTCGTTGGCCGGATCACCGGTCACCACGCCGGCCACGGTCACGCCGGTCTGCTGTGACCCGCCTCCGCCGAAGCCTCCGCCGAAGCCTCCCGAGCTGGTCGGTTGGACGAGGACGCCCAGGAAGGCGGTGAGACCGATGTGGATGGTCGTGGAACCCTGACCAGCCTCGATCTCCTTAGCGATGGCGATCGCGCCGTTGATGGGGATGGAGTACCCATTTCCCGCGCCCGACTGGAACGAATACCCGGCCGACGCCGCAGTGTCGATCCCGAGCACTTGACCGTTCGTGTCGACGAGGGGCCCGCCCGAGTCGCCTGGCTGGATGTTGGCGTTGGACTCGATGAGGCCGGTCAGCTGCTCGGTGGTGCCGTTGCCACTGTCGCTGGCCATGATCGTCTGGTCGAGGGCGGTCACCGATCCACCGACCGCACTGGGGGTGCCGCCGGTGCCACCGGCGTTGCCGATGCCGACCACGGATTCGCCGACCGAGACACTCGACGAGTTCGCAATCGAGACCGTCTGCAGCCCCGATGCCCCGTGGAGCTGAAGCACCGCCAAGTCACGCGAGATGTCGTAACCAAGCACGGTGGCGCTGTAGGTCTTGCCGTTCCCCACGTCGGTGACGCTGATGCTGGTGGCGCCGTCGATCACGTGGTTGTTGGTCAGGACCTCCCCCGAAGAGGTCAGCACCATGCCGGTCCCGGCCGCCTGCTCCTCCTGGTAGCTGAGGGTGGTGTTGATGTCGACCAGGCCGGGATCGACCTTCGACGCGATGGCCGTGACGTCGGACGGAGTGCCCGAGCCCGGGCTGGTCGAGCGGGGCGGCAGTGTGCCTTGGGACGAACCGCCGAAGGGTTGCGAGCTGGACACCGGGCCCGATGCCTGGCGCCACAGGCCGTGGCCGAGGGCCACACCGGCCACGATCAAGAGGACCGCGACAGCCAAGAAGAGGACCGTCCTTGCAGCCGAGTTTCGGTTCCTCGGGTCCGACGACCGGGGTGGGGCCCAGTTCGGCTCGGCCCACCCCGAATGCCATGATCCCGGGCCCATCGTGCCGGGCGGGGGAGGGGGATAACCGGCCCCGCCGAGGCCCGCCGACGCGCCGAAGGGCGGAGCAGGGCCAGAAACCGGATACGCACCGGTTGGAGGTAGAGAGCTTGGGGGTGGCGACGGGGCGGTTGGCTCGGTCGGGAGCGCGGGCGCCCAGCGCTTCTCGGGCTCTCCGCCGTGTTCGCCTTCGTACCGGTCACTCATCCTTGTTCACCTTCTGAGCCTGGACCCACCCGATGGGCTCGGTTCCTGTGTCTCCCAGTAGAACCGGAATTCATAAGGACTCGGTGAGATGTGGGTAGGAACTCGCTAATCCTTGTGCGGACCTCGTCCATTCCATGTCCCTGATCCTTTCCTTGTGCCTGTGGGCCGGCCCGGGGGCCGTCTCGGGCCGACGTCTTGACATGGCTAACACTGGTAGCCAATACTTGGCTAACAGTGTTAGCCCAGTATTCGAACGACCCAGAAGGGGCAATCCAATGTCAGAGCGAGTCGTCCACTACCGCCCACCGGGACCGGTCACCCGCCGTTTGCTCAATCCCCTCGTGCAAGGCCTGACCCGAGCAGGGATCAGCGTCTGGGGGAGCCGGGTCCTCGAGGCCAAGGGGCGCCAAAGCGGTCTCATCCGGCGGACCCCGGTCAACCTTCTCTACCACGAGGGACGCCAATACCTCGTCTCGCCACGCGGCGAGTGCCAGTGGGTCCGCAACGTCCGCTCGGACTGCGGGCGGCTCACCCTCCGCCTAGGCCACCAGCGCGCCGAGATGCTCGCGGAGGAGCTGACCGACAGCGAGAAGTCGCCCATCCTGCGCGCCTACCTGCGCCGGTGGAAAATGGAGGTCGGCATCTTCTTCGACGGCGTCTCCGCCGACTCGAGCGAGGAGGACGTGCACCGGATTGCCCACGACCACCCGGTGTTCGTTCTCCATGAAGCGGGGTCTGAGATGACCACCGGGCAAAGTGTCAGAGCCCGGTCGAGCGGGGCACCGGAGCCAGAGGGCCCTCCGGAGGTCGCGAGGTCGCCGGGCGTCCGTGTCCTCGGCCCGACTCACCCGACGCTCGACGCAGACCACCGCCGCGCCGCGACCACGTGATGCCCGAAACCCGCGGCGAGCTGCTGCCCGGCGAGATCGGACGGCCTGCGCTCCCGGCCGATCGACCGTCGCGCGCCGCGGAGATCGTCGCGTCCGCCCACGATCTCTTGGAGCACGAGGGCCCCGAAGCGCTCAGCATGCGCCGCCTGGCTAGCGAGGTCGGCATCCGGGCGCCGTCTCTCTACAAGCACTTCTCCTCCAAGGCGGCCGTCGAACTGGCGCTCATCGAGGATGCGTTGCTCGAGATCGGCGAGGTCAGCCATCGGGCCGTTCACGAGCCTGGCACCGACGGGCCGTTGGTCAACCTGCTCACCGCCTACCGACGTCACAGTCTCGCCCACCCCAACCTGTACCGCCTGGCCACCCGCGGGGGCCTGGCGAGGGAACAGCTGGCTCCGGGCCTCGAAGAGTGGGCAGGCAACCCTTGGTATGTCGTCACCGGAGACGAGTTCTTGGCCCAGGCACTCTGGTCGTATGCCCATGGGATGGTGACGCTCGAGCTTGACGAACGCTACCCGCCGGGCTCGGATCTCGATCGGACCTGGAGGGTCGGCGCCGACGCGTTCGAACACGCGGCGCGCCAGGTACACCAAGGAACCTGAGCGCCCAGGGCGTGTTTCGTCATCGACAGGGGTCCTCGAGGAGCGGACCCCGATCGAGATGGCACCGGCATGGTGGGGGCTAGCGCGGGATGCTGTCGTGGTGTTGGCGCTCGTGGCCCGGGGTTTGGCGGTGTTCCACCACCATGTCGGGCGCGGCCTCGTCTCTATTGTCCTCTGGGCCTTGGCCAGCGCCGCTTCCTACGGGCTGGCGGCGGTGCTCCAACACCGGGCCGCGATCCGCGAGCCACCGGGGTTGTCCATGCGGGCCGGGCTCCTCATCCGCCTGGCCCGCCGGCCGAGATGGCTGGTCGGCAACACGCTCGACGGGATCGGCTACCTGTTCCAATTCCTCGCACTCCGAAGAGGCTCGCTCACCTTGGTCGAGCCGATCCTCATCTTGAGCCTGGCCTTCGCGCTGCCGGTGGCCGCGTGGCTCGATCACCAGCGCGTATCAGCTTCGGGATGGGTGTCGACCGCAGCCATCGTCGGGGGGGTCGCGCTGTTCCTCGGGGTGGCCCACCCTGGACTGGGCCACCCCGACGCGTCCGGTGAGGCCTGGACAATCTTGACGGTGGTCATCGTGGCGTTCTGCGCAGTCGTCGTGCTGGTCGCACGGGGATCGTCACGCCCTCGCGCGGCCGTGCTCCTGGCGGCGGGCTCGGGCACGGCCTTCGGGTATGTGGCCGCGCTGACCGAGCGCACCGGCCACCTCCTCGACGCCGGGGTGGTGCACACCCTGGCCACGTGGGTGCCCTACACGCTGATCGTCGGGGCGATCGGCGCCCTGCTGCTCACCCAGAGCGCGTTCCACGCCGGGCCACTGCGCCTGTCGCTTCCCACCCTGACCGTGGCGCAGCCCCTGGTCGCCAGCGCCATCGGCCTGTCAATCTTCGGTGAGCACATCGACTCTCACGGCGTGGCGCCGGTCTTCGAGGTGCTCGGACTGGCCTTGGTCACCTTCGGCGTGTTTATCCTCGCGCGGTCCTCGGTGATGACGACCGACACCGAGGCGGCCTGACCCGGTCACCGGTCAGGGCCCGGCTGACTTTCGGTGCTCGATCTGTCGGTGCTCGATCTGTCGGTGCTCGATCTGTGGGTGCTCGGTGGCGACGCGAGGGTGGCGTCGGACGCGCCCCAACCTCAGGGAACCTCGGTGGTGTTACTCCTCGGCGGAGGCGACGGCGAGCATCTGTTGAAGCAGCTCTTCCCACGGAACGGCGGCCCATCCGGATCGCTCCGCTTCCGCCTCTGCCACCGCGATCGTGTCGTCGACCCACTGGATCTCCACGTCCTGTCCGGGGCCAACCCCATCTTTGACCATGACACCAAAGTCCGCCCCGAAGACCGTGTCCTTCCACAACGAGTGGACTTCTTTCAGGTCCTTGACCAGGTGGCCGAGGTGGGAGCTCGATGGCCGTTCGGCCAGCCCGAGGGCCCATTCGACACAGTGCCAGGCGCGTCGAAAGTCGCCATGGTGTGTCGTCTTGGCCACCTGGTCGGCGTAGGTGGCCAATCTTGCCTTGTCGTCGGCTGGGAGGCCGGGCTCAATCTTGGTGACGAAGTAGTCGATGATGGGCGATGGGGATTGCACGTCTGACATGAGAGGAACTTACCGGATCGAGTTGTCTCCAACCTCGGAGCCCTGGTGGTTCACCAGGCACGTCGCGTCTGTCGCCTCGTAGTTCGGGGCGGGCCAGGGGAGTGGCGGGCCAGAGGAGTCGCGGTTAGGAAGGGGCCAGGGACTTGGCGCTCGCCCACTCGACCTTGACGTCGTCGCGACGCATGGTCGCCACGAATCGACTGATCGAGAAGAAGATCGCGACAGCGGTGAACCCGTAGGTCACCGCGGAGCGCTCGAGCACGAAGGAGCGCAGCGAAGAGGTCACCAAGAGCCAGAACACAAACCCTGCGTTGAGCATCAGGACGGTCGCCCACAGGACGGAGATCCGGATGAAGAAGCGCCGCACCAGCGGCCGCCGCATGATCTCGGGATCCATCGGGCAGAAGTCATGGGCGAAACGTTGCGTAAAGGGTCGTCCGATGATTGCCGAGCCGAAAAGGACCAAGGAGATCACGACCGTCCCAGCGGTCGGTTGGGCAAAATACACGAAGGCGCTCCCCGTCACGAAGGCGATCACCGTGCGTGCCGTGATCAGGATCGTGCCGAGCAACAGCAACATGGACACCCGCTCGCGTTTCATCAACCTGCGCCCGAGGGCCAGGTACGACCAGCTGAGTGCCGCGATCAGTGCGCCACGGAAGCCGGCCAGCACGAGCACGAGATAGAACAGCGCCAGAGGTCCGAGCACGCCCTCGAGGACGATGGGGAACGCGTGGCGGAGCGCGGTCCGGGGCGCCGGGAGAAGGAGCACGGATCCTTCCCGACCGTCGGTGTGAGCGCTCGGCTCGAGCTGCAGGAGGTGCCAGGGTCCAGAAGCCTTGGCCTTGGGTCGACGAACCACGAAGTCACTGTTCTTGCCCCCGTAAGCGGGGGCGCTTTGACCCAAGCTGAGTTATCCCCAGGCTACACGGCCCGACGTCCTTTCCTGGCCACCCGATCGGCCTCACCCAGGGCTTTTGGCAGGTCAGACGCACGGTTGCCCGATGCAAACATTTCGGCCTCGGCGCGACGGGCCGGCTCGTTGCGGAGTGGTCAGCCCTCGGATGACATGAAAGCCAGCGGCACGGTTGAACCGACGGCCCGGTCGAGGGTCGCGATGCGCCGGCCGGGTTGCACGGCGTCCTTGGCCGGACGCAGCCGCTCGCCCAAGAACCGAGCGGTGGCGTCAAGGTCGGCAACGGTGAACGCCAGTCCGTAGAAGCGAGCCGGACCGGGTGACGATCCGCTCGGAAGGCCGACGACCTCCGCGATCGTCTCGCCCAACCTGAAGAAGGCTTGGCGGGTCGGCCGATCGGGAGTCCCGGCCTCCCGGGTGCGACGCAACCCGATGCCGACCGACTCGAACGCATCGATGGTGCGGGCCAGATCGGGGGTGCCGATGACGACGTGGTCGAGTGCGATCACCCCGTTGGGGTGATCGGGTGTGGGGCGGGCCGCGGGCGCGGGCCCATCGCCGAGGGGAAGCTCCCCGATGCCTTCGCCGCTGCGCAGGATCCAGGCGATGACACCGGTGCCCGCCGCGCCCAGTTGATGGCAGATCCCGCTGATCCAGGATGCGCCGTCATCGACGACAAACCCCAGGTCGATCCAGAGCTCGGGTGGGTCCGCGATGATCAGCGAGGCGATCTCGGCCACCTGGTGACCCTAGCCAGGGTTCGCGAGCTGTTCGGTGCCCGCCGATCATCGTCGTCGAGTACCGGGCCGCCGAGGTCTCGGCGGGACCGCGCCGTCGCCAGCCGTGCGCGGGGCATGCTTGGCGCCATGCTGATCAGGGACGCCGAACCGGAGGACTGGACCGCCATCTGGTCCTTCTTTCAACCGATTGTCTCGGCCGGGGAGACCTACTGCTACGACCGTGACATCACACATGATGAGGGGCGCCGCGTGTGGTTCGTCCAACCGCCGGGCCGAACCGTCGTCGCGCTCGACGAGCACCAGACCGTCGTCGGCTCGGCGAAGATGTACCCAAACCAATCAGGGCCGGGCTCGCACGTGGCCAGCGCCAGCTTCATGGTCGACCCGCAGTGCTCCGGGCAAGGGGTGGGTCGAGCCCTGGGTTTGTACGTATTGGACCGAGCCCGCTCGGAGGGTTACCGGGCCATGCAGTTCAACGCGGTCGTCGAGACCAACACTCGCGCCGTGGCGCTCTGGCGATCGCTGGGCTTTGAGGTGCTCGCCACCATCCCCGACGGGTTCGCACATCTGACGTCGGGTTACGTGGGGCTCCACGTCATGTACCGCCGCCTGTGAACTGCTGGCGCACCTCCGCCTGAGGCCGAGCCGGCCGGCCCGCTAGGAGCCTGTTGAACAAATAGGCGGTTTGGTGCTCGCGATTTGGGTGCCAATCGTCGAGAATTGGCAGGTGCAAGGACACAGCGATCCCAACCGTGAGTTCCTCGACGCGGCGGCGCTGTGCCGCCAGCTCATTCCCGACGGAAGTGTCGAGGCGTTCTTGGCCGACCATCGCCAAGAGCTCTTCCCCGACGAGATGTTCGAGGACCTATTCCCGTCGCGCCACGGTAGACCTTCGGTGCCCGCCGACGTGGTGGCGTCGGTCATGGTCCTCCAGGCCCTCGAGGGGCTCTCTGATCGTGACGCCGCCCGGGCACTGCGAGACCGCATCAGCTGGAAGGTGGCCTGTGGCCTCGCTCTGACCGACGAGGGCTTCGACTTCTCCGTGCTCACCTATTGGCGGACCAGGCTTCGCCGCTCCGAAGCGCCCGAGCGCATCTTCGACGCCGTGCGAGCGGTGATCGATGCCACCGGAGTCCTCAAGGGCAAGACCCGTCGGGCCCTCGACTCGACACTCCTCGACGATGCCGTGGCCACCCAAGACACCGTGACCCAGCTGATCTCGGCCATCCGCCGGGTCCGCCGGGTGGTTCCCGGAGCCCTCGAGGTCCCCCTCGGCGCTCACGACTACGACGCCTCGGGCAAGCCCCTCATCGCCTGGGACGACCCCGTGGCCACGGCCGAGTTGGTGGACTCGTTGGTCACCGACGCTCTGCACCTGCTCAGCGCCCTCGACGCGCATTCGATCGACGACGAAGCCTCCGGCGCACTCGGGCTGCTGGCACTCATCGCTGGCCAAGACGTCGAACAAGACGACGAGGGGACCTGGAGGATTGCCCAGCGGGTGGCTCCTGACCGGGTCATCTCGACCGTCGACCCAGACACCCGCCACATGCACAAGTCCGTCTCCACCTATCGAGACGGCTACAAGGCGCACGTGGCGGTGGAGCCCGAGACCGGACTTGTCACCTCGGCGATCCTCACCCCGGCCAACGTCTCGGACGCCAAGACCGCGGTCGATCTGCTGGCTGCAGAGCCTGAGGGCCTGGACATCCTGGCCGACTCGGCCTATGGGTCAGGAGAGACAAGGGCCCACCTACGCGCCCACGGTCACCACCAGGTCATCAAGCCCTTCCCCTCACGATCGGCGATCCCTGGTGGCTTCGGTCGCGACGACTTCGTCATAGACCATGCCGCACGCACAGTCACCTGCCCGGCCAAAGTCACCGTCGCCATCAGGCGCCATGGCGCGAACTTCCGAACGAACTGCGCCAGCTGTTCGCTGCGAGAGCGCTGTACTACCGCCCGCGATGGCCGGCACTTGGACATCACAGCTCACGACGACGAGTTAGTGGCGGCTCGACGGCAGTGGCGAGAAGCAGACGGCCTCGAGGACTACCGACGCTGGCGGCCCATGGTCGAGCGGTCAATTGCCTGGCTTGTCTCCAACGGCAACCGCCGGGTCAGGTTCCGAGGGGTGCAGCGCAATCAGCTTGGCCTGTCCCATCGGGCCGCCGCCATCAATCTGCGCCGGCTGGTCAACCTCGGCCTGGTCAACGACGGAGGCTGGCAACTCCCCATCTGAGACCAGACGCGCAAGCCCGGGTCGTCAAAAATGGGACCTCACCTCGGGCACAGCCCATCCAGGGTGGCCGGCTTCAACCCATTTTCATGCCGGCGCTTCGGTTCGGACATAGCCCGGACTTGCAGGTCCGAAACTACGCCCGGACCAGCCTTTGTTCAACAGGCTCCTAGCTAGCCAGTGTGGGGTACCTCGAGGGGCAACGCGGCGTCGAGTTCTGATGGCCCGCCTCGGGCGGTGTCGGCACGGCGAAGACCGCCGGTCCCGAGGAACGAGCCGACCAGGACGAGCGGGAATCCAATGGCGAGCCCGATGGAGAAGTGTTCGTGGAGGATCGCGATCCCGAGCACGACCGCGACGGCCGGGTTGAGATAGGTGATCACGGTCGCCCGGGCCGGCCCCACCTCGGCGATCAACGCGAAGTAGATCAAGAACGCGAGACCGGTGCACACCACGATCAAGATGAGCACCGACGTGAGCTCTTCTGGGGAGATGTGCTTCGGGAGGTGGGTGAGGGCGATCGGCGAATACGCGATCGCCGTCAGAACGAAGGAGGCGGCCACGACCGCGATCGCCGGTACGTCGGAGAGCTGTCTGGAGACGACGAACGGGCCGAATGCGTAGCCAATCGCGACGATGCCGATCTCGGCGACGGCCACCAGATCGGGACCGTGGACGTCGACTCCGACGATGACGGCGACCCCGGCGAAGCCGATCCCAAGACCGGCCAGGCGACCCCACCCGAGGTGCCTTTCACTCCGGGTGAGCCACGAGAACGAGATGGCGAGGAGCGGCACGGTCGCCACGAGGAGACCGGCCAGCGAGCTTGGGATTCGCTGCTCGGCGCGAGACAACAGCAGCCACGGGATGCTCACCTCGCTGACGGTGTAGACGACCACGGCTCGCCAGTGCCTGGCCAGGGCGGTCAACGTCTGTCTGTTCAAGACCAGGGGAAGGAATGCCACCCCTACCGGGGCCGTCCGAAAGAAGACGAGCGTGGGTGGCGCGATGTCGCGAACGGCGATCCGGATCAAAAGGTAGGGAATGCCCCAGATCACGCTCAGCGCGGCGAACAGCACCCAGCCACGACGCGACATTTGAAGCAGGCTAGCCAAGGTTGATCGGGCCGAGCTTTGGCGCCGAGCGGCCTCGGAACGCAGCGCCGGGCGAATTCGCGTCGGTCGCGATCTGGCCACAGCCCCAACTGCTCTGGCACCCGAGGCATCGGACCAGCGGGGCCGAAGAAGTGGCGACCACCCGAGAAGGCACAGGTGGTCGCGGTCCGGGCCGCGCTCACGCGCCGGACCCCGGCACGACGATGCCGAGCGACCGCCCGAGAGCACGGCCAGCTCGTCGCCCAGGATCACGAAAAACCTGGTGAGGACCCGTGTTTTCTTCCTGGCGCGCGACGAAGCGGGGTATCGCTCGTCATCGGTGCACAACGACACGCTCCGGGATATATTTCGCCGTCCGATTACCTTCGACGCGGGGGAAGGGGAAGGGGGGCCCACCGCAACGACACGGTGGGGACCTGAACAGGCAACCGGAAATTGGCAGGACGTTCGCGAGTGGAGCCTGACGCCAGTAGAGACGTCAGCACCGACGTTGTGGGGGTACAGCGATGACCGCAGTCCAAGAAGCACCGCCGCCTGCAGGAGCGCAGATCGACGAAGGTCTGAAACGGGAAGTCGGGCTGTTGGGGCTCATGTGGGCCTCGGAGGGCTCGATCATCGGTTCGGGGTGGCTGTTCGCCTCACTCGTCGCCCTGACCGTCGCCGGACCGTCCGCCCTCCTCGGGTGGGTCATCGCGTCGGGGATCGTGATCCTGCTGGCGCTGGTGCATGCCGAGCTCGGCGGGCTGTTCCCCGTGAGCGGTGGCACCAGCCGATTCCCGCACTACGCCTTCGGCAGCCTGGCCGGTGCGACCTTCGGGTGGTTCGCCTACATCCAGGCGGCCACCGTGGCTCCGATCGAGGTCCTGGCCACCATCCAGTACTTCTCGACCGTCTCGTGGGCGTCGAGCTGGTACAAGCCACCGGCTCCGGGAGCGATCGAGGGCACCCTGAGCGGCGCCGGGATCGGCGTCGCCATCGGGCTGATGGTCGTCTTCGTCATCATCAACCTGATCGGGATCCGCTGGCTGGCCAACGCCAACACCGGGATCACCACGTGGAAGGTGATCATCCCGGTACTGGTCATCATCGTGCTGCTGATCACCCACTTCCACGGCGGCAACTTCAGCGCCGGTGGAGGCTTCTTCATCCCGGGGGGCTTCGGCGCTTCAGCGAAGGCCATCCTGATCGCGATACCGGGGGCAGGTATCGTCTTCGCCTTACTCGGGTTCGAACAGGCCGTGCAGCTCGGCGGGGAGAGCGCCAACCCCCAGCGCGACCTGCCGCGGGCGGTCATCGGCTCGATCCTGATCGGGGCGGTGGTCTACATCCTCTTGCAGTTCGCCTTCATCGCCGCGTTGAACCCGGCCACGATCGCCCACTTCCACACGTGGGCCGGCCTGGCCAAGGACAACGCCTTGGAGGCAGGACCCTTCTACACGGTGGCCAAGGTGGCCGCGCTGGCCTGGCTGGCCTGGATCCTGCGGGTCGACGCGGTCATTTCCCCCGGTGGGACCGGCCTCATCTATCTGACCTCGGCCTCCCGGCTCAGCTTCGGCCTTTCCAAGAACGGCTACGTGCCCCAGGCCCTGGAATCGACCCACAAGAGGACCAAGATCCCGGTGATCGGGGTCATCGTCTCGGCCATCATCGGCCTCTTGTTCCTGCTGCCGTTCCCGAGCTGGGCCTCGCTGGTCGACATCGTCACCGGAGCCTCGGTGCTCATGTACGCCGGCGCCCCGCTGGCGCTCGGAGCGCTGCGCAAGAGCATGCCGCACCTGCCCCGGTCCTACCGGCTGCCCGGGCGCGACATCATCGCCCCGCTGGCGTTCGTCCTGGCGAACTTCATCGTCTACTGGTCGGGCTGGAACACGGTGTCCCTCCTCATGTTCGTGCTGCTCGTCGGGTACATCGTGATCCTGGTGTCGAGCGCCTTGCACCTGAACGACCACATCCCCAAGATCGACTGGGGGGCCAGCATCTGGATCTTCCCCTACCTGGCCGGCATGACGCTCATCTCGTACTTCGGCGGCTTCCCTGCCCCCGTTGCGATCTTTAATGGGATCGGGCCGTTCAAGGGTGACCTCATCGGCGGCAACGGGGACCTCCCGTTGTGGTGGGACCTTCTCGTTATCGCCGTCTTCAGCCTGGTGATCTACTTCGTCGCCGTTGGGCACCGCTTGTCCCAAGAAAAGGTCGAGGAGTACGTCAAGGACGTGTACCCGCCGTCGGCCATGCCTCACTGAGAAAGCGATCCGACGGGGCTCGCAGTCCGAGCCTCGGTCCTAGAACCAAGTCACGCATCGAAGCAGAACGAGGGGGCCGGATAGGCCCCCTCGTTCTGTGCCCCTACAGTGTCGGTCTTCGCGTCTCGTCGCCTCGCCCAAGTGACGCACCGGTGCATCCGGTGCCGGGACGCCACGCCATAGTTGGGGGTTCCCATGCTGCAGGACCCTGAGCCGATGGTGCCCGACTGGGCCGGAGGTCGAGAGATGGTGACGCTGGTCCGGCATGGCGAGACGGAATGGAATCGGCTCGGTCGTCGGCAGGGGCAGCTCGATTCGCCGCTCACGGCGGACGGGTTTCGCCACGGCCAACGGGTCGCAGCGGCGGTGAGCGGTCTTGGCATCGACGGCGTGTTCACCAGCCCGTTGGGTCGGTCGATGGTGACCGCCCGGGCGAGCGGGGAGGTGCTCGGGTGCTCGGTCGTGGTCATCGACGAGCTCGCCGAGGTGCATCACGGAGAGATGGCCGGCTTGACCGCGGCCGAGATCGAGCGGGCATTCCCCGGAGAGATGGCGCGTCGGGCGACCAACCGGTACCAGTGGTGCTTTCCCGGCGGCGAGAGCTACGCCGACGCCGACCGTCGAGCCGCTGTCGCGCTCGGGAGGGTGGCGGCCACCGGTGGGCGGCGTCCGCTGATCGTGGCGCACGAGATGATCGGTCGGATGCTGCTGCGCACCCTGCTCGGGGCCGATCCGGCCACGGCGCTCACTTGGAGCCACCCGCACGGGGTGATCTATCGGGTCGATGTGGCCAACCGCACCCTCGTCGAGCTCCCTGTCGATCAGCGCGGGGCACAACGGGGAGCTGACTGAGGGATCCGGGACCCTAGAGGCGCAGCGACCGGCAGGAGCCCGGCTCCTCCGACGCGTTCGATATCGAACCCGTTAGCTCACGCTCTCCGGGCGTTCGGACTGGGGCGACTGCGCCGAGAGCGGCTCGGAGCGCAGGGTCGTCACGTCGTGGATGTGGTGCTCGGGCACTTGGTGCCGAAGTAGCTGGCCAGCACCTGGCCGGCCGCGGTCAGCTGGGTGTTGGTCCCGAGAGCCTGCAGGGACGACTCCAGCCCGGTGAGGCTGGTCGAGTTCGCGATCGTCGTCTTCAGCTGGGTGAACGCCTGTGCAATCGTGGCGAAGGCCGCCTTGACATTGGCCGGGGCCGAGCTGAGCAGCGCCTTGGCCTTGGACACGTCGGTGCCGAGGTTGGTGAACTCGGCGAGCATGGCCGCCTTGATGGTGGCGAAGTTCCCCGATGCGAAGGCTTGCTCGAGGGTGGTGGCGAGTTTGCTCGACTGGGTCTGCTCAGTGTTCAAGGCGGTGCAAGCGCCCAGACTGACCTTGGGCGACGCGGCGGCCTTGGGCTTCGATGTCTTGTGGTGCTTGGTCTTGGTCGCGCCGGCCGGTGATGCCATGACCGGAGCCATCGCCAGGGCGAGGCCGAGCACCAACACACCGATTCCCGATGCAGCGCGACGCACGATCATCCTGAGCACCTCCATCGGCCGGCGGCCGTCCGAGGAGCATAAACCCAAACATGGTGTTGGACCGGGGAGCGTCGAGGCGTCCTGAGTCGATTCGCGACCAGGTTGGGCCGCCCCGGGTCCAGGCCGGGGCCGTGCCGGGGTGGTACGAAACTGCCAGCTGAACTGGTCTTTCGGCTTGGCGACGGTACCGGAGCCGACCGCCCTGGCCGGGCCGCGGTCGGTGCCCCGGGCCTCTAGTTTTGCCCGGTGACCCCATGTGGCGAGTGCGGGTTCGTCTACGAGGAGCTCCCGGTCGAGCGGGTGCCGGACGTGGTGCGCGCGTTCGGTCCGAGCTTCCGTGACGCCCTCGGCGACGTCGACCCCAAGGTGGCGGCCGAACGGATCGAGCCGACCGTCTGGTCGGCACTCGAGTACGCAGGTCATCTTCGCGACGTGTTCTTGGTCCAGCGCGAACGGGTGGTGCTGGCACGGGTCGTCGAACGCCCGAGCCTGGCGCCGATGTCCCGTGAGGAGCGGGTGTTGCTGTGCCGGTACGGCTCCCAGGCGCTCGAAGACGTGCTCGGTCAGCTCTCGATGGCGGCCGACCTGTGCGCCCTGGTGTTCGAGGGGTTGACGCCGTCGGACTGGGATCGTGAGCTCGTCTACAACTGGCCGACGACCGAGGTCCGTGATCTGCGTTGGGTCGGCCGCCACACCGTCCACGAGGGCACCCACCATCTCGGAGACGTCCGCAGGGTGCTCGCCTTGGCCCACCGCCCGTAGGCCGCCGCCTCACCCCGGCGAGGGTCGTGGCGGTGTGAAGATTGGGGCCGCATAGCTCCGCTGGGACATCACGAGGAGGATGGTGGCCGAGCCCGACCCGGAAACCGAAGCCGAGCTGGAGGCCGAGTGGGGCGAACGGGCGCGCGCCGAGCCGAGGTGGCCGGCCTCGGTCGCCGTCGCGGTGGCCATCGGGCTGCAGGTCGTCCTGCCGCACCGCATCGTGCTCGGGCCCGGTCTGGGTGCTCCCGAGCCTCGAGGCTGCGCTCGGGCTGGCCGTGCTCGTGACCAGGACCCAGCGCCAGGGGCCCGAGTCGAGAAACGTCCGGACGCTGGCGATCGCCCTGATCGCCCTGATCAACGTGGCCAACATGGTCTCGCTCGGCTACCTGGTCCATGCGCTCGTGGCCAGGCACCCGGTGGGGGGCCGAACCCTGATCTTCGCCTCGGTCCCGGTGTGGCTCACCAACATCATCGTGTTCGCGCTCTGGTACTGGGAGCTCGACCGGGGCGGCCCGGCGGCCCGGGTTCACGCGACACACCGCGCCCCGGACTTCCTGTTCCCTCAGATGGACTCCCGGGGCAGCACGCGTGCCGACTGGTCACCCACGTTTCTCGACTACCTGTACACGTCGTTCACCAACGTGACGGCGTTCAGCCCCACCGACACCATGCCCCTGTCGGCATGGGCGAAGGTGCTGATGATGGTCCAGTCATTGGCGTCGCTGCTCACCGTCGGTCTGGTCATCTCCCGCGCCGTCAACATCCTCTGAAGCCGTCTGCTGGCCGGCCCGAACTCGATAGATTCGTCCGGAGAGGACGTCCGCCCGGGCGGCGGCGGCCGCCGAGATCGACCCGTTTGGCCCGGCTGGGCGCGGGCTAGCCTCGCCGGGGCAATGGGGAATCGGGGGACCACAGCATGAGCATCCTGGGCAACCGCGTGCTGCGGAAGGAAGACCAGAAGTTCCTCACGACCGGTGGCACCTACGTCGACGACCTGCCGCTCGAGGGCGCGGTGCACATCGTCTACGTGCGCTCGCCGATGGCGCATGCCCGTATCCGCTCGATCGACACCGCCGAGGCGCTGGGCGCGCCGGGGGTGGTCGCCGTCTTCACGGCGCGCGGACATCGACCTCGACCCGATGCCTCCGGGGGCCCCGTTCGCCAACCCGGACGATGACCCGCCCGTGGCTGGCCCAGGACGTGGTCCGCTTCGTCGGCGACATGGTCGCGGCGGTCGTCGCCGAGACCCGAGAGCAGGCGGTCGACGCCTCCGAGCTGGTCTTCGTCGACTACGAGCCCTGACCCCGGTGGTCGACCCGGCCACGCGGCCGACAACGAGACCCTCGTGCACGAGGCGGCCGGGACCAACGTCGTGCTGCGGATCCCCGAGGACCTGGTGAACGTCGGGATGATGCCCGCCGAGGCCGCCGAGGAGCCGCCGGACCTCTTCGACGGCTGCGACGTGGTGGTCAAGCAGCAGCATCGTGAACCAGCGGGTGGCGCCGTGCCCGCTCGAGGTGCGGGCGGCCGCGACGCAGTGGGAGGACGGCCACGCTCACCCACTGGGCGACCACCCAGGCTCCCCACGGCGGTGAAGGCCGCGCTCGTCCGAGCTGTTCGGGGTGCGACGAGGACCAGGTGCGGGTCGATCGCCCCGGACGTGGGTGGCGGGTTCGGGGCCAAGATCGGTGGCTACCCCGAGGAGCTGTTCGTCGCCTGGGTGGCCCGCCGGCTCGGCCGGCCGGCCCGCTGGGTCGAGACCCGGAGCGAGTCGATGCTGGCGCTCGGCCACGGGCGGGCACAGATCCAGGAGGCCGAGCTCGGCGGCACCCGGGACGGCAAGCTCCTCGCCTACCGGCTCGGCGGTCGATCCAGGACGCCGGCGCCTACCCGGACTTCGGGGCCTTCCTCCCGATGATGACCCGGATGATGCTGACCGGTGTCTACGACATCGCCAAGGTCTCCTTCTCGAGCTGCTCGGTCGTCACCAACACCAACCCGACCGTCGCCTACCGGGGCGCGGGGCGCCCCGAGGCGACCGCGGCGATCGAGCGGATGGTCGACATCTTCGCCGCCGAGATCGGCATGGACCCGGCCGAGGTGCGCCGCAAGAACCTGGTCGGCAAGGACCGCTTCCCGTTCACCACCGCCGACCGGCACCACCTACGACATCGGCGACTACGAGGGCGCCCTCGACCGGGTGCTCGAGGCGGCCGGCTACGCCGGAGCTGCGCGCAGGAGCAGCGGCGCCGGCGCGAGTCGGGCGACACCCGCCAGCTCGGCATCGGCCTGTCGAGCTACGTCGAGATCACCAACGGCATCCCGGGCAGCGAGTTCGGCTCGGTCGAGGTCCTGGCCGACGGCAGGGCCCGGGTCCGCACCGGCACCTCGCCGCACGGCCAGGGCCACGTGACGGCCTGGTCGATGCTGGTGGCCGACCAGCTGGGCATCCCGATCGAGGACGTCGAGGTCATCCACGGCGACACCGACCTGGTGCCCCGGGGCGTGGGCACCTTCGGGTCCAAGTCGCTCCAGTCCGGCGGGGTGGCCGTCTACCAGGCCGCCGAGCAGGTGGTGGAGAAGGCCACGAAGCTGGCCGCCGACCTGCTCGAGGCCAACCCGAACGACATCGAGCTCGACAAGGCGAACCGGTCGCTTCCACGTGGTCGGCACCCCGAGCGTCACCAAGTCGTGGGCCGAGCTGGTCGCGGCCTCCGGGGACGAGGGACTCTCGGCGGAGGTCGACTTCGCCGCCCCGGGCCCGACCTTCCCCTTCGGCGCCCACCTCGTCGTCGCCGAGGTCGACACCGAGACCGGCCAGGTCGCGCCTCGCGCGGATCGTGGCCGTCGACGACGCCGGGCGGCTCCTCAACCCGCTGCTCGCCGAGGGCCAGGTGCACGGCGGGCTGGCCCAGGGGGTGGCCCAGGCCCTCCTCGAGGAGATGTGCTACGACGAGCAGGGCAACCCGCTCACCGCCAACCTGGCCGACTACGCCTTCGTCTCGGCCGCCGAGCTGCCCAGCTTCGAGACCCATCCGATGGAGACGCCGACGCCGCTCAACCCGCTCGGGGCCAAGGGGATCGGCGAGTCCGGGACCATCGGTTCGACGCCGGCGGTGCAGAACGCGGTCGTCGACGCGCTGTGCGCACCTCGGGGTGCGCCACATCGACATGCCGACGACCCCGATGCGGGTGTGGAGCGCCATCCGAGGCAGGCGAGGAGCGGATCCGATGAAGGTGACCGATGGACGTGAACGGCGACGCGACGAGGAGCGAGACGTCGAGCCGCGCACGCTGCTCGTGTTCTTCCTGCGCGACGAGCTCGGGCTGACCGGCACCAACGTCGGGTGCGACACCACGAGCTGCGGCGCCTGCACGGTGCTCCTGGACGGCGAGTCGGTGAAGTCGTGCACCGTGCTGGCGGTCCAGGCCGACGGCGGTCGATCACCACGATCGAGGGGCTGGCCGACGGCGAGGAGCTGCACCCGATGCAGCGGGCCTTCCGGGAGCACCACGGCCTGCAGTGCGGCTACTGCACGCCGGGCATGGTGATGGCGGCGGTCTCGCTCGTCGCGCGAGAACCCCGATCTCGACGAGCGCCGAGGTGCGCGAGGGGCTCGAGGGCAACCTGTGCCGCTGCACCGGCTACCACAACATCGTGGCGGCGGTGCTCGACGCGGCCCGCTCGAGCCGCGAGGGGGCCTGGTGATCCCGGCCTCGTTCGACTACGTCCGGGCGGGCTCGGTCGACGAGGCGCTCGGCCGTGCTCGCCGAGCACGGCGACGAGGCCAAGCTGCTGGCCGGCGGCCACTCGCTGCTGCCCGCTCATGAAGCTCCGCCTGGCCACCCCGAGCGTGCTGGTCGACATCGGCCGGCTCGCGAGCTCTCCTACGTCCGCGACGAGGGCGACCACGTGGCCATCGGTGCGCTGACCCGCCACCACGACGTCCAGCACGACGCCGTGGCGGTCCGCGCACGGCGCCGCTGCTGGCCACGGTGGCCGGGCGGATCGGTGACCCCCAGGTCCGCCACCGCGGGCACGATCGGCGGCTCGATCGCCCACGCCGATCCGGCCTCGGACCTGCCCGGCGGCGGTGCTCGCCCTGGGCGGGACGCTGGTCGCCCGGGGCCCGGCGGGCGAGCGGGAGATCCCGGCGACCGAGTTCTTCGCGGGTTCTTGGAGACCGCCCTCGCCCCCGACGAGATCCTGATCGAGATCCGGGTGCCGAAGGCGACCGGCGGCCACTCCTACCAGAAGTTCGTGCGGCGCTCCCAGGACTGGGCGATCGTCGGCGTGGCGGCGGCGCGGGTCGACGGCCGCGTCGGGGTCTCGCTGGTGAACGTGGCCGCGACGCCGGTCCGGGCGAGCGCCGTCGAGGAGGCGCTGGCCGCCGGTGCGCCGGCCGGCCGAGGCGGCCGAGCTGGCCGCGGACGGCCTCGACCCGAGCGGGGACAACAACGCCACCCCCGAGTTCCGGCGCCACCTGGCCCGGGTGCTCACGAAGAGGGCCTTGGTCGAAGCGGGGTTCTAGCCGGGCTGGTAGCGGCCCATGCGCTCGGCCGCCTCTCGCAGCGCCGGTCGTTCGTCGGGGTGGGCGATCTCGGCCAGGGCGTGGGCCCGTTCGCGCTCGGTCAGGCCGGCCAGCTCGGCCGCGCCGAACTCGGTCACCACCACGTTGGCGTGGTGCCTGGGCGTCGAGATGACCGCACCCTCGGGCAGCTGGGCCACGATGCGCGAGCGTCGCTCGCCCCCGATCTCGGCGGTCGAGTGGAGACACACAAGGGAGTGCGCGTCCACGCGCAGGTCGGCCGCCGAGGAGAAGTCCTCGTGCCCACCCACCCCCGAGATCTGGCGGCCGTCGATGCTGTCCGCCACCACCTGGCCGAAGAGGTCGACGCACAGGGCCCCGTTGATCGAGACCAGCTTGTCGTTGTTCCCGATCACCGTCGGGTCGTTCACCACCTCGACCGGCAAGAACGCCACCTCCTCGTTGCGATCCAGCCAGCGGTAGAGCTCGGCGGACCCGAGCGCGAAGGTGGTGACCGACACGCCCTCGAACTCGCCCTTGGACAGGTTGGTCACCTTTCCGGCCTGGTGCAGGCGCATGAGTCCGTCGGTGAACATCTCCGAGTGGACCCCGTAGCCGCCCCCGCTGCCGGCCGCGAGCGTCGTCGCGATGATGTTGGGGATCGCCCCGATGCCGGTCTGGAGGGTCGCGCCGTCGACGACGAAGCTGAGCGCGTAGGCGGCGATCTTTTGATCCTCCTCGGTCGGGAGCAGCTCGGGCAGGGCGATCGGTTCGGTGTTCGCCTCGATCAGGACGTCGATGACTTCGAGAGGGATCGTGTTGTCGAACGGCGCCCGGCTACAGGTGCGGGGGAGGTTCGGGTTCACCTCGATCACGAGCAGCCGCTGGGGGTCGCGGCCGGCCGCCAGCAGCTCGTCGCGGGTGCCGCCCAGATGCAGCGACAGGTTGACCGAGCCATTCTCGGGCGGGGCCGCCTGGGCGGTCATGACCCGGGGCTTGAACCGGGCCAGCGTCGAGCCGAACTGCCGAAAGCCGCTCGGGACCAGCTGGATGTCGTGGCCACCGGCCAACAAGAGCCGCTCGGCCGGGCCGAAGAAGCCGGACCGGTACGACACGCCGGACTTGGTGAACAGGTTGTAGTAGCCGAGGAGCAAAGCCCCCCCCAAGACCAGGTCTTCCCAGTCGTCCCGCTCGCCCAAGGCGACAAAGAACGCGTCGGGGTTCCCCGGGCCGAGCCCGAAGGCGACCGTGTCGATGGGCCGCACCAGTGCGGCGGCTTCTTGCGGTGTACACGCTTTCGGAGCCACCCAGACCTCTCGTTCCGACCTCGGGTCGCTTCGACCGACCACCTGCGCGCACAGTAGTGCCGACGCGGCCGGGCTACCCCTCGATGTAGAGCTGACCGTCGGCGCCCTCGGCGACGCCCAGGCGCCGGAGCCCCCGGGGGGCCGGACCCTGCACGACGTCACCGTTGTCGGGGTTGAACTCCGAGCCGTGGCAGGGGCACGCGATGATGCTCTGCGAAGACAGGTAGCCGACCGTGCAGCCGGCGTGGGGACAGACGGCGTCGTAGGCCACGAACTGGCCCTTGTCGAGCTGGATCACGAGCGAGGGGGCGTGGGTGGTCGGATCGGTGAAGGCGGCCCAGGACCCCACCGCGACCTCCTTGGCCGGCCCGATGGCGACGCCGGGGGGATTGGTGGTGGCGGTCGGAGACGGCGTGGACGTCCCGCTGGCCGGGGTGGTGGTGGTCGTGGTCGGCGTGTGCTTGATCGGTGCGAGCGTGACCGCTCCGGGCGCGGGCTTGGACCCCCCGACGGCCCGGCCGATGCCGGCCGCGACACCCGCCACCACCAGCCCGGCCACGCCGGCCGCGGCCGCCGCGGCGCCCCCGAGCACGAGCTCGCGGCGGGTCACCTCATCGGGTTTGGGCGTGGCGCCCGGGTCGGCGGCGTCCCTCAGGTACGGACACGGGCCGGCGTCGCACGCCGCGCCCCCCAACGCCGCGCAACGGCCGCGTTGGTACTGGCCGCAGATCCTCTGGATCAGCGCGAAGGGGACCGAGACCGGGGTGCCCGGCCTGAGGCGGCGCTCCCGGCGCACCGTCGACGCGACGACGGCGTCGACCGACAGCACACCGGCCGAGCCGGCCAGGATGAGGGGGATCCACGCGAAGAAGAACACGATGTCGGCGCCCGTGAACCACGGCGAGGCGTGGTAGCTGACCGTCAGGAACAAGGTGAACGAGATGATCGCCCCGCCGATCGCGGCGACCCTGGTCCACAGCCCGAGTGCCACGCCGATGCCGACCGCGAGCTCGCCCAGTGCGATGACCACGCCGATCGGCGTGGCGAACCGCAGCAGGTGCCCGAGGATCAGGTGCAGGGGGCTGATGCGGTTTGACGCGACCAGCTGGGCGTAGATCCCCGCGGGGTCAGAGGTCTTGAAGAAGTTCGGGTTGGCCAGCTTCTGTAGTCCGGCGAAACAGAACGTGAAGCCGAGGAACGCCCGCAGCGGGAGCAGCGCCCAGCCGCTCAGCGAGAGCGCCCGGGGGGGCGGGGTGACCCGCTGGCGGAGTGTCCGGGCCATGACTCGACGATACCGAACCGAACCGGCCGGCCGGTCGGCAGGGGCGACCGGTGCTGGTCGCCCGGGGTTTTGGTGTCGTTCCGGCCCGCCGCGTCGGCCGGTCCTACCTCTTTACGTAGAACTCGCCGTTGGCGCCAAGGGTGATCCCGAGCGTGCGAAGGCCCCGGGGGGCGGGGCCATGGACGACGTCGCCGTTGCTCGGGTTGAACTCCGACCCGTGCCAGGGGCACAGGATGATCTTCTCCGCGGGCACGTAGCCGACCGTGCAGCCTTCGTGGGGACAGATGGCGTCGTAGACGACGAACTTGCCCCGGTGGAGTTGGATCACGATCGAGGGTTGGTGGGTCTTCGGGTCAGTGAAGGCGGCCCAGTCGCCGACCGGCACCTTCTTGGCCGGCCCGATGGGGCTCCCGGGGGATTCGGTCGCGCCGGCGATCGCCCCGGCGGTGGCGAGGCCGGCCACCCCGGCGATCCCCGCGCCGGTGGCCCCGAGCACGAAGCGGCGCCGGGTGACGGCGGGCGGTTGGGGTTCTTCGCTCTGGTTGCGGTCGTCCACGGGATCCTTGTCTCGGGTTGTCTCGGGCGGCCCCGGCAGGGCGCCGGCGTCCGAAGGCCGGGCCGACCCTACCGAAGGCGTTCGGCCAGGCGGTGGCGGTCCGGGGTGACCGAGGCGCCCAACTGGGGTTCAATGGCGCCGTGACCGACCTCAGCGAGCTCGAAGCGCGCCTGGGCACCCGGTGACCAGCCAGCCGATCGTCGTCGACTTCTAGCGCGGGTTCTCGTCCGGTCGGGCCAAGCGTTCCTTGATCACCTTGCCGAGCAGGTTGCGGGGGAGCTCGTCGACCCGATACACGAGCCGGGGTCGCTTGTGGGGGGCGAGCTGGTCTCGCGCGTACGCGCACAGCGCGTCGATGTCGAGGGTCTCGGGCGCCTCGACGAACGCGGTGACGGTCTCGCCCCACTCAGACGACGGCGTCCCGACCACCGCCGCATCGCGCACCAAGGGGAAGTCACGCAGCACGTCTTCGACCTCGCGCGGGTAGACGTTGTAGCCGCCCGTGATGATCAGCTCCTTGGCCCGGCCGACGATGCGCAGGTACCCGTCGTCGATCTCGCCGATGTCGCCGGTCCGGAACCAACCGTCGCTGAACGCGGCGTCGTTCACCTCGGGCCGGCCGCGATAGCCAGAAAAGACGCTCGGGCCGCGCACCAGGATCTCGCCCGTCTCCTCGTCGAGGCGCAGCTCGACCCCGGGCAAGGGGAACCCGACGGTGCCGGCCCGCCGCTCGCCGCGCAGGGGGTTGGAGACCAAGAGCAGGGTCTCGGTCATCCCGTAGCGCTCGAGGATGACCTGGCCGCTCCCGAGTTCGATCCGCCGGTGCAGGTCCGCGGGCAACGGAGCCGATCCCGAGACGCACAGACGCAGGGCTCCCAGCCGCACCAGACCGGCGGCGGCGGCCACCCGCTCGTACATGGTCGGGACCCCGAAGAACATGGTCGCGCCGTGCTCGGCCGCGTCGAGGACCGACTCGGGTTCGAACCGTTCGAACAACAGGGCCGAGCCCCCCGAGAGCAGCGTTGCGTGCAGTCCGATCCCGAGCCCGTGGACGTGGCAGAGCGGCAGGCACAGGATCAACTGGTCCTCTCGGGTCCAGCCCCACGCGATCCGGACCGAGTGGGCGCCGGCCAGAAGGTTCCGGTGGGACAGCTCGGCCGCCTTGGGGGTGCCGGTGGTGCCCGAGGTGTACATCAAGAGCGCCGGGTCCTCGCCCGCCGCCGCGTCGAGGTCGGGGGCCGGGCCGTCGGCCAGCGGGACCTCGGGCGAGGTGACGACCAGATCGCGGTCGATCTCGCCGGCCCATCGGGCCAAGTGCTCGGGCCCGACGACGGCCACGGCGGGCCGGGCGTCTTCGATGACCGACTCGAGCTCGCGGCGGGACGCGGCCGGGTTGACCGGGACGACCACCAGGCCGGCCCGCAGGGCCGCGCAGTGCGCCGACACCAAGGCGTTGGAGGCGACGCCGGTGACGAGGACCCGGTCGCCCGGTCGAGCGCCGGCTGCGAACAGGCGTCCGGCCAGCGTGGCCGTGGTCTCCAGGAGCTCGGCACCGGTCGTCCAGGTGCCGTCCGGGTCGCGCAGGACCCGTGAGGACGGGGCGGCTCGCCAAAGCGCCGACCAGGCGGCCGGAAGGCTCACCTCGCCGGTGAGGTCGACATCGTCGGGCGAGGTCCCCGGGGCCAGATGTCGCGACCAATGCGCGGGTCGAGCGGTCGTGCTCATCTCGATGTCGGCCCCGGGCCGGCCCCGGGGCCGGTCAGGTCCGTTCGGGCTCGCCGTGGGCGGCGTTCTGGCCCCCGAGGCGCCAATACGACTTGTTGCTGACCGACTCGGCGTCCATGCCCCGCTCGATCAGGGCGTCTCCGAGCGCGCCCACCACGGCGTGCTCCCCGCCCACGTACGCGTGGCCGCGGCCGGCCGGGAGCTCGACGGCGGCCAGCGCGGCCAGCAATGGGTGGGGGTCACCAGGCTGGGCGCCGTTGCGAAGCACCCAGCGGGGGCCGGCAACCCTGGCCCCGATGTCGCTGGGCTGGGCGTGGTCGGCCCCGTCGATCTCGATCGCCAGCAGCACCGTCTGGTGTGACGGCACCGCCTCGGCCATCCCGAGCGCGGCCGGTGCGAAGGAGTCGTCGCCGACGAAGAGGTGCCACGTCGCGTCGGGGTCGAGGGTGATCTTGCCCCGTGGCCCGAGCGCCTCGACGGGCCGGCCGGGTTCGGTCGTGGTCGCCCAGCGCATCCCGGGCCCGTCACCGTGCAGGGCGATGTCGAGGTCGACCGCCCGCTCGGCCCGGTCGAAGTGCCGGATGGTGTAGCGCCGACGCCGCGTGTGTCCGCCATCGGCGTCGAGGGTGATCATGAGGTCCTGACCGGGCCGCGGACTGAGCTCGGCCAGATCCTGGCCCCCGAGGCGGAGCCGCCGGCACGAGGGCGTGAGCGGCTCGCTTCGCTCCACGACGAGGCTGAGGGCGAGGACGCCCAGGCGTTGCGCGAGCGCCTCGTTCTCGGCCCGCCCGCAATGATCGGGACGCGCCCGCACGCGGGGTTCTTCGGCGAGGGCCATGTCTCTATTCTCTCACCCGGTGTCGATTCTCTCACCCGGTGTCGCTTGCCCTACGAGGCCGTGGTCGAGCCCGAGGAGCGGGCGAGCAGGTCCCGGATCTCGGTAAGCAGCTGGATCTCTTCGGAGATCTCCGCCTCCACTTCCTGGCCGCTCTGGCGGCGCTGCTTCAGCGCGTGCATCGGGGCTACGACCAAGAAGTAGATGGCCGCCGCCACGGAGACGAACGCGATGAGGTAGTTGATCAGGTCGCCGTAGAGGAACCGGCTGTGGTGGATGGTGAAGGTCAGGGTCGCGAAATTGGGTTTGCCGAAGATGGCCGCGATGAGCGGCGTCACGATGTCGGTGACCAGGGCGTGGATCACGGCGTTGAACGCGAGCCCGATGACCACGGCAACGGCCAGGTCGATCACGTTGCCGCGCAAGATGAACTGCTTGAAACCCTTGAGCATGGTGCCCCTCTCTATCGCCCCCCGGCCACGGTCCGTGGAGGCCCAACGGGTCGATGAGCTTGACATAGCCGGCGGCGCTCGTGCCTCCCGCCGGCCTGTCAAGACGAGCACGGAGGTTCGACCGGCCCCTCTGGACCGGCGATACACCCGGGGCCAGCCCGGGCACCCCTGCGGGGGCTCAGAAGGAGATGGGTCCCATCGCCTGACACAATGGGGCGTGCTCTTCTCCATCGACGGCAAGACGGCCCTGGTAACCGGCGGTTCACGGGGCATCGGCAAGATGATCGCGACGGGCTTCGTCGAGGCGGGGGCCAAGGTCTACATCGCGGCCCGCAAGCACGCGGCCAGCGAGGAGACCGCGGCGGAGCTCTCCAAGGTCGGTGAGTGCATCGCGCTCGAGGCGGACCTCTCGACCGAGGAAGGTTGCCGTGCGTTGGCCACCGAGATCGACGAACCGCGAGGAGAAGCTCGACATCCTGGTCAACAACGCCGGGGCGACCTGGGCCGTCCCGATCGAGGACTTCGACGACGCCGCCTGGGACCGCGCCCTGTCGTCAACGTGAAGGGCGTCTTTCACATGACCAGGTTCCTGTTGGCCGCAGCTCCGGGCGGCCGCGACGCCCGAGGACCCGGCCAGGGTCATCAACATCGGGTCGATCGACGGGCTGCGGGTGCCCCGGATGGACACCTACTCCTACTCGGCGTCCAAGGCGGCCGTGCACATGCTGACCCGGCACCTCGCCTCCAAGCTGGCTCCCGACATCACCGTGAACGCGATCGCCCCGGGCCCCTTCGAGTCCAAGATGATGGCCGAGACGCTGCGCAACTTCGGCGAGCAGATCGCCGTCCTCGGCCCCGCTCAGGCGCATCGGGCGCCCCGACGACATGGCGGGCACCGCGATCTTCCTCGCCTCGAGGGCCGGCTCGTACCTGACCGGCGCGGTGATCCCGGTCGACGGGGGCATCTCGACCCTCTGATGCTGGTCGTTGCCGGCTCCTTCGGGGTTCACGAGCACGATCCGGGGGCACACCCCGAGCACCTGGGTCGCGGACCGGGCGATGCGCGCTCGGGTCGTCGAACCAACGGAACGAGGACGCCCTCTCGTGATGTCGCGAGGAGGTCACCCGCTTCGAGGCCAAGCTCCGCAACGAGGACGCGTCCGAGGCGCGCCAGGCCCGGGTGGCGGTTCGTCGGATCCGGGCCCGGCTCGGCCTGGCCACCGACCGCTTCGACCCCGACTGGGTGTGGCTGTTGCGCCGCGAGCTGCGCTGGGTCGAACAGGCCATCGGCGACGTGGCCGACGCCGACGTCCTCGATGTGCTGGGTCGAGACGCCAGGAGCTCGACGACCGCGACGAGAAGGCCCGCGCCGACCTGGTGGCCGAGCTGGCCCGGGAGCGCTCGCGGGCCCATCGCCGGTTGGTGGCCCTGCTCGACTCGGCCCGCTACGAGCGGATGGTGCGTGACCTGGCCCGACCCTTCCGGCCCCCGGCCGACCTGGCCAAGACGCTGCGGCGCGGAGTGGCGGTCGCTGAAGGTCGTCGTCTCGTCGGTCGGGGAGGCCCCCGGTGACCAGGACCGGCACCGGCTGGCCATGCGGGTCGACCGGGTCCGCCACGGGGCCGAGCTGTCCAAGGACGGGCCGCGAAGTGGGCCGAGGCCCTGGGCGAGCTGCGCGACGCGATCGACGCGCTGCAGGAGGCCTCGCTCGCCCAGGGATGGCTGCGCCACGCGGCCGGCACCGCCGACGGTCAGTTGGGACCTGCTGTCCGGCCAGCTGCTCGAGCGGGCCCGCTGCCGCCGAGTCGGCGTGGTGGCGCGAGTGGGCGGTGCGTTGGGAGCCGTGCCCGGTCCAAGGACCTGCGGGCCTGGCTCAAGGCCTGAGGGACTCCCGTACGCTCGTGCCGGTGCGCACCGTCGACGTGGTCGTGGTCGGGCTCGGGCCCGGGTGGCGAGGACGCGGCGGGCAAGCTGGCCGAGGCCGGCCTCGAGGTGGTCGGGCATCGACGCCGAGCTGGTCGGCGGCGAGTGCCCCTACTGGGGGTGCGTCCCCTCCAAGATGATGATCCGGGCGGCCAACCTGCTGACCGAGGCCCGCCGGATCGACGGGATGGCCGGGCACGCCGAGGTCACCCCCGACTTCGCCCCGGTGGCCCGCCGGATCCGCGACGAGGCCACCGACAACTGGGACGACCGGTGGCGGTGGACCGCCTCGAGTCCAAGGGGGTCGACGTTCGTGCGGGGCTGGGCCCGCGCTCGAGGGCCACCGACCAGGTCGTCGTCGGCGACGAGGTCTTCGAGGCGCGCCGGGCCATCCTCCTCAATCCCGGCGACCCGGGCCTGGGCGCCCCCGATCGACGGGCTCGCCGACACCCCGTACTGGACCAACCGCGAGGCGATCGAGACCGAGACGGTGCCCGAGAGCCTGATCGTGATCGGCGGCGGGGCGATCGGCCTCGAGCTCGGCCAGGTCTTCCTCCGCTTCGGTGCCGCGGTGACCACCATCGAGACCGCGCCGCGCCTGTTGGCGCTCGAGGAGCCGGAGTCCTCCGAGCTGGTCACCGCCGCGCTCGAGCGCCGAGGGGATGACCGTGCACACCGGGGCCGACGATCACCGCGGTCCGCCACGACGACGGGGGCTTCACGGTGTCGGTCGAGGGCGTCGGCGACGTGGTGGCCGAGCGGCTGCTCGTCGCGACCGGGCGCCGACCGGATCTGGCCGGCCTGGGCGTCGGTGCGATCGGCCTCGACGAAGCGGCCCGCGCGATCACCGTCGACGACAAGATGCGCGCGTGCGAGGGGGTGTGGGCGATCGGTGACGTGACCGGCGTGGGCGCCTTCACCCACATCTCGATGTACCAGGCCGCCATCGCGGTCGCCGACATCCTGGGCCGGCCCGGCCCCGGGGCCGACTACCGGGCCCTGCCCCGGGTGACCTTCACCGATCCCGAGATCGGCTCGGTCGGGCTCAGCGAGGCCGCACGGCGCGCGGCCGGGCATCGAGGTCGCGGTCGGGCGTGAGCGACGTGGCCCGGTCGTCGCGGGGCTGGATCCACAAGGCCGGCAACGCCGGGCTGATCAAGCTGGTCGCCGACGCCGAGCGCGGGGTGCTGGTCGGTGCGACCTCGGCGGGGCCGGTGGGCGGCGAGGTGCTCTCGATGCTGACCCTGGCCGTGCACGCCGAGGTGCCCGTCGCCACGCTGCGCACGATGATCTACGCGTACCCGACCTTCCACCGCTCGGTCGAGGACGCCCTACGGGCGTTGGCAGAACAGATGCCAGCCGGCCCCGGCCCAGGCGCACAGGGCGAGGGCGCGGCCGAGCCAGGACTGGGCGAACCACCGGAGCGAGCGCGATCGGGCCCGGGCAGGTCTCGGCTGACCGCGCTCACCACGGCCCAGGCCAAGAGCGCGGCGCCGAGCACGACCCAGACGACGCCGCCCGGCGCTCACCGCGGTCGCCGCCAGCCGACCGCCAGGGTGCGCGCCGAGGGTCAGCCACAGGGCGAACACGGCCGCCCGGCCGGCCCGGCTGGAGGTCACGTGCCCGAAGATCGAGCTGAGGGTGGGGAGGTCGTGGCTCTGGTGGACGAAGCTGTTGAGGTCCCAGCCGATGGCGGCCAGCACGAGCACGATCCAGACGAAGCACGGCCACGGTGGCCGCGGGGGCCTCGGCGAGGTGGCGCCGGACCGACGATCGGCCCCCGGACCCACGCGCCGACGGTGGCGGCCTGGCGGCCCACGCCGGCCGACCACCGCGCTGCCGAGCAGCACGGCGATGGCGGCGAGCACGCTCGCGTGGGCGGCGGTCCGAGTCCTGGTGCAGGCCGCCCTCCCACCACGAGAACGCCGCCGCCGCGGCCACCAGCACCATCGCCGAGGCCCTGTTCCACGGGCCAAGGGTAGGGTAGGGGAGACCGAAAGGGGAAGGCGTGACGATCGTCCAGACTGAAACGGAGCGAGTCGACAGCCTGGTCGACGAGCTGCTGGCCGACTTCCCGCCGGACGAGCACCGACCCGACGGTGTTCCTGGGCGAGCAGTTCGACCGTGGGCTGGCCTGGGTCCACTTCCCCGAGGGCGACGGGCGGCCTCGGGCTCTGCCCCGCGCTGCACCAGCCGCGTCGACCAACCGACTGCATCGAGGGCGGTGCGCCGTCGGCGGCCATGCGCAACGTCATCGGCTACGGCATGGTGCGCGCCGACCATCGTCACCCACGGCACCGACGAGCAGAAGCAGCGCTACCTGCGCCCGCTGTTCACCGGCGAGGAGGTCTGGTGCCAGCTGTTCAGCGAGCCCGGCGCCGGGCTCCGACGTGGCCGGCCTGGCCACCCGGGCCGAGCGCGACGGCGACGAGTGGGTGGTGAACGGCCAGAAGGTCTGGACGACCGTCGCCCACCTGGCCTCCCGGGGCCTGCTGCTCGCCCGGACCAACCCCGAGCTGCCCAAGCACCAGGGCATCACCTGCTTCCTCGTCGACATGCACGCCGCCGGGCGTCGACGTGCGCCCGCTGCACCAGATCACCGGCGAGGCCGAGTTCAACGAGGTCTTCTTCACCGACGCCCGGGTGTCCGACGCCGACCGCCTGGGCGGCGTCGGCGAGGGCTGGCGGCGTCGCGCATCACCACGCTCATGAACGAGCGGGTGTCGATCGGCGGCGACGTGTCGCGCCGGGGCATCGGGCCCATCGACGTGGCCATCCGCGTCTGGAAGGAGCGCTGGGCCGACGACCCCTCGCCCCACGCCCTGGCCCTGCGGGACCGGCTGCTGCAGCTGTGGGTGGCCAGCGAGGTCACCCGGCTCACCAACCAGCGGGCCGCCGACCTGCGCCGCAAGGGCACGCCCGGCCCCGAGGGCTCGGTCGCCAAGCTGGCCTTCGCCGAGCAGAACAAGCTGATCTACCGAGCTGTCGGTCGACCTGCTCGGGCGCCGAGGGCATGCTGCACTCGAACGACTACCCGAAGATCCGGCCCCAGGGCGTCGGCATGGGCGGGCCCGACGTGCACAAGCAGTTCCTGCGGACCCGGGCCAACTCGATCGAGGGCGGGACCTCCGAGGTCATGCGCAACATCCTGGGCGAGCGGGTGCTCGGCCTCCCCGGCGACGTCCGCGCCGACAAGGACCTGCCCTGGAAGGACGTGCCCCGGAGCTAGCGGCAGCTCGGCCGTGCCGGCCAGCTGGCCGCAGGCCGCCGCGATCTCCGCGCCCCGGGTGACCCGCACCGTCGCGTTCACGCCGAGCCGGCCGAGGCAGCGACCTGAACTCGGCGCGCCCGGGGCCGGCCGCGGGGCCCGGTAGCCGTCGGTCTCGTTGAGCGGGATGAGGTTCACGTGCGCGCCGAGCGGGCGGGCGAACGTCGGCCAGCTCCGTCGGCGTCCTGCGCGGCGGTCGTTCACCCCGCCGATCACCGCCCACTCGAGCGACAGCCGCCGCCCGGTCGCGCTCGACGTAGTCGGCGCACGCCTCGGCCAGCACGGCCAGCGGGTAGCGGCGGTTGATCGGCACCAGCTCGTCGCGCAGCTCGTCGTTGGCGGCGTGCAGCGAGACGGCCAGGTTGACCGGGAGCCCCTCGGCCGCCAGGCGCCGGATGCCCGGCACGATCCCGACCGTCGAGACGGTGAGCCGGCGGGCCGAGATCCCCATGTCGTCGTGCAGGCGCCGGACCGCGCGCCAGGCGTCTGGTCGTAGTTGGCCAGCGGCTCGCCCATGCCCATGAACACGACGTGGGTGACCGGGCGCTCCCGCATGGCCCACGCCACCTGCTCGACGATCTCGCCGCCGGTGCAGGTGGCGGTTGAACCCGCCCTGGCCGGTCGCGCAGAACGGGCAGGCCATGGCGCAGCCGGCCTGGGTGGAGACGCACACCGTCACCCGGTCGGGGTAGGCCATGAGCACCGTCTCGATCCGCGCGCCGCCCGCCGCGTCGAAGGCCCACTTGATCGTCTCGCCGCCGTCGGCCAGGCGGCGGTCGACCACGGTCAGGGCCGGGGCGAGCGGGCCGGCCAGGCGGTCCCGGAGCGCCTCGGGGCAGCTCGGTCATCTCGCCCGGCCACGCGGCCCGCTGGTGCAGCGCGTCCCAGACCTGGCGCGCTCCGGTAGGGCGGCTCGCCGTCGAGCAGGGCCGCCAGCGTCGTCGCGGCGGAGGTCGTAGGGGCCGCTCAACCTCAGCGAGGTGGTGGTCGAACCACTGCGAGGGTCCGCGGCCAGGCGTCGTGGGCGGCGGTCGGGTCGTACACGCCGGCCGGTCGTCGCAGTGGAAGCCGTGGTCGGCGTCGGGGTAGCGGACCACCTCGGTCGGCGACCGGGGCGGTGGCCGCCGCCGCCGCGCAGCCGCTTCGACCGACTTCGACCGAGATGCTCGGCGTCGAGGTCGCCGTAGCAGCCGAGCCAGGGGGCCTGGAGCGTCGGGGCGAGGTCGACGAGCGACGGCAGGCCGAAGCGGCCCTGGTCGACCCCGCCGCCGTAGAAGGTGACCGCGGCACCGAGCGGGCGCAGCGTGGCCGCGTAGAACGAGAGGGTGCCGCCCATGCAGAACCCGACGATGCCGGTCTGCTCGTCGGCCGGTCGCCGAGGTAGTCGAGCGACGCCTCGAGGTCCATGCCGGGTGCCGGCCGCCGTCAGCTGTCCCATCACCGGCATCACCGACGCCAAGTCGTCGTAGGCCAAGCACCGGGCGAGCCCTGGCGGTGGAAGAGGGCCGGTGCGACGGCCCGCCACCCGTCGTCGGCCAGTCGGCGGGCCACGTCGCAGATGTGGGTGGTCGACCCCGAACGCCTCCTGGACGACCACGACGGCCCCCTTGGGCTCGGTGTCGGGGACGGCCTCGAACGCGCCGGCATGGCGCCGTCGTCGGTGTCGATCGTGACTTCGGCGCTGGTGGCCATCGTGGTCAGTGTCGCCGCCGACCCGATGGCCCGCAACTCGTTGGATGCGCCAGGCCCCCAGATGACTGAACAGCGGGACCGGTGCCACCTGTGGTCGGGGTTGGGATCGGTGACCTCGTGCAGCCGCTCGATCACGAATCCGGCCCGGCTCAGGCCGGCTCAGGACGAGCTGACCGTGGCGGCGATCTTGCGGGGGGTGGCGTTGTCGAAGAAGAGCTCGATCTGCGCCGGCTCGAGCGGCTTGGCCATCAAGAAGCCCTGGCCCGATCGGCACAGCTCGGCCTGCAGGGCGGCCAGTTGGGACTCGTCCTCGATGCCTTCGGCCACCGTCTCGAGGTTGAGCGCCCGGGCCAGTTCGAGCATCGTGCGCACGAGCGCCATCCCACCGCTCGACGCCGTCATGGCGCTCACGAAGGAACCGTCGATCTTCAACACGTCGACGGGGAATTGGCGGAGATAGGCGAGCGAGGAGTACCCGGTCCCGAAGTCGTCGATGGCCAGCCGGATCCCCAACGCCTTCAGGTTGCTGAGGCGCCTGACGGTGTCCTGGGCGTCACGCATGAGAGCGCTCTCGGTGATCTCGATCTCGAGCCGAGCCGGGTCGAGCCCGGTCTGGGCCAACACTCCGCGGACATCGTCGACGAAGCCGTCCGACTCGAGCTGGAGCGCTGAGGCGTTGACGGCCATGAAGATCGGCAGGCCGCGCCGTTCCCACTCCATGGCCTGCTCACACGCGAGACGCAGCACCTCCCGGCCCACGTCCACGATCATCCCGGTCTCTTCGAGCAGGGGGATGAACTCGAGCGGTGGGATGACGCCGCGCAGCGGGCGACGCCAGCGCAACAGCGCCTCGACGCCCAGCGGGACGACGTCAGAGAGTCGGAAAACGGGCTGGTACACCAAGAAGAACTGCTGTTCCTCGAGTGCCGCGCGCAGCTCGATGCCGAGGTTCACCCGGTCGCGGGCCACCGCGTGCATCTCGGGCTTGAACACCGCGAACCGGCCCTTGCCCGACTTGGCGTCGTTCAATGCCGTGTCGGCGTCGCGCAGCAGGTCTTCTGCGCTCGGCCCGGGGCCGACGGCGACGCCGATCGAGGCCGAGATGCGGACGAGCTCGCTTAGGCCGGCCAGCTCGAAGGGGATCGATATCTCGGCAAGGATCCGGGCCGGCCAGTGCGTCGGCGCCCGCTGCGATCGAAGGCCCCTTGGCCAGCACGATGAACTCGTCGCCGCCCATACGGCCGAGCGTGTCGGAGGGACCGAGCGAGGCCAACAGGCGATCGCGCGGCCGATTTCAGCAACTCGTCACCGAAGCGGTGCCCGTAGGTGTCGTTGATCGCGTTGAAATCGTCCAGGTCGATGAGCAGCGCCGCCACCGGTTCTTCGCGCTCGCTCTCGAGCATGGTCTCGGTCCAGTCGAGCATCAGCTCGCGGTTGGGGAGACCGGTCAAGGTGTCGTGCAGCGAGCGGTGGAGCAGCTCCTGGTTCTTGTTCTCGACCGAGGCCAGGGCGTGCTTGCGCGAACGGAACAGGCTCAAGATGAGCGCGACGAGCAACACGATGACGAAGAGGTCGGCGAGCACCCCGATCCCCTGCACGGTGGCCGACACGTCCGAGGGGACCACCGAGATCCGGGCGACCCAGTGGCCGTCCGCGCTCAAGCGGACCGTCTGGTCGGACGCGTGGGAGAGCGACGGTCCGGCGCTGGCCAACCTGGTGGTGCCGGTCGAGTTGACGTAGCTGAGGGTGATGGCGAGGCCGGCTGAGCGCCCGACGATCGGAGCCAGCACTGGCAGCGGGGAGAAGAGGCCGCTCGTCCAGCCGAGCAGCGCCTGGGCGCGCTCGGCCGTCGTGGCCAACGGGGCGCCGGGCACATAGACCGGGACGGCGATGTCGAAGAGGGAGTTGGGAACCCCGGCCGCCTTGCGTTGGCCCGGGGTCGACGCAAGGGTCTCGTCGAACGAGGTGACGTCCTGGCGGCCGGTGGCCGCCGACTTGCTCAAGAACGGCGCGTACTGGCCCGAGCAGTAGTCGTACTGATCGGACAGCTCGGTCGTGAGCTCTCTTGTCCCGGCGGGTGAGAGGTCCTTGGCCGCGGCCGTCGAGGCGGCGGCCAGGCGGATCAAGCAGTACTGGGGGCGAACCCCGTCGTTGGCCACCAGGCCCGACGACGATGCCGACTCCGGTCTGCCCAGGGGCGGGTCGGCGGCCACCTGGGCCTCGAAGCCGCCCAGATACCGGTACGGCACCAGCTCGATGTAAACGAGGCCGATGACCCCGGCGTTGTCGGTCCCCCCGACGTTCATGTAGAGGTCCTCGAGCTGGGGGTTGGTCACCGTGGCGCCGCTCGCGACCACGCCGCGGAGCGTTTCGACCAGGTCCTCGTCGCGCTGGAGGGCCGCCGAGAGCGAGGCGCTGGTGGTGGCGGTGGTCGTGGTGACCTGCCGGGCCTGCTGGTCGCCGATGTAGCCGCGCCACTGGAAGGCCGCCAGCACCGACGCCCCCAGGCCAACGACGAGCACTATCCCGGCCAGCCGCCGGGCGCGTCGGGACCCGCCGAGGTCCGAGGCGGCCTCCGGGGCGACCTCGTCGCCGGCCTCGGCCCTTCGGCGCGTATCGGCGCGACCGATGGGTGATCTCCAGATATCAAGCAGATTGCGACGCGCAACTGCAAAATCTACGGCCCGACGAGGGAAAATCGGGGCATGGTGACCCCCGGGTAATCCCCCGGGCAATGACGACGGCCGGTTAGCTGGCCGCGCTGGTCGAGCTCATGTTGAAGTCGGCCACCCTGAGTGGCGGCATCCGGCTCCGGTTGACCCACTCGCCGAACTCCCGCCCGAGGGCCCGGACGCTCGTCCCGGCCTCGATGGTCCGGGCCAGCAGGTCGACCGGGCTCTCGTTGAAGCGGAAGTTGTTGACGGCTCCCACGATCTCGCCCCCCTCGACGAGGTAGACGCCGTCGCGGGTGAGGCCGGTCAACAAGAGGGTCGAGGGGTCGACCTCGCGGATGTACCACAGGCAGGTCAAGAGCAACCCCCGCTCGGTCCGGGCGACCAGCTCCTCGGTCGTGCCCTGGGCCCCGTCGAGCTCGAGCACCAGGTTGTCGACCGGCGGGGCGAAGTGCGCCCCCGATCTGCGCGGCCGCGGCCCGGTGGTAGCGGAGGTTGGCCAGCCGGCCCTCGGCCAGCCACGGCGTGGCGCCGATCGGCATCCCGTTGTCGAAGACCGAGGCCTCGCTCGACGACGCGCCGACGGTGAGGAACGGCGCGCACTCGAGGCCGGGCTCGGCCGGGTCCCCGTACAGGTGGAAGGGGAGCGGGCACAGCCGCTCGCCGATCCGGGTGCCCCCGCCGGGCGCCGAGAACACGGTGCGACCCTCCTCGGCGTCCTGGCCGCCGGCGTAGTTGGTCAGATCGACCATGAGGTCGGCGACCGCCTCGGGCGGGAGGACGACCTCGTAGCGGCCGGCGTCGAGCGCGACGGTCCGCTCGGCCCACCGCAGGCGGGTGGCCAGTCGGGCGTCCATCGCCGGCACGTCGACGCTGCGGAGGTCCCCGGTGGCGTCGGCGACCCAGGCCGACCGGGTGCCGTCGGCCGACCGGGCGACCATGTGGACCGCCCCGGTCGGTTGGCTGTGCCGCCTGCGCAGGCCGGTCGAGCTCCCGAGGTACACGGTGTCGGTCTGATGCTCGACGAAGCCCGCCAGGACCCGGTCCGACGACCGGGCCGCATCGAACGCGGCGGCCAGGTCGTCGAGGATCGGCGCGAAGGCGGCCAGCTCCCCCTCGGCCGGCGGTTCGTCGAACGCCGCGTCGGCGGCCCCTTCGACGAGGGGCGCCGCGTCGGGGCTGGGCGGGGCGCTCTCGGCGTCGGCCGTCGCCGCCTCGATCATCGCGGTCACGTCGACGTCGCCACTCTGGCTGGCCACCCCGGCGGCGATGCCGCCGTCGACGTCGCTGAAACGGACCACCACCACCCGCCGGTCACGTCGCCGGCCGTTGGTGGTGGTGGTGTTGTTGGCGAAGCGGATCTCGGACTGGCTCGACTCCTCGACGATGACCACGCAACGTTCGCCGCCGGCCGCGGCCAGCGTCCGCTCCACCACCTCTTGGGGCGCCGGCAGGCTCATCGGCCCGACTCCTGCTTCGCGTTGAGGATCCGGACGTCGCTCACCAGCGCGCTCGGGCAGCCGTGGCTCACCGGCGCCACCTGGCCGGGCTGGCCCTTGCCGCAGTTGAACGCGCCGCCGAACAGGTAGGTGCTCTCCGCGCCGACCGCGACCATGGAGCCCCAGAACTCGGTGGTGGTGGCCTGGTAGGCCACGTCGCGCAGCTGCCCGGCCAGCTGCCCGTTCTGAATGGCGAAGAACCGCTGCCCGGTGAACTGGAAGTTGTAGCGCTGCATGTCGATCGACCAGCTCTTGTCGCCCTCCACGTAGATGCCCCGGGTCACCCGGCCGATGAGCTCTTCGGTGGTGGGGCCCGGCTCGTTAGCCGGGGCGAGCGAGACGTTGGCCATGCGCTGGATGGGGATGTGCAACGGCGAGTCGGCGAACGCGCAGCCGTTGGAGCGACCGAGGCCGCTCGCAGCGGCGATGGACCGGTCAAGCTGGTAACCGACCAGGGTGCCGTCTCTGATGAGGTCGAAGCGCTGGCCCTCCACCCCTTCGTCGTCGATGGCCACGGTGGCCAGGCCGTGCTCGGCGGTGCGGTCCCCGGTGACGTTGAGCGCCGGCGAGCCGTAGGGGAGCGTGCCCAGCTGCTCGAAGGTGGCAAACGAGGTGCCGGCATAGGCGGCCTCGTAGCCGAGCGCTCGGTCGAGCTCGGTGGCGTGCCCGATCGACTCGTGGATGGTGAGCCAGAGGTTGGTGGGCGCGAGGACCAGGTCGTAGCGGCCCGCGGTGACCGACGGCGACGCCAACTTCTCGCGCAGCAGCCCGGGCAGTGCCGCCAGCTCGGACTCCCAGTCCCAGCCGTCGTCGCCCAGGTACTCCCAGCCCCGACCGACCGGGGGGGCGAGGGTCCGCATGGTCTCGAAGTCGCCCCCTTCGCCGAGTGCCACCGCCTCGAGCTGGGGGTGGACGCGCACCCGGCGCTGGGCGGCTCTCGTGCCGGCGAGATCGGCGTAGTACTTGTCCTCGGTCACCGCGAGCACCGACGTGGCCACGTGGTCGATGCCGGGTGCGTCGAGCACCCGGCGGCTCCAGTCGCCCAGCAGCGCGACCTTCTCTCTCAGGGGAACCGACACCGGGTCGATCAGGTGCGGCGAGGTCCACTCGACCTCCCCATGTCCGTCTTCGGTCGCCAGCTCGACCCGTCGCGAGGTGGCCCGGGAGGCCACCCGAGCGAGCTCCAGGGCCTGGTCGACCAGGTCACCGGCGGCACCAGCGTCGCGGGCGACGGTGGCCGCGAACCCGATCGCCCCGTCGAAGACGACCCGCAGCCCAATGCCCGACTCGGTATCGTCGGCCGCCGTCTCGACCTCACCGTCGCGCAAGGAGACGGCCTGGGATCGGATGCGCTCGACCCGCAGCTCGGCGTGATCGCAGCCGGCCCCCCTTGCCCGATCGAGGACCGACTCGGCCAGCCCGGCCGGCATCTCCAGGGGATGGGGCGTCGTCGCGGCCATGTCGCCAACCTATAGGGTGCCCGGTCTTGGCTCGATGGTGTGGGCGAGGAGAGTTCGTGGTGCATCGGCGGGTGGCGCAGTGGGCGCGGGTGGTGCAGTGGGCGCGGGTGGTCGTGGTCTCCTCTGTCCTCGGCACCGGCGCGTGCATCGGCTCGGCCACGGCCGGTGCCACCGCGTCGAGCAGCGCACCGTCGGACACGGTGTGGCTGTGCAAGCCCGGGCTCGCCTCAGATCCGTGTGAGTCCCCCCTGACTGCGACCGTCGTCAAGGCCAACGGCCAGAAGACCGTGGTGACCACCACCGACGCCAAGGACGCGCCGATCGACTGCTTCTACGTGTATCCGACCGTGAGCACCGAGCCGACGGCCAACTCCGATCTCACCATCCAACCGGCCGAGACCAACGTCGCGTTCGACCAGGCCTCGCGGTTCTCCCAGGTGTGCCGGGTCTACGCGCCGATGTACAACCAGGTCACGTTGGCCTCCATCGTCGGGAAGGTGCCCCTCACCGCGGCGGCCGCCCTGGAGGCCTACGACTCGGCGCTGTCGGCCTTCAAGGACTACATGGCCCACGACAACCACGATCGGGGGATCGTGTTCATCGGGCACTCCCAGGGCGCAGGGATCCTCATCGAGCTGCTGAAGCATGAGGTCGACAACAACCCGTCGATCCGCAAGCACCTGGTCTCGGCGATCCTTCTGGGCGGGAACGTCACTGTGCCGATCGGCAAGTCGGTCGGGGGCTCGTTCTCGCACATCCCGGCGTGCCGTACCAGCACCGAGACCGGTTGCGTGGTCGCCTACTCGAGCTTCGTCGATCCGCCGCCGGCCAACAGCCTCTTCGGCCGGCCCGGCACCGGCGTCAGCATTCTGTCGGGTCAGACCGCCTCGGCGGGTCTCCAGGTGCTGTGCGTGAACCCGGCCGCGCTCGGGGGTGGGCAGGCCGTCATCACGCCGTACTTTCCGGGCGCCGGCGCGGCGGCGCTCGGAGTCGAGGGGACCGGCCCGACCGTCTCCACGCCGTGGGTCACCTACCCGGACCTCTATACCGGCCAGTGCATGTCGAGCGGCGGGGCGACGTGGCTGCAGGTCACCCCGACCTCGCTTTCGGGCGACACCCGCCCGCTCGTCGCCGAGGTCCTCGGGCCGACCTGGGGCGCGCACCTGGCCGACGTGAACCTGACCCTGGGCAACCTGGTGTCGTTGGTCGGCTCGCAGGCCAAGGCGTACACGGCCCACCACCAGTAGGACCACCCGCGGAGCGGCCTCGCGACCGGCCCGCAGAGCGGGTCAGCAGGGGCGGGTTAGCAGGGGCGGGTTAGCAGGGGCGGGTTAGCAGACGGCGCGGGTCTTTCTCGTCGGGTGGGGTTTGGCAACCCGTGCGGACCCCCGCCGATGGGTTGGGGTCGGGGTCGGGGTGGGTGCCGGCGGCTGGTCGGGATGCTGTCCCGCCGCCAGTTGGTCGATCGCGGCGCCGATGTCGTGGACCAGCTCGGACGCGAGGTCCCGACTCAGCCCCTCGCGGACGACCACCCGGAGTACCTCGACGTCTTCGGCGTCGGGGGCCATCTTGTAGGCGGGCACGATCCAGCCGCGCTGGCGCAACAGCGCCGAGAGATCGAAGACCGAAAAGCCGGGCTGGTCGGCCAGCCCGAAGCACACGACCGGCAGATCCGATCCGGTGGCAAGCATGGTGAGGTCGGAGCGCTTGGCTAACTCTCCGGCGATCCACTTGGCCGTGTCGGCCAGCGCCTCCATGATCTGGCGGTAGCCACTTTTGCCGAGCCGGATGAAGTTGTAGTACTGGGCCACGATCTGCGCGGCCCCGCGCGAGAAGTTGAGGCTGAAGTTGGCGTGGCTTCCGCCGAGATAGTCGACCTCGAAGATGAGCTCTTGGGGAAGGTCGGCCACGTCGCGCCAGATCACCCAGCCCACGCCGGGGTACACCAGCCCGTACTTGTGACCCGACACGTTGATCGAGCGGACCCGGGGCAACCGGAAGTCCCACGCCAGGTCGGGCTGGAGGAAGGGGGCCACGAAGCCACCGCTCGCCGCGTCGACGTGGATCGGGACGTCGACGCCGTCGGCGGCGAACCGTTGGTCGAGCGCAGCGGAGAGCGCCGCGATCGGTTCGTACTCGCCGGTGTAGGTGCTGCCCAAGATCCCGACGACGCCGATGGTGTTCTCGTCCACCAACGCCATGGCCTCGTCGACCCCGATCACGAAGCGCCTATCGGTGAGGGGCACGTAACGCGGCTCGACGTCGAAGTATCGGGCGAACTTCTCCCAGCACACCTGCACGTTGGCCCCCATGACCAGGTTGGGTTGGTCGTCGGGTTTGCCCGCCGCCCGGCGGGCGGCCCGCCACCGCCACTTCATCGCCAGCCCGCCCAGATGGATGGCCTCGGACGACCCGACCGTCGCGCAGCCGATGCTCGTGTGGTGCTCGGGCGAGCCGAACAGGCGGGCCAGCATGTTCACGCACCGGTCCTGGAGCTCGACCGTCTGGGGGTACTCGTCCCAGTCGATGGCGTTCTTATTGGCGTTCTCGGCCATCAGCTGGTCGGCCCGCTCGTCCATCCACGTCGTCACGAACGTGGCCAGGTTGAGGGTGGGGTTGCCGTCCAGGCTCAGCTCGTCATGGATGAGCTGGTACGCGACGTCGGGCTCCATCGAATGCTCGGGAAGCTCGTAGCGGGGGACCGACTCGGAGAGTCCCCGGTTGGCATAGGTGGGGACGAGGGAGCGGTCATCACCCAGTTCGTCGAGGGGCACCTTGGCGCTGAGCATGTCGGACCTCCCCGATGCGACGGCGAGGCGACAGTAGCGCTCAGCTGGTTGGAGCAGTCGCTGGATGCAGTCCTGCGGGACGATCGTCGGTATCGTTGGCGACGATGTCCAGGAGCGCGATGACCGCCCGGGTGGGGGCCGACGGCAGCCCTCGGCGCCGTTGGGCCACCCCGACCCGGCGCCGGGGGAGTCCCGCCAAGGGGACGAGCTCGAAGCGCTCGCGCATGTGCCGAGGCACCGCCGTCGCCGGCAGGATCGCGGGGCCGTAGCCGTCGAAGGTCAACGACGCGATCATGCGGATCCCGTCGAGCTCCATGGCCGGCCGCAGCGTCACCCCGGCCCGCCGCAGCGCCGCGTCGATCTCGTCGCGCAATGCGGTGTTGGGCAGCGGCAGCATGAGCTTGAGCGCGCACAGGGCGGCCAGCGGAAGCGGCCGGGGCGCCGACGCCAGCGGGTGATCCGTCGGGACCACCAGCATCAGGTCCTCCTCGAACAGGGGGGTGCCAATGAGCTCGTCGCCGACCACCGGGAGCGAGACCACCGCCAGGTCGAGCTGGCCGCTCAGCAGTCGCGGCTCGAGGCTGGCGCTGGTCCCGTCGGAGACCGTCATCTGGACGCCCGGGTGTCGCTCGCGCAGCATGGCGTAGAGCCGGGGAACGAGCCAGCGCCCGGTCGTGCCGATCATTCCGGCCCGCACCGTGCCCACCACCTCTTGGCGCATCGCCGAGACGTCGGCAACCAGCGCGTCCATCTCGACCAGCATCCGGCGAGCCCGGGCCACCACGATCTCGCCCTCCTCGGTGAGCCGCCCCGTGGAACGATCGACCACCGGGGCGCCCAGTTCGCGTTCTCAGCGGGCCACGTGGGCCGACACGTTGGACTGGACGGTGCCGAGGGCGTCGGCGGCGGCCGAGAAGCTTCCGTACTCGGCGATCCCGACCAGGGCCTGCAGGTGCCGGATTTCCATCTCGGTTCAAGATACCAAGTATCGGTGGAAGCTGCTTGACAGATCGACCGGCTTGCTCCAGAATGGATGGAGACCGCGGGGATCAGGAACCCCCCCCTCTGTTCCCAAGCGGGTCCAAGTGAAGGGATCGCCAGCCCCCCCGGCGGTCCCTTCACTATGTATTGGGGCAGTTCCGTTAGCCTCGGGCGACATGGGTACCGTCTTCGTCGATCTCGGCCGGACCCTGCTCAGAGGGCCGTCGGGGCCCGTGCTCGATCTGGCCCTCCGGCGTCGGGGGGTCATCTCGGACAACCGGACCCTTCCGGGCGCCCACGCCCTCTACGCCGTCTACGAGCGGCTCGGCGAGAACCCGGTGTCAATGGCGTTGGCCCGGATGACCGCCGTCGTGGCCGGCGGGTGGCTCCAAGACGAGGTGATCGCGGCGGCCGAGGAGGCCGTCTCCGAGCTGGCCGCCCTGGTGGCCCCGTTCGCTCCGGCGGCGTTGCAGGCCCACCGCGAGGCCGGCCACCGCCTGGTGCTCGCGACGACGACCCCGGTGGACATGATCACCCCGCTTGCCTCGGCGCTCGGTTTCGACGACGTCGTGGCGACCCGCTACCAGGTCCGCGACGGCCGCTACATCGGCAAGATCGACGGCGGGTTCGTGTGGGGTCCCGGCAAGCTGACCGCGGTTCGCCGGTGGGCGGAGTCGGCCGGCGAGCACCTCTCGGAGTCCCACGCCTACTCCGACAGCGTCTACGACGCCCCGCTCCTGGCCAGCGTCGGTCACCCCCACGCGCTCAACCCCGACCCGGGCCTGGCCGTCTTGGCGCTGGCCCGCCGGTGGCCTATCGAGTACTGGGATCGTCCGCCCGGCGTGCCGTCCATCGCCGGGCTCGAGCCCTACCACCTGTTGCGCATGGTCATCCGGCGATCGCTCTTCCCCTACGCGCGCTTCGACATCTCCGGTGTCGAGACGATCCCGCGGGCCGGCGGGGTCATCGTGGTGGCCAACCACCGCAGCTACTTCGACATGGCCGCGCTGGCGCTGGTGGCCGTCGGGATCAACCGGCCCGTGCGGTTCCTGGCCAAGCGGGAGATGTTCGACGTCGCCGCGGTCGGTTGGATGTTGAAGGCGATCGGAGGCATCCCGGTCGACCGGGGCAGCGGTTCGGGGGAGCCCCTGCGGGCCGCCGAGGGGTCGCTGCGGGCCGGCGAGGTGGTGGTCGTCCTTCCCGAGGGGACCATCCCGCGCGGTGAGGCGGCCTTCGATCCGCACCTGCATGGCCACACCGGTGCGGCCCGCCTGGCTGCCGCCACCGGTGCGCCGGTCGTGCCGATCGGCCTGTGGGGCACCGAAGGGGTCTGGCCGCGGTCCTCGGCCGTTCCCAACGTCATCGGCGTCCACGACGTCTCGGTGCGGGTCGGGCCGAGCGTCTCGCTGGGGTTGACCGACGCGGTGGCCGACACCGAGACCATCATGTCGGCGATCGCGACGTTGTTGCCCGACGAGGCGCGCACGCGTCGTGCACCGACACCCGAAGAGCTGGCGAAGACCTACCCTCGACGCCGATGACCGCGCGCACCCGCGCCGCCGTCCTTGCGACGGCCTCACTCAACGGGCTCTCGCGCCGCTTGGGTCTCGGCGGTGGCACGGTGGCCGGGGGTCGGTTGGGCCTCGCCATCGCACCGAACCTGCTCGAGGTGCTGGGCTCGGGGCGGACCATCGCGGTGGTCAGCGGGACCAATGGCAAGACCACCACGACCCGGCTGCTGGCGGCGGCCCTCGAAGAGGCGGGATCCCAAGTGGTCACCAATGCCACCGGGTCCAACATGCCGGCCGGGCATGTCGCCGCGATGGCGGCCGGGCCACCCGACGCCACCGCGGTGCTCGAGGTCGACGAGGGGTACGTGCCGGCCATTGTCCACTCGCTCGCCCCGGCGGTCGTCGTCCTGCTCAACCTCTCGCGCGATCAGCTCGACCGGAGCAACGAGGTGCGCATGGTGGCGGCGCGCTGGCGAGGGACGTTCGCCGCGGCCGGGGGCACGGTGGTCGCCAATGCCGACGACCCCCTGGTGGTGTTCGGCGCGCAGTCGGCCCACTCGGTGGTGTGGGTGGCCGGGGGGATGCGGTGGCGGTCCGATGCCTCGGGCTGTCCAGCCTGCGGTGGTCGCATCCGGTTCGATGCCGCCGGGTGGTCCTCGGAGTGCGGCTTCGCCCGGCCGAAGCCCGACGTCGACGTGGACGAGGGACCCGACGGGACGACCACCGCGGTGTTCGCCGACGGTCGTCGGGTGCCCGTGGTGCTCTCGATCCCCGGGTCCTTCAACCGCCGCAACGCCGTGCTGGCCGCCGCCGGGGCCGAGGTCCTGGGCGTGCCGGCCGACCGTGCCCTCAGCGCGATGGGACGGATCGAGGGGGTGGCCGGGCGGTTCTCGCTGCACTCGGTGGGCGGCGTCCCGACGCGCCTGCTGCTGGCCAAGAACCCGGCCGGCTGGGCGGAGCTCCTCGACCTGGTGGCGCCCGGGAGCTCGCCGGTGGTGGTGGCGATCAACGCCCGGGTCGCCGACGGGCGCGATCCGTCGTGGCTGTGGGACGTGCCCTTCGAGCGACTGGCCGGCCGGCCGGTCGTGGCCAGCGGGGAGCGGAGCGCCGATCTGTCGGTCCGTCTCGACTACGCCGGGGTGGCCCACGAGCGGGTGGTCGATCCGACCGACGCGGTGGCCGTCGCCTCGCGCCTGGCCAGCCAAACAGAGAAGCACGCCGAGGACCCCGAGCCAGTCGAGTTCATTGGCAACTACACCGCGTTCCACGATCTGCTGCGGGCCAGCCGCGCGTCGTGACGAGGCTGCGGTGCTGAACCGGCCCCTGCGGATCGTGGTCGTCTACCCCGACCTCCTCGGCACCTACGGCGACGGCGGCAACGGGTTGGTGCTGGCTCGCCGGGCCGAGCGTCGGGGCATCCCGGCCGAGCTCATCCAGGCGACCAGCGACGACCCACTTCCGAGCGCCGATCTCTACACGCTTGGCGGTGGCGAGGATGGGCCCCAGGTGCAGGCAACCGAGAGCCTGACCGACGACGGGACCCTGGTTCGGGCGGTCGAGAACGGGGCGGTGGTGTTTGCCGTGTGCGCGGGCTACCAGATCGTGGGCACCACCTTTCCGGCGGCCGACGGCACGGCGGTGCCCGGTCTCGGGCTGCTCGACGTGACCACGGTCAAGGGCGCGGCGCGCCGGGCGGTCGGTGAGATCGTCGTCGACGCCGATCTGCCCGGCGTGGGTCGGCTGACCGGATTCGAGAACCACGGCGGGGTCACCGCCACCGGTCCCGGGGTCCGGGCCCTCGGGCGGGTCCGGGTCGGGGTGGGCAACGGGGATCACACCGACGGGGCGTGGTCGGGCCGGGTCGTCGGCACCTACCTGCACGGGCCGGCCCTCGCTCGCAACCCGGCGTTGGCCGACCTCTTGTTGTCGTGGGCCACCGGATCCGACGAGCTGGCCCCGCTCGACGACCACCTCGAGCAGGCGCTGCGAACCGAGCGGTTCGACGCCGCACTTCCGCGGAGGTACCTCGTGCGGCGGAGGCGGGGCCGGTAGCGAGAGCTGGGCAGACTGACGGCTGGGCAGACTGACGGCTGGGCAGTGAGAAGGCAGAAAAAAGATCGGCCATGGTCACCCCGCTGGGCTCAACTTCGGCGATTGCTTCGCCTACGCACTGGCCCGCGCCAGCGGTGAACCGTTGCTGTTCAAGGGGACGATTTCTCCGAGACCGATGTCACCTCGGCCCTTTCGGGCAAGGGTTGATCAGAGCGGACGGGGGTCGCTCAGGCTTTCGAGCCGCTCGGTACCGCCACATCGACATCGGGTTCGGCCCCATCGGTCGAGGTGTGGGAAAAGAACCCGGTGATCGCATCGGCGCCAAGCGGCCGGGCTAGCAGAAACCCTTGAGCGCTGTCGCACTGCTCTCTTTGCAACTGGGCGAGTTGGGCATCGTCCTCGACGCCCTCAGCCAGAGTCTCGATTCCGAGAGCCTTGCCCAGCTGGATGATCGTGTGGATGAGAGCCGGAGATTCGGCCGTCTGGCTGATTCTCGTGATGAAGGAACGATCGATCTTTAGCGCGTCGATCTGGAACTGACGCAGGAAGAGCAAGGAGGAGTAGCCCGAACCGAAGTCGTCGATGGACACGTTGACGCCGAGCTCTTTCAGTTGGCCCAGCATCCTCGGGGCCCTATGGATGTCGTGCATGAGGGCGGTCTCATTGATGTCGAGGGTGAGCCAAGAGGGATCGAGCCCGTTTCGATCCAGCGCGTGACCGATGTCGTCGACGAAACCCTCGCTGTCGAGCTGACGAGTGGAGATGTTGACGGCGACGCCGATCGGGAATCCCTGGGCGTGCCACGCGGCGGCCTGCGCACAGGCCTCGTTGAGAACGAAGCGGCCGAGGCGCACGATGAGGCCGGTCTCTTCTGCGAGCGGGATGAAGTCGTCGGGCATGATGAGCCCCTTGGTGGGGTGTTGCCAGCGAACCAGGGCCTCGACACCCTTGGCGGCCATGGTGGTGAGGTCGAAGATCGGCTGGTAGACCAAGAAGAGCTGACCGGCACCGATGGCATCATGCAGGTCGATCTCGAGTCCAAGGCGATCCTTGACCGCGGCCTGCATCTCGGGTGCGAAGACCACGAACCGGTCCCGGCCGGCCGCCTTGGCCGAGTAGAGGGCGACGTCAGCGTCTCGTATCAGCTGGTCGGCACTCTCCCTTTGCCCGACCGCGACCCCCATGCTGACGTGGACCAGGAGCTGGATCGACTCGGGGATCTCGAGCTCGAATGGTTCGGCGAGCGCCATCTGCAGGCGCTCGGCGATCATCTCGGGGCCGGCATCGCGCGAGTCGTCTTCGACCAGCACCAAGAACTCGTCCCCGCCCAGGCGTCCCACCGAGTCGCTCGAACGGAGGGCCGAGGCCAGACGGGTCGGCCACCGAGCGCAGGAGCTGATCCCCGACGTGGTGACCGAAGGTGTCGTTGATGTCCTTGAAGTTGTCGAGGTCGATGTAGATCGCCCCGATGCCGACCGGGTTGCGCCGGGCCCGCATCAGCATCTGCTGGGCCCGGTCGAAGATCAGTGCTCGATTGGGGAGACCGGTGAGCGCATCGTGCAATGCCTGGTGCCGGAGCTGACCGGTCCGCTGATCGACCAATCGAAGCGCGCTCTCGCGCGAGCGGGCCAGGTGGATGAGGAACAGCATCAGCAAGAGGACGACGATCGCCCCCATCGCCCCGATGACCAACCCCTCCAACGCGGCACCCGACGTCGCCGGGCTGGTGATCACGACGCTCCATCCCTGGGCGTCGGTGAGCGTCCTGGTGCTCACCAGGTGGGCGCCGCCTGGCCCCGGTCCCGCCGAGCCCACCACCACCAGCGGCTCCCCGGGGGAGCGGAAGCGGAGCGTCGCCTCGAGGTTGGTCGAGCCGAGGGCCGAATGCAGCAGGGTGGTGCTGCTCAAGCTCCCGACGACCCAACCCCATAGCGAGCTCTCGCGACCGGCCACGGTGGAGGGCGTCGCATCCCCGTTGTAGATGGGGACCGAGATCGCGAACAGGGCGGCCAGCGACCGGGCCTCTTTGGCGCCGATGAGCGGCTCGAAGGCCTTGCCGATGGTCCGATACGACGACACCCGGATCTCGCCGGTGGCGGCCGCCTGGTGTAGCACCGGGGCGACTGGCGAGGGGGTCGTCCCGGTGACATAGGGGGCACACAGGTCGAGGGTCGGGGGGATCAACGAGGTCAGCAGGATGCCGAACCGAGCGAGGCAGTACTGCGACCGGACGCCCGCCGGGATCACCGAGTTCGCCACGGCCGCAGTGGCGTCGGGGGGATCGGCTTTGAGCGCGGCCAGGAAGGCGGGAAGTTGGGCGTTCGACACCGGTTCGACGAACCCGAAGGCGATGGCGCCCTTGTACTTCTCTTTCACGTTGAGGCCCCGGTACCAGGCGGCCAGCTGTCGGTTGGTCATCTCTGGGAAGGCCGCCACCAAGGACCTCTGGGCCGAGATGAAGTCGAGGTCACGGTTGAGCGATGCGCCCACCGCGACGGCCGCCCCCGACGCGGTGGCGTCGAAGGACTTCTGGGTCTCGCTTCGTTGGTAGCGGTACCAGGCCAAGCCGCCGAGGACCGAACCGCCCAGCCCGACAACAAGCAGCAGTGTCGCCCCGACCACCCACAGCCAGCGACGCCGGGCGCGGGCGTCGGCCGGCAGCCATTCGGTGGCCTTGGTCGCGGCCGGTCCGGTCGACCGGCCGCCTCGGTGAGAGCTTCCATGTCTCGGCTGCTTCCCGAGAACTCGATCACACCCTCTGGCGTGTTCGATTTCCCAAGTCGAGGAGATCAGGGCGCCGAGACGGGGACAAACCCCTACCGAACCCCGGGACCTGGCCCACGAACCGGCGCTGATTCCACAAATCAAGCTACCCAGGGTGTTCGCGCCCGGTGGGGATCCTCGGGCCGAAAAGGACCTTGCCGACCCCGGTGATCGGGGGCGACCGAGTTCGCTTAGCCGGCCCTCCTGGTGGCGACGAAGACCGGGATCTGGCGTTGCGTCTTGGTCTGATACTCGGCATAGGGCGGGTACGCCGCGACGGCGCGATCCCACCAGGTCGCCTTCTCGTCGCCGTGCAACTCGCGCACGTCGACATCAAAGGGTTCGGGTCCGTCCTGGAGGACCACCGCCGTCGGGTCGGCGACCAGGTTGTAGTACCAGACCGGGTGGGTCGGAGCCCCGCCCTTCGAGGCGACCAAGGCGTACTCCCCGTCGTGCTCGACCCGCATGAGCGCGGTCTTGCGGATCTTCCCGCTCTTGTTCCCCCGAGTGGTGATCACGATGATCGCCAGTCCGGTGTCGAGCAGCGTGTTGGCCCGCTCGCCCCCGGAGGCCTCGTATTCGGCAACCTGGTTCCTGACCCATTCAGATGGGCTCGGTTCGTACTCTCCGTCGAGGGGCATGCACCCACACTACGGAGCGGGGTCCCACCCCCTCAACCGACAGACCCCGATCGCAGCCGCCCCGGACCGGTCCGCCGGCGCGGCGACCGCTTGGCCCGGGCCAAGGGGGAGACCGGCCAACTCCGGTCCTCGCGCATGCCGTCGGGTGGACCGAGCGCCCAGGCCCGCCGCCACGGGACGGCCTCGGGGCCGTGCAGCGCACTGTCGCCCTCATCGCCGGCCCGCCGGGCCGTCCACCAGTCGGTGGCCACCTCTCGGGCCAACAGTTCCACCGCCCGCTCGATCCGCACCCCGAAGCGTCGGGCGTTCTCCCCCTCGGTTGCAGACAGCGGCGGTCCGTACATGACGGTGACCTCGGCCCGCCGCAGTCCCCGGCCCGCGTTCTCGGTGCCCGACCCACCGGGGTGGTCGTCGTCGTGCTTGGGCAGGATGCGCCGGGTGCCGTGCAGGTACACCGGGACCACCGGTGCACCGGTGCGCAGGGCCAGGTAGGCGGCGCCACCGCGGAACGCCTGGGCCCACCCGTCGGCGGTCCGGCCGCCCTCGGGGAAGATGACCAGGTTCCAGCGGTCGGCGAGCAGCTCGGCCGCCACGTCGGCCGAGCTCCGGTTGACCCGGGACCGCTCGATCGGGATGGCGGCCAGGGTGAGCGACCACAGGGCGGCCTTCCACGGACGGTCGAAGAAGTAGTCGGCCGCCGCGCCGACCACCGTGCGGTGGCGGAACCGGACCGGGAGCGTGGTGAGGAGCAGCGGCGTGTCGAGGTGGCTGGCGTGGTTGGCCGCGAAGATGACCGGGGGTTCGAGGTGGCGCAGGTGCTCGCCGCCCCGGATGGTCGCCGGCGCGACCAGATGGGCCAGCGGCCGGGTGACGTTGTCGAGGATCGCCGCGCGCACGAGGCGGGCCGGGTAGCGGCGCGACCACTCGTGGTCGTAGTCGAGGCCGACCTTTCGCTCGGGGGCCGGCCGATCGACCCCGGTCGGCCAGTCCGGTGGTCCGAGGGGGAACCGGGCCCGGCCGAGCGCGCGGCATGGCGCCGTTGACGTTCACTGCACGTCGGCCAGCATGATGGGCGGGGCGTGCAGGTGGGTGAGGGTCGGCGAGGGTCCGACGACGTCGGTGGCCATCTCGAGCGCGTCGGCCATGGTCGAGGCGGGGGAGAAGCCCATGCGCCGGACCGCCTTGGGGTCCCCCCCGAGCACGATGACCCGCCCCAGGTGCTCGAGCGCGTGTGCGCACCAGTACCACATGTAGAACGGGTGGACGCCGTGGTAGGCGTGGCCGGTCCGGTACAGGTGGATGTACCACGGATCGGTGGCGAAGGACTCCTCGTAGACCTTGTGCATCTCGGTGGGGTCGGTGGTCTCGGTCAGCACCTGCTCGTAGAAGTCGATGTAGCTCGGGTGGAACGCCGGGTCGAAGTCGGGCTTGGTCGGGTGCTGCATGATCAAGACGCCCCCCTCGCGCACGAGCGGCTTGCCGCGGTACAGGTTGAAGAAGTACCCGAGGCCGAGGCAGGCCACGAGGATCGGGTTCATGATCGAGTTCACGTTGTAGGGGCAGATGTAGGGGAGCCCCATGGTCACGATGTCGCTCTGGCCCTCCACCACCACCCCCTGCTGGCGCCACACGCTGGCCAGCGCCTGCTCGTGGACCGCCTCCACCTCGCCGGCCTGGACCGAGGTGAGGGCGTGGGGCGCCTTGATCGAGTGGAAGATCTGGCGGGCCAGCCGGCCCGGGGTGGCGTCGAGCGCGGTGGCGGTGGCCGCGTAGGTGGCCCGGTCGCGCAGCGTCCATTCCCACTCCCGGCGCTGCAAGAACGCGAACTGGGAGGGGAAGGTGTCGGTGTTGAGGGTCGTCTCGATCTGGAAGACCTTGACCCCGCTGTCGGCGATGAGCCGGCCCATCCGCCAGTTGGAGGTGTGGAGCGCGGAGGACGGCGCGTCCATGAACGACTTGGAGTGGCGCATGGTGGTCGGGTTGTGGTGGTGGCGCAGGCTCTTGTAGCTGGCCAGGCCGGTGGCCACGCTCTTGTGGCCGCCGTCCATGGCCACCAGGCTGATGTTCACGTACACCAGCAGGTCGCTGGTGGCGGCGCGCTTGTTGATCTCGACGTCCTCGCCCTCGTTGGTCTTGCCCAGGTGGACGAGGTTCTCGGGGTCCTCGGCGTCGTGCTGGGTGAGCAGGCCGTTCGGGGCGAAGGCCTCGTAGACCCGGTCCCCCAGGGCGTGGCGGAGCTCGGGCTCGGTCATCCGGCGATGCAGGGCCAGCGCGGCGATGAGCACCACGTCGTCGACGCCGGCGGTGGCCGCCGCATCGAGCACCTCTTCGATGACCATCTGGCGCGGCGTCGGGCGCCTCCATGGGCGGCAGGGGGAGCGAGACGTCGTCGAAGCAGATGGTGAGCTTCATCCCGGGCACGCAGCAGCGCGCTCAAGGGCGCCGAGTCACCCAACGGGTGCTCCAGCGCGTGGCGGATCGCCCCGACGGTGTCTTTCAGCGCGTCGAGGGGCTCAGGCGCATAGACGACCCGGCTCCCCTCGGGGAGGCGTTCCAGGGTGAAGCCCTCGCCCTTCCAGAACAGCGTGGGCGGCGTCGAGCCGTCCACCTCCAGCACGAAGCCGGGTCGCGGTGTCATCGGCGCGCTCCTTTGCTGGTTGCCCGCAGGTCGAAGGCGATCTTGACGGCGCCCCGCCGTCCCGCCGCCCCCGCGTGCGCGACCGCCTCCTCGAAGCGGTCGAGCGGATAGGTGGCCGAGACCAACCGGCCGGTGCGCATCGCGGTGACGGTGTCGATGGCCAGGTCAAAGGTCGAACGCTCCCGCTCGTGCACGGTCTCGGTGCCGTACGCGTAGGCGCCCACGAGGCGCACCTCGCGGTGCCACAGTGAGGCCAGGTCGACGGTGACCCGCCCCGGCATCCCGACCAGCACGACCGTGCCGCGGGGGCGGACCATGGCCAGGGACTGGCCGATCGACTCGGCCGAGCCGACGCAGTCGAAGACCACGTCGGCGCCGCCGGTGAGTCGACCGCCCGACACCGACCCGGTGGCCATGGAGCGGCTGTGGCGCCGGACCGCCCGGGGCAGCTGGTCGGGGCCGAGCGCGGCGCTCGCACCGAGCTCGGTGGCCAACGTCTGCTGTTTGGCGTAGCGGGCTCCGACCAACAGTGCGGTGGGGACCGGCACCAGCCCCTGAGCGGAGAGGTGACTGAACGCGGCCACCGTGGCCAGGCCGAGGGTGCCGGCTCCGAGCACGGCCACCACGTGGTCCTCCCGTAGCGGGGCGGCCAGCACCGCGTGCAACGCGCACGCCATCGGCTCGATCGTCACCGCGTCGGCATCGCTCAAGATGTCCGGGACCGCGTAGAGCTGGCTCTCGTGCGCGACCAGGCCGGCCGTCGACCAGCCGCCCCCGGTGTCGGCGCAGAACCCGGTCTGGATCCCCGGCGACGAGGTGCCCGAACGCCACGTGCTCGCAGTCGCCGGTGTGGCCGGCCGCACACGACGAGCACGCCGGCTTGATCCCCCGGGCCCGGCAGCCCAGCACCGGCTGGACGACCACCCGCGCACCGGGGGCCAGCTCGGTCCCATCGGCCGAAGTGAGGCGGGACCTCGATCGTGCCGACCACCTCGTGTCCGGGGACGAACGGGAAGCTCACCAGGGGCTCGAAGTAGCGCGAGCTGCGGCCGTCCAAGGTGGCCAGATCTGACCCGCAGATGCCCGAGAGGAGGGGCGCCACCCGATGCCAGCCCACCCCGGGCAGGTCGGGGGCGTCGGCGTCGACCAGGCGCAGCGGCGCCACCTTGGCCCCGCGTCCGGACCCCAGCCCCGAAGCGAGCCGTGGACGCGGCGAAGCGGGGCAGGCTCCGTTCGAAGAGGAGCGCCTTCACCGCGACCCACCGGGACCGGTGTCGGCGACGAGGGACTTGGCGGCCAACGAGCCGATCGGCAAGAAGCGGTCGCTGCCCCCCGAGGCCCGCTTCCAGTGTTCGACCAGCCAACCCCGGCGACGGGCGATGGCGGCCAGCCGGGAGTCGGGGTTGACGGCGACCGGGTAGCCGACCGCCTCCAGCATGGCCAGGTCGCTCGAGGAGTCGGCGTAGGCGACCGACTGGTCGAGCGAGAGGTCGTGCTCGGTCGCGTAGCGGTCCAGCAACAGCGCCCGGGCCTCGCCGATCGGGGGGAGCTCGGCCAGGCGACCGGTGAACTGACCGTCGCGCTCGGAAAGCCGGGCGCACACCACGTCGTCGAAGAGGGGCGCAAACGGGGCCACCACCAGATCGAGCGCGCCGGTGATGAGCAACGTGCGGTGTCCGAGCCGGCGGTGGTGGCGTACCCGGGCCAGGCCGGCCGGGAACGAGCGGGGGAGGAGGAACTGGTGGAAGAGGTCCCAGGCGTCGCGTTCTGACCTGCTCGGCCGACGCGCCCTCGTAGCGGCGGTAGAAGGAACGGAGGAAGTCGCCGCGGTCACGCCGGTCCAGGGCCAGCCACCCCGGCGCCGCCCCGAGCAGGTCGGCCACGAAGGTGACCCGGCTGTCGGCGTGGAGGTACCGGCTGGCCAGCCACGCGTAGGAGTCGACGACGTTGGACGCGATGAGGGTGTGCTCGAGGTCGAACACGGCCAGGTGGCGGTCCGCCGACAGCACCGCGCTGCGCATCCGTGTCTCTCGGTCCGGGCCGCTCTGGCGGACCGGCGAGGTGCGGACCCGGCCCCGCTCGACCACCGAGGGGAAGTGGACCTCGGCCACGTAGTGGTCCCAGTCGATCACCGCCGGGTCGAAGCAGAAGGTGGCCTGGTCATGCTCGTCGAGGGTGTCCCAGAGGGCCAACAGGTGGTCGATCCGGTAGCGGGCCTCGGTCTCGGTGTAGGCCCCGTAGAGCTCCACGTAGCCGAGCGCCCGCGAGGCGAGGGTCTGGCGCTCCTCGAGCTTGGCCGCCCACTCGGCCTGCTTGTGCCGCATCGGCACCATGGTCAGGGCGCGCTCGGCGGTCGCCATGAGCCGGGTCGCCTGGCGCAGCTGCCGCTGCACCCGCCCGCGCCCGGGGAACGACCACTCGGGCACCGAGATCGGCTGTCCCCGCTCGTCGTAGAGCGGATGGCGACCGAACCAGTCCTGGGCGAGCGAGACCAGCTGGCCGTAGGCGAGCGGGTTCCGCACCCCCGAGGCGACGTGGTACACCGATGGCTCGGCCTCGCTCGGACCGTGGGCGGCCACCGCCAGGATGGCCGCCACCACCAGGTCGACCGGGATGACGTCGATGACCCCCTCGGCCACGCCGGGGAACTCCTTCAACAGGCCGCGGGCGTACGAGATGATGATCGGCTCGGCCATCCGGAAGCCGCGGATCCACCCCGGCCGCGGCTCGGCGAGGGCCGATTCGATGATCGACGGGCGCACGATGCTGAGCGGCACCGGGGCCGTGCTGGCCGGTCCGTGCTGGGCCACCAGGGCCCGCTCGCCGAGGGCCTTGGTGAACGCGTAGGCGTCGGGCCAGCCGAGCGCCTGGGCCCGGGCCGAACCGGCGTCGATTAGCTGGCGCTTGACCCACTCCTCGCGGAACTTCTCGGCGCGGGCGGCCAGCAGGTGGGTGCCCGAGGCCCCCTGTTCACCATGGGCCCGCTTCATGAACTCGCGCAGCCGGTCGGGGTGACGCGAGGCGTCCTCCATGTCGTCGCGGAGCCGCCGGGAGCTGGCCACCTCGGCCTTCCAGTCGACGGCCAGGCTGAAGCGGTCCTCGGAGAGCAGTAACTCGGCGGTCTCGCCCTGGTGCATCCCCGACACGTACGCGGTCGAGACCGCGATCAGGTGCGAGGGCCCGCCACCATCGGCACGCGCTTGGGCCACCGCGGCGGCGACCCGTGACGGGCCGAGGAGGTTGACCTCGACGGCGTGGTCGAGCGGCGCGTCGAAGCTGACCGTGGCGGCCGAGTGGATGACGACGTCGCACGAGGCGAGGGCGGCCCGGCCCGCCTCGTCGAGGCCGAGCCCGTCGGTCGAGACGTCACCGGCCACCGCGTGGAGCCGGCGGCCAACGTCGGCGCCGAAGCCCTCCCCGAGCTCTGCCCGCAGGCGCGCGAAGCAGTCGTTGCGCACGATGTCGCGGGCGACTCGTGTCGCCGGGCTCGTTGCGGCGTCCCGGCCGCACCAGCGCGGTCACCTCGGCGTCGGGGATGGTGCGGAGGATCCGCTCGATCAGGGCCGTGCCCAGGAACCCGGTGCCCCCGGTGATGAAGAAGCGGCGCGCGGCGAGGCTCTCGGCGATGCCCACCCCGGTTGTCTACCATTTGGTAGGGGATTTGTCTACCATGTGGTAGGTGAGCAGCGACACGGCGGATCGGATCCTGGACACCGCGCTGGTGTCCTTCGGCACCCGTGGCTACGACGCCACCTCGCTCGACGCCCTGGCCGGGGCGCTCGACATCCGAAAGCAGACCATCCTCTATTGGTTCCCCAACAAAGAGGCGGTGCTCTCGGCCCTGATCGACCGGAGCGCGGCCGAGCTGTCGCTCGCCCTCGAGGCCGGCTTGGAGGGTTCGGGGGAGGGTTGGGACAAGGTCGCCGCCATCGTCCGGGCGGTCTTCCGCCTGGCCGCCCGCCGGCCCGAGCTGCTGGGCCTGCTGCGTGAGGTGGCCCGGCTGGGGCCGCCGGCGGCCACCCAGATGGTCGACGCCCTCGACCCGCTGGTGCAGCGGGCCAACGTGTTCCTCGAGGCCGAGATGGACGCCGGCCGCATGCGGCGCCACGATCCGAGACTCCTTCTTCTGGCGATCTATTCGACCGTGATCGGGATGGTGACCGAGGTCGAGGTGTTCAGGGCCATGGGGGAGGAGCCCACCGCCCGCTCGTTGGTCCGCCGGCGGGCCGACGTGCTGGGGCTGTTGCGCTCGGCGCTTATGACTCGGGAGGGGTAGCGGGGATCCGCTTCTTCTTAGGGGCCTTGGGGGTGTAGCGCTTGTTGGGCGCCGGGCCGGTCGCCACCGGGCCCTTGGTTTTCTTGGGTCGGGCGGGACGTTCGGCCCGGGCGGCCGGTGGCGGTTTGGTTCCGGTGGGTCTCGTCTTGGTGGCGGTGGGGGAGCCGTATTTCTGGACCCGCCAGGCCCGGATCAGCAGCCAACCACCGGCGGCGATGAAGGGGAAGCCGAGGATCCCCACCTGGGTCTCGAAGGCGAACCCGGTCATCAGCGCCGTGAAGCCCATCGGCCCCCGTCGACCGATCCGCACGGTGACGAACAGGGCCGCTGCGAACGCGAGGAGCAGGATCAGCGCGAACAGCCAGTGTTCGAGCGAGTAGACGACCTGGCCGTTGCACTTGCCGGTCGACTTGTCGTAGGTGAACGCCTTGTTGGTGCAGGTGTGGGTCTTGGTGGCCGCCAGTGTCTGGCTCACCGGCTTGGTCGGGTTGATGACGCCGCCGATTTGCGTGGTGACCGCGATCAGTGCCGCGAGCAGCGCACCGTAGAGCCCGATTTTGCGCTCCAGGGGGTCCAGGCCGAGGATGGCCCGGCGCTTCTCAGCGTCGTTCATGGTCGGCGGCTCGGCGGACGAATCGGCGCCGAGTCTGGGTTTGGGCGGCCCTGGAGATACCGGTGACATCCGCCTGAGGGCGGCGCGCCAGCCTGATTCCGGTTCTTCGTAGTCCTGCGTCTCGTCCGCCACGACAGCCCCAGGGTAACGGTCCTGGTCGCCTCCCCCAAAGCCGGACATCGGCACCCAGCGCCTTGGCCAGGTCGGGGTAGCGTTTCATTTCCGAGGTCTTGCACCGCTGGTCGGTTCAAGTGCCGGGCGCTTAGCTCAGTTGGTTAGAGCGCAGCCTTCACACGGCTGAGGTCGGAGGTTCGAGTCCTCTAGCGCCCACTTTATATTCCCAGTTCAACCCGCATTTCTCTTGTCCTGCTCCAGCTTCGCCTTTGGTTTCATCGCGCGTCTATCGCGCGGCCGAAATACTTCGCCCACCGCCCTGGCGGCCTTGCGGTCTCCTTCGGCGGTGGCTCGGGCGTAGAGCCCAAGGGTTACCTGAGGGGAGGAATGCCCAAGGCGAGTCTGGGCCGTCTTCACGTCCACCCCGGCGGCAACGAGAGCCGTGGCCGCCATCGACCGAAGGTCGTGGAAGAGCAGGTTCGGCAAGCCGGCCTTCTTGCGTGCCGGCAGCCAGACCCTCCGCCGCCAGTTCGTGTAGTCCAACGGTCGATTGTCCCCGGCCACGAACAGGAGAGCGTTGTGTCCCGCATCCGAGCGTCGACGCCGATCGACCAGCGCAGCGAGGTCGTCGGCCAGCCATTTCGGACAGGCCATCGTGCGTCTGCTGGCGGCCGACTTTGGCGCCACCAGTTCGCCGTCACGTCCGAGCTGGTGCTCGATGGTGACCTCGTTCCGTTTCCTGTCGAATCCGCTGGCCGTGAGCCCCGCTGCTTCGGCCCAACGGAGCCCCAAGACCGCTCCGAGCCACATCATCGGAGCCTGGTCGGGTCCGAGTGCCGAGGCGAGCCGCGTGAGCTGCTTCGCAGTGAGGTAGGGCCGGTCAACGAGGCGGACCTGGGGGACCCGGATATCCCGGCATGGGGTGCGACCGATCATCTCGCTGGCCTCGGCCCAACCGAGCAGGGCCCGCAGGCAGGAGTACTGGCGTGCCACGGTCGACGGGGCCTTTGTCGCGGCCCATTTGTCGACCAGAGCCTGGACGTCCGCCCTTGTGATCGAGCCCACTCGCCGAGACCCGAGGACGGGATTCAGGTGACTCTCGATGATGGCCTGGTCCCGCGCCCTCTAGCTAGCTCGTTTGGCCGTGCTCGCCTCCATCCAGGCCTTCGCGACATCTCTGAAGGGAGTCTGGGCCCGCCGAGGATCAATCACGATGCCTCGGAGGCGGTCAGCCTCAATAGTGATTGCCCAGCTGTCAGCATCCTTGCGGCGTTGGAAGGTCCGGGTAACGACCCGCCCACCGATCCGGGTCCGCACGTCGTACGCAATGGAGGCGTTTTCCAAGCTCTTGGCGGCGGCAGTGGCCGCCTTGCGCCCCTCATCGGTGTTGCGAAACGTTCGCGAGATCCGCTTCCCGTCTTCTCCGCCGGTCACTCGATAAATGATCTGTGCCATGTCTCGCCTCCCCCGTCGCATGCGGCGTCTACCCCGAGCATGCGGCGGACCGCACTCGGATGATTCCAGAGCACTCGGCATGTTGATGCCGTCCGGGGCCGTCCGTAGTCGTCTGTGCACGCTGCCCTAAGGCCACGATCGGCCGTTGGTGTCCATTCAAATTCTTGCAGGTGCGCTCAAATTCGTCGCCTCCGATGCCTCTCGGCCCGGTGAACGCCTAAGCGACAGAAGTCGAGGAGTTGGCCGGGGAGCACTCGCTCGGCGGGGGTCTGCCGGTAATGCCCGGTCAGACGTCGAACCTCTTGACTGCCAGGTGGGCAAAAGTCGTTCGTGGCCGTCAGCTCAAGTCCGTGGCCAGAACGTTTGTTCATCACTATCTGTCGCTTTTCGCCCCGATTCGCGCCCGTGGGCTACACGCGTGGCTACAAGCGACCGGAGTCGTCTGCCCGGATTAGGAGGGGAATGGCAACCTTGGAGGTCGAGGTCCGGAACACAGCTGGTCCGGTTGCGGGCCCCCGCTACGGCCTGGGTCCGAACTCACGGGCCATCGTGATCTGCAAAGCTCAGTTGGTTGGAGCTGGCTTACAACCATTCCGGGCTGAGCCCTGTACTTACCTGGGTGTTCTTAGGTCGTTGGCGAGCGAAAACGGCAAAACTAATAGGTGTCGATATTCTGCCGACGCCGGGCGATTTGATGCCACTAGGAGCTAGGCAGGACAACCCCGGGCGGTTCGATCACCCACAGACAGGCCTGCGCCATGCCTCTCTTCCTACCTTGCGTCTTGTCACCTACAACCAGAGCGTGGTGAGGTTCCTCGTCCAACGGGTCGGGCTGGAGTTGCTGGCCCTGAGCACTCAGATCGGCGACGGTCAAGGAGACCAGTCCAAACTCTTCGTATCCCACAAGAATTTCATGTGGATCTCGATCTGGGCGCGCAATCACGACTGACATCGGACCATCGTCGTCGTCATCGAATGCGGGGCTATTGGGCCGCCGCCTCCCCGCTTTCGGAAAGTGCCACGGCGGAATGCGCCTCCAAACCATCGTCTCCGGCGGAAGGCGATCCTCGGAGGGTGCCGGTGGCCCGGCCACTGGCGAGTTAGGAGAGCTTCTCGGCCCAGGCCAACGCTTCGCTCAAGAAAGGGTCGGTAAACCCTCCAATCACGCGTTCCTGGACTGCGCCGTTCGCGTCCACAAGCACAGAGATGGATCCGTCTGACCGGACTTCGATCTCAACACCCTCGTCATCGGTTGCGCCCCACTCCAGGTGGACACCACCACGCGAGGTGGGGCTCACAGTCGGAAGCGGGCCCTGCCATCCGGCTTCCACGAGCAGCCGAACTGCACTAACGACTGCGGTCTGCGAAATAGCTGCAGCCCGGTACGAGTTCCATCCGGGGTGCAACGCTCGCAGCGTGAAGAGCTGAGAAACAACTGGTGCCAAGTGCCCGGGCACACGCAGCGACTCCTCACGCCATGTGCCCGATTCAGACCATTCGGCGGGCCGGTAACGGTGGCTCGAAAGAGCCTGCGTGGAAGCCGAGTCGACAGGAGTCATGGCCCTCTCCATTCATCATGCATGCGGCGAGTCGTCAATGATGTGAACCCATTTACGACCCAGTCGTGCCCGAGATCCAAGAAGGCAACGGCCCCTTGCAGATCGGTCCCAAGAGGGCGACCACGAGCGAACAGTTGCAGCATGTAGACCTGTTCTGCTTCGGTCACGCCCGGTGGCTGGTGAACCGCCGGAGCACCCTGCACGTAGAGGCGCCCAACCGGCTCGCCTGTGGTCGGGTGTGGGATTGGATACCGAAGGTCGATACGGGCGTCCTCTGGCATCGGGAGGAAGGCGTCTGAGTTTTCCCCGGACCACGGAGCGATCAGCCGACCTAGGTCTCTCTGCTCGCCCAGCGCGGCCATTGGGATGGGATTGACGTAGGTGACTTCGGCTTGTGACACAGGCGGCAAGACGAGACCCTCGTCGTGCAGGAATATCTCGAACTCCTTCAGCGCCGTCTCAAGTTCAGGACGAAGTCTTCGATACCGGGGGTACTCCTCGCTCCCAGGTGTCCGCCGCCAGTTGAGGACTAGACGATCCTGCTGGACCTGGACGACGCGGTCACCGGATTCGGAGAGGTACCGGACGCGGAGACCCGGGAAGCCACCAGTCAACTGAATCGACATGGCCATCGGAGGGCTTGGAAAGGTCTCGGGCACGACGGGAGGTAACGGCGGCTGATCGTCGGTCTTGGGATAGCGATCGCGCCAGCGGTCCCAGAGATGACCCATCTGTGCCGCCCGTACCCCTAGCGGCGCGATGAAATACACGCCAAGGGCCACTTCGGCTACGGGCGGATTCTGGAAGTTGGGACCGGGGCTGTCGCTCACATTGGGGGCGCCAGGCGCCTTGATACGCCCGGCATCGCCTGCTCGCAGTGTAATTCGCCACGAGGTGAGCGCTGGCCACCCCAGGGTGGCGGCCGCAGGCTATTGATAGCGCCTTCAGCCAGAGGGGGAGGCTGGTTCCGGCAGCGGCGAACCGGTGTTCGGCCCGGTCGGGGCCCAGAATCATGCTCGTCGCTCATCGGTTTCACCGCCTTCGGGGTCGCCCCATCGTCTTGTCAGCGGGCTGCGTGTCGCGCACCTGCTCTTACGGCGGGAAACGCCCGTCAAGCATCGCACCCAGGAGCAGCTTCACGGTTTGACGAATCTCCATCAGGTACGTGGACTCCGGCTGTCCGGCGGACGCCGCAGCTACTACGGCCATGGCTGCCGCGACTTTTCGGGCGCTTCGGATTCTTGTGCCGGAATCCGGCCTCAACCCTCCATCGTGCGCGACTGCATCGCGAATGCCTACCCACACACCCGCCTCGTTCCAGAAACTTTGATGAGGGCGGACACAGAAGTTTTGTTCTGCTGAGCGCACTACCGATGAGAGCGCCTGGACGAGCTTGTAGATCTTGGCTCGGGCGCTCCGTGTCGTTACTGGCTGGCCATTCTGCATGACCCTATTGAGCTGAAAGTCCACAACTGCAGTGTCATCTCCATACAACTCGCGACCGATCACTTCCAGGAGGTTGAACAAACGGAAGAATCGAAAGTCCCATCGTGATTCCGCTAGAGCATCTCGGTTGAGTGACAGCCAGAGCTGCAGTCGTGGATCACCCTGAAGGGCTTCGCTGCGTCTGACAATGTCATGTTGGCTTTCGCCCGATATGAAGCCTCCGATCAAATTGCCTTGATAGATGGGCGTATCAATCCACACGGTCGCTTCATCCACATCGATACCTTCCACGAAGGCCGACACCTGAATTCCAGACGAGTCTCGTTGGAGGGAGAGAAGCGCTACCAGGTTGCTGACCGTTCGCTCGAACACCCCACACGCTTCGACGAGCGTGCTCGCACGAAGGTCGTTCGCAACAAACACGAGGCCCGGTCGACGGCGGGCGTACTCCTGAACGAGGGAGACCTCATGAACACCTAATCGAAACCCCAACTGTCGGAGCAGGCTGTTCATCAGCGTAGGGATATCGCTACCCCTGGTCGAGTTCTGAATCGTACGAATAGATACCCCGGGAACCCGCATATTTCCGATGAGGAGAATCCCCTCTACGAAGTAGACAGCTCGCCACTGATGATCGCCAACTCCTATGGGGACTTCGTATCGCGCTCGCCGCTGCTCGACGATCGCATCGTGTGCGGTCTTGGCCTGTGCACCCAGAAGCACAGTCGAACCTTCCACCGCCAAGTAGGAGCAGTCAAAGTCCTTCCCCCGACCGAGCTGGCGATGTGGTCCGGATTGCGGGCGGTCCACCAGTGTCCGAACTTCAAGAACGGACCCATGGCTCGCCTCATACGGAAAGTCCACGCGAAATGACCCGCCTAGTCGTTGAAGAGGGATCTCACCTCGCCAGCCCTGCTCTACATCGTCATGGCCGAACAAGATCAGTCGCGGTTCCTGCCAGTCGTGCATGGCGTCGATCTCATCGAACTCATCGAACTCGATTCTCAGGTATCCGGTATCTAGGAATTGAGCTCGAACGCCTAGGTCTGGGACCGTCACCAGTCTTCCCACGGCTTCTGGACCATGCGCCAGCACCGGCCGGGCTCGGAGAAGAGGCGTCGGCGTAGTGGTCCACTTGGAGAACCTAATTTGCCACTGAATCACATGACGCACCAGGCACCGGTCCCAAGGCCGTACCATGATGCGGATATGCAAGGACGACCGACTTGGCGGCATTCCGCCGCGCCTGATCCGGGTTCGTGAGAAGCCCGCACTCGTGAGGATTCCCGACTCTGTGCGGAAGTGCGTCGTCTTCCTCTATTCGTTCGTCCCTGGACCGAAACTGTTCTTCCCGCGTGGAACAGCCTTCCTTCTATCGATGTCGTTTGATGAGCTAACCCACTGGGTTTACATGGTGACGGCGAAGCACGTCATCGACGGGATCAAGCAAACCGGCGATCACATGGTCTACCTACGGATCAACAAGCCGGCTGGTGGTTACGAGTGGTTATCGACAGATCCGGAAAATTGGGTGGGTCACCCCAGCAAGGACGAGTTTGTAGATGTCGCGGCTCATCCCATCTGGGACGTGGAGGCGATTCCTTCGGACGCAATTTCCTTCCCGCTCGAATCGAACGTGACGAAGGTTGAAAACGTAGGCCCTGGGGACGATCTGTTCATGGTGGGTCTTTTCGCCCATCATCAAGGTCGGGAACAAAGCCTGCCGATCATTCGCGTAGGCAACATCGCAGCCATGCCCCAAGAGCCAATCCGATCGAAGCTCGGGCGCATGACTGGCTACTTGATCGAGGCCCGCTCGCTGGGCGGCCTGAGCGGGTCTCCGGTATTCCTCCACGCTGGAAGCCAGATGTATCTGCTCGGCCTCATGCACGGGCACTGGGACACCGATGTAGCTGAGGACATGGTGGTAGACGACGGGTTCCAGAAGGGGTCGATCAACACTGGCATCGGAATCGTGGTGCCGGCGGGAAAGATCGTTGAAACGCTGAATCAACCGATATTCGAGGAGGAACGCGAGGCCGTGAGAAGACAGCGTGAAAGAGAAAGCGGGCCGAACCTGGACGATGCTGGGCTGCCGGAGGGCATTGAGGCGACCGCCGTCCCACATGGAGCCCGGGCGCCTTGGTAGAGCTGGGATCGAAGGGAACTTACGTCGGGGCTATTCGGTGCTCCCGTATCTCCCGCCGGGTCGCCCGGGCTCATAACTCGACAGCTTCGCGCTTCCACACTCGGCCACTGACGAGCTCGACCTCGCTCCGGAATGGGACTAATGGCCTTTCGGCCCTAGACGCCGGCCCCCCACGGGTGCAAGCCGGCCCTACGCCTGGTCGGCTTAGTCGGCAGGGCAGGGCGCAAACAGACCGAGAGGTCAGTTTGGAGCCCCACAGAAAGCGCCCCTTCAGAGGGGCGCTTTCCTATTACAGCGCTCCAAAATCTCCGGCTGCGTGCCTCCACCGTTTACCGGTGGTCCACTCGCTCTGCCCGTTCGACCCCCTCGCGGTGGCCCTCGCACGACCACACCCGGATCTGCTTGTGACCGCTGAGCCGGTGGTTGCCGACCCACACGACGGAAGCAGCCAGCCGACGGCCGGAAGCGAAAAGCTCCCGCCGGGCCGAACAGTGCGCTTGGGAGGCAGAGCGCAGTGGCGAGGTGCACGATGCCGATTGGTTTCGGTCGCAGGTGGTGCCAGGCCTCGTGGGGGTCTCGCTCCCGACGATCGCCAAGGCCACGGCCATCTCGACGTCGATGGCTTCCGGTCCGATCCGGTCGGCGGGTGCCACACCCAAGGCACTGGGAGGCACTGGCCGGTCTGGCCGGAGTTGACCAGGCAGTAAAACTCTCATCTCGGTGTAATGGAACTATCGTTGCCAACATGGTGGATTTGGCCATAGAAGCTGAAGAAAATGAAAACAGCTATCCAATCGGCGCAACCGGGGCGCTTGGCCTGGCACTTACGTGTCCGATTAGAGGACGCCTGAAGGTTAAGGCCAAAAGCGCCGACGGCCTAACCCCAACCGAGGAGGCGCGCCGCATCGAGGCGATTCGCCACCTGCTTTCACTCGGTTACGAGGCCGAGTACATCCTGATCGAACCGATCGTGAGAAGGCTGGGCCATGGCGGGCGTAACAGCCTCCGAGCCGATCTCGCAGTTACGGACATATCTGCCGCACAGGTCAGGGCACTCCCGGTTGAGGATCGTGTGAAGCACTGCACCGTCCTCGTCGAGGTTAAGCGCGACCACGTAAAGGCAGCCGCTACTAAGGAGACCCAAGTTGAGCCGCTGCTCGCGTTTGGGCCTAACGGCTGCCTAGCCGTGTACTGGGACCCCGTTGAACAGCGCGTCTTCTGGCATGACAGGAACAAGGTCACCCAGGAGGGTTACCTCGCCGCACTCCCTCCGAAAGGCACCAAATTTACCGGCAACCCAAAACTCACTATCAACCTCCTGAGAGATGCTGAGAGCCTTTTAGACCTGTTCGATCGGGTTGAAGATGCACTCCACACTCATGGTGTTGCCAAGCAGGATCGGTACGACCCAATCCTGCAACTTCTCCTGGCGAAACTCCACGACGAACGGATGAACGAAGCGACGCCCGACAAGCCCCTTGCCCTTCAGAACCCGGAAGCCCTCGGCATTGAACCCGACATCGCAAAGAAGCGTTTCGAAGAAGTTCTTGACCAAGTAGCCGTCACATACGGTCACAGTTTGCCGCGACCTCTCAACACTGTGGTGACGATTCCCTCTCAAGCTTTGGCCGCGGCGCTGGCAGTGCTTGCCCCGAACCGCATCGGCCATGCCACCCACGAGGCCATGCAGAGTTTCTTCATGAAATTCGCCAAGGACTTGTACAAATGGGATCTCGCCCAGTACTTCACTCCGACGCCGCTCACCGAGTTCATTGTGAATATTGCCAACCCTCGCGCGATGGAACTCGTCAAGGATCCGGCGTGCGGGTCTGCTGATTTCCTTATGGCCGCTTGGGAGCGCGACTACGGGACCGTCGGCAAGCCCCAATTGTTTGGCGCCGACCTCTCGCCCACCGCAGCCCAAGTAGCAGAGCTCAATCGCATACTCCATAACGCGGCGGCAACGATCGAAGATGAGGACACCCTGGCCAATATCGATGGGCCTTTCTGTATTCGAATCACTTCCCAGGGTGTCGAAGACGGTAAGTACCACCTCCTCATATGCAACCCACCATTTGGCTCGAAGATCGTTTCAAGGGACAGGGCCGTTCTCGCAAAATTTGACATGGGTTACGAGTGGAAGGTGGACACGACTGGAAGATGGACCAAGACTGCCAAACTCCGGAAGAGTCAGGAACTGGGCATCCTGTTCCTGGAAGCCTGCGTTCGGCAATCACTTCGAAACGGTGGGCGAGTCGCGATCATTCTCCCAAACGGATACCTAGGCAACCGAAGAGACAGCTATGTGGTACTCCGCGAGTGGATCCTCCGGCACTGCCTAGTGGCCGCGATCGTCGGGTTTCCTCGATTCACGTTCAAGACCAGTGGAGCGGACGTATCTGCCAGTGTCGTCGTATTGGAGCGTCGGCCCGAACCGTTGATGGATTCGAATGAAACTGAGGATTATCCAATCGCATTCGAGATCATCGAAAAGGTCGGCTGGCAGCTCGGCCAGAAGAACGGGGGACCCTTATACGTTCGCGACATCACCGACGGAACCATCGAGCTTGATGATGACAACAACCCCACCCTCGACGCTGACTTCGGATTCTTCCTAGGCCGCCTGTGACAAGGCGCTGCCGGGGAACGCTTTCCGTGGCTAGCCGGAGCCCATGAGCCTGGTGAGGTTGGACACACTGTTTTGGCAAGCGAAATAATTTCGGATCCGCTTCGATGCCTCGATCCAAAGCGATATAGCGAAAAGTTCCGCTCGCTTCGCGCGGCAATTGCAGCCAAACCACACATACGGTTAGGAAATGTTGTGGAGATCCTTCCTGAAATGAAGGCCGCAGAAGTGGCGAAACGAGATCCCTCTGCGGTGTATCGCTATGTCGAGATCGGCAATACCGGGCCCGGGCTCTACTCGTCAACCCTGGTACGTGGCTGGCAACTGCCGTCGCGAGCGCGACACGCTGCCGAACCCGCAGACATATTCGTTGGCTCGATCTGGTCCTCTGTGACGACCTGGTTCCTTGCCGGTGAACCAAACCTAGTTGTGACTAACGGTTTCCATCGCTTCCATGTGCTCGACGAAGAAGTCCTCCCCGACATAGTTGCTGGGCTTTGCACTGAGGCATACGCGGTTCAGATGCGGGGTTTTGCCCGTGGCAGCGATGGTCTGGCCGAGATCACCGAAGAGGATCTCGGAGAAGTACTGCTTCCAAAAATCACGGACCCAACTACGCGTGCTCAGTTGGAGCAGTTTGTCGAACAGTTGCTCCATGGCCAACAGTCCCTCAAAGCTACGGTTACGCAAATGGTCTCGTCTGGAGTAATACCGCTTCCGTCAATACCGGAGCGACCCTCCCACGTTGCACTTGTTTAGAAGGCACGCACGCCTAAAGAGTCGCGCATATTAGAGAACAGTGAATCCCCCGCGTCGCTGAGCAAGAACCAGAAATCGAAGCCAGCGTTTCCACAAGTGGTGTTTCGGCTGATCAGTGATGTTTCGTAGGATTGCTAAGGCTTCCGCAATTTCGTCGGTTCGCACGAGCCATCCAGCGGGTTCCGCTAGTTTGTACGCGGGGATTCCTTGCTGACCAGATTGGCACCGTGCAGTGGGCTCAAACAATCCTTTTGAAGGGAATGTGGGATGGGCCGCGCTAGAGGTCAGCATCGCATCACGTATGACGCTCATCTCCCACACAGTCAAATCAAGGCGGTCGTCCGTGGTCGAACTGTTGTTGCATCGGAGTGTGTAAGCCGTCGAGATTGCTTGGTGCGGCTCAGGTGCCGATGGGTCCTCAGATAAGCCAGACGGATCATCGAAGCCGCGGACTACCCTCTTCATGTCGGGACCTCCAAAGCAGGTGCCGGCTCGGCTCGGGCGGTGTATCAGCACCGCCCGAGCCACTACCAAGTGTTGTCGATCGACAATACCAGCTCCTGTTGTCGTCCGTCAATAGGATTTCTAAGAGTGGATGACCTCGTCGGCGTACATGAGATCGCTGAGATGCTCAAGGTCACTCGTCAGCGTGTGGATCGAATTGCCTCGACGGATAGCTCGTTTCCTGACCCAGTAGCGGTCCTGGCCGCTGGACGAATCTGGCGACGGGAGGAAGTTGAAGTCTGGATCAACCAGCGTAAGCATCGGCGCCTGAAGCCCCGATCCTGAAGCTCACACCAGGGATCGAAGATGTCGAGATCCGCGGCCTCAAAGGCGCCTCCGCTTCGACCGGTGTACTTTTTTCGCAGGTAGCGGTTAGCCCTTCACATAGAACGAGCATAAGCCGGGAGCGAGGGAATGTCTGAGCCCAACTACTGGCTAGACCTGTTTACCGCTAAGAGCTGGCAGGAATTCCTTGACGCAGGCGCGAACACGTCGGGTTTCTCCGCTCACCGTTGGACCACGGTGCAAAAGATGAAGGTCGGTGACTACATGCTCTGCTACCTCACCGGCATTAGTCGCTTCGTTGGCATCCTTGAAGTCACTGCACCAGCATTCCAAGACGAAAGTCCGATCTGGAGCGATGCGACCTTTCCGAGTCGCCTGCACGTCAAAGTTGTTCACGCCTTGGAACCGGAGACGGCAGTTCCTGTTCTCGATCTTCGCGATGAGCTAACGGTCTTCCACAATCTGGCCAATCCAAATTATTGGTCGGGAGCCTTTCGAGGCTCGCCAGCTTTGTGGAAGGCAGAAGACGGACGGGTCGTTGCGGAGGCGGTCGCCGAGGCGGAGCGCAATCCGGTCAAACGACCTGTCGACAAGGCGAAGCTCGCGCACCGGCCACGGACGTTCAAAACGGCTCTAGGCGATGTCACCCTTCCTGGCGACGAGGAGACGACAGAGGACGAATCACAAGAACAAAATGACGGAGCTGGAACTGCCGTTTCCGAACACACGGACATTCAGGGGCTGCTATTGCTCCTTGGCTCGTCGATGGGGATGAAAGTTTGGGTCGCCCGGAATGATCGAAACCGAATCTGGCGCGGCCAGCCGTTTAGTAATCGCTTCAAAGTACTCACCGACCTTCCTCACAATTTCGATATCGCGACTAGTAAGACCATCGAATTGATTGATGTGCTCTGGCTCGATGGCAACGCGATCCGAGCTGCGTTCGAGGTGGAGAGCACAACTTCGATCTATTCCGGACTTCTTCGTATGTCGGACTTAGTAGCAATGCAGCCGAACCTTCAGATTCCTCTCTTCCTCGTTGCACCAGATGAGCGGAGATCGAAGGTCATTTCCGAAGTAAACAGACCCACCTTCGCGAGCCTGCCGCAACCACTGGTCGAGGTCTGTCGATTCATCAGCTTCTCTGCGTTGAGGACGCACATCGATCAGGCAGGACAGTACTTGCGCTACTTGAAACCCGAAGTGCTCCAGGAAATCTCCGAGTCTTGTGCCGCCGACGAGGCTCCGTGAGTTCTCAGGCACGCTCCGGGAACCGGAACGGCTGTCCGACGGCACTGGAGCAGTTCTGGTCGTTTGGTCGTCCCTGTCTGAGTCACGAAAAAAGAGGAGGTGGCTCATGCAGTACGTACCAGCCAGAAGGATAAGTCTTAAGACCCATCCGCTTCTGAGAGAGGCATGGCTACATGAACGGATAATGGAAGACCCCACCGTCCTCGGTCTCGGTGACCTTGATCTTCGTGATGCTGAGGTAATCCAGCCGAAGGCCGGGCGCCTCGACCTTCTCTTGGTCGATCCCTCTGCCAATACTCGCTACGAGGTGGAGGTCCAACTCGGCGCTACAGACCCCTCCCACATCATCCGCACTATTGAGTACTGGGATATCGAAAGGACTCGCTACCCGAAGTACAAACATGTAGCTGTCATCGTTGCTGAGGACATCACGAGCCGATTCCTGAATGTGATCAGACTCTTCAATGCGACGATTCCGATAATCGCCGTTCAGATTGCCGCTCTCGAAGTTGATGGCAAGCTCACGCTGAGCGCGACGAAAGTGCTCGACCTAACGGCGCTCGGCCCCGATGAAGACGAGGAGCCGGGGCCCGCTGTCGACCGCGCCTACTGGGACAACCGCGTCTCCCCCGCTTCGATGGCGCTTGTTGACAGGCTGCTACAACTCACCCGTGAACTTGTAATGGATGATTCCATTGACCTGAAGTACAACAAGTTCTACATCGGCCTCGCTCGCCACGGAGTCGCCGATAACTTCATCGCGTTTCACCCCCGCAAGGGCAACTGGGTGCTCCTCGACTTCCGCGTCGCACGCACCGACGAGCTGGTGGCTCGCCTGGAAGATGCCAAGATAGATGTTGCGTCAGGATATAACCCACAGCGTTTGCACATTCGATTGAATAGGGATGCGTTGGATTTGAACCACGATCTCATCGCCGAACTCGTTGTGACAGCAGCGAACGTCGGGCCGAGCGAGGAGCCCGAAGGCATTGAGCAGCTCGGCTCGGGGGAGACGGAGGCGTAACTGCGCTAAGCGGGCGGTACGTCCGACTCGCCTATCAGCGCCCCTGCCAGCGACCTTCCCCCCTACTGGTGCGTGTCCGGCCCCCCGGCGTGTGGCGTTTCGGCGGCCCACGGTCGGGGGTGCGGCGGACGCGGTTGGGGGGTGCGGCGTTTCGCGACCCCTTATCTCCTATCCCCCTTCCTCGTCTGAGCGTGGGCCGTAGAGGACTCGAACCTCAAAGTGGTTTGCCCTCACGTGGCCTTGTTCCGCCGACGATTGCGTGTCATGGACTGGCTGGACGACCATTGGAATGGACTGGCGGTAATGACCCTCACGCCGTGGCTGAGCTCGGGCACCTGTTCGCCCGTTACTGCTCAGATTGTCGCCGATCTGTCGGGGTGCCTGCTGAAGGCGAAGTCGTTCGCCCGGTTTTGCAATGAGAGCCAGGGATGGAGGCCCTTCACTTTTTCGGGCAGCTTCTGGGATGGGAAGAGGGCCACGGTGGTCATCACGGCGTAGATGAGAACGAGTGCGCCCACCAGTCCGGTCGCTGTCATGAGCACGATGCGAGCCCACGGCACGGCCGACGACCACCATTCAAGCGTCGCAAGGGAGGTGAGTTCACCTCCGAGGGCGAGCAGCGTCAGCCCACCTGCACCGAGAAGACTTCGTCTTCCGAATTTGATCTTGTCGGGGTTTACAGAATCGGGTTTCGATCCCAGTCCCGCGACAATGGGCGCAACAGCAGCGATCGCAGCATAAACAGCATTGAGGATCGCGAAGCGATAGAGGGGAACGCCAGGAAAAGCTGAAGTGACGGCGCCCATCGCGGTGATCACCGTGGCGAAGACAGCACCGGCGGCCGTGATATTTGTCGCCTAGATGTCCTTGAATGACCACGTCGAAGATACCGTCCCGTATTTATCCGATCGTGCCGCCGCGGATGCGTCCGCGGGTGTCCTCGCGGACACGTCCACAGATACCGTCACGGCATCCAGGGATATCGTCATGGTTTCATCCACGGAGCACTGCAGCGTCGGGGACGACCGAATACCGGTTCGGAAAGCTGAGAGTGACCGTGCTCACTGCATCTTTTTGGAGGGAACAATCCGCTGGCGGCCTGGGACTCACCGTTGCTTGCCCGTTCGTATAAGTCTCGTCGCCGGGCGTCGTGGGGGTGGAGGCTTGTAACCGTCGCCGGTGCCGAGTCGGGCCACCTTCCGGAGCAACACCAGGCGGTTGTCCGATCCGCAGGCCCTCGGCGGCAATGTCACTCGCAGCGCGACCATCGAAGCCATGACAACTTCCTACAACCCTCATAAGTGGCGGACGGCCCGAACTTGGCCCGGTGGTGATTGGGGAGTGGCCATGGCTCAGGTTCGCAAGAGCGAACGGCTGACTCAGCATGACGTTGCCGATTACCTAGGAGTGAGTCTCGCCACCGTTCGGAAGTGGGAAAACGGGATCGCTCTGCCTGATCGGCTGCTTTGGCCAAAGCTGGAAGAGGCCATGGGAGTACCGGTGCCCGACCCACGAGTCCCGGAGCACACTCCTGCCGAACGAGAACTCATCGACACCTTGTTATTGGTGACCGATGAGCTTCGCTTGGTCCGCGAGCAGATGGCTCAGGTTCGGGTTCCCGAGGCTGTGGCACCCAAGCCAGCGGACGAGCCAAAGGTGGTGGACGTCAGCGGTGCTGCGACGTACATGGGGGTCTCAAGCAGGTTCATTCGCAGGTTGGTCGCTGAGCACCGCATTGCCTTCTACAAGCTGGGTGGGCGGATCATGTTCAGCAAGGCAGATCTCGACCAGTTCATTGAGGACGGTAAGCAGGAACCGCGGGATTACGAGTCGTGGCTGCTTCAGGGTCGGAAAGGGCAGTCACCGCGAAAGTCCAGATAAGGGGAGGTGTGCTGTCAGTCCGTCAGCCAACGACGCGCCCACCGGGGCGGCGACATCGCGACAAGGTCATCCCGCATCTTCGTGGTCACCCGAGCGCGCTGCAGCCGAGGTTAGCCTTCGCCCGGTGGAAGCCGCCCAGTACCTCGACGTCCTAAGGGATCGATCAAACGCGCTTCTAGTCTTGGCCCGTGCCGACCTCGATGCTCCTGTGCGAAGTTGTCCAGGTTGGACGGTTGCAGAACTCGTCGCCCACATCGGCGGTGTGTGGGGCTGGGCCGCCGCTGTCGTTGGCACCGGCGCCCGGGCTGATTTCCCCACGGTGCCCGTGGGCCTCGGCGGTGCCGAACTCCTCGAATGGGCCGAGCAGCAGGCTCGTTTGGCGCTGGACGCTCTCGGCACAGCCGACGCCGACTCAAGTTGCTGGACGTTCGGCGAGCCGCGGTCCCGAAGGTTCTGGTTCCGGCGCCAGGCGCTAGAGACGGCGGTCCATGCCTGGGACGTCCAGCAGGCGGTGGCCGAGCCCGAGCCCATAGAGCCAGAGCTGGCCAGCGACGGCATCGACGAGTTCCTCACCGTGATGCTGCCGCGCCACCTCAAACAGCAACCGGGGAGCTGGACCGGCCAGTCACTTCACCTCCACAGCACCGACGGCCAAGGGGAGTGCGTGGTCAACCTCGGACCCGACTCTGCCGTTTCGGTCGAGCAGGTTCACCGAAAGGGTGACGTAGCCCTCCAGGGAACCGCATCGTCGCTCTACCTGTGGTGCCTCAATCGGATGCCGCTGGCCGAACTCGAGGTCTTCGGTGATCGCGCAATAGCGGACCAGTGGACGGCAGAGATCGCCTTTTGATTTCACGCCCTTGCGGGCGTCCCTGATCGGGCGTCGCCATGGGCGGTGTTACGCACGGCAATAGGAGATAAGGGGTCTGCGAAACGCAACATACGCTGACAGCCCCCGCTTCGTCCGCCACCCCGGGGGTTCGAGTCCTCTACGGCCCACCGTGAACTTGGCGTAGGGATAGAAGATAAGGGGTCCACAGAAGTCGCACGGCGCGACCTGGGACTGCGATCGGGCGTTCGTCAGAGGCTGAGACCTCCGGCCCCACTCGTCCGCTCAGGGCTGGTGGAGCTTCGGGACGTAGTTGTGCCAGAGGTCGTTGGTCGTGCTGAGCCACCGAGGACTCGCCGTGTACGCGTCGACAACCCAATCCGACGCAGTCGGGGGGAAGTAGGTGGGCGAGGGCGGGAACAGGGTAACGGTGACGGACCGGTGCGGGCCGATGGTAACCGGGCGGTTGCTGGCGGTCCTCCAGAAGCCCGTGGGGTGAGGCCCGCCGACGTCGACCATGAAGTGCGGAGCCTCTGGCGAACCCGTCCGGTTGGTCACCGTGACCGTGACCGCCTTCAGGTGTTGCTGCCCCGAGCCGATCGAGGAGTGGTCAACGCTGAGCGCGAGGGGGGCTGACGTGGCGAATGACAGGGCGGCGGTCACGCTCGTGGCCAGGGCGAGCGCCCCGAAACTGAGATGGCCGATCTGGAAGCGACCCCCGGTCGGGTGTCGGTCTGACCTCGTCGCCCCCTCCACGGTGATCACGGCGACCAGAGCCACTGGGAAGAAGTCGACCAGGTAACCGGTGAAGCTCCTGGGGGAGAAGAAGAAGGCCACCGGCAAGAGGAGCAGCCAGATCCGCTTCAGCCCCGGATACCAGGTGACGAAGGCGACCAGGATCGCGACGTAGGCGAGTGCGCTCGCGTACATGAGCAACGTCAGGTCGACCCCGCCGGTGAGCCCATGGAGGGCGATCGAGATGAGCCCCTGGCCGTCTGCGACCAACGGCTGGACCAGCGGCGTCAACGTGCCGTGCCACCAAGCCGAGGGGCTCCAGATGACGAACGGCAGGTTCACCGCCACGAAGACAGCCAGCACGACGCTCAGGTATCGGACAACGACCGGAATGGGGGAGCGGCCCGAGCGACGAGTCTCGATGTAGATGCCGATGACCAGGAACGGTACGCAGAACCAGGGCGTTTGCTTGATCGAACACGCGAGCCCGAGGGCGATCGGTCCGACCCATCGGGCAATCCCGGCCTGCTTGCCCTTCCCGTAGCGGTCCCAGTGCCAGACCGCGAGCATCGCGAAGGGAATGAAGATCGCCTCGGTGCCACCGCCGGCGAAGATCCCGGTGAAGATCCCGGTCAAAGTGATCAGTACGGCCAGCCAGCGGAGGAACAGCGGCACGAGGAAGAAGAGGAGGAGCGCGCTGGCCAACCAGGCGTAGAGGTCCATCCAATCGACGACCTCGTGATGGAACCCGAGGGCGAATGCCGGCACATACGCGAGGAACGACCCGGCCGGGTACGAGACCCCGGCCACGTGGCCGCCGGTGATCGTGTAGGTCCAAAAGCTCGACGGCGTCTTGAGGAGCACGCTCGCCGAGGCGAGCGAGGTTGTGTACGGGTTGTGTCCGTGCGCCAACACTCGAGCGGCGACGTGGTCGAGCGCCGCCGAATCGGTCTTGTAGTAGATCCGGCTGTGGACGTTGACGATCTGAGGGGCCGCCACCGAAACGAGTGCGCTCCCGATGGCCAAACCTTGGTGGTACCACGACCGAGGACTGCTCGTGCACCAACAGATCACGAAGCCGACCAGTGACACCGCGACCAGCAGCGGCGCCAGGACGTCGATCACCGGCCACGACGACCACGAACCCCACAACGCGGCCCCTCCGGTGAGGACCCCGAGCCATACCAGGCTCCAGGCGCATCGCTCGAGGAGGGTGAGCCGATCCGGGGAGACGCCCCCGTCTAGGGACGCGTGCCCGCGGCGATCGCTGGGTTGGCCGTCCGGTGTCGTTAGGTCGGCATCCGAGAACAGCCCTAGTCGTCGGCGGATGAGAACGAGTGGGTTCGCCCGGTTCGTTGTCCGCGGATCCGCCATTGCGGACCAAGTGTAGGAAGTCTGTCATCCACGGGCCCGAGGTGTCCGAGCGAGGGGGGATCGGGATCGTCGGCAATCGGTCGCCGGTCCTTGACTGCTCCAAACGCTGTGCTGGCTAACGGGACTACCGTTCTTGCACGATTTGCGCGATTTGTCAGCTTCATCACACCCCATGCGACACGAGCCCACAGTGGAGCGTCGGCCCCATAGCTCAGGGATCGTTCAGGTTGCCCGAATAGGCTCCGGCACTTCATGGCTCCCCGTCCCAAGGCGCTGCCCGACCGGGCCCTCGGTTTAGGCAGGGGCGATGTTCTCGCCTCCGCTGCTCTGGTCGTGCTTCCGATCCTCATCTACGGGATCCCGGCCGCCCTGGGCCATTCCAACCTCCCCGGGGACGACCTGATCCAGAACTTCCCGCTGCGGGTCCTCGTCGGACAGCAGCTCAGCCACGGGACCCTGCCGACCTTCGATCCCTACATCTGGGGTGGAGCGCCTCTCTTGGGGGGTTGGAACGCCGGGGCACTGTACCCATTCACGATGCTGTTCGCCTTTCTTCCCGCCGCCGGGGCCTGGGCGATCAACGAGATGGCCGTCTACTGGGTCGCGGCGCTGGGCATGTACGCCTTCTTGCGGGCAGTCAGGCTGCGCCCCCTCTCCAGCCTGCTCGGAGCCGGCTCGTTCGCCTTCGCCGGCGCCATGGACGTGCAGTTTGTCCACTACGGGCTGGTGGCCGGGATGAGCTGGATCCCGGTCATTCTCCTGGCACTGGTCAAGTTGTCCCGAGATCTCACCTGGTCGCACCGGGCGCTTTGGGTGGGGGTTCTCGGTGCTGCCGGCAGCCTTAGCGTTCTGGCCGGGGAACCGAGGGCCATCGACACCATGCTGGTCGTGGTTGCCTTGTACTTCGCCTGGTTGGCCACCCGCGTGGGGGCTCGCTTCCTCAGGTTTGTCGTCTCGGCCGGTACCGGTGCCCTCCTGGCCGCTTTGATCTCGGCTGTGCAGTGGCTTCCTGGCGCCATGGCCGTCTCCACCTCACAGCGGGCCACCGGGACCTACGCCCTGTTCTCCGCGGGCTCGCTCAATCCCCGCTGGCTGTCCTTGCTGTTCGCCCCCAACCTCCTTGGCGGCACCGGCTCGTTCGGCACGTCGCAGTGGTTCGTCTCCTACAACCTTCCTGAGGTCATGGGATACGTGGGCCTCCTCGCGATCGCCGGTGCCTTCGGTCTTCTCGGGACACTGCGCCGCGGCCGCCCGCTACCGGATTGGCTGGCGTGGGAGGTGATCGCGGTCATCGGGATACTCCTCGCTCTCGGGGGCAAAACCCCGATCGGGCATCTGTTTGCCCACCTTCCTTTGTTCGGGGGCCAGCGGCTCCAGAGCCGCAACATCGCGGTGACCGACATCGCTTTGGCGGCGTTGCTCGCCTATTGGGTCGAGGAGGTCCTGCGAAAGCGGGCCGAATCACCCACCGGCGTCAAACGATGGGCCAGGCTCGATCGATTCCAGGTTCTGTCGCTGGTCCCGATCGGGGTGGCCGGCATCTTCTCGGTGGCCGCGCTGGCCACCCCGGCCGGGGTGGCGCAGCTTCTCGGAGCGACTCCCAGTCAGGCCACCATGGCCAGCCCCCAGCGTCCTCTCTTCGCGGTGACACTCGTTCTGGTCGTGGTCACCACGGGGTTCGTCGTGGGTTGGCCTCGGCTGAGGGTTTCTCATCGAGCCTGGAGCTTGGGCGTCATCGTGCTCGTGGATCTGGCCGCGTTTAACTTGAGCAGCGCCTGGAACGTTGCTGCCAGTTCTGCCAACGTCCCGAGCCTCGGACCCCAAACGATCAGCCCGACCGCCAAGACCTCTCCAGCGCTGCTTCACCTGGCCACATCGCTCGGCTCCTCGAGCCGATACGCCATCTACAACCCGCACTTCTATGACGACTCACAGCTGAGGGCCATCCAGACGCCCGACCTCAACGTCTACGACCAGCGCTTCAGCGCCCAGGGTTACGGCTCGATCGTCGACGCCCGTTACGCGACGACGACGGGCTCCCACGCCCCCAACGGACAGGGCAACGACACGCTGTCCCCTTCGGCCATCGCCGACGGAGTGCTGAACCAGATGGATACAACGACACTGGTGACCTTGCCGGGCTACCTGGTGGTCGAACGGGCCTCCGCCTCTGCCGCCTCGAGCGGAACGGCGAACCTTCCGCACACCGGCATCCGGAGCATCGAGGGAGGGGCCAGTGCCAAGTGGATCTTCGGCAAGGCCCTGGACATCAAGTCATTCTCGCTGCCTCTGACGACAAGAATGAGCGAGGGCACCCCAGCAAACTGGAGCATCGGGTTGATCAAGCCGGACGGGTCCATCACCTGGCAGACCTCCTACCAGCTCGTCGGCGGTGCACACTCGATCGAGGTGACGCTGGCCCGATTGTCGTCGGGAACAGGTCTCGTGATCAAGTCCACCCTCTACCAAGGGACGGTCGGTCCTCCCAGCTTGACTACCCGGGATGGCGTCATCTACACGGCCGACGGGGCCCTGGCCGACGCGCTGGTGAGTGGGTGGTCGTTCGCCGGCGACCTGGGCCAGTACGCCTACTTCACCAACTTGCACGCTGCCGCACCCCTCACGCTGCATCCGCTCCCTGGTCACTCGACCAGCGGAGCTTCGGTGAGAGTCGTGAGCGGTCCGACCGTCGAGCCGGCCTCGGCCGCCGTAAGTTCCCCCCACGGCATCGAGGTGGTCCGATCGGTCACCGCCATCCCCGGCTGGAGTGCCACCTGGCACCCCAATCAAGGACCGACCCGGTCACTTGAGGTCAAGCGCTACGGACTTGTCCAAGCAGTCGTGGTGCCAGCGGGCCAGGGAGTCATCACTTGGACCTACGATGCGCCCGGCGTCGAGTGGGGAGTTGTCCTGACACTGCTTGGGGTGACCCTTCTGGTTGTGCTCGCGGCCATGGGATTCATCGCCCGTGGGGCTGGCCGAGTCGCCACGCCGAGATGAGTTGGCTGCCGAAACAACCGGTGTGCTGCTAATACCGGGTGGCCGGGCAACCTGATGAAGCGGTGACGTGGTCGATCGGGGGTCTGACCAGCACGAGAGGGTCCGAGCGTGGCCAGTCGACGGGGCTTCTTCGTCCACTGGTGAATCGTGCCAACGGCATTCGGGGACCCCAACGCCCAACTGCGTAGCGGCATGGCCGCCACGGCAACCATGCCGATCGTCAAGAGCAGGTCGTTGAGGATGCCCGCTTGTGCCACCGCTTCGCCGATCCGGGCGACACTCGTGGTGCCGACAAAGGTCCCCGCGATGGTCACGGTGATCACTCCCGCACGCAGTCGCGGCCCGAGGATCTGGGTCGAAAGCACCACGAGACCCCATAGCAAGTACCACGACCACAGGATCGGTCCGAGGAGGGCGAGCGCCAACAGGCTGAGCCCGAGGGCGCGACCTGGGCCGAGGCGGGGCGAGTACACGAAGAGGAATGCGCTCAACACTGAGAAGGCGGCCAAACCGACCATATGGGTGACCGAGGTGACGCTGGTCAGGGCAATCGAGCTGCCAGCAACCCGAAGGACCGCCGTCACCACGTGGGCAGCAGCGTCCACCGGAGTGGTGCTCCGGAACACCGAGGCGCCGGCGAAGAGGTCGCGTGCCCATCCCCAGCCCAGCCCCGACGCCCAGGAGAGCCCAGCGAGGGTGGCCGTCCCGATGGCTCCGGCTCGAAGCGTCCCAAGGACCCGGGCACCGACCGAGGCGTCGCGACCGGGCCAGTTCCAGCCGAGGAACAGCACTGCCAACAAGGCTGGCGCTTTCACCCCGGCTGCGGCTGCGCACAGCAGGATCCCAGGCACGGTGCCGAAGCGGCTGGCCACGGCCAAACCGGCCACCAGGAGCCCGACCATGAGCACGTCGTTGTGGGCGCCCCCGATACCGATGAGAAGGATGAGCGGGCTGCCCGCTCCAAGGAGAAGGGTCTCCGCGGGATCGCGCCCGGCCGCCCGGGCCAGGATCGGCAGGCTGGCCACAATCAACGCGAGACCGATGAGGGTCATCAACCGCAGCAGGACCACGTCAACGAGGACGTGGTGACCCGAGAGTGTGGTCGTCACCCCGTCGAGGGCCAAGAAGACCGGGCCGTAGGGGGAGGGGGTGTTGGCCCACAGGGGACCAGCCAAGACGTTGAACGGTGTCGCTCCGAGCACGCCGGGGCCGTAGGTGTAGGGGTTGATGTGGCGACTCACCATCTCGCCCTGGGCCGCGTAGCTGAAGACGTCCTTACTAAACAGCGGCGGCGCCACCAGGATGGGGACCAGCCAGATGGCGATCACGCCTACGACCCAGACCACGCTCGTCCCAGGAGACGAGCGGAGTAGGCGGACAATTGTGAGCCACGACCGGGTCAGGAGCAAGAGCCCCCCGAACACGAGGAACAGCGAAAGCGCCGGAGTGTCCAGCCCTATTGGAGAGAACGAGCCGAAGAACCCTCCGGGGGACCCGAAGAACCAGCTCCCAGGCAAAGCGGATACGAAGACCTGGCCGCCAAGGACCGCGCCGACGACAACGCTCGAGGTGGCGAGGAACCCGAGGACAGTAGGTCGTCTGAGCGATCCGGCCGTCATGTCACACGATCGTCGCGCAGCAGCCTTGGAAAAGCCTGGGACGCTCCATGGGAAGGTAGCTGTGGCGCCGGACCCTCTCGGGCGGGGCGTCAGTGGTGGTGATGGGAACCGATCGTGCAGTCGGTGCTAGGTGTCCTTGGTCGTCGGCCCCTTCTTCTGACCCCAGCGGGTGAGGTCCAGCCTCACCGTGCCCATCCGACCTGGGCTGGTGCAGAAGCTGTCGAGGGAGACGAACGTGATGAGGAAGCCGGTGACACCCATCACGACCGCCGTCGTGAAACAGAAGGCGAGCATCAGGGCCAGGCCTGCCACGAAACCGAAGACCGACAACGTGAGGCGCCCCGGTCGGTGTCGCGAGGTGTTCTCCGAGCGCACTCGGTGGGCAAAGGCCGGGTCCTGCTCGTAGAGCGCCTGCTCCATCGCCTCAAGCGCCTGCTGCTCGTGCTCGGAGAGTGGCACCCTCGACCCCCATGACCCCGTGGCTCGACCGAGCGGTCTTGGGGAGATCTTCGCGCACGCGCGATGGGCGTACCAGGCCTTGTCCACACCTCCGCACACAGAGCCAACGTTGAGCGTCCCGGCGATCCGGGATACTCACAAAGCTGAGCCCGGCCGGGATATTAGGACAGTGCGTGGGTGAGCGATACCGACCCGTTCACAGAGGTTGCGGGCTGAACCCTTGGCGCTCGGGATCGGCACATATCGGATGCGCCTCGTCGCTGGCGTAGCGTCCAAGGGATGGCTCTCATCGAGGTCTACGCCGACATTTGGTGTCCGTTTACGCATGTCGGGCTTCGTTCGGTTGTTCGGCGAAAAGAGCAGTTGGGACGAGATGATGTGATCATGCGGGTCCTGTCGTGGCCCCTCGAACTGGTTAACGGAAAGCCGCTCGATCCAATGATCACGACGAACCACGTAGACGACCTGCGAACGCAGGTGGGCCCCGATCTCTTCACGCACTTCGATCCTGAGCACTTTCCACGCACCACTTTGCCAGCTCTCGCAGTTGCGGCCGCCGCCTACCGTCAAGATGGCCGAATCGGTGAAACCGTCAGCCTTGCTCTACGTGACGCCCTCTTCGAGAAGGGGCGGGACATCTCGCACCCTGATGTACTGGCTGACGTGGCTAGTGCGCATGGGGTCACAGGTGTCGAAGCTGAAGACGACGAAGCCGTGCGGCGCGAATGGCACGAGGGTGAGTTGCGGGGTGTCAAGGGATCGCCTCACTTCTTCTGCAAGGACATCAACGCCTTTTGTCCTTCGCTCGACATTTCCACAGACGAAGAAGGTCACCTTCGCCTCCAGCGAAATGTCGAACTTCTGAATGTTTTTCTCACGGATTGCTTCGAGGAAGGCCAATAGGCTGAGGAGCTGCAAGGTGAAGTAAGCGATCGGCCCGTTCCGTTCGATCGTCGGGGGACTCTCATGGATGTCGATCCATATATCGTGCTCGGGAGCGCCGTCGTGGGCTTCCTGGTGGGCATGACCGGCGCCGGTGGGGGGGCGCTGATGACGCCCATGCTGATCCTGCTCTTCGGGGTCACCCCCTCCTCGGCCATTTCCAGCGACCTGGTCGCCGCCGTCTTCATGCGACCATTCGGCGCCGCGGTGCACCTGCGCAAGGGCACGGTCAACCTGAGGCTGGTCGGCTGGATGGTCCTCGGGTCCGTCCCCATGGCCTTCCTCGGCGCCTATCTGTTGCACCTCATGGGTCACTCGCAGTCCTCTCAGGACACGATCGAGACGGCGCTCGGAGCGGCCCTGCTCGTGGGGGCTGCGGCCATGCTCCTGCGCTTCTACCTCGACCGCCGCAAGGGTCACACGCGCCGGGGCGTAGTCCATACCGTTACGGTGCGGCCGGTGCTCACCGTCCTGATCGGCATGATCGGTGGCGTCATCGTGGGCATGACGTCGGTGGGCTCGGGGTCCCTCATGATCGTGCTCCTGCTGTTCCTCTACCCGATGATCGGGGCCAACCAGCTGGTGGGTACCGACCTCACCCAGGCGGTCCCGCTCACGATCGCGGCCGCCCTCGGCGCCCTGGCATTCGGCCATGTCGAGCTGCCGGTGACCGCCTCGATCATCATCGGCAGCGTGCCGGCGGTGGTGGTGGGATCCTTCATCTCGTCGAGAGCCCCCGACCGCTACATCCGCCCCGTCATCACCTTCGTGATCTTCGCCTCCGGGTTGAAGTACGTGGGGGTGGGGACCACCGCCCTCGGCTGGATCCTCTGCACCGTCCTGCTCGGAGCGGCGATGGCGTGGATCCTCTACGCCCGGCCGTGGGAGAAGGGCGCGCCACTCGAGTTCTCAGAATCTGGGGAGAGCGAATAGCGATCGGTGCCAGTGGCGTCGCCGCCGAGTGCGCGCGGTAACCCACAGCGCGCAAATGCCGCCGGCTCCCGATCGGGTACCGTGCTACTCGGGAGCAGAACCATCCGGGATCGCTCCAGGGTCGTAATTACCGGACCGTCTCCACGATCCGATGCTCCTATGGATTTTGTCAAGCTCTTTTGAAGGATTTTCGGGAGTAAAGACAGCGGACAGACCAATGATGGGCCACTCGTTCAGATGGGCAAGCTCTTATCAGGTCACGCGTCTTGGAGTCCGGTGAACCTGGATCATGGACCGGCAAATCGGTTACAGGTCAGTCCGAAGAGACGACAGGCGTACAGGTGGGCCAGGTCCATGCTCCAGGGATCTAGGGGCGAGGTAAGTAGCGGTAGACCTCGCGGGCGACGTAGCGCTTGAGCATGCGGATGGCCTCGCGCTTGGAGCGGCCGTCTTTGACCCGTCGCTCCATGTAGGCCTGCGTCTTCGGATCAGAGGCAAGCCTCGTGATGACGATGTGCCAGAGCGCCCGGTTGGCCTGACGGTCCCCGCCGCGGTCGAGCCTGTGCCGTGTCACCTTGCCCGAGGAGGCCTCGAGAGGTGAGACGCCGCAGAGGTGGGCCCAGGCCGCCTCAGAACGCAGACGCTCGGGATTGTCGCCGGCAGCGACGAGTAGCGCCGCTGCGGTGTCGATGCCGACGCCATAGACGTCGAGCAGCTCGGGCGCAGTGGCCTCGAGGAGCGGGGTGATCATGGCGTCGAGCTCGGTGATCTCGTCCTCGAGGTCGGCCACCCGGTGGGCCAACGAGAAGAGTGACGCCTTGGTCGCCGCCGTCACCGGATCCGGCGAGCGCGTCGGACGCAAGCCCTGGGCGGCGGCCACGAACTGGGCGATGGGGAGCCCCTTGAGTCGACTCTGGAGCTGGTCAGGGGCACTGAAGGTGAGTTGGCGCATCTGGGTGAGTGCCTTGATCCGGGCTGCCCGTGCCGAACGCTTGGCCACGACGAGGACCCGGATGGCCTCGACCGATCCGTCTCTGCTCTTGGCCTTGCCATGCGCCCGGCCCGACAGGACGGCCCGGGCGGCCTCGACGGCGTCGAGGGGATCAGACTTGCCGCTCTGGCGCCGGGCTTGGCGGTTCTGGCGGTCGACTTCGACGACCGCGATCCCTGCTCGGGCCAGGTAGCGGGCGACGCCCGCCCCATAGGACCCCGTGCCCTCGACGCCGACCTTGACGATCTCGCCGAAGCCTCTCAGCCAGGCCACCAAGGCCGAGTAGCCATCGGGATTGGCCGGGAACGATTCGGTGGCGAGCAGGCTGCCCAACTCGTCCAGTGCAGCGGCCACGTGGACCTCGCCGTGGGTGTCGATGCCACCGGTGACGGAGCGCGCTGCTTCTACGATGGTCATGCCATCCCTTCCTTTCCTTTAGCGGGTTGAGGGGTGGCACGGCCGTCCCGCAAGGAGTGACGGTGTAGGTCGATCTGGTCTCAACAGACCGGCCCATCACCCCTCTGGAACGGGGCGTGCCGCGCCTCGTCTGAGTTTGCCCGGAGCTCCGGTCGACGGGGTGCAGACACGATCACATGTCCACGTGATCTCAAGTCAGACCGGTGACTCCGGTGCTCCCGAAACTACCGATGACCAACCATTCGGTCGTGGACCCTCAGGGAGCTCAACAACATCATTGGCGTATGGGGGCAGTTTGACCGTCGGTCCGGCCACCCTCAAGGCCGGCCCTGGTGTGGGCCTGGCCGGACGTGGAATGATGCACTGTTCAAGCTATCGAACACCCCACCTACCGAAACGAATGAGTAGGTGAGCCCCGTGACGAACGCTGAGACATTTGACCAGAAGTGGCTTGGAATGCCCCTGCCCGACGGTGGGACCGGGAGCGGTTCGTCACAGACAGCAATCCGATGAAGAGATGATCATGCACTCATCTCTGGTGGACCAGAGTGGAAGGACCCTGGGGCAATAGTTGGTTGCGCCACGTCGTTCGCTAGTAACGGTTGCTTTGTCTAGCGTGTCTCCCACCGAACCTCTGTGGGAGGAATCAATGACCGATGGCCCAGAACTCGCGGGCAGCAACGATTTGGCGCTCCGATGTCCAAGAGCAGCGGCCGTCTCGGATCCTCCGGCCCCCCGACGCGCCATGCGCCGGGCTGCACTCCTGGGGGTCCTCGCGATGGCGAGCACCATGACATTGGTGGCCAGCCGGCCGATGGTGGCACAAGCGGCCACCCCTCCAACCAGTACGACCTTCCACCTCAGCGGCGTTGTGCAGGGGACCCTGACGCAGAGTAACAGCGACTGCAGCACCGAGGTTTCCGCTGCTGGTGGCGAGTTCGACTATGCCACGAAGCTCAAAGGTTCGAGCAACGACGAATGGATAGTCAATGTGAACAATCTTGGCAAGAACAAGAACGGGGGAACGTTCAAGAAGTTCGGTGGACTCCTCGGAAACGGGGTCTCGATCGTGCTGGAGGGCAGCAACGGAAAGACCGACTACTGGTGGGCTTCTAAGAGCGGGACTCTCACCATCTCGCCAACCCAGGGCTCTGTGAGTGTGTTGCTCGTCCCCGATACGAGTGCGGGCACCGGCAAGCCGGGGAAGGGCACTATCCACCTCAGCGGATCATGGGGCTGTCAGTAGTTGGCGATCGGCGCTCACTCGGCTGCCAGATAGCGACACCTATCGTGTGACGCCAAATTTCGTCCGGTACACGAACGGCCTGAACCGACGCTCGGACGACGCCGCTCAAGCATTTCGAGACCCGGACTGACCGCGAGGCGGTCGGCTCTCGGGATGTCTCATGACGTGCGAACGGACCGGCAGTTCGCGAGTACAGAATGTCCACACCGAATACCAGCCCGACTCAGTGGAATTGACCCGCTTCGGTGGACACGGGTTGCTAGGCGACGTTGCCTTTCTCGAACTCTAGAGGGCTTTGATAACCGAGCCGCTGCTGGATCCGCTGGGGGTTGTAGAACGTCTCGATGTAGTCGAAGATCGCCGCCCGAAGAGCCCTCCTCGTTGCCCACGTCTTGGTGCCGTGGATCCAGGCCAGTTCCCGCTTGAGGGTGGCGAAGAACGACTCGACCGCGGCGTTGTCGAAGCAGCTGCCGACGGCACCGAAGGACTGATCGAGCTCGAGGTCGACGATTCGCTGGGAGAAAGCCAGCGAGGTGTAGGCGGCGCCGTGGTCGGAGTGATGTACCACCCGACGGTCGGGTCGGCGCCGTTCGAAGGCCATGACGAGTGCGTCCGAGACCAGCTCGGAGTTGGCGGCGGGACCCATGGCCCATCCGGCCACCGAGCGTGACCACAGGTCGATCACGGTGGCGAGGTGGAGCCACCCTTCTGCGGTGCGGATCTGCGTGACGTCCGCCGCCCAGAGCCGGTCAGGACCGGTGGGGTTGAAGTTGCGCTTCACCAGGTCGGGGGCCGAGGCGGTGTCCGCCTTGCCATGTCGCCATCGACGCCTCGAATGGGCCCCGACCAGCCGTTCTTGACGCATCAGCCGGGCCACACGTTTCCGCCCACACGAGATTCCGAGTCGGCTCAGCTCGGCATGGACCTCGGGGCCCCATAGGTGCGACGAGAGCGAAGGTGGATCTCGGTGATCGTGGCGCTGAGCGCCGTGTCGGCTACTTGACGCGCCGAGACCGGTCGGGACGCCCAGGCGTAGTAACCCGATCTCGAGACCCCAAGGACCCGACAGAGCCGCTTGACGCCCCAGGCGTGTCGGTGGTCGGCGACGAACCGGAAGCGGCAGACCGGATCGTCTCCTGGGCGAAATAGGCGGCTGCCTTGCGCAGGATCTCCCGCTCGGTCCGGAGCTCGGCATTCTCCCGGCGCAGGCGGCGCAGCTCTTCGAACTCGGATTCCTTGACGGCCAGCGGGTCGGCCTGCCGGGCCTCCTCGGCGAGGTGGTTCGCCACCCAGTTGCGCAGCGTGGTCTCGTTCACCCCGAGCCGGCGAGCCACCGATGCGCTCGAGTCGTCGGTGGCCAGGGCCATCTGGACTGCTTCTCGCCGGAACTCGTCTGGATACCTCGACGGTCGTGCCACTCGGGGCTCCTTCCTCTGGCTTCAGCCAGAATCAGGTGTCCACCGAAGCGGGTCAAGTCCACAGTCGGGAAATCATGCAGAACGACGGCTCTGGAGCGCTTGACCCGCCGGCGGGAAACTGGCGATCCGGCTGGCGTCCGAGCAGTCTCTAATCACATGAGAGCAGGGGCCAGCCGGCCCCCGCACCCCCCGGCCGTCTTCACGCCGTTCTTGGATTCTTGAGTGTCTGGGCCAACCAGCGACCAGCTCCGAAGCGTCGACTCCGAGTGCCGCTGCCACCTTGAGGATATTGAGCAGCGACGGGTTCACTTCACCGCGCTCCAGATGACCGATGTAGGTCCGGTGGAGGCCGGCTGCCTCGCCCAGCCCTTCCTGGCTCATCTCCGCCCCTAGCCGGAACTCGCGGACACGGTCTCCAAGCGCACGGGCCTGTTCAACCCCCCGACGTGTCCGCTCCACGCCGACGATTGGATATCCACTGCACTAGATAGGTCGACAGCTAATATCTAGCACTATTCGAGTGTCGGATTCGGAGTACCGCCAGGGCTGCCGCTTATGAGCGAGACGTTGCAGGGTCCAGCATCGGTGTCCGATGGCAGGTGGTATCCAGGTCACCCGGGCGATAGTGGGGGCCGAAAGGTTCCGAAGCGACCACGCAACAGTCCCCGGTCCGGGGTATTGAGATGGCTCATTGGTGCTGTCGTAGCTCTTGTCCTTCTTGCGATTGCCCTACCGTTTACCTTTCCCGGCGATTCCACTCGTGTTATTCGATCAGTGTCTGGCTCGGGAAATCCTCAATCGATGTTGGCTCAGCTCGGTACGAGGTATCGAAACGCGACGAATTCCGACTGCCCAAGAGGCAATTCCGTACGCCAAAGCCATTGGTGCTGCGGATAGTGACGCCTCCAGCGTGACCTCGTCTTGGCTTCAGCAGAGCCAACAGCTCGAACAGGAAATGGTGGCTTCATATGGCGAGTCCTCCGATCCCGTTAGCGCCTCCTCACAGCAATTCGAACAATGCGCCGAGAATGCAGACAGCTTGAACGATCCTCCATCTCCATCAGGCCTGGATCAGATGGAGTCAGCCATAAGTCAGTGCGTTCAGCAAGGGGTGGCTCAGACGGACCAATATGGCCAAGAACTCACCCAGGCTGATCAACAGATGTTCGCTCAACTTCAGGCGGACGCTACTAAGGCCAGCGCTGCCTACGGCGCGCTCGCCGGGATCTTCGGCGAGGAAATACAGCTCACGTCCAATCTTCCCGTTCCACCACGGCTTGCAGCACTGAAGCAGCAAGTCCTCTCCGCGTTTGAAACCGTTACTCGTGACGCTACGGCTGGCGAGGCCATAACTGGTGAACCTATACAGGCGTTGGCACTGCAGGTGTCGGCGGGAGTATCAGCTGTGAGTAGCCAGGTCGACTCCCTCGTCATCGCGATGCGGGGTTAGTAGGAGCCAGGCTCTTCGCGATGCTCGGCGACAGAGTCCAGGATTGATACGAAGCCGTCTGCGTCGCTCAGTGACTCCAGGTGTCGGGATTAGGCCGCGACTCTAATGCACCCATCGGCATCGCGGGCCGAGCCGTACAGAAGTATCGAGCTCGCCTGCCGCGATCATCGGGTTCAGTCCGAAGAGGTTGAGATCGAGGGGCCTTGCGAAGTCGGCGCTTCCGGGCTGAGGAGCCGTCGCCTTACGTTGCGCCACGGAATGCCGTGAGAGCGCCCTGGTAACCGAGGTGCGATTGTGATCGCGACCGCTAACAGGTCGGCATAGGCGTCTTCTCGGATTCTTCTCGCCGTAATGCCCGCGGTTGAGAATCCAAACAGGCCGACCACGGCGGGAACAATGCTCACAATCGGCCCCGCGGTACCGCTTCCGAGTTGAACGATTAGTGCAACCGCGCCTGCGATACCTAGCCCTGCAAAGAAGATCTGAGCCTGGTACACACGAAGTAGCTGCAATCTGACATGTGAAGAATGCATCCTGGTGTATGGCCTGACGAACGTCGAGGGATCCCGTCCGGCAACAATGATGTCGTACCAGACGCGGATTTGCTGATGGAGCCTTTCCGCAGAGTCCTCTTGCATCCGCCAGGTCGGGACGGCTGCGACCGCGCGCCAAACCTCCAACGACCCGGCGACGGCTGGAGATCCGTAGCGATTCAGATAAGGCGAGAGGCGGCCTAGAAGCCGACTCAATTCCCGACAACGGGTGGCTCCGAGCAGGAACGACCAACTTGCCGGGCCGCCGTCCTCAGCGGGGGACGCTGGGTCCAGCGCCCAGTAACACTCAGCCAGTCCCCGACCAAGTTGGTAACCTTCGCATTGCGAGTCCGAGTTTACGTCCAGTCCATCCTGGATCGCCGCGTCAAACTTGTAGATTGTCGCTGCGAACTCATCCCAGCATTCCTTCGCTGCGGGGCTATCCGCGGCGCGCAGTTCATGCAAATGATTCGACTCGGCAGTTGCACGTTCCGAGAACCGAGTGCCGCTGGCGTCAGCGACGTCGACATTGAGCATCCGTGCGAGTGCTACGACAATGGTCTGCGCCTTAATACGGAGTTCGGTTGCCGTGCGCTCGAACCCAAGTGGGAGCGGATGTTCATCCCTAGACGGCATATAGCTGGGCGAACCCCTGGCCTGACCGAATTCGGGTCGATTCCGCCCTCGGAGTTCTGCCATATACCAGCCCAATCGGATCGCTGAGATGACTTCACCCGCATCGCTCGGCGTTGTCACACGTGTGCAGCATCTCCTTACTGTCCGCAGCAAGTGTGTCACGAGATCATCTCGACGGCGTGCACAGAGAGAGGCTGTTCCTCCCAATGGCGGGTCGATACTTCGATGTCGGTGTAGAAGAGGGGTGGCGGTCGGGAGGTCAGCCATCGGAGGAGCTGTCGATCGTGGCCAGGTATCGTCGATGTGGGTGCGGGCGTAGGCGGTGGATTGGTCTCGGTCCATGGCCTCGCCCTGAGCGAGCAGCTCCCGCATCTGCGCCGAGGGCCTCGACGAGGACATTAGGAAGACGGTCCCGGCGAGGTAGGTCACCTCGACGCCGAACAGCCCGGCGCCCCGGGCCTGCGCCGCCGCGGTCTCCCACCACTTCGCTCCCTCGAGAAGCGCGCCGCTGCGGGTGGCGACGGACTCACGAATGCGAGCAAGTCCGGGGGAAGGGTGCTCGGATACGGACCGAGGCGACCCTCGGTCTCGAGCGCCCGCTCGACCAACTCGAGCGCCGGGCCAGAGTCGCCCCGCCCCACAGCGGTTTGGGTGCTCTCCATGAGGGCAAAGGCCGAGCCGGGATGCTCGGCGGCGCCGGAGAGAGCCAGGACCGCCTGGCTGTGGCGAGCAGGCCCGGATGCCCGGACGATGCGAACGGTCTGACCAGGCTCTATGCTCGGATTCTCACCGCCGGGAAGGCGCGATGGGATTGGGTGGGCTCGCGATGGTTTCACCGACCTCTCAGACGAACCCGGATCGCTCCCGAAGCCCCAAGCGGAGGAGCGCCTTTTGGCCGCGTGCCGGGTTGCTCGCACTCGGCCTAGCCGCGGGGGCGTTGGTGTCGGCCCCGCTCCCAGCGGCAGCGAGCGGCACCACCGGCCCAGCCACGACGAGTCCTACAACGGAGTACTACCTGGCCCTGGGCGACTCCTTGGCGCTGGGATACGACGCGCCGACCGGGCAGGGCTATACCGACGATCTGTTTGCGCACTATGGCGCGGCGATCCCCAGCCTCCAGAAGGTGGATCTCGGATGCGACGGAGAGACCGCCGGGACGTTCATCTCGGGCAACCCGAGCTGTTCCTATGCCCCGGCAACTGAGCTGGCCACTGCCGAGGCGTTCCTCTCCAGCCATCCGAATCAGGTCGCCTTTGTGACGATCAACGTCGGCACCGGGCTCCCCCTCTCCTGCTTCTCGCCCGGGACGTTCACCCTCATCTCCTCGACGTGCGTCACCTCGGTAATCGCCCAGGGCACGACGTACCTCTCCACCATCCTCGCTGGTCTGCGGTCAGCGGCCGGACCGTCGGTGCCGATCGTCGGGATGACCGTTCCCGACCCGTTCGTCGTCGAGTGGCTCAACGGAGCCTCCGGCCAACAGCTCGCCCAGGAGTCAGTGACCTGGTACCAGATGTTGAACCAGGCACTGTCGGCGACCTACGCCAGCTTCGGTGATCCCGTCGCCGATGCGGCCGCGACCTTCTCGAGCTACGACCTCACCGATCTGGTCAGCTCCCCCTATGGGACGATCCCAAAGGCCGTGGCGGTGGCCTGTGCCTGGCTGCACGGCACGTGCCCGCTCTCTAGTTGGACAGTCGACGAAGTGCACCCCAACGCGACCGGGTACCAGGAGATCGCTGACACCTTCGAGGCGGTCCTGGGGACGGCAGCGCCCATCCCCACCCAGATCTATGGCACCGATGCCATCGGGACCTCGATTGCCGTCTCGGAGACTGAGTTCCCGTCAGCCGGTTCAGCCAAGGCGGTGGTGCTCGCCCGTTCGGACTTCTTTGCCGACGCGTTAGCTGGCGGCCCCTTAGCGGCCAAGGTCGGAGGCCCGCTGCTCATCACGCCGGGGGCGTCGCTGAGCACGACCATCGACCCCCGAGTGCAGGCCGAGATCCAACGGGTCCTGCCGGTCGGCGACACCGTCTACATCTTGGGGGGCGATCTCGCCCTCAGCCCGGACATCGACACCACGCTGCAGGGGCTGGGCTACGTGACTCAGCGGATCGCGGGCTCTGACGAGTACGCCACCGCGGTCGACATCTCGGAGGCTCTCGGGAATCCGACCACGATCTTCGAGGCCACCGGGCTCAGCTTCCAGGACGCTCTCTCGGCGGTCCCGGCCGCCATTGAGACCGGCGGAGCGATCTTGTTGACCGATGGGCCGGTTGAGCCTTTAGCCACGGGCTTGTATCTCTTGTCCCACTCCGGGGACACCCGCTATGCGATCGGCGGCCCGTTGGCAGCCGCCGGGGCCGACCCCGGAGCGACCGCGGTCTATGGGCAGGACATCTTTGGGACTTCGGCGGCCGTTGCCACCCGGTTCTTCTCTGGGGCCAAGGCCTACGGCGCGGCAACCGCCGTGGACTTCCCCGACGCTCTGGCTGGAGGGGTATTTATGACCACCGGCGGCAGGACCGGCCCGGTGCTCTTGGTCAACCCGTCGGCGCCATTGCCAAGCTCGATTTCTTCCTACCTCGGAACCCTCGCGGCCGGAGCCACGGGCTATGTATTCGGTGGGCCGCTTGCAGTGGGTCCAGACGTCCTGGCAGCTCTGTCGGCGGCGGTCGGGTAGCCAGAAGCGAGAGCCAGGGCGCCCACAGCGCAGACTGTCCATCCATCATCCCAAATGGGGTCGGATGCTCACCCAACGCCAGGCTGCACAGCGCGGACCAGCGCCACCCGCATCGCATCGGGGTGCTCCTCCCAAAGACGCGTCGAGCCCTCGATGTCGGTGAAGAGGAAGGTGACGGCGCCGGTCGGGGGTTCAGCCATTTCGCCCGCGCTGAACCATTGGCAACCTCTGTGGCGCCTGGCGCACGGCAGCAATCGTAGGAAAAACGAACCAGGCTCCGCTTATTTGACCTGGGACTTCCGTCCTGGCGACGCGGCTCGGGGACCCACAAGGGGTCCCCGATATCCGCGTTCTGTTCGCTGGGTGTCCGTCAGGCGGCTGCCTCGTCCTCCATGGCATCGATTCCGGCCAGGATGCCCCGTGCCGCTTCCAGCACGCGTCCGGCCATCTCCTGGACCACCTTGGCTTCTCCGTCACTCCAATGGGCGATGTACGGCCAGGAGTACCCGTCGGTGGTCAATCCGGCCGCCTGGCAGACCAGGTAGGCAACGGACTCCGCCTCCACCTCGGAACGCCCACGGCATTGGAAGTAGGCGGCCGTATCGGGGTGCAGCATCACGTGGGCCAGCTCATGGGCGAGCGTCTTGGCCGCCTGGGCGCCGCTCACGTCGTCCCGGACCCGCACGGTACGCACGCTGTGATCGGTGCAACCGTTGGCCCCGTAGCAGTCGCCACGCTCGACCGTGTAGCCAGCTGCTTTCACTTGAGTTGCCAGCGCATCCCACAATCCAGCGACAGCATCGCCCTCGAGCAACATCGGTCGGATGTCGGGCAGTTCATCGCCGTCGGTCTGCGAGACGTCGAACACGGTTGCGGTGGTGAATCCACGAATCCCAACGTGGGCAGTCTCAGTACCGTCATCGTCGGTCACCTTGTAGCGGTACTGGCACGGCGCGAGTATCCGAATTCCGCGCTCACCCTTGCAAACTTGGCGACCCATCGATTGCCACGTTCGGTATCCAGCCACTCGCGTCGCTTCCGGTCGCTGCAGCATGATCAAGAACACGTTGTTGGCGCTGTAGTGGTGGAACCGCGATGCCAGTTCCAGCATCCGTTGCCAGTCGTCACCGCTAGTGAGTGATTCAACCGCTGTCACCAAGTCGGCGTGAGCGCTTGCCAGCTTGTCTACGCGGTCGGCAGTAGCGTTACTCATGTTCAGACCTCCTATGTAGGTTCTGAGCCACGGCCCGGGGGTGTTCCAGCACCGCCCGGGCCATCTATTTTGTTGTCTCTTCAGCTATACACCGAATGCGTGGTCGAAGTCAACCACTATTCATCATTTAACCGTCGCTAACTCGACCACCAATACGATCATTTGCTCTCGACGGATGGAGCGAGCCTCACTCGCTCAGCTCCGAACCATCCCCTACGGATGGTCACCAATCCCTTTGCAATGTTCGTTTAAATATCGATCGGTTTAAACGATCGTTCCCATTTGGCCTGTTCGTCACACGCCATATACGAGGAGGCGTGTCTTGAAATCGCATAACGAACGCCGCCAATGGGAAATCGACGTACATTTACGAACCGTCTTTTTATAGATGATCCCTGCCGCTCGATCGTTATAGCGTCGAAGAAGACTGCTGCTCGGCCCCTGTTTCGAACGATGGCGCCAGCGTCCGGGAGACGGACCGAAGTTGGGGACAAATTGCGGCCCCAAGCGAGTTCCCCGATTGAGTCCAGTCCAAGGTCCACCCCCCTAAAGGGGGGGGTGTGGACTGGACTCGGAAGCCGCTCGGACTGGGACTCACTTGGACTCGCCGGACTCAACTCTTGGTTAGCTGATACCTCGAGGCGCCACGTGGACCAAGCAGTCGAACAGAACCTTCGTTGACCAGCGCATTCAAATGCGAGTAGAACGACGACCTGGCCGACCGGCTGGCGTCGAGGAGCTCGGGCCCAGTCCATAACCGAGTCCGATCCGCTTCGGCTTCCATCACCTCGATGATGCGGCGTCGCGCATCAATGCCAGTTTCTGGTCTGTCGGCCGCATCCCCGACCACAAGGACGCATGAGTCTCCAAGTGGAAGCAGCTGAGCATGGATGTCGTCGAACTCGACGTCGTCCTTTTGTTTCTCACAGCCGATCGTGACGATCGAGCCCTTCTTCGAGACATCGATGATGGTGTCCGCGGCCCCTTCAAGCGCTCCATGCCCACGGGCCCAACGCCCATCCTTCACGGGGTGATGTACGACGATGACCGATCGCTGGCCCTTACCGCGAATGGCATCGACGGCCTCGACGACAGTCGACATATCCTTGGCTGAGTTCTCGTCGGCTCCAGCCATGGATCGTGAGAGAGTGTCAATAATGACAAGGTCCGCTTCGAGCTCATCGGCCAGTTGGGCCAGGACATATGAGGCCTGTGTCGTCAGGTTGACCGGTTCCGGTAAAAAGAAGATTCCATCCAAGTTGGTCTTGGAATGGTTTCCTTGCCAAGCGTTCTTTCGACGGGCCATTCCTCTTGCCCCTTCAGCGATCAAATATAGGACCGATCCTCTCATGGTGAGGTGGTTCCATACGAGCTCACCCGTCACGATCGAAAGGGCCATGTCCAGGGCCACGAAGGTCTTGCCTGACCCCGGCCTTCCGTACAGGACGATGAAGGCACCACGGGGGAGGATGTTCTCAATTAACCATTCGGGTTGTGGTAAATCGTCGAGCTGCTCGGCGGTGAGCAACCGATTCCGAAGCGAACGAGTGAGGGGCGAGTTTACGAGGGCAACCGGCTGTGGGTCGTTATCGTCCAACAGTTGGAAAAAAGTAGCCACGTCGGTGTCGCCAATCCTGCCAATGGTGATGGCATCTCAGTCGCCCGAGCCGAATCGGTGAACGGGACTCTCAGTTCGTTTCCCCAACCCGAAGACGGGTTCGTGCGATGTTCAGATACCCGTCCTCAATATCCACCCCGACGTATCGCCGACCGTTCTCCAAAGCTGCGAGCGCTGTCGTTCCTGAACCGATGAATGGATCGAGCACGACATCACCTCGATACGTGTAGAGCTCTATGAGGCGTCGTGGCAGCTCGACTGGAAACGGAGCTGGGTGGCCGATGCGCCTGGCTGACTCTGGAGGGAACTCCCAAATGTCAAGGGTCCATGCTCGGAAGTCCTCTGGCCTAATCGTGTCCTCGTAGGTCAGACCCAGAGTCATGCGCTTCTTCTTCTTGGGGATCGCCCGACCGAACCGGCCCTTCGACGCCACGATGATGCGCTCGGTCACGTCCCGAAGGACCGGATTGCTCGCTGAGTAGGTCGAGCCCCAGGCGCAGCTGCCATTCGCACCCTTCGCCTTCACCCAGATGATCTCTGCCCGCAGGAGGAAGCCGAGGTCGTTTTGGAGGATTGCAATTACATCGCCCGAGAGTGATCGGTAGGGCTTGCGGCCCAGGTTGGCGACGTTCACGGCGATCCGCCCACCCGGCTCTAAGACTCGGCGGCACTCGGCGAACACGTCCTTGAGCATCATCAGGTACTCGATGTAGCTCGCAGGCACGTGCCCCTCTCCGAGCGCCTGTTCGTATTCCTTGCCTGCGAAATACGGCGGCGACGTGACCACCAGGGCGATGCAGTTATCAGGGAGGAAGGAGAGGTCCCTGCTGTCTTGGCACCACAAGGTGTCGGGCTCCGGGCAGGAAAAGATGTTCGTGTCGTAGTCGAGGGTCGGTGGAGTGAACCGGTTGTAGAAGGGCCGGGCATCGTGGCCCTCGCGGCGACCGACACCAAAGGTCGAGGTGGCAGTGGCCTGTCGCGGGGGCGTCATGGCTGCCCCGTGCCACTCATCAGGTTGGCGACGAATTCGTCAAGCGCCTCAACCGGAATTCTCCGCGCGCGGTCGATGTACACGGAGGCCAGCCGACCGCTGCTGATCAGCTGGTACACCTTGCTTTTGCCGAGTCGCAGCGCATCGGCGGCTTCTTGGATCGTCAGCAGGGCTTGTTCCATGGCGGGTCACTCCAAATCGTCGATTTCTGTGTTCGTAGAGACTGACATATATCCGGGCGAATTTCAAGAAGTGCATACGCATATCTACGTAGCGTCGACCGCGTGTAGTCCCTGGTGAAAGGATCAGTCGATGTAGGAATAGTCCAGTCCAAACGGAGGATCAGAAAACGGTTAATAAAGGAACGGTTGATTAGAAAACGGTTGATTAGAAACGGTTCATTAGGAAACGGTTAATAGAGGAACGGTTGAGTAGAAACGGTCGACTAGAAAAAGTCAGTTAGAGAACTGTCATTAGGAACGGTTCCCAGACTGTGGGCCGGGCCTCAAGCTCAGGGAACAGAATGGTCAGATGGAATGGGCGCTGGTCCAGAAGTTCATGACGGTCGATTCGTCAAGCCGCCTGGGTCGCCACTCCCCGAGTGCTGACCAGTCGAGCTGACTATCAAAACGAGCTGCGGGCGGGGGAGTCGTAGTGCCGACCCAAGTTGCACCCCGTGTGGGTCACAGACGACCTTGAGGACTAACGGCTACCGGTGGGTAGGAAGTGCCACAACGCGCAACAGAGGTTGTGGCTGACCCATTTCCATCGCGCGTCTATCGCGCGGCTGCCGACGCTTACCCTCATCCACCCTTAGTTACAGGCTTGTCGTACAGTGCTCTGACCAGCCACTATTGTTCGCAGTCGGTTGTGGAAGTTTTCCGAAAAGTGGGGGAGTCGCCTTCACACGGCTGAGGTCGGAGGTTCGAGTCCTCTAGCGCCCACTCCTGTGTGGGGGAGAGAGAGGGGGCCACGGGGAGGAACGGGCCAAAGGCGGGGACGCGGGGCGGGACGAACGAGGGGCCAGCCAGCCAGCGAGAAAAAAGAGGCCAGAGGCCGGGGGCAGGAGCAAGGCTGGTGAAGCGGTGCTCCTTTGAGCCCACCGGTACCAGCCCGCAGGCAGGTTGGTAATGGGCTGGATCCTTCGCTTCTGGCTACCCGACCGCCGCCGCCAGCGCCTCCAGGACGTCTGGACCCACCGCAAGCGGCCCACCAAATACATCGCCCATGGTTCCGGCCGCGAGGGTTCCGAGGTAGGAAGAGATCGAGGCCGGCAACGGCGCCGATGGGCTGACGAGGAGCAGTGGGCCGGTCCTGCCACCGGTGGCCATGAACACCCCTCCAGCCAGAGCGTCGGGGAAGTCCACGGCGGTTGCCGCGCCGTAGATCGCGGCCCCAGGGAAGAACTGGGTGGCAACGGCCGCCGAAGTCCCAAAGATGTCCTGCCCATAGACCGCAGTCGCCTCGGGGTCGGCCCCGGCGGCGGCCAACGGGCCGCCGATTGCATAACGGGTGTCCCCTGGGTGGGACAAGAGATACAAGCCCGTGGCTAAAGGCTCAACCGGCCCATCGGTCAACAAGATCGCGCCGCCGGTCTCAATGGCAGCGGGGACCGCCGAGAGAGCGTCCTGGAAGCTGAGCCCGGTGGCCTCGAAGATCGTGGTCGGATTCCCGAGAGCCTGCGCGATGTTGACCGCGGTGCCGTACTCGTCAGAGCCCGCGATCCGCTGCGTCACGTAGCCCAGCCCCTGCAACGTGGTGTCGATGCTCGGGCTAAGGGCGAGATCGCCGCCCAGGATGTAGACGGTCTTGCCCACCGGCAGCACCCGTTGGATCTCTGCCAACACCCGTGGGTCGATCGACGAGCTCTGGTCCGCTCCCGGGGTGATGAGGAGCGGCCCTCCAAACTTGGCCGCCAAGGGGCCGCCAGCTAACGCGTCGGCAAAGAAGTCCGAACGGGCGAGTACGACGGCGTTGGCCGAACCGGCCGACGGGAACTCAGTCTCCGAGACGGCAATCGAGGTCCCAATGGCGTCGGTGCCGTAGATCTGGGTGGGGCGGGGAAGCGTCCCCAGAACCGCCTCGAAGGTGTCAGCGATCTCCTGGTACCCGGTCGCGTTGGGGTGCACTTCGTCGACTGTCCAACTGGAGAGCGGGCACGTGCCGTGCAGCCAGGCACAGGCCACCGCCACAGCCTTTGGGACCGTCCCATAGGGAGAGCTGACCAGGTCGGTCAGGTCGTAACTCGAGAAGGCCGTGGCCGCGTCGGCGACGGGATCACCGAAGCTGGCATAGGTCGCCGCCAGTTCATAGTTCAACATCTCGTACCAGCTCACCGACTCCTGGGCGAACTGTGGGCCGGAGACGCCGGCAGTTGGAACGGAGCTGTTGAGCCACAAGACGACGAACGGATCGGGAACGGTCATCCCGACGATCGGCACCGACGGCCCGGCGGCTGACCGCAGACCAGTGAGGATGGTGGAAAGGTACGTCGTGGTCTGGGTGGGAGCCGAGGAGATGCACGTCGAAGAGATGAGGGTGAATGTCCCGGGCGAGAAGCAGCCGAGGGGGAACCCGGAGCCGACGTTGATCGTCACAAAGGCGACCTGATTCGGGTGGCTCGAGAGGAACGCCTCGGCCATGGCCAGCTCAGTTGTCGGGGAATAGGAACAGCTCGGGTTGCCCGAGAGGAAATCTCCGGCCGTCTCTCCGTCACATCCGAGATTCACCTCCTGGAGGTTGGGGATTAACGCGCCATAGTGCGCGAACAGATCGTCGGTATAGCCCTGCCCGGTCGGCGCGTCGTATCCCAGCGCCAAGGAGTCGCCCAGGGCCAGGTAGTACTCCGTTGTAGGACTCGTCGTGGCCGGGCGTTCGGCCGACCCGGACCCGAGCCCCGCGTCCGCCCCACTGGTTCCGGCCGCTGCCGCTCGGACGGGCGCCGACACCAGCGCCCCCGCGGTTAGGCAAAGTGCGAGCAACCGCGCACGTGGCCAAAAGGCGCCACTACGCCTGGTGCTTCGGAAACCATCCGGGTTCACCAAGGAGGTTGGTGAAACCTGCACAAGCCGACTCGATCCCATCGCGCCTCCGATTTAGGACGTCGGCGAATGCTACGGCTGTTGCTCCTCCGAGGCCACTGCCACCAGGGCAGTCAGCCCGTCTCGAAGTCGCTGGAGCCGCCGGTCCATCTCCTGCAGCTGGGCCAGCAGCCGCAAAGCCTCTTCACGACTCAGGCCAGCCGCCTGCGGGGGAAGCATGGCGATGCTGCGTCGCAGGAACTCAAGCTCGGAGTCCTTCATCGGGTACGAACATACGTTCGTCGTGGTCTGGACGCAAGGGCCAGTTTCGAACGAGAACCCAGATGCCTGCGACCACCAGGCCGGCTCCGAGGGCGCACCACGACCAGCCGACCAACCCAAGAGGCATGTCTTCCGAGGGTCGTGCGCTCCACCGGTGCGCGATGAGAGAGGCTCCGAGTCCGATCAGTGCCGCTCCCGTGAACGTCTGTCCGGACTGCTCAACGCCCTCCCCGGACCAGACAGAAGACGTACCCAACGGCGCCCGGGCGGCCGCCTGGCGGGCGACGGAGACCACCTTGCGGCACCGTCGGCATCGGGTGTTCGTTCGAGCTTCAGTCTCGAAGGTAAGCCCGCAGGCTGGGCAGGTGAGCTGCATGGCCCCATCATCGCTCTGGCGACAGGCTGAGCGATGGCAAGGCGAGGAAGCCGCCAGTCTCACGGGAGCGGGCTTTGCCACGACCAGCTTCCGTCGTTATTGATGGTCAGCGGTATCCCATTGGCACCATTGGCGGTGCACTCGTATTCCGGAGGAGACAGGTAGTCGGCGTAGACCAACACCCCTCCATGCTGGTTGCAGTCGGTGTTTGCAGCGTTCACTGCCGTAAGAAGCGGCGTCGGTGTCGGTAAGGGACTGTCGTAGGAGTAGGTTCCGCCCGCATTCTGAAGGACGAGGTCGTCCTCAGAGACGACTTGCGTGTCGTAGTAGCGGCAGGCATAGGGGGTCTGCCCGCTACCGAGAACCGGACTATCGGTTGCAAATGTGCCGCCGATCTGCTCGCACTGCTGCTCCAGGGTATTGATAGCGGAAGGGATTGTAGTTGTCGTCGCCTGAGGCGGCGCCTCGTTGCCGTAGAGCCCGATGACACACTGAGCAGGTTGAAAGCCTGACTCGACCAGAGCGACCACTCGCCATTGCCCATCCCCTGTCCCAGGGGACGTACCACTAGCCATATCGGAATTGGTGACATTCACTCCGTGGGAGTCGAAAACTGCGAGCTGCAAATTCAGATTGGAGCCGGCGTAGGGAATCGGAGGATTGAACGTCCCCACTCCGATGACTTCCGACCCCGTGCTGTTCACATCGCACGAAGATGCGTGAACACCGGGGTCGCTGTTGGAGGCAACCGAGATGGGGAGTTCGCCGGACGTGTTTGATGGGGACACAGTCCCGGCCGGTGTCGTCTTCTGTGCCGTCCTCTGTGTGGTGGTCCCGATGACAACGAGAACGACGGCAAGCACGAGGACCACGACAACAAGACCTATGAGCAAAGGTCGGCGCCAACGACCATGACGGAATGCGCGCTCTGATGTTCCCGGGTCGTCGCTCACGGTGTCTCCTTACAAATGGCGTTGCCCGTGACTGGCGCCTCTGTTTCGTAGCTACTACGGACCGGACTGGATCGTGCCGACAGCTGCTTTCCGAGGGGCCGACCCTGGGTCACCGCTGAGCAGTGAATGCTATAGCGTGTAGCGCGATAGAGAGCAGGCGGTCACGGTAGCGGAATGCCGCCGGCCCGCCGACTGTCCCGACAACTGTCGGTTGACGAGGCGTTCGGCCGGGTGCTCCGGGAGGTCAGATCACAAAGTGGGCTCTCCCAAGAGGCCCTGGCGTTGGCCGCCGGAAGTGGACGCACCTTCGTGAGCCAGCTTGAACGGGGAGTCCGTGGCGCGTCGCTCAAGACCATGTTTCGGCTGGCGCACGAACTTGGCGTCGCTCCGGCCGAAATCGTTGAGCGAGTCGAACGGCAGCTCAAGTCGCCTGGTTAGCGGGCGGGTCGGAGCTATTGGGCCCAGCACCGCGACCCTCGGGTCGTATCTGCGCTCACTCAGGACGACGACGGCGTCTGGCACATGGTCGGAAATCGCCCGGCATACGTTGAGCCGTTGTGCGCAGAGGTCGGCGATCCCTCGTTGAGCAGCCAGGTACCGGCCGTGGCGGTATCGTGACAGTTAGCACATCTCCTGAACGTGCCGAGCGGTTCGTCGATGACGGGACTAGGTCTCAAGTCTCGCAAGGTCACTATCACCCGGGGCGGGGGAGACAAGGTCATTGACGCCACGTCGAACTCCCCCTAGAGAAGAGGGACAGGGGGTCTCATGGCAGCTGGACTCGGCAACACCATCGGGGGGCTCCCGCTTCGCCAACTAGTCACGGTCTCAGAGGACGCCACCCTCGCCGAGGCGGCCAGGACCTTGAGGGACGCCAAGGTCTCGTGTGCGCTCCTCGCTGAGCCCCCGCTCAGGATCGTCACCGAGCGGGACCTCGCCCACGCCTGGGCCCACGAGCACCAGGTCAAGACCCTGGTGGAAACCATCGCCAGCGGCTCGCCGGTGTGGGCCACAACGGATACGACCATCGCCGTGGGGGCGGCGATGATGATCGAGCACGGTGTCCGCCACCTCGTGATCCTTGATCGGAGCGACGCTCCGTGCGGGATCATCTCGATGCGTGATCTCTTCGTGGTGCTCCTTGACTCCCACGAGCCGGCCACCGTGTTTGCCAGCTTCGCCACCGTCTTGCTCCAGAAATCTCGCACGGACGGGAGGTAGGCACCCCCGCTCCCCGCCGGTCAACGGCCGGCTATCGCCCGCTACCTCGAGAACGCGGAGCCAGCCGTCGACAACCTCGAGGGTCTCATGGCTCGGGCGGCCTAGGGGGATCGGCGTGCGATGGTTGCGGATGTCGCTTGTCGTAGATCCGCTTGTGGATCGGGCGAAGGGCCATGAAGGAGTGACTGGCCACTCTATCCAGAGGGTTCCTGCTCAACGGTATGAAAATTCCAGCGGTTTGCCTCCGATCCGGATAGAGCCGAAGCGCAAATTTATTGTCACGCCACGTGCACGTGTCTATCCAATCGGCATCCGTCGCCTTGTGGAAGTACTCCATGCCCGCGACGTGAAGCAGTGCTCCGGGGCCATATCGGGCATACCGTTCGTTGTAGCTAACCTTGAACACGAACACGCCGCGGCCGCCTCGAAGCCAGACGCTCATGGCCAATGTCTGATCTCCGGCCTCAAGCGAGAGTAAATGCAGGCGACCAGAAGAGGCGAACCGCCGACAAATCTCACCGAAGTATTCCGACTCGCCGGCTTGGGTCGTCATGGCTATACGGGCGACCGCCTTGTACCCTTGGGAGCCTTCCAGATGGAGGAGTCGTTGCAGGGCGGTCGGATCGGCGGTTCGATCAACCAGGACCGGTTCGGTTCCAAGTTCCTCGGTTAGCCGCCGTCTCGTACGTCGAAACTCTGCACGGCGGTGAGTGTTTATGAGGCGCTCATAGCACCCGGCTTCGGGCCGTCTTCTAAGAAAGCCGCGCTCCGAGCTCTTAAACACGATGAACGGAAGATCCGCCATCCGGGCGGCTGTTCGAAGTGCGTCGAAGACCGGACCGCCCTGATTGAGCCCCGGGAGGACGAGAACTCGCGAGCGGGCAATGCATCGATTCTCCGAGAGCGCCGACAAGATGGCCGCTAGTCCTTCAGCGGAACGCTCGGTGTCGACGAGCGGTGTCCCGCAGTCGAGGGTGCGCGTAGCCTGCGCCGTGACGAACGGGTACGGGAGACCGCGCCAATCCCGCAGGGCACGAATGGGGATGCAGGCATAAGCACGATCGCCCTCCTCGGCCAGCACGAGGTCAATCTCGGCGCCGAATCGCAGGTGATGGGCGGCTGGCACCAGGCAGTCGGGCTCTAAGAACGGATTTGGTTCCTCGGCACAACAAGACAGGGCTTTCCACACCTGTTCGTCACGAGCACTGATGTCGAGAAGACGGACTATTCGAGCCTTCATGTCGGTATCTCGCGTCGGTCTTTTCTTTTCGGGGGCAAAGAAGGCCGTATATCTATATATCCGTAGCAGGCTGCTAGCGAGGCAATCGCCGAGTAACTGCGGAACCTGTCGCAGTTCGAGCGGACGACGGAGCCGTCACCAGCGCCGTTTTCGGGCGAGCACATAGAAGTACGCCGTGGTCGTCGAATCGTCCTCGATCGGGGCTCCGTCACAGTCCAGAGTCTCCTCAACGGCGAACCCCATCGAATCGAGCAGCTGCTGCTCGGTTGATGGAAGTGTCCAGTGGGCCACAATCCGGAATTCGTAGGCGCTCACCGTGCCAATCGCCCAGGAACCGTGGTCCTCGGCGTATCGCTTCTGCCGCCACCAGTTCCGATGGTTCCGCCAATATCGGGGAAGCGACAATGGGAGGTGAAGAAGGATCCGGAGGATCCGGGTCGCGCTTGCCTGGCGTGTCACGCTTGTCTGGCGTGGACTCCAGGGCCGTTGACCGTACGAAGGCCCGTTCTTATTGCCGGTGGAATAGAGGATCAAGCCTCCGGGCCGAAGCACCCGGTGCATCTCAGCCAGAGCTTTCAGCCGATCCCCATGATCGAGAACGTCGATGCCATTGTAACTGAACACCACGAGTGCGAACGCGCCCTCAGCGAAGGTCGAAAGATCTCGAGCATCGCACTCCCTGACGTCGAGGCCCGGGTACTGCTGGCGACACGCTTCGACCATCTCAGGGGAATAGTCCACTGCCACGTAGTCGCGCGAGAGTGGTCGCAGCATCCAGGCAGTGCGTCCTCCCCCAACCCCGATATCGAGGATGGGCTGTGATCGGACCTCGTCGGCGATCCTATTGACGAGGATCCTCTCGCCGGTATCGATCCAGCCTAAACGTGCGCGAATCAGGTTGACGATTTCGGGCCGCCGATATTCGCGGCGGTTCGCGTCGCTGAGCGGTGAGGCTGGTGACTGGGTTTTCGTCGGCATCGCTCGAAAGTTGTGTAGGTCAGTTCTTGACCGCTAGCCATCCGGCAAAGTTCAACCAGCGCCAGAAGCAGTCGATCTCGGAGAAGCCGGCGCGCTGGAGCATGTCCTCGTTCCATCGTGCCGTCACAGGTACAAGGACTCCCTCAAGGGACAGCCGTTTCCGGTCGACCTCCTCCGCTGAGTAGCCGTTGAGCATCTTGTTGTCGAGATAATGGCGAACGAACTGCTTATCGAGCCAGGCACCGGAACCGAGGACCTTCTCGACAAGGATCATCGCTCCGCCAGGAGCCAGAGCCTCGTAGGCGGCTTGAATCAGCTGCTGCCGATATTCCATCGGGACGAATTGCAGGGTGAGGACGGACAGGATGAGGGAGGCCTCTTCACCGAAGTCTGGAAGGCCGCTGCGAAGATCGTGGTCCACGACGGTGACTAACCCGGGGCCATCAGAAGAAGTGAACCGCTGTCGAAGCTCGGTCAGCATCGCCGGGGAACACTCGATTGCCACAAAGCGGGCCGGTGTACGCGAGCCCTGGCCCACCTCGTCCTGGACGAGCGGGGCGATGCCTTCGCCCGAGCTTGCCCCGAGGTCGACGACGAGTTTGCCACTGCGGACGAAATCACGCGCCAAGATGTGAACGGTTGCACGCATGACCTCGTACTGCGGGATCGAGCGCTGCAGCATGTCGTCAAACACTGCCGTCACTGAGTCATCAAAGGTCCAACGGCCAGATGGGACGTGACCCAAACTGGAGATGGGCTGGGACCGCAAATCTGTATCCGTAGCGAGTTGTTCGGCGTCAGTAGGTCGGACCATCTCAGGTTCCTGGGCAGCTAATTCTCCGTGTTGATGAGACCACCGGAGCGCCCTAGATACTTTTGCCTGCCCGAGGCCGATGAGGGCTGGCTTTAGGGCTGGCCAATTCTTGAACCGTCACGTCTCAAACCGTCATGCTGCTGCCGGGACAACAGGCCCTGACCTGAGGGTTCTCTGCGTCGAGAGCTGCGAACGGCCATCCTGACGGATCGCCTGGCAACTGGCGACGAAGACCTACTACGTGACCAGTCCGCACGGCGGCAGAGTCGTCAACGGCCCTGATGGCAAGCCCGTTCAGGACTGGGAACCGGTCCGCCACCTCAATCCCCGTCCCCGCCTCTCCCGCGTGTCCTGCCCCGTCTTGCGGGTGGCCCCCTGGGTGCCCGGTCCCTGCCCGTCCCGCGGCGGTTTCCTGCCGCTTCGCGTGCTGGTCCTTGCTTTCTCCACCGCTCGGACTGGGGAAGGGCCAGACGGCACCCCGGTTGGGTGGTCAGGCGAACGGGGTGCGGTGGTCAGGCGAGCGGCGAGCCCGCCACGGCGGTGCGAGCCGGGAGCCGCTGGGGCTGGGCGGTGGGTTGCTAGAAGGCCGGGGCGAGCCGGGAGGCGTGCGGGGTCGGAGGTGGCTGGGGCTTGCGTGGGCGAGGCGAGGTGGCGGCGAAGGGCGAGCGACCGGGCACCGAGCGCGGGGAGCGAGTGCCATCGCCGAGGGTCCGATCACGGCGGTTTCGGCGAGCATGCCTGGCTGACGCGTGTTAGCGGCTACCCGCCTGGACGAAGTTTGTAGCCTTTTGAAGCGAGACTTGAAGTCACCGCTTAGCGTAATCGGCGTATCCCTGCCAATCGATCACTACGCAGGGCTCATCGCCAATGATCCACGCGTCGTGCCCAGGTGCCATCACGGCAAAGTCTCCGGGCCCGTATTCCATCTCCTCGCCGTCGTCCATGACGACCTTCATCCGGCCAGAGACGAAGTACCCCGTGTGGGCAGCCTGACAGCTGTCGGTCTTGGCGATCGGCTTTACATGCTCTGACCATTTCCATCCCGGTAGGAAGGTGGCCCGACCAACGGCACCTCCATCCGAGAGCACCACCTCGAGCTGACCTTTTCCACCCTCAAACGGCCGAGTCTCGTCGGGTGAATCAAGGCTCTTGCGAACCAGTCCGGACATCTTGGTCTCCTCTCTGATCGCTTCTGATTGAGGCGGCGATGCCTTCTTCTATCGGGGCCATCACAAGGAGACGGGTGCCTCGTCCTTTAAGTTCTGCCGCAACCAGGTGCGGACCTCTTCGGTATCCTCGTGTCCGTGGACCGCGACAGCGTGTTGGGTTGCAGCCGCGATTACCTCGTCTTCCTCGCCTGAAATGGTGAGCGTGCAGCCGTTCTCACTGGGGAAGTCTCGACAATCCGCAACCTTCCGACTCATTTACGTTTTCCCTTCGCTTGGTTGTCTTGGTCGTCACATCTCCTCGACGCTTCGCACGTCAAGATTGCGGAACAGCATCGGCCCATCGCACAACTGACCCAGGCGTTCGGCGAAAGCTGCCGTCTCAGGGAGGTCTGAGTTTGCCATCGCATCCTCGTAGGAGGGGAACTCCACGATCTGGATGTAGGTGTTCGGTCGCTCTCTGTCCTGGGTGAAGGTGCCTCGCTGGGCGGTTCGCCGTCCTGCGGTCTTCGTACGCCACTCACCGACCAACGCTTCGACCTCGTCAGGCCGGGTGGTTGTGATCTCGATCACCTGAATGAAAGCCATGACGACCTCACAGAGGTTGGCCCCGTGGCTGAACCGTACCGTCACGGGAGTGCATTTTCAATCGCCTTTCATCCAGACCGTTTGGGGTATGGCGGTCGCCCGCCTCGTCGCGCCGCGCGAACATTGGCCAAGGGCTTTCGGGGTGGAGCCAGGCGTCGCAAGGGGGTCAAGGGGTGCCACTCTCCGAGCACGAACAGCGGGCCCTTCAGGCGATGGAGCAGGCGCTCTACCAGGATGACCCAGTCTTCGCCCACCGGGTGCGCTCGGGGAACGCCTCACTGGACGGCCGGCACCGTCGCACGTTGTCGGTCTTCGGTGTCGCCGTGGGCCTGGCCCTGATGTTCGCGTTTTGTTTGACCACGGCGGTCGCCGCGGGTATCGCAAGCTTCCTCATCATGTTGGTTTCCCTCGACACCTTCTGGACCAATACGCGCCAGGTGTTCGAGGCGATCTTGCATGGCCCTGCCAACGACCCGTCGCGCGACCGGTTCCGTCACGGCCGGTGACACCCGGTCTCACTTCCCCTTGACATTCGAATGGTGAGCGTCGGTCTTGCCGGAAGGGACACTGGCCCGGAGAGATCCGCCCTAGCCGTCCTCGCTGCACAACTTGCGTTCGTGGGGGGTCAGCGCGACCTTCAGCCCGTTCACCACGTCGATCGGGGTACCTGAGGGCACCACCCGCAGCCGGTCGAGATCGCGACCAAGCAACCGCACGCTCCCGGTCGTCACCCTGGCCCCGCTTCGGTCTATCGCGGCAGCCGAATCGAGTGGTCCTTCGATCGTCACGACGGGACCGCCCGCCTGCTGCCAGTCCGTCACCGTGTCAGCGAAGGCCGAGGTGACTATTACGAACGAGCCGTACTCCGGGGTCGGGGGCTGGGCAAAGAGCGCCACAAAGTAGTGACCGACCGGCGTCGGCGTGACCGCTGCTCCGACGCCGGCTGGCGCGCACATTGTCAATCGGGAGTGACGAAATAACAACAACCGTGTCAGCGTGAGGTCGACCACGATGCGGTAGGGCGTTCGAGTGATGGAGGCGCTGGCGGTGGGAATCCAAGCGGTCCCGGCTGTTGGTGGTCGTGCGACGAGGCGTACCTCGTCCCATCCCCGTACCGAAGCGATGACGGGGAGCGACGAGGGAGCACCGGCCCAGGTCGGGGGGACCGTCATGAGCGGTGCCCTCGCCTGGGGGCTCACGTACCCCGGCGTGGGCTCGTTCACCGTGGCGATGAGGCTCCAGGGCGCGATCGAAGGGCGTGAGCGTCGATGGTGGGCCGCCGCTTTGGTCTGGGGGCGGGAACCGCCGGCGACCCACAACCCAACCCCGGTCCCCGCCAGCGCCAGCAGCACCGCGCCCAACACCACGGCCCGGCGCCGGCGCACCGTTGACCTGCGCCGACGTCGTGGTAAATATCCCCGTCGCACCGGCCTATCGTTGCAGGCGATGGGTGAGCACGGACCTTGTGTCGGCTGTCGTGAGGTCCAACGTCTCGGCCGCCGACGATTTCTCCAACTCTTGGCTAGTGGTGTCGCGCTGGCCCTCGCCGGATGCACGTCGGAGGTACGCTCGCTGGCCCGTCGCAAGGAGAAGCACTCCGAGCCGGCGGTAGCTGGCCCAGCTCCGATCATCGGCGACGCCGGTGGTGGCCCCCCACTGGAGCTTGGTAACATCCCGTCCCCCCGCCCCGGAGCATCCCAGGTCGTTTCTGCCGGACCGAAGGGCACGCAACAGATCGCCCTGACCGTTGATGATGGCTATTGCGGCGGCTGCATTGCCCAATACGTGGCGTTTGCGCAGCACTCCGGGATCCACCTGACCCTCAACCCCAACGGGACCTATAACGAGCTATGGACACCGTCGATCGTCTCGGTGGTCCGCGAGATGGTGGCGGACAAGCAAGTGCAGATCGGCAACCACACCTGGGACCACGCCAATCTGCTGCCGCTGTCGAACTCTGCGATCTCCAATGAGATCAGCCGTAACGAGGAATGGATCGAGCAGACCTTTGGCGTCACCGCCCGGCCGTACTTCCGACCCCCTTACGGCTACTACGACGAGCGAGTCAAGGAGGTGGCTGCCGAACTCGGCTACACCACCATCTTGATGTGGAACGGAACATTCGGTGACGCGACTCCCGAGACCCCGACGCAGATCATCAGCCTGGCGGAGCAGTGGCTACAACCCGGCACGATCATGTTGGGCCACCTTAACCACCCCGCCATCCTCAGCCTGTTCGACCAAATTCAGTCGATCATCAGCTCGCGAAACCTCCAGCCGGTGACCCTCGACGAGATGTTCGGGACCTCGCGGGCGCTCGGCGAATTTTGCGCCGGCCCTCGTCTCTCCGCTCCTCGGCTCCCGCTCGCCGCTCGCCCTGCCGGGCTCCCGGCTCGCCGGTCGCCCTCCTTCGCCCCGCGGTCGCCGGTCTTCTCGCCTGTGTGTCCCGCCGTGCCTGGTGTCCGCGCGTTCCCCGCTGTTCTTCCCTCTAGTCCCTCCCTCCCCACTCCTGTGTGGGGACACCAAGGAAGGCAGGAGGAGGGGAAGCGGCCGGAAGGCGGACAGGAGGGAGAGAGAGACAGGACGGTCGGCGTGATCCAGGACCGGCTGCCCCGATGGCGACGCGCGAGCCGGATGAGGTTTCGGCACCCACACCTCGTTGCCGGATCGAGCGTCGAGTTGGTGCACCGAGGGGACCACGAATTTGAAGGGCGTGCCTGGTGCCTGGAGACTCTTGGCCGTGAGGGGTTGTGGCACCACCCGTCGAATTGCACTGCTGGCGCCCGAGGCTCAGGGTCCGTTGTCGACGAAGTGGAGGATCCAGCTGGCGCGGACCTCGTCGGTTCTGTTGGGGCCTGTGGTGTGGAGTGTCCCGGGTTGGTGAACCACCGCCATCCCGGCGCCCAGAGGGCACGTGACAGCGGTGGTGGGATCGACGCAGTCGGTCACGAGCGCGTGTGCCTGAGGGCTGTGTCCGCGGGGACGGTGAGGAAGGAGACCTAGTCGGTTGCTCCCAGGCGCGAACTGCATGCAGCCATGCGCCTCCGTCACGTCTTGGAGCGCGAGCCAAAGGTGCACCTCGTCGGACGATTCCAGCTCGGGCGCATAGGCGAGGTCCTGGTGCCAGCCGACCGTCGTGTTATTGGCCGAGGGCTTATTGTCCGGGGGCTTGTAGATGGCATGGTCGTAGTTGCAGAAGGCTCGGTTGCTCAGCAGCTGGTGCGCTAGGTCACGGCAGCTGGCGAAAGCCGCAGTCTCCGCCAACCGCGGGTCGAGGTCTAGGACGAAGTTGATCTCGGGTACCTGCTGTGGCCCATCATGCACCTTGACATCGCCGAGGTCGTAGGCGAACCTTCGAGGAAGCTCGTCGAAACGGTCGAACAGCGCGTCGAGCAGTCGACGGACCTCCTCGATCTCGTCGCTCGTGACAAGGGGCCGGTCGACCACCAAGTAACCCTGGTCATGAAATCGGGCCCGCTCCTCATCGGTCAAGGTGACCCGCCTCACGATAGGCGCGCCGACCGCCGCGGACGTGCTTCCGCTGATGAAGCCGATGACCTCGTCGACGGAGGCCTGTGGCTCCATGAGCTTGTCCGGCAGGCCTGGCGGCCACCCAACGTGCCACCGACTGGGACGGCCGTCTGCCTCCTCGACTACGCGTCGTATCCACTCGAGTAAGCGTTGCCGATGCTCGCTGACCGTATCGAGGGCCTCGGTCCGGATGAGTGTCGGATCGAGATGGCGGGCCGCGAGCTCGGCCACCGCGGCCGCTATGGCGTCGGCGTCGGCCTCCACCCAGCGTGCCACCCGTTCGTTCAGGAACTCGTCCCTCCCGCCAAGATTCTTGGTGGTGACGACTGGCAGGCCCGACAGCAGGTACTGGATGCTCGCGAAACACGCGCCCTCGGCTTCGGACAGGCACAACCCGACCCGCGCCGTGCTGTACGCGGCGTTGACTTCCGAAGCCGAAAGGTACGGGGGATCGCGGAGCCACGGTGTGGTAAACCACGTCGCGTGACCAACCGCCGTGAGTGCTTTCTGGGAGTACGTCGCGCTGGACGACTGTGGCAGCGGGTAAGCGATGAGGGCCAGCGACCGTATGCTGCCTGCGAGTTGATGCCGCTTGTAATCGGCCCACTTGGCGTCGTAGATCGCATCGAAGGTCGGCTCGCGGTCTGGGATGGGGAAGAAGTGATCCTCCCGAACGAAAGCGTTCTGTGAGCAGTAAAGCCCGGTCTCGCCTCTGCCTGCCCAGGCCTCGAACTCGGCGGGACTGCTGGCGAGCACGACGACCTCGACATGGTCGAACCGGTCCCGCACGGTCTGGATGGCCGACGAGAGCCGGTGCCGGGTGGCGCTTTCCTCCAGAGTCCACGTGGGGGACACGAGGAGGTACGAACGCGTAACCGGCAGCGCCTCAAGGACGGACCACAGGGCTGCGGTCGGGTCGGAGATCTCCCAGTCGCTCGCGTGCAGGATCACGGGGCGCTTCTGGAGGAGGGAGAAGTGCCCGGTGTCCCTTCTCGAGCCACCTTCGACCGCCGCTGCCACAGCCGAAACCTACCGGTCGGAATCCGAAGTGCGCAACGGTTCGATGTCGGCCGGTCCGCGTCCTCCCCATCGGATTGCTAACTAGACGCCGTGCCTCTTCCCGCCACCTTCGCTCAAATGCGGACCAACGGAGGCGTCATGATTTACCTTCCCCGCCTACGATGGCGCGCCGAGCACTCGTTGGCCAAATTGCGCGAAGTGGGGTTCCGAAACGTTGTCCTCGAGGAAGGCGTCGACGGTTTCATCGGTGACCCTCGTGTAGTTGCCGAACGTCGCGGTTGGTTCTTCGATCCTGGCCTCGGGCGCGGCGAGATCGGATGTGCGGTGTCCATGCTCGGCCTCTGGGTGCGGGTGGTCGAGGAGGGTCTTCCCTATCTCCTCATCTTTGAAGACGACGTCCTGCCCCACCCCGATATCGCTCAGCTCGGTCCGGAATACTGGACGGAAACGCCGCGCGACGCCGATTTTGTGCTGATGGGCAATCATTGCGTCACGAACGCAGAAGGAGGAGTCATGTAGGAGACAACCTTCAGATGCGGTGCTGTGCGAGAGATGGAGGATTGCTGGCCCTCCAGCGCCGGCCCACGGGGGCAGGCGCTAAACCACCCTGAGCTGCGTTGGCTGAAGACCGTCGTGGTGAGCGTCAGGGAAAAGGCGTGGCATGACTACGTCAGGTGGGGATCAGGAAGACGTGCCAGAGCACCGTCCGTGATCCGGGCGGTGTCGCTGTTGAAGCGTCGTAATTATCAGAGATGGCGTCGAAACCGGGGGTCCTTGATTGCTCTCCGGGATGAGCCTGGCGGGAACCCGTTTGCTGGCCAGGTGGCGCCCGGCGTGCAGGCGGCGTGAGCCTGATCTGCGGCTCTCGCACGGAACGTGAGAAGGCGAGCGTCGATACGTGGGCCGGGGTTCGTCCCTGGCTCCAAGAGGGAGCGTGCCGAGGGAGTAACCGAAGGCACTGAGTACCGATGCGGCGCTCGCCGGCGGACCGGCTCGCAGTAGCTGTGAAGTCCCTGCCATCTGGGGGTGGGGGCGGAGCCAAGGGGCCGGCTCATCAGGAATGTTCAAGCCGTTCAACCGGGATCACCCCGGGAGGAAGCGAGGCGAACAATGCCGACGTCGCAGTCAAAGCCTTTCGACATTCCCAAGCAGCTGGTGTGGGAGGCCTACAGGGCGGTGGCGGCCAACAAGGGTGCTCCGGGAGTGGACGAGGTCACCCTGGGCGAGTTCGAGTCCGATCTGAAGAGCAACCTCTACAAGATCTGGAACCGGATGAGCTCGGGGTCCTACTTCCCACCCCCGGTCAGAGCGGTCGAGATCCCCAAGCCCCATGGGGGCGGGGTCCGGGTGCTCGGCGTGCCGACGATCGCAGACCGGGTGGCTCAGACGGTGGTGGCCAAGCAACTGGAGGAGAGGGCGGAACCGAGGTTCCATCCCGACTCCTATGGCTACCGCCCGAAGCGCTCCGCCCACGATGCGCTCGGGGCATGTCGAGAGCGGTGCTGGAGATACGACTGGGTCATCGATCTCGATGTCGCCAAGTTCTTCGACACCGTGCCATGGAACCTCGTCATCAAGGCGGTGGAGGCGGTCACCGACACGCCCTGGGTGCTGCTTTACGTGCAGCGATGGCTCGTTGCACCGTTGCAGCTCCCTGATGGCACCCTGCAAGAGCGGGACAAGGGGACCCCGCAAGGTTCAGCAGTCTCACCGATTCTGGCCAACCTGTTCATGCACTATGGGTTCGATCGCTGGATGGTCCGGAGATATCCGTCCGTCCCCTTCGAGCGCTACGCCGACGACGGTGTCGTGCATTGTGTGAGCAAGGAACAGGCCGAGGAGGTGCTGGCTGCCATCACCGGGCGGATGGCAGAGGTGGGTTTGTCGCTTCACCCCGACAAAACGCGCATCGTCTACTGCCAAGACGACAAGCGCCGGGGGAGCCACGAGCACACCAGCTTCACCTTCCTCGGGTTCACCTTCCGACCACGGAAGGCCAAGCGGCCGAACGGGGAGTCCTTCACCGGCTTCCTCCCGGCCATGAGTCCCGAGGCGCTCAAGGCCAAAGGTGCCGTGCTCCGCTCCCTGCGGATCCACCGGCACAACGCCATGACCCTGGAGACCCTGGCCCGATGGCTCAATCCCATCGTGCGAGGGTGGATGACCTACTACGGCCGGTTCTACCGGTCGGCGATGGCGCCCCTCTTACAACGTGTCAACACCTACCTGAGACGCTGGGCTGGAAGGAAGTATCGAAAGCTGCGGAGCTACCGAGCCTTTCGGCGATGGTGGTCGAGGTTGACTGAGCGTCAGCCCCGCCTCTTCGCTCAATGGCAGTGGGTCCATGGCTGGCGCTGACTGAACGACGGGTGAGAAGAGCCCGATGACGGGAGACTGTCACGTCGGGATCTGTGGGAGCCGGGGGCTGCAATGCCCCCGGCTACCCGGCGATGGAGCTCTCAGACATCGCCGCCCTCCCAGACCCAGGGCGCAGGGTCGTCACGCTGCCCTCGTGGTGCCTGCACGCCTACGTCATCACGCAAGACGGGGCCCGCCGTGGGCTCGAACTCGTTGCCCGGGAGTTATCGAGCGACCGCTGGCTCTCGACCATCGATATCGAGCTCAGGCGATGGATGGAACGCACTGACGTCCGCTACGCGTGTTGGAACGGGACCATGCTCCGCCAAGCCTTTCCTCGTCAGACGAGATGCGAGGGAGGTCGGAACTCCCTTTGGACGTGACGCAGTCGACACGGGGAACGGGCCCGTTTTTCCAGAATTTCTCACTCGGATCTTCGATTTGGCCTGAAAAGCAACCACCGGTCCAGCCTTTGCGATTTCGTCGGACGCGCAGTCGGACGCGCCAACGTCGACATCGACCACGAGCGGTCTTCATCTCGCCCGTACCGCCGAGCCTAAGCGGCAGCGGCATTGCCATCCGGGCCGGCGTCGCGCTGGAGGCCCTGGCCGGGCCGTTCGACGTGCAGTTCGTCTTCGCCCCCGTGTATGGCGAAATACCTGTCCCTGCTTGGGTTGGAGAGCTGACAAGCAAGACTCTTATTCTTCCCGAGGCGACGGCGGACCCGTTTCTCAGGATCGTTCCCCGAATCTCCACGCAGAGCGAAAGGCGCCGAGCCTTCAGCGTCTACCCCCGTCCCTTTCAGGCAAGATTCTGCACGTCCGAAGCCGCAGCCGAGATCGTCGCCTTCGCTGGTGGAGACGTCGACCTGGTCTATGTGTTTCGGCTTTTTCTGGCGCCTCTCGTGGCGCCGTGGTTAGTGGACGGCGGCGACAGTCGGACGCGCTTTGCCCTCGATCTCGACGAAGACGAGGCAGACGTAGCTCGCCAGATCGCTGCCCTGCACCGGCGCAACGGCGAGGAAGGCGCAGCGGCGGTTGCCGATGCCGACGCTGCCAAATTCGAGCGTATGGCGCAAAGATGGGTCGCCCGCGCTGACCTGGTCCTGGCCTCCAGCGCTCATGAGGTGGCGTCCCTCGAGGTGCTCCTTCCTGGCGTCAGGGCGCAGGTGCTCCCCAACGCGGCGCCTCCGACGGGAGAGGAAGGGTGGGCGCCCCCAGTCGACGTGCTCTTCGTCGGGAACTGCAGCTACCTCCCGAACATCGACGCCGCCCGCTGGTTCTGCCGAGACGTGTTGCCCCTCGTCAGGGCGCGCCTCGGACGAGCGGTGCGGGTGGCAGTGGTCGGCAGCTCCGTCGACGAAAGGGTGGCGAGCCTGACGGCCGACCGGGACATCGTCGTGGTCTCCGATCCGCCCTCGGTCACTCCTTGGTACCGGGCGACGACGGTCGCGGTGGCGCCGTTGCGGTTGGGAGGTGGAACCAGGCTGAAGATCCTCGAGGCGTTCTCGCATCGCCGCCCGGTTGTCAGCACTCATTTGGGGGCACAGGGCCTCCCGGTTACCGACGGCGTTCACCTCCTCATGGCTGACACCGCACACGACATCGCCGATGCCTGCGCGCGCCTGATCAGCGACACCTCGTTGCGGTCGTCGCTTGTGCATTCCGCAGTGGGGGTGGCAATCGATCACTCGCGACCCTCCGTCGTCACGCGCCTGGCCAGAATGGTTGAGCCGCAAGGCCTCCGTCTGTAGCGATCAACTCGATCGGGCTTGGCGTGGCCATCGTGGTGGTCGACCAAGAGGGAGAGGTTGTGCTCTCGCCGGGTTCCTACGGCCACGACGACGCCCGACTCCGGCGAATCCAGGGGACAGCTTCCGAACAGCTGGCTGTCAACATCGCGAACGTTCTCATTGGTTCGAAGGTCTAATGAATGATGAACAGTGGATCGGGGCAATGCGTCGATACGACTCCGTTTTCGGAGGAGAAATGGGCCCGGACAGAACGCTGCTTGGTGGTGCACTCCAGCTCAGCCAGATCCTCGAGGTAGAAACGAAGAAAGATCCAAGTCGCTTTGTCGAACTTCTGTTCCGGATTGGTACTGACATCAACGACGCATACCCAGCGGCGATCCTCCGAGGCCTCACAGAGGGCGATTTCGACCCGGCGACGATTGACCTGATAGGCGATCTCGCTAGTGCTCTCGCATCTAGCGAGGTCAACCGCTGGCTGGTCCGTTTCATTGAACGGCGTGCTGTGGCCGACCTACAAGATCACGTCCTCAACATCGTTGCTGCTATCGGTATTGGAGACGCTGACCCAACGGAAGACGTTTGGCGAGCGTCAGGGTCGAGCGGAACGCCTTACTACGGCGGTGACATTGACACAGCCGGCATGAACTCAGCACGCGGAGCGGCGTTCCTTGCCATTGCAACACTTATCGCCGCATCTCCTGAGCGGATCACCGCTTATCGTTCCGCCCTTCTGCATGCGGCAGGGGACCCCGTCCTGGCGGTTCGAGCTTGCGCAATCCGGGCTCTCCGGGCGGCCCTTTCCCCGAACGACACTTTCGCGCTGAGCGCATTTGCGTCAATGGTGAGCTGAGCGCCCGATTTGCTGGGAAGTGGAGAGGTAGTTCAGTTCCTATATGCCGCCTCCAGGACCCATTTCGACGCGATCTCGACCACTGTCGAACAGATGGTGAGGTCTTCCCGCCCGGACCTGGCCCGAAAGGGTGCAAGCGTCCTTACGTTCGCCAGCAACTTTCGACCGGCGCTCGATGCGCTTGTTGACGGTTGCTTGACAGGCAGTGAAGACCAGAAGCTCGGAGTAGTCGAACTGATCGCTGACAATGTGGCTTCTGAATTGCGTCGGGACCGATCGGTTGCCGTGCTTGCCGCCGCGTTCGACGACGAAAACGCCACCGTGCGGCAAGAGGCAAGCCGAGCCTTCTGGCGCCTCGAAGGACAAGCGCTGGAGCCGTACCGAAATCTGTTCGAGTCGTTTGCCGAAAGCCGCAGTTTTTCCGATGACGCAAGCCCCCCACTACATCTTTTGGAGCGATCCGTCAGTCGACTTCCCGAGACGGGTCTCCGTCTTTGTGAGCGGTTCACCGAAGTCCACGGACTGGAAATGGGAGACATGGCAACCCGGGCTGCCGGGGACGCCCGAGAGGTTGCCCAGACCGTTCTCAGGCTTCGGGTTCAGACGAGCGAAAGCGGTCGCAAGGTTCGATGCCTCGATGTGATCGATAGTCTCGTGCGCTACGGAGCAATCGGAATCGACGACACCCTCAACGAAATGGAAAGGTGACTTCGCGCGGCACCCGTCCCAACTCGCTCCCCGCCGGTCGCCGGTCGCCCCTCCGGGGCGCCGTCGGCTCGCTCGCCCTTCCGGCCCCGTCCGGCCCGCCCTCCGTCCGTTGCCCTCCCTGTCCGGCTTCCGGCCGCTTCCCCTCCTCCTGCCTTCCTTGGTGTCACTCCTGTGTGGGGGGAGAGAGGGAGACAGCGGCAGGAACGGGCCAAAGACGGGGACACGGGGCGGGGACGAGAGGGGCCAGCCAGCCGGCGAGGCGACCGGAGGGCGCCGAGACGCTTAGGGGGCTTGCGAGGGCGACTGCCCCGGCCCGCGAACGGGACCCGTCGTGGTATGTGGTGCGGGCTACGGCCGCGGGGTGCTCCCGGCGAGCAGCGAGTAGATCTCGACCATCGGCGCGGTCCCGTTCACCCCGTTGGTCTGTCCGTTCTGGAGGAACAGCCCGTTTGACGTGTCGCGCTGGGTCCACATGTAGGTGGCGTAGGCCTGGGCCTCCGCCGTATATGTGCTGTTGGGTTGAATCTGGCCGAGCACGAACAGGTCGCGAAAGTAGATGGCATTGAACGCCGGGCCCTGATCTTGGAGGGTCGTCCCCGTCCCGAAGTACGAGACCGCGGCTGCTGCGGTGTCCTCGGCCGCCGTCAGGTAAGTCTGGATTCCCGTGATTTCGTAGAGGAGCGCTCCGGCACCGATCATCGTGCCCTGGTTGTAGCTCCACATGGTGGTGTCCACGCTGCCACCGGGGTTCACGTGGTCGTAGTAGAGGCCACTCGGTGATTCGAGACACGTGTTGACCCATTGGTACATCTGTTCCGCCCACGTCAGGTCGGCGGAGTCCTCGGTCAGCTGATACAGCTCCAAGCCGACCTCGGCGTTCGCGGCGTTCGCAGTCGTGTTGCGCTGGCTCCCCGAGACATCCTCCCAGAACACCCCGCCCGGACAGCCGTCGGTCTGACTCGTGTCCCAGCCGGTCAGGACGAAGTTGAAGGTGTCTTGGGCCAACGTAAGGTCGGTCGGGTTGCCGGTGAGCCGGTAGGCATCGATAAGATCGAGGGCGGACCAGGCGTTGTCGTCGTAGTAGGTGGAACCCCCGGGCCCTTCTGGTGGGGCGACCGCCGATTCGAACGCTTGGGGTTGGGGGGCGCCGCTCGGACTGACCTCATCGGGATCCACGTAGGCAAGGAGTCCATTAAGCCTCGCTGCGACATCTGGGGCATAGCTCGAGCCACCCGGGCTCGCGTCCAGGTACTCCGTACCAGCCATCGCGTTGGTGAACGGCCACAGGCACGAGTAGGGGTCACAGCTGCTCGAAGGCAACCCTTGGTAGAGCTGCACCGAGGCCTCGTAGAGGTTCTCTTGGAGGGACTCGTAACTCACCACGGCCTCTTGCTCATCGGTCGGGGTGAAACCGACACTCAGTTCTGTCAGCACGTCGGCCCCGACAGCGAGCGGTCCTCCAAAGAGATATCCCTGAGTCAGCGTGGACGCGTCCCCGGACAGGTAGCTCGCAATGGAGGCTGGGAGCGGCCCGGAAGGCTCCACGAGCAGCATCGGGCCTTGGGTTCCCGGTTCTCCCATGAAGACACCCCCCGAGAGGGCGTCGGGAAAGTTGGTACCGGTGGCGGCCCCGAACACGGTGGCGCTCGGGAAGAACATCTTGGCGACCGCCGCCGAGGTACCGTAAAAGTCCTGGCCATACACCGGGGTCGCCGTCGGGTCGGCGCCGTAGGCGGCCAGCGGTCCACCGATGGCATAGCGGGTATCGCCCGGATTCGCGGCCAAGTAGGCGGCGGTCTCGGGCGCTTGGGAGGTCCCGTCGGTGAGCAGGATCGCCCCGTGCTCTTTGATAGCTGCCGGGACCGCGGAGAGGGCGTCTTGGAAGCTGAGCCCGGTTGCCTCGAAGATGGTGGTGGGGCTCCCGAGTGCCTCAACGATGTCGACCGCGGTGCCATACTCATCGGCCCCGGCGATCCGCTGGGTGACATAGCCCAGGGCTTGGAGTTGGGTGTCGATGTCCGGGCTGAGGGCTAGGTCACCGCCCAAGATGTAGACGGTGTCTCCGACAGGTAGCACCCGCTGGATCTCGGCTTGCACTCGGGGGTCGAGGGTCGTGCCCAGCGACGCCCCCGGTGTAATGAGCAATGGACCACCCAACTTGGCCGCCAACGGCCCACCGGACAGGGCGTCGGAGAAGTAGTCCGAACGAGCGAGCACGACCGCCTTGGCCGAACCCGCGGCTGGGAACTCCTGCTGGGAGATGGCGATCGAGGTACCGATGGCGTCGGTGCCGTAGATGCGCTGCACCGGCACGGTGGTTGCGGCGGCAGCCGAGGTCACGCCCACCATCGTCAGGAAAGTGCCGAGAAAGGCAACGAAGCCCAATCCCGTCAGAATCCGTTTGGGCCACGGGATCACCGGACGAGCATACGCAGGCCGATCGCCGGCGCTACTGGCCGGTCGTCAGTGGCTCCCACTCAGGGGGTACCCACAAACACGACAAGGACCTCGGCACCGACGAGCAAGATGCCGAAGGCGCACCAGAGCCAGGCGTGCCCTCGACCGGTCGTTGTGTCGTCAGGGGCGGTGAGGGAGGCCGGCAGGGCGATGAGCCGGGAGCCGATGGAGGCGAAGGCGAGTGGCCGGGACTTTCGCCCCTAGCTGAGCCCTCTCTTTGTTGGTTTGCTGACTATGTCAGTCGCCAGCGCGAGGAGGACACCATGAACGAGTTGGACGACCTGCTGGGTCAGGTTCAACGAATGGGGGTGCCGGGCCACATGCACGACGACGGCGGGGCCACCGAGTCCTGTCCGACCGACGAGGTCTGCCTCAGTGAGGAGGAGGCGTTCAGTGCGCTCATCAAGGCCCCGGATGGCGTCGGCGAGGTCCACGTGGACACGATGACCGCGTTCGAGGCGCTTTCAAACTTGCCGGACAACGCCGGGCTCGACCCGATGTGGGCAGAACTGGTGGACCTCGACCGCGGTGCATGACCGGCCGCAGCTGGATGAAGTGACCCACCCGGATTTTGCCCTACAACTTGCCCTACAAATCGCGCCAATAGCTGTCGTCAAGGATCGTCTGGTGCCTACATCGTCACAGCTCAGAGCGTCCCAAGTCGCCTGATGTCGTCTGGATCGCGTTCGGGAGCCGGATTCGCACGGCTGAGGTGGCAGGTTGGAGTCCTCTAGCGCCCACTCGTTATCAAATTCCGGGATAGGAGATAAGGGGTCCGCAAACGCAACATACGCGGGCATCCCTGCAACCCCCCCCCCGGCCTGACGCGGGCGCTACCAGATACTTCTTCCTGTTGTCGTACGCGATCGTCAACTCGCCTTTATTATCTCCTATCCCCGTTATCAAATTCCCTTCCTTCACCTGATCTCTCACCAACGATCCGACCGTCATGGGGTTCGGCGAAGCCCCAGGCGACCGTTCGACTAACATTTCTTTTTGGAGCGCCGGGAAGCCTGGTCGGCATCAATCAATGAGAAGGATTGGTGCGAAGATGCCGAGGCACCTCGGTCTTGCCTGCCCAGCCACTGAACAGTCGCCAGTCATCTGGCGGTGTTCTCGTTGCAGCGCGCTCGTCCATTGTCAGATGTCGAGAGTCCGCTCCTGTGGTGCTCCAGCTGCGCCGGCATCGTTGAAGCGCTACTCGACGGCGGAAGCGATGGCTAGGCGGCTGCACCGGGTTGTGGGGGCCAAGCCTCAGACGGGAACCCTTGCCCGCAATCTCTCCACCGCACACGCGCCCGGGGGTCGGTCGACCCCCATCGAGGCGTCTCGTTGGAGGAGCTGATGCCTGAGTTGCGTCGGATCGCGTAGGAACGGACGGCGTCATAATGTTGCATCCGGATACCAAGTTGGGGTTCATCGACCCCGAGATCGGCATGGGGGTCCTCGCCACCAAGCCGATACCGAAGGGGACGATCGTCTGGGCGCTCGACGACCTCGACCAGATTCTCGAGCCAGCCTTCGTGGACTCGCTCGACGTGCCGCGTCGACAGTTGGTCCTGAAGTATGCATACCGCAATCAGCGCGGCAAGTACGTCTTGTGCTGGGATTTCGGCAGATTTATCAATCACAGCTTTCGCGCGAACTGCATGGGCACCGCTTATGAGATCGAGATCGCGGTTCGCGACATCCTCGCTGGAGAAGAACTGACTGACGATTATGGAACGCTGAACGTGGACGAGCCATTCAAATGTCGGGCCGAAGCCAATACGGACCGAACGTGTGTCATGCCCGATGACCTGCTGCATTATTCCCACGAATGGGACCGACTGGTGCTCGAGGCATTCGGGAACTATCGATCGGTCGAACAACCCCTCGCCCACTTGGTCCGGCCGGAATTCCGAGACGCAATCGAAGTCGCGGCTGATCAGCACGTGCTTCTCGACTCGATACGGACGACCTACTACGACAGATCAACGGAGCGACAGAATGAGACGTCAGGGACCAGTTGAACTTCTGGCCTTCCTCGGACCTTCGCCCCAGTACTTCAAGACGGGTCGCGATTCCGTCTGTCCGGTAGGGCTGCCACGACAAAAGGCGACGAGTCGTGCTCGGTGAAGGTGCTACCCCTCCGACAGGGGGGACGTCGGGCAAGGCACGGGAGGCAGGCTCGGGAAACGTCTCCGAGGCGCGAACGCGAGGCCGGCTACACGTTTTCCTTGGTATTGCTCCCGGAGCTGGCAAGACCTATGCAATGCTTGCCGAGGGCCGTCGGCTCGCCGACGCAGGAGCCGACGTCGTGGTGGGGCTCGCAGAGACCCACGGACGTGTGGGCACCGAAGCGATGCTCGATCCGTTTGAGCGCGTCCCACGGCGTCACGTCACCTACCGCGGGGCGACTCTTGAGGAGCTCGACGTCGATGCGCTGCAAGTCCGGCACCCAACAGTTGCCCTGGTCGACGAGCTCGCCCATCAGTGCGTGCCCGGTAGTCGGCACGAGAAGCGTTGGGAGGATGTCGAGGACCTACTCAATTCGGGTATCGATGTGGTGACGTCGCTCAACGTGCAACATCTCGACAGTCTCAGTGACGCGGTCGAGACATTGGCCGGCGTCGCCCAACGAGAGACCGTCCCAGACGCCGTGGTAGCGGCCGCCGATCGGGTTGACTTCGTCGACATCACCCCGGAGCGGCTACGGGCTCGCATCGCCGATACCGAAGTGGTGGGTGCGGATACCGCACCAGCAGCACTGGGTGGCTTCTTCAGCGCCGATCGCTCACCGCCTTGCGTGAGCTGGGGTTGGGCTGGCTGGACGAGCACGACTTTCTCGAGCCCGCGTTGCGAGCCACGCTTGGGCATGCGAACACAACGGTTGGGTCACCTGAGCGTGTGGTGGTCGCCCTTACCGGCGCCCCGGAGGCTGAGCACGTCCTGCGGCGCGCCTCGCATATCGCTCGCTCGACCCATGGAGAGCTGATCGGTGTCTATGTGCGCGTACCGAGCGACAAGGTCGAGGCCGAACCACCCTGGCTGGCGGACCAGCGCAGGTTGCTGAGCGAGCTCGGTGGGCGTTACGGCGAGCTAGCCGGGGTCGATGTCGCCACGACGGTGTTGGATTTTGCCCGCGCCGAGGATGCCCGCCAACTGGTAATGGGTGCGACTCGTCGTTCCCGGACCGAAGAGCTGCTGCACGGATCGGTGATCAACAAGGCCATTCGGTCCGCTGGTTCTATTGAGGTGCACGTCATCCCGGCTCGGCGCCCACCTCAGAACATGGGGCACGCGAGAGATTTACCGTCGCGTTCGCGCCGCGTCCTGCTGCCGGTACAGCGCCGTGTGGCGGCGTGGATCGTTGCCGTGGTCCTGCCCTGTGGCTATTACGCTCGGGCTCGTTCCGGTCCGGTCTTCGTTGGAACTCGCGGGCGTATTGCTGTGCAACCTCCTGGCAGTGGTAGGCGTAGCGCTATTAGGAGGTATCCGCCCAGCAGTGCTGGCTACCGGGGTGGCGTTCGTCGCCTCGGACTTCTTCTACGCTCCACCGTTTTACAGATTACGTGTGGGACGGCTGGTGGACCTGATCGCCTTGATCACCTTCGTGGTCGTCGCGGCTGCCGTCGGCGGCCTGGTCGATCTGCTTGCCCGGCAGGGAGTACGAGTCGCAGAGGCAAACGCTCAGGCTGAGAACCTCGTCCGGCTTGCGGCCGACAGCATGGTGAATTCGGAGCACCTGGTCGACGCCATCGGATCGCTCCGGTTCACCTTCGACCTTGATGCCGTCAACGTGCTGCGCCGGGACGGCCATGGGTGGCGCGTCGAAGCAGCCGTCGGGAAGACAGCCTTCAAAGAGCCAGGAGACCCACCATTTAGCGTCGAGGTGGCCAACGGCCTTGTCCTGGCGGTTGCTGGTAGCCGACTAAACGACCACAAAGCCACGTTGTTGCGCACCTTCCTCGACCAGCTGCGGTTCGCAAGGGAGCGGACCTTGCTGGAGGCGATCGACAACGAGGGCCACAGGGGTGGAGGGCGCGCGACGCCCGCATAAGACATCCGGGCGACACAAGCGAGAGCATGCCACCCCGAACGATCGACTGAACAGAGCGTTACTGGTAGGTCGCTGTCCGGCTAGTCGAAGGCAGTTCGGGCGATGTCGAACCGATTGGCGTCGCGTTCCATTGCCTGTGACTTGGCCTGGGTCCCCGAGTTGATCCCGAGGTCCCGTGCCACTTGGGTGATCGGCTTGCCGACCGGTGCCGGATTATCGAGACCAAGGGCAAGAGCTACCGACTTCAGGAGCAACTTCACGACCAAAGTGCTCCCGTGTTCGACCAGCGAGCGCTCCTGTTTTCGATCAGCATTCACAGTATCGTGACGCCCGCGGCCTTAGGGCGGCGAGGCGGCCCGGGGGGGCGATGGAACCGACAGCTCTACCGTCGGATCCGGGCCAATTCTCAAGGGGGGAACATGGGAATCATTGGACGGAGGTCCCACAACGCCAGGCACCGAAAGCTCGGTTTTGTCGTTGTCAGCGGTGTGGCGGCTGTCTCGATGTTGACCCTCAGCGCGGCCGCCGTCGCCGCGAGCGATGTGCTCACGAAGAAGGGTCCGGCCAACGAGGGCCCGTACCCGTACGCCTACCCGGCGTCGGGCAACATCAAGGCCGGCACGGGGACCACCATCAACGGCACCGCCTGCACGCCTACTACCGGCCAGTTCGACGGCGCGTACGCCGCCCCTTGCGTCCCCAAGTTCACTGGGAACAACGGCGGTGCGACCTCCAACGGCGTGACCTCCAACGCCATCACGCTGGCCCAACTCGAGTTCCCGACCACCGCCAACGCCCAGGAGCTCGAGGCCGAGGCGGCTGCGGCCGGTGACGCCCCCCAGCCGGTGCTCAGCCAGGTCGAGCAGGTATTCCTCAACTACTTCAACACCGTCTACGAGCTCTACGGCCGCAAGGTCGTCATCGTCCCGGTGACCGCGACCGGGAACTCCACCCTCGAGGCGCTCGACCAGGACCAGACCCAGGCCTGCGCGGATGCCACCACCATCGTCACCCAGGTGCACGCGTTTGCCGAGGCCGGCCTCCCCTACGAGATTCAGGGCGCCGGCTCGGCCCCGTTCTCCCAGTGCGCCGCACAGCAGCACCTGGTCGAGTTCGAGGGGGAAGGCTACTTCGGCGAGAACATCTTCCAGTCGCAGAACCCCTACATCTGGTCGACCGTGCCTTCGTGCACCAACATCGCGGCCCAGATGGCCGAGGTGATGGGCACCGAGCTGGCCGGGAAGAAGGCCATCTACGCCGGTGCGGCCTTGAAGAACACGGTCCGGAAATTCGGCACCTACATCCCCAACGTCAACTCCTACATCGGTTGCAACGGCAGCCCGAGCAGCACCGAGGTGAAGCTGCTCACGACCAAGTACCACGTGCCGTTGAGCGCGGTTGACACGTTCTTCCACTACGACCTGGACATCTCCACCTTTGCCCAGTCGGCCCAGCAGGCCATCGTGCAGTTCAAGGCGGCCGGGGTCACCACCATCGTGCTCGCCTGCGACCCGTTCTCGGTGGGATTCTTGACCAAGGCGGCCGCCGCGCAGAACTACTACCCCGAGTGGCTGCTCGAGGGCACCGCAGCGACCGACACCGACACCGAGGCCCAGACTTACGACCCGGCCGAGGTGACCGGCCACATGTTCGGGGTGAGCGAGGCCAACGCCACCGTCGACATCTTCGGCCCGACCTCCCCGGCCGGCAAGCTGTACCAGAAGCTCACCGGGCACCCGATCCCGGCGGAGACCGACGGTGACTACGCCATCCTCACCGAGATCTTCGACGCCCTCCAAGCGGCCGGACCGGATCTCACGCCCCAGAACATGGCCCGCGGCATGCACGCGCTGCCGGTCCTCGGCGCCCCGTCGTACTCGTACGGCGCGTGGAGCTGGAACCAGGGGCCGACCGGCCAGAGCGGCGCCGGGGAGCACGCCTCCTTGATCGACGCCCGCTTCGTCTGGTGGAACCCCACGGCGATTTCGCCGGTCAATGGCAAGGCGGGCACCTTCGTGGCCATCGACAACGGCAAGCGCTGGCGCCTGGGGCAGTGGCCCACGACGCTGCCCAAGCTGTTCACGACCTCGTGATCGGGGGGCCGGCCGAGTAGGGGTTTGCGAAACGATCAGCGAAACTCGGTTCCATGCCAGGTGAGATTCGCAGCACTAGGCCGTTTCGCAGCGGGCGTACTGTCTTGACATGACGAAAGACGGCTCGGGTCTAGAGCTGCTTGACCAGGTCCGATCTCGGCTGCGCATCCGCATTCCGACGGCCACCATCATCGGTGGCATCCTCGCCACTGCAGCTGCATTCTCACCAGTGCGAACATCACCGGCCAGGTTGCTGTTCCGCGAGCTGACCTGATCACGGTGTGCATCTCATCTGTTGGTCGGCGTTGCGGTGGGGATTTGGAGGTTCAAGCGGGTCGTCCTCACCCACTCCGACGTCGCGTTCCTGCCCCAAACTCTTCCGTGTCAGGACTCCCTCCCTCCGAACACCGTCCCGGGTACCTCGTCGTGAGCTACGACCAATGGCGTGGGGGGTGTCGTCGGGGAAGTCGAGGTTCGCCAACCCGGGGCTCAGGGAGGCTGGCAACCGTCCTTCTTGTGCCTGCGTTTGTCGTGACCTGCTCGCTCATTGCTGGCACTTCTACTGCCACAGCCGCATCGCATCTGAAAGCCCCGGGTGCTCCGACCCATGTGATCGCGAGAGCAACCGACGGTCAAGCCACGGTGAGCTGGACCGCGCCGAAGACCATAGGGAGTGCACCACTGAAGAGCTATATCGTCTCGGTTTCAGCGAACAACGCCAAGGCACATTTCTCGGTGCCTTCGACGACCACCCATGCCACCGTGAACGACCTGTACGACAACGCAACCTATCGATTCAGGGTCGCCGCGAAGAACTCATCGGGTCTGATCGGGCCTCAGTCTGCGCCTTCTCGACCGGTGACCCCTTCTCCGATCACCCAGGTCACCAACACGCTCACCCTGGAATCGACTCCGGAGGTGTCGGGGTCTCTCTGCACCCTGAATCTGACGGGCGCCTCGGGCTGCTTCAGCCTCCAACAGAACTTCTTCGTGGTGCAAAGCACTCAGACAAAGGGACGAGGACTCTTTCAACCTTCGGTCCTACTTGGCATCTCGTCTCCGTTCTGGGTACAGAACATGGTGATGTTCGAGAAGAACGACGTCGGCCAATGGATCGCCCATCCTCGAGCGGCGGTGCTCCCGGGCTCTGGTCTCAAACCCGGGGAAGGCTACCTGTGCGCGGGGCTCACGGGTTATCCCGGCTGCCAAGGACCCGTTGGATCGAGAGTGTTGACGTTCCCGATCACGATCACTGTCAGATCGGTGGTCTCCACCGACAGGGTCCGGTTCTACGACTCGCTGCTGGGGTCCTCCCCGTTCTTCATCTGGACTATGACCCCCCCGCCTCCACCACCCAAGACCCCAACGGTGACCACGACCACGAAGCTCGGGAAGCCCCAGTACCCCAAGTGCGCCCTCAGCCCGAACGGCTGCCCGTGGGAGCACAACTTCTACCCCTTCAAGCGGTTCAACGTCGTGTGGAATCCCGATGATCCGCTGTCCTTCGCGGCGCCCGAGACGGTCCTCGTCGGGGAGGGTGGTGGCACCGCCGCAACGTTTTTCTCGGGGACCCAGGGAACCATGGGCTCTGAACTGCGCCTGTTGAACGGCAAGTCGGCAACCCAGACGGTGTGCGCTCTAGGGCCAGACATCGCTTGGACCGCGGAGACCGGAAACTCTCTGCAATGGAGCGTCTCGACCAGGGGGATCGCACAGTTCGCGTACGAGGCCGGCGCGTTGACCGAGGGAGTGTCATTCCTGCCACAGGATCTTCCTTGTCAGGAGGCGAATCCCGCACCACCGATTCCGGAGAAACAGCCGGTTCCCTCACTGATCGGAATGTCGTTATTGAAAGCAGAGCGGACAATCACGGCCTGGGGGTCTTATACGTATTCGATCGCCCAGTGGCCACGGATCGGGCATGGCGGAACGGTGATTGACCAGTCTCCTCGGGCGGGAACAAAACTCGTTCCACAGGACACCACCATTTCCCTGGCGGTAGGCGTGAGCTATCACTTCACGGCCCTGCTCAAGGTCGACGGCTGCCTGGCCGTTGACGTTGACCTTGAGCAAATCTCTCCCCGACCTGTCGAAGTCGTCCCGGACGCACCTTACAGAACCCTTCCAGTTAACCTTGAGCCGAAGGACGTCGATGCTTGGCGGATATTCGGCCTTCCGTCGCTCATCGCTCCCCATGACTGGACTTGCTCCGGTTTCGTTTCGGAGGATGGAGGGAACACCTTCACCGCTGTGCCCCCCGGAGAGGTGCCACCTTCCCCGCAGGAGGGGGCGTCCGAGGAGACACCGGTGCCAGAGATAGCCGTTTACGGCGTGCCCGCCTGCCAGGGTTGCGTGTACGGGATCGCCGGCGCGTACTTCCCCGCCTCGGGAGACAATGGTACGTATACGACGCCAACCAAGATTCCCGCTGGGGAAATCTACCGACGGGTCGGTACGCACGTGGTGGACTTCACCGATCCGCCTGGCGTCAAAGGCACAGGTGAACCCTCGGGAGGGTCAGATCCGTCTGTGGGTGCGATCGTCTTTAAGCCCCATTCGGCCGCTGTGATCACCTGCATACTTCCTCCAGCCGAAGTCGAGATATGCACGACAGCGATCCGCGCCTTCACTACCTATGAACTGGCCACGGACCCCGTGGGTGAGGCCGAGGTCCGGATTGCGAAGACCCAGCAGAACTCCAGAACACGGTCCAAGTGACCCATGGACCATTCCAACGAACCCGACGGCTCCCGGCCCGCACCCCGCCCAGCCCTCTAGTAAACCCCCCACCCAACCCCAGCGGCTCCCGGCTCGCCCCGTGACCGGGCTCGCCGCTCGCCTGGCAGCCCAACCACCGACCCTGGCAACCACCCTGGAGAGCCGGTTCCCACGCAACCGGACCCCCGGATGGCCCTTCCCCACGAGGTGATGGAGGGAGAGAGGGGGAAGAGAACGCGGACGACGACAAACACCGGGGACAGAGAGAGGGCAGCCAGCCGGCCGGCCGGCGAGGCGACCGGAGGGTGCCGAGACTGGGGACGAGGAGGGGGCACGTACCGGATGGTCAAGGCCGTCGGTGAAGAGGTGGGGCTATGGTGAGCGCGGCCGCGACGCAAAGGAGCCAGTCGTGCCCGAGTTCCCCAGTGTCACCCATGTGGCGTTGACCGTCACCGACGTTGGTCGGAGCCGACCCTGGTACCAAAAGCTCTTCGAGGCCCAGCCGATTATCGATGAAGATACGGGCCCGTTTCATCATGTCGTTTGGCTCCTTGGCAGCCAGACCCTGGTCGGGATCCACCAGTTCCCTGATCCGCACGGGTCTGAACCCTTCGACGAACGGCAACCGGGGCTCGACCATCTAGCGTTCGCTTGCGCCAACCGGGCGGAGCTTGAGCAGTGGGAATCGAAGCTGAATGAACTCGGCATCGAGAACGGTGGCATCATCGACGCCGCCTATGGATCGGGCCTCTCCTTTCGCGACCCCGACAACATCGCTTTGGAGTTCTTCGCTCCACGCGGTTAGCGACGAGGCAGGTGTTGTTGTCCATCGGAAATCATCGGCTCGGACACGACCTGCTTTAACGTCCTACGGCTTGGGTTGCCTGACCAACGGGCCGGGCCACCATGAGGAGGAGGACGACGAGTCTTGAGGAGTTGTCACACCCCTCGGCACCCTCCGACGATTCCACCCCCTGGGGAGACCGTCGGAAAACCCTCGGTGGCTGAGAGCAGCAAGCACCGCAGGATTCAGGGGCCTCGGACCTAGCCCCACGTCAGCCCGTGTCGGGGCGTCGGCCCATTTTTCAATTTCGTCCCAGAGAGTTGGATCAAGAATCCTCACCCGCTCCTCGGCCGGCAGTTCGCAAAACAAAACCCAACGGTCCAAGGCCTCATCGAAGTAACACGCCTCTTGTGATGGCAAGTCCCCGCCCACGGCGCGACCAAACATCTCGAAGTCATTCCTGAGACAGCACCAAACCCAGCAATACGGGTAGTCGCTCGCCATGTCGCACCCTCTGTTTTTCAACGGTTACGTGAAACGATGAGCGGTTTCGCTTGTGACAAGGAAGGCGCGCAACTTGTTGATATGCATGCAAATTTGCCCTGGTAGCTGTGCAAAAGCCTGTGGATAACGGGGGTGTTCTTACGACAGAGCTAATCCGGGCGACCGGAGACCGGAGCTGCGGAGGGGGGATGTCATCCGAAGGCGAGTGGCCGGGACTTTCGCCCCTAGCTGAGCCCTCTCTTTGTTGGTTTGCTGACTATGTCAGTCGCCAGCGCGAGGAGGACACCATGAACGAGTTGGACGACCTGCTGGGTCAGGTTCAACGAATGGGGGTGCCGGGCCACATGCACGACGACGGCGGGGCCACCGAGTCCTGTCCGACCGACGAGGTCTGCCTCAGTGAGGAGGAGGCGTTCAGTGCGCTCATCAAGGCCCCGGATGGCGTCGGCGAGGTCCACGTGGACACGATGACCGCGTTCGAGGCGCTTTCAAACTTGCCGGACAACGCCGGGCTCGACCCGATGTGGGCAGAACTGGTGGACCTCGACCGCGGTGCATGACCGGCCGCAGCTGGATGAAGTGACCCACCCGGATTTTGCCCTACAACTTGCCCTACAAATCGCGCCAATAGCTGTCGTCAAGGATCGTCTGGTGCCTACATCGTCACAGCTCAGAGCGTCCCAAGTCGCCTGATGTCGTCTGGATCGCGTTCGGGAGCCGGATTCGCACGGCTGAGGTGGCAGGTTGGAGTCCTCTAGCGCGTACCGACCTTGTTGTTTACTAAGGCATCGCTCGACGAGGCTTGACGAGCCTGGTGTCGAGGGATCCCGGGCCGGGCTCATAGCAGACACCCTCTAGCCAGACATCGTGGAGGTGGCGGTTCAGAGCTTGTAGCCGATGGACCGCAGCAGTGCCCGGCGTTCCGTTACATCATCTTCAGTCTCCACTCCCACGGGGGCCGAACCGTCGATGACCCCGAGGATCCCCCGTCCGAGCTCGGTCTCGGCTACCACTACCTCAACCGGGTTGGCGGTCGCGCAGTAGATGCTGCAGACCTCAGGCACCAGCTTGAGCTGGTTCAAAACGTTCACCGGGTAGCCTTCCCGAAGCAAAACTACGAAACAGTGCCCCGCAGCGATGGCCCGAACGTTTCGGACGGCGAGCTCGACCAGCTCTTCGTCGTTGCCCGAGCGCCGGACAAGGCACTTGCCCGAGGCTTCACAGAATCCAATGCCGAAACGCAGGTGCGGGCTTGTGCCCACGAGCGCTTCGTGGATGTCCTCGACGGACTTGACGAAGTGGGCCTGTCCGAGAACGACGTTCATGTCTTGGGGCTTCTCGATGGGCACGACATGCATTTCCATGTTGGTAGGCCTCTCTGTATCTCCCCGGGGGGTTAGCAATGTATCTGTGTCTGGTTGAAACTAGGCCGCTAGGTCGTCACGAACCCCCCGTGGTGCTCGAAGAGGGTCCGGGCGATGGCGCTGGCGCCCAGACGAACGCCGAGGATCTCATCCAAGGCGCTTACCTGGACATTCACAAGGCCGACGGAACCGGCAAATCTGGGGCGGGTTGGGTGCCGGAGGCCTTGCCGTTCCGTTGGGTCAACCGCAGCTTGAGTGATACCGAGTTGGTGGCCTTCTTCGAGCGGCAGATATCCGACGGCTCTGAATGCATCATCTCTTTGTTGGAGTGGAGGACGTTTTCGGCATCCACAGGGTGCTGTGCCAGATGGTCGGACGTTCGCCCCAAGGTCGGGTCATCTGGGCCAAGATGACCCCGTGAACGAGGACTACCCGGTTTCAGCGGCTCTGGACGGGGTTGGCGAACGCGACCGGGTCGCGGCCATTGCCCGCCTCCATGACTTATTCATCGGCGGAAGCCTGTCCCTTGAGCGCTTCTTTGGAGTCTTGGAACAAGTCTTCGCTGCTCCCATCCACGCCGATCTTGAAGCAGCAATGTTGGCGCTGCCACCGATAGTGCGGCTCACACCCACCTCGCGGCGGCTGGCCGAGCCACTTGTGGTTCAAGCGGCGGACGGTTGTCTGCAGCTTGGTTCTGGCTGGCAGTTGGCCGCTGAGACAACCATCAGCACCGGCTTCGGAGCGGCTCAGCTTGATCTCACCGCGGCCAGCTGGGACGCCCTCCAGATCAACCTCCGCCTACAGACCTGGGGTTCGATCGAGGTTCTCGTCCCTAAAGGAGCGGCCGTCCAGATGGTCGGCGGATCGGGACACGTCCGGCTTGAATCGTTGTCTCCGCCCGTCCCCGGTGGGCCAGTGTTGCGCATCTCCACATCCGGACCAACTGGGATAATCCGGATACGCCATCCCAGCGAGCGCAGCGGCGGTCCGTTCGCTCGCTGGAGGCGACGGGACACCGCAGGTAGATCAATCTCGAGGAGGTAGCCAGCGTCTCCGAGCACCGTTCTTGATCATTGGTTGCCAGAGTCGAAAGAGGCCCAGGGAACCTCCCAGCCCCGGTGATGCTGGACTGGCAATTGCCCTCAGTGAGTCGCCCAAGGGCGGATCTCACCAAACGCCACCTAGGCGCTCTTGGACCCAGACGAAACCATGCACTTTTGGGGTCGTCATTAGGGGATACTTAGGGTGTCCTGCCGGCCCGGGGGCACAGCCGATACAGTTCGCGCCACCGAAGCTCCCAGGAGGTTCGCTCCACCATGGTTGCACTGATCGTCATCATCGTCATCGTCGTTCTCCTCGCGCTCGGCTTATGGGCCGCGTACAACCGCCTGGTCAAGAAGCGCAACCGGACCCAGGAGGCGTGGTCCGAAATCGATGTCGAGCTCAAGCGCCGCCACGACCTCATCCCCAACCTGGTATCGACGGTGCAGGGCTACGCCGCCCACGAACGGGGGACCTTCGAGGCCGTCACCCAGGCCCGGGCCAACGCGGTCACCGCCGGGGCGACGGGCGACCCAGCTCAAATCGCCCCAGCCGAGAACGTTCTGTCCGGGGCGCTGCGTTCGCTGTTCGCGGTTGCCGAGAACTACCCGCAGCTGCGGGCAGTCGAGAGTTTCCTCCAGCTGCAAGAGACGCTAACTGCCACCGAAGACAAGATTGAGTACGCCCGGCGCTACTACAACACCAGTGCTCGCGACTACAACATCGCGCTGCAGACGTTTCCGCGTAATTTCGATCGCTGGCCCCTTCGGCTTCAAAGCGGTAGCGTTTTTTGCCACCGACGAGGCAGACCGTGCAGTACCCCAGGTGAGTTTCTCCGGTTCGGATCAGGGCGCGGTCAATCCCACACCTTCGGGCCCACCGCCGGCTGACTCTGAGGGCCCACCGCCGGCCAGTTAGACGGACTGTCCAGAAGCGATCTTCTCCAGTTCGGCAATGCGCTCCTCGATAGGGGGGTGGGTGTCGTAAAGATGGTGGTACCAGGCCTCGTGGTGCTGTAACGGGTCGTCAATGCACATCGCCGCGGTGGCGTGGTTCATCTTCTTGAACGGTTGGTCGTTCTGCTGCAGCTTCTTGAGGGCGCTCAACAACCCTGCCGGGTTTCGGGTCAGCTCCACGCCGCTCACATCGGCCAACGATTCGCGGCGGCGCGAGAGGGCTAGGCGAATGAGTGGACCGAAGATCAAGCCGACCAGGGCGAGCAGCGCGCCAGCCGCGAAGATCACGAGCATGATCTGGGCACCGCCTCTGTTGCCACCTCGCCCGCCTCCGGCAAAAAAGGCGCTGCGCCACAGGATGCTGGCCAACAACGCGGCCATACCTATCATGGTGCCCACCACGAGTAGCAGACGGATGTCGTGGTTCTTGATGTGGCTCATCTCGTGGCCGGCTACGCCCTCGAGTTCTTCGCGGTTCATGATGGCGAGCAGCCCCGTGGTGAAGGTGATCGATGCCTTTTCCGGGCTGACCCCGGTGGCGAAGGCGTTGGGCGAGGAGTCGTTGATCACGTAGACGGCCGGTTTGGGGATCCCGTCGCCGATGGCGAGGGCTTCAACCAAGTTGTGCAGTTGCTGGTACTGGACTAGGTCGGCGGGTACGGCCCCCGAGACCCGGAGGACCATCCGGGCTCCCGCGTTCAGGGAATAAAGAATCCCGCCCACGGCGAGGACACCACAGATCACCATGCCGACGATGACCGGTTTCCAGCCGTAGTTGACCGGCGGGACAGGGTGGTTGACGGCCTTGAAGATGAAGCCGCAAGCAACTCCGATGGCCAGCCAGAGCACAAAGAACAGAGCGATGAAGATGATGCTCCGCCGTTTGTTGCTGGCAATCTCACTGTACACAAGCGGAATCCTACGGCACCGCGGGTGGCCCGACACCGGAAAAGCTGTTCAAGTCAGCGTTACGAGAGTCGCTCGAGCATGGGTCGGCCCTCGGGAGTACCGCTGGCCTTTTTCCCAGGAGAGCATCCGGTGAACACAGCCCGGAACTTCCCTTGCGACGAAGAGTCGATTGCCTGGTCACTGGCTAAGCTCGCTGGTCCCGGTTTGGTCTGGATGCCCTTCACACGGCTGCGACACAAGCGAGAGTATCGGACCGCCGCGAACGATCGACTGAACAAAGCGTTACTTGTAGGTCGCTGTCCGGCTAGTCGAAGGCAGTTCGGACGATGTCGAACCAATTGGCGTCGCGTTCTATTGCCTTTGACGACCCATCCTGGAGGGAGGGGTGCGTCCTTCTCCGCCCCGGCTCCCTCCAGCTCGCCCGCGCTCCGCTCGCGGGCTGGCTGGTCCCTCTCGTCCCCGCCTTTGGCCCGTGCTCGCCCTTTGCCCCCTCTCTCCCCACTCAGAATCCCCGACACCAGGGAAGGCGGGAAGGGACCGGACGGCCGGCGCCGGTTTTCGCGACGCCGCCCGGGCGAGCTTCCCTGAGGGCTATCCGGAGCTGGCGGTCGCGGCGCTCCCCGGGGCGGTGAACAGCTTCGGCAACGACTTCGGCCATTGGCCGAGCGCGAAGCGCTTGCCTCCGAAGATCACGACGTAGGCGCCCAGTTTCCCGTTCACCGGCGAGGTCGCGGTAGCGTTCCAGTAGACGAAGCGGGCCGTGTTCGACGCGGTGTGGTCACCCCCTCCGGGGTTGCCGTTGGTGCCGAGGTTGAAGGTCCAGTTCCCATACTGATAGTCGGGTGCCCCGAACTGCGGCAGCGCGTGGGTGCCCCGAGCCATGTTCTGCGGGGTCAGGTCAGGACCGGCCGCCTGCAACATGTCGAAGATCTCGACCAGCTGCGAGTAGTTGCCGTCGGTCCCCGCCGGGATCTGGTGCCCGGTCAGCTTCTGGTACAGCTTGCCGGCGAGAGACGTCGGCCCGTACGTGTCCTGTGCCGGTGAGAGCTCGCTCATTCCGAACAGATGTCCCTGGACCTCGGAGGGGTCGTCCTCGGACTGCACGTACTGATCCTGATCGGTCAGCGCAGTGCCGATGATGAACCACTCCGGGTGGTAGTTCTGCGCCGCCGCTGCCTTGGTGATGATGCCGGCCGAGAAGGGGTCACACGCCAAGACCACGGTGGTCACCCCGGCCGCCTTGAACTGCACGACGGCTTGCTGGGCCGACTGGGCGAACGTCGCGACGTCCAGGTTGTAGTAGAAGGTCGGCGCGATCTGCGACGCCGGCTCGTGGTACTTGGTTTCGAGCAGGTTGATGCTCCGTTTCGTACAGCTGATATACGGGGGAAGGTTCGGCACGTAGGAGGCGAACTTACGCGGTCTTGGACGCGAGGGTCGGGTCGCCCGCGTAGATCGCCTTCTTCCCGGCCAACAGCGTTCCTTCCACCTCGGAGGTGAGCGAGCTCACTCGCGTGCAGTCCTGGGTGGTGGACCAGACGTAGGGGTTCTGGCTCTCGAAGGTTCCCTCGTCGTAGTACAAGTCGCCGTTGAACTCCACGACCTTGTCGTTGGCGGCGCACTGCGAGAAGGGCCCGGTGCCGCCGAACTGGTAGTCGTAGGGGAGGCCGGCCTCCCCGAAGGCCGGCATATCGGCGACGGTGGCGGCGTCGGCGCAGGCCTGGGCCTGCCCCTGGTTGAGGGCCTCGGTGGTGCTGTTGCCGGTCGCGGTGAACGGCTGCAGGACCACCTTGCGCCCGTAGAGGTCATAGACCTGGTTGAAGTAGTTCAAGAAGACCTGCTGCACCTGGTCGGTGACCGACGGCAGCGCATCTCCGGCCGCAGCTGCGTCGGCAGCCAGCTGCTCCGCGTTGGCCGTGCTCGGGAATTGGCGCTCGGCGAGCGTGATGGTGGTAGCCGTCACCCCGCGAGAGGTGGCGCCGCCGTTATTCCCCGTGAACTTGGGAATGCACGGATCTGCATACGGCGACGCGAACTGCGGCGTGGACGGCGTGCAGGTCTGGCCGCTCACCGTCTTCCCGGTGCCCCCCTTGATGTTGCCCGTAGCCGGGTAGGCCCATGGGTACGGACCTTCCCCGGCCGGGCCCGAGGTGGCCAGCTTCGTGCCGCTTGATGCAGCAGCGGCCAGGCCGCTGCCTCCGGCCGTGACGAGGGTGAAAGCGAGTGCCGTCCCCGCCGCGATCATCGCCACCACCGGGCGTCGGAGCCGACCGCTCCAGCTCGTTCGGCGGGCGTCCTCGCGTCGCGACACGCGCCCGTTCGTCAGTTCTCTCATGGTTCCCCCCTCATTCACGTGACCTTTGTAAGTGGTCCCCGAGCTGGTCTTTCTGAATTTCCCCTCTACATCGAGAAACGTTTCCACCCGGAGGCGTCCACCTCACGTTGGACCTAGTTTCGCAAGGAACCGGCCCGAGTGGAAGCGGGGGCGGCGCTCGACCCGACGAAGGGCAGAATTCGCGGGCGTCGGTGCCTTCCATCCGTGACGGAAACGTCATCAGCTGGATCCAGGTCGCTACGGGCAGCTAGAGCGCAGAAGCCCGACACCGGGTGGGCCCCAGGGTGCCCCAGTTCGCCGGATCAGTGGGATACCCCTCGTCTGGGCTGCCCCCGACCACCGACGCAGGGGCGATACCGATTCCGATCATGGGCGCTCGGGTGGCTGCCGGGTCAGCGAGCACCCGGTCTTGCTCAAAGGTGGCAACCCCTATCGCGTTGCGGCAGGCGCCTGAACCTGGGTCGGCCACGGGTCGTCGAGAACTCCGAGCTGGATGAAGAGGCCGAGGTTGTCGGCGCCTATCCATTCGCTGACGACCCTGTCACCCTCGAAGCGCATGATGTCAACTACCCACTCCTCTACTGCTCGGCCGGTCGGAGGCCGTCCCAGATGCCCTCCTGTGTCGGTCCCGCGGAAGGTGACCCTGAGCACCACCGTGTCACCGGCCACGATCAGGTCTTCGACATCGAGGTGCAAGTCGGGGAACGCCTGGTGGTATCGGCGGATGAGCTCGATTCTGGCGGACGGGCCTGTCCCGAACGGATTGACGTAGTTCTCGCTATAGAGGTCGGCGGCCGCTTCGTAGTTTCGGCCATTCCAGACCTCCTCGACGAAACTCCGCACCTGCATCTCGCGTTCGGCCACGTCCATTCCTCACCTCAATCCGCTCCCCGCTTGGAGAGCCAAAATCATTCGGGCGATGATAAGTCGGCATGGGAGGGGGGTGCTGTCAGGTCCACTGCCTGACCCTGATCGCCGGTTAGGCGGGGCACCTCGCTCATTCCCGAGGAGCCACTTACATGGCGATCCAGTCACCGGGAGGAGTGGCTCAAGCACGGGTCCGGGGACAGGGTCGGGGTTTTCTTTCTACCCACCTCTGCAGTCGCGCCGTCCCTGGCTGCGGCGACTTGGCCCAGCGACCAGCCCAAGGGGTGGGGGGGCCGAAGTGGTGCCAGACCTTCTTCGTTGCTGTCAACTTCGCCGGGCTGCGGTCGTACTTCCCCTGGGGCCGAGTGAAGGACGCGGGCCTCAGCGGCGCGGCGACCGGCGTTTGACCGCGAGAATGCACCCATGCGAGAGCTGGTCGTCCTCGGGACTGCGAGTCAGGCTCCCACCCGCTACCGCAACCACAATGGCTATCTCCTGCGCTGGGATGGCGATGGGATCCTGTTCGATCCGGGCGAGGGCACCCAGCGCCAGCTCCTCGTGGCCGGCGTGTCGCCCTGGACCTTCGGCCGCATCTGCATCACCCATCTGCACGGAGACCACTGCTTGGGCCTCCCCGGCGTTGTGCAGCGCCTGTCCCTCGACCGGGTGACCCACCCCGTCGAGGTCCTATACCCGTCGAGTGGCCAGGTCTATATCGACCGGCTCCTGCACGCGGCGGTGTTCGACGAGCACGTCGACGTGCGCCAGCGGCCGGTGGCCGGATCCGGCGTGGTGGATCCCGGGCCACCGTTCGCGCTGGTGGCGAAGCGCCTCAATCACGCCCCGGACACTCTCGGATGGCGTCTCGAGGAACCGGGGGGCCGCACCATGTTGCACGACCGGCTCGAGGCGGCCGGCATCATCGGGCCCGCCGTGGGTGAGCTCCAGCGGGCCGGCGTCATCGACGTCGGCGGTCGGCGGGTCCGAGTCGAAGAGATGAGCGTGGAGCGGCCCGGACAAGTGGTTGCCTTCGTCATGGACACCGGGCTGTGCGATGGCGCCTTCGAACTCATGGAGGGAGCGGACCTCGTCGTGTGCGAAGCCACGTTCGCATCCGCCGAGGCTGACCTGGCACGCCGGTTCCATCACCTCACCGCCGCGCAGGCCGGACGGATCGCGGCCGAGGCGGGAGCCAGGCGATTGGTGATCTCGCACTTTTCGCAGCGTTATCCCGACGAGACGATCCTGCTCGATGAGGCCCGAGCCGAATTCGACGATGTCATCGCCGCACACGACTTCTTGCGCGTGCCGGTCCCGTCACGCCTGGCACCTGACCCCAAACCAGGGCAGGGTTCTTTGTCGTAAGGACCGAGGCCTCGGCAGCGCGAATGGGTGCGGGGTCGAAGACGAGCACCTGAGCAGTCCGAGACATGTCTAGGGATCACTCGCATACCCGATCGTGATTTCCAGGAATACGGCGCAGGGCACTTGGGGCTGGCGCGATCAGGACCGTCCGGTATCGCTCAGGCAACTCCATCCAGACAGGGTAGAAACGAACGACGGCGACGGCCGGTATGACCATCGGCCCTACCCGGCGCTGCTCCTTCCTGCGAGGATGACCAGTGTCTGCCGCCTGAGCGGGAGGGTCTGCCATGGGCAACGGTGCCCGAGCTTGGAGCCGAGCGAACCCAGAGAGAACCAACGACGCTCGCCGCCGTGGGCCGATCGCATTCCCGGAGCCTCAGGTCCGGGGTTCAGAGCTGCTCGACTGTCCGGCGCTCAACAGGGACGCCGCGTTCACCGAAGACGAGCGTGAGCAATTCGGGCTTCGCGGCCTGCTCCCGTGGCGGGTCGTGACCATCGAGGAGCAGGCCGCGCTCGAGCTTGAGCACCTTCGCCGCAAGGACGACGACCTCGAGAAGTACATCGGCCTCGCCGCCCTTCAGGACCGTAACGAGACCCTCTTCCATCACGTGCTGCTAGATCATCTCGAAGAGCTGGCGCCGATCATCTACACCCCGACGGTGGGCTACGCGTGCCGCCTGTTCAGCCACGTGATGCGCCGCCCGCGGGGGCTCTGGATCACCCCCGACGACGTCGATCGCATCCCCGAACTGCTTCACAACACCGGGCGCCCGGGGGTCCAGCTGATCGTCGCCACCGACAACGAGCGCATCCTCGGGCTCGGCGACCAGGGAGCCGGGGGCATGGGCATTCCCGTCGGCAAGCTCGCCCTGTACACGGCGGGGGCGGGCGTCCACCCGAGCCTCACGCTTCCTGTCTCCCTCGACTGCGGCACCGACAACGAGGAGCTGTTCCGCGACTCCCAGTACCTGGGTTACCCCAGGCCCCGGCTGAGAGGCGAAGCCTACGACGCGTTCGTCGACGCGTTCGTCGAAGCCGTGGTCGAGGTATACCCCCACGCCCTCTTGCAGTGGGAGGACTTCAAGCAGCACAACGCCATCCGGCTGCTCGACCGCTACCGCCACCGGATCGCAAGCTTCAACGACGACATCCAGGGCACGGCCGCCGTGGTCGCTGCCGGGATCCTTGCGGCCCTGCGGCTTGGCGGCGAGCCTTTCTCGGCGCAGCGAGTGGTGCTCTTTGGGGCAGGGGCCGCCGGCCTTGGGATCGCGCGGCTCGTCCAGCAGCTCATGCGTGAGGAGGGAGTCACCGAGGCGGACTTGTGCCGAGCGGTCGTGATGCTCGACTCACGTGGGTTGGTCTTCGAGGGGCGCGATCAGTTGGAGGAGGACAAGCGCCCGTTCGCGATGTCGCCGGGTGTCCTGTCTGCTTTCGGCTTCGAGCCGGCCGCGCGCTACGACCTCGAGACGGTGGTGCGCCACGTGGCACCGACCGTGTTGGTGGGCACCAGCGGGACACCCGGCGCCTTTACCGAGGCGGTGGTGCGCGAGATGGCAGCGAGGACACCGAGACCTGTCGTGTTGCCGCTGTCCAACCCGACCTCGCATTCCGAGGCGACTCCGGCCGACGTGCTCGAGTGGAGCGAGGGCCGCTCGCTTGTGGCAACTGGCAGCCCCTTCGAGCCAGTGAAGATCGGCGGGACGACGCGGATCATTGGGCAGGCAAACAACGTGTTCGTGTTCCCCGGGATCGGCCTCGGCGTCCTGGTGGCCGGGGCCCGCGAAGTGACCGACCGGATGTTCCTCGTCGCGGCGACCACCCTGGCTAGCTTGGTTTCGGGCGAACGGCTCGCGCAAGGAGCTCTGTTCCCCGCGATCGCAGAGCTTCGGTCGATCTCGCGGGCGATCGCCGTCGCTGTCGCCCGAGAGGCCCGCGACCGCGGCATCGGCCGCATGGCGACCGATGATCAGATCGAGGACGCCGTGGATGACGCCATGTGGACGCCGGACTACGGCCCTCTTCGAGGGCCAGCTTCAGGGGACGCCTTGGGAGGATTTGCGGACGCCGTGCCCGTGACACGACCAGAGATGACCGGAGAGAGATGAGTAACCGTGCAAGCGAGCGGGAACTTGGACATGCTCCAAGTCACCGACAGCAGGACCGGCCAAACGATGTCAGGGGCAGACCTGTACCAGCACGTTCCGCCTCCCACTAACTGAAGGCGCACGCATGATCGCCGCACTAGCCGAGGACATGGCAGCGTGCCTGGTCGAGCCCCTGACACCGAAACCGAGACCCCGAGTGGGCGGTGGAATGCGCTTCTCAGCTGGGTCCGACGCCAGGTCCCCGAGCAACCCCCAAACCGGTTTGCGGCTGGGCCACGCTGTACCGGCAATACGGCGAGGCAGCCGCTCCTCCCTGCGGCGAGTGAACCGCTCCAGATCCGTCGTTCGCGGCAGCCTTCGAGTCGGGCGGTATCGAGATTCGGGGCGCCCGTTCTGTTTCGCGGCTGCCGCTACCGCCACACCGGGGATGGTTGACTGCTGACGAGCGACCGATCGATAACCGGCAATTGCGCGCACCCCAAACCTTCCACCGTCTGGAGGTACGCGTCATGATCTCGAAATGAGCAACGACCCTCCCTTTCGGAGAGACCTGTACCGCGGGACGGCACAGGACTACGACCGCTTTCGACTCCGGTATCCGCCACCACTGCTCGACGACTTGCGGTTCCGGGCCGGTCTAAGCGGAACTGGACGGCTCCTCGACCTGGCCTGCGGTACGGGGCAGATCGCCTTTGCCCTGAGCACCGACTTCGATGAAGTCGTGGCGCTCGACCAGGAGCCTGAGTCCGTCGCCTTCGGCCAGTCGAAAGCCGAAGCGTTGGGGCTACAGCACACCAAATGGGTGGTCGGCACCGCCGAGGAGGCCGATGTGGCTGGCACCTTCGACGTGGTGACAATCGGCAACGCTTTCCACCGGGTCCGACGTCAGCGCGTAGCTGAGCGTGCGCTGTCCTGGCTCCGACCCGGGGGCCACATGGCCTTGCTGTGGGGCGGAAATCCAGTCGACGGTGGCAGCGACTGGCAAGAGGTCTTACGTGCCGTCATGACCGACTGGCTGGATCGCATAGGCGAGGAGCGGTTGCCCGCAGGCTGGGAGGAAGCCATGGCACGGGGCCCTCACGAACACGTCCTGAGTTGTGCCGGTTTCAACTACGAGGGGAGTCATGACTTTGCGATACAAAACGTCTGGACCGTCGAGACATTGATTGGGTTCCTCTACTCGACCTCCATCCTCAGCCGCCACGCGTTGGGCGACCTCGCACCTTCGTTCGAGGACGATCTCTCGGAGCGGATTCTGGGCTGCCGACCCGATGGCACGTTCGAGCAAACGGTGCGATTCTCGTACCAACTGGCTCGAAAGCCGGGCTGACCACCCGCCCGCAACGTGCCGCTACCGGTCGGGTGGGTGCCCCGATCGCCGGCTCGGTAGCGCGTTATCCGAAGCCGCTGTGCGTGCTGCTTGCAACAGTTAGCGCTGAGGTTAGGTCAGCGTTCGTTTCCATACAAAGGCGTCCCCAGCCGCGGGTAGGCCCAAGCGGATTGGGTCTTCAACGACGTTCAGTACCGGGCCGTGGTCGGATCTTGATGCCGGCACGCTTGAGAGCTCGCCCAACGGTTGACGCATCGACATTCAACGCCTTACCCACGATGGCAAACGACTCGCCAGCTCGATATCGGGTGGCGGCCCGTTTGACATCAGCTGCACTCAGCTTGGGGAGGTTGACCCTCCGAGCAATGCCGAGACGCTCAAGGTGCTCTGCCACGGTCGATGGTGGACACCGAATTCCCGAGCGAGGTCATGCAATGAACGGCCAGATTGGTACCGCGCTGCTACGGCTTCGAGTTGAGACGGGGTCAGTCGGCGCTGGACAGGTGGTCCTGGAGGTCGAGTGGACCGGCCCGCGGTGGGGGGATTGGCTCCGTGGTCGTCTCCATAGAGCGCCATCGAGGCAGGGTTTGAAAGCTGTCCCTTATTGGCTGATGCTGACATTGACGCACTCCACAACGTTTGTCGGGACTGATTCAGACTGCTTCGGCGCTACCCGTGGTGCTCATGCCGTGGGTGCTGCCTGCCCGGGTCTTCGCCGTAGGTGTCGGTCACGCGTTTGTGTCACCGACGTGTCAGACACTCCGGCCCGAACTTGTCGCCGCCCCGGAACGCCAGCAGGCCATTTCCCTGGGCGCGGTCAACATGAATCTCGCCCGCGCTATCGGCTGAGGTCGGAGGTTCGAGTCCTCTCCACTCGTTGTGGAAGGGAGACGGGGAACCACAGAGAAGCGGCATCAAACCCCCGCCGCAACCGACCGGGAGCCGGAAGCCGGAACCGCCACGCGAGAAACTGGCAGAGCGCGGCAGGGACGGGAAGGGGGCTTTACGGATCGGCTAAACCGCCGCGCAAGGAGTACAGGTGGGACCCAATACGGGGGGCTTTGAACCCGCTATGAATCCCATGAGATATCGGCAAATATCGCGACATGAGTACCTTCTTCACTGAAATTCGCCGGACAATCATTCCTGATCTGAGCGGTGAGGACGGTCCGCTGCCACCGCTGCTGGTGACTATGACGCTCGTCACTGGTCTGGTCGATGCGTTCAGCTATCTGGTCCTCGGGCACGTCTTCGTAGCCAACATGACGGGCAACGTGGTGTTCTTGGGCTTCGCCGTGGCGGGAGCACCCGGTTTCTCAATCGATGCATCGGTGGCGGCATTGGCGTCCTTCTGGTTCGGCGCTCTCATTGGTGGTCGGATCGGATCGAAGCACGGTAAGCATCGAGGTCGGCTTCTCAGCACGACTGCCGCTATCCAAGCTGTCTTGTTAGCGGTCGCGGTGATCGTTGCTGTTTTCTCAGTAAGCCCGATCACAGCAGGATTCCGATTCCCCCTGATCGTAGTTCTCGGCTTGGCCATGGGTCTTCAGAACGCCGCCGCTCGCAAGCTAGCGGTTCCCGATTTGACTACTACGGTGCTCACCTTGACGATCACGGGCACCGCCGCCGATAGCGCGTTTGGGGGTGGCAAGGGATCTAAAGCAGGTCGGCGCCTCATCGCGGTTACCGCGATGCTCTTAGGGGCTCTGGTCGGCGCAGCGTTGGTTGTTCACGCCCACATCGCGTATCCGCTCGTGATCGCACTGATCGCGATAGCGAGTGTCGCGGCGACGACGGGGGTGCTTGGAAGATCGAACCCCACCTGGGTTCGCGTCGAGAGCTGAAGTTTTGACGCGTCGTTAAACATGTTGATGTTGAGGTCATAGGAGAGTGGCCGCCGAGGCGTCATGAGGACCGGCACCACCCGGTGGCAAGCTCGGATCGTGGTACTCCGGGAACGGCGCCAAGATGCTCGGCCAGTTCGGCTTCGGACCGACGCCGACTCCGGTTGTGGAACGTTCCACAATCATGGCGACGATGGCCCAGTCGTGCGCGTTTCATGCGCGAAGCATCGGAAATAGGGTAAATCACGGTTATTGCCGGTCAGAGCCAAAAGGCCCTACCTCGCCGCCCTGCCGGCGCCCAAGATGGTGAGATGGCGGCGGCGGCTCCCCGGGAAGAGGGTCTTCCTTCGGTGCCTGCCGTTTCGGGACACACGACGATCGTCGTCAACGGGCTTGTTCGATCGGTGCCGGCGACGGCGTCGCTGCTGTCGGCACTGCGCGATCAGTTGGGTTTGACCGGCGCCAAGCCGGGCTGCGGCGAGGGGGCGTGTGGCTCGTGCACCGTGCTCGTCGAGGGCGAGCCCGTCCGGGCCTGTCAGCAGGCGGTGACCGACCTCGAAGGGCGCCGCGTCACCACCATCGAAGGGCTGGTTTCTCACAACCGGCTGCACCCGGTCCAGCGAGCATTCGTCGATATCGGGGCGTCGCAGTGCGGCTACTGCACCCCTGGAATGGTCCTGGCGGCGATTGCGCTCTTGGACAGGGACCCCGATCCGTCCGACGATGCCATCAGCGAAGGGCTCGCCGGCAATCTGTGTCGGTGCGGGTGCTACCCGCGGATCCGCCGGGCGGTGCACCGGGCATCTGAGTTGATCGCCCGTCCGAGTGAAGCGGTAATGCTGGACTCTTCCCCCCAAGGCGGATTCGTCTCGCCCGACCCTGAGATGTCGAGCCGCCGACCGGCTCGTCCCTGGGACCTGACCGATCCGGCCGAGTGCGAGTGGTTCGAGGTGCTTGGTGATGGGCTGATCGTCGTGCTTCCACCCCGTGCACCGGCGCCGGGAACCTGGACGACGGGAGCAGGAGCGTGGCTGCACGTGGCCCCAGCTGGCACCGTGACCGCCTTCACCGGCAAGGTCGACGTGGGCCAGGACAACCGCACCGCGTTGCGTCTGCTTGTCGCCGAGGAGCTGCGGATCCCGCTCGAAGCGGTGTGCCTTGTGATGGGAGACACCGACCTGTGCCCCTACGACATGGGGACGTTCGGCAGCCAGTCGATGCCTTCGGCCGGCTCCGCCCTGCGCAAGGTGGCTGCCCATGCTCGCTCGCTCGTGCCGGTCGCGTCCGGGACTCACCTCGTCAAGATCGTGGACCATGAGGTCCCACTTACGCCGACCGCCGAGTGGCGCACCGCCGGCAGAGGACACATCCCTCCGGGGACGCTCGATGCCGTGACGGGTAGCCGGAAGTTCCTCACGGACCTGACCCTTCCCGGCCTCGGACACGGTGCTGTGCTGCGGCCGCCGGCGTTCGGGGCGACCCTCCGGGACCTTGAGACAACGGTGATGGACGGACGGGCCGGGGTCGTCATGGTCCGCACGCCTGAGGTCGTCGGTGTGGTTGCCACGGACCCGGTGACCGCCCGACTGGCGCTGGTTGAGCTGCGGCCTGAGTGGGACATGCCGGAGGCCCCGTCGGACCACAACCTCGAGACGTTTCTCCGTTCGCATCCGGCCGAGGAGCTCGATGGTTGGGGCGGGCCGTTCCACCGTGAGGAGGGCGACTCCGTCGCCGCCCTGAAGACGGCGGCGGTACGTCTCGAGGCCACCTACACCACCGCCTACATCGCCCCGGCGGCCCTCGAGCCCCGTGCGGCCATCGCCGTATGGGACGGTGACGGTCGGCTCACCGTCTGGACCGGGACACAGACACCGTTCCTTGTTCGGGCCCAGCTCGCCGGCGTCCTCGGTCTGGCTGAGCACCAGGTTCGGGTCATCGTCGCACCGACCGGAGGAGGGTTCGGCGGCAAACACGGGGCCGCCGTGGCCATCGAGGCGGCCACCCTCGCCCGAGAGACCGGCCGGCCGGTCAAGGTTGCCTGGACGCGCCACGACGAGTTTACCGAAGGCACGCTCCGGCCGGCCGCCGTGATTGACGTCGCTGCTGGGGCCACTGCAGCCGGGGAGCTGTGCGCCTGGACGTTTACGAACTTCAACTCGGGATCGGCGGCGATCACCAGCCCGTACCGCTCCCCAAACCAGCGGATCGATTACGTGCCTTCGATTAGCCCTCTTCGCCAGGGCTCCTACCGGGCGCTCGCGGCCACCGCCAACACCTTTGCCCGGGAGTCGCACATCGATGAGCTGGCTCGTGACCTCGGAGCCGACCCTGTCGAGTTTCGCCTCCGCAACATGATCGATGAGCGCCTCGCTGCTGTCCTTCGGGCCGCCGCCGAACGGTTCGGATGGACGAGTCCAGAAGTTGGCAGCGGACGGGGGATTGCCTGTGGAGTCGAAAAGGACGGCCGGGTTGCCACGGCCGCCCAGGTCCGCGTTGACTCAGCCGGGCAGGTGCAGGTCCTCCGCCTGGTCACAGCGTACGAGTGTGGCGCCGTGGTGAACCCAGACACGGTCGTCCATCAAATCGAGGGAGCCACCGTGATGGCGCTCGGCGGAGCGCTGTTCGAGACCATCCACTTTACCGACGGAGTGATCACCAACGGGTCCTTCTCCTCCTACCGGGTGCCGCGGATTAGCGACGTCCCACCCATTGAGGTCGTCTTGGTGAACCGACCCGACCTGCCGTCCGCCGGGGCGGGCGAGACGCCGATGATCGCCGTCGCCCCGGCACTCGCCAACGCCATCTTCGACGGCACCGGCCGGCGTCTGCGCTCGCTCCCGCTACGCCTGTGAGCGATCGAAGAGCAACGAGAGGTTCGAAGAGACGACGATTGAGACGCCTGGTCAACAACCTGCCGGCATCAGCTGAACGAACCGAGACCATTGATGCCGGACAGCCGCCGTAGCGAGCCGGAGGAATCAGGCCTCTTCGGCGTCGGGAGCCGTCCCGGTATGGAGCCGGATGAGGATCCCGTCGGGATCGGGCACATCCATGTACCAACCCAGATGGCCTTCTTCAAGCGGTCCATGAGAGATGCCTAGGTGGTCGAGCTTCTCGAGCCACTGCTGCAGCCCGCCTTGATTGCCGACCGAGAAACCGAGGACGGCGAATCCCCGCAGTGCTGTTGCGCGTGACGCATCTTGATGGAGACCCAGCACGAAACCTCGCGGATGGCGCAAAACGACCCCTACCAGGCCCTGCTCCTCTTCTAGGTCCAATAGGGGAACGAAACCGAACACCAACATGTACCAGTCCCGACTAACCCACGCGTCCTTGACCGGGACACGAACGTGATGAAAGCCGACGATCATATTCGGAGTCTCACCCGTGGGGTCATTCGTGCCGGGGCTCATAGATTGATCATGACCCATCATCGCGGGTGCGGACCGTCTCCTCCTCGAAGCGACCGTGTCGAGGGATGGGGGAGGCGCAAACTTCGTCCGTCTCGGTCCGCAAGAGGTTGGAAAACGCGGCAAACGTTGAGAGGTGAAATGCCTGGTCAGCCAGCAAATCACCTGGTCAGCGGCGGGTCTGGACCCTCTTCACACGGCTTGGGCCGGAGGTTGGAGTCCTCTAGCCCCACTCGTTGCCAAAGGGAAGGGCCACACGGCACCCCATGGCCCGGCGGAATAGCTCAGCAGTTTCGCTGAACTTGGCTGGGACACAGGAATCCTTCACTGCCTTTCCCCGGCTGGGCTCGGCGGTTCGAGTGCTCTAACTCCCACCGAGTCGTGGACGGTGGTGTTCATCCTCAATCGGGCGCGGGGGTTCTCGGGCGGTAGGCTGGTCAACCATGCAGATCGGGCTGAGCGCAGGCGCAAGTACAGCGGAGCGCGCGATCGAACAGGCAACGGAGGCCGAGGCGGCAGGCTTCAGCAGTCTCTGGTACTCCGGTGGGATCGGTGGTGACCCGTTGGTCCAGATGGCTCTCGCCGGTAGGGCGACAACGAGGCTTGAGTTGGGGACGGCCGTGCTGCAGACGTACACCTGTCACCCGACGTTGCAGGCCAATCGGGTCAGGGCGGTGGCTGCTGCGATCGGCCGGCCGGTGACACTCGGCATTGGCCCGTCGCACCAGATCGTGATTGAGCGCCTCGGTCTCTCCTATGAGGGAGTGGGCCAGCACACCGAGAACTACGTCACTGCACTTGCCGAACTCCTCGGTGGTGAGATCCCGCTATTGATCGCCGCTCTCGGACCAAGACTGCTGCGGGTTGCCGGCGAACGAGCGGATGGCACCATTCTCTGGATGGCGAATGCGCGGGCAATCGAGTCGCACGTCGCACCCCGAATCACGAGATCCGCTGCCGCCGCCGGGCGCCCCGCGCCGCGGATCGTGGCCGGATTGCCTGTTCGCGGTTCACGACGACGCCGACGAGGCGCGAGCGGCGGCCGGTGAGCAGTTCAGCATGTACGGGAACTTGCCCAACTACCAGCGAATCCTGGGCCATGGCGGGATTAGCTCGCCAGCCGAGGCAGCGCTGATCGGCAACGAGGACGAGGTCAGCCGTCAGGTGGAGGCTCTGTTCGCTGCAGGCGCCACCGACGTGTGGGGTGCGCCGTTTGCGGTTGGAGGCGATCACTCGGCTTCGCGTCGCCGCACCAGGGCATTGCTGGCTGAGCTCGCTTCTCGCTGAGGTTGCGAGAGTCTTCTCGGAGGGCAGCTCACCCTCTGCCCTCGCGCCAGCGGGCTCAGCACCAGAGCCACGTCCAACGGACTCATGGTGCCGTGGTCGATGCTGCGTCGAGGTGACGAGTCTCCTCGAGGAGAGTCCGTGTCTTGGCTCGGCTCTGTCTCGTGCGGCTGATCACGTATCAGTCGCTAAGTCCGCCTCGGTAGGACGCCCCGCGGGACGTGAAAGTGGGGTTCTTCAGCTCATTTTCCGATCAGCCGTCACATGGCGAAAGACCAGCGTGGCAACCATTTGGCTATTGGTCACGGCCGCAGGTGAGCGGTTCTCCGCTGGGCACGGGCCGACCAACGGGACAAGCTGGAGGTGTGGCAAGGACCAAAGAGTTGACACTGATGGCAGTACTCGCCCATCCCGATGATGAGTCCTCGAGCACCGGCGGGGTCCTGGCTCGCTACTCGGACGAGACAATCCGGACGGTGCTGGTGACCTGCACCAACGGTGAGTATGGGGACGGGCCCGGGCGCGTCAAACCAGGCGAGGAAGGACACGACCCTGACCAGGTGGCCAAGACCCGCCTCGCCGAGCTCGCCGTCGCTTGCGAGCACCTCCGGATCGGCCATCTCGAGACGCTCGGGTATCACGACTCGGGAATGCACGACTGGGACTTTAAGGACCGCCCCGACGTGTTCTGCAACGTCTCGCTCAGCGAATCGGTGGGGCGCCTCGTTGCGATCTTCGAACGGTACCGTCCCGATGTCGTCGTGACATACGCCGACGGGGGCTACAACCACCCCGACCATTTCGCGCGCTCACCAGATTACGGTTCGAGCTGTCGAGGCCACCGACATTCCAGCCAAGCTCTACTTCATCGCTCGCCGCCGTCGCGACTGGGAACGTATGCGCGAGAGGATGCAAGCAGCTGGTATCGAGGTTCCGATGCCGCCTCAGCGGCAGTTATCTCCCGAACAGCTCAAGCAGATCGAGGAGATGGAGGAACGTATCACGACCTCAATCGATACTGCTGCTGTGGCGGACCGAAAGCGGGCCGCGCTGTCCGCGCACGCGAGTCAACTCGGCGAGTCGTGGTGGCTCCGGTTCCCACCCGACGCCTTTGCAGAGGTGTTCGGTGTCGAAACATTTATCCGGGCCCGCGACCGATCCGGCGCCCCGATCCCTGAGGATGACCTCTTCGCCGGCCTCCGCTGAGTCGGCGTCGTGCTGGCATCCCCATAGGCTGACGCAGTGACGGCGAACCTGGCATTCGGGCCGCGGCAGCTGGGGGCATCAGGCATCGAGGTCTCCGCGCTTGGTGTCGGCACCAACCGCTGGGGAGAGCGGGGGGTGGCGGAGTCGGATCTGACGGCCACATTCGGTGCCGCGCTCGATGCGGGCGTCTCGTTCTTCGACACCGCCGAGGTGTACACGGCGGGGCGGTCGGAACGGCTTCTCGGCCGCTGCTCCCGAGACGACGGTCGCCAGGCGATCCTGGCCAGCAAGTTCGCGCCTTACCCGACCCGCTTGGTGGACGCTCAGCTTGACCGGGCGTTGGATGCCACGTTGGAGAGGATGGCTCGGGACTCCATCGACCTGTACTACCTGCACTTTCCGTACAGCCTGGTCGGCATCAAGTCGTGGATGGACCCGATGGCGGAGGCAGTCGGGTCTGGGAAGATCCGCGCGGTCGGCGTCAGCAACTGCAACGTCTCCCAGATGCGCCGAGCCAGAGACGCGCTAGGTCGCCACGACATCCCCCTGGCCGCCAACCAGATCCAGTACAGCCTCTTGCACCGAAAGCCCGAACGCGACGGCGTGCTCGACGCGTGCCGGGAACTCGACGTGGCCCTGGTTGCCTACCGTCCACTCCGCGGCGGTCTGCTCGGTACCAGCTCTGGTGCCGCCGACAAGAGGAAGGCGGTACTCGATGCGCTGGCGCTCATAGCTGGTCAGCGCGGTGTCACCCGCAGCCAGGTGGCGCTCAATTGGCTGCTGTGCCAGGACGAGTTGGTGATCGCGATCCCCGGGGCCACCAAGGCTTCCCACGCTGCTCAGAATGCCGGCGCCCTCGCCTGGAGGCTGGACGACCAAGAGCTGGGCATCCTAGATAGGGCTTCAGCCGGGTAGATCGGCGAGCGACTGGGAGCCGATGTTCTTGTAGATAATGGCGTTGTCGGCGTCGTCGGCGCCGTCCCGGGAGTATTGGGCACGTGCGAACCCACCCGCTCAGCTGTGGAGACCTGCGCCGCGGCATGACAGAGCGATTGCTCCTACGGTGCTGAAAAGCCCGACCTCCGGTACGGATCGACTAACGGGAGGACCCATGGTTGGCCAGTTCGACACCCACGACGTTTTCAACCAGGCCCCTCCGCTGGAGGGGTACGACGTGTTTGCGGCAGATCGAGCCTTGATTGAGGCGGTCGAGCGCGAAGGCGCGGCATGGGCACGCTCCGAGCTCGGAACGTTGGGCACGCTCGCCGGTTCGGCCGGGGCCCAGGAGCTCGGACGGTTGGCTAACGAGCACGGGCCAGCGCTGCAAACCCACGACAGGTACGGGCACCGGGTCGACATCGTCGAGTACCACCCTGCGTACCACGACCTCATGAGGACGTCACTCGCCCACGGGCTGCACGCTGGACCGTGGTCCGATCCCCGTGCCGGGGCCCACGTGGCCAGAGCGGCCAAGGTGATCGTCTGGTACCAGGTCGACGCCGGTCACGTCTGTCCGGTGTCGATGACGTACGCCGTGGTGCCAGCGCTCCGGCACCGACCCGAGGTCGCCGCCGTCTGGGAGCCGATGATCTGCTCGACCGTCTACGACCCGGCCAACCTGCCCATCTCCCAGAAGGCCGGTGTCACCTGCGGCATGGCTCTCACCGAGAAGCAGGGCGGCTCCGACGTGAGGGCCAACACCACTCGGGCAGAGCCCATCGGCAGCGGCTCGGAAGGCACCTACCTGCTCACCGGCCACAAGTGGTTCTGCTCCGCACCCATGTCCGACGGGTTCTTGATGCTGGCCCAGGCACCCGGCGGCATCAGCTGCTTTCTGACCCCGCGTTGGCGACCCGACGGGACTCGCAACCCGATTCGCATCCAGCGCCTCAACGACAAGCTGGGCGATCGCTCCAACGCCTCGAGCGAGATCGAGCTGCTCGGCGCCTGGGCCGAGTTGATCGGCGAGGAAGGCCGAGGCGTGCCCACCATCATCGAGATGGTGAATCACACTCGGCTCGACTGCGTCCTGGGCTCCACGGCAATCATGCGCCAGGGGGTGGCCCAGGCCACCTGGCACGCCACCCACCGAGCCGCTTTCGGAAAGCCCCTTGCCGATCAGCCTCTCATGGCCAATGTGCTCGCCGATCTGGCGCTCGAGTCCGAGGCCGCCACCGCCTCGGCACTCCGGCTGGCCCGTTGCTACGACGCCCCTGCCGGCGACGAGCACGAGAATCTCCTCCAACGCATTTTGACACCGGTCGTGAAGTACTGGACGTGCAAACGAGCGGCGCAGCACGCCGCCGAGGCGCTCGAGTGCCTGGGAGGCAACGGGTTCGTCGAGGAGTCGGGCATGGCCCGCGTGTTCCGCCAGAGCCCGGTCAACGGTGTGTGGGAGGGCTCGGGCAACGTGATCTGCCTTGACGTGCTCCGGGCCCTGACCCGAGAGCCGGACACCCTCGAGGCCTACTGGGCCGAGATCGCCCGCGCCGATAGTGGGGACGAGCGCCTGGCTCGATCCATCGACGACCTCCACGTCGACCTGTCCGAGCCCGAGACGCTCGAGCCCCGGGCACGCTCGGTGGTGGAACGCATGGCCCTGGTCTTCCAGGCTTCCCTTCTTGTCCGTTTCGCACCCCAAGCCGTTGCCGACGCGTTTTGCGCCTCCCGCCTTGGACGTGCTGGATCCGGGGTCTTCGGGACCCTTCCAGCGGGAACCGACACCGCCGCTATCCTGCGGCGGCACACTCCGATGTGATCCTTCTCCCTCCCGTTGCCTATGCCGAGCTGCCGATAGGTGCGGCGGTGTCGGGAGGTCAGACCGATGGGGGACAGGTTCCTTCCCGACCAGCCGAAGGTCTTCCCTGGACACGAGAGATCCCTACTCCCATCCCGACAGAACCCTCCCGGCTGGGAGGGTTCTGACCTGCTCTTTGTTGGTGGAGTGTTCGCGTGGCTACATGCCGTGGTCCGACCAGGAACCACCGATGCGCGGATCACACGCGAACCAACTGAGAATCACAGATCACAATGACGCCTCTGGGAGATCGAGGCCGCTAGAACAGGCGCTTCGTTAACCGTCAACTACCGGATCCGAACGCAGTACACGGCCTGAGATTGATCATCCTCTGCAGAGCCTCGGATAACACCGAAGGCACGGAAGGCCATACGACAAAGGCACGGCCCGGCTTGGGCCCCGGATCAAATGTCTGCATCGGCGGCCTCTGGTCGCGGCTGCTTGCCCCTGATTGGGAGCCCGGCAAACACTTCGGGCGGGTCGCTCCACACCGATGGAGGCGAGCCCGACTCCGCGGCGACGATTGCCTCCCAAACTCGCAGAGGGGTGCAGGGCATGTCGATATGGCGGACGCCGAGGTGGCTAACCGCGTCGATGACGGCGTTGTGCACGGCCGGGGTTGACCCGATGGTCCCCGACTCGCCAATGCCCTTGGCGCCGAGCGGGTTGAGCGGGCTCGGGGTCTCCGTGTTCGACGCCTCGAAGAACGGGAACTCAGCAGCCGAGGGCATCGCATAGTCGGCCAGGTTGGTGGTGAGCGGATTGCCCTGGGGGTCGTAGACCATCTGTTCCCATAGGGCCTGAGCCATCCCTTGGGCAATCCCGCCGTGCTGCTGTCCGGTGACGATCAACGGATTCAGAATCCGCCCACAGTCGTCGACCGCGATGTGCCGGAGCGGCCTGACGAGACCTGTGTCCAGGTCCACCTCGACGACCGCGACATGGGCACCAAAAGGAAAGGTGGGACCGGATTGTGTGAAATCGACAGCAGCACCGAGGGGCTCGCTCCCACCGATTGTTGCGAGCTCGGCCAGTCGTCCCCACGTGAGCGCTGTGCTCGGCACGCCCGCGACCCCGATTCGGCCGTCGTCAGTGACCACCATGTCCTCCAAGCTGGCCTCCAACTCCGATGCCGCCAACTCCTTGGCCCGCGCGAGCACCTCCTCGGCAGCCTTCCGGACGGCGTTGCCGCCCACCTGCAGACTTCGGGAGCCCCCGGTGCCCCCGCCACGGGGGACCTCAGCGGTGTCGGACTGGACGAAACGGATCGCCTCGATCGGAATCCCGAGCCGGTCGGAGACGATCATGGCGAAGGAGGTGGCGTGGCCCTGGCCGTGAGAGGACGTCCCGACGCGGATCGTCGCCGTCCCATCGGTATGGACCTCGACCTGACCGAACTCCGTACTCCCACCGCCCGCGGTGACCTCCACATAGACGGACACTCCGATTCCTAGTGCGACTCGGTCGCCGCGCTTGCGCCGTCGGTCCTGGTCGGCCCGGAGCTCGTCGTAGGCGGCGATCCGGAGGACCTGGTCCAGGGCGCCCTCGTAGTCGCCACTGTCATAGCCGGCCCCCATGAGAGAAGTCATCGGAAAGCTGTCCTTGGGGAGCAGGTTGATTCGACGGAGCTCGACGGGATCGACACCCAGTTCGTCCGCTGCAAGATCCATCGTCCGCTCGAGCAACTCGGCGGCCTCCGGCCGGCCCGCTCCGCGGAAGGCCCCCATAGGGGTCGTGTTCGTCAGTGCCACCGCGACCTCGTATTGGATGGCCGGGATCTTGTAGACACCCTGGGCCATGAGCCGCGTTGGGCCCATGGCGAGGGCGCCTCCGAAGCCGGCGTATGCGCCAGCATCGGAGACGACACGAAGCCGCATCCCGGTAATCCGTGCGTCGTCGTCGAAGCCGAGCTCGACATAGTCGACTTGGCCCCGACCATGGGGCATTGCCACCATGTTCTCCGACCGCGTCTCCACCCAGACCACAGGTCGCTCAAGCGATCGCGCTGCGGCCGTGACCACCAGGTGCTCCGCCGTGATCCCGGCCTTGGCGCCGAAGCCCCCGCCGACGTGCGGCGTGACTACTCGAACCGTATCGGGATCTAGTTCCAGCAGGCGACATAGAGCGCGATGAAAGCCGTGCGGCATCTGCGTCGACACATGCACCGTGAGGCCATGCCCGTTGCCATCATCGCCCGGCACCACAGCGATGGCATTTCCCTCCATGGGGACAACCGCCACTCTTTGGTTCTCAACACGCAGGCGGACCACGTGGCTTGCCCGCGCCAGCAGATCTGGTTCGGGAGGGTCGCGAAAGCCGCTCGCGAGGTTTGTCCCGAGCTCCTCGAACTGCAGTGGAGCTCCCGGCTCAAGGGCAGCCTCGGCGTCGGACACCGCGCGCAACGGGTGGTAATCAACCACCACGAGTTCCGCGGCGTCCATAGCGGCGGCTACGGACTCAGCGATGACAACGGCGACCGGCTCGCCAACAAACCGTACCTTGTTGGTGGCGAGCGGCGGGCGAATGCATGCCTCGTTGAGAACCATGAAACCGTGGTACGGCTGAAGTGAGAGATCCTGCGCGGTGAACACGCCGAGCACACCTGGGGCCGCGATCGCCTCCACGGCGTCGATGGCGTCGATGCGGGCGTGTGCCATGGGCGAACGGACGAAGGCCGCGTGGGCCAACCCAGGGATCGACAAGTTGCCCACGTATGTGCCCCTGCCCATGAGCAGATCGGGATCTTCGACCCTTAGGACCCGCGTTCCAAGAATGGAGCCAACCATTAGGGGCACGCTACCGGAGGCCACGCCCGACTTGGCAAGAGGACGGCCGCCGGGCTGTCCGTGGGCCGAGGCGGCCCAGCCACGAGCTCAGACGCCGAGCAGCACTGCTGGAATGACCGCAATGCCGTCGGGGCAGCGATGGGCACAGGAGCCAGTGGTTATCACCGCCGCGTCGAGTAGGTCCGGCCTGATCTGTTCTCAGAGGACCGGACTGGGGCGAGGTGGCGACCTGGCGCCCGCCGGTGGCGCCGGGGTCCGCCGCCTGGAACCACTACTCACTCGGTAACGCAACTAAGCTGTGGGCGTCGGCACCGACTCCGACACCGATCCGCTTCGGGTGATCGCTCGCTCGTCGGTCCCGAGGTAACTCGCAATGACGCGAGGATTATTCCGTACCTCCGATGGCGATCCCTCAGCGATGATCGAGCCGGCCTCGAGGCAGTAGACCCGCTGTACTGATGCCCATGACCAGGGGCATATCGTGCTCAATCAGCAGCACCGAGGCCCGAAGCTCTCTCTGGACAGTGGTGATGAGAGGCGCGAATGCCTCTGTCTCTCTCTGGGCGAGCCCCGCGGTTGGTTCATCGAGGCACAGAACCTTGGCGTTGAGCGCAAGGAGACCCGCCAGTTCAACCACCCTTCTGGTGCCAGTTGACAAATCGTTGACGTAATGATCTCGATACTCGCCGAGACCGAGGAACGTAATCAGTTCCCCCACCTCGGAGGTGGCGGCGCGATTATGGCGCCTCGCCCGGGGCAAGCCGAGCGCCGTTGACACCATGCCGGTTCTGTTCTTGGCTTCGAGTGCCACCAACAGTGTCTCATTCACTGTTAGTTCTGGAAAGAGCGTCGCCGATTGGAAACTCCTCCCGAGTCCGAGTGCAGCCCGGCGGTGTGCCGCCATCTCGCCAACCTCGTTCCCCAAAAGGCGCACGGAGCCTCTGCTGGCAACGAGCCCACTGACGGCATTCATGAGCGTCGATTTCCCAGCGCCATTGCTCCCAATGAGACCGACGAGCTCTTCGTTGCCAACCGTGAACGCGACGCCATCCACGGCCATAATTCCGCCAAACCTGACGCTCAGATCGGACACGGCCAACGTCGGCTCGGAAGAGTGCTGGACCGCCAACGGAGGTCTCCGCACCGCAGCCGGATAGGACGGGGCTCGGGAGACGCGCTGACTGCCAACGCGACGATCGATCAAACCGACGATGCCATCACGAAGATCAAAGGCCAATTGGTTAATGCCGCGGTGGAAGTAGAGCAGAACGACAAGGAGTCCCAGGCTCGACGCGAGGAGCCCAATCACCGGGTTGTTCGGAGCGAGAGCCGGGATTCCGATGACCCAGAGGGCACCGATCACCGCTCCGGTGACAGATCCCATTCCCCCGATCACGACTATGGCGACCAGAGTCAACGAGTCGTTCACCTGGAACAAATTTTGAGTAAACGGGACACTTGCGAATGCACCGCTAAGCAGAGCGCCTCCCAGTCCAGCAAGCGCACCAGCGAGTGCGAAGGATCGAATCTTCGTCCGTGATGGCGCGATCGTGTAGGCGGCCGCAGCACTCTCGTTGTCGCGCACTGCCTTGATCGTCCGGCCCACGCCACTGCCTCTGAACCGGCTCATGACGATCATCACGAGCACGAGAATGACGAGAACCACGTAGTAGTAGGTGCGTTGCAGTGGGAAGGACAAGAAGAAGAGGTGCCCCGGGGCAAAGGGCACGGTTGCTCCATCCAGCGACTCACCGCTCAATACCGGCAGGAAATAGAAATATTGCTGAGCTGCCAACGCGAAGGCGAATGTGACGACCGCCAGGTAGAGACCGCGGACACGAAGCGCTCCAAGACCGACAATCGAAGCAGCTAGAGAAACGGCCACGGTCGTGGTCGGGACGGTGAGCCAGAAAGGCACACCTTCATAAACGAGCCGGGCGGCAAAGAGTGCGCCGAGTCCCGCGAATGCCATCTGGCCCAGTGACAGCTGGCCGAGCCATCCGGTGACGACGGTCAACGACAAGGCGCAGATCGCATAGGCCATGACTGCCGTGAAGAGCTGCTGACTCGAGGGTTTCGGCACGATGAATGGAAAAAGGATGGCGACCGCCCCAAGAATCAGGATGCCGCTCTTGTCAATGTGCCGGGCCCACCAAACCGATCGAAGACGTTCCGGGAGCGGCCGAGCTCTCGGGGAGAACGCGAAGACCTGTGCCTCACCTCCTCTCTCCCGACCGTAAAACCACAGTGCGATCAGCACCGCGAGGAAGAGCAGGAGATCGCCCACTCCGGGATCCCCGAGGAAGTTGAAGGTAAGGAGATTCTGGCCAATGGCAATCGCGATGCCAGCAATGACAGCTCGCCGGAAGGAGGTCATTCCGGCGATGACGGCAGCGGCAAGAGCCTCAGCCAGTGTTTCGGGTCCAAGGTTCGAGATCACACCCGATGATCCCGACTGGCCAGCGATCAGAACGATCGAGAGGGTTGAGATTCCCGCGGCAAGTGCCCAGACCATCGTCGACACCCACTTCGGGCTGATGCTCGAGACGCGAGCCAACTGCGGATTGGTTGCACAGGCTTTGACGGTCTTGCCGAGTGTCGTTCGGTCAAGGAACCAACTGAGGGCCAGAAAGGTGATGGGAATAAAAATCAAGATCGCTAGGTCCGATCCACGGACGGTCACGCCGGCCACCGTCCACGAGCCACTCCAAGGGGTCGGATAGCGAAGAGTCGTCTGTTTAGGTTGCGGGATCTCGATCGCTATCACCTGTGCAAGCTGCGAGATACCAATCGTGGCGACGAGCAGGACGACCCTTGGGGCCCGTCGGAGGCGACGGATAATCGTGACATCCACTGCCGCGCCGAAGATCAGCCCGACGAGGATCACCAGGCCCAAAGACACCCAAAACGGAACGTGGTATTGGATCGTCAGCAACTCGAGCAAGATGGCCCCGACGACCCCCATGCTGCCGACGGCGAAATTGATGATCCTCGTCGCTCGGTAGATGAGGACAATTCCCATGGCAATCACGCCGATGGCCAGGCCTTGGACGACGCCGTCGAAAACAACCTGGCTGTTGATCCACGAGACGCCGAGGAGCGTCACCCGGCTACCTCGCCTCCCAGGAAGACGGCCCTGGCCAGGTCATCACGTTCGATGAGCTCTCGGATCGGGCCTTGAAAGCGGACGTGACCCTTCTCAAGAAACACCGCACGATCCGCTATCGCCGCCGCCACATTCAGAGACTGTTCGACGACGATCAAGGTCATACCGTCTGCCTTAAGGCGCTCCACGACCTCAATGAGCGTTTGGACGACGATCGGCGCGAGTCCGAGTGACAGCTCGTCGATCATGAGTACCTCAGGGTCGTGCATCAGCGCGATGGCGAGTGCCAGCATCTGCTGCTGCCCGCCCGAGAGCGCGTCGGCCCGAAGTGCCTTGCGCGCGGCAAGTACCGGGAAGAGCTCGAAGACTCGTTCGATGCGCTTGCGAAGGTCGGTTCGATCCGATCGGTAGGCAAACCCCCCCATTTCAAGGTTCTCTGCAACCGTCATTTCTGGAAAGACGCCTTTCCCACCGGGCAGGAGATGGATGCCGAGCCGTGATCGCTGTTCGGGAGTGGTGTAGGTGACCGTACGGCCGTTGAGGCGGACGACACCCCGGGCCGGTGTCTCCAAGCCCGCCGCTATTTTCAGGGCGGTTGACTTGCCGGAACCATTCGTTCCGAGGAGGGCCAATACTTCTCCTCGCTTCACTTCGAAGTTCATGCCAAACAGGACTTGGACATGTCCATAGCTGAAGTCGATCGCGCTCAGCTGCAGAACCGGTATCGAGCCGGGATCCTGTTTTTGCCGCTTGTGCTCTTCGAGCTCCTCTTGTAGCTCGACTACCACAACAGAGAGGTCCTCACGGATGAAATGAGCACCCCTCATGAGCAACAGGCTCCCAACCAATGTCGCCGGAATCATGATCATCAACAGAGCGGTGCGGGGACCGAAGGAACTGTCGAAAAGGGCAGCCAGCACTGACCCGCCGGTCGCTCCGGTGAAGAACAGGTATATGGCACCTGTCGCACCGACGAGCCCCCGTAGCCGGTATGGGGCAACAGCTTGAAGAACCGGCCCCACCATCGAGAACGCCGCCGCCAACAGCACGGCATTCGGGACACTGAACACCGCAAAGAGAACCGGGCTCGGCATGAAGTACTGAAGGGGGGTGAGTAGGACCGTCGGGAGGACCAGCTTGCCGACTAGCGCCAACGCTTGGCCGGGATCCTTGTGGTACAGGCGGTCGTAGTAGCGACCGACCACCGGAAGAACGACGAGAACGCCAACCGCGCCGACCGTGCCAATGAGCCCGCGCTTGACGGCACTCAGGTGAAAGTGCTCTGAAAGAAAAAGATTGCCAAGGACCGGCGCGGTGAACAAGCTGAAGCCCATTGCCGAGAATGCGACGATGCACGTCTTGAGGGTGCGAATCCGGGTAATCCGCTCGAAGGCGGCCTCGAGCGAAGGCGGGGTGGGTAGTGGATCGTCGATGGCCTCTCCAAGCACGTCCAATTTTTCGTGCTGCCCTCGTGACGGTTCCCGAAGGCGAAACGCGAGGAACGCCACAATAAGGACCGGAACGGCGAGGATGTAGAACGACCAACGCCAGCCATTCGGGCCACCCCTTATATCGGCGATGCCGCCGACCAACAGGGGGCTGAGCGCCCCTGCGATACCGGTGCCCAAGCCGATCGCCGCGTAGATACGACCCCGCAAGCTGATCGGATAGGTGTCGGCCAGCAGCGAGCCGTGAACAGTCTGAGTGCTGGCCGAGGAGATTCCGAATCCGAATCGTGTCAAGAAGAACAAGAAGATGTTCGACGCCAGTCCGGTCGCGAACACCATGAGGCCAGACACAAGGGTGGCAAAGCCGATCACGGGCGCCCGTCGACACCGGTCGGCCAGCCATCCCATCGGAAGGATGCCGAGGACGAGGAAACCCCCCGATATCCCCGTCACAAAGACGATCACGCCGCTGCTCACATGGAACGACGCTTGGATATTGGGGGCGAGCACCGCCAAGCCGGAGTTCTGTAGGCCTTCGAGCGCAGCGATAAGGAGCAGTATCGTGAGTGTTCCTGCGCCGGTCTTCTTGAGGCCCTCGCGCAAGGACGTCATCACCTCGCCGGTACCAGGCAAGAGGTCGGTGGGGAGCAGGGGACCGTCCGTCTTGTCGACGTTGTGGTGCTCAGTCCCCTTGGCGACGAGGGCCTGAACCAGATCCGCGACCGGCTCCGATCCCGCCTCCCCCGTCAGGCGTGATGGATCCAGCGGCGGATCGCTCAAGGCATCCCCCGCCCTAACGCCCAGCCCTGGCTGCACATCGATGGCACGTCGCTCCGTCGCCGATGCATCGGTTCACTTGCTCGCCGAGGTATTGGAGTAATCAATCGTTCGTGTGGTTACGTTGTAATGGCCCAAGTAGACGGGACCGAGCGCATACGGTCGACCAGGAGCGAACGAGATCGGGGTCGAAAGGCCGGGGAGAAGTATGTTCCGAAGGCTCTCGCCGGCACGGATGAACTTGGAAACGGTGAGATCCCTCCCGGTCGCCTTCGCGATCGTCGCAAAGAGGGCCAGGCTCTCACAAGCTGCTTCGGGCGCAAGATAGGTCTCATCAGAACTGTGGGTTGCAACTTTCGGTGGTGTACTGATTTCGTCCGACGGATAGGCCTTTCGAATGATCCCCACGCACTTCTGAATCGCTGGGTTTTCCCATGTTTCATACGGCTGGACGAGTGGAGTGGAGACCACAACGTTCTTGATGTAGGTAGGATCGTTGCTGCCTCCGGTGTAGCCGGTCAGGTCACCGGAGTTCGTCGCCACAAACGGCGGATTGTATGTGCTCTGGTTGGCCGACTGTGCCTCAGGCCACACCGACGAGCCTTCACCGACGGCGACGACCTCATTGACCCCAGCGCCCTTGAAGCGCTGTGCGATGACGGCCACCTGTGCGTTCAGAGCGACGAGATCGTTCTGCGGTGCGGAGTCCTGGGCGGTCTGGATTACATCGACGTGGAGCTTCGAAAGCGCCGACGCCACAATCTTGAGCTCCTGAGCATCCGTGGTAGTGCCGGCAAAGAGGCCCACCTTCTTACCCTTGAAGACGCCGAGTTTCGCAAAGACGCTCAGTTGCAATGGGTCATAGGCATCCGCCGGGGGTACCAACCCGAAGTTCGGCACCTTCCCGAAGGACGCGGCATCCGGGAGGATCGCCCCAATGGTCGGTACATCGTGGGTCAAGTAGCAGTCGGGCATCAAGGGACCGATGGCGAGAAAGATCTTGTCGTCCTCGGTGAGCTGGGTGCAGGCTGTAGCCGCTGGAGCGGGCGACGTCGGGTCGACGGCAATGAGGTACGCGATGATACGCCGGCCATCGATGCCGCCGTGGGCGTTCATGTTGGCGATGAGAGCGTTGAATGCGTCGGGAGTGTTGCCATCATTTAAGTTGACGCCAACCTTTCCAAGAACCGAGAAGTCGACGTAGGGGACGCCGATATGGATCGTCGTCGCAGTCACTCCCGGTGCGGCAGTCGACGCCGACGCGGGACCCGTAAGTGGCAATCCACACATGGTTGCCGCGAGGATCGCTCCAGTCGCGACCAGACCGCGCTTCCTCATGTCGCCCCCCTCGGCCGATGAGATTTGCGCCGCCCGTAACCCCCAGAATCAGGAGGCTCGGCGGCGCCTCCTAGAGTCAGTCTGGCACAGCAACGGCGGGACGTGTAGTGGCAGCTCCCTCGCCACTACCCGTTGGCTATCGCACCCATAGACTGAGGAGCAAGCCCGTCGAGCGCTTGGCTCCGCAGGCTTTTCGGTTTGAACTGCCGGGAGTGCGGAGACACCAAGGGCTGCCTTCAGCGCCTATCTCAGCCGAAAGCGTGACATGGGGAAGGGGGCGTCGGATGGCTCGTACGGCGATCATCTCGGTCGACGGCCATGTGAAGGCATCGCGGGCTGGTTATCGCGACTACGTCCCGAAGCAGTACCTCGAGATCTACGACGAGCAGGTCAAGGCGGCCGAGGAGGCCGAGGCACCAGATGCCGGGAACCTGGATCCCGACTTCGCCCCCGAGGTCCAATGGGACTCGGATCTGCGGATCAAGAACCTCGAGAGCATCGGCGTGGTCGCGGAAGTGCCGTTCCAGCTCAACCCACTCGATGATTATCCCCGGGCCGCCAACGGGGAGCTTGCGGAGGTCGGCCGGCAGGCCTACAACCGCTGGCTGGTCGACTTCTGCGCACTGGCGCCCGAGCGGCGCCGGGGTCAGATGCAGATGTCGTTTGTGGACGTTGACCAGGCCGTCAACGACGTCCATTGGGCCAAGGAGCACGGCCTCGGTGGGATCATGCTTCCCGAGCTCACTCGCGAGAGCAAGGCGTTCGTCGACCCCGTGCTCGACCCGATCTGGGCCGCCTGCCAGGAGACCGACCTGCCGATCAGTGCCCATGGCGGCGCCAGCCTTCCCGACTACGGCCCCGGGGGTTTCGCGGCGATGGTGGCGGTCATGGCGGAGAACGCATCCTTCTCCAACCGGTCGCTGTGGATGTTCATCTCACGGCTGATTCCCCCGGGGAAGATGATCCATCGCATCCTGCGAGCGGGCCACCGTGTCCGGATTTGGGCGTTCGACAACCATCATGAGGGGTTGAAGATATGAAAACCGCTTGGGACTGGCGTCGGTGAGGTCATCGCAAGAGACGGAGTACTTGGGATTGTGAACGCGCCAGTCTCCTTCCTGACCGCCAAGTAGACCCCGTTCTCTGGTTCACTCAGCTGGGGTTGTGTGCCGACCTCTCCCTTGAACTGGGTCCTCCAGCAACTGCGGTTGACGTTGTGCGGAGTCAGGGGAACGAGAATGGCCTCAGTCTCTACCCTGGCCATCGGCAACCGTTAGAGCCCCGGCGCTTCGTGCCGGAATTGATTTGGGGTGAGACCGTCGGGTGGTATCGAGATGCTAAGTGAATCAACAGGATGGCGCATCTTCCAAGAGCGCGAGTCTGCTGTGCGCAGCTACTCGAGGAGCTGGCCGGCCGTATTCGAGCGCGCAGTTGGTAGCTGGATATACGACGAAACCGGCCGGAAATACCTCGATTTCTTTGCTGGAGCTGGCGCACTCAACTACGGCCACAACAATCCCGTACTTAAAGAAGCCCTGTTGGAGTACCTGAATTCGGACGGGGTCACCCATTCTCTTGATATGTTCACGGTCGCCAAACGGGAGTTTCTCACGGCTTTTGATGAGATCGTCTTGAAGCCGCGCCAGCTCGACTTTCGAGTGCAGTTCCCCGGACCAGGCGGAGCGAACTCCGTTGAGGCTGCACTGAAGCTTGCTCGGAAGATCACCGGCCGATCCGAAGTGATCTTCTTCGCAAATGGGTTCCATGGCATGTCGCTTGGAGCTTTGGCAGTCACGGCGAACCCTTTCTACAGGGGTGCTGCGGGCCTGCCCCTGACGCACGGTACATCCGTTCCGTTTGACCAGACCCTCGACAGCCAGGATGCGGATTTTGGATTGTTGGACCGTCTGATCCAGACGGGAGAATGTGCTGCGGTTATCGTCGAGACGGTGCAGGGTGAAGGTGGCATCAATGTTGCTAGTGGTGAGTGGCTACGAGCCTTGGCAGAGCGGTGCCGGCGCTTCGATCTATTGCTTATCGTCGACGATGTCCAGATGGGCTGTGGCCGCACTGGCCCGTTCTTCAGCTTCGAAGCGGCGGGCATCATGCCGGATATCGTCTGCCTGTCGAAGTCGATCGGTGGCTATGGGTTACCGCTGGCTTTGACGCTTATTCGCCCAGACTTGGATGTGTGGCAGCCAGGTGAGCATACCGGGACCTTTCGTGGCGTTAATCCGGCGTTCGTCACCGGCACAGCGGCGTTGCGTCACTACTGGCAAGACGAAGTCCTTGAACACTCCACCGTGGCCAAGGGACAGCGGATCAGAGGCTCGCTACATGTACTGGCCGAATCAGTTGGTGGCATCGGGATTCAGGTACGCGGGCAGGGCTTGGCGAACGGTTTGGCCTTTGTGGATGGCGAGACTTCGAAGAAAGTCTGTCAAGCTGCTTTTGAGCATGGTCTCATCGTGGAAACCGCTGGGCTTCGGAACCAGGTGGTCAAGTTGTTCCCTGCCTTGACAATCGCGGAGGAGGAGCTTGACTTGGGTCTGAACTTGCTCGCGGATGCGGTGAGAGAGGCCTGTTAACGCCGAACGCAACTACTTCCGGCTTCGGTCATGTCGCGCCAGGTGAGTTGCAATGTCTAGGCGGTAATCTTCAGCTATGGACCATGTGCGCCTTGGACAGACAGGCCTCAAGGTGTCGAGGCTCTGTCTTGGAACGATGACCTTTGGACTCCAGTGCGATGAGGCGACTTCGGTCGCGATCCTCGACCGGGCCGCTGAGGGGGGTATCGACTTCATCGACACATCCGATGTCTATCCACTTGGTGGTGACCTGACGACCCAAGGTCGTACCGAGGACATTCTCGGACGATGGCTCACCGGCAAGCGCGATCGCATCGTGATCGCGACAAAGTGCTTTGGACGCACCGGACCAGCCCCCTTCGACAGCGGCAACTCTCGAAAGCACATATTCGAAGCAATCGAAGCCTCTCTTCGTCGTCTGCAGACTGACTACATCGACCTCTACCAGCTTCACGGTTTTGATCCCGATACCCCGATTGACGAGACGCTCGGGGCGCTTGACGACCTGGTCAGTCAGGGCAAGGTTCGCTATATCGGCTGCTCGAACTTCCTCACCTACCAGCTGGTTCGAGCGATCGGAAGAAGTGAGACCCTCGGCCTGGCCCGCTTTGACTCAGTCCAACCTCGCTATAACCTGCTCTTCCGCCAGATCGAGCGCGAGATGCTTCCATTCTGTGCTGAAGAGGGTGTGGGCGTCATCCCCTACAACCCGATTGCCGGTGGTTTGCTCTCAGGAAAGTACGACCGCCACGTTCCGCCGCCTGACGGCTCGCGGTTCACTCTTGGCCATGCTGGGTCGACATACCAGAACCGCTACTGGCACGACCGGGAGTTCGACACAGTTGGTCAGCTCATCTCGCTGGCGAAGGAGGCTGGCGTGAGTCTCGTGACTCTCTCCGTGGCCTGGGTACTTTCAAATGGAGCAATCACTGCTCCGATTATTGGCGCGAGTCGACCGGAACAACTCGATTCGAGCCTCAAAGCTGCGCAGTACGTGCTAGGCGACGAACTCAAAGTCCGCCTCGATGAGGTCACCCATGAGTACCGCATGGGGGACGCACCCCGTTGAGGGGCGATCCGACGTCCGGTTTTCGGATTTGGCGGGGTCTCGCCAACAGGAGAGCATGTCCAGTGGACTGACGTTCTTCTCGTCGCGGTTCCCGTGTTCCTGCCTTCGTAGCCAGGAGGTCCAAATCGGGCACTATGAGAAGCGGGCCAACACATCGACCGTGTCGATCAGCCGCTTCGCGCAGGCAAGTCCGATCCCCGGCCCGCACCTGTCACGATCCCTATAGATGTCACAGTTCACCTTGTCAGTCGATTCGGGGCACCAGCCTCCGGGTCATTGGCAACGCTCATGACCAAAGCGCGGGCGAAGGCTCAGACCCTTCTCGGGGCAGTCGTCACCCCAGGTGGCTCGGACTTCCGATTCAACATGACTCTGTCACAGAGCTAATATGCCCAACATGGCGTTGGGAGCGTCTCTACTGGCCGAACACCGGCTCTTCGACCGACGGCGCAGCGAGCGGGAACAGCGCAACGACCAGCCATCGGCGACTGCGACCAAGCTGGCCGAGGAGCTCCTCGCCGCGGTATCGGCCGTCCGTCGCGCCGGGCGCCGAAACACGGGAAAGCCCGTCGAGCTCACATCGCTCACGGATGCCCAGCTGGAGCTTGTTCGGCTCGTTCGGCGGCGTCCGGGCGTCTCGATTGCCGAAGCAGCGACCGAACTCCGCCTCGCGCCGAACACCGTCAGCACCTTGGTGCGTGCGCTCACCGACAACGGAGTTATGGCCCGCTATGTCGATCGGACGGATCGGCGGGTGGCGCGACTAGACCTCACCCCGAAGGTCCGGCGCAAGGTGCATGCTTGGCGTGACCGTCGGGCCGACGCGGTTGCAGCGGCGTTCTCCTGCCTCTCGAGGGGGGATCGGGAGGACCTGAGCCGAGTCGTTGAGGTGCTCGCACGGCTCGCCGAAGAGCTCGAGCGACAATGACCGGGGCAGAAAACAACACGGATACTCCGGCGATCTTGTGTCGTGGCCTTCGCCATGCCTTCGGCGATCACGTGGCGGTCGCCGGGATCGATCTCACCATCTCGCGGGGAAGTGTTCGGCCTGCTGGGCCCGAACGGCGCCGGTAAGACCACGACGATCCGTGTGCTCAATACCTTGTTGCGACCCCAGGCCGGAGTGGTTCGGGTCCTCGGATACGACGTCGCACGAACGCCGATGGCGGTTCGCCGTCGGCTCGGCTATGTACCCCAGCAGCTCTCGATTGAGACGTCACTTACCGGACGCGAGAACGTGAGCTGGTTCGCGCGGCTTTTTGACGTGCCCAAGCGCGAGCGCAAGCAGCGCGTGGCAGAGGCTCTCGATGTCATGGGATTGGCGGACGCCGCGGATCGGATGGCCGGTGTGTACTCCGGGGGGATGATTCGACGGCTTGAGCTTGCTCAGGCCCTCGTGAACCGCCCGCAGCTCCTCTTGTTAGATGAGCCGACCATCGGGCTCGACCCGGTTGCCAGAGACAGCGTCTGGATGCGGGTCGAGGAGCTACGAGAGGCAACCGGGATGACGGTTCTGCTCACCACCCACTACATGGAGGAGGCAGAGGCCCTCTGCGATCGGTTGGCGCTCATGCACCTGGGAACGCTTCGTGCAGAAGGTAGCCCCGAGGAGCTGAAAAGAAGACTTGGTCCGACCGCGACCCTTGAGGATGTGTTCCGATACTTCACAGGGGCGCAACTCGAGGGCAGCACCGAAGCGAGCGACGGCCCGGAAACGAAAGGAGGACTGCGTGAGATCCGCACTACTCGGCGAACAGCAACCCGTATGGGCTGAAGCGCCCACCAACGACAATCGGACCTGGACCGAGCTCCCGGTTCGGGTAGCGACATTCTGCCTGGTCGAGCTGCAGAAGCTTCGCCACGACCGCACGGAGGTCTTTACGCGGGCGGTCCAGCCGGTGCTCTGGCTGCTCATCTTCGGCGAGACCTTCAACAAACTTCACGCGATCCCGACAGGCGGCGTTCCCTACCTCGACTTCCTGGCGCCGGGCATCATCGCGCAGTCGGGCTTGTTCGTCGCGATCTTCTACGGGATCCAAATCATTTGGGAACGCGACGCTGGTGTGCTGACCAAGCTACTTGTGACACCGACACCGCGGTCCGCACTGGTTTTAGGGAAGTCCTTTGCTGCCGGCATCCGCGCGTGCACCCAGGTCTGCGTCGTACTCGTCCTTTCCGCGATCCTGGGCGTCTCACTGACGTCCAATCCTTTGGGAATCATCGGCTCGTTCGTCGCAGTCATGCTCGGTGCCGGCTTCTTCTCCTGCCTGTCGATGACGGTGGCCGGGATCGTCCTCAAGCGCGATCGACTCCTGGGCATAGGTCAGATGATCACCATGCCGCTGTTCTTTGCCTCAAACGCCCTGTACCCAGTAAAGGTGATGCCAGGTTGGCTCCAGGCTTTGGCCAAGGTCAACCCGCTCAGCTACGAGGTCGACGCGCTGCGCGGTATGCTCATCGGCACACCCGCGCATCTCCTCACGGACTTTGGAGTTTTGGTTCTCGCGCTCGTGATCGGGGTGATCGTGTCGTCGTCGTTGATCATGCGCCTCGCTCGCTGAGTGACGGGGCAGGGGAGAGGACTTCAAACCCAGACGTGCATGGGGTACACGACTGTGCCGCCGTTCGTGCCTACTGGCCGATCGTGCGCAGGGTCGTGGGACGGATGCGTTGGTGAATCTCGGCGGGGCCACCCTTGTGGCAGGTGACGTGGATAACACCCAAGGCCTTCCGGCCGGTTGGATTTGCCCTACAACTTGCCCCCACAAATCGCGCCAATATGTGTCGTCGGAATCGTCTACTGCCTGTATCGTCCCAGCTCAGGCCGCCACGAGTCGCCTGGTGCCGTGTGAATCGCCTGCCTGAACCGGATTCAGGCTACTGAGGCGGACACGCTCAGCCTCGCGTAAACTCTCTCTGTTGCTTGAGAGAACTCCTGAAGCGGCGTCGACTGGTTCTTACGTTGATTGTGCGGTCGGCTTCGGAGGCAAGGTCGGGTCTCCGAGAAACGGTGAAGTCCTGGCCGAAGCCGTATTGTCGAGAACCCTTTTGATTTGATTGACGATGCTCAAGGCTAAAGAGACCATCAACCCGGTGGCTATCTTCACCCCGATGCTCAGCGCGGCATGGTGGAAGACAACGCATTGAGCAGGCTGAAGGAATTATGTCCCGGCAGTCGTTCCGGTCGCGAGATGGGCGGCTGCTCTAACCGCGGCTATGACTTCATCGTTCGAAGCTCCGGGCCCGAGCACCGTAGCAACTCCCTCGGCCTTCAATTTGGGCATGTCCACTTCGGGCACGATGCCCCCCACGACCACGGGCGTGTCGAGCCCGGCTTGGCGGAGCGCCTGCACAACGGCGGGAACCAGGGTCAGGTGCGCACCGTTGTGCATCGAAACGCCCACGACGTCCACGTCCTCCTCGGTCGCCGCCGCCGCGATCATCTCGGGGGTCTGACGGAGTCCGGCGAAGACCACCTCGAAGCCTGCATCGCGCAAGATTCGAGCCACCACCCTGAGCCCGCGATCGTGGCCGTCCAGACCAACCTTGGCCAGAAGGACTCGAACCCGACGGTCATCAACCACTAGACGAACGACCGCTCGATCCAGGTCCCAAAGACAGTTTCGAGGGCTCCGATGCATTCGCCGACGGTCACATAGCAAGAGGCGGCCTCGATAAACGCCGGCATCAGGTTCACCGTTGGGTCGACAGCTTCGGTGCGTAGGCGCTCCAAGGACCGCCGAACCGCGTCGTCGTCCCGTTTCTGCTTGATATCGGCAAGGGCGGCGAGCTGGCGCGCCTCGACTGCCGGGTCAATGTACAGCGTAGACATCTCATGGTCATCCCCGTCGGTGTATCGGTTCACTCCCACCTGAATCCAACGGCCGCTGGCGATTTTGGTCTGGAACTGGAATGCCGCATCGGCAATCTCCGTGCAGAACCAGCCGTCCTCGATGCAAGCAATCACGCCGTCGAGCATGGAGTCCGACCCGACTTCGAGCAGATGCGAGAAGATCTCCTCCGCCTGTCGCTCCAACTCGTCGGTGAGCGATTCAACAAACCATGATCCACCCAATGGATCAGCCACATGGACGACGCCCGTCTCTTCGGCGATGACCTGCTGGGTCCGTAGGGCGAGGCGAGCCGCCCGTTGGGTCGGTAGGGCCAGCGCCTCGTCGTAGGAGTCTGTGTGCAGGCTCTGGGTACCACCGAGGACACCGGCCAGGGCCTCGATGGCCACTCGGGCCAGGTTAAGCTCAGGCTGCTGAGCGGTGAGAGAAACGCCAGCGGTTTGTGTGTGGAAGCGCAGCTGCAGGGAACGGCTGTTGATGGCGCCAAATCGCTCCCGCATCCAGCGGGCCCAGATCCGTCGGGCGGCGCGGTATTTGGCGATCTCTTCAAAGAAATCGATGTGAGCGTTGAAGAAGAAGCTGAGCCGTGGCGCGAACTCGTCAATCGTAAGGCCAGCGTTGAGTGCCGCTTCGACGTATGCAAACCCGTTGGCGAGCGTGAACGCGAGCTCTTGGGCGGCTGTCGAACCCGCCTCGCGTATGTGATAGCCCGATATCGATATCGGATGCCACCGTGGCAACTCCGCCGCCGCAAAACGAATGAGGTCGGTCACCAGCCTGACACTCGGACGGGGAGGGAATACGTACTCCTTTTGCGCCTGGTACTCCTTCAAGATGTCGTTCTGAATGGTTCCGCCAAGCGCACTGCGATCGATCCCGGTACGGTCACCCACCCCGATATACATCGCCATGATCACCGGTGCTGCCGAGTTGATCGTCATCGAGGTGCTCACTGCACTGAGATCGATCCCGGAGAAGAGTGTCTCCATGTCGGCCTGGGTGTCGATCGCCACCCCGGCCCGGCCAACTTCCCCCTTGGCCAGCGGGTCGTCCGAGTCCCGGCCAAGCAGCGTTGGCATATCGAACGCGGTGGACAACCCGTTCCCACCCGATTTCAGTAGCTCCTTGAAACGATGGTTCGTATCCTCGGCCGTACCGAAGCCGGCGAACTGACGCATCGTCCATAGTCGGGATCGATACATCGAGGCGTATGGGCCGCGGGTATATGGCCACTGGCCGGGATACTCGGCGTCATCCGGCCCGTAGACGGCTTCGAGAGGTAGCCCCGACATGGTCTCGAACGGTACGTCGCGGAGCGCGGAGCGCTGGTACGCCGCCTCCCACTCAACCTTGTGGTCCACGAACAAACAGTACTTCGGACTTGGTTTTGCCGGTTTTATTGGCTCTGGCAACGGGCGCATGGTTCATCGTCGGTCCGTGGGCATGGCAGCTCACCTTGGGTTCGTCTTCTTTCCTGGTGCCGGCCATGGCACTTCGAACTCTGGGCAATCGGCCCGGTCGCCAATGAGCGGTTGGTTTCGCCCCCCGCCAGGGAAGCCGGCGTGGCCCCCCGGCATCTACGAGCTTTGAGCAAACTCCTTCGGAATCACGGAACATTTCTTCGGGTAGCTGATTCACCGCAGTCGGTGGTCGATGTTTCAACGGTCACTACTAACACCCCAAACGTCGTCCGTCTCCGTCCGCAAGAGCTTGGAAAACAGGGTCAAACAGTGGCAAACGATGCGAGGTGAAATGCCTGGTCAGTCCACGAATCAGCTGGTCATAGGCAGGTACCGATCCTCTTCACACGGTTGAAGTCAGCGGTTCGAATCCGCTAGCGCCCAAGATGTGCAGGTACCGATCCTCTTCACACGGTTGAAGTCAGCGGTTCGAATCCGCTAGCGCCCAAGATGTGACGGAGAGAAAGCAAGGACCAGCACGCACGGCGGCACCAAACCGCCGAGCAAGGGCCACCGACGCCACCCGCAAAGCGAGGAGGACACGCGGGAAGGGACGGGCCTAAATGGGACCAGCCAGGCGAGCGAACGGCACAGCTTGGTAACGGTCGTCTCGATTCCAATCCGGGGCAGCCAGCTTGTACTTGACGTCGGCGACGGCGCCCCAGAGGGGACCGGCGACTCGGGGGAGCGAGCGAAGCGGGCTGGGGAGCGAGAGCGATTACTAGCCGACTTGCTAAGCAGCTCCCTTGGCAATGTCAATGTTCTCGTCGTCATCGGGTATCCGGCGAGCTGCTCGGTCGAAAGTCTGAGGGTAGATCTCAGCTTCAGTCGGCAAGTGTCCGTGCAGCGAAAGCATGTCGACAATTTGGCAACCCATGGCGCTTAAGTTTCGAACGACTAGCTCGCTGCGATTCGCGCGGCACGATGGAGGAGCCAACAAGCAGGGCATTGACGTCGGCAGCGTCAATGGATGTCACGCGGCGCATGTCTGCAACGACTTGGGTGCCCTCGGCCGACGCGAGTTCAAGCGCTGCTAGGAGGGAAGAAGCGGTGTTGATGTCAACTTCTCCAGCTACCCGGACCACCATCGACGAGCCTTCCGAGATGAGCTCGGATCGAAAGTTCCTTGCAGTCCATCCCATAGTTGCCTCCATTCGCCGACCACCACCGTGGCCTCAAGCTGCTCTGGATTGGTTTCAGTTCGCACCGAGATAGGAAACGCTGCTGAGAGCGCGTCGTGCACTAGGAGTGTCGACTCGCCCGATTTCAACCCAGATTGGGATACTCGGGAAGTCTTGATCGTGACAACCATCCATCTGTCAGCATAAGTCGAAGCAGTGGAAAGATGAGTTGCGGTATTGGCTCAGTTTGGATGCGATCTTCATCGACTCCCAGAGTCCCAGAGTGACGCTGGGTCTCGTGCCGAAGTCGATCGAGTCCGAGCGGGCGCGGCTTTCAGGTCGAATGTCTTTTGTGACGATTCACCGGCGAGTGGTGTGACACACCGCCACCCCTTAACCAGATGCGCTGATGTCTCATCGCTAGTCAATCGTTCTCTTGGTTTCCGCAGCTAGTGCGCCGATCGAGCTGTCGCAAATTAGCAATGAGATCGCGACGAGCAGTTCAGAGTTCGTTTACTTCCGTCCCATACCCTGATGGAGACTCCACGCAAATCGGAGGCTCAATGAAGACTACGAACATGCTCCGCATCGCCACAGCCGACACCGCCGGCGCGGTCGACTCCGCCTGTTCCGAGGTAGAGATGGCCGTCGGGCTGCCGGTGAGGCCAGAACTGCAAGAGATCGAGAACGGATGCCTAATTTTGGAATTGCGCCTTGGTGACGCAAATGTTCACACACCGTCACCCTCACGACTTGCACTTACGGTCGATAAGTCCACTACGGACGTCGAAGTGCTGAGCGCCTGGACAGAGACTTCTTCCTTAGATCCATTCCCAAGGCGCAGCGACTCCGTCCTCACCCCTCCGGACGATTCGATGGCATCGGTTGCATATCGGGCATTGAAAGATGACCTGCCTACTGCCGAATGGGAGCCGAAGGCGATGTCTTGGCACTTGGCCGTGCCGTGCACCCGATCCCCGCGGCCTACCGTGGTCGGACTCTCACGTCGGCGCGGATATAGCTTGCGGTTCACTTCGCTAGAAGTGGCAGCGTTCCGCAGAGGACTCGCTTTCTAACCAAGGACCATAGGCAAGGCATGACCCCATACCGGATCTGATCAGCGTCCGCGGCAGTGGATGCCATTGATCGTTGGCTGGGAGGTACAGCTATGAACACAACTGATAGCAATTGGAACGTTGGAAGCTGGAACCCGAATATGTGTGGCGAGGTGATGGTGGATCGATCGAATCAACGCATCGGCAAAATAGAAACGTTCGCGGTCGAAGAAAAGAGGCTGGCGCCGGAGTGGCTGGTCGTGAAGACATCCCGCTTCGGGCGGCGCAGACTCGTTCCGCTTCAAGACGCCCGGCAAGATGGAAGCATCGTCCGTGTTCCATTCTCAAAAGACTTAGTCTTCGCAGCCCCGGTACCGGACCCTCCCTTCTCGCTATCGAGGTCAGATCGAAGAGCGCTTGCTCGGCATTACCTGCTCGCCGCCTGAGAACAATCGGGTGGTCGGAGCAGCTCCGATGAGGCCGACACCTTCGCTCACTGCGATTCACACCTACACGATTCCGCACCGGTTTGGGTGATCTCCCGCTCGCGCCAGTCTGGGACTGAAGGTGCGCTTGCTGGGCACGGGCGATCCGATCGATAGCACAGAGATGCCGTGGGGGGCCTGGCCGAGCTCGGAAACCAGCGCCCGGGCCCGGCGCACCACCGCGGTCGCCTTCTCGACGGCCACCGGGTCGGCCTCGACCCTGGCCACCGGCAACGGGCGGATGATCGCCACCGGATAGGGGTCGTCGGGCAACCACGACTCAACGGCGACCCGTCGGATGCCCCGGGCGATGACCGCCCACCGACCATCGGGGAAGCGAGAGGCTCCCTCGATGTCGGTCTCGGTGCCGATGGCGACGCGTTGGTCACCACCACCGACCTCCGATCCCCGCGAGATGAGCACTACGCCGAACCTGCCGTCCCCATCCAGGCAGTCGGTCATCATCTGGCGGTAGCGGGGCTCGAAGACGTGGAGCGGCAGGATCCCCCCGGGAAGGAGCACCGTCTCCAATGGGAACATGGCAAGGCGGTGGCCGGCCACCGGTTGGTCGGGGCTCACCGGGTCGTCTCAGCGCAGCCCGGCCAACAGGTCGGTCTCGGGCAGCCGGGCCCCCGTGGTGTCGGAGACCCGGATAAAGGTTTCCTCACCGAAGATCAGATTGAACACGTCGGGCCCGAACCTCGAGAAGAAGCTCTCCTCGAGCTGGCTGGCATGGGCCGCCAGGGCGGCCCGCTTGGTATCGGCGAACGACAGCACGTCGACCGACGTCGTGATGCGCGCCTCGAGCTCGTCGAGGCGCCGGGTCAACTCGGGCGTTGGTGGTGGGAACGGCACCTCCATGCCCTGCTCTTCGAGGATGGTCCGGATCTTGTCCCAGTTCCGCCGGCTCATGGCCGTGAAGTAGAGCTTCTTCGGGATGGCGAACCGCGCCACGGCGGCCACCGTGACCTCGCTCGCCTTCATGTGGTCCGGGTGGTTGTAGATGGCCGAGTCGTCGTAGGTCACGACCACATCGGGGCGGTAGGTGTCGAAGAGCTGGCCGAGGCGCTCGGCGACGACGCCGGTCGGGATGTTGGAGAAGGCGTCCGGCCGATCCTTGTGCTCCCAGTCGGGCATCCCAGAGTCCCGATACCCCAGCCGTTCGAGGTGGGAGACCCCGAGCAGTCGGCACGCCGCTTCGAGCTCGGCGGTCCGAGTGGCCACCACCACGGACTCGTCGTGGCCGAGATCACCCGGCTTGATCCCGCCCGGGGCGTCCCCCAGCTCGCCGTTGGTGCAGGTCACCACCACCGTTCGGATTCCCTCGCTGGAGTAGCGGGCCAGGATCCCACCGGTGCTGGAGGACTCGTCATCGGGGTGGGCGTGCACGGCCATCATGGTCAGCGGCTCGGCCATCCCTCCAGCTTGGCCCGGATGCGCCATCGGGAGCCAGGGCCGGGGGGTGTCCCCGAAGTGCCGTTTCGGACGAGGCAGTTATCGCGAGCGTGAGCGAGGGGGAGACCATAGACCCCGCTGAAATCCGAAGAGCCCCTTATCCCCGCCTCGCCGTAGAGCAGGTGCGGCGGGGGAGCCCCGCCTCCCTGTATTCGTGCTGGGCTTTTGCCCTACAACTTGCCCTACAAATCGCGTCAACAGCTGTCGTCCGGTGTCGTCTGGTGCCTACATCGTCGCAGCTCAAGACATCGCAAGTCGTCTGGTGTCGTCTGGATCGCGTGCAGGAGACGGATTCACACGGCTGAAGTCAGCGGTTCTAGTCCGCTAGCGCCCACCAAGAGGCCTTGAGAAAGCAAGGACCCAGCACACGCCGGCGGCACCAAACTCCCGCGCAAGCGCCCCCAGCCACCGGCGGGGCCGGGGCGCCGGAGAGGGGCCGGGCACCCAGGGCCACCCGCAAAGCGGGGGGAACGACGGGGCGGGGCCGGAGAGGGTTGCGCCCGCGGTATCGGCTTGGCCTGCGGTATCGGCTTCACTTCGTCGTGAGTCAGGCGCAACCGCGTCCTGACTCAGGGAATTCACGACCACCCCGTGACTCCTCTCCGCTAGCAGGGCAAAGGTTCCCTGACGCGTCGCTAGTCATTCACGGAGTAGAGACGCCATTGGCCTTCAATTCCCTTCAACTCAAACTCACCTTGGTCAGCAAACTTGAGTTCGCCACCAAGGAGAATGTCCCGAACAGTCGATGAGGCGAACACTGTCCCTGGTTTTGCCGAATGTTCGATACGAGACGCCAGGTTTACGGCGAGTCCCGAAATGTCCTCGTCATCGTGGATCTCGATCTGACCGGTATGGAGTCCGGCCCGGATCGTGAGACCGATCGCGCTCAGCTTTTTCAAGAGGTCGCAGGCTGCATCGACAGCATTTGAAGGGTCGTCGAAGGTAGCGAGAAGGCCGTCACCGGTGCTCTTCACGATGTGCCCATCGTGTCGGTCGATCACCTGGGAGCAGATGCGATTGTGACTCTCCAGGGTTCCCCGCCATGCATCATCGCCCATTGTCGACGACTTCGCCGTTGAGTCGACGAGATCAGTGAAAAGGACTGTCGCCACCCGTTTCACAGTGGTTGATCGTGGCCCTTCGCCGGTCAGGAAGCTGAGGATCAGATCGCTGTCCTGGCGCCAGCTGTCCATCAGCCAGCCAAAGTGATCCTCTCCGGGCAGCTCGACCAGGCGGGCACCGGGAATCGCCGCCGCAAGGGCACGGCTTGATTCGACCGGGATGACACGGTCGCCAACCACATGGATAATCAGGGTCGGAGCCTTGATTGTCGTGAGGTCCGATGGAGCTTCCAACGCAATCACGCTCATCACCTGGCGCTGGAAGTCAGCCGGGCTTACCGATAGTCGTTGCATGCGCCCGACCCACTCGACGAGCGAGTGGTTCTCTCCCTGACTCGGGAAGAACCAATCGACCATGAACTGGGGATCTCGTCCCCAGGTCTCGATGAGATGGGCGCCCTTCGAAATTCGATTTGCCAAAGTCTCTTCGGGGTACGACCAGACGCCGTTTCTGCCGACCGCGCTGTTTAAGAGAGCGCCATCGAGGCAGGGTTTGAAAGCTGTCCCTTATCGTTCGAATCACGTGGTCCGGGGGCGTCGGAGGAGCGTTTCGGGGACTTTAGGGTCTCCCGGCTGGTGGGCGGCGACCCAGGACCCCCCTGTTCAGCGAGGTGTTTCAGAGTCTCGGGAGGGTTTGAAAGCCGTCCCATAAGGTCCACAGCGTTGTTGAAGCAACAGCATCTATGCTGGTCAAACCGCCGATGGGCCGACCAGCTACCCCTGTCGTTAGTAGTCCTTAGCCCTGTTACTCAAACTCGGTACCCGAGGTCGCGTTGTGCTCGGTGCTTGACGCATGTTGAGTGACATCGGATGGGCAACTCGCCGTCTACGGCGTGCTCGACTGGCAGGCCTGCGCGCCGCACACATCGGGGATCACACCGGTCGTAAGGAAGGTCGTGATCTGGGAAAGCAGTGACGCGTTGCCCCGACCGTCGCCGTGGGGGTCCGCGCCGTAGGCCGAGCCATTGGGCGCGAGGTCTGTCGTTGGCGGCGTCGGCGTACCGTAATCCCACAGGACGAGGCCAGCCTTGGCTGCCTTCGTCTGGTTGAGCTTCGACAGGCCCCATTGCACAACAACGGGAACGTTCGTCCGTGGCGTCTGGCCGAAAAAGCTGGGGTTGAACGTGGGCTGGTGGTTTTGCGCGCCGATCGTGCGCGCCAGCATCTCCGCCGAGACGTTCGCGACCTGGTGGTCGCCATAATTCTCGATGATGAAGACCTGCTTGGCTCGGATCCCAGGATAGGGGTTCGACGTCAGGTGCTCGGCGTAGCCGTCGTTCTCACCGCGATCCCATAAGAGCTGGCCCAACTGGAGCACGACCTGTTGATCGACTGGGTCGGTGTAGGCCTTATCGTAGATCAAGGAAAACTCGTTCCAGTCGACGGAGCGGTTGAGGAGCAGGCCGCCGTAGTCCATTCCCGGAACGCCCAGGATGACTCGAGTCCACTCGGTGGAGACCGCAGAGACGGCGCCACCCATGATCCCGCCCTGGCTGTAGCCCATGAACGTGCACTTACCGACCTGGAAGAGCGCCTTGCCCGAGCCGTTCTGGAACGCGGGGTTGGAGGCAAAGCCTGCGGGAGAGTTGATGAGCCGTCCCAGGAACTGGAAGTTCACGAATCCCTGGAGCATGTGGTCGACCTGGGTGTTGAACGTTGACATGTCGTTCAGGTTGCGCTCCACGTTCGGAACGTCGCTCGTGCTCATGCCGACCCAGTCGGTTGCACAGCCCGCCAGATTGTGCGTGAGGGCGACCGAGAATGAGCTTCCCTCAACCTCACTCGCGCTGCCCAGGAGGCCGTGGCCGTAGACGGTCGGCAGTGCCGGGCCCGAAGGAGAGATGGTCGACGGCAGCACGCAGATGAAGTTCGCCGTCCAGGTCTTCGAGCCGTTGATGACCGGATTGCCCGAGCGGTCCACGGTCATGGCAGAAAACGGAGTGGTGTTCTGTAGGAATAGCGGCACCTGGAAGGTGCCGTGGACATCGCGGACCCCATTGATCGTCGTCGACGAGGTAACGGTGAAGGCCGGTGCGTAGTCGGTTACGGGCATTGACGCCTTGTTGTGGTAGGCGAGGTGATGGTTCGCGAGCCACTGGTACGCGAGCTTGTGCATCGTGAGCGCCGGCCCGGCGAGGCTCTTCTCGCTCGCGACGGTGAAGTCCCATGCCATGTAGGGTTCGGTCGATCCGATGACAGACGCGGCATCCTTATGAAGGACTTTTGAGATGTACTGCAGCCGAGTCGAGCTCTTTGACGTGGCGTTCCACGCGGCGGTCGTCGACGCGAGCGGCGTGATGGAGTGACCAGAATTGTCGACGAGGTCACGAAGGACGACCACGTAGCGGTGAGCTTCGGTGAGCGCGATGGCAGGGTGGATAAGCAGCAACTGCTCTGCAGTGTTCGTCGTTTGAGCATCAAGCTCGGCGAAGTAGGGGAGGCGTTTGCCGGTTACGGTGTCGAGAAGAACGATTGGGGCATTCGAGTCGAGCGACGAGCCGATGTCGGTCGAAGGCGCGATGTGCGAAGCGACGAGGTCGAGATTGGGGACGTAGGTCATGATGACCGACCCAGGAGAGAAGCCGTCGCCTTGATTGATGTAGATCGTCGACACGTGAACGTCCTTCACGTTGGTCGGATCGAGCATGGACGAGACGGCGAGCCGGCGGCCGGTCGGGGTCGTCTTCGAGGCGACCGTGAAGGCGTTATTCGGCCACGGGAGCAGGCAGTCGTGACCGACCGGTGCGGTGAGGAGCACGTCGCAGCCCTTAACCCCCGGGTCAAGAGTGGTGGCGCCCGCGGTCGTGACGAACGGCACCGCCACGATCGTTGATGTGGCCAACGCTGCAGCAACTGCGAGAACTCGAACCCGTCGCATGGATCCTCCCAAGGCGCTTGGGTTTGCCTCATCGCGAACCTACTCCCACGGGTTCCGGCGTGACTCAAGAAAGGCTTCCAGCTGGACCATTGGGCACATACTCTTCGCGACAAGGTGCACGTAACCGCGCAAGCGGATCGGTGATCACAGAACCGCTTGGGAGCGGGTCACGGAGGAAACATCTTGAGAGCACGCCGTAGCCTGTGGATGTCGGGTTTCGAGTCCGACGAGCCGACCTACCAACGCCGGGTGGAGGTGGCCGAACAGCTATCGCAAAGGTTCGGGATCGAGCTGATACCGCCGAGGATCCCGAGCGCCGATCAACTGGACCTACGAACGCCTCGGATCTCACCTCCCGCTTCGTTGGTTGAGTTCTGTCGTCAGGACAATTGGGAGCGGGCCTACCACTCCTATGGCTATGACCGAACCGACCACGCTGTATTCGGACGGTACCCGAATCCGCCCGATGTGGTTGCTCACCCGCGCAGCGACGCCGAGCTGGAGGCGGTGCTCGAGTGGTGTGCCAACAAGAGCTATTGCGTGATTCCCTACGGTGGTGGCTCCTCGGTGGTCGAGGGCGTGACGCCACCGGAAGACCGGGGGCCGATTGTGACCGTCGCTTTGGACGAGTTGGACCAGGTCCTGGAGATCGACGAGACGTCGCGGGCGGCGCGGATCCAGGCCGGGGTGTTCGGCCCTCACCTCGAGGATCAGCTGAGGCCGCACGGCTTCACGCTTCGTCACTTCCCCCAGAGTTTTCGCGACTCAACCCTGGGGGGCTGGATCGCCACCCGATCTGGTGGGCACTACGCCACCAACCACACCCACATCGACGATCTCGTGGAATCGGTACGGATGCTCACGCCCCGCGGGTGGTGGGAGACCCGCCGGCTGCCCGGATCGGGGGCCGGCCCCGACCCCAACCGGTTGGTGATCGGGTCGGAGGGGATCCTTGGCGTTATCTCAGAAGCGTGGATGCGGATCCAGGTGCGCCCTCGCTTTCGGGCCACTGCCGGCGTCTGGTTCGCCTCGTGGGAAGCGGGCTACGAAGCCACCCGCCACATCGTCCAGGCCAAGCTCTGGCCGGCCAACCTGCGCTTGCTCGATCCCGAACTGGCGCGAGGCACCGCCGGTCTGGACGGCGCCCACGCTCTTCTCATCATCGGCTTCGAGTCTTCCGACCTATCCCAGCGGTCCAACCTCACCCAGGCGGTGGGGATCGCCCGTGAGGCCGGCGGCATCATCGATGACGAGGACATGTCTGTCGACGAAGGCACCGGTGAGGCAACCGGTCGTTCGGGTGCCGTGGGGGCTTGGCGGCAGTCCTTCATACCTGGGGGCAGTGGTGGGCTCGGCGAAGCCGCCGGGCTGGGGTTGGTGGCGGGCACGTTTGAATCGGCCATCACCTGGCAGCGCTGGCCCGAGTTCGACACTGCCGTGCGGAGCGCGACGCTGGCTGCCCTGCGCGACGTCTGTGGCGGTGGCAGCGTCAACTGTCGCTTCACCCACGTTTACACGGACGGGCCGGCGCCCTACTACACCTATCTGGGTGCCTGGCGTGCGGGAGCTGATCCCCTCGAACAGCAGCGGGCCATCAAGCAGGCGGCCTCAGACGCGATCATGTCCGCAGGTGGGACCATCACCCATCACCACGCCGTAGGCCGCCAGCACCGGCCCTGGTATGACCGGGAACGTCCAGAGCCCTTTGCCGACGCGTTGCGCGGCGCAAAGCTGGCACTCGACCCGAATGGCATCTTGAACCCAGGTGTGCTCGTCGATCCATGACGCCCGAGGGTTCGACTCCGAACGCCAAAGAGGTGATGGGCCGTAAGGTAGATCGCTCGTTTCCGTAGAGCTTGGCAGCGGACTCAGGAGTAGACGATCCCCACGTGCCGAACGGCGACCTTTGCTGTACGTCCCGGGCCCAGGGGTCGGGGCGCTTACCGGCACTGACCTACGGTGCTCTCACACGCCTCTCGAGTCACCGCTGGTGGGCGAAGAGCTCTGTGAGCGCTCGGCAAGTCAGCGAAATGGGGACTTCCGGCTCTGGTTACCCCAACGGCAGGAGTCGAGACTCGGATTTGTGGAGCAATGGCGAATACAGTGACGCAGGTGGGGGCACCTGCGCACCCTAAGTCCTGTGCAGCGGCCAATTCTACTGGTGAACTGGCTGTTGCTCGACCTGACGCCCGCCACCAGTTCGATGACCGGCCGCTGCTCGTCTTCTGGGAAACGACAGAGGCGTGCGACCTGGCCTGCTTCCACTGCCGGGCGTGCGCCCAGTCTGGACCGGGGCCTGACGAGCTCTCCACCGCCGAAGCCCGGGCGCTTATCGATGAGCTGGCGGCAATCGGGCGTCCTCGTCCCATCCTGATCCTCAGCGGTGGGGACTGCCTGAAGCGCCCTGACATCGTCGAGATCGCCGCCTACGCCAACCAGCATTCGGTGCCAGTGGCGCTCTCTCCATCAGTGACGCCGCACCTCACGGGACCGACACTTCAGACGCTTCGTTCCCATGGCGTGAAGACAGTTTCTTTGAGTCTCGACGGTGCGACGGTAGCGACCCACGACGATGTCCGAGGCGTCGTTGGGCACTTCGATGCCACGCTCCAGGCGATCTCCAAGCTCCAGCACCATGGTTTCACCGTGCAAATCAACACCACGGTCATGGCTCTGAACCTCGAGGAGCTTGCCGACATTGCCGTCCTCATGCACGAGATGGGTGTCGACGTGTGGGAGGTCTTCTTCCTGATCGCCACGGGTCGCGGTACAGAGGTCGTGGCGTCCACTGCCCAAGAGAATGAGGACGTCTGCAATTTTCTCGTCGATGCTTCCCGCTACGGCTTCACCGTTCGAACTGTCGAAGCGCCGTTCTTCCGGCGGGTGACTGCCGAGCGACGCGCTGCAGCAACAAGTGGTTCTCGTACGACATCGACCGGCAATCTCTACGCCCGTCTTAAGGATCGACTGATCGGCCAGCTCGGCGCGCCCACCGCGCCGGTGCGGGCACCAAGCGTGGCGACAAGGGACGGCAAAGGGATCATCTTCGTGGCCGCCAATGGTGACGTCTACCCCTCGGGGTTTATGCCGTTGCGACTTGGAAACGTGCGCACCCAGAGTTTGGTAGACATCTACCGCGACCACCCTATGCTACGCCAGATCCCGCGACGCCGCTTTCATTGGCGTGTGTGGGACCTGTAAGTACTCCCAGCTTTGTGGCGGCTCGCGGGCGCGATCGTACGCTTCCTCGGGTGACCCGCTCGGCGCCGATCCGGGCTGTCTCTGGGTGGGCGGGTCCGGATCCTCTTCACACGGCTGAGGTGAAAGGTTCGAGTCCTCTAGCGCCCACCGGTGTTGTGGATATCACAACGTCACCTCAGGTCAGACGAGTTTAAAAGAGTGCCCGAAGGTTTCGTTTTCCCTTTCGCGATCGACGATGAGGACTCGGGTCCGTGCTCGCGACAGTTGCTGCCCCAGTCCGGCACCATGGGGACAGTCAACTAGAGCTCCCGTGCCGAGCGATATCCGCAGGCATTATGCGCTACTCGAATCGTCCTCAGGCAAGTTCCGAGGGGTCAACAGGCGGAGACTGCCACCGTTCCATTGCAGCGACATCGTTGGGAGTGGCGGGCCGGATGGAGGGCCACCCGAACCCGTTCAGCAAACAGACAAACTGCTTCTCCTCGCCCTCGGCCAGAGGAACATGGAGTTTCCTCGATCGCCGCAAGCCCCCGAGGAAGTGCAGACTCAAGGAATGTTCCCCAGGTGAGACCTGGTACACCTTGATCTGCTTGGGCGAGATGGCGCCCACCTTCGAGCCGTCGAGCAAGACGCTGACAACACCACCCTCACCGATTGCAGGGCTCCGGCGTTGGGCCCGGCCCCGGCCGAGCCGGGATGCGGCCCGGAGCACAACCAGGGTCGGAAACGCGGGCCAAATTCGATTCGGGGCTCGCCACAATTGGATGGTCGCTCCAACCTCGTCATCCATGCCCAGCGAGGTGTCTCCGCCCCTGGTTGCCGCGACAACATCGGATCTTTCACGATCGTGGTTCATAGGTCTGTCTTACACCGATCGGCATAAGAAGAACAGCAACAAGCTGATGAAACTACGCCTCCGTATGCTTGGCCGCCGTGGCGACCATCTACGAACTCCATTGAACAATCCACACCGGAGAGTCAGAGGGTGCCCCCTACCGCCGGCACTGTTGCACCGGCGATCTGCACATCTGCCTTAGGACAGAGACAGCTCGCGCGAATCACAGCTAGCACTTGAGTTCGGAGAACTGAGTAGGGAGTAGGAGCTCCGAGGGGTCCCCCAACACGGCCAGGGGTCCCGACATCGTTGGAGTTGTTCGACGACTTCAACGAGGAGGAACCCCTGACAATGAGTGACGCTACTGGCGCGGCCGAGGCGCTGTTGGGACTTCGGGGCTTCCGAATCTTGGAGGTCACCGAGACCCCATCAGAGGTGCTGATCACGATCGAGACGACCAATGACGTCGCCGGCTGTTCAACCTGTGGAGTGCGCGCGGAGTCCAAGGAACGGAGGCGGGTCGACGTCAGGGATCTGGCCTGCTTCGGGCGTCCGGCCCGCCTGGTCTGGATGAAGCGCCGGTGGCGCTGTGCCGATGCGGACTGCTCGGCCAAGAGCTGGACCGAGGACTCAGAACACGTACCCAGCCGGGCGGTGCTCACTCGGCGCGCCGGGGCCGAAGCATGTCGTCAAGTTGGCCAGCTGGCCCGGCCCGTCGCTTCGGTCGCGACCGAGCTCGGGGTCTGCTGGTGGACGGTGATGGACGCCGTCGAGCTTCATGGCACGCCCCTTGTGGAGGACCCCGATCGGGTGGGGGTTGTTCAGGCTCTCGGGATCGACGAGACCTCGTTCCTCTCGGCCAACCGGGACCACGCAACGCTCTATGCAACCGGTCTCGTTGACCTCACCGGTCGCATGGTGATCGACATGGTCGAAGGCAACAGTGCCACCGACGAGGCTGTCGCATGAATCTCGACCATCCTGCTCGCGTTTCGTGGCGCGGCGGGATCATGGGCGATGCCAACGAACCTGCGTGAGGCTGATCGGGACCAACAGTTCTTGCTGCCGCCTTCGATGGCCGAGTGGCTGCCGGACGACCATCTGGCGTGGTTCGTGCTCGACGTCGTGGGTGAACTCGATCTCTCCTCCTTCTATGCGAGTTATCGAGACGATGGGCGAGGTGGAGCTGCCTACGACCCAGCCCTAGTGCTCGGCGTGCTGATCTACGCGTATTGCGTGGGTGAGCGTTCTTCACGGCGGATCGAGCGACGGCTTGTCGAGGACGTAGCGTTCCGAGTGGTGGCAGCCAACCAGTGTCCAGACCACGCCACCTTGGCCCGCTTCCGGGGCCGGCACGCCGAAGCGATCGCGGAGCTCTTTGCTCAGGTGTTGGGACTGTGCGTGTCAGCCGGCCTTATCGACGCCGGCGTGATCTCGATCGACGGAACGAAGATGGAAGCCAACGCATCGGCCTGGTCGAACCGGACGCGCCGGCAGCTGGCCGAAGAGATCTTGGCCGAGGCCGAAACTGCTGATCGTGCCGAGGATGAGCGTTTCGGTGAGCGGCGAGGCGACGAGCTGCCGGCGAGCTGGGCCGGTCGGGATGGTCGGCGAGCCAGGGTGCGTGAGGCACTCCGCCAACTCGACGAGCAAGGAGCCTCGGACTATGAGTCCTTGCAGGCCGAACGGGCACGACGCGAAGCGGCGATGGGCCACAAACTCCCTGGTCCCAAGCCATCTCCGACTGGCCGGCGTGCCAAGGACCGCTTGGCGAACACCACCGACCCCGACTCGCGGATGCTGCGGGCTCGCAACCGGTTCGTCCAGGGCTACAACGCCCAGGCGGCGGTCAGCGGCGATCAAGTGATCGTCGCTGCTGAGGTGACCAACGCCGCGAACGACACGACGATGTTCGCCCCCATGGTGGCGGCGACAGAGGAGAACCTGGCAGCCGTCGGCATCGAGGTCTCTGGGGCCTACGTTGCCGACACCGGCTACTGGAGCAGCGACATCATGGCGGTCGATACTTTGGCCGAGGTGCTCATCCCGCCGATGCCCATCACCAATGGCATCTCCGACCCCGACGATCCGCGGATCGCGCAACGTAACGAAGTGCTTGCCCGTGTCGAATCTGGGTCTCTCAGCGTGAGAGCGGCCATCGCCGAGCTTGGCATATCGGAGTCCTGGGCCCGCGAACTTCTTGCCGACCGCGGCGGCAAGAGAGCGGACGCCGGTGTGCTTCGCAAACAGATGCTCGACCGTCTCGCCACCGATGAGGGCCGCTCTCTACGCGAAGCGCAAGGTCACCACCGAACCCGTCTTTGGCAACATCAAGGCCAATCTGCGCTGCCGACGATTCTCGGGGCGAGGCCTTCTCGCGGCGAAAAGTGAATGGCGAATGATCTGTGCTGTCCACAACCTCCTAAAGGTTCGGAGGCATCAGATGAGTACGGTCTGACCCGACCGCTGCTCTGGCGCGTCACGATGCAGTTTTCGGCGGAATGAAGTGGACCTGACCAGCCCTCCTGCGAATCATGCGACAGCCTCCGACCTGCGCCGATGGTGCGCCCGGCAGGATCCGGCCTGGTTGAAGGGTGTCCGGGTCGTCGCCACCGACCTGGCCGAGTCCTATCGGGCCGGGACCTCCCCGCACCTCGACCACGCCATCCGGGTGGCTGACCCGTTTCATGTGGTCCGCGTGGCCAACCGCTGCATCGATCAGGTCCGCAGACGGGTCCAGAACGAGACGCTCGGACATCGCGGGCGCAAGGACGATCCGCTCTATCGGATCCGCAAGCTCCTCCTCTCTGGAGCCGAGCGCCTCGACGAGCGAGGGCACGACCGCATGCTCCTCGGGCTGCGGCTGGGCGACCCCCACGACGAGACCTTGGGCGCGTGGTTGGCCAAGGAGTCAGTCGCGCGACGTCTACCTGACCGACGATGTAGAGAAGCCCGCGTACTTCTCGACAAGGCCATCGTCGGTTGCCTGGGTGATGAGGTCGAGGAGATCAGATCTCTCGGCAAGACACTCAAACGATGGCGAACCGAGATCCTGAACCATCACCGCACCGGGGCATCCAACGGCCCGACCGAGGGTCTCAACCTGTGTGTGAAGAAGGTGAAGCGATGTGGTCATGGCTTCACTTCGTTCCGCCACTACCGACTTCGGGTGCTCCTCCACGCTGGTGGCGTTACCTGGCCGCAACAGCCACGCCCACCCAGGATCAGGACCCGCGCTCCCTACTCAAACGCGTAGGGCCCGTTTAGAGCTATTACCTCCTCCGCCGCTCGATCCCCCGGCGGGTGACGTCGGGATCCCGAGTCGTAGTTCCATGCCTAGCATCCGCGACGTGGCTGAGATCGTCCTACCCGATGGCCGTCGGTTGGCCTATGAGGTGATGGGCGATCCGGCCGGGCTTCCGGTGATGGCGCTGCACGGCACACCCGGGTCTTCGCGACAGCTCAGGTGCCTCGACGAACCCGCCAAAGACCGCGGCGTCGCCGTGATCGCGCCTGATCGCGCCGGTTACGGCGGATCAAGCCATGACCCGCTGAGAACCATCGCCTCCGGTGCCAGCGACGTGGGCGAGCTCATGAGGCATATGGGGTTGTCTGCGTGCGCTGTTGTGGGCCTCTCGGGCGGGGGTCCAACCGCCCTCGCGTGCAGCGTGGTCCTCGCAGGCACAGTGACAGCGGTCGCCACCGTTGGCGGTGTGGCGCCGCTCATTCCACGCGACCCTTCGCTGACGCCCGATCGGATCCTCGCCAAGACGGCCCGACGCTCCGAGACCGCTGCCCGCTTCCTGTTTGCAGCAATGGTGCGCGCGGGTCGGGCCCGCCCCGAAAAGACGCTCGATCGATTCGCCGCCATGCTCGCCGAGTCCGATGCTCGCCTGCTCCGAGACGACACCCGGGTGCGCGAGGCGTTTCTAGACGACCTGCGTCACCCGTCCTCTACGACGGCGAGGGCGGCTGCTCGCGACTTTTGGCTGTTCGCGCGGCGGTGGGACGTGGACCTCGCCGATGCGACCGTGCCGGCCCACGTCTGGCACGGAACCGAAGACCGCAACGTCCCAGTCGTCCACGCCAGCGTGATCGCGGCCCGGTGCCCAACAGCCCAGCTCCACATCGTCGAAGGCGGCGGGCATATGATGCTCAGCCACCTTGACCAGATCCTCGCCTGCGTGACGGTGGCTGGGCCCGGCAGAGCTGGAGACCCAGGCGCTTGAAAGCACCAAAAGGTACCCGTCGAGCCTCATAATCCCGCAACCGACCTGTGGAGTTGACCGCTGTCCCGCCAGGGTGCCCCAGAAAGTTCCGGCAATCAACGGCCGTAGGGTGCCCCCCGACCGCCGGGCGGCGGTCGCACCTTGGGCGTCCAAGTAGACCCGGGTCTTTACAACTATCCGGTATGACCGGCTGTGGCCAGCTCGGCCAGGCGCTCGAGCGACGTGCGCATGGCCTCGACCCATTGGGTGCCGTTGTCGGTTGCTTGCTGGAGCCAGGCCGGCGCCTTAGCGCAGTCGAAGAACTCGGTCACCATCGTGGCCGACGGCCCCTCCGGGATCAGCTCCCATCCCCACTGGACGCCAAGCCGGCTGCCGAGGTGGGGGACGTCACGACTGGCCTTGCTCAACGCCGGCTCCCAGACGATGCGGTTGTTCGGCTCGAACGCGACCACGTAGTTGGTCATCTCGTAGTCGCCCATCTCGTTGTTGTGCATCGCCATCACAAACACGTCGCCGACGGCGGTGATGGGCTTAGACGCCAACGCCTCCTTCAGCATGCCCGACCCGTCGACCTGCGGATGCGAAGCCGGATCGGCCAGGACTGCGAAGAGTCGCTCGGCGGGTGCATCGATTCGTCGGGAAACCGTCACTGGCGGGCAGGTCGCCTCAGTCTCAGACATGGTCGGGGACACCTTCTTTCGTTCTGTCTCATCGCCGGTCATGCCTGAGCACGACGGAGGCGCCGGGTGGTCCCGAGCAACAGATATGACGGAGCTGGGCTACCGAACTCATCGCGAAGTCATCGTGGCCTCCACCGTGATGCTGGCAGACTGCCACGTAACCGCGGCCCAAACCACCGGTGAGGGTGCCCCCGATCGCCGGCACGGCGTCACATTTTGCGACTGCTGCGCAGGCCAGCAGGATGGTGGACCGATGGGTTCTACCGACCGACCTGGGAACAAGAATGGTCCGATGACTTCTGGTGATGATGAGGTTCCCGAGCCGGTTAGAGAACGTCGAGACCTCCTCGACCACTTCTATGGCTTCTCCCCTGTTTGAAAGCTGTCCCTTATTGTTCGAATCGCGTGGTCCGGGGGAGTCGGAGGAGCGTTTCGGGGACTTTAGGGTCTCCTGGCTGAAGTAAGGCGACCCAGGACACCCCCTGTTCAGCGAGGTGTTTCAGAGTCTCGGGAGGGTTTGAAGGCCGTCCCATAAGGCCCACTTGTTGTCAGAATCACAACGTTCTCCCTGTTGGATGCACCATTTCGGTGTCCGATCGCTCAGGGACGTTCGTTTCGTCATTCACGTCCCTCATTGACGGCGGAGTCCGTCGCGTGGCGTTCGGGCCGGTAGGCCCACGAGTGACCCGAACGGGCACCTCCGGAAGTCACTCCCGAAATCTTTCTTGCGCGTGGGTGGAGACCCACGAGGACGCAGAACGAACGCCGATTCGGTCGCGCTGCTAACAGCGACCCGTCATTCGTTGACCACCACCCGGACCCGGCTGAGGTTCAGCGATCGGGCGAATGGGGTGCTGGGATTGCGCTCACGTTGGGAGGCGACGCGTAGCGTCGGGAAGTAGGTGCCCGGTTTGGAGAAGGCGTGTGTGGTGGTCACATGGACGGTCTCCGAGGTCGGATCGCCGAGCTCAGCGGCGTCCGGATACGTGCCCACGCCCTCGAGGTCCCACTTCGCCGACACCACTCTGCCCGGGGCAGGCGGCACCGTGATCTGTGCGGTGAAGGTGACGGTTTCGCCCACCGAGACCTCGGCGCGCTCCCCGCCGTTCACCTTGAGATGGAGCACGGGTTGGATGCCCTTGCGTTCTGCGGCCGACGCCGGCACGTTCACTTGGCCGTCCTGCACCCAGTATTCGCTGGTGGGCGGTGGGGCGATGCCTTGCTCGACCCACGCGCTCAGCTCGCGTAGCGCGTACTGCACCGTGCCCGAGTAAGCGACGGCGTGGGTCTGTTGCGTCTCAGTCGTCGGGTCGGTGTGGTTCGCGTTGTCGACGTACCAGAGCCGGTACTTCTCGTCGACGTGCGGTCCTTCGACGGCTTCGACCTTCTTTCGGTACCAGTCGGCCTGCCACGGCAGAGCGTCCCCATCGAGCAGGCACTCCACCACGATCATCTTCCCGTTGAAGCGACCGGTGGGGATCTGACCGGTGGAGCCGAGGGTGCCTGCCGCGCCGATGTCCACACCTCGCTGGGGGTACTTCGGCGTGCCGTCGGGGTTCCGGAAGTAGTCGTAGACGTCGGGGTAGTCGAAGTCGGGATTGGCCGGCGGGAATTGATGACGGTGGTAGGTCTGCAACGCGAGGAACCTCGAGTTGTCGATGCGGATCTCGTCGCCGGCCTGGATGCTATCGACGACGGTGGGATCGGCCGTGATGTCAATCGTGTCGCCGACTGATTCGAACACGAGGCCGACTTGACCCCTGCCGTCCGAGGCAACGCGGCCGAGCGAGGCGGTCTTGCCCGCGGCCGCTCCGCTGGTGATGATCACATCAGCACCCGTGAGATCACCCGTGGGGACGCTCGACAGCTTGAGTTGCTTCCGGCGGCCGGGAATCACCTCGACCACGGTCGCCTCGTGTTGGATGCGCGCCGCGCGGACCGAAGACGTCGGATCGGTGCCGAGGTAGCCCGGCTTGCTCCAGAAGTCGTCGAGATAGGTCGGGTCCAACACCGGCACATAGCTGGCGACCAGCACGAGCGGCCCTCCGCCCTGGGGGACGTAGTTGAACCACGCCCGGAGTGGGAACCCCGTCCGGGTGGCCTCTTCCAGCGCTGCGCGCTCCTCGTCGTTCAGCCCGGCGTAGGGGTCACCGCTTCCGCCGGGCTCGATCGCATCGATGATCGACGGCCATTTGTCCTTCAGCACTCGGAGGGCGTTGACGCGCACCGTGAAACAATTGGGGATGGATTGCGGCGAGCCCATGACGTAGGGAACGAACCCGTCCCACACGCCGGTCGTCATCTCCGCACTGGTGACCGTTTGGTAGGCGCCGCCGCTCCCGCCGTAGAGATAGCCATAGGTGCGGTGCGGGCCGTAGATATCGGCCGCCACCACGCGAGAGAACTTCGCGGCGGCAGCGTTGACTCGGTAACCTCGAATCGTCGTGTCGAACTGGCCACTGGCCGACTGCTCCGCCGTCCGAGGGTTGTCGCTGCCGCCCATGTTCGTCTGCACCGAGTAGCCGCCACTGGCAAGGGCGAACGCGATGTTGCGCGGCGTGGCCTCCTCGCCGGCGAGCAACTGATGGGTCGCCTGGAAGAAGCGTCCTTGGTACTCCTCTTCCGGCGGGAAGCAGAACGAGAACTTGGCGTCGGTGCCCGTGAACCCTCCGTGGATATACAGATGGCGCGCCTTGACGGGCGCGGCGCCGCCGCGCTGCGTCGTGATGGTGCCGGGGAACACTGGGGCGTCTGCCGGCTCATCGCGCCACTCCCGGACATCGATGTACGGCTGATTGAAGCGGGGGTCCTCAGAATCCGCGGTCACGAACAAGGCGCCATGCTCGTCGGTCTTCGAGTTGGTCACCTTCACCACCTTTGGTTGCGGCGATCCTACAGGGCGACCTTCCAAGACGGCGAGGCGTTTCATTGCACTCCGGCCCGGCCAACTAAGGGTGAGCGACACGCGGACAACGCCCGGCTGAGACTTCGCAGGAGTCCCGCCTCTCGATCTGCAATTGGAGATCGAGGAGCCAATGCGGACGAACGCAGCATCGGCACCTCATACGCCAATATGTCGGAGGCGACGCGCCCGGTTCCGAACGCGGCGCATAACGAGACCTCTCGGGGAGTGGTTCAGAATCCCACCAGGCACACCTAATCGCGAGCAGGATCCGACGGTACCCAGTGAGTGATCGGCGCTGTCAGGGCCTCTGCCTCGTACCGGCTTATGCTTCAAGAAGGCCCAGATGGACCTCCTGGGCTTGGACCTGGTGGTCGAACCAGGCTGGCCATGGCGCCGAAGCAGCGGTGTTCTATGGAGTACTGGTCCTCGCTTACACCTTCCAGTTCGTCTGGCGAGCCCGGCACGGGACCAACGCGTTTGTGGGTCCGGGACTCCGGGACTGACGTATTGAGCTGGCTGCCAGATCCAGGGACAAGTCCGGATGCTGGGAACAAGACGAGCCTCCGGCGCAGGCCCGGCGGTACGCTCCGGGGTTACTTCGACCGGAGGGGCTGGGACCATGGAGATAGTCCAGGAAGTCTGCGAGCGCGGTGTTGTCGAGCGACGGGTCGGGCTCAAGGTGGAGGGCGGGGAGATCGTGCCGGGCATCGTCTGGCTGCCCGAGGCCGCCACTGGGCCCCGACCGACGGTGATCCTCGGTCACGGAGGTGTGGTGCACAAGCGCGCCCCTGAGGTGCTCGGGCTCGCCCGGCGCCTCGTGCGGCACCGGGGCTACGCGGCCGTCGCCCTCGACGCCCCCGAGCACGGCGAGCGCATCACCGACAAGGAGGCGGCCCGAGCCATGCGACGCTCCCTCCAGGCCCGTATCGACCAGGGGCCCGGTGCCGGCCCGCCCGTGGTGATGGACGCCAACCAGGCGGCGGGATTCGCCGGCCGGATGGCCACCCACGTCGGAGAGCTGACCGCCTTGGTCGACGACCTCATCTCGACCGGCTTCAGCGACGACCGGCTGGGCTACTGGGGGATGTCGATGGGCACCGGCATCGGTCTCCGATTCGTGGCCTCCGAACCCCGGGTCAAGGCCGCCGTGCTCGGTCTGGCCGGCTTGGGCGTCGGTATGGGCGGGGCCGAGTTCGAGACGGCGGCCCGCTCTCTACGCGTGCCGATCCTGTTCCTCCTCCAGTGGGACGACGAGTTGATCGCCCGCGATGCAGGTCTCGCTCTCTTCGATGCCGTCGGCTCGACCGACAAGACCCTCCACGTCAACCCAGGGGGTCATGTCCAGGTGCCGGTCTTCGAGAACGACTCCGCCGAGTCGTTCTTCGTCCGGCATCTCGGTGCCGGCGGGTAGCCCTGGTCGGGACCCGCCCGAGTATCGCCTCCGTCGGTACCAGACCATCCGCTATCAGCGAACGGAACGCTCACCACCGGTGTGCGCCGAGGTCGTCCCTTCCTTTCAGCGGCGGAGCCGCCAGATAGCGCCGATCGACGGCTATGCGTGCTGGCCGTTGCCTCCGCGTGCAGAACCGCCGGACGCGTCGGCCCCGTCCCCTTCGGAGATCCGGCCTCAACGCTCGGATCAGCGCTGCGACCCCATTGTCTTGGCCTATTAGTGGGCGGTGCTCGGCCTCGGTAGAGCGGCCTCGAACTGGCGGACCTCCGCCTCAATCTGCTCAGTGGACAACGAGCCAGGTGGGACGCGGTCACGTGCCATGCGGTTCGCCAGGCGGCGCAAGACCTCGTTTACCGGGGTCGCCACGTCATGTAGGCGACCGAGGAGCACGATCTCCCCGTTGAGCCAATCAGCCTCGATGTTGCCCGTATTCCTCGCCAAGCTCTGCCACGACGAGCTCCCCTGATGTTCCATGCCGCCCGCCGATCGCAGGGGTGACATCACCGTGCGCCGCTCCCGGTCCTCCTCACTGCTTGCATAATCGATGCCGGCGGCCTCGTAACAGGCCTCACCTTCGGCTCGGGCCCGACGAAACAGGTCACCGCGACGGCCCTCCATTCCACAGGCGGCATCGAGCGCGTTCCCGAGATTGTTCAGCAGCTTGGCGTACTTCCACCGCATGATCTTGGGATCCGCACGAGACTCGAACATTGCATCCCGTAGGTCGGCCGCGACACGTTCGGACGTCTCATCGATACCCGCCGGATAACGACCCACATCGAGGATCCCACCCACCGGTGCCGCGTGGTGGAAGACGGCACCTGGCTCGAGGTGTGTGGCAGGGAGCACGACGCACATAGCGTAGGTATCGGCCCCCCGCCGCGAAGCAACTCGCTCGTTGTCAACGCCGTTTTGTGCGCAAAACACAGCCACGTCGCGCCCGATGACAGCGTCCAATTCGCAGACCGCCACTTCGGTGCCCTGGCTCTTCATGGCAAGGATTACCACGTCGCCCGGCTCGGGCGCCGCCTCAGCCGGCGAGCCAACCACCCTCACAGGAGGGTGCAACTCCTCGTCTGGGGTGACCAACCGTAGGCCGCCGGTGCGCAGGGCATCGAGGTGGGCGCCCCGCGTGATCAGGATGACATCGTGGCCAGCATGCGCGAGCCGGCCTCCAATCGCACCACCGATGGCACCAGCGCCGTAGACGATATATCGCATCGACGCAGTGTAAAGCGGTTCCCGTGTTGCACTACAGGCACGATGTGACGAGGCAGCGTCGACGCCCCGGTCACTCAGGTGCCAGTGGATGGTCCGAGCTCCGGCATCGAGGCCGTCGCCGGCCAGGCGCTTGCGCCAGGCCACGATCTCGTCCTCGAGCGCTGCCGAGGTGAGGTTGGCGGGCACCTTGGGTCCCCGCCGCAGCGGCGTCAGGGCCTCGTCGCCCCCCGTATAGCGAGACGTGCACCCAGGACTTGGAGCGACCGGTCGCCACCGCCACAGCCCGCACCGAGCGTCCCTCGATGGGTGGGCATCCTGCACTACTACTCCTGGAGCGAGCAGAGCCCTACCGCGAGGACATCGCCTGGAGAGTCGAACCCCAACTCGCCGCTTGACTTCTTCCGCGCTTGGGGTGTCTGGCGGCATCGGCACGTATCGGACGGTGTGCTGGCACGTCAGTGTGACCCGTTGAGGGCGAGCATGCCCAGGGCAGCCGCCATCGACAGCGGCACCGCAACGACTCCGAGAAGGCTCGCTTTGGCGATGGATGGTCGAGCACCGGCCGACTTCGCCGCTCGGACCCACAGCAGCCAGGCGAGCGAACCGGTGACAAAAAGGTTCGGGCCGATGTTCAACCCCACCAAGAGGGCGAACGGTCGAGGCGGCACCCGGGCCGCTAACAGTGACGCAGCGGGAAGGTTGTTCACGACGACGCTGGCGAAGGCCCCGACGACAGCAGTGCCCCAGGAATCGAGGTGCATCAGGAGATGAGCCGGTCCCGACCATGCACGGCCCAGCGTTCCGAGGGCCACGGCGACGCCGAACAGGCCAACGAGCACGGGGAGTCCGAGAACCCCCAACGCGCGCCTGGGAGACACTTCCGGGGAGGGCGGTATAGACGAGGATGGGCGTGAGGAATGCCACCGAGGTGTCGAGATTCAACACGGTCGTCACTGTCACGACGAGCACGATGGCACCGACGTAGAGGACCAACCCATTCGGTGCCAGGCGAGCGAGCGCGTGTCCGGCAACGGAGAACAATCGGTCCTCGTCGGCGACGAGACCCACCAGGAGAAGGCCCGCCACGAGGACGAATGGGGACCAATCCTGTGCTGCGGCGGACCGGGCGTGATTGGCGCTGAGCAGCGCAGCGGCGAGTGCCCCCGCACAGCCGACGGCCGCCAGCACCCACCCGAGCCGACCAGTGGTATCGGCAGGCCGCTTCGGGTCAGGGCGGTCGCTCACCGTTGCAAGCATGCCTGGATTCGGCCCGGTCCGACCGGCTCGGCACTGCCGGATCCTGCCTTGCATGGGCTGTGGCGCCGTCGGCTGGCTGCCCGGGCTTGGTACCCGGGGGGGAGCAAGGTGCTAGATGCCAAAGTGGTGACGTTCGCCTCTGTTAGGAATCCGGCCAACTGAATGACAATTGGCTGAGTTGGACAGGTGATCTTGGTTCGCGTCCGGCCATGGGCGGGAGAGGCGGATTGTCATGGCCCTGGTAATCGTGGTGATCGGGTTATTCCTCTTTGGGATGCTCGAACTGTTCCAGTGGAAAGACGTCAACCGCCAAATCAACAAGATCACACTCTGTGAAAACTGCCACGCCCGGCTGCCGGTGCTGAACAACGGCCTATGCGTCGGCACTTGCGCAAAGTGCGGTCACCCCCAGAGTTGGGTAGGAAGTCCGCCCCTCAAGATGGCAGCAACGCTAGATGAGGCAGCCTGAACAGAGATCAAGAGTCGGCAGAAGGACGGTACTGGCAATGGGTGGAGCCAAAAGGGAAGACATCAGGATCGTCGACCGGACCACCATCAAGGAACTGGGCGACAGGTTTGAGATCGAATGGCAGCTAAGCGCCGAACCCCAACTGGAATGGGCCGAGATTTTCCAGTTGGCGGAGGTGTCAGAGCGCCATGGCCCCCCAGATTGGGTCGGGGGCGGTGGCCCTGATGTGATGGGTGCTGTCATTCGATGGTTTGTTCCGGGCGAGGAAGTCGAGAATGCCGACGCCGAGGTGCAATACCGCTTGTCGGTGGCGAACCAGAGGTTTGGGCTGGGGCCAGGAACCTGAGGGTCTAGGAAGAAGGGAAATCAGGTCGAATGTTTCTTCTGCGACGAAGATGGTTACGGGCAGTAGCTTCGTACCAAGGCATCCGGCCATATCCTTAACTGTGAGTCGAAGCCGAGCCCAGCTATCTGATGTTGCACCGAGCGTCTTGTAGGACTATCTGACGTGCGTCCGCGAGGATCCACTTGGACCACGGCATACATGAAGGTGTGTGCCGACTGTCAGTGATATCGACGACTGGGCGAACGCCAACACGCGACAACTCCCTGACTGTCGCAGCGTGTGCCAGCCTTAGAGGTTGCAATCACCGGGAGGTTTAACGGTGCCGCAGTCGAAGATCCGCCTTTTTGTTGCCGATGTCGATGGCACCCTGGTGAACCAGGAGAAGGTCCTCACTGAACGAAGTATTGCTTCTGTGCAAGAACTTCATGCTGCCGGCGTGCTGTTCGCGGTCACGAGTGGCCGGCCGCCGCTGGGCATGTCGATGTTGATTGGGCCACTCGGGCTCTCCACCCCTATCGCGGCCTTCAACGGAGGGCTCATTGTGGAGCCCGACATGACGGTTATCGACCAGAAGGTGGTGCCGGAGCCTTTGGTTGGTCCAACGGTAGCCCTCATGGAATCGTTCGGCCTCGCGACCTGGATCTATCGAGGCGCGGAGTGGTATGTGCGCGACCTCACCGGGCCGCACGTCGAACGCGAGGCAGCCACCGTCCAGTTCGGACCCACCCTGGCGGAGACGTTTGTCGGACTCGACCAGGGCGTGGCCAAGATCGTCGGGGTGAGTGACGACCTCGGTGCCATGGGCCGCGCCACTCAGGCGGCCCGGGAGCAGTTCGGCGATCATGTCACGGCGGCCCAGTCACAGCCGTACTACTTGGACGTCACCCATCCCGAGGCCAACAAAGGCAGTGTCGTGAAGTTCCTCTCGTCCCGCTTCGATATACCAACTTCGCAGATCGCCACCATCGGGGACATGCCTAATGACGTGTTGATGTTTGCCCACTCGGGTCTCAGCATCGCTATGGGGAACGCGTCCACCGACGTGCAACGAGCCGCCCGCAGGGTGACCACCACCAATCAGGACGAGGGCTTTGCTAACGCCGTTCAGCGGTTCATTCTCCCGAGAAAAGACCGTTAGGCCCCAGATGGCGTCGGCGAGGACCGGAGGGTGACGAGCCGGGAGTCGACGGGGCTCTGGGTTCCTTGGGGCCGGCGGGGTGTGAGAACTAAAGACCTTCGCCGAATATCCCGCAACCCGGCTCCCGAGGTCCCCCAGCCCGGACCTGGGTCAGGGCGGGGAGGAAGCCGCGGTATTACACGAATGTCTTTAGGTGGGAATCTGCGGATGGGCAAGCTCCTTGGCGACAGGTGACACGGCAGCGCCGAACTCGAGGACCAACGAGACGAGCAGGTCGTCGACCGTGATGATCCCCGCCAGGTCCGAGTCCTCGACGACCGGAAGCCGACGGACGCCGGCCTCTTTAATTGCCCTGAACGCCTCGATGATGTCCGCCGATCCTTGAATCGTCACGGGCGTCGCTGTCATGACTGCCCTGATCTCGGTGTCGCATGATCGGCCTTCGCCGACCCCACGTATCGCGATGTCACGGTCGGTCACGATTCCGAGGAGCTGATCGCCGCTCATCACCAGCAATGAACCCACCCCGTGGCTGCCCATGAGCTGACCTGCCTCCTCGAGCGTGCATTGGGGGGGCACGGTGACCGGAGCACTGCGCAAGCATTCTCTTACCAACATGAGATGTCATCCCCTTCCTTCGTGGCCCGGTCACATGTGGTCGGCTGAGGCGTGCATCAGCATGCAGCGGACCCCCGTCATCTTGTGGGGTGGTAGCGCCGCCGGATAGAGGCGAAGGTCCCTGGTCCTGTCGGCACGGAGTCCGGCGCGGCGCGGTTGTCCCGAATCGCTCAGGTCAGATTGGTGAAGATCTGGCGTAGCTGCGGGACTCGTTCGTCTCCCTCGCGCATTAGGGATGGGGAAAGTGGACGGCCGGGAGCAAGGTGCTAGAAGCCACAGTGGTGACGTTCCCCTCTGTCAGGTATCCGACCAACTGAAAGACAATTGTGGGAGTTCGAAAGTGATTTTGGTTCTCGTCCAGCCATGGGAAGCGGATTGGGAGGGACCGCCCGGTCCCCGGCATCATCGGATCGGTCCACTTCGTCCTGGTTATGGGTCGCGTCGGGCGCTCACAAAAGGGTGGTCCGGGCGCTTGGATGTAGCGTGCACGTCGTGAGCGATCTGCATGACCTGACCCTGTTTGAGCAGGCCGCAGCAGTGCGCAGCCGCAAAGTGTCACCTGTCGAGCTCGTTGACCACTACCTCGAGCGCATCGACAGGCTCAACGAGGTCGTCGGTGCCTTCGTTTTCGTCGCTGCTGATCAGGCCCGCGCGAGGGCGAGGGACGCTGAGCGAGCGGTCATCGACGGCGTGGAGTTGCCGCCGCTGCACGGTGTGCCTACGGCGATCAAGGACCTGTACCTCACCGCTGACATGCCGACCGGGTTCGGGACCGGAGCGTTCCCACCCCAAGAGCTTGGGATCGACGAAGCAGTTGTCACCAAGCTGCGCGCCGCGGGGATGATCAGCCTCGGCAAGACGGCGACGCCCGAGTTCGGCGCGCCGTGTTACACCGAGCCGGAGGGCCATCCGCCGGCGCGCACTCCCTGGGACCTCACCTGCTCGGCCGGAGGGTCGAGTGGTGGCGCGGGCGCGGCCGTCGCCGCGGGCCTGCTGCCTGCTGCTCCCGGAAGCGACGGCGGCGGCTCGATCCGCATCCCCTCGAGCGTCAACGGGTTGGTCGGCATCAAGACCAGCCGCGGCCGTATTTCGGTTGCGCCGCTTGACGGCGAGATCAGCGGACTGTCGGTGCACGGACCGCTCGCCCGGACGGTGCGCGACGCGGCTGTCTTGCTCGACGCCATGGCTGGCCCGACGACGATGGACTGGATCTGGCAGGCCCCACCGCCCAGCGGCTCGTTCCTCACGGCCTGCGACGACGAACCGAAGGGCCTACGCATCGGGCGTTACATCACACCCGCCGTGCCCGGGGCAGAGGTCCACCCGGACTGCGAGGCGGCCTACGAGCACGCGTCGGGGTTGCTCGAGCAGCTCGGCCATCACGTCGAGGACCACTCGACGACGTTCGGGCCCGAGATCGTCCCGCTGTTCGAGGACCTGTGGTCGGTGGAGTTCGCGTCGCTGCCGATCCCCACCGATGCGGAGAGCAAGCTCCGACCGATTACCTCCTGGCTGCGCGAGCGGGGTAGGAGGCTGTCGGCACCCGAGTTCTACAACGCGCTTGGCTCACTGCGTTCGAGGGCGCGAGACGAGCTGAACCGCACTGCTATCTATGACGCCGTCCTCACTCCGACTCTTGCGCAGCCACCGGTCAAGGTCGGCAGCCTGCGCGACGATGCTGACCCAGCCCGGGACTTCGAGAACCAGAAGCGGTTCACGCCATTCACCGCGCCCTACAACCTCAGCGGACAACCGGCGATGTCGATCCCGCTGTACTGGACGGACGACCACCTGCCGATCGGTATCCAGCTGATTGGCCGACCCGGCGACGAGGTGACATTGCTCCAGCTCGCGGCTCAGCTCGAAGCCGCGGAGCCTTGGGAGCATCGCAAGCCGGCCTGCTGGTGACGACTTGATCGAGGCGCGTTCGGGAGTGCACCAGGCGATCTGCAGGAGATCGTTGGACGGTCGTCCTCGACACCTCGGATAGCCGATACCGGTCTGCTGCCGTTCAGATGGCGGCGGACGGCTTCCGCGCGCGGATGATGGCTGAGCCGGCGTGAGCATGGACGCGATGAGTTTCGACCACCACCACGTCGATGAGCCCGGCGGCTTCGAGCAGAGTCGTGTACTCCGCTCGGGTAAGGGCTCCAGCGATGCACCCGGTCCACTGCTCCATGTCCTGTCTGGTTGCGTTATCCATGTCGGGATCGGCGATCACGTCGGTGACAGCGAACCGACCGCCGGGGCGTAGCACGCGGGCGACCTCGGCGATCACGGCAGCCTTGTCGGTCGAGAGGTTGACGACGCAGTTCGAGATGACCACGTCGACTGAGCTGTCCGATAGGGGGATGTCCTCGATCTCGCCCTTCAGGAACTCGACGTTGGTGATGCCCGCCTCGACCGCGTTACTGCGAGCGAGGTCCAGCATCTCGTCGGTCATGTCCAACCCGTATGCCTTGCCCGTCGGGCCGACTCGCCGGGCTGACAGGATGACGTCGATGCCACCCCCGGATCCGAGGTCGAGCACGACTTCGCCGGTCGAGAGTTCGGCGATAGCGGTCGGGTTGCCGCAGCCGAGGGAGGCGGTAGCTGCGGCCTCTGGGAGACCCGCTAGGTCCTCGCTGGCGTAGAGCGAGGCGCCGAAGACTTCCTGCTCGTCGGGGGTGCAGCAGGAGCCACCCTGGGTGGCGGTGACCGCCAACTCCGAGTAGCGACGGCGGACTGACTCTTTGGTCTGGTCCTTTGTCAAGGCTGCCTCCGAGCGTCTGGCCAAGCGCAACCACCTCGTGCGCGTCGACAGACATCAAGTTACAGCAGGATGGGGGCAGGCCTGTGCTGGCCCTCACCGGCTAACCCTCACGGCCCCACAGAGATCAAGCTTGTTAGAGCGCCTGCGGGCACTGGGGCCTCACTGGGATCACGAAGTGAGTTCAATCATGAGTCCGTCATGTGCGACTTCGAGTTCGAGAGAGTCGAGGCGGCCGAGCAGGTCAGCGCTTAGATGGGTTGCGACGATTCGTCGGGCGCCGAGATTCGGGGCCGCTTCCGCCAGAGTCGCGTAGTCGAGATGCCAAGGAACCTTCTTGTCATAGAAGTAGGACTCGGCGATGAGGAGATCAACTCCCTCCGCTACCTGATAGAGCGATTCGGTCCAGGCGGTGTCACCGGTGTACCCAATGATCGCCCCATTTGATGTTGTGACACGGACGGCGAATGGTGGGGATCCGCAGAAATGCTCGACGTCGAAGACCTCGATGTCGAAGGGTCCTAGTCTCGACCGCGTCGATGGCTCCAGGACGACAAGGCTTGCCAGCGCGTCCATTGCTCCCTCGGATCCAGGAAAGAGCACATGCATCGCACTTCGAAGTCGCTCTCCGAGATCGCTGTGGCCGGCAAGCATCACCGGTGCTGATCGATGAGAGTTGAATTGGGCATCCAAGAGGAAGAATGGCAGGCCTCCGAAGTGATCACCGTGGAGGTGACTGATCACGATGGCATCAATCGATGCAGGGTCGATGCCGGCCCCCTTGAGGCCGATCAGGCTGGACGCGCCGCAGTCGAGGAGGCACCGCCAGCCCCCGTCTTCGACCAGGATGCAAGCCTGGAGGCGGCCGCCGCTGCCGAAGGCATCGCCGCTGCCGATGAACCGAATTGTTGCCATTGAGGTCTCCTTCTCGAGGACGCCGCGCTGACCTCTTACGTCATACGCTGAGCCGCGCTCCCAAGCACATCTGACAGCGTGAGCGCCGCGAGTGAGGCCACCACCAGGTCGGCAGCTGACAGGTCCAACCCGGCGGTCCACTGGTGCGGAACGGCCACGGTGAAGAGTCCGGCGCCGACCGCTGCCGATACTCCATGGGGCGAGTCCTCGACCGCCACCGATCTGGTCGGGTCGGCGTCAAGCTTCTTGCAGGCCACCACGTACGAAGACGGGTCAGGCTTGGCGGGGACCTTCTCGTCACAGCAGACCAAGCAGGAGAAGCGGGGTCGAAGCCCGAGTTTCTCCAAGTGGGCCTCCACCCAGTCAATCGGGGAAGACGAGGCGATACCGACCGGGATCCGATCGCCAGGTTCTCGGCCTCGGCCAGCCATTGCAGAACCCCTGGGCGCAGCTCCTCTCGATTGAGAAGTTGGTCGCGCCGAGCCTGCCGGCGGAGCTGGAGGATGGGGTCGAGTGGACGGCCAACCCTTCGTTCGAGCTCTCCCCACGGATCAAAGGCGTCATCGGTGCCGATGATCTGCTGCCAGTCAGCGAGGGCGAGCTCGTGGCCCTGGTGGTCCCACAACTCTGCCCAGGATCGATAGAGGGGCCCCTCGGTGTCGAGAATCGTCCCGTCAAAATCGAGTACAAGGCAGGAGTTCACCTTTGAAAGCATGGCTGCCCGCCAGCAGGTTCGCCTCGGCTTTCAGGAAAAGGCTGGAGGCTGAATGTCTGCGGCGTCACACCGCCAGTGACCGGGGAAGTTCCATCGTGCCGAATCCGAGGATCGTGGCATCGGTGGCGGCCTTGCCAAGTGGTCGCGTCGATAGGGTCACTGCTAGCGGGCCCATCGGGTGGCGTCGCTCAGCCGCTTCACCACGGCCGGATCAAGCAGCAGGTCGAAGCCCACCATGTACTGCTGGAACTGATCGAAGGTTCGTGGACCGATGATGACCGAGGTGACTCCTCGGCGACCCAGGACCCAGGCAATGGCGACAGCAGTCGGAGTGGCGCCGAGCTCGGCGGCCACCTTGCCGACTTCATCAGCGGCGCCGAGGCTCTGATCGTTGAGCATCCCACCCCATATGCCACCTCGTCCGAAACGACTGTCGGCTGGCGGGTCCTCGCCCCGCTTGTACTTGCCGGTGAGAACCCCGCCGCCGAGCGGGCTGTAGATCATGGTCCCAAGGCCCTGGCGCTGACAGGTCGGCAGCACGTCCGCTTCGATCCCGCGCGAGACGAGCGAGTAGGGAGGCTGCAGGCTGACGAGCGGGGAGCCCGCGATCCTTTCGGCAGCCCATTGGGCCTCGACGATCTGTGAGCCCGTCCAGTTGGAACAGCCGATATAGCGCACCTTGCCCGACTGGACGAACCCGTGCAGCGTCGCCATGGTCTCCTGGATCGGCGTGTCGGCGTCGGGTCCGTGACACTGGTATACGTCGACGTAGTCGGTCCCCAGCCGGCGAAGGCTGTCCTCCAACGCTCGGGTCAGGTACTTGCGGCCGAGCCCCCTGTCGTTCGGGCCCTCGCCGATTGGCATGAAACCCTTGGTGGCCAACACGACCTCGTCGCGCTTGGCCTTGATGGCCCGGCCGACCACCTCCTCGGACTCACCGCCGGTGTAGCGATTGGCGGTGTCGATGAAGTTGCCCCCGTCACCGAGGAACCCGTCGATGATCCGACGAGCCTCGTCCTCGTTGCACGGGGCGGTGGCGCTGTGGCCAAACATCATGGCTCCCAGGCAGGCCCGGGAGACGTGCAGACCGGAGCGGCCGAGGGTCAGGTAGTCCATGGGTGGTCATCCTTTGTATCTGGGTGCGCTTCGGGGCGGCAGTTGAAGTTGAAGTTAAGCCCGCCCGTTGCCCGCCGCAACACGGTTGGCGGCACGTCAACTGTGGCTCCGAAGCCAATCATGCTGTCCATATCGGGCAGTTGGCTTCGGGTCGCCTCCTTGCAGCTCATCGCGAAGCCCTCGCCGCTTCATGCTCCAGGCCCCTTCAGAAGCAGAGAAAGGCAGCACCTCGATGCGGGTGTCCATCCGGATCGGAGATGAACACCGTATCGAGTGGTGTCCTGTCGGAGGTCTCGACGCCTATCTTCGAGAGCTCTGTCACGACCTCGTCAAGATCGTCGTAGCCGCAACCAGGCGATGGTCGTGGTAAGGCGAGCTTCGACCTCGGAGCGCGCCGGGGTCGGAACCAGTCGACCAGCACTCAATCGGTTCACGGTCGTCATCTGGGCTACGGGTTGGCTTTGGACAAGGGCTCGGCGCCAGGCTGTGCTGACCTTCTTGTAAGGTCTGCGCCCTTGGATCGGCTACTACATGGACAAAGACGAGAGTTCCATCCAACGATTGGATGCCATCACCCACAGGCTGGAGTCCATATCAGTCGGCGACTAGGCGTATGACCTCCCGTTCTAGACGTAGGAAGAGATAGTCATGATGCCTGGCGATGTTGGTGCACTCTCACGGATTCGCCTCGGAACGGCGCCTGACTCGTGGGGCATCTGGTTCGCGGACGATCCCAGCCAGCTGCCCTGGCATCGTTTCCTCGACGAGGCCACCGCTGTCGGTTTCGAGTGGGTCGAGCTCGGCCCCTATGGCTATTTACCCACGGAACCCGAGCATCTGCGTTATGAGCTTCACAAACGCGGTCTCCGACTCTCGGGCGGTTCGGTGTCCTGCGGTCTGCACCGCGGAGCCCAAGCTCTGCAGCAAGCGATCGGGGACAGCCGAACGGTGGCACGGCTGCTCACTTCCCTCGGTGCTAGGTATCTAGTTGCTCTCCCGGAGCTGTACACCGACCTCGACGGAAATGTGACGCAACCGGTCGACCTGACGCCCGAGCAGTGGGGCAACCTGACCGCGGGAATGTCCCAGCTCGCGAAGATCGTCAATGAGGAGTACGGGGTCGACCTCGTATTTCATCCACATGCCGACAGTCATGTCGACTCTGAGGACCGGGTCGTGCGGTTCCTTGAGAACACCGATCCCGCGTATGTGAAGCTCTGCCTCGACACGGGCCACATTGCCTATTGCGGTGGCGACAACATCGCGATCATCCGACAGTTTCCGGAGCGGATCGGTTATGTCCACCTCAAGCAAATCAACCCGGATGTTATGCGTCAGGTCCGCGATGAGAACTTGTGTTTCGCCGAGGCAGTGCGTCGGAGCGCGATGACCGAGCCTCCGAATGGCGCACCGGCTTTGCAACCGGTGCTGGAAGAACTGGGCCGGCTGGACGTCGACTTGTTTGCCGTTGTCGAACAGGACCTCTACCCGTGCTCGTCGGACACGCCGTTGCCGATCGCGACCAGAACCGCGCAGTACTTCAAGAGTTGTGGGCTCGGGCCCGTTCACTGCTGACGAGAAGACCCTCGGATAGCTGATTCACCGCAGTCGGCGGTCGTTCTCGATGGAGAAGCGCCCGTTGGCGTCACGGCCCATCTGCCGAGAGGTCAAGCTCACGCACCTCAAGGTTTCGCTATGACTCCGTGCAGTTCGTCCATCTCATTGGCGGGCGAGGAGGTCTGGGTCAAACGGCATGATCATCACACTCACCGACTCCACAGAACCGGGGGAGGCCCGCAGGACGTCGAGCCGGCGGCCGCTGGGGCTGAGGGTTGCTAGCTGGCTGGGGTGCGCTTGGGACGGCGGGTCCCGGCTCGCCATCCTGCGGGCCCGCCGAGACGACGGTCAGGCGCCGAAGTCGACGCCACTGCGGCCGGCTCCGCGTCGACCGATCGTCCCATGACTGCCGCGGCGTCGCTGTCCCGGATCCGCAGTGATACCACTGCGCCGAGCAACGCGAGGGCCACGTTGGCCCCGAAGACCCAGTGGAACGCAGCCATCGGGGGACGCCTGTGCACCACACTTCCACCGGCCAGTGCGAGCACGACGCTCAAGAACGCGATACCGAGCGCGCCGAGCGACCGTTGCAGGGTGTTGTAGATGGCCGAAGCATGACCCGTCTCCGCTGAGGAGATCTGTGCAAAGGCCGAGGCCTGGTTAGGCAACATCACAAAGCTGATCGCGATCCCCATGAGGAAGACGATTCCTCTGATCTCCCACAGGCTGGTACCGAGGCCAGCCCGGACCAGCACTGCGGTCACGGCGGCCAGGCCGACGAACCCGCCGACCAACATGCGACGAGGTCCCACCCTCGGGAAGAGTCGCGCCGCCAGCTGGGAGGACAGGCCGATCGCCACCGCCTCAGGGAAGGTTGACAGTCCGGAGTTGATCGCGGACACGCCAAGGCCCTCTTGAAGATAGAGGGTGATGAAGACGAGGGTGCCGAGGAACGTCGTGACCTGAAACCCGATCACAATGCAGCTTCTCCGGAACATTGCGTTGCTGAGCAGTCGCAGGTTGAGCACCGGGTATGGCCGGGACAGCTCGAGCCTGACGAAACTCGCCAAGGCCGCCACCGCGACGGCTCCCGTAGAGACGACTGGCCACGACGACCAACCGAGCGTGGACCCCGAACCCACGGAGAACAGCAACAGGCCCAACCCGAGCGCTCCGGCGGTCGCGCCTAAGAGATCGAACCCGCCTGCTCTAGGCTCGCGCTGCTCGTGGAGGAAGAGAAAGCCGAATACGACTGCTGCCGCGCCCACGGGCAGGTTGATCGTGAAGATCCACCGCCATGAGGCCCAGGTCACCAACGAACCTCCGATAATCGGCGCGGTGGCCGGCGCCAGCACCATGACCATGGTGATGAGGCGGGCGACGTTCACCCGGTCCGCGGGCGGATAGGCCCGGTACAGCATCGACATACCGACCGGCACCATCATGCCTCCGCCCGCACCCTGGAGGACCCGCGTCGCCACGAGTTCGTCCAGGTTGGTCGAGAGCGCGCACAGCAACGACGCCACGGTGAAGGCGCCGACCGCGATGAGGAAGAGTCGCTTGGTGCCGAACCGGTCCCCGAGCCATCCCGAGGCCGGCACGAACGCGGCGATGCTCATGAGGTAAGCCGTGACCACCCACTGCACGGACGGAATCGTGGCGTGGAAGTCGGTCGACATCCGGGGAAGGGCCACGTTGATGATCTGTGTGTCCATGATGCTCATGAACATGGCCACGCAGTAGGTGATGGCGGTCGCCCGACGATGTGGGATCAGGGCCCGGTGCGGCGTCCCTCCATCAGCTGCGACCTCCGAGGTCGGCTCGAATGACCGCACCATGACACTCTACGGACCCCGGTTGCGCCGAGCCATGTTCGCCAAGGTTGGGCATCTTCTACAGCACCCGGGACCCGCGCATGCCGGTTAAAGGCGGTCAACCTCAGCTAATCAAAGTCCTGGTCCATGCGAATCCCCGTTCCACACGCGGGATATCAGAACACCAGTTGGTCTCCTTCACACGGCTGAGGTCGGAGGTTCGAGTCCTCTAGCACCCACGATGAGGCCTTACACCAAAGAAGCCGGGAGAGGGCCGGACGGCCGGAAGCCGGACAACGGGCCGGGAGAGAGGGCCGGGAGGACGAGCGAGCCGACGGCGACGGCGCCCCGGAGGGGCGACCGGCGACCGGCGGGGAGCGGGGGGCTGTCCAAGAGCACGGCGGGGAGATTCAAGAACGGCCGGGGGCAGCTTGCTTCGGAAAGACGAGGAACTCTCCAGCTTCGTCGAGCGCCTGGGGAGTGATCCCCAAGGTGATCGACAGGTCGTTGAGGCCATTGAAGCCACCAACTTCCTCGCGGGTGGCCACGATCTTTTCGGCGAGTGAAAGGCCGACGCCGGGAAGAGGCGCCAAGGCATCCGCCGGAGCATGGTTGACGTCGACCAAGCCGCCGTCGTTGTACTCGCGGGGTAGGTCTGGACGGCCTATCCGAAGTTGGCGGGCCAACTCCGGATCAGTGCTCAGCATGCGACGCGCCTCGTGGCGCCGCTGGATCTCGATTCTGGACCTAGCCACTGCTTGGGCCTGATCATCACTCAGCTGGACTCTTGCTTGCTGGCCTTTGGGCTCAGTCAAGCGCCGCCGAATTCCGAAGGCGTGGGTCGTTCCGAACGCCATAAGTGCCATCGCAATTACCGCCCCGACATAACCCTGCCAGTCATGGCCGGTGCTGCGGTCCACGAGGAGGAAGGACGTCATACCCATCGCGAAGTAGGCCCCAGCAAACGCCCCCAGTGTCCAGCTGCGAAGCCGAAGGGCGGCGTAGCTAAAGGACAATCCCGTTGCCCATCCAAGGGTCAGGAACGGGACCAATGCCCACATGACCGATGCGAACGGCGATATGCCCTTCCGGGCGGGGGGGTTGCCCTCGCTGTATCGCAAGTCCACCTACTGCCCCCATTTCTCGCTGAGAGCACCTGGCGCATCGCTACGCCTTATGCCTTGTGCCAGTGTCGGTACTTCGATCGCCACAGGGACGAGAGATGCTTACAGGTTCGAAGGAACAATTCAGCGCGTCCCCTGTCACAAGAACGCAGCGCTCGAAGGTTCCGAGGAACGCGATATCAGTTACCTTTGCAGTGCTTGTTGTTGCATCGCCAGTTGTTCTTGTAATGCTTGACGTTCGGCGGCCTGCCGGTCAGCGAGAGCCTTCACTGCCGCCTTTTCTGCAGCTGCAAGCCGTTCCTTAAGCTCGGGTGAGTCTGGATTGTTTTCACGGACCTGGTCCTGCATCGCCTTAATGTCAGCCGCCTGTTTCTCCTGCGCCTTCTTTTGCTCCGCGGCCAAGGCCTTCATCGCCTCAGTGTCAGCTGCCTGCTTCTCCTGCGCCTTCTCTTGCTCCGCGGCTGCCTGTTTCTCCTGCGCCTTCTCTTGCTCTACCGACAAGGCTTCCAGGCGCTCGGGTGATTCCGGTGAGACTAACTCCGCAATCTCACGCTGCACATCCTCGACAACCTGGGAGGCGGCCTGCTTGAACTCCTCCCATTGCTGGGCGATGCTCTCACCCGCTTCCCGGAGGGTTTCTTTCGCACCGGCTTGGTAAAGTGTGTTCAGGTTGTCAGCGAAATCCTTGACTATCACTGTGATTGCACCGATAGCTAGGGCTGTGGGTAACAGGAGGGCATCGCCACCGGTCAGAGCCTGATTCGTGTGGACCTCCAGTGACTTGTCAGCCAGGCCCACGATCCCAATCGGTTGAAGCGACTGCGTATATTGGTCAAGCTTTTCGAAGGACTGGCTCAGATCAGATGCAGCGGCAGCTAGATCAGTCGGACCAAAGTCGCTCTGTCGCTGCTTCAGCCATTCCCTAGCGATCTCGTACCCATCCCTGTCGGCGGCCATTTTGAAATCCTCCAGTCACGGCGCTCGGAACGTTGCTCCACTTTGCCCTCGATTTGGTCGGCGTCCACTTATTCTGGGATCCTCATTGCTGGATCTGCTTGATACGTACGACTCCGGTCGCTTGGAAACTCAAGAGCCATTCGTTCGCTGAGTTCAGGGCTCTTATAGGCGAAGTCCTTGGTGACTGTTACCGGCTTACCACCCGTTGTCAGGACTATCTGCAGGTCCTTATACGTCGGACCTGCAAGTTCAACTGCCTCCACTAGGTGCTTACGTGCACCATCGTGGAGGGCCTCAACGTAGCCGAGTTCCTCCGAAAGCCGATCAGCGGCGCCATCAGCACCACCTGGATTCATGAAGATCCGAACCGCACACGAACCCAACAACCCGTCAGCGTTCTCATATGATGTTTTGAACTGACCGATACTTTGAGCGAACATCCACAATCGCAAACCGTATTTGCGGCCAATGTTTAGGGCCTCGTCGATCGGCGGCATGTTGCGAAGGCGTGGCAGCTCATCGAGCATGAAGAGGATCGGTGGAGCATCCCGCGGGGGCACCGATCCTCCAGTCAAAATTCGTATGTGTTGACCGATGAAGACACGCAGCAGTGAGAGGTATGACTCGACCTCATTGGGTTTGATATAGATGTAAATAGTTGGGTTTTTAGACCCCCGAAGGTCCGACGGAGTCCAATCAGAGGATGCGGTTGCTCGTGAGACACGTTCGCCTGTCCACGCACCAAGGCTAGAGCGAGCTGTTTGGAGCACACTACTGAGCGTCTTTTCGTTCATAGATGACAAGGAGTTCGCGTGCTGTGTCATCACATGAATACCCATACGAAGCCCGAGAATCATCTTGTCCCAGGCCTCTCCACCGAATAAAACGTCCACGACGTTCCGCATCGGCCGCTGGTCGGGCGGATTGGTGTAACACACGTACGCGATCGCTGCCGTCAAGACCGTCCTTGCTTCATTTTCCCAAAAAGGATCGGAAGACAGAGACGGAACGATCATCATCTCGGCCAACAGACGCGAGTCTTCCCAGAGAAAATCCGGCTCCTTGCGGACGAAGGTGAGGGGGTTGTATTGGTGGCTTTCGTCGGGTTCTAGTGGGCTGAACTTATAGACAGGGCCAACGTTCCTTGCCCGCCATGCTGCCGTGTGCTCATAAATATCTCCTGAGATATCAAGAACAACCGCTGGACCCGGCCATTGGAGAAGGTTCGGGAAAACATTGCACTGGGTCTTGCCCATTCCGGGAGGAGCAATAGTCACCATTGACCCGTCGCCCGAGTAGTTCAGTGGCGTACCATCGGGAAATGATCCAATATGAAGTGGATAGTCACTTCGCTTTGCGAAGGGGGAGGTCTCCAACTCGGATGACTTTAGCCAGGAGCCTAATCCCGAAGGAGTGAGCGCTTCGGTTAACTCGCTTAGGATGGGAGTGTACGTGGTGTGTGTCGCTGATGCAGCATATTGCTGCATCTCGTTGATTGTCTGCTCGACCGACATGTTCCTCTGCCTTATCGCGGTAGCAACGGGTGCCGATCGTTCGTTATCCTGAAAGTACCTGAACTGCCACTTATCTGGCACTCCTTTTCCGTCACCCCAAAGGAGCGCGGTGATCCACTTTCGAAAGGCAGGCTCGGTCCCATTCGCTGCGCTGTTAAGGAGGGTAGCTATTCGTAGGTAGGTGCGCTCGCGATTGTCCATACCAGCCAGATTTCGGCTGACGTCAAAGAGAATGGCTTGAGTTACCGTAAAGTTGCGCTTGTCTCCTATCGGTTGGGTGGGATCAGTAGCGCCGTCCCCTCTGGGACGGTCCCAATAGATGTAAAAGGTGGAGCCGAAGGTGCCGGTTCGATCTTCAAACATGCTATTGATAATCGGAACCCTTGCAGTATGGGTCGGCCCAACCTTGACAAGTCCCCGTGTAGCAGCATCGACCTCAGCTTGTGGCCAGTCCTTCTTCCAGGCAAAGCGCTCATTTTTGCGGTTGCGGCGCCGGCGCACTAACACGACCACGATCGCTGCGATAACTATTACAGTAATTAATCCACTCATAGGAATCCTTCCTGGAGTTCATCACGATTTCCATCTGTAGTTGGATTTATGTTCCATTAGACGAACTGGCTTCATAAGGGTATAAGCGATAGCTTCCTTTGGCTACATGCAGTTTTACTCCTCGTGGTTCTGGGAGGGAACCACGCAACCGCGGCAGGTTTCGAACGATGAGACAGGCCCGCCGGTTTTTCGCCGATTGATAAAGGGACGGGGACGTGCGTCGATAGAGTCGAGGAAAAACCCGACGAGGTCAGAGCAGCCACGCAAAAGAAGCGGGCCGCGCCTGCCCGTCACTTGGGTCCGTATGGGGTGCGCGACGGGACGAGAACTCCGTCGTACACCCTCGCAGAAAGCCGCCAAGACTTGGGCCATTTTGGGCTGCCTCATCTCAAAAGCGGTCAGAAGAGGCGGGCGCCCTTTGGTGCGACGACATATGCAATCGTCGCAACGCCGGCCGAACGTCCAGTCCTGAACTTGGGCTGAAGGTAACATAAAAGGGGCAGTAAAGCTACGGGTTACGGCGTTGGCCGTCAGAAGGCTACGTCCTCTGCGACGCCCTTCGCTGCTAGGGGCTGGCTGACCTTCTCATTGGGGTTCGAGATCCTTTTGGTCGCTGGCCAAGAAGGCCAATCCAATCGCGAGCCCGGTAAACAACAAGCCGGCCAGGATCCACCGCTGTCGCACTACGGCGGCATCGGGGCTCTCTGTTACGTCGATCTTATGAGCGTGCCAGAGGCACCAGACAGCGCCTCCGGCGAAGACTACGACGATGGGCCAAGGCGCGGCAGGGTCCGCGTCCCCTGTGTCTTCACCTGAGCCCAGTTCCCGGGCTCGTGCCATTGCTCGCTGCCTCGACCGGGCCAATCGAGAGGCTTCCCGGCATTCGTCGCACCGACAGCCTCGGTTGTAGGCACTCCTGGTCCCATGGGTCGTCAATGGCTCATCTCCTTTTTCACCCGGGTGCGACGATCCGGTTCAGGGCGGATGGTGTCTACGGTCGCAACCCGGAACCTGGATGGATTCGGCACGGTCCGTATGACGACGTCTCCCCATGGTCGGAGCCGGACGCCGTCGTATAGCCACACTGGGCGATCACGACCGAGGACGTCGGCGATCTCCCGGAGACACCCGGCCCCGATGCTCCCGTCGTCGTCAGGCACAAGCACGAGACCAGCAACCATTGGAAGCAAGTCGGGCCACCCCTCTAACCAGTCCGCGGATGATCCAAAGAGCACTGCGGGGTCCCGTACAGGACCGACCAGCCCTTGGATCCGTCGCACCCGCTCAGGCCAATCCGGACGAAAGAGCACCGCCACGGGGGCGGCCACGTAATACCCAGGACGTCCCACGCTAGGCACCTGGCACCCCCTGGGTTAGCCGAGCCAGTGCCTTCCGATGGCGCTCCGAGCAGGTGTGGGACCGGAGCCGGGCCGCCATGTCGCACCCTGGGTAGGCGCAGCGAGAAGGACCACCGCCTTCCGCGAGGTCGAGCAGCCCCGGGAGTGGGTCGGACCCGAAGTGCCCGGAAATCGTCACCCACGCCTTTCGTACTGTCGAGCCACGTGGCCGACGCCCACTTGCGAGCGCCCGGGCGGTCCTATCGGGGACACCGGCCAGGAAGGCGAACCGCGGTGCGCCAAGGAGCCTCGCCGCAGTCATGAGGACAGAGGCGATATCCACCGTCGATTGCACTGCCTGTGGATCTCCTCCGGTGAACGAACCACCAGATCTGCCGACCGGGTGCACGAGCAGTGGGTCCACGACGATCGCCTCTCGGTGCACCTGGCCGGTTGGCCGGGACCATGCGACCGACCTTGCGCGGAGGCTGTCGAGGATGACCCTGTCAAGATCCATCGGGTCGGTACTGACCCCTACCGCCTGTCCGCCGTGAGCGTCACGCCACGGAAGCTCCTTCCATCCAACCAACTCACCACCGGGATCGGGTGCGACCGGCCGGGCGTCATGCCGCGGGTAGGAGGACTGGCCTTCGATCACTCGGGCGAAGGGTCGGAACGCGAACGCTGCGGGCATCTGTCGGAGCGCTTCGGGACCGGAGAGCGACAAGCGCCGCAGTGCGGGAAAGTCGGGACTGGTCCGTTCCCACCGGAACGTCGGCACGATCGTCTTGTCGCACGCGCCACCGGCAGCACCGGCAAGGACCCGAGCCACATCTTCGGTCCATAGATGGCGCCCGTCGTTCCGGCGCCCGGTGGCACCCGGTGGAACGGCCAGAGCCCCAAGCACGTGCTCAGTGGATGCGACCACCTCGATCCCGTGGCTATGGACGAACAGGGTGTGACGCTTCGGGCCCCACACAACGGCTCGCATCGGTCGTCCGCAGTGCTCCCGTTTCATCGACCAGAACGGTTCGTCTTCCCCGAAAGGACCCAGTGCGTTGAACCCATCGAGTACAGCGTCGGTGTCGCACCATGAGAGAACGTGAGCGTTGGTGCCGTCGGGCAGCTCCATCTCCCCACCCTTACGGGATGCGACAAGGAGAAGTCCGTCGGTGTCACGGGCCGCAATGACGCCACCACGGTCCCGTACCTGTGCTTCGACCATGGCGAGGATGCACCGAGCACCCGCTGGCACCGTGGCCGCTAACGGTGGGAAGCACCACGGCCCGGGCCTCTCGCCACCGTGGTGACCCGAGTCGAAGCGGGCCGGATTCCCATAGACCATCGCATTGACCAGCACCCGTAACTGGGACGCAAGTCGTTCGTCCCCATTCACAATCGCCTTGCGTCGTAGTCGCACCATGGAGACAGCTGGGTCTTCATCTGGGTGAAGTCGAGACCCGGGAATGCGTACCGTGGACAGACCGTCCTGGTGCCCCCGCGGCGCGAGACGAATGGCCCGGATCACCTTGACCGGCCGTCCAGCGAGCACTGATGCCGCCACGGCATCGAGCCAAGTCACATCAAGGCCCTCGGCCCACGTAGGCACCACGTAAAGCCGAGGCCCATTGGACTCGCGCACTTCGACAGGCCATGGCTCGCCCTGGGCACGGACGACCACCCGTGTCAGCCCCCACCGCCTCCAGGTAGCCGGGTCGAGCATGCGTGCTACCAGGTCAGGCGCCGACAGGAACCGCACGAATGCTCTGGTCACGTCCACTGGGCGCAACCGTTCAGCGCACGAGTAATCCCACCATCCGAGCAACGATGCGACAGCCGGGAACGCGCTCCGCACATCGGCATCGACGGCTGGGAACGGCATGCCATCAAGTGGCCCGCTCGTCACCCACCCTCCGTGGAAGGCCCGGAGCCAGGCGGCGAACTCGTCGTCTCCCAGCCGGTACTTGGCCAGGGGTGGTCGCACTCCCATGCGCTCTAGGAGCTGCGACGCGGTCCCACCCGGCGAGTGTGCGTTTCCTATTCCCAGCCCTACCCCCATCGTGCCGCCTCGCTGTCGATTGCTAGTGCGAGCCGGTGGATGGCCCCGACCAGCCCCTCGACCGTCTCGATCCCATTCGTGCCAAGACTCACCGCCAAAGGGGCACCGACGGGAGGGAGGCCCCACATGGGCAGGTGATCGTCGAGGTCGGAGCTGTCGACTGCGTCGAAGGCGAAAGCCGCTCCGATCACGTCGAGGAAGTACCCGCGGTAGGAGACGAGCTTGTCCCCGGCCGGGACCCAGACCCCCCTTCGTTTCCCTTCGGGATTGGGACGTGGCCAGCCGAAGGCGGCCCTGGTGCCATGGACACCGGCGGCTTGGACGTAGAGCTTCGGACGGCCATAGCTGGTCGACCATCGACACCGGCCGCCGTGCTCGGTGACCACGCCCCAACCTCGGAGTCCGAGCGACCAGCCCCCTCGGAACTCACCCCGCTCCGCTGGTGCCCACCAGTCAGCCAGAAGGCCGAGGGTGCGACCGAGGTCGGCACTGACCACCGCTCGCCTCCCGACATAGGCACTGCGATGGAACTGCCCACGATTGAACTCGCTCAACGACTCGGCGGATCGCATGATCAGCCCCACCGGAGTGTCGAGCGGGTGGCTGTCGCACCATTTGTGAAGGGACGCCACCGCATCGGGATCGCGTTCATCGAGCCCGTCGTCGTAGAAGAGGCCGGCCCCGAGCACGATCCCGCCGACTGCCTGGCACCAGGCACCGAGGCCCAACCTCTCTGGAACGGCTCTGACCTCGGGAACCGCCACCACGTAGAAGGCCAGTCGGTCCCGGAGCCGAACGGTCTGAGGTGACTTCTCGGGCGAGTGCCAACCCCCGAGCCCGGGCCAGTGCCGGAGGTTCACCTGGACCCGGGCATCGGGAGGCGGAGGGTGAGAGACCCGGGCACCGACCACTAGAAGTCCTCCTCTTGGTCTTTGGCGCCTTCGGACGCATCGGGCTTGGTCCTCGTGACCCGCTGCACGATGACCGTGTCCCAACGCAGCTCGGGTCCGAGGGCATCAGCCAGAATCCGCTTGCGCTCCTTCTGGGTGCCGTCCTTGGCCGTGTAGGTCTCGACCTCGGGGCGCCCGGTGACGATCACCCGGGCTCCTTTGGTCAAGCACTCGGCCGTGTGTTCGGCCAGGGTGCCGAAGCAGACCACGTCGTAGAACGTGGTCTCCTTCTCGCCACGCCAGTCGCCGGGCACCTTGGGCTTGTTGACGGCCAACCCGAAACTGGTGAATGCCGTCCCCTTCTCGCCGAAGCGCAGCTCGGGGTCGCGGGTCAGGTTTCCGACCTTGACCACCGCTGCTGACCCCGAACGCCTGGGAGCTTCCTTCTCGTTGGTCTTCGTTGTTTGCTTGGTCGGCATTTCGCCGCACCTCCTCTTTGTTGGTGAAGCCGATCTCCACCGCCGGGTCTCGGGCGGATGCCCGGGGCTCGGCGCTGGCAACCAGCGATGGTCGGGGACGTCACGGCTGGCTCCGTCGCTCGCGCTCTGCGGCCAGGTCGAGGACCTGCTGGGGCCAGTCATGGCTGGCCTCGACGACCTCAGGCAGCCGGTAGGCCTTGGCACCGTTCCGGCCGGGTGCTTCGACGATGACCCCCGCGTCGACCGCTTGGCGGAGCGCTTTGGCAGCCGCCTCTCGTCCGATCCCAAGGGCCGATCGCGCCTCGGTCGTTGAGGCCCACGATCCGCCCGAGCGTTTGCACGCGGCCGCCACGTCGGCCGGTGTGAGGCGTCCAACGGGTCGATGACCTTCAGCAGGTTCCCAGCGGCACCACCAGCCGTCGTAGCCAAGGACGGCCGAGAAAGGCTCGGTCGGTTCGTACCGTCGCAGGAACCGGACATCGACGTATCGGCGAGCCTCGACCGCTGTGAGCCCCGCCTCCAGGCCGGAACGCTCAGTGAAGTGCGGCAGCAAGGTGACCCGTGTGGAGGCCCAGTCGGCGAGGCGCGACGCCCCTCGCCAAAGGTCTTCGGGGTCGCGAGCGTCGGTCGCCTTGGAGAGGTGATGGACGATCACGATCGCCACGCCGTGACGGAGAGCCAAGGCGCGGAGCTGGCCCAGTGCGGATTCGACCTGGTCGTTGGAGTTCTCGTCACCCGAGTAGAAGGTGGCCCAAGGGTCGAGGATCAGCAGGCCGACGTCGTGGGCCTCGACTACGGATGCCACGCGCGCGTCGAGCATTCCTTCGAACCATTGCTCGGTGGTGGCTCCCACCTCGCTCGCTGAGGTGCTGCGCATCTGAACGACCCGCAAGCGCCACGGCTCGAAGGTCTCGGCAATCGGACCCGGAACCTCACTACCGAGGAGCATCTGCCACCGCTGGCCCGATGCCCACGGATCCAGCTCGCCGTTGCAGTAGAGGACCGTGGCGGACCGATGCACTGGCAGAGTTCCCATAAAGAACCCAGAGCCACGGGCGACCAGAGCGCCCAGATTCATGGCCCACCAGCTCTTGCCGAGAGCTCGCGGCGCGCCGAGGACGCACAGCTCGCCCCGGCGGAGCAGCCCTTGAACGAGAGTCGGCGGTTCGGGCGGTGGCTTCGCAATGGTCTCGGCCACCCATCGAAGATCGAGGCTGTCGGTCACTGGCGACCTTCGATGTCATCAGCGATCTCAGTGAAGCAGCGGGCGAGAGCAGCCCAGCAGCTCGGCTGTAGCGGGTCTGGCAGCTCGCGGTCAGACATCCGGGCCGCGAAGACCGCCAGACGGCGCAGTCGGGCCACCGCCGTATCGCCCACCCGTTCGAATCCGAGAGCCCGCCAACTCTGGAATGCGACCTTGTTGCAGGCCCCGCACGTCAGGACCCACAAGTCGACATCGAAGTAGGGCCGATTACCGGACGGTCGACCGGTGAGATGGTCCTGCTCGGTCGCGGGCTGCCCGCAGTAAACGCATCGGTCGCTCACGTTGACCTCCGGGAACGACGAGGACGTTGACGGCCAGATTCGAAGATCCACTCGTCTCGGCTTGACACTTCGGTGAGAGCTAGAGCCACGGCCGGGTCCGAAACAACGTAGAAGTTCCCGATCGGCTTCACTCGACGAGCGCGGCTTCGGAAGCCGTCACGGGTAATTCGGCCTTCCCGGAGGCGACGGAGCGTGCGGTCATAGCGACCCACACGTTGGGCAGTGCGGTAATCCGTCTCGATTGTGACGAGTCGAGGCGGGTCGTCTGCCGGAAAAGTGACCACCCACTCGGGTTGGGCTCGGATATCGGAGACTGACAGTTCGGTTTGGCGGGCATGTCCTCTCGCCTGAGAGAGTGATAGCCCGGACCGTTCAGCCCGCCGCTTTCGGGCTGCGTATTCAGATCGGTAGTTGCGTCGCCGAGCCACGCGTTACCGCCCCGGTGCTTCCTCCCCGCTGCACCACTGGGTATGCTGGTGAGCGGAGAGCCCGGAAAGATTCTCCATTACCGACCTCGGGACGTCATTCCCGGGGTCGGTTCGCGTCTGGGTCACGGCGGATCCGTCCTCGCGTGATCTCCGCATAGGTCCGCGCGAAGGTGACGGGCGACGTATTCGGGAAACAGCTCGCCGAGTGCTTCAACGATCACCTCCGAAGTCCGCGTGGAGCTTCGGACCGCCTCTCCGACGATGGCGTTGGCGAGTGGCTCGGGGAGGGTGACCGTAAAGCGGGCTGATGCCATGCCTGAGCTTGCCGAAACTGAACCTGGGGCATTGGCCAGAAAGGTCGTTTTTGACGAGTTATTTTCCGATAGTCTTTGGGGATGGCCGTTACTGAGACCGACGAGGCGGTAGCGGCTGCGGCGGCGAATCTCCTAGCTGAATGGGGTAGATCGGACGTCTCGGTTACGGGGTCCCAGGTGGTCCGATGGCGACTGGCCGGAGTATTCGAGTTGCCGCCGGGACCCTCCCGCGGGCGAGGTAATTTCCGTCGATACCAGCCGAACGCAGCCGAGGTTGCCGCTCGGTTCGCCATCATCCTCAGTGGTTCCGCAACCTTGGATGAAGCCGTCCTGGATGCCATGTCCCGAGATATCGAAGTCACACACGAAGGCGTCGTGACTGCGTTTCACCACCGAGTCAACTGGATGTTGGAACTGCTTCAACGAGCGAAACAGCCGACGAAGCGATCGGAACGGTTTGCGCTGCAAGGTCCTCGCCAACCAGATGACGATGTGGTTCGATCGGCGATCCTCGATCTCGTAGAGGATCGAGTGCCGATGAATCCGACGTGGGCTGAAGCGCTATTGGGGCGCTTTGGTGGACAGGAAGCCGTCGACTATTTCAATGACATCGACGGCATGGACCGCCTTCGCGAGGAACTCAAGAGCGCGAGTCTGGTCGCTATTCGTCGTGCGGCTCGTCAATCATCAAGGGACGAACTTCGTTGGGGTGCGCGGACAGCGCGGACAGTGACAGATTTTGCACGGGTGGTCTCCGAGTATTACGACGTAACCGGTCGTGAGGGATCCGATGTGCGGCATCGAATCTTGGCTCACATCGGGCGGGTCCTTCGACGAACTCGTATCAGCGATGGAGTAGGCGTGGCATTCCTAGCTCCGGCCATCATGCTCATGGCTCCGACCGGGAAGGCTCGCCAAGAGCTGTCAGCCGTCTGTGACGATTTCGCCAAAGAGCTTCCGAAGCTTCGGGCGGTCATCTCTGCTGCGCGTGACCTTCCCCAGGAGTCGAGGACTTTCCTTGGTCCTGGCGGCCTCGCTGATCTTGCTGGTCGGCCTGAAAGCACCGTGAACGAGGTACTCCGACAGCTTCGGGAATGGCTGAGTTCACATCCCGAAGAGGCGAAGCTCGTCGTCCTCCAAGAGGTTCCGACGTCAGATCCGGAACAGCACGACCCAGGGACCGAATAGCGGAATCCAAGATAGTGCTCCGACGAGGCGGGCACCTCGTCGGAGCGAGCCCACGGGAGGTAAGTCCCATGAGCAGTGCGCAGGTTACTCGGAGGATCCGAGTTGTTCGAGAAGGTCCAGCGCTGCGACGCGACGCGATTGACGACGTCCTCGGAGCAATCGAAGCCGGATTTGCGGGTGACCCTGCCGGTCTCTCGGTGGCAGTGGTGCTCGGCGAAGGCATACGCGTCAGCATCTACAACGGGCATCTCCAGATAGCCGACGGCCTTGGCTGGAACCGGCGGGTACGGAGTTGGCCCAAGGCTGGCAGTGGGCTCCGTCGTCTTGTGATCGGCGCCCAATCGGGAATGGTCACGCTGGACGCGATCGCTTGGTGTCAGACGCTTGGCGTGGCCATCGTGGTGGTCGACCAAGAGGGAGAGGTTGTGCTCTCTCCCGGCAGCTATGGCAACGACGACGCCCGCCTGCGGCGAGTCCAAGGGACCGCATCCGAAGAGCTGGTCACCAGCATCGCCAATGGACTGATTGGCTCGAAGATCCTGGGCCAAGCGTCGGTCGCCACAAAACAGCTCGACCGACCCGATATTGCCGACACCCTGGCTCTCATCGCAGCGGCCCTCGATGATGCCGTCACCATCGACGAGGTTCGGCAGCTCGAAGCAACCGCGGCGGCTGCCTATTTCGGGGCGTGGGTCGATCACCCAAGCGTGGTGCCTCGATTTACCGTGGCCGATGCCAAGCGGGTTCCATCGCACTGGTGTCGCTACGACGGCCGCCGGTCGCTGTTGACCAAGGGAAACTCGAACCGCAAGGCCGAGCGACCGACCAACGCTGTCTTGAACTATCTCTATCGGATCGCCGCCATCGAGGCCCACTTGGCCTGTGTCGCAGTGGGTCTGGATCCCGGACTCGGCGTGCTGCATCTGGACGCCGCCGGGCGTGACTCGCTCGTCCTCGACGTGCTCGAACCGGTCCGTCCCCAAGTGGAGCGGTTCGTGATTGACGTCATGGCCGAGGCAACCTTCACTCGGAAGGACTTCATCGAGCGGACCGACGGCAGCGTTCGGGTTGGGCCGGCGCTGGCGCAGCGACTCGCGGCCACGATGCCGATCTGGGCTCGTGCGGTAGCCCCGTACGCAGAGCAGGTGGCCCACGCCTTCGGGCAGGTCGTTGCTGGAAAGTGGACGCCGCGAACGCCGTTGACGAACCGCAATGTCCGGGCAGCGGCTGCCGTAGTCAGGGCTCGAAAGGTCGGAGCAATCGAGCGGGGTCGTCGCTCGGCGGCTGCGCTAGCGGAAGCACCGCGCACCGATGTCGCACGCGGAACGCTCGACTTCGCCGCCTGTATCGACTGCGGCGGTCCCTTGGAGCGTCCGCGGCACTTGCGCTGTTCGACCTGCTGGGACAAGCAGCCGGGTCAAGCTCGCGATATCCGCCAGCGACGAGGCCGGGCGATCGCCGAGGTTCGAGCCGCCCAGGAGCAGTGGCGACGGGAGAACCCGAGCGCCATCGTGGATCGGGACGATTTTCGGAGAGCCATCCTGCCCAAACTCGCGCCGATCAAGCTTGGCGACATCATGGCTGCTACCGGCTGCACGAAGTCCACCGCGTCGTCGTATCGTAATGGCAGGACCATCCCGCATCCGATGTATTGGGAGACGCTGCGAAAAATGACATCCGACACTCACTCAGCTCAGCATCAGTCGTCGACAGACAATGATCGCGTTTCTCGCCTGGATCGGTGCACAGGTCGTTGCTCCTGAGATCACACAACGCGCCATCTACAGCCTCAGCAAGCCGGAGTGGCGTTCGGAGTTGGCCAAAGCTGTAACCGCCGATCTCGGCAGAAGGTTGCCGAGACGCCAAGTTGTCAAGTTCCTGAACGATCCTGATAGGTGGCAACAGTTGGTTCGGCGCTCGTCTGACGACATTGCTCACCTTGTCGAGCAGACAAAGAGTGACCTGCGCATCCGGGTGGGGCTTGGGGGCAAACGGTTGCTCACTCAAGATGAGGCTGAGGAGTTCGTTGCCTACCTCGTGTCGAATCTTCTTGTCAAAGTCGATCCATCAGTCGCAGTCGCGATCTTGGACTACAGAAACGAGCAGCGATTCGCTGCGCTTGGTGCTCGGATCGACGACTCCACCGATGAGATCTTGGATCGCTTAGACGATACAAGCTTGGATTTTGAAGCGTGGCTAGCAAAGTTACCCATTTCTGTTCGCAAGCCACTTCGCACAGCACAGCGCCAGGATCAAGCGAAAGCCCTACGGTTGCTGCACCGACTGACCGACGCCGATCAAACCCCCAAAGCAGCAATCGATGAACTCTACAGAGCAGAGCCCGAATGGCTCCGGGACGCACCGGTCGCCGTGTGGGAAGCCTTTGCGGAAGCCGGTGCGGCCTACGGTTCTGCTAGCGCAACGGATATTGCAGAACGCCTTGTTGGACAGGGTCCTGTGGGAAGTGCGCGATGGCTCGCACGGGCGGCCATGAGCGCGACTCAGATTCCAGACCTGGATCGTGCTCGGGCGATCCTCGGTCGTGCTCAAGCACTCGATTCTAGTGATGCCTTGGTCGTCGCGGCAGCGTTCGCGATCAACAACGACGCTTCGGGGATGTTGGCGGCGACGAAGGATCTCGACCTGGGTTCAGATCCGTTACTCACGAATCTCGTCATCTACTCACTTTGCGTTTCTGGGCGCATTGGTGAAGCGCTGGCCATGGCCAAGCCCATCCTCGATCTGGAGCCAGAGCTGTCTGGAACTCTCCTTCTTGTTGCTCGCATGCATGTTCAAAACGTGACTGAAGGGGAAAGCGAGAATAACGAATCAGAACTTTGGGAGGCTCTTGATGCAGCGTTGAAAGTCCGAGACATGCGACGGCGGTGGAGGTCCAACAGCGCCGAGGCTGTGGCTGTCGCTGTGTATGCAAGTAATGCTCTAGAGGACTTCTCTCGCAGTCTTTTCATCGGGCTGGAAGCACCAAGAGGAGAGGCAACACCCGAAGAGGCCGCATCTCAAGAGGTGGTGCTTATGTTGATCGGAGCATCACGGGCTCTGGGCGACCTGGAACTCGGACAAGAACTGGTCACTCGTTTGAGTGATCCGCTGATACAGGCGCTGACCTCGGGAGAGCTGCTCAGGGCTCAGGGGGACTCCGAATCGGCCATCGTGGAATTCCATCGAGCACTCGGCTTGGCTAAAGATTCGGGGCAACGACTCGGTGCTCAGCTTGCCCTCGCCGAAATGGGTTTGTGGCCGCTTCCTGGTGAAGATGAGCTGCTTGCGCGTGACGATGACCTTGCTGCTTATGTCTTGGCGTCATCGGAGCAAGCACGCGGATTGCACACCGAGGCAATTGGCCGCCTTCGGCCCTGGAGCCGCAGGTCCCTTCGCTGTGCTGGGTTGCTCGCCTCGGTGTATGAGGCGCAAGGGAATGCTGGCTCGGCAATCGACACACTGCGAGAGGCCGCTGACCGGTTCTTTGAACCGAGCCTGCTAGTACGAGCCGCCTCGATAGCGTACGAGAAAGGAGACCTTGACCGTTCGAACGATCTAGCAACAGAAGCGCTCCATCGCCTAAGCGCACGCTCGCCAGCTCGACCTAGGTTGTTCGATCTGATCTTGAGTGGATATCAACTTCGTGCTGACTGGTCCGCGCTTGAAAGTCACGCCCGGACGTTTCTCGGAGAACGCGAGTCCACTCGGCTTCGATGGTCGCTTATCGGCGCCCTGTACAACCAGCGGAAATTTCCCGATGCATGGGATGCCTATCTGCGTGGGGGCTCTCCGGAACCTCAGTCAGACTCGGAGGCGCTTCTCTGGATAGACCTTGCGACCAGGTTCGCAAGGTCCCCGGAGTTGATCGCAAAGATCCTTAATTTGATCGAGGCACGCTGGGAACTCGAGGAGTTTGTTGCGCGCTCCATAATGTGCGCCCTACGCGTGACGGATGAACTTCCGACTCCGCTGCTCGAGCGCTGGCACCGCGGCAATGGATATCTTTTTCGAGCGGTATCCAGAATCTCATTCGTTGCGTAGGATCACTTTCGGCGAAGACATCGCGCAGCTGACCGCAGCGCTTCAGCCGACGTTAGAGCACAGCACCGAACGTTCCATCGAAATTCAACGCCAGGTTGTCGAAGGCGTGCTTCCATACGGAATGCTTGCCCTGCAAGCCGGTAAGGCTTACAGCGACGCCCTTGTGAATCGAGCGGCAGGCCTGTTTCTGGTGTCATCCGACGACAGGCAGGTGATGGACGCTGAGTTCGCCGCAGCGCTGGAAGCGCACGGTAACGATGTCGTGGTCGATCTGAGCGTCTTGAATGTCCTGTCTTATATTCCAGAACTATGGGACGTTTTGCTTGGCGCTTTTCGGGGTGTTTATATCCCCGAAGCATCAAGCGCTGATGCAAGACTAGGGGTGGATTCGCTCGCTCAGATGTCTGAGCATGCACTGACTTGGGATCCTCGAATCGGATCATTACGAATGATCGAGCTCGATCCAGGGGACCTTGCGGCGATGCACGCTCGGGCCGTGTGGATCAGTGAACGAAGCTCGGAATGCAGCCCGTTGACTGTGACAAGAATCGATATCTTGGATCGTGAGGACCCTCGCGTGCTGGCGTGGATGGCCCCCGTCCAGATAGCTCGCGATCGATCGGGCATTTCCCTATTGTCGGACGATCTAGTTATGCGTCAACTGGCTCACGGGCTGGGCATCGCAACGTTTGGAACGTTGGCGACCCTGCAAGTGTTTCAGCAATACAACCTGATCACATCTGATGATCTTGATGCTCAGCTTCTGACTCTCAAGAGAAACTACTGCGTAGACCTCCCGTTCGAACTTCGTCACCTCATATCTCTGTGTGAATTGGGAGAATGGCGTCGCGGGCCGGGTCTATTGATCCTCACCCGACCTGCCTTCTGGAGGGTGGGTCAAGCGGCGGGCATCTACCGCGGTCTCTGTAGCCGGGCAAAGGGTGATGATCCGCACGCCTTACAACACATGCTCGCTGCCGCCGTGTTGGGCGCGACTCGCAATGTGCCCTTGATGCGAAGGGGACCGGTAGCAAGCTACTTACTGCAGCAGACTGCGATGGTGGCCAACTTCAGCGCCACCGTTTTTGCCGAGCTTGTCGTCGCTGCACAACAGGCAGTATCTGAAGTTGGAGGGGACGACCCCTTGCCCGCTGTGCTTCAAAACTACAAGGATGCCGTGTCCACTCAGAGTGGCAACGATTTTGGCGCTCGTGCGCTGTTAGCGCTCGCCTCGGAAATGGAGGGCGATAATCGTCAGTTGGCTAGACGAATCGCCTTTGGCGCGTAGCAACAATCTAACGCGGCTGAAGCTTTAGAAGGGGGTAGGCGCAGATCGGCTCCCAGCTCCCAGCCGCTCGCTCCCCGCCGGTCGCCGGTCGCCCCTCCGGGGCGCCGTCGCCGTCGGCTCGCTCGTCCTCCCGGCCCTCTCTCCCGGCCCGTTGTCCGGCTTCCGGCCGTCCGGCCCTCTCCCGGCTTCCTTGGTGTCACGATGAGGCCTTGACCCCATTCCGTGGACCACTTTCTATGACAAAGAGGCCGGTTGGACGGGTGTTGAGTGTAGGTCTTCGAATTCGTTCGGCGTGAGGTAGCCGAGTGAGCTGTGGCGTCGAGCGCTCGCGATAGTTGCCTGCCCGCGACCGGCACTTTCGTTAAGCGCCCGAGACTCAATCGTCTGCGTGGACCTCCTCGACTCTCGCAAGCGCCGCTCTGTCTCGGCATTGATGTGGACAGCGCCGTGGGAGAATCCTCCCGTGCGAAGCAGCAACGGGAACGAGCCCGCAAAGTCCAACCGCGAGAAGCCAATCGCTGACCGAGGCGTACCGGTGCTCGAAGATCTGATCGTCGCTTACCGCAAGGACCCCGCGCTCCACGGCATGCACGTGCTCGAGGTAATCCTCTACCAAGGCGTTTGGGCGATCTGGTCTCACCGGCTCGCCCACGTTCTCTGGAAGGCCGGCATTCCTCTCTTGCCACGGCTGATATCGCAGCTCACGCGAGCCCTTACGGCAATTGAGATCCATCCCGGAGCGGTCATCGGAAGACGGTGCTTCATCGATCACGGAGCAGGTGTCGTCATTGGCGAGACGGCAGAAGTCGGCGACGACGTGATGCTTTACCACGGCGTGACACTCGGTGGCCATGGCTGGTGGGCAGACACGAAAGGCATGAAACGTCATCCGACGATCGAAAACAATGTCACGCTTGGGGTCGGGTGCTCGGTGCTCGGACCTGTGGTCATCGGCGAGAACAGTCGGATTGGCCCGCATGCGCTTGTGGTGGACGACGTACCTACAGATTCGGTCGTAGTTTCCGCGCGCGCCCACAACATTGTGGTGGGTGGCGCTCGCGCAAGGAATCCCGGGGCTGAGGAGCTCCTCCCCGCCGCTTGGATGGGGATCGACGGAGAGGGGATCTGATGGCTGTGCATCGAGACGTGACAGCGCTCATCGGGGGGACGCCATTGGTAGAGCTTCACCGATTTGGATCCGATCTGAACGTGAGGCTGGTGGCGAAGCTTGAGAGTGAAAATCCTGGGGGGAGCGTGAAGGATCGCATCGCGCTGGCGATGATCGAGGCCGCGGAGGCCTCTGGCAATCTGCTCCCGGGTGGCACCTTTGTCGAGCCGACGAGCGGCAACACCGGGATCGGGCTCGCCATGGTCGCGGCTGCGAAGGGCTACGGCGCAGTCTTCACGATGCCGGAGACCATGAGCGTCGAGCGACGGAACATCATCGCCGCGTACGGCGCCCGCATCGTTTTGACACCAGCGGCACAGGGGATGCGCGGCGCCATCGAGGAGGCACACCGACTCGCGGCCGAGAACGATTGGTATATGCCTCAGCAGTTCGAGAATCCTGCAAACCCTGAGGTGCACCGCCGAACGACCGCGCTCGAGATCTGGGACGATCTGGACGGACGGCTCCACGTCTTCGTCGCTGGGATCGGAACAGGCGGCACGATCACCGGCGTCGGGCAGGTTTTGAAGGAGCGCTACCCGTCGATCCGTGTCGTGGCCGTCGAACCCGAAGAGTCGCCCGTCCTTTCAGGCGGTTCACCGGCACCGCATCGGATTCAAGGCATCGGGGCTGGCTTCGTTCCGGCAATCCTCGACACCAACGTTTACGACGAGGTGATCCAGGTCAGTGCGCCTGAGGCCACGGAGGCCACCCGACGGCTCGCAAGCAGGGAGGGCATTCTCGCTGGCATCTCGAGCGGAGCCGCACTTTGTGCCGCCGTTCGGCTCGCCGAGCGGCCCGAACTGGCGGGTAAGACGTTTCTCGTTGTCCTTCCTGATACCGGGGAGCGGTACCTGAGCACGGGCCTTTTCGGCGGCGACACTGTTTGACGATGGAGTCGAGTGAGCGCTTCCGTGTGCGGCGGGTCTCCGGATTCATCGGCACCGTTCGTTCGAAGCGGGGATCTCGATTGGTCGCCATGCCAGACGTGGCTTGCCTCGCCTGCTGGATGCTGAAACGCCAGGTTGCAATTTGAGCGAGGCTATCGATCTCTTATAGAACGCGACGCCGAACATCGGCCAGCTCGGCGAAGGCATCGTTTGCTTCGGGGGCACGGCAAAGGCGACCTCTACCTCGCCGTCTCGGTCACCATCTCCAAGGAGCTCCTGCCCGAACAACAAGGCTCTGCGAACGTCTCCAGGAACTCGAGCGGAAGGGAGAAGCAACGCCACCCTGCCTACTTCGCCGTCATGAACCTTTCCTGGTTGCCAGCGCTCTGTCGAACCGCCACGGTTCGGCAGCGACCGTGGCCATCAAGGTGGAGGCAACCGGTCGCAGGCGAGCAAAACACGGCTATGCGTGCTAACTGTCGCTGGAGAGGGTGACCCGAACGAGCAGACTAGAGCGCTCGTCGAAGATGCTGGGCCGGAGTGCTCCAGACTGCTGGCGGTCATTGGTGACCGGCATTCCCCCTGGTAAAGCGGGGTTTAAATACTGTCCTCTAGGGCCACTCTCTAGCGTCGACACCAAGGAAGGGAGGAGGGCCGGAAGCGGCCGGAAGCCGGACAGGGAGGGAGAAGAGACGGGAGGGCGGGCCGGGAGCGAGCCGACGGCGACGGCGCCCCGGAGGGCGACCGGCGACCGGCGGGAGCGATGTGGCCTAGCGGGGAGCAAGTCGGGAGCTACGTGGCTTAAGGGCTACCCACCCGTTGGCACTGTGGTTGATGCCTCAGACCCGGTCTTTCCAACTGACACCACTGAACAGCGAACCGTGGCGTCGGATGGCTTTCCTACGAATTCGTTCCCCGCAATTTCGATCGGGATACTGACGCCACCCCCGGGGACAGGTCCCCTGAATCCGCTGCGACCGACCACCTCATGGGCATGCCGGAGAACTATCGAGCATGAATAGGTGGCCGAATGGTCGTATGCAAGGCGCAACGTGACCCATTCGGTCTTCGGCCCGACCGGTGTTTTTCCGGATTTGGCAGGGCGCACCGAGACGACCTTTGCGTTTGCTGGCGAGCGTGTAGTCGCACTCGCGCGAACGGCAACAGTCAGGGCTCCAAAAATGACCGAAGTGAGCATCACCGAAACGAGCACTGCCCTCTTCATGGTTCCACTATAGGGATTGGGGAAGATAGTGCTATCTCATCTCGTGGATGGTTCATAGCAAGATCATTTTGCATTTGGACGAGCCTCCCCCGCGTCTCGCTGGCGCCCCGGAGGGCGACCGGCGGGGAGCGAGCGAGCAGCCTCTCGGACGACAATGTTTCCTCGGAGGGGCGGCCGGAAGTGCGGGCCGGACGAAGTGCGGGCCGGAGGAAGTGCGAGCCGACAGCGCCGGCGCACACATATGACCTTGGGCTCTGGTCGGGAATGGCGCAATGGAGCACGGTTAGGTCATGGGCGGCGGACCTATCAGGGATGTCACTCGGTCGTGCTTTTGGCGCAATGGTCGCCCCGAAGCTGGCACGACCGGCCCCCGGTTGGCGATGGCGCGCCCCGAGGGCTTCAAGTCATATGCCCATAAGAGCCCGTTGCTGACTGCTCGGCAACGCATTACGAGTGCACGAGCGGCATCGATCGGCATTGCCATCGTGACCGCCGTGCTGGTCCTGTCTGGCTGTGGCGGCCCCACCCGGAGCGCTCCGAAGGCCATCACCCCACCGACCACGACGACCACGGTCCCACCGACCACGACCGTCGCGCCCACCACGACCACCACCGCTCCAACCACCACGACCACCGCACCACCGCTCGGACCCGGCGATAGTGGTCCCGCCGTGCTCGCTATCCAACAGCGCCTGGCTCAGCTCGGGTATTGGCTTGGAACGCCCAACGGTCAGTTCGGGGACAGCACGGAGCAGGCGGTCTACGCGCTACAAAAGGCCGCCAACATCAGTCGAGACGGCCTTGTCGGTCCAGCAACGCAAACAGCACTGGCCTTGGGGGTCGTTCCGACCCCTCGCAGCACCTCGGGGTATGTCATCGAGGTCGATCTCGAAGACGACCTTTTGATGTTTGTGACGAACGGAAAGCTCGATTTGGTACTCAACACCTCGACCGGTGGGGGCTACACCTATACCGACGACGGGGTGACTGCCGTCGCCGTTACGCCGACGGGGATTTTCGACATCTTCCGCCAAGTGGACGGCATGGTGACCGACTCGCTCGGTCAGCTCTGGCGACCGAAATTCTTCTACGAAGGCATCGCCATCCACGGCGAGTCGTCGGTGCCGCCATACCCGGTTTCGCACGGCTGTGTCCGAGTGAGTAACGAGGCGATCGACTGGATCTGGTCCGAGAACCTCGCGCCCATCGGTACCGAGGTCTGGGTCTACTGAGTCCAGAGCGCTGGTGGCAATCCAGGGGCGACCGGCGACTGGCGGGGAGCAGGGAGCAGGGAGAGGTCTAGCCCGGGCTCTTCGGTCGTTGGGTCGTAGTCGTTATCGAGAATACGAGACACGGCATTGGTGAGCCGCTCTGCCGAATCAAGCGCCACGGCCACACTGATGGAAAGCATCCGTTCGGTCAGCGAAACGTTCAGGAACTGGCCGCGGTGGATGTGGTAGTGGAATACCGCCAGAACCAGGGGTACAAACACCAACGCCACGACAGCATTCCACGCGTGCCCTTGGGTGAGCCGTTCCCCAGGCCGGTAGGCGTAAGCGGCTGGACTTCCGCTCGGAGTGAGTCATCACTCAGAGGGAGCGATACGATCCGGACCCGTGGCCCGATTGCCCGACGTCGTGACGGCAGACCCCGTGAAGGTTCCCGCCTCGCGTCGCGCGTCGCCCGTTCCACCCGAAGAGCGCCGAACGTCCATCGCCGTAGCGGCGCTCGAGCTCCTCTTAGAGCACGGAGCCACCGTCACTACTCGACAGATCGCGGACGCCGCCAACATCGCAGAGGGGACGATCTTCAGGGTCTTCGCTGACAAGGACGCTGTCATTCGGGCGGCGGTTGACCTGGCGCTTGACCCCGCGCCCACCGAACAGGCGCTCGCCGAGATCGAACGGTCGCTGCCCTTCGAACAGCAGCTGGCACTGGCCGTGGAGATCATCCGACGGTGGATGGGCGACATCGGCTGCCTCGTCTCGGCCGTGGGCGGACCGGCAGTCCTGGCCGTCCGCGAGCGCCCGCTCCCCGAGCTGGCCGGCCTGGTCTCCCTGTTCACACCTGAGTGTCGGAGGTTGCGCTGCGAGCCCGAACGAGCCGCTCGCCTGCTTCCCGCCCTGACTCTGGCCTTCAGCCATCCGGCACTCTTCGGCGGCGAGCCCATGTCTGCGCCCGAGATCGTTGCACTGCTGCTCGACGGCATTTGCGGGCGCCCAGATCCCTCCATCTGTCATGGGGGTCGGCCGGGGTGCTGATCCGTCTCCTCCGTACCCACCTCCGGAAGTACCGGGGTCTGCTGTTCCTGCTCCTCGTGCTCCAGGCGATCCAGGCGCTCTTGAACCTGTACCTGCCGAACCTCAATGCTCGAGATCATCGACAAGGGCGTCCTCACCGGGAACACGCATTACATCTGGAAAATGGGTGGCTTCATGCTCCTCGTCGCCGTGGTGCAGGCCGTCTTCGCCGTCATAGCCGTCTACCTCGGTGCCCGCGTGGCGATGGGGTTCGGCCGCGACGTCCGCAACGCGCTGTTCCACCGCTCGATTGCGCTGTCGGCTCGCGAGGTCAACGAGATCAGTGCACCGTCGCTCATCACGCGTGTCACCAACGACGTGCAACAGGTGCAGCTGCTCGTCGTCATGTCGTGCACGATGGTCCTGGCGGCGCCGGTGACCATCGTCGGCGGCGTCATTCTGGCCCTGCGCCAGGACGCCGGCCTGTCGTGGCTGCTCGGGGTGAGCATGCCGGTACTCGCCGTCTCCCTCGGGATCATCATCGGCCGGATGATCCCGCAGTTCCGGCTGATGCAGGAACGCCTCGACAACGTCAACCGGGTGCTCCGCGAGCAGATCACCGGCATCCGGGTCGTGCGCGCCTTCGTCCGCGAACGCCAGGAGGTGCAGCGCTTCGAGGTGGTCAACGACGAGCTGACCGGTACCTCGCTCATCACCGGCCGGCTGATGGCGTTGATGTTCCCGATCGTCATGCTGGTCATCAACTGCGCCAACTCGGCGGTCGTCTGGTTCGGGGCCAACCGGATCGCCGACGGGCAGATGCACGATCGGTTCGCTCATCGCCTTCCTCACCTACTTCACCCTGATCCTGATGGCGGTGATGATGGCGACGTTCGTCGGGGTGCATGGCCCCCCGGGCCGCGGTCAGCGCTGAGCGCATCCAAGAGGTCCTCGACACCGAGCCGTCGGTCGTCCCGCCCGAGCACCCGGTCACCCGGTTGCGGACCGCCGGGACCCTCGAGCTCCGCGACGTCAGCTTCGCCTACCCGGGCGCCGAGGCCCCCGTGCTCGACGGCATCTCCTTCCGTGCCCTGCCGGGCCAGACCACCGCGGTCGTCGGCAGCACCGGGGCGGGCAAGACGACCCTCGTCAACCTGGTCGCCCGGCTCTTCGACGCCACCGCCGGCGCCGTGCTGGTCGGCGGGGTCGACGTGCGCGAGCTCGACCCCGACGTCCTCTGGCACCGCATCGGCCTCGTGCCCCAGCGGCCCTACCTCTTCTCCGGGCACGGTCGCCAGCAACCTCCGCTACGGGAAGCCCGACGCCACCGACGACCGAGCTGTGGGCGGCCCTCGAGGTCGCCGACGCCGCCGACTTCGTTACCGCGCATGGGCGGCCTCGACGCCCGGATCGCCCAGGGCGGCACGAACGTCTCGGGCGGCCAGCGCCAGCGGCTCAGCATCGCCAGGGCGCTCGTCCGCCGGCCCGACGTGTACATCTTCGACGACTCGTTCTCGTCGCTCGACCTGGCCACCGACGCCCGGGTGCGGGCGGCGCTCGTGCCCGTACACCACCGGGTCCACCGTCCTCGTGGTGGCCCAGCGGGTGTCGACGATCATCAGCGCCGACCAGATCCTGGTGCTCGAGGACGGCCGGGCGGTCGGCCTCGGCACCCACGCAGAGCCTCCTCGAGAGCTGCCCGACCTACGCCGAGATCGTGGCCTCCCAGACGGCGCCGAGGACGCGGCGTGAGCGTCGACGCCGACCGACCGACTGGCGCCGAGGCCCGAGCCCGACGACAAGCCCGCCTATGCAGCCGCAGCCGGGCGGGCCCATGGGCCGGATGGTCGCCCCGGGCATGCCCCTCGAGCGCTCGAAGGACTTCCGGGGCACGCTGCGGCGGCTGGGGTCGCGGTTGACGACCCGAGCGTCCCTCGCATCGTCGCGGTCGTGATCCTGACGGTCAGCGGTGTCCTCCTCTCGGTCTTCGGTCCGCGGATCCTGGGCGACGCCACGAACGTCATCGTCAACGGCCTGCTCCACGGCGGACCCGGGGCATCGACTTCGGCGCGCTCCACCGTCTCCTGTTCGTGGTGGTCGGCCTCTACGTCGGCTCGGCCATCTTCCAGTACCTGGCCGGCCTACACCCTGGCCGGCATGGTGCAGCGGACCATGTACCGGCTGCGCGCCGACGTCGAGGACAAGCTCAACCGGGTGCCGCTCAGCTACGTCGACCATGCCGCCCGGGGCGACCTGCTGAGCCGGGTCACCAACGACATCGACAACCTGGCCCAGAGCCTCCAGCAGACCATCAGCCAGATGCTGACCAACATCTTCATGCTGATCGGCGACGGTCGTCATGATGTTCGTCATCTCGCCGTTGCTGGCCCTGGTGGCGGTGGTCATCGATCCCGCTGTCGGCCTGGATCATCCGCTTCATCACCCGACGCTCCCGTGTCCGCTTCACCGCGCAGTGGCAGCACACCGGCCAGCTCAACGCGCTGGTCGAGGAGTCGCTCACCGGCCACGCCATCGTGAAGACCTTCGGGCGCCAGCGCGAGGTCGAGGAGACGCTTCCGCCAGACGAACGAGGAGCTGTACCGGGCCAGCTTCGGCGCCCAGTTCATCTCGGGCAGCATCCAGCCCCTCATGGTCCTGGTCGGCAACCTCAACTACGTCGCCATCGCCGTGATCGGCGGCGTGCGGGTGGCCTCGCGGAGCCATGAGCATCGGCGGCGTCCAGGCCTTCATCCAGTACTCCCGCCAGTTCGCCCAGCCGCTCCAGATGCTGGCGTCGATGGCCAACCTCTTCCAGTCCGGGCTGGCCTCGGCCGAGCGGGTCTTCGAGTTCCTCGACGCCGACGAGCAGATCGCCCGACGAGCCGGCCGAGCCGCGACGGCCCGGCGCCCGGCCCGCGGGCGGGTCGAGTTCGAGCACGTCTCGTTCTCCTACGACCCGCGAGCGCCCGCTGATCACCGACCTGTCGCTCGTGGCCGAGCCCGGTCGGACCGTGGCCATCGTCGGTCCGACCGGGGCCGGCAAGACCACCCTGGTCAACCTCATCATGCGGTTCTACGAGCTCGACGGGGGACGGATCACCCTCGACGGCCAGGACATCGCCAAGATGCCCCGCTCCGCAGCTGCGGTCCAACATCGGGATGGTGCTGCAGGACACCTGGCTGTTCGGCGGCACGATCCGCGAGAACATCGCCTACGGCAACCCGGAGGCGACCGAGGAGCAGATCCTCGAGGCGGCCCGGGCGACCTACGTCGACCGGTTCGTCCACGCGCTGCCCGACGGCTACGACACGCTCGTCGACGACGAGGGCGGCGTCATCAGCGCCGGGGAGAAGCAGCTCGCTCACCATCGCCCGGGCGTTCCTGGCCAACCCGACCATCCTGATCCTCGACGAGGCGACCAGCTCGGTCGACACCCGCACCGAGGTCCTGATCCAGCAAGCGATGGCGGCGCTCCGATCGCAGCGGACGAGCTTCGTGATCGCCCACCGGCTGTCCACGATCCGCAACGCCGACACCATCCTGGTGATGGAGGCCGGCCGAATCGTCGAGCAGGGCCACCACGACGACCTGCTGGCCCGCGACGGTGCCTACGCCCGGCTCTACAACGCGCAGTTCGCCGGGCTGGCCACGTAGGTGGCCTGACCCGACCGCTCCCGATCGGCTAGCGGGCCACGAGGCCAAGGCTCGATACAACCAACCGCTACGGTGCAACCACCATCATGAGCGGCTGGGGGACGTGGGCCTACGACCCTGCCGCCCTGTTTCATGGTGAGCCGGGCCGCCAATCGTCCCCTCTGAGTACATCGCGATGATTGCCATTCGAGAAGGTTTGGAACCTGGAGCGACGTTATGGACAGCTCCGGCTATGTGGATATCCGGCGGTACTACACCTCGCCAGGTGAGTTGATCTCGGTGAAGCTCGGGACGGCTTCTTACTCGACGAGGGCCTAACCGGGGGCGTCGTCGGGGTCATGACCTCGGTGGATTCAGACACTTGCGCTGACTCAGGGTCCCGATTCGGCGGCTTGTGCGAGACGTTCGAGGGTGGTTTCAATACCGGACCGGGAGGTCAACCACAATTCATCGATCTCGACTAATGGCGATCGGCACGGGGGACCATCGGCGACCCACATGTGCGGAAACCCCTGGGCTGGGACGCTGACCAGCGCAGCGGAGCGGGTCCCGTACCCGTCGGTGTGAACGCAGGCAGCGGCGAGTTCCACCGGCCGGTCTGACTTTCCCGCCGACGTCGGGACCGCCGGGGGTACCGAGTGATCGGCGAGCACCGACCGTAACAGGGGCAGCTGCTCGGCGTGACCCGGGTCTGCGATCCCCTCAAGTTGCTCGCGAACGTGGTTCGCCTTGGGTGAAGATCCGTGCAACGGGTCGTTGGCCAGGACGTACAAGCCCGGGCTCAGCATTTCCACCTCCGGCGCCCCGGCACCACCCATCTGCAAGTAGTAGAGCGACTTCCGGTCGCCGACGAGCAGCCAGGCAGAGTTGTAGTCATCGGCGTGCACATGCTCGGCAAAGTCCTCTACGGCGTCTTTCGCGTTCTCGTGACGTGTCAACGCGAGAGGGAGCTCGCCACGAGAACGCTTCGACGGGTCGCGACCAGTAGGAGATGGTCGGTTGGTCAGACCGGCCACAACGCCATGTTCGTTCACTGCGAGCCAGGTCCCTCCTGCGAGTTCGTCTCGGCCGCCTAAGACCCTCGGTCCGCTCGGAACCAGGACCGTGGCCGCCACGGCCGGACGGTCGAACCGTTCGTCTCGGTTGGCGGCCACGATGAGCGGAGCGTCTGGGTCCATTCCCGACAAGACAATGAGCAGGCACACGCAAGGCAGGGTAACCGTGCCAGCTGATGGCGTGGCGGCCGTTTGGAAGAGACGGGTGGGGGAACAGGGTCGCCCCTAGCGCCAGACCCGTGGCCGGGACCCCCTGGCTCGAGCGGCCGAGGGTAGCCTTCGCTCGGTGGAGCCGGCCCAATACCTCGATGCCCTCCGGGATCGGTCAAATGCGCTTCTGGTCTCGGCTCACGCCGATCTCGAAACTCCTGTGCGAAGTTGTCCGGGCTGGACCGTGGCCAGACTCGTTGCCCACATTGGAGGTGTGTGGGGCTGGGCGGCCGCTGTCGTTGGCACCGGCGACCGGGCCGATTTCCCCACGGTGCCCGAGGGCCTGAGCGGCGCCGAACTACTCGAATGGGCTGAGCAGCAGGCCCGTCTGGTGCTCGACGCTCTCGGCACAGCCGACCCCGACTCGAAATTGCTGGACGTTTGGCGAGCCCAGGTCCCGAAGGTTCTGGTTCCGGCGCCTGGCACTAGAGACAGCGGTCCATGCCTGGGATGTCCAGCAGGCGGTGGCCCGCCCCGAGCCCATGGCTCCGGAGCTGGCGAGCGACGGGATCGACGAGTTCCTCACCTTGATGCTGCCCCGCAACCTCAGACAACAACCCGGCGGATGGACCGGCCAGTCACTTCACCTACACAGCACCGATGGCAGCGGCGAGTGGTTGTTCCAGCTCGGTCCCGACTCCGCCGTTTCGTTCGAGCACGCTCACGGAGACGCAGACGTGGCCCTCCAGGCAACCGCGTCGTCGCTCTACCTGTGGTGCCTCAACCGGATTCCGTTGAACGAGATCAAGCTCTTCGGTGATCGCGCGGTAGCCGATCAGTGGACGGCGGAGATCACTTTTTGACCTGACGGACAATCATCCATCATCAGACCTCACTCTGTCCCTCCGTCGTTTGACAGCAGCGACCGGGCTCGGAGAAGGCGGCGTCCGTGAAATGGTCCACGAGTGACCATCAGTCGAGCCGCTGGAGTTCGGCCCGGTAGCGCTGGGCATTCGCCACGTACGCATCGGCTCCCTGGCGGATGGCAGCCGCCGACGATGCGCCCAACCTGATGGTCGCGGGTATGCCAATGGCCAGTGCCCCAGCCGGGACCTCAGTGCCATTGGTAACCACAGCACTGGCGCCAACCGTGGCGCCAGTGCGGATGATGGCTCGATGCAGGATCACACTGTTCGACCCGATCAGGCACCAGTCCTCGATCTCGCAACCCTCCAGATGGACCAGATGCCCGACGACGCATCCGGCACCTACGACGGTGGCGAATTCTGGTGTCGCATGCATGACCGCTCCGTCCTGGATCGAGGTGCGCGCCCCAACGATCACCGTCCCAAAGTCGCCGCGGAGCACGGCGTTCGGCCACACCGAGGCTTCTGGCCCCAGCCGTACGTCACCGATGATTATCGCGTCGGGATGGACGAATGCGTCGGGATCGATGCTTGGTACGCGATCGCCTAGTGCGTAGATCGGCATTCGGCGATATTAGGAGTGTGCGGCTCGAAGGGCACCCCAAGAACCGGTCGGATCTCTCTGTCGTCGACCGCCTGAATCCGCACTCTCAAGAGAACAGCTGCTCACCGCCCAGGCCCGCTCTGAGCGCCTCTATCCCTATGACCAGGCCGTTGTGCCCCATATCCTACAACAAGCGGCTGTGGCCACCTTCGGCGGTCCTCATCCTGAGATTCTCTCCAAACAAGAACTGGCCCGGAAGCTTGGTCAAATAGTGCGACTCCCCGGTGACAATCAACATGGACGCTTCTCCCGCCGCGATCTGTTGGCTGGCGCGGGCGTTCTGGCCGGTGCCGCTTTTGCCGCAGATGCTGCTTCCGATCTCGCCGGCGCATCGACCCTCTCTTGGCCAACCAAACACCTCGGCAGCAAGGCCGCCACGACAGTGGATGCTTCGCAGTTCCTTTCCGTGGCCCAGCTGCGACAGTGGCACGAAGAGCTCGATGCCATGGGTATGCGCTCGACGGGATCGCCGGTCCACGAGCGCTTCATCGACGTCCTGATGTCGCGTCTCAGGCAGGCGGGGGTGGAGCAAGTGCACACCCAACCGGTCCCTCTCGAGCGATGGTCGGCCGACGGGTGGTCGCTCGAACTCGCCGAGCCGCATTCGAAAGACCAAATCGCCACGTCCTCGTACATCCCCTCTTCGGGCAGCACCCTGTCCGACGGCGTCACCGGTCCCCTCGCTCTGATCAACGCCGGAGAGGCCCTGCCCCCGGGATCGTTGGCCGGCAAGATTGCTCTCTTCGACGTGCCCACGTCCCCCGTGGCCTACTCCACCATGGAGGAAATCTCCTATGGCAGGTACGACCCACAGGACCTGATCGACCCGGCTGCCCAGTATTCCCGGCCCTGGGGAGGCGTCAGCGATCTCATCACCCTGCTCGACAACCTTCAGGCCACCGGAGCCATCGGCTGCATCGGCATCATCGACCTCCCCGGCGCCGGAGCCCACGGCTCCTACTATCCGTATGACGGCAAGATCCGGAGGGTTCCCGGGGTTTTCGTCGACAGACCCACGGGTCAGTATCTGAGTGCCCTGAGCATCTCCAGCACCCCAGTTCGCCTCACCCTTGCCGCCACCACTGAGCCTGTGGTCAGTCGCAACGTGATCGGCCTCATCCCAGGACGCAGCAACGAGGTGGTCATCTTGAACTCCCATACCGATGGGCCCAACGCGGTGGAGGACAACGGACCCAATACCATCATCGCCATCTCACAGTACCTGAGCCGATTACCCCAGGACGCGCTGCCCCGCTCGGTGATGGTTTCCTTCACCACCGGTCACTTCCACGGCGGCATCGGACAGGTCACCTTCGTGAAGGACAACCGGGATTCGATTCTTCCCAAAGCCGCCTGCGCGCTCACGCTGGAGCACCTGGGCGCACTCGAGTGGGAGGAGAACGCTGAGAACGAGATGGCGCTCACCGGCCGTCCCGAGCTCGGGGTGATCTTCGTGCCGGAAAACAAAGCCATGGTCGACGCATCGCTGGCCGCCCTACAGCGAGCGGGCGCTGGCCCCGCCCTTGTTCTCCGACCCTATGTTGCGGCGGCGGGTAGCCCGAACGGTTACGGCTGGCCAGGGGAAGGCACCCAACTCTGGAGCGCCGGTCATGTGATGACAATGAACTACATCACCGGACCCACCTATCTACTGAACTGGGGGATTCCGACTCTTCACAAGTGCGACATCAGTCGGATGCGCCGTGAAGCCATCGCGTTCACCCAAATGACACTTGATATCTGTGGAACAACGCGCTCGTCGCTCGCCTCACTTGACCTATCGCCGCTCTGAAATGTCACTAGCGGACCGAACTCCTCCGACAGCCTGCTTCGATGCAGCCCGCCAAGATGATGGCATCAGCCCTAACTCGAAGATGGCAGCGTTAGGGACCGAGCAAAGCGACCTGAAGGAACCTGCCATTCTTGAAACGGCGTGGCGCATCTTGGCCGAGAATCCCGTGATGGCAGTCACAATTGACGAGAATCGCGACGCTCTTTCTTCGCTGCGAGGAAGAAGGCCGGAAAGCGAAAGCGCTGGTGGGTTGGGCCGATTGACGCGGAAGGCCCGATGAATGGCGCGGAAGGCCCAGGCTCATGGCGGAGACTCAGCAGCCGTGCTCGGTGAGCATCGTCGTGTCGCTGCAGCCCTTTGTAGCGGCGTTGGTGGTTCCAGCTCTGAGCGATACTGCTGGAATGGCTGATCGCAATGTGTTGGGCGGCGAACTGGAGTCGTGTGGCCTCGACCCTGTCACCGGGTTCTATCGAGACGGATGCTGTCACACCGGGCCCGAGGACCTAGGCAGCCACACGATCTGTGCAGTGGTGACCTCTGAGTTCCTCGAGCACCAGCGCCGTATCGGCAATGATCTCAGCACTCCGGTGCCTCAGTACCGATTCCCTGGCCTTGTGCCCGGGGACCGCTGGTGCGTCACGGCGGCGAACTGGCTGAGGGCCCACTACGACGGCGCGGCGGCGTTCGTGGTGCTTGCTTCAACTCATGAACGGGCGCTCGAAATCGTGCCCCTCGCGGTGCTTCAAGAGCACGCCGTCGACGTTCCTCCGAGTCCCACCGTTCTCGAGGGCTGAGTATCACCGGAGCTCGATGGGAGGTGGCCGCTGTCGTGGACCTCAGGATCTGGGGCGGGGAGCTCTGACCGGGGGCTGGCGCCGCCATAGGGTGAGCGGGGACCGCTCGACCGAGCAGGGGATAAGGAGCCGCACTTGACCGTCGACATCGGGCCGCTGGGCATCTGGTGCGGCGTCTTGGACGCCCACCCCACCTCGGCGGTGCAGGAGGTGTGTGAGGAGATCGAAGAGCTCGGGTACACGGCCGTGTGGGTGCCCGAGGCGGTGGGGCGCGACCCGTTCGTCGCGGCGTCGACATGCCTCGCCGCGACCTCCACGCTCGCGCTCGCGACGGGGATCGCCAACATCTACGCCCGCGATCCAATGACCATGGTGGCCTGTCAGCGAACGTTGGCCGAGGCGTATCCCGGCCGTTTCCTGCTCGGGCTCGGGGTCAGCCATCATCACTTGGTCGAGCGCCTCCGTAAACACGACTACTCGAGGCCGCTCAGCTACATGCGGGCGTACCTGGCGGCGATGGACGACGCGATGTTCGCCGCGGTCGGGCCGTCTGAGGATCCGGGTCGGGTGCTGGCGGCGCTCGGCCCGAAGATGCTGGAGCTGGCAGCGACGAGCGCCTCGGGAGCGCACCCGTACTTCGCGACGCCGGAGCACACGGCACGGGCCCGGACGATCCTGGGCGAGGGGGCGCTGCTCGCCCCCGAGCAGATGGTTGTCCTAGAGACCGACCCCGAGGTGGCCCGCACGACGGCCCGATCACGGATGGCGGTGTACCTCCGAGCCCCGAACTACCTGAACAATCTCCGTTCGCTCGGCTTCGACGACAGCGACTGGACCGACTACCGGCGACCGAGCAACCGGCTCGTCGACGCCATCGTTGCGTGGGGGTCCCCCGAGAAGATCGCCGCCCGGGTCGCCGAGCACCGCGTGGCGGGCGCCGACCATGTCGCGGTGCAGGTGCTGCGGGCCGACACGGCCCTCCCGCTGAGCGAGTGGCGGACCCTCGCCGGCGTGCTTGGGTAGTCGTCCTACGGGCCGTCGCTTGATCGAGAGAGGCGAATCAGGGGTGCCTTTGTCGTCTGCTGTGGAATCGTCTTGGTCATACGCGGCATCGGGAAAACGCCGTGGCTGATCGTACCGACGCCAGACGTAGCTTTGCGTTCTCCCCGCCCGGTGACGAGATAGCGGATCTTGACCGACAGTCGCGCTAACTTGCTTCTTGCCACTGGTCTTTCGTGCAGGAGGTACAGAAATGGCAATTGCCGATTCGAGAAATCAACGTTCTGGTCACGTCCGAGTGGGCGCACCGAGATTGTGGGCCGCCCGATCGAATCTGTTCATGGTCGGCCTCATTGCCGTGTTGATCTCAGTGTGGGGAGGGATCATTCCGTTCCTCGGGCCTACGTTCGGCTACAGCGCTGATGGAAGTGGGTCGTGGCACTGGAACCTCGCCCATACCGTCCTGGCCTTCTCGCCGGCAATCGTCGGCATCTTTGCTGGCGTGTTGATCCTGGCGCGGGCTCCAGGAACGCTGCAGCGCTCGAGTCGCTTCGGACTTGGTTTTGCCGGTTTGTTGGCTCTGGTGGCGGGCGCATGGTTCGTCGTCGGTCCATGGGCGTGGCAGCTCACCTTGGGTTCGTCGTCTTACCTGGTGCCGGCCACGCCGCTTCGAATTCTGGCCAATCTGCTCGGGTACTCATTTGGACCCGGACTGATCCTGGTTGCTTGCGGGGCATTCGCGCTTGGCTGGGCGGTACGGCATCAACGGCCACCAGTGGCAGTCCCAGCTGTGACCGGCCCGGTCGCCAACGAGCAGGTGGTTTCGCCCCCCGTCAGGGAAACCGGCGTGGCCCCCCCGGCACCTCCAAGCTTTGAGCAAACTCTTCCGGAATCACCAAACGCTCCTTCGGGCGCCTGAGCCCATCGGCGAAGAGATCAAGCTCGCGCACCTGAACCTGCTCCGCCGTGGCTCCGTACAGTTGGTCTATCTCATTGGCGGGCGAGGAGGTCCGGGTCAAACGGCATGATCATCACACCCACCAATCCACGGAACCGGGGGACTGGCTTCGCAATGTTTCAACGGTCAACTGCTAACACCCCAAACGTCGTCCGTCTCCGTCTGCGGCCCCAGACACGCTCAGGGAGCAGGGAATAACCGGGGGCTGGTGGCACCTTCCGGCTCTCAGCCGCCCCCAGGGGGTGCTACGCCAGAGGAGGTGGCCCTCTGGGGCTTCCCACCCGATACTTGCGCATACGCCGATGGCGTGTCCTATTTCCAAGATGGCGTGGCGGCCGTCACGGTGAGCTTCCCTGGCAACCGTCCGAGCCTCACGCAGCTAGTTCGTTGTCATGGAGAGAATGACTGGCGCCCTGCGCCGCCGCAGCGGTGGCCAGCCATCGATCTGGATGCCAATCGGGACCTCGCGGAGCAGCTCTTGGGCAAGACCCTCGGGCCGGCCAGGGTCATTGAAGCGAGAGGGTCACGAGGTACGAGTGCAGACGGCACCGACGTGTACAACCTGGAGCTGGAGCTGGAGCTGGAGCTGGAGCTGGAGCTGGAGCTGGAGCTGGAGCTGGAGCTGGAGCTGAGGCCCCCGTTCCCCGTAAATCTGAAGCTTCTTAAGGAATGTCAGGCGTGGTACCAGATCCATTCAGGCGTCAAGGTGTTGATGCGAACGCATTCCAGGCCGGCCCCTTCCGAAGATTGAACTTGCTCGCCTGTCAACGACCGTCGTGTGGCGCGGAAAGCTCCCCAGAGGGCCGGACCCCGCTCAAATCCGAAGCGCCCGTAATCCCAGCTCACGATGGGTTCGATACAGCTCCGATTGGCCTCGTGGTCCTCTTCATCGCAGCCATTGCCGGCTACGACATCCTCTGGAGACTGCCGGCCCTAGGTCGGCCATCCCGCCTTGCTTCAGTAGCGAAGACAGGATCTGCACGAAATCAGACTTGGGATAAGTGTCTCGTCAACGCCGTGAAATGATCCGATTTGGAATCCGAAGAGTTCGAATAGCGTCCCGTTAGGGGCACCCAAACAAGATTCGAACCGTTAGTCGAGATCGATGGCGGGACCGGCGATCGTGAGGGGGCGATTCGTATTGTGGGACCCAAGGCCCACAGAAGAGACCTTCGATGGAGATAGGGGTCCGCGAAAGGGAACAAACCGCGACGACCATTCTGCATCCCACTCGGGGTAGGGAACCGAAGTCGGAGCATCGAGTCGGTCATCCGGATCATGCCGCTGTCTCTGCGCCAGTTGCAGGCTCAGCTGCGACCTGCCTATGCCACTTGCCGCGCCTTCGCCCAGCCAGGGCCGCGTACCACGTAGGAGAGCCTTTCGGCCCAGCTCGTCGAGTGGGACACGTCGCGCAATATGTCCACGTACTCATGGGTGGCGATTCGGACGGGGTTGAATGTGTCGATGTTCTTTGTCAACCCGTAGACCACACGATCTCCCTCTGGCTGGAACGTACCGAATAACCGGTCCCACAGAATGAGGATGCTGCCGTGGTTGCGATCGAGGTATTGACGGTTGGAACCGTGGTGGACGCGATGATGCGAAGGAGTGTTGAGCACTTCCTCAGCCTGACCCAAGCGGCCGATGGCCTCCGTATGAATCCAGAATTGGTAGAGCAGGTTCACCCCCCGCGCTGTATCGACCAAAGCTGGATTGATGCCGAAGAGACACAGCACACCGTAGGGAACGGGTGTCGTGAGCACCTCGGCAACAGGCTGTCGCAGTGCGGTCGACAGGTTCAAGCGCTCGCTTGAGTGGTGCACAACGTGGTACGCCCACATAAACCGGCTTTCGTGCATGAATCTGTGGTTCCAGTAGTAGATGAAGTCCCACGCCACGACGGCTCCTACTGTCGCTAACAGCCCTCGACCCAGGTCGGGGAGGATCCGTCGTTGCCAGAGACGTTGGGGGCTGAGATATGCAGCCCAGCTCGTGGTGATGGCCACTCCGCCGATAGCTACGGCCGCCACTCCGCACGTCGAAGCGACTCGCTGCGCTGTCGTGGCGACTTCAGACTTCCCCGGCTCGGCACCAACGGGTCCGATCGAAGACCCACCTGCCCTGCGTGCGATGACGTCGGCGACGGTGGTGAGGCCCACTGCTGCCAGGGCGGTACCGGCCACCACCTTTCCGTAGCGGCCTCGGCCAGGGGTGAAGGGGCGGAGGATCGCGTGCGTGAACGCGGGAACCACCAGGCTGGCGACACCCATCGTCAGGCTGGCCAGGGTGTCCCGACGTTCGTAATCCCCACTTAACGGCTGCTCCCCTCTCCGCAACCGATGACGCAGCCATAGGTGCTCGATCGCCATGCTGACGAAGTAGAAGGGAACTGCCGTAACGGTGAGGTCCCTGGAACGCTGACGAGGACCCATCGGTCCCATTGTGCCCGATGGTGCGACCCGCTACATCCCCCATCTCCCGCCGCTCCAGGTTCGAGGCCCGGTGGTCGCCCTCCTTTAGGGCTCTATGGCCGCAGGCTCGGCGTGACGATCAAGTGCCGTCAGCTTCCAGACTGATCCGGCACTGCTGGGCGAGTGCTTTTGAGCACGTAATCGAAGAACCGATGAGTTACGCCATCGGCCGTCCACTCCGAGCGCAGGCGGGTTCGGCGCTCGACCCGACGAAGGGCAGACAGAAGGTCGCGGTTGAGCTCGCGGGCGTCGGTGCCTTCTATCCATACCTCCACATGGAAGCCATCGGGCGTGTCCGTAACGGTGCCTCCGACGACGTGTTCGAGCACTGGCCTGATCGCGGCGAGAGAGTCCGAGCTGACTTCGGCACTGAGATGGAAGGGGCTATTGGTCACTGTGTCAGTGCACCATGGTGGGTCGAGCCGTTTGCCTTGGGCCGTCTACGTGGGCTTGCTCGGGGCGGGGGCTTTTTCCCTTCAACTTGCCCGACAAATCGCGCCAGCGTGAAACCACGCTCGCCACGACGGTCAGTGCCGCACACTCTTGGTCGAAGTCTCCCGATGGCGCCCCTTGTCTGAACCGATACGTTTCGCCAGGAACTGAGCGAAGGTGACCTGCCCGACTGCCCGCTCAGGCGCCAAATGGCCACCCTTGCGATACCCCGCGAAGGCAGGTCCCGGAAGTCGGACGGGGAGCACCATGCGATGGCGTCCGCACGCATCTAGGTAATTGCGGGCGAGATCTCGAGCGCCGCGGACTTCGGGGCCGCCCATGTCCGGAACCCGCCCGGCGGGAGGCTCACCGGAAAGCTCGACGAGTTGCGCGGCGACTTCGCTCACCTCGATGGGCTGGAAGTCGGTGCGGGCGGGCACCACCATCGCCGGGAGGCGTGCGAGCGCCTGACACCCCCGCAGGATGAGGTCGTGGAATTGTGTGGTCCGCAAAATGGTCCACGGTAGGTCGGAGTTCTCGAGGAGCCGTTCGACCTCGAGTTTGGACCGGTAATAGCCGAGGGGAACTTGATCGACTCCCACGATGGAGATGTAGACCACGTGCGGGCCGCCCGCCTGACGTGCGGCGTCGATCAGGTTTCGTGCCGCGCCCACGTCACCGCGGTGGCTCGCGCAGTGGATGACGATGTCGACCCCTGCGACCGCCACCCCGATACCCTCGCCCGTACGAAGGTCGCCGACTGCCCAATCGGGTGCCATCGAACCACCGGTCGACGGACGGCGGCTCAGCACCCTGACCTCACGGCCCCGGGCACGGAGGTCGTTGACTACGACGCGGCCAAGGGTTCCAGTGCCCCCAGTCACAAGGATATGAGCCATCTCTGCGCCACCTCCTGGCACGCATTGTTCGGCGGAGTCGGCCAACCGATCTCCATTCGCCCACCGTACGTTGTGAGTAATCGACCGGGAGCGAGCCGGATCGGCTGCTAGCAGCCGAGCTCCCGCAACCGTTCATCGCTTATTCCGAAGTGGTGACCAACCTCGTGGATCACAGTCCGCCGCACTGCGACCACGACCTGTTCCTCGGTTTGGCACCGGCTACAGATTGGATCTTGGTAGATGGTGATCCGGTCCGGAAAAGCGCCGGCGTAATACCCGCGTTTTGTAAGCGGTACTCCTTGGTAGAGGCCCAAGATGTTGTCAGTGTCGCCCCGATCTTCGACGATGACGGCGACGTTGGACATTTTGTTTCCGAGTTCAGTAGGGATGGAGTCCAGCGCGTCGGCGACCAGTTGCTCGAATCGGTCGCGGGAGATCGAGACCACCGCTTCAAGGTAGTCCGCTCCGATGTCAGACCGGAGACCGTGCCCACCGTAAAGCGGTTCTACGCGAACAGCTGTGGGTGACGGTCCCTGATTCGAGCAGTGGACCGAGTATTCCATGGCACGCCTGAGTGGAGCAACAGCGGTAGCCGATAGTGCTCGAAGTTCCCCAGGCCGTCCGCGACCCGGCGGAGCTTCTCGGTAATGCCGCATGCACAAGGCGCCCAGTGTGAGACGACTTCGCCGCGTCCGCACGGTGAGAGGACGCCGTCGGGTGGTGGGGGCGACGACTTTGTTCTCGCGGGCGATAAACGTGTTGCGGGATTGCGATTCTGTCACCTGACTCGGTAATGGAACCAAGACGGTGACTTCTTGCACGATCCCACGGAAAATGTTTGATTCCGTGGATTAGCGTTTGGCTGTGGACTTGTTCAGGGTCACGGCGGCGCGAACGAGAGTCTTCAACGCCTTCTCGTCTATCTTCTCGCCCTCGTGGAAGTCGATGGCACGCCTTGTGTTCCCGTCAAGACTGGAGTTGAAGAGGCCCGAAGGATCCTTCAGAGCCGCCCCTTTGGCGAAGGTCATCTTCACGACGTTCTTGTAGGTCTCGCCTGTGCAGATCAATCCGTTGTGCGACCACACCGGAACCCCTCTCCACTTCCACTCCTCGACGACTTCGGGATCGGCTTCCTTGACTAAGGTACGGAGGCGGCTGAGCATCTTGCCTCGCCAGTCGCCTAGCTCCTTGATCCTCGCGTCTATCAGCTGAGAAGGAGACTTGCTTTTCTGCGACCCGCCCTTCTCCATGCCCGTTTCTCTTCCTAGTCCCGAGGCTTTGACAAATGGGGGTCATCCCCACTGTGGCGATTCTACCTAGAGCTGCGGTGAACCGGCCCGTAAAACAGCAGGTGGGGGACTTGGTCGATCGGAGAACGGGCCAAAGCAGAGCCCCACCCAAACCTTTGACCACCAAACGGAACGTCATGTGATCCAACTGGCAAGTCGGCGAGCAGAAGAGGTCCTGACTCTCAACCGGCGATGCGTTGTCCGCAAACATGTTTGGTCAACCGATCGGGCCCCGATGCGGTAAAGCATGGCGGGAGGCGTGACTTGCAAAGACCGGTCAGGAACAAGACTGAATGTCCGACAGTGGCCAGGCGCGGCAAACCGCCGTAAAGCTCATCCGAGCAGAGTTCGTAGTGGGGCGCAGCGTCGCAATCAGTAGCGAAGCTCCTGTTGAGTCGTTGACCTCCCACAGGCGTGTGGGTCCGCTGCATCCCCCCCCGGCCAGCCACAATCCGCTTCTTCGGCAGTCCTCCATCTGGTTCATTTGTCGTAGCTAATGGAGACCTGTCTGCGAATGTTGGCGATCGCTCTGGCGAGTTGGTCGTGATCAGCCACGCATCCCCGCACGGTGACCACTTGGGAGTCCGTACCGTCCCGCCAGTCCAACGTCGTGCCCGGACCCCGGTTCAGACTCACGATATAGACCCCGTCAAGAGTGGAGACCTTGTCGAGCCCTCCGACTGCAGTCACGCGGTGAGCCGACATCGGCGGCTGAAGCATGAGCCAGTATCCGACGCCGTGGCAGGCAACCAATTCCTCGAAACACACGGGCGTGCCAACTGCGACCTGGCAAGCAACCTCTAACAAGTTGATAGAAGATACGCTGCGAAGAACAAACGGCGGCCTCCCTCCGAGCCGACCATTGATCTCAATCACCTTGGGCCCGTCGGGGGTCAACTTGATCTCGGTATGGGTGACTGAGTCGGAGATACCCAATGCCTCGATGGTTTTGTCAACCAATTCGAGCACTATTGGTCGCAGTTCGGGACGAAGGATGGCAGGGATGAAGTTGCCCGTCTCACGAAAAGGTTCGGCCAGGGGAAAGCGTCCGGTCAAGGCCACGTGACTGATCCGGCCGGCGCTCACCACGCTCTCCACGGATAGATAGCTGGCAAACCAGTGGTCCTGTTCCGGTTGGTCGTAGAGGTACTCCTCCACTAGGTAGCCGCATCCGTTGGCACCTTGTAGCAACGCAAGCAATGTCTCAGGCGTATCGACCGGATGGATGTCTCTGCTGCCACTACCTTTCGCAGGCTTAAGAACGGCCGGATATGTGATGCGGTCGGCAAGGTCGGCAGCTGTTGTCGAAGTGATTCGGGCAGGCACAGACCAGAAGGCCGGTCCGGGTATACCCGCTCGATGAAGCGTTGCCCGTTGAAGTCGCTTGTCGACCAGCGTTCTTGCCACTTCGGGGGAGTGGTAGCGCAGATGAAGTCGAGCAGCCAGGGCCGCCGCCGTCTCGATGTGGTCGTCGACAAACGAGACGATTCCATCTGGGCGCAGATCGGCTAGGACACTTGCCGTTCGGTCCAGATCAAGACCTGCGGTGTCCACCACTCTCCCTAGGCGCTGCAGCAACTTGTTGGTCACCGGGTTGACCGAAGAGGTGTCAACCACCCATATCAACTCGGTACTTTCCCCGACCTGATCGACGAGGTCCAAAGGGAAGAATGAGTGGGCATGGTGCATCACCGCGACCCGAGGTCGCACTAGAGCAGCCCGCGAACTAGCAAGGTATGAGCCATAGCCTGCAACGCCCGGTTGTTGTTGATCATGAGTGGCGCGGTGAGCTTCGGTTCCTCTCCTTGAGTATGGCGCAGCGCCGGAACCTGCGCGGCCTACTGGGATCAGAACTTCGTCCATCCTTGTCCGTCAGAAGTTGAGAATGGCGTCATACGATGCCAAACGATGAAGGGTGAAATGCTTACTCAGCCTGCAAATCACCTGGTCCCGGGTGGATCTCGATCCACTTCACACGGCTGAGGTGAGAGGTTCGAGCGGCTGTCGTTGACGCTGCCGCGGCTCGTACGTCCGCCTTTCGAGCCTTTACGGCTGCTTGAGCGTGGCGCTGTAGTCGGATCGTGAACGGGGTGGGTGGCGGCTTCCTTGGTGTCACTCACTCACGGCATGACTCCAAGGACCAGAAACCCAGCACCCACAATCAGTGAGGTCCGGACTGGATCTCGATAGACCGCATTCCCTCGAGCTCCCCGCCCGTTCCACCTCGAGCAAGATGCCTAGTTCTTCGTGGACGGCATCGACCTCGTATGCAACCCGTTGCCTCCCATGGTCACCAAGAGGAACGGGCCTCCGGACCGTTGGACCTCCCAGACCGTCGCAACTTCTGTCCTTCGCACCTACTGTTCGTACCTACTGTTCTGACAGGATGGCGGCCAGCTCGGCGAGCGGGTCGCGCACGACCGGACCGGTCACCTCCACCGCCGCTTCTTTGATAATTCCGTTGAACGCGAAGGGCGCTCGGTAACCGTCTCCGACGGCCGGTCCCCACTCGTAGCCGCAGGTGAGGCCGGCTCCCACCCCGTTGAAACCCGACGGCGTGAACACTGCGATCGGGCCTTCGGCCAGCACCCGACCATCGACCAGGAGCGTTCCCGTCCCGCCCGGGCCGTCGTCCTTGTCGAATGCGAAGCCCAGGATGTGGATCCCGGCACCTAGGGGGTCGTCGGCCTTGATCACGTGGCGCTCCTTGCCGTAGAGGTTGTGCACGTAGCGGAGCCGGCCGTCGAGGAGATGCAGGGACCAGCCTCCCAGCGCCGAACCGAGTGCGAGGAGCACCCCGGCCGGTACGACCCCTTCGGGCACCGCCACCTCCACGCTCAAGGTGTGCGAGCGGTTCCGCACGTTGACGGCCACCGCCTCTGGCACCTGGGCGCCGACGAAGTAGCGAAAACGGGTGCGTTCACGCCTGCGATCGGGTTTGGGGTGCACCAGCGTCCACAACACGCGGTTGTCGAGCGGCAGGACCTGGTTGCGCCGGGCTTCCTGCCACCACCGCTCGATCATGTCCGCCAGCAACTCGGGATGCTCGGCGGCTCGGTCATGGGTCTCGGAGAGGTCCTCGGCCACGTGGTACAGCTCCCAGACGTCTTCGTCGAACGGGGCGTTGGGGTCGAGTCCGTCCCCGTACAGGGGCCCCACGGGGTGGTACGTGACCGCCTTCCAGCCCCGGTGGTACAGGGCCCGGGAGCCGAACATCTCGAAGTGCTGCGTCTCGTGCCGCTCCGGGACAGAGGCGCCTTCGGCGGTGAGCAGGTAGCGGAAGCTCACGCCGTCGATGGTCGTCTGGGGCACGCGATCGATCTCGGCGGGCGCCCCGATGCCGACGAGCTCCAACACGGTCGGCAGGACGTCGATGGCGTGGGCGAACTGGTGGCGGATCCCGCCGGAGGATTCGGAGAGCCGAGCGGGCCACGAGACGATGCAGGGATCGGCCACCCCGCCCTGGTGCACCTCTCGCTTCCAGCGCCGGAAGGGTGTGTTGCCGGCCATGGTCCAGCCCCACGGGTAGTTGTTGTGGGTGAGGGGACCGCCGATCTCATCCAACCGGTCGTGCATCTCGGCGACGCTGGCCGGGTCGAGGTTGGTGAGCCGGATGTCGTTGATGGACCCGTCGCGCCCGCCCTCGGCGCTCGCCCCGTTGTCCGACACCACGATGATGACCGTGTTATCGAGCTCGCCCAGGTCGTCGAGGAACGTGACGAGGCGGCCGATCTGCGCGTCGGTGTGGGTGAGGAAACCGGCGAAGCACTCCATGAAGCGGCTGGCCACCGCCCGCTCGACGTCTCCGAGCTCCTCCCATGCCGGCACCCACGGCGGCCGGGGGGAGAGCCCTGTCCCCGGGGGGATCACCCCGAGGGCTAGTTGGCGGGCGAAGGTGCAGTCCCGCCAGGCGTCCCAGCCGTCGTCGAACTGGCCGGCGTAGCGCTCGATCCATTCGCGCGGGGCTTGGTGGGGCGAGTGGCAGGCACCGGTGCAGAAGTAGAGGAAGAACGGTTGGTCGGCGTCGACGGCGCGGAGGTCACCGAGGAACTCGATGGCGCGATCGGCGAGGTCGGCGCTCAGGTGGTAGCCGTCCTCGATGGCCCGGGGCGGCCGCACGGAATGGTTGTCGTGATAGAGGGCCGGAACGAACTGGTGGGTCTCGCCGCCGTGGAAGCCGTACCAGCGATCGAAGCCCCGACCGAGCGGCCAGGTCGAGCGCGAGGCCGCCATGTGGGTCTCGTCTTCGGGGGTGAGATGCCATTTCCCGACGGCGTAGGTGGCGTACCCGCGCCGTCGCAGGATCTCGGACAGGTATCCGTTCTCCCGGGGCGGCTTCCCCCAGTAGCCGGGGAACCCGATGGCGAGATCGGCCACCCGTCCCATCCCACTGCGGTGGTGGTTGCGGCCGGTGAGCAGGCAGGCCCGGGTGGGCGAGCAAAGGGCGGTGGTGTGGAAATTGGCCAGGCGCACACCCCCGGCCGCAAGCCGGTCGATCGCCGGAGTGGCGATGTCGGAGCCGTAGCAGCCGAGCTGGGCGAATCCCACGTCGTCGAGGACGATGAGCACCACGTTGGGGGCGCCCTCGGGCGGGCTCGGTTCCGGGGGCCACCAGGGCTCCGAGTCGCGCCAGTCCGTGCCGATCCGACCTCCGAACTCGGTTTCCATGGTCATGATCTGCTCCTTTGGTGCCTGCATCGGCCAGCATTCCACCATGCCGGGCGACATCCCCTGGGAAGGGCGGCGACATCGCCCAACCGGCGGAGCGTCGGGCGACCCGATACGTTGAGCGACGCTCTGCGAGACTTGGCCGGATCGGTTGGGAGGCGCCTTGGGTGAGGTTCGAGGTGAGACGGAGGTAGACGGGACGCCGGAAGGGCCCGTCCAAGAGGGTTCGGCCGACGGTGCCGCGCCGCCCGATCCGCCGCACGGTTGGGAGACGCCGTCGCTGCGGGCGATCGCGCCCAGCTTGATCGGGGGGGCCGTTATCCCGCTCGGCGTGTACTACCTCGTCCGACCCCATGTTGGCGGCGACGCCCCGGCCCTGGTGATCGCCGGTATCCCCGCGGTGGCATGGGTGACCTTCCAGTGGATACGTCGGCGCCAGATCGACCCCATCGGCTCGATCGTGCTCTTCGGCTTCGTGGTCGGGGTGGCCGTCTCATATGCCCTGGGAGGCAACGCCTTCGTGCTCAAGGTGCGCGACTCGGCCTTCACCTTCTTGTTCGGGCTGGCGTCGCTCTTGACCCTTTGGTTGGGGTCACGGCCGCTCATGTTCTACATCGGTCGGGCGCTCTCGGCCGGTGATGACCCGGCGCGCCGGGAGGCCTACAACCAGCTGTGGGAGGTGCCCCCGGCCCGGCTCGTCTTTCGCGTCCTCGCGGCCGTCTGGGGGATTGGCCTCATCCTCGAAGCGGCCGTGCGGGTCACGCTGGCGTCGTTCCTTCCGACCACCCGGTTCCTGGCCGTGTCGCCGGTCGTCGGGTTTGTCTTCATCGGCACCATGTTCGCGTTCACGGCCTGGTTCAGCCGCTGGTCGCGCCGGCGGATTGAAGTGGTCATGGCCCTCAACCCGCAGGCGAACGGGTCGGGATGGTGGTGGATGCGTCGCATGTGGGAGTCATCGGGCGAGGAGGACGGCCGGATCGTCCGGTGACCGACCTCGAGTAGGGGGTGAGAACCCACGCACTCACGTTCGGGAAAATGACGGCGGATCCGGTCCGGAACCTGGCTGCAGTGCGGGAGACGGCAGTCGAGGTCATGCCCGACCGCCCGGCCCAGAGAAGCGGGTCGCGCCTGTTCACGTGGGGCGAGTTCGACCCGCGTGGAAGACGACCGCCTCGGCGTCGGCATCGGCCAGCAGGTAGCGGATCTCCTCGGGGCCGTACCGGTAGTTGATGTTGAAGGGCGCCAGCCCCCCTCATGGCCGCCACATACGTCTCTGGAGACTCCGGGGTCGGCTACGCCCGGCTCGGCCAGCTGGCCCGGACCACAGTCGAGAAGGCCGGTGGCCATCAGTCCAAGACCTTGGTGGCGTGTCCGGCCAGTGGATGCGGCGCCGGTCGACCGCCGTTACCGAGCCTTCAGGGTGCGCCGGTGACCAGATCCCCCAGGCGCTCGAGCGACTTCTCCATGTTGCGTCGGGTCCGCGAGCCCGCGATGTAACGGAGAAGGAAGCGGATCCCCTCGTGTGAGATGTCCCAGGTCTCCCGGACCCGGGTGCCGTCGGCGACCGGCTCGAGCTCGTAGCGCCAGATCCGGCCGACGAACCGGGCCCCCCGCCCGTTGGCCGGCTTGGGGGACCATGCGATCCGACGACCCTCCTCGAACTCGGTGACCGTGTTGACCATCCCGTAGCGCACGCCCTGCTGCATGTCCATGGTGAAGGTCGCCCCTTCTGAGAGGCGCTCCGGCCCGCCTGGGCGGGCGTGTTTCACCGTGCCGGAGCCGTCGAAATCGGGGTGACGGTCGGGCGAGGCGAGCACGTCGAAGATCGCCGAGGGCGAGGCGTGGATCACCCGCTCAACGGTAACGACGTCACGAGGATCGGCCATCGGGTGTCGAGCATATCCCGGCCGTCGAGGTCGCCCACGGCGGTTCTACGGGGACCGGGTTGGGGTTGGACCACCCCCCGGCCCTGGCTCCCGGTGCGCGCATCTGGGCCACGCTGGGGGATGGCCGATCCGTTGATCGTGATGGCGTGCATCCCACCCCGACGACGAGTCCTTCTGCGCCGGCGGGATCCTGGCTCGCTGCTCCAGCGAGGGCATCGGAACGTCGCTCTTAAGCAATACCGGGTTCTCCTACCCGTGCCCGGGTTGTCGTGGGTGGCTGTCGTGCCGGGCAATGTTCAACCGAGCAAGGATCGTCTGTGCCGCGTCTAGCACCCGTCCGGCCGCATCCTGCACGACCTGGCTGTCCCCATCACTCCAATGCGCGATGTAGGGCCAGGAGTAACCGTCAGAGACCAATCCGGCTGCCTGGCACACCAGGAAGGCAACGCTCTCGGCTTCCACCTCCGAGCGTCCTCGACACCTGAAGTACTCGGCCGTGTCTGGGTGCAGGAGAACGTGCGTCAGCTCATGGGCGAGAGTCTTGGCCGCCTGGGCATCGCTGACGTCGGTTCGGACTCGCACAGATCGCATGCGGTGATCGGTACACCCGTTCGCACCGAAGCAGTCGCCTCGCTCGATCTTGTAGCCAGCCGCTGTCACCTGGACACTCAATGCATCCCACAAACCCGCGTCATCAGCGCCGTCAAGCAACATCGGTCGAACGTCGGGCAGTACGTCGCCCTCAGTCTGCGACACATCGAACACGGTCACGGTTGTGAAACCTCGGGTTCCCTCTTGCGAAACCTCGGTTCCGTCGCCGTCACTTACCTTGTAGCGGTAATGAAATGGGGCGAGTATCCGGATCCCGCGCTCACCCTTGCGGACTTGACGACCCATGCCTTGCCATGCACGGTACCCAGCGACCCGCGTCGCATCCGGTCGCTGCAGCATGATCAAGAGAACGTTGTTGGCGCTGTAGTGGTGGAAGTGCGATGCCAGCTCCAGCATGCGTTGCCAGTCATCGCCGCTGGTTAGTGATTCAACCGCGGTCACCAAGTCAGCATGAGCACTAGCCAAGCGGTCGGCTCGGTCCCCAGTGGCGCGTGTCGTGTCCATGCCTCCCGCAAAGGTCTGGGCCGCGCCCGTTGGTGTTACCAGCGCCGGCGCCGAGCGGGGGAGAGGCCACCGCCAAGGCCGTGCCCGGTGCCGAACTGCTCATCATCGAAGGGATGGGCCACGACCTGCCCGAGCCCTTGTGGACAGAGGTGATCGTGGCCATCGTGGCCAACGCCAATCGGGCCGCCTGACGTTCACACCCACTCGATGGCACGGGGACTGGTCACGTGCCCGGTCGACTCCGCGAGCTGGGAATGCGCCGCTCGTGAGGACGGCTCTCCGCCCGCGTTCACGGGGAGCATCCAGCTCGCCTACTCGTCCAGGCCGACCGGTGCCCCTTCGATGATTTGGTCTAAGTATTCGGAGAGTCCGTAGCCCACGCGGCCGTCCTCGAGGGTCCATTGTGTGAGCCCCTCTGAGATGCGCGTGACCAGCTCGTTGCCGTCGGGGTCGTGGCGGCGATTGCGTAACGGGATCAGGTTGAGCACCGATCCCCGCACTAACCATGTCCGGTGCTCGGTCACCAGCTCGGCCTCGATGGCCCGGTGGTATCGCGCATCGCCCTCCCCGGTGGAGCGCATCTGGAAGTCGTGGCACAGATGGAGGGCGTTTCCGTCCCACACGAATCCACCGCGTGTGCCGGGCCCGTCGCGCCGGGCCACGCGCGACCCCATGAACCCGAAGTCTGCCCCGACGTTGCCGGTGAGCCAGCGGTAGTACCACGGCGCCTGCCAATAGCGCGGGCCCCAGCTGTGGTCACGCAGTCCGTAGCCGTCGAGCCCCCACTCTTGGTTCCCCACCTGGACCGTGCCACTCGCCCCCACCAGCTGTTCGTAGTGGCCTCTGGCGAACTCCTCGCCCGGGCGCTCGGTCGGTCGGTCTGGCTCGCCACCGAACATGGACGAGTTCCCCCGGTAGACAAGGTGCACCGCACACTCGGTGTGGGGGTTGGAGGCGAAGGCCCGGTGCGGGTCGGCCATCTCGAGCGGGTCGGCCAGCAGGACCACGGACCCCTCGTAGCTGACCCGAAGCTCGGTGAAGGGTTCCACGACCTCGAACCGCATCCCGGCCGCGTCGAAGGCCTCGTTGGTCGAGACGTGGGGACGGCCGAACATGAAGGCGACTCGACCATCAGGGAGGTAGAGGCAGATCGTCATCTCGCCGGAACCCTCGTTGGCCCGGTTCCCGAGGCGGAAGAACCCGCCTAGGCGTGCTCCCGGGTCGTAGGCGTTGAAGTACATCGACTCGTTGAAGTTGGGCTCTGGGCCCAACTCGTGCATGTACTCATCTTGGGGTTCGAGTCGGATGGCGATCGGTCCAGCCTAACGGCGTGATGGCAAGGGGGTCGTTAGTCTGCGCGCATGGACGGTGAGGGTCTGGTTGAGCACCTGCGCATCGTCGTCGGTGCTGCGCTCGGGCAACCGGTGGTCGCCGAGGACCTGACTCGATTGCCCGGCGGCGCCTCCAAGGACACCTGGAGCTTCTCGGTTCGCGGTTCCGACGGCTCAGCACGGCGCCTCGTCTTGCGCCGTGATCGTGCCGGATGGCCCGGCTCGGGCGCGCCGCTGGAGGCGGCGTTACTCGAGGCGGCCGCAGGGGCAGGGGTTCCGGTGCCGCGCGTGTCGTGGTCGCGGGGGATGGATCCGAAGGACTGGGAGCCCCTTTTCTGATCACCGAGTTCGTCGACGGCGAGACGATCCCGCGTCGGATCTTGCGTGACGAGCAGTTGGCCAATGCCCGAGCGGTCCTCGCGGAGCAGTGCGGCCGGATCCTCGCCGCCCTCCACCGGATCCCTCCGGCCGGGGTCCCCGGCCTTCCCGGTGGTGATCCGCTCAAGCAGCTGCGCGACCAGCTCGACCGGCTCGGCGAACCCCACCCCGCGTTCGAGTTGGGGCTCCTGTGGTTGGCCGAGACGCGCCCGCATCGCTCGGTCGAGGGGGTGGTGCACGGCGACTTCCGCAACGGCAACTTGATCGTGGGGGCCGAGGGAATTCGGGCCGTGTTGGACTGGGAGCTCGCCCATCTTGGGGATCCGCTCGAGGATCTCGGATGGCTGTGCGTGAAAGCGTGGCGCTTCGGTTCGTCGCTTCCCGTCGGCGGGTTCGGCACGATCGAACAGCTGGTTACCGCCTACGAGAGTGCGGGCGGCGAGCCCGTCGACGAGAGCGTCCTGCACTGGTGGATCGCACTGGGCACGCTTCGGTGGGGGATCATCTGCATCGCCCAGGCGCTGACGCACACGACCGGTATCGTCCGGTCAGTCGAGCTGGCCGCCATCGGCCGCCGGGTGTGCGAGGTCGAGTCGGACCTGCTGGATCTCCTCCCATGGACGGCTACTGGTGGCGGCACCAGCGTGCCGGAGCCAGCCCCCCGAGCTTCTGAACCGAGGGACTCCGCCGGGAAGCCCTCCCATACCGGTCCGATCGGACCGCCGCACGACGTCCCGTCGGCGGTCCAGTTGCTCCACGCGGTCAGGGAGTTCCTCGAGTCCGATGTGCTTTCCGCCACCGAAGGCCGAGTGCGCTTCCACGCCCGGGTGGCCGCCAACGTCGTCACCATGGTGGGCCGTGAGCTCGAGTTCGGGACCGCGCTCGCCGTTGCGCACTCCGCGCGTCTGGCGGGGTTGGGCGTAGCCAGCGAGGCCGAGCTGGCCGCGGCGATCCGCTCCGGGGCGTACAACGATCGGTTGGGAGCAGTGAGCGACGTGGTGCGCGCGACCGTTGCCGACAAACTCTCGGTGGCCAACCCCGGCTACCGCCCTATGCCGCCCGGGTGACATCGATGATCTCGGCGGATCGGCTCGCGCCGCTCGAGGGCGAGCCGGGCGTCCGGGGCCTCGCTCTCCCGCCCCTTAAGCTCGCTCCTATGAGGCTGAGCGCGCAGGGGGCACGGGTGCTCGGCTCGCTGGTCGAGAAGGAGCTCACGACACCCCAGCAGTACCCGCTCACCATCGCGGCGCTGGTGGCCGCCTGTAACCAAGCATCGAACCGGGACCCGGTGGTGGACTACGACGAGGGGACCGTGCTTTCGACGCTCGACGAGTTGAAGGAACTATGGCTCGTCCGTTTCGTCCTGCCATCGCATGGTCGCAGTGCCGTTCGGTATCGCCAGGTGCTCGACGAGACGCTGGCGCTCGACCCCCGTCAACGGGCCCTGTTGGCGGTACTCCTGCTCCGTGGCGCCCAGACGATTGGCGAGCTCCGGGCGCGGACCGACCGGATGATCGAGTTCGATGGGCTCGACGACGTGGCACGCGAGCTCGAACGGCTGGCTTCGCTCGACGAACCGCTGGTCTCGAGCCTTGGCCGACGGCCCGGTCAGAAGGAGGAGCGGTGGGACTGTCCGCTTGTCACACCCTCAACCGGCGATGCCGTTGTGAGTGCTGGCGTCGATAGAAGGTCCGAGACCGAAGGAATCGAAGGTTCGAGCGGAGCTCGCCCGTTCCCCGATGATCGTGAGGACCTTCGATCAGAGCTCATGAGCCTTCGATCCGAGGTGAGCGAGCTCCGTCACGAGCTGGATGCACTGCGGGCCAGCCTCGGGGGCTGAGCCTCACCACCAAGGTCTCTTGATCGAGATCGGGAACGCTTGACGCCGAGGGCGTCGATGCCGGCCGCGAGGCATGATGCACGCACCACGGTCGAAGGAGGGGCAATGCCCTTTGCAGACGTCAACGGCGAACACCTCTACTTCGAGGATTCGGGGGGTGGGGGAGCGGCGGTGATCTTCAGCCACGGCTACCTGATGGACCACGAGATGTTCGAGGCGCAGGTGGTCGCGCTCTCAGGAAAGTTCCGCTGCATCACCTGGGATGAGCGCGGTTTCGGCCAGACCGAGGTCCACGGGCCCTTCACCTACTGGGACTCGGCCGATGACGCCCTGGCGTTGCTCTCCCATCTCGGCATCGACGCGGCCTTCTTCGTCGGGATGTCCCAGGGCGGCTTCATCTCATTGCGGGCCGCATTGCGTGCGCCCAACCGGGTTCGAGGACTCGGCCTGATCGACACCCAGGCCGGCGCCGAGCCCGAAGAGGCGCGATCGATCTACGAGGCGATGGCTGTCGAGTGGTCGACCAACGGCGCGTCCGATGAGCTGACCGGTGCGGTGGCCGCGACGATCATGAGCCCGGGCTATGACCACGCCGGTTGGGTGGCCAAATGGCAGGCCACTCCCAAGGAAGCGATCCTCGAACCGTTTCGGACCCTCATGGATCGCGACGACATCTCGGATCGGGTGTCGGAGATCGTTGCTCCTGCCATCATCTTCCACGGCGAACAAGACGTGGCCATCGCGATGGAGAAGGCGGAGTACTTGGCCGAGGCGCTTCCCAACTGTGAGGGGCTGGTTCGAATCGCCGGCGCCGGCCACGCGTCCAACTTGAGCCATCCCGACGAGGTCAACGGCCCGCTGCGCGACTTCCTGCTCCGACATTCCTGAGACCTCGACGCCCCGTGAGAGACCGGCCCCCTATTGTGCGGCAATGACGCCAGAGCCGCAGTGGAACCTGGCCGACGTGTGGGAGTCGGTGGCCGAGATCATGCCCGACCGGCCGGCGCATCGGAGCGGGACGCGCCTCATCAGGTGGGGGGAGTTCGACCGGCGAGCCAACGCGCTGGCCCGTGATCTCCTCGAGGCCGGACTGACGCACCAGTCCAAGGTGGGCGCCTACCTCTACAGCTGCCCCGAATACCTGGAGACCTACACGGCGGCGCTCAAGGCGGGGATGGCGCCCTTCAACATCAACTACCGGTACGGCCCCGACGAGATCACCTACCTCCTCCAGGATGCCGACGCCGAGGCGGTCGTCTTCCACGCCACCTTCGGGCCGCTCCTGAGCCAGGTCGGCGACCGCCTGCCCGGCGTGAAGCGCTGGTACGCCGTCGAGGACGGGGCGCCCATCCCGGACTGGGCGAGCCCCTACGAGGAGTTGGTGGTCACGGGCGCCGACCGCCCCGATCCCCCGTGGAGCCGCTCGGGCGAGGACCTGATCCTGCTCTACACGGGCGGTACCACGGGCATGCCGAAGGGCGTCATGTGGGAGCAGCACGAGCTCTTCGAGGTCCTGGGCGCCGGCGGCAACCCCTTCGCCGGCACGGCCCGGGCCGAGGACATGGCCGAGCTCCGCCAGCGCTACGAGGCGGCCGTCGCCGAACCCCCGTTCGTGTTCCTCCCGGCGTGCCCACTGATGCACGGCACCGGGCAGTTCAGCGCGTTCATCGCCATGATCCAGGCGGGCACGGTCGTCACGCTCCCGAACCGGCACTTCGACCCCGACGAGCTGTGGCGGGCCGTCGACGAGTACGGGGTCAACGCGGTCGCGTTGGTGGGCGACGCCTTCGCCAAGCCACTGCTGAGAGAGCTCGACGACCATCGAGACCGCTACGACCTGTCGACCCTCGTGCTCCTCAACTCGTCGGGGGTGATGTGGAGCCAGGCGACCAAGAACGGGCTCACCGGGCACCTGCCGGCGGTCACGGTATACGACAGCCTCGGTTCGTCCGAGGCGGTGGGCATGGGGGCCAGCGTCTCGATCGGCGAGCCACGTGACCGCAACGGCCGAGTTCACGCTCGGCAACGGGGTCAAGGTGCTCGGCCCCGACGACGTGGAGGTCGAGCCCGGGAGTGGCACGCCGGGGCTGGTGGCGGTCCCCGGGCATGTCCCGGTCGGGTACTACAAGGACTCGGAGAAGACCGCCCGAACCTTTCGGACCATCGGCGGCGTCCGCTACGTCCTGCCCGGCGACATGGCAGTAGTGCGAGCGGACGGAGAGATCGAGCTGCTCGGACGAAGCGCCGCCGTCATCAACACCGGCGGGGAGAAGGTGTTCGCCGAGGAGGTCGAAGAGGTCATCAAGCGGTTCCCGGGCGTGCTCGACGCCGTGTGCGTCGGCATCCCTGATGATCGCTTCGGGCACGCGGTGACCGCACTGGTCGAGGTCGAGGCGGATCACCAGGTGGAGCGCGACGAGCTGCGGTCGTTCGTCAGCGCTCGATTGGCTGCCTACAAGGCGCCTCGGGTGGTGATCGTGGTCTCGAGCATCAGCCGGAGCCCTTCAGGCAAGGTCGACTACGCACGGCTCGGACGCCTGGCCCAGACCACGTTCGAACAAGCCGGTGGCGACAGTTCCAAGACCCTGATCGCGACGGAGAGCTGAACCGCCCACCACCAGGTCCCGAGCGAGTGTGGACGGAGCGGGCCGTCATGGACACGTCGTGCTGGATACGGTAGGGACACACGAGATGTGTGAAGCAAAGCTCGCCGGGCGAGCTGAAGGCTGAGAGGAGCAAGCACATGCCCATCAATCCTGATGCCGTGACGGGTGAGTGGAGCGAGTGGACCGAGCATGCCTGGACGTCGAAGGACGCCCTCGTCTATGCGATCGGTGTCGGGGCGGGCTCCTTGGATCCCACCGGTGCCGAGCTCGAGTTCACCACCGAGAACTCCCGGGGCGTGACCCAAAAGGTGCTGCCGACCTTCGCAGTGATCGTCGGGGGTGGCCGAGGGGGCATGGGCGACATCGGGACCTTCAACCCGGCCATGCTTGTCGATGGCGGTCGGACGATCGAGCTGCACCGCGAAATCCCGGTCGAGGGCAAGATCCGCAGCCGCGGGCGTCTCGTCGGCGTCTACGACAAGGGTTCGGGGGCGGTCATCGCCAGCGAGTCGGAGTCGGTGGACGTGGAGACCGGTGAACCGATCTTCAACCTGAAGATGAATGTATTCATCCGCGGCGAGGGTGGTTTCGGGGGCGATCGCGGCCCGAGTGGTCCTCGCAACGTTGCCCCCGAACGTGCGCCTGATCACGAGGTGACCTACCACACCAGGCCCGACCAGGCCCTCACGTACCGGTTGTCCGGTGACCGCAACCCGCTCCACTCGGACCCCGAGTTCGCCAAGGCGGCCGGCTTCCCCAAGCCGATCCTCCATGGCCTGTGCACCTACGGCTTCACCGGACGGGCGCTCCTGCACGCTTTGTGCGGCTCGGATCCCGCCCGGTTCAAGAGCATGGAGGGACGCTTCTCCAAGCCTGTCTTTCCCGGGGACGCGCTGACGGTGGCGATGTGGGTCGACGGAGATCACGCTGTGTTCAAGACGACCACGGAGAACGGCGACGTCGTCATCGACCAAGGGTTGTGCACGTTCGTTCCCTGAGACCGCCGATGTGAGTTTGGTCACTACCTCGATGGGCGACCGAAACCTCTCGGACGCCCTTGTCGGGTCAGCCCTCCGTTGTGGAACCGCCGAGCAGCTGAAGAGGTCACATGCCGGCGGGTCGCAGACGGTCCACTCTTCAGTACGGCAGATTTAGGTCCCCAAACATTGGGAAATGCCCGATATTGCGCGTCAGTAGGGACGATCCGTTTACATCATGATGATGAACATCCAGGTCAACCCCGGTGTCGGAGGGGGACTTGGACCCCCACCCCCGTGCGGGCAACAGCCCGGAACCATGATCCGAAACGGGCCGTCCCCGGAGGAGTAAAGGACCTTCGCCTCTGTGGCGCGCTGCGAGCAACTCTTAGCTTGGAACGATGGAGTCAAATGAACCCGAGTCAAACGAGCCCGGGGCACATGCTCCTCGGAGAGGACCCCTAATTTTTGTCGAGGACTTTACCGATGTCAGCTGCCCGCTGGAGACGGTGCAACCACGCTTCACCGGTGATGGAAGTTGGCTCGAGTCCTTGGCAAGCGCAGCCGTCGAGGATGGCGAGACCCATACGATGCGGGTTGGCCCGTCGTGGGCACGGGGACGGCTCACCCGCGATGTGCGCGTGACCCTCGGCCCACCTCGGGACCGGGCTGGGGCTGTGGTCGTCGGCCTCGGGTGGCAGCCGAGCAGCTTTCAGGCCCTCTTTCCGGTGCTCAACGGCGACATTGAGCTGGCCCCGATCGACGGTGGCTGCCGCCTTACGCTCTCGGCCTCCTACGTGCCTCCCTTGGGCGAGTTCGGAAGTCACCTCGACCGTGCCCTGCTGCACCGGGTCGCCCAGTCAACGGTGCGCTCATTTCTTTCTCAGGTGGCAACGAGCCTCCAAGCCGACGCTGGCGATCCCGCGGCACCCATGGCACCCAACGGCCCCGACGAGACCCCCGGAGCCTGAGCGCCTCGGTCCGCCCCCACCTTGCCAAGCGAGCGTTGAGCCTTCGGCAATAGGTCTCTTGCATTCCTCAGGAAAAGGGTTAATGTTGATCATAAAAGTCAACATTCACCCTGTGAGTCAAGGGGCCGAGGATGCATCATCGGGTGGTCATCGTGGGCGGTGGCACCGCCGGGATCACCGTCGCGGCGCGGCTCCGTCGGGCCGGAGAGCAAGACGTTGCCCTGGTGGAGCCGGCCAGCGAGCACTACTACCAGCCGCTATGGACCCTCGTCGGCGCTGGGGTCTCCGATGTTGCGCGGACTCGACGCAAGGAATCCGCGGTCGTGCCCAAGGGCGTGCGCTGGGTCCAAGACGCCGCCGTCGAGCTGGACCCCGATCGGCGCCTGGTCACGACCGCATCGGGCGCTCGCATCGGCTACGACGTGCTCATTCTGTGCCCCGGCCTGGAGCTGGCTTGGGACCTCGTGCCCGGGCTGACTGAGGCAATGGCGACGCCAATTGCGGCCTCAAACTACGCAGTCGAGCTTGCCCCGAAGAATGCCGAGCTCGTCCGACGCTTCCGTGGTGGCCAGGCACTCTTCGCGGCGCCCGGCTCGCCGATCAAGTGCCCGGGTGCTCCGCAGAAAGCCACCTATCTCGCGTGCGACTACTGGCAACGCACGGGCAGGCTCACCAACATGCAGGTGACCTATGCGACGGGTGCCGGAGGCATCTTCGGTGTGCCCGAATTCGCGCGGGTGCTAGAACGCGTTGTCGAGCGTTACGGAATACAGACCCGTTTCGCACATGAGCTCGTCGAGGTCAATCCCGATTCCCACGAGGCGACATTCGAGACCATCAGCCCCGATGGAAAGGTCCGAGAAACCCTCGGTTACGACCTGTTGCACGTGGCGCCGCCACAGCGCGCCCCTTCGTTCGTCGCGCGACAGCGAGCTGTCGGGTCAGAACCCCTTCGGATGGGTGCCGGTCGATCGTCATCGCCTCATGCATGCCCGTTATCCGGAGGTCTATTCCCTCGGAGATGTCTGTGACGCTCCGACGTCAAAGACGGGCGCAGCGATCCGGCGCCAAGCGCCGGTGGTCGTCGCCAATGTGCTGGCCACCCTCTCGGGGCAGGACCCGACGGCTCGCTACGACGGCTACGCCGCCTGCCCATTCACGACCGCCAGAGGCAAGATGCTGCTTGCCGAGTTCGACTACAGCCTTTCGCCACGGCCGACGTTCCCCTTCATCAACACCCAGCGCGAGAGATACGACATGTGGCTCCTGAAGCGTTACGGGTTGCCCGCCTACTACTGGAACGTCATGTTGCGCGGGCTCGGCTGACACGGCGAGGTGATCGTCAATGTGGTGTTCGGCTCGGACGCCCGGCGATCCGAGGCACGAGATGGCTGCGCCTCTGCGCCAATGGGCGCAGGTGACGCTGGAAGCGTTCTCGGCCTGATTGACACCCCCAACCCGTCGTTTCCGTGGTGGAATTGCCTTGTGCAGCAGAACCAGCAGCTCGGCATGGGCCGGCATCGAAGAACGTCATTCTGGACCTTTCGATGGGTAATGGTCGCGATCGGTGCGGCGATAGCCGCCGTTCTCCTCCTCCGGGGTGACTACCTCCTCGGAGGACTGATCGGAGCGCTCGCCACCGTTCGGCTGGTGTACATGCTGGTCTTTTTTGGCAGACGACGGGCGTTTCGCTCTTCATACGGCGCCGGCCCTTTGGGCGGGGACCTGCGGGGGTTGGCCCGTTCTGAGTTCATGGTGGCGGCTGGAGTCGTTGGACTGGATCCCGCCCAGGTGCGTCGCGCTTTTGATCAGGGCCGTTCACTGGCTGAGTTGGCGACCGGCGCGGGTGTGCCCTTGGAACGACTCGTCAATGCCATCGTCAGCGACGCGTCGGCGAAGATCGACCAAGGTGTTGCCGGAGGAAGGTTGACCCAAGAGCGAGCACGTGAGGACAAGGCAAGACTCCCGGTGTGGGCAAGTCGACTGGTCAAGTTTCACAAGGGTGATCTACGACGTACCGGGGGCTGGATGTAACCAGAGTCAGGTCAGGTCGCCGGCTACGGAGGGAGGCGACCTAGGCGAGCCGGAGGGCCACGACCGTCGGAACACGACGCTCACCTGGTCCAGGCGGTGAGGCGCACATCGGCGAGAAGCTCGTCGATCTGGCTCGACGTCGTGCTGGCGTCACTCTTTCGTTCCTATCGGCTTCCTTTTGATCGGCGCGGCCGATAACTCTCTGGCGTCACTCGCGGGGCCGTCAGTCCTGGACCGCCGGAAGCTATCCCCACCGGCGCTCAAGCAGGCCCCGATCCAGCCGACCAATTCGCTCGATCCGGCGCCCATAGAACTGTTCATACGTCGCCAAGGCGGCCAAGGCATCTTTCGGTGAGGCGGCCAACCAAGGTGTCGGCGCTTCAGCCAATCGAAGGTAGATCCACGGCTCCTTTGCTACGTACGCTCGAGACGACATGCGCAGCACCCCGAAAGTTTCCAGCCAACGGAGGAACTCGAGCGTGGTTCTCCAATCGTCTTCTTGGTGAAGCTTGCATCGGTACGGCGGCCGGTACCTATGGACCTTGGCCAAGATCAACGGAGCGCCAACTGCTTCGAAGATGAGCGTGCGATGGTTGCCATTGACGGTAATGGTCCTCACGGGTCCGAGGGGCCCTGGGATCGAATTGACGACCACCGTGGGCTCAGGGCCGCGTGGATGTCCGAAGAGTTGGGCAAGGCCATCGGGATTGCCTTGTTCCAAGAGCACCTTCTCCGCCAAGAAGGCCAGTTCGTCGACGGAGTAGTGGTACGGAGAGAAGTGGGCAGCCAGCGAGCCTCTGGCGATCGTCCCCGGGTCGATCCACATCCAGTGTCCAGCTCCGTGGTGGGAGGGCAGCGGATCTTTGATCTCGAATCCGGGGCGGCGGCACGATGCCTGGACTCTTCGTATCAGTTCACTTCGATGGGCGCGCCAGAGACGCTCTCGCAGGTGATCCTTCAACATGGTCAGGGCACCGAGGTGAGCGTCGAAGTCGTCGAGCGGAATGCTGAACTTTTGTTCGAGAAGGGTCTGAGCCCGCTCGATTTGCCAAGATGCTGCTCGCGGTTGGTCGTACAGAAAGCCTTCGGGCTTCCGGGCATACCACTTACGCGCCACGCCCAATCATCTCCGATCGAAGGAATGGAGCCAAGGCGCTACCGCCGATCCGAGACCATGCAGGGTCAACTGCCTCCCCCGGAAACGGCGACAGCGAAGCTGTGACATGTGGTGCGTTCAGCCCATTCGTCCGGTGACGTACCGTTCCGTGTCGATCTCGCGAGGGCGCTTGAAGATCTGCTCGGTGTCGCCATACTCCACCAGGCGGCCCTTGTACAAGAACATTGTGGTGTCAGAGACCCGTTGGGCCTGACCCAGGTTGTGGGTCACCATGATCAGTGTCAGGGCAGGCGTCATCTGGCGCATGAGCCCTTCCACCGACTCGATGTATATCGGGTCTAGCGCGGAGGTCGGCTCGTCGAGCAAGATCACCTCGGGTCCGACGGCGAGCGCCCGAGCGAGGCACATCAGCTGTTGCTGACCCCCGGACAACCGAAACGGGGAATCATCTAGTCGGTCCTTCACCGCGTCCCACAATCCCACTTCGCGCAATCGCTGCTCGGCCACCACATCGAGCTGCTTGCCGGCGGCGATCCCGTGGGCCTTCGGGCCGCTGACCACATTTTCCTTGATCGACATTGGGAAGGGGTTCGGCCGCTGGAACACCATCGCTATACGTCGGCGGAGAGTGAGCAGATCCAAACCCGGTGACCAGATGCTAAGGCCATCGAGTTTGATGTCTCCCTCATGCTTGAACCCGACCACCCTGTCGTTCATGCGGTCGATGGTTCGCAGGAAGGTTGACTTCCCCGACCCGGTCGGGCCGATCAACGCCGTGATCGTGCCGCGGCGAAAGGTCATGTTGATCCCCGAGAGAACCGTCTTGGCCCCGAAGCTCAACTTCAGGTCTTGCGCGACGATGACGTCGGCCGGTCGATCGCGATCTGGGTCGAGGGCTTCTAGTTCCGGATCGATCAACCGAGGCACCGCGTGTGTGCGGACCAAGATCTGCGAGAACCTGGCGTTGCTCTGAGTGTGCTCATCGGCGTCTGGCTTCTCCGCTCAGCTTCGGTAACTAACCGTTGTCACTAATCGGGTTGAGGCAACTGTGCACAAAGGGCCGCACGGAGATGATCTCCTTGGTGTTCAGCATTGTGGCATTGAATCGCAGCAGGGTCTCGATCGGCAGGAAGCTCGACCGCTTCCGGACCGCCCACTGCTCGACACGCTGAACCACGCTGTTGGCGCGGACCTCCGATCAGCGGCCCTTGAAGACCGGATCGCGGTGCTCGAGGAAGGCTCGCTGCCCTTCGACGTAGTCCTCGGAGCTGAAGCACGCCTCGACGGCTCGGCGCACCGCGTCTCGATCTCGCACCGCCGGGTCGCGCCCGGCCTCTCGAATCGCGAGCTTGGCCGCCTTGAGAGTCAGGGGGGCGTTGGCAGCGATGGTGGAGGCGAGCTCTCGAGCAGCCGCCTCGAGCTCGGCACCGGGAAGCACTCGGTTGACCAGCCCGATGTGGCGCGGCTTCGGCCGCCGAAAGTCGACGCGCCGAGAAGAGGATCTCCGACGCCCAGGCCGAACCGACCAGGCCCACCAGCGTTTCGACGCCGGCCAACCCGTAACCAAGGCCCAACCTGGCCGCCGGGATCGCAAACTGGCTGCCCTCGGCGGCGATGCGGATGTCGGCCATCATGGCGATCGCAAGCCCACCACCCAGGCAGTAGCCGCGGATCATGGCGATGATCGGCTTGTCCAGCTGGCCCCAGGCCGCCGCCGCGTTGGCCGCCGCGGCGTCGTATTCGGCTCGGGCCTCCGCGGTGGTGCGCCGCTCGGCGAACTCGGAGATGTCGGCCCCCGAGACAAAGGCCCGCTCTCCGGCGCCCGTGACCACCACGACGCTCACCTCGGGGTCACCGGCGAAGGCCGACAGGATCGTCGGAACGGCCCACACCATCTCGAGGGACTGGGCATTGTGACGCGCCGGGTTGTTGTAGATCATCCAACCGACGCCGTCGTGCACCTTTGCCAGCATCTTGTCCGTCGGCAGCGCCAACTCCCGGGGGTCGCTCACGGTTGGCCGGCCTCGGCCACCACGCCGCGCGCACAGAGGTCGGCGATGTCGGCCTGCGAGAGACCAAGCTCGACGAGCACCTCGGTCGTGTTCTCTCCGAGCTCGGGGGCGGGCCGGCGCACCGAGGACGGCGTCCGGCTCATCGAGGTGGCGTTGCGGATCAGGGCCAGCTCGCCGAGGGAGGCGTGGCGCACTGATGCCACCATTTCCAGGTGCTTCACTTGGGGGTCGGCGAACACCTGGTCTATCGAGTTGACCGGCCCGGCCGGCACCCCGGCATCGTTCAAGAGCTCCACCCACTCGGCGGTCGTCTTGGCGCGTAAGTGCTCTTCGATGATGGTGTTGAGCTCCCTGCGGTTGGCCGATCGCTTCTCGGCGGTGTCGAAGCGAGGGTCGGTGGCCAGCTCGGGCACTCCCAGCACCGCGCAACAGCGGCGCCACAACCGCCCTGACGGACCGGCCAGGTTGATGTGGCCGTCGGCGGTGGCGAAGCAGCCCATGGGAATCGAGGTTGGGTGGTGGTTGCCCTCTTGGCGCGCCACCTCCCCGCTGATCGTCCAACGAGCCGCCTGGAAGTCCAGCATGGCGATCATGGCCTCGAGGAGCGAGGTCTGCACCCACTGCCCGGTGCCCGAGCGGTCGCGCTCGTGGAGTGCCACCAGGATGCCTAGGGCCAGCTGCATTCCGGCGGCCAGGTCGGTGACGGGGATGCCCGCCCGCAGCGGCCCCCCTCCGGCGTGTCCGGTCACGCTCATGAGACCGCCGAGCCCTTGGGCGATCTGGTCGACCCCGCCCCGATCCCCGTAGGGACCTTCCTGGCCGAACCCCGAGATGGAGCCGTAGACCAGCCGGGGATTGATTGCCGACAGACTCTCGTAGTCGATCCCGAGGCGGTGTTTGACCTCCGGACGCATGTTCTCGACCAAGACATCGGCCTCGGTCACCATGCGCTTGAACAATTGTTGGCCTTCGGGGGATTGGAGGTTGAGCGCGATCGACCGCTTGTTGCGATGCAGGTTCTGGAAGTCGGCACCGTGGCGGCTGCCTCCGGTGGAGGGCTCCGACCCGGCCTCTCTGGGCGGTTCGACCCGGATGACCTCGGCCCCCCAGTCGGCCAGGTGACGCACGCAGGTGGGCCCCGATCGCGCCACCGTCAGGTCAAGCACGCGGACGTCATCGAGCGGCATTCGGGTAGGGGACACCAGCAGCAGAGGCTAGTGGTCCCTGTTCTCTCGGAGCCCTGTCCTCTCGGATCCCTGTTTTCTGGCAGCCCGGCCACGGCCCGGTCGCTCGGACGAACGCCTCGCCCCATTCGGGCGGCTCGAGCGCTCAATCGGGTGACAGTACGTCGCCGTCGAATTTGTCCACGGTCGCGAAGGCTTCGACCCGGTGACGCCTCAAGCGGGTGACCTGGTGATGCGGGATCCCGAGCTGGACCATTGCCGCAATGGCATGGCCGGGTGGAAGGTTGAGCAGCGGGGCTGCATCGGGTTCGCCGGCGACCAAGAACGTGGTGACCGCGCCTCCCAGCCCCTCGTTGCGCGCGGCGAGCAGGATGTTCTGCACGAATGGGTAGATGGATGCGCCACCGACGATGGAGGGGCGATCGAGGTCGCGGTCGAGCACGGCCAGCGCGCGCAGATCGACCGTGATCACGAGCATTTCGGGCGCGTGCTCGACTGCCGTCAGCATCTGCTCCGTCGGAAGCCCATGTGGTACCTCGACGTCGGGCGGGGCCGGATCGACCACGCTGAAGGCCCGGTAGCCGGCGGCCTGTTCGGCCGCGTATCGCTCGAACGCGGCCACGTGGAGTTCGGCCAGGCGTCGTCGCACGGCCCGGTCGCGTACGACGATCACGTGCCATCCCTGCTGGTTCCCGCCGCTCGGCGCGAACCGGGCGTGGTCGAGGATTCGGTACAGCACACCGGGTGGCACCGGGCGGCCGGTGAACCGGCGCACCGCACCGGTCGTGCGCATGACTTCGGACAGTTCCACTTCGACCTCTCAACGTTGCGATCCACCGTTGTGCCGGTATGGCATCACCATGCCCCCTGGGGGCGCGTGATGCCAGGTGATGCTGTCACCCCGACGGCGACGAGTTTCTCGCAGCGGTCTGGTAGACCCAACCCATGGATTTGCATCTGCGGGGTCGCCGGGCACTGGTCACCGGCGGCAGTCGAGGCATCGGGCTGGCCGTGGCCGGGGCGCTGGCCGCCGAGGGGGTCGATGTCGCCATCGCGGCGCGCGACCTGGGGCGGCTCGAGGCCGCCGCTGCGGAGCTTCGAACAGCCAGTGCCCGAACGATCGTCCCGGTCGTGATCGACACCACGGACGACGCGTCGGTGCGGGCCGCGGTGGCCGCCACCGCCGACGCGCTCGGGGGCATCGACATCCTGGTCAACAACGCCGCCCAGCCGGGCGGCCAGACGCCGCCGGCCAAGCTCCTCAACGTCACCGACGAGGATTTCTTCGCCGACGTGAACGTGAAGGTGCTCGGCTATCTGCGCTGTGCACGGGCCGTCGCGCCGCTGATGATCGAGCAAGGCTGGGGGCGGATCATCAACGTCAGTGGCCTGGCGGCCCGCCAGACCGGGGCCATCATCGGCTCGGTCCGCAACGTGTCGGTGGCGGCCATGACCAAGAACCTGGCCGACGAGCTGGGCGGGCACGGGATCAACGTCACGGTGGTGCACCCCGGGTTGACGAGGACCGAGAAGACCGCCGGGGTGATCGAAGCCCAGGCCGAGCGGCTGGGGGTGGACCAGAGCGAGGTCGAGGCCAAAATGGGCTCCCGGGTGGCGATCGGGCGGATCGTCGACGCCGCCGAGGTGGCCGACGTCATCGTGTTTTTGGCCTCACCGAGGAGCGTGGCCATTACCGGTGACGCCGTCGTCGTCGGGGGTGGGGCGATCGGGGCGATCCACTACTGAGGGTCGTCGGGGTTGTTGACGTTTACGTCAACTGCACAGTAGGGTCGCCGGGATCGTAGCCACATCTCCCCGGGATTCGACATGAGGTCGTTGGCACCCTCGGCGCTCAACGGAAAGGCCGACCAACGGTCCGACCGCTACAAGTGGATCGCCCTGGTCAACACCACCATGGGCATGCTCATGGTGACGATCGACGGCTCGATCGTGCTCATCGCCATGCCCGACATCTTCCGGGGCATCAAGCTCGACCCGCTCCTGCCGGGCAACAGCTTCTACCTGCTGTGGATGATCCTGGGCTTCCTCGTGGTGACGAGCGTGCTGGTCGTCAGCCTCGGTCGGCTGGGCGACATGTACGGCCGGGTGAAGATCTACAACCTCGGCTTCGCCGTGTTCACCTTCTTCTCGCTGCTGCTCACGATCACCTGGATGACGGGGACCCACGGCGCCATCTGGCTCATCGTCATGCGGGTCTTCCAAGGGGTGGGCGGCGCCATGGTGTTCGCCAACTCGTCGGCCATCCTCACCGACGCCTTTCCCGCCAACCAGCGGGGCATGGCGCTCGGGATCAACGGGGTGGCGGCGACCAGCGGCACCTTCATCGGGCTCGTGCTGGGCGGCCTGCTGGCGCCGATCAACTGGCGGCTGATCTTCCTCGTGTCGGTGCCCATCGGGCTGTTCTGCACGGTGTGGGCCTACACGATGCTCCACGACCTGACGCCACCCCGCAGGACGTCGATCGACTGGGCCGGCAACATCACCTTCGCCCTCGGGCTCATCTCGCGTGATGGTGGGGATCACCTACGGGATCGAGCCCTACCGCCACCACACGATGGGGTGGATGAGCCCGGCGGTCATCGCCGAGCTGAGCGCCGGGGTCGCGCTGCTGATCGTCTTCTCCATCATCGAGACGCACACGCGCCGAGCCGATGTTCCGCCTGCAGCTGTTCCGCATCCGGGCCTTCACCGCCGGGACCCTGGCCAGCTTCCTCTCCGCGGTCGGCCGGGGCGGGCTCATGTTCATGCTCATCATCTGGCTGCAGGGCATCTGGCTGCCCCTGCACGGCTACGACTTCGCCCGCACCCCGCTGTGGGCCGGCATCTACATGCTGCCCCTCACCGCTCGGGTTCCTCATCGCCGGGCCGATCTCGGGGATGCTGTCGGACCGCTACGGGGCCCGGCCCTTCGCCACCGGCGGGATGCTGTGCTACGGCCGCTGCCTTCTTCCTGCTCGAGCTGCTCCCGGTCGACTTCGGCTACTGGACGTTCGCCCCGCTGCTGCTCGCTCATGGGTCTGAGCAACGGCCTGTTCATGTCGCCCAACCGGGCCGGCGGTGATGAACAGCCTGCCGGCCGAGCACCGGGGGGCCGGCGTCGGGCATGATCCTCGACCTTCCAGAACTCGGCCCAGGTGCTGTCGATCGGGATCTTCTTCTCGCTCATGATCATCGGGCTCTCCGGGGCTGCTCCCGACCAGCCTGTACCACGGTCTCGTCCACGAGGGCGTCTCGCCCCAGGTGGCCAGCCGGGTGGCCCACCTGCCGCCGGTGTCGACCCTGTTCGCGGCGTTCCTCGGCTACAACCCGATGCAGCATCTCCTCGGGCCGTCGGTGCTGGCCCACCTGCCGGCCGGACGGGCGGCCGTCCTCGAGGGTCGTTCGTTCTTCCCCCACCTCATCTCGGCCCCGTTCCGCCAGGGCCTGCACGCCGCCTTCGACTTCGCCATCGGCGCGTGCCTGCTGGCGGCGGCGGCGTCGTGGGTCCGCGGCGGGCGCTACATCTACGTCGACGAGCGGGTCGGTGCCGACGAGGTCCTGCGGTCCGATGAGCAGATCGCCCAAGAGGCGGTCGTGCTGTGAGCGTCAACCCGCAGCTGGCCGAGGACGAGGTGTCCGTGCGCATCGGTGAGCTGGCCAAGCGGGCCGGGCGTCACCACCCGCACGCTTCGCTACTGGGAGGAGTTCGGCTTGGTCAAGCCGACCGATCACCGTTTGTTCGGGCGAGCGGCTCTATTCGGGCGGCCGAGCTCGAGCGGGTGATCCACATCCGCGAGCTCCAAGAGTTGCTCGGTCTCACCCTGGCCGAGATCCGGATCGTGCTCGAGTCCGAGGACGCCGTCGAACGCGCCCGCAGCGCTCGCCAGGCCGGCGCGTCGCCCGCTCGGCGGGTGGCCCTCCTCGAACAAGCCATCGAAGCCCACTCGCGACTGATCGAGCGGATGGACGACCGGCTGGCCCGCATTGCCGCGTTTCGTAACGAGTGGGTGGAACGGGGCGAACGGATGAGGGAGCGCTCAGAAGAGCTTCGCTCCGAAGCGGGCGCCCCAAGCAGGGTTAGGCAAGCAGGGTTAGGCAAGCAGGGTTAGGTCCCGCTCACCGTGACCGGGTCGCCGGCGGTGGTGGGGGGCCGACCGGACAACGTGCGTCGCCGGTCGCCGGGTCGAGCGGCGGCGATCATCGGCCCGATGATCGGCACCTCATCCAGCGACTCGGCACGCAGGATCGCCAGCAACACCGGCGGCAGGTACTCGGCGCTGGCGTAGACCACGTATCGGGGCTGCCACTGCGGGCCGTACTTGGCGTTGAACCGCACCAGGGTCTCGATCGGTAAGAAGTTGGACATCTTCTTGACCGCCCACTGCTCGGCCCGGCCGATCGCGCCGTCGCCGCGCTCTCCGTCGAGCACCGAGCGCAGCCCGGCGAAGTAGAGGCTGAATCCCCGGTAGCCGGACTCGCGCAGATGCTCGATGGTCGACACGAGCGCGAAGTCGACCAGCCCGTTCGGGTGATCGCCGCGGTCGCGCCGCATGAGGTCGAGCGAGTAGCCGCCGATGTCCGGTGCCGGGACCAACTGGCACATCGCCGCCGGCTCGCCGTCGGGGCCGGTGACCACGCACAGGAGGAGGCCCTCGTCGTGCCGGTCGAAGATCCTGCCCAACATCATCGAGAACCCCCGCTCGAACTCACCGCGGCGGCTCTGCGGCATGAGCCCAGTGAGCCGCTTGGCGGTGTGTCGGTCGAGGAGGCTCGGGTCGCAGAAGGAGGCCGTGTACCCGTGGTGGTCGATGCGGTTGCGGGCCTGGCGGAGGCCCTTCCGGTGGCCGCCGGCCAGCGAGAAGTGCACCACGTCCACCACCGCCTCGTCGCCGATATAGATGTGGTGCATGCCCTTGGCCCCGTAGAGGGGAAGCCACTCCTCACTCCCGGCCATCACCGCCACCACCCATCCGCAGGAGTCGGCGAAGCACCAGAAGGCGTCCCACACCTCTTCGCGCTCGGCAACCGGGCCGATCGGGTCGGGAGAGACCAGGCAGACACCACCGAAGACGGCGTACGCAACGAGGCTGTCGCCGTGGAAGAACCAGCGTTTGTCATCGCGCAGGGCGAAGTAGTCGAGCGTGCCGCCGCCGTGGCGCCCCACGATGTCGCGCGCGGCGGCCCAGGCCGCGTGTCCCTCGGGCGATCTGCGATCGACGAGCGGCCGCGTGGCGAGCATCAGCGCGACCACGGCGACACCGAATCCAACAACGACCAGGGCCGGGGCCAAGAAGTCGTTCAGCCGTCCTACCAGCGCGACGTGCTGCACACCGACGAGCCGTTCGACGACCGCCTTCGCGATCAGCCGCAGCGCCATCGGTGAGCCGGCGTGGGTGAGCTCGACCACGAGCGTCGAAGCGCCGGTGCTCACCACCACCACCGCCACCAGCCACGGCGCGCCGGACCGCACCGAGGTGAGGTCAGGGGCCGACCGAAAATCACCGGGGTTGATGACCAGGAGCGCCAACACGATCCCGGCCCACCACCGATGCCCCGATGGCGCCGCCCCGAGCGAGGTGGACCACGAGGAAGGCCCCGAACAAGATCACCGAGACGGCCCACGCCGGTCGCTGGCCGCGCCGGACCCCACGGGCCAGGCCGAAGAGGGCGACCCCGGCCAGACCCACCAGGGCTCCGGCGGCATGGGTGATCGTCAGCGGGAGGACCTGGTCCACCACATGCAGGTGGTCTCGGATCGACGGGACGATGGCGGCGAGCAGATCTGTGGCGCCGGCCAGCCAGATCGCCGCGGCCGCCCATCGCCGCACGCGTCGAGCACGATTGCGCAGAAGGCCGGTGTGGACCCCGGAGGCTCCTTCAGTCATCTCCTCACCATCCTGACAGCCCCGGCGGCACATGACTGGCTGTGGATAACTCGACTACGATGCGTTCAGACATCGAGGCCCGACCATCGCCGACGCCGAGTAGCTCGAGAGTCAGCGAGGATTTCAGGCCATGTTTCTGCGAGCCGTCGAGGCGGGCTCCGTCGCCGCTTGAAGCACCGGCCCTGGCCTCACCGACCTGCTCTGTTTGGAGCCGCTCTGGTGTGCCCGGGCCCCCTTCGGGCTCAGAGCGAAACGGGGCCACGATGCCCAACAACCGAACGTTCCTGTCCAGCCGGGCCATGGCGGTCGACCTCGGGACCGCCAACACCGTGGTCTACGTCCACGGTCAGGGCATCGTCTTGAGCGAACCGTCCGTCGTCGCCGTCGACGTGAAGGACCGGGCGCCCGTTGGCCGTCGGCGCCGAGGCCAAGGCCATGATCGGTCGGACCCCGAGCAACATCCAGGCCATCCGGCCGCTCAAAGACGGGGTCATCGCCGACTTCGAGATCTGCGAGAAGATGCTCCGCTACTTCATCCGCCGGGTGCACCAGGGCCGCTTGGCCAAGCCCCGCATGGTGATCTGCGTTCCATCGGGGATCACCGGCGTCGAGCAGCGGGCGGTGCTGGAGGCGGCCGAGTACGCCGGCGCCCGCAAGGCCTACATCATCGAAGAGCCCATGGCCGCGGCCATCGGGGCCGGTCTGCCGATCGGGGAGCCGACCGGGAACATGGTGGTCGACATCGGAGGTGGCACCACCGAGGTGGCCGTCATCTCGCTCGGCGGGATCGTGACCAGCCAGTCGGTCCGCATCGGGGGCGACGAGATGGACGACGCCATCATCTCCTTCGTGAAGAAGGAGTTCAGCCTGGCCCTGGGTGAGCGAACGGCCGAGGAGATCAAGATCGTGCTCGGCTCGGCCTACCCGCTCGAAGAAGAGCCCTCCGCCGAGATCCGTGGGCGTGACCTGTTGAGCGGGCTCCCGAAGACCATCGTGATCTCGACCGAGCAGATCCGCCGACGCCATCGACGAGCCGGTGACCGCCATCGTCGACGCCGTCAAGACCACGTTGGACAAGACCCCGCCCGAACTGGCCGCCGACCTCATGGAGCGCGGCATCGTGCTTGCCGGTGGTGGATCGCTGCTGCACGGTCTCGACTCGCGCCTGGCCCACGAGACCGGCATACCGGTCGAGGTCGCCCGGGACCCGCTGCACTGTGTGGCCATCGGCAGCGGCCAGTGTCTCGAAGAGTTTGAAGCCTTGAAGGAGGTCCTGATCGCCTCCTCGTCGCGCTGAGGCGGCGACGCCGCGAGAGCCCCTCGTCGTGGGCGGGACGACTTAGGCTCGAACGGTGGACCTCGATCTTCCGAGCGACGACGATCCTCGACGCCAGGGGGTCCGGGTTTGGTTGGCCGCCCACCCCACCCCGACCGGACGCCGGTTGGCCGAGGCCGGCTACGTCGTCCCGCACTGGCCCCAGCCGTGGGGGCTCGACGCCGATCCGATCATGCAGCTGGTCATTGACGAGGAGCTCAAGCGGGCCGGTGTCCGTCGCCCGGTCAACCCGATCGGCATCGGGTGGGCGGGGCCGTCCCTGCTCCGTGCCGGTACGGAGGCCCAGAAGGAGCGCTGGCTGTGGCCGCTCATCTCCGGCGAGGCGCTGTGGTGCCAGCTGTTCAGCGAGCCCGGGGCCGGATCGGACCTCGCCTCGCTCACCACGGCGGCGGTGCTCGACGGGGACGAATGGGTGGTGTCGGGCCAGAAGGTGTGGACAAGCCTCGCCCACATCGCCCGGTTTGGCATCCTGCTGGCCCGAACCGATCGCCACGCCCCACGGCATCGCGGGATCTCGTACTTCGTGTGCCCGATGGACTCGCCCGGTATCGAGGTGCGGCCGCTCGTGGACATGACCGGGGCGCACGCGTTCAACGAGGTCTTCTTCGACGACGTGCGCATCCCGGCCGACCATCTGGTTGGCGACGTTAACCATGGATGGGAACTGGCCAAGGTGACGCTGACCAACGAGCGCGTGTCGCTGTCGGCCGAGGGGGCGCTGTGGGGTCGGGGTCCGACCGCCCAGGACTTGGTCGAACCTCGTCGGGCGGTCGGGTGGATCAGACGACGCCGTGTTGCGCCAACGCCTGGCCACCGTGTGGTCCGAGGGTGAGATCCTGCGCACGCTCCGGCAGCGCCAGACGGTCGCGGCGGCGGCCGGGCGTGTGCGCGGCCCCGAGTCGTCGGTGCGCAAGGCCCTGGCCGACGCACACGGCCAGCATCTGATGAACCTGGGTCGGGACCTGGCCGGACCGGGCGCAATGCTGGCCGGGACCGGGCCGACCGGCGGGTCGGACCCGGAGTGGTCACAAGGGTTTCTCTATTCGCCGGCCCTCACCATCGGCGGCGGGACCGCCGAGGTGCAGCGCAACATCGTGGCCGAACAGGTGCTCGGCCTTCCCCGCGACCCGGCACCCACCTGAACGGCTCAGGGACCGTCTTCGACGGCCGGTCGGGCTTCGACCTGGCGCAGGGCGATCACGACCGGCTCGGGACCCGGGAGGTGCCGGCGGTAGCTCGACCTCGATGCCCGCCGGCGTGGTCCGCCACCGCAACCGACCCCGTCGATGGTCTCGACGGCGATCGTCGGGGTGGCCCGCACGTCGGGGAGCGTGATCGTCGGGCTCGGGGTCGCGCACGAAGGCGAAGACCGAGTCACCCGCAGCGGTGTAGCGAATCGGATGGTCGCCGGCGATGGTGGTGCCGGGCCTCACCCACGGGCGGGTCCCGGCCAGCGCCTGGCGGTTCGGGACCACCCACTGGCCGAGCCACCTGAGCCGGGCCGCCTGCTCGTCGGGGATCTGGGCGTCGACGCCCCGTGGGCCCACGTTGAGCAGCAGGTTCCCGCCCTTGGCGACGATGTCGGTCAACAGCCACAGCAGGTCGTCGTGCGCGATGAAGTCCTCCGGTCCGGAGAAGGCGTTGTAGCCGAAGCTCTCGTCCATCCCCCGCACGCACTCCCATGGCGTCCGCTGTACGTCGGGGAACACCACGTACTCGGGGGTCCGCACGTCGAAGTGGGGCGGCGCCGGCGGCACCAGTCCGCCGTCACGGTTCATCTGTCGCTGCACGACGGCATCGATGGCCCGGCGGCCCAACTCGACGTGGCTCACGGCTAGCAAAGGGCTCCATGGCAACCACCGGTCGTTGACGACCCCGTCGGGCACCTGGCGGTAGTAGTAGTCGAAGAGCGCCCACAGGTGCTTGCTCGTGGCCGGCCAGGCGATGTCGTTCCACAGCACGCTCGGCCGGTAGCGGTCGATCAGCTCGCGGACCTGCGCGTCGGCGTACGCCGGGAAGTCACCGCGGGGGATCGAGGCCAAGACGTCGGACATCGACCCCACCGGGCGCTGGTCGAAGGTCCAATCCATGCCTCCGCTGTAGTAGAGGCCGAACCGCATCCCCGCCGCCCGGACGGCCTCGGCGAGTTCCCCCACCACGTCTCGGCGGCAGTGCCAGCCGGGTCGCCTGGGGTTGGCAACGTCGGTCGGCCACAGGCAGTAGCCGTCGGCGTGTTTGGCCACGAAGACGACGTAGCGAGCCCCCGACGCCCGAAACTGCTCGGCCCACCCTGCCGGGTCCCACTGCTCGAGGCCGGCCTCCCAGTCGGGCCGGAACGATTCATAGGAGCGCTCGCCGTAGGTCTCGCGATGGTGTCGGGTGACCGGACTGTCGGGAAAACGAAGTGAGTTCTGATACCACTCGACATACGGCGAGAGGGAGTAGGCGTCACGGCGCTCGGACTTGAGCAAGGAGCTGAAGTCGGTCCCCACCGGCGCGAACGCTGGCACCGAGGCGATCGTCCAGTGGACGAAGATCCCCAGCTTGGCGTCCTGCCACCACGCCGGGATCCGGTGACGGCGCAGGCGATGGAGCGTCGCGTTCAGCACCGCCATCAGCCGCCCCTCCCGTCGCGTCGGCTGAGCGTACCGCCCGTGCCATCGCTATCCCGTTCCGTCTCCGGCTCGATTCTGACGGGGCGACTGAGGGGGAACTTGCAAAACAAAACCCGGCAGAGCTTGGCAGTCTCAGCTATTTGATGCCGCGCCCGATATGGCTCGTGGTCCCGATGGTGACAGCCCCGTCCTGGGACTGCCCCAGCCGATCGGCCAACAGGACACGCACCCGCTCCTGCTCTTCGATGGGGAGCGCTTTGACGCTCGGCCCGTAAGGCGTTCCCATCAGTGTGGCGACAGCATCGTCGGCGTCGCACCACACTGCGTCGAGCTCCACCGTCTCGACGACCACCTCGCGCAGGCCTGCCTCCGAGAGGAGCCTCCGAAGCTCAGGCGCACCAAGACTGTAGCTCTGAGGGTCGAACGCCCGAGGGTAGGGCTCCTTCATGCTCACTTCCTGCAACACCTCGGTCATTGGACCGAAGAGCCCCAATGGACGCTCGCTCGCCCACGTCGAGACCAACACGACGGCGTCGCGGCGAGCCACTCGGCGCATCTCTTGGACCGCGCCCGTACGATCCGGGAAAAATTGCAGACCCTGCTGGCAGAGAACAGCGTCGAAGCTTCCCTCGGGGGCCTCGATCGCCGTCGCCGAGCATTCCAGGTACTCGATAGGCGCCCATGCCGGATCAACCGGCTTAGCGGCGGCCACGGCGAGCATCGCTGGGCTTATGTCGCTCGCCACCACCCGGCCGTGGGGGCCAACGGCTGCGGAGGCCAAGCGGGCCACTGGGCCCGGACCGCTCGCCACGTCGAGCACCGAACTGCCTCTGCGCAGGTGCGCCCGGCCGACAAGCTCGCGGGCCCATGGCTCGAACAGCTGAGGTGCCATGAACCGGTCGTAGGCCTCGGGAACCGAACCCGCCGTGAAACCCTGGCTGCGTTCCTCGCTCATGGCGACTCCTACTCTCATCGGGTCGACGTCGACCATGCATCTTGTCCGCAATCGAGCCGTCGGGGCCCCGACCCGGGCCCCCACCCAAACCTCACTAGACCAAACGGCCGACGCCAAGCGCTAACCGGGAGGGTATGTGGCGTTTGCGGACCCCTTATCTCCAATCCCCCAATGGTTCCTGGTCAACCACACCGCCGTGTCGGTCGGCACGCTCTGCCCTTCGACCGGACCACTGGAGACGAGGACCTCGTAGCCCGGTTCGAGGCGCACGTCGTCACCAGTGAGATTGACGACACAGCTGAACGCCTCCCCACGGACGAATGCCAGGACACCTGGACCCGCGCTCGCGCCAGTGCAACTGGTGCACCGAAGGAATCAGGTGCCGACGGCGAAGGTCGATCGCTTTTCGATACAGGCTGAGCATCGAGCTTGGGTCGCGCAACTGGCTGGTCACGGCGAGCGCTGCCCAGTCGGCGGGCTGCGGGAGCCATGGCTCGACCGAGCTGAACCCCAAGCCCGGGCCGGCCTCGTTCCACGGGAGGGGGACCCGGCAGCCGTCACGGCCGATGATCGAGCCGCCTGAGCGATGCCAGATCGGGTCCTGCCGAGCGTCGTCGGGGAGGTCGTCGACCTCTGGAAGTCCGAGTTCGTCCCCCTGGTAAACGTAGGCAGCACCGGGGAGCGCCAGCATGAGCAGGGCCGCCGCCCGGGCCCGGCGTCGTCCCACCCCGACGTCGACGCGTGTCCCCTCGCCGCCGCCTCCGGCGACCCGTCCATACCGTGTGACCACGCGCACGGTGTCGTGGTTCGACAGCACCCACGTCGGGCTCGCGCCCACCTGGTCGAGCATCGCGATGTGGTGGTCGATGACCGCCCGCAGCGCCTCGGGTTCCCAGGGGGCCACCAGGGACTCGAAGTTGAACGCGTTGTCCAGCTCGTCGGGACGCACGTAGCGGGCCAGGCCGTCGCGTCGGACCCGCCACGCCTCGGCCACGAACATCCTCGGGCCCTGTGCACTGGTTCGATAGGCGTCGCCGATGCGGCGCCAGCGCCGGAAGATCTGGTGAATCTCGTCGCGATCCCAGTACGGATGGTCGACCATCGTCCGGCCGCCGGTGGGTGGCTCGGACTCCGGTTCGACTCCGTTCGGGCCGTAGAGGTCCGGAAGTTTGGGATCCTTGGCCAGCGCGTTGGCGACGTCGATGCGGAACCCGTCCACCGCGTGGTCGAACCAGAACCGGAGCACGTCGTCGAACGCACGGGCGACCTCCGGACAACTCCAGTTGAGATCGGGTTGCTCGGGCGCGAAGAGGTGCAGAAACCATTCCGGCTCCTCTCCTTCGGCGCTCGCGGCCAACCGCTCCCAGGCCGGCCCACCGAAGACCGACCGCCAGTCATTCGGCGGGGAGGAACCACCCGGACCTCGACCGCGACGAAACCAGTACCACTCGCGCTCGGGGGAACCGGCATCGGCGGTGAGGGCCCGCAGGAACCACGGGTGTTGGTCCGAGGTGTGGTTGGGGACCAGATCCAAGATGATCCGCATGCCGTGGCGATGGACATCGGCGATCAGGGCTTCCGCCTGGTCGAGATCGCCGAAGACCGGCGCCACGTTGCAGTAGTCGGCGACGTCGTAGCCACCGTCGGCGAACGGGGACGGGTACCAGGGCGTGATCCAGATCGCGTCGACCCCGAGATCGGACAGGTAGGCCAGTCGTGAGCGGATGCCGGCGATGTCCCCGATGCCGTCGGAGTCGGCGTCGGCAAAGCTTCGGATGTAGATCTGGTAGACGACGGCGTCGCGCCACCACTCGGCCGGGCTGGGCTGGTCGATCCGATCTGGCACGGCGTGACCTCCCACTCCCTGGGGCCACCAGTGACCACCCATGGTCGGCCGTCAACTCATCGGGCGTCTCACGCCGAGAGCTCCCAACGTAGCTTCGATCAGCGAAAACAAGCCGTCGATCGGTGGAGCGGACCGGCTGGTTTCTCCGCTCCTAGAGTCGTGGGAACAGCCGGACCCACGTGGCGACCACGCCGATCGGGGACCGGACTGAGGAGGACTCATGACCGCTCTGGACAGCTTCACGTCGCCAGTGCTGACCATCGACGCCGACGGCCACGTGGCCACGCTCTGGCTCGACCGCCCCGAGGCCCGCAACGCCATGGGCCCGGACATATGGGCCGACCTTCCGCGGGCTGCCCACGCGCTCGGTGAAGAGCCCGACCTCCGGGCCTTGGTCGTCGCCGCTCGCGGCCCGCACTTCTCGGTGGGACTCGACCTCAAGTCGATGGGAGGGGTGCTGGCCGGGGGTGGCGAGGGTCGGCCGCGCTCCCAGGCGTCGAAGGCTCGCCGCACCCGCGATGAGGTCAAGCGCCTCCAGGACTCGATCACGGCGGTGGAGCGCCTGCCGTTTCCGGTCATTGCGGCGGTCCACGGATACTGCATCGGTGGCGGCGTCGACCTGATCGCGGCGTGCGACATCCGACTGGCGTCGGCAGACGCAGTCTTCTCCGTCCGCGAGGCAAAGGTCGCGATCGTGGCCGACCTGGGCAGCCTGCAACGGCTGCCCCGCATCATCTCCTCGGGACATCTGGCCGAACTGGCGTTCACCGGCAAGGACATCGGAGCGGCGAGAGCGCGAGAGATCGGCTTGGTGAACGACGTCTACGACGACCACGCCGCCCTCATGACGGCCGCCTACGAGTTGGCCGATGAGATCGCCCGCAACTCTCCGGTCGCCGTCCAGGGCACCAAGGCGGTGCTCGCCGCCAACGACGGCCGCACGGTGGCCGAGGGTCTCGATTTCGTGGCCGTCTGGAACGCCGGTGCCCTCGAGTCCGACGACCTGGTGGAGGCCATGACCGCCTTCATGGAGAAGCGGTCACCCGTCTTCAAGGGTCACTAGCCGCGCCGTCGCGATGAACTCCGGGCCGGGTGGTTGGCTTCGGCCGACGAGACCCCTTCACGCTTCGATTTCGGTCCCGGCATTGGGCCGCCGTCTGGCCCGACGGCCGAGCACCGATGGCGCCCGCCCGCGCTGGCCCGTGCTCGGGGCGCTCGTGGTCTTGATGTCGCTGACGACGGTGCTCGGGTCGTTCGGGGGAGCGGGTTCCTCGGTCGGGGCGTCGAACCCACCCGAAACCGTGCTCGGGCATTCTGGGCGATGGATCGTCGACGCAGAGGGCCGCGTGGTGATCCTCCATGGGCTGAACATGGTCAACAAGCGGGCGCCGTACACGCCGGTCGCGGCGGGCTTCGGCAGGGCGGCCGCGGAGACCTTGGCCGAGAACGGGTTCGACGTCGTGCGCCTCGGGGTCATCTACGGGGCCGTCGAGCCTCGGCCGGGCGTCTTCAACCATCGCTACATCCAGTCGGTCGCCGAGACGGTGGCGTTGCTGGCCCGTCACGGCGTGTACACCCTGCTCGACTTTCACCAAGACGAGATGAACCAGGAGTTCGGGGGAGAGGGATTCCCGAGTTGGTCGGTGGAGACCGACGGGCTGGCGGTCAAGCGTTATGTCTTCCCGCTCGCGTACACCGACAGCCCGGCGCTCGATCGGGCGTACGACAACTTTTGGGCCGATGCGCCCGGCCCCGGCGGCATCGGCCTGCAACAGCGGTACGTGGCCGCGTGGGAACAGGTGGCTCGAGCGTTCGCCGGCGACCCATGGGTGCTCGGCTACGACGTGTTCAACGAACCCTGGCCGGCCGACGCCACCACCGCCGAGCTGGCGTCCTTCTACTCCGGGGTCATCGCGGGGATCCGGTCGGTGGATCGGCGGCACCTCATCTTCTACGAGCCCTATGTGTCGTTCAACTTCGGGGTCCAGACCCAGCTCCCCGCGTTCGAGGACGGCGATCTCGCCATGTCGTTCCACGACTACTGCCTGGCGAACCCCGAGCAAGAGCCGGCGGTCTGCGCCAAGAGCGAGCAGGCGAGCGTCGCCAACGCGCTGGCGCACTCACAAGGGACCGGGGTGGCCCTGATGCTCACCGAGTTCGGGGCGGCCAACGACTTCGGGGACCTCGCTCGGGTGGTGTCGATCGCGGACGCCAACCAACTGTCGTGGATCGAATGGGCCTACTGCGGCTGCGAAGACCCGACCGGATCCATCCCGGCTCGCACCGAGGCGTTGGTCTACGACCCGTCCCGACCCGGGACGGGCACCAACGTCAACCTGGCCAAGCTGGACGTGTTGGCCGAGCCCTACCCAACGGTGGTGTCGGGTACGCCGCTGTCGTACGGCTTCGACCACGCCACTCGGACCTTTCACCTCGTCTTTTCCACCACCGCCCCCGACGGCCACCGGTTCACCTCCGGTGCCTGCACGGCCGTGGTCGTCCCGCCGGTGCAGTACCCGACCGGCTATCGGGTCACGGCGGCCGGCGGCCGGGTCGTCTCTCAAGCCGGTTCGGGATTGCTGGAGGTCGAGTCGGTGGGGGGCGCGCAGGACGTGACGGTCACGGTGGCGCCGGCCCGGCGCGGGCACACCACCGCCCCCGGTCAGATCTCGGGGAGCTGCCGGTAGGAGACGACCCGCTACGCGTGCAGCTGGTCGCGGCGAACGTACAGGTCGCGCAGCACTCCGACCTCGGCGCCGTGGTGGTCGACCTCGTCCAACACGTGCAAGGCGAGGTCGAGCGGGTTGGACTCCTCGTAGAGGCCCCACTTCGGTCCGAGCGGCTCGAACCAGCCCGCCTCGTCGATCGAGGAGATGCCGTCGCGCCAGGCCCGGTAGTTGGCCTGGCAGAACTGCGGGACCTCGGCCGCCCGGCCGGGGAACGAGATCGCCGCCACGCTGAGCGAGCCGTCTTCGAACAGCCAGTTGGCAAAGCCCCCCAGTGCCACCCCGGCCAGGTGCCCGATCCTCCAGGGGATCGTGGTCAGGGGCGGGGGATCGGTCGGCGGAGCACCGTCGGCGCCGTCGATGCGCCACCGGCCCTGGTTGTCTGGGCGGATCGACCAACAACCGGCGACCGGTTCCCACAGGTACTCGGCGTCGTCGAGGCCCTCGATCCGACCGGTGAAGCGCTCCCAGACGACGTCGAAGGCGGCGCACACCGACGCTCCGACCGGGGCCATGGTCCTCATTTCAGCCGATCGGAGATCCGGTCGCCCGAGGGGGTGATCGGCGCCGACCACGGGACCGCCCGCGGCGTCGTGCCGGCGGGGGGCCGAGACCCCCGCGCCGAGTATTCTTCGAGGTCGAGGGTGTGCCGGGAAGCCTGGTCGGCAATCAGAGGATCGCGCCGATGACCGAGTCTTTTCCCGAGCCCTGCCTGTGTCGACACCTGGTCGAGTGGTTGGTGCGCGGGGCCGGGCGCGCCCGGGTCGACGAGCGCGCCGGCGTCGGCCGCGGCCGGCCGGCCCGATGACGACCGAGCGCGACAGCTCGATCACCTCGGCGGGCCCAACGCCAGCACAGTCTCCGACGACGAAGCTGCCCAGCTGGCGGTGGGAGGCGCTGCGCACGACGTTCTGGCTGGTGCCGGCCGTCCTCGTGGCGGCGGCCGGCCTGTTGTTCGTTGTCACCCTCTTGATCGATCTGTCCGCCTATCACCACCACATCAGGCTGCCGTTCTGGATCCGCACGGGAAATGCCGGCGCCAGTCGAGAGGTGCTCATCGCCATCGCGGCGGCGGTCATCACCGTGGTCGGCGTCGTGTTCTCGATCACGATCCTGGCCCTGACTTTGGCGTCTCAGCAGTTCGGTCCCCGCATGATGCGGAACTTTGTCCGAGACGTTGGGAACCAGGTCACGCTCGGGATCTTCGTGTCGACCTTCGTGTACTCCGTGCTGGTCCTCGGCGCCATCGGGGCCGACCCTCGGGGCAAGTTCGTGCCCTACCTCTCGACCAGCGTGGCCGAGGCCCTGCTGCTCGTTGACGTGGCCGTGCTCATCTACTTCATCCACCACATCGCGAAGTCCATCCAGCTGCCCGAGGTCATCGCCGGCATCGCTCGCGACCTGACGCATGCCATCGATGCCGAGTTCCCGGTGAAGAAGACCGAGCCGCTCGCACCGGCGGAGGTGGGCAACGGCAAGTCGGTGTCCGAGTTGCTCGAGTTGATCGAGACGAGGGGTGCCGAGGTCCCCGCGAATCGGAGCGGTTACCTGCAGTTCGTCGGGTACGCCCAACTGGTCGACATCGCAACACGGACCGACTCGGTCATCCGCCTCGACCACCGGCCCGGCCACTTTCTGGTCACCGGGCGCCCCTTGGCCACCGTCTGGCCGGGGGGCGCGGCCAAGCACGTCGGGATGGCACTCGACAAGGCGCACGTGACCGGCCCCCACCGCACCCTCATGCAGGACCCGGTGTTCGCCATCGACCAGCTGGTGGAGATCGCCATCCGGGCGCTCTCGCCGGCCGTGAACGACACCTTCACCGCACTCACCTGCATCGACTGGCTGTCGGCGGGCCTGAGCCAGGTTTCCGGACGGACGCTCGAAGAGGGCGTCTACCGCGACCGGTTCGGCCGAGTGCGGCTCATCGAATCGGATCCTTCCTACTATCGGATGGTGAACCGGGCCTTCGACAAGGTGCGCCAGGCGTCCCGGGGGATGCCGGCCGTGCTCATCCGCCTGTTGGACTCCATCAATTCGATCATGGGGGAGACCACCTCGGCCGAGCAGCGCCGGATCCTGGCGCGCCAGGCCGAGATGATCCTGCGCGTCTCGGAGGAGTCGGTGACCGACCCGAACGACCGAGAGGACATTGCCGGCCGATACCGACGCGCGGTGGGGAAATTCGAGGCCGACGGTGTGACCGGGGTGCCCCGGTAACAGCGGAACGTCGCGAATCGGGGGGCCCGTGTTTGATCAGAGGCTGGGAACGCCGGCACGGGCCGCGACGTCGTGCTCCAGGGCCCCGACATCGCTGTGAGCGACATCGTTATGAACGAAATCATTATGAGCGATGTCGTCGCCCGCCGGCGCGAGATGGCTGGTCCGGTCCTCGTCGAAGAGCGCCTTGGCCCGGGCGGCAACTGACCCCGCGCCCCAGCCGCCGACGCCTTCGCAGGTGCGGACCCACTCGACTCCTCGCAGCGAGTTGGTCAGGAACACCTCCGATCCCCGGCCCATCGTCTCCAGCGTGACCCGCTGCTCTCGGACATCGAAGCCGGCCTGCTCGAGCAGGGCGATCACTCGGCCCCGGGCGAGGCCGGGAAGGATCCGACCGTCGGTGGGCGGCGTGAGCACCGCCGAGCCGAGGACCACGAACAGATTGGACCGAGACGCTTCGAGGACGTCGTCTCCGTCGACGAGCAACAACACGTCGTGTTGGCCGGTCCTTGACCGCTGGTCGAGCCACGAACGGTCCCGCCATTTGTGCGGGCCCAGGCCGCCCGGGGCCTCACACGTGTGCAGTGACAACCCGGCTCCTGGGACGTCGCGCTCGAACGGCCGACACGACACGACCACCGCCGGCCGCTCTTCTGGGCAGACGGAGATCCGGAGCCGCCCCCGTCCGATGGGCGCCGATCGGGCCGCCTGGTCGAGGACCGACCGCGTCGGCAACGAGACCGGGCCGAACAACGTGGCGACGCTCTTGGCAAGCCGGCGAAGGTGGGGCATCGGGTCGACGACCTGTCCGTCGATGGTGAGGATCGTCTCGATGACGCCGCGGGACCGGTCGACCAGCGGGCTCGGTGTCGCTGCGGCACCCTCCCGCACACCACCGCGCCCGAGCTCGGCCCCGACGGCGGCCAGCAGCGGCTCGGCCTTGGCCAGACACTCGCGGTATTCGGCGGCCGGGGTGGAGTCGGCCACGATGCCGCTCCCCACACCGACCCAGGCCTTGCCGTTCGCGAACTCGAACGTCCGGATGGCCACGCTCGAGGTCAGGCCGGCCACCGGGCTGACCAGCAGCAACGCGCCGGTGTAGGCCGCCCGGGCGGCCGGCTCGAGATCGGAGATCAGCTCCATCGCCCGGACCTTGGGAGCGCCGGTCACCGAACCCGGCGGGAAGGTGGCCCGAAGCACGTCGGCGTCGGTGACTCCCTGGCCCAGCTCCCCGGTCACCGTCGAGACCATGTGCCAGACCCCCGACATCGGGCGCACGGCGCACAGTTCGTCCACACGCACCGAGCCCGGCACGCACACCCTTCCGAGATCGTTGCGCATCAGGTCGACGATCATCACATTCTCGGCGCGGTCCTTCTCCGAGAGTTCGAGCGCCCGCCGGGCCACCCGGTCGGACGTCACGTCGGCGCCCCGCGGGGCGGTTCCCTTGATCGGCGAGGTGGCCACGGACCTCTCCCGGACCGAGACGAAGAGCTCGGGGGACATGCTGGCAACGGCCCCCCAGTCGCCGCTCACGAACGCCGCGTACGAGGGATCGAGAGTTTCCAGGCCGGCCAGAAAGAGCTCGAGGGGGCTGCCGTCGAAGTCGGCCTCCAGCCGCATCGTGATGTTGGCCTGGAAGATGTCGCCGGCCGCGATGTGACCGACCGTCCGGGCGATCGCCGCCTCATGCTCGGCTCGGCCGGGCGACGCCACCACGGTGTCCAGTCGGTAGGGGCGGACCGGCGCAGCGTCGGACGACAGGAGTGAGACGAGGTGCTCCCGCCGCTCGGCCAGGGCCTCGCGGCGGGCCGGGGTGACCAGCGCTTCGAACCACCAACCGGAGTTGTCGGCGTCGAAGCGGAGCAGGTGGTCGTAGTAGCCGAGCACGAAGCCGGGCAGGGGAGTGACCGACGGTGGCGGCGGGGGGAGGCGCTCGACGAGGCGGCCCACGCCGTAGCCGAGATAGCCCATCCACCCACCCCCGACCGCACCGGTTGTCCGGTCGACCACCGGCACCGACACCTCGAGGGCGGCGAAGGGATCTCCGTCATCGACGAGGAGCTCGACGGGCTCGCTTGCGATCACCGCCCCCCGGGCGCCCCAGCAACCGGCGAAAACGGCCAGCGCCCGCTCGTCGGACAGGTGTCGGGCGACGTCGGCCAACGACAGCCCCGACGCGACGCGCTCGACGACCAGGCGAGCCTCTCCGGTCTCCATCCCGGCCGCGCTCAAGGGCCCGCGTCGACCGGACCGGAGGGTGGCTCGGACGAGACCTCGGCGGAGAAGACGTAGCCGATCCCGGGCGCGGTGCGGATCAGCTGGCCCGAGGGGTCGTGGAGCTTCTGGCGCAACCGGTGGATGTAGGCGTGCAGGTACTGGGCCTCGCGTCCATAGCCGGGCCCCCATACCGCCGACAGGATCATCGCGTGGGTGCAGGTCCGCCCGGCGTAGCGGGCCAGGAAGGCCAGCACGTCGAACTCCTTGGCGGTCAGCTCGATCGCGGCACCGTCGAGCCGCGCGTCGCGGTGCACCACGTCGAGCTCGAGCGGGCCGACCGTGATGGTGGTCGGTTGGGGCTCGGCTCCATCGCTCTTGTGCCGTCGGAGGGCCACCCGGATCCGGGCCTCCAGCTCGGCCATGCCGAACGGCTTGGTCACGTAGTCGTCGGCGCCGCCGTCCAACGCGGCCACCTTGCGGCCCTCGGTCTCGGTGGCCGACAGCACCACGATCGGGACGTCGCTCCACTGCCGGATGCGCCGGCACACCTCGGTGCCATCGATGTCGGGAAGGCCCAGGTCGAGGATCACGATGTCGGGCGCCGACAGTGCGGCCTGGGACACCCCCTGTTCACCGCTGGCCGCGGTGAACACCTCGTGGCCGCCCGAGTGCAGGCCGAGCCGCAGCGCCCGCAGCAGCGAGGGGTCGTCATCGATCACGAGAATCTTGGCCACCGCTACCCGAGCGACCCTTCGCTCGCTGCCACCGGCATGGTGAACACGAATCGGGCGCCGCCGGTGGGCGCGTCCTCGACCCAGATGCGCTCGCCGTGCGCCTCCACGAAGGTCTTGGCGATGGCCAGACCCAGACCGGCCCGTCCGCCGGTGTCGAACCGCACGAAGCTGTCGAACAGCGAGCCCCGTTCGCCTCCGGGCACGCCCGCCCCCTGGTCGGTGACCGAGAGGGCGACCCGGTCTCCCCGCATGGCCGCGGCCACGCAGATGGGCCTCCCCGGTGGGGAGTGTCGATTCGCGTTGTCGAGCAGGTTGATCAGCACCTGTCCGATGAGCACCGGGTCGACGTCCACGGTCGGCAACCTGTCGGGGATCTCGAGGTTGACCTCGCGGTCCCCCAAGACCGGGCGAAGTCCGGCCAGCGCCTCGCCCACCAGGTCGAGCACCGCGCTCGCCTGTCGTTCCACCCCGAGCACCCCGGCCTGGTAACGGCTCATGTCGAGCAGGCTGGTCACCAGGCGGGTCAGACGGTCGGTCTGGACGTCGATGAGGCCGTAGAGCTCCCGGGCGTCGGCATCCGAGAGGTTGGCCTCGGGGTCGAGCAGGGTGGACGACGCCACCTTCATGGTGGCGAGAGGCGTGCGCAGGTCGTGGGAGACCGCGCCCAGCAGGTCCCGACGCACCTGTTCGACCCGCTCGAGCAGCTCGGAGCGCAGCGCCTGGGCCCGCAGCTGGGTCCGCTCGAGGGCCAGGGCGGCCTGGTTGGCAAAGGTGGCCAGAAGGTCCCGGTCGCCGGCCGACGCCGGCAGGCCGCGGAGCACCAGCATGCCCAGTGGCCCGCTCATCACCGAGAGGGCCACCGCACGGAGCTCGCCGGGCTCCCCCCCGGTCACCCCGACCCGGACCGGCATCCCGGACTCGGGGTCGAGCTGGTGGAGATCTTGCTCGCTCATCGCCACCCCGGCCGAGGCGGCGACGGTCAGTTGGCCGTCGACCGGCAGGAGCAGGGTCACCCCGTCGACCTCGAACGCCGTCCAGATCGCGTTGACGATGGTCTCGAGCAGCTCGTCGATCGAGCTGTCCTCCACCAGCATCTCTGAGACCGTGAACAGGCGTGCGAACTCATCGGCCCGCCGTTGGGCGTCGGACCTCGCCTCCTTCAGGTGGGCGGCGACCCGGGCCACCAGCAGCATCACCGCCACGTAGACGCCGAGGACGGCCCAGTTCTGTGCGGTGCCGACGCTCAAGCGGTTGTACGGGGGGATGAACAGGTCGTCGTACACCAAGAACCCGGCGGCCACGCTGACGAGCCCGGCGACGTATCCGCCGGCGATGACACCGGCCACCACCGGCACCACCAACACCAGCCCCGCCGTGGCGATGCTGATGTGCGGGCGCAGCGGGACCATGGCGGCGCCCAGCGCGATCGCGGTGGCGACGCCGATCGCCGAGCCCAGGAGCTTTATCCGCACCGGGCCATTGTCCTACAGGCGGCCCGTCCTCCCGACGCCGGTTCTCCGGGGGTGCGGAACGGGTCGCTCGGCCACCAGCCGGCTATCGGTGCCAACCAGAGGCCGGGTTCTCGTGCTTGGGCTTGAACCTCGTTTAGAAATTCTTTAGGAGATGTGGCGCCTGTTCAGAGCCTGTTCAGGGCTTCTCGATCACGATCGGGTCATGGCAGATTTTCTTGCAGTGGTGGGCGTTGTGGCCTTCGTGGTCGTGATGCTCGGCCTCGTATGGGCATTGGACCGGGTATGACCGCCGTTCAAGGGGTTCTGCTGGCGGTGTCCATCGCGATGTTCGTCTACCTCGGCGTGGCCATGTTCAAGCCTGAGTGGTTCTAGATGGGCTTTTTCTGGACCATCGTCGTCCTGGTCATCGCCTTGGGCCTCACCTGGCGATACCTGGGCTCGTACATGGCCGCGGTCTTCGAGGGCCGCGTGCACCATCTGGCGTGGGCTGAGCGGCCGTTCTACCGTGCCCTCGGGACCAGCCCCGAGCACGAGCAGACCTGGAAGCGTTACGCCGGCTCGACGGTGATCTTCTCCGGCGCGTTCGTCGGCGTCGGCTATCTGCTGCTGAGGATTCAAGGGTCGCTGCCGCTCAACCCGCAGCACTTTGGCGCCGTGCCACCGGCGCTCAGCTTCAACACCGCCGTGTCGTTCCTGACCAACACGAACTGGCAGAACTACGGCGGGGAGACGGCTATGTCGTACTTCTCCCAGATCGGTGTGCTCACAGTTCAGCAGTTCGTGAGCGCGGCCGTCGGGATCGCCGTGGCCATCGCCATGGTGCGCGGCTTCTCTCGCCGCAATTCCCCCACGATCGGGAACTTCTGGGTCGATATCACCCGTTGCATGCTCTACATCCTCCTCCCGATAGCCTTCCTCGCCGGCATCGTGGTCGTCGGCCAGGGCGCCGTGCAGACCCTGGCCGGGCCGGTCAGCATTCACAACTCGCTGAACGGCGTCACTCAGACCATCGCCCGTGGTCCAGCGGGATTTATGGGTCCCATCATGCAACTTGGGACCAACGGCGGTGGGTTCTTCAACGTCGACCTGGCCCATCCCTTTGAGAACCCAACGGCGTTCACCAACCTGCTCTACATCTGGCTCACCCTCTCCATCCCGTTCGCGCTCACCTACACCTTCGGCAAGATGGTGGGGAGCATCCGCCAGGCCCGGGCGTTGCTGGCGGTCATGGTGATCATCTTCGGGTGCTGGGTGAGCTTCAGCGCCTACGCCGAGCACCAGAACAATCCGGCGATCGTCGCCGCCGGTGTCCATTCCACGGTGGGCAACACCGAAGGCAAGGAGGTCCGTTTCGGCGACACGAGCAGTGCCCTCTTCAATGTCTCGATGACTCAGACCTCCGACGGTGCCGTCGACAGCGCGACCGACTCGTACAACCCGATGGGCGGCTTCGGCCCGCTCACCGGCATGATGCTGGGCGAGGTCACCCCTGGGGGGACGGGAAGCGGGCTGTACACGCATCCTCATCTACGCCGATCATCGCCGTGTTCATCGGCGGCCTGATGATCGGGCGAACGCCGGAGTACCTGGGCAAGAAGATCCAGGCGAAGGAGGTGAAGCTCGCCGGGCTGGGGGCGCTCGTGATGCCCCTCATCGTGCTCGTCCTCACCGGCATCGCCGTCTCGATCCATGCCGGTCGGGCCGGCCCACTCAACTCCGGGACCGCACGGGTTCACCGAGATCCTCTACGCGCTCACTTCGCAGGCCAACAACAACGGGTCGGCCATGGCCGGCCTCACCGGCAACACCGCCTTCTACAACGTCATCGGCGCCATCGACATGCTGGTCGGCAGGTTCGGCGTCATGATCCCGGCCCTGGCCCTGGCCGGCTCGTTGGCCGCCAAGAACGTGGCGCCAGCTTCGCTCGGGACCTTCCGGACCGATAACACCATGTTCGTCGGGCTGGTCATCGGCGTGATCGTGATCATCGGTGGCCTGACCTTCTTCCCGGCAGTCGTCACTCGGCCCGATCGTCGAGCAGCTGAGCCACGGAAAGTTCTTCTAATGACCTCCCCGGAGACCGAACCTATGCAGCCACACGGCACCATGACCGCGCCGAGCGCTGGCCCGACGATGGCGCACGGCGTCGCCCAGGCGCGCAGCCTTTTCGACCGCCAGATCCTCGCCCAGGCCGGGATTGACGCGTTCAAGAAGCTCAATCCGAGGGTGCAGATCAAGAACCCGGTGATGTTCGTCGTCCTTGTCGGGACCGTCGTGACCTTCATCGAGGCCATCGCGCACCCGGGCATCTTCACCTGGTCGCATCACCATCTGGCTGTTCCTGACCGTGATGTTCGCCAACTTCGCCGAAGCCATGGCCGAGGGTCGGGGCAAGGCTCAGGCCGACACCCTGCGCAAGATGCGTTCGGAGACCGAGGCCCGTCGCCTTCGTCCCGACGGCACCGAGGAGCGGGTGGCCGCCTCGGCGCTGGTCAAGGGGGACCTGGTCGTCTGCGAGGCCAACGATCTGATCCCGTCTGACGGTGAGATCACCGAGGGCATCGCTTCGGTCGACGAGTCGGCGATCACCGGAGAGTCGGCCCCGGTGATCCGTGAGTCCGGGGGTGACCGCTCGGCGGTCACCGGAGGGACCAAGGTGCTGTCGGACCGCATCGTCGTTCGCATCACCGCCGAGCGCGGCCATACGTTCCTCGACCGGATGATCACCCTCGTGGAGGGGGCCAACCGGCAGCGGACGCCGAACGAGATCGCGCTGACGATCCTCCTGGCCGTGCTGACGATCGTGTTCTTGCCGGTGGTCGTGACCCTGCAAATGTTCGGCCACTTCTCGGGGGCCACCGTATCGGTGGTCATCTTGGTTTCGCTTCTCGTCTGCCTGATCCCCACCACCATTGGTGCCCTGCTCTCTGCGATCGGCATCGCGGGGATGGACCGCCTCGTCCAGCGCAACGTGCTTGCGATGAGCGGTCGGGCGGTGGAGGCGGCCGGTGACGTCCAGACCCTGCTCCTCGACAAGACCGGAACCATCACGCTGGGCAACCGGATGGCGTCGGACTTCTTCCCCGTCGGCGGTCGGACCGAGGAGGAGGTGGCCGACGCGGCGCAGCTGGCCTCGCTGGCCGACGAGACCCCCGAGGGTCGTTCGATCGTGGTCCTGGCCAAGGAGCGCTTCGCCATCCGAGAGCGTGATATGGGTGAAGGGCACACCTTCATCCCCTTCTCCGCGACGACGCGGATGTCGGGGATCGATATCGACGGTCGCCAGATCCGCAAGGGCGCCGCCGACTCGGTCAAGGAATGGGCGACCGAGCAAGGAGGAACGGTTCCCGCCGACCTCGACCCAATCGTCGAGCGCATCTCCCGGAGCGGGTCGACGCCTCTGGTAGTTGCCGACGGCCAGCACGTCCTCGGTGTCGTCGAGCTGAAGGACGTGGTCAAGCAGGGCATCCGCGAGAAGTTCGACGAGATGCGTCAGATGGGCATCCGCACGGTGATGATCACGGGCGACAACCCGCTCACCGCCGCCGCGATCGCCCAGGAGGCCGGTGTCGACGACTTCTTGGCCGAAGCGACCCCCGAGGCCAAGATGGACCTGATCAAGTCCGAGCAGGAGGGCGGGAAGCTCGTCGCCATGACCGGTGACGGGACGAACGACGCGCCCGCTCTCGCCCAGGCCGACGTCGGCGTGGCCATGAACACCGGCACCACCGCGGCCAAAGAAGCCGGCAACATGGTCGACCTCGACTCGAACCCGACCAAGCTGATCGACGTGGTCGAGATCGGCAAGCAGCTGCTCATCACCCGGGGCTCGCTCACCACGTTCTCCATCGCCAACGACGTGGCCAAGTACTTCGCCATCATCCCGGCCCTCTTTGTCGCCACCTACCCGCAGCTCAATACCCTCAACATCATGAGAGCTGCACAGCCCGCAGAGCGCCGTGCTGTCGGCGGTGATCTTCAACGCCTTGGTGATCGTGGCCCTCATCCCCCTGGCACTACGGGGCGTGAAGTTCCGGGCGGCCGGCTCGGCAGCCATCCTGCGCCGCAACGTCTGGATCTACGGGGTGGGTGGGCATCGTGGCCCCCTTCATCTTCATCAAGCTCATCGACCTCATCCTGGTCGCCCTCCACGCCTACTGATGGAGACTCACTGATGCTCACTCACCTTCGCCGCTCAATCATCTCGATCCTGGTCATCACGGTCTTCTTCGGGTTCGTCTACGCCTTCGTCGGCACGGGAGTCGCCCAGCTCTTCTTCAAGCACCAGGCCGACGGGTCCATCACCGCCAACGGATCCACGCTCATCGGACAGAACTGGTCCGCTACGAAGTGCCCGGGCCATCCGCTCGGTAGCTGCGTGTTCCAGGGCCGCCCCGACGACCTCGGTCCCTACGCCGCCAACCCGAAGGAGCACATCTCGGGCGGGGACAACCCCCTTGTGGCCAACGGCGTGTCCGGCGAATCCAGCGCGACCAACCTCGGCCCCCGCTCTAAGGTGCTGCTTGGACAACACCAAGGCGCTGGTGGCCTACTGGCACGCCCGCGGAGTCGACCCCACGCCGGATCTGGTGACCACCTCGGGCAGCGGCCTAGACCCCGACATCACGCCACAGGACGCGATCGTGCAGATCCCGATGGTGTCGGCGGCCACCGGCATCTCCCCGTCGACCCTCCGGACGCTCATCGCCCAGGAGACCAACGGAGAACAGCTGGGGTTCCTCGGCAGCAGTTACATCGACGTCCTGCAGCTGAACGAGGCCCTGGCCAAGTTGCAGTGAGTCGGGCCGGGCTCGCCCTCGGCCCCAGCCTGGCCGGGCCGGCCCGCAGTGATCGAGCTTCGGCCGGCTTCCGAACGCGGTGTCGGTAGGCACGGCCATGGACCACGGCCGCCCCAGGGTCTGGGATCCTCTGTATCGCCCCGAACCGCGCTGCTGCGGCGGGTGGGCGTGAGCGAGGAGGTCGGTGCATGGCTGATGTGAGGACCCCGTCGGAAGATCTGGAGCACCGTTCCCGGGCCGACTTCGCGGATGTCATCGAGCCGGCCGGACACTTCCGTGTCTATCTTGGCGCGGCGGCGGGGGTGGGCAAGACCTACGCGATGCTTTCTGAGGGGATCCGTCGACGCGACCGCGGCACCGACGTGGTCATCGGGTTCGTCGAATCCCACGGTCGGCCGCAGACCGAGGCCCTGACCGAGGGCTTCGAGATGATCCCCCGTCTATTGGTGGAGTACCGCGGGACGCGCTTTGAAGAGATGAACCTAACCGCAGTACTCGAGCGCCATCCCAAGGTCGCCCTGATCGACGAACTCGCCCACACCAACGTCCCGGGATCGGGTCGCAACCAGAAGCGGTGGCAGGACGTGCTCGAGATCCTCGATGCCGAGATCGACGTGATCTCGACGGTCAACATTCAACACCTCGAGAGCATCGCCGACGCCGTCGAGCAGATCACCGCCGTGCAGATACGCGAACGGGTTCCGGACTGGGTCGTGCGCAAGGCGAATCAGATCGAGCTCGTGGACTCGTCCCCCGAGCAACTCCGGCGGCGCATGCTCCACGGGAACATCTACCCGGCTGCCAAGGTCCCCCAGGCGCTGACTCACTTCTTCCGAACCGACAATCTCATCGCGCTACGCGAGCTGGCCCTGCGCTTCCTGGCCGACGAGACCGAGGAGGAGCTCCTCGAGCACCTGGCCCGTTACCAGACCGAGGTGCTCTGGGAGACCAGCGAGCGGATCTTGGTGACGGTCACCACCGCTCCGGGGACCAGCGCCATCGTGCGTCGGGCGTCGCGGATGGCGGCTCGAATCAAGGCTGACCTCCACGCAGTGCATGTGCTCGTGGGAGATCGGGAAAAGCGCTCGGACGATGAGAAGTTGCCGTTTCTACGCCAACTCTGCGAAGACGTGGGGGCGGACTGGACCGAGATCGCAGCAGACGCTCCCGCCCAGGCCATCGTCGACTATGCCAAGAGTCATCAGATCACCCAGATTGTCATCGGTTCGAGCCAGCGCGGCCGACTCCAGGAGATGATGGGTGGGGGATCAACCGTCCGGAAGGTGTCCCGGGCGGCCGCCGAGGCGGGGATCGACGTGCACATCATCGCCCGCCGCGGCGAGGATGATGTGCCCGAACGGGTGATCGGGCCGGTGGAGGCGGGTCCGTCGACGGAGAGCTGAGACGGTGAGCCGAGCCGCCGGGGACCGGACCTGGGCACCCCGGGTCGTCGCTACCTTCTTCGAGTCGCCCGTCGACTCTGGATGAGGCGGATCAGCTTGCGGAGGAGAAACATCAGTCGCGGACCCTAGTGTCGGGCGCGCCCCGGACCGGGTCGGGCGAGCCCTCCCTCGGTGTCGTCTCAGGCCAGACGCTTCCGGGCAGATGGGCGGACCCGGGCCCATACCCCAGCCGGCGGCCAACCGTTGGGTTCGATGGACTCACGCAAGGTAAGGCCATTTCTCCGGAGGGCCGGTCTCGGGAGAAGGGTGCCCGTCGATGTCGCGGTGTCTCGAGCCTTCGCACGCATCGTGACCGACTTCCACGCGCGCGGGCGACACATCCCGATCCTCGACGCCCTGGTGGCCGCCACCGCCCTGGTCGAAGAGATCCCGGTGGTGACCCAGGACCGCGATTACGACTCGATCCCCGGTGTGCAGGTAATCCGCGTCTGACCGACCGTGGATCGAGCCCGTTTGGGGATCAGCGTGTCGCGAGGCGCTTGTCGTACCGGCGAGGTTTGACCGACAGTCCAGTACCCTGTGCGACCGTGACTGCGAAGTCGTTGACATGCGAAGAGGGTTCCGAGCCGTGATCAGGGCCGTGATGTTCGATATCGGTGGTGTGCTCACGACCGGTCCCTTCGAGGGCTTTGCCCGCTACGAGCGTGAGCAGGGGTTGCCGGAGGGGTTGATCCGCAAGATCAACTCCACCAATCCCGACACCAACGCCTGGGCGTACTTCGAACGAGGCCAGGTCGACTTCGCGGGGTTCTGCGAGCTCTTCGAGTCCGAGGCCCGCCAGCTCGGCTACGAGGTCGACGCGCAGGCGGTCATGGCGGCGATCCGCGGCGAGCCCCGGCCCGAGATGGTCGAGGCGGTGCGGTTCTGCAGCCTCCGTTTCAAGACGGCCGCCCTGACCAACAATTTCGCGGCGAGCCGCGAACGACCCGAGGCGAACTCGGGCATCTATGCGCTCTTTGACGTCTTGATCGAGTCGAGCAAGGTCGGAGTGCGCAAGCCCGACCCCCGCTTCTACGAGATCGCGTGCGAGCTCCTGGAGGTGGCTCCCACCGAGGCGGTGTTCCTGGACGACCTCGGGATCAACCTGAAGTCGGCCCGCCAGATGGGGATGCACACCATCAAGGTGGTCTCGGGCTCCCAAGCGATCGCCGAGCTGTACTCGGTGTTGGGTGTGGCCCCGGAGAGTTGGGACCCCGAGGGGACCGGCTAACGGCCGGCCAGGGATGGCCGCCGCCGACCGGCCGTGCCAAGCTCGCAAGACTGAGGGGGTGCCTGCCATGACCGGCCCATTGGACGACATCACGGTCGTCGAAATCGCCAATTGGATTGCCGCACCGAGCGCCACGGCCCTGATGGCCGACATGGGCGCCAACGTCATCAAGGTGGAGCCGCCGAGCGGCGACTCGATGCGCAACAAGCTGCGCCAACCCCGCTACCCGGAGGGCTACCCGGGCACCGACATCGTCTTCCAGCTCGACAACCGGGGGAAGCGTTCGATCGCCGTCGACCTGGGTAACGAGCGGGGCCAGGAGATCGTCCGCGAGCTGACCGACCGGGCCGACGTGGTCGTCACCAACCTGACCCGGTCCCGCCTGGAGCGCTACGGGCTGGCCCCCGACCAGTTGGGCAGCCGCCACCCCGGGCTCGTCTACGCGCTGGTCACCGGCCAGGGATCGACGGGGCCCGACGCCGACCACCTGGCCTTCGACGTGACGGCGTTCTTCGGCCGCGGGGGAGTCACGGCGTTGCTCGGCGAGCCCGACGGGCTGCCGGTGGCGCCCCGGGCCGGCCAGGGGGACCACCCGACCGGCCTGGCCATCTTGGTGGCGATCCTGGGGGCGCTGCGGGTCCGGGACCGCACCGGCGAGGGTCAGTTGGTCGAGACCGCCCTCATGCGGGTCGGGGCGTGGACGGTCGGCTGCGACATGGCGGCGGCGCTCATCGACCACCGTCAGCCGAACCGGCGGAGCCGCAAGCACCCGGTCTCCCCGATGAACACGATGTACCGGTGTGCCGACGGGGCGTGGCTGGTCCTCTCGTCGCACAACCAGGGGGTCTGGCCCGGCTTCTGCGAGGAGCTCGGCCGGTCCGAGCTGGCCACCGACCCCCGGTTCGACACCCCGATCAACCGTTTCCAGAACGCCGAGGTGCTGGTCGGGATCTTCGACGAGCTGTTCGGCTCCCAGCCGTTCGACTACTGGGTCCCCCGGCTGAAGAGGACCTCTCTGATCTGGTCCAAGATGGCCGAGCTGCCCGACGTGATCGCGGACCCCCAGGCCCGGGCGATGGGGATGTTCGCCGAGGTCGAACACCCCGCCCTCGGCAGGTTCGAGACGCTGGCCGCGCCGTTCTCCTTCGAGACCTCCGACGTCTACGTGCGGGGCCCCGCCCCCGGGGTGGGCGAGCACACCGAGCAGGTGCTGGAGGAGCTCGACCGGAGCCCCGAGACGATCGCCGAGCTGGCCGAGGCCGGCGTGGTGGCAGTGCTCGAACCCCAAGACGAATAGCAATCGTCAGGGCCGCGACGACCCGGGGTGACGAGACCCGGGGTGGCGAGACCTGACGAGACCCGGGGTGACCAATGGCAAGAACAGGGCAACTAGACTCGCGGATGTGACTAAGACCCCCACCCGGGTGGCTATCTACGCCCGCCTGTCGAGGAACCCCAACGGCGAGTCGGAGTCCGTCGAGCGCCAAGTGACGAGCTGTCGCCAGTACGCGGCATCCCATGACTGGCCCGAGGTTCCTGACTCCCTGGTCTTCAAGGATGACGACATATCGGCGTACTCCGGTAAGCGCCGGCCGGGGCTAGAAGCGTTATGGAAGACGGTGGATGCCGGGCAGGTGGATGCCATCGTCGTGTGGAAGCTTGACCGGCTGACCCGACGCTTCTCGGACGCCGGACCGATTCTGACCCGCCTGCGGGACAACAAGGCTGACCTGGTGAGCGTGCAAGAAACTCTCGATACAACGACGCCGATCGGGAGTGCCCTAATCGGCATCCTGATCGCGATTGCCGAGAACGAGTCTCTCAACACGTCCATTCGTGCCAAGTCATATCAGGCCGACGCCGCCACGAAGGGGAAGATCCACGCCGGGGGACGGAGGACCTTTGGGTACACACAGACGAGGCGAGACGGCAACGGTGGCCTGCTTACTGACACCGTGCCCGAGGAAGCGGACGCGACCCGTGAAGCAGTTCGACGGCTAATCGGCAAAGACGGCGAATCGCATTCCCTCCGCTCGGTGGCGGCATGGCTGAACGATCAGGGGCTCCTCACGACGGCGGGAAAACCTTGGGTTGGGCGGAGTGTGCGCCAATACGTTCGCTCACCGAAGATCGCCGGTCTACGCACTCACACAACCGAGGGCAAAGACGGCAAGAAGGTCACGATCCTTACCGACGGTGAAGGGTGGGAACCGATCATCTCGAAGGAGGACCGAGAAGCATTGTTGCTGCGTCTCGGCACCCAAAATCCCACGGTTGTCACTGGGCCGGCCGGACAAAGGTCTGGCGTTCGGCACCTATTGACTGGGTTGGCAACTTGTGGGAAGACCAACAGTAAAACTCGATGCTTGTGCGGAGCACTGATGTACGTCCACCACAATCGCTACTGGTGTCAGAAGTGCAACGGCGTATCGATTATCTGCCAACCATTCGAGGACTATGTAACAAACCAGGTACTCACATTCCTATCCGATGCGAAGCTCAAGCCTGTTTACGGCGTGATCAGCGTGACAGCGATGGAAGCTGAGCTGAAGGTTGACGAAGCCGAGCTAGCCCGTGTCAACCGACTCCGGTTCATCGAACGGACCTTGACCGACAAGGAATGGGAGTCTCTCCGCGACGAGCTGACGGAGCGGATCGCCGCCAGTACGGCAGCCCTGAAGGCGGCCGAGCGAGACGCCACCGAAGGCCCGTTACAGCCAGGTAGTCGGCCCGATCTAGACGCCTGGTGGGAGAACGTGGAGATTGAAGATCGCCGGGCCGCTATGCGAAGTGTTCTATCCAGTGTCTTGGTGACACCCACCGACAAGCGTGGAGCTGGCCTCGACTTCAGCCGGATCAAGCTCGGCTATCGGTTCGATCGGTTTGTGGAAGCCGACCTTCATGAACCGCCCTGGTTTTCGTAGAGACTCTGGATGCCTGGTGCAAGCAGACCGGGGAAGCAGTTCCTTCCGATCAATTCCAAGTGATGATCACCCCGACCCGGCTCCACGATCCGGGACACTCGCTCAACCTTCTGGCGTGGATCGAGCTCCACCAGCCGATTGCCGTCGCCATCGACACCCTGAGTAAGTCCATGGGACCAGGGACCGACGAGAACTCCAACTCGGACATCACCACCGTGCTGACCGCGGTGGACCAGATCAAGGCCCTCGGAGTCACCGTGGTTCTGATCCACCATCCCGGACACGAGCACCAGAAGCGGGCTCGGGGGGCCTCGGCGCTCGAAATCGGGGTCGACACCTCGATCCTGGTCGAGAGGACCTCGGAGTTCTACGGCAGGATCACCTGCGAGAAGCAGAAGCGGGGCAAGCACTTCGGGGTCATCTCGTACAAACTGGCTGAGCTGGAGATCGGCGGCACCGACGACGAGATCGAGACGACGCTCGCCGTGGTCGGCCCGATCGGCAAATACACCGCCGGTGCCATGGAAGCCGAAGCCAAAGAGGATCGTCGCCAAGCCAAGCGAACGGCGGTCATCTCCTATCTGACCGACTACGGAGCCGCACCCGAGTCGGTCATCGCCCAGGAGTGCGAGGGGCTGGCATCCATGAGTGGCACCTACCGCAAGAAGTTCTTCGACGCCATGGCAGCCGACAGTCTGATCATCTGCTGCGGGCAGGAGAAACAGTCCCGGCTGTGGCGGTTGGCGACCTCCTAGCCGGACACCGAGACGAGTGTCCTGTCGGCGTCTGGCGCAAAGGTCGAGGTCAGGGGCGGTACTGGACGTCTAGACCCACTTCTTCCCGTTTCTACGGGAAGAAGTGAATGTCCAGTCGAGGGGTCGTGTCTGGGGACAACCGGTGGACGAGGCTGGGGGGGGGGGCACCCCCTTCGACTTCAGATCGATCGACAGAGGACCCGTGGCGCGCACCCGGTTCTGTTGGACACTGATTAGAGAGGAGCCAACATGGCACTCATGACGGTGAACAACGAAGAAGCCGGTGACTTTCGATCCAAGCCCCGGTGGTCAGCCGGCCGGAAGATGGACGTCGTCCTGCGTCTGTTGCGGGGAGAGAAGCTCGAGGCCCTGAGCAGGGAGTTGGGCATCGAAGCCCATCGCATTGCGGCCTGGAGGGATGAGTTCCTCGATGGCGGCAAGGAGCGCCTCAAGGGCAAGACCGCCAGCACTGAGGAGGACAGGCGCCTCCGAGACGCCGAGCGAAAGATCGGCGAACTGACCCTTGAGAACGAGATCTGGAAGAAGGTGGCCGAAAAAGGGGGGCCCAGATGCCGCCGCAGAAGCGGCCGAGGTGAGCGCGGAGATGGAGATCCCGTTGGCCACGGTGTGTCGGGTGATCGGGGCGCCGCGTTCGACCATCTATCACCGGCGCTCTCGAGGTGATGCTCTCGGTTGTCGTCGGGGACCGAAGACCGAACTCAGTGACGCCATGCTCACCGAGAAGATCCGAGCGGTGATCATCGAGTGCCCCTTCGCCGGCGAGGGACACCGAAAAGTGCGGGCCCGCCTCCGGCGTGACCACCAGATCCATGTCGGCAAGAACCGGGTGCTGCGGCTGATGCGGTGTGCCGGGCTGCTGGCACCTCAGCGGGCCGCCAAGCGGCGCCGGCCCCGCCTCCACGACGGCAAGGTGATCACCGATGCTCCGAACATCAGATGGGGCACCGACGCCACCATGGCGTGGACCAAAAATGACGGCTGGGTCTGGGTCTTCGCCCTCCTCGATCACCACACCGACGAGGCCTGGGCGCACGTGGCCAAAGTGGGCGACCGCTTCGCCGCCCTCCAGCCGGTCTATGACGCCGTCATCGACCGTTTCGGCCGACTCGATCCCGACGTTGCCCGGGGCATCAAGCTCCGCCACGACTGGGGCAGCCAATACCGATCGGGCCACTTCCAGGGGTCACTCACCTGGCTCGGCATCGAAGACGACGCGGCCTTCGTCGGTGAGCCTCAGGGCAACGGAGTGGCCGAACGGTTCATGCGGACCATCAAGGAGCAGTGCCTGTGGTCCAAGCTCTTCGACGACGTGGACGACCTCCGCCAAGGGGCGGCCGATTTCATCGAGCTCTACAACGAGGAATGGCTTATCGAACGCCTGGGCCACCGCACACCACGAGAGGCGTTCAGGGATGCAACCGCGGCGATGGCCGCGTAATAGTTATGGAACCTGTCCAATGAACCGGGGCCGCAACACCCGGGGTCGTCCACGCTCGCATCCTGTACGGGTTCCGTCCGCAGGGATCTGTCCTAAGTTGAATCCCGCAAAACCGCAGGTCAGGGCGCCTAGGGGGTCACGCTGGTTGCCAAGGGGGCCGTTTTCGCCGCTTTTAACTCGGTACTGAGTCAGAGATTCTTTCACATACCAAGCATCTACGAACCTGTGAGGCAGAGGTTCTTTCACATACCAGGGTTCTACGAAGCTGTGAGTCAGAGGTTCTTTCGGATATGAGTGCCTCTGGGGCTGATGAGTCAAAGATTCTCGCTGCTACCGGTCCATCTCACCGGTGCTTCTGGTCATCGACGACGATAGGAAGGCCATGGGGCCACCGGGCCGACCCAAACCAGCACTGGTGCTCACCTACGACCAGCGTTACCAACTCGACGCTTTGGTTCGCAAGCACCCCAAGAACGCCCAGTCGTTGGGGCTTCGTCGCCTCATCGTGCTCCAGTGCGCCGACGGCTACGACAATCGGGACGTGGCCGAAGACCTCGGTGTCAGTGAGGCGATGGTGTCCAAGTGGCGTCGGCGCTATCTGGCCCGGGGTCCCGAGGGGTTGCTCGACGAGCCGCGTGCAGGGGTGCACCGCTCGATCACCGACGACCAGGAACAGGCGCTGATCGCGGCCACCTTGGAAGAGTCACCACCAGACGGCACCCGTTGGACCACTCGGTCCATGGCCGCGCGCACTGGCCGCAGCCAATCGTCGGTCACCCGGAGCTGGGCGAAGTTCGGATTGGACCCTCGCCGGGTCAACATCTTCCAACTCTCCGCCGATCCGCAGTTCGTTGGCAAGGTCCGTGACGTGGTGGGGCTCTATCTGAACCCGCCCGAGGGGGCGCTCGTGCTCTGCGTGGACGAGAGCGCCAACGTCGGCGCTTCGTATGTGAGCCCCCCGATTGTTCCGCCGGGCCCGCAGACGGCCGGGCACCGGAGCGACGACCAGCACCATGGCGGGACCGAACTCCACGGCGCCCTCGAGGGAGCTTCGGGCCGAGTCGCCGCCGACCAGGAAGTGGCCCAGTTGATCGAGCAGGGTCGCGACCCTGAGCTCCGACGGTTCTTGGGCCAGATCGACCGATCGGTGCCCCGAGGCCTCGACCTCTACGTGGTCGTCGAGCACTCCTCGACCAAGATGACCGAAGCGCTCCGTCAGTGGCGGCTCCGCCATCTTCGCTTCGAGTTCGACACCGCCCCCACCTACGGCTGGTGGATGCACCTCGTCGAGCGGTGGTTCGCCGCGCTGGCCAACAAGGGGTCGGGCCGATCGGCGAGCGAACTCGCGGCGTTGATAAATATCTGGATCGAGAAGAACGAGGGTCCCCGTCCGTTCGCCTGGCACAAGAGCGCCGACCAGATCGACTAAAGGCTCGGGTGGCTGATACATGGCGGCGTCAGGGGGTCGTCGCAACGACCTCTCTCATTTTCTCCAATGGTGTCATCCAGCCGAGGGTCTCGCGAGGTCGCTCGTTGAGCTGACGAGCGACGCGGTTCAGTTCTGCCTGTGAATGAATCGAGAGATCGGTTCCCTTCGGGAAGTACTGACGCAGCAGTCCGTTGGTGTTCTCATTCGAACCGCGCTGCCAAGGGCTGTTGTGCAACTGACGATGGCCGATTACAGGGGAGCTCGGGTCTTCTGTCGTAGCCGTTCGTAGGGGGTTTGGCCACCCAGGCCGCCGTGGGGCCGGTGGAAATTGTAGAAGTCTTCCCACTCCTGGAGCTTCTCGTTGAACAAGCCGGTGTCGTCGATGACGACACCGTCGAGCATTCGGTAGAACTCTTCGCCATCGATCCGGTGGGATCTCTCCACCTTGCCATTGAGCCGGGGAGTCGCCGGCTTGATATAGGCGTGGCCGATGCCCCGGTCGAGGACGTGCCAGTGGAACGACCCCTGGAACTCGGCCCCGTTGTCGGTCTGGATGGTCTGGACCTCGAAGGGGAGCTTCTCGAGGACGTAGTCGAGGAACTGGATCGCGATCTTTTGGTTGTTCCGGGGGTAGATCCGGAGCACCCGGAGACGGGTGCAGTCGTCGATGGCGGTGTATTGGTAGTGCTTCTTTCTCGACCCTGCCAGGGGTTCGATGAACTTCACGTCGACCTGGATCCGGTGACCAGGCAGCGGCTTCTCGTAGCGCTTCCAGCGGTCCTTGTGCCGCTTGTAACGCTGGGAGGTGGGCAGCCGGCTCATTCCGAGGCGGTTGAGGATCCGCCAGACCCCAGACGGGCTGATGGTGATGTCGTGGTAGCGAGCCAGGTACATCGAGATCTTGTGGGGGCCGAAGTGGTAGTGCTGGCGCAGGTAAAGGATCTTTCCCACGACCTCGGTCTTGGTGGCGTTGGGGCAGTGCAACGGGACCGACGAGCCATCGCGCAGGCCGTCCTCGCCGAGCTCCTCGTAGCGGCGGAGCCACTTGTAATAGGCCTGCCGGCTGATGCCGTAGTAGCGGCTGGGTGTGCTCATCTGATTTGGCCCCACTTCTGACGTCCGTGCTCATCTGATTTGGCCCCACCCCGAGCACGCTCCCCAGGATCCGCCACCATCTCGGTCGGTGATCTCAAAGTGGGCAGATGGTGAGGTCACGGGTGGAACTGTTCGAGCAGATCCGAAAAGCGCACGATCGCGAGGATCTGGGCATCCGAGCGTTGGCTGCTCGCTTCGGGGTCCATAGGCGGGTCGTTCGGCAAGCGTTGGCGTCTGCGATCCCGCCACCGCGCAAGGTCACCTCCAGGACTGCGCCTTCCCTCGATCCGTGGAAGGCCACCATCGACGCCTGGTTGGCCGAAGATGAGACGGCGCCAAAGAAACAGCGCCACACGGCGCGGCGCGTCTTCCAGCGACTGATCGAAGAGCACGGTGCCGAGGTGGGTGAATCGACTGTCCGCCGATACGTGGCCGTGGCCAAGTCACGTCGCCCGGTGGCGCTGGTCTCTGTCAAGGTTCCCCAATCCCATCGTGTCGGTGAAGAGGCCGAGGTCGACTTCGGCCAGATCAGCTTCGGACTCTCTGGCGAGCAGGTGATCGGCCGGATGTTCGTTATGCGCCTGTCGGCTTCGGGAAGAGCGTTTCACCGCGTCTATGCCAACGAGGCCCAAGAGGTCTTCATCGATGGCCACGTCCGGGCCTTCGAGCATTTCGACGGCGTGCCATTGCGCATCCGCTATGACAATCTCAAGCCGGCAGTGGCCCGAGTGCTCAAGGGCCGAGACCGCAAGGAGACCGAGCGGTTCGTGGCCATGCGCAGCCATTACGCCTTCGACTCGTTCTTCTGCATCCCCGGTCAAGAGGGGGCGCACGAAAAGGGCGGGGTCGAAGGCGAGGTCGGTCGTTTCCGCCGGCGTCATCTCGTGCCGTTGCCCAAGGTGGGCACCTTGGGCGAATTGAACGACTTCGTGTCCTTGGCTGACGCCAAAGACGATGCCCGTCACATCTTTGGCCACCGCCACAGCGTGGGAGAGGACTTCGCAGCCGAGCTTTCCGCACTGCGTCCTTTGCCCGATGACCGATTCGAGATGATGCTGGCGCTCAACTGCCGGGTCGACCACAAGTCGCGCATCTGCGTGCGTCAGTGCTTCTACTCAGTGCCGGCTCGCTATGTCGGGCGGCGCATGTCGGTCTATCTCGGAGCCGAGCACATAGAAGCCCGCGACGGGAGCGTGGTGGTGGCCCAGCACGAGCGGGCGGTCGGGAAGGGCACCGAAAGACTCTGCCTGGACCACTACCTCGAGGTGCTGGACAGGAAGCCCGGCGCCCTCCTCGGCGCCACCGCCCTGGAGGGAGCCCGCGCCTCGGGATCGTTCTGTGCTGTTCATGAGCGGTTCTGGAAGGCAGCCCGTCGCAAGCTGGGCGACGCCGAGGGAACGAGGGCGCTCATCGAAGTGCTGCTGGCCCATCGACACATTGAGCCGCGGGCGCTGCTCGAAGGCATTGAACGGGCGCTTGCTGGTGGATCGGTCGACCCCGCCGTCGTCCAAGTAGAGGCTCGTCGCTCAGCGGAGAAGGCGCTAGCGGCACCTGCTCCCATTGGTTCCCTGCGCCGCTTCGACCGAGCCCTGCCCGTCCTCTCTCCCTATGACGAACTGCTCGAGGCCCACTCATGACCAAGATTTCCGACACGGCCGCGCAGGCCTCCATCGGGGCCGCCACCAGAGAACTCCGGCTGCCGGTGGTCCGATCTGAAGCGAGCCGTCTGGCTGAAGCGGCTCTGCGCGACCGGGTCAGCCACCTTGGCTACCTGGCCGACGTACTCGCTGCTGAAGTCGATGAACGGGCCGAGCACCGGCGAACCCGTCGGGTCACCGAAGCCCGGTTCCCCCGCATCAAGCGCTTGGGGGACTTCGACGTCTCGGCGACCCCATCGGTCGGGGCCGAGACCATCTCGGTGCTGGCGTCGTGTTCCTATCTCGAACGTGGCGAACCGGTCGTCTTCCTCGGCGATTCGGGCACCGGGAAGAGCCACCTCTTGATCGGGATGGGGCTGGCCGCCTGCGAGCTGGGCAAACGGGTTCGCTATGTGACCTGCGCCGGATTGGTCAACGAACTGGTCGAAGCCCAAGATGAGCGCCGGCTCGCTCGCCTGGTCGCCCGCTATGGGCGACTCGACCTGCTCTTGCTCGACGAACTGGGTTATGTCCAGCTCGACGTTCGCGGCGCTGAGCTCTTGTTCCAGATCCTGACCGAGCGCGAAGAGAAGGCCTCGATCGCCATTGGGTCGAACCTGCCGTTCTCAGAATGGGGACAGGTGGTGAGCGACCCGCGACTGGTCGCTGCCATTGTCGACCGGGTCACCTTCAACAGCCACATCATCGAGACGGGAACGAAGAGCTATCGGCTGCGGAGCACCCAAGCCAAACGAGCCCGCGGCAAGGGTTCCTGACTCAACGCACCTTCTGCAAGAGAGCGTTGGCGTTGGCCAGGTCGAACTCGGCGGGGTCAAACGAACCACCGACCCATTCGAGATAGCTCTCGTGCTCCTCATGGGTGGAATCTGAGATGGCCTCGAGAAACTCGACATAGCCCCCCGTGCCGCCGACGTCTTCGGGTGGGCAAGCGTTCTGCCCGTCGATGCAGACGGCGAACTTCAACCCGAAATAGGACCAGTTCAGCTCCTCGATGACCACTTCGTGCTCCCAGCCATCGCCGAAGTCATAGTCATAGGTGAACCGTCGCTCGTCGCGAAGCGCCTGGAGGACCGTCACCGCCTTCTCGTCGATCTCCCCATCGGGATATTCGTCAAAGTTCATGCCATAGCGTTTCTCGCCCACCCGAAACGCGTGCAGGTGCGAATTGGTCCAACCCATGGCGGCGAGCAGCATCTCGCTGAGCTTGGCCATCCTCACCGATCCCGGAACGAGCACTCGGCGCCAGACGACCGGATGGACCTCATCGAGCTGGATCCTCAGCCGAAAGACGCTTTGGCCGGGCGGTTGGGGGCTATTGGGCGCCACCCCCCGACATTACGTGGGCATGCTCCCGCCCAGGGACTCCGAGGTGGGGCCGAATCAGATGAGCACGGTGGGGCCAATTTGAGTTGACATTCCCAAGGCGGCAGGTCTGGGCCACGTTCCCAGTGACTTCCTGGGCATGGCGGATCATGGCCAGACGGCGCTTGACCTTCCGCTGCTGCTCTCGATCGTCCATTGAGCTCCTCTCACGTAGGAGCCCCTATGTAAACAACCTTCGTCAGTTTTAGACCTGCCAAGGGCTGTGGGGATCGCAGAAGTAGACCTGCACGCCCGTCGCAATCGTGAACTCGCGATGCAGTGCCATCTCGTTGCCCTGGTCCCAGGTCACCGAACGCCGGAGCTCAGTCGGCAATGTCTTGATCCGGGTGGTCATCGCCCGACGGACCTCGTCTGCGGTCCGGTTGCCGAGCTTGAGCAGCAGGACGAACCGGGTGTGGCGCTCGACCAGGGTGCCGATGGAGCTGGCTTTGGATCCAATGATGAGGTCGCCCTCCCAGTGGCCCGGGACGGCTCGGTCCTCGACTTCTGCCGGTCGCTCCGAGATGAGCACCATGTCTGGGATCCGGCTCCTGCGCTTGACCGCACTGCGGGCCTGGGGCCTGCGTATCGCCCGGCCGCTGCGAAGGGCCTGGTGGAGCTCGGCTCGAAGGGCGCCTCGGCCCTGCACGTAGAGGGATTGATAGATCGTCTCGTGCGACACGCGCCGCTCCGCGTCCATGGGGTGCGTCCTAGCCAACCAGTGGGAGATCTGGCGGGGTGAGAAACGCTTCTCCAAGAGCCGCTCGACCTCGCGGGCCAGCCTCGGGCATGCCCTGAGCTTGGCCGGTTTCGGACGCTCGGCCCGTTGCCAGGCTCCCCGGTCGGCCCTGAGGGCCCGGTAGCTCCTCCGGCCACCGTTGTGGGCCACCTCGCGCGAGATCGTGGACGGCGCCCGCCCGAGTCCCGTGGCGATCTCCCTCAGCGAGAGACCCTCGGCCAGTCCCCTCGAGATCTCCTCGCGCTGCTCAAACGACAGCACCCGTTTTGAACGCTGCCGGGGCCGAGGACGGATACCGCCGGCCTTGGCTTCAATTGCTCGAACTGTGTCCACACTCATGCCGAGGGATCTTGGGATGGCGGGGCAATCGTGGCCAGCACCGAGTAGCTCCCACACCCGGTTCCTTTTGGGCTCGTCCATGGCTTCTCCTTCATCAGGAGAGAGCCGTTGCGATCACCCCTTGAATTCGCCCATCATCAGCCACCCTGCAGCGGTCGCATCCCGGCTGGTAACTCGGTGTGAGGAGGACCAGGCTAGGAGACTGCTGAGCAAAGGGGAGTACCCGCCTCGGCCCTCCGGGGCAGCTGGCGATCGTCGTCCCAGCTCAGTTGGAGGGCGGTTTGCGATGCTCGGGGGCCGGATGTGGCCAGGTTGAGGGGTGCGCGACCGGTTCACATGTACAACCGAGCGCACTCCAATGTCAGCGTGGCGCGAGTTCGGCGCGCACCCGGGGGATGACTTCGAAGGCGAAACGATCCACGGCGTCGAGTCCGGGAAGGTCCAACCCTTGCCGACTGTTGGATCCCCTCGCTCGGACGGAACTGGGTCTCGTTGGGCGTCGAGATCGGTCTGTCGCAGGTGGTAGGGGATGTTCTTGTTCCGGTAATAGGCCTCGGCTACGAACAAGGGCAGCGCTGGGCATGCCTTATGCAGCGGCTGGTCGACCGAAGACTCCGCGAAAGCGCAGAGTACGAACCGCACGCGCCGCGTGCCCTGCATAGGGCAGCGTCCGCAGAGGGTGCGCAAGTCCCGAAAAAAACCCCGAGAAACCCCACCCTCGGGTATCCAGCCGAACACGAACCCGCTGGTCAGCCGGCCTGTGCCCTATGCACGAGACGCGCCGACCAGCGTTTCGATGGTGGCGGGGGTTACGGCGGTTCGTCCGCCGCCTGGACCTCAGCAAGCGCGAAGGTGCTGGTAGGCGGGCCGTGCATACGCAGCCGCCCAGGCGCTGCACTACTCAATGTCGGCACTTGCAGCTGCTTGGAGTTCCCAGAAAAGCGCCACCGCCACCGGACCTTCGTCGACCTTCGGGTTCGGGACCCGAAGGTCGCTCCCGGGACGTACAGCCACTCCCCGAGCAGGGCTAACCGCGTCCCTGGATCATTTGCATTAGGAGGTCGTCGAGCTTCCGTCGGACCTTGATGCGCCAAGGCATGGCCGCTGCCATGGCCCGTGCCGATTCGGCCGCCACATGAACCCCGGTGAGAGCTTGCCGCAGGTCTCCTTCGGGCTCGACGACCTCGTACAAGCAACCAGCTCTGCCGCTGTGGTCGAGGTGATGGAGATCGTGAGTGCTGAGCACGTACTGCAGCGGACCGGGATCACCCACGCCCCCCGGGGCGACGCTGAAGCTGACGCACTGCGCTAGCAGCGCTGCCGTGACGCTGATCGACAAAGGCGCGACGTTCTGGCCCAACGGGTTCTGGTCGGGAGTTCCGGCAATGTAGGAGGGGTCGTCAAGGAGACCTTGTACATCGAGGGCCACTTGCCCCATGTCGAGCTGTCGCGTGCACACCATGCAGGGTCGGCCGGGGCGCACGACATGTGATCGCCAAGTGGCATTACGCATGGTGCCGTCGGGACGGATCCCCGGTCGGTTTCGGCGAGCACACCTTCACCCGGGAGAACGTCCGGGCCGGGGTGGAGCAGAGCCTGAAGGAGCTTCGGACAGGGCATTGGGTCGATTTCTTTTGCGAAAACGCCCACGCTTGGCCGCCCGAGAGGTTACGGGGAGCGACATTTCCCCTCACGTGCCTTCGCCTCGGCATCGAGGTGCCGAGTCGTGAAAGCATGTCCATCCGGCAGAGGCTCGGTGCGAACTGCACCCGGACTCGCGACGGAAATCAGCTACCTCGGGGCGGACGGAGGAGTGCAACGTGGACCTCGTTAGAACACAGGACCCCAGATATGAGGAACTTCGGTCGATCCACAACGGAATGATCGGCAAGCGCCCGTCAGTGATCGCCCAATGTGCGGCTCCCGGCGATGTCATTGAGGCACTGGCATTGGCGAGACATGAAGATTACGAAGTGGCTGTTCGCGCCGGCGGTCATTCAGTCGCTGGCATGTGTTTGAACGACGGCGGCCTGGTCATCGACGTCCGCCCTATGAAGAGCATCGACGTTGACCCCGACGGCCGGCGGGTTCGGGTCGGGGCGGGCGTCACGTGGGGCGAGTTTGACCGCTCCACCCAGGCCCACGGGTTGGCCACCACGGGAGGACGCGTCTCGAGCACGGGTGTCGCCGGCTTGACGCTCGGAGGTGGCTCGGGATGGGCCGAGCGGGCCTTCGGGCTTGCTTGCGACAACCTCATCTCCGTCGACCTGGTCACTGCCGACGGGCGCGCGGTCACCGCCAGCGCGGATTCGAACTCCGATCTGTTCTGGGCCCTCCACGGGGGTGGGGGTAACTTCGGCGTGGCAACGTCCTTCGAGTTTCGGCTGCATCCACTCGGCCCTACCGTCACCGCTGGACTCTTTGTATGGCCGGGCCCCGCTGGCGGTGACGTGGCCCGGGCCTACCGGGACCTCACCACGTCGGCCCCCGACGAGCTCGGCTCGGGACTCGTGATGATGACCGGGCCGCCTGAGGACTTCGTCCCTAACCACTTGCAGGGAGCCACCGTGGTGGCTATTGGGGTGCTGTGGGTCGGCGACGTGGAGGAAGGAGCGGAGGCGGTCCGGTCGCTGCGGGAGATGTCGCCAGAGGTCGATCTCGTCGGTCCGATGCCTTACACAGACTTCCAGCGCATGATCGATGAACCGCCGGGGAACAATAACTACTGGTCGGCGGAGTACCTCGACACGCTTCCCGACGAGGCAATCGACGTATTCATGAAGTACGGCTCTGAACGTCAGTCGCCCCTGTCCTCGCCGATCCTCCTTCCCTGGGGAGGAGCCGTGGCGAGGGTGGACGAGGCTGCCACGCCCATGACCAACCGCCAGGTGGCGTGGATCGCCCACCCCTATGCGGTGTGGGAAAGCGGTGGCGACAGCGACCGGAATATCGAGTGGGCCCGATCGTTCCGCCGCGACATCGCTCATTACGCAAACGGCGGCGTGTACCTCAATTTCATTGGGGACGAAGGTGAGGACCGGGTACGAGCCGCCTTCGGAGAAGCCAAGTACCGGCGCCTGGCCGCCATCAAGGGAGAGTGGGACCCCGAGAACGTTTTCAAGGGGAATCAAAACATCAGGCCATCCTGAGACTGGCTCGATTAAGACTCAGCGCGCCCGATATCTGAGACTTGCGTGAGTACGACAAGTGTCGATACCGACCGATTGCGAAAGGTGCCCCACACCGCCGGGACGGGTCGGCCCGGTACCACGGGGGCACTTGCCCAATGCGGAACCTCGCCGCACACGGGTCTGCCCCCACTTCAGTTGACTCGTGGGGTTGACAGCACTTCACGCCGCCGGAGCGACGCTGTAGATGGTCTCATACTCGATCGGTGTGAGCTTTCCGAGGGCTCGCTGACGACGCCGGCGGTGATAGGTGCGCTCGATCCAATGCACGATGGCGAGGTGCAGCTCCTCGCGGGTGGCCCAGGACTTCGAGTTGAGGACGTTCTTTTGCAGCAGTGAGAAGAACGACTCCATGGCGGCGTTGTCGGCGCAGGCCGCCACCCGCCCCATCGAACCGCGCAGGCCGAAGACCCCCAGGGACCGCACGTAGGTGTGGGCGCGAAATTGCGATCCCCTGTCCGAATGAACCACCGTGGCGCCAGGCCCTCGAAGATCGACGGCGTGACCCAAGGCCCTGACAGCGAGCTGGGCGGTCATGTGCGAGTCGGTGGCGTAGCCCACGATCCGGTTGGAGAAGACATCCTTGACGACGCAGCAGTAGAGCTTGCCTTCGGCGGTGCGGTGCTCGGTGATGTCGGTCAGCCAGAGCTGGTTGGGCACCGAGGCGCTGAAGTCCCGCTTGACGAGATCGTCGTGGACCGGCGGTCCCGGGCGACGGCTGAGCCCCCGCTTCTTGGCGTGCGCCGACCACAACCGCTGCGCAGAGCACAAGCGCTGGATGCGGTTCTCCGACACCCGGTGCCCCAGGCGGCCGAGCTCGTCGGCGATGAAGCGATAGCCGAAGGCCGGATCGTCGTGGTGCACGTCGACCGCCGCGTTGGTGAGATAGGCGTTGTCGAGGTCGCGTCGAGGACAGGGCCGGCGTCGCCACTTGAAGTAGCCCTGCTTGGAGAAGCGCAGCACCCGACAGGTCACCGCCACGGGGATCTTCTCGGCGGCCAGGTCACGGACCAGCGGGTACATCATTTTGGGGAGCTGCCCTGGGAGAGATAGGCGGCGGCCCGGCGCAGGATGTAGTTCTCCTGCTCGAGCGCCTTGGTCCGCTTGCGCAGCTCCCGCAGTTCGGATCGCTCGGCCGCGGTCACGCCGTCTTGGATCCCCTCTTCGACGTCGGCGTCTTTGATCCAGCGATGCAGACACGACTCGGAGATCCCGAAGTCCTCGGCGATCTTTCGCTTGGAGACCTCACCGCGCCGGGCCATGGCCACGACGTCACGACGGAACTGCTCGGGGAACGCCTTGGGCATCCCGGGCTCCTCTCCTGCGAGGCGATCCTCGCAAGGTTAGGAGTCAACCGATATGGGGGCAGACCCGGCGCTTGGCAAGGGTTGAGCGACAGTCTCCACAGGTTAAGACGGGAGTCTCCACAAACCCGAGGTGGGAGCCTTTGGGTGGAACCTGCTACTATATGAGCATGTTGGATCGTCGCCTTCAAGTCTTGATCGACGAAAGCCGATGGTCCCGCCTTGAACAGGAGGCGGGGCGGCGAGGAGTATCGATCGGGACGCTGGTGCGCGAGGCTATCGACGAGCGATTTCCTGGGGATGCCGAGGAGCGGCGGGCCGCGTTGCAGGCGATTCTCGAGGCTGGTCCGATGGACGTCCCCGAGCCCAGGGAGCTGCGTGACGAGCTGGAGGCGATCCGGAGTCGCCGTCTCGCATGATCCTGGTTGACACGACGATCCTGATCTACGCAGTCGGAGAGGACCACGCGCTGCGTTCACCCGCCCGCGAGTTCGTGGGACTGGTTCGCGATGGCCTTATTCGGGCTACGACGACAGTCGAAGCCGTTCAGGAGTTTGCCCACGTTCGAGCACGGCGTCGCTCGCGACAGGATGCCGCCGAGCGGGCCCGGGAGTACTCCCGAGGGCTATCGCCGCTGGTCCGACCGGATCGAGACGATCTCTTGGAGGGGCTCGGCCTCTTTGAAGTTCTCGAGGGTCTAGGACCATTCGACGCGGTCCTCGCTGCGGCTGCCAGACGCCGGGGATGGGCATTGGCATCTGCTGACCGATCGTTCGGGCAGGTGCCCGATCTCACCTATCTGGACCCTGCGTCGCCGACGTTCACCGATCACGCCCGAGCTGTTGGTTGACCGACGCGCCAACCCATCAGCTCTGAAAGCAAACCGCCGACCTTTTGGCCGGCGGTTTGCACGTTTCAGGGGATGGCGGACGAGTCAAGGACCCGCCGCCACCTGGGCACGAGGATCTAGCGATCGAAGTCGTCATACTCCGGCACGAAGTTGCTGTGTTGCGTCGCCAGGTGGCGAGTCCAGCCCTGCGACCAGCGGATCGAGCGGTGCTCGCCGGACTGAGCCGGCTTCTATCGGCTGCTCGCCGATGGCGCCTCTTTGTCCAGCCTGAGACCCTGCTGCGATGGCATCGAGATCTGGCGCGACGGAAGTGGACCTACCCGCACCGACGGACTGGGCGACCGGCCCTTCCGGCGGGAACGGTCTTCCTGGTTGTCCTTAATGGCGAAGGAGAATCCGACTTGGGGCTAATGCGACTTCTTCACCGTCGACACGGTGCTGCTCCGTCGCCTCTATGTGCTCTTCATCGAGATCGACACCCGGAGGACCTACCTTGTAGGCGTTACCGCCAACCCGGTGGGGGAGTGGGTCACGCAGCAGGCCCGCAACCTGAGCATGGACCTCGCTGAGCGCTCACGATCAATCAGGTTCCTCATTCGAGACCGTGACGCGAAATTCACCTCCAGTTTCGATGAAGTCTTCGGCGGCGGTTTCAAGGGGTGATCGCAACAGCTCTCTCCTGACAAAGGAGGATCCTTGGACGAGCCCACCAAGAACCAGGTGTGGAGCTACTCGGCGCTGGCCTCGATTGCCCTGACCGGATCCCGATTGCTGAGCCACCTGACCTTGCCCCCAAAAAGTGGCCCACAGACGTGAGAATCTGGCCATGATCCGCCCGGAGGTGGACATGGCATTCACGTATTCGACAGCCCTTCGGGAGGTGGCGTGCGAGCGCCTGCTTGCTGGTGAGCGACCAGAAGACCTCGCTAAGGAACTCGGGGTCTCGATGGCAACGCTCTACGGTGGAAGAGACAGGCTCTGATCGACACAGGCCGAAAGCCTGGCATCAAGAGCTACGAGCCCGACGAACTGGCCCGGGCCAGGAAACGAATCAAGGAGCTCGAGGCCGAGCTCGAGTTGGTGAAGGCGGCCAGCGCACTGTTCAACGGTGAGGAAGTGATTCGCCCAAAGGCTCGGCCCGGTCGTTCGAGATCTGACCGACTTGGGCTATTCGGAGAGGAACGCCTGTCGGGTGGTGGGCATGAACCGCTCCACCTATCGGGTCCAGAAGACCCGACATCCCTCAAACCGGGAGGTGCGCCGGATCCTGTTGGCAGACACGATCACCGACCTCCACTTCGCCTCCCGCTCCACCTATGGGGCCCGGCGGATGCGCGCCGCTCTGCTCCATGAGCGTGGTCTGGTCGTGAACTACAAGCTGATCCGCCGCATCATGGTGGAACATGGACTCTCCGGCCTACCTACCCCGAAGAAAGGCCGGCGCAACCTCGTGAATGTGGCCACGAGCGAGGACCTCTTGAACCGCAACTTCACCGCACCGGCTACCAACGCGCTGTGGCTGACCGACATCACCGAGCACAAGACACGAGAAGGAACCCTCTACTGCTGCGTGGTGCTCGACCAGTTCTCCCGACGAGTCGTTGGCTGGGCGATCGACCGGCGCAACGAGGCGACGCTCGTCAACGATGCGCTCACCATGGCAGCCCGCTCGCGAGTCACATCCCCGAAGACAATCCTGCACTCCGACCACGGGGCCCAATTCACCTCGTGGTCCTTCACTCAGAATCTGAAGCACTACAAGCTGCTCGCCTCGATGGGCACGGTCGGAGATTGTTATGACAACGCACCGATGGAATCGTTCTGGGGGTCTATGCAGATCGAACTGCTCAACCGGAAGAAGTGGATGACCTATGTCGAACTGGCCACAGCGATGGCCGACTACATCGTCAACTTCTACAACCCGTTCCGGCGGCACAGCTCGCTCGACTACCTGACGCCTGACGAGTTCGAAGCACTACGGTCTGACTACAACCCGGCCAGAACTCTCATTGCTGTGGGCCACTAAACGGGGTCAAGGTCAGCTGGACCATTTACAGGGGTCATGTCAGGTCGGCCCGCAGCGAAATCGGGGAACAAGGTTCTGCATGAAGGGAGGAAACGTCCTCACCGATGGTGCCGGGGACTCTCAGGATAACGGCCCGTCCTCGCGTTCTAGCTCTGAGGTGACGTGTCGCCGTCCCACTCGTCGAGGATCCCGAGGCTGATTCCCCCCCGGGCGAGGACCTGATCGCGTGCTTGCGCGGCTTCGCGACGGATCTTCGCCTCGTCGACTCCGACGAGTGCGCCCTGCCACTTGACCACGGTACCGGCGACCATCACCGTGTCGACGTTGCTCGGATCCATGAGGTTGACCACGGTACCGACGGCGTTGTTCACCGGCCACACCCCGAGGCGATCGGTGCGCAAGAGGACGAGATCAGCGTCCTTGCCCGGGGAGATCGACCCGACGCGGTGATCGAGGCCGGCGCAGCGGGCTCCGCCGATCGTCGCCAGCTCCAGCACATCACGTGAGGTCAGGAGCTCGGGGACAACGCCGCCCGCGGCTTCGGCACCGAACGCGTTCATCCGCTGCAGCGTCAGGGTTGACCGCATGACGCCGAAGAAGTCCTGTGACAGGGTCGTGTCGACGTCGCTGCTCAGCCCCGGGGCGATCCCCCGGTCGAGCGCGGCCTGGATGGGCGGGTCGCCGATCCCCATGGCCATCTCGATCGGGGTCGCGATCGAGACGTTCACGCCCGTGTCGCCCACCACCCGCCACGCCTCGTCGTTGAGCATGGTGCAATGGATAAGCTCGATGTCGGGGCCCAGCAGACCCTGCCGTCCGAGCTCGATCACGGAATCCGAGTCGACGTAGTGGGTCACAACACGGGCGCCGACGTCCCGAGCAAGCGCGAAGTTCCCAGGTTCGAGGAACGCGTGGAGAGCGAGGGTGAGCAAGCCGTCATCCGACGGGCAATACGTGCTCTTCAGGCGGCGGAGATCGTCCGGCCAACCGCCGTTGCCGTTGCCGTCGAAGAAGGAGAAGAGCGCACGGATGCCCGAGTCGGTGAGGCCCGCGATGCACGCGTCGGTATGGTCGGGCGTGTGGCACACCTGTGACGTGTCGACGACCGTCGTGATTCCAAGCTCGAGAGACGACAGCCCGGTGATCAGCGCGCCGATGTGGACGTCCGATGGGTCGAAGAACGGCGTGACGTTGCCGTGGATCTTCTCGATGTAGTCGGGTGCTGGTCGACCGTGCTGGGTCGCCGAACCGCCGAAGACCCGGCCGGTCGGGAGAATCCCGCGCAGAATGCCCTGGTAGCAGTGGTGATGCGTGTCGACGAACCCCGGGATCACGATCGTGTCTCCCGCGTCGATCACTACCGCGCCGCCCCCTTCGGCCAGGTGCGGTCCAACGGCCTCGATCACGCCGTGGTCGATCACGACGTCAGCCTCGACGAAGTCCCCCACCCCCGGATCCATCGAAAGGACGATCCCACCCTGGATGACCACCCGGTCGGCCCGAGCAACCTCGGCAACGTCAACCATCGTGAAACCCCCAACTCGCCGTAGCAACCGCCGTGGCGTACGTCACGTCCTGATCGTATCCGAGGATGGTGCTATCCGGCTTGAAGGTGCCGGCAACGACGGGGACGATACCTACGCCAGCGGCTTGGTACTTCGGGATCTCGCCCGCCCAGGCAGCCTGTGGGAGCTGTGAAACGTGACGAATGCGGGCTGCGTCAGTGGGTGCGCCGGGCGGAGACCGACGCGGGTGACCGTCCTGGTTTGACTACCGACGAGCGGGTCCGGATGCGCGAGCTTGAGCGCGAGAACAAGGAGCTGCGCCGGGCGAACGAGATCCTCAAGGCAGCGGCGCATTTCTTCGGGGCGGAGCTCGACCGCCAACCGCCTCGATAGTTACCTTCATCGATGAACATCGCGGAAGGTTCGGGGTCGAGCCGATCTGCAGAGTGCTGACAGAGCACGGCTGCAAGATCGCCCCGAACACCTACTGGACGACCCGCAAGCGGCCGCCGTCGGCCCGGTCGGTCCGCGACGAGTACCTCAAGAGCGAGATCGGTCGAGTCTGGGCAGAGAACATGGGCGGTGTCTATGGCGCGGACAAGGTGTGGGCCCAGCTCAACCGAGAGGACATCAAGGTGGCCCGCTGCACGGTGAAGCGCCTCATGAGAGAGCTGGGCCTGTCGGGAGTCAGGCGGGGCAAGGCTTTTAAGGTCACCACACGGCACGACGAGCGCCAGCACCGCCCTGCCGATCTGGTGGAGCGGGACTTCAAGGCCCCGGGTCCGAACCGGCTGTGGGTCGCCGACCTCACCTATGTGAAGACCCACGCCGGGTGGGTGTACGCGGCGTTCATCATCGACGTGTACTCGCGCCTGGTGGTCGGCTGGGCAGATCTCCAACAGTCTTCGCTCCGACCTCGCCATCGACGCCTTGGAGATGGCCGTGTGGAACCGCACCAGAGCCGGCCAGGTCCTCGACGGCCTGGTCCACCACTCGGATAGGGGCGTGCAAGGCGA
>CAWDPK010000003.1:0-31097 GCA_963804255.1 uncultured Acidimicrobiaceae bacterium | reverse complement strand
GAGACCCTGACCGACAACCGCAACCGGACCGGGGCCGACGTCCGGAACCTCTTCACCCGCAACGGCGGCTCGCTGGCCGAACCCGGCGCGGTGAGCTGCAGTTCGAGCGCAAGGGGATCGTCTCGCGACCGACGGCGACCTAGAAGACCGGGTCATGGAGGTGGCCACCGACGCCGCGAGGACATGACCCAAGATGGCGACCGCTTCGTCGTGACGTGTGCCCCGAACTCGACCCCAGCGGCTTGCGGGAGGCCCTTGTGCGGCCGGTTCGACGGTCGAGTTGGCGCCGAGCCGTCGTCCACGGTGGCGGTCTCCGACGAGGCGGAGGCGAAACGAATCCTCCGGCTCATCGAGGCCATCGACGACCACGACGACGTCCAGGCGGTCCACGTGAACGACGACATCTCAGACGAGTCCTGGCCGGCTTCTACGGCTGAGGTTCGAGGCCTCAAGCGCCCCACCAACGGGAGATGGGAAAGGGCCAGACGCGGGTCAGTCGTGTGGGAATCGCCTCGGGTGGGTCTGCAGGGTGTCGATCCGAACCATGGCACCTTTACCGTCCCTGGCAGCCCGCTCGTGCTGAACAGCACCTTTGTGGCAGACAACACCAGCGCTTCGGTGGTGGCATCAGCAGGTTGTCTTGGCACCCCGAGCACTCTCATCAGCTGGGTGTTCGAGAACTTCCCCGAGAACGCCTCCCCTGAGGAGGCATCCGGGGTGCTCCAACTGATTGGGCGGCTTTGTACATGATGATCGAAAAGGGCAACACCAGAACGCGTTGATCAAAAAAAACACGGCCAGAACCTGGAGGATCGCTGGATCTCGCTCGATGCGCACAGCACGCGCTCGCTCGGTAGCCCTGCTGTTAGTCCTTGCCCGGTGACAGTTCCCCCCCGGGGGAGGGGACAAGACAAAGTCCCACTTGACGGTCTCCCCTCCGGCTCGCACCCCGTCCAACCCCAGCAACGCTGACCCGAACATGTAGGCGGGGCGAAGTGCGAACCGGGAGGAAATCAAGTCGAAGGGGCGCCCGAGGCGATGGCAATACCGACGCCGACGAGCAGAGCCCCACCGAGGAACTCACCTCGTTGGCCAAACTGCCTACCGGCGGAACCCAGCTCGAGGCCGACGAGCGACATTGCGACACTGATGGCGCCAACCACGATGGCAGCGAGGACGAGGCTTATGTGACGGGTGCCGAGTGCAAACCCGATGGCCAGGTTATCGAAGCTCAACGCCAGCGAGGTGAGCAGGAGCCGGCCTCGGTGGGTACTTTGCGAACCGGTTGTGCGAGCCGGGGCTCGTTGTGTCTGGACCATCGTGTAGAGGCCGGTCACCATCAGGATGACTCCGCCGAGCCAGCGCGTGGCATGACCGAGGTGTGTCGTGCGCCAGCCGATGACCGAGGGCGAGGCCAAGGGACTCGCCTCGAACGCACCGAAGGCGACGCCGACCTCCAAGGTTGCCGTGGTAATGCCCAAGACGCCAATGGAGATGGCTGCCGCGGTTTGAGAGCCCGAGTGCAAGTGCGACGAGTAAGAGCGCAAGCACAGGATGCTCACGCTAACCACTGCGAACCGCCCGTCCTCTTGCATCACCTACGGGGTCGAGTCGGGGCCGTCGTGAGACTGGGCATTTGCCGTTGCCGCCACAGGACCAAGAGCCTGGCCCCGCCGACCACGTTCATCAGGGCTGATCCGGCGATTCTGGTGACCGGGGAGACCACGGTCGGGTTCCCGCCATTTGCAGTGCTCGACGCCATCGTGGCTGCGCTGGATCATGACCAGATCGGAGACGGTTCCTCAAGCATCCCCCAGCCGTTTCGGTATGACCGCCGAGCCGACCACTCGGGAAGGCCGCGACGGCACGGGCAGGACACAGGAAACAAGGAGCAGACACGTGACGACCACCGACCAGCCTTACCTGACCCGTCTGGCTTCACCAAACTTGGACAGGCAGTACATAAGCGAACGGTCGATCACCTGCCCACCAGCACCCCCTACGAACGGATAAACAAACGGCTCGCCCTAGGCATCACGCAGAACATTGGACCCACCGCGTTTTTTGCGTCATCTCGCTGTCCTCACTGCTGGCAGTCATGTACGCGGCGCACATCATCGGGACGGTGGGGTTTCTACCGCGAGCACGGCTTCTGGTTGTCTCGTGGACCTCTCAGGCCATCCAGCTGGTGTTGTTGCCGGCGCTGATGGTGGGCCAAAACCTTCAGAACGTGGCAGCCGACGCTCGTGCTGCGAAAACGTTCGAGGACGTCGAAGACTGCTGCGTAGGGCATATCATCAAGCTCTAGCTTGGACGTTCGCACAGAGGGCGGGATCAAGGTCCTCCTCGACGTGTATCGAAAGCCTGAAGAACACTCGATAGGGTGAGTCCGTGTGTCGAGCATGCGGAGACGTCCTTCTGGCTTGACGGCCATCTCCCGGCTGCTACTTACCCGAAAACCATCCTTTTCCGGCTGGTCCCAGGTTCCACCTGTCGCCGCACCCTCCGCGGTGCAGGTTGAATGTGTGTCGTCCTTGGCGTCGACCCCGGGTTGTCCGCTGCAAGATGGCCTGGTCGGAAGGACCGGTGATCGAAGCGGGCCCCTGTCGGCGCTGGCCGGGGGTCATCGAGACCGACCCCGACCTTCCGACCCGGGATATCTTCATGCTCCAGACCGGCAGCGCCGCTGGCCGAGATGGGGCCCGACGCCGTTGCCGTCGAGCGGGTGTTCTTCCAGGTCAACGCCAAGACGGCGGTGTCGGTCAGGGCGAGCGGCCGGGCCTGTCGGCGGCCGCCGAGTTGGGGGTGTGAGGTGGTCGAGTACAGCTCCAACGAGGTGAACAGGCCGGCTCGGGCTACGGGGAGCGACGGAAGAGCAGGTGCAGCGGATGGTTGCCTCCGTGCTCGGCCTGGACGCGCCGCCGAGCCCCCCCGACGCCGCCGATGCCCTCGCGCTGGCGGTGTGTCAGGGCACAGCGATGGCCTGCGCCGCGCCGTGGCGCTGTCGTCTATCGGACTGGGGGGTGGATCGTGATCGGATCGCGAGGGGCACGTTCACGGCGCGACCGGCCGACTCCGAGGTCATGGTGGACGTCGGCGGGGTCGGCTGGCTACCCGCTGACGGTGTCGGCGCCGACCGTGGCGTCGCTCGGTTCGGTCGGTACCGATGTGTACCTGTACGTCCACACCCATGTCCGTGAGGACGCCATCATCTTGTACGGGTTCCGCCATGGCCGACGAGCGACGGTGCTTCGAGGTCCTGCTCGGGGCGCACGGCGTCGGGCTGGCGCTGGCGTTGGCGATCCTGTCGCAACTGTCCCCGGCCACGCTGACCATGGCTTCGTCGAGGAGGACGCCGATGCCTTGTGCGCCGTCCCCGGCGTCGGTCTGAAGACCGCCGCACGGCTCCTGATCGACCTGAGGAGCCGCCTGGAGCTGCCCGACTTCTGGTCGGCGTGACCGTGGCGAGCACCCCGGCCCGGGGTGGCCGGGCGGAGGTCGATCGCCGTGCTGGTCGAGCTCGGCTACGGCCCCGAGGAGATCCGGCGGCCCCTGGACCGGGTCAGCCCCGAGGAGACCGAAGACAGCGTCGAGGAGCTGCTGCGCGGAGCGTTGCGCGGAGCCTCGTGTCCCCATGACCCCCGCGTGCGCGGTCTGAGAGGTGCTCGGCGACCCGGTGGCCCGGCGGAGGTCGACCCCACGCCGGTTGTCCCCGAGGAGATCGAAGAGGGCGGGGCTCCGGCGCGCAGACCTGGACGAGTTCGTCGGCAGGGGCAGCTCGTCGAGCAGACCTTCGGATCGTGCTCGAGGCGGCGGTCCAGCGCGGCCAGCCGGTCGTCCTCGTTTGCCGGACCCCCGGGGCTCGGCAAGACGTGGCCGGCATCGTCGTGCGCAACTCGGGGTCGGCCTTCGGGTGACCTCGGGTCCGGTGCTTGCTCGAGCCGGGGACCTGGCCTCGCTCCTGACCGACCTCCAAGAGGGCGACGTCTTGTTCATCGACGAGATCCACCGGAAACCGTCGAAGAGGTCCTCTACCCGGCCATGGAGGACGCCAAGTTGGACTTCTTGATCGGGAAGGGTCCGACGGCCCGCTCCATCGTCTTGACCTTCCACGATTCACCCTGATCGGCGCGACCACCCGGACGGCTGGTGTCCAGCCCACTGCGGGACCGATTTCGGTTTCTCTCGGTCGGCTGGACCTGTACGCGGTCGATGGGACTTCAGGCGATCGTGCTGCGGTCGGCCGCAATTTTCGGGGTCAACATCGATGCCGAGGAGCGGTCGTCGTCGCCGGGCGATCCCGAGGCGCGCCGCGGATCGCCAACCGGAACGGCTGGGGTTCGCGACACGCTCGAGGCGCGGGCGACGGTGTGATCACCGGCGATGCCGCCCAACGGGGCCTCGAGCTCTTCGGAGTCGACGAGCTGGGTCTCGACAAGGTGGACCGGGCCATCCTCGACGCGCTGTCGGTCTCCGAGGGCCCCGGTTGGGCTCACGACGTTGGCCCAGTGTGTCGGGGAGGAAACCAGCACCTGGACACGCTACAGCGTTCTTGCTGCAGGGCCTCATCCAGCGACACGTCCCATGGCTGGCCTGGCCCTGAGCGATGGTTTACATGTGAGTTCATGGCCACTCCACCACCACCCAGGTCGGGCGGACGTCGACCACGGCCTTCCCTGGGCAAGATGGCGGAGAAGCACTCCATGAGGTCATCGTCATCGAGTTGACGGGGTCGTGCAGTCGGTCCCGTTGACCCTGCCCGCCTCGAGCACCTTCACCTCCTTCAACAACAGCGTCGAGATCTCGGCACGCTATGTGCTCGCCCACAACCTCGCACTGGCCCTCAACTACGGCACGCTGCCGGTCCGGTTGGTGCAGCGACCACCGAGACGGTGTCGCCTGCAGTTCTCGGGGCGATCCTCGCTCGACGCCGGCCTCGGGCAGGGATTGCCGGTCCTGGTGCTCTTGTACACGATCTTCTACTACCGGGTGCACCGCTGCTGGCGAGTGGCCTCTCGGTCACCGGCGCACTGCTGTGGGCGATCATCTCGGCCCTCGGCCACACAAGCGCTGCGCCGAGCTTCGACCTGGCCGGCGTGACCGGCATCATCGTCTCGATCGGGATCACGGTCGACTTGTACATCGTCCATCTCGAACGCCTGAAAGACGCAGACGTGCCGGGATAGGACCGTGCGAACGAGTGTCTATTGTGGGTTGTAGAGTGTGTCAGGACCGTGCTGGCGGCTCATCGTCTTGGCGGCTGTCCTCCTCTATTTGCGGCCGTCGGTGAGGTGGAGGGGTTCGCCTTCTTCCTTGGGCTCTCCACGGATCCTCGACGCCGACCACCACAACGTCGACCTGTCTTCCGCTCTCGTCATCCTGCTCGGCCGCAGCGAGCGGCTGACCGAGGCCGGGGATCGGTATCGCCCGAGGCTGGCCGTCGGCTCGGGGGCGGAATTTGCCTGTCGAACGCAAGCTCACCGGTCCAAAACGTGGAGATCCCCAACCGGCTGGCCGACGATCTACGACAGCCGCCGACGACCTCGAGGGTTCCGACGACCTGGGTGACGGCGCGGCCATTGATGCAAGCGGACTTCGACGAGGAACGCGACGACGGCGACGACCGCCCGGTGGCCGGTCAGCGTCGGCTTCTCGCTGAAGGCGCTCTTGCGTCTCTACCGGGGCCAGACCAGGTTCGACTTCGTCGGCCGGCGGCGATGGTGGTTCCTGCTCTCGGGGGTGATCATGGCGCGCGCTGGTCTCGTTCTCCATTCGGTGGGTTGACTTCGGCATCGACTTCAAGGGCGGCTCCTCGCGGAGATCTCCGCTCCGGGGGATCGCCTCCCAGGCGACCGTGGTGAAGGCGGTGGAGGCGGCTGGTCTGACCCAGCGACGGTGGAGGTCCTGGGCGGCAAGGTGCAGGCCGACCTCAACTCCCTCTCGGCGGCCAAGCGGAACGCCATCAGCACCAACGTGGAACACGCGGTCGAGAAAGTACGTGCCCGGCCCAGCCGGTGTTGGAGTCGACGGTCGGGCCGACCTGGGGTGGCCAGGGGCGACCGACCACGCGGGCCGATCGCGCTCATCTCGTTCATCGTCATCGTGGGCATCTACATCAGGCTGCGGTTCGAGCGGCGAAGATGGCCGTCGCCGCGTTCGTTGTGCTCCTCCATCACTTGTTAGTGGCGGCCGGCGTGTACTCGTTGGTCGGCTTCCAGGTCACCCCCTGATATCGTGGCGATCCTGACCATCCTCGGGTACTCCCTCTACGACACCTCCACCGGGTTCGGACAACGCGAGGTCTTTGGCGCGTCGGGACGGATGACCTACTCCGAGATGGTCAACCTGTCGATGAACCAGACCCTGGCCCGGTCCATCAACACGTCGCTGGGTGGCCGCGGATCATGCCGGTGCTGGCGGTCCTCTTGATCGGCGCCGAGCTGCTCGCGCACGCTGCAGACCTACGGTGGCCCTTTGTTGCTGTTGAGCGGGGCCTACGCATCGATCTTCATTCCGTGTCGCTGATCTGGCCATTTTGAAAGAGCGCGGAATCTTGCTACGCGGCCATGGCTTTTTCAGCGGTTGAGCCCGCTGTGGCCGACCGCACCGGGGCCCGACCCGCGCGGCGGCGTTGCTGGTTGGTGCGACCAGCGGCGGGGCCCGGGCCCAGATGCGCCGCTGTCGGGGCGGCCGGTCCCGGCCCGGTGGCACGGAACACGCGGGAGCGTCGGGCGCCGCACCGCAACGTCGCCAGTCTGTGGTCACGGCCGCGGTCCGGCCGACGGGCCCGCTTCCCGGCCGCGTCGTGCCCGACCCCGCGCGGCGCCCACCGCCGCGACCGGTGTAAGGGGGCCAAGCGGGGTGGCAAGAAGCGGCGCTGAACGCGCCCTGTTCGCGGCGTCGGTGGAGTGTTTGGTCGCTATTAGTGTCGAGTAACCTGGAGTCATGGCTGAGCCTGGTCTTCTCCCGCCCCGGACACCGAGGACGCCGCCCTCGAAGAGCTGTTGGACCGGCCGCGCGCACGAGGGAGATGTCCTCATCGGGACGGCTCGCGGCGATCGCCTGGAGGACCGGCTCCAACAGCTCTTCGAGGGCGGCGTCCTCGGTGTCCGGGGCGGGAGAAACCCGAGCCAGGCTCACCATAGCTCCAGGTTACTCGACACTAATAGCGACCAAACACTCCACCGACGCCGCGAACAGGGCATTTGGCGCGTTCAGCGCCGCTTCTTGCCACCCCGCTTGGCCCCCTTACGCGGTCGCGGCGGTGGGCGCCGCGCCGGGGTGGGGCGCGACGGGCCGGCCGGGGAAGCGGGCCCGTCGCCGGACGCGGCCGTGACCACAGACTGGCGACGTTGCGGTGCGGCGCCCGACGGCTCCCGCGTGTTCCGTGCGGCCCCGGGCCGCAGCGGGCCGGGACGGGCCGCCCGAGCGGCGGCGGTCTGACGGGCCCCGCCGCTGGTCGCACCGACCAGCAACGCCGCCGCGGCCGGGGTGAGGGCCCCGGTGCGGTCGGCCCGCGCGCTCAACCGCTGGCGGATGGCCACGTAGCGAGATTCGCGCTCTTTCAAAATGGCCAGGATCGGCGACGCGATGAAGATCGATGAGTAGGCCCCGCTCAACAGGCCGACGAAAAGGGCCAGCCCGTAGTTCTGCAGCGTGACCGCCCCGAGCAGCTCGGCGCCGATCAAGAGGACCGCCAGCACCGGCATGATCGCCACCAGCGACGTGTTGATGGACCGGGCCAGGGTCTGGTTCATCGACAGGTTGACCATCTCGGAGTAGGTCATCCGTCCCGACGCGCCGAGGCCTCGCGTGTTGTCCCGGACCCGGTCGAACACCACCACGGTGTCGTAGAGGGAGTACCCGAGGATGGTCAGGATCGCCACGACGGTGTCGGGGGTGACCTGGAAGCCGACCAGCGAGTACACGCCGGCCGCCACCAACAAGTCGTGGAGGAGCGCGACGAACGCGGCGACGGCCATCTTCGGCTCGAACCGCAGGCTGATGTAGATGCCCACGATGACGATGAACGAGATGAGCGCGATGAGCGCGTGCTGGGTCACCTGGCCACCCCAGGTCGGCCCGACCGTCGACTCCGACACCGGCTGGCCGGGCGCGAACTTCTCGAGCGCGTGTTCCACGTTGGTGCTGATGGCGTTCCGCTTGGCCGCCGAGAGCGAGTTGAGGTCGGCCTGCACCTCGATCGTCTTGCCGCCCAGGATCTCGACCGTCGGCTGGGTCAGCCCAGCCGCCTCCACCGCCTTCACCACGGTCGCCTGGGAGACCCCCGGAGCGGAGATCTCCCACGAGGAGCCGCCCTTGAAGTCGATGCCGAAGTCGAACCCGCGAATGGAGAACGAGACCAGCCCGGCCAAGATGATGACCCCCGAGAGGAGGAACCACCACCGGCGCCGGCCGACGAAGTCGAACCTGGTCTGGCCCCGGTAGAGACGCAGGAGCACCTTGAGCGAGAACGCCCCGACGCTGACCGCCCGGCCACCGGCTCGCCGCGTCCGTCGACCGTCGTCGACGGTCCTCGTCGAAGTCCGCTTCGTCGATGGCCGCGCCGTCACCCAGGTCGTCGGACACCCTCGAGGTCGTCCGTCGTCCTCGTCGGGCTCGTCGGGCCAGCCGGTTGGGGATCTCCACGTTTCGGAGCCGGTCGTCCTTGCGTTCGACCGGGCTCACGACTCCGCCCCCGAGCCGACGGCCAGCCCTCGGTCGATACCGATCCCGCGGGCCTCGGTCAGCCGCTCGCTGCGGCCGAGCAGGACGACGAGCGGACGGGTGAAGAAGTAGGTGATGAAGCACGTCGAGCATCGTGGAGAGCCCGAGGAAGAAGGCGAACCCCTTCACCTCGCCGACGGCCAGCCAGTAGAGGAGGACAGCCGCCAAGAGCGAGACGAAGTCGGCCGCCAGCACGGTCCTGAACGCGCTCTTGAACCCGCGGTCGACGCTCGTTCGCACGGTCCTGCCCGAGCGCGTCTCGTCTTTCAGGCGTTCGAAATAGACGATGTACGAGTCGACCGTGATCCCGATCGAGACGATGATGCCGGTCACGCCGGCCAGGTCGAAGCTCGGCGCCACGCTCGTGTGGCCGAGGGCCGAGATGATCGCCCACAGCAGTGCGCCGGTGACCGAGAGGCCGCTCACCACCACGATGCCGAGCAGCCGGTAGTAGAAGATCGTGTACAAGAGCACCAGGATCAGCCCGGCGATGCCGGCGCCGAGGCCGGCGTCGAGCGAGGATCGCCCGAAGGTAGGCGACACCGTCTGGGTGGTCAGCTGCACCAACCGGACCGGCAGCGTGCCGTAGTTGAGGGCCAGTGCGAGGTTGTGGGCCGACGCATCGGTGAAGCTGCCCGAGATCTCGACGCTGTTGTTGAAGGAGGTGAAGGTGGCTCGAGGCGGGCAGGGTCAACGGAGCCGACTGCACCACCCCGTCGAGCTCGATGACGATGACCTCGTGGAAGTACTTCTCGGCCATCTTGTCCCACGCCGTGCCCCCGCTGCCGGTGAGCGAGACGTCGACCACCCAACCCTGGGTCGGTCGTCAAGGTGGCCAGGGCCGACTTCACGATGTGACCGGTCAGCTTGGCCGGACCGGCCAGATAGCGGAGCCCGCTGTCGGAACCGGGGAGCCCGGGAAGAAGGACGGTCTTGTTGCGCGTCCGTGGCGTCCTTGGCGACCGAGCCGGTCGCCCGTCGACGGGTAGGCGGACAGCGCCGGGTCGACCGCGTTCGGGTACGGGTTGCTCGAGTTCGCGCCTCCGAGGAGAGGTTGGTCGTGACCAGCAGGTTCGCCTGTCGGACAGGTGGACGGCAGCGCACCCGGAGAGACGATCTTCTTGGCCTTCTGGCCCTTGGTCGTCTCGGTGGCCGGCGTGTACGGCGGCGCGTAGCAGAGCGCCGGTCGGAACAAGAGCTGGGCGGTCTGGCCGATGGTCTTCAGCACCTGGTTCGGGTCCTTCACGTCGGGCACCTGCGACGACGATCTCGTCGCCCTGCGTGTTGACCGTCGGCGCCGCTCACCCCGAGACCGTTGACCCGGTTGGTGAGGATGTTGACCGCCTCGTTGAGGTTCGCCTGGGACGTCTTGTGGGCCGGCTTGTAGACGACCGAGAACCCCCCGGCCAGGTCGAGGCCGAGTCGGGGCGACCATCGCGCGACGAGCGTGCCGGCCAGGGCACCGAAGGCAACGACCACCACGAGGATGAGACTGACGAGAAGGGCCCGCGGCCCACGGGTCTGCGAGCGGGCCGGCGGGCTCATGCCCCGGTGTCCCCCTCGGCCTTCCCGGTCCGGCAGTCGTGGTGGTCGTCCTCGTCGTCCTCGTCGTCGTCGTGGTGTTCGAGGCCGGCCAGGGGCACTGACGTCGTGTCGACCTTCCGGGCGATCGCGGAGCGCAACAGCACCAGCCGGGTCGGCTGCACGTCGTCGCCCGTCGACCTCGGCGTTCCCGGTCAACAGCACGACCCGGTCGTTCTGCATCTCTTCGATCCCGCCGACGATGCCCCCGATGCTGACCACCCGGTCACCCACGCTGATGCTGGAGTTCTCCTGCGCGCTGCCCGCTTGGCCTTCTGCTGGTTAGGCCGGAGGAACAAGAAATAGAGCGCCGCCACCACGATCACGATGAAGATCAAGAAGGTGGCGCTGCTTCCGGTGGTCTTGGCCTTGCGTGGTCGCGCGCGAGCAGGGTGGGAGCGAGGGTGAGGAAGGGTTCACGTCTTGGCATCCTTGAGGTGCGGGCCTGCGGGTTCGGACCCGCGCAGGACGGACACCCTAGTCCAGGTCCCCGATCGGCCCCCGGTCGGGGACCTCCCATCGGGTCCCTCGATGCCTAGCCCGGTCGCTCGACGGTCCGACCGCCAGCTCAGAAGAGCGCGGGCTCCTCGGCGACCAGACCGAGATGAGCCCAGGCCCGCTGGGTCGGCACCCGGCCTCGGGGGGTCCGCTGGATGAGGCCCTGCTGGAGCAGGAACGGCTCGTAGGCGTCCTCCAGGGTGTCGGTCTCCTCCCCGACGCACTGGGCCAACGTCGTGAGCCCGACCGGGCGTCCGGCGAACCGACGGCACAGCGCGTCGAGGATGGCCCGGTCCACCTTGTCGAGACCCAGCTCGTCGACTCCGAAGAGCTCGAGGCCCCGCTGGGCGGCATCGCCGGTGATCACACCGTCGCCCCGCACCTCGACGAAGTCGCGGACCCGGCGCAGCAACCGGTTGGCGATGCGCGGCGTGCCTCGGGACCGCCCGGCGATGCGGACCGCTCCCTCGGCATCGATGTTGACCCCGAGGATCCGGGCCGACCGCAGCACGATCGCCTCGAGGTCCTCGACCGCGTACAGGTCCAGCCGACCGACGAAGCCGAATCGGTCCCGCAGTGGGCTGGACACCAGCCCGGTCCGGGTGGTCGCGCCGATCAGGGTGAATCGTGGAAGGTCGAGACGGATGGAGCGGGCCGTCGGACCCTTCCCGATCAAGAAGTCCAACTTGGCGTCCTCCATGGCCGGGTAGAGGACCTCTTCGACCGACCGGTGCATCCGGTGGATCTCGTCGATGAACAAGACGTCGCCCTCTTGGAGGTCGGTCAGGAGCGAGGCCAGGTCCCCGGCTCGAGCAAGCACCGGACCCGAGGTCACCCGAAGGCCGACCCCGAGCTCGGCCGCGACGATGCCGGCCAGCGACGTCTTGCCGAGCCCCGGGGGTCCGGCGAACAAGAGATGGTCGACCGGCTGGCCGCGCTGGACCGCCGCCTCGAGCACGATCCGAAGGTGCTCGACGAGCTGCCCCTGCCCGACGAACTCGTCCAGGGTGCGCGGCCGGAGCCCCGCCTCTTCGATCTCCTCGGGGACAACCGGCGTGGGGTCGACCTCGCGGGCCACCGGGTCGCCGAGCACCTCTCGGCGCGCGCCGGGGGTCATCGGGACGCGAGCTCGCGCAACGCTCCGCGCAGCAGCTCCTCGACGCTGTCTTCGGTCTCCTCGGGGCTGACCCGGTCCAGGGCACCCCGGATCTCCTCGGGGCCGTAGCCGAGCTCGACCAGCGCGGCACGAACCTCGGCCCGGGCCACCCCGGCCGGGGTGCTCGCCACGGTCGGCCGCCGACCGAGAAGTCGGGCAGCTCCAGGCGGCTCCTCAGGTCGATCAGGAGCCGTGCGGCGGTCTTGCGACCGACGCCGGGGACGGCGCACAAGGCATCGGCGTCCTCCTCCAACAAAGCAGTGGTCAGCGTGGCCGGGGACAGCTGCGACAGGATCGCCAACGCCAGCGCCGGCCCGACGCCGTGCGCCCCGAGCAGGACCTCGAAGCACCGTCGCTCGTCGTCATGGCGGAACCCGTACAAGACGATGGCGTCCTCACGGACATGGGTGTGGACGTACAGGTACACATCGGAGCCGACCGAACCGAGCGACGCCGCGGTCGGCGCCGACACCGTCAGCCGGTAGCCGACCCCGCCGACGTCCACCATGACCTCGGAGTCGGCCGGTCGCGCCGCGAACGTGCCCCTCAGCGATCCGATCACGATCCACCCCCCAGTCCGATAGACGACAGCGCCACGGCGCGGCGCAGGCCATCGCTGTGCATGTGGCACACCGCCAGCGCGAGGGCGTCGGCGGCGTCGGGGGGGCTCGGCGGCGCGTCCAGGCCGAGCACCGAGGCCACCATCCGCTGCACCTGCTCTTTCGTCGCTCCCCCGTAGCCGACCAGGGCCTGCTTCACCTCGTTGGAGCTGTACTCGACCACCTCACACCCCAACTCGGCGGCCGCCGACAGCGCCAGGCCGCTGGCCTGGCACACCGACACCGCCGTCTTGGCGTTGACCTGGAAGAACACCCGCTCGACGGCAACCACATTGGGCCCCATCTCGGCCAGCAGTGCCCGCAGCTCGGTCTGGAGCGTGAAGAGCCTGTCCGGGGTCGGAAGGTCGGGGTCGGTCTCGATGACCCCCGCGGCCAGCGCCGACAGGGGCCCGCTTCGATCACCGGTCCTTCCGACCAGGCCATATCCGCAGCGGGACAACCCGGGGTCGACGCCGAGGACGAACACGCGTTCGACCCTAGCGCGGAGGGTGCGGCGACAGGTGGAACCTGGGACCAGCCCGTGGGAAAAGGATCAGCGGGTAAGTAGCAGCCGGGAGATGGCCGTCAAGCCAGAAGGACGTCTCCGCATGCTCTCGGCGCGAGCGGACTCACCCTATCGAGTGTTCTTCAGGCTTTCGATCGCGTCGAGGAGGACCTTGATCCCGCCCTCTGTGTGAACGTCCAAGAGCTTGAGAGCTTGATCGATGCCGTTACGCGCGTCTTCGACGTCCTCGAACGTTTTCGCAGCGCGAGCGTCGGCTGCCGCGTTCTGAAGGTTTTGGCCCACCATCAGCGCCGGCAACAACACCAGCTGGATGAAGTTCTGAGAGGTCCACGAGACGACCAGAATGAAGCCGTCCGCGGTGAGAAACCCCACCGTCCCGATGATGTGCGCCGCGTACATGACTGCCAGCAGTGAGGACAGCGAGATGACGCAAAACAGCCAGAAGCACGTCATCGTGCCAATGTTCTGCGTGATGCCTAGGGCGAGCCGTTTGTTTATCCGTTCGTAGGGGGTGCTGGTGGGCAGGTGATCGACCGTTCGCTTATGTACTGCCTGTCCAAGCTTGGTGAAACCATGGGTCGGGTAAGGCTGGTCGGTGGTCGTCACGTGTCTGCTCCTTGTTTCCTGTGTCCTGCCCGTGCCATCGCGGCCTTCCCGAGTGGTCGGCTCGGCGGTCATACCGAAACGGCTGGGGATGCTTGAGGGACCCTACCGATCTGGTCATGATCCAGCGCAGCCGCGATGGCGTCGAGCGCTGCAAATGGCGGGAACCCGACCGTGGTCTCCCCGGTCACCAGAATCGGCCGGATCAGCCCTGATGAACGTGGTCGGCGGGCGCGGCTCTTGGTCCTGTGGCGGCAACGGCAAATGCCCAGTCTCGCGACGGCCCCGAGCTCGACCCGTAGGTGATGCAAGAGGACGGGCGGTTCGCAGTGGTTAGCGTGAGCATCCTGTGCTTGCGCTCTTACTCGTCGCACTTGCACTCGGGCTCTCGAACTTCGCGGCAGCCATCTCCATTGGCGTCTTGGGCGTTACCGCGCGGCAACGCTTGGAGGTCGGCGTCGCCTTCGGTGCGTTCGAGGCGGGAATGCCGGTCCTTGGCCTCGCCCTTGGTCATCGGCTGGCGCACGACCTCGGTCATGCCACGCGCTGGCTCGGCGGAGTCATCCTGATGGTGACCGGCCTCTACGCGATCGTCCAGACACAACGAGCCCCGGCTCGCACAACCGGTTCGCAAAGTACCGGCCGAGGCCGGCTCCTGCTCACCTCGCTGGCGTTGAGCTTCGATAACCTGGCCATCGGGTTTGCACTCGGCACCCGTCACATAAGCCTCGTGCTCGCTGCCATCGTGGTTGGCGCCATCAGTGTCGCAATGTCGCTCGTCGGCCTCGAGCTGGGTTCCCGCCTCGGTAGGCAGTTTGGCCAACGAGGTGAGTTCCTCGGTGGGGCTCTGCTCGTCGGCGTCGGTATTGCCATCGCCTCGGGCGCCCTTTGACTTGATTTCCTCCCCGGTTCGCACTTCGCCCCGCCTACATGTTCGGGTCAGCGTTGCTGGGGTTGGACGGGGTGCGAGCCGGGAGCCGTATTCGGTCGAGTGGAGTTGCTATCTGCCTCCCCCGGGGGGGGGAACTGTCACCGGGCAAGGGGGTCGCTGAGCGCGGGCTACCGAGCGAGCACGGTGCTGTGCGCATCGAGAGGCGAGATCCAGCGATCCTCAGGTTCTGGCCGTGTTTTTTTTGATCAACGCGTTCTGGTGTTCAGGTGTTGCCCTTTTCGATCATCATGTACAAAGCCGCCCAGGAATCAGTTGGAGCACCCCGGGATGCCTCCTCGGGGGAAGCAGTTGTCGGGGAAGTTCTCGAACACCCAGCTGGGATTGAGGGTGACGGGGCTGCCGACAATGCTGTAGATGCCACCGCCCGAAGCGCTGGTGTTGTCTGCCACAAAGGTGCTGTTCAGCACGAGCGGGCTGCCAGGGACGGTAAAGGTGCCATCGTTCGGATCGACACCCTGCAGACCCCACCCGAGGCGATTCCCACACAACTGACCCCGCGTCTGGCCCTTTCCCATCTCCCGTTGGTGGGGCGCTTGAGGCCTCGAACCTCAGCCGTAGAAGCCGGCCAGGACCTCGTCTGAGATGTCGTAGTTGGCGTGGACCGCCTGGACGTCGTCGTGGTCGTCGATGGCCTCGATCAGCCGGAGGATCCGTTTCGCCTCCGCCTCGTCGGAGACCGCCACCGTCGACGACGGCTCGAGGGACAGCTCGGCCGACTCGACCGTCAGGCCGGCCGCCTCGAGGGCGCTCGCGCAGCGCCGCTCAGGTCGTTCGGGGCACAGGTCACGACGAAGCGGTCGCCGTCGTGGGTCATGTCCTCGGCCCCGGCGTCGGTGGCCACCTCCATGACCCGGTCCTCGTCGCCGTCGGTCACCACGACGATCCCCTTGCGCTCGAACTGCCAGCTCACCGCGCCGGGCTCGGCCAGCGAGCCGCCGTTGCGGGTGAAGAGGTTCCGGACGTCGGCCCCGGTCCGGTTGCGGTTGTCGGTCAGGGTCTCGACGATGACGGCCACCCCGCTCGGCGCGTAGCCCTCGTAGTTGACCGCCTCGTAGCGGACGCCCTCGAGCTCGCCGGTGCCGCGCTTGATGGCCCGCTCGATGGTGTCCGAGGGGACCGAGGCGTCCCGGGCCTTCTGGTACATGGTCCGCAGCGAGGCGTTGGTGTTGATGTCGCCCCCGCCCTCGCGCGCCGCCACCTCGACCTGGCGGATCAGCTTGGCGAACAGCTTCGCCCGGGCCTTGTCCTGCGCGCCCTTGCGGTACTTGGTGGTCGCCCATTTCGAGTGACCCGACATCTCCTTCTCCTTCTTCTCCTGCGAGCTTCTCCTGAGCGGTCCGCGCTCAGCCAGCGAGGCTCGCCGCGACACCGGGCGACTCGCCGTCGCCGGCCCGGGTGGATTCCTCGACCATGGCCAGAAGAAACGGTGCAGGCGACGGTCCGGGGTCAGCTCGGGGTGGAACGCCGCAGGCCAGCACGCTGCCCTGCCGGCACACGACCGGGCGTCGCTCGCCTGCCTGCGGTGCGCCGCCGCCCACGCCAGCACCTCGACGTCGGCGCCGACCTCCTCGATCAGCGGGGCGCGGATGAAGATGGCCGGCATCGGCCCTCGCTCTTGGCCGAGACCTTCGGGCACGTCGATGGTCGTCTCGAAGGACTCGGTCTGGCGCCCGTAGCCGTTGCGCCGCACCGCGCAGTCGAGCACCCCGAAGCTCCGCTGGTCGGGTCGTCCCGCCGCGGACCTCGCGGGCCAGCAGCACCAGCCCGGCGCAGGTCCCGAAGACCGGCAAGCCGGCGTCGATCGCTGCGGCCAACGGATCGAACAGGCCCGAGGACTCGCAGCAGCAGCGACAGCGTCGTCGACTCGCCGCCCGGCAGGATCAGCCCGTCGAGCCCGTCGAGGTCGAGCTCGGTCCAGGACGGGGCGACCGGCCACGCCGAGCTCGCTCGAGCGCGGCCAGGTGCTCGCGGACGTCGCCCTGGAGGGCCAGGACGCCGATCGTCACGGCCGACGACCCGACGGCGCGCGTTACCAGCCGCGATCGGCGAGACGTTCGCTGAGCGCGCTGAGCTCCTCGCCCCGCATCGCCTCGCCGAGCCCACGGCTGACCTTGGCCACGTGCTCGGCGTCCGCGAAGTGCGCCGCCGCCTCGACGATGGCCCTGGCCCGGCGGGCCGGGTCCTCGCTCTTGAAGATGCCCGAGCCGACGAACACCGCCTCGGCGCCGAGCTGCATGACGAGCGAGACGTCGGCCGGGGTGGCCAGCCCGCCGGCGCAGAACAGCGGCACCGGCAGACGGCCCGTCTGGGCGATCTCCTGGACGAGGCCGATCGGCGCGCCGAGCTGCTTGGCCCAGCCGTACTGCTCGGCGCTGTCGGCCTGGGTCAGCTTGCGGATGTCGCCCAGGATCGAGCGGAGGTGCCGGACCGCCTCGACGACGTTGCCGGTCCCGGCCTCGCCCTTGGAACGGATCATGGCCGCCCCCTCCGAGATGCGCCGCAGGGCCTCGCCGAGGTTGGTGGCGCCGCACACGAAGGGGACGGTGAACGGCCACTTGTCGATGTGGTGCGCCTCGTCGGCCGGGGTGAGCACCTCGCTCTCGTCGATGTAGTCGACCTGGAGCGCCTCGAGCACCTGGGCCTCGGCGAAGTGGCCGATCCGGGCCTTGGCCATGACCGGGATGGTGACGGCCTCCTGGATCGCCGCGATCAGGGCCGGGTCGCTCATCCGGGCCACCCCGCCGTCGCGGCGGATGTCGGCCGGCACCCGCTCGAGCGCCATCACCGCGACGGCCCCGGCGTCCTCGGCGATCTTGGCCTGCTCGGCGGTGACCACGTCCATGATCACCCCGCCGCGCAGCATGTCGGCCAGGCCGCGCTTCACCGCGAACGTGCCGGTCTGGGCGCTCGAGTCGGAGTGGTCGGTCATGGGCCAATCCTACCGACCCAGCCCAGGGTGCCCTCCCAGGGATACGACCGGGCCTCTCGGCGCCGAAATTCCGGCCAATCGACCGGCCGGCTGAGTGGGCACGCCGATGGAAAGAGCAAACTAGGCCCATGGCCCACCTGATCGCCGCTCCCATCGTCATCGCGTCCCCGGGCACGCCGCCCAAGCAGATCGCCGAGTACGTCGGACGGGTCTCGACCGGACAGCACCGCCGTCTCGGTGGCGGTGATGGAGAGCCCGACCGGCTGGTCGGAGCCCGGTCAGCGCCCCGAGTTCGACGAGTACACGGTCGTGCTGTCGGGCGAGCTCACGCGTCGAGACCGAGCAGGGGTCGTTTCCGGTGGCCGAGCGGCCAGGCGGTGCACGCTCCGGCCGGCGAGTGGGTCCGTTACTCGACCCCCAAGAGGGCGGGGCCCACTACGTGTCGGTCTGCGTGCCGGCCTTCTCGCCCGACACCGTCCATCGGGACACGTCGACGAACCCGTGAACGCCCGCCCGGGGTGACGCGCCCCGGGGAAACGCGATCAGAGCTCGGCCAGGGCGTCGATGCGGACCGAGGTGAGATCGAGGTCCCCCATCGTTTCGGCGCCGCGGCGCCCACCGCCGGGTCGATCCAGAGCCAGCGCGACATCGACCACCGCCGGCCGGCGAACACCGAACCGGCTCGGGGCGCACTGCTCGCCTCGAATCGCCGCAGCGCGTCGCACAGCCCGGGCGGGTAGCGGACCGCCGTCACGGCGACCTGGTCGGCCCGGAGCTCGCGCCCGCGGCCGACGACGCGGTGCAAGAGCCGGTCGCTCCCCGATCAGCCAGCTGAACGGGGCCAGCACGGTGACGGCGACCGACGACACCACCGTGTCGCCCCGCTTGAAATGGGACAGCTCGTGGCCGATCACCCCCTCCATCTCGATGAGGTCGAGCGCCGCCTCGAGTCCGGTCGTGACCACCAGCACCCCGCGGTCGGGCTTGTACCCGAGCGAGCACGCGTTGGGCAGCTCGTCGTCGACCGCCATGAGCGTCGGACGCCGCACGCCGAAGGTGGGGCACAGCCCGTCGACCAGGTTCTGCAGGCGGGGCAGCTCGTCCTCGCCGCAGCGGGCGGGCCCGGAGCAGCCGGAGCGCGAAGGGGGTGGCCAGCCGCGGGATAGGCCAGGGCGACGAGCACCAAGCACGACGGCGCCCCCGACCGCACCGGCCACGATCGACACCGCCAACCCGAGCGCCACGCCCGACGACGAGCGCCGGCCCGAAGCGCACCGATCAGCGCTGATCCGGCGGGCCCGGCTGCGGTTCGCCCGCACCTCGCGGTGATCGACGAGCGGCGGCCGCTCCCTGGGCCACCACGGACGCTGGGTGACGGCGGCCCGAGGCGCTGGGGCCGTGTCGCTGGCCCGAACCACGCGGCCCGCCGCCGCCTCCCTGGGACCGGTTCCTGGACCGGTTCGTGGACCGGTTGGCGCGGAGCGACCGTTCGACGGCGAACGCCCCGGGCGCCGTGCCGGCGCTCCTCGGCGCGGCCGGCGCCGACCCGGCCGACTGGCCGCGCCGTTGCCCCTGGCCGGAACGGCCCCGGCCGCCGCGACGGCGACGCCGGGCCCCGAGGATCCGCCCGGACGCGAGCCCCCGCCGCCCGGGTTGGCCCGAAGAGCCGGGTTGGCCGGCCGTCGGCCATGTCGGCTCAGGCTACCCCTGGGCCCTGGGCGGCCGGGTTCCCCGCGGCTCGGCCAGCACCCGTTCGTAGATCTCGACGTAGCGGCCGGCCAGCTTGGCCATGGACCACTGCTCGGCGTGCCGCCTCGCCGACGTCGAGCGCCTCGTCCGACGGACCGGCCGCGCCCGGCCGCCGCGTCGGCCAGCGCCTCGTCGAGCGCCGACGGCCAACGCCGCCGGGTCGCCCGGCGGGACCAGCCAGCGCGTGGCCGCCCGGCGGCGGCGCGGTAGCCGTCGATGTCCGAGGCGACGACGGCGCAGCCGGCCGCCATGGCCTCGAGCAGCACCATCCCGAACGACTCGCCGCCGAGCGACGGGCGCACAGAACACGTCGGCGCCGGCCATGCGGGCCGCCTTCTCGCTCGTCGGTGATCGCTCCCAGCCACTGCGAGGTCGGCCGACGGCGGGTACCGGCGCGCGCAGCTCGGCGGTGTCGGGACCCTCGCCGGCGACCCACAGCATCGGCCGGCGTCGGCCACCGACGTCGCACGCCTCGAGCAGGACCGCCAGCCCCTTGCGCGGCTCGTGGCGGCCGACGAAGAGCACGGTCGGCCCGGTCGGTCGGAGTCGGCGTGTCGGTCGGCGAAGCGCGTCGACGTCGATCGCCGTTGAAGAGCACCTCGTACTCGCCGCCGAGCGACGGCGCGACGTTGTCCCGGGCCGACTCGGAGACCGCGCACCGCACCGCCAGGCGGCCGAGCGGCCCAGCGGCGCCAGCGGGCCGAAGAGCCCGGTAGCAGCGCGCTCGGCCCGTTGCGGTGGAAGGTGCCGACGATCGGCTGGCGTGCCGCGACCAGGCACCCGTAGTTGAGGACCGGCGCCAGCGGCTCGTGCAGGTGCACCACGTCGATGCCCGGGTCGCGCACGATCCGGGCGGCCCGGCACGCCGCCCCCGGCGAGATCGACACCGGGCGCGACCGAGCCGTTGGCCCGGACCCCGACCGACCGGCCGACCCGGATGCCGTTCGACCGTCCTCGCTGACCCCGCGTCGGCCCGGGGCCACCACCACGCACCTCGTGGCCGAGGTCGCGCAGCGCGGCGCTCAGACCCAGCACCTGTCCCTGCACCCCGCCGGGGACCGAGAGGTCGTAGGGCGAGACCATGGCGATGCGCATCGGTCGGCCCGCTCAGCGCGGACCGGCGGGCCAGCTCGGCCTCGCGGTCGCTCGGCCAGTTGGGCTGGAACAGGTGCCACTGCTCGGGGGCACGACGGATGTAGTCCTCGAAGTGGCGGGCGATCTCCTGGGTGATCCGGGCCACGTCCGCGCGAAACGAGCCGGTGCGGGTGGTGTCGATCGGGGCCGAGATGACGGCGTGGTGGTTGATCCCGGGCCCGCTGTAGACGCCGTGGTGACCAGGGTGGCCCCGGTGCGCAGGGCCAGGGTGGCCGGGCCCGGCCGGGAAGGTGGTGCGCTCGCCGAAGAACTCGACCTCGACGCCGTTGCCGACGAGGTCCCGGTCACACAGGAGGCCGACCAGGCCGCCCGTCGCGCAGCGCCTTGATCACGACGGCGCTCGCCTCCGGCGCTCGAGCGGCACCACGCTCAGGCCCATGGCGCGGCGCTGCTCGATGAACCACTCGAAGAGCTCGGGGGGCTCGAGATGCTCGGCGACGCGGTCATCGTGGAACCGATGCCGTCGAGCCACGAGCCGCCCCACTCCCAACTGCCGACGTGGGGCAGCGCCATGACCACGCCGGATCCCGCCGCCATGGCCTTCGCGAGGTGCTCGAGCCCGCTCTCGATCCACATGCCGCTCGTGCGACCAGCTCTCGCGAGGCGACCGGCAGGCGGGCGCCCTCCACCCAGTAGCGCGCGTAGGCGCGATAGGCCGCGCGGGTCAGCTGCTTGAGCAGTCTTCGGGTCGGGTTCGGTCCCGGTGCGTGTCGCGCAGCACCCGGCGGAGGTGGTCGACCCGCATCCGCACCGTCATCGCCCCGCCGCTGCATCATGGCCAGGCCGACCGCCGCCGCCGACAGCCGGGCGATGCGGCTCGGGCGGCCCGGCGAAGGACACGGCGCCAGCCCGGTGTAGGTCAGGTAGGTGACCCGCGCCCGCACGCGCCGAGATCGGGAGACATCGACGCGATCGCGAACGGCTGGGCTCGGCGGCTAGGACGACGGGGTCGCCAGAGCCCGAGCGGCCGGCCGCGCACCTCGCGGTCCCGTGCCCGGCGCACCCGCCCGCTGCGGCTGGCCAGCGGGGCCTCGCGACGCCGGGCCCGCCAGCGACCCCCCGGCTCGCCGGTCCGGCTGCGCCGCACGCCCGGCGGCCCGCCCTCGCGCCAGGCCCGCCAGCGCGAGTCGACCCGACCCTCGCGCCAACGCGACCGGGCGCCGCTCGCTCGCCGACCGCGCCGCGGCCGGGCCCTCGGCCGCCCGCCACACCCGGACGAAACGGCCGATCGCGGTGACCGAGGTCAGGCCGAGCAGCACCCACAGATCGGGGACCAGCAGCGCCGAGCTGAGGAATCCGACGCCGAGAAGGATCATCCGCTCGGCCCGCTCCATGAGGCCGCCCTTGGCGCCTCGATGCCGAGCGCCTCGGCCTTGGCCCGTTGGTAGGAGATGAGCGAGGTGACCCCGAGGATGGCCAGCGGGCAGGAGGGCCAGGTGCCCGTGGTGGGTGGAGATCAGGTACCAGGTCGACCCCGCCCATGACCACCGCGTCGCTCACCCGGTCGATCACCGAGTCGAAGAAGGCGCCCCGGACCGACGCGGTTCCGGCCGCCTTGGCCACCGGGCCGTCCAACAGGTCGTGCAGCCCGGTCAAGGTGAGCAGGGCGATGGCGAGTGGAGGTGGCCGGTCGCCACGGCGAACGCCGTGGCCATGGCCGAAAGCAGCCCGGTCGCGGTGAGGACGTCGGCGGTGACACCGTGGCGCTGCAGCGCGGCCCCGACGGGCGCCGTGCGCCGGTCCACCGCCTCGCGCCAGCGACCATCGAACATGGTCCTGCCAGGCTACCACCGGGTCCCGCGTGCCCCCGGGTCAACCCGAAGACGGCACGGGCCGAGCGCCCGGCGCGCCCGAGCCGTCCACAGCGGAACCGCGCACACCGTGAAACCGCTCACGGCGGACAGACAGCACCCGGCGTGGGCACCGAGGCTGGGGCACCAGCACGAAATCCAGGGGAGGTGGCGCGTGGCGAAGCTTGTCGCCGTCGTCGATCCACAACGTGTGCTTGGTCGGCCACCACGGCGCGGGCAAGACCGCCCTGGCCGAGGCGCTGCTGGCGGTCACCGGGACCATCCCCCGCCTCGGCTCGGTCGAGAAGGGCACCACGGTGTGCGACTTCGAGCCCGAGGAGATCCAGCGCCAGCTGTCGGTGTCGCTCGCGATCGCCCCGTTCGAGCTCGACGGGATCAAGGTCAACCTGCTCGACGTCCCCGGGCTACGCCGACTTCTCCGCCGAGCTGGCCATCGCGCTCGCGGTGACCGACCTGGCGGTCGTGGTCGTGTCAGCGCGACCGACGGCGTGCAGGGCCAGACCGAGGACGCCTGGCGGGCCGCGGCGGCGCTCGGCCTGCCGCGCATGATCGTGATCACCAAGCTCGACCGCGAGCGGGCCGACTTCGCCCGGGTGCTCGACGAGGTCCGCCGGGCCTTCGGCGCCGGGGTGGCCCCGGTCGAGCTGCCCGATCGGCTCGGAGGCCTCCTTCCGCGGGGTGATCGACCTGCTCGACGACACCGCCACCCTCTACGACACCTCGGCGCGCGCCGCCGGTGCGCGGGACGCCAGGGCCCGATCCCCGACGACCTGGCCAACGAGGAGCACGAGGTCCACGAGCAGCTGGTCGAGGGCATCGTCGTCGGCGACGACGACCTCATGACCCGCTACCTCGAGGGCGAGACCATCGAGCGCGCCGAGCTCCAGAAGGCGCTCGCCTCGGGCGTCGCCTCGGGCAGCGTCTTCCCCGTCCTCTGCGCGTCGGCGATCACGGGGGTGGGCATCGACCGCCTGGCCAACCTGCTCGTCGAGCTCGCTCCCCCGGCCGACCACCGCTACCCGGTCGAGGTGCTGGCCGGCGACACGACGACCGAGGTCGTCCTGCGACCCGGCCGGGCCGCCGCTGCTCGCGGTGTGCAAGACGCTGTCGGACCAGCACGCCGGCCGGATCTCGCTGTGCAAGGTGGTGTCGGGGACCATCCGCCCCGACGTCGTGCTCGACCAACACCCGGACCCGCTCCGAGGAGCGGCTGCACGTGCTCGAGCTCCTGCGCGGGCACACGACACTCACCGGTGACCGAGGCGGTCGCCGGCGACTTCGTCGCCGTGCCCCGGCTGGCCGGCACCAAGACCGGCGACACCCTGGCCCCCAAGGGCACGCCGGTGTCGTTCCCGCTCCCGAACCCCGATCCGCCGGCGCTGCAGGCCGCGGTCAAGCCCAGCTCCCGGGCCGACGAGGACAAGCTCATGTCGTCGCTCCAGCGGCTTGGCCGAGGAGGACCCGTCCATCTCGGTGACCCGCGATCGACGAGACCCACCAGACCGTGCTCGGCACGGCCGGCGAGGTCCACCTCGCCATCACCCTCGAGCGCCTCACCCGCAAGTACGGCGTGCACGTCGAACGCGAGGACGTCATCGTCCCCTACCGCGAGACGATCACCCAGAGCGCCGAGGCCGAGGGCCGCTACAAGAAGCAGACCGGCGGCCACGGCCAGTTCGGCGTGGTGCACCTCCGGATCGAGCCGCTCGAGCCGCGGCGAGGGGTTCCAGTTCCACGACGAGGTGGTCGGCGGCGCGATCCCCCGCCAGTACATCCCGGCGGTCGAGAAGGGCGTGCTCGAGGCGATGGAGCAGGGCGGCAAGTTCGGCTACCCGGTCGTCGACGTCTCGGTGACCTGTGACGACGGCAAGTTCCACTCGGTCGACTCCTCCGAGATGAGCTTCAAGATGGCCGGCGCGCCTGGCGTTCCGCACCGCGCTCGAGAAGGCCGGCGGCGGTCGTCCTCGAGCCGATCTCCCTGGTCGCGGTGACCGTCCCGGCCGAGCTCCAGGGCGACGTGCTGGGCGACCTGCACGCCAAGCGGGGCCGGATCCAGGGCACCGAGTCGGACGACGGCATGCAGACGATCACCGCGCTCGTGCCCGACGGCCGAGCTGTCCCGCTACGCCGTCGACCTCCGCGCCATCACCGGCGGCCGGGGGCGGTTCCGGGTCGCCCACGACCACTACGACGTCAAGCCGTAGCGGCGTCTCGACCGGGCCACGCCCGGTGCAGCTTCTCCCAGGCGACGCTCGAGCGACTCGGGCAGCACGCGCACCCCGGCCACCGAGGTCATGAAGTTGGTGTCGCCCGACCAGCGCGGCACCACGTGGAGGTGCAGGTGGCGCGGGATGCCCGCCCCGGCGGCCCGGCCGAGGTTGGCCCCGAGGTTGATCCCCTCGGGCGCATAGGCCGACTCCGAGCGCCGACAGCGCCGCCCGGGTGGTGGCCCACAGCTCGTCGGACTCGGCGTCGGTCAGGTCGCCCAGCTCCTCGACGTGGCGGATCGGGCAGCACCAGGAGGTGTCCGCTCGCATACGGGTACGCGTTCAGCACCGCGAAGCAGCGCTCGCCGCGGTGCACGATCCCGTTGTCGGCGCTCGGCGGGCCGCTCATCGGCGATGCCGGCAGAACACGCAGCCGTCGTCGCTCCGGGCCGCTCGGCCTCGGTCGCCGACACCACGTACTCGTGGCGCCACCCCGCCCACAGCTGCTCGAGCCCGCTCACGACCCGGGTCGGCCGCCTCGCGGCTGGGGCCCGCCGCGCGGGCCGCGACCTCGTGGGTGACCTCGGCGACGAAGCGGTCGAGGGGGACGGCCCGCTCGGGGTCCTTGGCCCCCCGTCGGTTGACCCCGACGGTGCCGGCGGCCACGTCGCTGTCCCCCACCACCAGCACGTAGGGGATCTTCTGGACCTTGGCCTTGCCCACCCGCGGCCCCGACCCCGGTGTCGGCCGAGTCGAGGCTCGACCCGCAGGCCGGCCTCGGCCAGCCGGGCCACCACCGCCTCGGCGTAGGGCTGCGACGTCCTCCTTCACCGGCAGGACCCGGACCTGCTCGGGCATGAGCCAGGTCGGCAGCGTCCCCGCGTAGTGCTCGAGGAGGATGGCCAGGAACCGCTCGACCGAGCCGAACAGGGCCCGGTGGATCATCACCGGCCGGTGGCGGGCGTTGTCGGCGCCCACGTACTCGAGGCCGAAGCGCTGGGGCTCCTGGAAGTCGAGCTGGATCGTCGAGATCTGGTGGGTCCGCCCGATGGCGTCGCGGGCCTGCACCGAGATCTTGGGTCCGTAGAAGGCCCCGCCGCCCTCGTCGATCACCAGCTCGAGGTCGGCCGACGGCGCCGACCGCTCGCAGCGCCTCGGTCGCGCCGTCCCACTCCTCGTCGGTGCCCGACCGCCTTGTCCTCGGGCTTGGTCGAGAGCTCGAGGTAGAAGTCGTCCAGGCCGAAGTCGCGCAAGCAGGTCGAGCACGAAGGTGAGCAGCGAACCGAGCTCGCCCGGCATCTGGTCGGCGGTGCAGAAGATGTGGCGAGTCGTCCTGGGTCATCCCCCGGACCCGGGTCAGCCCGTGGACGACACCGGAGAGCTCGTAGCGGTAGACGGTGCCGAACTCGAACAGCCGCATCGGGCAGCTCGCGGTAGGAGCGCTGGCGCGACCGGTACACCAACATGTGGAACGGGCAGTTCATCGGCTTCAGGTAGTAGCGATGGTCCGCCGTCGAGCTCCATCGGCGGGAACATGGAGTCCGCGAACCACTGCAGGTGCCCCGAGGTCTCGAAGAGCTCCGCCTTGGCGATGTGCGGGGTGTACACGAACTCGTAGCCACCGGCCGCGTGCCGCTCGCGCGAGTAGTCCTCCATCACCCGGCGGATCGTCCCGCCCTTCGGATGGAAGACGGCCAACCCCGAGCCGATCTCGTCGGGGAAGGAGAACAGATCGAGCTCGGCCCCGAGCTTGCGGTGGTCGCGGCGTTCCGCCTCTTCCAGACGGTGCAGGTACTCGGCCAGGGCCTTGGCCGACTCCCACGCGGTGCCGTAGATCCGCTGCAGCTGGGGCCGCTTCTCGTCGCCCCGCCAGTACGCGCCGGCGACCCGGGTGAGCTTGAAATGACCCAGCCGGCCGGTCGAGGGCACGTGCGGGCCCCGGCACAGGTCGACGAAGTCGGCGCCGTTGGCGTACGTCGAGATCGCCGCGTGCCGTCGGTCATCGTGGACCGCCGCGTCGTGCTCGTCGGCGCCGTCGCGGACGGCCTCGATGATCTCGCGCTTGAACGGTTGGTCGGCGAAGATACCGAGCGCGTCGTCGATCGAGTGCTCGGAGCGGACGAACGGCTGGTCCTCGGCGATGATCTCGCGCATCGTGGCGTCGATCCGCTCCAGGTCGTCGTCGCTGAAGTGGGCGCCGCCGGGCAGCTCGAAGTCGTAGTAGAAGCCGTCGTCGATGGCCGGACCGATCGCGTAGTGGGCCCCCGGCCACAGCCGGAGCACCGCCTGGGCCATCACGTGCGCGGTCGAGTGGCGGATGACGTCGCGCCCGGCCGCGGTGGGCGCGGTGACGATGCTCGACCTCGGCGCCGTCGGCCAGCCCGGTGGACAGGTCGACCTCGGCGCCGTCCACGACCGCGGCGACGGCCGCCTTGGCCAGGCCGCTCCCGATGGCCTGGGCCAGTTGAGCCGCCGTGGCTCCGTCGGGTAGCTCCTTGACCGAGCCGTCGGGAAGTCGGATCGAGACATCGCCTGCCATGGGACACCCTTGTCGTGGAGAGGACTGCCGGTTCGACCGTGACCGAACGGCTGCCAGGTCCGTCGAGGTTACCGGGTAGCGGGTCAGTTTCAACCCTACGCAGCGAGGCGCTGCCGGGCCCTACCGGCCCGAAGGATGTTGACGGCCGCGTTGGTGTCCGCGTGGGCCTCATGCCCACACGCCTGACATCGGAACACGGCCCCACACCGGTTCCCAACCGAGACGTGCCGACACACTGCACACCTCCGGCTGGTGTTGCGGGGGTCCACGGTCACCACCGTCCTACCGGCGCTCTCAGCCTTGTAGGTGGTCATGGCCAGGAGGTCTCCCCACCCGGCGTCGAGAATGGCTCGGTTGAGCCCGGCCTTGGCTCGGGCTCCGTTCGCTTCGTAGCCCCCTTCTCCATCTGGACGAGGCTGGGGTCGCCTGGTCATGTGTTGGATCTTCAAGTCCTCAAAGACGATGAGGTCGTAGTCGGCGACCAGTTGCCGGGACACCTGGTGGGCGAAGTCCCGTCGCTGGTTGCGAACCTTGCGGTGCTGGGCCGCCACCCGCTCTCGGGCCAACTCTCGACGTCGGGAACCCTTCGTCTTGGTGGCCAGTTCCCGTTGGGCGGTGGCCAGGGCCCCCTGGCGGCGTCGGGCGAACCGGGCGTTCTCGACCAGCCGCCCGTCGCTGCTCGCCAGCACTGCTCCGACCCCCAGATCGACCCCCACCTCCCGACCGGTCGAAGGGAGCGGCTCTGCCGGGACGTCGACACAGTGGACACTCACCGTGAACCGTCTCCCTTCCCGACGAACGGTGATCGTCTTGGGCGTGCCCTCTGGTCGGCCGATGCAGGCGCACCTTGACCTGGCCGACGCCCTGGAGTCGGAGCCGCTGGGACTTCTTGTTGAGTCCCCAACCGCTCGTATCTCCCCATTGCACCGAGTCGAACTGGCCCCGGCCCTTGAACCGGGGGAACCCCGGGGTCTGGCCAGCCTTACAGCGTCTGAAGAACCCCTGGAAGGCCCGGTCCAGCCGCCGAAGCGTGCCCCGGCAGACCGTGACCCCGAAGGCCAGGGTCTCGGGACGGAGCTCTCTCAGCTCGGTGAGCTCTTTGGTCTGGGCCAATAGGAGCCGAATCCACGTTTAAGCCCCGTGTCCGGGCCTGCCCTCTGGCATCCAGAACCCGGCGGCTCCTACCCGAAACTCACGGTGCCTGTCCCGGAGATCGAGCCGTACTGAGCGATCGGGTTGGCGTTCGTGTTCTCATTGCACGTCCCCTTCGTCAACGGCAAGACGATCGCAAACGTGACCGTAACGTTCACCGTGCCGCTGATCCCGGCATATGCCTTCGTACCGCTCACGATCGGCAACGCCGCTGTACCCGTAAACGCTCCCGAACAGGTGGTTGTGTTAAACGCTGTCGGGTTGGCGTTGTTCAGGGCGGCTGTGATCTGCGTGCCATTCAAGAGAATGTTGCCCTTCTTCAACTCCAGCAACTTGTAATTGCCTTTCTTGTCTGGCTTGCCAGAAGCGTTGACACGCATCGACTTACCGCCGTCAGCGATCGCCCCAGTAATCACGACCGCCCCACCTCCGTTGTTGGCGGGCGTGCCCCACACCTGGATAGCGCCCCCAGCTGGATCGGTGGCCCCAAAGGCAGAAGCGCCGCTGAAGAGCAGGCTTCCAAGGACGGCTACACCGAGTGCAGTCTTGGCGATTCGCATCGTGACCTCCCGATCAGGAATGGACGGTAGCCGAAACCGGCACGATGGTCGCTCGAAAGGTAATGAACCTCATCAGCTCCAGTAAGAGCCGAAGCCATGTTGCTCCCCGCCGCCTCAACGCCAGCGAGGGTCTACCTATCAATCAGGCGATGTGTCCGTTGCGACTGTTGAGTGCTCGGTTGACCAACGCGATGGTCGCTTGGGGATCGTGTACTTCGATCACAAGTCGCGAGTAGTGCTCGTCTCGCAGCTCTATCAGCACTGCCTGCTTGGGATCATGTACAACCCAGAAAGACCACTTACCCTTCCGTAAGTAGGAACCTGCGGTGAACACTCCGGGAAAGCTGTTTGCCATCCATGGGAAACCGGGCATCAGCGGCCTGCCCAGCCGCACGTCCTGGCCAATTGTGACGACGTGTTCGATGGGAACCGTGACCCGACGCTTGAAGGCGAGGACTCGGTCAATCCCGGTTACTTCAACGACGAGATTGTCGCCAGCCACAGAGATGGTTGCCATGAGCGGATCATATGTGCGTTCTTATGGACTCGCTCAGCCCCAGCCCTGACTACACAGGCAGGACCAATAGGAGTCGAATCCACGTTTAAGCCCCGTGTCCGGGCCTGCCCTCTGGCATCCAGAACCCGGCGGCTCCTACCCGAAACTCACCGTGCCTATGCCGGTAATCGCCACCCACTCGGCAATCGGGTTCACGTTGTTGCCCGTGTTGCACGAGCCGCTCTTCGTGGTTGGCAGGACAAACGCAAACGTGGCGTTGAGGGTCACTGAACCCGTGATCCATACATACGCCTTTGTACCGCTCACGACCGGGTCCACCGCACTGAAGGCAATCGAGGCTGAGCAAGTCGTTGCGCTGTAATCGGCAGGCTGCTCGTTCATCGCAGCCTTTTGTGCTGCTTTGAACGGCCCCAGGTTGACCAGGATCGCTTCTTCAAGACGAGCTTGCCGTAGCCAGCCGAGTTGATTTTGGAGGTCTTGCCGTAGTCCCCGATCGCCCCGGTAACCACAGCCGTCCCTCCTCCGCCAGCGTTGGGTGTGATCCACACCTTGATGGTGCCCCCAGCCGGAGCGGTGGCCCCAAAGGCAGAAGCGCCGCTGAAGAGCAGACTTCCAAGGATGGCTACACCGAGTGCTGTCTTGGCGACTCGCAACATTACCTCCCGATCACGCAGTTGACATCGTGTCTGGACCGTCACTCGGAACCGACGCTCACCCTGTCGGGAATGGACGGTAGCCGAAACCGACACGATGGTCGCTCGAAAGGTAATGAACTTCATCAGTGCCAATACGAGCTAAATCCATGTTTAAGCCCCGTGTTCGGGCCGAAGCGGTACCGACCGACGCAAGACCACCTCTGCGATGGCAGCCGGGAAGGCCGAGCACGTCTGGTCGGTGTGGGAGATCGCTGGGCTGCTGGACTAGAGGGCCTGATGACCCGTTCGAGCCGTCTCATCGTTGTCCTCGCCCTCAACCTGATCCTCGTGATCGGGTTGGTCGTCGTCGGTGTTTCAGCCCACTCCCTCGGAGTGCTGGCTGCGGGAGCCGATGATCTCGCCGACGCCAGCGCCATCGGCGTCGCTCTGCTCGCAATCTGGCTGTCGAAGCGTCCCCCGACTGCCAGGAGACCAGGCGGTTACCCGAGGGCGAACGTGGTAGCTGCCCTCGTCAACGGCGGATGGCTGTTCGTGCTGAGCGTCCTGATCGTCGTCGGGGCCGCTGATCGCCTGATCACAGGCACACCATCGGTCCATGGTCTGCCTGTCTTGATCACGAGTGGGATTGCCGCCGCAGCGATGATCGTCGCCGCATTGATCTTGGGAGGCGATCTCGACGACCTCGACGACGATGACGACGACGACGAGACATTGAGCCTTCGGGCGGTCCTACTCAGCAGCGTGGCAGATGCCGCCGCAGCCGCAGGCGTCGCCATTACCGGAGCCATCATCCTGACAACTGGCCGGTTCGACTGGCTGGACCCCACTGTGGCGCTGGTCATCGCCATCGTGATCGGCTATCACGCCATCCGGCTGCTCATGGAGGTGAGGGTCGGGTTGAGACGCCACCGGCCAGACTCAAAATGAGCCATCGGCTCTTATGCCATCGTTCGCAAGGTCGAAATAAGTGACCGAGCGCCGTTCCCATTTCCAGGCCCCTCGTCGTTCCTCCATGGCGGCGTTGTAGAGCTCTCGTTGGAGCATCACCAACCGCTCGAGCGCGGCTAACTTCCGGCTGGTCGGTTGGAGCAGGTAGTTGTAGGAACGGCACCGGGACATGACCGCGCCGACGGTAGGGGCGCGGCGTGACGCTCAGAACTACCGAGGCCTGAAACTGACT
>CAWDPK010000002.1:0-35554 GCA_963804255.1 uncultured Acidimicrobiaceae bacterium | reverse complement strand
GTCTTCACGTTTAGGGCTGACCTGCGCGGATGGGCTCCGGTTGGCGGGCCGCCCACAGGTTAAGCGGGCGCTGGCCACGCTATCTGGAGGCTGTCGTTCCGGTTCTGCGGTGCGGCTGTTGCGCTTGCGTCCGCAGGCTAGCGGTTCCAGCGGGGGTCGGCTTCGGCGATGGCGAGGCTGAGTTCCTCGAGTTCGGCGATGAGCTCGCGCAGGCGGCGGTGGTTATCGAACCAGGGGCCGTAGTCGGCGAGCTGGTCGTCGGTGAGGATGCGGGTGGCGGTCTTGCCGTCTTTCTTGCGGGTCCACTGGTGGTAGGGGCCGTGCAGCCGGGGCGGATCGGCATGGCAGCGGCAGTTCGCCCTGCCGCAGCGGGTCATCCGGTCGGCGAGGGTGCCGGGCAGGGCAAAGCCCAGGGCGGCTAGCTCGCGGGCGATGCGGCGGGCCTGGGCCCGCTGGGCCGGGGTGGGCGACACGCCGCCATTGTCGCAGCCGGGATCCCCCGCCTCACGCATGCACTTAAGTATAAGTACTGTATGCCCGTGCCTGATGCGGAGGTTACCGCCTATATCGGGCGGTGGCGGCCGTCGTCGGTGTCGCCGCCGGCGGCGGCGTTCGCCCGGGACGTGATCACCGCGGCCGGGCCGGGCGGGCAGGAGCGGGCGAAGAACCTGCTGTGGGCGGCGGGAAAGCTCGCCGATTACGCGGCATCGCTGGGCCTGGACCTGGTGCCCGGGGTCGTGCTGCACCCGTCGGTTGCCGAGCGGTTCACCCGGTGCGCGCCGGGGCTGTCGCCGGTGGCGCGCCGCACGCTGCGCACCAACCTGAGGTTCATCGGCCGGCAGGTCGTGCCGCACCTGTATCCGGCCGATCTGCCGCTGCCCCGGGACAGGTCCAAGCAGCCGTACAGCCCGGCGGAGATCAGCGGTTACCTCGCGCTGGCGGACGCCCAGCCCACGCCGGGGCGGCGGATGCGCGCGGCGGGGCTGATCTGCCTGGGCGCGGGCGCCGGGCTGATCCGCGGCGACCTGCGCGACGCGCGCGGCAGCGACGTGGCGTGCCGGTCCGGCGGAGTCGTGGTCACCGCGCGCGGCGCCCGGCCGCGCGCGGTTCCGGTGCTGGCCCGCTACCACGCCCGGCTGCTGGCCGCGGCGCGGTTCGCCGGGACCGGGCTGATCTGCGGCGGGACCGATCCCGGCCGCCGGAACCTGACCAATCCGCTGATCACCGCCCTGGACGGCGGGACCGGCCTGCCCCGGCTGGACACCAGCCGGCTCCGCGCGACCTGGCTGGCCGAGGCCGCGGAATTGCTCGGGCTGGCCACGTTCATGCACGCGGCCGGGATCAGCTGCTCCCAGCGGCTCGGTGACCTGGTCGCCGGGCTCGAGCCGGGCGGGGAGGCCGAGGCGGTGCGGCTGCTCGGGGCGGCCCGCCCGCGATGACCCCGCTGGCGGCGTTCGAGGAGATCATCGACGCCTCCGGCGTCGCGCCGCGGATCGAGGCGATGCTGCCGGCCGGGGTACGGCACCGGCAGCTGCGCGTCCGCACCCTGCTAGCCGGGATGATGCTGTCCCAGGCCGACTGCCTGCCGCGCACCTGACCCGGGTCCGCGACGCGCTGATCGCCCTGCCCGAACCCGAGCAGCGCCGGCTCGGCGTGATCGAAGACTGGACCGGCGGCCCGCACCTGCTGACCTACCGGCAGACCGAGTACACCTTCGCACTGGTCGCCGGCGCGCTCGGCGGCGACCACCCCGGCGGGCTGCCGTCGGACCGGCTGCAGCGTATCTGCGACGACCTGCTCGAGGCATCCATCCCCGGGCAGTCCAGGGACGCCAGCCGGTCGCTGGCGGTGGACTGGACGGACCTGGAGTCCTTCTCCCGGCCCCCGCCAGCACGGGGCGGGCCCTGCGCCGACCCCGGGGCGTCCTGGGGGCACCGCAAGAACAACCTGCTGCGCAGCCAGGACGAGCTGTTCTTCGGCTACTACCTGTCCGCCGCGATCATGATGCCCGAGGAGAACGGGCCCGCCGTCCCCGAGTTCGCCCGCCGCGCCACCATCTCCTCCTGCTGCCATGACCCGGTCCGCGGCTTCGTCCCGGTCCTGACCGCGATGCCCGCCACCGGGATCCCGCTCGGCGACGTGCTCGCCGACTCCGGCTACGCCCACCGCGACCCCGGCGCCTGGGCGCTGCCGCTGCGCGAAGCCGGGGCACAGCTCGTCCAGGACCTGCACCCGCACGACCGCGGCCCCAAAGGCACCCACCATGGCGCCATCATCAGCAACGGGAACCTGTACTGCCCCCAGGCGCCGCGCCCGCTCCTGGAACTCGGGCCGCTGGCCCGAGACGCCACCCCCGAGCAGGCCGTCGTGCATGACCAGCAATCCGCCGAGCTGGCCCGCTACAAGCTCGGCCGCATCACCGCCGAGGACGCCGACGGCTACCATCGCGTCGCCTGCCCCGCCGTCACGGGCAAGATCCGCTGCCCGCTCCGGCCCCCCTCGATGAGGCTGGACCGGGACCGGCCCGAGATCCTCACCCCGCCGGAACACCCCCCGGCCTGCTGCGCGCAGCAGACCCTCACCGTCCCGCCCGAGACCACCGCCAAGACCGCGCAGAAACACGATTACCCGTCAAAGGCGCACCGCCGCTCCTACGCCCGCCGGACCGGCGCCGAACGCGGCTTCGCCACCGCCAAGGACCCCGCCACCAACGACATCAGCCGCGGCTGGTGCCGCCTGATGGGCCTAGCCCCCCTGATGCTGTTCGCCACCACCCTGCTCATCGTCCGCAACCAGCGCATCCTGCACGCCTGGAACGCCCGCCAGGCCGACAACGCGCGCCGCGCCGCCGCCGGCCTGCCCCCGAAAACCCGCAAGCGCCGCCGCAAGACCCTCGCCAGCCTCGCCGCACCGCCCTAACACACGGCAGGCACCACTGGCGCCGCCGGCATCACACCAAATGCGCGGAGACCAGCACCTGCCGCGCCCAGCCAGCTCCGCCAGCCACCCCGCACGTCACACCAGCCCCGCCACACCGCGCAGAAACACTCGCTCCCGCAACCGGAGAATGTCAGACCCCGCAGCGACAATCGGCCCAGGCCAAACGTGAACAAGGCCCTCACGAAACGTGAAGACCACCTGGAGCCCCGTTACGGAATCGAACCGTAGACCTTCTCCTTACCATGAGTACAGTCCCGTGCAGCGTGCGCACGAGTTACACCGATGGCACAGATCATCGCACTGACGGGGCACGGCGCGGGCCACTGCCGCGACACCGCCTAGCCAACCAGGGTCCGCAGAGCACCCGCCGTTACATCCGTTGGTAACCGCGCCTGAAAGTGCGGCCGGACCCCCTGGTGCGGGCATGGCGTAGCCGTAAATGATCGCCGTAAAGTGCACGAACCGCCATGATCACTACAAGGGCCGTGTCAGCGCTCCTGCACGCCTATCACGGCGTGTCGCCCACTACGCGGCACCGCTCAAAGGCTGTGCTGACCCTGAGTTAGCTTGTAAGCTCGAAAGAGCTGACTTGATCCGTGATCAGCCAGCTACACAAACAGCCTTTACGAGGACGCACCCCAAGGGTGACACGTCATGGCAGAGAACAAAGAGAACAATGGGCTGAGACCCGTCATAGTCGCTGGGATCTTTGTCCTTGCGGCTGCCGTCGTTGGTGCGTTCTTTGCTGCACTCTTTACTCACTGGTTCGGACTGGCTCCCGCGTCGGGCTCATCAATGCCGCATTCGGCAACAACGACTGCGAGCTCGGTCATAACATCTCCAACGACGGTCACAACGACCAGTCCAGCGCCAAACAATGTGAGCTCAGGGCCGCCGCCGCTTACCTCCCAGCAGGCGCTGGCATCGTTGCTTACCGCGCAACAAATGGCGTCGATCGCCGGAACGTATGTGATCAACGATATCTCATCGAGTAATAACGTACCCATACTTGATCTTTCTGCCCCCAATGGAGGGCAGATAATGGGGTCATGCCAGATCCTCCAGTCGTGGTTGTCAGCTCCTGGGGCGTACTCGCCGACCGATACCGGCTATTTCAACGGCGACGCCATATCCGGAGGTGCCAGCATTGGCGAGCAAGTCGCTGCCTATGCCACCGGAACTGGTCCGGCCGCGCTAGCAGCCGCCGGCACCACATTCGAAAAGTGCGGTTTCAGTCCGATACCAGGGCTTCCTTCAAATATCATAAAGTTTACTGGGTCGGTATCCGGCAATGAATGCGAATGGGAGATCGCGCGGAGAGGTGACGTGCTGATTGAGGTTGGCATCGATCAAAGTGGCCAGGACGCGATAGTCAGCAATCTCGTTAGTGCCATCACAGTGAATGTCAACAAGGAACTGTAGGCCGGGCAATGATGCCCCGCATGTGGCGTGCCCTTCGACCTAACCTTCATGGGGTTTGACAGGTGGGTTGCCAGAGCTCCGGTAAGTCATCATTAATGCACGATCGTCTAAGCTCATCTGGACGCAGAAGCCCGAAAAGGCAAGACTGGACACGTGGAGGCGACGGCCACCTGCGCCCTGCCCACAAGTTTGTCGACCTTATGGATTAAACAGTCGTCGTCTCGAAAGAGGCGTTACTAACCCAGCGATACGTCGGATGACCTTGCTAGAGAATCTCTAAACCTCAGGGGTTGAAGAACTTTTTAGAGCAGTTGCTAGCCGAAGATTTTGTCCATTACCTCGGCGCCCTGGGTGAGCGCGGGCCGGATCTCATGGCGGTAGACCGACTCAGTCGTGGCCGTGCGGTCGTGGCCAGCCAGCAGGGCGATGCTCTCCACGGGGACACCGCTCGCAGACAGGACCGAAACGAAGGTGTGCCTCATCTCGCGGGGTACCCATTCCTCGCCAAGGCCTGCCTTCTTGGTGATGATGCGAAAGGCGCGTTTCACGTTGTCGGCGGTCAGTGGCGTGCCGATCCTAGATGCGAAGACCAGGCCGTGATCCTGCCAGAGCTCTCCAGCCCTAGGCCGGTCTGTGTCCTGAAGCATCCGGTGCTGCCGCAATGCTTCTATGCAGCGCTGCGGCAAGGCTAGGGTCCTGCGGGACTTGTCGGTCTTCGTATCCCCGCCATACCTGTCGGCACGCCAGACATAGATCGCGTAACGGTCGTCGCCCGATCCCACGGCGTCGAATCCGGCCGCGGTGACGGGCTGCCATCCGGTGGCGTCGTCCACCCACGTGACCACGTGATCCCAGCGCAGTGCGCGGGCTTCCTCCGTTCGGATGCCAACCAGGAGGCTCAGGGCGACGTACGCGTGCCAGCGCGTAAGCTCCGCCGCGGCCAGCAAGGCCTTCGCCTGCTCCAGGGTCAACGATGCAGCCAAGATCTACATCCCCATGTTCAAGCAGCCCGACTGGCAGCCGGTAAGGAAGGTGGGCACGCTCGAGCTCTTCACCGCCGATGCCCGAGCCATGTTGGCTATGAAGATGCGGGCAAGCCGGGGGCGACGCGACGAACCCGACATTGCGCTCCTCTTGAAGGAGTGTCGCATCACGACCGAGGAGGAAGCGCTTTCGCTCTATGAGGAGTACTTCCCCGAGGACCCCCTGCCGGAGCGGGCCCTCCCGATGATCCGGTTCGCCCTTGCGTCGCCGGGTAGCTGAGGGCCCGTATTGTCCAATACCTCCCGAGCGAAGGGGCTTGGTGCTCACAAAGCCGGCCTCCGCATTGAATAGCCAAGTCAGGCACCCCTACCCTGTCCAGGCGAACTGATCCGACCAATCCGCGTAACCGAACAGGTACTTCTCCGACGACGATCCTGCCGGCGTGAGAGGTGAGGCCACCTTGACGGGCCGGGCATTGCGATTGGCCAAGAGCCACAGTGCCCCGTTGTCGACGTAGACGAGCGCAGTGTCGTGTGAGGACCAGACCGGATCGGAGGCCCCGGTCGTACCGCGGACCTCGGTGGGTGTCCCCGTGCCGCCGGGAACGATCCACAAGGTGTGAGCGCCATACCAACCCGATATCTGCGCCCAGGTCTCACTGGGCGAATAGTCAGGCGGGAGGCCCTCGGTGCTCTGCGGCGCCTCGACGAAGGCGAGGGATCCGTCTACGGGCGAGATCGCCGGATCGAGCGTCACCGAGGAGGCCGGTCGAGGAACGGCGGAGCAGCTCTCCGACGACGGCGAGCACGTCTCGACCGTCTTCCCGAACCATACGAACTTCTCACCCTCGCCGCCGCCGGTGTCGGCATTGCCATTGGCGACCACAGCGAGCTCACCTTGCGAACCGATGGCCAGAGCAGGAGGCTGGAACAACGGCCCCGTTGCAAGCACCTTCAGCTTGGTTCCCGGCTGCGGGAATACGCCGAGCGGCAGTCCGTAGTTCTCCACGGATGGTCCCCCGTTTCCCTGGTCGGACCAGACGAGGATGCCGAAGCCAGGCGCCCACCCGGCCAGGAAATACGAGCTGCCGTTGTCGGCGGCGAGCCAGACGGTCGGCGGACCACCTGAACGGGGAAAAGTCTCGAGAGCCTGGCTGGCCAGACCTTCCGAGCTCCAGAGCACCGCCACGTCGCCACCGTCCGGCGACCACACCGCTCCGCTCGTGTATCCGGGCCCGAGAAGCCGGTGGGCCCTCCCCGATGCCGGCACGATCCAGATCTCGCTCGGCACCAGCGGTCCCCTCACCGGGCCGGTCGTGACCAGCAGCTCGTCGCTGCTGGGGCTCCAGGAGAAGACGGGCAAGCCCGAGTCCGCGACGGGGTAGACCGGCGGCACCTGGGTGACCCTGTGGGCGCCGGTCCCATCTCCGCGGGCGATCCACAGTGTCTCGTCCCCACCGTTCGATGCGGCCGCCGGGCGCACGAAGGCGAGCCACCTGTCGTCATAGGAGAACGCGGGGCTCGTCGGAGGCGGCGAACCCTCCGTCACCTGGTGGAGCACTTTGGTCGTGCCATCGAGGACGTACAGCTCCCCCCCGGACACGAAGGCCAGCCGGCCGTGCCCGGCCAGAGCCGTCGCATTCACGGTCGGACGGGAGGACGGGCTTGACGACGGTGTCGGTCGGGACGTGCGCGTGGCGGAAGGGCCCGACGATCGGGGTCCGACCGCCACCAGCACGGCCAGAACCCCGATGCCGGTCGCCCCAGCGAGCGCCATGGCGGCCCTGACGGCTGTCCGACGTCGCCGGAGCAGCTGCCGACCCCGATCCTTGGCGGCGAGACGGATCTCCTCCGGACCCCGACCCGCGTGGTCATTCCTATTGGAATCCAAGATCGCCTCCTAACTCGATGTCGGCACCGAGCGCGGCGCGCATGGCGGTCAGACCTCGGCTGAGGTGCTTCTTCACCGACCCGGCGGTCACGCCCATGGCGGCCGCCACCTCGGCCTCGGGCAGATCGACCAGGTAGCGGAGGGCGACCGCCTCCCGCTGGCGTCGCGGCAGCTTCAGGATGGTGGCCAGCAGAGCGAGTCGGAGGGCGACGAGCTCGGCGATGTCGGGTTGAGGCGGCTCCGTCGTGGGCTGGACTGTTCGTTTGCGGGCCTGCCCGATGACCAGATTGGTCGTGACCCGCATGACCCACGCCCGGGCATGGGCCATCTCCCGGACGCGCTCCCAATGAGCGAAAGCACGGCCCAGCGCCTCGATGGCGATGTCTTCTGCCTGTGACGGGCTTCCCGTGAGGCGGCGCGCCAGATTCAGCACCATGGGCAGGCACTCGTCGAAGAACCGGTCGTAGCTCCCATCGTCAGCGGCGGCAAGGGGCGGAGCCGTCATCACCCAGTACAACGCGCCAAGAGGGCCCGCCGTTGACCTGTCGGGGCAGGATTCCATGTCCGACCTTCCCGTCCCCCCCCATCGCCCGCGGGACACCTCTTGTCGGACGGTGAATAAAGTGATATCGTATTAATATCACTTTCCGGCCGAAGGAGGCCGACATGAGCGCAACGGAGTTGGCAACCGCCCAGCCCCTGTCACACCAGGGAACCCGGGTGGACATCAAGGAACGCCCCGCCGCCGCCGCCAACGGTTGGATCGGGGTGGTGGTCCTGGCCGGATGTGTCGCCGGAATGATCATCTCCGCCCGCCACGACAACGCCTGGCTGTGGGCGCCGATAATCCTCTTCATCCTCGTCATCACCTCGCTGGTTATCGTGACGCCGGGGCAGACCTCGGTCGTCCAGTTCTTCGGTCGCTACATAGGCACCGTCCGCCGTCCCGGGTTCTGGTTGGTTCTGCCTCTCACGGTCCGGCGGAGTGTCAGCGTCCGGGTCCGCAACTTCGAGACCAGCCACCTGAAGGTCAACGACGCCGACGGCAACCCGGTGGAGATCGCCGCCATCGTGGTCTGGCAGGTCACGGATACCGCCAAGTCGACATACGCCGTCGACAACTACCGGGACTTCGTCTCGGTGCAATCCGAGTCGGCCCTACGCCATGTGGCGACCAGCCACCCCTACGACGACACGACAGGCGCAGGAACCTCCCTGCGCGGCTCCACTGACGTCGTCGCCGCCGGTCTGGCCCGCGAGCTCGCCCAGAAGGTGGCGATCGCCGGGGTCGAGATCGTCGAGGTCCGGATCTCCCACCTGGCTTACGCCCCCGAGATCGCCCAGGCGATGCTTCGCCGCCAGCAGGCCAACGCCGTCGTCGCCGCCCGGTCACGGATCGTCGAGGGCGCCGTCGGGATGGTGGAACTCGCGCTCAACCGTCTGACCGAGAACGGAGTGGTCACCCTCGACGAGGAGCGGAAGGCTGCCATGGTGAGCAACTTGATGGTGGTGCTATGCGGGGATCAGCCGCCCTCGCCGGTCGTCAACACGGGCTCGCTCTATACGTGAGCGAACGGCGCCAGGTCCTGCTCCGGGTGGACCCAGAGGTCCACGACGCGCTGATCCGCTGGGCCAACGACGAGTTCCGCAGCCTCAACGCCCACGTCGAGCTTCTCTTGCGCCGGGCACTCAGCGAAGCGGGCCGGATGCCCAAGCACGCGGCACCGCTGCCCAAGCGCGGCCGGCCCCGGGCGGGGGCGTAGGGAGAAGGGGATGCCACCCCGGACCGCGCGGATCACCCGGACCCGGGCGCCGATCGGGTTCGGCTCAGCGGTCTGCTCGTGGAAGGTTCGAGACGACGAGCGGTCCCGAGAGGCGCTTCGGCTTCCCTCTCGAGTTGCGAGGTGGCAGGAAATGGTCCTTCCGGTTTCCGATCCCCATGCAGCCATCGCCTGAGGGAGGGCAGCTGAGTGTGAGAACGTCGGCGATGGGAAGCTTCAACACGGGCAGAGGGATCGACGACCAGCTGACCCCGCCGTCATGGGTCTCTTCGATGACGGGTCTGCTGTAGGCCCCTGCCGGATTCCTGCCCGAGTAGTACGACATGGCCATCCAGCAGTCATCACCGGTGGCGCAGGATACGGCGGTGGGCATATTGAGCCAACCCGAAGGAGGACCGGACACCTGCCAGGTGAGACCGGCGTCGGAGGTCGTGGTGATCTCGTACGGGACCTTCGGCGGACCACCGACGAACACCAGCATGCAGTGGGAGGCGTCGCCGCACGAGGCGTAGACGATGCCGCCGTCGGGGGTGGGCGCCGTCGGTCCGGCCACCCAGGTCTCACCCCAGTCGTGGGTGCTGAGCCCGACGATCCCGGAGTGCGAGTCTTCGTTCACCAACGAGACCGCCAGGCAGGATCCGTCCGGGTTGCAGCTCATGGTCCACACCGAACCGGCGGGGACAGCCGGAACCGAGCTGGCCTGCGTCCAGGTCCTTCCCCCGTCGGACGTGCTGAGGAAGGTTCCCGTCTGGACCCCACCCTGCGTCAGGCTGCCACTTGCGCTGACCACGCAGTGGCGCCCGTCGGCGCAGACGAGGCGTCCGGCGTAGGGGTCGGGAATCCCCGACGGCGCCGGAATCGTCGATCTGCTCCAGTGGACGCCGCCGTCAGTGGTGATCGCCCACGTGGCGAGTTGCCCCGCCGCCCGGCGGTCGGGGTTGCCGATCACGCCACAGGTCTCGGCGTTCGAGCAGGAGAACGAGTAACCGCCCTCCCGCAACACCATGGGAACCGGGCTCGTCTCGTGCCAGCTTCGGCCACCATCCGTCGTCCGGTAGAGCTCATCACCATGCAGGCCGGATCCCGGCGAATAACAGACGGCGTCGGTCACGCATTGGAGTCCCGTCTGCCCCCCCGCCGCCAGTGGTTGGAAGGGCGGGATCACGGTGCTCACGAGCCGCCACGACGGCGCAGCGATCGGTGGCTGTACCGATCTCGGCCGTGGCGGGCGCCCCGGCGTCACCGCCGTCAGGACCACCGCCACGAGCACGGCGGCGGCGGCGGCGGCCAACAGGTAGGACCCGACCCGAGCTTTCCGACCGTGCCGGCGGTTGTCGGTGGACGGCGCCCACACCGTGGCGTCGTCCACGTCCTGACGTTCGACGGAAACTCCCGGCCCGGTCCCGTTGGCCACCGCGGCCAGAAGGACGCCGGCGGTCCGGGTCAGAACATCGGGATCCACGGGATCGACGTGACCGAGCCGTTCGAGCATTTCCATGGCATCCATGATCAGTTCTCCTTCTGGTCCGAGTCGGCGGAGCCGTCGGGATCCACGTCGAGCCCGGTCCGGAGCACCGACAGGGCCCGGTGGAGCCTGCTGCGGGCCGTGCCCTGGGGGATGCCCAGGACCAGGGCGACTTCGGCGGGGGTGAGCTGCTCCCACGTGACGAGAAACAAGACCTCGCGCTCGGCGTCCGAGAGCGTGGCCAGGACGCCGCGCAATGAATCCAACATCGCCGCGGCGTCGAGCCTGCTGTCGGCGTCGGGCCAGGGGTCCGGCGCCATCGTCTCGACGTTGGCGCCGTCGGAACGCCCGGCACTGCGCCAGTGCGCCCGCAGAACGTTTCGGGCTATGCCGTAGAGCCACGGGCGGGCGTCCGGCCACCGATGGTCGTAGCTTCCCCGGCCCCTGAAGGCACGGAGCCAGACTTCGCCCAGGAGATCGTCGGCGTGCTGGCGGCCCGTACGTCGGGCCAGGTAGGCATGCACTGCGGGCCCGTGACGCCAGAACAGGTCCAAGAAGTCCCGGGCGTCAGCCGACTCCGGCAGGCCCCGCCATTCCCTGTCGGTCTCGGTCACCGGCCCTCCTGGCGTGGCTGTCACCCTGATATTGCGCGACAGGGCCCGGAGCGTTCGCACGTCCACTCGCCGCAACGGGGGCGACCGCCTCCGGGGCGCGGCGCTGTATCCTGAGCTTCGTTCATCCAGAGTGACCTGAGGGACCTGGCCCTTCGACGGTCCGGCAGCCAGCCTCGGCACGGTGCCAATGCCAGGATCGATGAGGAGGCTGCCGTGGCCGACACCCGGTCCGACCGACACCGAGCCGACGCCGCTGTCACCTATCGGGAGGCGACGGAGCACGACGCCGGCGCCATCGCCGCCCTTCACGCCGACAGTTGGCGACGCCACTATCGCGGCGCCTACCTGGATTCATACCTTGACGGTGACGTCGTCGCTGATCGTCTGGAGGTCTGGACGAATCGCCTCGCTCCTCCCCGGCTGGACCAGTACACCGTGGTCGCCGATTGCCGTGGTGAGATCTGCGGTTTCGCCCACACCGTGTTCGACCATGACCCGAGATGGGGAGCGCTTCTCGACAATCTCCACGTCAGGAGCGATCTGAAGGGATCAGGTATCGGCACCCGTCTGTTGTCGGAGGCCGCTCTCGGACTCCTTCGCCATCGCGCACCGGCTCCCATGCACCTGTGGGTCCTCGACCAGAACAAGGCGGCCCAGACCTTCTACGACGCTCGGGGCGGAACGAGGGTCGACAGCGCTCTGCGGGGGCCGTTTCCCGGTGGCGGGAGTGCCGTGGGCCACAGATACTTCTGGCCGGAGGCCGCCCTGCTCGTCAGACCCGAGGGCTGAGCCGGGCCGGGCCGGATCATGCGTCAGGACGGGGGCGGGGCCGCCATCGCCACGACGGGCTGGTCGAGCGTCAACCCGCCCAGCGATCCGGCGAACGGGGCGTTGAAGGCGAAGACGCCACCGTCACTGCCCACCAGCCAGTAGCCACCGGTGGCACCGTCGGCTGTCATCCCGACGACGTCGTGGATGTGGGCCCCGAGCCCCGGCACCGATCCCTCGAACGCCGCATTGAAGGCGAAGACACCGCCGTCGTCGCCCACCAGCCAGTACCCCCCGGTGGTGGCGTCGTCGGCCACTCCGACGACATCGTCGATATGGGCCCCGAGCCCCGGCACCGAACCCTCGAACGGGGCGTGGAAGGCGAAGACACCACCGTCGTCGCCCACCAGCCAGTACCCGCCGGTGGCCGCGTCGTAGGCCATCCCCACGATGTTGTTGATGTGAACCCCGAGGCCCGGCACCGAACCCTCGAACGGGGCGTTGAAGGCGAAGACGCCACCGTCACTGCCCACCAGCCAATACCCACCGGTGGCCGCGTCGTAGGCCATCCCCACGATGTTGTTGATGTGAACCCCGAGGCCCGGCACCGATCCCTCGAACGGGGCGTTGAAGGCGAAGACGCCACCGTCACTGCCCACCAGCCAATACCCACCGGTGGCGGCGTCGTAGGCCATCCCCACGATGTTCTTCACGTGGGCCCCGAGGCCCGGTACCGAACCCTCGAACGGCGGATTGAAGGAGAAGACACCCCCGTCGCGTGCGGCCAACCAGTATCCGGGCCGTGGCGGGGGAGGCGGCGGCGCCGGTGGCAGTCCCGCCGGCCCGTCGAACGCCACCACACCGTCGGACTCGGGCGCCATCAGGAGACCGTCGGCCACCGTGGGGGTCGGGAAGTGGTTGGCCTCGCCGGTCAGGGAGAACGACTGCACGGTCGTGCCGTTGGCCGGGTTCAACCCGTAGAGCGTGCTTCCCTTGATCGTCCACACCTGGCCGCCGGCCACGATGGCCGGCCCCGGCGATCCGGTCGGCGTCTGCCACAGGACGGTGGCCGACGTGCTCGACGAGACCTGAACGGCCTCGATTCCGGCCATGCACGGGACGTAGACGACGTTCCCGTCGACGGCATCGCCACCGTCGACGTCCGCTCCGCAGAACGAGCCCGGTTCCAGTATCGAGGACTGGCCCCCGACGCCGCCGAGATGCGATCCGTTCAGGAGATACCCGGTTTGCGACTTTCCCGCTTGGAAGACCACGCCGTCCGAGAGCAGAGCGGGCGAGGAGGAACCGAGGTCGAAGTCGTTGTTGTTGTCGTTCTGCCAGGAGGAGGGGGCGAAGTAGTCGGCGAGCTGCATGGCCGGTGTCAGCTCCAGGACGGCATCGCTCGCATCACTGGGATTGCCGGGCGCCGGATTCGATCCGAACCCGTTGCCGCTCGCCACCCACACGTTGCCCTCGCCATCGACGATCGGTGCCGCACCCCCCATCCAGATCGCCCCCGCGTGGTTACCGGCGGCGGAGTCGACCTGAAAATCGTGCGCCGTACCGCCTGACTCGGCGACGGCGATCACAAAGCCCCAGTACTGACCACAGTCACCGTCGTTGCCCCCCATGCCGAAGACCACCTGACCGTCGTCGAGGGCCAGGCCGGTCCGCTGAAGCTCGGTGGTGGGGTCCGTCCCGGCCGGGTCCACGGGCTGTCTGAGCAGCACCGCACCCGAGTAGAGGTCGAGCCCGATCAGGAAGTGGCCGATGGCTCCCCCGTTGTCCTCGTCCGCCACGGCGAACACCTCCGAGCGCGACGGGTCGATGACGGGAGTACCGGTGATCCCCACCGTCGGGCCGATGTCACCGCAGGGCAGGTCCGACTGGGGCACCGGCGTGCCCACGTGGGTGGCCCACATCACGTGTCCGCTGTCGGCGGCGAGCTCGTAGACGGTGTCGTTCTCCGTGGCGACGATGACGCGTCCAGCCTCGACCAGTGGCTCCCCGAATACCGGACCGTCAAGGGTGGCGCCCCAGGCCGCCCTGGCCGGCGACAGATCGGTACCGCTCTGGTCGACACCTGTCCCCAGGCCGTCGTGGTGGTACGCGGGCCAGTCGGACCCGAAGGCAAAGTGTCCGAGGACGGCACCGGATCTCTCCGCCGCCGAGCTCGCACCGGCTGTGACCCCCAAGATCCCGAGGACGGCGAGGACCGCCAGGAGAGGTTGGACCGTGCATCGAACGATGCGCATCCTCGTCACACGGGCCACGGTAGTGGGCCCCGAGGTGCGTTGGCGACTAGAACAGGGGCCGAGTCCCCGCCGTGCCCCCCACCTCTCCCTTGACCCGCCTGCCGGGCGTCCACGCCCGCCGGGCGACGATCCGCACGCGCCGGATCCGTGTCGGTGTGGCTCTCGCTTCCGTCTTGACCCTCGGAGTGCTCCTGGTGACCTGCACCGGCGGCAGGGCGCCGACGAGACCGGGCTCGAAGGCCTCGCCGGCACGGTCCACGTCGGGCCGCCCGACAGGGGGGCGCCGAACCACGACCATCACCGCCGCCGAGTCGGGCCTTCTCCCGTGGACGCTGACCGCCGCCCTCAGCCGGGCCGTCGTGCTCCCCGGACGGGCGAACCAGCTTGTCATTCTCGGGGGCCTCACCGCCTCGAACGTCTCCGCGCAAGGCATCTACACGCTCGACACCACCTCCGGGACGCTCACACACGTCGGCAACCTGACCGCCGGGCTCCATGACTCGTCGGGTGCCGTCATCGACGGGAACGACGTGACGTTCGGTGGCGGGGCGCCGGCGACGGTCGCCACCGTCCAGGCCGTTGCCACTCCGGGTCCGACCGGGCCGGCATCGATCCCGACCGCCACGGTGACGGGGGGCCTGCCGGAGCCACGTTCGGACTCGTCGACCGTCACCGTCGGAACGACCACGTACATCGTGGGCGGCTACGACGGGACGAACCCCGACCCCACGGTGCTGGCCACCACGGACGGCCACACGTTCTCGTCCGTGGCACGACTGCCGCTGCCCGTGCGGTACCCGGCGGTCGCCGCTGTCGGGGGCCTCGTCTATGTCTTCGGCGGCGAGGCCGTCACCGGTGCCGACGCCGGCCGGCCCGTGAGCGCCGTCCAGATGGTCGACCCCGCTCACCACCACGCCTCGGTCATCGGCCACATGCCCATTCCGCTCGACGGCGCCTCCGCCGTCACCATCGGGACGCAGATCTACGTCGCCGGCGGCGAGAGCACCGTCGTCCAACCGAAAACTGCCGGCGTGGGGACGACGCAGCTGGGTCCGCCGCCTCCGGGGGCCAACCCCGGTGCCGGAGTCACCAGTGCCACCGACACGGCGGCCACCGTCCCCACCGGTTCCCCCGCCCGGGCGAACCTGCTGGCCGCGTCATCCTCGACCTCACCGGCCACATCCCCTTCCCCGACGAGCTCCGGGACAGGTTCGTCGAGCCCGACGGGAGGCGAGTCGACGAGCGGCACATCGACCGTCTCCTCCATCTGGGCGTTCGATCCGACGACGAGAAGACTGCTGCCAGCCGGGCGCCTCCAGGTACCGGTGTCGCACTCGAGCATGACCGTCCTGGGGACGACAGCCTGGTTGGTGGGTGGCGAGTCCAACGGAACCGAGGTGTCTGCGGTCCAGATGCTCACCCCCAACCGGGGATTCGGCTCAGCCGGGGTGTCGGGCGCCGGTTCGCCGTATTTCGGCATGCGCCTGCTCATCGCCGACCGCGGGAACAACCGCTTGCTGGTCATGGACTCCGCCATGCACATCATGTGGACCTATCCGTCGGCGACCTCGCCACCCGACCCCTACGGCTTCGTGTTCCCCGACGATGCCTTCTTCATCGACAAGGGCACGGCCATCATCTCCAACCAGGAGGAGAACGAGACGATCGTCGAGATCGCCTACCCGTCGGGCAAGATCATCTGGGAGTACGGGCACCCGAAGCAACCCGGGACGGCGCCGGGGTACCTGCATGAACCCGATGACGCCTATCTCCTGAAGAACGGCCAGATCACCGTGGCCGACGCCCAGAACTGCCGCATCATGATCATCAACCACGACGGGACCGTGGCCGGTCAGATCGGCACCGACGCACGGTGCGTCCACGATCCGCCCACGTCAATGGGATCACCCAACGGCGACACACCGTTGGCCGACGGCAACGTCCTCGTCTCCGAGATCAACGGCTCGTGGATCAGTGAGTACACGCTGAACGGCCAGCTGGTGTGGACCACACAGGTGCCGTTGGCCTATCCGTCAGACCCCCAGCAGCTCGGGCCAAACCTCTATCTGGTCGCCGACTACGCCAAGCCGGGGTCTTTCATCTACACCGACCGGACGGGCCAGGTGCTCTACCGCTACTTCGCCCCGTCCGGCCCCGGCATGCTCGACCATCCGTCGTTGGCCGAACGGCTCCCGAGCGGCGCCGTCATGATCAACGACGACTACGCCAACAGAATGGTGGCCATCGACCCCACCACCGGAGCACTCGTCTGGCAGTACGGCATCACCGACGCCGCCGGCACCGGGGTGGGCATGTTGAACACACCCGACGGCTTCGACGTCATCGCTCCGGGTGGGAGCACCCCGACGCACCCCTCTTCGGGCTGACGTCGGGCGCCCGGCGGTCAGGGTGAAGCCGTCAGCGCCACCACCACCTGCCGCTCTTTGTGGGGAAATTGACCTCCCGTTGGACGCAAGGAGATTCGGCTCTGGCATCTTCTGGGAATCGAGCTGGTGCACGTCAAAGGAGAAGGTCATGGCTAGTGGAATCGCGGTCACCCCGGAGCGACTTCGGGAAGTCTCGACACAGATGGGCACCGCCGCCGCCGACATCGACGCGATCCTCGCCCGGCTCGCCGGCGCCGTCACACCGGTCCGGTCCGAGTGGGTGGGCGCCGCTCAGACGCAGTTCGGGGCCCTCTGGGAGAAGATGCAGCAGGACGCCGGTGCCGTGCACCTGGTGCTCACCGGCATCGCCAAGCTCACCCAGAAGGCCGCCACGTCGTACGCGGCCATGGAGCAGAGCATCGCCGATTCCTTCAACGAGTTCCACATCGAGCCGGACGGGGTCGCAGGCCGACCGGGTCAGGCGACACCGACCGTGACGACGTCTGACGACCCTGCGACGGTGGAGGGTGCGGTGGCGCCAGAGGTCGGTGAGGACCTCACCGACGTCGAGCCGGACGGAACCGACGATGCCGTCGACCGGTCGAACGAGGCGCGGCGAGCGCCGTGGGACCGGTTCATGACGGCGAGTGCCCGACGGGAGATCGAAGAGGAGCTCATCGACCAACGGTGACGCCACCGGCGAACCAGCTACCTTGGGCTGGTGTCGCGACATCGCACGCTTGGCCGCGGGGAGCTTCGCCGGGACGGCCGACAGGCTCGTCGCCCCCGGAGGGGCGGCACCCCCGTCGCCGTGGCCGTGCTCCTCGGTGCATCCCTCCTGACCGCGTGCGGTAGCGAGTCGTCCTCGTCGTCCCTGCCGGCCGCCGTCCTGGATCCGGCGGCGTTGCCCACGACGTCGGGGGTAGTGGACACCCGACCGTCGTCATGCCCGTCTCCTGTGCCCGACCCCGACACGGGTTCGGGCACGGCCACCCAGACGGGACAATTCCCGTGGCCCCCCGTCCCGGCCGGCACCACCATCGCCCGGTGGGTCGCCGATCCGCACACGCCGGCGACGGCCATTCCCGAACGCCCCGCCAACTGGAGCCAGGGCGGCGGCGCCGTGAAGCTCACCAGCGCCCGGTCGAGCGATCCGGTGCTGGCCGACAACCCCCAGGAGCTGTGCGGGGTGGAGGGCAACAGCGTCGACGCCGCCTGGAAGACCACGGCGGGCCGGCCGTCCACGGTGATCGCCGTGACGGACTCGGGCATCGAGTGGTGCGATCCGGCGCTCGTCGACAAGATCTTCCTCAACCGCGACGCGCTGCCCCCGCCCGAGGACGCCCAAGGGAGGACGAAGAGCCAACTCGAAGAGGCCGGGCGGCATTTTGCCGACAGCGACCCCTATGACCTCGACGGCAGCGGGATCCTCGACGTGGCGCAGTATGCCAACGATCCCCGTGTGGCCCGGCCCTACTTCTGCGCCTCTTCGCAGAACAGTGACGGGTTCGGGTACACCGGCATCTCACCCGCCGACCTGATCGCCGCCTTCGGGACCCCCGGGGGCCGGTCCTACATGGCTCGCCGCGGCCCGGCGGGATTCACCGACGCCATCGCCGGGTGGAACTTCGTCGACGACGACAACGACCCGTATGACGCCGTGCACTACGACCACGGCACGGGCACGGCCGAGGATGCCGTCGGGGCGGCGTCCACCGTCGATCAGGAGGTGGGCACCTGCCCGGACTGCATGGTGCTGCCGATCAAGGTGGGCGATTCGTTCATCACCTCCGGAAATGCGTTCGCCGAGGCGGCGCTCTTCGCCGTCGATTCCGGGGCGACGGTGATCCAGGAGGCGCTCGGGACCTACGACGTCACCGAGACCGACACGGAGGCGATCGCCTACGCCGAGGATCACGGCGTCCCGGTGGTGGCCAGCGCGGCGGACGAGGAGTCCGAGCACCACAACCTGCCGGCCGTCCTCGAGAACACCATCGTGGTGAACAGCGTCACCCACGACGCCAGCTTCACTCCCCCCAGTTACCTCTACCTGAACGGGTGCACGAATGTCGGGGCCAACATCTCGGTGAGCGTCGAGAGCAGCTCCTGCTCGTCGGAGGCGACCGGGAAGACGGGCGGCATCGTGGGTCTGGCCGAATCGGCGGCGGCGGTGGCGATGGCCCACCACGTCATCGCGCCCTACCCCGGACTCCACACCGCGTCCGGGGCTCCCGTGGCACTCTCGGTCAACGAGATCACCCAACTGGTGACCATGTCCGCCGACGACATCGACTTCGCCACGGCGGCGCCACCGAACGGGCCGCCGCACAACACCGAGGTGGCGACGGGGTTGCCCCTCGTCACCACCCGGCGCGATCCCACCGGACCGGGCTTCGACCCGACATCCGGGTACGGCCGGATCGACGCCGCCCGCCTGGTGCGGTGGATCTCCTCGGGCCGCATCCCGCCGCAGGCCGAGATCGACGGGGTGCCGTGGTACCAGGTGCTCTCCCCGGCGCAGGAGGTGACGGTGGCGGGCGTGATGGGGACGACCCGGAGCCCCTCCTGGCGCTACGAGGTGCAGGTCGCTCCCGGCCAGTCGCCGGACCAGTCAGCGTGGCGGGTGGTGGCCGGCGGCACCGGGCACGGGGTGCGCTCGGGGGTGCTGGCCAAGATCCCCCTGGCCCGCGTGGCCGCCCTCTTCCCGCCGTCGGTGAAGCTGGACGGGTCACCGGTGGCGGCCAACGGGCAGCCCGTCCCCGACCGGTACATGTTCACCATCCGGGTGGTCGTCGAGGACGCCGCCGGGATGGTCGGCATGGCGCGACGCACCGAATTCCTGCACCAGGACGCCAGCCTCGTGCACGGGGCGCCGACGCGTTTGCGCAGCTCGATCGTGGCCCCCCCGGTGCTCGCCCCCCTGGGGCCGGGCGGGTCCGACGCCCTCCTGGTGGCCACGGCCGACGGAACGGTCCACGCCTACGGCGCCGACGGGAAGGACCTCCCGGGCTGGCCCGTCCACACCACCGTCGACACGGGCTACCACTCCGGCGAAGCGGCCTACCGGTCGAAGGCGGTGCGGGCGGCGCCCCGGGGGGAGATCATCGGTGGTGTGGCCGTCGGGGATCTGGCCGACGCGTCGGGACACGCGCTCGACGTGGTCGTCACCGATCTCTCGGGACGGGTCTGGGCCTGGGACTCCGGGGGGAAGCTCCTGCCCGGTTGGCCGGTCCGGACCGACGCCGCCTTCTCGGACCGGCGGGTGACCGACACGGACAACGAGGTGCTCCGGGGAATCCTGGGGGCGCCGGTGCTCGGGGATCTGCAGGGCAACGGGACGCTCGATGTGGTCGCCGCCGCCATGGACCGACACGTGTACGCCTGGGAGCCCGACGGCAGTGCGGTGCCGGGTTGGCCGGTGGAGGTCGTGGATCCGAGCGAGGTGCAGTCGGTCGATCCCTCCGACGGCCGGGTCACGTTCCTTCCCGGGGCGGGTGGCGACACCGGAACGAAGCTCGCCGACACGCCCGCCATCGCGCAGCTCGTCCCGGGTGGGCCGCCCGACGTGGTGGTGACCTCCAACGAGCAGTACACGGGAGCCCCGAACGCGTCGCTCGGGACCCTGGGGGTGCTCTTCTCCGCCTTCGGGAAGCTCTCCGATGCCGCCAACAGCCGCGTCTACGCCATCTGGCCCGACGGGTCGCTCCACCGGCCGGCCGCCGGCGCGCCCGATCCGCCGGGCTATCCCAACGCCGGCGCCTTTCTCCCCGGTTGGCCGGTGGCCATCGCCGATCTCGACCCGGACCTTCTTCCCGACATCGGTGACGGTGCCAGCAACGGCCCGGCCGTGGCCACCGTCCCCGGTGGCACACCCGAGATAGCGGTACAGAGCGATGCCGGGCCCGTCTACGTGCTGCGGGCGAACGGGAGCGACGCCCTCGGGACGACGGGAGGACTGCCCGACGTGCTGGCATCGGGACCTTCGGGATCCCGGTCCGATTCGACCGGGATCGTCGCCACCAGCGTTCCCGCTCTCGGGATGCCGATCATCGCCCCCCTCGGCGCGGCGACGGGAGAGCACGAACCTCTCGACGTGATCAGTTCGGCCGAGAGCGCGGGGGAGCTCCTCGACGTCTCCGAGCCCGCCGCCCAGACGCCGCACGACAGTCAGCTCGACGCCTGGGACGCCACCGCCGGGACCTTCCTGTCGGGCTTCCCCCAGGTGATGGACAGCCTGCAATTCTTCGACCAGCCGATCGTGGCGGACCTGACGGGAAGCGGAGGGGAGTCCTACGCCGTGGAGCCGAGCTCCGACGCCGATCTGCGGGCCTTCGACGCCGCCGGGCACGAGGCCCCCGGCTTCCCCAAGCTGACGGGGGGATGGGTCACCGGTGGGGCCGTGTTCGGCACCCTGGGTTCGATGCCGCAGCAGGTGCTCGTCACGGGGACGCGCGAGGGGGAGCTCTTCATCTGGCGGACCGGTGCACCGGCGTGCGGGGCCCGGGGCGCATGGCCGCAGGTGCACCAGAACCTCTGGAACACCGACGACTACCCGGGGAGGTCCACCCCCGCGACACCGGCGTGCAAAGGCTGACGATCGTGTCGGACGTCGAAGTGTCCCGTCGTCAGGGCAACGCCGTGACCGGCGCCCAGGCCGCGCCGCCATCCGTCGTCCGCCACAGCTGGGCGGTGCCCGTCAGACCGGTCGCGGGGCCGGTCTCCCAGAACGCATCGCCGACGTCGGGTGTCGTGAAGCCGACGATCGACCACGTCCCGCTCTCGTCCGGCAGCGGCGCCACCGTGCTCCACGTGGCGCCCGAGTCGACAGTGCGGATCAGCGGACTGCCGGGAAGGTCGTTCGCCACCACCGCCGTGGCCCCCGACGCACTGTCGATGGCGCCCCTCATCGCCACGGCGGACCGCCACCTTCCCATGGTCCCCCGATCTTTGCCCCCGGCGCCACCCTCTCCCCACGCACGGTGGGACGAGCGGGTTGTCATGAGGCGGACAGTCGAGGCGCGACATGGACATGTCGCCCTTCGAGGTCGGTCGACGACCCTGTGTGCCCGGGGGTGACCCCAATGGAGCGAAGCTCTGCTGTACCGTCATTGGGTGGCCAGCGATATCGACCGGCCTGTCCCCAAACGTCGTCACGGCTCCGGCGCGCCCCGACACGCGGCGCCGCGGCACATCACGCCCGCCACCCCGGGAATGGCAGCCCGGAGCACGCCGGTGGCGCCGACGACGCCGAGACAGGCACCGCGACCCCGCCGCCGGCTCAACCGCCGGACGCGGCTCATGCGCACGGCGGTCCTCGCGGTGGCTGTCCTCCTGGTGCTGATGGGCGGGACCTACGGTTACCTCCGCTACCGGTTGGGCCAGATCAAGACGGCGAAGTGCGCCAGTTGCGCCGCCGCCATCTCCGGTCAACCGTTCAACATCCTGATCATCGGGGACGATTCCCGGGCCGACAACACGCCGGCCGAGAACGCCCACTTCGGTACCACCGCCCAAGCCGGCGGCACCCACAGCGACACCATCAAGATCGCCCACATCGACCCGGCGACGGGGACGGCCAGCCTCCTGTCCATCCCCCGCGACACCTACGTCCAGCTGTCGGGACTCGACGCCTCGTGGCTGAGCCAGCTGGGGACCCGGGACCAGAAGATCAACGCCGCGCTCAACGACAGCGTCGACTCACTCGTCCAGACCGTCCAGAACTCCTTCGGCATACCGATCCAGTCATGGGTCCTCATCAACTTCAACGGTCTCATCAGCGCCGTCCAGACCGTCGGCGGCATCAATCTCGACTTCCCCTACCCGGCGCGCGACGACGACCAGGGCAACAACAACTCGGGCCTCTCGATCACCCGGACCGGGTGCCAGCCCTTGAACGGGAACGAGACCCTGGCGCTGTCCCGGTCGCGCTTCTACCAGTACGAGATCCGCCCCGGGGTGTGGGAACCGGACCCCACCGGCGACCTCGGGCGGATCCAGCGCCAGAACGTCGTCATCGAGGCCCTGTTGGACAAGGCCGAGTCCACCTACAACCCCCTGACCTTGAACGCCTTCATCGGCTCGGTCGTCCACGACGTGAAGATCGGCGGGCTGTCGTCGTCGACGCTGCTCTCCCTGGCCGTGAAGTACCACGGCTTCTCGGGTGCGAACCTGCGGACCGCCACCATCCCCACCTTCGGGGCCGGCTCGGCGGCCGGGAGCGTCGAGATCGTGCAAGGGACCCCCGCCCAGACGGTCATCACCCAGTTCTTGGGCGGAGCCCCGGGTCGCGTGATGACCCCTCCGCTGGACGCCTACGGGTCGCCGATCGTCGAACCGTCCCCCGGCTCCTCGACCACCGGGAACTCGTCGTCGAGCGCGGCGCCGTCCTCGGCGAGTTCGTCGTCCGGTCACACCGCCAAAGTCCTCGCCTCGGCGTCGACGACGACCTCGGCCCTTCCCTCCTACGACCCGAGGCCCTGCTGACCGACCTCTCCGGGGGGACCGGCGGCGGCGTCAACGGTCGTAGACGGTCACCGCCTCCACCCGAAACGTCTGAGGGAAGAGGTCCACCAGGGTCACGGCGCGCAGGGAATAGCCCGCCTGGTGGAGCAGCGCCGCGTCTCGGCCCAGGCCGGCCGCGTCACAGCTGATCAGGATCACCCGGCGGGCACCCGTCCCCGCCACCACGTCGACCCCTCCACGCCCCAGTCCGATCCGGCTGGGATCGGCCACGGCGAGATCCGCCCGCTGCGGCGCCCACCGGGTGACGTCGCCACCGACCACCCGGGCTGTCGATTCCCGGAGGTTGACCTCGGCGTCGGCGACAGCGCTCCGTGAGCCCTCGACCGCCGTCACCGACCATCCGCGGGCGGCCAGGACCCCGGCGTAGAGACCGACGCCGCTGTACAGATCGACGGCGGCCGACGGAGGCCCCATGTCGTCGGCCGACGCCCCGACGATCGCCGCCAGGGCGTCGGCGCCGTCGGCCCGGGTCTGGAAGAACGACCGTGCCGAGATCCGCCACCGGCGTCCGGCGGCGACTTCGTGGAAATGCCCGGCGTGCACGTCGTCGGGCACCCGGACCTTGAGCCCGGTCGGCGTCGTCGCCGCCAGGCGCTCCCCGGTGCGGGCCCCGCACCGCAGCAGCACCTTCCGGGCGCCCGGGTAGCGGGCGCCGACCAGGAGCTCCCCGAGGAGGGGATGGGCCACGAGACAGCCGTCAACCGGAACGATCCGGTCCGAGCGTGTCTGGTGGAAGCCCGCCCGTCCGTGGGCGACCCCGGCGCTGATCGTCGTCCGGAAGGCCCAGGGGGTGAGCTCGACGGCCGCGCTCGGGGCGGGACACTCCACGCCGGCGCGCTCGATGGCCTCCACCACGAAGCGCTCCTTCAGACGGCGCTGCCCGGCAACGGAGACGTGCTGCCATTGACATGCCCCGCAACCGCGCACCACCTCCGGGCACGGTGGCGTCACCCTGTCGGGCGAGGGATCCAGAACCTCGTCGACGAGCCCGACGGCGTACGTGGCGTGATCGGCGACGAGGCGCACGCGGACCCGCTCACCGGGGAGGGCCCCTCGGACGAAGACCGCCTTGCCGGCCGGGTCACGGGCCACGGCATCGCCGCCACTCGCCATCGTGCCCGGGGTCAGCTCCAGGCACGTCCGGGACGGACCCGGTGAGGTCAGTGCGGCGCCCGCTCTGGTGCCGACAGGTCGGCGGGGACCACCTTCTCGAAAGCGCCGGCGATCACGCTCGACCCGGCGGCGTTGGTGTCGTCGCCGAAGCCTCCCCGACCTTTGGCGCAGGTGAAATCGAGCCAGGTGCAGGTGTTGTCGACGGCCACCGGCACACGCCCCCAGGGGGACGCCACCTTGTGCTTGAGGTCGGTGGTCTCGAAGGCCCCTTGGACATCGGCCACGGGGGACGACGCGTGGGTGTAGACGGCGCCGATCGTGGCATTGACAGTCCCGAGGACGGGCACCGACGTCTTGGCGATGGCCTTCCCGGTGGTGCCGTCCGGCCAGTAGTCGAGGAACGGATCGAAGTAGTTCATCCCCACGATCGGGACCGACGTCCCGGCCGCCGCCCGGATCTGCGACATGATCGTCGTCAGGTTGGTCGTCACCAATGCGTTCGTGGTCTGGATGCACTGGGCGTTGTACGAGGGTGGACTGGAGTTGAGGCACCCGAGGTAGTCGTTGCCTCCGATGTCGACGGTCACCAGATCCACCGATCCCCGGTGGGCGGCCAGGAAGGCGGTGGCGGCGGCCAGCTGGGGTCCGGCCGGGTAGGTGCAGATGCCACCGTCGATCATGGTCGTCGTCGTCTCGCTCGAGCAGCCGAGATCGACGAGCTGGAGGTTGGGGACCTTCGTCTGCAGGTAGGTCAGGAGATCGTTGGCATAGCCCTGACCGGGCGGCGAGGCGAACCCGGCCGCCAGGGAGTCACCGAGGGCGACGTAGTAGACGGGCGGGGGCTGGTGGGCGGGCACGGTGAGGGTGACGGCTCCGCTCACCATCTGCTGCGTCACGGCGCTGCCGTTGCGGGCCGAGATCGTCAGCGTGGCCTCGCCCACACCGGCGGAGAACGGCACGTTCTGCTCCGGCATGGTGAAGGTCACCGGAGCCGGCGCCTTCACGCACGTCTGCTCCGTGGCCATCGACGAAGTGGCCGACTGGGAATCGGCGTTCTCACTGAGGGTCACGCCGATACTGACCTCCACCGGCTGCTTGGCCGTGCAGGACAGGGTGGCCGAGAGTTGCGCTCCCCCGTCCGCCTCCACGTGGCCCGTCGGTTTCAGGTTCAGGGTCAGATTGAGCGGCGGCAACGGCGGGATGCTCGGATTGAAGGACAACGGCGTCGAGGCGATGATGTCGCCGTCGAAATTCCCGATGGCGGCGAGGATGCACCCCGGGGCCTGAGCGCAGTCGACCGACCCACCACCGGGAAATTCGTTGGTCGAGAGGATGCGCGCCACCTGGTAGGTCGCCGTGAACGTCCCCGTCGGACCGGCGGTCACCTGATCGGCCGTGTTGGAGTCGCAGTTGTAGAAGAACGGGGCCTGCTCGGCCGGGCATTCGGTGAACGTGACCGGGCTGCCGGGATCGAAGTGGGCACCGTCCACCGTCACGTTCTGGCCGTCGGAGAGGTCGGTGGCGGGGCTGGCCGAGAGCGTCGGCAGGGGGACGTCCTTGAAGGTGATGGGTGCGCTGGCCTCCACCGTGCCGCTGTTCTCATCGACGGCGTCGATGACGCAGGCCCCGTGCACGGCGCAGTCCACCGTGGTGGTCAGCGTCGGGATCAGCCGGGTCACCGTCAGGCCGGTCGAGAACGCACCCGTCCCGTCCGACTGGGCGAACCCCTCGACGTACGACTGACAGTCCAACCCCTGGGTGGCACCGGTCTGGCACTCGAGGAGCGGGATGAAGGCATTCGGGGCGAAGCCCGACCCGATCACGGTGACGGACTGGCCGTCGAGGAGCCCGGTGTGGGGACGGGCCGTCAACGTGGGCGTACAGGGCGGTGAGGCGTTGGCCACCGGTGGGGCGGACCCGGCCATCACCGGCGGCGAGCAGGAGGCCACGGGCGTCCGGCTCAGGGTCAAGGAGGATGCCGTCCCCCCGGCGTTCAGAACGACGGGGAGCGCCGCTCCCGCCACGATGGCCGCCACCACACCGATGGTGCCGAGCAGCTGCGATCTCCTGCGGAGCAGTCCCATTTCCCCGCCACCCCCCCACGGGCGTTTGCCCGGGTGACAGCATACAGTTTGTCTTCATGACCAGGCCCGCCGCGCACCGGAGGACGGCGCTCGGTCTCCTCGCCGTCGTCCTTCTCCTCTTCGGCATCCCGACGGCGGCCGGTGCCGGGGCGGCGCCGGCGGCGCAGACGACGGGAACCGTCCAGGCCTTCCTGACGCTCTACGGCTACGTCGACGACTCACCCCCGGGAACGGACATCGCCCATCCCTGCGGGGCGCGGAAAGGGGCGGGCGGAACGTGCTCGCCGAGCTTCGCGAGCTTTTCGGCGGTCTGCTCGGGAACCTCGCGCTTCAAGTCGCCGATCTCGCGCTCGACCTCGCGCAGCGCCTCACCAACGCCCTTGGTGACGCCGCGAACCAATCCGCCCGAGAACGAGCCAGTCTCGGCCACGATTCGGCCCGCCGCACCGACGATTCCGGCCACCATCTCGGGGATCTCCTCGCCGAGGTTCTCGGCCAGAGTCTCGAAGGGCGCGCCGATGTCGCGCCATCGAAAGCGCGCGCTCGCGCCGGCGCGGCCGCGCGCATCCTCGCCCTCGACTATGATGTCCGAGCCGCTGGTTTCGAGCGCGAGCTTGCATTCGCCCGCGCCGAATCGGGCTGAGAGCCGATCGCGTCCGTTAAAGCGCATCTCGCCGTCGATTCCGTAGACCCGCACTCGCCCGTGACGCGCGACGGCTTCGAGCGCGACCGAGCTGTTGCTCGCCAGTTCGGCCAGCATCCGCCCGCCCGACCTGACGCGCCAGTTGCTCCCGGCGGCGAAATCGCCGCCCAAGCGTGCGGCGCCGCCGACCTGCGCGACTTCGACATCGCCGGCGATCCCGCGCAGACTCAACTGCCCGCCGACCGTGGCGATCGTGACGCTGCCCGCGCCGTCGATACTCGCCTTGCCCCCGATGGTCGCGACGGTCACGCCGCCCGCGATTTTGAGCGCCCTGAGCTTGCCGCCGACGGTCTCGACTTTGAGCGAATGGGCGCGCTCGGCTTCGACTTTTCCGCCGACCGTCGCGGCGCGCACGTCGCCTTCGATTCCCTGGACGCTGAATCGCCCGCCGATCTGTTCGATCGCAACCTCGCCGGAGACCTCGATGCAGGTCACGTTGCCCGCCACCAGGTCGAAGCTGACGGAGCGCGCTTTCTCGACGAACAGATCGCCCTTGACGCACTTGCCGGCGATCGCGCCGGCGCCTTCCACGTAACATCGCCCCTCCACGTTGCCGCGAATCGCAATCGGCCCGGCGTTGTTGGCGCTGAAGTGGCCGGCGACGCGATGGAGGTTGAGGCTGCCGGTGAAATCCTCGACTTCGAGATGGCCGGCGCATTCGATCACCTCGACGGCGACTCCCGGCGCGATGGCAAGCTCGGCATCGCCGTCGAAAATCAGCTCGGCGGTGGCGCCATCGCGGCGTAGGTCGGGCTCGTGGTCGGAGCTGATCCGAAGCGGACCAGCCGCTTCGAGGCCGATGATAGAAAGATTGCCGGCCGCGCGAATCACGCGCAGCATTTCGATCCCGTCAAGATTGCCTTCGATCATGACTCTGACCTCCCGCTAGCCATCGGCTTTGCCGCGAAGCGCACGCAACGCGTCCTCGGGCGATATTCGCCCCTCGCGCAAGTCGTCGAGCACGGTGCGCCGCGATGCGCTCTCGCCAGCCGGCTGATGCGCTATGGGCTCGTGGCCAGCCGGCTCATCGTTCGCGGCGTTCCTGGCCTGGAATCCCAACGCAGCGACGACTTCGTCGAGCTTCGCGCGAACGGTGGGATAAGAAACGCCCAGCTCTCGTTCGACGTCGCGAATCACGCCCCGGTTCTTGATGAAGACTTCGACGAAGTCGAGCTGCGCCTGGCCAAGCCTCAAGATTGGGGGCAACTCGAAGGCGGCCTCGATCGACATCGCACACGAAGGGCATTCGAGACGCCGAACCGCCAGATTCCCCGCGCATGACGGACATTTGAAGAGCATCGGACGCATGCCATTTATATAGGCTCTAGAATTGAGATTGTCAAGAGCAAAATTAAGATTATTGATTTCAGTATTGAACACAGCCGTCCCTAAGGGCCATCGGACTGCCCTCAAGGGAAGAGCGCTCAAGTGGGGAAATGCCTCTAATCGGCCCCGGATTCAGGGGCCAAACCCGGAGATCGGACTCTAGTTGCCTTCGCTGTCGGCGGTGAGCTCGGACTCGATCATTCGAAGCGATTCGGCGTGGTAGAGCACGCCGAGATGCCCGGTCCTGGGCAGGATGACCGCCCGTCTCACTGCGCCCAGACGCAAGCGATCCGGGAGCGGGGGCGGAACGATGGGGTCTTCGTCGCCGAAAATCGCCAGCTCGTGAGGACTGCGTTGATCGTATCGGTACGGCGAAGCCAGGGTTATCAGCGAGCGCACGCGGGTGTCATGCGATTCCGCGCAGAACCGGCGCGCGATCGTCCCGCCCAGGCTGTGGCCGATGAGATGCACGCCGCTGCCGCTTGTCGACCTTGTCAACCAGGGCCGCGAGATGCTCGGCCGAATTGGCGACCGACTGCACGCGCGGATACTCGAAGAAGTAGATATTGCAGAATCCCGCCATCCGCACGTAGGTCGCGAGACCCAACAGATTGGCGCGATTTCCGCCCAGACCGTGGACTAGAATCACCGGCCCGCCCTGCCCCTTTCCCCACAACCCGGCCCGCTCGCCGACCCAGTTCAGTGGATAGGACGCAAGCAGAATGCCTGCCGCGGTAAGCTCCCGAAAAAGGGTTTGGTTCCTCATTATCCGATAGTGCGCGGCTCTCAGGCCGGCGTCTTGGCGCTGCGATGCACCCTCAGTGATTCGATCGCCCGCGCGGCGTCCTCGCGCCCCATCTCGATCAGCCTCTTGGCCTTGTGCGGCGAGGTCCACAGGATGCTCACCGGATCGGTGCCGAGGTATTCGTGCGGCTCGATATCCACAATCCGGGCGCCGTGATAGGTGCCGCGATCCACCAGGGCGCGCTCGCGATTCGAGTTTCCCTGGCCCGCCCACATCACTTCCATCATCCGGTACGAGACGTGCGCGAGGGTCGGAAAGTTGCGCGCTTCGGGAAGCTGGCGCCGGATAACGGACAGGATGTAAATCGTGCCGGCTCCCATCTCGATTGCGGCCTCGACCGGTATATTCCACGCGAAGCCGCCGTCGCACCAGTAATGTCCCTCGAACTTGATGGGCGGGTAAAGGATCGGAATCCGGTAGCCGATGTGAGAGACGGTGCGAAAGTCGTCGACGTTCTTTCTCGGTGCGATTGCCGCGCAGGAAGGTCCGGCCGGTCGACAGATCGAGCAGCACGAACCTGAGCTCGGTCTTGCTCTTGAAGGCGCGCTCGAAGTCGATTTTGCGCTCGACCCATCGCACCATCCGGTCCATCGACATCAGGGAGTTCCCGATGATCGGGTTCCGGGTCAGCGAGGGTCCGATCAGGACCTGCAGCGAGTTCATGCTGTTCCAGGCCTCGATCATCCCCTCAACCCCGCGCGCGGCGTAGAACAGCGCGTTGACGATTCCCACCGAGCTGCCGATTATGGCGTCGGGGCGGATTCCCGAACCGATCGAGGTAGTCGAGCGCTCCCGCCTGATGGGCGCCGAAGGCTGCGCCGCCGCCAAGGATGAACACGATCTTCTTCTGAGCGTGTGCCGGCGTGTTTGATCTAGCCACGGCTCAATAGGTTAAGCATCAGATGGCAGCGCGGCAAGCTTTCCGCTCGCGCCGCTCAGCTTCGGTTTTCGCCGGCGACGGGCTCATGCAAGAATTTTTTGCCGGGTTCGCCAGAAATTCTTGACGCCTCGTGCAGTGATGGCGGATCATTTGACAATACTCTCAGTAGGATGTCTGCAACGACAGGCGTGCGGCACGCCGAAGCGGGATCGAATCGAGTTCGCGCGCCGGAGGATCGAGGGAGTCCGGTATGCGTGTGGATGTGGAGTGGATGAGGCGTTTCATTTCTTGTGGCGCAAAGCGTTGCGGATTGCAACGATCGCGTCTTCAGCCTCTCGCACGATTCCTCTGCTGGTCCGGATTGCCGTGCAATGAACTTAATCAATCGCTAACCAGTTAGGCACGAAGAATTTTCACAATCGGCTGTACATTTTTTTTTCGACCGGTAAAAGTAGGGCGCGGCTCGCCAACTGTTGGGAAATGCATCCGAAGGGCTTGTGTCGGATCAACAACATGTCTATCTTGATGCCGTTCCCAACAGGAAGTCAGCGGCGCACCTGGGTTTCGGCACGCGGTTTGCGTGAGGGGCGACGACGCTGTGCTTGGTGAATGCCAAACGCGCAAGGGGCGCGAAGGCAGAGGGTTAATTCAAAGTCCAGAGCGGGAGGTTGTTCCAATTGGCAACGACAGCACAAGCAACAGTCCAGACTGCGGTATCTGATCGCGCGCAGGAAGCGGCGCGGCAGGTTCGCAAGGCCGTCAAGCGCGCCGCCACCGGTTACATCGATTTGAACGAGCAAGTCGCGTCGCGCCTGTTCGACGCGGGCGAAAAACTCGCCGAGCGGGTCGAAGAGACCCCGCTCTATCCGCTGATCGAGTTCCAGCAGACCTTCGCGCGCAAGGCTTTCGAATACTGGGTGAAAGGGGCGCGCCTGGTAGTTGACCGAATCTAACCGTGGAGGAGTGACGACGATGGCTCCTGAAACGGAACGCAAACGAATCCTGGTAACGGGCGTGACCGATTTCGCCGCCAGCGAGCTGGTCCGCCAGCTCGAAGCGGACGAAAGCGTCGAGCATATCGCGGCGCTCGACTTTCGCGAGCCGCGCCGCGCTTTCAAGCGCGCCGAGATAATCAGCGCGGATCTGCGCAGCTCGAGCCTCAAGCATCTGCTGGAAAGCATCAAGCCCGACACCATTCTCCATCTGCAGCGGCTGCGTTCCGATCAGGAAGGCGCGGGCAGTGCCGAAGAGACCCACGAGATCAACGTGATGGGCACCATCAATCTGGCGGCCACCGTGCAGAGCCTGCCCTTCGTGCGCAAGTTCGTGCTGTCCTCGGCGCTGCACGTCTACGGCGCCGATCCGCTCGACCCGGCGGTCCTTACCGAGGACATCAAGCCGCGCCTGCCGGCCAAGACCAAATACGCCGGCGACCTCGCCGAGATGGAGTCGGCCTTCAATCAGTTGGCGCGCACCGGGCGCAAGATGGTGCTGACGCTGTTGCGCTTCGCCGATATTCTGGGCCCCAAAGTCAACAACGCGATCTCGCGATACCTGCGGATGCCGGTGGTGCCGACCGTGATGGGCTTCGATCCGCGCCTGCAGTTCTGCCATGAGGAAGACGCGGTCGCCGCGCTGAAGCGCGCGGCGCTGTTCGACTTGCCGGGTATCTTCAATGTCGCCGGCGACGGCGTCATTTTCCTGAGCCGTGCGATCCGGCTCGGCGGCGGCGTTCAGATACCGATCGCTCCGGCGCTGGTCTCGACGGTCTTTGCGCGGATTGAGAACGCTTGGCCTCGCCGATATGCAGCCCTATCATCTCCTCATGCTCCGCTACGGGCGGGTGGTCGATACCAAGCGCCTCAAGAGCCGCTTCGGTTTCACGCCGCGCTATAGCTCGGTCGAGGCGGTGCTCGACCTTCACGGCAAGAGCGCGCTCGCGCGGGCGGGCTGGGAAGAGGCGGAAGACTCAAGCGACGAGAAGGTTGCCGCGGCCTAGAACTCTGCGGCGCCCCATTACCCACCGGGTCAAAATTGGGGGGTCAGGCCGAGCTGCGGCTCGATCGGGAGGATGTGATGGACCGACAATCAGCATCAGTGCAGAAGGAGCTTCCGCCGGTGGCTATGCCGTCCGACGGGAACGCGCTTCCCAAGCGTCCGCACGACGAGCGCGAGTGGATCGGCAACGTCGCGCAACTGGTGGCCGAGGCCAAGAAGGAGGGCGCTACCGAGCTCGACGCAGCTCCCGCGCTCGATCCGTTCGACGCCGATCTGCCGCAGACCGAAAAAGCCAGGTCTCGCCGGCTTCCTCGAGATGCTTCAGCGGCGGCTTCGCGGCGACTACGAAGTCGACGAGTTCGGATGCGATCCGCTTTACGGCGCGATGTGGTGGCCGATCTTCAACCGGCTCTACCAAAGCTACTGGCGCGTCGAGACCACCGGCGTCGAGAACGTGCCCGATCACGGCCGCGCGATGATCGTCGCCAACCATTCGGGCGGCACCTATGCCTGGGACGCGGTGATGATCTCGACCGCGATTCACCTCGAGCATCCGCGCCCCCGGATGGTGCGCTACGTATCGACCGAATTCTTCTACGACTACCCGTTCCTCTCCTATGACAACCGCAAGAAGGGCGCCGCGCTGGCCTGCCGCGAGGATTTCGTCCGGCTGCTCGAGCACGATCGCCTGGTCGGCGTCTTCCCGGAGGGCGTGAAGGGGTTTCTGAAGCCCAGCGACCGGCGCTATCGCGTGCAGCGCTTCGGACGCGGCGGCTTCGTGCAGTTGGCTCTCACCACGCGCTCGCCGATCATCCCGGTCGCGGTGGTGGGCGGCGAGGAGCTCCACTTCTCGCTCGGCAACTCGCGGATGCTCGCCAGTATCGTCAACCGGCTGATGCCGCTGGAACGCGCCGACAGCTTCCCGCTGCTGCTCAATCTGCTCCCACTGCCGGTCAAATGGCGAATCCAGTTTTGCGAGCCGATCGACCTTTCCTCCTACGGTCCCGAGGCCGCGCTCGACACGCTGGTGGTGCAGCAATTGACCGAGCGGGTCAGGATGCGAATTCAGGAGGCGCTCGACGATAACCTGACGCGGCGCCGCTGGATGTTCTGGTAAGCGGGCGCGCGGCCGCGGTTCTGACTTTGAACCTGAAGAGGAAATCATGAGCGAACAGAAACCTGAGAAGCAGAATTCGGAGGGAACAGCGCGCGGCTATTTCAGCGACCGCGCGGTCGTGGTTACCGGCGCCTCGAGCGGAATCGGCTACGATGTCGCGATGGCCTTCGCGCGCCAGGGTGCGGAGGTCGGACTGATCGCGCGGCGCAAGCAGAACCTCGAAGAACTCGCCGAGCGGATCACCGCCGCCGGCGGACATCCGCTGGTGCTTCAATGCGACGTGACCCGGCGCGCCGAAGTGCGCGCCGCGATCGACGAGGCGGTTCGCACCTTCGGCCAGATCGACATCCTGGTCAACTCGGCCGGCCTGCTCATCCCCGACACGCTCGACGAGATGCGCCCCGAGGATCTGGAACGAATGATGGCGGTCAACCTTTACGGGACGGTGCACGCGATCCAGGCCGTGCTTCCCGAAATGAAGAGCAACCGCAGCGGCCGGATTATCAATGTCGCGTCGCTTGCCGGACGGCGCGGGATCAGCCCGCTCGGCGGCTACAGCGCCAGCAAGTTCGCGCTGGTCGGCCTCACCGAGGCGCTGCGCGTCGAGCTGTTCGGCAGCGGCGTCTGGGTGTCGCTGGTGATGCCCGGCGTGATCGACACGCCGATGGCGCAGGAGGCCCGCAACAACAAGATGCTGCGCGCGATGCCCGCGATCGCGGCGATGCCGGTCCGATGGGTTACATGGGCGGTGCTCGCCGCCGCGGTCTTCGGACTTCCCGAAGTCGACGTGCCGCCCGGCGCGGCGGTGGTCGAGAAGCTGGCCGCGCTGTTCCCGACCGCGACCGACTTGTTCCTGAGCGTCGGCACGCGGATCGTCGGCGCTTTGAGCAGCCGTTTCGCCTCGGACGAACAGCCGCCGACCGGCTCGCGAGAAGCTGGTCCGCGCCGCACGCAAAGCCGAGCCATCGGCCAAGACCGCGAGCAACTGACCGCAAGCCTGCGCCAGTCGCAATCCATATCCCGTATCGGACCAACCATGTCCGCCGCTGACCCGCGTCCATCGGTCGCGGCGCTGCTCAGGAATCTGCCCGGCGCCCTGCGATTCAGATCGCTTACTTCGCCTCAGATCTTCCGGTAAACCGCGCGAGAACATTCCGCGTAATCTGCTGAGCGGCGGGATTGACGCGAGAAGGATTCGGCGCCCACGGGCTAATCCTGCCGAGGCCGAATGACCATTGCAGGGTGCCTGCGGCGAAGACCGTAGCACCGCTGGCTGCCTGATACACCGTCATATCCGAATAATCGTTAGTTCCATCCGCGAGGCGATATGGCGAATGCGTCAGTCGCACCGTTCCCATCGGAGCATCGTCGTACATCCGATCGGCCTCATATCCGACTAGCCCGCGGAGCATATCGCCACACTTAAGCCCGGTGTTATCGAAGATCCACGACGAGTTGTCGTGGATGAGAATGTCAGCGTCGACCGGCTGAGCATCGTTGTACATGACGCCAATCAGCGAATCTTCCGGGCTTCCGAGCAAAGAGATGTGAGGATCGCGCCATCTTGTAGTAAGGAGATGATGCGTCGATACCTGAGCGGCGGCCGGATCGCGGCGCGCTTCAGATGCGGGAATATGGTGACCGATCTTGTAGCAGACGATGGTGCGATTCGGATCGCCCGTCAGCGGGCTCGGCTCGAGTCTCATCTGCCAATAGCAGCTATTAGCCGAAAAGAACCCGAGGCTGAGGCCCTGATCGCGCGCGGTTTGAATATGTTGGCGCATCTCCCATGACCAATACTCGTCGTGTCCAACCGACAGGAACCCCTTATGCAGTTGCGCGGCAATACCTTGATGGGTGTCGAGGTTGCTCGAGTAGACGACGTCGTAGCCCTCCTTCTCGAGGAAGCCGATCATGTCGAGCTCCCAATAAAGGAACAGTCCCGCGCCATCCGAATCGTCATACGGGCGGTTAAACGAGACCTCTTACCGCTGCAGTTTTTTCGGTGCTGTTCGACTTATAGAGCGACTTACCACCCCACGAATTGTAGGCCTGGTACGTTGTGACAGTGCTCTGCATGATCAGATCAGCTTTACGGCCGTCATTTCGAACGACGAAGACTAAATATCTCTCTTTGAGGGATGAGAGTCCGGTGAGCTTAACCAGGTAGACTCCGCTTAACCATTGAGCCGGAATTCTAAGGGCATAGGGCTCGCGCCACTCGCACTCCGCCATTCCAGTCTGAGGGTCTGACCGCGGCACGCTGGGCAAGTCCACGCAATTTAATCGGCGAGGTCATCAGCCGACCTCCGAGGCCGCCGTAGTACCCCATTCTGAATATACTAAGCGTGTACTCGCGATCGGTGGTGTTGACAAAAAAGCTAATCTCTTCGCCCGCGTTGACGCTGGTCAAAGAAGCATAGCCTTCGATTTCGTGGTTTCTCGCGACCTGGCTGAGCTTCCAATCGCCGGTGCCCTGCTCGCAGTTCTCAATTTCTAT
>CAWDPK010000001.1:0-13508 GCA_963804255.1 uncultured Acidimicrobiaceae bacterium | reverse complement strand
CAAGAGGTCGGGGGTTCAAGTCCCCCCAGCCCGACAAGAAAAGAGCAGGTCAAGGGTTAGTCGGCGACTTCGGCGAAGCGCCGACAGACCGGCTTGTCAACACTTTGTCAACAGACCAGACCGGGGCGACGAACTAGCGCCGCTTCCCACTGAGCCCGAACGCCCGCAGGATGCCCCCGAGCCCGGTGTTGGTCTTGCGGTAGGCGGCTCGGCGCACGTACCGCTTGCCGAGCGACGTGGGGCCCTTCTCGGCCGCCTCGAGGTTGCCGAGGTCGCGGGCGCCTCGGTAGAGCTGGGATCGGAGGGACTTACGGCGTGGCATGGTGCCGACGCTAGTCCGCGAGCCCCAGCCGCTCGCTCCTTGTTTAGTCACTTGGCAGACCAGAGAAATAGTCTCGCCTGCTGATCAGCTCCTGGAACTGCTCAGGAGTGAGAATGTCGAGCAGATCCGCCTCAAACTCCAGGGCGGCAGCGCCCTGCTCGGGGTCGGCAAGATCTTCTCGGAGCCGTTCAATCAAACCTTGTCGGAGTTCCTCACTTGCCACCAGGTAAGGAATCACCAAGGGCGCTATGAACTCGACGATTCCGTCCTGGTCAAACTCTGCGGTCACCCACTGCACTCCCGCGTCATCGGTCACGATTCGGGCATTCCTGCAACGCAACGTGCCTTGTGCCCACTCAGTCATGGATTCCCCCCTAATCGGGTCAGGGGAAATGATGCGTTCGATCAGCTAATAAGCGCCACCCGGAGCCCGCTGGGCAGGTGCGGGTGGCGTCGTTCGATCCCGCGCTCCGCTGCCTGCCTCACGGCGTGGCACCGGCAGGAAGTCGTGAGTCGTCGCAACTCCTGCCGGTGCACCACGGACCCGAACGGAACCGACCGTTCCCAAGGACCGATCGAGCCGTGTCGCCGTCTCTGCCCGAGGGGCCGATCGCTACGTCTACGCACGCCCGGCGCACTCCCTCGGTCAGACCTGTCGCTGCTCGAGCTGCTCCACCCGCTCGATGAGCTGGCCGAGCAGGGTGAACAGCCGCGCGGTGATGAAGTGGAAAAGTTGGGTCCCGGGCCGCGCTGCCCTACGGACGGCCTACCCAAGCCGTCGCTGACAAGTGGAACGTGACCAAATCGGCCGCTGCGAAGTGGGTGGCTAGATGCCGCCGAGAGCCGCTGAACCTGTTGCCTGCCAACCCGGGTCGGGGCCGACCTCGAGCGAACCCGCGCAAGAAACCGGCAAAGAGGAGCACCAAAAAATGAAAACCAACAGTCGCCCCAACGGGACCGGGGGCATCAAGCAAAGAGGCTCGACCCATACCGCATATTGGTTCGCGATCGACCCGGCAACGGGTCGGAGGGTTCAGCACTCCAAGGGCGGCTTCCGCACGAAAGGCGAGGCGCAAAGCCACCTGACGAACATGCTCGACAAGGTGGCCGAGCACACCTACACGGAGGACACTCAGCTATCGGTCAAGGCATTGCTCGAGCTGCACTGGCTGCCAGCGATGGAGAGTCGCGGCCTGCGCCCGGCGACCTTGGCTCAGTACCGCAACGTCGTCAACGCGTGGCTGGTGCCCCAGATCGGCGCGCTCAAGGTTCCCGCGCTCACCCCGGCACATGTGACGAAGATGGCCGGCAAGCTGCGCGCCACTAAGACAGCGAAGGGGCGCAAGGGATTGTCGCCCCGTTCCGTACAACTCTCGGTCGGGGTGCTCAAGGCGGCGACCTCCTGGGCGACCCGAAACAACATGCTCGGCCGAGATCCGCTCATGGGCGTCGACCGTCCCGCGGCTAAGTCGAAGGCGATGAGCGCATGGACGACCGACGAGGCCCGCGCGTTCCTGTCGGCGGTCGCCGATGACCGCGACGCCGTTATCTGGGCCCTGGCCCTGACACGTGGCCTACGACGGGGCGAGCTGGCCGGGCTTCGCTGGGATGCCATCGACCTCAAGGGTGGCTCGGTCGAGGTCACCCGTACACGGGTGCTCGTCGACGGCAAGCCGGTCGACTCCGAACCAAAGACGGCGGCCGGGAGGCGGTCGGTTCCGCTCGACGGGTCCCTGGTGGCCATGCTTCGGGCGCACCAGACGCACCAGAAGCGGGAGAAGCTGGCCGCTGGTCCGGCGTACAGCGACGACGGCTACGTGGCGGCAGATGAGCTAGGGGAGCCCTACCACCCCGAGCGCATCTCCACCCGGTTCGAGACGCTCACCGAGAACGCCGAGCTGCGAAAGGTGCGGTTGCATGACACGCGCCATACGGCAGCGAGCCTCATGCTGGCGGCCGGGTGCCGGTCAAGGTCGTTTCGGAGATGCTGGGGCACTCCTCGCCCTCGATAACCTTGGCGGTCTACCAGCACACGGTCCCGTCGATGGCGAGGGAGGCCGACGCTGCGCTGTCAGCTTCCTTGCTCGGTGGCGCGTAAACGGGCTCTTCGGAAATGAGCGGGGTGCACCGCTCGCCGACAGCAAGCACTTGACGTTCCGGGGGCCAGAAGGTGCGCCACCTACCCGGCAGCGAGGATTGAAGCAGCCCGCTGATGTGCTCTGCTTAGCTCTGCGTGATGAGAGCAGGTAGCTGGATAGAGGTGGAACGGGGGCGACGAGGCGATCAAGGCCATGGTCGAAGGACTAGGGTCGGTCATTGGACCTCGAGACCTGCCATCATCGCCCTCTTGAACCACAACGTCCGCAGCATCCTTCACCAGAAGGAGCTCAAAGAGGCGCACCCGCTGATCGTGGAGAAGTTCACCTGGCCGAACGAGTCCGATTCCGTCGGATACGTCGTCAAGTAGCAATAGGCCCCGAACGGCGGGGCCCGAAAGATGAAACTAATCGAAAAGGGGAATAGTGATGCGTAGAGTGATTGGGGCGGTAGTGATTGGGTCGGTGTTGGCGGGAGGCATGATCAGTGGAGTGGCTGGTGCCCAGACACCGATCAGTGGGCAGACTCAGATATGGGCAGCGCTGACAAGCGGCGGTGCGTTCAAGGTCATCTTCACCGGGGCGATCGGGGACCACGGCACATCAGAGGGAGCGACAGCGAACGGCAAGCCGACCAAGAAGCAAAACCCTGGCTACCGCCTCTTCATTTTGAAGAAGGGTACGATCTTCTTCAACACGCAGAAGATTGATGCAGCGGAGAGCAACAACAGCACTCCGCCCACCACACTGAACAACACGACGTGCTCAGCGACGTTCGTGGTGACCGAGCCAGCCACTGCCATCAGTGGGACCAAGGCGTATGTCGGAATCACGGGGACGCTGAACGTGACCATTTCGTATGCCGTCGCCCTTCCGTTGACCAAGGGCAAGTGCAATCTGAACAGCAATGCCAGTTCCGGTGCAGAAATCGGGCTGGTGACCGGCACGGGAACGCTGAGCTACGGATAATCCCGATTTCACTTGTCTAGGCGGGTATCCCAGCGTGACCGCGGTTGCTCTTGAACCAGCGTTCGCGACAAGCCCCGCAAAGCCCTGAAACTGCGACCGGAGAGGTCGCCCGGTCCAGTGGCCTCGCTGGCGGATCTGATCCAGTTTGAGACGCTCAGGCGGGATAGCGCTGTTCATATGAATGCCCTGGATCCTGCCGACACCTTTCGGCAACGGGGGCGAGAGATCGTCGTATTCAGAAGAACGCACCCTGCTGATGGGGCTGACTCAAATTGGCGATTTCGGGCCACATCGGAGCCCCGTCAGTCCGCGTTTGCCGGACTCTCGCCGTTCTCTCCCGGATGAGGGTGCGCGTCCTCAGTCGGCTGAATATCATTGCGGGCGACCGAGACGTAAGCGACGAGGATGGCGACGCCGATGACTGCCACTCCCGCGGTCGGTCCGTTACCGAAGTTGATGCCGCTGATCGCGGTGGGCTTGCTGAAGTAATCGGCAAGCGAGGCGCCGATGGGACGGGTGATCACGTACGCGAACCAAAAGGCCACTACCTCGTTCAGCCCGAAGCGCCACCAGCCGATGGCGGGGATCAAGATGATCCCCGTGAACAACGCGGCAGAGGACAGATAACCGAAGTGTAAGGGTGTCGCCGTGAGGTCGCCCAGCGCGGTGCCCAAGGCGAACGTGGCAAAGACGGTGGCCCAGTAGTAGCACTCCCGGCGGCGCGTGGTGATGCTGTGGATCGACAGCGTGCGCTCGCTGCGGTGCCACTGCCAGAAGATGATGGCAAGCACCACCGCCCAGAAGGCCGTCGTCAGAGCCCATGAAATGCCGAGGTGGAGATGCATGATGTCGGCTGCTCCGGTGCCCGAGATCGCAATGGCCAATGCCAGAAACCAGTAAGCGGGGGCGAAGTATTGGCGGGTGTTGAACTGCAACAAGAGCGCGATAACGAGGACAAGGATCTCGATGGCGCCGCCGACGATGACGTCGTGAAGGGCCAGATAGTCCGAGACCGCTTCGCCGCCGGCGGTCGTTAAGAGCTTGAGCAACCAGAACACGGCGGCGATCTCGGGGACCTTGGCCGCCAGTGGTTCCCGGCCGATCCCGCTGAGGAGAGAGGGCACGCTCATGTGCCTTCTGGTCGAAACGCCAGATGACCCGCCCCTGTCGCCCATGGTGCTCAGGACTCGATGCCGGGCCGAATCAGGTCAGAGTTGTGGGCGAGGACGGCGACCTGGGCTCGGTCGCACAACCTGAGCTTCGACAGGATTCGGCCCACGTGGGATTTTACCGTTGCCTCAGAGACAAGCAACCGCCGGCTGTCGACCATCCACCCCCAGGAGCGGTCCACCGAACCCGTTCATCTCCGGGCGGTGGGCGTTCGGGGCAGGGCACTCCCACAGCTCGTTCTAGGACCGGTCGACCGGCACCTTGGTTGAGGTACCTTCGGGCTCGGATGCCCAGGGGATCCGCACCTCCAAGATGCCGTCTTTGTAGGTCGCCTTTACGGCAGCCTTGTCCACTCCAGACGGAAGGGCGAGGTCGCGTGAGAATGCCCCGTAACGAAACTCTGAGCGGTACGTTCCCTTGCCCTTGTGCTCTTCACGCTCTTGACGCTTGGCCGAGATGTGGAGCATCCCATCGCTAACCGAAACGTCGACGTCCTTGTCGGGGTCGACTCCCGGTAGCTCTGCCCGGATCACGAGGGTCCCGTCCTCATGAAGCTCCTCGACCCGTAGCCATCCCTCAGCGTCAGCATTGAAGTCCATCCATCTCCGCCAACGCTCGGGCAAATCGACGCCAAACCGTTCCCACCGGGTCAAGTCCATGGTCACTTCCTCCTCCTTGCTGCCTACATTGACCATGTTGGGACAACGCCCCTCTCGTTGCCAGAGGCCTAAGTCCTCAGCCATCACGACCCGTGCCCACCCCGCCTCGGTTGCCGCCGTACCGGGGCGGACGGCCGGGCGAACTGGTTGCTCCCCCCGGCGCGCGTCATTCTTTGTAATCCAACTGCAATATTTCGGGGAGCGGCGCACACACTTGACCTCTCCATCTTTCGACGTTCAACTACACCGCATGAATTCGGCAGGCCCGCCCCAGGCGGGGTCCGAGCCACGCCTGGGCGTGAGGTGAGCTTGTCCGAAGTCGTCGGTTCTTCGAATCGGGAGTGATGGCCGCCGCCTCGAGAACGGTCGTGTGCTCACAACCTGGAACCGCCGCCGTGGCGCGGGTTACACGATCACTCATGGCCTCTGCAGCGTCTCGGTGCTCCTCCGGACGACGGATTGGGAGGGATCCCTTGCGACGACGCCGGAGCCGATCATCCTTCGCGACGGCTTCGACCTCGCGTTCACGTGGTGGTATGCGCCTCGCCACCGACCCGGGGCCGTCCCCGTCGCCCGCGGTGTATCACACCGGGTTGAACGGGCTTCACCTGCGCAATGTCGATCTGAACTGCGAGCATCCCCGATGGAACCAGGACATCGTCGTGCAGTGACCCTCGGATTGCTCGCCCGTCCTCGGTCACCCTTCCCATCCGACGGCATGCCGGAAGAGCGCCCGAGGTGATTTGAACGGATCCTATTCGGGGGTGTGGCAGACGGCCTCGACGTTGTTGCCATCGGGATCGCGAACGAAGGCACCGAAGTAGTTGGGGTGGTACTCCGGCCACACCCGCGGTGCGTGCAGCACCTCTGCGCCCGCCGTCACCGCCGCGTCAAAGAAGGCCTTCACGGCGGCCCGGTCGACGGCCACGAACGCGATGTGGGACTCGCGAAATCCTTCCCCGGTCGACTGCTGACCGATCCAGAAGTCCGGTTTCGGCTGGATCCCGAATCCAATGGCCTCCCCGAAGTCCAGAACACGCTCGCCGCCCAGGGGGGCGAGAACGGCGTCGTAGAAGGCGGCGCTGGCCGAGACGTCTGCGCACTGGATGGAGATGTGGTCGATCATGGCGACATCTTGACAGCACGGGCAACGCTGGACCCGACCCCAGCCCTACGGCTGGTGGGCGATTCCGCCACGCTGGATTTCCTCGAGCACGCCCGCGGGGATCGGGCGACATCCGCAGACCTTGGCGTGTTCGAGGTGCCAGGCGACGCGATCGTCCGGGCTCGCTCCAACCCCCAATCGGTGCGCGTCGTGCCATTCCCGTTTGAACGGCTTGGCCATCAAGAGTGGCGCCTCCAGTGGCCGCCGGCACGTTCCACTAGGAGTTGGCTCGCCGGGCCCGCGCCAACGCCAGATCGCGCTTGACCGGATAGCTCGCGTTGTCCGGCGCGAACCGGGCCGCTTGCTCGTATTCCGCCGCGGCCTCGGTGTAGCGACCCAGGCGAAACAGGCACAGACCCCGCACCTCGTGGGGAGCCTCCGTGAGCATGCGCTGCTCGTAGGCGACCACCGAGGGTTCGGTGCGTCCGGCGACCTCGAGCAGGTGGTCGAGCCGGGCGATCGCCTCCTCGTAGTGTCCGGCGTTGAGCAGCAACCGGCTCTCCATCCACAACAGGGCACAGTTGTCCGGGTGGCGTTCTCGGGCCTCGGCCAACAGCGCGCCGGCGTCGTCACCCCGCTCGAGCCGGAGACGGATGAGATCGGCGTAGATGAGCGAGCCGAGGTGGTCGACCTGGCCGCCTTCGTCGTGCCGTCGGGTGACCGCCAGAGCCTCGACGAGCACGGACTCGGCCTCCTCTCGGCGACCGAGTGCGTCGAGGACCCGAAACAAGTGATGCCGGACGAAGAGGTTCTCGGGGTTTCGTACAACTTCGCGGTGGAGCAACGGCAGATTGCGGTCGTGCTTCCGACGCTGGTCACCCTCGTAGCCGACGTGCTGGATGAGGAGAGGCGCGATCTCGACCGTGCGCCCGTCCCGTTGGGCCACCTGGTTGATCGCCGGGAGGTGAGTCTCGTGGATGATCCCCTCGAAACGAATGTGGGGATCGTTTCGCCAGATCCGGTACTCGAGATAGGCAGAGCTGTTGAGCCCCGGCCGCAGCGCGAGACGCAACGCCACTGCGCTGGACTCGGTGAGCAACGCTTGGATCTTGGCCCGATCAGGGTCGACGAGCCGCTCGTCCGCGTCGATGTAGAGAATCCAATCGCCCCGGGCCCGATCGAGCGCGGCGTTCCGGGCCTCGGAGAAGTCGTCCTTCCACCGGTGATGAAAGACGCGGGCCCCGAACTTCAGGGCGATGTCGACCGAGTCGTCGAGCGAACCGGTGTCCAAGACGACGATCTCGTCGACGACACCGTGAATCGAGCTCAGGCAGTCGAAAAGGACGCGTTCTTCGTCCCGGACGATCAGGACGGCCGAGAGAAGAACAACCGCTCCGCGTTTACGAACCGAACTTCTAGCGGAAATGCAGGCCCACCACAAAGCTCTCCGTGGTTCCCGGCGTGGTTGTCGGGCTGGGGGTGGTGGTCGCGCGGATGGTGGTGGTGATGTTGCCCGAGGAGTGCGGGAAATGGAATTCTGTGTTCGGGTGACCCCAGGTGCCGTTCGGGTTGGACTCTCCGAGGTCGCCTTGTCCGGTTCCCAGGTTGTTGCCCCCGAGCGCACCCTCGCCCTGGCCGGGGTTGTAGCTGGCCCCGGCGATGCCATCGAGAGCGAATGAACTGATCACCGGGACGGCAAACCCCACCGCGATCAGCTTCTTCATGAACGAACGCCGGGAGAGCTCGACACTGTTCAGAACCTCATCGTGCTCGCTCATGGGGTCTCCTCGCCTCGGTCCGCAGGCCAGCGGACCCTGCCGCGAAGGTTAGCCAGCGCCGGCGGCCCCGTAAAGCACTGCCGGAGAGCAATATGGCCCGTTCCAATAGAGTCGCCCCGTGGGGGTCCAGGTCGTACTCGCCCCGATCGAGCCGGCGCCCGCGGGCAACGGACTGGCGATGCGAACCGCACAGTTCGTGGACGCCGCCCGGGAGGCCTTCGAGGTGGTAGTGGCCGTCGTCCCGGTGGCCGGACGGCCGCCCGGCTCCGATCCCCGGCCCGGGCTGGACCGGGTCACGCTGGTTCAGGTCGCCCCGCCCGGCGAGACCCGGTCCGGGCTGACCGAACTCGTCTCTGATGGGAGGTGGCGGGAGCGGTTTCGTCGCTCGCTACCCTTCCCCGCGCTCGCAGGGGCTGCGCCGCCCTCGATGGCTCCGATCGTGTGTCAGGCCCTGGAACGGGCCGGCGTCGGGCCAGGAATGCCCCTCCACGTCGTGCGCTCATACCTGGGGCCACTCGGGATCGCTGTGGCCGAGCGGCTCGGGTCCTCATCGTGCACGCTCGACCTCGACGACGACGACGAGGCGCTGGCCAGGGACGTCGGGGACCTGGCCCAGGCCGACGCCTACCGCCGACTCGTGGCCACGTTCGCCCCGGAGTACTCGAGGGTGTGCGCGGCATCGCCCCTCGAGGCCGTCGAGATCGGCGACCGGCACGGCCTCGAGGTCACGGTGGTGCCCAACGCGGTGACATTGCCGCCCGTCGTCGTGCGGTCACCGGTCGATCCACCCGACCTGCTCTTCGTGGGGAACCTCTCCTATGCCCCCAACGTCGACGCGGCGGTGGTGCTGGTCACCGAGGTCCTGCCGGCGGTGCGCCGCGCGACCGGCCTGGCGGTCACCGCCACGATCGTGGGCTCGTTCGACCCGGCCGGCCCCCTGGCCCGTCTCGCCGGAGCCGACGGGGTGGGGCTGTTGGGGTACTTGGCCGACGTCGCCCCCCTCTACGCGCGGGCGTCGGCGGTGGTGGTCCCGCTGCGGTGGGGGAGCGGGACCAGCATCAAGCTGCTGGAGGCTTTCGCCCACCGGGTGCCGGTCGTGGCGACGCCGGTGGCCGCCCGCGGCCTGGCGGTGGTCGACCGGACACACCTGTTGGTGGCCGAGCAACCGTCGGAGCTCGCCGAGCGCGTCGTCGAGCTGATCGCCCACCCCGAGTACGGGATGGATCTCGCCCGGGAGGCCCGCACCCTGGTCGAGCGCGGCCACTCCGGATCGGCCGTCGCACCGATCATCGGGGCCCTTCTGGGCAGGCCCACCTAGAAGGGACGCCCTTCGACGGAGTGCCCGCAATGTTCGGTGAGTGCCCCGACGGGCGCCTCAGTGCACCAGGCCCTCCCGGTGCAGATGGGAGAGGCAGTCTTCGGTCTCGGTGATCGGCGGCTCCGCGAGAGCGAACGCCGCCCCCACCAGGCTGGCGATCTGCGCCGGCGAGCGGGTGCCGTCGCAACACTGCAACACGATGGCCGCCGTGTTGTTGAGGTGGTGGACCCGGTCGGTCGACGCATCGAAGATGACGATCCCGTCCTCGGTCTCGTTCAAGTCGAGCTGGTCGCTCATCTCCGGATACTCCACGCTCACGGCTTGGCCCTCCTCGCTGGGTGCGTGCCATGGTACGGCGCCCGACTCCCACTCTCGAGTGGTGACCCTTACGTCGGGGCGAGTGCGTCGAGCAGGCGGCCGGTCACCTGGGCACCGTCGAAGCAGGAGCGGATGTTCGACTGGAGCACGCGGCCCCACTCCCGGGCCTGGGCCCGGTCCTCGAACACCGCTCGCAGGAGCGCCGAGGCGTGGGCCGACCCTGGCCCTGGCCCAGCGCTCGCCCGGCACCGGCCCCCACCAGTCGTCGGGCTCGTCGTCGGTCGTCGGCAGGCTCGTAGTCCACGCAGTAGGGGTAGCCGGTCGGCAGCATGTCGAGCGTCCCGCCCCACCCCGTCACGACGATCGGGTGGCCGTGGCTCCCGGCGTCGAAGGCGCCGAGCCCCCAGCCCTCGCCGCGGCTGAGCGAGACGAAGCAGTCGCCCGCCGCGTGCAGGGCGTCGATGCCCGCCCGGTCGAGGCCCCGGGTGCTGAGCACGATCCGGGGCAGGTCGGCCCGCCCGGCCAACGCGTGGGCCAGGGTGTACCACGTCATCTGGCGCGTGGCGTTCCCCGGTGTCGCGTCCCGGTCGCCCCGCCCGGCGCGATGTGGTCCTCGGGCGACGTGTGGATCACGAGCACGGCGTCGTCGGCCGCGCCGAAGGCGCCCACGAAGGCGGCCACCGTGTCGAGGACCGCCTTGCGGCTGGACCAGGTGGCGATGGTGTAGCAGACGAAGGGCCTGCGCCCGGGCGCCGGCCCCGCCGCCGCGGCCTGCGGCACCGGCCGGGCGATGTGGGGGACGACGGTCACCGGCACCGAGAGGCCCGAGGCCGAGAACGCGCGGCGGTTGAACTCGGAGGGCACGAGGACCCGGTCGTAGTGGGAGAGGATGGCCGGCCACCCCTCGGGTATCCGGTCGGTCTCCCAGGTCGTGAACGCGACCAGCCGGCGGCCGGCCGCCTCGGCCGCCAGCTCGTCGGTCCACAACGGCGGCGCCGCCACCACGACGGTGTCGTGCTCGATGGCCGCGTGGGCGAGGTCGGCGTGCGCCAGGCCCGACAGGTCCAGGTCCGCCGAGGGGCCGAACGGGGCGTGCCAGACGCCGGTGAACCAGCCCATCGGCGTCCAGCTGACCGGGACGCCCGCCGCCCGCAGGCCGCTCAGGTAGGCCTCGCTGGCGTCGCCGTAGCCCGAGCCCGGCGCGACCGAGAGCCACCGGACCCCGGTCGTCACGGCCGAGCGGCCGGGCGCCGCCCCCCGTGCTCGGCCACCGCCGAGCGGAACGCGGCGGCGATCGCGTCGGGCGCGTAGCGGCGTCGGATCTCCTCTCCCGCGCGCCGCCGCCCACGCCGCCGCCCCGTCGTAGTCGGCCAGGACCTCGCGCAGGACTGCCGCCCCGTGGTCGAGGTCCGGCTCGGCCCACCGCTGGTCCGGGGCGTAGCTCGGGAGGCCGCTCGGGTCCTCGACGGCGACGAGGTCGAAGTCCACCAGGTGGGGGGAGCCCGCCAGGTAGTCGAGGTGGCCGCCGAAGGCGGTGGTCACGACCGGGGTGCCGTGGGCGGCGGCGTCGAACGCGCCGAGCCCCCAGCCCTCGCTGCGGCACAGCGAGACGAAGCAGTCCCCGTCGTCGTGGAGCCGGCCGATCTCGCCGTCGCTCAGGCGCCGCGTGATCAGGCGGATCTCGGGGGGATCGGGGTGGCCGCGCAGCAGCTCGGCGAGCGACCAGGCCGTCGTGCCCGGCTCCACCCTCCCCCCGCCCGAGGGCGCCGGCCGCCGGAAGTCCCGCCGGGACGTCTTGACGATCAGGAGCACCCGGTCCCGTCCGCGGAACGCCCGCAGGTACGCCCCGATGGTCAGGAACGGGGCCTTCCGTTCGTTCCATTCGGCGATGGTGTAGAAGACGAACGGCGCCGCGGGGTCGGGCCGGCGCGCCGGCGCCGGTCCCGGGCCCCAGTCTCGGGGCGGCGTGCGGGACCACGGCCACCGGCGTCTTGACCGCCGACGACGTGATCGCCGCCGCGCTGAACCGGGACGGGACGACGACCAGGTCCGCCGCGTCGAGGCAGCCGATCCAGTGGTCGGGGATCCGGTCCGTCTCCCAGGCCGTGTGCCCGACCACGAAGGCGTCGGGGCGGCGCCCGCGGACGACCGGGTAGAACTCGGGCACCAGGTGGGCGACGACGACCGGGCCGCCGGGGCCCGCGGGGCGTCGCCCGCGGGTCCGCCGTCGGCGGGACCCACCGGTGGCCCCGGGCAGCGAACGGGTCGTGCCAGGGCGGCGGCTGGTAGCCGAGGCCCCAGCCGCCGCCGGGGACGAAGGGGGTCCACTCGACCTCCACCCCCGAGGACTCGAGGGCGTCCCGGCAGCGGTCGGCGGCGACCCCGTAGCCGGACGGCTCGTCGAGGGAGAAGTAGTGCCAGACGCCCCCGTCGAGCCGCTCCTGCGGCTTCGGGTCACCTTCCGTCGCGGCCTCCGGACACAGATAGGGCCGGGCCAACCGCCCGAAGGTGGTCCGCGCCCCCGCACCCCCGAGGGGGTGCAGTACCCGCAGTGGACGGCGCTGTAGTCGCGCCGGCTCCCGGCCCACCACAGGTGCGCCCACAGGTGAATGCTCACGGCGGCGGGCGGGACCGGCCGGTCGCGCTCGAAGAGATCGGCGATGCCGTCGGGGTCGGAGGAGAACGGGAAGAAGGTCGACTCCGGTTCGACCCGGACGTGCCCGGGGAGCTCGTCGCACAGCTCGCGCGCCAGGACCCCGCTGTGGTTGCTCCAGGTCCCGTCCAGCGCATCGGCCATGCGGCCGCGCCACCGCCGGGCGAACGGCGCCCCCTTCTCCGCCATGAGTAGCGCGTTGCACAGCGACGGGCGCCGGACGCCGCTGCGCTCGTCGGCCACCGGTGGCTCCTCGCCGATGACGAACGACTCCTTGAACAGGTCCTCTGGGATCGGACGCACGAAGACGGTGTCGATGTCGACGTAGACCCCGCCGTGCTCGATCAGTGCGTCGAGCCGGATGAAGTCGGCGTGGTGCGCGTAGCGGTAGGCGCCCGGGACCCAGCCGTCGGAGTAGTCGGCCCCCAGCACCGCATCGACCAGGTCGACCTCGACCAACGTGACGAACGGGCGGATGCGATCCCAGCAGGGCCCCCACGGCAGGTGCTTGTAGTGGAAGTAGATGGTCTCGGGCCGCAGCACCCGCCGACACGACTCGACCGCCATGAAGTGCAGCGGGTGGAACGGCTCGTCCTGCTCTCTCAGCCCGAAGACGAAGTGGGCGACCCGCGGGATCATCGGGCGCCCATCATAAGAACGAGAGCCCTGCGCACGAATCGCCCACGGGACTCGATCCGATCGATTTGGGCGACTCGGCTGGACCGCTTCGCCACGGCCTCCGGCGAGAATCTCCTGGCACGACCCCTGCCACCAGTCCGAAAAGTGATGGGGCCGGGAAAATAACCAACTTCTCCATGGCCTTTGTGATGCTCGTTTTCATGGGAATTGCCACGTTCAGCACCCACCTATTCTTGTGTCGCTGGCGGTGGGCGGGGCGGCTCATGGCGCCATACGGATCAACCGCGGCGGTCCCGATACCCGAACAAGAGTTCTGAGGGCGCCCGTCCCCGAGACGGGACAGGGCGGTCCTGTGCGGTCGTCCCGACTTAGCCGGGGAGCTGCGCCATGACTTCGTCTGCCACCAACTGGAGGTGCTCGAGGTCCGAAAGGTCGAGCAGCTGCAGGTACACCCGGGTCACCCCGACCTTGGCGAACGAGT